>JAKAFP010000008.1 GCA_021825925.1 Chloroflexota bacterium
CTGCGTGTCCTAAAAATCCACAGTATTTGGTGATGGCAGCCGTCAGGGTCGTCTTTCCATGGTCAATGTGACCCATCGTGCCAATATTCAAATGCGGTTTGTTGCGTTCAAATTTCTGCTTGGCCATAAGTTCGATTTCTCCTTCAAAAAACCGAGTCGTTTAGATGATTACTTGGTAATAATTTTCTCTGCAACAGAGGATGAAACAGGTGCGTAATGATCGAATTCCATGGTGAAAACACCACGACCCTGCGTACCTGACCTCAGTTGAGTTGCATACCCAAACATTTCAGCCAGAGGAACGGTTCCACGAACAGCTTGCGCGTTACCGGGCCTCATTTCCATACCTTGCACTTCACCACGGCGGGAGGTAATTTGCCCCATCACATCGCCAAGGTATTCAGCAGGAACAACAACTTCAACTTTCATGATCGGTTCCAGCAAAACAGAAGAACCTCTTTGCAGACCTTCGCGGAAACCCATAATGGCAGCCATCTTGAAAGCCATTTCGCTTGAGTCCACTTCATGGTAAGAACCGTCAATCAGGGATACTTTCAAATCAGTTACCGGATATCCGGCCAACACACCGGATTCAACGGCTTCTTTGACACCCTTTTCAACAGCGGGAATGTATTCCTTGGGAATAGCACCACCGGTAATTTTATTTTCAAATTGGATGCCACCACCACGTTCAAGCGGTTCAAAAGCAAATACAACATGGCCAAACTGACCATGACCGCCAGATTGTTTGGCGTATTTGTAATTCACATTGGGAACAGCCTTGGTAATGGTTTCTCGATAAGAAACACGAGGAGCGCCAACGTTCGCCTGCACTTTGAACTCGCGCAGCATGCGATCCACCAGGATATCGAGGTGTAATTCACCCATACCCTTGATGATGGTCTGCCCGGTATTGTCGTCAGAGACCACCTGATAGGTGGGATCTTCTTCGGTGAGCCTGAGCAGTGCATTCGTCATACGATCCTGATCGGTATTCGATTTAGGTTCGATGGCAATGGAAATTACAGGTTCAGGGAATGAGATTCTCTCAAGCGCAACCGGTGTGGAAGGATCGCAAAGCGTATCGCCAGTGAATGAATCTTTGAGGCCAAGAACAGCACCAATGTCACCAGCGCAAACCTCATTGATATCTTCACGTCTGTCAGCATACATGCGAAGCAGACGACCGATGCGTTCTTTTCGGCCTTTGGTTGGATTCAGAACCGTGCCACCCGTGGTGACCGTGCCTGAATAGACGCGGAAATAGGCTAAACGACCGACATAGGGATCGCTGACGATCTTGAAGACAAGGGCGCTTAATGGCGCGCCATCTTCAGTCGGCAGAGTGATGATTTCGTCTGTATTGAGATTGGTCACTTTGACCGGCTCGATATCAATTGGGGAGGGCAGGTAATCAATAACAGCATCCAGCACCAATTGAACACCCTTGTTCTTGAGGGATGAGCCACAAAAAACCGGTACCGCTTTGCTGTGTAGAACAGCCAACCGTAAACCGGCTTTAAGTTCTTCATTGGTAATCGTTTCGCCTTCAAGGTACTTGACAGTCAGATCGTCATCCAATTCGGCGATTTTTTCGATCATGTGCTGTCGAGCGGCTTCGGCTTGAGCTTGAAGATCAACGGGAATGGTAGTGACGATGGGTTCTTTGCCAAGTTCATCTTCAAAGAAGATGGCTTCCATGGTCATCAGATCAACCATACCCTTAAAAGAGGATTCACTACCGATAGGCAGCTGCATCGGAATGACATTGGCACCGAGGCGGCTGGTGATGGTGCCCAGGGTGTACTCAAATGAGGCACCGGTGCGATCCATCTTATTGACAAAACAAATGCGCGGCACGCCGTATCTATCAGCCTGACGCCAAACGGTTTCACTTTGTGGTTCAACACCTTGAACAGCATCAAAAACGACCACACCACCATCCAGCACCCGGAGGGAGCGTTGAACTTCGGCAGTGAAATCGATGTGTCCGGGAGTATCAATGACGTTGATCTGATATCCCTTCCATTCAGCAGTGACTGCGGCAGACACAATCGTGATGCCGCGTTCGCGTTCCTGAACCATCCAGTCCGTTACAGTTGTGCCGTCATCCACGGAGCCAATTCTATAAGTTCGTCCGGAATAAAAGAGGATACGCTCAGTTGTCGTGGTTTTACCCGCGTCAATATGAGCAATAATCCCAATATTGCGGCACTTCTCTAAAGGAATATTGCGAGGCATTAGATCTTTACACTCTCTATCTTAACTACATTCGGAAATGGGAGAAAGCACGGTTTGCTTCAGCCATTTTGTGAGTTTCTTCACGTTTACGAACAGCGGCACCAGTATTGTTGGCAGCTTCCAAAATTTCAGCAGAAAGCTTTTCAGCATATGAATTGCCTGTTCTTCCCGTGGCTGAATCAAGGATCCAACGCATGGCAAGGGTCATTTTGCGGCTGGCAGGAACTTCCATCGGAACCTGGTAGGTAGCACCACCCACACGACGTGGGCGAACTTCCATCTGGGGACCAACATTCTTCAAAGCCGTTTCAAGTACTTCAACCGGATTCTTTCCGGTTTTTTCCTTGATAATATCCATTACATCGTACATGATGTGGGTGGCAACACTTTTCTTGCCACGTTTCATAATGCGGTGAATGAAAAAGGTCACCGGCACGCTGCTATAACGCACATCCGGGTTTACTACACGTGGTTCTGGTTTAGTCCGTCGCATGCAAATACTCCATCAAATAGGAAAAAATGATTACGCTTTTGGCTTCTTCGATCCGTATTTTGATCGGCCCTGAGCGCGTTTGGCAACACCGGTTGTATCCAGGGTTCCACGCACGATGTGGTAACGAACGCCTGGCAGGTCTTTCACACGGCCGCCGCGAACGAGCACCACGGAGTGTTCCTGCAACTGATGACCTTCACCCGGGATGTAAGCAGTGACCTCAAGACCGTTGGTCAGACGCACACGAGCGATCTTGCGCAGCGCTGAGTTCGGTTTCTTCGGGGTCATGGTTCTCACCACGGTGCAGACACCGCGTTTTTGTGGAGCACCTTTTTCAAGGCGGGTGCGGCGTTGCTTCATCGAATTTAATGTGAACTGTAAAGCAGGAGCTTTACTTTTGACCTTTTTGGTCTCTCGACCTTTGCGGATCAGTTGGTTAATTGTTGGCACGACTTTTGCCTCCGAAAATAAATTGCCTGACTAATCTTTTTTTGTTAATAGGGCGAGGCCATCTACTGCAATGATGGCCCCACCGGATTTACTCCGTGATAGAGGTACCCATTCACCACGACTTCAAGACAACGGCTGAAAATTATATCATGAGGCCTATTACTGGTCAAGACAATCAGAATTGATTGTTCCGCCAGCATGGTTCCTCACTACAACCGCTCGTAGTGCCTTACAGCAGTCCGTGCAATTCCTCTCCCAGACCCAGTAGACCGGTATCAAGTTTGGGAGGTTTCACCTTCTCTTCATCCTTGCCAAAGCGGATGACTTCCTTGCTATCCATGATGGCTTCAACAGCCAAACCAAGGCTTTGCAGCTCTTTCACCAACACTCTGAACGCGGCGGGCAAACTGGGATCTTCAATGGGTTCGCCCTTGACGATGGCTTCATAAGTACTGACACGGCCCATCACATCATCAGATTTCACGGTGAGCATTTCTTGCAGTGTATAGCTGGCACCGTAAGCTTCAAGTGCCCACACTTCCATCTCACCAAAGCGCTGTCCACCGAATTGTGCCTTACCGCCCAGGGGCTGTTGGGTCACAAGACTGTACGGACCGGTGGAACGGGCATGCACTTTATCTTCAACCAAATGGTGAAGCTTGAGCATGGTCATAACACCCACGGTGACCGGCTGATCGTAAGGCTGACCGGATTTGCCGTCGCGAAGTACTTGTTTACCCAGAATGGGCAGTGCGATGTTGTTTTCCAGTGAATATTGTTCACTGGTGGAGCGGATGTCAGCATCCTTGATCTTGGATACATCCACACCCTGTTTCTCAAGCCAGATACGCAAGCAGATGTTGATGGCCTGGCTGTCATATTCAGTGTACAGCGGTGTGCCGACCTGAACATTGTCAAATTTCAATACCGATGCAGGTGCGATCTTGCGTTCAGACAGCCAGTGTTCAAGATTCACACGGCGAGCATAGTTCATATCCACTGCCATGCGGGCGATGTCTTGTTTCTTGTCAAGGACCTGCTCGAGATAGAACAAGCGAACTTCGTCATCATCGCGAATGGATTGGGGATCATAGTCCTGGCTATTCAGCCATTCCCATGCTTTCTCGCCTGATTCTTTCCAGGCCAGATCCATTAACCAGGCACGGCCGAGTTCGGCTTCGATCTCGTACTCATCAGCGCCATCAAAGACCGGGGTGACGGCTTCGAAACCGAGCTGACGGGCAGCCCAACCCAGGTGGACTTCAAGTACCTGGCCGATGTTCATACGACCGGGAACGCCCAATGGGTTGAGGATGATATCAATAGGTGTTCCATCTTCAAGGAAAGGCATGTTCTCAACGGGCACCACACGAGAAACAACACCCTTGTTACCATGGCGGCCTGCCATCTTGTCGCCAGCGGTGATCTTGCGGCGTTGGGCAATGGAGACACGCACCATCATATCCACACCGGCTGGCAGGTCAACATTATCCACACGGGTGAAGATCTTTACATCAACAACCTTGCCGCGTTCGCCGTGAGGCATGCGCAGGGAAGTGTCTTTGACATCACGGGATTTTTCACCAAAGATGGCGCGCAGCAAGCGTTCTTCAGGGGTGAGTTCTTTTTCGCCCTTGGGAGTGATCTTGCCGACCAGGATGTCGTTGGGGCCGACTTCAGCACCGATGCGGATGATGCCTTGCTCATCAAGATCTTTGATGGCATCTTCACCCACATTGGGGATGTCGCGGGTAATTTCTTCAGGACCAAGTTTGGTGTCACGGGCTTCAACTTCGTGCTTTTCAATATGCACGGAGGTGAATTTATCGCCCTGAACCAGACGTTCTGAAAGCAGGATGGCGTCTTCAAAGTTACCACCTTCCCATGAGAGGAAGGCAACGACCACATTCTGACCCAATGAAAGTTTTCCACTGACTGTGGAGGAGGAATCTGCCAGAATATCGCCCTTGTGTACACGCTGGCCTTTGATCACGGCCGGGCGCTGATCAATGCAGGTGCTCTGATTTGAGCGCTGATATTTGCGCAAATTGTATTCACGAACCTTGCCATCAGCATTGCGGACAAAGATCTGGCGTCCGGTGACTGAAGTGATCTCGCCTTCTTCTTCGGCAACCAAAACCTGGCCCGAATCAATGGCAGCGTACTTTTCCATGCCGGTGGAGATCAGAGGGCAGTCGGGGTTGATCAACGGAACCGCTTGCGCCTGCATGTTGGAACCCATCAAAGCACGGTTCGCATCATCATGCTCAAGGAAGGGGATCAAAGCAGCACTGATACCCACGACCTGGTTTGGAGCAACGTCCATATAATTGATGCCTTCAGCAGTACTCATGATGAAATCACTGTGGAAACGGCATGAAATTTGATCGCCGATGAATTCGCTGTTGATATCCATGCCAGCGTTTGCCTGGGCGATGACGTACTTGTCTTCTGCATCAGCGGAGAGGTATTCCACTTCGGCTGAAATAAACGGAGCCACAAAAATGGTGGATTTCTTGGTCTTCTTGAGGGCAGCAGCCATCTTGGCGTCAATACGTTCGCCTTCTTTGGCAATGATCTCGCCGGTTTTCTCATCCTTGATGGTTTCGCGCAACAAGCGTCCTTCAAGGCGGGGATCATCAAAGCTCAAGGTTTTGATCACGCGGCGATAGGGGGTTTCAATGAAACCATACTCATTGACGCGTGCAAAACTAGCCAAACGTCCGATCAAACCAATGTTTGGACCCTCTGGGGTCTCAATCGGGCAGATACGACCGTAATGCGAATGGTGAACGTCACGAACATCGAAACCAGCACGCTCACGACGCAAACCACCAGGACCCAAGGCTGACAGCGTTCTCTTGCTGCGTAATTCGGCCAATGGATTGGTCTGATCCATGAACTGGGATAATTGTGAAGAACCAAAGAACTCACGCAGGGCGGCAACCACAGGGCGGATGTTCACCAGACTGACCGGTGAAACCTGATCCTGATCACGGATGGACATACGTTCTTTAATGACACGTTCCATACGGCGCAGGCCGATGCGTAATTTATTCTGGATCAACTCACCATTGGTCTTGACGCGGCGGTTGCCCAGGTGGTCAATATCATCTTTGTCTTCGATCTCATTATTAATGAGGATCATGCGGCGCACGAGGTAGACAATATCCCACTTGGTCACACTACGGTGAGCCACGGGGATACGGTCCATCAGGTCTAATTTTTGATTAAGTTTGTAGCGTCCGACGCGTTCGAGATCGTAATGTCGGCTGTCGAAGAGCTGTTCTTCGAGGAACTGCTTGGCATTCTCGAGGTTGGCGGGGTCGCCAGGTCGCATACGTTTGAAGAACTCGATAAGCGCAGCTTCAGCCACGGTTTGTCCGTTGGCAAGATCCCACACCGGTTCCTGATGGATGGTGGACGGGATGAACTGGCGTTCGACATTGGTGTCAATGTCGCTGAAGAGTGAAATGATCTCTTCGTCAGAACCGGTCTTCAAGGGGCTGTCACCGGGCAGCAGATCATCCACTGCGGCCAAAGCGCGCAGGAAGATGGTGATGGGCACGGTGCGTTTGCGATTGAACTTGAGAATGAGGTAATCATTCTTGCGGGTTTCGAATTCCATCCAGGCGCCGCGATCGGGGATCAACTTGGCCATGGCCAGACGGTGACCTGAGGCGCGATCCACGGGGGCTTCAAAATACACACCTGGTGAACGGATGAGCTGTGAAACCACAACACGTTCGGTACCATTGATAATGAAGGTACCCTTGTCGGTCATCTCAGGGAAGTCCCCCAGGAAGATATCCGATTTGACGGGTTGAGGAATATCCGGACCAGCCAAAAGAACAGAAACGTATAACGGGCTGGCATAAGTCAGGTCACGTTCCACGCACTCTTCCATCGAATGTTTGGGAGCTTCGAACCAATACTTCAGTCCCCACTGCTGAGCTTCAGCGCTGCGGCCGGGAAAGTAAAGCTTCATCCCTTTGTTGTAAGACTCAATGGGTGAAACTTCATGAAAAAGATCGCCCAAACCATCTTCCTTTAAACGTCGGAAGGAATCGAGTTGAACCTCGATCAGGTTGGGCATAGGGAAAATAACTGGGATACGAGCGTAAGACTTGGTTGGCAACACAGAAGCCATAGGTTTCTCCTAGATCATAAACCTGGCGCACGAGAATATTAACCCTTCCCGAAATATCAGGCAGGGATACGCAAACCTAAATTATATCAAACAAATCAAGAAGGTCAAGTTTTTTAAGGTTTTTCGTGCGCATATTAAATAAATTAAGGGGACGAAGAACTTTTCTCCTCCCGGGGGGGTTATATTCAATTTTCTGGGGATTCTCCGCCCTAACTACAGGGCATTATTTTACCATCCACTTGTCCATCTTCATATACTTCAATAATCCCCCAGGTACGCCGCCGGGTCAGTTTGTCACCATACGAAGTGGAACCGGGGTTGAAATAGAAGATGCCATCTTGCCTGAGACTCTCGGCATGATGCGTATGCCCAAAAACGATCACCCTGGCTTCAGGTGCTGCTTTTGGCAATCGGCGGATATATCGGTCGCGGTTATAACCAGAGAAAACATACAGAAACTTATCCAGCCAATAAACCACCCAATTCATGTGCCCGTGCATAAGGGCAAATTTGACCCCAAACACTTCAAAATGCTGAACCATGGGGATCTTGCGAAAAAAAAGAAAATCCCGGTTACCCTTGACTGCCTTGACAGGCGCAATGGTCTCCAACAACTCAAGCACACCCGGCAGACTTATATCTCCCGCGTGTAGGATGAGATCCACTTTTTCAGCTTTTAAGGATGAAAGTAATTCGGCTGAAATTTCTGCAGAACGATCCGGCACATGGGTGTCAGAGATAACCCCAATTTTGTAAACCTTCATTATGCGACACCATCACCATTTAGCAAAGCCATCACATCAGTCATAGCCTGACTTGCACTTTTAAACAAGATTCCGTGGATGCCGAGATTGTTGGCCGCTTCAATGTTAATGGCAAAATCATCCACAAAAATGGCTTCTTCAGGTTCAGTCGAGCATAATCGCAAAATGGTTTTATAGATGGCAGGGTCTGGTTTCATCAGCCCAACCTCACACGAAAAAACTGCGACGTGAAATGCATCAATGCAGGGTTTGCTTGTGGTCAAAACATGGCGTGCATTGGTCCAGGCATTGCTCAATAGACCTGTGGTAAAAGATGGTTTTAGCTTGCGGATGAAATCTGCCAGTTCGTAATCGAGGCGGTCGCCTGCCCAAAATTTTTCCTGGAACTGTATAAGGGTTTCCGGTCCAAGGTGCAGTTTATCGCCAATGGTTTTCCAATGGGCTTGCTCTTCAATTTTCCCCAGGGTCGCCATCCGGCCCGAATCACTATCAAATACCAGGTCATGAATTTCTTCCAAGGTCATGCCATATTGAGAAGCTAATTCTCTGCGAGGGGTCCAATCTTCAGACCTCAAGATCACGCCACCCATATCCCATATAACCGTTTTTATCTTGTTTGCCATGAGTTATCCCTGATTTTTTTGAAAGTATATCATGCCCTCCTTAAGAAAAGGTATCTCATTGGGAGTTTTACGATTAAGGGGGCGGTTCAAGAACCGCCCCCATTCAAAGTCTCATTGTTGGCAATATACTAATCTGCCTGAGCGACTGCTTGCATGGCTTCCCACTCGGATTGCAGAATGCCCATCATGTGACAATCCCAGCGTTGGTCATCTTTATAGAGGGCTTCACGTTCAAGTCCTTCATATTTAAACCCGCTTTTCTCGTAACAACGGATGGCGCGCGGATTGAAGGCAAACACACCCAGATTAACCCGGTGCAGGTTCTGTCCGCGGAAAGCAAATTTAAGCAGCAAGTTCATGGCCTCTGTACCGTAACCCTGGCTGCGATAATCCGGGTCGCCGATGCCCACCCCCACCCAGGCATTACGTGCCACCCAATCGTAGCCCGCAAGTTCGATGAATCCGATGACCTTTTGATCTTTAAGGGTTCGGATCATGAATAACGCGTTGGGCGAATCCTCTTTTTCGAACCACTCCTTGATCAAGGGTGCAGAATATTGACTCGCAGGGAAATCATCCAATAAACGCAGGTAATCGCTGTCGTGGTTCCAGGATTCCCAGATTTCGACATCCTTCTCAAGATCTACAGGGGTCAGTTCAATGCGTTTTCCTGTAAAGAATTGTTTGCTCATTCCGCCACCTCCATTTGCTGTTTCTTCTTCCATTCAGGCTTCAAAAGTGCATAACCAAGGCTGTCATAAAAACGCCCGTCATGAAAACTGGCTTCACGTCGTTGATTCTCTCTTAAGAATCCAGCCGCTTCAAATAGACCAATCTCTTTTTCTTGATGACCCGAAAGCATCACCCAGATACGGTGAAGAGACATTTCCATAAAACCATATCGTAAAGCCATGTCTACTACTTCTTCTCCGTAAAGGTCCAAGGATTCATCAGATTCAAAATCCAAGAAAAGGCGTGCGGATTGCTGTGAGAATTGCAGCCATGCGAAAATTAAAAGGCCCACCATCTCTTTGGTCCCTTTCTTTCGAACAGCAAAAACAAATTCGTTCTTCTTTTGATCCGCTTCTTTGAGCTGCTCTTTAACAAACTTTTTCACTTCATGTGCCGCGTAAAGACGGGCCGGTTTTTGAAAAAACTGGCTGCTGAAATGAAGGTTGGCTGTCCAGTTTGAAATTACCGCCGCATCCTTTTCAGGATCCAGGGCTGTCCATTCTGTCAGTTCGCCAATAAATAATGATTTTCCGATCATGTTGACTCCTTTCAATGTTAATTACAATGGTTTAGACACCGAGTGGTTCCAACACTCTCAATAGTTCGAGAGGCAGGCACTCGCCATTTTTGCAGGTAAACAGTTCAAATCCACGGGTCTGGATGAAGAGCATGAGCAGATCATGATCTGCATCTTCGCTGCCCATGAGGGCGTTTTCATCCAGAACGAACAAACGTTTGAACATGCCGTTCAACATATCCTGCTTCATTTGCTGGTACGCAGGCCGGTTGAGGTTGTCCAGGTTGTCCAGATCCAAATAGATCCCCGCCAGATGCTTGAACTCAAGGTGCTGTTTGATGATCGTCAGCCCTGTATACAATTGACGTTTTGCTTCATGGCTGTAGCTGTCGCCAGGGTTGATCTCAGCCCGCAGATAGAACGCAAAGGCTTTCTGGTCTTTTTCCAGCCCATGATGCAAATAGTCCACACGATAACCGCCGAATTTGGTCATAGCATCCAACATATTCGGCCTCCCTCTTTCCTTACACGAACACTTGCTTGAATCAACAACGACCATGATCGAATTACTCAATCCGTTACACGACTTTCTGATTCTGCTTTCAACATGTCTCCTCCTCCAGAAGAACAAAATAAAAAAAAGGCCACGGGGTGCTCCGAGGCCTTTTGCGGGTTAAACAAAACGACCACGGATTTTGTGATGCACCGTGGCCGCCGAACTGGGTTTAATCAGTCTTAACGATGGACAGGCGCATTTATACAAGGACCCACAGCAACAAACCCTTTAAGGGTTGCAGTTGTAAGCCAAGTCAGTTTAATGCCGGAATAAACCATATCTCTGCGCCGTCCTTTCATAAGATTTTTGTTAACAACATATAAATTATACAAAATCGAAGACATAATGTCAACAACGAATTTTAATTAAATCTTAATAATTAGAGCTTTTTTTGAACTCTGCAAAAGAAAATAAGTCGGTCTTGGTATAATTCTGAAATGCATTCATTTATTACAGAATCACAAAAATATACCGGCTCTCCCCTCACCGAACAGCAGATCAAGGCTTTCGAGATCTTTGAATCCGAGCTGATGAGCTGGAATGAAAAATTCAACCTCACGGCCATCCGTGACGCGGAAGGAATTCGCGTCAAGCATTTTCTCGATTCACTCACCTGCCTATCAGTGATGAAGCCGCTGCACAATGAACGGATCATTGATGTCGGTACTGGAGCAGGTTTTCCGGGCATCCCTTTAAAGATCATGTTCCCAGGGCTCAGACTCACCCTGGTGGAATCTGTGGGTAAAAAGGCCGGGTTCTGCAAACACATGGTGGAAACCCTGCACCTGGAGCATGTCGAGGTTTTATCTCTCAGGGCTGAGGAAGTCGGACGTCTACCCAACCATCGCGCACAATACGATTGGGCGCTGGCTCGCGCTGTTGCCAACCTGCCGATCCTGTCGGAATACCTGGTGCCGCTGCTCAAAATTGGCGGCCACATGCTCGCCCAAAAAGGCGATAGTGCACATGCCGAAGCACAGGCCAGCGAGAATGCGTTCAAGTTATTGGGGGCTGAACTTCAAAAGATCGAAAAGATCACCCTGCCGGGTGTTGTGGATGAGCGCTTTCTTGTGGTTATTAAAAAGACTTCCGCGACCCCTTCCCTTTACCCCCGCACGGTCGGCATCCCTTCAAAGAAACCGCTGTAGATCGTCAGGACTTCAACACACTTACCGAGCCGCTTGAGATCTGCCAGCGCTCGCATTGTTCGACAAAACCCGGTGAGAAAAGGTTTAAATCCGTGGTGGTTAAGATCGCCTGCTCGGCTTTCTCCAAATAATTCATTAAATAATTCCGCCGATCAACATCCAGTTCAGCCAGGGTTTCATCAAGCAGCAGCACCGGCCATTGGGTGGTTTTTTGTTTCAACCAATCCACCTCAGCCAATTTCAATGAGAGGATGGCCGTACGGAGCTGACCGCGCGAGCCAAAATCGGTGAGGTCAATGCCGTTGCAAATGATGCGCATTTCATCGCGGTGCGGACCAACCGTCGTCACGCCACGAGCGATCTCTTCGTTTCTGACTTGTTTCAGTTTTTCAGCGAACCCCTGCTGTAATTGTTTTAAGGTAAATCCGTCGCGCTGAGCAGAAGTCTGGATGGGCAAACTGAACTGCCCTTCAGGTTTCGGCAAAGGATCATACGATGGTTGATAATTCAGGCGAATGACTTCCTTGCCACCGCTCAGATGTTCATGAATTCGAATGGCCAATTGCTCAATTTCCTGGATGGCCAAAATACGCGCATGCATGATCCTCGCGCCGCGGCTGGTGAGCACCTCGTCCCAATAATCCAATTGGGATGCATCTCCACCGCGTTCTGCCAATAATTTAAGTAATGCATTGCGCTGGGTGATGGCCTGGTTGTATTCAGAAAGCGCCTGGGTGAAAAAGGGATCTGCCTGTGCTGAAGCCAGATTCAGGTAACGGCGTCTCTCTTCCGGTCCGCCCTCGAGGATACGGGTCATCTGCGGTAAAAAGATCACCGCGTTAAAGTGCCCCACCACCTGAGTGACCGGTGCTTTAACACCGTCCAACAACACTTCCTTGCGTAGACGCGCCCCACCATTGCCATTAGAATCCTGGATCAGCCGAACCTCAAGCTTATGCTGCTGGTCGCCGCGTTGATAAGCTGCGACCAAACGCGCCACAGTCAATTCTTCACTGGTAGCTACGAAATTAAGCAGCTGCTTGTCGCTCATGGCATGAAAAGATGTGAACGTCGCCAGGTAATAGATCGCTTCCAACAAGGAGGTTTTTCCCTGGGCATTCGAGCCCATTAGCAAAAGAATCCGCCTTGGCACATCCATATCCAGGCGGGAGAAAAGCCGAAAGTTGGTCAGCGATAAATGAGTCAGATACATGGATCAATCAAGCGGAGTTTCTTCGTCATCGCGGGGTTTCCACACCTTGTCGGTGCGGTCGGTATAAATGATGCCTTCCAAATGGTCTATCTCATGCTGAAAGATACGTGCCAGCCAGCCTTCTGCTTTGATCTTGGTCGGTTGGCCATGCCGGTTTAAGGCCTTTACAGTGATCCGTTCGTGCCGATCGACCTCTCCGACCAGGTCGGGAACTGAAAGGCAACCTTCGATGCCGAGCACCATTTCTTCAGATTTTTCAATGATCTCAGGATTCACCAACACGTAAAGCTTTTTCGGGGCTGCTGGTGTGTCTGCATTTTCTTCTACTTCTTCTTCATCATCTTCAGCATACTCGATCACCACCACCCTTTGAGAAACAGCCACCTGAGGCGCTGCCAACCCAACCCCGGGGGCATCGCGCATGGTGTCAATCATGTTGGTGACAAGCATCTGAAAATCCTTGCCAAAATCGGTCACTTTACGGGCTTTACGCCTGAGAATTGGATCGGGAACACTAATAATATCTAGAATTGCCATCATAAACCTCGTTTTTAAGTCAATCAAGAGCCAATTTTACCCGTTTTCGTCTTCATTTGCTCGTTGATTTTCTTTTTGGATCTCTTCGTAGGTTTTGATCCATTCAACAAATTTTTGTTGTTCATTCTTCTTGGCTGTCTCGAGGGTCGCCCGGTAGCGTGCATATATTTCAGCCTGCACTTCTGAAGGTTGATAAACATTATCAAAGGTAAATTCTTCATTGCCGATCTTGATCTTGACCGTGCCAAAATTCAACAACAGGTTGATCAGACCCTTGCGCTCAAACTCAACGGTTTGGATATTTTTCACCGGCGCCGAACGGCGATCGTCCATTCCCAGAGGCTTCTTGTAGACATCAATCAATTGATCGTCAGTAATGATGTAGACATCATTCTGCCAATCCTGGTATTGGTAGATCCACCAACCCCAACAAGCCACAGCCAGCACCAACGCGCCAACGTAAACCACAACCTCTGGAATGATGCTGAGAAATCCCAGGAGACGGGCCAATACCGCCAAAATGACCACGAATAAAAAGAATCCGGGAAGGGCGGTCTTTTTCAACATGATCCACCAATGCGTCCGGTAGACTACCGAATCTTCCTTCTCAGTTCTCAGGCTGAAAAACCTTGCCATGAAATTTGAGAAGGAACCTGATCGTTCAACCTGGTTTTGAGTGCCACTATTTACTGAAGACGTTGACTTTCGGCCAGTTGCTCGATCAGCTTTGCCAGTTAATGCTTCGCGAATCTCCTGTTTTTCGGCCTGGGCGGATTCCAAGGCTTCGGCTTCACGACGCATTTCAAGCAGTTCATAGATCACATAAGGATAAGGCAGCCGCTTGAACTGCAGGTCGCCCGTATAAGTTCTCACGGTCACAGTGCCAAACCCGAGCAGCCTGCCTAATAATGATGTATCCACGCCAACAGAGAGTACCGCGTTGACCGGGGATTCGTGCCGGCTTTCGTAAAAACCGATCAATTTCTTCTGAACACAAACGCGCTCGCGGGTCAGTATGAAACTATCATTGCCCCACTCCAATCCAGACCAGGCACAAATGATTGTGCCCACCATCAACTCAAGGAGTGAAAGTATCAACAACGGCACAAAATAATTTATTGAAGCCAATGCTGAGAACAGCAAAAAAGAAAACCCGACCAAGAAAGCACCACCGATCAGAAATACTCGCATGAACAGGAAGAACGGATGCCTGCGGCTGATCAGCTCCACCGCTTCTTCAGGTGCACGCCATGGAAGCTTCTGTGTGACGGTCAACTGGTATGTTCTCTGGAACAAAGCAAATGCAGCATGCAATACCGGCCAGGCGTCCGCA
This sequence comes from Chloroflexota bacterium, assembly GCA_021825925.1. Lineage (GTDB taxonomy): Bacteria > Chloroflexota > Anaerolineae > Anaerolineales > Anaerolineaceae > UBA6107. Next base: position 14,758 of record JAKAFP010000008.1, read on the forward strand.
ATGGCACGCGCCTTATTCCCCTTGATCCGCAAAACCGATACTGCCGAAAGACAAACCGCCCTGGTTTGATGGGTCACACTCCCCGTTAAAACTTCTTCGCCAAAATGGTCCCCGGTGCCCAAAACACCAAGCATCCTATCCTCCTTGGCCTGGTGATAGAGGAGCTTCACTTTGCCAGAAAGGATGAAAAAAAGATCCTTCGCCGGGTAGCCATCCGAATAAACGGTCGCTCCTGCAGGGAAATGGATCTGTTCAAAGAAAGGAGCGATCCTTTGCAGGTCTTCATCATTAAGCATCGAAAACGGGAAAAGGGTTTTTAAGATTTCTGATGGGTCCGCAGGATTGACGATCATCCTTTAAGTATATCCAAAGTGCAGTAATTCGCCTATCATGCGCCAGTATAATCATGCTGCCATCTGGTAAAATCGGATGTGTTGTAAGAATTTTGGAGTGCTTGAAATGAAACATTTAAAGAACTTTTCATTAGTTCGTTGGCTGTCACTTGCCCTTATCGCGGGTGGTATCTTGTTGTTGGTTTTCCAATTGGTGGTGTTCAGCCGCCTTCGTTCGTCTTTCTCTCCCGGTTCAACCATTGCCGGGGTGGATGTTTCCGGTTTGGATATTGACCAGGCTGCCGATCGTCTGACACAGGCTTATTCCGTCCCTGTTGAGCTGCATTACGGCGACAGCAGTTTTCAAGTAAAGCCCGCCACCCTTGGTTTTTCTCTAGACCTAAGCAGCATGATGGCCGCTGCAGATCAAGCCAGGGCTTCCCTGCCCTTCTGGTCCGCTTTTTGGGATTATCTTTTCAACCGCTTCCCTGCCTCCCAGGATGTCCCCATTCGTGCGCAGATCAATACAGATCAGATGCGTTCATTCCTGGTGAGCGAAATCGCCGCCCGTTATGATCAAGACCCGGAACCCTTCTCTCCCATCCCCGGCGACACTTTTTTTACAGCCGGTAAATCCGGTTTGAGCCTGGATGTGGACCGTTCGATTGAACTGATCAGCATGGCTTTGAAATCGCCCACCAACCGGGTGATCAATCTGTCAATCAAGAAGAGCACTTCTTCACGCCCTTCTTATGAGAACTTGAAAGCATTGCTCTCTGAAGTCATTGATGCAAATCAATTTACAGGCGTGGTGGAAGTTTATGTGAAAGACCTGCAGAACGGCGAAGACATGCAGTTGGCGTACCAGGCCGGCGAACGTTTAACCCCGGATATTGCTTTTTCAGCCTTAAGTACGATCAAAATTCCGATCATGGTTGAAGTGTATCGGGTAAAAGACGAACCCACGGATGCAGACACCTTTTCGCTGCTTGAAAGAATGATGACCCTGTCAGATAACGATGCCTCGGATGCCTTGATGAAAACCGTAATGGATCCTAACCTTGGTCCAATTCACGTCACAGAGAGCATGGAACAGCTTGGACTGAAAAACACCTTCCTGGCTGGCATGTTCTATATTGGTGCACCAATTTTGAAAGTTTACTCAACACCGGCCAACACCAGGACCGATATCAACCTTGATCCTGATATTTATAATCAAACGACTGCAACAGAAATGGGCTCGCTTTTAAGTGATATTTATCAATGCGCGCAGAACGGCGAAGGCAGCTTTGCTGCAGCGTTTCCGGGCAAGATCTCACAAAATGAATGCCGCGCCATGATCTCTCTACTCTCTCGCGATCGTAACGGGATGCTGATCGAATCAGGCTTGCCAGATGGCACCCAGATCGCCCATAAACATGGCTGGGCGCAAGATACAACAGACTATGTCATCCATAACATGTGTGATGCGTCCATCGTCTATTCACCCGGCGGCAATTATGTTTTGACCATTTATGTTCATAATGACGAACAGATCGTCTTTGATAACGGTAATCAATTGTACGGAGACCTTTCGCGAGCTGTTTACAACTACTTTAATCTAGGTGGTTAATTAAGCCTTCCAATATCAACAAATTCAAAAGATGAGGAAAACCCTCATCTTTTTTGGTTCTTATAATCTTGTCAGTTTATGTGGATTCATGTATAGTCATGAATAGCTTATTTAAGAACGCTTGAGGTCGGATAAATGGAAAAATCAAATACAACACTAAAAAAAGAATCGTGGCTGGATAAACCGGTTTTCCCCTTTTCTGAAAAGTTCAAAATTGAACATTTGATAATCGCCGTCATTATACTTTTGACAGTGATCAGCCGTTTTTATATGGTCGGGGTACGCACCATGGCCCATGATGAAGTCAATCATGTCGTGCCCTCTTATGATCTTTACGTCGGCAAAGGTTATAGTCACGATCCGGTTACCCACGGCCCCATGCAGTTTCACCTGCTTGCCGCATCTTATGCACTCTTTGGAGATTCCGATTTCAGCTCCAGAATTCCAGCGGCCGTATTCAGTATTGCCACGGTGATCTTCGTCCTTTTTGCCTGGAAACGATACCTGGGTAGAACAGGTGCGTTACTTTCAGGCGTTTTCTTTATGATCTCACCATTTATGCTGTTTTATGGACGTTACACCCGCAATGAGGCGTTTGTTGGGCTCTTTGGCGTAATTCTGCTATACGCAGTCTTGCATTACCTTGAAAAGGGCAAACACAGCACCCTTTACCTCTATACCGTAGTCTTATCCCTCTATTTCTGCACAAAAGAAACTTCATTCATCTTTACCGCCGAAATGTTGATCTTTTTGGCCTTTGTGTTTATCAGAGATGTCACCCAAAAAGAATGGAAGAAACCTCAAAACCGGGATGTGTTCATTCTGGTGATGATGGTCGGCTTGCTGCTGTTGGGCATCGCATTGGGTGCAGCGGTCATTGACAGCCGCAATGCCAAAGAGGCCGCCGCTGCAGCAGTTGATAGCGGTGTAACCAGTGCAATCTCACCCGAACTGATCCGCATCATCATGCTGGTTAGTGTGAGTCTGGCGGCAGCTGCAATCATAGGTGCTTTGGTTTTCCTGATCATTGGTTTGGGTTGGAAAACGATCCGCAACATTCGTTCATTTGATCTGTTGATCCTGACCTTTACGCTGGTCATGCCTCAATTGATCGCCTTCCCCATCAGCCTGTTCGGTTGGAATCCCCTGGATTATTCTCAGCCTGGATTGATCAGAACATCCATAGTACTGGCAGTTGTTGTGATCATTGCTCTGGCAGCCGGCCTGTTATGGAAACCCATGCTTTGGCTAAAAAATGCTGCCATTTTCTATGCCATCTTCACCATCCTTTACACCACCATGTTCACCAATGGACAGGGATTCTTTACCGGCATGGTCGGCTCACTGGGGTATTGGCTCTCGCAGCAAAGCGTGAACCGTGGCACCCAACCCTGGTATTACTACGCCTTCATCCAGATCCCCATGTACGAATACCTGGCTGCCATGGGCACCTTCCTGGCTCTGATCCTGGCCTTGCGCCGTAATCTTTTTTCTTCACGTCCGAATATCGCCCCTGCTGAACTGGTGGCACTTGATGAAGTTGAAAAAGCAGAAAACGAACAAAACCCGAAATCTTTGTCAGACTCATTTTCAAAAACGGAAAACGCCGTCAGTTCTGAAGCCAACGATTCACCTGAAATCGTTGAAGATCCCAAACGAGTACCTGTACTCACTTTGCTCATCTATTGGTCGGTGATGTCTTTACTGGCCTTCTCAGTTGCAGGCGAAAAAATGCCCTGGCTTACCCTGCATATCACGTTGCCCATGCTGTTGGCAGCCGGGTTCAGTGTCGGTTATGTAGTTGATTCCCTAACCACTCTGAAATGGAACATAAAATCAGCTTTATCTTTGCTTCTTTTCCCTGTTGTTTTGATCAGTCTTTCCGGTGTAGTCAGCACACTGGTTGGACCTGAAAAACCCTTCGCCGGCATGGAACTCGCTCAGCTGCAAACCACCAGCACCTTTATCTTCTCTGTTCTTGCTTTAGGGCTTTCCAGTTGGGGTATTGTTGTGTTGATGAAAGGCTGGCAAGCCAAGGAGATCGTCAAAACCATGGTGGTCGTCTTTTTCGCCATATTGGCAGTTTTGACCGCCCGCTCTGCCTATCAAGCAAATTACATCAATTACGACACAGGCAAAGAATTCCTGGTTTATGCCCACGGTGCCGAAGGTCCCAAGGATGTGTTCGCCCAGGTGGAGGATATCTCACTGCGCACAACGGGTGGAAAAGATATCAAGGTCGCTTACATCGGTGATGCCTTATATCCGTACTGGTGGTATTTCAGGGACTATCCGAACAAGACCTGGATCAAAGATAAACTTACCCGCGATCTAACCCAATATCCGGTTGTGATCTCGGATGACACCCAACTCGAGAAGACCCGTGCCATTCTGGATAACAATTATTATGAATTTAAATACATCCGGCTGGTTTGGCCAATGCAAGATTACATGAATCAGACCCTGAAAAGCGTCTGGACTGAATTGCAAAATCCGGAGATGGTGAGAGCCATCCGCGATATCTGGCTCAACAAAGACTACACCCGGTATGCAAGCATCAAGAATCTAACCACCCTGACAGTGGAAAACTGGGAACCATCAGGTCGGATCTACCTCTTCATCAAGAAGGATCTTGTTTCTTCCATCTGGACTTATGGGACTGTGCCTTCAGCCCCAGTGGTCAAAGTGGATCCCTACGCCGCCCAGATGACCATGTTCACCCCGGATCTCTATTTTGGCTCGATCGGAACGGAAAATGGTCAATTCACCGGTGCGCACGATCTTGCCATCGGACCAAATGGCGATATTTATGTGGCTGATGCCAAAAACCACCGCATCCAGCGCTTTACGGCAGATGGTCAATTCGTAAGCACCTGGGGCAGTTATGCCACTGTGGATAACGGCGGAAACGCGCCTGGTGGCACCTTTAACGAACCTTGGGGCATTGCAGTTGCACCTGATGGCTCCGTCTATGTGGCAGACACCTGGAATTACCGCATTCAAAAATTCACCGCAGATGGCAAGTTTGTCACCATGTGGGGCACCGCCGGTACAGCCGATTCACCAGATGCCTTCTGGGGTCCCCGCGGTATCGTAGTCAATGCCAAAGGACAGGTACTGGTCACCGACACCGGCAACAACCGTGTGCTGGTTTACGATGCCAATGGCGGTTTCTTGAGCCAATTTGGTTTGAACGGAATGAATCAAGGTGAATTTGATGAACCGGTTGGACTGGCAATTGACAGTGAGGGACTGCTTTACGTGGCCGATACCTGGAACCAACGCATTCAGGTCTTCCAACCGCTATCTGACGGAATCAGCTATGGCTTCCTGCGTGAATGGCAGGTTTCCGCCTGGGAAGGTCAATCAGTCAACAATAAACCTTATATTGACGTGGATAAAAACGGACACGTGTTTGTGACCGACCCGGATGCCTACAGGATCCTTGAATTTGATAATGTTGGCAACTTCATCAGAGGATGGGGCGATTACAGCAGCGGTATTGACGGATTTGGACTGCCCATCGGAATCGCCGTTGACGCAGAAGGCAGGGTTTGGGTCAGTGATGCTGAAAATGGCTATATGCTGAGGTTCAGCATGCCAGAAGAAGCCGACACAGCTCTTAATCAATCCCTACCAGAATTACCAGCCTCCACCAGCCCGTTGACTTTTAATATGACCACCGGCATGGTGGATGGGCCGCTGGGAACAGCCGTCTACCGCCTCTCTGAGGACGGTACCCAATGGGTGCCGATCGTGCCTGAAGGAATTGCTGCCCTGGTCCCAGCTGGAGCCCAACCCGTCTACAGCGATAGCGGAGTCTGGCAACTGCTTAATGCAGATGGCACTCTCGCTTTCCAGTGGCAGCCTGATGTGCTGTTGTGGATCTCCAGTTTGGACGTTCAACCCACTAAATAACGAACATAAAAAATAGGGGAGGTTCATGAACCTCCCCTATTTTTTATTATGATTCCCGTTTATTGGGAGCAAGGATCCTGTTCAGTATGAGACTGACCAGGCTGACGATCAGCGCACCTAGAAAAGCGTAGAGGTATTTGTTTTCAGGAATGGTGAAGCCGATGTTGATGATGTTTCCCAACCAGCCGGCCAACAGAAACATGACCGTATTAACGATCAAGGTGCCGAGCCCCAGGGTTAGGATGATCATCGGGCAGCTGGCAACCATCAAGAGCGGCTTAATGATGGCATTGACGAATCCAAAAATGAGCGCCAACACCAAATAGGCATACCAGGCATCATTCTGCATCAAGATATGCGGTTCCAAAACCTTAACCGCCAGGAACAATGCGGCTGCATTAATCATTAAGCGGATCAGAAATTTATTCATGGTTGTTATCCTTTCAATCCATTTACGCAAAAAACGGAAAAAAGATTCAGGAGTTAGACACCAATGGTAGAGTTGTAAGGCAGAATCTTGTGTTTCATCCACAAAAGCGTATTGAGTTCCCGCATCCCCACTGCTTCAAAAGCCTCCCTTGCCCGCCCCGCCGGATAGTTCACCGCCAGACGTTTTGGAAAAAGCACCTTGCGGGCAATGACAGGAAAGACACTTCGAATCACCTCATCCTCCCAAATGGGAGAGGTCGCCAGCCAGCAGTAATCATGCGAATCACTGCTGTGATCAACGGTCACAACACCCAGCAATTTCGACTCACGGCGCACCGACCATGAACGTTGAAATTCAGCGAACATCAGGCGGTTTAACCAATTCGCCAGGGTAGGTTCCATGCGTTCGATGCGAATGGGAATATTCCAATGGATCTCTTTTGGATAGAGTGAATCCAGCCACAACTTCTGCTGAGGCCAATCTTCCTTCTCCCTCCCAGTGATATTTAAAGTGGAAGGTTTATTATCAATCAACGGTTTTGTGGGGCGATAAGTCCATAGAGTACGGCGGCTGATCTCATCGAATCCGAGATCGCGGTAAATCTGGATGGCAATAGCATTGTCATCACGAACCTGCAGATAAACCTGGCTTCCCTGGTGTTCGCGAACATGCCGGATGGCTCGTTCGGTGAGCTGCTTTCCGATGCCCCTGCCACGGTAATTGGGGTGGACTGCAACATTGGCAATAAAATAACTGCCCTTCTCTTTTGACCTGAGCGGTATCAAGGTGACGTTGCCAATGATCTGCTTGTTTTCCACCCATACATAACCGTGGAATGGAAGCGTGGAGTTCTCAGGGGTAGTGTTGTCAAGGATCAATCCGCTGAAATTGTTGGCAGTCTGCCTTATGTGACGGATATACTCCAACCCTTCAGCATCAATATTGTGTGAAAAACACAATTCGATCAGATCTGCTATTGGCAACAGGTCCTCCCGCAAGCGAATTGCGCGAATTCGGGAGGTGGGGTTGATCAATACAGTCATGCATCCAATTTTACACCAATGCCTCACTTCGCGATTCCAAATACGACAGGTTTGACACGCCTCCCTGCAAAGACTAAAATCACCCTATGAATGATCAAACGAAGATACTTTTTTACAATGCCAGAGTGATTGGGGCTCAAAACCCGATTGACAGCGGTTGGTGCCTGATCATTGACGATCACTTTGATTCAGTAGGTTCGGGCAATGCCCCAGCTGCCGTCACAGAATCAGCCACATCCCGCATTGATTGCCAGGGAAAATCATTGCTGCCTGGTTTTATTGACCTGCACACACATGGAGGTCTTGGCGCTGATTTTGTATTTGGCAATGCCGAAGAGATCAAGTCCATATCCGCATTCTTTGCCCGCCATGGCGTGACCGGGTTTTTAGCTTCGACCTACGCGGCGAGCAAAACCGAGATAAGTAATGCCATCGAAATCATCGGCGGTGTTGTGGGGAATGAACCAGGCGCCAAGATTTTAGGCATTCACCTCGAAGGACCATGGCTGAATCCGCTCATGGCAGGTGCGCAATCCATCAGCAACATTCGCTCGGCCACCCCTGAAGAAGCCTTGCCCTATTTTGACAGCGGTTTGATCCGGTTGGTCGCGCTGGCGCCGGAGATCATTGAAAACCAGTGGCTGATCGCCGCATGCATCAGTCGCAACATCACCCTATCTGCCGGCCATACGGCTGCCACCTTCGCAGAAATGCAGGTTGCCGTCCAACTGGGGATCACCCAGGTGACCCATTGTTTCAACGCCATGGGAACCATGCATCACCGCGAACCAGGTGTGGTCGGCGCTGCTCTTTCTCTGCCTGAACTACGCTGTGAATTGATCGCCGACAATATCCATGTACACCCGGCGGTCATGGATATTCTGGTCAAGGCAAAAACACCAGATGGTGTGATCCTGGTGACTGATTCGATCAGTGCGGTTGGCATGCCCGATGGTGTTTATTCGCTTGAAGGGCAGCAGGTAACGCTCGCCAATGGCTCTGCCCGCCTTGCGGATGGCATTCTGGCAGGTTCAACCTTGACCATGGATGCGGCTTTGCGAAATTTCAGTGCCGCCAGCCACCTGCCGCTGGAAGAGATATGGCGATGCTCGTCACTTAATGCTGCCCAAGCCATCCACCTGGATGACCATAAGGGCAGGATCGCACCAAATTACGATGCCGATCTTGTCCTTTTGGACTCAAACTTGCATGTTCAACTTACAATGATCGCGGGTCAGATCTGTTTTGACGCCCGATAATAAAACTCTGATAAGTCTCTTATATTATTCTATGCTAATCGCACTTCTTGAAATGCTATAATCACCCGTAATACATAGGAAAAGGAAAAACATCTTATGATGAGATTTGATCGTTTTACTGAAAGAGCACAAGAGGCAGCCCAACGCGCTGCAGAGATTATTCAGAGGTATGGGCACAACCAGATTGATACAGAGCACATCCTGTTGGCGTTGATCGAACAACCCCAGGGTGTGGTTCCGCAGATCCTTGAAATCCTCAAGGTGGATCCCCAAATACTGATGGAAAGACTGGATTACATCCTCAAGACCAGTCCCAAGGCCAGCATTTTTGGCGGCGGCGCCGGACAGATATTTATTACTCCGCGTGTCAAACGCATCATTGACCTGGCCAACGAAGAAGCCAGCAAACTTAAAGACGAATATATTTCAACCGAACACCTTTTTTTGGCCATCTTGAGTGAAAAGAATACGCCGGCAGCCCGCCTGCTGGAGACCACCGGCTTGACCCGTGAACGCGTGTCAGAAGCCGTGGTTCAACTGCGCGGTGGACAACGTGTCACCGATCCTCAGGCTGAAACACGCTATCGCACCCTCGAGAAATATTCCCGCGACCTCACCCAGCAAGCCCGCGAGGGCAAACTTGATCCGGTCATCGGTCGCGACACGGAAATTTCACGCGTCATGCAGATCCTCTCACGCCGCACCAAGAACAACCCTGTTCTGATCGGTGAGGCCGGTGTTGGCAAGACCGCCATTGTGGAAGGGCTCGCTGAAAAGATTGCGTCCAATGATGTACCTGAAATTCTGATGGGCAAAAAGGTCATCTCACTTGACCTGGGGTCCATGATCGCAGGCTCACGCTTCAGAGGCGAATTTGAAGAACGGCTTAAGGCCTCGATCGAAGAAGTGCAGCGTTCAAATGGCGAGATCATCCTCTTCATTGATGAACTTCATACCGTGGTTGGCGCAGGCGCTGCTCAAGGCGCCATGGATGCCTCCAATATGCTGAAACCTGCCCTGGCGCGCGGTGAACTGCAGTGTATTGGCGCAACCACACTGGACGAGTATCAAAAGCACATTGAAAAAGACGCCGCACTCGAAAGACGTTTTGCCCCTGTTTTCGTGGAAGAACCCTCACAAGACGACACCTTAAAAATGCTGACAGTGTTGCGTGACCGTTATGAAGCCCACCACAAAGTGCACTTCTCTGATGATGCCCTTGAAGCCGCGGTGAAATTAAGCTCGCGCTACATCACCGACCGCCGCCTGCCAGATAAAGCTATTGATTTGATGGATGAAGCCGCAGCCAAGCTGCGTGTGGCGTTGTATTCATTGCCACCTGATCTCAAACAAATGAAGACCGAACTTGACCGCCTGCGTGCAGAAGAGGAACAGGCCGGCATTGAACGTGATTACGAGCGCGCCGCCAAGATGAAAGCCGACCGCCTGCGCCTAGAAGAAGATTTCAATTCCAAACGAGATGTTTGGGAATCCGAGCACAAACTGGATGAAGTTGTGGACGTGAATGATATCGCCGAAGTACTCAGCCAGTGGCGCGGTATTCCCGTGAACCAGATGCTTGAGACCGAATCCACCCGTCTGCTGCACATGGAAGAACGCCTGCACGAACGCATCATTGGTCAGGAACCGGCCATCCACGCCATCGCGGATGCCATTCGCCGGGCGCGATCGGGTTTGAAAGACCCCAAACGCCCCAACGGTTCGTTTATCTTTATCGGCCCTTCCGGTGTTGGCAAGACTGAACTGGCCAAGGCCCTGGCAGAATTCTTGTTTGATGACGAAGACGCCCTGGTACGTATGGATATGAGCGAGTACCACGAGCAGCACACCGTATCACGTCTCTTCGGCGCCCCTCCAGGTTATGTGGGCTATGAAGAAGGCGGTCAATTGACCGAAGCCGTGCGCAGACGCCCGTACCGCGTGATCCTATTCGACGAGATCGAAAAAGCACATCCCGAAGTCTGGAATGCACTTCTGCAGATCCTGGATGACGGCCGTCTTACCGATGGTCAGGGTCGTGTGGTGGACTTTAGAAATACAGTCTTGATCATGACCAGCAACCTGGGTACGGAATTCGTCAAGCAAGGCGGAACCCTGGGCTTTTTGAAGAAAGAAGCCTCAGATGAAGACCGCCAGGCTCACGAGAAGATCGAGAAAGCCCTCAAGAGCACCTTCAGACCCGAATTCCTGAACCGTATTGATGAAGTCATCATGTTCTCGCCGCTCACCAAGGAACAGATGATGGAGATCGTGGACTTGCAGATGAAAGACGTCCGCTCACGCCTCGAAGAACACGGACTTAAAGTGGAACTCACCCAGACGGCGCGTGAATGGCTGGCTTCAGAAGGCTACGACGCATCCTTTGGCGCACGTCCGCTCAAGAGAGCCCTGCAGAAATACGTGGAAAGTCCCCTCTCGGTCAGCCTGCTTTCAGGAGAGTTCGTCCAGGGCGACACGGTCATCGTTGACCTCAATGAAGAGAAGAAAGAGATTTTCTTCAAAAAGAAATAAAGTAAGGTTTTTCAATCTCCGCGGATCATGATCCGCGGAGATTTTTTTATCCCATTTTCTGAAAATGCTGTTTTTTCTACTATAATAGTGCAGTGGAAAAAATCCAGTTCCTCTACATCGAGAATTGCCCAAACACGGAACAAGCTTGGAACGACCTGCTGGTTTGTCTGCACAGACTGGGCATAACCCTGGAGCCGGAGCGTATTATCATCCACGACGACCTGGAAGCAGAGCATTATTCCTTCCAGGGGTCGCCATCCATCAAGGTGGATGGTGTTGATTTATGGAAAAAAGACCAGGTGGATTTCCACATGGGTTATCGGTCATATTCAACCCCCGACGGTTTACGCGACTGTCCATCTTTGGCAATGCTTACAGATCAACTAAGTCTTCACATTATGAGATTACGTTGAGAAGGAACAAAATCAGGAGAAAAAATAAATGAAAAAAGCTTTAATCACAGGCATCACCGGTCAGGATGGTTCTTACCTTGCAGAGTTGTTACTCTCGAAGGGATATGAAGTTCACGGCATCATTCGCCGCGCCAGCACCTTCAACACCCGCAGAATTGACCACCTCTATCACGATCCCCACAAAAACGGCGAACCCGTCAATCTCTTTTTACACTACGGTGATATTTCAGCCATCGAAAGCCTGATGGATGTGATCTACAACGTCAAGCCTGACGAGATCTACAACCTGGCCGCACAAAGCCACGTTCGTGTCAGTTTTGACATGCCCGAATACACAGGCGATATCACCGGTCTTGGGACGATCCGCATTCTCGAAGCCATCCGCCGTAGTGGATACCCGGAACGTTTCTATCAGGCTTCTTCAAGCGAGATGTTCGGTGGCGCCAAACCCCCTCAACTCGAAACAACCCCCTTTGAACCGCGCAGCCCATACGCTGCCGCCAAGGTTTATTCCTACTGGGTCACCCGCAACTACCGCGAAGGCTACGATCTTTTCGCCACCAACGGCATCCTTTTCAACCACGAATCTCCACGCCGCGGTGAGACCTTCGTCACCCGCAAGATCACCCGCGCCCTGGCCTCCATTGTGGCTGGCAAACAAAGCAAACTCTACATGGGCAATCTGGATTCCATGCGTGACTGGGGTTACGCCCCCGAATACGTCGAAGCCATGTGGATGATGCTGCAGCAGGACAAGGCCGATGATTTTGTGGTGGCCACCGGTGAATCTCACAGTCCGCGCGAATTCCTTGAAGAAGCCTTTGGCTACGTCGGCTTGGACTATAAAAAGTACGTTGAAATTGATCCCCGCTACTTCCGCCCCACCGAAGTGGATTACCTGTTGGGCGACCCCACCAAGGCCAAGAAAGCGCTTGGATGGGAACCCAAGGTCAAATTCCACGAACTGGTACGCATTATGGTGGATGCCGACCTTGAGCTGATGGACCAGAAATGCCCCGGTGAAGGCCGCAAGATCCTTGATGAACGCTTCAACGGCTGGCATAAATGGGAGCATCAAGTTGTAAGTATGGAAAGATAAGATATTGCGCAGGGGAGGGTTTTGAACCCTCCCCTGCTTTTTTCTTGCAATTATAGAACATTAGTGCTATTATGATCTCAACGATAATCGTTCAAAGGAGATCATCATGACCAGCACACAAAAAGCCATCATCCCCGGAATCGCATTTGGAATTCTCGTTCTGGTTTTGCTCAGCCGGTTGGTCAACCCGACCCTGATCGCCGAGGCTGCCACAGAGGCCGTAACGCCTGACGTTTCTTCGGGCAACTGCGCTTTTTTCGACCGTTACCCTTCCAAAGTTCAGCCCTGGTGCGGATTTATCGAACAGGCCGCCTCCAAATATGGCGTGGATGCCTTGCTGGTCGCTTCAGTAATGCTTCAGGAAAGCGGCGGCCAACCCCAGATCATGTCTGCATCCGGAGCGGTTGGCTTGATGCAGGTCATGCCCAGGGACGGCATTGCCGCCGGGTTTCAGTGTGTGAACGGCCCTTGTTTTGCTTCCCGCCCCAGTATTGAAGAACTCAAAGATCCAGCCTTCAATGTGGATTATGGCGTGCGGATGCTGGCAGGGCTGATCGAAAAGCACGGCGACATCCGCGAAGCGTTGAAATCTTACGGTCCGTATGACGTCGGTTACCGCTACGCTGACCAGGTACTGACCATCCGCAATAGTCTGTGATTACCCTTGAAGGGACATTTAGGCGATGCTATAATGACTGCGTTGCCTCGGTAGCTCAATAGGATAGAGCAAAGCACTCCTAACGCTTAGGTTGAGAGTTCGAGTCCCTCCCGGGGCACTATTTATTTAACAAAATTCTATTAGGTTGAGAGCACCCAGGAGGTGTGCTATCCCCTAACGGGGACTTCGTTCGAGTCCCTCCCGTACCTCTCGCCGCTTTGCGGCTCGGGTACACAATAACCGTGGGGCACTATTTATTTAACAAAAATCTATTAGGTTGAGAGCACGCCCCTTCGGGGTGCACGCCATCTGGGGTGTGCTATCCTCTAACGGGGAATTCGTTCGAGTCCCTCCCGTACCTCTCGCCGCTTTGCGGCTCGCCCTGAAAGAACTAGGGACAGGTGGTACACAAAAACCGTGGGGCACTATTTGTTCAACAATAATCCATTAGGCTGAGAGCACCCGAAGGGTGTACTATCCCCTTTACAAAGTGAAGGATGGCCCGCGAAAACGTGTTTTTCCATTTTCTTTTAGCCACAAGTTCATGTTAATCAATTAAATTAAATAACTCTTAACTTAAAATCCTTGAAACTCGTTTTAGGTTGGAGTATACTAATTCTAGATAAACACTTGGGTGCCCCCCTCACCCAGGTGCTTATCTTTTAATGCAGTTAATACAAAAACCCGGTTTCTTTTCGAATTTAAAACCGCTGAAAAATAACCTTGCCAAGGTTTAAAACCATGGCAAGGTTGCATTCAGACATAAATGGCCGGAGATCTCTCTCCGGCTTTGTGGTTATTCCAAATTGGTCAAATCGTCTTCGTCGTCGTATTCCAGGTCAACATCGGAATCTTCACGCCTGATCCAAAGAAAGAGCACCTGGCCGTCATTGGTCTCGCTTGAACGGGCGGCTAGAATGGGCACCTTCTCTTCCAATCCCATCTCGTTGCGGTAATGTAGATAGATCGGCTGTTTCTGGGTCCACATGCGGTGACAGCGTTCAACCAGTGCAGGGCCATTGTACGTGCGCAAACGGGTCAAGGCCGTGTAATAAACCGACGGACTTTCGTTCAGTCCCAACGCCCAGCCATCATCAATGCTCTCAAAGATGGGGGGCGGACCTTCAATGATGGTGATTTTCTCGTCCATATTCATGCTCCGCACACAGTTTACCATAAACAAGCGGCCAATCGTGGAATTGTCCAAGGTTAACAATTCTCTTAGTATTATCGGCCCAATTCTGATATGAATTAGATGAATCGTTAATCCTGCTTATACACTTCCCTCCTAGAATTAGCACTAATAAACAATAAAGTTATGGAGGATCAAAATGAATTTCTACTTTACCACCCCAACATCAGTCATGGAAGCTCGCCGCCGGATGATGAGACGCATGTTTGACGAGACCGTCGAAGAGGAACCCACTTTCAGCATTCCGATGAACCTGAGCTCCAACCAGGATGAATACACCATCACCGCTCTTGTACCTGGGTTATCGTCTGAAGCCGTAAACATTCAATTCAACAATGGTGTGCTGACCGTGGATGGCGAATATCCTGAATCCCAACTGGAAGGCCAGGATGTGCATCTTTCAGAGCTGCCAGTTGGAAAATTCAGCCGCTCCATCGAGTTCAACAACCCGGTAGCCGCAGAGAAGATCGAAGCCAGTTTGAAAGACGGCGTATTGACCCTGCGCATTCCCAAAGCGGAAGAAGCCAAACCCAAAACCATCAAGATCGCAACCAAATAACCACATCGCTTTACACAACGGACAGGCCAACCCCTGTCCGTTTTTGTTTAAGCGGATAAAATACCTTCATGGACAGCATCCAACTCGCTGACGCTTTATCCAAGACACCCGTCACTGCCTTCCGCGCATTCGAGACGATTGGCTCCACCAACGATGAAGCCCTCGCTTGGGCGGACCAAGGTGCCGCCGACTTTTCGCTGGTAATTTCTGATGAACAAACCAAAGGCAGGGGACGTTTTGACCGCCGGTGGGTCACCCGACCGGGTTCATCGCTGGCTTTCAGTCTGATCCTTAACCCCTCCCCTGTTGAAATTGAACATCTCAGCCTGTTTGCCCCGTTGTGTGGGCTGGCCGTCCATGACGCGGTAAAGGTTTTTTTCAACCTTGAACCGGAGATCAAATGGCCGAACGACATCCTGATCGAACGCAAAAAGTGCTGCGGTATTTTGGTGGAAGCCAACTGGACGGATGGGATTCCAAACGCAGTGGTATTGGGAATCGGGATCAATATCACCCAAGACTCCGTACCGCCGAGTGACGGACAGCTGTTTTCCGCAGCCTGCCTCGAAGAGTTTACCCACTGCCCTGTGGATCGCTTTAGCGTGCTCCAACATGTGCTCAACAATATTCAAAAATGGCGGGCAGAGCTGGGAACTTCCCGGTTCTTTGAACATTGGACCAATCATCTGGCCTTCAAGGGCGAACAGGTCATGATTGTGAAATCAGAAAAACAATCTATAATTGGGGTTGAAAAAGGAATTGATCAGCACGGCAACCTGGTGCTGCTGTTGGACAACAACGAAGAAAAAGCTTTTGAAGTCGGCGACGTTCACCTGCGGCCGTTGAACACTTCAAATAATAGTGGAGGAAACCATGCTTGACGATTTACGCAATTCAGCCGGTTCCGGCTTTGAAGAAGAAGATCCGCTGGATGACAGACACTATGCAGCCGCGGAAAAACCGCGGAAAAGCAAATTCCTGGGCATGACCGCCGGGCAGCGCTTCGTGATCGCTTTTTTTGTATTTTTAATGATCGCCATTATCGGAGTCTTTGTGCTGATCGTCTTTCAGAAAATCTATCCACCGATTTAAGGCGATAATTTTGTTTAAGGAAAATTAACTGAATCTTATAGTTTAGGGCAGGAATCCAAATTCTAAAAAAAGAATTTGGATTCTTTTGTAAAACAAGAGCGTTTTTGATTAATGCAAGACTCCAAATTCTGAAAAAGAATTTGGAGTCTTTTAATCGGTTAAATTTGCTGGAAATTAACTATTCTTGTTCCGAATTGTCTTCCTCGGATTCGATGTCGTCAACTTCGTTGTCTTCCGGTTCAATGGCTTCAAGATCGAGATCAACTGTTTCCATCTCGTCAATTTCTTCTGACACAATGTCAGAGACCAACTCTTCTGATGGTCGTTTCTCTTTCATAGCCGGATCGTTACGCTCAAGGTCCTTGGCAGCCATTCTCGCCACGGAGGCTACGATGCTGTCTTTCAGATCCATCACCTTGAAGCCGCGGGTCGAACGTCCGCTCATGGAGATGACCTTGACCTTCAAGCGCAGCATGATGCCACCGGAGGAGATCATGGTCACGTCATCGTCATCCT
The DNA here is from genome assembly GCA_021825925.1 of Chloroflexota bacterium. Classification (GTDB taxonomy): domain Bacteria; phylum Chloroflexota; class Anaerolineae; order Anaerolineales; family Anaerolineaceae; genus UBA6107. Next base: position 31,413 of record JAKAFP010000008.1, read on the forward strand.
GAACCACACGGGCATCCGCAATCTCGCCAATCTTGGGCAGGCTCTTCTGATCAATGGTGGCTACGCCGCCGGTTGCCCTACCCTTGGTGGGATATTCTTCAAGTCTGGAGCATTTTCCAAAGCCATTTTCAGTGACTACCAGCAATTTGCCCTGGGGTTCGATCACATCCATTGATGCCAGCTTGTCGCCCGGTTTGAGGGTGATGCCGGTCACACCGGCTGCCTGCCGGCCCATGGTACGAATGGAGGATTCCTTGATACGAAGCGCCTGTCCGCGCCGGGTGACCATGATGATCTCGTCTTTGCCAGTGGTCAATTTGACCCAACCCAGTTTGTCGTTCTCATCCAGGTTCATGGCAATCAACCCTGAAGGTCTCACGCTGGCGAATTCAGAGAGCTGTACACGCTTTACACGGCCGAATATTGTGGCCATGGTGAAACAGGAGCCATTTTCAAAATTAGGCACAGATACGGCCGCCGTGATGCGTTCAGACGGGTCCATGGCAAGCACATTGACAATGGGGATGCCGCGATCCGTTCGGTTGGCATCGGGGATCTGATACACCTTTTCGGAATACACCTTACCTTTATCCGAGAAGAACAGCAGTGTATGCAGGGTGCGCGCAGGCACCAGCAGCACCACTTCGTCCTCGTTACGGACGGTCTGGCCGGATACGCCGCGTCCACCACGTCCCTGGGTTCGGTACAGGTTGGCTGCCACGCGTTTGATGTATCCACGCTGGGTGAAGGTGATCAGCACGGATTCATCCGCTACCAGGTCTTCTTCCTTCAATTCCTCATGGGCTTCAGCAACGATGCGGGTACGACGCTCGTCCCCGGTTTTCTCAGCCACCAGAGCCAGGTCTTCTTTGATCACGGCCAGGATCTTTTTGGGATGAGCCAAGAGATCTTCGAGGTACTCGATCTTGGAGAGCACTTCGCGGTGTTCGTCTTCGATCTTCTGACGTTCGAGCGCAGACAACCTGCGCAATTGCATATCCAAAATAGCCTGTGCCTGGATCTCGGTGAGACCGAAGCGGCTGACCAAATTGACCTTCGCCACATCCGGGTCTTTCGATTCACGGATGGTTTTGATCACATCATCCAGGTTGGCCAAAGCGATCAGCAAGCCATCCAGGATGTGAGCACGGGCACGGGCTTTTTCCAACTCGAACTGAGAACGCCTGGTAATGATCACCTGACGGTGTTCGATGAAAATCTGCAGTGCACGTTTGAGTGAAAGCAGTCTGGGCTGTCCATCCACCAGCGCTAAAAGATGGACGCTGAAAGTGGATTGAAGCGCAGTGTATTTGTAAAGCTGATTGAGCACCTGGTTGGGTTGCGCGCCACGGCGCAGTTCAATGACGATGCTCATACCGCGACGATCAGATTCGTCACGCAGATCAGAGACGGCGTCAAGCTTTCCAGCGCGCGCCAATTCAGCAATGCGTTCGATCAGGCTGGTTTTATTGACTTGGTAAGGGATCTCGGTGATCACGATCTGATAGCGGTTGCCCTTCATCTCTTCGATGTGTGCCATGCCGCGTACCACCAGTCGTCCGCGCCCGGTACTGTATGCCTGTTGGATGCTTTCGCGGCCGACGATCATACCGCCGGTTGGGAAGTCAGGTCCATGCACAAACTGCATCAGGTCTTCAACCGAAATATCTTCCACTTCATCGAAGTGGTCAATCATATACCCGGTAGCGGCAGAAAGTTCCTTTAGATTGTGTGGTGGAATACTGGTGGCCATACCCACCGCAATGCCGGATGATCCGTTGAGTAAAAGATTCGGCAATTTGGAAGGCAGAACCGTGGGTTCCTTGAGGGAACCGTCAAAGTTGTCAATGAAATCAACGGTGTTCTTATCAATATCCAGCAGCATTTCTTCTGCTGTGGCATGCAAACGAGCCTCGGTGTACCTCATCGCCGCCGGGGAATCGCCATCAATCGAGCCGAAGTTACCCTGTCCATCCACCAGCATGTAGCGCATCGAAAAATCCTGCGCCATTCTGGCCATGGAGTCATAAATGGAGACATCGCCATGTGGATGATACTTGCCAAGTACTTCGCCCACGATACGCGCGGATTTCTTGAATGCGGTATTGGAACGGATGCCCATATCGTGCATGGCATAGAGGATACGCCGATGGACAGGTTTGAGACCATCGCGTGCATCTGGCAGGGCTCTGGCGACGATTACGCTCATGGCATAATCAAGGTAAGCCGAGCGCATTTGTTCATCAATATCGACTTGTTGAATATTTCCGAAATCCATTTGTGTCTTCCTTCGAGATGAGAATAACCGGTTAATTATACCCCAAGCTACCTTCCATCACATTTTTCTTAATATTGACATTACCTTTGACTTAATTATTCTTAATTTTTCGAGTTGATGGATTTTTTCCGATATAATCAGTATTATGAGGCAAAAGTTCGGTTTAATTATTTGTATACTTATCCTCTGTCTTACAGCCTGCAGCTCAATGGCAGGTTCAAACGCATCCACTCCCCAAACACCCACCCAATCAAAATACATTGACAACAAAGGGTCAGACACCATCGTCAACCTGGCGCTGGCCTGGGCTGAACGGTATCAAACCATCCGGCCGGATGTTCAAATTTCAGTCACCGGCGGAGGCACAGGCACCGGTCTGACTGCCCTCGTCAACAAATCCGTGGATATCGCCAACGCCTCACGCCAGATCAAACCTGAAGAGTTGGACGCTGCTCAAAAAGCCGGCTTGAATCCCCAGGAATTTATCATCGCCCGCGATGCCATTGCCGTGATCGTTAATCCTGAAAATCCAGTACAGCATCTCACCCTGACCCAGCTCTCAGCCATTTACCGCGGCGAGATCACCAACTGGAAGGAAGTGGGCGGCGAAGACCGACCCATAGTGAAGCTTTCGCGCGAAACCAATTCAGGTACCCATGTGTTCTTTCTGGAAACTGTCGTAAGGTTGGGCAATAAAGAAGACAAAACCATTTTTTCAGCCGACACATTACTGCTGCCCTCTTCTGAAGGGATCATTTCGGAAGTCAGAGAAAACCCGAATGCCATCGGCTATGACGGCCTTGGCTATGTCACCTCAGAAGTAAAAATGCTGGCTGTCTCATCGCTTAAAACCCCTGATGTTTTTGTCATTCCTTCAGCTGCCACCGTGGCGGATGGTTCCTATATGATCTCACGTAATTTATACATGTACACTCCAGATGTTCCCACGGGTGAAGTCAAAGCTTATCTTGACTGGATTCTATCTCCCGAGGCTCAACAGATCGTCAAAGACCTTGGATTTGTGCCCATTGTGGGTAATTAGAGAGAGTAATATGGGTCCAAAAAAGCAAATCGGAAACGTGGTTATCACCAGCATTATAAAAATATGCGGCTATTCAAGCATTCTGTTTGTAGGGTTGATCCTGATATTCCTGTTGAAAGAAGGTCTGCCAGCATTAAAGGACGTACCGCTTGCAACCCTGTTCAACATCCGTTGGTACCCGATCGAGGGATTGTTCGGCATTTTGCCGTTGATCTTCGGCACACTGCTGGTCACCATCAGCGCCACACTGATCGCCCTACCTTTCGGCATTGGCACGGCCATATTCATATCTGAAGTAGCTCCCCGCTGGATCAAGGAAATCTTGAAACCCATCGTTGAGATTTTGGCCGGCATTCCCTCTGTGGTTTTGGGGTTCATAGGCATTCTCGTCATCGTCCCCTTCTTTCGCAAATTTCTCGATCTGCCCACCGGGTTAACGGCCTTCACCGGCGCAGTTCTGTTGGGCTTGATCGCCATCCCCACCATCGTGTCAGTGGCCGAAGATGCCTTGAATACCGTTCCGCCCGGTTACCGCCAGGCAGGGCTAGCGCTTGGCGCCACCCGCTGGCAAACCATTTGGGGCGTGACGGTCCCTGCTGCCAAAACAGGCATTCTCACCGCAGTGATGCTTGGCATCGGACGCGCCCTGGGTGAAACCATGGCCGTTATGATGGTGACCGGCAATGCGCCAGTGATGCCTTCCGGCTTGAATGCCATTTTTGAACCGGTGCGCACCATGACCGCCACCATCGCCTCTGAAATGGGTGAAGTTGCCACCGGCAGCCAGCATTACCAGGTACTCTTTTTGATCGGCATTCTCTTATTCGTCTTCTCACTGGTGATCAATATCATCGCCAGCGCGGTCAGCACCAAACAGCGCAAACGCGCAGAACGGATTCTTTCATGAGTTCGCTCAATGAACCCAGACACAAAACCAAGATTGTTGAAGGGTTGGGTTTTACCCTCCTGAGGTTGATCACCCTTTTCACTGTGCTTCCCATTTTAGGGTTGGTGGCTTACATTATCATTAAAGGCGCTCCTGCCTTTAGCTGGCAATTCTTAACCGCAGCGCCTTCAGACGGTATGCGCGAAGGCGGCATTCTGCCAGCCATCATCGGTACCCTTTACCTCACCCTGGGGACTGCCCTGTTTTCCGTGCCGCTGGGTGTAGCCGCCGGTATTTACATTGCTGAATATGCAAAGGATAATACCGCCACCCGCCTGATTCGCATTGCCATCATCAACCTGGCCGGCATCCCCTCGGTGGTCTACGGTTTGTTTGGTCTTGGATTGTTCGTGCTCTTTCTCAAATTTGGAACCAGCATTCTTTCGGCATCTCTCACCCTATCCATCATGACCCTGCCGGTCATCATCAGCACCACCGAAGAAGCCTTGCGCAGCGTGCCCAATTCATTCAGAGTGGTTTCAACCTCGCTGGGCGCGACCCGCTGGCAGACCATCTGGAAGGTCATTCTGCCACAAGGTTTGCCCGGCATCATCACCGGCGTCATTCTCGGACTCGAACGCGCCGCAGGTGAAACCGCCCCCATCCTCTTTACCGGCGCCACCTTCTTTTTACCTGAACTTCCCAAATCCATCATGGATTCGACCATGGCGCTGCCCTATCACATCTTTGTCATCTCAACCCAGGTTCCCGGCATGCCGATCAAGATCCAATACGGCACCGTGCTTGTTCTGTTGATCTTTGTGCTTGGTATGAATCTGATCGCCACCATTATTCGCAGCCGGGCACGCTCGAAAAGGCAGTGGTAGGCATGAAAAAATTCACCATACACGACCTTACCATCCGCTACTCGGATGAGAACGAAAGTCTGCGCAAGATCAACATGGAGATCGAAGCCAATGCCATCACGGTGCTGTTTGGACCGGCTGGCGGTGGCAAATCCACCTTCTTGCGGGTATTGAACCGCCTCAACGACCTGGCAGACGTCAAGACCATGACCGGTGAGGTTTTATTCAACGGCATCAATATTCTGGACCCCAAACTGGATGTGATCGAACTACGCCGCAAGATCGGCATGGTATTTTCGAGACCTGTGCCCCTTCCCCTCTCCATCTATGAAAATGTGGCTTACGGTCTGATGATGGCCGGCGAACGCAATAAAAAGAAATTGGATAACGCGGTCGAGAGCGCCCTGCGCCAGGCTGTCTTGTGGGATGAAGTCTATGATCGTCTTTCCGACTCCGGTTTCGCCATCTCAGGCGGACAGCAGCAGCGTCTCTGTCTGGCCCGCGTGCTGGCACTCGAACCCGAAGTGATCATGCTGGACGAACCCACCTCTGCACTTGACCCTGTCTCGACTTCGAAAATTGAATCTTTACTGACCGAATTGAAGGAAAAGTACACCATCATCCTCGCACCCCACAACGTGCAGCAGGCCGCACGCATGGCGGATTACGCGGCTTTCTTTTTGATGGGAGAATTGATCGAGTATTCCGGCGGTAAGGATATGTTCTTAACTCCAAAAGACAAACGCACCCAGGATTACATCACCGGTCGGTTTGGATAGATAAACAAGTAGGGGAGGTTCATGAACCTCCCCTACTTGTTGGATATCGTTTTACCTTCAAGAACAAATAATTCAACCCCATGGTGATCACCAACACCCCTAAACTAACCGTATAAACCGCGGTGGGTTGAAAATCATACAGCACTCCTGCCAGCAGCGGAGCGACGATCATGGCCAGCGCATTGCCGGTATCCACCAGCCCATAAGCCAGACCGACATTCCCCTCATGCACCAGCGAACGCGAATAAGCCAGCGCCATGATGCGATAAAGGCGATAACCGCCGATCAGCGCGTATCCCGCAAAAAAAGCGATCAGTCCCTTGCCACGCCAAATGAAAAGTGCAAATCCAGCGATCATCACCTGCCCAATGGCCATGCCGATGGATGGATTGAGGTTGCCCAGCACGAGCATCATCAGCGCAGTGACAATACCTGACACTGTGCCCATCAACCCGATCTGTTGTGTGGAAAGTTGTTTTATATCCTGCAGATACATTGAAGTGAGCTGCTGCGGCACGCTGAGGAAGATGATGGTCAGGATCAGTATGGCCAGCAAACCCAGGAAACGAACGTTTTTGAGCGGATTAACTTTTTGGATGATGGATTCTTCGACTGGTTCAATGGTCTGATCGCTTGAACGGATCATCAACAAAAAGACCAGGGCTGAGGCTACAAACAGCCCTGAAGAAAAACGGAAGACCACGTCCAGACCCAAGGTATCGGCAATTCGACCTCCGATCATTGGCCCCAGGATGCCCCCAGCGGTCCCCGCCGCGGCAATGAAGGTCATGGCACGCTGCACCGTCCATTGGCCGCGCAAACGGGTCACGTAGCTGTTCAGCGGCGGATTGATCAACGAGGTCATGCCATAAGCCAACAACCCGCCTGCAAACAGCACCATGCCCTTTGCAAAGGCCATCACCAGGGCTGAGGCGATGCCCAAGCCCATGCCCACCAGGATCAGTGGACGGGTGCCCAGACGGTCCGAAAGGTAGCCAGAAGGCACCTGCACCAGCGTCATGACCACCCCGATCATGCTCAAGATGCCACCGATCAACACTGTGGAAGCATCCCAGCGCTGCAAGGTCAGCGGCAGAAAAAAGATAAACAAGCCTTCACCCAATCCCCACAGGAAGATGGTGACTGCGACGACCGCCAGATTGCGGGGGATGTTAATTGGCAACACGTTGCTTTTGTTTTCCATGAGTAAGTTACCAATTCTATGCAATTGCTAGGGGTTATATAAACAAAAAAACCACTGACACAGTGGTTTTTTAGGAAGAGTGGGCGCGATAGGGCTCGAACCTACGGACCTCACGGATGTGAACCGTGCGCTCTAACCAACTGAGCTACGCGCCCATTATTCAACTTGCTTGCGACCTGGGCATCTAACCAACTGTCCCCTAGGGGATCATGAAGCTACGCGCCCATTATTCAATAACCTTTAGATTTTAACATGACCTGATTGGTTCTGCAAGGATTCAATGAAACCCAAGTTCTTTCTAGTTTGAACTTAATCTTACCTTATTATGTAGCCCTCTTTTGACCTTTTACGCCCACCCTCAAAACTCCCCTTGCAGGAGTTTTTTATATTTCATGGATCCGATTTCTAAAAAAGAAATCGGATCCATGCCCTTTTTCTGACTTTGTTCGTGCTAGAATTGAACAAGAAGACCATGACTACTCATACTCAAACACACACCCTCACCGTTCGCCTGTATGCCAACCTGAAAGAGAAGGCCGGCACGGACTGCCTTGAGTTGGAGGTGCCCATCACCTGCAGTGTGGATGATCTTAAAGCCAAGCTCAAACACGACTATCCGGCCATGGCTTTTCAGCTCAACAAGGTGGTGATGACGGTCAACGGCGGGCAGGTGTTCATCAGCGACGAGGTGCTGCCGCTGAACGCCGAAGTGACCATTCTTCCCCCTTTTGGCGGGGGTTAAGCTTAGACCCCCGCGGTTTTGATTATTTAGCAAAAATCTGCTTAATCAAACCGCGGGGGTCTTTTTAACGTCAGACTCCCGCGGCGTTCATTCCGCGGGAGTCGTTGTTTATTACCCGTTTGTATCTCCGTTACAGACTGACCAGCCAATCCATGGCCTGTTCACGAGTATCAAATGTTCTGATATCGCGTTTGGTAGCCACGCGAATGGCAGCCACCAGGACCTTGCGCATGGCATCCGCGCCAACCACTGCGGAGCCTTTCACATAGGGTGTATTCTTCGCCGAGAAGTTTTTCATTGCGGTCGAGACTTCGGAGTTATATGTGGCGTTGGTTGAGTCTGTCAGGATCAATGCGCTTTTTGGCGCGCTTTTCGCGATGACAACAGCAGCCTCATCTAGAATTGAAAATGTTGATTGTGGGGAGCAATTTGCCAAATTCACCAAAACAATACTCTTACCTTTATGCTGAACTATTTCTGTACAAGCCATGATTCCCTCTCCTAATAGACAATTAACCAATATCAGTATTATGAAGAGTTTTGAGAAATCTACCATAAAAAAATAATAAAGGTTGGAAACTAAATATTTTATCCAACCTTTATTATCTGATTTATCAATTGAGAAGTTATTTCATTACAGCCAACCGACCGCCATCTTTCATCTGGGTGATCAAGATGACACTTAGTCCGATCATGCCAATGGAGAATAATAATGCGGGGGTAAAAGCGCCGTTCGGCAGCTTTAAGGCTTCCATAATGTAGACAAACACGACCGAAGCCTGTCCAAACAGTTGGATCAAGCCATTGGAGGTGCCTTCAGGGGTTGGATAGGTAATTTCGGCGGAATATTGCATGCCGATCGGGCTGGCGCTGACGATGGCGAATCCCAGGGCAAAAGCGGAGATATACAACAGCCACAAACTGGTGCTGAAGGTTAATCCGATCAGACCGGGGACGGCGGCGGCAAAACCTGCCAACAAAAAGATCTTGCGTTTATGCGCCTTGTCTGAAAATGGCGGAATGATCACTGCACCCAAAACGCCACCCACCAGCATCAAGGCTCCCAGCGTACCGGCTTCGGTGGTCGTAAATCCGCGTGGACGGATGATAGGTTCCACCCAGGTGGTGATGCCGTTGAAAATACCCATGCCGATGAATGATACGAACAGGTAAAGCCAGAACGACTTGATCTTCAACGCATGTTTCAATCCATCAAGCATCAAAGCGCGGACTTCCTGGCCGGCCTCACAAGGAGGCGTGGCTGGTTTTTCACGCGCGAAGATCAGGAACAACACTGCTGAAAAAGCGGCAATGCCGCCGTAAAGCAGCTGCACGTTGGGAATGCTCATGGTAGTCGTCAAAATGGGGGTCAATACCATGCCCAACGCTGTACCCACCAGATTCGAGAGGGTCACCAGACCGACAGCAGTGGCGCGTTCTTCAATGCTGAACCACTGTGCGGGAACCTTCGTCCAGGCGTTGAGTAAAAAGGGCTGGGCAATGGCGATGCCGATGGTGCTGATCAAGACCATGGTGAAATTCGCACCGGTGATGCCGCGTACCACGCCAAACACCCCCATCAGGATGGCGCCGATGCTGACGGTCAACCTGAACCCCCAGGTGTCAATCGCCCAGGAGACCGGGATTGATAGCGGGATGAATGCGATCATGAAGGTCATTGCCAGGAAGCCGATCTGCAGGTCGGTGACGCCGTAAAATGCAGCGGCATCCTTGGTGATCGGCGCATATCCGATCCATAACATCTGAATGGTCAGATTGATGAACATGAATACCGCCAAAACAACCCAGCGGTAAGGATACAAACGGAAATTCTTTTCAGCCATGGAGCACTCCTTAGGTTTTGAAGAATTAAGAATTCAGTTTTCGGTAGATCCCATTCATTTGTTTGTAGATCGTTTTAAATACGTCAAAGCGTTCGTCATATAAAGCCCTGTTGCTTGCATTTGGCGTATAGGTTTTGCGAATTTGGGTCAGGGCTTGAAGATCCCCAAACTTGATCTCACCCAAGCCAACCGCGCCAATCCAGGCTGCACCGCGGGCGTTCGCCTGCACAGGATCGCTGACCTGCCTGATCTCAACCTTGAGCACATCCGCAAAGATCTGGCACCACACGTCCGACTGGGCACCACCACCAACGATGTTGATGCGCTGAAGTTTGCGCCCGATGAATTTCTCGAAAGGATCCATCAGCCAGCGCGTATTCATGGCAATGCCTTCCAAGAAGGCACGGATGATATCTTCACGATGGTTGTTGAGTGAGAGGTTGTAAATGCCCGCCCGTAAAGTCCGGTCTTCCACGGGCGCACGCTCACCCCAAATCCAGGGGGTGTAGATGACGCCGTTGCTGCCGGCAGGAGTGCGTTCGGTGATCTGGTCGAGCACCTTGAAAATATCGGGCACGTCCGCTTCCTGCAGCAGTTCATCCTTATGATAGATGATGTTGTCGCGTAAAAATGTCAGGTTGCCGCCTGCCGTAGCCTGCAACGCAGTGAGCAGATATCTGCCGGGAACAGCACACGGCACGGACGCCAGCGACGAAACAATATCCGTCTTCTTGAAGGGCACATGGGCAGTCATCCAGGAGGAGGTGCCAATGTAAAGGTGAGTATCATAATCACCGGCGGTACCGGCTCCGATCGCAGCAGCGGTATTATCAATGGCGCCTGCGACCACTTTGACTCCGGGTTTTAATCCAAGCACTTCAGCCACTTCGCACTTTAGCTCACCAATCACATCAGTACATTTGACGATCTCGGGCAGTTTTTCACCGTCAATACCGCTTCGTGAAACCAGGTCGGCATCGTAATGAATACGATCAGGGTCGCGGTTATCGGTTACCCACGAGGTGAGGATGGAATCGAAAGTGGCGGTGAATCGTCCGGTTAACTTGAGATTCAAGAAATCCAGCACATTCAGGAACTTGTAGGTTCTGGCGTAGACTTCAGGGTATTCCTCACGGATCAGCAGCATGTGAGCGGCCGGGTCTTTACCGGTCATCGAGGGCATGCCGCCGGTAAGACGAATCCAGCGCAGGGTATTGGCTAACCCTGCGCCGGTAACATTGATCAATCCTTTAAATTGTTGTTTGAGAAACCGCTCACCGCGCATGTCCATCCACAACACGCAGTTCATCAGGGCATTTCCATCATGGTCCACCGGGATGGTGCCTTCTCCTTGTGTGGAACAACAAACGGCCTTGATGTTTTCAAGCGGTGTCAATCCTCTAGAGATCAGCCTGCCGGCTGCCTTCAAAAATGCCTGCCACCATTCTTGCGGATCTTGTTCTGCTCCGCCATCCTGGGTGAGGATCAGTTTGACAGGTTCAGAATCCCAACCTAGGACCCTGCCACCAACGGTGATCAAAGCTACTTTCATCCCTGAAGTGCCTAGGTCCATTGCAAGGATCACACTCTCATTACTCATGCTGTCTCCTGGTCTGATACAGATTATTGTAGCTTAAAGTCCTTCAACGCTTGACAGGACGACGTCAAAACGCCGCAATGCTTCATCAATAACTTCATCAGTATCAGCCATGCTGGTATACATTCGGCTGCCAGCCAGAGTGATCAAACCATTGGCCATATATGCAGCGCCCATTTGTTCGATCATGTGTTTTCGTGGCTTAAGTTCTTTCATCAATTTGACCGGGTTGTGCAGGTCCAGCAGCATGACACCTGAGGTTTCAAGATGGCAGATGGATCCCTGGTTGAATGCAACAAATGGCAGACCATATTTTTCGATCAATACGTTTAAACCTTTGGTCAGACGATCACCGGCTTTACCTGCGATCACTGCTGCGTTGGTGCGTTCCATCTCAAGTAGAGCATAATAACCCGCCACACAAGACAGAGGATTTGCCGAAAGGGTTCCGCCGATGTAGGCACGTTCGCCGGTGCCGCCAATGCCAGCCGCAAAACGGGCGATCACATCCGCGCGCCCGCCGACACCGCCAGCCATGGGGAAGCCGCCGGTGACGCATTTGCCAAAGATGGTCAAGTCGGGTTTTACGCCGAAGTATCCCTGCGCCCCGCCCAAACCAAGGCGGAACCCGGTGACCACTTCGTCGAAGATCAGCAAGGCGCCGAATTCGTCGCAAAGTTCGCGTACTTTCTGGTTGAAATCAAAAGCGACCGGGCGTGTACCGGATTCAGGACCAACGGGTTCCACGATCACGGCTGCGGTTCCACCCAGCAATTGGTTGGCGATCAGATGCCGTTTTAATGAACCGAGATCACTCGGAAAAAATTCCTGGGTGTTGGCGGTGGCTCCTGCCGGGATACCCTTGGCTTCCAATCTGCCGGTTCCGGGCACATGCAGCCCGTAAACCATTGAATCACTCCAGCCGTGATATGCACCACCGGATTTGATGATCTTTTTCTTGCCGGTATAAGCCCTGGCAGCCCTGATGGCAGCCATGACGCTTTCAGTGCCGGTTCCCAACATGCGGAACATTTCGACAGAGGGCATGAATCGGTTGATCAGTTCAGCCAGTTTCAGCTCATATTCATGGAAGAGTCCGGTCACGGGACCGCAAGATTGAAGCATTTCAATGATCTTTTCGCGCACTGGCGCGTAGTTGCTGCCCAGGATGGTCGGTCCGCCGGCCTGCAGGAAATCAATGTACTGGTTGCCGTCCACATCCCACATGTGAGCACCGTTGGCTTTTTCAATGGCAATTGGGAAGGGATAATTAAACGCAAGATTATGCTGTACGCCACCGGGGATGAACTTCTTGGCTTCGTCGGTAATCTCTTTTGAGCGCTTGCATTTCTGGTCGAAATAACCCAGCACTTCCTGCATCTTGTCAGCACGAATGGGACGCATGGGCTGGTTGATCAGTTTCTTTAGATCGGCATACACTTTTTCGGTATCAGGATATTCACTGATGGCGTACTGTTGTTCGGTCATGGATCCTCCATAAATTGATGAAATTAAGACTATTCGCCGCCGAGGGCTTCATTTCCACTTTCAACACGCTTTTGATCCTTGCGCAGCTTAGAAAAGGCGATCTCACGCACTGCCAGCGGCACTTTGGATGCTTTAATATCCGTGCACAAGGTCAACAAATAAGCCAGAGAGCATTTTTCGAGGATTTCAACATTGTGACAAGCGCGTTCAAGATCAGTACCAAACAACAACGCACCATGATTTTTCATCAAATAGGCATTGTTATGATTCTTAACATTTTTAGCGATGGTATCACGCAGCATGCCAGTACCAGAGGGTGCATAAGGGATGATGTCCACGCTGCGACCAAGGAAACGCGTCTGTTCATCAAACAACCCGGGGATGGGCTTGTTGATAAGGGTCAATGCACTGGCATAGACCTGATGAGTGTGAACGACCGCGTTGACGTCTGCCCGAACCTGATAGATGGCACAGTGCATGGCTGCTTCCACCGAGGGTTTTAAAGTGCCTTCAAGTCTGTTGAGATCAAAATCGAGGATACAGATATCTTCAGCCGTCATTTTCATATAATCAAAATCGGAAGGAGTGACTGCAAAAACCTTCTCACCACTGATGCGCATGGAGAGATTGCCCCCGGTGGCCATTAAGAAACCTTTGTTGGTCAGGTCCTGGGCGGCGTTTACGATTGCTTGTTTTTGAACTTGATATTTGCTCATGGCTCTCCTAATCAATCTTTACGTTGTCTAGATTGTAAAGAAATTTATTATCTTTGTCAAGCATGATTTAATGCACATTTTAAGGGCAAAAAGATTGGATTATGCTAATCTATTGGTTAAGATTCCTGATAGTCGGAGAATAAAGGCATGAGTTATTCAAACACTGAAACGCCTGTAAAGAATTCAGCGTTAACCATTATTCGTAGCATCTGGAAATCCCTGACCACCCCCCACCTCAAAAGAAAAAACGAAGCACGCTCGGAACACATGACAAAGGTTGTCTTGTTGTTTATCAGCCTGGTGATCACTCTATTTTTAATTTTATCTATAATCGGATGGCTGAATCATGCCATTCCAGTAGACACAGTCATCCTCCTGGCGATCATGGAGGTACTCTTTATCGCCGGTTGGTTCATTACTGATTCGGGCTTTCAAAAAATTGGAGCCCTCATCCCCTGTCTCATTCTTTATTTTTCCGCAGTCTACGGAAATTACATTGGTGGCATTGATGCACCGGCCATGTTGTTATACGCCTTGTCAATAGTACTTGCGGCGATCATGTTGGGATCCAAGGCTCAGTTAATTTTTCTTTTTTTTAGTCTGTTGGGATTGGGAGGAATGGGAATAGCTCACTTAAATGGCTGGTTAACTACCAACCGCAGCGCGTCAAACATGTTCTATAATCGCCTGGGCATTGCTTTTGCCGCGCTTTCAGCCTTAACCCTGGGAGTGTGGTTTCTAAAAAAACAGTATCAAATTTTGATTGATGAACTCCAGACTTCGTCGGCGAATAATCGCGCCCTGCTTGAAACAATCATTGATGGTGTGGTGTTTTCAAATCTACAAGGCATTATTGAAGACCTTAACGAAGCTGCGATTAAGATCTATAAATTGCCCAACAAAGATCTGGCTATCGGCAAAAACATCGTCACCTTTTTATCTCCAGAAGATCAACGTTATGCAGATGAGTTATATGATTCAATGTTGTCAGGTGCTTCGACCGGATCAGTAAGTTGCACGGGAATTCTGCCAAATGGCGAGAAGATCAGTCTTGAGATCAATTCAGCGCTGTTTTTTGACCGGTCGGGCAATCCCAAAGGATTCGTCAGCACCCTGCGGGATGTAACCCAAAGGAAGATCGTTGAAGATGAATTAAAGCGTTATCGTGAACAACTTGAATTTTTGGTGGAAGAACGAACTGCAAAACTCAAAGAAGCTTATGACGAACTTGAAAGTTTTTCATATACCGTATCCCATGATCTACGCTCTCCGCTGCGAGGAATTGACGGCTATTTGTCTTTAGCTTTGGAAGATAAAGAAAATCAAATTTCAGAAACCAGCAAGACTTATATGGTCAAAGTTAAGGACAGCGTCAACCGGATGGGAGAGCTGATCACTGATCTGCTTGCCTTCTCGCGGTTAATCAGACAACCAGTGACCCGCCGGAAAATCGAACCTGAAGCGATCGCCAATAGTGTTAAAGATGAACTTCTCAACGGAGAATACCTTGGTCAATCTGTGACGATTACGATCGAGAAAATGGCACCCTGCGAAGCAGACCCCACCTTAATTAGGCAGGTTTACTTTAACCTGCTGGACAATGCTTTGAAATACTCCCATAAAAAAGAAAATGCAATGGTTAAAGCCGGTTCAACTGTAAGCGAGTCAGGTGAAGTGATCTATTTCATCAGTGACAACGGGATTGGTTTTAACATGAAATATTCCGAAAAATTGTTTGGCGTTTTTCAAAGACTGCATAATGAACCGGATTATGAAGGAACAGGTATCGGTTTGGCAACTGCTTATCGGATTATTAGACGTCATAACGGAAGAATCTGGGCTAAAAGCGAAGAAGGCAAAGGATCAACTTTTTACTTCACTTTATAAAAAACCTGGTCTGGTCATTGCCCAGATTGAGATAATGGTTTAATATTTACGGATGGGAACAAAATCTTACCATCACGGTGATTTAAAGAACGCGCTCATCCAGGCTGGCATTAAAATCCTTGCAGAAGAGGGAATCGAGGGATTTAGCCTGCGCAAAGTCGCGCGCGAAGCCGGCGTCACACATTCTGCACCTTACGCCCATTTTGCTGACAAACAAGCTATGATCGCCGCCATCTCCACCGATGGTTATCGAAAAGTTTACGAACGGATCATCAATGTTGTGGAACAATTTCCCGATGATCCTTTGAGACAATTCATTGAGACCGCCTGGGTGTATGTCTCCTTCGGCTTTGACGAACCAGACCATTTCAAGATCACTTTTTCAGGTTCGGTGGAGCGTGAGCGTGAATACCCTGCACTGGTGGAGATGACCAGTAAAACTTTTGATGCTTTGCGACAATTGATCATCCGCTGCCAACAGGCGGATCTCATTGACCGGGGTGAGCCTGACCTGGCGGCCGTCACTGTTTGGGGGTTTGTACATGGTTTTGTCCACCTGATCCAGGAAGGAATGGTATCTCACATCGTGACGAACCGCTATTCCAGGCGCGAAATGCTCATCTTATCCCTCAACCATATTCTTAAAACCCCGATCACCAAAGATCCTCAAGACGATTCCCCGCTTGGTTCGGGGACAAAATAATCGGTCTTCCTGTCATGAATTTACGGTTGCCGTATTAATCATTAATGTGATAGAATCTGTCCGATTTGCGAATGCCAAAATCATCAGTTCAACGTTTTCTATTCAAGGTCACTCGTTACACACAAATGGAAATCAAAACGACAACTACGAAGACATCCTGGCTGGAAGACTCACTGGTTCATCTCTCTGAACGAGTCTTGACCGCTGTTCTTCGCACCCAAACAGGCCTTGTTTTGACTTCCGATCCCAATGAAGACCTGTCCCTGCCCCCACCCACCGCAGGCCATGAGTACACGCTTTACATGCACGTACCCTTTTGCGAGAGTTTGTGTCCATACTGTTCATTCAATCGCTTTTTATACGAAGGTAAAAAGGCGGTGGATTATTTTGCTGCCCTGCGCGAAGAAATGCACATGGTGGCCAGCCTGGGATACAACTTTAAGACCCTCTACATTGGCGGTGGAACCCCAACCATCAACATCGAGGAACTGGTTAAAACCATTGACCTTGCCAGGGAGCTTTTTAACGTTCACGAAATCTCCTGCGAGACCAATCCCAATCACCTGATACCGGAATATGTGGATCAGCTTAAAGATCGTGTGCAGCGTCTCTCAGTTGGCGTACAGAGTTTTGATACGGATCTGCTGTATCAGATGAACCGGCTCGAAAAATTCGGGGAAGGCAAACAGATCCTCGAACGCATCCGTTTTGCCGCCCCCTATTTTGAATCCCTCAATGTGGATATGATCTTCAACTTCCCGAACCAAACCCTTGAGATGTTGAACAACGACCTGGAGGCGATTCTCTCATCAGGTGCCCAGCAGGTGACCTTTTATCCCTTGATGAGTGCATCATCTGTCGAAAAATCCATGGCGAACTCCGTGGGCAGACCCACCCATGAACGCGAATGGCAATACTTCAACCTGATCAATGACCGTTTGTCTGGTGAGTTCAAGCAGCTCTCCGCCTGGACCTTTGTGCGCAAGGCCGCAGGTATGATTGACGAATACATTGTTGACAGCGAAGAATATGTCGGCATCGGCTCAGGGTCCTTCAGCTATCTGAACGGCAGCTTATATGTAAACCATTTTTCGATCAACCAGTATTCCACGGCAGTCCATGCAGGAAGACTGGGTGTGAATGCCCGAAAAGAATATGACCGGTTATCACAAATGCGCTATTGGTTCATGATGAACCTCTTTGGTATGAATTTTGACAGGCAAGCGTTCAGAAAACGATTCGGTTTATCCATCTGGTCTGGTTTGGGTCTTGAAATGCTCTTCATGACGTTGATCGGTGCATTCAATAAAAACGACAGCAGCCAGCTCACCCGCCGCGGACAATACATGTCTGTGGTGATGATGCGAGAGTTCTTCTCAGGTGTGAACAATCTTCGTGACCTCGCCCGCAAGAACCTCAGTCCGCTTGAACTGGCCAGCGCGACCCCCGTGAAGTACGTTGGTGTTCACAGTACGAGTAAAAGCCTTTTGCGCAAGTAAACCAAAACCCCCATTTTCATTAATTCTTCATATATGACATTTGTCAGGGTATGCAATATGACAAGTGATATAGTAATATATGCATATAAACGCATATATGAATATTTGAATTGCAAAATTGGAGGACCGCACGATGGCCGATAATTTACGGGAAGAAGTAGTCAGACTACACGCACAAGTATGCAGCGGCCTTGCTGATCCGAACCGCATCTTGATCATCTATTCGTTATCTGATGGTCCGCGCAATGTAAATGACATTGCCAACAAAATGGAATTACCCCAACCCACCGTTTCAAGACATTTGAAGATCCTGCGTGAACGCGGCATTGTTCGCGCTGACCGTGACGGACAAACCATTAATTACCGCTTAACCGATCATCGCATTGTTCAGGCACTTGACCTATTGCGGGCAACTCTGGCTGACCAATTGAATGATCAGGCTTTACTGGCTAGACAAGCAAATCAAAACTTAATCGGGTAAAGGGAGAGACAATCTATGAAGACATTCTTGATTCTGGGTGCGGGTACCGGGGGTACCATGATGGCGAACAAGCTCGCCAAAAAGCTTGATCCACAGGAGTGGAAGATCATCCTTGTGGATCGTGTGATGGAACACTATTACCAACCAGGCTTCCTCTTCGTGCCGTTCGGATATTACAAACCGGAAAGCATTGTTCAACCCAAACGCAAATTCGTGCCGGCTGGCGTGGAATTCATCAACGCCGATATCGAACTGATCGACCCCGATCAAAATCGTGTCACCCTGAAGGAAGGCAAAAAAGTCATTTCGTATGACCAGCTGTTAATCGCCACCGGCACAGACATCCATCCCGAGGAGATCGAGGGCATGCAGGGCGCCGGTTGGCACCAGAACATCTTCGATTTTTACACCTTTGAAGGTGCGGTCAAACTCAATAAATTCCTGACCAACTTCAACGGTGGACGCATCGTAATTAATATCGCCGAGATGCCGATCAAATGCCCGGTGGCACCACTTGAATTCGCCTTCCTGGCCGACTATTATTTCAAACAGCGAGGCATCCGCAACAAGGTTGAGATTGTTTACTCCACCCCGCTTTCCGGCGCCTTTACCAAACCTGTTGCCTCCAAGATGCTCGGAGACATCCTGGTCAAGAAGAATATCATCGTTGAACCTGATTTCGCCATCAGCGGCGTGGATGACAGCAAGAACATTGTCAGTTCTTACGATGGACGCGAACTCAATTATGACCTGCTCGTGGCCATCCCCACCAACATGGGCGCGAACGTGATCGGCCGCTCAGGCATGGGTGATGACCTCAATTTCGTCCCGACCAACAAAGCCACTTTACAATCCAATCAATGGCAGAACGTGTGGGTGATCGGCGACGCCACCAACGTACCGGCCTCCAAGGCAGGCTCCGTGGTTCATTATGAAGCTGAAACCCTGCTCGAGAACATCCTGGATGCCGTCGCCGGCAAGGAACTGAGCGCCGCCTTTGACGGACATTCCACCTGCCATATCACCTCAGGATTCAACAAGAGCCTGTTGATTGACTTCAGCTATGATGTGGAACCCCTGACCGGTGTTTATCCCATGCCCGTGGTCGGACCCTTCCCGCTCTTAAAAGAAAGTTTCTTTAACTACCTCGGCAAGCTTTCGTTCAGATGGATCTACTGGAACATCATGTTACGCGGGATCCCCTTCCCGCTGCCCCCCGCCTTTTCAATGGCCGGGAAAAAACAACAATAGTCGTGTCTTATTTTTTACAAAGGAGAGAAAAATGTCTGTACTGGATAATTTGAAATTTGATGCTGATGGATATTTGGAAGACCCGAAAGCCTGGAACAAGGAAGTTGCAGAAGCCATCGCCAAGCGCGAAGGCGTGACCCTCACCGAACGCTCCTGGGTGGTCATCAATTATGCCCGCAAGGAATATGAGACCAAGGGTGAAGCCCCCACCCTGCGCGCCATCACCAAGAACACCGATGTGGATACCAAGGAACTCTACAGCCTCTTCCCGGGTGGACCTGGCAAGCTGGCTGCCAAAGTATCAGGGTTGCA
This sequence comes from Chloroflexota bacterium, assembly GCA_021825925.1. Lineage (GTDB taxonomy): Bacteria > Chloroflexota > Anaerolineae > Anaerolineales > Anaerolineaceae > UBA6107. The sequence goes on from JAKAFP010000008.1 coordinate 50,988, forward strand.
CAAACCCACCGGCTGCATCTAATCCATTCATTCAGAATTAAGGAGAACTCAAATGGCTGAAACCAAACCACGTAAACTGGCAATTATTGCCTCCAAAGGCTCACTGGATATGGCTTATCCCCCATTGATCCTCGCCAACGCCGCCCGCATGTCTGGCGTTGAGGTGGATATCTTCTTCACCTTCTGGGGTCTGGATATCATCACCAAGAAGAAAATGGACCATTTGAATGTGGCCGTGGTCGGCAATCCCAGCATGCACCCCTGGTTCCACATCCCCACCTTGTTGGGCATCATCCCCGGCATGTCCGCCGCCGCCTCCGCCATGATGCGCAGTGAAATCGCGAAGCTCGACTTCCCCCCAGTGGGCGAATTCGTGCAGTTGGTCTGCGATGCCGGCGCCCACCTTTATGGTTGCAAGATGTCCATGGATATGATGAAATTGACCGAAAAAGACCTGGTCTGTGACGCCAAGGTTCTTGGCGCCATGGAATTTATTGAAATGGCCGAAGGCGCTCAGATCCTGTTCATTTAGTTCATTACACAAATCGGATAATTTCCAACATTCCATTGTAAAAACAATTGTTCGTAGGGTGCATCCCGCTCGGTGGGATGCACCTTTCTTTACCATGATGCATCATTCATAATAAAACCATCGTCATAACATTCAAATGGAAAACTTTGTAGCCGCCCTTCATCTCCGCCAACCCAATTGATATCGTAAAGCCCTTCGTGCACAAATTTGTGAAAGCTTGACCATTTCCAATCCGCGGTGCGTTCGACCAGGCCGTGGTTGATCGGGTTGTAATGAATGTAATCCAAATGAGCCTCAAAATCGTCCTCGTCGAGGATGGTATGTTCCCAAAAACGCCGCTGCCAGATGGCGGCTTCATGCCTTTTAACTCTTGATTCATTTCGCGGTTCTTCCAACCCAACATCTTTCAAATAACGCACGGAAAAAAGGTTTTTAATAACCCGCCATCGAATCGAATAATTTGAGTCACCCTCGGGTAATTTCCAGATGCAATGCAAATGATCCGGCAGCAAACACACCGCCACGGTCTCAAATGGAAAACGCGTCTGGGCGGTTTTCCAGGCGTCATGTAGTATTATCCGCGCGGAGGGGGTTACCAAAAAAGGGCGCCAATGATATGTTACAACCGTAAAGAAATAGGTCCCACCTTCCACCCTGAAACGGTGGTAATTCGGCATGTTTAATTTTATATCCAATTATATAAAAAGGTGCATCCCAAAGAACGGGATGCACCCTACGAGGTGAAACGGGGGTATTTCGGTTTGGCTTAATAATATGTCAATTTATGTTAATAGTGCATCCCAAAATGCGGGATGCACCCTACAAATTATTTGTTTTTCCGCACAACCGTTAACTTGGGTTAGAATCAACGCATGAACGATAACCTTAATGACAACCAAGAACTTGACGGCAGCGAATCCCGCTTCAATACGATCAATAAACCGAGTTTAGGTGCCCAACCGCAGACACCCATCGTTTTCGAATCCTGGCATGACCCGCAGCCCGAACCGGTAAAGACCGAAGCCCCAATTTTCGCAGATCCTCCCCCGGCACCCGTTGAACATGAGATGCGTGAAGTGCACCCCACCGCCATGAATGAACCGGTAATTCATCCCACCCCCAAGCAGAGGATTAATACCAAAAAACCAAGCTTCTGGCTGGTCACCGTTTGCCTGATTCTGATCTTTGTTTTCTTTTTTACTCCGGCCAGGGTCACCACGCTTGTGCTGGGGATAGATTGGCGTCCCTCAGACAGTCCGTGGCTGGGGCGCAGCGACACCATGATCCTGACCACCATTCCACCTGTCCTGCCCCAGGTTTCCATGTTATCCATCCCGCGCGATCTGTGGGTGACCATCCCAAATCATTATGACAACCGCATCAACACAGCCCATTACTTTGCCGAACTCGAGAATCCTGGCAGCGGCATGCAAGCCGCAAAAGAAGCGGTAGAAGCCAACTTCGGCATTAAAGTCAATTATGCTGTTCGCGTCAAATTCACCGGTTTTGTGGATATCGTGGATGCCTTTGGCGGTGTGACGGTCAACCTGCCCGAAGCCATGTCCGGGTTGGAAGCTGGCCCGAACCATCTGGATGGCAAACAGGCCCTGGCGTTCGTGCGTGATCGCAAAGCGAGCGATGATTTCTTCCGGCAGCAACGCGGACAACTTTTCGTGGCATCCGCCATCAAGGAAGTGCTCAATCCGCTCAAATGGCCGCGAATTCCGGCCGTACTTGCCGTGGCCGCCGCCAACATTGATACCGACCTGCCCATCTGGCTCTGGCCTCGTACGGCCTATGCCCTCATTTTTTCCTCGTTGAAAGGGTTTGACGCCCATACTCTGGATCGCACCATGATCACCCCATGGGTGACAGACGAAGGCGCCCAAGTGTTGAAACCCAACTGGGAACTGATGAATCCGCTGATTGACGGGTTATTCAAATAAGGTTATTTTGACCGGGATCTTTTTAGACGCAGGATCAACAACAGGGCGATGATTAATAAGATCAACCCCGCCCCATCAAAAAGGATGAACCGCAGAACACTCGCTTGGATCAGCGGGTGTTCGCCTTTTAAGGCCAACAAAAGCATGGTCTCTCCAACAACCCCCACCCCCTGCATGATGACCGCCTCGATGAGCGAGACGAAATGTTTGAGCGGATTGACCAACGCAAACAAGTAGGGAATATTCCACATCAAGAAAAGCAGCCCCATGCCCTGGATGATCGCACTGCCGGGTACACCGCTCAGCTCAAAACCGGGTGCATAATCCGCTGGGCGGAACAGGAAGTAAAAAGCGCATTGAAGGTTGAAAAAAGTGACCAAACCGATCAAGACTCTGCTCATTGCCGGTGAAATCGAGACCCTTTTCTTTTCCATTTTTTAATTATATCCCTTTGGCACACAGCCTGATACCCACCATATATGGGGGGTCATTAAAACCATGACGCCACATGTAAGCGTTAATTGCGTATATATGTGTGGATAAATTCAAATGTTTATTAAAGAGATGAAATATTGCATATTGAATAATCGGAAAAAGTTGCTACAATATTCATAACTGGTATGACCTCTTACCAATATTAATTTGATTGGAGCAACTTTTCTATGGTCTCCTGGGAAATTCAACCCAAACCTGCTGAACTGGCCGAAAACCGCCTGGTCGAAGCCATCCTCGATGGCACCTTCCCCGTCAATTCAAACCTGCCGCCCGAACGTGAACTGGCCGAAAGCCTGGGGGTCACCCGCCCCACCTTGCGTGAAGCGCTTCAGCGCCTTTCGCGCGACGGCTGGATCGAGATTCATCACGGCCGTGCCACCCGGGTCAAGGATTATTGGCGTGAGGGCAACCTGCTCATCCTCACCGCCATCGCCCAGCACCAAGACAAAGTCTCTCCTGAATTCGTTACCAACCTCTTACAGATCCGCCTGCTGCTCGCCCCGGCCTACACCCGCCTGGCCATGCAAAACTCGCTTAACGAAGTGATCCATCTTTTGGAATCACTGCAGGACATTGAAGATACCGCCGAAGAATTTACCCGCCGCGACCTTGATCTTCATAAACAATTGACCATCCTTTCAAAGAATCCGATCTTCACCCTGATCCTCAACGGTTTTGGCGACCCCTATAACAAAATGGGGAACCTCTATTTCAGCCGCGCCGAATCCAGGGCACACTCCCGCTCTTTCTACAAAAAACTATTATCTGCCGTCCTCTCAAACGATTTTTACAAGGTGGAAGAAGTGACCCGACAGGTAATGCAAGACAGTATTGAATTGATGCACAAAGCGGCTACATCAGCCAACAAAACTCAAGGAGAATGACCATGTGGGAAAAAGGTTGGAGACAGTCCATCTGGAAGGACCTGAACGGCAATTGGGATGTGATCGTGATCGGCGGAGGAATTACAGGCGCAGGCGTCTTTCGGCGCTCTGTGGCTGAAGGGTACAAGACCCTCCTTCTTGAAGCCGCGGATTTCGCTTTTGGCACTTCCAGCCGCTCATCAAAACTGGTGCACGGCGGGTTCCGCTATCTACGCAACAAGCAGTTCGATGTCACCCGTGAATCCGTGCGCGAACGGGAATGGATGCTCAAAGAAGCGAAAAATCTGGTCACGCCACTGGGATTCATCATGCCCTGCCCCGATAACCCCAAGATCTCGGGACAATTTGCCATCGGCGTGGTGATCTACGATCTGCTGGCCCCCAAGTGGCAGCATTCTTTCTTTTCAAAACGCAAAGTGCTGCGTATTTGCCCTCAAATTGACAAACCTGAACTTAAAGGGGCATTCCTCTATTACGACGCCGAGATGGATGATGCCAGGCTGGTCAATCACATCATTCGTGAAGGGGTGGCCGCCGGCGGCACCGCCATCAATTACTGCAAGGTCGAAAAACTGCTCCGCAACCAGAGCGGAAGTGTGTGCGGGGTTCAGGTTAAAGACCAGGGTACTTCTGACCTTGGCGAACTTGAGATCAAGTCGGCGGTGGTGATCAACGCCACCGGCCCCTGGAGTGATGAAGTGCGAGCCCAGGTGAATGCACCCGCCCGCCTGCGCCGCCTACGCGGATCGCACCTGATCTTTCCACGCGAGAAACTGCCTCTGCCCTATGCCGTGACCCTGCTTCATCCCCGCGATGGACGCGCCATGTTCGGCATCCCATGGGAAGGCACCACCATGATCGGAACCACCGACCTGGACCATTCCGCCGCGCTGTCGAAGGGTGAACCCTTCGCCACTCAGGAGGAAATTGACTACATCCTGGAGGCCGGCAACGCTACATTCCCGTCCGCATCCCTAAACCGGCAGGATATTCTTTCGAGCTTTGCCGGCCTTCGCCCGGTGATCAACACCGGCGCGGCAGATCCCTCGAAGGAATCCCGCGCCCACGTCGTTTGGGAGGAAGACGGTCTCATCTCGGTGACCGGCGGCAAACTGACCACCTTCCGAATCATGGCTGAAGAAGCCCTGCTCAAAGCATCCTCCAAACTGCCTCACCCTATTGATTTGAGCGTACGTAAACGGTATTTCGATCCCCTGCCCAACATTCTGGCTCAGGGACGGGTGTTGTCATCCGAGTTTACCTACCTGCTCGGTCGTTACGGCGCCGAGACCGAAGACCTGCTCAACTGTGCCCAAACGGGCGAAAACCAGCCCATCGGCAACCTGCCCAACCTGTGGTCCGAAATCCGTTGGGCAGCCCGCACCGGCGGTGTTGAACACCTGGATGACCTGCTGCTGCGGCGGGTACGCCTGGGCATGCTGCTGCCAGATGGCGCCAGCACCGAGATGGCTCGCATCCGCGCCATTGCCCAACCCGAACTTGGTTGGGACGATGCCCAATGGAAGCGCGAAGAGAAGCGCTACCGCGAAATATATGAACAATCCTACAGCCCATCCCCCAACGGATTTGCTGATTAATCACACCCCACAATTGGAGAGATAAAATGGCCAAACAAAAATGCATCCCCGCCTGGTACGAAGACCCCACCCCTGCAGGTACCTATCGTTCGCTCTTCAAATGGGGCGATCCTGCGGGTTACAAGCACCCCAACAGCGGACTGGTCAAGTTGATGCTCGACACCTTCAACATGAAATGTGATGATTTTCAGGAACCCCTTGATCTGGCATTGGATGAAATTCCTGACAATGTACCCTCCAAACTGCCCGAAAAACATCTCAAGGAATTCATCCGCATTTGCGGTGCGGAAAACGTCAGAACCGACACCCTGGACCGCGTCGCCAAATCTTACGGCGGCGGTATGATTGATGCGCTTCGCTTGCGCAGACACATCATTGAAAACATCGCCGAAGCCGTGGTGGCTCCCCGCTCACAGGCTGAAATTGAAGAGATCGTTAAATACTGCGACAAAGAAGGGATTCCCGTTTACATCTACGGCGCCGGTTCCACCGTGACCCGCGGCATGGAGGCCGTCAAAGGCGGCATTTCGCTTGACATGAGCAAACACATGAACAAGGTGGTCAAGTTCAACGAAGTGGACCAGACCATCACCGTCCAGGCAGGCATGACCGGTCCGCAGCTGGAAGACATCCTCAACCACGCCCAGACCACTTTAAACGCCAAACGCGCCTATACCTGCGGACATTTCCCCCAATCCTTTGAATATTCCAGTGTCGGCGGCTGGGTGGTAACTCGTGGCGCCGGGCAGAACTCCACCTATTACGGCAAGATCGAAGACATCGTCATTGCACAGGAATATGTCACCCCACGGGGCGTCTTCAAGACCCTCGAACATCCGCGCAGCGCCAACGGCCCCGATTTCGATCAGATCATGATGGGATCCGAAGGTGCTTTTGGCGTCTTGACCAATGTCACCCTCAAAGTCTTCCGCTGGCAGCCCCAAAACCGCAAACGTTACAGCTACATGTTCAAGAACTGGCAGGATGCCCGTGAAGCCTGTCGTGAGATCATGCAGGCGGAATTCGGCTTCCCCTCTGTCTTCAGACTATCAGATCCCGAAGAAACCGACGTGGCCATGAAGCTTTACCACATCGAAGGCACCATCGCGGATTCAGTGCTCAAGCTGCTCGGGTATCAACCCATGCAGAAATGTCTGCTGCTTGGCCACACTGACGGCGAACGCGGTTTTTCTGCAAACGTTGATCGAAAAATCCGTCGAATAGCCCTGAAACATGGTGCATTTGAATTGAGTTTTGCCGGCGTCACCAAAAACTGGGAACACGGACGCTTTAGAGACCCTTATATGCGTGAAGACCTGCAGGATTTCGGCATTCTGATTGACACCCTGGAATGCGCTGTCACCTGGTCTCAGATGGAAAATGTTCACAAACAGGTGCGGGCGTTCATCAAGAACCGGCCGCAAACTGTCTGCATGACCCACCTTTCACACGCCTATCCCCAAGGCGGCAACCTGTATTTTATCTTCATCGTTAAAAGTAATTCCATTAAGGAGTACCTTGACTTACAATATGGTGTATTGGATGCGATTCAAAAAAGCGGAGCCGCACTCAGCCACCATCATGGTGTAGGCAAACAATCTTCACCCTGGTTGGAAGACCAGATCGGCACCGCTCAAATGGATGTCATCCGTACGTTGAAAGGGCACTTTGATCCGCACAACATCATGAATCCCGGCGGCACGCTTGGTTTGGATATGTCCGCTGATCAGCGTGCACGACGCTGGAGCAAAAACCTGGAGGATTAAAATGGCACCCGAACAATTACTGGCTATTGACGTCGGAACACAATCTGTCCGCGCCTTGATTTTTGATCTGCAAGGCAACCTGATCGCAAAAAGCCGGGTGGTGATCGAACCCTATTTCTCCACCGCTCCCGGGCTGGCCGAACAACATCCACAGGTCTTTTGGGATGCAGTGTGTGAGGCATGCCAGAAATTGTGGACCCTCCCCAAGGTGGACAAGACTGCCATCGCAGGTGTTTCAGTCACCACACAGCGATCCACCCTGATCAACCTGGATAAGAATGGTACCCCTTTACGTCCTGCCATCCATTGGCTGGATCAACGCCGCACACCGGGACTCAAACCGGTCAGCGGCATGTGGGGATTGTTGTTTAGTTTGGCAGGCATGACTGAAACCGTTGCTTATTTGCAAGCTGAAGCCGAAAGCAACTGGCTGCAGAAAAATGAGCCTGAAGTCTGGAACAACACCTACAAATATGTTTTGCTTTCTGGATATTTGAACTATAAATTAACCGGACAATTTAAAGATTCAGTTGGATCACAGGTCGCCTACATTCCTTTTGACTACAAGAATTTGAAGTGGTGTGCCAAATCCGATTGGAAGTGGCAGGCTGTGCCGGTAAAAGACAGCATGCTGGTGGATCTGGTACCGCCCACCGGACTCATGGGCGAGATCACTGCTGAAGCCGCTGCGGCTTCAGGCATTCCCGTTGGCCTGCCGGTGATTGCTGCCGCAGCCGATAAAGCCTGTGAGGTGATCGGTGCCGGCTGCGTGGATCCCAACATCGCCTGTCTCTCTTACGGCACCACCGCCACCATCAACACCACACAAACAAAGTACGTTGAAGCCATTCCCCTCATCCCACCCTACCCTTCTGCAGTCCCGGGAGCCTATACGCTTGAAATACAGGTCTACCGCGGCTATTGGATGGTCTCATGGTTCAAACGCGAATTCGGCCATAACGAAGAACGGCTTGCTGCACAAAGAGGCGTTGAAGCTGAAGAGCTTTTCGACGATCTGGTCAATTCCGTACCGGCTGGCTCACTCGGGTTGATGCTGCAGCCCTACTGGTCCCCCGGCCTCAAAGTGCCTGGCCCTGAAGCCAAAGGCGCCATCATCGGTTTTGGTGACGTACACACCCGGGCTCATATGTACCGCTCCATGCTTGAAGGCCTGGCTTACGCTCTGCGTGAAGGCGCTGACCGCACCAACAAGCACACCAAAGTGCCCATTGATCAAATCCGCGTGGCAGGCGGCGGCAGCCAGAGCAAGGCCGCCATGCAGCTCACCGCGGACATTTTCGGTTTGCCCACCACCAATCCGCATGTCTACGAGGCCAGCGGCCTGGGCGCCGCCATGGACCTGGCCGTCGGTTTAAAACTGCATCCCGATTTCAATGTAGCCGTCAAAGAAATGACCCGCACCGGTTCCACCTTTGAGCCGATCGCAGAAAACCACAAGATCTATGATGAGCTTTACAACAAGGTGTATCTCAAGATGTATGCCCGTCTCAAACCGCTCTATGATGAGATCAGGAGCATCACCGGTTATCCTCCGCCGATGAAATAAGCTTTTTTATGGGGTGCATCCCGTATTTTAGGATGCACCTTTCTTTTTTAATGTCCTCACCCCTGTACCCCTCTCCCAAGCCTGGGAGAGGCGACGGGGGAGAGGGAAAAAAATCCACACTTGGAATATATCAACGTAGAATGGTTCTCTCAAATCACATTATTTGAAACTAAATACCAATTTGGTTTTCCACCATTTTTTACCATATGGTGGGTTCACAAACCGAACCCACCCTACTTCTTTTGCTGAAGATGTATGCCGATCTCAAACTGCTCTATGACGAGATCCGGAGCATCACCGGATATCCCCCGCCGATGAAATAAAACCTTGTAGGGTGGGTTCCTGATTTTCGGAACCCACCTTGTTTTTAACCAAATGGTGGGTTCATTTATCGAACCCACCCTGCTTGTTTTGCTCAAATCAAATTATTTGAAACTAAATAACAATGTGGTTTTCCACCAGGTTCCTGGCGGTTGGTTCGTCAATGATCAATTCAGTGATCAACCCGCCTTTGAGCGCCGCCGCCAGCCCCCTGACTTTGGCAAAACCGGATACCACGCAGATGCCGTACTTCTTTTGGATCAATTCCAGTGCGGGGCCGCTGGTGCGGTCATTCATAGGGATGTTGTTGTAGGTGCCATCCTCCCTGAAGAACACCGTGGCAATATCGCCCACCAGCTTTAACTTCTTAAACTCAAGGTAATCACTTTTCTCAAGATAACCGGCATTGTAGACGTGGCTGGGCACGCCGGCATCCACGGCGCCGATGCTGTACAGCAAAATATCCGCCTGACTTTGCAGGTCGAGCAGCCGCTGGATTGAGCGTTCCTTCCACAGTGCCTGTTTGGTGGCGGCGAAATCAAAGAAGGCCGGCACGGGGAACAAGTTGGCCACTGCCTGGTAATTCTGTGCAAAACGGACGATGATCTCACTGGCGTACTCGATGCCCATGGATTGGGTGTTGCCGGCGCCGTTCAACTGGATGATCTGCGAGTTGTGCGTGGTCTTTGGCAGCAGGTACTTCGAAATCCCGCTGATGGTGGTACCCCAGGCAATGCCCATGATCATGTTGGAATCGAACATCGAATTCAAGTATTTGGCGGCATACTGCACCACCCGCGACAGCCACTCCGCCTCTCCGGCCACGCCGGGTACAGGCACCACATGCACTTTTTTGATCTTGAAATGCTCAACGATCTTTTTTTCAAGAAAATGCGGATGTTCATCTGGATCAACAATTGAAATGCTGATCAGACCCTGTGATTTGGCATAAGTGAGCAGCCGCGAAACCGTGGAGCGGGAAACGTTCAACTCATGAGCAATGGCATCCGAGGTTAGATTTTGATAGTAATACATGCGCGCCACTTTCAGCGCCTCGATGCTCTTTTCCTGGTCTTCCATCTGTCACCTCTTTTGACCTTTTGAATATCACGGTAATTATAATCTTTTTGCACAAACGTGCACACTTACTGCATAATTGTTCCTTTATTGATCATATTCCCTTGCACGTCTGTGCAATTCTCATTTATCTTTATCGCGGCTCACTATAATGAAATAGCGTCAACCAGATTTGATTTCAACATCCTTGGATAAAACATGAAAAAATATGACATTATCATTATTGGTGGAGGCGTAATCGGCTGCATGACTGCCCGTGCGCTTTCGCGTTTTGACCTGAAGATACTGCTGATCGAACGCGAATCGGATATTGGCATGGGCGCCAGCTCAGCCAATTCAGCCATCGTGCATGCCGGCCACGACCCCATGCCTGGATCATTGAAAGCCGAGATGAACCGCCTGGCCAACCCCATGTGGACTCAGGTCAGCGAAGAATTAGGCATCCCCTTTAAGCGCTGTGGAGCCTACATCGTGGCCGTCGGTGAAGAGGAGTATGGCTGCCTGGCCGCACTCAAAGAACGCTCGGAGAAGAACGGTGTTCAAACCGAACTCATCAGCGCGGAAGAAATGCGCAAGCGTGAACCCATGATCAATCCCTCCACCAGCGGCGCCCTTTTCACCCCCACCGCCGGTATGGTGGATCCTTTTGCTGCCTGTGTGGCCTCGATCGAGAACGCCATTGAAAACGGTGTGGAAGTGCTTACCGGTACCGCCTTCACCGGCTTCATCATGGAAGGCAAAAAAATCACAGGTATTCACACCAGCCTGGGCGATTTCGCCTGCCGCTGGGTGGTAAATGCCGCGGGGACCTATTCCGATGAAGTCATGCACGCTGCAGGCGTCCGCCCTGATTTCAAGGTCACTCCCCGCCGTGGAGAGTATTACCTGCTCGATAAAGCCGAAGTTGAGATGAACAACATCCTCTTCCCCGTGCCGAGCGCGGTCAGCAAAGGCATCCTGGTACTGGGCAGCACCCACGGCAACGTGTTGGTGGGTCCAAACTCGCAATCCACGGATGACAAGGAAAACAAGTCCGTCACACCCGATGGCCTCGCTGAGATCTGGCAGGGTGCCCAGAAACTGGTCCCCTCCATTACGCCGCGCACCATCATCGCCGTGTTTGCCGGGCTGCGTGCCACCGGCAATGCCGTCTGCCTTACCCCCGGCGTGAATTATCACAACGATTTTGTGATCGAACGTGCCACTGAAGTGGAAGGCTTGATCAACCTGGCTGGCATCGAAAGCCCTGGGTTTACCGCTGCTCCTGCCATAGCCCAACGCGTGACTGAACTGCTCGCAGATGGCGGAGAAACGCTGGTCGAAAAACAGGGCTGGAATCCCATCCGTAAGACACGGCCGCGCTTCAACCACCTGAGCCGCGAAGAGCAGGCCGCCCTGGTCGCGAAGGATCCCCGCTACGGACGCATTGTCTGCCGCTGTGAAATGATCACCGAAGGCGAGATCGTAGCCGAGATCCATGCACCCCTGCCTGCCCGCACCTACGACGCCATCAAGCGGCGCACCTGGCTGGGCACCGGCCGCTGCCTGGGATCATTTGACATGCCCCGCGTAGTGGAACTCCTCGCTCACGAATTGAATTTACCCGTGACCGCCATCAGCAAAAAAGGTCCCGGTTCGGAATTTCTACTGCGTCCAACCAAAGAAGTGGAGGCCTGAGATGACCATCAAAGACCAATATGATGTGGTGGTGATCGGTTCCGGCCCAGGCGGGTTGGCTGCAGCCATTTCCGCCAAAAAGAACGGCGCGCAGGACGTATTGATCATTGAACGCGATATTGAGCCCGGCGGCATCCTGCTCCAATGCATCCATAACGGTTTCGGGGTGGAAGTCTTCAAACAGGATCTTCCCGGCCCCTCTTATGCACAGCGTTTCATCAACGAAGCTTTCCAGGTGGGCATTGAGTTTTTGCTCGACACCATGGTGCTCGAAATCACCCGCGACCACCGCATCACCGCCACAAGCAAGCGCCACGGATTCCTAACCATCCAGGCGAAAGCGGTGGTGCTGGCCATGGGCTGCCGCGAACGCACGCGCGCCCAGGTGCGCCTGCCCGGCACCCGACCCGCGGGAGTCTTCACCGCCGGCACCGCACAGCGCTGGGTCAACGTCGAAGGTTACATGCCTGGCAAGAACTTTGTCATTTTAGGCTCAGGCGACATCGGTATGATCATGGCCCGCCGCCTGACCTTTGAAGGCGCCAAAGTGGAACGCGTACTCGAAGTGATGCCTTACCTTTCTGGCCTCACGCGCAACTATGTGCAGTGTTTAATGGATTTTGATATTGAACTGCAGCTAAAACACACTGTCAAAAACATCATCGGCAAGACACGTGTCGAAGCCATTGAATCCGTGGCTGTGGATGACAAATGGAATTACATCCCAGGTACTGAAGAGATCATTCCCTGTGACTCACTGCTGCTTTCAGTGGGCTTAATCCCGGAAAACGAACTCTCACGTCAGGCGGGTGTATTGATTGATCCCGTCACCGCAGGTCCGTTCGTGGATAACGGCTTTCAAACCAACATTCCCGGCATCTATTCGGCTGGCAATGTGGTGCATGTCTATGACCTGGTGGACTGGGTCACCGAAGCCGGCTTGATCGCTGGACGCTCTGCTGCCAGGCTGGTACAAAGCGAACCGAAGACAGATGTCAAGACTATTCCGGTCAAGGCTGGGGAGAACGTACGCTATGTGGTACCGCACACCCTCAACCCTGATCATCTCGCAGAAGGCGAGATCCGCATTCAAATGCGCGTACGCCAGCCCATCGAAGCTCCGGTATGGGTTGAAGTGCGCAGCGGCGAGAAACTGCTTTACCGCAAAGCCGAACCCTATGCCAGGCCGGGTGAAATGGTCACCATCCCGCTCAAACCCGCCCACTTGGATGAAGTCAAAGCAGCCGGTGAATTAACCGTTGCGATCGTAAAAAGGTAGGAACTCATGACCAGACTCTCAGAGAAAGTAATTTGCGTCACCTGCCCCAAAGGCTGTACTCTTGTGGTTACCCGCGATGGCGAGACCGTGATCAATGTCGAAAACGGCTGCAAACGAGGACACACCTATGCGCAACAGGAACTCGTTGATCCGCGACGCATGGTGGCCAGTTCGGTCCGCCTTAAGGGTGGACTGCATCCCCTGCTGCCGGTTTATACTTCTGCCCCCTTTCCCAAACCCCGCATCCCGGAACTGCTGTCACTTCTACGCAAGGTTGAAATCTCCACCCCCGTTAGCCTTGATCAGTTGGTACTTGAAAATGTGCTGGATACAGGTATCAACATCCACGCCAGCCGGGAAATGAAAAAAGTAATCTAGTAATCCTCCTTAGTCTTTTTCCTTCCTTCCGCTCCCCTCTTCTAAATCATCTAGAAGAGGGGAGTTAGATTCTCTTACAAATTGAAATTACATAATCAAAGAATATTGTTATAAAATATACAGACTGCGGGGATCAAGATATTCTGGCAATACGCAACAAAATTTATTGTGCAACGAGGAGTGTCATGAAAAACGCATTGAAATGGATCGTCTCAATCCTACTGCTGATCGGTTTTGCAACCGGTTCATATTTTTGGGCGACAGGGTTAATTTCCTCAAATTTCAATTATCGTTCCCAAATCAAAGACAATCCTCCCCTACCCGGTAACGCGCTTGGAACTGCTTCAACCGAGCGTTTGGTGATCGTGCTGATTGATGCCCTGCGTTATGATACCTCGATGAAACCAGATGTCATGCCCACACTCGCTCAATTACGCACCCAGGGCGCCTCTGCGCTGATGCACAGCCAGCCGCCGTCCTTCTCTGAACCGGGTTACTCCACCCTGCTGACCGGTGCCTGGCCTGAAATCAATGACGGCCCTGCCTTCAACCTGGATTTCGAAGACATTCCAACTTTCACCCAGGATAATCTTTTCAGCAGCGCGCACCGCAACGGATGGAAAACCGCGATCAGCGGCTATTATTGGTTTGAAAAACTCATTCCACAATCTGACGTGGATCTCAGTTTCTACACTCCCGGCGAAGATGAAAGTGCAGATATCGAAGTCATGGATGCCGCCATGCCCTGGCTTCAAAAAGATGAGGCTCAGGTTGTATTGATCCACATTGACCAGGTGGATTATGCCGGTCATCACCAGGGCGGTCCGCAATCCCCCAACTGGGATGCGGCTGCCACACGCGCAGACGCCATGCTGGCAGATATTGCCTCAACCCTCGATTTTTCCAAAGACACTCTGGTGGTCTTGAGCGATCATGGCCAAATTATGACTGGTGGACACGGCGGCCAGGATCCTGACTGTCTGCTTGAACCCTTTGTCATCGTTGGTTCAGGGGTCAATCCAGGTCAATATCCTGACATCCAAATGGTGGATGTGGCGCCAACCCTTTCAGCCTTGTTGGGCATCAACCTGCCCGCCTCCGCGCAGGGCTCGGTCCAATCCGACATGTTGACCCTACCACAGGAGGTTCTCGCAGTATTGCCGTCTGCAACTGGCGATCAACAACTGGGATTGTTGATGGCCTACTCGTCGGCGCTTGGCAAAGAAGACACTGCCCTGAAGCTTCTGAAATCCAACTCGGTCAGTGACACCCAGACCGTCATCCACGACCTGCGTGCCCAAAGACTTTTTAGTGACAGGGTTAAAAGAGCCATTCCCACCGGCGTTTTGCTGGCGTTGGCCGTTACCTTGTTACTCCGGCAGCGGAAGAATAATTCAATTTCATGGGTTCTTGGCGGTATACTCTTTGTCGCACTCTTCAACCTGAGATACCTGCTGATAGACCGCAAAGTGTATTCCTTGAGCTCCATCATCAGCCAAACAGATCTGATCGTCTATATTGCCTCAACAACCGCTGTTGCCCTCATTCTTGTCTGGCTTGTGGTGAACTTTTATAACAAAACTTTTAGTAGTTTGCCCAATCAAAATGGATTAAAGACGCTCTGGCTGGGATTCACCGTTATCCTGATCGCCGGGCTGCCTGTTCTTGCCAGCTATTTCTTAAATGGTCCAGTAGTGAGCTGGACGCTGCCCGATTATCTCATCAGTTTCCTGGGCTTGATCGGTCTGATCCAAATACTCATCCTCAGCGCTTTAACACCCGTACTAGCCGGATTGACTGTGGCGATTAATGCTATCAATAGAAAATTTAAAAAATAAAATAGAGGGAGACAGGAAATGATCAAAACAAAAGGTCCTTGGTTGATAGACGAAACTGGACGCACTGTCATGTTGCGAGGTGTCAACCTGGGCGGCAGCACCAAAGTCCCCACCCGCCCCAATGGAGCCAGTTGGAATCCAGAAGGTTTTTTTGACCATCGCGATGTTTCCTTTGTGGGTCGGCCGTTTCCCCTTGCCGAAGCGGATGAACACTATTCCCGCTTGCGCCAATGGGGTTTCAACTGCCTGAGGTTCTTGATCACCTGGGAGGCCGTGGAACACGCCGGCCCCGGTATCTATGATGAAGAATATCTCGATTATTTATATGCAGTGGTCAAAAAAGCTGGTGAATACGGCTTGCATGTTTTCATTGATCCCCACCAGGATGTTTATTCACGTTTCTCCGGAGGCGATGGCGCTCCCGGTTGGACGCTTGAAGCAGCTGGCTTGGACATGCGAAACTTTAAAGAAACCGGTGCCGCCATTGTTCATCAAACCCACGGCGATCCATTTCCACAGATGATCTGGCCGACCAATGCCTATAAACTGGCGGCGGCCACCATGTTTGCCCTTTTCTTTGCGGGCAACGATTTTGCCCCCAAAACCACGGTGGAAGGCAAGAACATCCAGGATTATTTGCAGGAACATTATTTCGCTGCCATGAAAAAGGTAGCCCAAAAGCTCAAAGACCTTGAGTGCGTTATGGGTTTCGACACCCTTAATGAGCCGCAGCGCGGCTATATCGGCGTTAAGGATTTGACAACCCTCTACGGTCATATGGATATTGGTATTGTTCCGACTCCATGGCAATCCATGTTGTTGGGCGCCGGTTACACCCAAAAAGTGAAACACTTAATCCGCAATGTCATCGGCACTTTTCAAAAAGGTTGGGTCACACTCAACCCTGAAAAGAAATCCGCCTGGCTGCCCGGCCGCGAATGTGTCTGGAAACAAAACGGCGTTTGGGATGTGGATGCAGATGGCAACCCCGTTTTATTGAAACCGGATTATTTTCACAAAATCAATGGCCGTGAAGTCAGTTTCGTGCAGGACTACATGAAGCCCTTCATGCAGAAAATGACTGAAAACATTCGCACCGTGAAAGCCGACTGGATCGGATTCATGGAAAGTGAAGTAAATAATTACCCGCCGTTCTGGCAAGAAGCCGGGCAATTGAACCTGGTGAATGTTCCCCATTGGTACGACGGTCCGCTGCTTTACTTCAAAAAATACATCTCCTTCATCGGTTTTAATGAGATCACCCAACAGGTCATCTTTGGAAAGAAAAATGTTGACAAAGCCTACGTGGAACAATTGGCTTTGGTCAAACAGCATAACAAGGAAAGATTGGGCAACATCCCTCTGCTGATCGGTGAATTTGGCATCCCCTTTGACCTGGAAAAAAAGAGGGCTTTTCGAAACGGAGATTACCGCGATCATGTCAAAGCCATGGATCGCAGCATGAGTACGCTTGAAGCCAACTTGCTCAACTACACCATTTGGAACTACACGTCCGATAATTCCAATGAACGCGGCGACCTGTGGAACGACGAGGATCTTTCCATTTTCAGTCGTGATCAGCAAAAAGATAAATCTGACCTCAATTCCGGCGGCCGCGCTTTGCAGGCAGTCATCCGTCCCTTCCCCATGGCCTTTTCAGGAGAACCCACAAAGTCCAGATTCGACCCCTTTTCACGAACCTACGAACTGGAATTTGTCGGAGACACTTCCATAACAAAAGAGACCGAGATTTTTTACCCAAAATTCCATTATGCAAAAGGGAGTGAAATCATCCTTTCAGATGGCAGCATGGTTATTGATGAAAACAAACAGGTTTTGTACTATACATCGGGGGATCTACCCGTTCATAAAATCACCATCAAACCAAAGTAACTACAAAGTCTATTCCAAAAAGAACCTCATTGATGAGGTTCTTTTTGTCTCTAGAGAAAACTTATTTTCTCTTTTTGACAGCTTGAAAATCCACTTACCCATCTGACTCTTCTAGAATTTTGACATTGTCCTTGCTTTTTACGGAGATTTATTGGAATAATCTTAAGGAAGTTATACAATTATTTCACATAATAAATAACGGATCAAACTATGATATTAAAGGTAACTGATGATGATTTAGAGGTTAAAAATCGGGGCGTGTATGTTCAATGAATTGAAAAGCGTATGGTTTCAAAAGGTTGCAAAATGGGTGGGAAAATTCCTTATTTCAGGCAGTTTATATTTTCTATTTGGCAAAATTGGATCATTAATTACCATTCAACCAGGACATTTTTCTGTGCTTTGGGTCCCGGCAGGTTTTGCGTTGGGGGCAATAATCCTTTTTAAGTGGCCGGCAATTATTGCTGTTTTTTTGTTAGTATTTTTAGTTAACCTTGATACATTCACAGTTCAAAACTCCATCCCACTCTCATTGGCATTAACCATATTACTCACGCTTCAGGCTGTTGCTGGAGCAGAATTAATGAGGAAGAAAGCCAGACTGATCCCTCCAGACAACGTGAAGGATATCTTGAGTGTCATTTCCATACTTTTCTTTACTTCTTTTTTGACTGCTGTAATTGGCACATCTCTTTTGGTATTATTCCAAATTGACCTGCCTTTAGCCCCCTGGCTGTTCGCCTCAATATGGATCACTGGCAGCATCATCAGCAATTTTACAATCGCGCCAATACTACTTCCACTTTATGATCGCTTGCGTATTCGCGAAAAAAGAGCTCAATTCATAGGCGTTTTTTCGTCATTGATCATCAGTTTTACATTTTTTCTGGTTTACATAACCTGGATCACAGAAACCGATCGCGTCAATTCGCAATTTCAAGATGATAGCCGGGAAATGTTCTCGATCATTAATTCAGAGTTTCAAAAAGAAATTGAGAGCATACAAGGTATTAAAGCTTTCTATAATGCTTCGGATATCGTAGAAAGACAAGAGTTTTCCGATTTCACCAAGATATACCTCGACACTACTGACTCAACCATTTCATTGGCATGGTTACCTCTTGTGAAGAACTATGAACTTGCCGATTTCGAAAAACGAGTCCAGGCTGAAGGGTTTCCCAATTATCGAGTCTTCGAAATAGATCCCTCTCAACAAAAAGTCAATGTAAGCAAAAGAAGTATCTACTATCCAGTAGATTACTTTGCTGCTGAAGCAAACTTGGAAAACGAAATGGGTTTCGATTTTGGTTCAAACCCCAGTCTTCTCAATGCCATTAATATGGCGCAGGAATTAGGTGTTCCGGTTTCAACCCAACCCATAAACTTACATCTCTCGCAAACAGATGAACAAGATATATATGTCATTGTTCCAATATATGGCAAATCAAGCCCTTCAAATTCAGCAAATGATATCCGAGGCAACGTAATTGGTTATGGTGTTGGTAATTATGATGTGGAACATATCATAGACAATGCTCTTAACAAGATCAAAACCTATGATATTGCACTTTTCCTGTACGACACCACCGATAAAAATAATCCAATTTTCATAACAACTCATCCATCAACAAGCAAGGCAAGCATAGCGGAACAAACAAAAGAATCATATTTGTCAAATTTCAAGAATAACAGCGCTTACCGAGAAGAATTTGAAATCTTCGGCAGGACCTGGATGCTGGTTAGTTTTCCCGCCAAAGAATATGCGTTCAAGTTTTTTCCCAATTATTCAATTATTGTTTTACTTTTTGGTTTGACCTTATTGATCGCTTACCTGGTTAACTCAAGCAACAATGAAAGAAGCGAAAACAGAATTCGTAAATCAGAGTCCATGTTTCGAAGTTTGTCTGATTCAGCGCTAACCGGGATCATCAGATTCAATAAAAGTGGTGAAATCATCTACACAAATGACGCCTTGGCCAAAATATTTGGTTTTGAGAGATCGAATGAATTCTCTAAATCAAATTTCTTTGAGTTTTTTGAGGACCCTTTTAGAATTAAAAAGGAAATTAGTACATCGAAAACCGGTTCATCAATGTTAAATATGCAATTCAAGATCAAAAATCAGAATGGGGATTCACGCGATATTCTCGTTTCAGCAGGTTTTTATGAAGAGATGATCAGCGCCAATATATTGGATATCACCAATCTAATTCAACTTAACAAAGAAGTTCAACAGTTAAACCATGCGATCAGGCAAATGGCCGACACAGTTTTCATAACCGACGATAAAGGGATCATCGAATATGTAAATCCCGCTTTTGAAATGAAAACCGGTTTTTCCTATGGAGATTCTGTCGGTAAACACATAAAAACAATTATTAAGGAGTTGTCCGCGGATAGTGATCCCTCGTTAATTTGGGAAACCCTTTTGGACGGAAATCCACATGAATTTGAGTATCAAACCAGGCTAAATAATATCGAGATTATATCGGAATTAATTTCCATTTCACCGATCAGCGACTCAGATGGAAAAACAATCCAATTTATTGGATCGGGAAAAGACATTACTGACCTAAGAAAAGCAAGACAAGAGATTCTTGACCTCAATAGCAACCTTGAAAAAAGGGTTGTTCAAAGAACCTCAGAACTTGAAAAAGCCAAAAAGGAAATGGAAGCCTTTTCATATTCTGTTTCTCATGATCTACGGGCTCCCCTTCGTAATATGCATGGTTACTCATCAATCCTATTGGATGACTATGCCAAATCAATGGATAGCACTGCAACAAACTACTTATTGCGCATTCAAGAAGCCAGTGTCAAAATGGATAACTTGATCCAGGACCTGCTCAAATTAAGCCAAATATCCAAATCAGCTTGTGTAAGAAAAAAAGTGGATCTGATTGAATTTGCAAAGGAAATAATCCATAACCTACAGAATGAGGAACCCAATCGCAATGTAAGCTTCGTAATTCCAAATTCGTTAGTTGTTTGGGCTGACGCAGATCTCATCTCCATTGCGATGAATAATCTGATCAGAAATGCCTGGAAATTCACAAAAAAAAGAAGCGACGCCAAAATTGAAATTGGAAGTTTTTTTGATGAGGATGAACAGATAATTTATATCAAGGATAATGGTGCAGGTTTTGACATGGCATTTCAAAATAAGCTCTTTGGAGTTTTTCAAAGACTTCACAGCGGAGAAGAATTTGAAGGAACCGGTATCGGTTTGGCAACGGTCAAACGTATAATTGACCATCACGGAGGGAGAATTTGGGCTGAAGGGGAGGTAGGGAAAGGTGCCACTTTTTATTTTACTGTTGGAAACCTGGAAGAATGATCTGCAATTAATTTGTTGGTATTAATATTTAGTTTAGAAAATTATTTTTTGTACGATATATTATTATTAGCTGTTAGCAATTATTCACCACAAACAGACATAGAACAATAAATCAAACAATGATTTGCGATCAGGAAAAAGCCGACGGATGTCAACAGCATCATTAATTCAACAAGACTCGAAGACAATCATTGATTTCCTGAGATCTTTATCCGATCCAGATGTCAAGAGACAACAATCCAGGTTCGGAATCGCTGGTCGCGAGATGCTGGGGATTTCAATCTATGATCTGCGGAAAACAGCCAAGGGGCCAAAGAACCATACCCTGGCGCTCGAGCTGTGGCAATCAGGCATTCATGAAGCACGATTGCTGGCAGCCATGGTGGATGATCCAGCCCAGGTTACACTTTCACAAATGCAAGACTGGGTGACCGAGTTTGATTCCTGGGATTTATGTGATGTTGTTACAGATGAATTGTTTATCCATTCTCCTGACATGCTCGAAGCGATTCCGCAGTGGGCTATTCGCGAAGAAGAATATGTCAAAAGAGCGGCTTTTGCCATGATTGCTGCCATCGTGGTTCACCGCAAAGACGTGTCTGACGATATAATAAGGTCTTATTTCTCTCTAATTGAAGCCGCGGCGGATGATAACCGCAATTTTGTCAAAAAAGCGGTTAATTGGGCTTTACGTAACATTGGCAAGTGGAAACCCTCTCTCAGATCAGAAGCAATAGCCTGTGCCAACCGATTGTTAAGCAAAGAATCGCCTTCGGCACGCTGGATTGCTAAAGATGCAATTAAAGAATTTATACTCAAATTTGGAGGCAAAGATGAAATCGGAAGTTAAGTTTAGGGATCGTCTCAAATATGCAGTAGATAACACTTTTTCAAAAGGCTCTGGCGCCTTGATCATGTGGCTGGGAATTCTCTCGCTGGTGATCATCAGCCTGGTAGCCCTGGCTTCTTCTTTACTCAGAGTTACTCCTGAAGGTGAAGCCCCCCTGGGTTTTGTTGAAGCCTTTTGGCGAAGTCTGATGCGCACCCTGGATGCAGGCACCATGGGCGGAGACGCCGGATGGGGATACCGTATTGCCATGTTCGTGGTTACCATCGGCGGTGTTTTTGTCATCAGTACCTTGATCGGTATCCTTACTTCTGCTGTTGAAGGTAAGCTGGATGATCTGCGTAAAGGCCGTTCCCGATTGCTCGAAGAAAATCATACTGTCATTCTGGGCTGGACAGAACAAATCTATACGATCATTCCTGAAATTGTCGAAGCAAATTCAAATCAAAAATCCTCCTGTGTGGCCATTATGAGCGATCATGACAAGGTTGAAATGGAGGAATCGCTTCAGGGTCGTATCGGTAAGACTGGTACCACGCACATTGTCTGCCGTTCAGGCAGCCCCATGGATATTACCGACCTCAGCATCGTTTCAATCAACACCTCCCGATCAATCATTGTTTTATCCCCAGAAGATAGTGAAGATCCTGATTCAGAAGTGATCAAGATCATCCTGGCCATCACCAATCATCCTGATCGCCGCGAAGAACCTTATCACATCATCGCCGAGATCAGAAATCCACGGAATTCAGAAATCGCTAAGATCGTGGGCAAAGATGAACTTGAGATCATCCAAACAGGTGAGATCGTTGCCCGCATTATTGCCCAAACCTGCCGCCAATCCGGCTTGTCTGTGGTCTACACTGAACTTATGGACTTTGGTGGGGACGAGATCTATATCAAGCATTTCCCTGAATTGGTCGGCAAGTCTTACGGCGAGATACTTCCACTCTTCAACAAGAATTGCGTCATGGGCATCATTACGCCAGGCAACCCGGCTCAATTAAATCCCCCCATGGATACCATCTTCACTGAAAACGATCAATTAGTCGTAATCGCGGAAGATGATGACAAGATTTTCGTTGATGGAAAGTCCGCTTTACAACCTGAACTGATAAAATCCCTCAAGAGCGACAGCTCCAAACCCGAAAAGACCCTGCTCATGGGCTGGAACTGGAAAGCGCCCTCCATCATCCGCGAACTGGATAATTATGTCCCCAAAGGCTCAGCCATTACCGTTGTGGCAACCGCCGATGGCGTTCAAGAAAAACTGGATGATCTTTCAAAAGAATTAAAGAACCAAAAATTAACTTTCCTTGAAGGGGATATCACCGACCGTAAGAACCTTGAATCACTCAATCTGGGTTCCTTCAGTCATATCATCCTCCTGTGCTATTCTGATGATCTTGCAGTACAAAAAGCTGATGCACGCACAATGATCACCTTGCTCCATCTGCGTGATATTGCCGAAAAAACCGACCAGGACTTCTCAATCGTCAGCGAAATGCTTGACATCCGCAACCGCAACCTGGCTGAAGTTTCACAGGCAGACGATTTCATTGTCAGCGACAAATTGATCAGTTTAATGATGGCCCAGGTTTCAGAAAACAAATCGCTTAACTCAGTCTTCCAGGATATTTTCGATACTGATGGCTCCGAGATTTATCTCAAACCGATTTCAGAATATGTAGAAATTGGAAAACCTGTCAATTTCTATACGGTGCTTGAATCTGCCCGTAAAAAGAATGAAACCGCTATTGGCTTCCGTCTGATGGCCGATGCCAGAAATTCATCACTATCCTACGGTATCCATCTCAATCCTGATAAGACAGAGAAAACGATTTATGCAGCCAACGATAAAATTGTTGTGCTGGCCAACGACTAGGAACCCATGACACATAAAACGCCCATCCTTGAATTTGATGATGACCGTTCGGCCATTCTGATGCCCGATCCTTACCGCTTTGCGAAAAGTGGACCGATCCCGGCCAGGGGCGTTTTATGTTTTTTCAAAGATGTAATTGACATTATGCTGGCTGAAGGTAAACTCACCTTGTTGGGAGATTTGCGCTCAGAAATTGGCAGCCATCCCGTTTATTCATACGCGAGTGAAGGAAAACCTGTCACGGTTTTTCATCCCGGGGTGGGTGCACCACTGGCCGCCGGTTTTCTCGAAGAGTTGATCGCCGTCGGCGTCACCAAGTACATCGTTTGCGGAGGCTGCGGGGTGCTTAACCATGATATTGCCGCCGGGCACCCCATCATCCTGACGGCTGCCATCCGTGACGAAGGCACTTCTTACCATTACCTGCCCCCCACCAGGGAAGTCAAAGCCAACCCCAAAGGGGTGGCCGCACTTGAAAAAGCCTTTTCAGATTCCGGGTTGGAATACCGCACCGGAAAAACCTGGACGACAGATGCCATTTATCGTGAAACCAAAGGCAAACGAAAGTTGCGCATGAGTGATGGATGCGATGTGGTCGAGATGGAAGCGGCGGCCTTTTTTGCGGTAGCCCAATTCCGCGAGATCACACTTGGCCAGGTGGTTTACGGCGGTGACCTTGTCATCCCCGAAGGCTGGGACGGCCGCGAATGGCATAAACGCGGCGATGATCGCCGTTTGATGTTTGAGATGGCCGTAAAAGCGGTTATGAATCTTTAGATCAAAAAACGGGAGTTTTATAAACTCCCGTTTTTTGTATTCCACGTCTATTTATGTTCCGTATAATGATTGATGGACTTTGCTCAAAGCCATCACCTGCTCAACTGCATGGTATGAAGAACGAACAAGCGGTGCACTTTCAACCCATTTGAATCCAATCGCCAACCCATATTCCTTCAATTCAGCGAACTCCTCGAGGGTATAGTAGCGTTCGATCGGTATATGCTGTCGGCTGGGCTGCAGGTATTGTCCAATGGTCAAAATATCCACATCCCAAGCTCTCAGATCTTGCATCACCGCTTTAACTTCGTCTAGTGTTTCACCCAGACCCAACATAATGCCCGATTTGGTCAAAACTTCAGGGTCAAGCCGTTTGGCATTTCTTAATACCGCCTCTGACCATTCGTAATGATCCTGAGGTTGAACCTTTTTAAACAAGGAAGGTACGGTCTCGACATTATGATTGAGAATCTCAGGTCGTTCATCCATGACAATTTTCAAGGCCGAAAGACTCGCTTTGAAATCGGGTATTAGTACCTCGATCGAACAGCCGGGTGCCAATTCGCGAATTCTACGGATAATGGCCGCGAAGATCGGCGCACCGCCATCTGCTCGTTCATCACGATTAACCGAAGTGATCACAGCATGTTTTAAGTTCATTGAGCTAACTGCCTGAGCCACCCGCTCAGGTTCATCCCAATCAAGTTCACCCGGTCGGCCGTGCTTGACATCGCAAAAACGGCAGGCACGTGTACACACATCGCCAAGGATGAGGAATGTTGCCGTACCACTTCCCCAGCATTCCCCCATGTTAGGACAACCGGCCTCTTCACAAACCGTATGAAGTTCCTTGCTGCGCATGAGATGCTGAAGTTGAGCATAGGTTTCGCCATTAGGCGCCTGCACTTTGATCCACTCAGGTCTTCGTTGTGGCCGGGGTGTGCTTTGTTCGTTGTTAAGCCGATCTCGAGTAGGGATATGTGCCATAAAAAAAACTCCTGCCAGAATTATAACCTGCCAGGAGTTCCAACTCGTAAATAACAAATATCAATTTTCAGTCATCAATTTGTAACCCACACGGTCCACATTCTTGATGACCGGGTTTGTGCTATCTATTCTCAAGAACTCCTGCCGCAGTAAATAGATCAGGTACTTCAAACGATTATGGGCGGAGACACTGGTCTCACCCCAGATCTCTTTGGTAATATCATCGTAGGGCATTACCCGCGGTGCATTGCGGGCTAACACCAGCAGTACTTCAAACATTCTGCCAGTGAGTTGAACACGCTCACCTTTATAGATGATCTCTTGAGAATCAAGATCGAGGACCAACTCGATCATGGAAAAACCAAGCCGGTTGATCTTTTGTTTCTTACCACTGCGCCGAAGTACACAATTCACCCGGGCAACCACTTCAGCCTGATCAAAGGGTTTTGTAATGTAATCATCCATACCCATTTGAAGTGCTTTGACCACATTCTCGGTTTGCTGAGCGGCTGAGACCACGATGACAGGCAATTCTGATATTTTGCGTAATTGTTGATAGGTTTGCCACCCATCCATCTCGGGCATCATCAGATCAAGAATGATCAAGTTCGGTTTAACATCGGGAATCTTTCGAAGTGCCTCTTTGCCACTGCTGGCCCCGCTGACGTCAAACCCCTTGGATTGAAACATTAATTTTAACAGTGCGACATTATCCGGTTCATCATCTATGAGTAATATTCGCGGATGTTCACCTTGAACTCTTTGGTCCAGGTCAACGCCTTCTTTCATTGTTAGAATTTGTGTAGACATAAACAGGCCTTTTTTCTCCCTTATCGGTTCACCGTTTAATCCTACCTATAATTAGGTATTTTTTAATTCTATCCCGAATCAACTGATTGGGAAATACTTCACAACCAGTTAACAAATGAGAATGATACATTATCATCCTCATTGTAGCAACAAATCAATTGAGTTCAACCCGTCAGTTTACTCGCCGGTGATTAATTTGTAACCCAATCTGTCAATATTCTCGATGAGTTCAACTTTGTCATCAATCTTTAGAAATTCCTGCCGCAGCAGATAAACCAGGTATTTCAGACGATTACGCACCGAAGCGGAATTTTCGCCCCACACTTTTTCAGTTAATTCCTGATAATTTACTACTTTGGGAGCTGACTTGGCCAATAACGCCAGCACCTCAAACATCTTGCCGGTTAATTGGATGGTGCTGCCCTTGTATGTGACTTCATAGGTTTCAAGATCAATGATGAGATCAACACCTGGGAAGGAAAGCACATTCAGCACCATAGGCTTTTCGGCACGGCGCAGTACGGCATGCACACGGGCCGTCACTTCAGCGCTGTTGAAAGGCTTGGTGATATAGTCATCCACACCACGTTGGAGTAAATTTACGATCTCTTCTTTTTGGTTTACTGCAGAAAGCACAATAACCGGGATATCATTGATCTTGCGAATCGCATCAAGGGTTTGCCTGCCATCCATCTCAGGCATGAGTAGATCAAGAATTACTATCGAAGGGTTTATGTCATTGATCTTCTTGATTGCTTCTCTACCGCTTAATGCCCCCGCAACATTAAATCCGTCATTAATAAAAATATGTTTCAAAAGGGTGATGGTATCTGGTTCGTCGTCAACCACAAGAATTCGCCGTCGGTTGACTGGTTCCACCTCATCCAGATCCACCCCGCTACCAAACGGCACTGCGTTGTTCTCGGCGGTTTTGAAAGTATTGGCTATCATGGCACTCCTAAGAATTGCGCAGGCATTTAATTTACCCAAATATTACTATGCCCGTTCGATTTATTGCCCATTACCGTAAAAACACAATAAAAGTAACTTTAGCAGTAATCTATTAGTATTATAACAGTATAATTTTGGAATTCAAGTAAAAATATCGTAATACACTCATCTTTTTACGCCGTGATATACTTTTCTCCGAAAGGATTTCACTCATGCTTGTATTAGTAGCCACCCCAATTGGCAATTTAGGAGATATATCTCAACGTGCACTTGCAGCACTTGAATCAGCGGATGTGGTGGTCAGTGAAGACACCCGAAAAACAGGTTTTTTACTCACCCATTTTGACATTAAGAAACCTCAGATCTCTTTCCGCGAAGACAACGAACAACGTGTCTTGCCTAAAATCATGGAAATCCTTTCTTCTGGCAAGAACGTGGCTCTGGTCACCGATGCCGGTACCCCCTCCATTTCGGACCCTGGTTTCATTCTGGTGCGAAGTGCGATTGCCGCCGGTGTTGAAGTAACTGCCATCCCTGGCCCGACCGCCCTGATCATGGCGGTGGTTCTTTCTGGTTTGCCAGTGCATAGCTTTACCTTCCGCGGATTTCCACCGCGCAAAAGCGGACCACGAAAACGCTGGCTTGAAATTGATCAAAAATCTCCCCATACACTGATCTTCTATGAAAGCCCTCACCGACTGGTTGCCTTTTTACGCGATGCACTCGAGGTCTACGGCGACCGTTCAGCAGTGATCGCCAATGATCTAACCAAAAAATTTGAGACCCTCTTTCGAGGGTCCCTGAGTTATTTGATTTTGGAAATGGAAAAAACTGAATTGAAAGGCGAATTCGCCGTGGTCATTGCCAGCGCGGATTATGCCCTGGTGACCACTTCATTTTCCAATGAGTGAAAATCGCGTCTTGGTGTCGTAGTAATCTTCATTCTCAGCGCGTTTCAATTTACTCACCACCCAATAGGTAACGGGGGTCATCAACGCTTCGATCAAACATTTGAAGATGTAATTGGCCACGATCAAAGTAAAGAACAGGCTCCACGGAAAAACTCCCACCAGACACGCCACTCCGATAAAGATGATGGAATCCACACCCTCGCCCACCAGGGTACTGCCGATGGTGCGCATCCAAAGCCAGCGGCCTTTGGTGGCCACCTTCATCTTGGCCAGGATGACCGAGTTGGTGAATTCCCCTGCCAGATAAGCGACCAGGCTGGCCAACACGATACCACCGGTGCTGATGCCGCCCAACACATTATTGAAGGAAGTTTGTCCGGTGCTTTCCATCCAGGTGGCTTCACCCGGCATAATCCGAACGAGCCACAAGACAATAGCTGTTAATGAAAGGCAGGCAAAGCCCGTCCAGATCACACGGCGCGACTTGCGGAAGCCGTATACTTCTGTAAGGACGTCTCCAAAGATATAGCTGATGGGGAACAGGATCGTACCGGCATCAAAGGCCAGGGGTAGACCAAAAAGTGAGACCCCCCAGTCCACGATCTTGGCAGAAGAGGCAATATTGCTGACGATCAACACAGTCACGAAGACGGCCATGACCAGGTCAAAGTATCGGTAAACACGAGGTTGTTCAGTTTGTTGATTCAATCTACTAATTCCTTATACATGAAAAGATGCACCTAGTATAATCGAAGTGGAGAATAATCATGCACCGATTCTTTATTCCTGCTGAACTCTTTAAAACACCTGAAATCATCCTTCCCAGGGAAACTTCCCAGCAGATCAGTCGTGTACTGCGACTGAAAACCGGCAGCGAGGTATTACTGCTGGATGACTGCGGTTATGAGTATCCCGCTCGCCTGTCTGAGGTTAATGAGTCGCATTGCATAGCATCCATACTTTCGAAACAGGAAGCCCAGGGAGAACCGTTGACCCGGATCACAATGCTGATCGGATTGACCCAACGCGAGAAGTTCGAGTTGATCCTGCAAAAATGCACCGAGATCGGTGTGACGACTTATGTGCCCATGGTTACCACGCGTACTCTCATTCAAAAAACAAGCGACGTGGAAGATAAAACGCCGCGCTGGAAGAAGATCCTGCAGGAAGCCGCTGAACAAAGCCACCGCGGACGCATCCCCGTGCTCTCACCTGCGCTCAAATATGCCGATGCGTTGGCCAGATCCAAAACCGAAGACTCCCTCAAGCTGATCCTCTGGGAGGATGAGGCCAATCACTCGATCAAACAGCAGCTGCAAGAGTTCACGGAGAAACAGGTCAGCCTGATCATCGGCCCTGAAGGCGGACTTTCCGCCGAGGAAGTGGAACTTGCCAAAGCCAGCGGATATATTCCCGTCAGCCTGGGGAAGCGCATTCTACGCATGGAAACCGCCGCCATCCACACCGCGGGAGTTGTGTTATACGAATTGGGATAAAAATTTTTTGGGCGGGTTATGAACCCGCCCTGAGCCTTGGGTGGGTCGCGGACCCACCCCTACCTTAAATGCCTCGAGGACAGATTCTTCAAACGGTCTGCCATCATTCTGCCGCGACCGACCACCCTGCCCTGACGATCAATCACTACCCGAATCTCTGTTTTAGCGTTTACGCCATCCACATACCCCATCAGATCATCCCCCCTAATAAATTCAGCAAAAAGTTCATTCTCCAGCGTGATCAGACAATCCACGCACTGCGCGCCAAAACGCAGCACCCACTCGTGTGAGGGGATGAAGGCATCACCCTCCCACTCGCCCAACAGCATGCCTGCTGACTGCACCGGCAGGCTGCGGAATTGTTCGAGCAGCAGCCGTGGAAAGAGAAAGAGGCGAGCATCCCTTTTCACCAGCGTCCGTTGGTGTTCCTGGAGATAAATCGAAAGGTCATAACCGGTCCAGCTTTTGAAGTCCCTGGCAAATTTCTCGGATTCCGAATAAGTAAGTTCACTAAAACCGGCCGCTTCCATGGAATGGGTTGGCGGCTCCAATGTTTTAAGATCCAGGTCGCCGGTCTTCTGGAGCAGACAGGCGAAGAAACCTGCCGTCTGGTAGCGGTGAGGCCATAGGCGCACCACGCGGCTCATATCCGCCTGGTAGGGGTGTCCATCCAACTGCTGTATGCCAGGGGCAGGCTGCGGCAGTTTGGGGCTTACATCAACCAATTCAACCGCGTGGCCGAATTTACTTAACACAGCCTCCACCACCCCTTCATCCTCGCCGGGCAGCAGTGTGCAGGTGGAATACACCACCTGGCCGCCAACCTTGACGGCTTGCAGCGCGCTGACCAGCAAAGCGGTCTGGCGCTGCGCCAACAGGCGGCTTTCCTTATCCGTCACCGGCCTTTCGTCATGCGATTCGGCGGTACGCAGCCCCTGCATGGAACAGGGTGCGTCTATCAGCGCCCGATCAAAAGTATTCGGGAACCAGCTTCCAAATTTCTCACCGGCAAAGCGAGTCACGGCGGTGTTGGTGGCACCCCAATGCTGCAGCACCACCTTGAGCGCCTGAATGCGTCCCTGGCTGGAATCATTTGCCAGCACCAGTCCGCGATCGTTTTGGCGCGCCACAATGTGGGTAGTCTTGCCGCCAGGCGACGCTGCCAGGTCAAGAGTCAACCCCTTTTCTTCGCCATGGACGTCAAAGAGCGCCACCGGCAGCATGGAAGCCGCCTCCTGGATGTAATACTGGCCGGTGCGGTGCTCGAGGGCGGCACTCACGGCCGGACCGTCGTTCACCTGAACGCGATAACCCTCTTTGCAGAAAGGAATGGGGGTCAGCGTCCAGCCGTAGCGTTTTGACAAAGCCTTGGCCAGATCTGCCGGGGCCTTGAGCGGGTTGATGCGGAGTGCGGGAGGCAGCGTTTTTTCAACCTCGATCTGCAGCACGGCAAACTCATCTGCGCTGAGCATGGGTTGAAAAGCGGCCAATTGCTCCGACTTGGACGGGATGAGATTGAGGGGCTTTTGTGTGGACTTTTTCTTACGTTTCATCAGTGCTCACTTTTCGATCAAAAAAGCCAGTTCACCGGTGAATTCCATTTTGGTGACTTTCCAGCTTTCCCCTTCGATCAATTGATTAAATCGGGTTTCGTAATTCTGCAGCATACCTTTGGATTTTCCGCCCAGACTATGTGCCGGGAAGGATGCTAGGATGTATTGCGCATACAAGCCCTGAAGGAGGCGTTTGGCGGCATTCTTGTCCACCTGATCCAGACAGGGGATGGTTTTGAGAAGTAACGCAACCTGCACGGACACCGATGGCACTGATTGTGTCAAGTCAACCACCGACGCTTTGCCATTGATCTTAAAATGGGCAAACCAGGCATTGAGATAACCGGTCATATCGGCATAGATGTCACAGGCGGTGTATTCCATATCAGCGGCGGCAGGCATCCACGGCAGGCAGAGCGGATTGAGTCCGCAGGCCAAGTCGAGGATGGAATGGAGCGGTGCGATGGATCCCAGCGCATCCTTGAAAAAATGCGGCAAAATGGATAATCGTTCGGCGGTGGAGGCGTGCATGCCCATCTGGCGTTTGAGGGTCGCCGTAACCTGTTCATCCTGTAGATCAACCGGCAGCTGGGCTAGTTCCTCCAGCCATGCGGCATAGGGGATGGGTTTTTCTTGAAAGGCCGAACCCACCTGATGCAGCTTGTTGCGCGTCTCTTTAACCGCTTCTTTCAAGTTGCGGCGTTTGGCAAGTTCCTTGGCGCCGATCTCACGCACCAGGTCAGGTGAAATGGAAGCATATTTATCCGAAGCCGTCACCAGGCTGATCAGTTCTGCAAGCAGTTCGGTTGGCGTAGACATCAGGCAAACTTTCCCTGAATACGTTCGCACAACTGCACCATAAAACGCAGGTTGTGCAGGGTCGCCAGACGGAAGAACAGGGTATCGCCCATCTTGAACAGATGATGCAAATAACCCATGGAATAGTGCTTGCAGCATGGACAATCGCAATCCTCGCTGATGGGGCGGTCTGCCTTGATGTGCTCCTCGTCGTTGATGTACTTGAAGCCAAACCAGTCACCGTTCAGCCCAAAATCCGGTCCCTGCGCACTTTGGCGGAAGGTGAACAATCGTCCATGCCGGGCGTCACGGGTGGGCATGGCGCAGTCGAAAATATCGTAACCCAGCTCGAAACAGGCCAGCACATTCTCAGGATGCCCGATGCCCAGGGCATGCATGGGATACTCATCCGGGATGATGCTGCGGGTGTAACCAATAATGTCAGCCAGCAGGTGGTTATTCTTATCCAGCGGCCAGCCGCCAAAACCGTAACCGTCAAAGCCGATCTCGAGCAGCGCCTCGGCGCAGCGCAGGCGAAGTTCGGGGTATCCTCCGCCCTGCACCACAGCAAACAAGCGCGGACGGGTTTCTTCGGTCAGCTTCTTTTGCTCGATGATGCGGTTGAATTCCTTCCTGCTTTTCTTCGCCCAGGCGATCGTGCGTTCCACGGATTCCTTCTGGGCGGCCAGGTTTTCATCCACATTGGTGCAGTCATCCAGGCAGATGACCACATCGGAATCGTAACCGATCTGAAGCTGCACGGTCTTCTCTGGCGTCAGTTGAAACTTGCGAGTACTGCCTTCCGGTTGGAAGCTGATGCCTTTTTCGTGGATGCTGCCAAATTTTGGGTTTTGGCGAATGAGCGAGTACGCCTGGAACCCGCCTGAATCGGTGACGATGTTGCGCTTCCAGTTCGACATCTTGTGCAGCCCGCCCAACGACTGGATGGTCGAGGAACCGGGTTTCTGCATCAGGTGGAAGGTGTTCATCACCAGCGCTTCAATGCCGATCGAGAGCAGGTCTTCTGAATCCACCGAACGCACCACACCAAAGGTGGCATCCGGCAGGTAAATGGGCGAACGCACTTCGCCCTGGGTTAGTTTAAGGAGTCGGGGTTTCATAAGCGCTTCATCCGAAAAGCGGACCAGGTTTCATCCACGGAAGTCATGGCCACACCCGTCCAGCCAATGGTGGCGGCGTATTGAAAGATCTTGTCGCGGTTCACATCCGAGCGCAAGGCGGAGGTCAACTTGGGATAGATCACCCACAGGATGCCGCCAGGGGTCAGAGCATCCGCAGCTGCCGAGAGGCCGGTCTTGAGCCATTCCATGTTTTTCACAAAAAACAGCACCACATCTGCTTTGTCAAATTTAGGGGCCATCTTGGAGCGTTCAGGCAGAGGACCTAATAGAGAGTTAAATCCATCTGGTGGATTGATCAGCCGCAGTGTGCGGCCGGGTTTTACCTGTAAGCGTTCACATAAAGATTTTTCGCTGGACATACCCTGATTATAAAGGAGATTTGAGGGTTTCGGATTTGATGAACTTGTTTTACTCGTTCTATAAAACACCCCTCACCCCAAACCCCTCTCCCAAGCCTGGGAGAGGGGAAAAGAAATCGAATTAATTGAGCAATGAAATCAGGCGAGAGGGCAAACGATCTTTTAACTAATATAAGCATGGATTGCATTAATTTCCTACGCTGCTTCTACACCCTTGAACTCTGGCACCTTGCGCATGGCCAGGGCAGACCACAGCATGAGCACGGCAGAGATGGCAAAGAGAGCCGTCCAGCCCCACCAGTGGCCTGGCGCGGCATTATTGAGCACATCGGTCATGGGGCCTTCCAGACGGGCTACGGCGGCGGAACCGGCGGTGGCCAGGTTGGTCAGACCGATGTATTTACCCACATCCCCGGCAGGGGCCATTTGGTTGGCCAGCGCCCAGTTGGTGGCAAGAAAGATACCCAGCCCGGCACCCAAAATGCTGCCAAAGAGGATCAATTGGAAAGGCGTCACAGCAAAGATAACCAGGATGGCACCCAAAGCGCCAACAAATGAAGAGACAATTTGCAGGCGTTTGCGCCCGATCCTGTCGCTCCAGCGGCCTGAAAACAGTGAGAATATGATCAACACGATCACGAAGGAGCCCATCACGAACTGGGTGAATTGGATGGGGTCCTGGCTGCTGAACTTGTCGCGGATGAAGTACTGCGCGAAAGATTGAAAACCGTAAATACCCACAAGGTAGAGAAAGCGGCTGAAGATCAGGCGCCAGTAATTCCTGTCACCATCCGCTTTGAAGTAGAAAACGGATTTCCATAAAGCCTTCCAGTCCACACGGGTGCGCTGGGTGACATAGGTGGATTTTTCATGCGACCCGAGCAGGGTGATCAAGCCAAAGACCACCAGCAGCCCAATGATGACGATTGTAGAGAGGGTCGGGTCGGGATCCTTGGCCGAGATCAAAAAACCCATCAGCAAAGAGGACAGGATAATGCCGGCCATGTCGAGGGTGGTCTTGATGCCGCTGGCCATGCCCAACTGCGAGGCAGGTACTTCATCCGGCAGCAAGCCCTGGGCGGGACCATGAGCGATATTTGAACTGGTCTGAAGGCCAATATAGCCGATGAAGAGCGCGGGCAGTCCGCCGATGAAGCCCATGATCGCCAGAAAGACCAAATCCCCGCCGGTGCCGAGCCACATAAAAGGGCGGCGGCGTCCCAATTTGGATTGCCAGCGGTCGCTGATGGCGCCCGAAAGCGGCTGGATCAGCATGGCCAGGATCAGACCGAAAAAGGTCAGCAGTCCAAGCCAGGTGTTCTTCTGGGTTTCAGGTACGTACTTGAGCAGCACAGCCGGCAGAATGGTCACATGCAGGCTGTTCCACATGAATGAAAGGCCTATCCAGTAGGCATTGAGCACAAAAATATACCAGCCGCTGACTCGTTTCATAATGAGCTCCTGCGATGAAGAGGTTAAATAGAGATCTCAAATTCCTAAAAGTTCATTAACTTTTTCGATAGTATAGTTTGTGAAGTCAGCGATTTCTTGTACTGATTTTCCTTCATCCACTAACCGACGACAAACAACAGACATTGTCTCAGCCACTTCGTTGATATGTCCGTCACAATCATAAAAACGGAAGTTTTTTTGCTTCCACGGCTGCTCTTGAATGCGATGGACAAATTCAAAACCAGCCTGCAGAATGGCTTTTTCCATGCTCTCAAGGTCTTCCACTTCAAAGTAGAGCACCACACTATTGGACTTTGTTTGAACTTGCAAACCACCGGTCAGGTTCTGGAAAAGCTCGCGTTGATAAAGCGAAAGCCCTCCTTCAAGGCCGACATTATAGATGCCGTGATCTTCGGTCACCTTCATCCCCATGATCTTCTCATAGAGTTGACGTGAACGAAGGACGTCTTCAACAACGATGATTGATGATAAAAAGCTCATTCTCCCTCCCAAAAGAAACTATGCTCGTTTGATATTGGCATCGAAAAAGTCGATCACTTTTTCAATGTAAAGTTCGGGGTTTACCAGATCCACTTCACGGTGGCGGGCGCCAGACACGCGCCACAAGTTCAAGTTGCCTTTGGATTTGGCCATCATTTTGTTTAATTCCTTGTTGCGTGTGTAAGGGTCCTTGTCGCCATGGATGAGCAGTACCGGCGTTGGAGCGATCTTGCCGCCCACCACCAACGGATCGTTGCGGAAGAGATTGGTCAACAATCTGAGCGATGCACCCAACAAGATCATGAATGCGAGGATGCCTGACAAGTTATCCGGCACTTTGCGGCGCCGCAGGTCCATACTAACGGCGGTGCTCAGGCGCAGCGGACCGCCATCAGAGATGACAGCCTGAATGCCCGGATGCTGGGCGGCGGCCAACAGCGCGGCCCTGCCGCCCATTGAGAAGCCCATCAACCCGATGGACCAACTGTTGCAGGATTTGGCAAAATGGATTGCGCCGATGACGTCGTTGACCTCGAGTGCGCCCAGGCTGGAGCGATTGCCGTGGCTGCGTCCGTGAGCGCGGAAGTCAAACATCAAGACGTTGTAGCCCGCCTGGATGAAGGCAGGCAAGTACTTAAGGTCGGGATCCATGCTGCCGGCAAAGCCGTGCAGAAAGATGATCGTGTTCGGCGAACCTTCCGCCGGGATCCACCAACCAGAAAGGGTGATGCCATCCGCGGAAGGGAAATGGACAGGGTTGAAATCGAGTCCAAGGTCCGCGGGGGAGCGAAAATCTTTCAGGCTGTGCCGTTTGGTTAACGGGATGGACAAGACCAGGCAAACTGCCAGGAAAAGTAACACAACAATTGCAGCGGTAAAGAAATATGAGTTCATTCGGTCGGTTTTGTTTTGAAAACGTAATCCCAGAGGGGTGAGCTGACGCCGTAGCGAGCATTGGGGGTCTTGTAATGATGCTGCATATGGTAGCGTTTGATGAATTTGGCATAGCCGCTGCGCATGGGGAAGTGATGCGTGGCGTAATGGGTCAGATCGTAAGTCAGGTAGCCCAAAATGAAAGCAGAAAAGATGGGGTCAAACCAGAGCGGCGCTTGTAGAAGGACCTTGATCACCAGATAAAACAATCCATAAAAGACAGCAGCCAATGGGATAGCCACGATCGGCGGCATGACCAGGCGGGTCTTGCACTGCGGCTGGGCATGGTGCACGCCGTGGAAGAGGAAGGTGACACGCTGACCGCGTTCCGATTTGGCAGCAAAGTGGAAGAGGAAACGGTGCAGCAGATACTCCGAGAGGGTCCAGACGAAGAGTCCGATCAGCAAACCGAGGGGGATGTAGAAGGGAAATCCGTGGATGGGTGCTTCGGCGATGGAGCGGCCAAGGAAGAAGACTGCCACCGGCAGCCAGATGATGGTAACCGTCACCGGGCTGATGTGTGAGAAGAATTCCATGAAATCCGATTTAAACAGACGGATGGGCACGTCGCTGTGATCAATGGGTAAATGGCTCATCAGTAGACCTCCACAAATAAGATAGTTAATTGTACAACATGTGTAAAGTGTCATTGCTTTTTTTCGCCCTCTCCCCTGCACCCCTCTCCCAGGCTTGGGAGAGGGGAAAAAGCTTTGAAGTTCAGACCCCCGCGGTTTTAAGAGCAGAAACCGCGGGGGTCGTGTTATTCCGGCAGGTCTTGCTTTTTCACAATGACAATTTATTACGTCGCCCCCCTTCTTGACTAGGGAAGGGGGGCTGTAAAAAGGAGGGAAATGATCAGTTGACTGATCATAAAATCAATTTAAATGCAGTGGCAAACATATTAGTTCAATGTTTGTCACTACCAATAAACGAGTTTTCTAGACAACTAATGAAAAAGATTTTGCTGATTATACAACTTTTTCCGGGAGTGAGATTAAATTCCACCCGACCAGAGTTGGTTGCAGGCACAGTCCTCTATTCAAGGGTGAAGTTGTTGGAGGCCTTGCGAAGCTGCTGCATCATCTCGACCAGGTGTTCAATGGAACTCTTGAATTCCGAAACCTGAGCGGTGACCTCTTCAGTAGAAGCAGAGGTTTCTTCAATGGCAGCGCTGCTTTCCTGACTGATGGAGGCGATGTTTTCAATGGCCTCATTGGCAACGATCGAGTTGGCCGCCATTTCGGCTGCCTCACCGCGGTTCGTTTCAACAATTTCAGCCATCTGCAGCATGGCCTTTTCGAGCTGGCTGGCAGAAACGCCGATCTTATTGGCCACTTCCGCAGCCTTTGCCGCCTGTGCGGTCACCGTCTCTGCGCTCTCGAGAATCTTCTGCAATGATTGACCCGATTTTTCAGCTTTACCCACGCCGGAATCCACTTCTTTGGAGCTTTCCTCCATGGCAAGGACTGCTTCACGCACGGTGGTCTGGATGCGATGCACAAGGTCGCTGATCTCTTTGGTGGAGGTGGAGGAACGTTCTGAAAGCTTCCTTACCTCATCCGCCACAACGGCAAAACCCTTGCCATGCTCACCCGCCCTCGCGGCTTCGATGGCAGCGTTCAACGCCAATAAGTTGGTCTGAGAGGCAATATCATCAATGGTTTCAACAATGCGGCCAATCTCTTCTGACCGTTCGCCCATCTCGTGGACTTTTCCAGCCGAGATGTTAACCTTGGTTTGGATCTTTTTCATGCCCTCAAGCGTGGCATCCACGGTCAAGACGCCTTCTGATGCCGAATCCGCGGCAGACTGGGCTTGCTGCTGCACCGATTGGGTGTGCTCCCCGACTTCCTGAATGGCAAGGGTGATTTGATTGGACTTTTCTGACACTTCGGTGACAACCTGTGCCTGTTCCTGTGACACTTTATCCACGCGGTTGATGGAATTGCTTAACTGCTCAATGATGGCAGTGGTTTTGGTCACACTGGCTGCCTGCTGGGAGGCTCCCTTGGCGATTTCCTGAATGGTGACTGCAATTTGCGAGGTGGCCTGGTTTACCTGGGTAGATCCGTCAGCCAATTGTGCTGATTCATCATCAAGAATGGCGACGCCCTGTTTTAAGATGGAGATGGTATCGCGTAAATTAACCAGCATTTCCTCAAACGCGGTTCCAAGCACATCCTTGGGATTGATTCGTGTAAGCTGAATGGACAAATCCCCTTTGGAGATGGATTGGGCCGCGCCGGCAATGTTTTGAATATAGGCAATCAAGTTTCTGAAGGCGTCGGCCAGATCGCCGGTTTCATCTTTGGCAGCATAAGTGATCTCATGATAAATATCGCCTACTGCCAGTTGTTTGGCGGTTTTGGTTAACGACACCAATGGGTTGGCGATCTTGGAAGCGAGGAAAAAGACTACCACTGAACAGATGGCAGCGAGTCCCAAACCGAACAGGATGAACATCCACATCATCTGCGCCTGGGTCTTGCGAAGAGTAGCAAAGAATCCCTGATAATCGGATTCATTGGCGTTGATCAAGATCACCCAATCCCAGGGGGCATAATAAGCAACTTCAACAAGCTGCTGCGATTGGTCGTTTCTGGAGGTATAACGAAAACTGGTGGTCTCGCCGGGGGGTAAGGCAATCGCTGCGTTGATGATCTCCTGGATGATCAGATTGCCATCGTTATCCTGTTGTTCCCAGGCGGATTGCCCGTCAAGGGAACTATCATGGGAGATAAGATACTTGCCCTTCTGATCGTTCTTGCCACCCAGGATGGAAATATAACCGGTGGTGCCCACTTTGGTCTGCTGGATGGCATTCCTCAGTGTAGCCACGCTCTCTTGTTTCACCCCCACCGAAAGGACAGCAATGATCTCATTCTTATCATTGGTCACCGGGTGGAAGGCTGTGATGTACCATGCATCCACCTCATAAGAAGTGCCAATATAATCTTCGCCTCCCATGACCTTGGTATAGATCAGGTTGTCACTGCCATCGGGATTTTGTGCGGGTATATAAGTCCCCAGAGCGCGGTTTCCGTCCGAGTTGATCACGTTGGTCGCCACTCTCAATAACCCGGCGTTGTCAGGCATGGGTTGATAAATGGTGGCTTTGGCGTTGATCAGACTCTGCATCTCATCAATGGCTGGAATCGCAACTTTGGCGTTGGTCACCTTTCCCAGCCACTTATCACCCAAAATCAGTTGGGGCAGCATGACCCCTTGAGATTTCTTGGTTAATTGATTGATGACTGCCCAGACAACGGTCTGGTCATAGACGCTCAAACCACCTTCACTTTCGACCAATTTCTTCAGAACGTTCAAGCCACCCTGCACTTGTAGTGAGATGGCCTCATCCTGTGATTTAACCAAATTGTACGTATCCGTGGTAATTTGACTGATCTCTTTTTGTATGAATTCATTGGCTTGTTGGGTTGACTTTTTTTCGGCAATCTTGGATTGCCAAACCCCAACGATGGCTAAAACCAATGCAGTGATCACGACGCTGGTGACACCCAGTAAGACCAGTTTTGTGCGTATGTTAAATTTCATCTTTTCTCCAAAGTAAATAACACACCAAATTCCAAGAGAACAAGGTATTGTTTTCTACAAATAAAAAATAGTGGATTTATATAGTACAGTCTGCCTTAATCAGGGAAAGTAAAAACCCTATTAAGGATCGGTAAAGAATGAATAACACTTTTTTGAATTGGGAGCGCGACCATGGTTTTGTTGGCAAAAAGATGCACATCAATAACCGTCCCCGCCTGCCTTTATTTGGCTTTGTGATGGGAACGGAATGTGAATTACAAATATTCGGTATCCAGATTATTCTTCGCGTTTTATAGTAAAGGTATCAAAATCGCGAGCCACTACTGCCCCCGGGAAAACACTCTGGGCTTCAGCCGCAACATCTTTATCACGATAACGGCGGCTGAGGTGGGTGATGATCAATTTTCCGGCTTTGATCTTGCTGGCAAAAGCGGCGGCTTGCTTCGCAGTGAGGTGAGAGAACTGCTTTGCCATGTCGGCTTCTTCTTCAAGATAAGTGGATTCAATGACCAGACCATCCACGTCTTGCAAAGTCTCCACCAGACTTTCAGTTTCACCCAGATCACCCAGCGCGGCCAGGCGGGTGCCTCTGCGCAGTTCTCCCATCACCATTTCTGG
The DNA here is from genome assembly GCA_021825925.1 of Chloroflexota bacterium. Lineage (GTDB taxonomy): Bacteria > Chloroflexota > Anaerolineae > Anaerolineales > Anaerolineaceae > UBA6107. The sequence continues at coordinate 91,151 of JAKAFP010000008.1, forward strand.
GGTAATGGTGCGGCCATCTTCAAGGGTAATACTCTGACCGGAGACAAGTTTTCCGCATAATGGTCCGGGGGGGACACCCAGTTCGGATGCCTTTTCGGGCAGGAAAGGGCGTCGGGATTTTTCTTCAAATAGAAAACCCAGGCAATCCGGTCCGCGGTGCTGGACGGGAAAAGCGCTGACAGTAAAATCATCCCCTTCAAAGAACACACCTTTTTTAATGGGGATGAGTGAAATGGGCATGGGGGCGCTGGTACCGCGTAAAACGACACCATAAAGCAGGTCGTGGATTCGATCGAGTGCACCCGCGCCGCCGTATATTTCAAGGTTGTCTATGGATTCCCAACGCATAAAGGTGGAAAGCAGCCCGGCCAGGCCGAGGATGTGATCCAAATGCCCATGGGTAATAAGAATTCGATTAAGCCGTTTGAATCCAACCCCGGATTGTAGGATCTGACGCTGAGTCCCCTCGCCGCAATCCACTAAAAATCGGAATTCGTCATGTTGCACGAGATAAGAGGGGAGGCTGCGTTTGGGAGATGGTGCAGAAGCGGAAGTACCGAGGAAGGTGATCTCAAACAATGGCGAAGTCCTTTCAGAATGTCCTTTCTATTTTACCCTAACTTGTTTGGAATCCAAATTATGAAGTTGTGGCATGAACCTTGCAATCTAGACAGCGTGCAGAAAGAGGCATGAAATTCGATATTATTTCAGGAGCGTCGCTATGAACCTGCTTTCCATTAAGATCGAGAAGCCGGAGGATATCAATTTTGTCCTTGGTCAATCTCACTTCATAAAGACTGTGGAAGACATCCACGAAGCTTTGGTGAGTACCGTACCTGGCATCAAGTTTGGGCTGGCTTTTTGTGAAGCCTCAGGTCCATGCCTGATTCGAAGTTCAGGCACAGACGAAGCCATGATTGACCTGGCGCGCAAAAATGCCTTCGCCATTGCAGCCGGTCACAGCTTCATCCTCTTTTTGGGAGAGGGGTTCTATCCCATAAATGTGCTGAACACCCTCAAACACATCCCCGAAGTATGTGAGATCTACTGCGCCACAGCCAACCCCGTGGATGTCGTGATCGCCGACAATGGCAAAGGACGAGCCGTGCTGGGCGTCTTTGACGGCGAAAAACCAAAGGGATACGAGACTGAAGAAGACGTGGTTTGGCGCAAAGATTTCTTACGCAAGATTGGTTACAAGGCCTGAGCGCCTTGATGGAGGAGTACTCATGAAGCTAAAAATCATCCCGATTATGGTCGTTTTGTCGTTATTGTTAACGAGCTGTGGCTTGTTCTCAAACCTCAAAGCTGAACAACCGCTCACCGACGCCGAGATGGCCACGCGTGTGGCGGAACTGCTTTCGACCATGACCACACCGACCGCGGAAATTGACTTCCCTCCCACGCCGACGCTGGGTCTACCCACCACAGCCCCGACGATCACCCCCAATTTGGTGGTGCTGGCAACTTCCACACCAGTGGTAGCCCTTGGCGGGGACCAGCCAACGTCCACGGCGATGATCGTGCTGCCAACCCTTGAGGCCACCCCCACCCTGGCGGAGACCCTGCAGCAGCCCAGTCCGACTGCCACACTAAATGTTCCCTCCACTGACCCCATCAATTCACTTGGCAGCCCCACCGGCGCTGATCCCATGGACGTGGCCAGCAAATGGGCCTGGCCTACCGGAGCAGACGATTATATTGATGTCCAGTTCAAAGACGGATTCATGCTCCTGACCAATTTAAGCAAGGTTGCCGCCGGCTGGCGATTACCCCTTTTAGGTCAGCAAGTGGATACCTATATTGAATTAACCGCCAATTCAGGCACCTGCTCAGGCAAAGATTCCTATGGGATCATCTTTAGAGTACCGGTCTTGAAATCACCCGACCAGGGTTATCTGTATCAGGTGACCTGCGATGGTTACTACCGGTTGTGGAAGTGGGACGGCAAGGTTGGCGACAAAGGTCTGGCCGTCAGCCTGCTCAACTGGAAACAAAGCGACAAGATCAACAAAGGTCCGGATCAAACCAACCGTTTGGGTGTGAAGGTGGTGGAGAAAAAGATCACCCTTTATATGAACGGTGTGGAATTGGGGTCGGTTTCTGACGGTTCTTATTCCGCCGGCTTCTTTGGCGCATTCGTCCGCTCGGGTGGCGATAGCAATTACACTGCCAAACTGGACGAAATGAAATATTGGGAAAACCCCAAATAAATTGCAAACAAAATTACGGATAACAAAGAGCCTCAGCAATGGGGCTTTTTGTTTGATTATGGGCTAAAATGGTGCAAAGTGGAGGTTATGGATATGAAGAGTTTTCGCAAGGAATTATGGTTTCTCATCCCCGCCCGGCGTGGATTTGTCAACATCACCGATCAGGTTTATCAATGTGTGCGTGAGAGCGGCGTGCGTGAAGGGCTGGTGCTGGTCAACTCCATGCATATCACCGCCAGTGTGTTCATCAACGATGACGAGGGCGGACTGCATCACGACTACGACGAATGGCTCGAGAAACTGGCGCCGCATGAACCCGTCTCGGGTTATTGGCATAACCGCACCGGCGAAGACAACGCGGATGCACACATGAAACGCCAGGTCATGGGGCGCGAAGTGGTGGTAGCCATCACCAATGGCCGCCTGGATTTCGGTCCGTGGGAACAGATCTTCTACGGCGAGTTTGACGGCGGCAGGCAAAAGCGCGTACTGGTGAAGGTCATCGGAGAATGAAATGAAAGACATTAAAGTCAATGCTGGTGGTATTGCCTTACAAGTCAGGGACTATGAATCACCAGGCCAAACGATTTTGTTTTTGCATTTTGGCGGCGGAAATCTAATGATGTGGCAGCCAATTATTAAGTTTTTCGATGATCAATTTAGGGTGATTTTGGTTGATCTACGAGATCATGGCAAATCCGAAAAACCGCAAACTGATGGACACATTGATACGATGGCAAATGATATAGCAGAATTAATTAACGAGATGAATCTTAAAAAGGTCCATGTTGTTGGAAGTTCCTTAGGGGCTGAAGTAGGGCTAAGTCTCGCTGCTAATCATCCAGAAAAAGTATTATCACTCGTATGTGATGGGGCAACATCTAATGAATATGGTGAGTTCAGCTGTTGGCAAGACTCCCTGGAAGAATTTTCTAAATACAAGAACAATAAGATCAATTCAGTATGCAATCCTGATCAGGTCTATGCTTCTCCAAAAGAGTTTGTTGAAGCAATGAAGGTCAATTTTAGCCAAAATTATTTTTGGAATGATTGGGTTGAAACATTTTTTACCTATGATGCTTATGAGGTAAGTCCTGGAGTCTTCACAAGAAGTTGGCAAAATAAGGCAAAAAAACTTTACATGGAAACCTATTTTAATTCCCAGTTTCAAAATTACTACCGCCGAGTTACTTGTCCGGTGATGGTTCTGACAAGCGATGAGGAGTATATGAATGAGTTAAGTCGAAACGCCATGTGTGGATTGATTAAACTAGCAAAAAAAGGCAGGCTTTCAGTAGTTCCTGGTTGGTTCCACCCATATGGCTGGATGGAAGATCCAACACTTGTGTGTGAAAGAATCCTGGATTTTTATAAAGAAATTACACCAGATATTAAGTAGGTATAGCTTCCAGATTTTCATTTTGTAAATTGATGACGACTCCATAAATCTCTCCACCTTGATTTTGAACTTATGACATTTGATCTCCAAAAAAGTCATCTACCGAGTTACATGGCAAAAGATAGATAAGATTATTATTGGATGCCCATTTTGAAAGAAATAATTCCTGGAAATTTGTTTTCAGACCCTATTTCAAGTATCATTATTGATAATTGCTCAACCTGATAAAGAGATAATTATGTCGGAACACGCCTTAATTTGTCCACAATGTAAAGCTCCCCTCACAGCTCACCGGTTTGCAAAATCTGCTGTATGCAGCTTTTGTGGAACCACCGTTTTCCTTGAAGAGACGAATATATCTTCTGCTCAATTTCATGAAGCGTATCGCTTCTGGAATGCACCAGAGAGCTACGCCCTTACCTCATGGATTACTTTAAGCAATCGAAATTGGGTGCTCGAAAAACAAATCGCCCAGGGCGAAAGTGCTGATGTATACACAGGCAGACTTGCCCGTTGGCCAACCGAGTTGGTGGTCATCAAAATTCTACGAGTGGGTGAACATGAACATCATCTGGAAAATGAATGGGAAACTTTACGCCAGCTTTTACTCAGCCATGCCACAGGCGCTGATGTTTTCTCCCGAATGATCCCGCAGCCTGTTGCTTTTGGCAAAGTGACCGGCGGCGCCTTTTCAGGTTCCAAAGCCATGATCTTACGCTGGGAAAGCGGCTTCTATCACTCATTTGATGAAGTCAGCCGCGTTTACCCTGAGGGCATCCCTGCAAGAGCCTCCATCTGGGTGTGGCGCAGAATTCTCGAAACGCTCGCCTTTTTACACGAGTCAGGCTACGTACACGGTGCAGTCGTGCCTGCCCATCTTTTGGTGCAGCAGAATGAACATGGTGTACGCCTGATCGGCTACGGTAGATCCGGGCGAATAAACAACCCGGTGCCCCCTGAACTGGAGATGCTTCAGCCTTATTTGCCGATCCCGGCCAAAGATTTGAAAGTACTGTCTCCGCAGATGGATCTGGTGATGAGTGCCAAAAGCATTATCAAAGTGCTTGGCGGTGACCCTGAAACCAATACACTCCCCACGACGGTGCCGATCAAGCTGGCAGAAGTCATCAAAAAATATGCTCAACTTGATTCACGACAATCAACCGCCCTCAACGCCTGGTCAATCCATCAAGAACTGGGTCACATCGCCGATCAAGTCTATGGCGCCCCGGTATTTATTCCAATAGACCTGCCCTGAAAAGAATAAAACACACTCTTGACAATTAGTAAAAGGAGAAACTATGGGATACGGAAATTACAGCCAAGCAGCACATGATGCGCTTTTAAAAGGCAGAACCAATATTCCTGTTCAACAGGTTTTCAAACAATCTCAATGCCATCCGCTCATGAATCCCCACGGTGTAAAGTTGAGAGAGAGCCGGGATGGTTCAGACCACCCTCAGTCAATCAGTATAGTCTTTGCCTTGGATGTGACCGGTTCGATGGGAGACATCCCAAAATTGCTGGCCACAAAACAGCTACCTGTGTTCATGAAAGTCTTGATGGGCTGTGCAATCCCCGACCCGCAATTGATGTTCATGGCGGTTGGCGACGCATACAGCGACAGTTCACCCTTGCAGGTGGGACAGTTTGAATCCACGGCTGAATTAATGGATCAATGGCTGACCTGGTCTTATCTTGAAGGCGGCGGGGGCGGGTCCGGCGAGGAATCTTATGAACTGGGGATGTATTTTCTGGCCGCCCACACCGAGATGGACTGCATGGTAAAACGCAAGAAACGCGGTTACCTGTTCATGACCGGCGATGAATTCCCGTATGCGGTGCTGCCCAAAAACGTGATCGAATCTGTGATAGGTGATCGTCTGGATGAAGACCTGAAAGTCGAAGAGATTGTGGCTGAACTGCAAAAATCCTATAATCCATTTTTCATCATCCCCGATTATGCCAGGGCAAACCGCTGCGAACGCCGCTGGCGTGACTTGCTGGGTGACAACGTTTTGGTGATGGATGCCCCCGAGGACGTGTGCTTTGTTGCGGCAGGCGTCATGCTTCTAAGTGAAGGGCGAGTCAAGAATATGGATGAGGTGGTGAAATTCCTTTCTGATGCCGGTATGACGAAAGAACGTACCCCTAAAGTCGTTGCCACTTTGAAACCTTATGCGGAAGTGGTTCTTAACCTTAGATAGCATAATAAATTGCGCGCATATGTAATTATTGATCTCGGATTTGGCGACGCCGGTAAAGGGCTGATCACGGACTTCCTTGTCCGTCAGACCCAGGCCGGCGTTGTTGTGCGTTACAACGGAGGAGCCCAGGCCGGGCACAACGTGGTAACGCCTGATGGCATTCACCATACCTTTTCACAATTCGGATCAGGAAGTTTTTCTGCCGGAGTCAAAACATATCTTTCAAAAGACATGGTCGTCCATCCGAGCGCGCTGTTAGTCGAAGGGGATATACTGGTTAATAAAGGGGTCAATGATATTTTTTCAAGGATCAAGATCAACCCCCAAGCCCTGCTCATCACCCCCTACCACCAGGCTGCCAATCGGATCAAGGAACTTGCACGTGGCTCGGGCCGCCACGGATCCTGCGGCGTCGGCGTTGGCGAGACAGTTGAAGATTCCCTGGCGGGATATGACGATTGCATTGTCGCAGGCGACCTGGCAAAACCTGATCTCATACAACAAAAAATGGCCGCCATCAGGGAGCGAAAAAAAAGAGAATTAGGTAAAACAATTGGTCCTGATTTGTTTTCAGGCCTCACAGCCCTTGAATGGCAAGTGTTTCTTAAGGATGATCTGGCTGATCTCTGGATGGATTCCATTCAAAGGATCACTGAGTTGGACCTTGTGGATGATTCTGATGTCCTTTCCAGCTGGGTAAAGGATTCCGAGACCTTGATTTTTGAGGGTGCCCAAGGCGTCTTGTTGGATACCAGGGTAGGTTTCTATCCGTATAACAGCTGGACGAACTGCAGACCTGAAAATGCGATAGCGCTTGTAAACGATTATGCACCGACCAGTGAGATCATCAAGGTTGGGGTTTCACGGTGCTACGCCGTCCGTCACGGACCTGGACCTCTACCGACTGAAACGCATGAGCTGGATGGTCTTGTTACAGACCACAATCAGTTGAATTCCTGGCAGGGCAACGTCCGCTACGGCTGGTTTGACCAGGTGCTTTTCAACTATGCATTGAATGTCATTAAGGGGGTGGACCTGCTGGCGATCACCCACCTGGACATTTTGAATCGGTTGAAATCATGGAAGATGGGCAGCCATTATCATGCAGCTTTGGAAACAAGTTTAATATCCTTTCCATCACTTTCATCGGGTCAAAAAGAAAAATTAACCCAACAATTACTGGCTGTAAAAACACAATTTGATTCTTACCCATCAGTTGAAGAAGTTGTATTGGATATCATCAAACAAACTGCGGGGCTGCCGGTCTCATTGGCTAGTCACGGTCCAAAAGCCCAGGATGTTCAATTCTTGATCGGAAAATAACCCATCACCAGGACTTACAAGAATGTGTGAAAACCTATACCAATACAGATTTGAGAAATGCACCTCACTAGATGAGATTGCCAGTCTAAGACATCAATATCTGGATGGGTTGATCGAACCTCAAGAATTTTTCCTCGAGCTGGCAGTTGTCAATGCCAAGATTTATATGATCCATCTCAATGATGAACAGATGGGCTATTTTCTGATTAATGATGAATCTGTCCTAATAGAGTATTTCATCATACAAAAATATGTGTTTCTCGCCGATTCCATATTGATGAGAATTGTGGATGATTTTTCGATCACCAAAGGTGTATGCAAGACTTTTGACCACCTGTTTCTCTCCTGTTGTGTTGGCATACAAAAGAAGATGCGAGTCGTTGGAGTTCTATTTAGAACCTACCATCCAGCCAGTGATATAGGTCAACATAGAGAGATATCAGTAAGGCAAGCCACTATTGCTGATGAAAAACATATCATTGAGATCAACGAAGAAGTCTTTGACCACGATCATGAAGTGCTGGAGTATATTCACAAAAAACAGCTCTTGATCTTTGAAAAAGAGGGCACTCCCGTTGGTTTTGGGATTTTTTCAAGGGTGATTGAAGGCAGACCGGATTTTGATATTGGCATGCTGGTTGAAAAAGGATTCCGCGGTCAGGGGTTAGGTCAATTCATCATCAGTTATTTGGCTGATTATTGCTTTAGCTGGGGATGGCGGCCAGTTGCTGGTTGTGCGGTTGACAACATCGCCTCCAGGCGTACATTGGAGAAAGCCGGATTCATTGCCGATTACCGCATGTTGGAGTTTTCATTTAGATAATATAATTTGTCATCAATCAAGAAACTTAAAGATCAGAGGGCAAAATGGATGATCCAATAAAATCACTATCTGATGTTTCAGGAACAATGTTGATCACCCTTTATTCACGTGCCAGAGAAACGATGAGTCCAGACCCGATCATCCAGGACCCCAAAGCGGTGGAGATCATCAACATCTTCAAAAAAGAGTTGGCCGGGTCATCCAATCCGATCCATCAGAAGATCGTCAATGACACATACAACCCTAAATTGGCGGTAACCATGGCACTGCGAAGCCGGTGCTTTGACCGTTACGTGCTTAATTTTTTGGAACGCCATCCAGACGGGACGGTGATCAATTTCGGCTGCGGCCTGGATACACGCTTTGACCGCATTGATAACGGAAATGTAAAATGGTTTGATATAGATTTTGAATCCGTGATCGCGCTTCGCCGCCGCTTCATGGCAGAAACCGATCGCCGACGCTTCATTGCATGTTCCATTCTGGATGAGGCCTGGACCGAACAAGTCAAAACTGGAGGCCCCTTTTTGATTCTGGCCGAGGGAGTTTTCATGTATCTCACGGAGACTGCCGTGAAAAACCTCCTAGCCATGGTCAAAGCCAAGCTGGGATCGTTTGAACTTGTATGCGAGGTGTCAAACCTTTACTGGGTCAAAAAAATGACCACTCCATACATGCAGCAAAAATTCAAACGGCAATTAGGGATGGAAAGCGGCGCGCTTTTTTCTTTTGGCATCCCTGATAGTCATTACTTTGAAACATGGGCACCTGATTACACATTGCTGGATGATTGGACCTATTTTGACGACCGCGAGAAAAAACTGAGGTGGTTCAACTTATTCTCAAAAATTGATGTGATTCGCAGAGTGCAGTGGACCATCCATTATCAAATCGGATAAGCGGAAACTCAGACATGAAAAAAGGGATACTATGGAAACAATGAGTTTCGAAGATTATGCTCAACTTTTAAAAGGAACTCGCGGCGAATATTATGACGGCCGATGGGAATATTACAAAGAAGTCATTGAAATTGTTCATCAACTGAACCCGACATCCGTGCTTGAACTTGGCCCCGGGTCGCACACCATAGTTAAGAACTGCGATATTATGGTAAAACCTGAGGATGATGATTGGGGCAGACCGATTAATCCCATCAATCGCGTTCATTTTTTTGATGCCACTGAAAAAGACTGGCCGATCGCTGACAAGCAATACGACTTGTTTATTGCCTTGCAGGTTTGGGAACACCTGAGCAACAAACAGAGCCGAGCCTTTCGAGAAGTCATGCGCATCTCAAAGGCTGCCATTTTAAGCCTGCCTTATTGGTGGGATTGCCCGGTGAATGATGCCAATTATCCAGAACATCATCACATAGATGAAGAACTGATCGCTGATTGGACCTTGAACATCAAACCAGAAAATGTGATCAAAATTGCCAGAACCGGTGACCGCGTGAGCAAAGGTCCGCGTATCATCTATTATTGGAGGTTTAATTAGTAACAAAATTGTGGTAACTACACATTTCGGACAACAGATATGATCAAACCTTATGAATGCACACAATGTGGAGCCACTGAGTTCGATGATATTAGTGTAAACAAGGTTCGCTGCGCATATTGTGGAAGTTTGTTTGCAGTGACAAAAAAAGAACCCACCTTGTTTATCAATAATGGCGCGAATGTCACATTCGGCAAAAACGCAAATGTCGAAGTGCGTGGCGACATTGAAATTGAAAAGGGTGCAAATGTTGACATACAAGGAAAGGTAACTGTACTAAAAGGCCGGGAGCAGAAAGCTTTCAGCCTGACTCTGATAAAACCATAGTTCCAATAACTCATAATTAGCAGTTCAAGGTTTCAGCTAGAAGCATCAACAATATATCATTAAAGCAAAATTCCGGCTGCCGCATAGCCGGAATTTTGCACGTAAAAGGAGAGAAATGTCCCAGTAAGGGAACGGATGTTGTCTAAAGTTTAGTGGTTGCCACGCATGTGGTAGTACGCTTCGTTCCAGTGGATTTCTTTTTTAAACTCGCTCAATTTCGTATTCTCATCAATCAGGAGCAGTTCGATGCCCGCCATCTCGGCAAAATCCTGCATATGTTCGGCGGTCAGATCAAAACTGAAGCTGGTATGATGAGCTCCACCGGCATAGATCCAGGCGGCTGCAGCCACTTTCAGGTTCGGACGAGGTAGCCACAAGGCGCGTGCCACGGGCAGTTTGGGCAGCGCTTGATCGGTTGGCACCACATCCACCACATTGGCCACCATTCTAAAGCGGTCGCCCATATCCATGATCGAAGCAGCGACTGCCGGGCCGGTCTTGGAATCAAAGATCGCGCGCACGGGATCAGCCTTGCCGCCAATGGATAGGGGCAGGATATCGAGTTTGGGTTTACCACTGGAAATGGATTCACTCACCTCGAGCATGTGGGCACCGAGGATCTTGTCGCCAGAGGGATGGAAGTGATAGGTGTAATCTTCCATAAAGCTCATGCCGCCGGGCAACCCTACGCCCATGACCTTCATGGCGCGCACAAGGGCGGATGTCTTCCAATCGCCCTCAGCGCCAAAACCGTATCCATCGCGCATCAAGCGTTGAACAGCAATACCGGGCAGTTGTGTCAACCCGTAGAGGTCTTCAAAGTTGGTGGTAAAGGCTTTGAAACCGCCATCCACGAGGAAACTGCGCATGCCGACTTCAATACGAGCAGCTTCGACCAGGGATTGATGCGCCTTGCCACCTAGCAGTAAGGCCGGGGCAACACTATATTCATCCTGATAAGTTTGAACCAGTTTCTTGATATCAGCATCACTGGCTTCATTGACATATTTGACCAATTCGCCCACCCCGTAAGCATGGACGGCGAAACCAAATTTGATCTGGGCCTCAACTTTATCCCCTTCGGTAACAGCTACATTGCGCATGTTGTCGCCAAAACGCGCAAGTTTAGCGCCCTGCCAATCTGCCCAACCCGCTGCCACGCGCGCCCAAACCCCCAGGCTGGCCTGCACTTCGGGGTCTTGCCAGTGTCCAACGACGACCTTGCGTTCCAAACGCAGGCGGCTGCCAATAAACCCGTACTCACGGTCTCCATGGGCAGCCTGATTAAGATTCATGAAATCCATATCCATTTCGGACCAGGGAATTTCACTGTTGTACTGGGTGTGCAAATGGACCAATGGTTTTTTCAAATGGGTTAAACCGGCGATCCACATTCGCGCAGGAGAGAAGGTGTGCATCCAGGTGATCAATCCAATACACTGATGTGCGTTGTTGGCTTCGAGACATAAGGCCAGGATCTCTTCAGAAGTCTTTACCACCGGTTTGAAAACCACTTTAACCGGAATCTCGCTGCATGCATCCAGAGCCTTGGCAATTTCTGTTGAATGCGCGGCCACCTGGAGCAAAGTCTCAGGACCGTATAAATGCTGGCTGCCGGTGACAAACCAAATTTCGTATTGTTTTAGATCGATCACTTTTAACTCCTTAACTATCAATATAAGTATAGAGATCCGCGGCGGTTATTGACCGTAGACCCCCGTATAACGCTGATGAAGGGATTTAATTTGTTCGGCCGGGATTTCATCCGGCGTGCCAATTTGCAACGCCATCCAAACAGTGGCAGCCACGTCTTCGGTCATGACGGCGGCTTTAACTGCTGACACTGCGTCTTTACCAATAGTGAATACGCCGTGATTCTTGAGCAGCACCGCGGGAGAACGTCCGATGCTTTCGAGCACCACCTTGCCAATGGCTTCATCACCGATCAGTGCAAATCCGCCACAAGGGATGGGACCACCGAACTCGTCAGCAATAGCAGTCAAAACACACGGAATGGACCTTCCAACGGCTGCGAAGGCTGTGGCATAGCGAGAATGGGTGTGTACGATGCCATTCACATCTGCACGATGTTGGTAGATATATAAATGGCTCCAGGTATCAGAGGAAGGTTTGCAATGCCCTTCGACCACCTTGCCGGCCATATTGAGCACCACCATGTCTTCAGGACGCAGTTTTTCAAAGGGGACACCACTGGGCTTGATCACCATCAAACCCGAATCAATATCCCGGGCACTGACATTGCCGCTCGTCCACGCAACCAGGTTATTCTTCGGAAGTTCACGATTCAGTTCGACCAATTCTTCTTTCAGTTTTTCAAGCATTCATTACTCCTTACTGAGGTTACCTGTTTCTTCAACAGGTGATTATTTCATCGAGTCAATCGCAACTCGTTCAATCGCAAGTCCATTTTTATAACGCGCCATGAAAATGGCAAAGCCTTCCACATCTTTAGCATCAGGTGTTATGGTTTTTCCATTTTGATCTGCAAAAACTTTCTTTGTCAGATACTCTTCAAGCGATTCCTTATCGGCCTTATTCAACATGAAAGAAGCCAGCAAGGCGATCCCCCAGGCGCCCCCCTCGCCTGCGGTCTCCATCACAGCCACCGGCACATTCATCGCCGCAGCCATGATCTTTTGTCCCACGTCCCTGGTTTTAAAGAAGCCCCCATGACCAAGGACCTGGTCAACTTTTACCTTTTCCTGTTCAAACAGGATATCCAATCCAACTTTTAAAGCGCCAAGAGAAGAGAACAGATGCACCCGCATGAAGTTGGCCAGGTTGAATCGGCTTTCGGGTGTGCGTACGAACAGCGGACGTCCTTCTTCAAAATGAGTGATATGTTCACCGGAAAGGTAATTGTAAGCTAATAGATTGCCGCCATCTGCATCCCCTTGAAGCGCTTTTTGGTAGAGCAGTTCAAACAATTTATTTTGATCCACTTCGACCCCCAGCAGGCCGGTAAACTCCTGAAACAATCCGATCCAGGCATTAAGGTCGGAGGTGCAGTTGTTGCAATGCACCATGGCGACTGGTTTGCCGGTGGGGGTTGTAACCATGTCAATCTCGGCGTATCGCCTGGATAATGCTTTTTCGAGCACGATCATGGCAAAAACGGAGGTGCCTGCAGAGACGTTGCCTGTACGTTCAGCCACGCTGTTGGTGGCCACCATACCTGTCCCAGCATCCCCTTCTGGTGGACAAAGCGGAATACCTGCCTTGAGGGCTCCAGTCGGGTCAAGCAATTTGGCACCGGCTTCAGTTAACTCACCCGCCCTCTCACCTGCTGTGAGTACTTTTGGCAGAATATCTTGAAGCTTGAATGGCAGGTTCAGAGAATTGAGCTTCTCATCGAAAAGCTTGAGCATGCCTTTATCGTAATCATTGGTGTTACTGTCAATGGGGAACATCCCCGAGGCTTCACCCACTCCCAACACTTTTTGGCCGGTTAATTTCCAGTGCACGTAGCCCGCAAGGGTTGAGAGATAGGTGATATTCTTGACGTGGGATTCGTTATTCAGGATCGCCTGATAAAGATGGGCAATGCTCCAGCGTTGAGGGATAGTGAAATCGAACAACTCACTTAGCTGGCTGGAAGCTTCTTCGGTCATGGTATTGCGCCAGGTGCGGAAAGGTACCAGCAGGTTTTCACCTTGATCAAACACCATGTAACCATGCATCATCGCGCTGAAACCGATGGCGCCAATTTTTGTTAGGGGCGTGTTGTACTTATTCAATACGTCGTCACATAGGTTACGGTAACAATCCTGCAAGCCAGTCCAAATATCATCCAGGCTGTACGTCCAGACACCGTTTTCGTATCGGTTTTCCCAATCGTGGCTTCCTGAAGCAATCGGGGAATGATCTTCAGCGATCAGGACAGCCTTGATACGGGTAGATCCGAATTCGATGCCCAGAAAAGTTTGGCCGTTGTTTATTGCAGTTTGGATGGCTTGTTGATTCATTAATAGTCCTACCTTCGACATATAAGGTTATTACAATAAATCTCAGTAAAACAATTAGGCAACTCAATACCCAGAGGCAACACTAAACATACGGTGTCATCAATATGACCGATGTCCGCCAATGGTTTTTTTCTATAAATAAGTTGTTTTTGCTTTTCGAACAATTGTTGCTTACTAAAGAGTAAGATTTTTGACTAATTTAATACCGTTCTTTTCCAAATTGATCTACGAAACTACCATTCAATTTAGATGATTATTTGCATACTAGCTTTTATTTTTCTGGTAAACATCAAATAATACTGCAGCTAAAAGCACTAAACCTTTAACTACTTTTTGCCAATCAATACCCAGACCCATGATGGACATACCGTTATTCATAACACCAATGATGAAGGCGCCTACTACTGCACCGATCACTTTGCCAATACCGCCGCTCGCTGAGGCGCCACCAATAAAGCATGCGGCAATAACATCCAATTCCATGCCATCGCCGGCGTTGGGTGTTGCACTGTTAAGGCGGGCTGTTACGATCAAACCGGCCAAGGCAGATAAAACCCCCATATTGATGAAGGTTCCAAACAATAATTTCGGGGTATTCACGCCGGAAAGCCTTGCGGCTTTTTCATTGCCACCCAACGCGTAGATCCTTCTACCAATTACGGTTTGACTGCTTACAAAGGAATATAGAGTGATCAAGACAAACAACAGCACCAGAACATTAGGCAATCCTTTATATGAAGCCAGAATAAAGCACAAACCTATGATAGCTGCTGAGATCACCAAGTTTTTTATGATGAAAATATAGGCTGGCAACACTTCAAACCCATATTTCCGTTCGTGTTGTCGGGTTCTATAATCGAGAAAAACAAGTGCAATAGCCAATATTGCGCCGATGATAATCGTAGTCAGGTGGATGCCCTCAACATGGAAGAAATCAGGAATGAACCCGGTACTGATTTTTTGAAAGCCAGTGGGGAAAGGTCCAATAGATTCTCCTTGCAGCAAGACAAAAGTCAATCCACGGAAAATCAACATACCTGCCAAAGTAACGATGAATGCCGGGATCTTAACATAGGCGACCCAATAACCTTGCCAGGCACCTACGACAGCACCAAGTATCAAACAAATAACAACTGTGACAATCCAGTTAACATCCATCTTAACAATAAGGACCGATGCAACAGCACCGATCACTGCGACGACGGACCCTACTGACAAATCAATCCAGCCAGAGATAATGATAAGCAGCATGCCTAACGCCATGGCAATAATATAGCTATTTTGCAGAACCAAGTTAGTAATGTTGACCGGTTTGAACAAAATCCCTTTTGTGATTATCTGGAATAGAATCATGATCACAACCAAAGCTATGAGCATGGCATAATCACGGATATTGTTTTTCAGAAAGGAAGATAAACTTTTCATAATTCATTCACCTCTTGGGTCATGATGTGTTTCATAACTATTTCTGGTGTTGCTTGTTTGGATGGCATCTCACCAACGATCTTCCCTTCGCGCACGATGTAAATCCGATCGCAAACACCCAGCACTTCAGATAATTCTGAAGAAATCAGGATGATTCCTTTACCTTCACTTGCCAGGCGATTAATGATGGTATAGATTTCAAACTTCGCCCCTACATCAATACCCCTGGTTGGTTCATCCAAGATTAAAACATCTGGAGTGGCAAATAACCACTTGCTGAGTACGACCTTTTGCTGATTGCCGCCAGATAAATTAACTGCAAGTTGCTGTAAACTGGAGCACTTAATATTTAATTTTTCACGATATCCACTTGTGACAGACATTTCCTTGGGTTGATTGATTACGAACCCATTGGAAACGGCTCTTAAATTTGCAAGCGTAATATTCTCTTTAATATCTTGAATCAGCACCAAACCATATGCTTTTCGGTCTTCTGTTGCATAGGCAATGCCGTTTTTTACTGCTTTATCAATCGAGCTGATATCAATTTGCTTGCCTGATTTATATGCAAACCCAGAGATGTGTTTTCCATAAGAGTGGCCAAAAATACTCATGGCCAATTCCGTTCTTCCGGCGCCCATCAAACCCGCAAGACCAACGACTTCACCCCTGCGGACATTTATGTTCACATTGGAACTTACCTTAAGGTCCGAATGAACAGGATGGTAAACATTCCAATCTTTTACCTCAAAAATCACTTCACCAATTTCATTTTCGCGAGGCGGAAAACGATGTGTAATATCACGTCCCACCATTCCTCGAATGATTCGGTCTTCGCTGATCTTGTCCACTTTACAGTCCAAGGTTTCAACCGTTGCGCCATCACGTAGAATTGTAATTGAGTCTGCAACCTTGGAAATTTCGTCCAGCTTGTGAGAAATCAAAATGGAAGAGATCCCATGAGATTTTAATTGAAGGAGTAAATCAAGCAGCTTATCACTATCAGTTTCATTCAATGAAGCAGTAGGCTCATCTAATATTAACAGTTTTACTTTCTTTGCCAAAGCCTTGGCAATTTCGACCAGTTGTTGTTTTCCAACCCCAAGGGTTGAGATGATCGTATTTGGATTTTCATGTAATCCAACTTTTTTCAATAATTCGATGCTCTTTGCTACTGATGCTTTCCAATTAATTACACCCCTTTTACTTTGCTCGTTTCCAAGAAAGAGGTTTTCAACAATTGACAAAGTTGGTATAAGAGCAAGTTCTTGATGAATAATTACCAGTCCAACCGCTTCAGAATGGCTGATATCTTTAAACCGACACTCGTTTCCTTGAAAATAGATCTCACCTTCATAAGTGCCATGTGGATAAACACCACTAAGCACCTTCATCAACGTTGACTTACCAGCACCGTTTTCTCCGACCAAGGCATGAATCTCGCCCTCAGTGACGCTAAAACTTACATTATCAAGTGCTTTCACTCCGGGAAATGACTTACTAATATTGCGCATTTCCAAAATGACATCAGCCATGGTTGATTAGTCCTTAATTAAAGATGAATAAAAGAAATTATAGTAAAAACTTCTTGAAAATTCAACAAATTTTATAGAGCAGAGGGTTGCCCCTCTGCTCTATGAATTGAAACGACTACTTCAGGTCTTCAGCTTTAATGTATCCGCTGTCAACAAGTTCTTTCTGGTAGTTGGTAATGTCAATGCTAATGGGGGTCAAAAGGTAAGAAGGAACAATTTTGACTTCATTATTGTAGGTTTTGGTGTCATTGACATCCACAGTCTCGCCCTTGAGAGCCTGATCAACCATCTTGGCAGTCTGAGCAGCAAGTGCACGAGTGTCTTTGAAAACGGTGTAGGTTTGTTCGCCAGCGATCATGGATTTGATCGAAGCAACTTCCGCATCCTGTCCAGTGACAACGGGGCATTTCAGTTCAGGTGTGCAGTAGCCAACACCCTTCAGTGAAGAGAGGATACCGATTGAAAGACCATCGTAGGGTGACAAAACGCCGTCAATTTTCGCGTCGGTGTAATAGGCGCTCAGAAGGTTGTCCATACGAGCCTGAGCGGTAGCTGCAAGCCAGCGTAAGGTACCGACTTTATCCATGCCCATTTGACCACTTTTCACGACCAAAACACCACTGTCAATGTAGGGTTGAAGAACAGACATGGCGCCATCATAGAAATAGAAGGCATTGGTATCATCAGGTGATCCACCGAAGAGTTCAATATTGAAGGGGCCTTTGGCACCATCTGTTACACCAAGTCCTTTAAGAAGTTGGGTTCCTTGAATGACACCCACACCGAAATTATCGAAGGTGGCGTAGTAATCAACATTCTCAGTTTTGGTGATCAGGCGATCATAAGAGATAACCAAAACACCAGCATCATGTGCTTTTTTAAGCACGTCAGACATGGTTGAACCATCAATGGCTGCGATCACGAGAACTTTGGCACCTTTGGTGACCATGTTTTCGATCTGAGCCAATTGGTTTTGGATATCATTGTCTGCAAATTGTAAATCAGCCTGGTAGCCTAAGGATTCAAATGACTTGACCATGCTCTCTCCGTCAGAAATCCAACGGGTTGAAGTTTTGGTAGGCATAGAAATTCCGACGAGTTTGGCATCAGAACTGGCTTTCGGTGCGCCGCAAGCAGCAAGCACGAAGCTTAAAAGAACGAGAACAACGACTAACTTATAGATCAAACCTTTTGACATTTCCTTCTCCTTATTCGAAAAATTGGTTTTATTGGTTACATTTCAAAATTTCTGGTCCTTTTTGAAAACACCGTCTTCAACCATATCCTTATAGTGTGAAAATCTCACCTCCTTATACAATATCTCAGTCAAAGGATCCTGAGGATAACGAAATTATGCAGTTCGTACTGTACTTTCACGAACTACGAGAATTGGCTTAATAATCGTGGGTGACACAAGAGAGGATTTGTTTTCTATTCTTGCCTGGATCATATCTGAAAGCTTTTGAACAGCCAATGCACCTGAAAGCTGCAAATCTTGAAAAATGGTAGATAAAGAGGGATACAAGTATGCCGACTCTAATAAATTGTCAAACCCAATGACAGCAAGATCTTCAGGAATTCTTAGCCCGCGCATTAATGCGACTCTGAGCGCACTCTGAGCCATTTGGTCGTTTCCAACAAAGACTGCATCCATTTCAGGGTAAGAAACCAATAACTCGCAAATTGCTTGTTCACCACTCGCAGAAGACCAGTTGCCCATCGTGCAATGTTCTTCTTTGGGAGTAAAACCGGCAGCAATCAAAGCGTCTTGCCAGCCTTGTTTTCGTTGGCGAGCCTCCCACCAATCAATCGGGCCAGAGATATGACCAATATTCTTTTTTCCAAGACTGATGAGATGCTCAGTAGCTATTTTTGCGCCATAATAATTATCAACAGATACGTAATTAACATTTTCACGATTACCCATAGTTAAGAAGATAATCGGTATATTGATGCTAGGCAGATAATCAACCAACCAACTTCGATTGTCACCAATTTCTGACACTGCCCAAATAATACCGTCAACTTGATGAGCATCAAACCATTGGAAAACAGGTTTGACATTATCTCCACTTTCAATTTCTTTAAGCAGCAAACCGTAACCCAATTCCTGAGCTTTATTGGTTATTCCGTTCAACGTTCGTGAAGGACCAATATATTTCAATCCAGAAATAACCACACCAAAGAGATAGGTCTTTTGGCGGCTTAGACTTTGGGCGATCGCGCTGGGATGGTAGCTCAATTCATCCATGATCTTTTTTACCCGGGTTCGGGTCTCATCAGAGACATCCTGACGGTTGTTGAGCACGCGTGAAACAGTTTGCCTTGAAACCCCGGCTTTTTCCGCAACGTCATAAATGGTAGTTTTATTTCGTTCAGCCAAGGTTTCCTCTAATAAAAAAGTTTGTCTGGAATTGTGAGCGGTAACGTGAGCGGTAACGTGACCGCTCACGAACATAATAGCAAAATCAGAATCTGAAGTCAATAGGTTTAAGGCAATCTGACATTTTTTGTCCGATTATATTAATGGTTCTTAATCTTCCCTTTTGACCCCTAGATGTAATAACTTCGACATTATTTGTCGTCCCACCTCCTCCCCCGTAAAAAATAAGCCCGGCTTCACGCCGGGCTCATTAGTATTTATCGTTCCTCGATTAGGGGTTGCCTACCACAATCTTCATACTCATTTCTTCACCAAACAGTTTTCCGTCGGCATTCACCAATCTCCAATAGCTGGTGTGGGTACCCAAGTCAGATGGAGCGGTAAAGGTGACCGCGACTTGAACACTTTGATCGGGCTTTACCTCATTGGGAAGGTGCACATAAAGCATCTCTTTGGCGTCCTTCAACCCATCAAGATAAGCCAAACGATAAGCAGTCTTCCAAGTGGTCGTTCCGATGTTCTTGATGGCCCATATTTTCACCACCGTTGAACCAGGTTTGACGATCGTTCCGTCGGGGATGGTGACATCAGAAACGTAAACCGCCTTGTCATCCACATCACCCTGAATTGAAACAGGTTGTGTTGACGTCGGTGTTGGGAACACTTCGGTAATCTCGGGGGTAGCGGTCGGCGGTGCCATGGTCGGTGTGGCAGTCGGCTCAAGTGTGGGCGTAGCCGATGGGGTCAAAGCCGCGTTTTGGGTAAACTCAGCCTGGATGGTGGCGGCAATTTGGGTAATCTTGATCGCCGGATCCTCGGTCGGTGTGGCAGCCGCACAGGCTGACAAGATGATCGTGCTGATGAGGAGGACTGCAATCAGCCCCCTGTTGATTTTTGAGTTCATGATGATCTTTTCCTTATTCATTTTTTTATATAAGTTGTTATTGTCAGGCGAAACGAAGCAGTTGTCAAGGCTGATGATAAATGACCAATTGTCAATACTTTTTATACTTTGCTGATTAATGATCATTTTCTGCTATCATCAGAGGTATATATTTGTTATCAGCAAGAAGTCAAATCAGTCAGTCATGAGGTAAATAATTAAACATGACCCAAACTCACGCAGGATCTGCCACAAATTCCACGCTCATCACCTTTTTGGCAGTTCATCCACCAACAACAACATTAAGCTGATCGCGGAATAAAAAACTGACATTGATTATCATAAACAAGGGGATTGAATTAATGTAAAAGCTAAAATCTGGAGGGAAAATGTCAACTGGACAGGTCAGGATATTGGTATTTGGCGCGGGAGTAAATGGATGTGCATGCGCCAGCATTTTACATCAAAGCGGCATTAACGTAACTGTTCTGGCAAGGAGCCCTCGCTACGAATTCATCCGCGATAATGGCATTGTCATTGAAAATCCAATGAACCACCAGCGATCCGTCGCCAAAGTGGAAGTTGTTAGTTCATTAGCTCCGGAAGATTATTATGATTACATTTTTGTGATCATGCGCAAGAATCAAGCCCTTGAAATATTACCCATTCTTCGACAAAACCGCTCACCAAATATTGTCTTCATGGGAAACACCCTTGCGGACCCACAGGAATATACCAACGAACTCGGCAAAGAACGTGTATTAATGGGGCATGTTTATGCCGCGGGAAGACGTGAGGGAAACATCATTAAAGCGATGATCGTTAAATCCATCGCCATCCCCTTTGGTGAAATTGATGGAACCAATACGCCCCGCTTGAAAATGCTAGTCTCCACTTTGAATCATGGCATTTCAAAGGCCAAAATATCCACCCATATTGTGGACGATTTGGTGGTTCATGCCGCTGGTGTCGTACCCATAGCCATGCTAGGGCTGAAACATGGAGGAGACTTACGCGACCTGGCAAAATCAAAATCTGACCTTACCCTGATGGTTAAAGCGATCAAGGAATCGTTATCGGTAGTCCAGGCCTTGGGTTATAAGCACCTTTCTCCAAGCGATAAAATGATGATGAATACACCTCTATTCTTGCTCACAACTATGTTCCGCTTACTCCTAAAATCAAAATTGGGCGAGGTCGGTATTGGTTATCATCTCTCTCAGGCTCCAGATGAAATGCAGCAACTTGCCAAAGAAATGCATGCACTCGTGAAACGATCAGGGCTCGAAGTTCCATCTCTGCGTGCTGCACTAGATGTATATCCTTCCTAGCCCATAACTATTTTGATCTGAGGACGTTATGAGGACTATATCTCTGGTGAAACAGACAAACAACGACTGCTTTGTCAGCCAATAACAGAGAGGCTAAGAAAAACTCTTCGGCGGTTTTTTTTATGAAGAGGATCTGATCTCGGTCTCTCATTCCCTTTTTGGGGGGGACGAGAAAACTCATTACATCAGTCATATCTTCATCGAAACCAAAAGACACGTGGCCGAGTATGCCGACTTGACAGATAACGAAGCCCAAAGGATAGAACTCGACATCATAAAGGTTCCAAAAGCACTGCTGATCACCCTAGACATGGACCATGTCTATTCATTTATAATTGTGGACGGCGTTCCACATGTGCACGTTATCGGAGGCTATCGCGGAGCCTCGCGCGAGTATTGGGGGGCACGGGTGGATGAATAGCCCGATGCGCCCAAGGGTGGAGAGAACGAGATCGAGAAGATCACCGAACAAATTCGCCGTTATTTAGCCAATGCAGTTGAGGGTGCTTAATGGAAAAACCAATCGAATTCCAAAAAAAGAAACAACCGGTCTTATTAATTACCTTGTTCTTATTATTCATCGGTGGTGCGGGTATTTGGGTTTTGCTTCGTTTCCTCTACCCCAACCTTGAAGGGTTTTGGAAATTTAAGCTCACAGCGGTTGTGATCATTGCAGCGGTCGTGATCTGGGCAATCGTAGTGGTGATCAGGCATGCGAACCGAAAGATCCCCGGTCTAGTCGTTGACAATAATGGCATCACGGATCACACCAACATCACCAGCGTCGGCTTCATCCCCT
Organism: Chloroflexota bacterium; assembly: GCA_021825925.1. Taxonomy (GTDB): domain Bacteria; phylum Chloroflexota; class Anaerolineae; order Anaerolineales; family Anaerolineaceae; genus UBA6107. The sequence continues at coordinate 113,282 of JAKAFP010000008.1, forward strand.
GGAACGATATCACCTCCTTTGAGTTGGTCAAGGGCAGCTTTCAGCATCAATTGATCGTGGTCAAAGTAAAAAACCCGGATTTTTACATTTATGCCAATCCTAAATTGAGTGCAAGCCGCCAAATGCAGTTAAGTCAATTTGGGTCGCCCATTCTGGTCACTGCCACCACGCTGGAGTACGATCCGCAGCAGCTCTTAAGCATACTGACTGAGCGATTGGGTCATTTTACAAGATATTGATCATCCAAAACTCTAATCTAAAAGACTCAATCCTTTTGCTATAATCAGTTAATTATCTTAACTGAATCAGGAATCATTTTAATGGGTCACAAAATCTACTTCGCCGACAACCTCGGAATTCTGCAGTCATTGCCTTCTGAATCCGTAAGTCTCATTTATATAGACCCCCCTTTCAACACAGGTAAAACACAGGCGCGTACTCAAATAAAGATCGAAAAATCAGATACCGGTGACCGAACCGGCTTCGCCGGGCAGCGCTATACAACCTTAAAAGTCGGTTCTCAGGCCTATGAAGACGTGTTTGACGACTTGCCCACCTTCCTGGAACCGCGCTTGATCGAAGCCAAGCGCATCCTCAAACCAAACGGCAGCCTCTACTTCCACATTGATTATCGCGAAGTGCACTACTGCAAGGTGCTGCTTGACAGCATCTTTGGGCGCGAAAGCTTTTTAAACGAGATCATTTGGGCTTACGACTACGGTGCCCGTACCAAGAAGAAATGGCCTGCCAAACACGACAACATCCTGTGGTATGCCAAGGACCCCGAGAACTACATCTTTAACGTGGATGAGATCGAACGCATCCCCTACATGGCCCCCGGTCTGGTCGGACCGGAAAAAGCCGCCCTCGGCAAACTGCCCACCGATACATGGTGGCATACCATTGTTCCGACCAACGGCAAAGAAAAGACCGGCTACCCCACCCAGAAACCTTTGGGCATCATCCGGCGCATCATTTCCGCTTCCTCCAACCCGGGCGACACCGTGCTCGATTTCTTCGCCGGCAGCGGCACCACCGGTGTAGCCTGTCACGAACTCGGCCGCGAATTCATCCTCGTGGATAGCAATCCGCAAGCCATCGAGACCATGAAGGTGCGCTTCAAAGAGTGTAATGATATTGATTGGATAACAAGTTAATAATTTAGCATTTCAGCAAGGAAATTAGAGACTTTATAAGCTGGTCACTCAAGATTTGATCGTGGTAACAGCCATATTCTTGGGAAGGCGGAAAAATGAATCTAAACAGCTCTTGCTTGAAGCATTCTTTTATTGTCGTCCTGTTTGCATCCTACCTGGTATTATGCGGATGCCAAAACCTGCAAAGTCTTTCATCAAGTAATGATAATTCACTCAAGCATCCAAAAGATTATCCGGCCGTCCCGTATGAGATGATATCAACGGATTCAATTTTTACCTATCTTGAAGCGCTCACCTCAATTCAGCCATATTCGGGTTGGCGAAACTCAGCCAGCAGCGGTGAGGCGGAAGCGTTGGATTATGTTCAAAACCAGCTAGATGGTTTTTCAAACCTGAAAGCAAATGGAATGGAGCTTGAACGGCAGTCATTCAATGTTTATGCAGGGGTGGAATTATGGACGACTGACATCTACCTGACGCTCGCCGGGCAAGAGGTCGAAGTTCCTGCAGATGGTTTACGCGGTTCACGTTATGATCCAAAAATAGCACTATCGTTGGATTCTGATGGTAAAGCAAATGACATTGAACGAAACCCGGTTGAGGCCTCTGGATCAATTTTGATCGTCAGTACAGTTGAAGAGTTGGACAGGTTGAGTTCCTCTGATGTAAAGAACATGATCATGATCCTGGATTATGCCTTGATTGATTCTGTCACAAACCATGATTTTGTCTCGAACACTCAAAGCTTGATCAGGTTGATTGATAATGGGTTGAACGGGCTTATTCTGGTCACCAGTTATTCCAATGTGGATGGCGAATCCAGAGGAACGATGATAGGCGACGGCGGTGTTTTTCAATGGTTCAATCATACACAGCCAATTCCGATTTTATATGTGAGACTTGAAGATCTAAAAACTGCAGGGATTGAAAAATGGCAGGATTTTGGAAAAGTTGAATCTGCGCGCATGGTATGGGATGCTGACGTTTTAATGCCCGCAAATGCCGGCAATTTGATCATGCATATTCCGGGAGTTGATCCTTCAAAAGCTGTGCTGCTTTCAGCTCATATTGACTCACCAAACGGCCCTGGTGCTTTTGACGACGGCAGCGGTTCAGCCATTTTGCTTGAAATTGCGCGAATCTTAAATGAATCAAAAGTACAACCCGCCGTTGACCTCTATATCGCGTGGTATGGCGGACACGAGTTGGGTACATACGGTTCATCTTATTTTATCTCCACCCATCAAGACCTAATGGATAAGCTGCTGGCCATGCTTGTGATAGATCCGGTCGGCATGCCGCTGGACGGAAAAGAAATAAATATTTCAACGAGTTATACAAGTTATCAAAGTTTTGGGGATGATCGTTCACTTTGGGCGGACTTTTTATCCAGTGACGCGACAACTCACGGCATCGTTTTTGAACAAGAAAAATTTGATGGACTGATTGCAGATAACAGTAATTTTGACGCCTTCAACGTACCGGAATTCAACCTGTCAGTTTTGGACAATGCCGAGTGGGTGGCGAAAGGCAGCGCGTATGGTCATTATGCCAGCCATTGGCACGATCCATATGAGACCGTTGAACTAGCCAAAAGTGTTGATGATGTGTTTGCTGATATCACCAGAATTGCTCTTTCTGCCGCTCTTGAGACTGGCCGTGAAGAAATTGTGTTTAAAGTAACTCCCAAGGTTGAACACCGCGCGGTTGTGATTGCAAGTCACACAGAAAATCCAAGCATCGCACCGGCTTTATTGCAGGATTTGGGAATGGCACTGGCCTGGAATGGATTTGATGTAGATCTTATTCCTTATGGGCAGAGTGTAACCGAGGAGGATCTTAAGGATACTGAACTGGTTGTACTGCTCCCGACCCTCGATTACCCTGGTCCAAATGTTGAAACATGGAACAAAGTAGAAACTGAGTTGCTGACCCGCTACGTTGAAGATGGTGGATTATTGTTGGTGACCAATAGCGCATATAGCCTGGCTTCCGGCCGGCGGGTGGAAGAGGTGAACGAAGACGCCACAGCCATTAACGTCCTGTTGAAACCCATGGGGATCGAATTCAGAACTGGAAATCTGGGTGGAGATTCATATCAGATTACGAATGATCATGCTTTGACTGCCAACATTCACCAATTAGCCTCAATGTTTGAAAACAATCGCGTGCCGGTAAAACTAGCAAATGGGCTTGAATTGGTCAAGGGGGTTATGGGGCTGGTGGATTATGGAAAACAAGGCGGTCAGATCCTCGTTATCAGCGACATCGGGTTTCTGAAGAATATTGCTCAAAGCGTGCAAAACCTGGAATTGGTTAAGAATATTGCCGATTATGCGGCCAATCGTTAATATGCGTTATTTGTATCCCCTTTGGATGTCTTTTATCATCCGGTAAAATGGCTTTCATTGGCGGGATGATCCATCTAATAGATGAAAAGTGAAAGGAGATTTGAGGTCAGTTGATCTATGACCATTCACTAAATATAATGTGACCTTGGTAATTTGACATCATTTCTCAAACATGATAAACTCGGTCTACAATTCAATAGCCCCAAAACGGCACTTCTATCCAGAGAGGCGGAGGGATCGGCCCTACGAAGCCTCGGCAACCAGAACGGCGCAAGCTTTTCATGGTGCTAATTCCGACAGAATAAACTGGAAGATAGGAGGGCAAGCCGCAAGAATGTTGCCCCTCGTGTACTCTCCGATAGGGGCAATCTAATTTAAAGGAGATAAACTCAATGGCTTCAAGCACTTTCATGGATTCACCCAGCTACAAATTCACATCAGAATCTGTTACCGAAGGTCACCCTGATAAACTCTGCGACCAGGTTTCAGACGCCGTGTTGGACGCCTGCCTTGCGCAGGATCCTCGCAGCCGTGTCGCCTGCGAAACCGCCACCAAGACCGGTTTCGTAATGGTACTCGGTGAGATCACCACCAACGCTTTCGTCAACTTTGACGATCTGGTACGCAATGTGGTCAAAGGCATCGGCTACGACAGCAGCGATAAAGGCTTTGATGGCAACACCTGCGCCGTGATGAGCGCCATCGCCAGCCAATCTGCCGATATTGCCCTCGGTGTGGATAAATCCTACGAGGTCAAGGGCGGCGAAGTGACCGAGCAGGAACTCAACGAGATCGGCGCCGGCGACCAGGGTATGATGTTCGGTTACGCCTGTAACGAAACCCCCACCCTGATGCCCATGCCCATTTACCTGGCTCATAAACTGACCCGCAAGCTGGCCGAAGTGCGCAAAGCCAACGGACTGCCCTGGCTGCGCCCTGATGGAAAATCTCAAGTTACAGTCGAATATTCCCACGGCAAACCCGTGCGTGTGGATACCGTTCTGATCTCCACCCAGCACTCCCCCGAAGTCTCGCATGCCGAGATCACCGAGGGTGTGATCGAAGAGATCATCAACACCACCATCCCCGGCGAACTGCTTGACCATCAACCCAAGATCTACGTTAACCCGACCGGCCGCTTTGTCATCGGCGGACCGATGGGCGACGCTGGTGTTACCGGCCGCAAAATCATTGTGGATACCTACGGCGGTATGGGCCGTCACGGTGGCGGCGCCTTCTCAGGCAAAGATCCCACGAAAGTGGATCGCTCTGCTGCGTACGCCTGCCGCTGGGTTGCCAAGAACGTGGTGGCCGGTGGATTGGCCGACCGCTGCGAAATCCAGGTGGCGTATGCCATCGGTGTAGCGCACCCCCTCAGCATCAACGTCGAGACCTTCGGCACCGGCAAGATCGCGGATGAGAAGATCGCCCAGTTGATCGCCCAGACCTTCGATCTGCGTCCCGGCGCCATTATCCGCGACCTGGACCTGCGCAAACCCATTTATCAGAAGACCGCCGCCTATGGCCACTTCGGCCGTGACGATGTTGATTTCACCTGGGAACGCACCAATAAGGCCGAAGAGCTGCGCAAACTCGCGGGACTATAAACCTTTTCTTATAATCCCTCTCGCCGCTGTGCGGCTCGGGGACGCCAAGATCGCGCCATAAAAAACACGAAAATCACGAAAAATAAAAACCTTTTTGTAGGGGCGGTTCACGAACCGCCCCACATTTTTTTATTTCCAATAATAGCCCTCGTTATTGTTGTACCCTCCCGTAATTCAGAGAGATCCCTTCGCTTAAGGTGCGGAGGTCAGGGTTTCTGGCAAGACCGGTGTAACGTTATAGATATAGATCTGTGAGAAACCGGCCGGGTTATCCTGCCAGCCATCATTGACGGATTCATCAAAGTAATAGCCCACTCGGATGGTGTGAGGCTGGTTGACTTTCCAACCATCCAGGGTTGCGGTGATCGAAACCGAATCTGCCTGTGTTTTGTTTTCTTCATCGTAGGGGGCCAGGTATTGGACGATCATATCGGGGGAAAAGTAATCCTGCCCGTCTATCTCAAAGATCCAATGAATGTGTGCCAGATTATCCACCATGATGGTCGGGCTGGCCGTCCACCACATGACGCGAACACGCACCGGTTTATCGTAGGGGATGCTGACATCATGGGTGCCTGCCTCCACGACCCTGCCGATCATGTCATCCAGCAAGACCACGGGCGGGCACTCCGATTCAACCGGGCAGATGCTGATCGCCAACGGCGGCTCGGGCGTGCCGGGGATTGAAGTCTCGTTGACCAAAGGGGCTGAAGTGAGGGTGGGGGTTACCACCGTGCGGACCGGGAAGCTGCAGCCCGCCAGCAGGGTGAGCATCAGAACAGCGATCAGTCTTGTAAGTAAACCTGGAATATGACGCATGCTTCCTCCCAATCTAGTGATGCACCAGTAACGACTAATGTATTGAATTAATTATCGGATCAATCATAAAGAAGTGAAATTGATTGCCTTCTGTTGCTAAATTGGATGAGGTAAGTTTTTTCATCAACCTTGATAAAAAACCTTAAACTCATTTCTGAAATCAGGTATCAATATTTTTAGTTACCCTTGCAATTAATTTTTAATCATCATATCCTTCACATAAGGATATCCTAAATAACCTTAGTTCGAAGGAAATAATATGAATAAAGAATACTTAAACAAGCTGGATAGGATCATTTGCAGCGACTATGCCAACATTGCAGGTATGGTTGTTCAAAAAAACGGCGTGACATTATATGAACAAGGCTTTAATGGATTCACTCCTTCTGATCCAATTCACGTTGCATCCGTCACAAAAAGTGTTTTCTCAGCTCTCATCGGTATAGCCCGAGATAAAGGACTATTAACCGATATAAATCGAAAGGTCCTTGATTTTTTTCCAGAATACAAGGTAATGGCGGGCGAAACCACGATACAGAACATCACTTTAAAAGATTTGCTTACCATGACCGCCCCTTACAAATACGAAACTGAACCGTATGAAGCGTTTTTTGCCAGCCCAAATTGGGTAGAAAAAGCCCTCGACCTATTGGGCGGTAAAGGAAAGATAGGAAATTTTGTTTATTCCGCCATGGTTGGAACTCAGATTTTGTCAGGGGTGCTTGCAAGGGTAACAGGAAAACCCGTCCTCGATTTCGCGGTGGATAATTTATTCTCCCCGCTTGGAATCAAAATTGAACAAAATGTGGTATTCCATAACAAAGAAGACCAGCTCGCTTGGTTTGCGGAAAACAAAAAATCTAGCGGCTGGGTGGTTGATCCGCAAGGGATAAATACTGCTGGCTGGGGGCTAACCATGACGCCCCTGGATATGTCAAAAATAGGCCAGTTGTATTTAAAGGGTGGTTTATGGGATGGCAAACAGATCCTTTCAACCGAGTGGATTGAGGAAAGCACTAGTGTCCACAGCCGATGGGGTAAGCTGTTGTATGGCTATCTGTGGTGGATAATTGATGATAAAGATCGCATATTTGCCGCTTTAGGAGACGGCGGAAATGTCATATATGTAAATACTAAAAATAATTTCGTGGTTTCGATTGCATCTCTCTTTATGCCAGTGGCAAAAGATCGAATTGAATTGATTAGAAAGGTCATCGAACCGACCTTTGACATTTAGTCAATTAATCACATTTATCGTAGGTGTGTATCATTAAAGAGTTTCGTAGGGGCGGGTCGCAGACCCGCCCCTAAAATGGTAATTATTTGGATTTTTGTTATTTTTTTTTTGATTTATTGTATTTGTTAATTTGAGTATTTACGCCACGAAGAAGCCTGCCCAGGGCACATTAAAGCTGACGGCGACCATGAGGAAGGCGGTCAAGACCCAGAAGAGGATGAGGATGATGCGGCTGGTCTTGGAGAGCCGAATGCCGGAAAGGTCCTGTTCGAGAAAGAGCAGGGCGACACCCATGAGCACGAGCACGATATTGGCGGCCAGTATCTCGACCACTTCGCTGGCAAAAGGTTTGCCAAAGAGGACGGGCAGGATGTACCAGAAGAACATGGTCCAAGGGGCGAGGTCCGTGAGCAGCAGGCGCGAATCAAAGAAGGATTGACGCTGCTCCTTTTGGACTTTGCGGATGAAATATTCACCCAGGCTGGCAAAAGTGAACGCCCAGAAGGCCATTTTCATGTGCTGGACGGCGCCTTCGCTGTTGCCGGCGAAGATGACTGTGAACGGCACCGGGATCCACTCATGCAAAAAGTGGAAGACGAGAAAGAGTATCCAGAAAGCCAATAATTTTAAGAGGAAGGTCTTGGGGGTATGGGTAATGGGTTTCATATAGAAATTTTAGCATAAGAAAAATAATTTCTCATGCACACTTGCACTGGCAGCTGGAGTCAGGGAAAAAAGCATGAATCGGGGCGATTCATGAATCGCCCCTTCATTTTTTGTTTTCGTTTTGTGTTTTTAGTGGTTACCTTTTTTCTTTACTCGCTTGAACTGGGGATGGTAACCGTCATGTCTTCATAAACGCTGCCGGTAATCGAATAGGTTACCGTACCGCTGCACTCTTCAAGGTAGTTGGTTTCTTTGCCATCGGAATCGGTAGTGGACACCTCGAAAAACAGGTCAACCAGGTAGCTTGCTGTCCCTTCTTTGAACACCCAGATCGGGTTCCCGGTTGGCATACTGCCATAAGTCCACGTGCCGGCACCGGAACCACCCGCGTATTCCATCTTGGTGATCTTGATATCACCACCGACCGTACCGTACATGGCAAACCCGAAACAACCTGCCAACGCCAACGCCATCATGCCAATGGCTATGGCGATCATCAGTCTTTGACGTTTCTTTCCCAAAGGGATGAGCCCCATACCAACCGCCGGGAACAAGACAAACACCGCCAAGATTGCCTTTTGTTGAGGAATACCTTTATTCGTCTCGATGACACCCGGAAGCGTTCGGGCGATGGTCTGAGGTAACCCGGGAATAAAGCCGGATTCATCAGAGGGTTTTGGCATGGATAATTGTCCCTGAAGACGGATGCCATCGGCCTCGGTGATGGCTGATGCTTCAAAAGTGAAATCACTTTCGGTCGTATCAGGCGGCAGACGAGAGGGCACCAGGCTCCAATCAAGCGTTTGTCCGCTGCTGTCGGTGGTCATTTCACCCATCGCTCCCAGCAAGGTGAAATAGGTGGCACCAGCCATGCCTATATTGTTGGGGTCGGTGGCTTCCTCTCCCACACCACCGGTACACTGCATGCTGCTGCTGATCAAATTCCCCGGAAAGATCACCCAGGTGCCATCCAGGTTTACCGGTTGAATTTTAGCCTTGAAGGATTCACCGCCGGCTTTGCTATACGCCACCAAGCGAACCGTCCCTACACCAGTGCCTGCCTGGATGGGTCCGATCTTTACCTGTTCGCCACCATCACTGGTAATCACATCACCGCCATCCAATCGGTACATAAATGGCACGCCCGGCTCGACCACCAGCATCAGCGGCAGCCCGGTGTACTTGCCATCCGAACCACTGGTGATCTGCAGCGGATAGGCGCCATCCGCTTCGAGGGCAGCATCTATGACCAAATTTGATCCGATTTCCGTCTTTTCCTCTTTGATCTGCGGATCTACTCCGTTATGAATGTATTTGACAAGCGCTTTATCTGAACGCATCACTGAAATAACCTGCCCCCAGCCATCCTGGTTCTGCACGGCAGCCAAAGATATTGAAGTGTTGGCTTCTTCTGGAGAAGCTCCCAACAGGTAGCGTGCATAATCTTCGAGATTGCTGGTCAACATTTCACGCTCGTAATTGCTGTTGAATGGATAACGTCCGCCATTAATGGCAGCTACAAAATCGGCATGTGTGATCGGGCAGCCCAGATCGCAAATGTTGACCATAACCAATTGTGCATGCACATAAAAATCCGAGGGCCACTGGTAGGGTGCACTCTGAAATGCCAACATGACATTATCGGATTTTGTGATCTTGCCATAAGTGTTCATATTATCCACGATGTATTCGGGTATCACATCCATTACCATTATCTCTGCCGATACATCCATCCACCATTTTCGCGCGTCGCTAGCCTTGGCAATAGCCATTGAATAGACCCGGTTCTGGATCCAGTGTCCAATCTCATGCCAAATGGCTGTTCTTTCTGAGGATAATTTCGTAGGAATATCAGGAGGCAGGTAGACCACACCATTCTTGAAGTTATATTCGGGGCTGGTGTAATCGGCGCTGACCACGGCTAGCAACGGTGAAGAAGCGGATAGGCTGGCGTTTGAGTATCCCTTGCCAGCATAAGTTTTCATGGCGGCCTCAATTTCTTTGGCCGCATTGTAGGCATCTATATGAGTCAATTTATCATCCCATGGATAAATCACCATCACCGATCCGTCTTCGTTGGATTGGCAGCGTTGAAAGATGGTCATTGCCTTCAAACTGACCGGAGTGCACATTTTTCCGGCCTCTTCTTGAGAAATTCGATTACTGGCCAAAATAATTGATGATTCGGGAATTGAAGCGGATTCTTTCGGCGTCACAACCACAAAGAGCACACTATGGGTTTGACCGTTATCTCCCTCTGGATAGAGAACTCCCAGATCCGTGGGGCCAAGATGGGCGTTGGTGATCAGCTTGCCGTCTTTCGGTTCCTCGGCCAATAATATGGCTGCCTGCCGATCAATAATCAATAACAGCCGTGAGTTTGGATTGGCAGCTGGAAAAGTCAGCACCGCCGGACCGCTACCGTCATTCTGACCTTCGAGAGTCACTTCATAGAATGGTGTTTCAAGCGTATAACTTTCGCTCAGTTCTTTTTCAAGCGCCCCGCCGGCAGAATAAGTGGTGAGATTCGTGACAGTATCCTCAGAAGGCAGGGTTTCGGGTGCCACTTGAAGCATGGTACCCAAGTCGTCCTGGATCTGGCCGCCGCCAGGGTTGAGGGTCAAAGTGGTTTGCTGTTCGAAATTGTAGGTTTTTGTTGTAGCAGAGGACGAGCCTCCCGCTTTAAGCAGGGCGGAAATGCCGACCACGGCGAGGGCCACCACCAAGAGACCTCCCCCAACAATGCCGATCACCCCCCACGGCGATCTCTTTTGGGTTGGAACAAATTGAGGAGGATACCCCATGACCTGCGGTGGTGCGATCACCGGCGGCGTGATGCTGACAGGAGGGGTGGAAGCCACCCACTGGCCCTGCCAAAGAACATGCCAGAGGCCGGTTCGTTCCTGCATTTGCCAGCGGTTCTGGTTTTCGTCGGTTACTTCCAGTTGGGTCAAGCACAAACGGTAATAGTCCATGGTGATCTGGCCGGCCTGGTACTGTGCCTCAAGGGCAGCGAACTGCTGCTCCGCCTGAGAAAAAGTCAATGCAGAAGGCGGATTAACCGTTTGGACGGGCGGCTGAGAGGGCATCCACTGGCCGTTGGAAAGCACATACCATTGACCGGTCAATTCCTGGATCTGCCATTGTTTGCCAGATGAATCCGTGACCTGAAGTTGGATCAAGGCCTGGCGATATTGATCATACGAAATTTGGCCGGCTTTATACTGAGCATCCAATTGTCTAAATTGAGCTTCTGCCTGAAGAAAATCCATTGCGCCCTCCCATTCAATGTCTTTCAATCAATAAAGGTTTTCAGTTGTATTTATTTGAAGAATACTCATATTATATAAACCGAAAGGTAAAAAAATCCAGCCTCAATTTTCATGAAAAGAGTCATCCTAAAAAAGGATGACTCTTGAGGTCGATTATTCTAAAAACAGATACAGGTTATTGGCAGTAAAACTCATGGGACTCACCGGTATTAAGGGTGCCGGAATCCGTGGCGCCGCCGCATCCACGGGCAAAATAGCTGTAACTGCCCGAGCAAACATTTAAGGTGGTCACACCAGTGGCAAGATCAAAATGGTATTTCGTCGGTCCTTTCAAATCTATGTTGACAGTGCCACCCGTGGTGTTATTGATCTCAATTGAAGAATCAACAACGCAGGGAGGGTTTGTTGGAGCCAGTGTGGGTTTCGGTGTTTTGGTGTAAGGAATGGCTGTTGGTCGCGGTGTGTTGGTACGTGTGGGGGTAGCGGTTGGAGTCGCTGTTGGTGGAATCACCGGGATGAAATTGTAGCTGGTGATGAATTCAGTCCCGGTGTCATAAACGCCCCAGCCATCATCCGCGGTTTTTTTAATGATGATGCCGATCTCCACCCGATGGGTTTCACCAATTTTCCAGCCATCCATGACTACGCCGAACCATTTACCTGGATATTCGATGGATGGATCATTTTCGTCAGGGATGACGCCGTCTTCGATCCAATTTGGATTGAAGTAATCCTGTCCATCCACCTTGAATACCCATTGGATGTTCGGAAGGCTTTTATCGAGCAGGGCCTGGTCAACGGTCGTCCAATCTTGCAACAGTTGGATCGGTTGGTCAATGGGAACCTTAATCGTGTTCAGATAATTTCTTGTGACAGGAATGGCAGCAATATCGTTGACCCACACTGCCTGAGGACAGGTGTCAATAAAAACGCAACCAGATAGGGATAATGGCGGCAGCGGTGTTTTGGTCGGCGTAGGGGTCACGGTGGGGGTTGGTGTGGATGTGGCGGTATTGGTGGGTGTTGGCGTTTTAGTGGCAAACAGGTTCTTTATGCCACTTGGAACCAGGCTGCAACTTAAGCCCAAAGCCAATAATAAAACAAGAAAGCCGGTGAGAAAAAGTTTCCTGACACGATTCATAGCCCCTCCAAACTTGGTATTAAATTGTCAACAGTAATGATGAAATTATTATAGTAAGGAATGAACGCAATGCAACATTTACATTTTGCAACACTTTTTAATTTAAAACCGGCAATGACAGTTCCATTGCCGGTATAAATCACAAGGATGATGCGTTTTTATGCGGTTTCTTCTTCGGGCTCTTCTTCAGATTCCACTTCATCGCCAAAGGTCAAGACCTCGCGCACCTGGGACCCGTGCTGCTGCGGACCGATGATGCCCTTTTCTTCGAGGGTATCAATCAGGCGGGCGGAACGGGTGTAGCCGATTCTCATTTTTCGCTGCAGCATGGAGATGCTGGCCTTGTTCTCGCGGCGTACGATTTCCATGGCATCTTCGAGGAGTGGATCGTTGGGGCGGCCACCATCGTCAAAGAGTTCGCCCTGTTTCAAGGGAGTGCCGGGGGTGTAGGGATCCAACAGCATGCCGTCGGGTTCCTCGCCGCCCTGAGCCTTGTAGTTCATGGCAATCACTTTCCATGCATCCACCAGACGCTGGATCTCGGGGTCGGAGACATACACGCCCTGCAAACGCACCGCGGAAGGCGCATCGGGAGCCTGGTAGAGCATGTCGCCCTTGCCCAGCAGTTTTTCCGCGCCGGGTTGGTCGAGGATCACGCGGCTGTCCATGTTCGAGGCGACCATGAAGGCCACACGGGCCGGGAAGTTGGCCTTGATCAAGCCGGTCACCACGTCCACGGATGGACGTTGGGTGGCCAGGATCAGGTGAATGCCGGTGGCGCGGGCAAGCTGCGCCAAGCGGGTGATGCTGCGTTCGGTTTCATCCGGGGCGAGCATCATCAGATCGGCCAGTTCATCAATCACGATCACAAGATAGGGGATGTGCTCTTCACCCTTCTTGTTGTAATCCACAATGTTACGGGCGCCGGCCTTGGCAAATTTCTTGTAGCGGGTATCCATCTCGTGCAGACACCACTGCAGGGCGCCGACCACGCGGTCCGCTTCGACCACCACGGGACCCAGCAGGTGGGGAATGCCGTTGTAGCCGGTCAGTTCCACGCGTTTGGGGTCCACCAGCAGCAGACGCAGATCGCTGGGCGAATTGTTGAGCAGCAAACTGGTGAGGATGGCGTTCACCAGCACGGATTTACCAGAATTGGTGGTGCCTGCCACCAGCATGTGCGGCATGGCGGTCAGATCGGCACAAATGGGCTTGCCGGCTACGTCCTTGCCGAGGGCAAAACGCAGTGACGACTTGATCTTGTGAAAGGCCTCATTCTCAAGCAGTTCGCGCAGCGAGACGAGGGTCAATTGCGTGTTCGGCACTTCAATGCCCACGTAGGCTTTGCCAGGCACGGGCGCCTGGATGCGGATGCTGGGGGCGGCCAGCGCCAACGCCAGGTCGTCTGAAAGGCTGACGATCTTTGATACTCTCACGCGGGTTCGGCCGGTGCGGTTTTCGATGAAATCGGGTTCCACGCCAAACTGCGTCACAGCGGGTCCGCGGTGGATCTCGACTATATGACCAGGAGCTCCAAAGGAAGCCAGGGTTTCCTCGATGATGCGGGCGCGGTCCTTGTCGTAGTGCGATTGGATCCCGGCAGGGGTGGCAGGGTCAAGGACATCTGAGATGGAGGGTATCGGCCAGGGTCTGGCGTTCATGGCGGCCGTGACACCGGTGCGCACGGTTGGCAGTGAGCCTGAATCCTCTTTGGGCGTTGCTTTAGGCTGCGGGGTCACCTTGACCGGTGAAGGCGGAACATAATCTTCACGCCGCGCACGGACCTTATTGGCCAGAGTATTTTCAGAATTTAGATTGAGTGAATTGAATCCCTGCGGGAGAACTGCCTCTTCTTCAGGCATTTCTGGCATGGCAGAAACCGGCGCAGTGTAAGGCCGCACCCGTTCGCGCGGATAGGGGATGGACTTCTGTTCAGCTACCATCTTGCGAGGTTTGCCCACGATCCAGGCTGCCAAAACAGGCATGGGTACGTCCACGATAAACAAGACAGAAACGATCACCCAGGCCACCAGGACCACAGCCTCACCGGCCGAGCCCAGGCTGCCGCCGAGCAAAATGTCAATGCCGGCGCCTAGCAGTCCGCCGCCCAATCCGGCGCGGGCTGAGGTCAAACCTCCGCCCTTGATGTAAGACATCCAACCCAATACATTCAGATACAAGAGAATAACGCCTACAGACCGTCCACCAGACAAATGCGGCAAACGATCAAAATTGCGGAATACCAGATAAAGACCGCCAATGGTCAAACCGACCGGGATGATGAATCCGCCCCAACCGGCGATCTGGGCCATGGTTTTGGCCACCCACATGGTGACCGGTCCGTTGTTGCGCGCAAAAAATGCCACCAGGCTCAAGATGCCGATCACCGCCATCAAGCCGCCGATGAAATCAATTTTTTGATCGAGGGTCAGATTGCCAACATTAAAGTTTTTGCTGGATTTCTTCGATCCACGGCGGGAGGATGAAACGCTTTTCTTGGCATAAGCCGAACGTGAGCTTGAAGTTTTAGGCATGAAGTCTCTCTTAAACAAAAATATACAATCCAACAAGGGTACTGTTGCAGTATTCGTACCAATATTTCTGGGTGGGGGGTCTTAAAAGTCAATAATCCCTGAATCAAAATCTTAAGTCAACCCCCAGATACCGGGAATTACGTGCAAATTCCAGATATTGTGTAATAAGACCCCCCGCGGTTTATTTATTGAGATCCTTACCGCTTGACCAAACCCGTGGGGTTTGACCCTGTGGAAAAAAAGTTGGAGATTGCTTCGCATTGACAAAGTGAAAGATTGATGAACCTCAAACCGGTTTCAAACAAAAACCTTTTCGAGTTATTGTTTTAATGCTCGCAATGACAGAGATAAGTGTTAGGGGGTGTTGAGAAAAAAAGCGAATTTGGTTCTAATCAGGGTTTTTAGGGTTACCCTTACACCAGTGCATATTTTTAGCTAAGATTTTGGAGAACACGTCAAAGTGATTTATAGAGAATTCTGAGCCAATTTTGCGAAGATCTTTCGGGTGGTCTCGAAGGCCAGGGGTGGAAGATCCTTCAGCGGGAACCAGGCAGCCTGGTCGGCGTCGTCCGCGGGGGCAAGGGTGCCGCTAACCACCTCGGCGCGGTAGACCAAAAAAATGTCCGCGCCGCGGGGATGCTCGCGTCCATAAAGCACATCAAACAAGGAGTCAATTTTCACATTCAGGCCGGTCTCTTCAAGGCATTCACGCACCGCGGCGGCCTGTGGATCTTCAAAGGCATTGACGAACCCTGCTGGGATGCTCCACTGGCGGATGTAGGGTTCCATGGTGCGGCGCACCAGAAGCACTTCATTTCCGCGCAAGATCAAGGCGCCGGCGGCCACCTTGGGGTCCTCATAGTGCACCCATCCGCAGTTGGGGCAGGTCGGACGTTCTTCAGACATCTGAAGCTTTTGCACCAGTTCGCTGGCACATAATGGGCAAAACTTATATGAGGAATGAGAATGAGAGGTCATCGCCTGCGCAGCAAGATAGCCAACAGGGCAAAGATCAATGCGCCAGCGCCAAGGACGATCATCCAGATGGTTGAGGCAGGCAATCGGGGAGCAAGCGTCCTCGTTTCGACCGCACTTTGCTGGATGATTTCACCGCCGGTCCCCGGTTCGGGCAGGCCCAGGATCAAAGTCGAAGGATCAGGGGTTGAAGCCGATTCTGCAGCCATCATCGAACTTTCCGTTGGCACTGATGTCGCCAATTTTGGTTGGGGTACATCAGGCGCACCGCCGCCGTAGCCTCCCATGCCGGTCGCGAGTGAGGTGGCATCGCCACCTCCACCACTGCCTCCGCCCATGCCATAGGCCTGAGGCTGACCCCAGATGATGATTTGAGGAGCGTTGGATGTGGACTCGTTGGCCACGGAAGCAGAGTCCATGGCAGCCTCAGGGACGGCAGCCAACATGGGTGCTGGTGCCGCCATTTTGGCTTGAAAGACAAACAAGTTGGTGAAAGCGAACACGGCTGCCAGTGCCACAGCGGATGCAGCAGAGGCCAAACCAAAGAAACGGTTCAAACCCCACTTAAGGGATCTTTTTTTTGCATATTCGGCAGACAGGGTGAAATTCCGCGGCGCCCGTTTGGGGGACAGCGATCTCAACAGCCTGCGAGTGTATTGCATTTCCAGATAAGCAGATTTGAAGTCAGCATCAGAGTTAAGTCGGGTTTCAAAGGCGGTTTGTTCCGCAGTAGTCAATCGGCCGTCGAGAAACGCGGAGATCAGCAACCAATCCTTATGGGTAAGAGACATACT
This sequence comes from Chloroflexota bacterium, assembly GCA_021825925.1. Classification (GTDB taxonomy): domain Bacteria; phylum Chloroflexota; class Anaerolineae; order Anaerolineales; family Anaerolineaceae; genus UBA6107. The sequence continues at coordinate 129,835 of JAKAFP010000008.1, forward strand.
CATTCGCGCACCTCACCCTCTAGACGATACTGGGCGGGCAATAGTTCCTGAAAACCCTGCAGACAGTCGCGCATTTTTAGACGGGCGCGGGCCAGCCGACTTTTCACCGTCCCCAAAGGCGCCTGAGTGGAGACTGCCACTTCCTCATAATCCATGCCCTGCACGTCAATCAGCACCACCACGGCGCGAAAATCCTGGGGCAGATTCTCAAGGCAGTGTGACAGGGCGTGTTCCAACTCAGCCTGTTCCATGCTGGTTTCGGGTTGGGGATCGTCTGAGGCCATCCACAGGGGAGAATCCATTTCTTCCTGGTCTTCAGTGTTGAGGGGTTCAAGCGGGGTGGTCGGACGGCGTTTTTGACGGCGAAGTTCATCGTAGCATCCGTTGGTGACCATGCGCATCACCCAGGCTTTGAAGGAACCACCGCGATAGGTTGAAAGGTTGCGCCAGGCGGAAATGAAGGCATTTTGAACGGCATCCGCCGCCAGGTCTTCATCATTGAGCATGCGGTAGGCAACATTAAACGCCAGATCCTGATAAGCCAGGATCAGGCGGTTGAATGCGTCCAGTTCACCTTTGATAGCGGATTGAATTAAGGCAGTTTCATCCATGGACTTAATTGTAATCTAGTTAAGCTGACACAACGCAAAAACTTCTCATTCCCAACGGAAAGTCCTGGTGGAAATAATCACACCCAGAATCAGCATTCCCACCAGCACTCCCACATTCAACAGGTGGGCACTCCACGCTTCACCAACCCACAATCCTCGCAGCAGATTAACCACGTAGGTCAGCGGCAGAAACGCGGATACCTTGGCGATGGCCGCCGGCAGCAGTTCGCGCGGGAAACCCGCCCCGCTCAGAAAAAGCATGGGATAAAGCAGCACCATGCCCACGATCTGGGCGGTACGGGCGGAAGGCATCAAGCCCGCCAGAATGAAACCCAGCGAGAAGAAACTCAAACTGCAAAGAATGAATCCACCCAAAACGCTGAGCCAATTACCCTCAAATCTGACGTGGTAGACCAATTTGCCAGCAATGACCAGCAACAACATACCGAGCAGGGTCATGGCAAAGACTACGATCACCTGGGCAACCAGGATGGTGAACGGACTGACCGGCGTTGTTTTAAAACGGCGCAAAACACCGTTTTCCCGATAGGCCGACATGGTGATGGTGATGGACATCAATCCACTGGTGGCGATGATCATGGCCGTGTAAGCCGGGATGGAAATGTCAATGGTGCCTCGACCGTTGAAATAGTGGCTTGGGGTGTTTCCATAAATGCTGCCAAACAAGAAGAGCATCATCAACGGAAAAACCAGAGTAAAGAAAGCGCCGATCGGTTCTCGAAAAAACAATTTTGTTTCGACCCAGGTAAGTTTTAGTAAGCTTTTCATTTTATTCCTCATTCCCTGATCTGGCGGCCGGTCAGGTTTAAAAACACATCTTCAAGCGTGGGCTGCTCGGTGCGCAGGTCACGATAGCGTAGTGACAAACCTGTGAGCAGGTTGACCACGGCGGTGACAAGCTGGGCTGAATCGGTGGACTTGCCGATAAGGGTGAGCTTGTCTGCCTGGACTTCAACCGTGCCCAGGGCTGCAAAGGATTTCTGAATTTCAGCGGTAATACTCACGTCGAGCGTAAATGAGACACGCTCGTTTTGCGACAGTCCGCGGATTAAAGCCTGCGGTGTATCCAACGCGACGATCTTTCCATGGTCGAGGATTGCCACCCTATCGCACAGCCGCTCGGCTTCTTCCATAAAATGAGTGGTCAAATAGATGGTCTTTCCCTGGTCACGCACGCTGCGCACGAGGTCCCAGATGGTATGGCGGGCTTGCGGGTCGAGGCCGGTGGTCAATTCATCCAGGAAAACCAGGTTGGGATTCGGCAACAGGGCCAGGGCTATGAACAACCGCTGCTTCTGTCCACCTGAGAGTTTGCCAAAGCGGGCATCGCGCTTCTCTTCAAGTCCGAGTTGGTTGAGCAGTTTTTTCCAATCCACAGGGGTTTCATAGAAAGCGGAGTAGAGATCCAACGCTTCCCATACCTTCATGCGGTCCGGCAGATTGGATTGCTGAAGCTGCATCCCCACCCGGGTGCGCAGCGTTTTATTATCCAATTGCGGGTCCAGATCCAAAACCCGGATCGAACCGGCATCCGGTTTGCGCAAGCCTTCGATACACTCGATGGTAGTGGTCTTGCCTGCCCCGTTCGGCCCCACCATACCGAAGATCTCTCCCTCATAAACCTCAAAGGAAATCTCATCCACTGCGGTGAAGCCTTTATAGGTTTTTTGCAGGGAACGAACCTTGATGATCTCTTTCATCTTTACCTCTTAACTCTTCTGGTTCTGAACGATAATTTCCTGGAGGGCGGCAATATGGCTTTGAAAAGCTGCCCGGCCTGCCTCGGTGGCAGACACATAAGTGCGTGGTTTGCGGTCCACAAAACTTTTGTTGACCTGGATGTAATTAGCCTCCTCCAGTTTGCGAAGGTGAGCGCCCAGGTTTCCGTCGGTGACGTCCAACAGTTCACGCAGTTTGGTGAAATCCAGTTCGTCGCCCTTGCCCAGGGTTACCAGAGCCGCCATGATGCGCAGCCTTACCGGTTGATGGATGATCTCGTTGAGCTCCGGCATCTTACCACCTGCTGCGGATGTGGAATCCGGCGGCGATCATGCCGCCCCCGCCCAGAACGCCCATCCAGAGGAAGAAGAAACCGGGCAGCAAATAGTAGCCAATGAAAGCCAGGGCGATTATGACAATCCCCAGCCATACCGATACGGCTTTGAACAATAATCCCATGGCAATCCAGCCAGCCATGACGAACAGGATGATCAGCATCGAAAGCTGCTTCCAGTCAATCGGCCAGACCACGAGAATTGAGAGAGCGCAAAGCGCCATCAATGCCCACCAGAAAGCGCCGATGCGAATGCCGGAGGGATTCTTTTCGTTGTGCACCACCTTGTTCAAGCGAATACCGATGAAGGCGGAGGCAAAGCCACCAATGATATCCAAAGCCGCCCAAAGATAACCGGCCATGGCTCCCTGGATGAATTGCGAGCCAAGGAAACCGACCATCCAGATGCTGCCCCATAGAAACAGGAACTTGTAAGCGCCTGAACTGGAGAGCATGTGTTTTGTCTTTTTCATCATGTTCTGGATCGCCAGCAGCGATTCTTGAGCTTCGTTTGGGTTGATATTCATGAAACCATCCTTTCAATAGAGCACTCTACAATACAGAGTATTCTACGGCGATTAATTGAGGATGTCAAGGGGGGAAGAATCGGAATTAGTCAAGGGGAATTAGGCACCCTGGAAGGGCGCCTTCATTCGATTGCGTTAAACCATTTTTTCCGGTAAACTCAGTGCTTATGGATCTCAGCCAGACACGCTTCATTGGAATTGACCTTGCAGGCACGCGTGGCAGTTTTACCTGCGCGATCGTGGACGAAAACCGGCGCATCCAATTCCGGGGTGAAGTAACCCAAGAGGAATGGCTGGCGAAACTGGATGCGTGTCCGGTGGCGATCGCCGCCATCACCTCCCCCATCAACTTGAATGAAGGCGTCATGGCAGACGATGCCAAACGCTCGCAACTTAAAGTTCCTCCTCCGGCAAAAAAATATTGCAACATGCGCGTTTGTGAGTATGAGTTGCTGGTACGCGGATTCACATCTACACGCACTTCTGGCCGCTTTGAGGATTGCTCCCCCGCCCTGCAGCGCGCGCTACGCTTCACCAGCAACCTGGCCGCACAGGGGTTCCAGCGCTGGCCGGCCCCTGGTGCTGAGCGCCAATTAATGGAAGTCCACCCCGACAGCGCCTATGCCCAATTGCTGGGGGCGAAATTGAATCCGATCAAAACACTTGAAGGCCGCATCCAGCGCCAGCTTCTGCTGCAGGAAGAACACCTCAACGTGCGCGATCCGATGATCTTTTTCGAAGAGATCACCCGCCATAAAATGTTGACCGGTCAATTGCCCGAAGGCATTTTAATCTCACCAGCCGAGTTGAATGCCCTGGTGGCTGCCTATACCGCTTGGAGCGCCTATACCAATCCCACCGGAGTCACCCGTTTAGGCGAAACCAACGAAGGGTATATCCTTTTGCCCGTCAACACCCGCAATCGCTAATTCCATCACTGTACATTTTATTGAATTTGCAACAAATATTCGTGTTTTGTGTTAAGATATCGGAGTATTTTGATATTATTTCAATTAATTAGAGGTGATCTTGATGAATACCAAAATGTGGATCAAAGCCCTGAAGGTGATTCCGCGCATTAGCAAGGCTGAATGGGACGAATTGGATATCATTTCGCGCTGGCTGGTGGCCACCCGCGCCGCGGTGTTGGTGATGACGATGACATCCGCGATTGTTGCCGGGCTGCTGACCGCCATCGCCGGTTCGCCTGACGCATCGCTGTTCTCGTGGTGGCGTTTTGCGCTGGTGGTCATCGGACTGGTGTTTGCCCACGCCACCAATAATCTGGTCAATGACCTGACCGATTACCGCAAAGGCGTTGACAAAGATAATTACTACCGCACCCAATATGGTCCGCAGCCGCTCGAAAGCGGATTGGTGACTATCAAGCAGCTTTACGGCTACATCGCCGCCACCGGAGGCATTGCCGCCGCAGCTGGCCTCGCCCTGGTGCTGACCCAGAAGTTCAGCCCGGTGCCGGGCAATCCGCTGGTCACCCTGGGCTTGATGGCCGCAGGCGTCATCTTCGTGCTTTTTTACACCTGGCCGTTGAAATACATCGCACTGGGCGAACTGACTGTACTGCTGGTCTGGGGTCCGTTAATGATCGGCGGAGGGTTCTACGCCATCTCCGGTGTCTGGTCTTGGGGTTCGGTGCTGGCCAGCCTGCCCTATGCACTGGCGACGGTGACGGTCATTTTTGGCAAACATATTGACAAACGCAAAGAAGACAAGGAAAAGAAGATCTACACCCTGCCGGTGCTGTTGGGTGAAACGCTCAGCCGCAATCTGGTGATCGTGATGATGGCGCTGCAGTATATTCTGCCGGTGCTGGCGATCTTCTTCATCCCGAAATATTACTCATGGGTGATGCTGTTGGTACTGCTTACTCCCCTGCTGCTCAAGAAACAGGAACGTCAGACCATTTTGCATGTTTTCAGCCATCCGCGCCCGGCGGAAATGCCCGAGAACGCGAAGGAGTTCTGGCCGCTGTGGTACGTTGCGGCTGCCTTCATCCACACCCGGGTGTACGGCGGCATGTTCGTATTGGCGATGATTTTGCAATCGGTATTGTGGAAAGTAATTCATTAAGATCCCAATCTTGAACCACGAACTACACAGAAAATTCAAAATACACTAAAAATGATTTATTTGCCCCAGGTCTTTCTCACACCAAACAGAGAAGGACCTGGGGTTTTCCTCATAATTGAATTTTTAAAAGAGATACTCTCCGCGACTCGCTCTGCGCACAAACCTTGTGCGCTATGTGCCGCGTGAGGAAAATTGGTGATGTAAACAATTTCGGGCACAGCACGCTGTGCCCCTACAAGAAATTTTGGGGGAAATTTGTAGAGCAAATGGATTCTCCAAAGAAAGGTTATTTTACTTCCCCATCCAGACTTTGCCATCGCGTCCACTGCACATGTGTGTGAGAAAACAGTTTTTTCTTGACTTTGTCACCTCGTTGGGTATAATCTATGCAACAGACCAACTCGAGGAAGACGGTCGAGACGCTTTTTCAGAGAGCCGACGCAAGGTGCAAGCCGGTAAAGCCCCAAGACCCTTTCCGCCTCGATCACCCACAGGGGTGGGTCGCCTTCGCAGGGATCCTGCGGGATCGTAAGAAGGCCGGAAGCTCCGTTACCGCTCTAATAAGGCTCTCGATACCGGGAGTAAAAGCAGGTGGCACCACGAGCGCCCCTCGTCCTGCACAGGATCGGGGCGTATTCTTTTAACTGGAGAGGTGCAACATGTTGGATCTAAATTTCATTCGTGAGAACCCTGATGTCATCAAAAAAAGCCTGACTGACCGTCAAATGGACGCCAGCCCGGTGGATGCCGTACTGGCGCTGGATGTGGACCGCCGCAACCTGCTGACCCAGGTGGAAAAACTCAAAGCCGAGCGCAACGTGGTCTCGAAAGAGATCAGTACCACCAAGGATCCCGCCGAACGCCAGAAGAAGATTGACGCGATGCGTGAAGTGGGCGACCAGATCGCCAGCCTGGATGAAACCGTCCGCGAAGTGGATGAAAAGCTGAAATACCTGCTGGCCTCCATCCCCAACATCCCGGACCCGGCCACCCCCTACGGCAAGGATGACAGCGAGAATGTGGTGCTGCGCACCATTGGCACGCTGCCCAAATTCGATTTTCAGCCCCAGCCTCACTGGGATCTTGGAACCAAGTTGGGCATTATAGATTTTGACCGCGGTACCAAGCTGACCGGCTCCCGCTTTTACATCCTCAACGGATTGGGCGCCCGTTTGCAGCGTGCCGTGATCGCCTATATGCTTGATCTTCACTCCCGCCAGGGATATGAAGAACGCTACACGCCTTTCATGGTCAAAGCGGAAACCCTGTTTGCATCCGGTCAATTGCCCAAATTTGCCGACAATCTGTACCACGACATTGAAGAGGATTTCTGGATGGTTCCGACCGCCGAAGTGCCCCTGACCGGCATGTACCGCGATGAGGTGTTGGACGAAGCCACCCTGCCGCAGCGCTTCACCGCCTACACCCCCTGCTTCAGACGCGAGAAGATGAGCGCCGGGCGCGATGTGCGCGGCATCAAACGTGGACACCAGTTCGACAAAGTGGAAATGTACACCTACTGCCGGCCTGAGGAATCCAATGCAGAGTTGGAAAAAATGCTGGCGGATGCCGAAGCCACCTGCGCAGGGTTGGGCCTGCCCTACCGCATCAAACGGCTTTGCACCGGCGACATCGGTTTCAACTCGATGATCACCTATGACGTCGAGGTGTGGGCTGCCGGCTGCGATGAGTGGCTGGAAGTTTCTTCTGTCTCCAATGTGGGCGATTTTCAAGCCCGCCGCGCCAATATCAAGTACAAACCCGCAGATGGCAGCAAGAACCGCCTGGTGCACACCCTCAACGGTTCCGGTCTGGGCATGCCCCGCACCATGATCGCCATCCTCGAGAACTACCAAATGGCGGATGGCTCGATCAAGATCCCAGAGGTGCTGCTGCCCTGGATGGGCGGCGCCACTGAGATCAAAGCCAAATAAATCATTGTAAAATAATGGTCACCCCGCCAAAATTGCCAGAAATATCCGTCACTACCCCCGTTGTTGAAATCCGCGGGGGTAGTGTTGAAACCCGCAAAAAGATCGTTTTTTGGATCATACTGGCGGTGTTATCGGTCATCTTTGCCGAAGTCACCTGTTATTCCTCCCCCTATCCGTTTTTTGACAAATGGGGTTTGACGGTGGTTCTTCCTCTTTACGGGCTGCATTGCCTGTTTTTATCAGGGTTGATCTTTAAGAAAAAAGCAGTTACGCTGCCCATATTGTTGCTCGCCGGATTACTTTTTGGCTTGTATGAAGCCCCGATCACCAAAGTGTTATGGGATCCCACCTGGGGTGGCAAAGAAACCATGCTTGGAGGCGTCGCCTGGTTGCAAACCGGAGTGCTGACCTTGTTCTGGCATCCATGGTTCGCCTTCATTTTGCCTTTGATGACTGCCGAGCTTATTTTCACCTCAACGGATGAAGTAATGAACACCCTGCCCGGATTTTTAAAGAATAAGGCAAAACGATCTGCTGGCAGGGTCGTGCTGGTCGCCCTTCTGGCTTGCTTTTGCGGTGTCAGTCAAGGTGCAAATACGATCTCAATCCAATCCACCCTGATTTCGACAGTTGAATCGCTTGGCGTCTTTTTAACCTTTGCGTTAGTATGGAAATTGATCAGCAGAAATGTGCGCTGGAGGTTGAGAGATCTATTGCCGCAAGGTAAGGAATTATTGGTCATTGGTCTTTTATTGGCCCTCCTCTACGGGATCAGCCTGCCTTTGATCAGACCGGAAGCATTGCCAAAGACATTGATCCCTTTCATCATTATTGGCATTATGTATACGACCACCATCTTATTGTTGATCCGAAATCTGGCACAATCAAAACCTTTCGAGACTTTAACTCAAAGAGTTCCACAACGCTTCCCATGGGTTATGTTGGCAGTTTTTGTCATCTTCTATCTGGCCAGTGCATTACTCATATTCAACACGAAACCTGCGGCTTATCTGCTGATCATCGCCGTCTGGGTCTTAGGTATCACGGCCAGTCTATGGACCATTCTCCGAGCCTTTTTTCACAAAAAAAGTTCATAAGGTTGACATATTAATAAGTTTCATAGAAATGGCCCTTAGAATTAAATGATGGAAACTATTGCAAATTCAACCTGGTTCATCCCTGTATTGATCGCCGTCATGGCGGTTGGCTTGATCGGATTGATGTTCTACATCATCCCCGGGCTGACCATCATCTGGCTCGCCATTTTGGCTTACGGCATCGTGTTTGGATTCAATGTCTGGTCAGGAATCCTGTTTGGCATCATCACCCTGCTTATGATCGGCGGCAACCTGGTGGATAACCTGATGATGGGCAAGGAAGCCCGCAAGACCGGTGCGGGTTGGCCATCCATCCTGGTGGCGCTGGCAGCCGGCATCCTCGGCACCTTTTTGCTGCCGCCTTTCGGAGGCCTGCTTTTTGCCGCACTGGGCATCTTGATCTTTGAGTGGATCAGAAAAAAGGATTTCAAAGAAGGTTTAAAATCCACCGGTGGAATCTTGAAAGGCTGCGGATTGTCAATTGTGGTGCGCGTATTGGTCGGCCTGGTGATGATCGGTATCTGGGGCGCCTGGGCGCTATGGATCAAATAGACTTTTCACCATACTAGCCATTCACAAATTATTAATTCCTTTTTTAGCCCAACCTCATGGAGGATGGGCTAAAAATATGCATAATTGAGAATACAAATTACAAAGCGGAATCTTTGTAATATTCGTTTATTGGTTTATCTTAGGTTTAGGAAAAAAACCATGAAAAAATCTTTTTTTCGAGTGAATACGCTTCAAGGCAAACTTGTACTTATTGTTGGCATCAGTCTCATCCTGATCGGTGGCATCATCATTTCGATTTTTTCGATCAGTTCATTTAGAACTGGCGCGCAAAGTGCAGAAGATATTGCACTTGCCCAATCCCATCTTGAAGCCACCCGGATCGAGAACTGGTTTGAGACCTCCATGAGCGTTACCCACACGCTAGCCCAAACCCTTTCTGCAATTAAAAAATCAAATTCCACTGAGCAATTTTCAAGGGAGCAAGTCATTCAAATGCTGACTCCCATTCTGAATGATAACCCTGCCTTTTATGGCATCTGGTGTTCATGGATTCCCAATGGATTTGATGGAAAAGACAGCGAATTCATTGGCAAGAATGGCAGCGACAAGAACGGAAGATTTACCCCTTATTTGGTAAAAGATGAAAAAGGTAATGTCAGTCTTTCGACTGACACATACACTTTTGATGAAGAAACCGCCAATGAGTATTACCTCTGCTCTATGAACAGTAAAGCAGAATGCATCATGGAACCCTATTTTGAAGAGATCGGCGACCAAAAGATATACATGACCAGCACAACCTATCCCATCATCGTGAATGGCACTTTTTACGGGATCGTCGGTGTTGACCTGGCCTTGAATTATTTACAGGATGAAGTCAACTCAAACATTCAAACCAGTAATGCCAAACAGATGAAAGTGTTCAGCAATTCAGGCATCCTGGTTGCCTCCTCAGAACATCCTGAAGAGATCGGCCATAACATTAGTGAATACTATTCCGATTTCCAAAGCGACCTGGATCAGATCAACAGTCGCATCCCGCAAATTGAAGCCGAAGGGGATTCGATCGAAGCGCTCGTTCCTGTTGAACTTACAAATATTACCAAGCCATGGGCGGTGCAGATGTTTTATCCCACCCGCGAAATTACCAAAGTCGCCAGAACCCAAACACTGGTGACAGCAGGAATTTCGGTCGGACTATTGGGATTGTTATTGATCGTAGTCTGGTTTATGACTGGAAAATTGATCACCAAACCTGTGCGCTTGATCGCAGATGGCGCCAGACACCTGGCCGTGGGGGATACCGATTTTACCGGCATGGACCGCAGGGAAACCGCAAAAATTGACCTGCGCAATGACGAATTAGGTGAGGTCGGTAAAGCATTTTCAGATCTTTGTGTTTATTTTATTGAAAAGACCTCATTGGCACAGGATATCGCCGACGGCGATCTGACCACGGATGTGGAATCCATGGGTGATAGAGATCACCTTGGTCTGGCGTTAAAACAAATGGTGGAAGGACTGCGCCAATCCATCGGCGAGGTAGCCCAAAGCGCCAACCAGGTTCAACACACCTCCGAAGAGTTGGCTAATTCAGCCGAGCAGGCTTCGGCGGTAACCAACCTGATCACCACGACCATTCAAGACATTGCCAAGGGCACATCCAGCCAGACTGAAGCAGTAACCCAAACGGCTGGCACGGTCGAACAGCTTTCAAGATCCATCGAAGGGGTTTCGAACGGCGCCGTGGACCAGGCAAATGCAGTCACCCAATCCGCGGAGATCACCAACCAGCTCTCAAACGCCATTTCGCAGGTGGCGGGCAACATCCAGACCGTGGCAACCCAGGCCAGCGCAGCCAGTGCCGCCGCCAAGGCGGGTGTTGAAAAAGTTGAAAAGACCCTGATTGAAATGCAATCCATCAAGAAAGCGGTTGACCTTTCGACCAGCAAGGTGCATGAAATGGGTTCGCACTCCGACCAGATCGGGCAGATTGTGGTCACCATTGACGAGATCGCAGAGCAAACCAATTTATTGGCATTGAACGCCGCTATTGAAGCTGCGCGCGCAGGTGAAGCCGGCAAGGGTTTCGCGGTGGTCGCTGCCGAAGTTCGCAGCCTGGCTGAAAGGTCCTCCATTGCCACGCGTGAGATCGGCGCCTTGATCGCCTCGATTCAAACTGTGGTCAAAGAAGCCATCGCGGCCATGGAAAGCGGCACGAGTGAAGTGGATCAGGGCGTGACCCTGGCCAATGAAGCAGGAGCTTCACTTCAAGAGATCTTGAAGGCAGCAGATGCCGTGAACGAACAGGCTGAACAAGCCTCCGCGGCCGCGGCGCAAATGTCCGCGTCTGCTAGCGAGTTGGTCAGCGCTGTGGACTCCGTCTCGTCAGTGGTGGAAGAAAACACCGCCGCCACAGCAGAAATGTCCACGGGTTCATCAGAGATGATGCAGGCGATCGAAATGATTGCCTCAATTTCAGAGGAGAACAACTCGTCCATTGAAGAGGTATCGGCGTCCACTGAGATCATGTCTTCACAAGTGGATGAGGTGACAACATCAGCCAACGAACTATCGAAGCTGGCGAAGGAATTGAACAGCATCGTGAATAAATTCAAGTTGTCGTAAAAAGAAAAGTATACAAAAAGATCTCCGCAGTTTTAAGACTGCGGAGATCTGCTTAATACGAAGGTTAAGGCAATAAACCGATTTCTAAAAAGCAGAAATCGGTTTTTTCAAGCTTAGTGCGAGAGGTATCCTTCGACCATGATCAGGTTCTTGTCGCCGGTCTGCTGCACAACACCCAGCAAGGTAGTCATTGAAGAGACCTCTTCGAGCTGTTCGGTGACAAACCAGCTTAGGAATTCTCGTCCGATGTAATCTTTCTCTTTCTCGGTGATCTCGACCAGCTGATAAATGTACTTGGTGACATCAGTTTCCCATTTGACGGCCATACCCACCGCTTCTTCTGCGGAAGCATAGGTGGCCTTTGGAGCAGCCAGGGCAGGGATCTCGAGCTGTCCACCTGCATCCAGAATGTAATGGACAAACTTCAGGGCGTGCTCGGATTCTTCAGCAGCCTGTTTGAAAAAAAGGCCGGCCAATTTCTTTAAATGACGGCCGTCAAAATAAGCCGCAATGCTCAGGTATTGGTTGGAAGCTTCCATCTCTCTGCCAATTTGCAGGTTGATCGCAGTGTTTAATTCCTTACTGATTAACATAATTATTCTCCTTGATATTTTCTATCTAAATTATCTTATTTGATTATACAGGTAAAAGATAGAAAATGTATTAGATTTGAAACTAGTAATTAGTGATTAGTGAAGTGTTAGTCTTTTTGGCGTTCAAGGACGACCTGGTAAAGCACGATCGAACCTGCCACGGCGGCATTGAGGGATTCGATGTGACCCAACATGGGCAGACTTAAAAGGAAATCACAGGTCTCTTTAACCAGCGGACGCATGCCTTCGCCCTCATTACCGACGATGAGCACGATGGGACCTTTAAGCGGAACGTCCTGGATGCGTTTGGAGCCTTCGCCGCCTTCCAGGCCGACCACCCATGCGCCGTCTTTTTTCAGCTCTTTGCAGATCTGCACCAGGTTGCCCTGGGCGATCAAAAGATGTTCGGTGGCGCCGGCGGACGCACTGACCACGGCCGGGGTCACTTCGGCGGCACGATGCGGGGGAATCAACACGCCGTGAACACCGGCGGCTTCAGCCGAACGCAGCAAGGTACCCAAATTTTGCGGATTTTGCACCAGGTCTAGCATCAACAGGAACAGATCTTCCTGTTTGCGCTCAGCCAGGGTGGTAATGTCAGATATATCCACGTATGGATAGCGGCTGACTTCAAGTGCGACACCCTGCGGATTTTCGCCCATGCTGGCCAGTTTATCGCGCGACACCCGTTCAACGGGGATCTTGCGGGCACGCGCCATCTGGACCATATCTGCAACCCGGCCTTTTTCTTCAACATTGGTTGCCAATAAGAGACGAAACACATCACGGCGTTTCGTGGCCAGCACTTCCAAAACCGGGTTACGGCCGATGATCCATTCTTTCAAGGTCTACTCCCAATGCCAGGAGGTGCCGTCCTTGCTGTCTTCAAGGATGACTCCCAGCCCGGCCAATTGATCCCGTACTTTATCCGATAACGCCCACATCTTGTTGGCGCGCAAGTCTTTTCTGATTTCGATCAACAGGTTCACAAAACCATCCACGGCCTGGTTGCCAACGGTTTCCTTCTCGATGGACAACCCCAGGGTTGAGGTCAATTTCAGCAGCAATGCCTGGGCTGGCGCCAATTGTTCACCTGAACCGCCTTCTGCCCGGGTTTGATTGATCACCCGTACCAATTCAAAGAGGTGAGAAAGTGCGCCGGCAGAATTGAAGTCATTATCCATGGCTTCGACAAACCCCGCTGAAGTGGCGTCCATTTGGGTTTGCAGGGCTTTGAGGACCTCCGCGGAGGCACCGGCCGCCCCACCCAAAGCGGGTTTTAAGGCCGAACGCAGACGGTCAATGGCTTTTTCAGCCTGGGTTAGGATCTCTTCAGAATAAGAAAGCGGACTGCGGTAGCCTGAGTTCAAGACCATCATGCGCAGTGCATCCGCTGGATGGGTGTTGAGGAATTCTTCAATGGTGACCAGATTGCCAATTGATTTCGACATTTTTTCGCCGCTCAACTGCAGCATGCCGTTGTGGATCCAGTAAGTGGCAAACGCCTTGCCGGTATAGCATTCGCTTTGGGCGATCTCATTTTCATGGTGCGGAAAGACCAGGTCATTGCCGCCGCCGTGGATATCTATCTGCTCACCCAGGTGGTTGAGGTTCATTGCCGAGCACTCGATATGCCAGCCGGGACGTCCATCACCCCAGGGGCTGGGCCAGGAAGGTTCGCCGGGCTTGGCTGATTTCCACAGTGCGAAATCCATGGGGTGTTCCTTGCGGTAATCCACGTCAATGCGGGAACCGGCCTGCATGTCATCCAATTTACGGCCTGAAAGTTTGCCGTATTGCGGGTCCTTGGTCACCCTAAAGTAAACGTCACCTTCCACGGGATAGGCGAAACCCTTGTCAATCAAACCCTGGATCATGGTGAGAATCTGGTCCATTTCACGTGTGGCTCGGGGGTTGATGGTGGCAGGCAGGATGTTGAAATCTCTGAGATGTTCTTCAAATTCATGAATGTACATTTCACCCAAAACAAAAGGATCAATGCCCTGCTGGTTGGCTTTAATGATGATCTTGTCATCCACATCGGTGAAATTCATCACATGGGTGACCTTGTACTCGCGATATTCCAAGTAACGGCGGATGATATCGAAGACCAGCGCAGACATGGCGTGTCCGATGTGTGCTTTGGCATAAACAGTCGGGCCGCAAACATACATGGAGACTTCGCCAGGTTTAAGGGTTTTGAATTCTTCGGTTTTTCTTGTCAGGGTGTTGTAAACTTTCAACATCTTCGTTCTCCTCTAATGATTTGCTGCACTCAGGTCTTCAGGGCGGCCAAAGATCATGCGGCCGGCTGCGGTTTGCAGTACCTTGGTCACCATGATCGTAATTTCCTTATCCATATAATCGCGTCCGTTTTCAACGACCACCATGGTGCCATCATCCAGATAGGCCACCCCCTGGCCGGACTCGCGTCCTTCCTGGATGACACGAATGTTCATGATCTCACCCGGCAGCAGCACGGATTTTACGGCGTTCGCCAATTCGTTGATATTCAAAACCGTCACGCCCTGTAATTCAGCCACACGGTTGAGATTGTAATCATTGGTTAAGATCGGACAGCGCATCTGCCTGGCCAAGACCACCAGCTTATCATCCACTTCGCGCATGCCTTCGACATCAATGTCGCTGATGCGCACCTGCATGGAGGGTTCTTTTTGCAGGGTCGAAAGCACTTCCATGCCGCGGCGTCCGCGCTGACGGCGCATGCTGTCAGGCGAATCGGCGATGTACTGCAGTTCGTTCAGCACGAAGCGCGGAATGAGCAGTGTGCCCGGAAGAAATCCGGTGCGGGTGATGTCGGCGATGCGTCCGTCAATGATCACGCTGGTATCCAGCAGGATGTTGCGGTTCTCCGCCCATCCACCGGTACCCTCTTTGGGGCTGGAGGAACCTGCGCCGCGTAGGGCGCTGAAGATGGAAAAAATGTCGCTCTGGCGCATCACGAATAAGGAGATCCCCAGGTATCCAAACAACAGTACGGCGATAAAGGGCAGGATCTTGCCAAATGGTGCGGGTAACAATGAAATTGGAAAGGAGAACAAGGCCGCCACGATCAGGCCGGCGATCAACCCCACCAAGGCAGAAAGTAAGGACTGCGCCGAGACAGTGGTCAGCATTTTCTTTAACGCCTTAAGCGGACGCGTGGTAATGTATGGGGTCAAGATCAACCCCACCAGGGCGCCTACAGATCCGATCACAAAAGCATATTGATCCACGGTCATGGTGGAGGCGGTGGCATTGACGTTGGCCGCAATCCCCAGACTTTTACCCCAGAAAGCTCCCCCAATTGCAAAACCGATCATACCTAGAATACGAAAAATAAAATCAGCACTCATATAAATGCTCCTGAATAATGCCTGTTAAGGTACCGAATAAAATAAAAGAATAATTGCACTTTTATGATAGCATGCCGGGGGAAGTTCGTCAAACCCCTAGGTATACAAAGCCAACCGGATTTGATAAAAGGTTAATAAAAGATGGAAAGGATACCTTGACCAGGGAATTTCGTTTGTCGTTTTCGTATCAGGGGCGTCATATTTAAGGGTCGAAATTTCCCATTTCCACTATTTCGTAAATTGTTGGATTTCCCTTTTAGTAGTTAATTAATTAAAAGAATGTGATAAGACCACCTTGACAAGGTTAGTAAAAACCTTGTCAAGGTGGTCTAACTGGCAACGATAACAATCAATGCATTTTGAGGGCATGTTTCCGATTTCCATCGATAAAAGTATTTAAGATCAACCCTGACAAGGTGACCCCTCTCGCTTCGCTCGGGGGCGCAAAGATCGCGACCTTGTCAGGGTTTGGGTTGGTTAAAGTAAAAAGACCCTTTCGAGTCTTTTTGTGAGAGCGGGCGATGGGACATGGCACCCTGTAAGGGTGTGAGAAACCACAGGTTTAAAGCAAAAAGACCCTTTCGAGTCTTTTTTCTTGAGCGGGCGATGGGATTCGAACCCACGACCTTCTCCTTGGCAAGGAGACATTCTACCAACTGAACCACGCCCGCGTTGTTCCTGAATGTGAGCAAAATTTTACCCGACCTTGCGATGTTAGTCAATGCTTTTCGTCCACTTTTTTTGGTTTTAAGGTATAGTTCCTTTCGACAAAAAGACAGGTGCTGATATGAACCCAACTTATGAGATCGAATTAACCGCCTCCTCCTTTGGAGGGGACTGCATCGGCAAGCTGCCCGACGGTAAAACCATCTTCATCCCCTTTGGCATTGCCGGCGAACGCGTGGAAGTGGAAATTGTAGACAGCAAGAAGAATTTCGCACGCGGACGAATCAAGCGCGTATTACGGGAATCTGAGAAACGCATCAAAGCGCGCTGCCCGCATTTTATGGAGTGCGGCGGCTGTCATTATCAACACCTTTCCTATACGGACCAACTGACTCTGAAACAAGAGATCGTGTCCGACCAGTTGAAACGCATCGGCAAGATCGAGGCTCCGCCGGTAAAAAAGATCATTGGCTCGCCGCTGGAATGGAACTACCGCAACACGGTGCAGTTCCATCTTTCCGCAACCGGCAAACCCGGCTACCAGCGCGCCGGCGCCAACGGCGTAGTGGAGATCCGCGAGTGCCACTTGCCGCTGCCCGAGATCAATAATTTATGGCCTCAGCTGGAACTTGAAGCGGAGGCCGGCATTCAGCGCGTCTCGATCCGCTGCGGGTCAGATGATGAACTGCTGGTCGGGCTTGAAAGCAGCTCGTCTCAGCTGCCCGAATTTACGGTGGACATTCCGCTCTCGGTAGTGCTGCTCGGCCCGGATGAGGATCTGCTGCTTGCGGGTGAAGACTATTCACTGATGGAAGTGCTCGGACGCACCTTCAGGGTTTCAGCAGCCTCTTTCTTTCAAGTGAACCTGCCCCAGGCGGAGGCCATGGTCAAGCATGTGCTTGAAATTATGAAGATGGATCAACAAATCGAAGTTGTGGATGCCTACTGCGGCGCGGGATTGTTTTCGGCGTTTCTGGCACCCAAGGTCAAGAGCCTGGTGGGGATCGAATTGGCAGAATCGTCTTGTAACGATTTCGCCGTCAACCTGGACGAGTTCGACAATGTATCGCTGTATATCGGCGCAGTGGAAGAGATCCTGCCCGAATTAAAGCTGAAACCGCAAGCCGTGCTGCTTGATCCGCCGCGCGCGGGGCTGGACCCGACCGCCATGGCAGCCTTGATCGAGTCTGCACCGCAGCAGATCGTGTATGTCTCGTGCGACCCAGCCACGCTGGCCAGGGACATCCAGAAATTGGTCACAGCGGGTTATGCACTCGAAAGCGTCACCCCATTTGATCTCTTTCCGCAGACCTATCATGTGGAATGCATCGCCAATCTGATCAGAACCCAATAATTTAGTCTGGAGGGTGCATCCCCGGCTGATCATCACAGGTTCATGGAAAAACCAGCATGAAATTATTTAAAGAAAACCAATCACGCCTCTACGCCATCGGAACCATTCTGTTGTGGTCGTCGGCTTTCGTTTTTACCAAGATCGCGCTTGAATACTTTTCAACCTCTTCTGTCGGAGTACTAAGGTATCTTTGTGCCTCGTTCTTCTTTTTCTTTTTGGTGTTCAACAAAAAGATCGGACTGCCGAAGGTTAAAGATATTCCATACTTCCTGATCTCCGGCGCCGCGGGTTTTTCGCTCTACATGACCTTTTTCAATACAGGCTCAATAACCTTATCCCCTGCCACTTCAAGCATCATCATCGCCACGGCACCGGTCTTCACGGCGATTTTGTCGTCCATCGTTTTTAAAGAGAAGGTCAGACTTTTGGGGTGGATCGCCATTGCCATCGAATTTTGCGGCATTCTGGTGCTGACGCTGTGGGACGGTGTTTTTACCATCAATATTGGCATTCTGTGGATGTTGTTGTCTGCCATTTGCATCAGTGTCTACAACCTGTTTCAAAGACATTTCAGCCAAAAGTACACCGCACTTCAATCCACGGCTTATAGCATCTTTGCCGGCACACTCCTGTTGCTGATCAACCTTCCACACGCATCGGTTGAACTGAGTACGGCACCCGGCCGCCAGATTTTCGCAATCGTCTTCATGGGAATCTTCCCCAGTGCGATTGCTTATTTGTGGTGGAGCAAGGCGCTGGCCACGGCAGAAAAAACCAGCGACGTCACCAATTTCATGTTCGTCACCCCGTTTCTAGCAACCCTGCTGGGCTTCCTGATCATTGGTGAAATTCCGACCCTATCCACCATCGTGGGCGGCTTTATTATTTTGGCTGGACTATTTTTGTTTCAAAGGGTCAAAACTGACAATATCCAAAAAATGGGCGAAAAAGAAACAGAAGGCTAAAGCCTTTCATTATCCTTCGGTTCCATACCGGCTCAGAAATGTAGAGACCAGTTCTGCCAATATAGGTTCCTTGAACTTCAAACTCGCGCCATCCGTAAAGAGTGCGGCATAGGTCAGGCAGCCTTCCACCAGACCATAGAAGATCTGGGCGGCGAGCCCGGCGGACTCAAATTGAAGTTTTCCATCTTCTTTGGCGGCGTTCAGCCAGTGGATGAACCCTTCATGCGGTGGTTTGGCCTGGCTGCGAACTTTTTTTCCGAATTCAATATCCATGACAAAGATCGAAGTCAAAAATTTTGACAGTCCCCTGCGAACGGGATCGTCAATCAGATATAGTTCCGCCTCGGCAAATTCCCTCAGCTGCTCTTCAAGGGAGCGAGTTTTTGAATACTCGATCGGTTTCTGCAGATCGCGCTGCCTGAGAAAATCATCCACCACGGCCTGAAAGAGACTTTCCTTGCTTTGAAAATGATTGTAGACCGTGCGTTTTGAAACCCCTGCCACTTCGGCGATCCTATCCATGCTTGATACGTCATATCCGCTTTCGATGAACACCTTGACCGCCCCCTCAAGGATGGCCTGGCGTTTCTCGTGTGTATCCCTTTTTTTTCGGGTCTTTACCTGATCAGACATGATGAAATCTCCATGACTTAAATTACACCGAATAGTGTAATTTATCATTGACAATAATTAAACTACACTGTATAGTGTAATATATATCGTCAAAATATTCAATTGGTTCGACTCAATCATAATTCAGGAGAAACAAAATGAAAACAATTCGAAACAAATTCACATCGGCTTTGGGCATCGCCCTTTTATTACAAGCCGCGGCACCCTTCATCAGCGGGGTATTCCTTTTCGACCCGCTGGTTGATAAAACCGATATTGGTAAAACCATGGCGAACCTCGGTCTGCATCCTTTCAACGCACAGCTTTCCATTTTTCTGGATATCGTCACCGCCATGGGAGTCATCTGGCTGGGGGTGCTTTTTTATACCCTGCTGCAAAAGATCAACAAAACCTGGGCCATGACCGGCCTGGGATTTTATATCCTGGAAGCGGTGATGCTCATGATCGGCAAGACTTTTTCTTATGCGCTGATCCGCACCAGCGATCTGTATCTGGTCAGCAACGATATTTCCCTTTTACCCATCGCACAAATTCTGCTGCAGGCTGAAAAATTCGTCTCCAGCATGGCCATGATCCCCTTTGGCATCGGTGCCTTTCTTTTTTACTATTTGCTGGTCAAGAGCAAAGCCCTGCCCAGCTGGCTTTCGATCTGGGGGCTGGTCTCGATGTTTTTGGTGTTGTTCGGAATCCCCCTCATCACTTACGGAGTCAACATCCCCTTTGCGGTGGTCTTCCCCTATGTGCCCTTTGAATTTGTGATCAGCGGATATATTCTGATCAAAGGGCTGAGGGAAAAAGCGCTCGCCTAACTCAAGTACTCATATATTTCATTCAACCCGCAAAAAACCAGCATTCCAGCTGGTTTTTTGCTCAATTGGGGGAATCGCTGATCAAAAACCCCTTATTTAATAGAGGGGTTGTTATACTTATGAAAATTTTTTCGCCTGGAAACACAAAATCGTGTACGAATTATTGGAGACATTTAATGAGCAAATACAACATTCACGCCGATTTCATTAAATATGAAAAAGTCCAACTGCCGATGTCACCGACATTACTCCCTTTAATGAACACCCTTATTTCAGGCGGTTTTGAGATGGTAAAACCCGTTGAAGGCGTGAAGATCTCCAAAAAGAAGATACCGGGCTATCAAGGGGCATTAATCGAAAT
This sequence comes from Chloroflexota bacterium, assembly GCA_021825925.1. Taxonomy (GTDB): domain Bacteria; phylum Chloroflexota; class Anaerolineae; order Anaerolineales; family Anaerolineaceae; genus UBA6107. Next base: position 150,047 of record JAKAFP010000008.1, read on the forward strand.
AACCCTGTTTGAACCCACACAACTTCCAAAAGGCTCTCCCTGCCTCGTCTATCTGCACGGCGGGGCTTTTGTGCTTAAGGCCGCTCCCTATATGAAGACGTTGGTCTGCAAGTACGCCTCACAAACACCCTGCAAGGTTGTTTATGTAGATTACCGACTGGCTCCCGATCACCCCTTCCCCGTTGGACCAGAAGACTGTTATGCCGCCTTCAATTGGGTGCTCCAAAATGCGGATGAACTCGTAATAGACCCAAACAGAGTCGCCATTGGCGGCGACAGTGCGGGCGGTGCATTGACGGCCGCGGTTAACTTGATGGCCCTGGACAGAAAGACCCCGACCGCCTGTTTTCAAATGATGATCTATCCGGTCACAGATGCCAGACAAGAAACTGAATCCATCAAGAAATTCATTGATACCCCCTTTTGGAATGCCAGGCAAACCGAAAAAATGTGGAAGCTCTACCTCAAAAATGGGTTCCCCGTCAAACGCAAATACGCTTCTCCGATCGAAGCCACCTCTCTCGAAAAAATGCCCCCATCCTATATTGAGGTGGCCGAGTTCGATTGCCTGCATGATGAAGGGGTTCATTTTGCAGAAGCGCTGCAAAAGAACGGTGTTCAAGTGGAGTTGAACGAGACCAAGGGTACCGTCCACGGCTTTGAGATCGCAGAAAAAAGTGAACTGGTGCGCCAGATCATTGCACATCGAATTGCGGCACTAAAAAGAGCTTTTCAATCTTCTAATTAACTCATTCATTGTGAGGATAGAAAAACGAAATGACACCCCATTTTTTGGGGATGTCATTTCGTTTATTGATAAAACCCTTATTCTTTTACTTTTTGAAAATTATTGATCGAATCCCAAATACAAATTCCAAAAAACACGATGACAAAAACCCAGCTCCCTAATTGGAGCGAATGAGCAATTTGAGCGTAAGTTGAATTAATCGCCTTGGCAAAAATATCAATAAACTCAATGTTAATAAGGGTCGAATCAAAAGCCAGAAAAGCCACCAAAACTGAGAGTGAAAGGTTGAAAACTGCCGTTGCGATTGCAAGCGGTTTATTCCAAAAAGGAAAGATCAGCTTATATGCAAGAATGATGAGTTGAATCAAAGTAAAGACCCAAATGATCGAAGTATAAACATTCAAACGATCAACATTAAACAAGTTAGTCGAAATTAATGTTCCAGAAGCTTCTTTTTGATACCACCCAAATAAAAATGGCTTATAGATAATCAAGCAAAAAAACAGAATTGTGAAAAATATCGAAAAAATGGTTTCACTGCGCGAAATTCTTTTTTTCTTTAATAATTCAATCTTTGGCAAATCTTCCACAGACCACTCTTTTTTTGCAAACGGTAACATCCCTTCAGAAATTCCCGTTTTCTCCAAGATAATGAAGACAACCGTTATCCAGATGAGAGCTGATATTACCATTTGGAGTGTATCCACAAGCAGTTTTGTGAAAGACGCTATTGAAAGATTAATCATGCCTTGTGCCGACGGTCTGAATAAAATTTCAAAAAGGTTAATTACAATGACAATAACGGCAACACTGGGAACTATGGTTTTGAGAACCGAGATGAATTTATCATACAGTCCAGGACCGATAAGATACTTTTTAGATTGAGTGTATTCTGCTGCTAATTTCATCGGATTTCCTAGCGACGAAAGAACTTTTTTTACTTCGTCCTCACCAGGATCTTCTGACAGCATATCCAATATATTTGATTGCAGTTCTTTCTTTATATCATCACGTGATTTTTCCGGAAGGTATTCAGAAAATGTATTGACATAACGATCAATTAATTCCATATTAGCTATTCTCCTCTTTGAACAATCCTTCAAGCTTCTCTGAAAGGCTTTTCCATTCAGTTTTTAATCTCTGATAAACCTCGTGGCCCTGATCACTGAGAACATAATATTTACGAGGCCGGTTTTCTTTCGTGTCCCATTCACTGCTCAACAATCCCTGTTTTTCCAATCTCCTTAGCAACGGATACAAAGTTCCAGGCTCAATAAATGCATTTTTCTGTTCCAAATCCTGAACCAGTGAATACCCATATTTAGGTTGGTTGAGTTGACTCAGGACTGACAGCATCAAGGTTCCACGTTTGAGTTCAACAACATACACATCAATTAATTCGTCATTAGTGGCCATTTTTAACCTCATCCATATTATACTGTATATCATACATTAATGTCAATAGTACATTGTAGTATTGATAATAAGCATGATGAAATACAATTTTGGTAAAATAATTTCTTCAGCTACAATAACCTGTAGGGATATTCAGTCATGGTGATTCCCATTAGGCGCTGATCCACCAAGCAAAAATTTGAGAACCCTTTCTGCAAAAAACAAGAACCTCAATGAGCAAATACTGTGTTTAGTCGAAGAAAAGGAAAAATAGCGCATATGAATGCCATTTTCAGCCGTCGAAGCATACGCAAATACACCAAACAGGAAATCTCTGAAGAAGTGATCGAGAAACTCTTGAGAGCTGCCATGGCGGCACCTTCCGCGGCAAATGAGCAACCCTGGCACTTCGTGGTGATCAAAGATAAAGATACGCTGTACAACATTCCCAGGTTCCACCCTTATTCACAAATGCTCAAAGAGGCAGACTGCGCCATCGTAGTGTGTGGAGATCTGGTACTGGAAACCTGCAAGGGATTCTGGGTGCAGGATTGCTCTGCCGCCACTGAAAACATTTTAATTGAAGCCACCGACCTTGGCCTGGGTGCCGTTTGGCTTGGCGTCTACCCTGACAAAGACAGGGTAAGACCGGTTCAAACCTTGTTGGGGCTGCCAGAAACCGTCATCCCGCTGAGCATCATCGCCCTGGGTTATCCAACCGAGACCAAAACACCTACAGACCGGTTTAATACCAAAAGGATCCACCGGGACAAGTGGTAAATCTGGAAAAATCCAATCTATAAAAATAATGCCGCGAGCGAACAATAAAATAGGAGAGTGGCTGCGACCATTGCCTGATCTCATTATTTACGCGGAGGCCCTCTTGGAAGGATTTGAGCAAAATGGACAACGGGTTAGTACTCAATATCGAAGTTGATAATGGAATGGAAATATCCGGGGAAAGAATTGACCATTTATTATCTACCTCTGAATTGATCCAAGCCCTCACACAAGATTTTTCAAAGAATTCATTATTCCCCATATGGAGAATTCTGGCGCTTGCCGAGATCCCATACTCTGGAAGACTCAAGTACACTCAAGATCTAGTGGCATACGTTGAAAAAACTTATGGCACGCCTGATGGTTTTTCCATCACGGGAAAAAACGTTGATCTTCTTCCGTGTTACAACGCGATGCTGGTGGAGGCTTTTTCAAAGCTGGGGCTTGCCGATCTTCCTGAAGTTAAAAATGCGGTGAACTGGATTTTAAAATATCAGGTGATGGGTAGAAATGAAGTCACTTCCTGGCAGGGTGCAGGCATAAAAAAATATGGCGGCTGCATGAAATCTACACCTTGTTTCATAGGCATAGCAAAAACGATCAAAGCCCTTGTCTATTTTTCATCCGTTTCAGCATTCGAAGAAACGAGAATAAAGGAAACTATTAACAAGGGTTCGGAATACTTATTACAACACAACCTTTTTCAAAGATTGACCAAAAATGAACCCTTGACCAATCATATTCTTGATATTGCTTATCCACAGTCTTATCAACTGAATATCATCGAGTTGCTGGATATTGCTTTCAAGACAAATCACATGAATGACCCCAGAGTCAAAAGCGCCGTTGATCATATCTTGAGCAAGAAAACAAAAGAGAATTTCTGGAAGATCAATTACATCTACAAGGCGGATGGTTTTATCAGTTTTGATAAAAAAGGGGAAAAGGGAGAATGGGTCAGCTATTTGTTGGATAGATATTTAGGCCAGATCGGATAATATAGATCAGTCATGAAAAAATGGCCAGAAGTAAAGACCGAGCGCCTTGTCTTGAGAATCCTCGAATTGAAAGATAAAGAGGTCTTTTTGGCATATCGAGGCAACCCCGCTGTCGTTCAGTTCCAAACCTGGGATCCGCCGAGCCTTCAAGAAGTTGAGAGATTTATCCAGCAAAACCTGGCGGTCATTCCAAACACACCCAATACCTGGCTGCAATTGGGCATCACCCTGCATAACGACCAATTGATCGGGGATATCGGCCTGCACTTCCTGGAAGACGGCGCCCAAATGGAAATTGGCTACACCCTCGCGCCTGAACATCAAGGGCAGGGCTACGCTTTTGAAGCTGTCAAAGCAATTTTGGGGTATCTTTTTGGCCAACTTGAGAAACACCGCATCACGGCTTCCGTTGATCCTGAGAACGTCCGCTCAAGACGATTACTTGAAAAACTGGGGTTTCGGCAAGAAGGGTTTTTTATTCAAAGCATCCTAATCCGCGGCGAATGGTGCGACGACGTGGTTTATGCCATGCTGGCAGAAGAATGGAAAACAAAGAGGTAAGGCATGTATGAATTGAACCAGGTTGGTGAAAAAACATATTACATCGAATCACCGGCTAAGATGGGGATCTATAAGCTAAGCGCGACGGAAGTCTGCCTGATTGACAGCGGCAACGACAAGGACGCTGGCCGCAAGGTGCAGGGCATTTTGGAAGAGCAGGGCTGGAGCCTGAAGTTCATCCTCAACACCCATTCCAACGCAGACCACGTGGGCGGCAACGCCGTGCTGCAGCAGCGCTTGAACGTGCCTGCCTATGCCAGCGGCATTGAAGCCTGCTTCAACCGATTCCCCATTCTGGAATCATCTTTTCTTTATGGCGGCTTTCCGGTCAAGGAATTGCGTAACAAGTTCCTGATGGCCCCGGCTTCCGAGGCTCATAATCTTGCCGAGCTCAGCCTGCCTGATGGACTTGAGATCATCCCCCTCGATGGACATTACTTCGGTATGTTCGGGGTTAAAACCGATGACGGGGTCTGGTTCCTTGCAGACTGTTTGATGGGTGAAAACATCCTGCAAAAATACCACGCCTCATTTATTTATGATGTAGCTGCTTACCTCGCCACATTGGATAAAGTGGATATGCTTGAAGGGGAATGGTTCATCCCGGCTCATGCACCAGCGTGTAAAGATATTCGTCCGCTGGTGGCCGCCAACCGCCAAAAAGTAATGGAGGTTAGCGAAAAACTGCTTGAATGGTGCCGGGAACCCGTGGCGTTTGAGGACGTCTTAAAGATGATCTTCGATCATTATCAACTCAGCATGGATTGGAACCAATACGTCCTGGTGGGCAGCACCATTCGTTCGTATCTCGCTTATCTGCATGATAATGGTCGCCTGCAAACTTCTTTTATTAATAACAAACTCTTATGGCAAACCACGTAATCATTACACAATGAATCCGGCTATAATTCTCGTATGAACCTTGCAACGAAAAACATGGTACTTTTGTATTCGGTAATAGTGGGTTCACTTAAAGTGGAGGAAGTATGAAAAAGACCACCATTCTCTTAACCAGTCTATTGATCGCCACCTTGGTTCTGGTGGCATGCAATTTGCCATTTGGTTATACAATAACCCGGGTAGATCAGGCAGGCACGCCCAATGCAACGCTGACGGCATTATTTGATACCAGCCATAACATCCCGGCCACGATCACACCGCCGTTGATCGCCACCAGCACGGCATTCTTGCCCACCATGGAACCGGCGACAACCACACCTACGACAGAGCCCACACAAACAATTGCCCCAGCCACCAATACCCCCATGGTCATAGTGGTAACGGCCACGACCGCACCGACCTCCGCACCAGCCTTCAGGGCAAACTCACAACTCTATGCAAATTACCTTACCACTGCCCCCGTGCAAGACGGAACGTATGCAGAATGGGTGGACAAGACCAACAAATACACCATGCCCAACTTCGCCTGGGGTAAAGCCAACTGGGTCAATAATGCCGACCTTGAAGGCGCATTCGCCGTTGCCTGGGACAGCACGAACCTTTATCTCGGATTCAAAATCACGGATGATATTTACAATCAGCCTTATGCCGGCGGCAATATTTACAACGGGGATACCGTTGAAGTGCTGCTGGATACAAACTTGCTGGGCGATTTTTACACCACCAGTCTGACCTCTGATGATTATCAGCTCGGACTTTCGGCAGGCAGCCGCGATGGCAGCGTTGAATCAGGCGCCTACCTTTGGTATCCCTCCAACGTGGCAGGCAAGCGCAGCCAGGTGGTTATCTCAAAACAATTTGAATCTGCGACGGTTTACCGCATTGAAGCAGCCATCCCCTGGTCGCTCTATGGCATCACTCCCTCGGCAGGGATGCGACTGGGTTTTGCCGTGAATGTGGATGACAACGATAATGTTGACAGCTATAAGAAAATGACCATGCTATCAAGCGCCTACGGGCTTTCAGTGTTCAACCCGACCACCTGGGGCGAACTGGTACTGGTGAAGTAGAATTATTTTTCAGACAATACCATAAAAAAAGGCTGCCATCTAGGGCAGCCTTTTTTCTAAAACAAGATGCTGGTAAGTTCCTTACGGTATTGGCGGGTCAGGTCGCTTTCCTGATCCATCAGATCAAGGATGGCGAGCACCACTTCCTTGCCGCGTTCACGCCGAAAGTGTTTATCAGTTCTCAGAATATCAAATAAACCATCCAGGCTGGCAAGCATGTTGCCGCGCAAGGCCAGCCGCATGGAATTTTGGAAAGCCAGATCAAGATCGGTCTCATTCGGCAGGCTTCCGCTGACGGCATCTTGCATGGCTTTCATCAAGGGCAACAGACGCTCAGCCTCGTTGTATTCCTTGCAAGCGGGGAAAACCCTTAAACTAGCCCTGGCTGCGGGGGCATTCCCCTCAAGCAGATTGATCTTGATCAAACCGAGCATGGCGCCCGGTGTTTCAGGTGTGATCTCAAGCGCCTCATCGTAGGCTTTGCGGGACCCTTCGAGATTCCCCATTGCCAACAGGCTGTCGCCTTTTTGTACCAGCAGACTTGCCGGGCTGGGAGGCAGGATCTGGGAGATAAATTCACGTACGCGTGGTTCAGGCTGCAGCCCTGCAAACTCGCTGATGCGGCTGCCCTGGCTAAACGCCAACACAGTCGGAATGCTGCGTACGCTGTACTTCAACACCAGGTTGGGATTGACATCCGCATCCACCTTGGCGAGCCTGAATGAGCCGTTGGCTTCATCCGCCAGTTTTTCGAGGATCGGTGAAAGCATCTTGCAAGGCTTGCACCATTCCGCCCAGAAATCCACTATGACCGGTGTATTCTGCGAATAGGCAAGCACTTCGTATTCAAAATCACTTTCGGTGACCGATCTAATATACTCGGACATCATTGTGTTTTCTCCTGAACAAGGCGGGCATGGCTATTCACCATTATCGTCACCTTCTCCATTTTCGTCAGATCTTGATGCAGGTTGGTCAATGCGGATGACCTCACCATGGATATTGACCACTACTTTAAAGCCAATCATGCCCAGGTAAACACGGGTCTCTTCGGGCAGCCCCATTTGCAGCACTTGGGCGAACTGTTGATCCAGGTTCTTTAGTTGATTCTCAATGATCGCATGTGTAAAAAGATCGTCCTGCCCCATCATCTTGGTGGCCTGTTCAGCGATCAATTCTTCATTGCCGCTGATCTGTTCACCAAAGGATTTCAATATTTCCATATCCACCGCATCGGACGGGATATGGCGCAAGAAGCCGGCATCATTGACAATATAACAGGGTTCCGAACCGATCGAGCCTGTCGTCACCGGATTATCATACTCATCTATTACCAAACCTTTAAATAAGGGTTCTCTACTCATATTATTCACCTTGCATTAATTATAAAACGAATCCAACCCGGGAGGATTGGATTCTTGTTAGAAGTTTATTAATTTTTACTTGATGGTTACTTTCGTACCGCCCAGCATTTTGTAGCCGCGTTGTTCACCGACACCCACCACCGGATTCGTCCAGCGATAGATCCATTTGGCAGATGCAGGGGGCAGATTGATGCAGCCGTGACTCATGGCGACGCCAAAATTGTTGTGCCAATAGGTTCCGTGGAACGAGATGCCGTTGACATCCAGGTAGGAGATCCATGGAATACCGGGCAGATTAAATGTGTTCATGTGATGATCGTTGCCATCAATCATATGCCTTGAAGGCCGTTTGTAATCGGTGGTGAAATCGCCGGTGGGAGTCAAAGACACATCCCCTTTGTTGACGCCGGCAGAACAACGGAAGAGCTGCACCTGGCTGTCGCCTTCGTATGCGATCACGAGTTGTTCGCCAAGGCGAACTTCTATCCTTTTCTCATTCGCGGGAACGGCAGGAGACAAGGGCGTCAATTCATCGAGAGGAATGACTCGTATGTGCTGTGTTTTAACGAAATAGCTTTTTTGGTAAAAATCTTCCAGCAGCTCATACCACCAGTTGCCCGATCCATCTTTTTTGAGGCCCAGGATCCAGTGCGTGGTGGCGTAATACAATCGAATGGATTCATCAGGATTCTGAAGGTCGTAAACGGCATCCGTGAAAGGCACATTCACTTCTGCCAACAAGCCCGTATCAGGGATGTTGGTAACCATTTCATTCAACTTGTTCGCAACAGGCTGCACCACACCGGAGTGAATGAATCCTTCACCGTTCAACTCATACCAGATGCGGTTGGCGGTGGTATCATCGCTGCCGATGGCGGTATTGGTAATGGGCAAGACTTCGTCCAGGGCGAGTTCACGAATCACTTTACCCTGTTCAGAAGGGATGTCGAAAAGGTCCAGACGTTTTTTTGTGATGCGGCCCAGGGGGGTTGAAGCATCCTGCTGAATGCCGGAATCAGCATAGGCAAAAGAAGTGCGGCTCAACGCAAGCACAGAGATCAGGGCAGCGCTGCTGAACCGCAAGAATTCGCGTCTTGAGAATTGCCGAAGGTCGAGAGAATCAGCCATGGCGGTTTAGTAATGGACCACTACGGGGGTGCCAACTTCAGAGAAGTTGTAGACCCACTCGGCTTCGCTGGTGAGCATATTAACGCAGCCGTGGCTCATGGGGGTGCCAAAATTGTGGTGCCAGTAGGTTCCATGGATGCCATAGCCCTGGTAAAAGTACATGGTATAGGGAACATCCGGCAGGTAATAACCGGGGCCGCGCATGTCGGTATATTGATATTTAACATAGACCGCGAAGGTACCGGTCACTGTCGGGTGGGCGGCTACACCTGTGGAAACCAAAAAGGAAGATACCAGCGTATCGCCATCATAGGCATAAAGGCGCTGCTCGCTGAGGTTGACATCAATCCAATGCCCAGACAGGTCCGTGGAAGACTCAACGGGTTTGGGTTGAGCGGAATATGGTCTGGCTGTATTGGTCGGCCATGGCGTTTCGGTGACCGTAGGGGTCTCGGTCGGCAGGGGTGTTTCAGTGGCCGTCGGAGTGGGAGTTTCGGTGGGTGTCGGGGTGAGCGTCACGGTGGCGGTAGCGGTAAGCGTCGGGGTCAGGGAGGGTTTGTTCAACAATCCACCGGGAATGGGTGCCGCTGAACTGCGGGCCAGGGCATTCAACCCGGGCAGAGCAGCCCAAACCACCACTGCCGAAGCTGCAAGCGTGAGGAAAAGGACAAGAGCAACGGCCCATGAATAACCAGCTGACTTCTTAGCCGGTTTGTTTTTGACCGGGACTGTTTTTACGGATTCTTCAACGAATTCTGGTTGAACTTCTGGTCGAAACTCAGAAATGAGCTCCTGCTGACGGTCCGCTTCGTCTTCATGCAGGCGGGCTAAAATATCAATACGATCGTCTGAATCTTCCTCAAATGAAGTCTGTTCAACCGCTTCTGGTTCAGCTGCATCAAACGCGATCGGCTTCCAATCAGAATACTGTGAGGGCGTTTCTTCATCAGAGGTGAAAGGCGAAACCGCCGGTTCAACCGGGCCCGGATCAGGTTCTGCCATTAAGGCTGAAAGCGCAGACCAATCGGGTTCCTGGGGAGTGACTTCTTCCTGTGGCGTTAACGGCAGCGGTGGAGGCTCGCTGATGTTTTGGTCAGGCTTATTGATTTGAGAATCGAAGGTCGTCCAACCGGGTTCCTGAATGGGTTCGTCCATCTTTTCTGCTGGTGGAATCGGAGGTTCGATGGAAGACCAATCCGGTTCAGAGCCCAGAGAATCAAGTGCATCCCAATCGGGTTCAAGGGGGGCGGGTTCATTTGCTGAGAGTGCTTCGCCGAGTGGAGCTTCAGCCATTATTTCAGGTTCCAATGGCGGAACTTCAGCAATGATCTCAGGTTCCACTGGGGTTGGTTCAGGTGCGATCGCCTGTTCTGAAACCTGTGAAGTATCAAATGATGGAGTTTCAGGTTCGATGACCGGCTCGACCACTTCTTTTGCTTCAGAAACCGACGGCTCTGTTATGAATTCACGTTCCGTGACGACTGGTTCGGTGGGCATGACGGTCGGTTTTACCGCAGGAATGGCAACGACCTGAATGACCGGCGTCTTGGCTTTATATTCAGCCATGCGCGTTTCAGCCCACTGCAGGCCTTTGGCTGCCCGTTCATTTTTCGGATTGATCTGTAGAGCTTTATTGAGATAAGCCACGCTGGCTGAAGGGCTTGAAACAGCCGCCAGGATCATCCAGGCTTCTTCGCTTTCAGGAGCGATCTTTATGGCAAATAAAGCCCAACGCCTCGCTTCCATCTTGTTCTTTTGCTGAAGCGCGACCTGGGCATTAACGAGAGCTAGTCTTAGTTGGTAGGCTGTTTGATCGCTCATGGGCTTGCCTGTGTTGGAGCCACGGTCTGGACGGTCTGAGTAGGATTCACATTCTCATTACGAATAAAGCACAATAATCCATCCACAATACCCTGGGCAACAATATCAGGTTTTTGGGTCAGGATCTGTTGGTCAAGATTGAGATAACCCGCTTCAATGATGGCGGCAGTGGTCTCGGTATTGATCTCACCAAAGGCATGATAAGAAGTCATGTCATTGGTGGTGTTGGTTTTGTATTGAAGCCCGGTGTCTTTGCCATAGCGGTCCACCAGACACATGGTCAAACGGGTGGCTTTCTCAGGATAAGCACTGTCAAGCGCCGCGGCCACCTTGTAGCCCGTGGCGGAATCATTTATGAAATCACAGGTATCGGCGTGAATGGAGACCAACGCAATGGCTTTATATTGGGATAAACGGGGATCAAACTCTTCCAAAAGGTCCACCTGGAAGCCCTCAGCGGTCAGTTTTTGCTGTACAAGGCTGGCGATCCTGAGGTTTACCTGTTCTTCAGTCAATCCATTCGAACACACCGAGCCGGAATCGTTCTTCCAATGACCGGATACAATGCCGATGCGATTGATCTCGGCGCTGACCACTTCTGTGACGACCGGCGCCATGCTGGTGGGGTTGGCCTGCCAGGCTTCAAATACACGGGTCAGCATTTGCCCCGAAAAGAGATTGTCAGGGGTGAAAAGAGTAAAAAGCGTGGCGAATAAAAAGGCATAGGTAACAATGGATTGAATACCCGAAAACATGCTGAACTTCCCTTTGGGGGTGAGCGCAGGTTTAGGTGTGTTTGAACTACTTGAACTGGAGGTTACGGGTTCAACTTCCGGTTCTTCATCGTCAGGGTACTGGTTAAAAGAATCAATATTTGACATAATCTTCAAGAATTATAGCAAGGTTTGTGCCAAAGTCCAAATTTATAACGCAAATTGTGCTTGACTTCGTCTGGCGGACAAAGTATAACCTGATAATAAGGGATGAAAAAATGAGCATATCAACACGGATGACGAGACGATCATGGAAGAATTAAGGGAAGTCATGCGGCACTGGGTGACAGGAGTTTCGATTGTTACCGCCGAGCTGGATGGAAAACTGCATGGCATGACGGTTGGATCGCTTGTCTCCGTCTCGATTGATCCGCCGCGGATCATTGTGACGCTCGCCAATCAAACCCGCACCCATACCATGGTCGCCCAAACCGGTTTGTTCGGTGTGACCCTGTTATCTGCCGAACAGCAATCCATCGCAGACCGTTTTGCGGGGGTCATCCCCGATGAAGGTGACCGCATGGGCGGGCTTTCGGTTATACGTCTCGCTCAAAACATCCCGGTCATCGCAGGCGGTTTGGGCACTCTGGCGTGCAGGGTGGTTCATCAATATCCGATGCCCAATTCAACGCTTTTTGTAGGTGAAGTACTCGAAGCTCGAAAGGAAGAAAAAAGCACTGCCCTGATCTACGGCAACCGCAATTATCACCAACTGGAGTTATGATGGAAAATCCACTTTCAGAACACGAAAAAGACTTTCTATTGACTTTGGCGCGTCAGACAATTGTGAAGGCTGTCAATCAACAACCCCTGCCCATGTGGGCGGATGCTGATCTGACAGAAGCCCTGGCTCAAAAAGGCGCCTCGTTTGTGACCCTCACCATGGATGGCGAACTACGTGGCTGCATCGGCTCACTGGAAGCCTATCAAAGCCTGGTGGAAGACGTGCGCGACCATGCCCGTCAGGCAGCTCTTGAAGATTACCGTTTTCCGCCGGTGGTCAAGGCCGAGGTTCCGAAACTGCATATCGAAATCTCAAGATTAACCCCGTCCGCTCCGCTCAAATATCAAAACCCCGGCGACCTGCCCAGTTTGCTCAAACCTCATGTGGACGGCGTGATCCTCAAGGATGGATTCAGACGAGCGACGTTCCTTCCGCAGGTGTGGGAACAATTGCCGGTGCCAGAGGAATTTTTATCGCATTTATGTGCAAAGATGGGGGCCTCCGCGGACCTGTGGAAGCGCAAAGTACTTGAGGTTGCCATTTATCACGTGGAAGAGTTTGAGGAATAGCCTTGTCGGTTGATCAAACCTATTAATAAATCGTAGGGGCAATTCATGATGTATACAGCAACATGGGTAACAGATTGTGCAACCACATGGGTAACACTTTATTGATTATACAGACTTCTTAATCGGTATGCCTTTCTGCTCAATAAGTCACCATTGGTAACATCAATCT
>JAKAFP010000004.1 GCA_021825925.1 Chloroflexota bacterium
AGACTTGAACAATCACTATTCTAGCAATCTAGGTGATTTGTGGTTTAACCTTTCGTCACCACCCGCATAGCGGGTGGTTGTTTGTTTCGCTCGCTTCGCTCTCTCAACAGGCTAAAGCCCATTAATAGAATCAAGTAGGGGAGGTTCATGAACCTCCCCTACTTGATTAATAATCAAGAGACCAATCTTAAGGTACTACAGTGGTCGTGCTGCCGGTTCCGTTGGTCTGCGGGAAAGGCAGAATGAAGGGTGAACCGCTTGGTACCATCATCACACTTATGTTGTCTCCAAGTTTGGTGATGTACTGATAATTCAACAGGTTGGGATTATCCTTCAGCACTTCAGCGATCAACTGCATGGCTTTGGCTTCTGCTTCGGCCTGGATCAAGCGAGCCTGGGCTTCACCTTCGGCTTTGGTCACAGCTGCATCAGCCAAACCCTTGGCGACTTCACGAGCCTGGTCAGCTTCTTGTTTCTTCTGCTCAACCACCAATTTTGCTTGTTGAGCCTGTTGTTCGGCGATCTGTTTTTGTTCGATGGAAGCAGAGTACTCAGCTGAAAAAGCAATGTTACGCAGCACGAAATCATTCAAGATCAAACCGTTGGCTTCAACCTTATCGCGCATTTTGTCGGTGATTTTCTGTACCAGTTCTGCACGTTTGGTGCTGACCACTTCTTCAACCTTGTACTGTGAAACCACATCACGGATGATACCGCGAGCCTGGGCACGGATCAGCTCCACGTAGCGATCCTGCCATTGGATGTGTACCTGCACTACATCAGCCGGATTGATCGCAAAAATGACCGAGGCGTCCACATAGATTTCCTGACCATCCATGGTTCTGGCGGCGATGGAATCGTCACCCTGTACCGCACCCTCGTTTGTCGCAATGGACATGGTGTAGGTCTGCCTTGAGATGGGATAGAAAACCACATTCTCCGCGAAGGGGATGATCCAGCTCAAACCGGGCTGCAAGGCTTCGGCACGATAACCCTGCGGACTGACTGCCGAGATGACCACACCGCGTTCATCCGGGTTGGTAAATACAAGGCCGGAACTGACGGTGGTCATCACGATGGCAATGACCAACACAATGACGATCAATGATTTGCCGCTTTTCAAGGGTGTCTTGCGAGCAGCGCGAAAGATCACAAAAGCCAGGATGGCAACCCAGCCCACCCAAAGCAATCCTGCAAGTCCTTTTAACATACTGGCGATATCCATACTCTTCTCCTCATTATTAAACGTGTGTAACTTTAATGATTATATAAGGCATTTATAAGTAATAGATTAGAGAAGATCTGTGAATTGTGAATCGTGATTACGAATTACGAATTACGAATTACGAATTACGAATTACGAAATGGTAAACTGTGATATCGGTATAATTGATATTAATGAAAACACACTCGGTTACCATCACAGGGCTTGAGCAGATCAATGACGAGGTTTGCATCCAGATCAAGATGCAGCCTTTCCTGCAAACGACTGCAGGACAATTCTTTCAGGCTTACGCTGCGGAATCAGATGATCTGCTGCCAACCCTGCTGTATCCGTGTCGGGCAACCACTAACGAACTCGTTTTATACGGTGACTTTCCTAAAAGTTGGATACCAGGGACTGAACTGCACCTGCGCGGACCACGCGGCAACGGCTTTCACCTGCCACCCCTGACCCGCCGGGTGGCGCTTACCACCCTGGACAACTTCAGCCTGAACCGTCTGACGGCGCTTGCCGACCTGGCGTTAGCCAACCGTGCTGAAGTAACACTCTTGACCAACCGGCATCTTTCGGACCTCGCGCCAGAAATCGAAGTGCTGCCCCTTGAAGAACTCAACCAGGTCAAAGAATGGGCGGATTACCTGGCGGTGGTGCTGACGCCGGGACAGGTCAATGACTTTCGCAATGGGCTGCAGCTCAACGCGGGCAGAAAGACACCCCTCACCGCCGAGGTTATGCTAGAAACCCAGATGCCCTGCGACGAATCCTCAGCCTGCGGCCTCTGCTCCGTATATACCAGCCATGGCTGGCGCCTGGCCTGCAAAGACGGCCCGGTTTTCGCGCTGGACGACCTGCTTGCCGAGGACGGCAGCCTTGGATAACCACTACTTTGAACTTGGATTAAATTCACCGTGGATGAATGCGGCTGGCTTTGGCGGTTACATGCCACAGCACAATCCGGACGAATCCGTGCCGATGGGCGGTTTTGTCACCAACCCGGTCAGTCTCATGCCACGACCCCCCTCACAAACACGCACGATCCTCCCCTACCCGGGCGGATTCATGCTGCACACCGGTTCACCCAACCCGGGCATCAAGAACGTGCTCAAAACCTACGGTAAAAAATGGACCAACCTTCCGGTACCTCTTTGGGTCCATCTACTGGCCGCCACCCCTTATGAAGTACAAACCATGGTCCGGCAGCTTGAAGAAACCCAATGCGTTTCGGCAGTGGAGTTGGGTCTGCCTTCAGACGCCGGCGGAAAAAATCTGCATGAATTAATTGAAGCCGCCGCTGGGGAATTGCCGTTCTTTGTGTGCCTGCCGCTGGATCGAGCCGAACCGGCACTGATCGAGAAGGTCGCCAGCCTGGGTGCGGATGGCGTGGTGATCTCCGCACCACGAGGGGTGATGCTTAAGGGTCGCAAGTGCAGAAACGGCCGTTTATACGGACCCGCCCTTCATCCGCAGATGATGGCGGCATTGCACCGCCTGCGCATGCTTAATCTGCCGCTGATCGCCGGCTGTGGAATTTTCTCAAAGGAACAGGGGCAGGCAGCGCTTGAGGCTGGCGCTGTTGCCGTGCAAATGGATGCCTGGATGTGGAAATTCTAGGAATTACATCTCGAGTGAGATGGTGACAGGGCCGTCGTTTTGCAAATGCACATACATGTGTGCGCCAAATTCCCCGGTCTGCACGGGAACCCCCAACTTACGCAATTCATCCACAAAATAATCCACCAGCGGACTGGCCAGATCGGGCGGTGCAGCGTCTGTAAAAGACGGCCGGTTGCCCTTGCGCGTATCGGCATATAGCGTGAACTGCGAGACTACGATGGCGGAGCCCTTGATATCCAACAGTGAGAGGTTCATCTTTTCATTTTCATCTTCAAAGATGCGCAGCTGGGCGATCTTTTTGACCATCTGGCTGGCCTTGGCCTGGTCATCCCCGTGGCCGATGCCCAACAGGATCACCATCCCGGTTTGAATATCCGCGACGGTCTTGCCGGCGATGGTCACCTGCCCAAAATTGACTCGTTGAATAATGGCGCGCATGGTCTCTCTTATACAAAACCGGGGATTTTCAAAAATCCCCGGTTTCTGGGGTTTATTTTTTAGACCCCCGGGGACTTTAAGTCCCCGGGGGTCTGGATAGTCACTATTTCGGCAAACCTACCGCCGCACGCACTTCAGCCATGGTGGCTTCGGCGATCACTTCGGCACGCTTGGCTCCATCGTAGAGCATATCCCAGGTGCCTGAATCATCTTTGACAAATTCTTCGCGTTTGGCGCGTAGGGGAGCAAAATACTCGTTCATATTCTTTGCCAGCAGCTTCTTGCAGTCCACGCAGCCAATACCGGCTTTGCGGCATTCCACGTTGATATTTTCCACTTCTTCTGGTGTGCTGAAGACCTTGTGCAGCGAGAACACGTTGCACACATCCGGGTTGCCGGGATCGGTGCGGCGCAGCCGCTGCGGATCGGTAACCATCTTCATGATAATAGCCGATGTTTCTTCTGCGGTTGCGGCCAACTCAATATCATTATTGAGACTTTTGCTCATCTTGTTGACACCGTCTGTACCCAAAATCTTGGGGAACTGCGTGATTTTGGCTTGCGGTTCAATCAAAACGTTGGTGTTGTAAAGGTAATTAAAAGACCGCACACATTCACGTGTAAATTCGATATGCGGCACCTGGTCAATTCCGACAGGGACAAAATTCGTCTTATAGAGCGTGATATCCGCGGCTTGAAGGACAGGATAACCCACCAGACCATAATTCACATTATGAGGATGATCGCGCACCTTTTCTTTGAAGGTGGGAAGATCGGTCAATTTACCCAGGGGAGTGACCATGGAGAGAATCGTGTGCAATTCAGTGACCTGTTTCACCATCGACTGAACAAAGATGATTGATTTTTTTGGGTCCATGCCCGCGGCGAGCCAGTCCCAGGCCATTTCGAGCGTATTCTGGCGCAGATCCTTCGTGGTTTCAAGCGTGGTCAGGGCGTGTAGATCCACGATGCAATAAACGCAGTCGTAATCTTCCTGCATTGCCACATAATTCTTGATTGCGCCGAGATAATTGCCGATGTGCTGCCGTCCGGTGGGGCGGGCGCCTGAGAAAACTCTACCTTTTTTAGTCATAAGTGCCTTTCACAGATCAATAAGATTTGTTTCTTTTCCTCGCTAAATTATATCTCAATCCAAATGGGACTGTCATAAAACGATTTTTTCACGATTTGGTAAAATGAAGGTATGCAATCTCACGGAACAAACCAAAAGACACCCCTCTCCAAACGGATCTTTGACCTGCTGGTCAGCCTGGTTGGACTGATCGTGCTCTCCCCTGTCATTTTGATCCTTTGCCTGTTGGTCTGGATCAACCTGGGCGGACCGGTGATCTTTGCCCAGGTGCGTCCAGGCTATCATGGCAAGCTCTTCAAATTGTATAAATTCCGCAGCATGCGCAATGCCTTTGATGAACAGGGTACGCCACTGCCCGATGAACAGCGTCTGACGAAATTCGGCAAGTTCCTGCGCGCCAGCAGCCTGGATGAGCTGCCCGAACTGATCAATGTGCTGCTAGGTCAGATGAGCCTGGTCGGGCCGCGTCCGCTGCTGGTGGCTTACCTGGAGCGTTACTCACCTGAGCAGGCACGCCGTCACGACGTGCTGCCTGGCATCACCGGCTGGGCGCAGGTCAACGGACGCAACGCCATCTCATGGGAAGAGAAGTTCAAGTTGGATGTCTGGTACGTGGATCATCAATCCTTCTGGCTGGACATCAAGATCCTCTTCATGACGGTGATGAAGGTGTTCAAGCGCGAATCCATCAATGCGCCGGGCAGCGCCACTGCCCCCGAGTTTATGGGAAACGATAAATAAGTACAAACCCCATGGGTTTAAAAACCCCTGAGGTCAATGTTTAGACCTAGAAACCGGGGATCTTGAAGACCCCCGGTTTTTCCGTTTCAAGGAACACTTTGCGGATTGATCAGGTTGTCTACCAACGCCTGGGAGACTTCGTTGAAACGGGCTTGTTTGGCCTCTGTAACGATTTCAGGATTGTTGATCATGATCAAGCCCACACGGGCGTTGTAAGTCTTGCCGCCGGTGCCGGCCAGCAGTTCGGGCAGCGCCGTCTGCAGCGTGGAAGTCAGGTCTCCACCAAGGATGGCGGCATAACGCGTCAGGTTGGCTGAAGCTGAATTGCTGCTGTATAAGACCTTGTCGGTGAACACGTCCAACACTTCCGGGAAGTCCGCGGCAGTGTCAATGTAAACCGAATTGGCATAGGTATCAGCCCACATGGTCTGGGCCTGGCTGACCCACGAGGCAGCATCATTGGCGCCATCGGTGCTGTAAGTCACCGGATAGTAAATTTGGGGGGCATACGCGGGGGTGCAGCGTCCGCAGAGGTACTCGCCGCCGTTGGTAAAGGCATCTGCAAGGCCGACACTCAACGGGTCGGAGATCAATGCCCCTGCCCGCCAATCTTCAGAAGTCATGGCGGCCAGATAGCCGGCCATGAAGGCCAGGTGCAGCGGATTGACCGCCAGGGTGCTGATGTTGGACGCGGCGGCAGTGTTGATGGCGGTGGTAATGAACTGCGTTTGCGGGTTGGAAGCCGCCACTTCGGCCAGATTATCCAGGCCGCTGAACACCACCATGATCCTGGTACCGGTCAAGTCTCCGGGTAACTCCGTCCAGGTTTCGAAGGCCAGGCTGTTGGCCGCGGCGAAATCGCTGATGGCTGTGGTCGTGACTGCACCAGCCTGGGCGGACGGATCAAACAAAACGATCCGCGCAGGCGCCTGGGTGGCAGTGGCCGTAAATTCAGGCGTGGGGGTGCTGGATGGTGTTTCTGGGGTTGGTGTGGTTCGATCCGCGCAGCCAGAAATGCCAAGCAGCAAAACAAAGATCACAAAGAGTGATGAAATGGTAATGATGTGTTGTTTTTTCATAAGATGCAGAGCCTAGCTTACTGTATTTGTTGGATGTATTATAATAGGTAGATGTTAGAGAAACGCATATTTTTTGTAATTACAAAATTGTCTGTTGATCGAATTGAACTCCCTGCCAAACCGATAAAATGGTGGGTTTTTAAACTAAAAGCTTAAACACCATAATCATAATGGATCAAAACCCTGAAGATCAAGTTCCGCTGGAACCATCCAGCCGCATTAATGAATCACGCCGCCGTAGAACGCGGCGTATTATCGTTCCTTCAGGTCGCACGGAACGCTCCATATATGTAAACGAAATCGCCAGCCGTTTGGTTCCCGCCATAGATTATTACCTTTTCTCGATGCTATGCGCTGTTGTACTGGGCGCCGCCATCCTGCTGGATCATCCCGCCATTTACATTCTGGCCGCCTTGCTGGCCCCCTTTATGGCGCCGCTGGTCGGGCTGGGATTATCCACAGCGGTGGGATCCTTCAAATTCTTCACCCAATCTCTGGGCGGGCTGGCCGTTGGATCGGTCTTCATTTTTATCGGCGGCCTTCTTAGCGGATGGATATCAAAACTCATCCCCAATTTTTATCCCAATCAGGCACTTTTTCATACCCGGTTTTCGATCCCCGACTTGATCCTGCTGGCTGTCGGCACTGTTCTGGCCATCTACCTGACGGTCCGTGTGCCCAAACAGCGTTCGCTTGTGGCCAGCGTTGCCCTGGCGTATGAGGTCTACATTCCCATCGGGGTGGCCGGATTCGGTCTTGCCAGTAAGATGCCCCAATTCTTCGCGCCCGCTTTGCGGACCGCAGGCATCAACATTCTGCTGGTGATCCTGATCGGTACGATCGTCCTGGCTTTCTTGCGTCTGCGGCCTTTCACCTTTTTTGGTTATCTTCTGACTGCATTGCTGTTGGCAGGCACGGCTTATACTTTGATCATGTCCAGCGCGCTCAAAACGGAATTAACCGCTGACAATACCCCTGCCCTTTATTCCTCAACTCCCACCTTGATGAATTCCAGGCCGCTGACCCTCACAGAAACCCCTCGGCCTGCCACTGCCACGGTTCCCATCCCGGCCAATGCCACTGCCACCAATACACTGGTGCCGACCCGCACCCCCACCGTGACCAATACCCCCAAACCGCCGGAAACCTGGGCGACCATCAATATTGAGGGCGGCGTTTATGCCCGCCAGGCACCCTGCTACAACGACACCCAATGCCCAAAGATCATCCCGGCCATCCCGAATAAGGCCCCGGTTCAGGTATTGGGAACCAACCCTGAAAAAACCTGGGTTCAAATTCTGATGGATGACGGCAGCAAAGGCTGGGTCAATATCATATACATCAATTTTGCTCAATAGTGCCATTTTCGAAACCTGATGAATGACGCAGGTTTCATTAATATTAAAAATTTTGGAGAAGATCAATGACGATCCATTTTGGAACTGACGGTTGGCGGGCGGTAATTTCAGATACTTTCACCTTTCACAACCTGAGACAGCTTTCACAGGCCATCGCGGATGCGGTTGCCTCCGACACCTGGACGAACGGTACGGTTTTGGAACACACTCCCGATCCACACAAGATGGTGGTCGGCTTTGACACCCGCTTTTTATCAGACCGCTATGCCGCCGAGGTAGCCCGTGTGCTGGCCGCCAACGGCTTTACTGTTTATCTGGCTCAATCTGACGCTCCCACCCCTGTGATCTCGCACGCCGTTCGCAACCTCAACGCCATCGGCGGCGTTATGATCACCGCTTCACACAACGCTCCACGCTATAACGGCGTCAAGCTCAAATCTGCCTACGGCGGATCAGCGCTGCCCGAACAATGCCGCCGCGTTGAAGTGTATTTGAATGATAACGAACAGCAGGGCCGCGGCCCCAACCTGATGGATTTTGATCAAGCCCGTGCCCAGAACTTGATCTATAAGTTCAACCCCATTCCTGCTTATTACGAACATCTGCGCACCCTGATCAATTTTGACGCCATCGCTGAAAACCCCCAGAACTTTGTGGTGGATTCCATGTTCGGCTCCGGCCGCGGGGTCATTAAAGGTATTTTGCAAGGTTCCGGCTGCGAAATTTCAGAGATTCGCGGCGATATGAACCCCGGTTTTGGCGGCGTTCACCCTGAACCCATTGCTGCCTACCTGCGTCCGCTGGCAGGCGCCATCGGCGCGGGCATGGGCTGCTTTGGTGTGGCCACCGATGGAGATGCCGATCGCATCGGCGCCATGGATGAACACGGCAACTTCGTGGATCCGCACAAGATCATGGCTTTGGCGCTGCGCCACCTGGTGGAAAAACGCGGCATGACCGGCACAGTGGTGCGCACAGTCTCAACTACACGCATGATTGACCGTCTGGCCAAGAAGTACAACCTGCCCCTCCGTGAAACCCCGGTCGGATTCAACCACATCTCGGATTACATGATGAAAGAAAGCGTATTGATTGGCGGTGAAGAATCCGGCGGCATATCCTTCCTGGGGCACATTCCCGAAGGTGACGGCATCCTGATGGGCTTGCTGATCATTGAAATGGTCGCCATGGCCAAGACCTCCCTCTTCGAGATGGTCGAGGACCTGCAGAAGGAAGTTGGACCAGTCTACTACGAGCGCACCGATCTGCGCCTCAAACACCCCGTTGAAAAGAAGGTCATGGTCGAAAAGCTTGAAAACGATCATCCTGCCGAAATCGGCGGTGAACGCATCGTCGAGATCTCAAAGATGGACGGCGTGAAATACATTTTTGCGGATGACTCGTGGCTGCTGATCAGACCCTCAGGCACCGAACCCGTGCTGCGTGTTTATGCTGAAGGACGCTCCGAAGCCATGGTCAAGGAACTGCTCAAGTACGGCGAAACTGTAGCCGCCAGCGTTTCGTAACTAAAACTTACTTCAAGTAGATTCAATCCCCCGCCGATTTGAAATCTGCGGGGGATTTTCTTGCGACGGAGACCCGCTGGATTTTGAAAACCCCGCGGGTCTCATGAATTAAAACCCCCGAAATCAGCGAGATCGGGGGCTGCTTTTAGTCTAGCTAATTTGATTAATTATCTGGTGTTCATTCTAAGTCTGCGGCTGAGGACGATGACGGCCACCAGGATGATCGCCAAACCGGCCATCATGGGTAGACCCACTTCATCCGCGAAACCGGTGGAAGGCAGCGCTGTCGAGGTGGCGCCAGGGGTTCCCACACCACGTCCGGCCATCTGCGTTTGCAAGGCAGAAACTGTAGCCAGCTCGGAAGCTGAAAGTCCAGATCCACCCGCCCCCATGGGAGTATTCTGCTGGATCACCACAACCGGAGTTTTGGTCGGAGACGTTCCACCTGCCGCCGCTACAACTGTTTTTGTGGGGGTTTTGGTGGCTTGGGCCAACTGTGCCATCGAAGTGGCATACATGGCCGTGGCAGTATTGGCCGCATTGATCTGGGCAGCCTGTTCCTGCTGAGCCAGGCGCTGGTTCGCAAGCAGCTTGGGTGCCACGAGCAACAGCAAGATCAGGGCAATCACGAAGATAATGCCGACGATGGCAATGGCAATCAGGAAGGTGCGATTCCCTCTTCGTTTGGGTGGCTCTGGCTCATAATCTCCGCCGCCAAAACTTTCCTGGTCAAATTGATCCTCATCAAAATTATTTAGTGCCATGGTATATCCTCCTGAAACAAGTTATCCGGGGAATCGTTCTTCAACTTCAATAATATCTAAATTCGAAAACGGTACGACCGTTTTTTCATTGTTCTGAAAAAGTACAGAAGCTGTTGCAGTTCTCAATCCGTTGGGGAGCGTGGTCTTGCCTGTATTGATGGCAGTTAAAACCCCTGTTTTCCCTGCATAAGACGAGCTGTGAACCCTGATCTTCTGGCCTGCGGCAAATTCGGCGCTGGCAGTTTCAGGGTCGCCTGCGGCTTGAAGTGCAATGCTGAGTTCAGGGCGTTTGCCGCTGTAATGATCCCATTTGACCGCGTTAAGGCTCATTTCTTTTTGGGCACTCGCGAGCAATATGTTCCTAGCATGACCATTGATGGCGATCTTGCCGAAGCCCTCCAGGAGCAAAATGGGATAATTTTGTTTGAGCGCACAGGGGATCAACCTTGGGCTCATGCTGCCTAGCACCAAACCGGCGATGGGCAGACTTGCCGCCAGATTAAGGCTTTCTTCCTGTTCACACCACGACGCCGCCAAAACGGTGCCGCGCGTATTGATGCTGAGAGACGCGGGGGTGAGTTCCTGGTCAATGGTCTGTGAATCCACAATAAATGGACCAAAACCGATCAGACCGTTGCCCCACACACCCTGGATCAAAGTTCCATTGGTTTCAACCACTGCGCCGCGGTCGCTTAAGATCTCAACCACCTGGCCGGCATATCCGGATTGAACCACCACTTTGCGGGATTCAACTTCCAGCAGTACCTGGCCATTTTTGATGGAAATGATCTTGCCGGGCATGGGTGCGCGGATGACACGCGAGAACAATCCGCCTGTTTCGGCGATGATGTCGTGTTTATCCACCAAATCACCGACCTGGCGGTCAACCAGTTTTTCGACTTCATCTGCGTTCTTGAGTCCAAGTGCGTTCAAAACATCCACGATCACATGCCGGGTCGGGATGAGTGTTTCCGCCAGCACTTCTCCGGGGGTCACTTTTTGTCCCACTCGAACCAATACCATACCAGCCACCGGCAGAACACGATTTCTGCGGATCTTGACCAGAGGATTGATTTGAGTCACCGGATTTTGCATAATGTCACCTGGCTCTTATGTTGCAATAAACATACCAGTTTTACTGATTGGCAGGTTTTGACCAACGATCAAGCATGGCAAGGCGATGAATTTGATCTTGCGGCAGCACCAACGGGCGTCCACGGGTGTCAAAGACCAATCCACACACGCCTCCCCTCACCTTGATGGGGTCTTTACCGACTTCAATATCGGATATGTTTACTTTAGCCTCAGGTTTTAGGGTTAGAACACCAGACTCTCCAAAAGCCAGAGGAAGTGATGCCAGTTCGCCCTGCTTGATCACTATTTCGCGTGCCTTGCCTGATGCGGATTGCAGACGAGCTTTTAGGAGGACGGTCCCCGTTTTGGCCTTGCTTTCGACAGTGATCACCGTTGCCAGGTTGATGAAAGCGGTGCTTTCAAGCACCTGCACAGGCAGCAGCGGATTTGACCTGGCCGCCGCCCCCAATAACGAGAGAATGCCGTGTTTATCAATCACCAAGGGGGTAATGCCGACCGGTTGAATGCCATCCAATAGTGTGGTCAACATCTGCCAGGGCGTGGCAGCATGGGTCAAAATGGATCCCCCTACCAAAACAGGTTCAAAGCTTCGGGTTGTGAGGTCAGCGTGAGTTTCGAGTTCCTGCATGGTCATAGACAAAAGATGACGAGCCAGTGCAAGTTCGATCTGCAGATCTGTTTCACTGACCGGCAGACTGTTTGGGAACAAGGTTTTCTGCCACAGATAATCCATCACCTGGGATTCAGTTAAGACTTCAGGCAGCCATTTTTCAAGATCCGCAAATCGGGTTTTCTCCAGGGCTTTTTCCAATCCAAAGCCAGTGCCAATGGGCAGCGTGATCTGCTGACTTTCGTGGTGATTGGCATACGCTGCAGTGACATGCGCGGAGCCAAGATCAATGCCCAGCACCTTGCGCAGCGGGTCATATTGTTTTCCCAGGAAACGGATCACACGGTGGAAGCCGATGGCGGTCAGCTGTGGTTTTTCATTGGAGAACGCTGCAATACGTTCAAGGCCATTGATGGAATTCAATTTGGCATCAATGACCAACAGATTAAGGTCAAATGAAGCTTGTGCCAGGTCTTCGTTCTCAATCTCCGGCCGGATGTTATTAGTGGAAGCGTAGGTCGTTTCTTTCTCAAGAATTTCCTTCACCCGGCGAGCCATTGCCCGGTTGCCGCAAAACAGCACCCTGGGTCTTTCCTCTGCTTTAAACAGGTGAAGGGATGAGGCGATCTTGTTGGCGATACGTCCAACGGTTTTGGTGGCACCACGATCCGAACCACCTGCAAAGATCAAGATGCTCGGTTTGACCGCCAGAAGTGCGTCCATCTGAGCCTGTGTCGAACGCCGGTCATTGATGCTGAAACTGTCTGCCACATTAAGCGGCAGGGTTCTGGCGAGTCTGTTGGCGGTTTCGAGTGAAAGCTCATTCAACAGACCGTAGGTCACCACATCCAAGTCGGGACCCCACGAGAGGGTGATCAACAGCCGGTCAACCCCCTCCACCCCACCGTGGCTTGGAATGATCAATTTTTGATTCAAATCAAGGAAGAAACGGCCGGTGATCTCTTGCAGATCACGGATCGCTGCGATCACCCCAGGCATGGCGTCAAAAACTGGATCACCGCAGGTAGTTGGTGCGCTGCCTGAAGCAAGGAACTGGTAGGTTTCTTCAACCACATCAAAAAGCACGGCCCTGGTTTGCACTGAGCCGATCTCTATTCCTAAAACCGAATTTACTTCCGTCAACAACGTCGCCATAAAAATCCTGTTAGTGCATCAAGGTATTGATGGATTGCAGGATAAAGTCAGAACGTTCCACCAATGCAGTGATGGCAGTGGTCAATACACCGGCAAAAACAGCCCCAAGCGTGATGGCAATGAAGAATTGGCCGATCCAGGCAAAAACGGCGCTGAGCCATCCGCGTTGAGCACCTTTGGGAGTGGAATTTCGAGCTCCAAAGTTGAAATAAACCAGCGTGGCGATGGTACCCACGAGCATGAAGGTCCCTTCAAGGATCAGAAAGACCGGAGAAGTACCAGTTGCATGCTGCAGCATATCAAAGGAAGTAAGTGTGCCTTTTATCTGTCCAAACAGCGTACCCAATATGGCGCCACCAATGGCCACAGCGGCTCCGGTACCCACCAGGTAAGCCATCGAGATGTTGCCGAACCTGGCCAATTTCGGTGAAAGTTTCAAAAGAAGCAAGCCTGAAAGCAGCAGCGGGACAAGTGAAATGACCGAACCGTTGAGAATGGGTGCCACCAAACGCGGCAGCACGACCTGAAAGACCAGGATCACAAAGAAATAACCGGTGGTGGCACCAATGAACAATGCCGACACGAAACGGAAGAGAGCATTGTCACCAAACAAATAACTGAACACCATCAGTGTAAGAATAAAACTGACGAGCATCCAGAGGAGATCAGCAGAAAGGGTCAGCATCCCGGTTTATCCTTTTCGCTCTACGGCCGCAGGTCGGATCAAGGTGGCGATGCCGCCTATCAGGATCAACGCCGCTGCCAATAGCATGGCCGATTGAAATGCTCCCAGATGTGAGAGTGAACCGCTGGATTGCTGCAGCAGCTGTTCATAGGCGAGACTTCCATAAAAACCGGCTACATAGCCAGAAACCTGTCCGCTTTGGTAATAGGGCTGCAGCAACGGAGCCGCCTGCGCGCTGACCACAAACATCAACGGTGTCGTGCCCAATCCCGGCTGAATTTGCTCCACCCAGGTGCGGGAGCCTTCAGCCTTATCGCTCAATACGATCAAGGCTCCAAAATCGCCCAGTGATTTGACCGATTGAAGCATGTCAGAATTCCAGGCTGCGTCCAGGTTGTGTGTGTATGGCATGGCTGAGCGCGGATTTGCGGCCAACAGCTGCACACCAGTGGCGCCTCCAGGCAGATAACCAAGCGTGATAACGTTTTTCGAAAGGTCATACCCTTCCACGTTGTTGGCGGCGTTTTCAATTAATTGACTCATCAAGGTCGAACCGGATGGATTGGTTGAAAGGATCACCAGTTTCAGATTTCGGCGCATCAAATGTTCCAACAAAGACTGGGAACTCCAGGATAATTCACCGGCTACGGCAGCTTCAAAATCACCGGTCAGCAGCACCGGTTTATCTGCAGGGATGGCATCCACCTGGTCGTATGCCGATACCACCTCAGGTGGAAATAGAGCGGGTTTGATCACATAAGGAGCAAACAGGCTTTGTGAAAGGAAGATGATCAAGAAAAATGCTGCTGCCAGCAATAAACGCCAGATCATGCGCAGATTCCTGGTCTTTTTTGGAATGACAACATCATCCTGATCAAGGGTTTCATCCACCAGGTTGGCGAAAATATTGGCGCTTTGCTTTTGCCGTTCAGATACTTTTAAGGCTGATCCATACCCCACCGGTTTGCGAATGTCAACGCCAAAACTCGGCGTTTGCAAGGTTCCGGATATTCCTGCAAGCAAGCCCTCCTCACTGGAATCAGTCTGACTGATTCCGCTTGCACGCTCTGCGTCAGGGGTCGGGATGCGCGCCGCATGAAGCCAGGCAGGCAGGTTGGCTTTTTCAAGCTCACCTTCCAGAACACTGCCATCCAGTTCTTCGGAGACGGGTTCGCTGGTGCGTTTCTCGTGCTTTTCAAGTTTGGCCGTAGCCAACCAATCCGGCAGATCATCCGGCATAAATGGAGAGGAAGCGATATCTTGCGTGGAAGGTTCGGGTTGTTTATCAGAAAATATCAAGGAATCAAGGGATGTGGATTCCTTTTTTTCGATCACGGGCAGATCGAAATCCTGCAAATCCTCATCTGAAAGATCTTCCTCTTCCGATTCCTCTTCAGGCTGTGATTTCTCGCTGAAAAAATCGGGGTTGGATTGCTGCACCGCGATCGTTTCACGCAGGGCGTTGATGTCAAAATTGGCAGGTGGCAGTTCTTCTTCGTGAGGTTTCAGATCTTCAAACGAAAGTTGTTTCTCTTCTTGCGGTTCTGCTGCTTGCTCAGCTTCAAGTTCATCCGCGTTTAGTTTCTGCCATCCGCTGCCGCGGTTGGCTTCAAAGGGTCTAAATTCAGATGGATTTAATGCCGCCAGTGAATCCAGGTCGAATTGAGGTTTCGGCGCGCTTTCCATGGGGGGCAAGCTGATCTCAGGTTCAGAAGAATCAGGTTCAACTACGCCGGCTTCTTCTTCCACAGGTTTCCAGGCAGCCAATTTACTTAACCACTCATCAGTATCATCGTCCTGCTCCTGGCTGGAAGCCGCAGGCGGCTTCGCAACCTCATTTGAAGAAGCAAAAGGAGATACAGGTTCCTCGGCAGGCGCTTCCTGTTCGGATTTTTTGCCGGAATATCCGGCTTTAATTTCTTTGAGCCAATCTGGAAGTTCTTCCTTTTTCTCAGCCATTGGTGGTTCTGGTTGAGCAGATTCCTGGCTCCTGGCCAGTGCCTCGCGTTCCATCTGTTCACGGGTGCGAATACGCGCCAGCCAATCCGGTACTTCTTCGGGTTTTTCAGCATCCGAAACAGGTTCAGGTATACCCGTTGAATCCGGTTCAATGACCTGTTCGGATTCCTCCCGCAGTCCATTCAACCAGTCGGTACCGTTGACCGGTGTGGGTTGTTCAGTCGGTGTCAGCTCTGCCTGACAATACCAACAGCGTTCAGCACTGGCATCATTCGGTCTTTGACAAATGGGACAAATATTCTCGGCCATGGGGTTATCCGCTGTAAGGTTTATCTGAACCGATTAGGATGCGCACACCTGTGGCCAGACTGCCTAGGGCAATACCCAATAATATACCCCGTGCTCCCGCTGCCGGAATCTGATGAAAGCCGGAAAGCAGATCCTGGAGCGCAGGAATATCTGCGGAAAAAGCCAAAACCCCGCTGTTGATCACTAAAAAGAGGATCACACTAAGAAAGAACACAAGTCCCATCCAGTTGCGTTGGCGCTGCAGCATTTTCAAGCTTGAAAAAGTCAACGTGATGGCAAGCAAGGCCATCAGGCTGGTCTCAATTGGGGTTTGGATGGCGGTAACCACTTTTTGAAATCCCTGATTGGCGGGTCCGAGATAGAAGCCAGCCACAGAAACCACCAAAAAGGTGATCAACACCACGATGCTAAAAAACCGTTTCGAACCTGCTTCACGCAGCCGCTTAAGGTGTACCCCGAAAATCAGGTTGGAGATCGCCACCAGACCAGCTATACCAGCCAAAGTGACCGCCCAATCCAACATACGGGTACGCATAGCAACGATTGCTGGAAACGGGAAGAAATATCCTAACAGAACCAAAAGTCCACTAATGATGGCAACCAACACGGCTAACGGTGATTTCATGCCAAACCTGCCAATTTAGAGAGCACAACTCCCAATAATACGAGAATAACAATAAAGCGAAGAATATCTTGAACCCGCAGACTGGCCTGGTGGGCTGCCTGTACGCCAAGATATGCAGGTAATGCGTAAAGTTCTTCTCCGATCAACGCGTCATCAGCGAGTGCGAAGAAGATGGATTGGGCAATGATGGAATTACTACCCGCAAGTTTATAAGATCCTTGATTTTCAGCGCCATCACAGATCAACCCGGCTTCGGCCCCAAATTCGCCCATTAACACATTGGCATTGGTCCCCGAATCCTGCATGGATTCCACAGCTCCGATGGCATACGAGAAAGGTGTTACACCGGTCATTCTTGCCAAACCGGGATCCAACTGTCCCAGGGTGTGATTATCGGTGGCGTTTCCCCTTAAGACATCCTGGCTGAGGATCTGCAGGTCTCCACTTCCGCTGGTGCACATGGGCGGCAGGTCGCTGGTGGAAGCCATTTGTGAGATGCGATTTAAAGCACTCAGTCCTGCCAGCGCGGACGGGTTTGCCTGGTCCATCATGCTTCCGCTACCCAAGGAAATATGAAGGCGGGTGCCATCTTCAACCGCAAGACCAATAGCCCTGCGAAGTTTTACGGCAGCCGTTAACTTGCGAAATACGGGAGGAAATTTGGTTCTGATTCGTTTGGAGGAGAAAAAAATGACGAGACCGGAAAAGGCCAAAAAAACGACGGCTCCGATCAGAGGCTCATATTGACTCACGTATTTTTCTCCTCAAGCAGATAGGTCGTGAAAGACCGGCATTCTCCAGAATCTTCCAACATTTGAGCAAAAGACTGCCAGGAACCATCACGAGTTTGTCCAAATAACGGTAAAAAGCCCATCAATGCCTGTGATAAAAGAATTTTGAGCGGACCGGTTCCTTCCAACAAGGTCACAACCAGACCCGTCAGTTTCTTTTGTTGCAAGGTTTGCGCCCAATCAGCCCAATATTTTCGGTCCATCATCTTTTAGAGTATAGCATAAGAACCTGTTTAGGTTTATTGTGTGCCCTGGTTAGTCTATGCGCTTGATCAGCAGCTCAACTTGTTTAAAAGTTAATACCAACCAGTTGATCATGGGTTTTGTCAGCGATAATCTGGCCAGTGGACCGAGAATCTTATGTCTTTGAATGGAAGGATTTTGTAGTGTTAAGAAGATCACTTTAAAACCTTGTTGGATAAATTGATCCCGAACATTTTTGAAGGGACGGTAAAAGATATGATCTGTGCTGTAATCATAATAGACTTGCGTCTTGGCTTCAAAGTCAAGGTCTTCTACCTCGGGCCAATGGGGTTCCTTACCCATTTTGATACAACTGCGAATTAGCGATTTACGCAGTTTGCCTTCAGGAAGCCAATGGACAAATGGCATGAAGAGATGTCCTTCTTTGAACTGACGCTGGGCCGGAAAAACATGATATCCGCCGCCATTCTTTGAAGTCAATCGGTCGATCTCAGTCATTACTCTGTTTAAATTGCTGACATGTTCGAAGACGTTATCGGTCATAATGAAATCAAAATAACCGTCCTCATAAATTGTTCGACCTTCTACAGAAATTAGCGATAATGGTTTATTGTGATGTCCTTTTTTTTCAAACAAGGGCAAACCGTTGTTGATCGGTTCGGGGTCTATATCCACTCCATAGGCATCGAAACCCAATTCGCGAAGCCATAAGACAAAACGTCCGCGCCCACAACCCCAATCCAATACTCTGACCTGGCCTGCTGTTTTTCCTTGTGAAGCTAAAAACAGATTCAGCTGCTGTATCGCCTTGATCGGGGCTTTATAAGCCGCAAATTCTTCTTCAGTTAACAAAATGTGTTTTGCCAAGAAGACTCCAATCTACTAATTGATGGTATGCCACAAAGTGTGGCTGATGGGTAGTGCAGCATATGCTCGGACTTCTACTTCCATTGCATCCATTGATACCCAAAAGGAACTGATCTGTGATGGGTAGCAGGCTACCCCTTTGATCCATCCCGTAATCCCTGCTTCGCTGAATTCCTGCACTTCGGCTTCAGCATATTCAGGTAAAAAGTCATTCACTTTGTCTGGTTCCTTGGCTGCATACGGATAGTCCGCATAATACCAAAGCGATTTACCAAGTTCTTCGGCGGCCATGCGCGTGACGCGGTGGTCAATATGCCCGCCCATTCCCAATGGAGAAATGATATCTGCGTTTTTGGGTAAGCGCGCCTTTAAATCCTTGACCAGGTTGGCAAGCAGTTCTTTTTCTACCACGTAACCATCAGAAAAGAGATCTTCATCTTTCTTGATAATGGGTTCATGGGTTTGAAAATCACGGCGGTAAATACAATCAAGGTAATAGAGGTGCCGGCAGGTACCTCCCAACAACTCCAGCGCATGTTTGTCTTCTTCCCTGCGAATCCAGTAAGGGTTGGCAGTTTCCTTCCAACGGGCATGCAGCGACTGGGCAAACGCAGAGAGGTTACCCTCGGGGGGATCGGCTGTGAATATGGACCAAACTTCAACAGAAATTCCGCGGTTGACCAACTCCTGTATGATTCCTCCGCATGAGTATACGGCGTCATCCAGATGGGGAGATAAAAAGATTTTTCGTGTATTTTGCATGAACATGGTTCAAATTATAGTATGATTAATGCAGTTTGTTCCCATTTACATTAGAGGAGTTGTTCCATGGCCTTTTTTGATTTCCTATTCGGTCCAAAACTTTACCCGGCTGAATTATCCAAGGAAGTTGAGTCACTGCTGAATGAATTGATCAATATCGGAATTAAGGAAGATTATTTATCAGAACATCCTGGCAACGGATATAACGCGCAGTGCAGACACGTTAGAACCCGGGCAATTGGCAAACGTTTGGATGAGATCGGTGGGAACAAATTAATGCAATTGGCTTATGTCAGAGTGGCAAAAAAAGCGGGCAAAGTACCCGCTTCGCATCTCGAATATGCCTGGACGGATGTAGGCCACTGGCAGCCTTAATAACCCCTTTTCAGCTCAGATTACCGGTGTTTTTGACCGGTGATTTTTTTATCCCAAAGAAATCCGCCGATAATGATCAGCATAATAATGCCGCCAAGGATCAGCATTAAGTAAGGAAAAAGAATCTGCGGTCCCCAATTATAGTTGCGATAAAGGTACCAATCGAGAAAAACGAGCAGGAAAACAACTTCAATGGTGACAATCCGCCAAAACCAGTGGGGTTTGCCTTGACGCAACCGCATCCAGACCCAACCCACCAGCATCGCGATCCAAGGCAGAAAAGTGGTGCGGTAGCGCGGATTATCCCATTGGTCGCCACCGGCGCGCAGTGATGAGATCAAGATCCACGCAGCCAAAGCCAGACTGATGAAAATGAGGGTGGAACGCTTTTCTTCTTTCTTGGCATTGAAAACCGCCATGAATCCATAGAGCAGAAAGGGAATAATGAAGAACCATCCCGCTGCTCGAAAAATGGCGATGCCCTTCCAGATCGGCAGCGAGGAATCCACCAATGCAGCAGGCAGCAACGGCTGGGTCAATCCATAGAAGGTGATCATGGGTAATTTAAATTGCTCGCCATATTGAGTCAGTAAAGCAGAAATCCAACCTGAACCAGACACTGCCATTGTAAATTCGTAAGAGAGACTCTCTTTAAGCCAATACCAACCAGCAATCCCAACCAGGCAAAGAAAACCCGCAAATATGATGAGTGCAAGTCTACGCGTCTTTTTGTCGGATTGATCGCTCAGCCACTCAAAGAATACCGATCCAAAGACAACGGTTGCGGATGCTCCCACCGCCGGAATCGAAAAGAGACAGGTGACGGCGCTGATGATCAAGGCAAAAATCAGTGAACGGAATGGGTTGATTTTCCAATCCAACACGCTCCACAAGAGCAGACAGGTCAACCCGATCAAAAGAGGCTCGCGCATCTGTGAACTGCCCAACAGGATGCTGTCAGGATATAAGGCATAGATCCAGCCTGCTACCAGGGCTGTCTTGCCACCCCATTTACGGCTTGTCACCGCAAACAAAAATGCCAGGCCTGCGGCCATGACGGCGGCGGAAAACATCACCATCAACAAAGGACGCTGCACATCAGATGAGAAAACGCCATAGATCAAGGCGCTGAGCGCCAGATATCCACCGTATTGATCCGCGGCAATGTTGGCCTTGATTTGGGGCATCCAGGCTTCGCCTGAAACTGCGATCTGATAGGCAGCCTGGTCGCGATCATGGGCATCAGAAAACACGTAACCGGCATTCTGAACCGGATTGTCGAAACCCAAAACCGGTAGCCCTTGATTCAGGAAAATGCCAAATCCGATGCGGATGATAAAAGTAACCAGCATCAGTACTGCCAGGGTCTGCCCTGCCCCCACCAGACGCCAGATGCGAACCATCCCCAACACCAGTAAGGCACCCAGTAACCCAGATTTCAAAGCGCCAATCCAGAAATTGCCGGAGCTCAATGCGCTTGTAACCGCCCCCAACACCAACCCCGAGAATAAAGCCCAAAGAATGTCATTGATCAGTGAACTGGATTTTTTCATGAGGCCTCGATAAAACGCTTGACAACCTTTTGCATGCGTTCCTGCCAGGTATATTGGGCAACATCTGTTCTAGCCTGACTGGCCAGTTTGTTCCGCAATTCAGCATCGCCCAGAAGAAGAGTGAATTTGGCTTTAAGATCTTCATAATCTTCAATGGCATAAAAAAGTGCATTGTTCTCATTAAGCACTTCACGCAGCACAGGCAGGTCGCTGGTTAATATGGCGCGTCCGGCGGCCATGTATTCGAACATCTTGAGCGGACTGCATACCTCCGCTGTATCGCCGCCGCTGCTGCCAGAAACGGACTTGCCAAACGGCATCAGCAGGATCTCCCCCGCAGCCTGGTAGAGCGGCAGTTTTTCATTGGGGATGAATCCGGTGAGTTGAATATTATCGAGCTTGAGATTATCAATCACGGTTTTCCAGCCAGCCACTGCTTCGGGCTTGCCACCCACCCACAGGAATTGCACCTGAGGGAATTCTTTGGCCAGTTCCACCAGCAGTTCCAAACCACGGCCCTTGTAAAAGCCACCGGTATAGACAGCAGTTAAACCTTCTTTGAACCCCAACTGGGCTCTGGCTTGAGGGGGCTCCGGCAGGGATTGATATCGCGCATCATCCACGCCATCAGGCGCAATCACGATAGAATTTTCAGGGATGGATAACGCAAACCGTTTTTCGATCACCCTGCCCAGGGCACGGGTGATCAGAACGGTCAACTTCTTGGAGCTGGAGGACAAATACCGTTGAAACAGGGGTTTTCCCAACCGCCCAGCCGGGACGTCGTGTAGTTCCAACATCACGGGCACGCGGCGAAGCTGGGCGATCACGGCAACCCATAACATGCGCGTGTAAACCGCATCCACCTTCAGGGCTTTGGTGGCGTCAAGTGCTCTAAGGATGAAATCAAAACGCCTGAGCACTTTAATTGAATCAATCCGTGTGATCGAGAAGCGGGTGGTAAGGCCATATTGCTTTGTGAGTTCATCCCAATTCAATGCGCCGCTGCCCGGTAGTAGCAGGTGCGCTTCATGCCCCAGTTGGGTGAGCGCCTGACAGACCTTCATCACCTGGATGCTGTTGGCGGTGGAGGAAGGGATGCTGGAAGTGGCAATATAGGCTATTTTCATACTGCCTCAGTAGTGCGATCCAACAATTCCGCAGAACGGATCATGTTAATTCCTATCCAGATCAAAACCAATGTTGTAACGGTGAAATAACCTGAAAGCAAGGCGGCTTCACCGTTTGCACCGAACCTGGGAATCATAATAAAAGCCAGGGCGATTTTTACGGCAGCTCCGGCAGCCAGAATATAGAGGGGAATATTGGCTTTGCCAAAAGAAAGGAGCAAGGTGCGGTTCCAGAAGAATATATTTGTTACTGAATATCCCAGCAAGAGGAACAACATTGTCCCATAACTTTCGGGATAGTCTTTACCAAAGATCCACACCAGCCATTTACCCATTAAAACCATAAAGAGTGCGGCGGGAACAGTCCAGGCAGCGGCAAGCAGGGTGATTTGTTTTAATAATCGTCGCAGTTCCTGCCATTGCTTGGTTACCACGCTTCTGGTGATATCCGGAAATGCCGTGGAGATCAACGGAGTGATGGGGATGGTTAGCAAATTCACCACAGACATGGCCACTTTAAAAATACCAACAGAACCGGTATCCAAAAAGACTCCCAGCCATAAAGGCCAGCTTTCGCTTGCGATCATCTTTATAGTGGCACTCAGGTTTGTGCTTATAGAAAAATGGAGGGTTTCTTTCAACGATGTTCTTGAGTGCGATGTGGCAGAGAACCAATACTTTCCATAATCTTTGTTCATGGCCTGAATTGCCATGATGATCGGTCCGCTGCCGATGACGATCTTGCCCACAAAATAAGCAATCAAAACTTCTTGCAACCCCCAGCCAAAGAAAAACGCCAGGGTGATGATGGTGAAAGTGACGATTGCCTGGATCAATTGCAACAAAGCCTGGATTTTGAACCGATTGGTAATCCGCAAGATACCGTTGGCAGTTTCAGTCACCAGGTTAAAAAGAATGGTCAACCCAAAAAAGTGAAGCAATTGGATGGAAAGATCAATCGGATAACTTTTAATAAATGCTTTTGCCAGCAGTGGAGCCATAAAATAAAGGAATACAAATGCACAGATCGAGGTGATGCTTTCTATCACCGCTGAAGTTCTAATGACAGAGAAAATTTGATCCCTATTGTTTTCTGATTTTGCTTTCCCGTAAAACCGGATGACATACTCCCCCATACGGAAAGAAAACAATTGGTTAACCGTGGTGGTGATCGCCATGACCAGGGTGATCAAACCCAGGGATTCTTTGCCAAGCAGCCTGGCCGCCAGAACGGCCTGCACCGCCACCAGACCCACGCTGATGGTGCTGGATGAAAACATATAGCCGGAGTTTTTCAAAAACCGGCTAAATATGGGATTTTCACGCAGAAATCGTAATAACTTTTCTTTCAATTGACTCATGGAGTTAATACCTGGCTTGCCCAGGACCGTTGTTCCATATACCAATTGACCAGGCCGGTGATGCCTTCATCCAGACCCACCTTGGGCTGCCAGCCTAGCAGGGTTTTGGCTTTGGTCACGTCTGCCCAGTTGGCCTCAACATCAGCCGGGTGCCGGGGAATGTATTCGATCCTGGCTTTCTTGCCGATACGTTGTTCGATCTTTTCCAGTAATTCAGCAATAGTAATGGTTTCGTGCCCGCCCAGGTTGATGATCTCATATCCCAGTGGTTTTAAGGCCAGGATCACACCATCGGCGATATCTTCAAGATTGGTGAATCCGCGCATTTGAGAACCGTCACCGGTGACCTGCACAGGCTTGCCTTCAGCCACCCACTGCGCAAAGCGGAACATGACCATATCCGGCCGGCCTGCCGGGCCATAGACGGTAAAAAAGCGGACGATTGTGGCATCCAGACCGAACAGGTGGTGATAGGTGTGGGTCATGACTTCGGCAGCTTTCTTGCTGGCTGCATAAATCTGAAGCGGGTGACTTGAATCTGCATCTTCGGGAGTGGGTAGCGGCGGGTTCGCTCCATAAATGGATGAGGTGGAAGCCATGACCATTTTCTTGATGCCTGTCTTGCGGCACCATTCCAGCACATTCAAAGTGCCGGCGGCGTTGGTTTGCAAATAGACATCAGGCATTTCCACCGCCTGACGTACACCTGCGCGTGCCGCCAAATGGATCACGGCCTCGCAGTCAGGGTGTTTTCGGTTAACATCGTCAAACATACCGGGGCGGCAAATATCGTCCTTGATAAAAGTGAAGGTTTTAATTGCAGAAAGCCGGTTCAATCTCCATTGCTTAAGGCGAACATCATAAGAGTCGTTAATGTTATCCACACCCACGACCTGATGACCTTCACTGGTGAGTTTTTCAATCACACGGCGAGCAATGAATCCGGCGGCTCCGGTAACCAGGTACTTTGTCATTAAAGCCTTACCACCTTATCGTTTTTAGCCCCAGCCTTACCCAGGGCGTTTCGAGTATCAATGATCAATTTGGATTCTTTCAGGATGGCAGCATAGTCATAGACCTTGTGATTGGTGATGATCACCACGCAATCTGCAGATTTGACAGCCTTCATCATGTCAGGAACAGATTCGATCTTGCCTTTATCCAGTTTGATGGATGGGATATACGGGTCATGGTAGCTAACCTTGGCACCCTTTTCTTGCAGCAGCATGATCACATCAATCGCCGGGGATTCTCGCAGATCGTCTAT
The DNA here is from genome assembly GCA_021825925.1 of Chloroflexota bacterium. Classification (GTDB taxonomy): domain Bacteria; phylum Chloroflexota; class Anaerolineae; order Anaerolineales; family Anaerolineaceae; genus UBA6107. The sequence continues at coordinate 24,587 of JAKAFP010000004.1, forward strand.
GTCGGGTTTATAGGCAGCGCCCAACACCAAAACATTGCTGCCCTTTAATGATTTCTGGTGTTCATTGAGCCCGTCCTGCACCTTGGTGATCACGAAGCGCGGCATGCTGAGATTGATCTCAGAAGCCAGCTCGATGAAGCGGGCAGTATAGTTGAGTGAATGCAGCTTCCAAGAGAGGTAGAGCGGATCAATGGGAATGCAGTGTCCGCCTAAACCGGGACCGGGTTGGAATTTCATGAAACCAAAGGGTTTGGTGGCGGCAGCGTCAATAACTTCCCACACATCCACACCCAGGCGGTCGCACATCAATGCGAGTTCGTTGACGAATCCGATGTTGATCATGCGGAAAGTGTTCTCGAGCAGCTTGGCCATCTCGGCCACTTCGGTGGAGGTCACCGGTACAACTTTATCCAGTGCCTGGGCGTACCAGGCAGCCGAAACCTCGGTGCATTTTTCGGTGATGCCGCCAATGACCTTGGGGGTATTTTTGGTGGTCCAATCTTCGCGGCCCGGATCAACCCGTTCGGGTGAAAATGCGATGAAGACGTTCTCACCGGCAACAAGTCCGCTTTTTTCGGTTAAAGCAGGTAGCACCAATTCGCGTGTCGTGCCCGGGTATGTGCTGGATTCCAACACCACGACCATTCCGGCATGCACGTATGGCGCCAACCCTTCAGCTGCATTAATAATGAAAGAGAGGTCGGGGTCGCCGGTCTGGCGAAGCGGTGTAGGAACGCAAATGGCCACTGCATCAATATCCTTGAGCACGGCATAATCGCTGGTTCCCTTAAGTTTGCCAGCTTTGACCAGGCGAGCCACCTGTTCGGTGGGTACATCCATGATGTAGCTTTCACCCCGGTTGAGGCGGTCCATTTTCTCTTGGATGGGATCAATACCAATAACTTCGAACCCGGCTTCGGCAAATACGGTGGCGAAAGGCAACCCGACATATCCCATGCCCAATACCGCTACACGGGCAGTTTTCTTTTGTAATTTTTCAATGAGTTGACTCGAAAGATCCATTTTTCACCTGGTGAGTTTATTAGAATAGACTTAATTGTTCAGCTGCATCTGTTGGTGGAACCACAGGTTTTTCCATTTCAATAAGCTTTTGAGCCTGGGCTAATTTTTTCTTCCGTGCTTCTTCAATCGCCAGAGGCAATGCCTTGAAGTCGGCGATGATATCATTTTTCAAATTTGGCTGGTGCAATGCAGCAGCCGGATGAAACATGGGCACGATCAGGCGTTCTCCCACCCAGGCTGCTTTACCATGGATGGCACTGATGCGGGCCATCGGGAAGAATTTGGCCATCGAGAATCTGCCAAGTGTTACGATTATATCCGGATTAATGGTGGCTATCTGTTGATCGAGGTAAACCGCACAGGCAGTCAATTCATCTGGCAGTGGATCGCGATTTTCAGGAGGACGGCATTTTACCACATTGGTGATAAAAACCTCCTGGCGTTTATACCCAGCATGTCCGATCAATTCATCCAAAAACTTGCCAGCCTGACCTACAAAGGGGCGTCCCATTTCATTTTCGTTAAAACCAGGACCTTCGCCAATGAAAAGTATATGCGCGTTTAGCGGGCCTTCGCCTGGAACGGACCGTTTGCGGGTCAAATGCAAACTGCACTTCTCGCAAACAGAAACCTGTTTTGCTATCTCCTGCATGATGTCAATGGCTTCCACGGAATGTCCTCCGGAATAAAACCCTTTCGGAATAGGTCAATTTTACCTTACCGCAAGGATTCCAACATAACAATATCAGGCTTATCAAGGTTCATCATCACGGCATTCTCACCGTTATCCTGGTAGTACTTCTTGCGAATACCGATAGCTTCAAAACCGAATTTTTCGTAGAGACGGCGCGCCGGCAGATTGCCTTCGCGCACTTCAAGAAACCCTTTTTCACCGCCTGACTGCAGACCATCCAACAAGGTATGGGCTAACAGCCTTTGGGCAATGCCCTGCCTGCGGTAAGCAGGGTCCACGGCAAAAGTGGCGATATGGATCTCATCCACGATCAACCATGCAACCATGATGCCAACTATCTTTTGATCGAGAAGCGCAACCCAACAACGGGAGCACTCATTTTGCTCAATTTCAAATCGGAAGGAACTTTCAGGCCATGGCAACGTAAAGGAGGCATGATCAAGCCTGATCACTTCCTCCAGATCATCCATGGTCATGCGCCTGATCTCGAGCTCTGAGATTGTGGTCAAAGGATCACTCAGGGAGTCCGCCGCCTGCAATGTGCAGGTAGATCGGAGCCAACAACACGGGATCGTCGCGTTGCCCAGCCTGCCAGCGCTGCCATCCGATCTCGGCCAGCATTGAAGGATGTCTTGCCGCCTGGGCAGGAGACGTGAGCTGGGCATTCTTCCATTTGCGGCTCAGGGTCTGTCTTTCTGTGGCAGTCAGTTCGCCGCATAGAATGGTCGGCCCAGCAATTTTATCTGATAGTTCTTCGGGAGTCATCACCTCAGGCTTTGAAGTGGATTGCCAGCGGGAATCTTTGGCTTCAAACCAGCCCACGGTCAGTCGTTTACGTCCGGCAGGCAGAATGATCGCCATGGGAGAATCGGATAAAGGCTGCGCGGCAGCCATGTAATCAAAGGTTGGAACACCCAGCATGGGCAGATGAAGCGAAAAGGCCAGCCCTTTGGCAAAAGCCAACCCAATACGCAGCCCGGTAAATGTACCAGGCCCAAGCGCAACCACCAGCAATGTCAGATCTGCCGGTTTCACTCCGCAGCGCTTCATTAATAAGTCCACTGCCGTGGTCAACTCCACGGTGTGATGGTTGGCCGAGGTCCACTGCATTTCACCCACGACCACCGGGTCTTCATACAAAGCGATGCCCATGACTTGTGTTGAGGTATCAATGGCTAACAACATGTCAACCTCCAAAGGTCTGGCGTTTGAATTCTGCAAGAAGCTGCTGGTTGCGGCTGCCAACCGGATTGAACACCATGCTGCGGTGTTCGTCCGCGATCCACTTCATATTGATCCACAAGATCTCCTTCGGCAGTGCATCGGTGATGCGTTCCGCCCACTCAACGATCAAGGCGCCGGTGGATATCATGGCATCCAGGTCGAGATCTTCAGCCTCCAGCGCGGATTCCACGCGGTAGGCATCCATGTGATGGAGCAGACCGCCATCAGGTCTACGGTAAACGTTGACCAACACGAAGGTTGGGCTTGAGACGGAATCGGTTGAACCCCAGCCCTGGGCAATCCCCTGCACGAGGGTGGTTTTACCTGCACCAAGATCTCCGCTGAGGGCAAGCACATCGCCAGGTTGGAGTAAAGCACCCAAACGCATCCCGAGACGGCGGGTTTGTTCAGCACTACGGCTGATGAAATCCATGGAATTTGCGGTCATGATTGGCATAATGCAGAAATTATAAGGCAGACTGAGATTCCAAACAAGCAGAATTGGGTGAAAAGAATTATTAACTTGACGGGGGTTCGGGCTGGTGGTATTATTGGAACTCGTGATGCGGGGTAGAGCAGTGGCAGCTCGTCGGGCTCATAACCCGGAGGTCAGTGGTTCGAATCCACTCCCCGCTACTAACATGAACCGTAGTCCCTGGGGCTACGGTTTTTTGATAGGCCTGAGGGTCGATGGTTACGAAAAATCACTTTTAGGAGGATTTTTCGATGAACCGTAATCCCTCAGGCCTGTTATTTTCTCTTTGTATTGACGGTTTCGTCAAATACAAAACCGCCGAAGGCTTAAGCCAGCGGACGGTCGATTCGTATGAGTGGGTGCTGCAAAAGTGGCTGGAAAAGATCGGCGATCGACCGGTTGGCAAGATCACTTCTGCCGATGTGCTCGATTACATGACCTATCTGCGTACCGAGTATGTCCCCCACACTTTCGCCAAACCGAACCCTGCACATGAAGCTTCGCCCCGTAAACTCTCCCCCAAAACCCTGCGAAACCACTGGGTTACTTTCAAAGCTTTCTTTGGTTGGGCGGTTGCCGAGTTTAAAATCAAGAATGTTATGGAAGGTATCCCTGGTCCACGCTACAAAGAAGCACCTGTGGCTGCTTTCACGCAGGATGATCTGGCTGCTTTGCTCAAAGCTTGTATCTACTCTCGTGAATACAATCCAATCAACAGGCATAGCTTCGTCACTCGTCGGCCCTCTGCTAAGCGCGACGAGGCGATGATCCTCTTCCTGTTGGATACTGGTCTCCGGGCATCCGAAATCTGCAGCCTGAAAATCGGTGAAACGGATTTGCGAAACGGTAAAATCGTGATCAAGCACGGCGATGAAGGCGGTGCAAAGGGTGGCAAAGGGCGCACAGTATTCATTGGAAAGAGCACCCGTCGGGCGGTATGGCGCTACCTGGCTGAGCGCGAAGACCGCGATGATCCAGATGCGCCAGTATTTATCAACCGCGGCAATCACTCGTTTAATTCCAACAGCTTGCGCCATTTGATCGTTCGTCTGGCTGACAAAGCGGGTGTAAAAGGGGCTCATCCACATAAGTTTCGACATACCTTTGCGATTACTTATCTCCGTTCGGGTGGTGATGTGTTTACCCTGCAAGCCCTGTTAGGCCACAGCTCGCTGGATATGGTGCGGCACTATGCTCAGATCGCCGAGATGGATATCGAGCGGGTGCATCGCAAGGCTAGCCCTGTGGATAATTTGAGGTTCTAAGACGATCATTTTTCTCTATCATAAGCAGGAGGATGGTTTTTTTGATTCCATCCCCCTGCCCACTCAGAAGATTAACACTTTTGGGTAAGCCGGACAATCTTGCAGGTTGGGCGAAGCTCACGAGATTCGCAACAATCCTTGCGAGCTAGAATGATTGAACCGTTGACCATGACTTCATAATCCAGGCAATCGCCGGGTTGCAGATCCAGCAGCGTACGAACCTTTTTGGGGATCGTGATCGCATTGGTCGCCGTAATAATGATGGGCCGTTTTTTCAAAGAATCACCTCCTTTCTGTTAGGTATTGTTTTCAAATTCATGATCCAGCTCAGTAGTATCTCCTGAAACTCAACTGGAAACATGGTTTTTGCCCATAAAAAGTAGCGCTGGCTTGCCACAAGGATGCTTTCCACATCGTCATGATAGATTCCTTTTCCAGCTTCCTGGTAAAGATAATCGGATAGCGCGGGAACAAAGTTGGATGCTGATCCAAGAGGCTGTGATCCAGCCCAATGTAGAAGATACTTTAAATAGTTAAAATCAATAGACACTTGTGCCAATGAACGTCCTTGAACCTCATGAGAGAATCTCAAGAACAACTTAATTTTGAGGTAATTCTGCCGTGCCAGCATTCCACACACCACGATTGACGACCCCTCCACACTTCGGGCATTTTCCCCTGAGATGACAGAGCTTGCCTTTGACAGGATGGATCTCTGCATTTTGGATTTTGACGATTTCATTGCAGCGCAAACAAAACCCTTCCCCATCCTTAAGTTTCTGGGACGATTTGTATCTGGCTTTGCGGTGGCTGCCCACCCAGGCAGCAAATTGCTCACCGTTGATCCAGATGTGGTTCCATTCATCCCGGCTGTGTGGTGCGCCATGAGTAAGCCAATCACGCAAGGTGGTTTCGGGAATATCCAGGTCTTCGGCGATTTCACGCGGTGTATAAAACATGGGAAGCAAGCCAGGTGCTTTGATAATGACATTCCTAGAAATTCGACATTTTGAAGTTGTTTGGGTTTTTGACATTTAACTCCTTTCAAATTAGTTATTACACGTTGGAAACAACACACGCCAGCCATGCCAACCCCTTAAGGGTATGGCGTGGCTGGCGTATCCTTTTCCCATTGATAAGTGTTGAAAGAACCATTTTTTGTTACCCTAATTCGGGGGTCATTATTGAGCTTTGCAAAAGCCCGATCAATCGTCCTGGCACTGCTGCCAATTTGTAATACTGAGATGAGATCATTTTTCTTGAATTCCTGGTCAGGCTCTGCTTGCAGGTACTCAAGAAGGTCAGCATAAATAAGTTCCAGCTGACAAGGCCCCCGCCTTGATTCTGAAAGATTCGTTTCAGAGAATCGGAGTGCGATGCTCTCTTCTGTGGATTCAATCTGAAACTGCAACTGCGACGGCGGCAGAGATTCACGCACCTTTTGCGGAATGATCATTCGCATCGAATTCGCTGAATTTTGGTTATCATGCGAAATCACAATCGCTGTATCTACAGACCCCAGAATATCAGAGGAACCCCTCACCCGATACGAAAGATCAGTATTTCCCCCTTTGTTGAGGTGGTGAATGAGAATGAAGGTTGTACCAGTCTGGTTAGCGATTTCCCGAAGGGAGTTCATCATCGGTGAAATCTCAGCAACAGAATTTTCATCAGCGCCAGGGATAAATTTGGCCATGACATCAAAAATGACTACCGAGGCGTCCAGACGTTTAATTCGCTGTCGCAGCGCCAACACTTCAGAGGTTACCTTAAGATTGAGTGGGGAAAAATCAAAGACCAGGTCCGGGGGCGGTTGAATACCCCGTGCATGACACAGTTTGATCACTCGCGAGCGCATGCCCCTATAGCTGCCATCCAGAAAGTGATATAGCACTTTCCCTTGTGTCACCGTGCGGTTGTCCCATGCCAAGCCCGAAGAAGCAATTCCAATCGCCAGATCCAGTGCCAAAAAACTTTTTCCAGCTGCCGGCATCCCTGCGATAAGATTGATCCCACCGGCCATGATCCAGTCCTTAAGCACCCAGGTTAGCTCACCCACATCCGACAAACATAACTTCTCAGCTGTCATAACCATTCGCTCCGTAACTCCGGACAAGGCGGATGTACTTACAAAGAATTCCTCCATCTGCTGCAATGCTTCAGAAAGAGGTTTATCTTGAATTGCATTACGAGCAAGATTGCTGGAGACTTCCAATGCTTTCCGCTTGAACGCTTTTTCACGCACGATCTTTGCGTAAGATTCGGCGTGCATAGAGGTGGGGGTAACGGAAAGCAACCCTATCAGGTAAGCAGGACCACCAATTTCCTTTAGTTGTCCACTGGTATTCAAAGCATTACACATGGTGACAAAATCAATCTGAAGTTCCGCTTCAGTGAGACGGATCATCGCTTCCCAAATCCAACGATGATGGATCAAGTAGAAGTGTTCCGCTTTCACACAAGTAGCCAGATCCACAAATCGATCAGGCGCTATCATGATGGAACCGAGCAGAGCGCGTTCGGCATCAACATCACTGGGTGGAATGGGATCTGGCATAGAATGCTCCAAAAAGGTATAGAAATGACGCTCTTTCAACTAATTAACGAAAAAGCGACCTGCATAACAAAATAATCTGTTATGCGGTCGCTCCAACGATTTAGAAAAAGGCCAAGGAGTTCAGCGACCAAACACTGAATGCATACTTTTCTCCGGGTGGAATCCCGGTACCTTTTTATTCTACAAATAAATCAAGCCTGATCCTAGGGGGTAAAATCATTTTACTTGCTCAGCAATTTGGACAGGCTGGAATTTACATCCATATACTGACGGCTTTCCTAGCATGGTCCAGGACAATCGCTCAACAGTTTGCCACCAGATATCCGGGATTTCGTACCACTCTGCACCGGCAGCGATCTTAGGAATATCCGAATCTGGAGCAGTGACTTTCGCCAGGCTGCCTTCTGGATTGATGCCGACCGATGTGTATACGACGGAATAAATCGGTCCGATTGCTGCCAGCGAAAGCATCATCCCCCAACCACAGCGAGAAGGCTGCACACTTTTGGCGGCATCCAGGCGATCCGCCATAAACTGCCAATACGTCATGCCTTCAGGAGCCTGAGGAACACTCATTGGCTGGCTGCCGCGGTAAGCGATAAAAAAGACGGCTGCCATAATGGTCAGTAGAAGAGCGCTTTTCATGACTTTGAAAATCAAGTGAAATATATTAACCAGAATCATATTTTCCTCCGTGTGGATTATTTATCCGAAAACCAATCCCTGAATTGTCAGGTCAAGATCATCACTGTCTGGTATAAATCCATTGTTGAGTGATACTCCACCCGTACGCAGAGCGGTTTTCAAAGCTCCGGCTCGCCGCCGTTCGGGAATATCCGCAAAGAATAAGAGCAGATCGTCATCTTCGCCCTCCCTTAAGCTGAGGGTGAAACGAATTTGCCGAACATGGCAGGTCAGTCTGGGTCGTCCACGCTTCACGTTCATGCTTACCCTTTCCGATTGTGGTTTTGAAACAGAGAAAGTTTCCATAAACCCCTCGCAATCGATTGAATGGGATCTTCTGCCAGGATGCCTTTGCCATTGAAAAAATAAGGCAATGAGTTTTTGAGCAGAATTGCTCCACCCCCAACCAGGATCACAGCCGTGAAACGCCGCCAGGCTTTGCCCCAACGTTTCTCGATTTCGCCAGTGACCTCACGCTCCCAAATGGGCAACGCCTGAGAAATATCCAGTTTATTGGCACGAAGTAGGGTATCCAGTTCGCCCAGAGAGTAGAGCTGCTGGCCGTTGACCAGCTCCAGCAGACGGCGCACTCCAGTGGTCGAACCACCTGTGAAGCGCTGAACCGGGACTTTTTCGCGCACCACGAGCAGTTCGGTGGTATTCATGCCGATGGATACAACCCCGACCTCCTGGGTGTATGCGCTGCGCCGTTCAGGAACGATCTTGCCTTCGCCGTCGAGCACATAATCGAACAAAGCCCCGGCCGGTTGGGATGTAGCGCGAACTTCAACCACATTCAGGTGGTATTCCTGATCGTTGGCTTTCCAGGAGTGCTCAGCTTTCATCCAACGCTGGATGCCTTCAACCGTTGTACGGGCATCATCTCCGGATAGGGTTTCAAGAGGCAGTCCGCAGGTGATGCTGACCGGCTGAGAAATATCACCCGCCCGCTGGATCAAGCGGGTGAATGCACCATAGAAAAGCGCCAACATTTCAGGTGACCCGGCGAAGCGGTCCATGCTCAGGTTTTCGACCGGCCGGCCGCTGTCATGAGCGCCGCTATCAACAAAAAAGGTGCTTCCCGATGGGAGCATAATGCGCAACGGCAATCGAGAACTGCCCAACCCCAGCATGCGTCCTACCAGCGGACCATTGTTGACCGCGACCTGCGAGATAAGCTGAATACTGTATTGATTCCAGTGCAGTTTGAGCGCACCCATCCCCAAATCAAGTCCAAAATTCATCGTTTCTGTCATGCAATCTCCTTTTGTTACAAGTTTAGTATTAACATGGAGCAATATTAGTTAAAAAAATCAACCTCTTCGGTTGAATTTATTGTAGCATATTACTCCAAGTTAATCAATAACTTGTATTATATAATTGGGAGAATTATCTTTTATAGGGACGGCCGGCATCATCAAATGCCCACTTACCCTGACCGCTATTTTGCCGATACACCCCGGCGCAGTAAGCCACATCCGCTTCGTCCAGGAGCGTCTTACGGCCATCCTTGCCCAACTGGCGGATCAAGCCTCGCTGCATCCAGCGGGTGAGCGTGGAGGTGTTGAGCTTGTATTTTCGTCCCGCTTCATTGATGCTGATTGGCACGCCTTGCAACCCTGCATTTACCTGGTACTCAGGCAGGGCTTCTTTTGGCAGCACTTCATTGACACTCAATTGGCTGATTCCAACGCCTCCATCTGTCATCACTGCCGCGCGCAGCTTACCTTCATCGGCCAGTTGATAGATGGAATCCAAATCCACCCCGAGCTGACGGGCTGCCTGCTCAGGGGTGACGAAAAGTTCGAGACGGGATTTGTCGAGTTTCAAATGTTTCTCTCAAAATACGATTACTACAAGTTAATAATACAGTGAAAGTGAATGATCGTCCAGCCATTATCCTATTGATCCAGCTTTGAAAGAGATCATTCGATTTAGCTCTTCTTATTATCACTTCAAGCAAAATATGATAATAACGAATAGCTTATTATCATTTTTATGATCATGACGAGCGAATGAACAGCGGGAAAAGTGGAAAAACTATAACTAGCCTTTTACACCTTACATTCCGTTGCCAGATTGAACCGTCGCGTGTAAGATTAATGGGTAGAACGTTTATTCACTCCGCTTGTAATCCGAAAGAGTAGAAACAAGGATTTTTTATGCCCACTTTACACTGGCTCAATGATGATGAAGCCCGCCGCGCCACCCGGGCGGTGCCCTACCGCCTGCTGGAAGAAGACCCTGCTCTTTCTTACGGCGACCCTCAGACCCAGAACATACTGATTCAGGGCGACAACCTGGCTGCGCTCAAATCCCTGCTGCCTTACTATGCCGGGCAGGTGAAGTGCATCTACATCGACCCGCCCTACAACACGGGCAGCGCTTTTGATAATTATGATGATAATCTTGAGCACTCTATATGGCTCACTACCATCTATCCTCGTATTGAACTTCTTCGAGAATTACTATCAGAAGAAGGGTCAATTTGGATTTCAATTGACGACAACGAAGCGCCATATCTCAGAGTAGTGCTTGACGAGGTATTCGGTCGTAAAAACTTTGTTGCCAGCGTAGTATGGCAAAAACGAACTTCCCCAGATGCAAGAATTCACCTCGGTCCAGCCCATGATTACATCCTTGTTTATGCAAAGGATTCTCAACAAGTAATTTTTAATCGAATGCCTCTTTCGGAAGATCAGATAAAACAATATAAGAATCCCGACAAAGACCCTCGTGGGCCTTGGGTTTCAACAGATTTTTCCGCTCAAGGATGGCGGCCAAACCAAATGTATAAACTTCAAACCCCTTGCGGAGTCGAATATGAACCACCGCCTGGAAGGTGTTGGGTAAACCTAGAGACAGAATATAACAGGTTGTGTAGCGAAGGTAGATTGTGGTTTGGTAATGATGGAAAAGGGCGTCCCCGAGTTAAAACATATATCGGTGAAAATACTGGCGTAAGTTCGTGGACTTGGTGGCCCAATATTGAAGTAGGTCACAATCAAGAAGCAAAAAAAGAGATAAATGAATTGTTCGGTGCAAATAACGCGTTTGAAACCCCAAAACCTGAACGATTAATTTTTCGTATACTAACAATCGCCACCAACTCAGGTGACCTCGTCCTCGATTCCTTTCTTGGTTCTGGCACAACAGCGGCTGTAGCGCAAAAGATGGGTCGGCGCTATATCGGTATCGAGATGGGCGAGCATGCCGTCACCCACTGCGTGCCTCGCCTCAAAAAGGTGGTGGATGGCGAACAGGGCGGCATCTCCAAAGCGCTCAACTGGCAGGGTGGAGGGGGGTTCCGTTTCTACCGCCTGGGAGAGCCAGTTTTCGATGAGAACAACCACATCAATCCCCACGTTACCTACCCGGCTCTGGCCGCGCATTGTTGGTTCAGTGAAACCAAAACCCCGTTGCCCATCAAGCAAGACGTCGAAAAGACACCGTTATTGAGCGTGCACAACGGAACGGCTTACTACTTGCTTTTTAACGGCATCCTGGGTGACCAAAACCCGGAGGGCGGTAACGTCCTCACTCAAAAACTACTGCGCATCCTGCCGTCTTTTGCCGGGTCAAAAGTCATTTACGGTGAAGTCAGCCTGTTGGATGAAGCCCGTCTGCGTGCGGAAGGCATTACCTTCAAGAAAATCCCATACGAACTTTCGGTGAGGTGAGCATGTTCGAACCCAAAAATTACCAACGCGAAACGCTCGAATGGCTGCGCCGCTATCTGGAAGAAACCCGCTTTGCTGGTCCCCAGGCTGCCTTCGATACCCTGCGTCAGCAGAACCCGCAGACGGAGCGCACCCCTTACCGACCATTAGCCGGGCTGGAAGAAGTGCCTTATATTTGTCTGCGCCTGCCCACCGGCGGCGGCAAGACCTATCTGGCAGCCCGCAGCATCGCCGTGGCTGCTCAAGCTTACCTCGAACAGGATTTTCCCCTTGTACTTTGGATGGTTCCAACCAATACGATTCGCGCCCAAACACTTGCCACTCTCAAGAAGCCGGGTCACCCTAACCGCCTGGCGCTAGAAGCTGTCTTTGGCGGTCAGTTACTGGTCATCGACATCGCCGATTTCACCCAGCTCCGACCGCAAGATCTGCAGGATAAAGTCGTTATCGTGGTCGGTACACTGCAAACCTTGCGCGTCAACAGCACGGAAGGACGCAAAGTCTATGCCCACCATGAAGATCTGGAAGCCCACTTTGTCAGCGTCCCACCCAACACCCCGGGTTTGGAACGATTTGAGAACGGCGCGATTAAATTCAGTTTTCGTAACTTGCTCACGCTGCACCGTCCGCTGGTCATCATTGACGAAGCCCACAATAATACTTCTGAGCTAAGCGTGGAAGTATTACAGCGCGTCCAACCAGCCTGTATTATTGAATTTACAGCCACCCCCGCCGCCAACAGCAACATCCTGCATGCCGTTTCTGCGCTCGAACTCAAAGCCGAAGAAATGATCAAGCTGCCCATCGTCCTCACCCAGCACGAAACCTGGCAGGAAGCGGTGCGAGACAGCATCCTAACCCGCCAGAAGCTGCACGATCTCGCCAAACTGGATCGCGATTATATTCATCCCATCGTCCTAATCCAGGCTGAAGAGCATGGTCACGAAGTAACATTCGATGTCATCCGTCAATTTCTGATCGACCAGGAGAATATCGCGCCGGAGCGCATTGCCGTTGCCACCGGCGCCCAGCGAGAGCTGGACGGGGTTAACTTGCTTGACCACAGGAACCCGATTGAATTTGTCATCACCATCGAAGCGCTCAAAGAAGGCTGGGACTGTCCGTTTGCTTACGTTTTCTGCTCGGTTGCCACGGTACATTCCAAGAAAGATGTTGAACAATTATTAGGTCGGGTGTTACGCATGCCCTATGCCCGAAAACGTCAGCAGGAAGAACTGAACCGCGCTTATGCCCACGTTTCCGCCAGCAGTTGGCCGCACGCCGTCAGCCAATTGGAAGACCGCCTGGTGAGCATGGGCTTTGAGGAACAAGAAGCAGAAGAAGCCATCCGCCCGCAATCCAACCTCTTCCCCGGAGATGGTGATCAGGCAAATTCTGGCAACCGTACGCCTGCAATCAGCCTGGTATTGAGTACGACTCCGGATTTGGTTTATTTGAACGCCGAAGAACTGGCTCGGGTCGCCGTACGGCAGATCAGCGAAGGCCGGGTGGCATTCGAGGTCAAAGGTGAGGTGGATCAAGCCTTTGAATTAAAACTGGTTGAAGCTGTAGCCCCTGTTGACCGGGATGCCATGCAAAAGACGCTTTCTGTCTACCGGCGCCAACAACCGAATACCCCTGCCCAACGCGGAGAGCGTTTTGCCGTACCGCAGCTTTGCTTGTGGGCTGACGGCGCGCTTGAGCTGGCGGAAAAAGATTGGTTCCTTGACCCAGGTGGTTGGAACTTGCTCGACTTCCCGGCAGAGATGAATTCTGGGGAATTTAATATCCAGGAACGCGCTGAAAGTTTTTTAATTGATATAAACGGTCGGCAATTAACCACTCGATATCTGGGAACACAGATGCCGCTTGACCTTGAAGATGTAGATAGTGGATGGAACGATCTGCAACTGTCACGTTGGTTGGATGGCAAGTTATACCAGCCCGATATTCGTCAGGAAGTGTTGCTTGAATGGCTGCGTCGCTGTCTGAAATATTTGATCGATCAGCGCGGTTTCACCCTCACAGGCTTAGCCCGGGGACGTTTTTTGCTCGAAAAAGCATTACGAGAGAAAATCAAAGCCTGCCGGCAGGCTGCCTATGAACGCGGTTACCAACATACTTTGTTTGAAGCCGGTGCTCGAGTGGAGACCAGCCCTAATTATGCTTTCACCTTTGATCCCAACAACTACCCGGCTCACTGGCCTTACACCGGGCGCTATCAATTTGCCAAGCACTATTACTCGATTGTTGGTGAATTAGAGTCCAGCGGCGAAGAATTTGAGTGTGCCCAAGCTATCGACCGTTGCCACCAGGTGAAGTATTGGGTACGCAACCTTGCCCAACAGCCTCAATTTTCCTTCCGTTTACCATTGGCTAATGGCTATTTCTATCCAGATTTTGTGTGTGAGTTTATGGATGGGCGCATTCTTGTTGTGGAATACAAGGGCGCGCATTTGGAAGAATACGAAAGAGAAAAACGCAATGTTGGTGAATTGTGGGCTGAAAAAAGCCAGGGCAAAGCCTTGTTCCTCTGGGCTGTGAAGGAAGACAACCAAAACCGGGATGTGTACCAGCAATTGAATGCGATACTATAAGTTATTTAGAGAATACTTTAGGGGCAGAATGTAGGAAAAGGGGATTTACTATGGCACAAGACAGTGATAATTTCTTTCAGGAACAAAAAGATTGGTCCAAACGCAAATTGTCAATAATTCAGCTATATCTTGCTGGTTTTACGAAGATTTTAGGAAGCAGCACCTCGCAATCTTGTGTTTATTATGTAGATGGGTTTGCTGGTAAAGGCGTTTATGATGATGGTTCAAAAGGATCGCCAGTCTTAGCAGCTGAAATGTCCCAAACGTACCGCAATCAACAAAAAAAGTACCAACTTAATTGCATAAATATTGAAGCTGATAACGTAAATTTCCAAAACCTAGAAAACTCTACAACACAATACCGAAGTGTCGTTGAGAATCTGAATGGCACATTTTCCTCACACATACCCTCAATTTTGAAAAGTATTGGAAAATGTCCTGCATTTTTCTTCATTGATCCTTTTGGCGTAACTGGAACTGATTGGATCGACATGACAAAAATAATTCACCGTGCAGCCCCGACAGATTTGTGGTTGCGATTTGATCATAAAACAGTTCGACGATTGAGTGGATTCTTTGAATCGGGGTCTCGAGGTGCAGATAGTAAAGTTCAAAGATTACTAAAACTATATGGAGTGCAACGAGCTGACCACTTATTTCAAAAATTAGATGGAAATACACGCGAGGAAAGAATCGAAAATGCTGTAAATTATTACCTTGAGCGTCTAGAATCTGAATTACAAAGCTTTAAGAAATTCGGCTATTCTGCTGGAATTCCAATAATTTCATTAGCAGGACAAAATAAGTATCATCTAGTTTTTGCTGCTTCTCATCCCAAAGCTGTAATCCTTGCAAGCGAAACCGTGTATTCTGTTGAGAGAAACCGACCACAAGAAATGCAAGAATATCAGCAAAAGAAAACAGGACAGTTATTTCTTTTTTCTTCAGAACCAAGTGATGAAGAAATATCAAAATTTAAGGCAGAAGAGCTTATTCAAGATATTTGGCGGTTATGCTCTGGCAAACAATTGGATCGTTTAGAAATTTACATGAAGTTGTTGAATAGTGATAAGAAAAAATGGTTTGGTCGTTTTTCTGGCGCTCATTTAAATCTAGCATTGTCAATTATGGAATCAGAAACGAACCCAAGGATTGTACAACGCACAGGAGCTAAAAGCCAGGATAAAACGACATTCAAATTCAAATAAATATTCGCACAATTGTTCTATTTGCTGTATAATAATTGTACAAAAGGATTGATAATGGTAAATTCTAAATCCAAAATTGAATGGACTGAATCCACATGGAACCCCATCACTGGCTGTACTAAAGTCAGCTCAGGATGTATGTTTTGTTATGCCGAAAGAATGGCTAAACGCTTACAAGCCATGGGGAAACCCACCTACCTTAATGGTTTTCAAGTTACAGTACATGAAGAGACATTTGAATATCCACTTCTAATAAAAAAACCAAAGGTAATTTTTGTTAATTCTATGAGCGATCTATTTCACGAAACTATTGCAGATGAAGTGATTTTACGGTTGTTCGACGTCATGCGGAAAGCTTCGTGGCATACTTTCCAAATTTTGACAAAAAGAGCCGAGCGGCTAAGTCAAATGAATTCATTTATTGAATGGCCAGATAATATTTGGGCTGGCGTGAGTGTTGAAACCAGTGATTATTTTTCTCGAATTGATCATTTGCGGACCACAAATGCGAAAATCAAATTCCTGTCAGTTGAGCCCCTCCTAGGGCCACTTCCAGATTTGGATCTCACAAATATCGATTGGGTTATTGTTGGTGGAGAATCCGGTCCAAAATCGCGAAAAATGGAAGAAGATTGGGTTATTCAAATCAGGGATGCTTGTATCACGCAAAATGTTCCATTCTTCTTTAAACAATGGGGTGGAACTAACAAAAAGAAGAATGGAAGATTGTTAGAAGGCCGAACGTGGGATGAAATGCCGACAATATTATCAAATCAAACTTCATAATCCCACTTTCTTACCCAAAGGAAAAAGACTATGAATTTTCAAAAATATGATCTTGGTAATCTCTCTGCTGGTGAAATAGTTGAAATTACACTTGTCCAAAACGCAGCAAATGTTCGCTTAATGGACAGTTCAAATTTTTCAAATTATAGATCTGGACGAAGGCATCAGTACATTGGCGGTTACATGACAAAATCACCTGTAAGACTACAAATTCCACGCTCAGATCATTGGTATGTTGCTATTGATCTTGGTGGTAATAGCGGCACTGTCCGGTCAGCAGTACGTGTTTTGCCTGGAAGATTGCCAACAATAATTGATGCTCCCCTATCCTCAATTCCTTCTCTTGTAAGTGATCCAGTTAGCGAGCAAAATAATCCCGATTCAACCATAAAAGAGTATGATGTTTTTATTTCCCATGCCTCGGAAGACAAGGATGCAATTGTTCGTTCGCTAGCGGATGCGCTCGTTAAAGGTGGCCTCAAGGTATGGTATGACGAATTTGAACTGAAAATCGGTGATAGCCTAAGAAGAAAAATTGATAAAGGATTAGCGCATAGTCGGTTTGGTATAGTGGTGCTTTCACAGTCTTTTTTCAAAAAGGGGTGGACAAATTACGAGCTAGACGGATTGGTAACCCGGTCGGTTTCCGGCGAGCAAATTTTGCTTCCAATTTGGCATAATATCTCAAAAAGTGAAGTCATTGAATATAGTCCATCATTAGCAGATAAAGTTGCCAGGAGTACATCAAATTATACCGTTGAAGAAATTGCCAACGAAATTATCGAGGTCATACACAACCATATATCCCTATCCTAACAAAGTAGATAAATTTAATTTTTATAACAACTTGTTCCCCTCAGAAAACCGTTCTCCCTTAATACACTAGGGGAACAACCGGGAGAGAACAGCCGGCTAGGTCGTTCCCCTTACCGCCCGCATTAGGTTAAAATAATCGTTCGATAAATTTTTTGTTCAAAGGAAGGTTCCCGACAACACACTTACCATCACCCTCAACACCTGGATTATTTCCGACACGCACTTCTTCCATGAGAACATCGGAAGATACTGCAACCGCCCTGAAAACTGGCAAGAACTAATCATCAATAATTGGAATAATTTAATCTCACCAGAGGACACGGTCCTTCACCTGGGCGATTTTGCATTGGGAAAGAAAAACAATTTCGAGCTACTAACAGGTACGTTGAATGGTGGGTTGTTTTTGATTCAGGGTAACCATGATCGCCTGAGTCAAACTTATTGCGAAACCCATGGCGTTACCCTGATCAAGGATTCAATACAAATTGAACTGGAAGATCGAGTGAAGCTGATCTTTTCACACCGTCCGATTGTTCCGTTGGAAGACGGATGGATTAATCTTCACGGCCATATTCATAATGTTCCGCCACCTCCAGAGGGCTCCACTCTCGGACCCAACCACATCAATATGAGCATCGAAGTTCGAGAATATCGGCCCTGGCGGTTGGGTGAAATTATAAATTTGAGTAAAATCTCTCTTGCATAGAACGATGTTTCACCCCGTTGCACTGTTCCCCCTTAGGACTCTAGGGGATCGAAGTGGTAAGAACAATGTGCCACACCGTTCCCCCAAGTTTGGATAATTTTTCCTGCACAAAAAAAGCGGGCGATTTGTTTGTGCCAAAAATAGAAGCTAAAAAGCACTTATTGAATGGTAATTTTTATCTCAAGACAGCACAGGGATCCAAGTAATAAAACCATTTTCAAGGCTATTGGCCGGACTTTTAACTCTAAAGGATATTTTCTACCTCTCCATCAAAAGAATGCTCCAGAAACCATCCTGTTGAATCAACGTCCGCGGCAAGGTCTGCGTCAAGGTCTACGGCATGTCAGCAGGACGTCTGCGTCACGTCAGCTTGGACGCTGACGCTGTATTTTGCCGATAAACAATAAAGTCAATTTTCCAGGATCCGAGAAAAGATTGATTCAAGTCTTGTTGGTAATTGGATACCAAATTTACTTGAACTGGAACCATGTGGTTTAGAATAAGAGAATCATTTTTAAAAGGTGGCTTATTCATGCTTCAATTTATCGTTCTATTTATTGGCGCATTTCTTGCCGCTGCGATTTCAGGTGCGGCTGGTTTCGGTGGGGCGCTCTTGCTGCTGCCGCTGCTCGTTGCTTATGTCGGAGCAGAACAAGCCGTACCTTTGCTGACAGTGGCCCAATTAATAGGTAATCTATCCAGGGCTGGCTTTGGATTCTCAAAGATTCAATGGAAACCGGTTGCCTTGTTTTTGGTGGGAGCCATACCCCTGGCAATTTTAGGAGCTCTTTCATTCTTGCAACTACCGAAAGAACTGGTAACAAGATGCATCGGATTGGCAATTATTGTTTTTGTTGTGCTCAAGGTTACCGGAGTTCTCAAGCTAAAACCTGGTAAATTATTACTCATAATAGGGGGAGGCGTCGTGGGGTTCTTGTCGGGGTTGGTTGGCAGCGCTGGTCCTATTGGAGCAGTGATCTTTCTAACTCTTGGTTTACCACCTGTTGCGTATGTTGCCAGTGAAGCTACTACTGCTCTCGTTATGCATGGTGTGAAGTTAATCATTTACCAACAATTTATTTCATTGGATCAACAGTTTTGGTTTCTTGCAATTCTTTTAGGAATCGCTATGATTCTTGGCACATGGACGGCAAAAAGATTTATTGAGAAAATCACGCCTGAGAATTTCCAGAAGTATATATCGATCTTGTTGATCGCAATCGGATTATATATGCTAATCCATGGTTAGGTGTGTTGATCGACATTCAACAATTCGATCAACCTTTGCCGTCGAACACGGCTATTGCTTCGAGCATCATTTGCCGATCTACCAGACCCAATGGTTTACCTTTGTCATCTACAACTACTAACCATTTCCAAGTTTTTTCTAACATCATTTTTATTGCATCTACAACCGGTAAATCAGGAGCGCCGGTCAATGGACCTGGGGACATCAAATCAAAAGCTGTTTCTTTGCCAGCAGGCGGTTTGCCGATCTGTCTGAATGCATCCAGTATGCTACGCCGTTTGGCTGGTTGTACACGGGCTACCACATCCGAATCGCTGACCAAACCGATTGCTTTGCCTTCTGAGTCAACCACGATCAACCGATGTGAGTCGGTTTTTGCGAATTTATCAATGATTGCAGATAAATCGTCATCCTGGTTTACCATAGGGATGTTCGTACTCATCACATCCTCAACAGTCTTTATTGCTCCTTTATGAAGAGAAGCAGACGGAACTACTGATTGAGAATTCGCCACCTGCCGTAAAATATCCAACCTGGACAAAATCCCTATGAGTTTCCCTTCATTATCTACGACAGGTAATCGTTTCAAACCTGACTTTACCATTCGAGTGGTTGCCATACCTAATGGTTCATCGGCTAAAACCGTAACTACTGGTTGGGTCATGACATCAGAAACTTTAAGTGGTGAATCCTCGAGCGTATGAAGTTCCTGCTTAATTTCTGAAGAATCCATGCGAATGGCTACCGAAAGACGTTGTTGTATGCCAGCCCGCTCCAGTAAATCTTCGTCAGTCAAAATCCCCACCACTTTACCGGCTTGATCAATCACAGGTGTTGCTTTAACTTGCTTGTCAAGCATTTGTTTCCAGGCTAGATGGATAGGCATATCAGCAAACAACGTTGTAACATCCTTCGTCATTACTTCCGAAACGAGACGATCAGCTGGAAGTGGGTTTAGAAAACGGTGTGTGTATTTAACGATTTCCACATCTTCGATTGTGATTAACCCCTCACGTACCATCGGATAAATTTCACTAAGGATATTTTCTATCTTCTCGGGAGAATCGATTGATTCAATTACAATGGGCAAATCCATTGAAAAAATCTCTTGCCTTGTTGTGTGAATCAGCGAATGGGCACCAAAGCCTTGAATTCCCCGGTACTCGGTTGCCCCAGCTATCCCATTTTCACGCAAAACCATTATTATCGCTGTATCTAATGAATTACCTCTCCAATGGTCTTTTTCACTGATGTATATTCGTAATCGTTTTGCTTTCTTTTGTAGGGATAAGTCTGGCATGGTTATCTCCTTGGTATCTATTTTAAAATTATATTGCTTTTCCAAGATAAACTCCTAATCCAACTGCAAGAACTCCTAAAATCGTACTGCCAAAAAGGTTAATCAACCCAGGCAACCATTGTCCTTTACCTAACAAGTTGAAACTCTCAAATGCAAAAGTCGAAAATGTTGTATATGCCCCCAAGAAACCAACTGCGATCAGTAATCGCCAACGCGGATCGATCATCAATCTCTCGGTAGCCAAGGTTAAAAAGAAACCAAGGAGTAGGCTGCCGGAGAAATTAACAATGAATGTTCCATAAGGAAAACTAGCGCCAAATTTCTGGGCAGCCCAATCACCTATCCAATAGCGGGCATTTGCACCAAGTACTGCACCGGCAGATATAAGAAGAAATTTTTCCATAGTAGACTATTTTTGACCTTAATTCCCATATAAAAAATCAATAAGAAAACCTCTGCCAATGATAAAAATCATCGGCAGAGGCTATCAGCACAAAGGCGGTTGGGGTAAAGCGAGCCTCATCGCTCGGGGATTATTGTAAGGTCTAAGTCAATCCACGTCAAGAAATGAAACGACCCGATTGATCTGCGGTATAATAAAAAATAATTCAAATAAAAGTGGCGATGAGGCTCGCCGTAACTGTCGTCAGACTGATAGCCTCTACTAGAGCGAATGCTTAGTAGAGGCTATTTTTGTTAATCTAACAATAATGATGGAATTATTAAAAGTGTTCTGCTCCACTGGTTGTCAGCCTTCTACTGGTTAACCTTTATCTGCACAAAAGAGGAACAATATGGTCTTCCAAAGCGTTCTTTATAATCATATCGATGATCACGTGAAACAAGAAAATATAAATCCCCCTGATTTTTTTGTTGATTTAAATCTGGACCAGGTAATAGACGCCATCACAGGACGAAAACAAGACTATAACCTAAAGCCATTCTTCTATTCCCCCTTACGTGAAATTGAAACTGTCAAATACAGACAAGAAGTTTTTAGAGACCTGGAAAATGAACGCGTTTTAAATAGCGTCAAGGTATTTGCAGATAAGATGGTCCTGGTTCGCAGATACTTGAGCATGATTGAAAAACTGTATTACAAATACCATCAGGAAGGTTGGTTCCTGGAAGCTGCAGATGTTTATTGTGATGCTATCTGCAACCTAACAAACGACCTTAATGGGATGGTTATAAAGTCAAAAGCTTTGTTGGATTTCCTGGCTTATTTGAATGAGTATGTATCTTCTCTAAAATTCTTATCCCTTCTCTCAGAAACACATGACCGCAAGGCTGATTTATCTGGCATTCAATACAGCGTAATCATCAAAGGAAACACGGTCAGGGTTCGAAAATACGACTCGGAAATTGATTACAGCACAGAGGTCGAACGTACTTTTGAGAAATTCAAACAGGGTGAAGTAAAGAGCTACCGGATTGATCTTGTCGTTGCCTCAGGGATGAACCATGTTACAGCGCAGATATTGGATTGTGTGGCAAAACTTTTCCCAGATATTTTTAATACGCTGGATACATATTTCCAGAGGCACAATGGTTTCGCGGATGAAACTATCCTTCTCTTTGATCGCCAGATTCAATTCTTTGTTTCTTATCTGGAATTTATTGAGAATTTAAAAACTAAAGAACTTGAATTTTGTTATCCCAAGGTATCAACAAAAGAAAAAAACGTTCATGCTCAACAAACTTTTGACATCGCATTAGCAAATAAACGCTTATTTGATTCATCCCTAGTGATTTGTAATGATTTTTACCTGGAGGGGAAAGAAAGGGTTATTGTGGTTTCAGGGCCGAATCAGGGTGGAAAAACAACCTTCGCGAGAATGTTCGGACAACTTCACTACTTGGCCAGTCTTGGGTGTCCTGTTCCGGGAAAGGACGTAAAACTATTTCTTTATGATCGGATCTTCACGCATTTTGAAAAAGAGGAAGATATCCGCAATTTACGCGGTAAGCTGCAAGATGACCTGGTACGAATTCACTCTGTTCTGGAAGAGGCAACTTCAAACAGCGTAATCATTATGAATGAAATATTTACGTCCACAACACTTAAGGATGCTATCTTTCTAAGTAAAGAAATAATGGAAAAAATCATTAAGCTGGATGCATTGTGTGTCTGTGTTTCATTCATTGATGAACTATCAACGTTGAGCGAACAAACGGTGAGTATGGTCAGCACTGTTATGCCAGAGAATCCAACTCAAAGGACCTTCAAGATCATCCGTATGCCTGCGGATGGACTTGCTTATGCAATTTGTATTGCTGAAAAGCATCATCTTACTTACAGCATGATCAAGGAGCGGATAACCCAATGAAAGCATTCTTGATGTTTCGCGATCATGATTTCAATCCTCAAGAACCACTTCCTGTCAACGCTTCTGACCTAGTTCATGATCTTGAAATAAATACATTGCTTAACGCGATGTCGCTCAGTGATGGATTTTTGTTCGATATCGTAAAAGAAGCGATCTTAACAAGTATCGATGATATGGATTCAATTCTGTATCGACAAGAGATAATGAAGGATTGTTTGAATAATCCTGCTGTGATTCGAGAAATCTATCAGATCCCAATAAAATCTAAAGATAGAGAACATCGGCGCTGGTTGGGTATTTTTACTCATTCACCAAGTGGAGTCTTGAGCAGTTCAGTGAGTTTAATGGAAATGTTTATTGTTTTACTTAAGGATCTAAAGAAAATTGCTGATGATCATTCGAACGAATTCAAGTCAGAAGGATTCGTCCGGTTCTTCTCGATGATAAAAAGTGAACTTGATGACGAATATTTCGCCTCTGTTGAATACCATCTCAAACAGTTGAAGTTTCGTGAGGGAGTTTTAATCAGTGCCGAATTGGGTAAGGGGAATGAGGGAGCAAATTATGCTTTACGACTTCCCAATGGCAAGAATAAAAATTGGTTCAAAGAAGTTTTTAGTAAAAGATCACCGGTATACTCGTTCACGATCAGTGAAAGAGATGACGCCGGCGCACGGGCATTAGGTGATCTGAAAGACATTGGAGAAAACGCGGCAGCCAATGCATTAGCGCAAGCTACTGAACATATCGAAAATTTCTTGAATATGCTCCGAAATGAGCTTGCTTTCTACATTGGTTGTATTAACCTCAAAGAACAATTAGGGCAAACAGGAAATCCGATTGCTTTTCCGATTCCAGTTAGCATGAATGAACGACAGCATTCATTTCAAGGCATGTATGATGTGAGTCTTGCATTGACCATGAAACAGGAAATTGTCGGTAACGAATTCAATGCTGATAATAAAAACCTTGTAATCATTACCGGTGCTAACCAGGGTGGAAAATCCACATTCCTTAGGAGTATTGGGCTTGCCCAGCTCATGATGCAGGCCGGGATGTTTGTGCCAGCCAGGGAATTTTCTGCCAATTTGTGTCAGGAAGTATTTACGCATTACAGGCGAAAAGAGGATGCGTCGATGAAAAGCGGCAAACTGGATGAAGAATTAAGCCGGATGAGCATCATTGTGGATCAGATCAAACCAGATTCTTTGATGTTGTTTAACGAATCATTTGCCGCAACGAATGAACGCGAGGGATCTGAGATCGCTCGGCAAATTACGAGTGCTTTGCTTGAGCGAAATGTCAAAGTGTTTTTTGTAACGCATATGTATGAGTTTGCTCGGATTTTTTATGAAAAACGGATGAAGGATGCCATTTTTCTGCGAGCAGAAAGAAAGGCGGGAGGAAAACGTACTTTTAAACTATTGGAAGGAGATCCATTACCAACAAGTTATGGTGAAGATGTATTCAAAACCGTATTTGGAAAAAATAACGAAGTTTTTTCCAAAAGTGAGGACAGTAAAAGGTAGACGTTTTCAATCTGTCCGGTCAGTTTTCAAGATGACAAGTGTCGTTCAATGAACAAAGTATAAAATCATGATCTTCAATTTCAATAACATTGATCGCACACGGCTCCTGACGTAAACACCAAAAACGTTCAAGTCCCAATCCAAGAATATTTAATAGAATTATCCGATTAACAACTGTGTGGCTGACCACAACAATAGTCTGACCTTGATGCTTCCTGGTGATGGAGTAAATTACCCCCATTGACCGATCCTGGACTGATTTTAATGACTCACCTTCTGGTATTTCACACTTCTCTGGGTGTTCATACCAATTGTTGATTTGATCACTCCATTTTTCTTTGGCTTCAACTGGAGATAATCCTTGCCATTTTCCATAGTTGATATCGATTAATCCCACGTTTGTTTCTACAAGAACACTACATTTCAAGGCAATTGAATCTGCCGTGGTTCTTGCGCGACTTAATGGGCTTGAATAAACAATTTCAGGCTTCCAATTATTTGCAATTCTTTTAGCAGCTCTACTGGCTTGTTCCAACCCGGTCGTATTTAATTCGACATCATACCGGCCGCGAAATCTCTCGATTCGGTTCCATTCTGTCTGTCCATGACGGACTAGGAGAATTGTTGTAGTCATCAATTAGCTCCAAGAAAAAAAGGGCTGGGAATTTCACCCAGCCCTAAGTTTAAAACCGAATTGTTATCTGACAAATGCTTTTCTACCAGCATAAACCGCTGCCTCACCCAACTCCTCTTCAATCCGCATGAGTTGGTTATATTTCTCTACACGTTCACCACGACAAGGAGCACCTGTTTTGAGATGTCCAGTGCTCATGGCCACAGTTAGATCGGCGATGAAGCTATCCACGGTTTCACCAGACCGATGAGAAACCATTGCTCCCCACCCAGCTTTACGAGCCATTTCAATAGTAGCAATGGTCTCGCTAAGCGTACCAATTTGGTTTAACTTGATCAAGACTGCATTCGCAACGTTTTCCTTGATCCCCCTGGAAACGCGTTCGACATTTGTCACAAACAGGTCATCTCCCACCAATTCGATCTTGTCACCAATGGTCTGGTTAAGCAGTTTCCATCCTTCCCAGTCATCTTCAGCCAGTCCATCTTCAAGCACAACGATTGGATACTTTTTTACCCAATCAGCATACATCGCAACCATTTCAGCTGAGGTTACTTTTTTACCCTCAG
Source organism: Chloroflexota bacterium (assembly GCA_021825925.1). Classification (GTDB taxonomy): domain Bacteria; phylum Chloroflexota; class Anaerolineae; order Anaerolineales; family Anaerolineaceae; genus UBA6107. Next base: position 49,913 of record JAKAFP010000004.1, read on the forward strand.
TTCGCAAATTGTAAACACCATCTTCAAAAAATCCACTTGAAGCTGGATCAAGTGCAATACAAATCTGTTCGCCAGGTTTGTATCCAGCTTTTTCAATGGCCTTGAGAATAACTTCAACCGCTTCAGCATTTGTTTTGAGCGCGGGAGCAAAACCGCCTTCATCACCAACACCGGTTGTATATCCTGCACTCTTGAGAACACCTTTCAGAGCATGATAGACTTCACTGCCCCAGCGTAAGGCTTCGCGGAAGTTGGGGGCACCCACTGGTGCAATCATGAATTCTTGTAGATCAGTTCCTTGCCAGTTGGCATGAACACCGCCATTGAGGATGTTAAACATGGGGACAGGCAATAATTTTGCAGTAACACCACCCAGGTAACGATAGAGAGGTAGACCGACTTCATCAGCTGCTGCCCGCGCTACAGCCAGGCTGACGCCTAAAATGGCATTGGCACCAAATTTGCTTTTATTGGGTGTGCCATCCAGATCAAGCATGGCTTTATCCACCGCAGATTGATCCAATGCCTCCATATCAAGGAGAGCTTCTGCAATCTCGTTATTGACGTGAGAGACTGCCTTCAGGACACCTTTACCACTGAACCGAGATTTGTCTTCATCCCGTAATTCAAGAGCTTCATGAATTCCGGTGGATGCACCAGAGGGTACTGCTGCACGGCCAAAAGCACCGCTTTCCAAAGTTACTTCTACTTCAACGGTCGGATTACCTCTTGAATCAAGAATCTCTCGGGCATGGATAGAATCGATACTAGACATAAAGCAATACTCCTTTTTCAAAATGATGGTGGAACAGGTATAAAAAAGCCTCTGCCTTGGATCGTGTTCAAGACAGAAGCTATCAGCCGTGGTCGGCGGTTCGATTATTCTCAAGCGAGCTTCATCGCTGTTGAATATTATACATTACAAGTATATAATCAACTAAATAATTTGTAACTAGCGATGAAGCTCGCAATAATCGTCAATAAGACTGATAGTTTCTACTGATTTCAAAACAGTAGGGCTTTCTTTTTTTATACGGAGAATTCCATATGGCTTCAACTACGACTTCAAGTAATTTATTGACACGACCATATTCATTAGAATTTATCGACCAATTACCAGAAGCTTTATTGGATTTGGCAAATATTTACTTATCTGACGACCAAAACATTGAAGGAATTTTCGTCATACGCCAGAATCATATTCCCGTGAACTTCGTTTTCAACAAAATCCTCAGCAGGCATTACTTTTTACTCAACAAGGTGTATTACACCTTATTGAACCTGAAAAAAGAGAATTACAAGGAAAAGGAATTTGGATTAATTTTAAAGATATATTCAAACTCAAATTGTGGGCGGTTTTGTTATATCACTCGCTGCTTTTGAAAAACGGGTATGCATTGCACAGGGTTGTTCGATCGAACCTCATCTTGCTATCCCTAAAAATTCCCCTGATAATGCATTAGGAATGCCGTTCCGTTCCTAAAATACCCGTTACTCTGTAATACCTGATTTTTAGGGCATCTAAAATTAACATGGCAATGAGCGTGATGATCAATAATGTGATAATTAATTGGAAGGAAACTGCGGTCATCACCAAGCCAAAGGCAGCCATGAGTGTAGCAACAATAATATTGATAACCACCATGCCAATAACCCATTGACTCGGTGCGAATGACCAGAATGGATCGCGGGTCCGCGTCATCAGGATAGTTTCCATTGCCGAATAGATTAAATACAGGAACATTAAGGAGCTAATTTGGTCAGCATTCAAATTTTGAACTTTAAGATAGAACACGAGAAGCCCCATGCCAAGGGCCAACCAACCGATGGTAAAAATAGCGGAGATCATCGCCAGTTGTGGCATATTCCATTTTTCGGGAACGGTGGTTGGCCAGGCCTGGTCGGTTCCTAATGTTAAGGTGACCATATCATTCATCACTACGATGAACACGATCAAACTTAATGAAACCGGGAAGAAACCGGTGAAGATAAATCCAAAAGTCAGAAGCGCCGCCAATTCGGCGGTACGGGCTAATTTAGTAATCGTCCACGTCATCATTCGCCTATAAACACGGTGACCGGCATCAATCACTTTGGTGATGTCAGATAATTTGGCCTCGGTTAAAACGACCCTGGCAGCCGATTTTGCCACATCTGTGGCAGTGCTGACCGCAATGCCTACATCTGCCTGTTTCAGCGCCGGCGCATCGTTAATGCCATCTCCGGTCATTCCAACTACCATTCCTATATCCTGTAGAGCCTTAACAATCTTGTACTTATCTTCGGGGTAAACATTAGCAAATCCATCAAAATCTAACGGGTTGGAAAGTGCATCTTTCAATGTCCCAATACGATTACCAATTCCCACCTGCTCAGCAATCGCCTTGGCGGTGCCGGCCGTATCACCTGTTAGCATGATGATACGGATACCGAAGGACTGGATTTTTACCACCGATTCCTTGGCGTCATCTCGTGGTGAATCCGCGAATGCAATCAGCCCTTGACAAACTAATTTCTCGTTCTCTCCGGATGCCACTGCTAGAACCCGGGAACCTTTCGAGCTCAGCGAATTAACTTGATCCAGAAAATTGCCCGGTACTTCTGCCATCTCAGCAATGACGACGGGAGAACCCAGTACCACATTTAGATGACTCCCATTTTGGTTGATCTGAGCCTTGGATACTTTTTGAACAGGATCGAAGGCTGTAAAAGATGTTCTTTCAGGCATCGGTAATTTTCGTTCTTTAAAAGCCCTAAGGATGGCGGTGCTGATAGTGTCATTGGATGTATTGTCACTGGCAGCAGCCGCTAATTTCAGTAATTCGGTATCTTCCAGTTGTCCAAACGGAAGCAGTTCGGCAATTTCAGGGCGATTATTTGTTAAAGTTCCCGTTTTATCGATAAGCAAGACATTCATGCTTGCGGCTTCCTGAATCCCGGTCAACCCGGTGACGAGCACGTGTTCTTTCGCCAAGTTTTTCGCTTCCAGCGAATTAGCTACAAGGAAACTGGAAGGCATTGAGATTGGAATCGTCGCAATAAACAATATTACAAGAAACGGCAATAGCTCTTGCCAAGGAGTTCCCTTAATAAAGGCAGTGATCACCAGGATAACAGCGAGGAGAACATCTAAGTACGCCAAATAGCGGACGATGTTGAACAGTAATGTTTGCAACCGGCCCGGAGCTTCAGCGGTACGGACCAACTCTGCAGTTTTCCCATATGAACTCTTGTTTCCAATTGCAGATACGCGGGCAATAACTTCCCCATGGCTAATCGTTGAAGCGGAAAAAACTGTTTCACCTTCTCCTTTTGTGACATCAATTGATTCACCAGTTAGTGCAGACTCATTAACGCTAACATTTCCATGGATAATTACGATATCCGCCGGCACAATATCCCCCACTCTAGCGTGCATAATATCGCTGGGGACAAGCTCACGAGCGGGGATTGTCTGCCACGTTCCATTCCTCAAAGTTCGGACACTGATTTGTAACTGCTGATGCAGGTAGCCAATCGCTTTCTTGGCCCGACTCTCTTGAATTTGTCCGATCACCGCAGAAAAAACAAGCAATAGGAAAACAACAGCAGCCTGGACACCCTTTCCCAAAAACAATTCAAAGAGCATAGCCGCTTCAAGTAACCAGGGAATTGGACCCCACATGCGTTTTAGCGTTCCTTTAAATGGCCCTACTTTCTTTTCCGGAATTTCGTTATAACCATAATCTATTCGTTTGGCTTGGATATCTGCGTTACTTAAACCAGCCTCCTGGTATGAATTTTCGATACTAGCGGTGTCCTTAGCTTGAGCCATCAGAATTCCTCCACGGTTTCATCATTTTTGGCAAGCACAATTGGCTTACCTTGTGTAATATCGTTAAAAAACAAGAAGCCTCTATCCATACGTCACTTACGTAACAGATAGAAGCTATCAGCCCAGAAAGGCGGTTTGTTTAAGACTAAGCGAGCTTCATCGCTGATTCATTTATATGCCCGATTAACTTCAGAGTCAAGAAGAAGATTTCAGTGTGATTATTTATCGGAAAAGATCGTATTGCTTGCCCCGGATCAGTTCCTGACTCATTACTTCCCATAGTTGAGAGAATTTACCGCGGACGTGGATGACTGGTGTTCCTTTGGCAAAATATCCCATAACCGAGGTTATAGCGAGAGGTGTTTCAATTATTTAGAGTCAATGGATCCTCACGCTTTTGGCTGTCCGTCTTTTTTAACAAAGAATTTGGGTTTTCCCCATCGGTAGATCCAGATCATGGCCCATAAAACCAAACTGCCTAGAAAATAGGCTCCCAAAACATCACTAGCCCAATGTTCCCCCAAATAAACGCGAGATGGGCCAACCAGTAAAATCGGGATGCTAAAGAACAGAAGCAGTAGGTTGCGAAGCAGGGATTTTTTCAACAAAGTATAGATCAAGAAGAGCATAAAACCAAAAAAGGTGGTATAGAGCATGACATGACCACTGGGAAAGCTAAAATCATTAAGCTGTTGGAACACGTTGACAAGGTCTGCCGCTGGACGGGGGCGATGAATGAATATTTTGATGGTGGTATCCACCAGAAGTGTCAGGGTGGCGCTGATTATGCCCACCACCGCTTCCCAACGGAACCTGAGGAGATAAATAGCCAGACTCAACAAACCAATAATAATTATCGCTTCGAGTGTATTTCCGATTTGGGTGATAAAAACCATTAACGAGATAAACCAGGAGGGATGATAGCGTTGAATAAATTGCGTGATCGCCAGATCAAAAGACGAGTAAGAGGTGGCTTTAGCAAGAATTGTCAGAATTAGAAATGCTGCAGTGGCAAAGATTAAATATCCCTGGAATAAAACAATTCGGAAGCGTCGGACTGGTGGGGGAACTGTCTTAAGTTTCCCACCGTTCTCTGGTAGATTTTTTTCTCTAATGGGATTCATATGATCAGTCTTGTGTCGCAGAGGCATTATCGCCCTCTGGTGATAAGTAATGATGGTCGACGGGTTTCAATTCATGATCCAACTGAAATACCTGTGGGATTCCAGTTGGGATATGCAAATCCACCAATTTCTGGTCAGACAGATTATTCAGGTATTTGACCAAAGCCCTCAAACTGTTTCCATGAGCGACGACCAACACCCTTTTCCCTGATCGAATAGTCGGAGCAATTGTACCGAACCAGTAGGGCAGCAACCGGTCAAGAGCATCTTTCAGGCTCTCAGTAAGCGGTAATTCTTTCGTATCCACATCTCGATAACGAGGGTCATAGCCCGGAAACCTTGAATCTGATCTATCTAATGCTGGCGGACGCACTGTGTAGCTGTGTCGCCATTGAGAAACCAGGTCTTCGCCGTATTCGTGAGCTGTTTCAGTTTTGTTTAAACCCTGCAGAGCGCCATAATGACGTTCATTGAGCCGCCAGCTCTTCTCGATGGGCAGCCACATACGGTCCATCTGTTCGAGAATAATCCACACAGTTCGGATGCATCGCTTGAGAACTGAGGTAAAAACGATGTCAAAATCATATTTGTCGCGTAATAACATGAGAGCAGCGTTGTGGCCTTCTTCAATTCCCTTTTCCGCAAGATCCACATCCGTCCAACCAGTAAAGCGATTGGCTTTGTTCCAAACGCTTTCTCCATGACGAAGAAGAATAAGCGGGTATAAATCTCGCCTCATATTTTCATTATTACACATAAAAACCCTCGTTATTTAAGCAGGTTTTCTAATTCTGTCGTTCAAAAGCCTAGTATTTAATTATTCTGTTGTGTCGCTTGATAGTTTAGATGTCGATAAGTTGCTCAATTGTAGAGCTATTCTGGCAAAATGATCAATAGCCGGGTCAATTATTTCTATTGCCTGTGGACTGAGTTCTCCGTAACCTCGCATACGCTTCGAGCGACTTTCTTCCAAACTCTCCCAACTAATACTCATCTCACCCATGATGGTACTTTCAAGGCTTTCTTCAATAGGTCTCAATCCAAGTTTTTCTGTAAAATCTTCCAACTCTACAAGCGTAATCGCTATCTTTTTTTGAACCCGTTCGCGTGATTGGTTATCCAGATTCGATTTACGAAAATACAAAATCCCAATTTCGTCCCGATCTGCAAGCAATCGATCAACCATCCGAAGAGCCTTCTCAAATAAAAGTAGAGAAGCATGTAAAGATCTTTCCTGTGATGGAGTCAACAAGGTTTCTTTCATTAATTAGTACTCGTTTTTTTCACTGGTAAGAACCACAAAGCTGCAAATGCAATGAATGCCATGATCGCACCGAAAGCAAAGGGGGCAGCAGGTGATACACGGTTCCACAATATTCCAGCGAGTAAACTTGCCGGCAGAGCCATCACCCCTACAGACGCATTGTAAAGACCAAAGGCCGCACCACGGTTTTCTTCAGGCACCAATTCGGCTACCATCGCCTTGGCTGAACCTTCCGTGAAGGCATAATATAATCCGTAAAATCCATACAAACCCCAAATCATCCATCCTTGTTGCGCTACTGCAAAACCAAGATATGCCAGAGCGTAGACAGCCCACCCAATTGTGATGGCTTTACGACGGCCAATTTTGTCTGAAATCCTACCTGCTGGAATTGCAGCCAGGGCGGATACCAGGTTAAAGAATGCAATTACCAATGGGATTGTAGTCGAGGAAACGCCTACATCATTTGCCCGTAAGATCAGAAACGCATCCGATGAATTTCCCAGCGTGAAGAGCAACATAATTACCAAAAAGCCTGCAAAAGAACCGCGCAAGGCCTTTAAGGAGATTTTTTGTTTATTAACCTGTTGTTTTCGTTCTCTTACAAAAAAACCAATAATTAAAAGAGGGATTGCCGCAACCAAACCAGCAACAAAAAAGATTTCGTTGTATTTATGAGCATGAGATTCCCATAATCGCAGCAACCCATAGGCAATCAATGGTCCGGCGACTGAACCAAGAGTATCCAGCGTCCGCTGAACGCCAAATGCAAAACCGAGTTTCCGGTTTCCAGCAGAGCCAGCCACTAATGCATCTCTAGGGGCATCCTTTAGACCTTTGCCAATGCCATCCGTCAGACGCAAGCCAAACACAGCGGCGCCACTAGCCGCGAAACCCAGACCAAATCGAGCTATGGCGGATAGAGCATACCCAATGAAGACCAATATCTTTCTGACACCCAATAGATCAGAAAGATAGCCTGCCCCAATCTTCATCAAGCTTGCCACGGTGGTCAGCGCACCCTCGATCAAGCCAATAAATTCTTTGTTGAGGCCAAGTACCGAAGTATAAAAAACGGGCAGGATAGGCTGAATCATATCCTGAGCCATACCGCCAAAGAAAGCCACCCAGCCTAGAGAAACAACATTTCTTCCAAGACCTTTTTCATCATTTATGATAGGCGAAGACCCTGAAGAGCCGTCACGATCGTTTTTATCTGTTAGGATGTCTGACATACCTTTTTTCCCTTGGATGAAACAAAAAAGCTTCTACATAATGGATTTCCACATGCAGAAGCTATTAGCCAATTCTGGCGGTTTGATTATTCTCTAGCGAGCTTCATCGCTTATCCTAATTCTATATCGTTTCACCTTCGAGTCAAGGAATAAACCAACTCCCTCTTTTGATTAGAACTTCCCGATTAATCTTAAAGAATCGCATATGAACGATAGAACGAAAAGGTCATGGTTATTTGACGTTCGTTCTTTAATTGTTAACCATCGTCCTCCGGGTCGCGAAAAAACTACTACTTGACGATGGTGTTAAATGTCGCTATCATACGACACATAACTCGTAACCAAAGATCCTCCGGCCTCGTCAGAAGAGCATCCCTCAGGCCCGGCTAAATTGAGTAGCCTGAGTGAAAAACGATCCGAAATCAGGAAAATCACTCATAACCCGGAGGTCGTGCGTTCGAATCGCACCCCCGCTACTAAAAGCCAATCTTAGACCGCCAGGTTCCTTAAAAAAGGATAGCCCGGCGGTTTTTGGTTCTAAGGATCCCCCTAAAAAAGGAGATTTCTAATGAACCGTAGACCGCCAGTCCTTGTAATTTCAAAAGCAGTAGTTGGCTTCCTTCAGTACAAGCAAGCCGAAGGGTTAAGTCCTCGAACGATCGATTCTTATTCGAGTGATCTTAAATTGTGGTTGGAATTTCAGGAAGATGTTGAGGTTAATAAAGTCAGTGCACAAAACATCCGACAATATATCACATTTCTTTTAAACGACTATGTCCCCCGACGAATAACTGGAAACAACCATATCAAGTTATCACCAAAAACTGTACATAATGTTTGGATAACTCTAAGCGCATTTTTTCATTGGGTAAGTGATGAGTTTGAAATCCCCAATGTAATGAAAAGTGTTCCTGGCCCAAAATACCAGGAACCGCCAGTTGAACCATTTTCAAAAGAAGAAGTGGAAGCGTTGCTTAAGGCTTGCGATTATTGCCGAGAAGCACAAACAGAGAGGCGTCACAAATTCACTATGCGAAGACCAACTGGTTATCGTGATCGAGCTTTGATACTCATGCTTCTGGATACTGGACTCCGAGCGTCGGAATTGTGTTCTCTTTTGATCGAAGATTTGGACATGAATACAGGTAAGGTGACAGTCAAACATGGAGTCGCTGGTGGCGCAAAGGGGAAAAAGGGTCGGATTGTTTATATGGGGAAGGTTACAAGAAAGTCGATTTGGAGATACCTTGCCAATAGAGAAGATGGGGAAGATCCCAAAGCTCCACTTTTTATTGGAAAATACAACCACACCCTTAATCGCGATACGTTGAGACAGATTATTAACTCTCTTGGAGAAAAGGCACAAGTAAAGAAGTGCTATCCACATCGATTTCGTCATACAATGGCAATTCGGTATCTGAGAGCTGGCGGCGACCTTTTTACACTCCAAGCGCTGCTTGGACACAGTTCTCTTGAGGTTGTTCAAATATATGCGAAAATATCGGGGATGGATATTGAACAAATGCATTCTAAAGCCTCGCCTGCAGATAATTGGCATCTCTGATCAATTAGCCATTAGGTCGGCTGATAATCGGATAACCCGTAGAAGATCATTATGTGAAAGTGGTTTTAATATACTGAGGAGTGCGTCATCGGGTTGACAAACAGGAGAACTATGCAGGTTTGAAATGATACGTTTTCGGTCGTTAAGTTCCAAACCTGCATAAATCTTTTCGGTGATAACTGAACTATCGTGGATAAGGTTTTGTGAAACAGCATGAAATTCGGCTGGTGTGCGAGCGTGCAATAATCCATACACTGCATGTCCATGTCGAAACGCATGTGGGTTTTTATAATCCAGTTCAAGGTTCAAAAAAAGCTTATTGAACCGTTTGATTAAATTTGCTCCCCTGTTTTTTGCCTCGGTTGGTTGAAGAACAATTGTTTTTTCACCCCATTTATTATTAAATGGTGCACACCATGGATAGGTATCCCACTCTTCCTCAGGAATGACTGATCTAATATAGGAGTCCCAGTCGCGAACAACTTCGATCAAACCTGGTATTTGATACAAAAAAGTGGTCGCCTTTTTGAGGTTCTTTGTTTTTACTCCATATACATCGGGCCATTGATAAATTTCATTCTTAGTTAAATCGATGGCATTAATTGGTGTGGTAACATAAGCCCCTGCCCTTTGCCCAGAAAGGTAAAGGTAAACCGCAGAAGTAAAATCTCGCTTAAAAACGATGTCATCAACCATACTTGACTGTTGGAACTTTTCCACCAATGTAAATATTTCTTGCTCAGAAACTGTACGCGCTTCTGTCGCCATACTTCGTTCACCATTTCTAATAGGTTTCAGCGAAGTTATCCAGCTTGTTTTTATTGACTGAAAATCTCTGGGATTGGTATCTTTAGCCCATCGATAAAAATCGCGTGAGTAATCGAGAGTTTTCTTTTTAGACTCCACACTAAGCAAGCCATTTTGTGTTTTCACATTCAACAGATAAGTCTGAAAAGAATCCCCTTTCATAATTTCGAGTTTGCCCAAAAAAAGGTCGTCTGCCCATAATAAAAGATGACGTAGAAAAAACCAAATTCTTGTTAGGGATCGATCAGAGACCGACCCTTTTTTCCAACCCAGGTATTCTTTTACTAATAAGTAATTTTCCCGATTAACCATTCTTTTTCACTCCGCGGTTTACAGACGTCCCACAAAACGAACAAACTCCATGAATGCGAATCGGTTGCCCACTTATTGCAATGACCTGCGGATTCAATATTTCTACAGGCTTTTTGCACCTTAGGCACCACCCATCGTTTTCTTTCATGTCTCTTGAAGTTTTCTTTTTCCGGCATTCAAGCACCCATTTATGGAAATCAGTTCCGTTGACCCAAACATGTTTTCGAGAATCGGTTTCATAAGGTGCACCTCCTGATAGCCAATCACGCAATGTGCGTTCATGAATATTGAGTTCTTCTGAAAGCTCGGATACTTTATACAACATAGGCAATAATCCGGGCGATTTGACTATCACTGAATGGGGTAGTTTTATTTTCATATTTGAACTCCTTCGTTTCATTTGTTTTCTCCATTCTGACAGAATTTACACCCAAAAACAGTGGATTTTTGACACCACTCGTGACAATTTATGTGACAGCAACTAATACTTAGAAATTTAATAAACTGGACGATTTCCGTAGACTGAAACAAAACCAAATAAACAAATAAATCCTTACACAAAAACCCGTTGTCACGAAAATTGTCACCAATAATGTCAAATCTAAGCTGAAAAACGGATATTCATGGAGGAAAATGGCAGTAAATGAGACAGGAGTAGACAAGATGATAAACAACAAATATTTGACCACAACCGAAACCTGCCAATACCTTGGTATTTCCCGCGCAAATTTTTATTTGAATTATCACAAAAAATTAGAAGCAGACGATAGATCCAGACAAAGGAATTGCCAACCACTCTACGACATCGAATCCCTCCAAGAGTTTGTAACAATACTTGACAAAAAAGCTGCAGAGCAGCGGTCAAAACGCATGAAAAAGGTACGCGCAAAAAAAGTTCGTCAATTAAGACTATTGGGGGAAAAAGATGAGTAATTCGTTTTATGATGCTTCCATTGTCGCTATGAAGAAAGCAGGGCTTGAATCCGTTTTTCGCTCAATGATTTATGAATTAAATCTCCAACATGAATTTATCGGGATTTGTTCAAAAACCAATAAAGGCGAGAATTTGTTCCTGGTACTGGCAAAAACATATATTGCCGAAAATCATATCAAGTCGCAATCGGAAAAAATGTTAAGCGTGGTTTCTGAAATTTGTACTCAATTTCAATCCTCACCTTTCACTGACATTCCAAATAAAGATGATTCACCTGTCCTAGCCTTTCAACTAGCTTGGGTAAATTCTCATATATTCCCATATCGATTCATACAAGGCCAACGCAATTTAGGGATTATTTTTTCACTACTTGGAAAAACAACCCAAAAAATAAATCGTAAAGACCTAACTCCATTAGTGAGTGCATTGAGTCGATATCTATTCAGGTTGGATAAAACTGAAGCCTCTTTTTTTAAAAATATTTCCGATGACAATACACTACGCCAATATATTTCAGCCCTCGTTGATGTTTGTTATATGGCTGGAGATCATATACTCTTGCCTGATACTATTCAAACCCACAAAAGCGATATCTTCAGATTGCTTAGTATGCAATCACCCACTCCCATTAAAGAACGATCTAGTGACAGAACAAGAAGCGGGGAAATCAAACATTGTTTTGATTTTTATGGTGATGATCAGGATATTGAACAACAAATTGAACCCGATGAAGAAGAATTGGAGATAAATGAGACAATCTCACAATATTCTGAGGAGTTTCACCGAAGGGAAGAAATTTCCAAAAAAATTAGAACAGGTCAACAAAAGGATCCATATTTCTTAGCAACAAAACGGCAGTTTTGTTCAACCACACCTGGTGTATTATCAAAAATCGAATTAGCCATCCTAGCATCAACGATCCATAAAATTGAAAAACAAAATATTAATTTTGGTCGAATTAGTCGGATTAGTACTTTAGGAGCTTTATGTTATGGGTGGAATAGAGAAAAAATCTATTCAATAATTACAAATCCTGAAAAACATTTTCTCGTTCAAAAAGATCAACTTTTCTATAATATGTGCGCCATGATACCTGTTGGCTGGCCAAAGGATTTAATTCGTGATTGTCACAAAAACCCAAATTCGCCATTTATGCGGATTTATTATGAACCTAATTTTGAGAAACCATCATCCGAGTATTTATTGCCACTTCATCCAATTCTTGGAGATCCAATAAATCAACTGATGACTGCAAAAAATAGAATTAGCCAATCGGAAATCGACGAAGCAATCCAAGAATATGGATCGATTTCACAAAGCTCCTTTTTTCGAATCAACCCAACCTTTGCAAAATTAAACCTAACATTTCAAGGTTGGGGAGCATCGTTAGGATTAGACATTCCAATTCGATACGTAATAAGTGGAAAAATTTTTACGCAACAAGTCATGCCGATCAATTACACAAGAATTTCTGTGAAAGATTCGATCTATCGACACCATCAATTTCTCAATAACAGTATTCTCAATATTGCTGAACAGTTTAAATTTGACAATCGAATTGTTTCTGTTCCATGGTTGATACCAAGCAATTTACCTGATCTAAGTAAAACCCCTGATAGTTATGCTGGAACCTGGTCGATACCCAAAACCGAAACTAGAAAAATAATAGTTGAATACTTACTAAAGCAAGCCCATAACCAGAGCATCAATCCCAACCTACTTCATAATTACAAATTGTTGTTTATCTCCATTGCCTTAATGATGCTCGCTTTAATGCGTCCATTTGAATTTGAAAATATGCAACCTTGTGATGGATATGACCAAAAAGGCGGGAGCATACTTCAGAAGACAAAACGTAAAAGAGGGGACGACACGTATTCCTTACAGTTCATACCTGAATTTCTACAGCCTCTCTTTTGGGAATGCTATGAGAATTGCATGAGAGATTATTCCAGTGGAGCGATCTGGTGTATCAGGGATGTTATTGGGAATCGAGATGAATTTAATATCCAAAAACAAGTTAATGAATGCCTAAAAGAGTTGGGGGTTCTAAATACCATTATCCGAGTTTATGGATTCCGACATTTAGGTAGAACTGAACATCGTGATGCTAATTTTCCTGAATATTTCTTGAATTATAAAATGTCTCATGATTTTGCTGGAGGAGAAAAATATAATCCAAGTCAATTAGGTTATTCAGGATTTTTAGAACTAAATCAGCAAGTAATGGTAACCATTGCCAGAAAGATGGGAATCGTATGGTAAGAAAAAAAGAGTATTTTGATGAATCAGTTTTTCTTCGGCTTAGTGAACAATCGTATTGGGACATTGCGAATTTTGTTATTGATGACGTTTTTGAGATAAAACCCTGCGATTCCTTTTATTTTACTCAACATGAACGCCGATTTGTGCAATTAACCCTTTTACTTACAAATGTAATGGGGGGAGTGTTATGGAATGGTGCGATTAAGAGCGTTTGTAACATTACCTTCAATGACATCAAAGATATCGTTGAGAATAAAACTCCAGAAAACAATCAAGGTTTTTGGATGACCATAAATAAAAATGAAAATCATTTTGATTTATTTTTGCCTAACATTATCAAATTAAGTTTATATTCGGTGGTTAGTTTTTGCTTGCTTAAAAACCCCCAAAAAAACAATTCATTCCGCTGGCCTGGAAATGATTGCCTTATTATCCCAACTCGCAACGAAAAGAACAGTACCGTGGGTCACAATCATGAAGCTTCCTTAACAACAAAAGTCCAAAAGTATTTGAACTTTATTGCAAATCATTTAAAGCAACCCAAGATTACTCTATCTGATTACCTAACAGCAGGAAGGTGTTTATCTTTACGAATATATGATCTTGACGTTGCCTATACTAATCTCGGAATTTTTGAGAGAAGAGCTTGTTTACGACGTGAATATCAAAATCCAAAGCTTTTATCCATCTTAAGAAATATTTGGGAGTGACTATGCTTGGAATTGAATTCTTAACCTCAATACAAAAACAATCAGGAAAGTATTACTTCAAAAACTCCACCGAGAAGCCTTTTAAAGAGATTGCTTTGGATCAAGTTGTTGCTGAGCTTCTCAATTATCAAATACAAACTGATAAACCCTCAACAATTGAAATTCAAAACACAGAATTATTAGTTGATTTTCTGCTGGAAATATCTAGTTACCAATCAATTACATCTGTCCATTCCAGTCTAGATGATTTAATGGCATTTAAAGCATGGTTGAAAGATTTACACATTTATGAACTCCTTGAGAAATATCCAAAATACTTAGAAAATAGAAAAATGTCAGCAAGAACTTGGAACCACCACGTATCGATTTATAATTCATTTGGTGAATTTCTCGAAAGAAAAACAGGGAAAACTGTCACTATAAATCGCTCACGAAAAAGAGATACTAAAGAATCTACCCAACTTTTGCCTAATGACTCGTTTCTTCAGCTAAACCCAATAACAATTACAGAATATACTATATCGGATTTATTGCGGTGTCTCACAGGCATTAGAATGACAGATGAAATGTCATTAATGACCGATGAAATATTCGTTACTGACCAAATCTATATTAAAGTTTTATCGAGTAAAGGTAAAAAGTCTTTAACAGCTAAATCAATGAAATTATCTCTAAAAAATAGGGGTATTATTTGTCGCTTATTAGAAAAGCGACGGAGTTCTGGGAATAATTTCTTATTCAGTTTTGGAATTCTAAATAATAACGCAGGATACCAAAAAGCTCGATATTACACTAAAAAAATAACGGGGTTGAATACTCATGGAATGAGAAGGCTTTTTGCAAATATTATGCGTGCATTAGGATTTCCAATTTTAGAAATCGCAAATTCCATCTTCCATTCATCGACAAGAACCACTGCAGAAAATTACATTCTTATATATCCAGCCCTTCAAAGAGAACAATTGATCAATTGGGTTAACAATCAAAAATATTTAGTTATTCCAAAAACAATAAGTATGAAAACAAATATTCAATTCAATCAAGTTTCTTGCGAGGGATTTAAAAAAATGGTAAAGATTAATAGTCCCGAGTATTCGACCAATGTATTAACCCTGGATCAAAGCATTGAAATTATGGAAAACAGAATCAGAGCTTCACTAGCCTGATAATTTCCTAGACACTCTCTTATTGAACTAAGGTTACCAGTATTCCACCAGCCACAAATGCCGGTTACATCATATCCAATAATATTGGCTATTTCATAATAAACAGGTTAATAAAATCCTGTCATTTCGTGTTTACCAAGAGCTCTCAAAGTAACCGATCTGAGTATATTATTTCTATCATCCTAAGTTTTGATTATTCCTCATTCTCAGGGATACGTAGCCATTACTATAGAATATCTGTGTTTACCAACTACCAGATTCGTATTGTCATCATATTTTTCTATTTATAAATCATGTGGATAAATATTTCTTTTTTTATTAAAGCCGTAGAAAAATACAAATTCTTCTTAACGCCCATTCCCCAAATTCATATTCTGGAAAAATTATTCCGTGAATGAAACGTGAAAGTTGGCGGTCCAAGTGTAATTTTTTTAAAATGGAAGTTAGAATGTTTCAAGAAATGGAGACATTATTTATGAAAAAAGTTCCCAGCATTTTTTTCACGTGCTCTCGTCTTTAGTTTTGTATCGGCTATTACTTTTTTTAGGTATTCGTTTATTACAACAGTCTTATAAACAAACTGATAAAGTCAATTTCATTTACTGAATAGTAAAAATGGAGACATCATGGAAAATTTAACTTCTGACCACCAATGTGATAACCACGACCTTGATGAGATTTTTAAAATGGTGTTTAGGAAAAACTCAGATCAAACTGATGATAAGAAAATTCGAATAGATAAATCGATAATTTCTAGTGCCCTGTCGTTTACCGAAGCATTCACAGGCAGAATCATTTCAAGAAAGAGAACCAAAATAGAAATGATCGAAGAGATACTCCTGTGCCTTATTTTGAAAGTAATTGAGAATACTCTATTCTCAATTAAAGCTTATAAACAAGAAACAGAAAATACAGTAACTTTTGAGTCGTTGGTAAAACGCCTAATAGCATGTGTGATAGTATATCTGGCAAGTTACAACACCAGAGAACCAACGAGTGGACAAAAGCTTGTGCATCTTGATCCAACGGATGGATTTTTCATAAGAGAAGAAAACTTAGAAAAAACTGTAATGAAAAATCACAGTTTAAAAATTCCATTTATTTGGAGTGAACTGAAGAAAATCAATTTACAATTAAAGGAAAAATTATTCTACACGTATTGTAAAAATTATCTTCCGAAAATTGTTGAACTAAATTCCAATAATCATAAGCTTTTCTATACAACCTTAGCCGATCTACTTGAATCCGATGATAGAACTGTTAGGCGTTGGGTAGAAGAACTGAAGAATTACATTTTACCTGTCGAAACAAAAAAACAAACAAATGATGAAGTAGATGACAATACTATCTCAGTTATTGAAAACCGATCAATCTCACAACCTGGGATTGTAGATAGTACAGATGTTGCCAAGCAGTTGTTAAGTTTATATCCAAAACCCAATATCCCCCCATTTCGAGAAGACATTACCGAATATATTTTTCTATCTAAAAACGCTTCGTATTTTCCACTTTCAGAATTAAGTAATTTTTCTGGATGTGGGTTATTAATTGGCCCTCCAAAATCAGGAAAAACCACCATCCTTTCTCTACTTGCTAATGAAAATTGCACCAGAATTTATATAGATTGCATGGAATTACTGAAGCTAGATCTCCCGGATTTACGAAAATATATTAGTCTAAAAATAGTATCCGAATTCAAGAAAACCGGACAAGAAGACATATATCCCCCAATCTCTCAATCGATTTTTCGAGAGACTGTTATGCTAATCGATCATTTTGATTTCTTACCACCAACAAAACAACAAACGCTTCTTTTTGAAATTGAATCTGTTGATAGTTATATTATTGCAACAACCTATTCAATTCCAGAAGTATTTGTTAACACAAAAACCGAAAAAATCAGAATAATTTATGAACAACAACCTTATCCGAATCATTTCTTGCAATTTATTGACGATATTGGGGACAAATATTACATTCTTAACAATTTAAATTTCTATTCTTCAATCGGAGGATATGATCATATTTGTAACCATGTGTATGAACAAGTTCATTTAATAATTAATGGTTTTTTGAAACAACCTTTTGAAAAAACAAATTACAAAATTTATAAAAAGGATTTTGAGTTTATATTCTTAAAGTTGGAAGACATTATTTTAAACCAAGTAGATATCGATTTCGATTTGGTTTCTTATTCCACTGATGTGAAGAAGAATCATGAAGTAATTAATTCGTTCAACATGTTTGTAGAAAATATCGAACTCTCTATTTTAGATTCAGAAGTAGAGATATTGCATCAAAACCCTCTTGCTCCAACTTATTCGCAGATACTTCGAATTGAGGACAACCAGCTAAAATTTCAATATAAAGAATTTTTGTGGCCTTTTATTGTCTCTCTACTTGAGTCAAAAAGACCTGGATATCTTAACTTTTTAGGAAAATATGGGGCTGGTTATTCCTACAATCCATTTATGGCATATGTCACATCATACGCACGAGCCTCAGTAAAAGACCGTCAGATTTTTGAGTAATTTTTTCAATTATTATTATTTTTTCTCGTCACTAGAAAATTTTCGACGTTCTACGATTAATATTATCGGTGGACTAATTTACCTGAGTCAGGATCTACTCGAAAATCAGTCTTGTTATATAGATAATCCACTCCTATCGACCAAATAGCTGTTTGGCAAGCATCTATAAATGGCCTGACTGTTTCACAATCTTCTAGTTCTGGTTTTTTGGTAGCGAATTCAGCTAGTGTCTCCCCCCATTCATTTCCTTTTGCAAATTGAGCGAGAGATGGAATTACTTTTCTTACCGCTTTTATTAATTCCTCAGCGTTGCTTACCGAATTTATAGCTTCACGCAATGACTGGTAAAGTTCTTCAGATTTTTGTACATCGTCAACTAATTCCCAAATAATTTCAGTTAGTTCGTCTTTTGAAAAATTACAAAACTCAAAATCAGGTTGTGAAATATAGAACTGACCGCAGAATAAGTCTTCTTCGGCTGCTTTCCTCACTATCCGAATGTTATCATCTCGATCTCCATCGAGGACAATAACGCTGAAAACTCCAGAACGGTCATCCAAGAGTAGGTTATCTCGAAATGCTAGACCCTTCCTTTTACCCTGAATAAATTGCCCTGACAAGTCGAACACCTCAATTTGCTGCCATGACTCGAGAATATGTCTAAATGCTGCATATTCGGTCGGTCCCTCAACATAAATACGAAGACGGACTTCAGAGTCAAGACCCAACTCACGTACAAATTGTCTTTTAGTCAACAAACCTTGTACGTCAAAAATTCGTCTTGAGCCATAAAGTCTTTCCCTTCCATATATATTCCACATACCAAAACCCAACTCGTCTTCTTCTGGGAGTTGAATTTCGTATGAATATTCTGCCATACGTCGGATGCATTCAGCCATCGTCTTTAATAAAACAGCACCTCCTAAATGTCCTTTTAACTTTTGGCGTTCGCTACCTTTAATGAATCTCATAAGTGAATGTATTTCTTTGTTTGGTTCAATCATCTCAGCTGAGATGCAAAGATCCTGGAGCATTTCTTTAATTGATAGAATTCCGATTTCTAGATAGAAATCTTTGAGTTTTATTTTATAAGCATCAATTCGAGACTTTTGTTGTTCATAAGTAATTTGAGGGGGATATTTTATTGACCCAATTATTTGAGGGTAAAAGCAGGGTTCTGTTAAAACCGCCAAACGAGTAATCTCATCCCAACGGTTAATTTGGTCCTTAGCTTCTTCACCTTGCGCCCATTTATAGAAAAACTTAATATCATCATCTAACATCTCGTGATACCTTTTTGGGATCATCATTTGATATGGATGAATAATTATCTTCATAACTTGTTGGATGTGCCAGAAAACGAAGTATTTGAATGGATGAAAATATGGAACAATATTTGGGATTTTTGCTACAAGTTCGCTTATCGGTTCTTCGACTTTAACTTGCACTTGACCTAAAATGCGATTATCTGTAAAAAGTAAATCACCATCGGCTCTCTTTTCAAGAATTTCAAAGCCTTCAATCGGAGAGTCAATCGAACCATGAACGATGTCTGATCTGACCCATCCCAATTGCCATAAGTGGATGATATGGTTTTCCCAGAAACCTACCTTGCGATCCTTGTTTAAGGACGCCAAATTATTAGGATTCATGAAATCCAATTGCCAAATGTCTTTGTTTTCATATATCCAACGTGAAAATTGCGATGGTGGAATCATAATTGACCTATTTAAATGGTAATATTCTAAGGAAATTATCTCAAGTTTATCTTTTTAAGATCATAGAATTGATTGACACCTAACATGGTAATTGTCTTTGAGTTACTAAATAGTATTCTTGTTTATTTCAAACTCTCCTAATTTTTTCAAAATTATTCATATCTTCAAATAATAAGGTGCTTATCAGTACCATAGGTTTATTAATAGACCGGAAGTTTCCAGTTAAAAAAGCTACTCGTTGTGGTATCGGACGTTGGACATTATTTTCCAATTTTTAGTCTTGTAAATTAGTTCCGTCAGTAACACCTAAGACACGGTAAAATGTCTTTTGAATGTAAATCCGAGTGGTTTCTGTGATTTCTGAAGTTGAAATATTTGTTCCATTAATATGAGACCAGGAGATTGGGTTACCTTTTTCAGTTCGTAATCCAACAAGACCAACTTTGTAAAAAATATGGATAATATTCATACGATAATTATCGAGACTAATTTGGTTTTCAAAAACCATTTTTATTAAATCCATATCCAAACCAGGTTTTCCGCGACCTGATGTTAATAGTTCTAGATAATTAGCAGTAAGTTCATCTTCAGAAATATTTTCTAAGATGAAAACATCTTTTTTCCCTTTAAGGAGCGAATAAAGATATTCCAAGTTCGGATATAAACCATACCATTCATCAAAGAGCGCTCTTAGTCTCTCTTTTGAGTAGCTACCTTCCGCTTGGATTAATGCTTTTTGCGAAATAATCGATTTTCCGTCACTGGTTTTGATACATTCATTAAAAAATTGGATCATATCTCTTGGCCGTAATAAAGTCCGATCAGCCATGTATTCTAATGTTGATTGTTTACCAATCTTTTCAGGTAATACATCTTTAAATGTTACCCGTTCCTTTGTATATTGATTTTTTACTAACAAATTAATTCTAGAATCAAGAACTTCAGTTAATTGATATTGGTTCCATGCGAGTTCCAAACATGACGTTCGAATTTTTTCTTCTTGAAAACCTGAATCTCTTGTATATCTAAAAACTCTATCTAATAAATCAGATCGAAGAGCGATTATGATTTTCACATTCTTTACGTTTGAATAAAAATCTACACTCGTTTCAATTAAAGCTCTGATTAACCTAAATCGGAATTGATCTTCGACCCAATCTTCATCCAATTTATCGATTGTTATTAAGTAATGTTGTTGAGTATTAGTGGAGAGTATTTCATCAAGTAATTCCATAACAGTTGTTAATTCTCGAATTTGTACAGAATTCACGACCGTTTGAGCTCTTGTAATCACTTCTTCTTTCTGTTCTTCTGATAACTTTCTTGCTGCGCCTGCTGATAATTTGCCAATTTTTGGAATTTCTCCATCAATGGAAGCTTGTAAATCTTTTTCTAATTTTGTAGTAACCTCTTGAATACGGTATTCTGTTTCTTTCCAAAAAGATTCACCCCAAGTTTTCAAATAATTTAAAGCAGCATCGTTTTTTTTATTTTTTGGAATAATTGACCATAAGTAATCTATAAATGATTTCTTTTTTTCTTCTGTTGTGATTTGAAATTTTTCTTTTAGGATTTCTACACAAAAAACATGACGCCAGAGTAAGCGGAAAAAGATATCAAGTTTTACTCCGGCTTCAACAAAGAACTGAAGAATATTTGAATTTGCAATATATGTTAAAGATAAGGATTCCGGGCGTATTTGAATTACGTGTTCTTCCGACTCTTTTAGCTGACGAATAATCGCAGATTTTCCAGAACCAGTACGACCAATTAATATCAACCTCGGGTCAGAACAATCCTTAATTATTTCAATATCACCTGTATCAATGAAACATTGATTCAAGTAGTGGTCATCAAGTTCTGCTGCAGTGGCACCTATTTGTTGATT
Organism: Chloroflexota bacterium; assembly: GCA_021825925.1. Taxonomy (GTDB): domain Bacteria; phylum Chloroflexota; class Anaerolineae; order Anaerolineales; family Anaerolineaceae; genus UBA6107. Next base: position 71,245 of record JAKAFP010000004.1, read on the forward strand.
ACTTCGAAAAATAAATTTCTTTGTCATAAATATCCTCCCAAAATTTTTGATATGTTTTGAATAAAACAATACCACAACCGGAAATAAATATGTCTGGGGGTTGGAAAACTGCCTCTGACTTGTTATCTTATCCTGTTCAAACACATACTGTATGGCTGTAGTTTGCGGTTTCCATTCAATCCCGTGCGAAGACTAGTACCAGCACCGACAAGCCCAAGAACAGGCAGGTGAGTTCAAAAAAAGAAAACCATTTGTTGTGATGTAAGGCGATGGACATATTTACTCATATATTCTCTTGTGCACATTTCTTAATTCAAATAGAAATAATTATTTAGAGCCAAGTCATGAGAAAAGTCAATAGCTATAAGTTCTTCTATAGGGAGCGTTGCTCTTAAACCTATGTCGTAAATGTTTTCTAAATTGGCGATCCTCTTAATAATGGAACCAATTCTTTCCTTCTGCTGAGAAGAACCATCAGCTAAAACGAGATCATTCAATATCTTGCCTTTCTGATTTAAAGTGTAAGTGTCAAGGTATGTGATCAGTTTCTTAAGAAGTGCATGACTGATGCTTACAATGTCTCGTAGCATAAAAAAGGGAATCAAATACATGTAGATAGTTAGAAGTTGGACAATGAATGACCTCGTGAAATCCATGAAAACTTTGGATATTCTGAATGCTATCATTCGATGCTACGAGATAAAGAAGGTAATTATATTATCCATGTTGACCGTCTTTACCTTTGGTCATCAAGGTATTGATTGTAAGAAAAGGATGCTCGTGAATCAATGGAATTAACACAGGTTCTTCCTCACACAGTAGACGACAAACCAACTCTTAATTATATGGAGTTATTATATTCTGCGATTAAGCCATATAATGGAGCGGGAATACCCCAAACGATTAGTTGCGAACAATTTTTTAAAATATTATACATCCAGCATTATAAAGACGAACATCCATATCTGGACTAACGTTTATTGTTAGGGTGGACGCAATTTTTCAACAGGAGAATTGTTAGTTTCTTAGTAAGTTTGTCTTGGCTATGATGTGATGGTTGAAACCTAAGCATTTGAACTGAAATAATTACTTGGACCCATTATATTCATGTTATCTTTTCTCATGTTGCTCTTGTATTCTTCATCCTTTCTCTTTGTATAGGCTTACATTTAATAGTTTTATCTACTAACATTTTAAGAATCTCAATATAATTTCCCATTTTCTCATTTCTTTTTAGCGCAAGACTTCACATTAGTTGTTATCGAGATACAAGCGTACTCCCATAATCGCCATATACGCGATTATGGGAGTATAATTACTATATGAATACAGATGAAACTATTTCCAATTATTCGTTCGCACAAGGTGTCCAGATGCTCGAGAAGATGGTAACCAGGAATGGACCAATCTTTACTTTGGATCAAATACTATCGACGGCTGAATACAAGGATCTTTCCTCTAGCCAGATAAGAAATCGGATCAGCAAATTAGCCAAGTCTGGATGGATCAAGATACTAAAGCGCGGGGTTTATATGGCAACGCGTTCACTATACTCAGGATCTATTTCTCCTTATGGGATTGCAGCCGCACTTGTTCAGCCTATGGCCATCAGCCACTGGTCAGCAGTTGCACATCATGGATTTACAACTCAAAACCCGGTTATGACTCAAGCAACAACAACTCGCAAGGTAAAAACACCAGAAATGCGGAATGGACAAGCATATGCACCAAGAGGCAGAGCAACCTGGCGAGTGAACGAAATGGAATTTGAATTCATTTATACTCAACCTGATCATTTCTGGGGATTCGATAAAATCTGGATCGGAGAATGGTGTCAGATTAATATTACGGATCGGGAGCGAACAGCTCTGGATCTTATTATTTCCACCGAAATATTTGGAGGAGTAGGTGCAGCAATTGAGATATTGGAAGATGCTCTGCCTGAATTAGACACAAAGAAGCTTATTGATTACGCCATAAGATATAACGTAGGGTCTGTGATCAAGCGATTAGGATGGATCCTGGAAAGATTAAACACGGACCCAATAATATTATCACCATTAAAGAGATACAAAGTTGAAGGATTGATTCTATTGGATTCAAGCGGAATAAAGAATAATAAGTCAAATAATCAATGGAACATTATTGACAACCTGAAGGAAGGATAAATGCCTAGTATTACACAGATAGTCAAAGAGGTTTCGGATGAAAGGAAAGTCCTGCAATATATCGTAGAGAAGGATTATGCGATCAGCTTCCTATTATCTGCGATGCATCAAACTCCTGGATTTACTGAGAATCTAGTTCTCAAAGGTGGAACGGCTCTTCGAAAGTTGTATTTTCCAGGTTACCGGTTTTCCGAGGACCTGGATTATTCTACAATCCATCTCGGTCAAATCCAAGATTGCGATCGTCTGATGGATGAGACATTAAAGATATTGCTTCGCAGCTTAGCTGAGAGAGGGCCATTTGAAGCAAACATTGAGCCGTATTTACTGAAAAAACCTCATCCTGGAGAACAAAAAGCGTATATTGTAAGGATAAAGTTCCCTGCACACCAAACACCACTATGCCGGCTCAAAGTTGAGATCACAGTTGATGAACCTATCCTCAATCCCACAAACACCTTACCAATCCTACATGAGTTCTCGGATGTATTCACAGGTTCCATTCCGGTATACTCTCTTTTTGAGATTACAGCAGAAAAATTACGGGCTCTCTTGCAAAGCAAAGCCAAGCTAAAAACTAAGGGTTGGGGTGCAACAAGAGTGGTACGTGATTATTATGATCTATGGAATTTACTGCAGCACCCAGGAATTATCGGACCAGAATTGACCAAATTATTTACAGCAAAATGTGTTACAAGAAATGTGGTACTCCATACTCCTGAGGATCTCGTATCAGACGAGCTAATTAAGATAGCAGAGTCAGAATGGGATCAACAGCTGCTGCCATTTATTCCCAATGTACCTTCGTCAAAAGAGGTATTAGACCAAACAAAGGGTTTGATTTTATCTATCTGGCAATAGTCGATATTTGCACTAACGACCGTATTTATCACATAAGCTGGTCCTTTTTGGTGATTTAGTATGTGTAATCCATCCTCAACTTGGATCATTTTCTCAATAGGAGATTTATTCACCATATTTTTGAAAATACTCGAAGCGAATATCTCCAAGCGAAAACAAAAAGACGAACTTACCTCTGGGATTTTCCTTTTTATCGGCAATTATTAAAATTAGTTTTCTAAAATAATAATTCTGTAACCGACAAATTTCCTGCATTTGCTTTATATCTTCATCTCTCGAAATCACCTGAAATACTGGGGGATAATGACATTCACCAATATAGTATGTCCGGGTACTTGTGTATTGCCAACGACTGAGAAGAATTGACTTCAATCCATGAATACGTCGGTGAAGTTTGACAGATGAGCCAAATTAATGAAACGCTGTGTGTTGCTACTAGTTAGAAAGATGGTTTAGCTATCTTTCTAGTAAACAAAATTTTATCTCGGGGGGTGAAATCAAAGACATAAAAGCGTATAATAAACATTGAAAATACGAGGGTTTGTCTGTGGCGCGAAGATTGTCATAGGTAAAACGGGGATATTAGCGAATTAAGCTGTCCAACCAAGTTTAATTGAAGGATCAATTCCATAACTGGGATATGGTGGGGTGCATGGGTGTAAATAGAAAACTTCTTGTTTCAAGGGCATTATTAACCGATAATGAGACCGACTTTGATCTATTGAGCACCGAAGCCATCGCTAATACGATCATCTCCATGCTTTTAGACAACTCAGATCAACCAGTCACAATTGGGGTACATGGAGATTGGGGAGCTGGAAAATCAAGCGTCCTTGAGATGATCGATTCAGGACTCTCAAAGAAAGAAGATGTTTTATGTCTGAAATTTAATGGATGGCGCTTTCAGGGGTTTGAAGATGCAAAAATAGCTTTATTGGAAGGTATTGTCACAAGCCTCGTTGAAAAACGGCCGGCATTGACTAAAGCGGCTAATAAAGCCAAAGAGATCATTAAACGCATCAATTGGTTGAAAGTGGCCCAAACAGGTGGTTCGATTGTGTTCTCGGCCGTAACAGGAATTCCCGATTTCACACAGATCAAAACGTTAGTTACAACAATTAACACTTTGTTCCGTGATGAAGCCCAAGCACCAACCAGAGATAAGATCCAGGCTTTGCTAATGGAAGCAGATTCCTTAATCAAACCGGGCAATACCAATAATACTGTCCCAGAGGAAATAAATGAATTTCGTAAAACTTTTAACCAATTATTGGAGGAAGCAAAAATCAAGAGACTTATCGTCCTAGTTGACGATCTCGATCGATGTCTTCCTGAGACAGCAATCGAAACTCTCGAGGCGATTCGCCTTTTTGTTTTCACATCCAAGACAGCGTTTGTAATTGCGGCCGATGAATCCATGATAGAGTACGCTGTACGCAGACATTTTCCTGATTACTCAGATTCAAGCGCCTCACAAACCTATACTAGGAAATATCTTGAAAAACTGATACAGGTTCCCTTCCGAATCCCTCCTTTAGGTGCAGCTGAAACTAGAATTTATGTGACATTACTACTTGTCGGTAATGTTCTCGGGGAAGGAGATCCTGATTATCTAAAACTGGTAAAATCTGCTCGCGATCAAATGAAACGACCTTGGGTTAGAAACGCTTTTAATACCCAGATCATTCATGATGCTCTGGGAGATAGTGTTGGCAAAGAAGGAGTTGCGTCTGCATTGTCTCTAAGTGAGCAGATAGGATCAGCGCTGGCCGGAGGAACGAATGGGAACCCTCGTCAGATAAAGCGATTCGTAAACACAATGATTTTGAGAAAGACAATCGCAGATGCTAGGGGATATGGGGATGATATTATACTGCCAGTTCTTGCGAAGTTTATGCTCGCTGAGAGGTTTCTACCAGAACTCTTCGAACAAATCGCTATGAGAGTAATTTCCACTCATACAGGCATATGTGAAGAGTTGGCTGCACTGGAATCATATACGAGTAATGACTCCATCGAGCAAGGTCCTACGCCAACTAAGACAACACAAAGAGAGGGTGATAGTACGGTAAAACCTAAAGAAAAAGGAGTCATAATCCTCGATGAGATCATTCAGTCAAATCCTCTTGTTGACCAATGGACAAAAGATAAGAAAACTATCGATTGGGCAAGGATCCAACCGCCGCTTTCAAATTTTGATTTACGACCGTACCTATTTGTAAGCAAAGAGAAAACGGACTATTTTAGTGTTCCAACGCTCCCTGGGGACCTGGGTTTGGTCGTGGAGCGTTTACTTGGACCTAAATTCGCAGTCCAAGCATTCGCTAAGGAGTTGGAATCGCTTACACCTCAAGATGCATCACAAGTATTTGAAGCAACACGAAATCGGATCATGAACAACGGTCTTTTCGAAACTGAACCTAAAGGAGTGGCTGGCTTGAAAGTATTGGTTCAAGCTCTTCCATTCTTACAGCCGGCTTTGGTAAGTTTGCTGGAGAGTTTACCGGCTGATAAGATAGGAGCTTGGGCTGTCACAGGGTGGAGCGTTGTTGTAACTGATCCAGACCAAAAACAACGATTAACTCATTTATTTGAACGATGGACACGAGTGGAGGGGAATATTTTCCTAAGCTCGGCAGCAAAAGCTACTCTTGGTGTAAATCAAATAACAAAAAGAGGCAAATAATGGGTACGTCAAAATCCTTCCCTGGACAAAATAACCAAACACCTTTGGTTCCCGATTGGTTGGATGAAGAACCCCTTGACTTTCCGAGAGAACCGGATCTGAATATTCCTAAAACACCAGACAAACCAATACTTTTCGAGCCAGAACCTTATCGTTTCACAAGGCCGAGAACGGACTTTACACGTTACGCGATTTCGGATGGATCAGACCGTAGAAGTCTGGCGAAGGCTATAAGCCATTATGTTTCAGAATCGTTGGGAGGACCTCGAAATGCGTCAAAGAGGATGTATGTATCAAGGAAATCAGGTAAGGCACTATTAGGCTTTTTATCAAATACAATTGCTTTAGGTCCTGCAGAAGCATTGAAACAACTGAATCTTGAAGCTCTAATTGGCCAGCCAATAGAAGATGTTTTCTCGGAATTGACTGATCTTTTTTTCCCGGATGGGGGGGAGCTTGATGATGGAATCGCGCGTGATGCATTCATTGAAGCGATTGCAGAGATGCATCTTTATGGCATAACGGACCTTGATTCGATGGATGAAGAAAATGTGAAGGTGTTCTTCTCCTTATACGTTACTCAAACGATTGAAATCAGACTAATCGCAGATATTGGAACGAAAGCAATTCAAGTCCCATCAAATCCGGAGATGGCAATAAGAGTACAAAAGCAACTACAGGAATTTGTGTCAGGGGCAGTTTCAGATGCCGTATCCGATAGTGGTTTTGACTTCAAAGAGATACGTTCGGATACATTAGGAAAACTAGTGGACGAGGTATATGAAAGAGCCTATGGGCTTTTGAACATGCTTGGGGAAGCTGAAGGGGCAAAACCATGAAACATCTATTGGTCGGAAAATTTGATAAGAATGAACTCGAGAATGTCGAAAAGAAGGAAGGATATTTTACTGCCGATGTCGTTTTTCTTCAAAACGAGTCCTCTCTTGGTTTCGGAATGGATAACGCTCTTCGTTCTCTTTTTGAGCTTGGTGTATTTCCGTCCGAAATTGGATTTGACTTATTAATTCTTGCATTCTTGGTTTATTGTGCTGATACTCGTATTGATCGCTCGGTATCTGCCCAGGATGGTTGGACAAGGGAGATTTTCTTGAACATCCCGGTTAGTGACCTCGTTTTGTGGTCAAGACAAGTTCCATTGATCACAAAGATGCTCAAGTTTCTTACTGGAGATCGATGGATGATTGAATTCCGATCAAGACCAGAAAAATACAAGTATATGATCCCCACTCATCTGCTTGGCACTGAGAAAATGGGTTTTGATAAGATCTCTCTCTTTTCGGGTGGATTGGACAGTTTGATTGGTGCCATAAATTCTGTTGAGTCTGGAAAGACTCCGCTTTTTGTGAGCCACGCAAGTGATGGGACAACAAAGCACTGCCAGAATGTGTGTTTTAACGCGTTGTCTGAAAAATCCAAAGATAGGAATCTGTCCCGTATTCAATTTTGGACAGGAATACCCAAATCGCTAATCAGACCTGAAGAAGTAGATCCGAATCAACGAAGTCGTTCTTTCATGTTCTTCGCGATCGGGATCTTTGCAGGAACTGGGCTTAAAGTTCCTTTTCCATTGGAAGCTCCGGAGAACGGATTGATCGCAATCAATGCTCCACTAGATCCTTTGCGTGTTGGATCGCTTAGCACGAGGACAATGCATCCTTTTTATTTAGCTCGTTGGAATGAGTTGCTTGAAAATTTGGGGATACCCGGTAAAATCGTCAATCCGTATTGGGCGAAAACCAAAGGGGAAATGGTAACGGAGTGTTTGAATAAAGATCTGCTGCAGCTGATTCTGCCGAATTCATTATCTTGTTCTTCCCCGACCAAAGGCCGTTATAGCCATTTCTCGACAATGAATTGCGGATATTGTTTGCCTTGCTTGATTCGGAGAGCGGGCATAGAAAAAGCATTTGGAACTGGCAATGACCCATCTCCTTATACATCTCCGAACCTTAGAGCTCATCGGTTAGTTACATATGAAGCGGAAGGGCAAAATGTACGTTCCGTACAATTCGCGCTCGCGAGATTGCGTTCAAACCCACACCTTGTAAAGCTGCTAATACGTAAACCAGGTCCACTATCTGATTTGACACCTAGAGAGATCGGAATGCTTGAGGATGTCTACCAACGTGGCATGAATGAAGTTGGAGTATTTCTCGAAGGTGTAATAACGTAAAATTGAGTTATGGATAATCTGTGCGTAGTAGATCTTCATTGTCATCTGGATCTTTATCCTGATTTCCTTTCAGAAATCGCGGAATGTGAAAGAAAAGGGATTCATACATTAGCAGTGACCACCACCCCCAAAGCGTGGCCGCGCAATTATTCTCTTTTAAAGAACTCAAGTTTCATTAGGCCATCGTTAGGATTGCACCCACAACTAATATCCCAAAGAGCCAGAGAGATCAACCTGTTCATATCCTTACTACCGGAAACCCGATACGTTGGAGAGGTCGGGCTTGACGCAAGTCCGCAGTTTTATAAATCTATCCCAACACAAGTAGAGGTATTTAAGGTGATCCTTGAATCATGTAACAGGATAGGAGGGAAGATTTTATCTGTGCATGCGGTTAGAACCGTGCCAACGATACTGGATCTAATTGAAAAGACGATGACAAACAATAATTGCCGTGTCGTTATGCATTGGTTTTCAGGATCGAAGACACAGCTACAACGAGCCATTCAGTTGGGATGCTATTTTTCGATAAACTCAGAAATGTTCGATAAGCCGGATTCGAAAATACTTGTGTCGCAGATCCCTGGTAATCGAATACTAACAGAAACAGATGGGCCCTTCTGCAAAAAAGAAGGGAAGCCCAAACACCCTCAAGATGCGAACGACTCTGTTCTTTTATTGGCAAAAATGGCTGGCAAACCACACAGGGAAATGCTTAAACAAATAATCGTAAATCTAGATTCATTAGAATCGTTCTAAAACGACTCCGATTTCCCTAATTAATTATATGGGCTATTCATATGCTTCAATTATGAAGAAAAACTTTACTAGTTAGGTGTGACGATGAGTTTGTCGGCGAGTTGATAAACGTTGGCTCTATGAGATAATCTGCTGAATATCCTTTGCTATGGCCAACATGATAATTAACTTGGTAAAACTCTGTCTTTTTGTGACCACTCCAATCGGATTTGTTGGGAGGCTTATAAAGAAAAGCTACATCATCCACTTGAGTTGCAGCATAATTCTCTAAATTCACAGTTTTTATATTACTATCAAGGAGTAATAATAGAATGGCAAGATACCAAATGAACCTTGCCTGATAATCATCACCTCTCAATCTTACTTCGATGTGTTTACTTGGTATTGTTTTCGAATCCTCCCTTCTAATAACTTTACATTTATTTTGTAACTCCTTAATAAAGGACTTTTGTTCTTAGACTTTAGAATACTTGAAGAATTAATTCTCTTTTTTTATTATTAGTAATCTCTGGAGAAGGACACAACTCAACACTGGCATTTTTAGGATGTAAAGAAAAGAAACCTTTGAGAATAACGATTTTGGGGAATAATCAATTCTTATTTAAATGCACTATTATGTAGAGGAAAAATCGTCTGTTAATTGAAAAACCATTAGATAACATTCAATCCAGTAAACACAATCACAAAACAGTTATTATCCAAAACCAAGTACGTTACCGCTCTAGTTACTGAATTTTATCTACCGGCATTTTCTCGATACTTTTTCCATCAAAATCGAGAAAAGAGTCAGTGAGGGATCCATTTTTTTCTTCTACCAGCATTGAAAGGAATCTATTTCCACTTAATTAGGAAAAGAGTCTACTAAAGATACTTTCTGAAAATGCAAGAGATAGCGAGGAAGAAGTGGTGAAATAAACCGGTGGCTTTTCTTTGACTATCACCGCAGCAAGCTAGAAAAATATTAATCAAAAGCAAGTTCGTCAGCCACCTTAAACGTTGAACCCTCGGAGCAAGTCGTTCGGTATTCCCCTTCGTTAGGTCTTATGGTTCAATGCAGATCGAATTCACGCTTTATTCTTTTGTTGGATACGGAATCTGAAGAAGCTCTGCCGTCTTTCGTTTTGTTTCTTCTGACCGCCGATCATAATGAGCCGTAGTGTTTACGCTTTCGTGCCCCGCCATTTTTGCTACTGTCGCAATATCAGCCCCTGCATCCAACAAGTCGCTCACAAAGGTCCGCCGCATGTCATGAGGTGTGAATGACTTTATTCCAGCCATAGCTCCTCGTTTTGCCATCAGAAAATAGATTGCCTGGTTAGACATTTTTCCTTCGCGGACTCTTCCACTTTTATTAATCGACATGAACAATGATCCTTCCTCGTTTCCACGAACTCGTATCCATTCGTCCATCGCTTGTTTGGCCCCATTTGTCAGCCAAGCCGTTCTTTCTTTGAACCGCTTTCCAAGTACCCTTAAACGACCCGTCTCAGGGTCATAATCATTTATCTTAATTGCTACGACCTCTTCGCGGCGCAAACCACAGGCATACATCAAGGCGATGATTGCCCCGTCCCTGACTCCTGCCAGAGTCGGATCCGTCACACAATTATTTATCAATGCAGAAATCTCACATTGAGAAAGCTCTCGACCTTTCGGGAGAGTCTCCCCTGCCACACAGGGTACATCAGCAGTTCTTTGATAATCCTCAATACTCATCTGTCCCAATCGCCAGGCGGCCTTCAACACACCACGAATTGCACACAACGTTCGATTAACCGTCGCTGGTTTGTATCGTTCAATCAGTTTTGTTCGAATCGCCATCGTATGTTGAAAACGGAGAGAGGTCCATGGAAAAGTGATCAAATCTGCTTTATTATCTGATAGAAGTTTCGCCACTACTCTTAACGCGTGTGCCTGCGAACGCCGGCCTGTTGGGGTCAAACCGGCTAGATAAACTGCAGCAGGATTTTGGTCCAGATTTTGAGTAGAAATGATCTCTTTATTTGAAATTACAGTTAATTCACTCATAAATTCACCATTACTTTCTTGAATTGTCATTCACATAAGTAATAACGGGTAAGGCAATGCTCATTGCCTTACCCGTTATTTTGTCTTTTATGAGATGCCGAAATTGTTTACAAGCTTTTCTAAGGATTTTATGGAATTGGAGTAAATTTCTTCAGCGAGCTGAACAGCTGACACTTCATGTTTTTCAATTTCTCTGTTTTCCAAAAGTAAAATGTCCGCGATTTCCAGACGTTTTTCGAAAGTCAGCTCAGGAATATCTACTGAATTCCTATAAAGGTCGAAGAGATACATTTTATTAATATATGGAACGCCACAATTCGTAATATCCAATTCAACCTCGTCGTGTGTAAAAACGATAACTCCATTGATAGCTTTTGTTACCCATGGATTATCTTGCGAAAACTTTGAAAAGATAGTCGTGATTTTTTCTAATGCCGTTGTTATTTGATCATCAGGTCTAAAAGGTTTATCAAATTTTTTCTCTTCCCACCCATCCAAATAATGTTGACCACTGTGCTTCATATACACAAATTGTTTCCATATTCCATCACGGAAAATGACTTTTCCTGTTAGATATTTACTTTCAAGGATCCAGATACCTTTATGCGAGATTGATATACCATCCATGTCACCCCGTATATTTGTTTTAAGACCAGGAATATAGATTACTGTATTAGACGAATCATCCAATACATAATGATTATTTACTAATTCAACTTCTCCAGGGATTCCTTTTTCAGCTTCTGGGTTATCCTGAATAAACTTGCGAAAATATTCTTTTCCATCGTCTTTATATTGGATTTCTTCCATCCATCTCTCAACTAAATTAGGACAAGAATATTTATTGAAAAAATCTTCAGGTTCCTGAGGCAATTTTGGGCATTGAATAACCATTCTTTGAGTGTGGACTGGTTTTGGGGCCGGCTGATATGTTGATAATGGGATTGATTTTATTGGGATTTTTACAATAAAAACGATGAGGGTTGCTATTGCAATTCCAAAAAATACCTGAGTTGATAGACCAGAGAAACAAAGCAGGTAAGAAATATTCCGAAATAGAATTAGCAGGAAGATAGATCCAAACCCGCATAGAAGAGAACCAATACTAATAAAAAGCCATTTTTTATTAGTATTCCAATTTTCGGTTTGTTTTTGTTGGTTTTGCGCAGTTCGTTGTTCCATCAATTCTTTATGTGAAGCCATCCTGAATTGCTCGTTTGATTCCCATTCAGAGAGTTTTAATCGTCCGGTGTCTTCATATTGAGCAATAAGAGATATTTCTTTCGCTCGCCATTCATCCATTTCTTTATAATATTTTTCCATGGATTTAGAATACGAATCTTTCGTTCGTCTGATAAACTCAGGTTTCGTTTTTGTTTCCCATTCTGTTTTCAAATTTTGATCGAGTTCCAAAGCACGTTTGTATCCATTGAGTAGATCTGAGAATTTCTTATTGATGATTAGCATGTAAAACCTCCTTCTTGGTTGGTAGGATTAATGTTCTATGTATTAATAATAACAACCGAAAAGGGGTTTGTGTAAATGGGTTTTTAGGCGAAAAAGGGTGAAAACCGGTAAAATAACGAAAAATAGCAGCTGATTATTCATAATAAATAAAATTTATGCTTAATATTTTTGAATAAATTAATAAAAAAGCCCGTTTTTTGGTTAAAAACAGCCAAAAAAGGGGTTTGAGTTCTGGTTGGGCAGAATTGAACTTTTTTCGATTTTTGATGAAAATTCAGGAAATTTTAAGGTTTCCAAATACTATTTATACTAAATTCGCCCAAAATCAAAGTTTCTATGACCTTCTCAAATTCCATTCTTATAAAACACCAAAAGTCAGTTTACTAAACTGTCATAATTAGTTTCATAGTGTCTCAAAATGTCTATAATTTAAATCAAATATAATATTTTATTGATTATCTCTGGAATAATTTGTGAATATAATAATGATGATTGATGATTCATCGTCTCTATACAGATGTTTACAATTTTATAAGCAAGTAGAAAAAAAGAGACTAAAACAATGGGCATAATTTCTGACTTAATTGATTCCGTAAACAGTCCCAAAAACGATATCCCTGTGGAAGAGGTATTAGTTGGTCTGTATTGGACACTAGTTAAAAGTCGAGAAACTGGTTTGGGAGCAACCAATACCGATATCACTTGTTGTTATGCTAAAAACATGGATGATGTCGGAAAATTACATCAGAAGTCGGTGTTGGAGCTTGTCGGTATGCTCAACTCCAATCACGTGCTTGGACCAAGTATTGGCATGGCCGCCCTTAATTCGATTATCCCGGTTAAGCCAGGTGATGGGGTTGATATAAACGCAAGAGAAGTAATCTTTCAAAATAGCTGTCAAAAACAAATCGCCATTGTTGGGCATTTTTCATTTGCATCACAATTAAAAGAGACAGCACGTAAAGTATGGGTGCTTGAACTTGATCCTACGGAAGATGAATACCCCGCTTCACAGGCAGATCAGATACTACCACAAGCTGATGTCATTGGAATCACAGCCAGCACTATTATTAACGGCACATTCGACAACCTTTCAAAACTATTTCCGCCTCAGGCGTTGGTAGTAATGATCGGTCCGAGTACACCATTGAGTCCGATTTTGTTCGATTATGGGGTTGATATTCTAGCTGGCTCACGCGTTATTGACCCATCCACCCTTATCCACTATGTTGGCCAAGGAGCTGCGCTTCATAAAGTTGAGGGGATGAATCGTTTTACAATTGTGAAGGATTCTGTAAAATCTAAATTAGTGCATTAAATTACCTGGGTGAATACCTTCTCCATAGACAGTTTTCTGAGAAATTGTTAAACTCAATACAATGCGAAATAATAAGAAGACCAATATATCAATCAATAAATACGGTGGTTTGGTGCTTCCAGAGGAATTACGCGAACAATCCAACCTAATTCCTGGTACGAATGCCGAAATGAATCTCAGTGAGAATTGTATCGAGACCCCACCCACGATAAATAAGTTGAAAAGAGTTTACATAGAACCAACAAATGTCTGTAATCTTGAGTGCAGGACTTGCATGCGAAATATCTGGCAGGAACAGAATGGTTTTATGTCAATGGAGACTTATGAAAAAATAATCGAGTCAATCCGTTGGATTAACCCAATTCCATTGTTTTTCTTCGGCGGGATTGGTGAACCGTTAGCTCACCCTAATATTCGCGAAATGGTTACTCTAGCAAAAAATATTGGGGCTGAGGTCGAATTAATTACAAATGGAATTCTTTTAGACGAAGCTGTTTCAATATGGATGATTGAATTAGGGTTAGATCGTCTTTGGGTATCCATTGATGGAGCTAAACCTGAAAGTTACGCAGATATTAGACTTGGGGACGCATTACCAAAAGTTATTTCAAATCTCAAACAGTTAAAAAAATTGAAAGTAAATCCAATTACTATTCCTACAGGCAACCCAAAACTAGGGATTGCCTTTGTTGCTATGCAACGCAATTTTAAAGATCTTCCTGATGTTGTGGGGTTAGGTAAAAAGCTCGGGGCAGATCTTTTTTCCATCAGTAATGTTTTACCTTACACTGAGGAACTCCGTTCGCAAATGCTTTACTCTCGATCACTATATATTTCTTACCCTCACTCCATTGAAAATTCCTCCATTATTAATCTACCGAGATTTGATCTCAACGAACCAACGTTAAGGATTGTTTCTGAAACATTTACGAAAAACAACATTTCGCGGCTCAACAATAAAACGGTCGATAATTCAGCCAATTTATGTCCATTTGTAAATAAAAGCAGCATATCAGTAAGATGGGATGGCAACGTAAGCCCTTGTTTATCGCTGTTGCACTCCCACACAAGTTATTTAGATGACACGTTTCGCACGACCAAAGAATTCTTTGTGGGTAGTGTAAATGCAAAGCCATTATTAGATATTTGGAATGATTTGGAATATGTTGAACTGAGAGAACGTCTTATGACTTTTGACTTTTCTCCCTGTACAATGTGCAACAGTTGCGAAATGGCTGAATCAAACCTGGAAGATTGTTTTGGAAACGTCCATCCAACCTGTGGCGGTTGCCTGTGGACTCAAGGTTTTATAAAATGCCCTTAAGAGATAAATGCGAAGATCTTTTCCAAGCTAGCACTGTATTAATAAACAAATAAACAATTAGCGTTCGAAGCTTGTCACGTGTCTCATCAGCTTAATTTAGTCAAAGAATTTCGATTGTACTTTAATATTTAGAAAAAATCTTTGAAATAATAAATAGCACAAAGGGGGGACTAAATTTTATTATTCCAGATACATTAGGTAAACTATATGCGGTATTTTCTAATTCATTTTCCTGAGGTATATCACTCCCATGGATCAAAAAAAACGCGTTTTAGTCCTTTGTACCGGAAATTCCGCTCGTAGTCATATGACTGAAGAAATCATAAATCACGACCTGAAAGAGACCTGGCTGCAAATTCCACTTTGAGAAAATGTGCCAAAATTCCCCCCATGCCATAACTTTCATCATCTGGGTGAGCCAGGACTACCAAGATTGTTTTGTTTTTCGTTCCATTTTTCATAATTTATTCGATTCAAAATTTAGTACTTGTTGTTGAGCTTTTAGGGCACCTTCAATAATTGGCTCATATCCAGTGCATCGACAAAGATGTTTATTCAGTGCAGTAATAATTTCCTCTTCACTGGCTTTGGGTTTTTGGTCAAATAGCGCAACCATTTCGGTGAGAATGCCGGGTGTGCAAAAACCGCATTGGATAGCACCTGATTGGATCAAAGCTTCTTGTACAACGTGAAGTTTCGTGCCATCTGATAACCCTTCAACGGTCACCAAATTACCGCCATCCGCTTTTTCCACAGAAGTAGTGCAGCTTTTCACTGCCCGCCCATTCAAAATTACAACACAACTTCCACAGGTTCCGTTGTCGCAACCTCTTTTTGTTCCAGTCAGATTGAGCTGCTCTCTGATCAAGTCGATCAATTTCAGTTCAGGTTCCACATCCAAAGAATGCTGCTGACCGTTAATATTGAAAGTGACTGACTTTTTCATTTTGCTTCTTCCTTCCTGGTTTCAATTGCAGCCTTTATCTTTTCAGGCGTCACCGGAAGCTCAAAATAATCAACTCCTATTGCATCATATATTGCATTGAGAATAGCTGGAGCTACACCAATAACCGGATGTTCTCCAATACCACGTGCTCCAAAAGCTCCGATAGGATCAGGAGTTTCTACAAATTCAATGGTTTGGCGGGGTGCTTCTTTAAGGGTTGGTATATGATAAAAGAAAAAATGCGGATTTGTAATTTGACCTGCTTTATCTATCTTCACTTCTTCATAAAGTGCTGCCCCAAGACCAATAATTACGCCACCCATCACCGTGCCTCGAATCTGTAATGGATTAATAACAGTGCCGACATCGAATGCTGAAGCGACATGATCTACGATGACTTTTCCACTCTTTTTTTCAATGCGGATTTCAGCACCTTGTGCACCGAAAGTATATGTTACTCCCAAATTTCCCTGTCCATTCTTGTCAGGATTGGAATACCTGGGCAGACGCGCATCGGATACAGATTGGGCTACCTCTCCAACAGTGATGCCATCTTGAGTAATATACCCGCGGTTTAATTCGATTATTGAGATCTTGATTGAGGGATCATTTCTAAGATAGACTGTTTCGCCATCATAATCCAGGTAGTCCACATTTGTTTTAAGAGTTTGAGCGGCAGTAATCTTTAAGATATTGATCATTTTTTCCGCTGCTCTTACGATCGCTCTGCCGCCTTGCATGGTAAACATGGAGCCGATTGTTTGCCATTCATAAGGAGAAAACTGGGTGTCTATCTCTGTGTATACCCTGATTTTTTCAGGTGGAATTTTCAGGGCTTCAGCGGTAATCTGTTGAACAACGGTCCGCAAACCCTGACCCACTTCAGCACCACCCATGTTTACCGATACGCTGCCATCAATATTCATTTTCATGTAACAGCCTTTGGTTGAGAATGGTGCGCCTTTTGGGGATTTCATCAGTGCAGCAAAACCTCGGCCATAATAGTAATTATGATCTTCATTAGGTTGTGGATGGTCATAGATTGATGTCTTCACAATTTCAGTGCAGGCTTCCACGCTACCATTTGATTCCCATATATGTTCCCCAAGTGAGTTGATCTTGCCTTCCTTTAGGTAGTTTTTCCTTCTCAACTCAAGAGGATTCATTTTTAATTCACGCGCAAGAATATCCATCATGCGTTCGGTAGCAAATTGCGGTTCAGCGTGTCCGTAACCGCGAAAAGCGCCTACAGGTGGCGTATTTGTATAAACGGAGTAGCCAGTAAGATCACAGTGTGGAAATTCATATGGGCCAGTTGAATTATGGGTAGCCGCCATCAACACATTTACCCCGGTATCACTATAAGCGCCCGTTGAATGGTAAACCGTTGTTTTTAGAGCAACCAGTGTCCCATCCTTCTTTGATCCCATCTTCATGACTGTACGAATACCATGCCCCAGAAGTGTGCTGGTGATGTCTTCTTTGCGTGAGGCTACCCATTTCACTGGATAGCCGGGGACGAAACTCGCTATCCAGGCAACTGTTTCCTCAACAGTTACGTCCGATTTGTAGCCAAAACACCCGCCCAATTCAGGAATGTGAATCCTTACATCTGAGACTGGGATACCATACGACTTGGCCAATTCATCACGTATGATAAATGGACAGATTGACGACGACCAGATTTCTAAGGTCCGATCTTCCTTGAACCAAGCGATGGTGCCGTGTGGTTCCAGGGCAGCGCAGGAAGCCAATGGATAATTAAATTCATGCTCAATGATCACATCTGCATCACGAAATCCGTTTTCACCCGCTCCTTTGACCAACCGGTATTTATGTGCAATATTCGTCCCCAGTTCAGGGTGAATAGTGGGTAAGTGCCAGTAGTCTGCAAGATCAGGATGAATTAGGATGGAATTCTCTTGCAAGGATTCTTTCGCATCAACATAAACTGGTAATGGGGCATAAGCAACTTTTATTAGTTCTACAGCCTCTTTGGCGTGAACAGGAGTATCAGCAATGACAGCAGCGACAGGTTCTCCTATATGGCGAACACGTTTAACCGCCATTGGGACAAAATCACTAATATTATCGCCATAGTGAATCTTGCAATCCCGGCCAGTTACGACTTTTACTACACCTGGGTAATTATCTGCATCACTGGTATCGATATCGACTAACATTGCATGTGCAAATCTTGGTCGAAGAATCGCAGTATAAAGCATGCCAGGAATGCGGATATCGTCAAGGAAGATGGCCTTTCCAGTGGCCTTCGCAATGGCATCCGGACGGATGTAACTTTTACCCAGATATTTGTAAGTCATCGCTAAACTCCTTTATCGCTTTTGCAAATTGTCCTTACTTATCCTAACTCTATTTGTCCGGAATGCGATGTTCCTTTCTGCTCTATTTCGACAATTTTCTTTCGAATAAGTGGAATTGAGATTTTTTCTCCGTTGCTTACAATAGAATCATTAACAAAAACAATGGGTAATCTACTCGTTGGAGGAATTGTCGGGCAGTCAGGATCAAAGAGATCAAAGTAAAGAACTTTTACCTGATCTGGATAACGGGTTTTCAATTGACCGGATGCCCATTCAGCAACATCTCGCCATGTATCCTTAATCCCTTCTTTACAAGCAATCGGAGCGCCAACAATTTTTACCGTATACATCTCGTCTCTTCACTGACATTTTTTGTTAACAACAACCACTGGAACGTCGTGTGAGTGATGCAAAATCGACTCCCAATAAATTGCTTATTTCCTGGTTTACTTCTCGCAAGAATGCAATTGCGTTTTCCTGAGCAATTCCGCTCGCCTGGATGACTTCATTTTCACCAATTTTGTTTTGCAATTCACGATAACGAGTGAATTCACTTTCTGGTATGATGGTTGTTTGATTCTGAGATTTGATCTTTTGTTGCAATTCAGTAATATCATTGATGAGTTGAATTGCTTCTGCATTTGCATTCAATGTGGCTTCTGTAGTTTTTAGCAACATAAAAGGTTCAGATTGGTTCAATTTATCTGCCAATTCTGCTGTTATGTCCAACATTTTTTGGGACAGCAAATAATTTCCTGTTTTTAAATCAACCTTATCCACAGCAGCCTCCAGTTTTGCATGAATCGCCAAAATCTAATCCAATTACATTGGTCAAATAATCGCCGATCTCTTGTCCCAATTCCACCAACTTTTCTTGAGCATTTGCGTATCTAACGTAAGATGGCTGTTGAGTATATTTGTCTCTTAAATTCTTTATTTCCAAACGATCTTCTTCACTTACAGCATTAAGAGCTAATAAGGCCCTTAGCGATACTTGTTTCTTTTGAAATTCTTGAAGGGTTTTCTGCAATTCTTCATCCTGCCGAAACGCAAAATATGCTTGTGTAAATTCCTGAAATTGTGGTGTATTTTCAAAAACTTCAGCAAAATGTTTGGCGGATTCCATCACCAATTCCCTCGGAACAATTTTTACTAAGTTCGTAGTTGTCATATCCATTTGTGAATCCCTTTCTGTTTATCCCTTGATTTGAATGATCAATTTCTACTTAATTAGGACTGTAAATCTGATCGCCTAATTCTGCCAACATCTTTAATCCTTTAATTTCTTGTGGAAGCAGCGGAATTTGAACCATTGGTAAATGGAATAGCGTCGATATTTCATTTAGATATTTCTCTTGCATTGTTCGGCGGGTAAATGTGAAGTCAGTATTTGCTTGTTCTGTTGGAATTACCATGTTGGCAACCACCAAACCCGCATTGATTCCGACTGTTCCAAGTTCTCTTGCAGCACGCCATGCTTCCATCATAGGTGTAGCTTCGGGATACATAACGAAGGAAAAAGTACTTTGTTCAGGATCACGCATCATTTCAATCACTTTTTCAAAACGCTGTTTCGCAACATCATCCGCTGCGGATGTGTCAACAGATGCGAATATTTTTACGTCCAATTGTTTGCTCCAATCCACTGGTAATTCAAGCAAACGAAGTGTATGGCCGGTTGGGGCTGTATCAAAAACAACTGCCTGCCATTCATCTTGTGAAGCATATTCAATAAATTTATCAAACGCCGCCATTTCTTCGGTGCAAGGTGAATTAAGCTCTTCTTCCATGGTAGCAATGGAGCTTTCTGACCGGCCACGTTGCCTGGCATCCTCCAAAATTCGATCTCGGTAGGTTTCAGCTGCAGCTTTAGGGTCAATTTTCACCGCCCAAAGTTGAGATTGTCCGGGAACTGGTGCTATTTCATCGCCGACCGGTGTATCCAATACATCACCAAGGTGGGCTGCAGGATCTGTTGTCAATAGGAGCGTTTTATATCCCTGACGAGCCAACCAGACAGCGGTGATGCAGGATGCTATCGTCTTTCCTACTCCACCTTTTCCGGCAAAAAACAATGTTCTGCGATGACCATTAGGTAGAATTTTCGCGAGTATGTCTTTTTGGGGTGTACTCATCATTGAAGCTTGGGGTTCAACTTTTTCCGCTTCAAATGTTTTGAATGCTGAATTACCATCGAAAAAGATTTTTGCGACTTGCCTCAGTCGCTCCATGCCTTTGATTTCTCCTGAAAGCATCGTCATTTTTTGGCTAGGATAAGGCAAATCAGTCGCAATTTGTTTAAGATAGATGGCTTGCATTTCAGCACGAGCCGCAAACAAGTCGTTTTTAGCCGCTTCTGGAGGAATAATATTATTGATTATCAATCGATAATTACTGATTCCAAGTTTACTTAATTCAGTGATTGCCCGTAGAGATTCTTTTATTGAAATTGCCTCAGGATGCAAAACAAATACAAATACAGTTTGTTTTACATCGCGCATTGCAGCCAAAGCCCGTTCATATTTATGTTTTGCTTCCTGAATTGCAGCAGCAGGGCCAAGACAAGTTTGACCACTACCCGCACTGGCAGCATCAATCGATTGGCTCCACTCGGCCGGCAGTTCCAGCAAACGAATGGTGTGTCCTGTTGGAGCGGTATCAAAAATAATCACATCAAAGACAGTTTCATCTACAGTAGGGGCTTCAAGAAAATCTGTAAACCGGTCAAACGCAGCCACTTCAGCAGTACAAGGTCCACTCATTTGTTCTTCCATAACCCGCACAATTTGTGGAGGGAAAGCTGCTCGAATTGGCTGCATTGCTTTATTGATATATTCCTGAGTGGATTTGTCAGGATCAATTTCCATTGCCCATAAGTTAGTTACAGATTGAATTTTTGTTATATGGTGACCAATAACGTGTTCAAAAACATCTTCAAGATTTGATGCCGGATCAGTTGTTACTATCAGCGTTTTCTTTCCTTCATCTGCAAACCTTACAGCCTGGGTGCAGGCCATGGATGTTTTTCCTACACCACCTTTGCCTGAAAAAAAGACATATTGGGTTGCCATATTATTTTCCTTCATTTAGAAAATCCATTATTTCAGTGATTAGGGGATATTTACCCTCGGAAATAATTTTCCCGTGGATACTTACGATGGGTAAAGCAGCCATCTGTTTTTCTCTTATCAATCTCATCACTTCTGTATTTCCAATAAAGGCATTTGGGTGAGTACTCATCTGATATCTTTCAACCCGATAACCTTCTGTCTGTAATTTAGCGATCATTTCACTAACATCTAATAACGTTTGATCAATGGTTGGGCCGCACATGCCTGTAGGACAACACATCGGCGGATCAAAAAATTCAATGTCCACGATACTATTTAGTTCAACAAGATTTTTTCTAGTTACTACCTGGTTAATTTTCATGATGCTTCAACCTCCATTGAAGTAATGTTGTAAAAAAATTACTGCTCCATTCTTGCAAAACTCTTTCTTTGTTCTTCAGTCACTTGTGGTCCACAACTTAACCTGCGAGGTTGTATTCTTTTTGAATTGAAAAATCCGTCAAAAAACAACCTAAAATCTTCCATTGCTTTTGTATTTACGGAGAAATAAATCCAGCGAGCGTCGTCTGGATCCCTTTCTGCTTCAATTAAACCGGCTTCACGCAATACTGATAGATGATGTGAAATTAAATTAGGAGCAATATTCAAAACACTCCCTAATTCACAATTACACTGAACGCCCTCGATAATTTTTTCTAACAAAAACAACCTATTTGGTTCACAAATTACCTTGAGCCACCGAGTGATGTCTAATAATTCTTCCGTAGAGTATTCTATTTTATCCATATCTTCCTATAATATACTTCAATCTACATTGAATTATACTGCACCAAAAAACTTTTTTCAAGTTATATTTGTCTTACACCTTTTTGCAGGACTTTTTAATCATCAACGATCGACACATCGGATTCACTATTCAAAAAAACTTTGAAAAATCCAATGAGGATCTTAAATTTACCTGACCTATTTCTTTTTTTACAGTATTAACAAGACTTTCTGCTTTTAAGTCAGCGATAGTATAACAAGGGCCTTTTAAGTGATCTGCCAATTCTTGCGGCAAACCTTGAGCAAACATAGGATTTTCAATATTGATCACAACACTGTGAATATTTTCTTTAACTATCAACTCAGCGATATCATATGCTTCTTTTCGGGTTGACTCTTTTCCAATAGGAACATTTCCAGCAGCATCAGTAACAAAGATTAGGAGCGGCTTTATATCAGGGTGGGTTTTCTTCTCTCTACAAATCACTTCATAAGACATGAGCATTCCTGCACTTAATGGAGTTTTTCCTCCCATTGGGATGTCTTCGAGCGCTTCTTTTGCTAAAAAAACCGACTTTGTTGGTGGAAGAACCAGCGTAGCTTGATCCCTCTGGAACACGATTAATCCCACCCGATCTCTTCGTTGATATGCATCCGTCAATAATGAAATAATTGCACCCTTTGCGGCAGCCATGCGTTCTTCTACAGCCATTGACTCTGATGTATCAACTAAAAAAATAATCAGATTGGACGCTTTGTGTACGCGTATTTTTTTCATATAATCTGAGGATCTGATGACAAACGCAACTTTATTTCGCGCTTTGATCTCACTTCGCTCACGTTGGTAGAGAGATGCTGACCTGAACGTCGCATCAAATGCCAGGTCATTTGTTTTGCCATTTGCAGGTCTCGATTGGATATAGCGGCCTCGTTTCAGTTTCGTACGCGTAACCGATCTTCTTCCAGTGTGAGACCTCACTATTTTGTCCAGTGGTGTTTCGATCTTGCGTGGATTAAACTCCATTCCTGAGGGTATTAACCTACTCCCATTTCGTGAAAGCAAGTCCTTATTTGTTCGGAAATCTCTTTTTGAAAGTGGATGTCCTACTTGTTCTTGAGATTTCTCATCGGTTACGGCAGGTGCCAATCCATTTTGAGGGGAAGCATTATCATCTGATTCCGAAAAAGCTTGGTTTTTATTACCTTCCGATCTTGCTTTTTGAATTTGTTCAATACGTTCTTGCATCTCATCCAAACCTATTTCTTCTTGTTGTAAAGGACCCTTTTTCAACCGATGTGGTAAGGCAAGTTCTGCGGCGAGAGCAATATCATAATTAGTTATGGAGGTTCGCCCTTCAAATGCAGCCTGGGCACGGGCTGTTTTTAATATCACCATATCAGCGCGATGACCATCCACGGAAAATGAAGAAGTGAGGGCAGCAATGTCAAGCAAGGTCTGACGAGTATAAGTTACCTGATCGATTAATTTCCGTCCATTTTCAATTCTGTTTGTAAGTTCTTCTTCTTTACTTTCCCATTCATTTCTAAATTGGCTTGGATCTGCTTCAAAAGCAAGGTTGCGCTCCATGATCATTACTCTTTCAAGAGCTACATGTATTCCGCGAATTTCAACAGAAAGCGCAAATCGGTCCAACAATTGCGGACGCAAATCCCCTTCTTCGGGATTCATGGTTCCAACCAAAATAAATCGTGAGGGATGTGAAAATGAAATTCCTTCCCTTTCAATGATATTGATCCCCATTGCTGCCGTATCCAATAAAACATCCACAACATGGTCATCAAGGAGATTAACTTCATCGATGTAAAGCAAGCCGCGATTTGCTGTAGCCAGTACCCCTGGTTCAAAAGCACG
This sequence comes from Chloroflexota bacterium, assembly GCA_021825925.1. Classification (GTDB taxonomy): domain Bacteria; phylum Chloroflexota; class Anaerolineae; order Anaerolineales; family Anaerolineaceae; genus UBA6107. The sequence goes on from JAKAFP010000004.1 coordinate 95,029, forward strand.
TATGCCTTTTTGTATTGCCTTTTCAATATCAAGAGTTCCAACCACGCGGTCTTCGGTTGCTGAAACAGGTAAATTAATAAATGGGGTATGGTGAGTTTTTATATTCAAAACCTCACCTTGTGCTGCTCGTTCCAGGCACTCCGTACACCATGCGGCTGGCTTTTCTGGATCACAGTTAAAACGGCAACCTTCAACGGCCTGGATGGAAGGTAGAAGAGCAGCCAGTGCGCGGGCTGCGGTGGACTTTGCGGTTCCCCGCTCTCCTCGGATCAAAACGCCACCAATACGAGGATCTACTGCATTTAGAACCAGCGCACGCAGCATGCATTCCTGGCCAACAATAGCAGTAAATGGGTATAGAGGTGGCATAAAATTATCTTCCTTCAATAGTCATTATCATAGGATATTACAAGCCTATCACTATCGTAAATATGGTTCCAGTGAAATTGATAATATAAATTAGAAGATAAGTATTATCTTTGTTATAAAGCTTCACCATCTTTCGCTGAAGCATCCAAATATTGGTCAATGGCATCCATCGCGTGAGCAGCATAGATCGATGCTGGCCCTCCACCCATCATGATCGCAACACCAATCGTTTCCAGCAATTCTGGGCGTGTCGCACCTGCCAGAATTGCATCATGTGTATGATAGGCGATGCAACCTTCACACTGTACAGCGATGCTGATTGCAAGTGCCATCAACTCCTTGGTTTTTGCATCCAAAACACCTGCCTCGACTGACTTTTTGTGCAACCGGGCAAACCCACTCATAGGTCCAGGCAATTCACTTCCTAATTGAGCCAGGCGGTCTTCCAAATGGTGGTGGAGTTCTATATAGTCTGTTGTCATTAAGTGATTTCCTCAATTAGTGATGATTTCAATGGTGGGTTCAATAATGATTTCAGATTTCACTGAGTTTGCAACCAAACTATATTTTTGAGCAGCTTGAAGTGCTCGCATCGTCCGAGCTCTGATCACTTCTGGTTTCTCGTCTCCTGCTGCTATCTGAATTACAGGCCAAAAACGAAGATGAGTGAAGATTTCAGTTCGATCCAATTCGATCAGTTTGGTGCCTTCTGTTTTACAAGTGTAAGACATCAATTTGAGTTTAAATCGTTCTGTTGCCCAGATAAACATCATCATGATGCAGGTATTCGCTGCAGCAATAAAGGCATCTTCAGGGGTTAATACCCCCGCATGTCCCTGGGCGTCAGGAGGGGCTGAGAAATCCATCTCGGGACCATTGCCCATGACAATGTGCCCCCAGTGTTCGTTCTTCCATGATACATCCGTATGGTAAGTCGCGGTCTGGCTCATGCGCTTTCCTTTTGTTTTCGATAGAATTGTGTATATTCTTCAAGAACAACGGTTTCTAAAGCCATTTCAATATTGGGATCTATCGCGTTATAGATTTTTACTTGCATCATAATCTCTTGGCCAGTTTCCAATCCAGGTGCTTTACCTGTTTTTGTAAAGTTGTCAAAGATCAAAGGCAGTGCAACAAGGGTCATTTCCTGCCCATTTACCTGAATTTTTTGAACGGGAATTCCCGACCCACAGGAACAGGTTGCCACGCCTTCTTCTTGCGCTGGTTCGTCAGTAAAACCACCCTCACGCCGACTCCAATCTTTACCAAGAAGCTCATCAACTTTATTAGCGGCCAAATTGGCTGTGTGATCGACTACCCTCATGCCGGCTCCATTAAGTGTTCTGGTACCAGAAAGTGTTTCTAATCCATGCTCAGCGATAAGATCGGTTACAACAATTCCAAATGCTGGACGATTGGAATACTGTTCAGTTCCACGATAAGCACAGCGCTTTTCACAACCATCGATCGCTATTGTCGGATAAAATTTTGCAAAAGCACGGTCACCTTCACCACCAGCCAGGAAGAGTGGCAAACAAATCGTCACGGTGTCTGCAGGGCGCAACTTTTCAAGCACTTGAAGTGCGGCAAGTCGAGTGACTGTGCCCTCAGGGAGTTCCTCACCTGAACAGGCAATAATTCCAACTTTCTTTTGCGGTAGCTCAGGCATGGATTACTCCTTTCTTTCCAGTGAACAATTCATCCACTACCAAATCGATCTCTTTGGCCAATGCGTCAGACAGCTTTTCGCCGCCTTCGTTCAGTTCTGAAATACCCTCAGGCCGAAAATCCCGATAGCGGCGGTAGACTTCCAAAACTGCAAATTCCTGGCTCACTTGCCCGCCGCTTTGCTGCACCATCTTTGTGGCACATGCCAGTTTGCATCCATCGATGGTGATGGCTGGATTTTCAGCCAGTATTTTTCGAGTTTCTTCATCGCCCATGACAAGCATTGCCAGAGGGATAAGTTGCGTTTGATCGGGGCGATCCTCTTGTGTAACTTGATAGGCAGCCATTCTTGTGACGGTTCCAAATGATTTGCCAATTCCACTACATGGCACTATGACGACTTTTTTCTTGGTTGTGTTCATTTTCTGTTTACCTCCGCTGCAGCTTCAACTTTCATTTTTTCAAAGTAAGCCGCTGCATCAAGTAATTTCAATTTGTCAGCGTCCCAAGCGCTCAATTCCAAATCGCATAACCAGCCTTCACCAAATGGCTCCTGGTTAATGAGTTCAGGTGTCGATTCTAATGAAGGATTAACTTTTACAACTTTTCCGGTAACTGGCGATGATAACGAGATATCCACTTTAATCGTTTCAATTGTAGAGAACTCATCGCCAAATACCAGCACGGTTCCTTCAGGTTTTACTTCAACAAAAGCGATATCTCCACTACGCTGTTGGAGGAAGTCTGAAAGTCCAAGACGTGCACGGTTTCCTTCCACACGTACCCAAACTCCCTCTCCATTAAAGAAACATGTCGAATCCACACGAAATGTAAATTTATCTATTGTTGTTTCTAAGAACGAACTCATTAGTTACTCCTTTCACCATGGCTACTTTTCTAAAAATATTATACATATCCGAACTTTATCGTATGGTGATAGTCACTAAACCAAACCAACAGCCAATGCTCCTCCCCATAATAGAAGACCACCAAGAAAAACCCAAACAAGATCGATTTTGAAAATTTTAACTGCAAGAAATGCCCCTCCAGCCATGACAATCGTCGCCGGTGTGATTAATGCAACACTCCCTAGCTGGAGCACTACGACAGCTAACATACCCACGAAGCTGGCAAGAACACCCGCCAATGCACCACGAACCCAGGCAAGATTTCTGATGCGTGCATATATTTCTGTAAAAACTAGAGTCATCACAAAGGATGGTGAAAATATCGCGAAGGTGGCTAATAATGCACCAAGGATGCCTCCCATTTTGTATCCAACAAAAGCAGAAGTAATCAAATAAGGTCCAGGAGTAATCTGACCTAGTGCAATACCATCTGCAAATTGGTTCATATTTAACCAACCGTGAAGATCAACCACTTCTGACTGGATCAACGGGAGAATTGTAGAACCGTTTCCAAACGCAACGGATCCAATTTTGAACATGGATAGACCCAGTTTTCCTACTTCAGAATGTAAAGACCAGGCTAATGCCACAACACCCAAGACAACAATAAACGCAGTACCTATCCCAATCCATCGCCGTATTGGAGATGATGGTAGATCTAATGCCGTCGATCTCGAAGCAGGTTTACTCCCAACTGCGGATTGACGGATAAAAAGCGCTCCAAAAGCAAGGGCTGCTAGTACGACCCAAACTGCATTTACCTTAAACAATAATCCAGCAAAGGCTATCAACCCGATTGCTGCTTCAACTCGCCCCTTTAATGCACGCCCTCCCATATCCAGTGTGACATTTAGGATTACTCCGACGACCAGAGCTTCCAATCCTAAAAAGAGAATGTGTATCCAGGGTATATTTCCAGAAGCAAAGTACAAAGCTGAAAGCCCTAACATCAAGATAAATGATGGAAGAATAAAACCAAGAGTAGCCAGAATTGCCCCCGGCATTCCACGCAAGATATAACCAACATAGGCTGAGAAATCAACCATTAATGGCCCTGGGTAGAGTTGAACCATTGCCAAGCCATCGGTCATTTCTTCTTCATTGAGCCAATGACGAGTCATCACCAGTTTTTTTACTTTTTCGATTATTGCCATCCCGAACGCGGTTAATCCCACCTGAAAATATGCCCAAAATAGTGTAGGAAGGGATACGAATGGTCTTGGAAAATATTCGTCTTTATCTGTTAATTGTTGTGAAGATTCAGCAGTTTTATCCATTTGTGGTTTTCCCGTTTTGCTCGAAGAGGTTGTTTAATCATCACAAACCCTTCTCCAGAATTTGAATCTATTGATTTTCTAGGTACTATGCTTTTTCAGCGCAGGGCATACAAACTACTTTGCCATTTTTCACGCGGGCATACCGCTCAACCGCCACTTCACCACAATCACTGCAAATAAATGTATTAAAATCATGCACGCGTCCAGGAGTGATTTTTATCTCTTCAACAGGGCTAATTTTGAACAGATTATCGGTCAGTTCTGCCAGGATGTAATCTACGGATGGCTCTACTAAGGCTGGGTCAATTTTTGAGGCTGGAACTCCATTTTTACGAAACTGGATAAACTCGGATTCCTGGTTACGTTTGATCACTTCGTTTCGTGTTGCCACCCGCACACTTCGCCCAGTTTTATTATCAATCAAGGTGAGTACAAACTTGCCATAACCTAATTTACGAATGTTGCCTTTACCAAAAGTGCAACCAGTGGCCATCATCACACCATCAGCATAACAAGTGGCGCAATGTTCGCTATCAATTTCGATCAATGCTATCAGTTGTCCATCAGCAGCTCTTTCAACTCCCAAAGCCTCAAGAGCTGCCATTCCCGCACGCAAGCCCATCGGCATGGCTGGGCATTTATGTCCGTGCAACAGTAATCCTGCTTTGAAATACTCGTTATTTCGATCCATTGCTCTCTCCTCTTAGTACAGATAAATCATTAATAATATTGAAAAATGCAATCGTTGTAGCCACATTATGAGGCTTCTAGAATATTCAATAAATTGAATGATATGAAATCAAAAAAGTGGCAAATATCAAAATAAATATTCGCCTTGGCTCAGTTTAGGCTTTAAGCCAACTGGTAATTTCTACCTCAGATGGAATTCTTCCTGCTGAGACCAATTTTTCATTGATCACCAAACCCGGCGTGGACATGATCGGATATTTCATGATCTCTGCACGGTCGGTAACTTTTTCAATTGTCGCCTCAATCGCGAGCGTATCAACAACTTTTCGAGCATTTGCCTCAAGACGCTTACAATTTTCGCATCCTGATCCTAAAACCTTGATGTTTACCATGTATCTCTCCTTCTATAATATTCAATATTTTGCATGTTAATAAGACAAAAAAAGGGGTATTTCTATTCCAAATTGCCTTTCGCACTACATTGTGGGCATGCACAGGGAGTCATCGGTTTTTGCAATACAGGATCACCTTGACCAGTTATCTGTCGCACAATTTTCAGTACCTCATAAATCCTTTCATCAGTAACCCGATAGAAGATATTCCAACCATCTCTGCGATCTTGAATTAATCCTGCTTCACGAAGAACAGAAAGCTGCTGTGAAATATAAGCTTGACGGAAACCCAGATATGCTTCCATATGACAAACACAATGTTCTCCATCCCGTAAAATCTCCAGTATTGCAAGTCTGGCAGGGTGCATCAACACCTTGAATACTTGCGTTTGAAGGTCGTACGGTTTGGTTTCTAAATCCTGATCAATTATATTCAATTCCATGAATGTGATTATATGCCAAAAAAAATTCACGTCAAGAGGTCAATATAGTAAAGAAAAACATGGGTTTGCTAAACAAACGGGATGGGCATTTTTTTTACCCATCCCGTCATTCAAGGTTTTGTCAACTCTTTATGAGGCTTTGGCGGGTACGGATTGCCCTTTGTGAAACAGTTTTTTCTGCAGCCAGAAAGCCACATTCACCAATCCGATCATGACAGGCACTTCAACAAGCGGGCCAATGACCGCGGCAAAAGCCTGGCCTGAGTTGAGGCCAAAGACTGCCACAGAGACGGCTATTGCAAGTTCGAAATTATTAGAAGCCGCGGTAAATGAAAGTGTAGTGGTTTGTTTATAATCAGCGCCTACTGCTTTGCCCAACAAGAAGCTGATCAAGAACATGACTACGAAGTAGATCAATAATGGAATCGCAATCCGAACAACATCCAATGGAATCTTTACGATCAAATTACCCTTGAGACTAAACATCACCAAAATCGTGAAGAGTAGTGCAATTAGTGTAACAGGGCTAATCTTGGGAATGAAGGTCTTGTAATACCAATCTTTGCCCTTGAGTTTGATAAGAACTCTGTTCGTAATAAAGCCAGCAATAAACGGTATTCCCAAGTAAATGAAAACGGATTTAGCGATTTCGCCGATGGTAATTTGTACGGCTAAACCTTGCAATCCGAACCATGTGGGCAGTACTGTAATGAAGATATAAGCATAAAAACTAAAGAACAGCACCTGGAAAATACTATTGAATGCCACTAAGCCGGCGGCGTAATCCGTATCACCTTTTGCCAAATCGTTCCAAACAATTACCATGGCGATACATCGTGCCAGCCCGATCATGATCAATCCGACCATATATTCCGGATATCCGCGCAAGAAAATAATAGCCAGAGCAAACATCAAAATTGGACCTATGATCCAGTTTTGGATTAAGGATAGACCCAAAACTTTCCAATTCCGGAATACCTTGCCAAGTTCGTCATAATGAACCTTGGCCAGAGGGGGGTACATCATGAGAATTAATCCAATAGCGATGGGAATATTCGTTGTACCAACCGAGACCGCCCCATTGAATGCTTCAACGGCTTTGGGAAGTAGATATCCCAAGCCTACGCCTACCGCCATTGCCAGAAAAATCCACAACGTTAAATAGCGGTCCAAAAAGGACAACCGTTTTGTGACACTGGTGTTTTCCATAAATTATTTCTCCTTGATTGTTGAGTTATGACTTATCGTGTATTCAGAAAGATTTATTTTGGATCTACCCCATAATTACATTGAGGACACGGACACCCTGGTATTGGCGTAAAACTAAGATTTTCCAGCCCATGTAAGTCAATCCCATTTGTAGTGGCTAACAATTTAAAAACTTCTAAAATGATCGGGTTACCAATGCTGTAATAAATATGTCTTCCTTCTCTTCGAGTCATGACCACATTATTCTTTCTCAAGATCATCAAATGCTGTGAAATACTTGCTTGACTCATTTCCAAAGCAGTTTCAAGATGGCAAACACACACTTCTTGGATGCCAATTGCAAGAAGTATCTGTATGCGGGCAGGTTGAGACATGCACGTCAATAATTCAGAAAGCTTGATTATCGCAGGGGATATATTCTTTTTCACTAATGTATTTTACAGGATTATACTCAAAAAGACAATCACTAATTCCCATAAAACTATTATGACTAAAATCGCCTACCTCAAAAGGTAGGCGAGAGTAACTTCATAGTAACTACGATTGTTCTTGAACCCACTCTCGTACTTTTTGTTCGATCTGATCACGAATTTCTCTGAATTTTTCTATTTTTTCGTTTTCGGTCCCCTCAAATTCGGCAGGGTCTTCGAAAGACCAATGCAGCCGAAAATTAACACCTGGCCAAACAGACGGACAGTTTTTCTCAGCTTTATCGCAAACTGTGATCAAATAGGTAAAATGCAATTTTCCTAAGTATACTTTTACACCTTTAGAGGTATGTTCGGTCATTGGATAACCAACTTCATTCATAACTTTAATTGTGAGAGGATTTATTTCCTTTGGATCCAATCCAGCACTATGAACTTCGTATTTATCACCAGCATATTTTCGCAAGAAAGCCTCAGCCATTTGGCTGCGTGCTGAATTCCCGGTGCAAAGGAATAAAACTCGCATTTTTTGATCCATTTAGCAACCTCCGTTTAAATTGGGCTATTACCTTCTTAAAAGTCTACCTTTGACAAATTAAACCCGTATGAATGATTTGTTAATGATTTGTAAATTTTTAAATCACTTTATCCAAAAAATGACATATACAACCCTAGCAGTATATGAATTATCAAAAATAACGAAACAATTTATTCAACCAGACGTAAGGGAATAAATCACTTCTGACGAAGCAATCTTGAAGAATTCCCAAGAATACCCAAATCAGGTAACGACTGAGCCGCAGCGGCCAGAATTGGAGGTAGGAATCCAAACGCAGCCAGTGTTAATCCTATAATGTTATAGATCATCGTAAATCCAAGGTTCATCCTCACCACGCGCATGGTTCGTTGGGCAATCTGGAAGGCACGAGGCAAAAGCGTCCAGTCTTCGCGCATTAAAGCGATGTGAGCGGCTTCGATGGCTACATCCGTTCCGCCAGCCCCCATTGCAATACCCACATTTGCCTGAGCCAGGGCTGGTGCATCATTAACCCCATCCCCCACCATCACGACAATATGGTTCTGTGCCTGGTATTCTCTCACAATTCGGATTTTATCTTCCGGGAGGAGGTTGGCGCGATAATCAATCCCTAATTGACTGGATACGGCTGCTGCCGTGCGCTCATTGTCACCAGTCAACAACTCGATTTTTCGAACGCCCAAGCGTTTCAACTCCGCGAGCGCAGAAGGAGTTTCTGGTCGTAACGTATCGGAAGCTGCCAATATTCCAACCAATTCCTGATCGACGCGGACAAAGAGAAGTGTTTTTCCTTGTTTTTCTAACTCTACTGCTGAACCAGGGAGAGGTTGATCTCCAAGGATGCGCCAACTACCCACTTCAACCAGCATTTCATCAACACGAGCATGCACGCCGCGGCCTGGTTCAGCCACAAATTCCTGTGGTTCCAACAAGCGCAAGTTTTGGACGCGCGCTGCCTGGCGCACAGCCTCTGCCAGAGGATGTTCAGAATAACGTTCAGCCGAAGCAGCCAGAGTGAGAAGACGTTCTTCACTTAATCCATTTAGCCGGACCACATCAGTCAGACGTGGTTTTCCGGTGGTGAGGGTTCCTGTTTTGTCAATCAACACTGTATCAGCTTTTGCTAGCAGTTCAATGTAACGGCCGCCCTTGATTAACAAGCCATGTTTAGCTGCAGCGCCAATGGAAGCCAGCATGGCAATTGGTGTAGCTAGAGCGAAAGAGCAGGAACACGCAACCAACAATACGGCTGCGGTCGACAGGGGATCTCTACTAATCAAGTAAGTGATCACAGCAATAACCGCAACGACCGGCAAATAATACCCTGAAACCTTGTCGCCAATCCGCTGAACTTCAGCGCGGTTCGCTTCGGCTTCTTCGACCATACGGACAATCTTTCCAAATGTCGTATCAGGTCCCACAAGGGTCGTTTGCACACGCAGGCTACCCATTTGGGCTATCGTTGCAGCGAAAACTTTTGCACCCTGGCCAACTTCAACTGGCATTGATTCACCGGTTATGGCAGCTTGATTAACAGTCGCCTGACCATCTAAAACCAACCCATCGACAGGTATCTTTTCCCCGGGTCGGACAACGACGATATCTCCAGGTTGAACTTCGTTGATTGGAACATCCACTTCGCCGCCTTTTCTTTCCAAACGGGCAGTTTGCGGTGACATCGAAGTCAGATCCCGCACAGCCTTGCGAGCGCGGTCTGTGGTAAATTGTTCAGCGTAATCACCCACCCGCATGAAAAACACGACCACCACTGCCGTTGCCCATTCGCCAACCACTAATGCCGCTATGACGCCAACCGTCATAAGGGTATGCGAAATAACCTGCCGACGTAAAGTAGCCTGTAATACATTCTTAAATACAGGGTAACCGAAAACCAATACCAAGACGAATCCAACCGGCCAGGGAACCCAGGCAGTAATCTTTTCAAACCATCCCAACCATTCTCCAAAGACGACCACAAAAAGGATCACACCAAAGACGACCCCAAATATGGTAAGAATAGGTTTAGTAAAGCCCTGAAGTGTGCGAGAGTTTGGAGCCTGATCGGAAACCGTTTCGGGAACCTTATATCCTGCTCCAGCAACAGCTTTACTGATCATAGCGAGATCGACTTGGGCTGGATCAAACTGAACATTTGCCTTTTCGGCAGCAAGAAGTACGGTAACGGACTTCACTCCAGGAAGCTCTTTAATAGCATGTTGTACATGCATGGTGCATTCAGTGCAGTCCATTCCAACGACGGGAACTTCCAGCGTTCTCAGATTAGCCATTGATGTGTTCCTTTATTAATTTAGTTTGCAATTCATCCCTATCAGTGTAACGGGTGCAATCGTACACACCTCGTGCTACATCAGCAAGAAGCGAACTTGCCAAAGCTAACAAATCACCTACCCTATCATCACTCAAATGATATGTAACAAATCTTCCTTGTTGTTCTGCTATAACCAGACCACAGTCGCGGAGACAACCAAGGTGGTTAGAAGTATTAGGCTGACTCATTCCCGTTGCAGCAACGATATCTGTTACTGTCTGAGGCCCATTCTGAAGAGCATGAAGAATTGCCAATCGTGCAGGGTCACTAAAGCCTCGAAACAACTTAGCTTGAAGCTGAACACCTTCTGAATTTGTGACATTAAGCATAATTGACTCCATAGACAATATATTCACATATCATGATACGCTGATATATTATACCTCTCAATGGCATTTGTCAAGCGCACCATCGATTTGACGCAAATCGCCAACCTCAAACCAATACATTTCAGGTTTGATTCTTCAATTTGCGTATAAAAAATTTCATGAGGCAAACATAGGAAAAGATATACTAGTTCTACATTCTTCCCTAATACCATGTTACAAATTTCTCAAAAAAGAGAGTCGGGACTAGTGTGTTATAGGCACTAGTCCCGGAAAAAATAAGGCAGAGATTTAGAGTAATTTGGAAAATAATTATTTAAATCACCGACAATGATTTACACTAACTACAGGTTACTCTTTAATTTGAATTTGGCAACAACAGATTGTAATACTTTAGCCATGTCAGCAAGGCTTGATGCAGAAGCTGTAACTTCCTCAACTTGAGCACTCATTTCTTCTGCACTCGCACTTACTTCTTCTATTGCAGCACTATTTTCTTCGCTAACGCTGGCAATACTCTCTATAGCTCGCGTTACCTCAGAAGAATTTGCTGCCATTTGTTCTGTTGAAGCGGTATTTTCTTCAACGATAGCTGAAACAGAATCGACAGCAAAGACCAATTCTTCTGACGCTGCTTTCATACGACCGCTCGCTTCAGCCGCCATAGTCGCTTGTTTATTAACTGCTTCTGCTGCAGAAAGAATTTCAGTTAAGGCTAATCCAGCATCATTAGCGCTAATTACTCCCAGTTCAACTTCCTTTGCTCCTTCTTCCATGGCTTTTACTGCCTCTGATACGGTTTCCAAAATCCCACCAATTAATCCGCCAATCTCTTTGGTGGCTAATGAAGATCGTTCTGCGAGTTTTCGCACTTCATCTGCAACTACCGCAAACCCTTTTCCATGTTCACCCGCACGCGCCGCTTCGATTGCGGCATTAAGTGCCAAAAGGTTGGTTTGAGATGCAATGTCTTCGATTGTTTCTACTATCTTACCTATCTCTTCAGAACGCTTTCCCATTTCTTGTACTTTATCAGCCGATACTCCCACTTTAGTCTTAATACTTTGCATTCCGTTTAGGGTTCTCTTAACTGTTTCAGATCCTTTGCGAGCTGCTTCAGCTGCTGTAGCAGAATCACTCATTACAGCTGCTGCATTTCCAGCAACTTGGAGGATTTCTGAGTTAATTTGGTCGGTGGCATTTGATACTTTTAAAACAGATGAACTTTGTTCCTGTGCTCCCTTCGCAACACCCTCGATGGCTTGACTCATCTGATCGACTGCGTTAGCTGTTTTTGTAACCGCTTCTGTTTGATCCGTTGTTCCTTTTGCGACTTGTTGGACTGTCGTAGCAATTTGACTTGTTGCTTGCCCTGCTTGGTTAGCAGCAATTGCTAATTGTCCTGAAGCTGTTGTTAACTCTATTGCATTTTGTGATACTTGTTTAACTGTTGACTCTAAACTAACCACCATTTTTGCAAAAGTGTTTCCTAATAAGTCAGTATCACCTTTTGGTTCAACACTTATCGTTAAATCACCATTAGCAATTTTCATAGCATGAATCGTCATTTCTTTATAATAAGTAATAATCTTCGTAAATGCCCTACCTATTGCACCAATTTCATCAGTACGAAAATCAATTTTTTCTGTTTCTTTACGGTTCATGCCTGTAAGTTCTGCATCTCCAACAGACAACAATTCTGCACCTTTTGTAAGAATTTGTATCGGTTTACTTACGAGAGACCCTGATACAAACCAAATAGCGATTAATCCGATTAGAATTAATCCGCTCGATAATAGAATACTAATTAATGCTTGCTGAGAAGATACTCTGTTAATCTCTTTGAGAGGGACATTTAATTGGATTGCCCATGGTGTGGTAGTACTTCCAATCAAAATTGGCGCAAAAGTATGAAGCTTGTCACCTTCTTCGGATACTGTTTGTTTTCCAGCCTGAATTAATTTTATATCATGTTCAAAATCAGTTTGTATTTTACTTAAGGGGGTCCCACTTAATTCTGGCTGTCCTTTTACTGCCGCAATTGTTCCATTGTTACTGATTATGTCCAAAGTTGCAGTATTGTTATACAGGCTAAAATTATCAACATGCATTTGTAGAAAATCAAGTTTAATATCGACCCCAGCCATTCCATAAAATTTCCCATTATATAAAATGGGCACTGTTGTAGAAGTTAAGAGAACTTTTGTTCCATTAATATCATATAAATATGGATCAATTATGCATTCGTTTTTTGTTCTTTTTGCGCAAAGATAATACTCACCTAGTCCTTCAGTTTCATAATCAACTAATGCAGTCAATTCAATAGCACCATCACTGTTGGACCGAACCCAATATGGAATAAACCTACCACTTGAATCTGTTCCATCTGTATTTACAAAATCAGCATCCATTCCATCGAAAGCATTCGGTTCCCAAACGGTATAAACACCCAGAAATTCTGGATTGTTCTTTAATATTTCCTTCATCATGGCATTAGCTTGTACTCGAGTTAATTTTTCGGTATTTCGTGGGTCTTTAACCGATGCTAAGGATTGTGCGAGGGTCCTGGATGCATCCATTGCGACTTCGATGGCAGCATCAATTTGGCTGGCTTCAAAATTGGCTTGTCCAAGAGTGATTTCTTTTGCACTTTTTAGTGCTGCTAGTTGGGATGTAATCGATGAATAAACAATAATTGTTCCCCCAATAATTATCAATATTAATCCTACGGCAAAAACTAGTTTTAGTTGAATAGTCTTTAGAATTAAGAACTTTTTTTTCACGATTATCATCCTTATTAATTTTTTGTTTTCCAACAATTAATACAATAATTTTTTACATTTTTTTACGCATATCTCATAATATTTGTACGACAAATCTCTTCCAATATTAATAAAAACTGAGTAAATTGAAGATTTTTCCAATACAGATAATCAAATGTGATGAATTCAAGGACACAAAAAATGAATGTGGTAATTGTCTTTATCCACATTCACTCGTATACTTTCCATTTATCGACTTGTTGTCTTATAAAACCGAATCAGGTAAAAACAATCAATGAATATATGATAAAAATCGGGCTGCAAATAAAACAAGCAGCCCGATTTTTCTACATACTTACCTCTTCCCGCCATCCCAAACGAGGAAGGGCATGTTTACTACAACTCCGGCTTTGGTCGTGGTCAGATTTCCATCTTTTTCGGCTTGAAGGATCTCAGTTTCGGACTTTAATTCAACTGCTTTGGCGCCTTCTGCCCATTTGGTTAGAATGATCTGACGAAGGGGTGAATATCCATCCGTACCGGGGGGATTGTTGAAGACATCCGGTTGGAACCCAAGTGGACCCTTACCTGTCAATCCATTTTCAAAAACGTAGACATTTGCCAATGCGGATTCAGGGACATCCGCCAAGGCAGGGACAAAGAGTACCGGTGATTTCATCATATTAGTAAGTTTGTCAGCTATTCCGGCATCAGAGGCCTCAGTGTGAGTGAAGTAGATCTCTTTACCATCGGCATATGCCCGTCCAGCCGGCACCTGGGCAAATGTACCGGTGCCCTGTGGTTGTGTGCTGCAAGCCGCTAAAAACAAGGAAAGAACGATGACCGAAAAGATTATTACCTTGATACGTTTTGATTTGAACATGCGTAGACTCCTATAAAAGTGAATAACTAGATTTTCTTTGTACGCAGCCGGAGGCTGTTGGTGACCACAAATACGCTGCTGAAGGCCATTGCACCTGCCGCTAACACTGGCACCAGATAACCCAACGCTGCAGCTGGGATGAGGATGATGTTGTAGATGAAAGCCCAGAACAGGTTCTGTTTGATGGTAGTCATTGTGGCGCGTGAGAGCTGAATTGCCCTTGCGGCTCCTCGCAAATCACCGCTGATCAATACCACGGGGGCTGAAGCCATAGCCACATCCGCGCCGGTGCCAATGGCGATGCCCACATCGGATTGAGCCAGAGCGGGCGCGTCATTGACGCCATCCCCTACCATGGCGGTCACAAATCCTTGTGCCTGAAGTTTCTTAACTTCAGCAGCCTTGTCACCCGGCAGGACTTCGGCAAAGACCTGATCAATGCCCACTTGTTTGGCAATGGCTTGGGCGGTTTGCTGGTTATCACCGGTTAGCATAGCTACTTTGATGCCCATCTTGTGAAACTGTTGAATGGCCTCGATTGAACCTTCTTTAACTGTATCAGCGATGGCGATTGCACCAGACACGATATTGTCGATTGCTACCAATACAGTAGTTTTTCCTTCACCTTGGAGGCGTGAAACTTCTGAATCAAATGCCTTGGTATCAAACTGACGCTCAGACATCATGCGCGGGCTGCCAACCAACACTTGCAAACCATCCACCTGGGCTTCGACACCGTGGCCAGCAGTGGCGCTAAAGCCTTGCGGTTCGGAAAGCTTCAGGTCTCGATTGCCTGCCTCAGCAACCACAGCCTCACCCAATGGATGTTCGGATCCTTTTTCTACTGAAGCCGCCATCCGCAAAATGTCATTCTCTTTGAAGCGTGCATTTGTGACCACTATATCTGTAACCGAGGGCTGACCTTTGGTAATCGTGC
Organism: Chloroflexota bacterium; assembly: GCA_021825925.1. Lineage (GTDB taxonomy): Bacteria > Chloroflexota > Anaerolineae > Anaerolineales > Anaerolineaceae > UBA6107. The sequence continues at coordinate 110,188 of JAKAFP010000004.1, forward strand.
CAGTTTTATCCAAGACAATCATCTTCACGTGTCCGGCACGCTCAAGGGCTTCCGATGTTTTGAGTAACACACCCATTTCGGCGCCTCTGCCTGTCCCCACCATAACCGCCGTGGGGGTTGCCAGCCCCATGGCGCATGGGCAGGCGATCACAAGCACAGCGACCATGACAATCAATGCACGGGTAAACACGCTCACATCAGAATTGATCGAGAGGGGTGGACCAAAGAACATCCAGGCTGCAAACGTGAGTAGAGCCATACCAATAACAGCAGGAACAAAATAGCCTGAGATGCGGTCCACTAATTTTTGAATGGGAGCCTTGGACCCTTGGGCTTCTTCCACGAGGCGGATAATCTGCGCCAGGGCAGTTTCTTTTCCAATTTTGGTGGCTTCGAACTTGATCATCCCTAGTTTGTTGAGCGTTGCACCTATTACGGCTGCACCTGGTCCTTTTTCAACCGGCATGGATTCACCGGTTAACATGGATTCATCCACTGATGAACGGCCTTCGACAACCACGCCGTCCACCGGGATCTTCTCTCCTGGTCGCACAATGATCACATCACCCACCAACACATCCTCCACAGGCACTTCCATCTCCTGGCCATTACGGATGATACGGGCACTTTTAGCACGAAGTCCCATTAGCTTCTTGATGGCTTCGCTGGTACGCCCCTTGGCACGAACTTCCAACAACTTCCCCAGTTTGATCAAAACAATGATCACAGCGGCGGTTTCGAAATAAACATGCCCAGACAATAGACCAAAGGTTACTGGCAGCGAATAAAGGAAGGCAGCGGAAGTACCGAGTGAGACGAGTACATCCATGTTCGCAGAGCCGTTACGCAGCGACTTGAATGCACCAACATAGTATTGCCATCCAACATAGAACTGAACCGGCAGAGCCAAGACAAGCATGATCCACTTGATCCAGGCCGAGTGCGAAATTTGCATTGGCAGTAAACCAAGGTCGCCCGACATGGCAATTACAAATAGAGGGACAGTGAAAATCAAACCGATCGTCAATTGCCTTTTCTGTTGGTCGATCTCTTTCTGCCGCGCCATGGCTTCAGCATCTTCTGCATCGCCGCCTGTTTCAAGTGCTTCAAAGCCTGCCGCTGAAATTGCACGGCGCAGGTCGGTTTGACTGACCAATGTAGGGATGTAATGCAGTTGAACTTTTTCTGTTGTAAAGCTGACGTGCACTTCACTGACACCTTCAATTGAAGAAAGCGCTTTTTCTAAACGGCGCGCATCATTGTCATCGCTCATACGCTTAATGATCAAATCAGCTTCACCTTCGGCGATTCCATAGCCTGCATGCTGCACACGACCTACCAAATCGATTAATGTGGATGTTTGCGGGTCAAACTCAACAGTCGCACGTTCTGATGAAAGGTTTACTGAAGCGCTTTTCACTCCGGTAGCTTTCTTTAGTGAACGCTCTACGGCGGCAGAACAATTGGCACAAGTCATGCCGGTTATGGGGAGAGTAATCAGTCGAATATCGGTCATAAAATCCTCGTTGTAAGATAAATTTATAAAAATAAAGCTCATTGATCGCAATCAATCTTATTCAAAAGAATTGATTGCTTCAATAGGCCATACCCTCATTATCAACAGGCAATTATGCCTATTCATTAGTTAGAGCTGAAATGTTAGACTCAACCAGATGAATTGAATTTTGTTTTTATTGATTTAATATTTAATAATGGAGAACAAATTGAATAATATTCTGATTGCTTTTGTCACAGGTCTTACTTCAGGCGGATTAAGTTGTTTGGCTGTTCAAGGAGGGCTTCTTGCAAGTTCTCTCGAAAACCAGATTGAAAAAGATTTTCAAAATGCAGGCCAAAGAAAAGGAAGAAACAAGAAGAATATCAAGCACTCAAGATCAAAGCTTGCGCTTCCTATTTTGGTTTTTCTAATTGCAAAGTTATTAGCATATTCCATTCTTGGTTTCTTGCTCGGATTGGTCGGGCAGGCTTTTCAACTCTCTCCAATTGCACGTGCAATTCTACAAATCGGAATTGGTATCTTTATGCTTGGTTCTGCCTTGCGCATGTTGAATGTTCACCCCATTTTTAGATTTTTTGTTTTTGAACCCCCAGCGTTTCTTCGCCGGCTGATCCGAAAAACTGCCAAAAATGCGGATAATTCAACTCTTGTGACCCCGGCCTTTTTAGGATTCATGACTGTTTTAATCCCATGCGGCGTGGCTCAGGCTATGATGGCTGTGGCCTTAGGGACGGGGAATCCGCTTCAAGGTGCTGCCTTGATGTTCGCCTTCACATTAGGCACAAGCCCGGTCTTCTTTGCAGTATCCTATTTCGCCACCCAGTTGGGCCAAAAGCTTGAAAAATACTTCATGCGCATTGTAGCTATCGTGGTTTTGGTACTAGCCCTGGTAACGATCAACAGCGGGCTCACTCTGGCGGGTTCACCCTTTACATTCTCAAGACTGGCAAGCAGTGTTTTCCCTCAGCCGCAGAACGTGGCCGCCGTTGCATCTGATCAAGTGACACAATCTGTTGAACCTGATACAAGCGACGCGACAACAGGTTCATCCGCTTCAGAAGGAAGACTGATAACCATCAATGTCGCAAACTCGGGCTACTATCCAAATGAAGTCCATGCCAAGGCTGGAATTCCTGTCACATTGAAGTTGATTACAGATAATGTTAGGTCCTGCACTCGAGCTTTTATTATTCCAGCTTTAGGGGTGCAGCAAATCCTTGACCAAACCGGCCAAGCCATGATCCAAATTCCAGCCCAGGAGAGCGGGACGCAAATCCAGTTTTCGTGTTCCATGGGCATGTACGGTGGAACAATTATCTTTGACCTGTAAGAGGATAAAATGACAAAACGAATAACGCTGAAGATTAACGGAATGGAATGTCCGAATTGTGCAATGATCCTTGAAGGGATTGAGGACAAGCTAAAAGGTGTGAAGTATGCTGAAGCCAGTTATCGAAAAACGCAATTGATTGTTGAGTATGATGAATCACAACTTACAGATGATCAGATCAAAGCTGAAGTAAAACGAATGGGGTATGGAGTATTAGAGATCTTCTGATTTCTCTCTGCCATTAAACCCAATAATAAATTAACAGTTCTTACTTTATCTAATTCTTATACTTATTCCATCCCTGTCTTTTTTAGGTTCATAGCAAAATATCATACCAATAGAAACAAGCCCTCCTTTCTTGAAGTAGAGAGGAGGGCTAATAGTTATTTTGTAAATTTCTTCGATGTTTTTATTTTATTCACGTATTGGCTGGCAAACTTTCTCAATTAATTATTTTGATAGATCTTGATTGTGATTCTAGACAGCACAGTTACTGCCATTTGTTAATGATTGTTTCAAAAAACCCTTCTTATCAAGCCATTGATGTAATTGTTGAAAGTTGCTGCCAGCGGAAACCTTTTTACTGACAATTAAATTGGCATCTATTTTTTTATAATCTAATTTTTCAGCAACTTTAAAATATGTTGCTTGTTCCAATGTCTGTTGTGGGAACCAGAAGGCATTTGCATATTTGGCGGATTGAAACATTTCATCCTCCGTTGCACCTTGTGAAGCCATTAATTCAAGTAAGCCGAGCATAGCCATCCCGTGATTACAATCTGGAAAATGAGTTGGATTATCGCAGCAAGGCCTGTAGACACCTTTTGCCACTTCTTCGACTTTACTTTGTAGTTCTTCAGAAAGAATCAGGATAGGTGTGCTTGAAAATAGATCATTTATGGGTTTTTCCCCGATTGTCCAACCACCAGTCGATGCAAACCCGTCTATTCTTCCATTGCTCGCTGATTTGATTGGTCCATATTCCAACACAGGGTTTTTATTTGTCAGTCCTAAAGCCCAAAAATAATTAAGTAAAAATGAAGCATTTTCAGGAGTGATAACTATTTCTTCATGACTCCCTTTTGTGAGGATCTCAATTTCTTTTTCTGTTAAAGGTGTACCGTTTTCTTGGTAAAGTTGTTCAAACCGGCTTAAATCTATTGATCCTGCGGCTATGAGTTTTGGCCCAACTTCACCATAAGTTGCTCCGAGTTTAAATCCCTTTTTGGGATTTATTTCCTCCATTAAAGAACTCATTTGAATAGGCAAATTATTTTTTAATTCTTTGTTTCCCCAGAATAAATAACCGCTCCCCAGCCCCAATGTAAATATTATAAATGTAAATACTATTCGAATAAAGGAATTTTTTTTCTTAGGTTTACTTAATATTTCTGTTTCTGCTAATTTTTCTACCAATTCATTTAATTCTATTCCTTTAGTTGAATCGCTTTCGCCCTCTATCATCAGTTTATTACTCCATAATTCATTATGAATAAAGTTGACTTTGGTTTTTAAGATTAATAAATGTCACCCTTTAACTTGTACCAAATCCAGCCCACAACAAGACCTAAAACCCCTCCTATTAATCCAACAGCCCAATGGTATGGATGCGGATAAGAATCTAAAACTATGCGGCCAATCAAGTATCCGAGAAATGTTAATCCGATTATCCAAACAAAGACAACAATAGGCAATTCATTTTTCTTTTTGTTTCTCAATGCGTTTGGTTTTTTTAATGGTTTCATGTTACTCATTTTTACCTGCCCATTCCAAATTTTATTTTCTGGCTTGTTTACTCGATACCAATAAAGAAAAATAATATTTTTGCCATAAATAAATTTATAGATTCTAAAGATAGTATAACTGGCATATATTGTTATGTTTAGCGTCATTAAGCGTACGGACATCAAGCATTATGGCCTATTCCAGTTTAAACTGGTGAATGTTATCCTTTTCAGATTAGTTTGATAAAATCAATTTCGGAAGATTTTATTAATTTTCAAAAAAGATTAATTAATTTATGAACGCAGGAATTTTGGAGATTATTTCATGCAAAAAATTTTTCATTTTGAAACAAATCTAATCCACGCAGGCCAGGCGCCTGATTCGGCCACAGGCGCGGTCATCACCCCGATCTATCAAACCTCTACCTATGCGCAAGAAGCCGTGGGAGTGACCAAGGGGTTTGATTACAGCCGCTCTGATAACCCCACCCGCCAGGCATTGGAACATTGTTTGGCTGCCCTCGAAAGCCCCGATCAGAATCACCCTGCTTACGGTTTGGCGTTCTCTTCCGGCCTGGCCGCCACGGATACACTGCTGCGTTTGATCAAACCCGGTGAGCATGTGTTGGCCTCCAACGATGTCTATGGCGGAACCTTCCGCTTGTTTGACAAGGTGCTGAAAGACTACGGCATTCAATTCTCGTTTGTGGATATCACCGATCCGAACCTAGTGGCAGCAGCACTCCGACCAGAAACCCGGCTGGTCTGGATTGAAACTCCCACCAACCCGCTGCTCAAGATCGCCGATATCGCTGAAATTTCAAAACGCGTAAAGGCGCATTCACCGCAAATTCTGGTGGCCGTGGATAACACATTTGCTTCCCCCTACCTTCAGCAGCCGCTCGGCCTTGGCGCTGATTTTGTGGTGCACTCGACCACCAAATACCTGGGTGGTCATTCCGATGTGGTGGGAGGCGCGATCATTATCAAAGATAAAGCTCATTATGAGAAATTGAAATTCCTTCAGAATGCCATCGGCGCAGTGCCAGGCCCGCAAGATAGCTGGCTGACCTTGAGAGGCATCAAGACCCTCGCCTTGCGCATGGAACGCCATTCAGCCAATGCAGCAGAGGTCGCCAAATATCTCGTTAACCACCCCGCCGTTGAGCGGGTGATCTATCCGGGTCTCGAGAGTCATCCCGGGCATCTCGTCGCCAAAAAACATATGAAATTGTTTGGCGGCATGCTTTCTGTGATCCTAAAAGGCGGCGCACCCGCAGCTAAAAAACTGGTGGAAGCGACCAAACTGTTCACCCTGGCTGAAAGCCTGGGCGGGGTGGAATCTTTGATCGAAGTTCCTGCCTTAATGACACATGCCTCGGTCGCCGGCAGTGCCCTCGAAGTCCCTGCCGGATTGGTGCGGCTCTCAGTTGGAATTGAAAACATTGAAGACTTGATCCAGGATTTGGATCAAGCATTAGCGACGCTGTAACTAGTTTTTACCGATGAACAGAACAGGCACCTGGTTTCATCCAGAGTGCCTGTTATGTTGTAATTTTGTCTCTAGTTGATCTTGCCTGTCAGGTAATCGATCAAATCGATCTTGGTGAGCATGCCTACGGGTTGTCCTTCATTATTAACCACAATCACCACTTTTCCGCGTTCAAAGGCGGGCAGCACCTTTTCAATGCTGGAATCCGGGGTGACGGACAACACATTGGGGTTAATGATCGAGGCAATCGTCTCAAGCGGATCATGAATATGCGTGGATTTTAACAAATGGTCAAGCACATCCGCTTCACCCACCATGCCGATCAGCTTGTCCTGATCATCCACCACGGGCAGCTGCGAAATATCATATTGATTCATTTTGCTGACCACCACGTTCATTTCTTCATCAGCACGAGCCACCACCAACGGCAGTTTCTGGCGGGTCTCAATCAGAGCCATTACCGTGTCGGTCACCTTGTTGTCGGGTAAAAAGCCGTTCTCGCGCATCCAGTTGTCATCAAATAATTTCGATAGGTAGCGATTGCCGGAATCCGGCAGGATGACCACTACGATTTGTCCGGGTTTGAGTGAACGTACTATTTCTGATTTGAGCACTCCAGCCACTGCCGACCCGGATGACCCTCCTGCAAAAATGCCTTCTTCGCGAACCAGTCGGCGGGCCATCTGGAAAGATTCACGATCACTTACTTGAACCACTTCATCCACCAGTGAAAAATTCAACGTGCTTGGGAGGAAATCCTCACCAATACCTTCAATCTTGTAGGTCTTGGGATGGGGATCACTCGGTATCTTGCCCTCTTTCCAAGTTTCAAGCAGGAGTGAACCTTCGATATCCACCCCCACCACTTTAATATTGGGATTTTGTTCTTTTAAGTAGCGGGCGGTGCCAGTGATCGTTCCACCAGTGCCCATGCCCGCCACCAACACATCTATTTTTCCAGCGGTTTGTTCCCACAATTCAGGCCCCGTGAATTGGTAATGAGCTTCGGGGTTTGATTGGTTATGGTATTGATTCGCCAGCATGCTGTTTGGCGTTTCTTTGACGATGCGGGCAGCCACGCTGTAATAACTGCGCGGATCCTCCGGCGCGACGGCAGTGGGTGTAATCACCACCCGGGCGCCAAACGCGCGTAAGAAGCGGATTTTTTCTTCGCTCATCTTATCCGGCATGACAAAAATGGTTTTGTAGCCTTTGATCGATGCAGCCAGTGCCAGGCCTGCCCCTGTGTTGCCGGAGGTAGCTTCAACAATGGTGCCGCCTGGCAACAAACGTCCTTCTTTTTCGGCGTTCTTGATAATACTCAAACCAATGCGGTCTTTGATCGAACCTGCCGGATTGAAGAATTCCACTTTGGCTAGGATGGTTGCGGAGCAGTTGCCGAAAACAATTTGATTAAGGCGCACCAATGGAGTGTTACCGATGGTTTCAAGAATATTCTTTTTAAATTGAGGTTGAGTATTTTGGGTTGCCACACCCATAATGGTTTGTGCAGTTGCGTTCATCATTTCGTCACCTATCGATTATTTTGCTGTGGCCAACTGGAATAAAAAAACGGCAGACAGTTTCACCGTAACAAAAGTAGCTTTGCGGGGAAACTGTCTGCCGCCGGGCAGTTGGCTAATAATCGTCAGGAACGATAACCAGGCGGTAAAGAGCATCCCCGCCGGATACAGGAGCAACAGACAATCAATTGGCCAAAACTTATCGAATTCATAATGAATTATTATACTCTAAATTTGTTAATCAAAATAACTTAGTTATCCGTTAATATGGTCATGTATAGGACAACAATCGACTCTTTATTTTTAGGATCTTTATGGAGGTTTGGCTACCTAAACTTATAATATTTCAAACGGCCATTTTGGGCTTGCATATTTCACATTCGCAATTCTCAATATTTTCTATATGCGAAGGAGTTTTTGATTTTGCACTATATAGCCGAATGTCCGCATTTTCAAGTAAGGTATTTCTATCCACACCGTCAATTGGATATGTGGCTGAACCAAAACTCATTGAAACTGGTGCCTGCTTTAATGCCTCACCTAATCTAGTAATTATATTTTCAGCACCACTTTGATCAATATCGATGCAAAATAATGCAAATTCATCCCCCCCATATCTAGCTATTTCATCAATTCCTCTGCATTGCTCAGAAAGAATTTTTGTAACAGCCTTCAGAGCTTCATCTGCTGCTGGATGACCATAAGTGTCGTTATATTCTTTTAATCCATCGACATCACCCAAAATGACAGAAAAATTACGGCCTTGTTCTTTACCTCGTTTCACGTTCATCGCAAATAATTGCTCAAATCCAGCTCTGTTCCATACCCCAGTCAAGCCATCGCTAAGGGCTTGGGTTTGGGATATTGTTAATTTTGCTTGAACTTGTGCCAAAATTATTTTTTGTTGAAAGGTACGCCGTATTGCAAAGGTTGCAATAAAGATCGCTGATAGCCATAAACTAAGACTTATAGGATGGTGAGGAACAGAAGTTATTACCGATTGGATAAAAGAGTATGATTCGTCCATATGTTGACTATGTTCAAAATCAAAAAGTACCATATGTACAACAAAAAGTGGTAACCCAATCAAAAAAGCCCATCCTAACGCAATTAAGATATCTTTAATGATCAGTTGTTTATTTGAATCTCCTGATTTGTTTTTTCGTTGGGAAAGTTGTTTCATTTTTTCCTAATAATTTAGAATTTTGGTTTTGAAGGCTCATTTTTGGATGAATCCATTACTTGTTCAAAAGTCTTTAGAAATGCATTCACTATTTCTGGATCAAACTGACTATTTGAACATTGTTGAATCTCTTCTAAGGCCTTCTCTGGGGTAAATGCTTTTCGATAGGGTCGATCATTGGTCATAGCATCATAAGTATCAGCAATTGCAAAAATTCGAGCAGCAAGTGGAATAGCTTTACCAGATAATCCTGTTGGATACCCTGTGCCGTCAAATTTTTCATGGTGATGTAAGACAATATCTAGAGAAGGGGCAAGAAAGGGGATTTCTTTTAACATTTCATAACCAATTTGTGGATGAGTTCTCATCACAATCCATTCATCATCAGTTAATTTACCAGGTTTTCGTAATATTTGATCTGGTATTCCAATTTTTCCCACATCATGAAGTATCGCGCCCCATTGAATTTCTTGAACTCCTTTTGTATCCACTTCAAGTTGCCTGGCTATTAACAAAGCTATTTGTGTAACTCTTTCTGAATGACCACCTGTTTCATTATCCCGCGTATCCAACGCCTTAACCAGTGCATGCAAAGTTTCATTATATGACCGGTTCAATGCCTCATTGATATCAGCTCGTGATTTTAATGCTGTTTCCCTCTGTTTACTCAATGCCCCAACTATGAACGCTGATGCGAAGAGAAAACCTCCAATAGCAAATATTTCAAAATCAACACCCAAACCTTCATAATAAAAGTGCAACAATGCATTGCTTATCGTGGCAAGCAAAGCAGCAAAAAGTCCTTGACGGGTTCCCCAGCGGGCTGATACGCCAATTATGACTAAAGTAAAAATAATTTCTGTATGGATAAAAAAGGAACTCAACCTGAAATAACCAATAACCGCAATCATTACCGCAGCAAAACCAATCAGGTAGCCCTGAAATTTGTTTCCCGCAAGTGCTCTGGTGAGTCCGATTAACAAAACCATCAATACACTTACAAAGGCAAGGTTTACCGCATGATTCTTTCCGTTTTCCATGAAAGTCATTAATGCAATAAACCACAACGCAAGTAAACCTATAGCGATAAGAATCGCCCTTTCAATGGAAAAGTGGCGATCTTCTATTTTCAATACTTGAAACAATCTTTGCATGACTTGTCCTTAAGTCTTCTTTTTAATGATCACCTACCCTGTTCCTCTTAGAAAAGGATAGGTGATTCATAATCGACTGGTAATCTAAAATCTATAATCAGGAAATTTATTCAACAATCAGTTTTCCGCGTAACATTCCCATTAAGCATTGAAAACCATATTCTCCTGTTTTATCTGGTGTAAATTCTATGATTACTTCTTCGCCTTCAGGTAATTTGGCGCTTTTATTGAAATCGGGAAATGTCACAGTCTCAGAACAGGATGAACTTTCCTGCCTGGTAAAGCGCATCCGCAGAGGTTGCCCCGATTTTACAATGATAATATCTGGGGTATAACCACCTTTAACCGTGATGGCTACTTCTTGTACACCACTTGTATTTGAAGAAACCTGTATTTTCCTTTTAGGAGCTAACCAAAAAAACCACGCGATTAACAGGCTGAGGGCGATTCCTCCAATAGTTACTGCGATTTGTGTGGGCGTCATTTCGATTTATCCTTATTATTTAATATATCTATTAACTTTGCGCGAAGCATGTCATCAGTTGGTACTCCGAAAAGCCCATTGGAAGTACTATAAACTCGACATGACATAGAAAAGTTTTCCCGATTCTCGGGCCAAAGATCTTGTCCGTTAACCTGGAAGGAAGGTGAGCCTAGGAACTTATATTTTAAGGCTTCTTTGTCTGATTTCACTTCAACCAGGTTTATCAAAAAATCCAAATTTTCTTCATTTATTAATTTTTGTAAGTTTATTAATGCTTTTTGCCACGATGGGCATCCATCAAAGTAAAGCACTTTGATTTCCATAGTCATCTCATTTCGCACTGAACTTCGGACGAAAACTTCTCAACCGGTTAGCGTTACCAACAACTGTTACAGACGAGAAAGCCATGGCAGCACCGGCTAATAATGGGCTCAACAATAAACCAAAGAATGGGAACAAGAGGCCCATTGCAATTGGAACACCTAAAGCATTGTAGATGAAGGCTCCTACCAGGTTCTGTTTGATATTCCGCATTGTAGCTCGACTTACTTCAATCGCGGTTACGACCCCTTTTAAGCTACCTTTGATTAGAGTAATATCAGAGGCTTCAATCGCGACGTCTGTACCCGTACCAATTGCTAAACCAACATCTGCCTGGGCTAAAGCAGGTGCATCGTTTATCCCATCTCCAACCATTGCAACTTTTTTACCTTCAGCTTGCAATAAGTGAATATTCTGGGCTTTATCCTCTGGCAAAACTTCCGCCAGAACTCGATCGACGCCAACTTGCCGAGCGATTGCTTCAGCAGTACGGCGATTATCTCCAGTTATCATGACCACTTCTATGCCCATCTTATGCAAAACTGCAATAGCCTCTTTGGAATCTTCTTTTACTGTATCCGCTACAGCGATGATTCCAGCAGCTAAACCGTCAACAGATACAAACATTGGTGTCTTGCCATCATTAGCGAGACCATCTGATTTTACTTCCAAGTCTAGCAGATCAATATTTTCACGTTTCATCATTTTAAGATTTCCAAGTACAACTTTACGTCCTTCAACTGTGGCAATTACACCATGTCCAGGGATTGCTTCAAAGGCTTCTGGTTTTCCTAGAGGCAATCCTTTAGTTTTTGCGCCTTCAACTATTGCCTCAGCTAAAGGATGTTCACTAATTGATTCAACCGAAGCACTAAATCTTAACAGTTCTTCATTTGTTACATGCTGGTTTCCAGCGTTTACTAAATCAGTTAATTCCGGTTTTCCTTTTGTAATTGTTCCCGTTTTGTCTAAAACAACTGTTTTTATGGCTTGTGCGGTTTGTAAGGCTTCTCCTGAACGAATTAAAATACCATTTTCAGCACCTTTTCCTATTCCAACCATTAAACTCATCGGCGTCGCCAAGCCTAGCGCGCAAGGGCATGCGATGATCAATACGGATACTGCTGTAACTAATCCATAAACGAGTTGTGGTTGAGGTCCAAAATCAAACCATATAACAAAAGTGATCACGGCCAGGATCATTACTATCGGAACAAAAAACCCAGAAATCGTATCTGCAAGTCGGGCAATCGGAGCCTTACTGTTTTGAGCATCCTGAACCATTTTTACAATTTGGGCAAGAGCTGTATCTTTACCAACCTTGGTAGTTTTAAATTTGAATGCACCAGTCTTATTCAACGTTGCGCCTATTACATCATCCCCCGCTTTCTTGGACGCAGGCAGACTCTCGCCGGTCAACATGGATTCATCTACAGCTGAACTTCCTTCTACAATTACCCCATCGACGGGTATCTTTTCTCCAGGACGCACTTGGATAATATCCCCAACCAATACTTCTTCAACAGGAATATCCACTTCAATACCTTTGCGAATAACACGGGCCGTTTTAGCCTGTAAACCCATCAACTTCTTTATTGCCTCGCTCGTTCGTCCTTTTGCGCGTAATTCCAAAGCCTGACCAAGAACAACGAGTCCTATCACGACCGCAACTACATCAAAAAACGGTTCAGATGTCCCCTCTGGAAAAATTCCAGGAAAGGTAATAGCAATTACTGAATAAAGCCAAGCAGCTCCCGTACCTAAAGCAACTAAAGTATTCATATTTGCTGCCCTATGTTTGAGAGCTGCCCAAGCCCCAGTAAAGAAGTCACTTCCAGACCATAATAGAACCGGTAAAGTTAAAAAAGCAGCGATAAACCACGAAACACGTAAAGTTGCCATTGACCAATCCCGCACAAGCGGGATGAATTTGGGATAGGCTGTAATTAGAACGGGAATTGAAATTACTGCAGCAAACCAAAAACGGTTCATCAGCCGTTTATATTCTTTTTCATGAGCTGCTTGTTGTTGATCTACTGGTTCTTCACTCAATGCAGATCTAGTCTTGTAGCCCCAATTCTCTATTGCAGAATTCAATCTGTGGAGGGTTGTCTGTTCTGGTAAATAATCAATGGTAGCTTCTTGAGTGGCAATATTGACTGAAGCATTTAAAACACCTGGAGTATTTTTTAATTCTGTTTCAATAAATCCTACGCATGAAGCGCAGCGAATGTTATCGATTCCAATCCGGGTCTTTGTACTACCAACTTGATAACCAGTTTTTTTAATCGCATCAACAATTCCTTGGATTTGGATTATCTTGGGGTAATAGTCAATGACAACTAACCCGAATGTAGTATTAATAATTACCTTTTCAATTCCAACTGTTTTTCCAAGAATTTTCGAGATCAATTCAGCCCCAGGCTGACCTTCCTTGATCAAGTCAAGAATTGGAATCTCAATCTGCAATATTCTGGCGTCTGGATTAAAACCGGTAGTGGCTGAACCAACTGGATCCTCAGTCATGAGCACGTATTGATGGGGATTTTGGTCAAATTTCTGTGCACAGTTTGCAGAACAAAAATAATATTTTTGACCCATATGTTCTCTTGATGTAAAAGCAGAACTTTGATCTATTTCCATCCCGCAAACAGGATCTTTTACCATATTTCACCTCTTTCTAAAACCAGTAGATTGATATTTAAATCATAGCACTTATGCATTACTAATATATGTGTCATTTAGCGAGAAATTTAATGGGCATATCCCCCGTGGTTACTAAGCAGATATGCTTATTCAAAAACCTTTGTGACTAAAGAGTCAATGGAATAAATAATTGCCTCAATTATTAAATATAAGGAACTCTTCCTTGGGTTCTTCCGGGAGTTGAATCAGCCCTAATGAAATCCCCTTCATCACTGCTTCCGTTCTGCTGAAAACTTGCAGTTTTTCAAAGATACGTGCTAAATGTCCTTGCACTGTACGGTCACTAATTTTCAGGTTGTTACCAATTGCTTTGTTTGTAAGTCCTTTGGCTACAAGCAATAGAATTTCGTTTTCGCGATCAGATAATGCGTCAAAAACCGGGGGCTGGTTCTGATGAGATAATTGTGCGAATACTTTGGGCAGAATCATAGAATCTAAAACCGATTTGCCTTGATGAACATCCCTGATGGCATTTATGATTTCATCCGGCGTGGCTGTTTTAAGTACATAGCCATTGGCGCCGGTTTTTAGGACTGCAGAAATATATGGATCATCATCGTATGAAGTTAAGATGAGCACCCCAATTGGTAAGCGCCTGGCCCGAATTTCACGGGTAACTTCAATACCTGTAGCCTTCGGCATCTGGATATCCAAAACGGCAACATCTGGAACCAATTGTTCAATCATATTTATAGCCTGCTCCCCGTCAGACGCTTCGCCAATGACCTGAATATCGCCGGCTTGTTCCAGAAATTGCCGTATCCCTGCGCGGACCACTGCGTGGTCATCAGCCAAAAGTACGCGAATCAAGGGGTTGGGTTCAATCATGAAATTTATCTCCGCGAATTGTTTTTGTAGCTTCTTCGCCTATGGTTTCCTGTAGCCTTGACAAGCGTAAATTCAAGAGTCGATCATTTTCTTTTGCAATTAATCTTCGGTACTCATATTTGTCATCAATGACCTTCACCGAGTTTGATATCCAGTCTTGTAATAATGGGAATCCATACCAGACACTGCTTAAACCAAACAAGATGCCTGAAATCAAGCGCATCCAGGCATTGAAAGATCCCCAAGCATCACCTGTATAAAAAGCAGTTGGAAGACTATTGTTGGTCAATATCGCCAGCCATGTATTTGTATCCCTGAAACCCTGTCCGATGCCTGCAAAATCACTGATCAGATGTGTTGTGCCATCAATCGCCATGGGTAGAATCAATAAAAACGCCCCCCACCACTGAAGTTTACCGGTTTTTTTCTTGAGGATCGCCCAAATAATTCCAAACACCCAAATACTGGTAAACATTGAGAACATGCGGTCAGACCAGGCCATCTTCCAGCCCATCTGAGGATTTCCAACAAACTGCCTCAAGATAACCGCGTCTGTTGTGTTTTGCCAGGCAGATTGAATTTCTGAAAGCGAATAAGATATTTTGGGACCAAATAGAAAATAAGAACGTTCTGGCAGCTGATGACAGACAAAAGAATAAACCCAATAAATCACTTTTGCGGGTCCTATTCCTCCTGATGCCATCAACAGAGGTGCAATTATTGGGAGGATTACAAATAGACCCATAAATGTATTAACCACGGCCAACCAATGTTGGCCAAACCAATAGCCAAACCGGTCATTATTAGAAATGCTATCGTGTTGACCAACAACTTTCATATATTTCACCTTAGTGAATCTAAAGGATTAATCGCCAATAAAGTACCTGGAATATGTTTGGTGAGATTTTCAATTAAGAATTCTCGTCTGGGTTGGTTCAGGTCATTTACCAAATAGACTGCAGTTTCAAGGGAATCGCCATCCAATATCAGATTCGTTGAAGGCCCCTCTTGCGGATAGATCATTAATACAGCCATCTGGCAATTGCATGCAAAAGGATTTTTGTGATCATTAACGGCTGAATGCAAATCGAAAGATTTTACAACCATATACCCTTCAGACCTCAAGGCAGTTGAAACCTCAAGTTCCGCAGAATCGCAATCCTTTTGAAGGACGAAGAGTAATTGGTTCGATGCATTCATAAGCAATCTCCAGATATAGTATAAAAAAATAAGACATCCCAACCAGTGTAATATTGCGGGAATGTCTATAAGCTATATTGCCTATTAATGGCAACCATGACTATGCTTATTTTCTTCGGATTTAATATCTGGAACAGTGTGAAATTCATCTAAGGGATTTTGTAGGTTAGCTTTTTTATCCTGTTCCTGATGATTACCATGGGTACCGTGTCCAGAATGCATAAAAATATGACTAAGTAACATTACAGCAATTAGGCCGTAACTCAAAACCAGACTGGAGGGAACTTTGTATATAAAAATTGCTACCAAAGCAATCAATATTCCATCCAGGGCAGCAAGGCTCCATATGGGAATCCGAAATTTATTTTTACCGATCATTTTCATTTTTTCTCCTTTATTATGTACACTATAGTTGAGGAAAATGATGATGACCAGAGTAATTCAGCGTATCAGTGTATCAGTCGTTCTGCCTATATTTCTTCTACCTTACTGAGATAACTGCAAGCAAGAGGAAATCCACTATCAAGAATTTTATGCAGCTTTTTTTGAATATTCACTGATTTACTGATCTTTTCTAGACGTGGTAAGAGGAGTGATTGAGAGATTGCGAGGTCTAGTGCGATCTGTAAATTTATTTGTATATCTCGATCAAATAATCCCACGCCGTTGTAAGACCATGAATTTGCGAGATAAATTATTCCTTCAAAAAATGAATTACCAAACCTCACTGATCGGATTTCCTGCAGTATTTGTTTTACTTGTAAAAAAGGCAACAATCCGGAAGGATGCCCGATTAGTATTTTTGACAATTTCCAAAAAGCCTGTTGTGGATCCCGAATTGAAGAGTGTAGTATTCCCCTTTCACTTGAGTGATTCGGTGAAATACGTTCTGAAGGTAATCCAGAGATTCTGTTTATCAGATCACAATTAATGATTGTTGCCTGGGAGAGTAAATTCAGGTCCAACCAGTTGGTTTTAATGGAATCTATCGTTCCAACGATTGACAAATTTGAGGGAAATGGGATTGGCTCAGAGAAATGCGATGTAGGAAGGCGCATTATTTCTTTATGCTGGAGTTGAAAAGCAGTTTCAGAAAAATACCCATCCAATTCACTAGGACTAATTCTTATCAATTCGGCAACAAAGTACCGATCCTTGTTTTGGGGCTGACTTGCTTCTTCAATTATTGATTCTAATTTTAGGGTATTAAACCGCGAATGTGCTCTGGTTAAAGTATCTCCATCGGCATTATTCGAAGCCCACCAAGGATGGCCCAACATGGTTTGATATTGATACAAATTACCCATTGTGAGAATGTTACTGAAGCAATTAACCATTGTTTCTTTTGCTGATTCCATTAAGCCAGTCAAAAGAATCAAAGGTTTGGATTTTAGGGCTACAAGAAGATTGCCAACCCAAATTGGAGTAGTAGAAATTCCAGATTGTTCAATTCTAGCCAAAGTATTATTGATGATATTAAGTTCAAAATCTTGATCTTTTGAATTTTCGACTTTTCTCATATTATTTGATCGATCGATAGTAGATCAATTCTCCAAAGATTGTTTTGAAATGTTTGTTTTCAAGGATTGTTGAAAAACCTGTCTGGCGAAGCATGTCAAACAAGAGTCCCCGGATATTATCCCCGGCCTCTTCCATATGAGAAATTGGAATGGCGATGAGACGCATAACAAAACTTGTGGGTTTTCCAAAATCAATGAGGTGGAACTCACCCCCGGGTTTCAAGACACGAAAGACTTCTTGGAATGCTTTTCTTTTATTCGCCGTCGTCAAATGATGGATCATTAAGCTGGAAATAACCCGGTCAAATGATGCCTCTTCAAAAGACAGATCGAATGCCAATCCGTATTTCCAGTTAATCACCGCTCCAACAGCATCTGCTTTTTCTTTAGCAATGGATAAAACTTTTTGATCCCCGTCCAAACCGGTCAAATCAATGCGTGGTGAGAATTGTTTCATTTGAACAGTTAACGTGCCTGTTCCACACCCCAGATCCAATACTTTATGACCAGGTTTTAAATGAGCTTTCTCTATCAGGTAACTTTTGAAGGTTTCTTCGCGCATTCCCCACTTGAGCAATGGATCGTACAGTGGGGTTAACCAATTTCGATTTAATGCCGGAATGTATTTCTCTTTTTTCGTCATTTTGGCTTGCCTTATTGAATCTCTAATGGACTTTTACAACCTGTTGTTTTTTTAGAGTCAAGATGGCGATTAGGGGCACACTGATTGCAAACACTAAAACACTGACAATTTGTGCTTGATTCAACCCCAGTGCAATGATCTTATAAGAACTTGTAAAAGCAACGAAAAAGCGCAACAAGGAATAAAGAGATAAATAAATCAGAGTGAGCATCCCATCAGACAAGTTCCTCTTACGAAGCTTCCACAACAAAACAAAAATTGCCAGATTCATTATGATTTCAAAAACAGGTGTGGGTGTGTAGTAGACACCCAGTTGGGGGACCATGGCATTTGGGCTTGTATAAGCAAACCCAAAGGGTCCGGAAGTGGGTTTTCCAACTGCATCACCAGTGATAATGCAAGCAACACGTCCTATTGCCTGGGCTAAAACTAACGCCGGCACAAAAGCATCAAGCAAGCGTGGCAATTTCCAGTGTTGCAATCGGGCAAGAATAGCCGCTGCAATCATACCGCCGATCACTCCCCCCCAAATTGCCAAACCGCCTTCCCAAATGGCAAATGCTCTTAGTGGATTTGCAGCAAACTCATCCGGCCAATGATCGATAACATGGAATAATCGAGCACCGATGAGGCCGGCGATGATAATCCAAATAAGACCATCCGCAATTTTGTCTTTATTAAATCCTTTTCGTTCGGCTTCTTTTAATGCCAGCCAAATACCGATAAGAATTGCAGAGATCACTATCAAACTGTACCAACGCAAATGAAAGTGACCAATTGTAAAAATAATTGGATCAATCGATATAGTAATCATGATTCCTTTTTAATTGTTTCCCCGTTGACATCATTGCCAACGGGGAATCCAGGGAGGGATGTAATTAATTTAGTGGTGGTGGCCAGCTTCTGGTTTTCCTACATATTTCTGGGGTTCTTTGTCAAAAGATTTTTTACAACCAGCCGAGCAGAAATAATAGGTTTTTCCCTGATACTCCGACTTTTCAGTGGCAGTTTTGGGATCAACATCCATGCCGCATACAGGATCTTTTGTCATTTTATTTCTCCTTTAGTAACCTCTAAAACCTGATTGAGTTGTTGTAACCTTACAATGACAGTATACGGCGAATCAAAAAGGAATTACAGCGCCAAGTGGCTGGAATGACCATAAGTATTTTTGCCTATATTTATCTCGAAAAGAAAAATCTAAAAGGATATCCTGCGATCAGATTTACGTTTTTTTCGTAAAGACTAGTCTTTTTCGACAGGATGGAGAGATAACGGTTCAAACTTCTTGCCTCCACCTGAAAAGAATTTGCCGAAGATTTCATAGTACGTAAGTCTCATCGTCTGGATGCCGACAATCAAGCCTTCAAATCCAACTATGAACACTAATCCGACCAAAAACATTACCCAATAACCGATGCCGTGGGATGGACTAATCATATTGCCAAGGATGAAGAATACACCGCTCAAGTTGCCGTGAGCTACTGCAAACGCACCCACACGGACAAAGGAGAGGGTGTTGCTCAAGTAGCTGATGAAGACTTCGAGCAGTTCAAAGAAAACCTGCACGGCAAACATGCCAACGCCGCCGTCAAGTAAGGGGCGGTGGCCTTCCATTAGCCGGATGAAGACTTCCGCGCCGCCGATGGCTATGACACCGATGACCATTGCCACGATGAACGGGATTTTTGGCAAGCCATATTGGGGCATGACCAGGGCAAGTCCGGTGCCGATCAAGGACCAGTACAACCAGAGCCCGGCAATACCGTTTTTGCTGAAAAATAAATTTGGCCAATCCTTCATCTTGATGAGGTTGAAGATGTTGAGGAAGTAGCCAATCGAAAGCACGATCACACCTGCAACAATGGTGATGATCAAGATAGTCATGATACTTTCACCAGGCCTGAGCCAAAGGGCAGGCAGTATATCTTCAAATCCGAAGAGACTGCCATAAAGAAAACCGAAGACTATCGACATAAGTCCGCATGCAAAAATGATCGGATTCAATCCGCCCAGGAACTTCATGAACTTGAGTTTTTTGGTTATACCCAGGTAGCCAAGAATGGCTAGGATTAATCCTTGTCCAACATCTCCAAACATGGTTCCAAACAGAAGTGGAAAGAGCAGCGCCACCAACGGGGTGGGGTCCAGTTCGCCGTACTTGGGTTCGGCGTAATTTGACACCAACATCTGGAAGGGTCGCAGCATTCTGGGATTGTTTAGGGCGATTGGGATTTCATTGCTGTCTTTTTCACGTTTTGTGGCGTGCGTTTCAATCACTATGTTTTCCGCGATGGCTTTTAACTTATTTCTCAGATTTTCCACCTGGGAAGAGAAGACCCATCCCACGATGATATAGGTATATTTCAACCGGCCGTATTTCAAGATCGCGTTGGTGGTCAGATGGCTACACTTAATATCCCATAATAGGTCGGTAAGTTCAGTTTCTTTGGCCTTGCGGATTTCGGCCAGCGGTTCTTTGAGTTTTACGATCTTTGCTTCAGATTCCTGGATGGTCGTTTTGACCGATTCCACGATCTGGGCGGGTGTTCCCTTGAAATCCTGGGGAAGGCTGATCGGATCCAGGTAAGCGCTCTTGGCGGCCCGATCAAGCATATCCAAATTATCACGGCTGGCAGCCAGCCAAACCACTGATCTTTGCGGTTTTTGACTGAGGGTGAACAATTCGTGAGGAATTCGATCAAGACTGGTGCCAAGGCGTTCGATGTGCTCGTTGGGGATAATACCAATAATCGAAGCGATATATTTGGCGTTTTGCAACTGTGAAAAATCTACGTCAATTCCAGACAGCGGTTCAATCTGTATAAGAACCGTCTTGAGATGTTCAATCTTTTTGGTCTCAAGATTGATCTGATCTACCAATTCCTTGACCTGTTTTTCTACTTCATCAATAATGCTTTTAGCTTTTTCCGCATCAATCAATTCATCGTAATCCTTCTGCAAAGGGATTGTCTTTTCAACACCCAATGAAAGAAGAATTGAATGAAGTCTGCGTTCTAGTATGGAATAAGTAGCCGCTCTTTCTTGCCACAAGTTTGCCTGGGGATGGTTTTTATCAGCACCCAAATAATTAACATCGGTCTGACTAAATACCCCTTGACCACTCAAGACCTTGGTAACGGTAATCAAGTCTTTGGCGGGTGCAATAATTTCGATCTCAGTCATTTCTTGCGGATAGAACATATTCTCTCCGTTGGTATAAAAATAAATATGATCAAATCACAGATTTCATAATCCTGCATCACTTGTTTCCTCACCAATACCAATTTGAAAAAGATTGCCTTCAAAACCAATATGGTTTTTAAGTGAGCCGCTTCTAAAGCCTCATCTCAGCCTTGGTAACTTGTGTAAAAATGCAGAAGCACTTTATCCATGTAGAATTGTCAGATCAATTCTGTTTGCATCCGTTTCCTCCTTCATATTATTTGGAACAAACTGCAATGGCCTGTCACTTTTACTTTTACTTATAAAGGTATCTAATATTTGGTATTCCTTCACATTTTGTTAAACTTTTTCAATGAATAATACAAACTTTTGAATAGATATAATCCATATATTTCAACAACAATTTATTAGTCTAATTTCTTGATTTTGAACTGGATTATTATCTTCTTTTTGTTTCCCGTTTTCTAGAAACACAATGCGAACCTGTAATAATTTTCTACACTTTTAGTATACGGCGAATTTTGAGAGAATTACAGGCTAAGTTGCTATTATTCATGTAAGCAATTATGCCTATATCTATCCAGAAAAGGTAAATCCTATGGGAATCAGATAAAGTGAATGACCATTATTTTATTGTCACTGACCATTGAAAATGATAATGATCTTTTTGATTTGCCTATTGGTCGTTGGGGTTTGTCGTTTTGATTAAAATGGTTGTACCTTTACCAAGAATGGAATTGATTTCCAATTCAGCATCAATAAGTTCCGCTCGTTCGGATAAACCTAACAAGCCAAAATGACCTTTTTCAGGAAATTCGACAGGGTTTCCAGAAACCACGAATCCCTTGCCATCATCTCGGATCATGACGATAAGTCGATTATCTGAGAAATCAAGCTCTACCCAGGCATGAGCTGCGTTGGCATGATGGATTACATTATTTAGAGATTCTTGAACCATGCGATAAACAGACATTTCACTTTTAGCATCGAGCCTGTGTTCCTGCCCCTTTGAACTAAAAGCAATTGGAAGATTTGATGATTGCTCCATTTCATGGACCAACATTTCCAAAGAAGCGACTAATCCCAAGTCTTCGAGATAAATAGGCCTCAATCCACGGATCATACGCCGCAGGTTGGTCATCGTTTGTTGAACAAGGGTTTGAAGCTCGCTCATTGGTTCGCTTTGTGGTTTTGGTGTGTTCAATAAGGCTAACTGGATCCTCTGATTAAGAGCTATCAAAGCTTGAATGGTATCATCATGCAATTCACGAGCCAGACTTTTTCGTTCACTTTCTACTCCAGCAGTAATGGCGCCAATATAATTGTGCAATGTTTGTTGGGCGGTCTTCAACTTCTCTGCCATTTGTATTAATTCTGCCTGCAGGTTGCGAATCTCTTCAATTCCGCCAACAGGTTGGTTTATGGAATCAAAATCGCCAGCCGCCAGGTTAGAAGCTTGTTTTTCCAATTTCTGTAAAGGTGTAACGATACGGCGGGCGCCAAACCAGATTGCCAACAAAGCCAAAAGAAAAACGGGGACTAAAATTAACGGCGCAGCCTGAGTGTTAACTAAATTGGGATTAGCAATATCCTCCCATGCCTCCTCAATAATCAATCCCCATCCAGTAATTTGAATTGGGCTAAAAGCTACGACATGTTCACCTTCACTGCTTTGAAAATAATTTATCCCGCTTTCACCGTTTAGAACTTCTTCTATCCCAGGATGAGCAGGCAGGCTCTCGTCGATCTTTATTGGACCACCATGGTAAAGGACATCGAACTTTCCTTTAGCACTAGAAGAACTTATTACCATCACTGTGGTTTGACCTGAATTGGAAAGTGACCCAATAGATTCCTCTATCATCCGCCCTGGTGAAAAAGCCCCTACCAGGATTTCTTTCTGGGCGGTGATTATACTGACAAAAATATATGCATTTGAATCTACACCCGAGTTGATCAGAGTCGAGAATTTTGGAGCCTCTGCCTTTTCACCAGATTCGAATGAAGCTGGAATTTGTTTTGGAAGGCTAATCCACTCTACTTTTGAAGAGGAAGAACGGATCAAGCTTCCATCACTCGTAAACAGGGCCAAGCCTCCGTCAAAAGTGGTTGCGATTTCATCTGGTGTCAATATCAGGGAATTAAAATCCGTTTTGCCTTCAAGATTTCGTGACAAAATCAGAATCGTACTGCCAACATGAGAAATTTCACGTTCCAAAGTGCTTGCTGCGGCCTGTACAGTTTTTAGGTCTCGATCCCCGACCAGGCTACGCATAGCTTCGTGATGGAGAGATTGACTGCCAAATGCAACAACAAGAACCAAGACGGTTAAGGGAAGGACGATAAATAAGAATAATTGTAGCGTGAACCCTCTTAAACCGGAGGGCCGCGCTTTGAGAGTTTTTTTATTCAAAGAAGGTTGGGGAGTTTTATTCAAGACATCCCTTTTTCCATAAAGAACCAAATAGATCCATCATGGAAAACAAATACTATGAATTTTCAGCGATGTTTGCCGAAATAAGTCCCAGCGAAACAGCTTTCATCACTGCTTCAGTGCGGCTTTCGGCATTCATTTTCTGAAAGACATTTGCCAGATGGTTTTGTACAGTGCGGTCACTGATCGATAATTGGACGCCGATAGCCTTATTTGTAAAGCCCTTTGCAGTTAGGGTCAATATCTGAAGCTCCCGTTCAGTTAGCGCTTCAACCATGTTCGTTTCTGCTTTGCCAGAAAGTTTGGCGATCAGTTTTTGAGCAAGGGCAGCATCAAGCACGGATTTGCCGTGGAACACATCTTTAACCGCATCAACAATCTCTTGAGGTTCAGCGGTTTTTAATACATACCCATTTGCTCCTGCCTGAAGGACGGCTTGAACAAATGGTTCGTCATCATAGGCTGTTAATACCAATATACCGATAGAAAAACGATTTGAGCGTATCCAACGGGTTACTTCAATCCCACTCATAATCGGCATCTGAATATCCAGAACAGCGACATCGGGTTTATTTTTTTCAAGCAACTCACAGGCTTCCTGACCATTGGAAGCTTCAGCGATTACCTGAATATCCGGGCTTTGCTCAAGAAACTGACGAATGCCAGCCCTCACGACCACATGATCATCGGCCAATAAAACACGAATAGTAGATTGAGATAGATTTGTCATTATTTGATAATTATACTCACAGAATGGATATTCACTAGAACTGTTCTTTTTTTCCTAATTGCACTGAAAGAAAAAACTCCTTGAGCAATTGTTTACCTAAGGCATAACTTCAATGATCCCGCGCATTCTGGTGTGATTCGGGCTGCACCAGCGGTTGCAGAAAAAGGTGTATTCACCAGGTTTATCAAAGGTGAGCGTCGTTTCAACGAATTCACCTGGTGTCACCTCTAGTGGAATCATCTCATAGCCCCCGATTGCGAAACCGTGAACGACATCTTCACTGGTCATACGGATACGAATCGGAACCCCAACCCTGGTTTGGAGGGTATCCATTGACCAGCCGCCATTTTCGAAAGTACGCGCATGGAGATCAATTTTGGTTCCCTGTTTACGACTGATCAGCCACCGTCCCACAAAGGGGATGGAAATAGCAATTAATATGAAAAAAACCACCAGCGAACGAGCAAGTATCTCTTTTTTCATGATTTGTTATCCGATCAATAACCAGAGCATGCCAAGTGAGGTCATGGCTGAAAAAACAATTATGGGCAGCCCCTGTTTCAATGAACCTGAAATTTTCATGGCAACCCGGCTGGACCAAAAAAGTCCGATCCCTAAAACAATCACTTGCAAGAACATACTGAAGAGTGTGGATTGTCCGACCCAGGGTTTTGCAACAGAGCCAAGCAATTTCCAGCCCCACCCAAACGGGTCAGAAACCACCGGTAAAACGTATGAGAACTTGGCCAACGCAAAAGAAATCGTGAATGCAATCCAGGCTGTTAACCCCAATGGAACCAATACCTGACTTTGATGGGCAAGTGCCTTTCGCAGGCTCATTTTCTGCTCACCAAGTTTATTAGCAATCCAAACAGCTAACGTATATATCCCTGGAACAAGCATCAAGGCAATAACGAGGAATAATCCGGCAAAAAAGAACCACGATCCGGTGCCTATCGCATATGCGGCCATTTTAAGCTGCCCCCACGGGCCAAGAAAAATTGCCGAGTCGATTAATGCACTGGAGACCATGACCAATCCAAGAAATGCTTCGTCAAGAGAGTGTTTTGTTTCTGGTCCAAGATCACTCCCCCATGGACGCAGGTTCACAGCTAGGTTATCAGATGGGCAGACACGCAGACATTCCATGCACAAACCGCAATTGGCGCTGGACTTCAATGCCAAGGGGTACACACCCCATGGGCAAGCTTCATAACAACTTTTTTGAGCATGCGTTGAGCAAATTTCCGGGTTCTTGACTCTCACTTCCACAGGGGCGGCTTGTGCATATAATCCAGTAAAGCCTCCAATTGGACAGAGGTAATTGCAGAAAGACCTGCGTTCAAAAACCAGGGCAAGCATAAATGCCAGTAAAAGGATGACTAATAATACAATTGAAGTCACACTTGGTGAGGTTAATGTGATTGCACCAAAAAGACCCACCAGCATAAACCCACCTGCCTGTAACCACCGTCCACGCAGGAATTTGGGCCAACGTTTTCCAAGACCAAAATTTTTACCTCTGGGTTGAAGGATTCCTCCATTTTGAATCCACTCACCCGGCATCGGGATGGGGCAAATACTGCACCAGGAGCGGCCTCCTAAGGGGATGAAGAATAATTTTAGAGCAGTCCACCAGGCAATCCACACAAAGATGATCGCGAAATTATGACTGCCAACGACGGAACCCAATAAGCCAGCCAGAATCGTAAAGATAAACCCTGCCAAAGTAATGGCGCGAATTAAGAATTGCGGCCACCGATTTCTTATAAGAAAATTTGTCCATCTTGTACGGGTAAGATCCAGCCGGTTCATGAGGTTTTTCCTGTTTTTGATTCTTTAGATTTCTTTAAAGAAAAAATAGCTGCCACAACAGCCAATATTCCAAGCAGCACCCCGCGGATAAACAACATGTTGGATCCCACCCGGAGTTTTCCGATCATGAAGGGATGTAGGTTACCGCAGGGAACAGAACAGCGAAAGCGAAACATGCCAGGCCTGGAAGCCACAAAAGTCCCTGTTACGGGCTGACCAGGATCCGATGTAAGTTGAAAATCATACCCATCGATGGAGATTCCATGAACCACATCCGTGGAGACGAATTCGATTGTTACTCGGTCGCCCTGGTTGACCTTTATTTCTGCAGGTGTGAACTGAAAACTGGTGGCGTCAATATGGATCACTCGATCTGTTGGCTTGGGAGTCGCCAATGGTATTGGTACAAAAAGGATCAATAAAGCACAAAGACTGATAAATACCATCAACCGCCATTTTGATTGTAGAGGTTGATGGTTTAGGTTTTCTTGAGTGGACAAGAGTTCCTCCATTATTTTACCGGCGGCATATTGGATTTTCCGTATTGTGAATAAGTTGCATCTATCGTTGCACGAATTTCTGCGGGTGTTTTTCCTTCTTTGGTCATCTTTTGGGTATCTTCATTTATCTGAACGCACAAGTAGCAATAAAGGGCGTGAGGATCATTGACCACTTCACCTGAAGATTTGACTTCTTTTACGTAGCACGAGTAATTGGATGTGTGACCCACTGCACCGCATCCACAATAGCAGGGCACATTTTTCAAGGCATCCGGGTTTGTGATGGCAAATTGATATGCCGCCTGGACGTTCGCCGGGGCCTTGAGAATCTCTGCTTGAACATCAATAGGCGGCAGTGCTTTAGTGGGTTCCTTGATGGACGCTGCCGGCGTACTGCTGCAAGCTGCCAAAAAAACAGCCAGCGGAATGATTACTGAAATTAAGAATATCCATCGTTTTCGAGATTTATTCCCGACTGAAATTTTTTCCATAGATCGCTCCTTGTTACAGGTAAAAGATAATCATCTTCTCTTAGTATATGAAGATAGCTTGCATCCCTTCAGGGCGAAACAGCGTGCTTGAAGATAGGCCGTTTTGCCTACGAATCATGGTTAAGGAATAACAAAACAAAGGCAGTGATTATCCCACTGCCTTTGTTTATTCTTGTTTGAATTAATAATTTGACTTTTGTGAATTACGGAACCCAATTTGAGAGTACTTCAAGGGTTTGGTCTTTTTTCGCAGCGTCATTGTTCGGAATGTGCACCTTGAAATCATGGAATCCATCCATCCCTTCATGCATCATCAGCTTAAAAGACAGAGTTGTCTTTTGACCAGGTTGTAACGTCATTGTTCCAATTTCGGGGGTAGGTGGACAACATCCTTTTACTACTTCAATGTATGGAGCCTCTGTAAAAATAAGAGATTGATCGCCAACATTTGATAACTCAAATGATACCAATACCGGAACCAAATTCTTTTGATTTCCCAAGTCAAGTGATTCTTTGTTCACTTTTAAACTTGGCCCTCCCGTAAATTCAGGGGTATAAGGTTGAGCTTTTTTTTGCAATACGACAGTCAGCGTTGTTGTTACAACCAATAAAACAGCGATAACATACACCCAGGAATTTTTTCGACTTCTTTTTTGGGGTTGTTGGCGTTTTGTTGAATAAGGTTTCTTATTTGCCATTCGTACCCCTCCTTTTTATATTTTCTGATTTTGAAAAATTGTATGAGACAAACCTATCCACCACAATAGGCCATTATGCTGAGTTATGCCTAGGTAAAAGTGCGTGCCAATCGTTACGCAAGATTGCTTTTGGGGTTTGGCGCAATTTTGCTATCATAATCAGGGTGGCATCATATAATCACTGGAGAAAATAATCACGTGGATAATTCAGACGATCAAGAATATTTCGAGAACAATCAACCTTCCTCAGTAAACCTGTTTAATAAATTGCATAATAAATTCGAACAACCCTTTTTATTAACTTGGGAAGGGATTGTATATGCCTTCATCTATTTAGCCGCAATTCTTACGCGACTAGTGGGGTTGGGGTCGCGTGTCATGAGCCACGATGAAAGTCTGCATGTTTTTTACTCATGGTTGATCACAACCGGTGGCGGATACATCCACTCACCAATGATGCACGGACCATTTTTGTTTGAATCCACTGCTTTGATAAATCTACTTTTTGGCGCCAATGACTTTGCCTCGCGGTTGGTACCTGCGATCATAGGCATCTTGATTGTCATCGTCGTCCCTCAACTCTTAAAACCCTGGATCGGCAGAGTCGGCGCAATGATAGGCTCTTTATTGTTTTTAATATCTCCATACCTGTTGTATTACTCTCGATATATTCGTCACGATATCATGGTGATTGCATGGATGCTTTTAATGGTTTTTGCAATTCTAGCTTACCTGCATGATCGCAAAGAAAAGTATCTGGTTCTCTTCGTGACCGCGTTGGCTCTTATGTTTTCCACCATGGAAATCACATTTATCTATCTGGCTATATTTGCATGCTTTCTTTTAGTGCGGATGTTTACTATCCATGGCTGGCATTGGAAAGCGATCAAAACGTCAGCCGAGTTTGATCTGCTTATCTTAATGATCACGCTGGGAGCCTTTTTCTCATCTCCAATTCTTTTACCGCTGCTTAATCCCATTTTTGTTAAGGCAACTGGAATTCCTTTTGTAGATATTGCAGTTTTAGGAAGTCAAGGCACCGAATGGATAAAAGGAGTAAACGGTATCCGTATATTTGGGCTCTTGGGTGGTTTTACTATTCTTAGTGGAGTGATTGGTTTCGCCTGGGGAAAGTTACGTTGGTTGAAACTTGCGGGATTGTTCCTTGCAATTAGTATCCCATTATTCAGCTCATTTTTTACCAATCCGGCGGGTTTGGCCAGCGGCTTTATCGGTTCACTTGGTTACTGGCTTTCACAACAAGCAGTTGCCCGGGGTGGTCAACCCTGGTATTACTTCCTGATTGTTGTGCCGATCTACGAGTACCTCCCTCTTATTGGAGGGCTGGGTGCAGCCATCTATTACTTTACAAAACGCAAATATCTCTCCGAGTTAGCCAATGTCATGATCCCTTTTACACTTTGGTGGGCAATCGGAATATTTGTCGCGCTAACTCTTTCAGGCGAAAAAATGCCCTGGCATTCAACTCATATCATCGTTCCATTTATCCTTTTAACCGCCTGGTGGATCGGGCAACTTCTTGAAGGAAATTGGAGAGAATATCAAAACTATAAAAAACGCCATGAATGGTTCATCAGGGTTGGATTAATAGGTATTGGAATCTTGTTTTTACTCACGCTGCGTACTTCATTCATGGTTAACTATGTGAATTACGACTACTCCACTGAGTTCATTGATTACGCTCACGGCGCGCCAGGGGTTAAATGGGTATTGAATGACATTGAAGCCATCGCAAACCACACGGGAGAGGGTAAAAACCTAAAAATCGCCTTTGATGATGAGGTTTCCTGGCCAATGAGCTGGTATTTAAGGGATTATCCAAACAGAGCTTTTTTTGGTGCTCAACCCAACAGGGATGCCCTTAATGCTCCAGTTGTTCTTGCCGGGCCTAAGAACTGGAAAAAAGTCGAGTTACTTTTGGGTTCCAATTATCATCGTTTCGAAGTAATCCGGCTGTGGTGGCCACTTGAAGATTACAGGAATTTGACCTGGGATCGCATTTGGAAGGCGCTTAAAGATAAAGAGATGAGAAATGCGATCCTGGATATTCTCTGGCAGCGAGATTACACCCAATACGCCAAACTGACTGGAGCAGACTTGGTGCCTCCCACACAATGGCCTTTGGCTGAAAAGATGCGCGTTTATGTGCGAAAAGATATTGCTTTACAAATGCTCAGTTTTAGTTTGGGTTCCACTATACTGCCAGAGTCCGCTCCTTCGGTGGATGTGTATGCAAATCTTCAACGAGACCTGACACCGGATAAGATCATAAGTATTGGAGGTTTAAACTCCCCACGTAATATGGTCGTTGGCGTAGACGGCATTATTTATGTTGTAGATAGTGGAAATGCACGCGTGGTGAAATATAACGCTCAAGGTGAATTACTAACCACATGGGGAACTCTGACCCCAAATGGACAAACACCAGCTAATTCTGGAACCTTTAATGAACCCTGGGGTATTGCCATTGATCAAAATGGGAATGTACTGGTGGCGGATACATGGAATCACCGTATTCAAAAATTTGATCAAAACGGCAAGTTCCTTAACCAATGGGGAATTGCTGGAACGGCAGAAGATGGTTTGGATCGCCTTTGGGGTCCACGGGGTTTGGCTGTTTCGAAAGATGGAAAAATCTATGTGACTGATACTGGCAATAAACGCGTTATGGTTTTTACTTCAGATGGAAAACCTTTATTTGAGTTCGATAAAACGGGTGATGCAAGTCTTGATGAACCCGTTGGCATCGCAATTGGACCCGACGGAAATGTCTACGTAGCTGACACATGGAATATGCGAGTTGCCATCTACTCGCCGGAAGGGCATTTTATATCAAGTTTTGAAGTTAAAGGTTGGAACAGCGATTCAATGGATAACAAACCCTATATCGCGGTTGATCAAGAAGGCAGGGTCATCGTCACCGATCCTGAAGGTTATCGAGTGCTTGTCTTCTCCTCAGAAGGAAACCCGCAGTTCGTTCTTGGCAAATACGGGCCGGAAGAAAACGCTTTCGGCCTGCCCAATGGCGTTGCCCTGGATTCTTCAGGGTATCTTTGGATTGCTGATGCCGGTAACAACAGGCTCGTACGTTTCTCAATTAATCAACCATGAGGAAACTGGTTTTTATGAGAGGAAATAAGTGAACCAATTTCTGCGATTTATTGAGGGGTTGATTATTATTGCCTTGCTGGGAATATTTGGTTATGCTGGTATGAGTCTTCTGAAGCTGAATAATGTATCGAAAAATAACTGGTCGCTGCCAACTCTAACCCCTACTGCATTGATTAGGGCGCTTATTTTGCCTGGAGGAAATACTTCTCCAAGCTCGTATATCGAAAACCAGGCCTCCTCCAGTCAGATTCCTTTGAATATCAAACCCTTTGTCAAATCAGATTTGAATATTCAATATCAAACACCTGCACCCCATAATGGGGTTCGAATCCAGATCCCAGCCTTGAATATTGATGCTCCGATAGTCCGTGGAGATGGGCCAGAACAATTGAAAAAAGGGGTGGGACAACACATTGGAACTGCAAACCCAGGTGAAATTGGCAACATGGTGCTTTCAGGCCATAACGACACTTTTGGTGAAGTCTTTCGTTATCTGGATCAAATGAAAGCCGGGGACAAGATTATCATTTATACCTTCACTCGATCATACACCTACATAGTAGAAGGATGGTCGTTGGTTAACCCCGATCAAGTGGATGTTATGGATCCAACCCCTTACGAAAGTGTGACCTTGATTTCCTGTTATCCGTATCTTATTGATACCCAGCGGATCATTGTTACCGCCAGGTTACAAGTTGAATGAAATCTTTAGACCTTGATCTTATTATCATAAAAGAACAACCCACCGACTTGGTGGGTTGTTCAACGTATTGTGAAAAAGTTACTTGATATCATTGATCATCGAATAATATTGCTCCTGGGTTATTTCTCCTTTGGCGTATTGCCGATCTAGGATTTGTCGGGCATTGACCGGCTGAACACGTTCAGGTTGCCCAATCGGTTGAGAAATATCATTCACAAGTAACACTACAGCAAACAATACTGCAATTCCGAATAACATCATTCCACCAAAACCCATCATTATCATTGTGATCCTTTCTTATTTTGTCAGATCGGTGAGGATCTGTTGGTATTCATCTCGCGTGATTTCACCCTTGGCATAACGAGCCTGGGCGATTTCTTTGGCTGAAGGACTGGATGATCCTTGAATAACAGGCTGGTGATTATTTCCGCTCGTGCGCCGAACTGCCCAGATTACAAGGAAAATGAATCCGACAACAATTGCGAGCATGATCACCATATTCACTAACATACCGATCCAGCTAAAACCACCATACCCCAAATATCCCATCATTTTGAACCTTCCTTTTCTATTCAAACTGACTTTTGCAGTTTGATCATTAATTACTTTTTTTATCTTCTTTGCATTTGTAAGGCACCATCCATCACCTATGAAAATGATTGGTGCCTTACTCTGCGTAGGAGGAGAAGATGTTTTAACTATACCCAATGCCCATATACAAAACCACGGCTATTAGGCTCAAAACCATATAGGGGTTAATGCTTAGTGAACTCCAAGTTAGTAAACAGATTAGTATTTTATAAAGTAATAGTATAAAAAACAGTAATCGATAGGATTGACTCATATATAAAAAAGCAGCCCATATTTGCCATGAGCTGCTTGGTAATTGTATGTAATAAAATTATTTTAAATCACTGACCATTAGTAAATATTGTTCCTGGTCAATCTCACCTCTTGCATAGCGCTGGTCAAGAATTTGCCGGGAAGTCAAGTCGGTATTTTTCTGAGTAGGTTGTTTCGATTGAAAAAGATTCTTCACCAACAAAACGGCTAAAACAATTATCAGGACCGAGAAAAACATCATTCCGCCAAACATCATTTTATACCTTCTTACTTTTCAAGATCAGCAAGGATACGCTGATATTCATCACGAGTGATCTCACCTTTAGCATAACGCGCTTGGGCAATATCTTTGGCTGACTGATTTGCAATTGTCTGGGAGCTCGATTGGTTGCTGGTTCCGTTCGACTTTCGAACTGCCCAAACGATCAACAGGATAACTCCTACGATGATACCAATCACAACAATTGAACCAAGGATCATTCCGACAAGACCCAATCCACCAAACCCATATCCATAATTACCCATCATGACGAACCTTCCTTTTCTGGATTTTCATCCGCATACTTTGTTTTGACTTACTTAATCATCTTAACAAAGTAGATTGAAGGAATATTGAAGGCAATGTAAAGCTTTGATAAAGATTTATTTAGAATTAAGCTCGGAAATTGGCAATGAGAAATAGATTGAGGTACCTTCCCCTTCACCGGCACTTTTAACCCAAATTCGCCCATCATGAGCTTTAACTAGAGCCTGCGCAATCGTTAATCCTATGCCACTTCCCCCGCTTGCACGTGTTCGTGATTTGTCCGTTCGATAGAAACGATTAAATATCAAAGATAGGTGTTCTGGCGAGATTCCAATACCTGTGTCGGTTACTTCAAAAATTACTTCATTTTTTACTCTTGAAACCGAAATCGTTACCACTCCACCAGTCGGTGTATATTGCAAAGCGTTTCCAACCAGGTTAGTCAACACTTGCACAATACGGTCTTTATCCACAGACACTTTTGGAAGGTTGGCTTCATATGAATGTTTTAGAATTAGTCCTTTTTCGTCAAATTGCCGGTTGAAATTATTTACAACAGTTTCAACCAACAAAGTTGGTGCCGCCGATTCAATTTTAAGTTGATATGTCCCAGCTTCAACTCTGCTAAGTTCTTGTAAATCATTAACAAGCCTCTGCAAACGGTCTGCTTCAGCATAAACTTGATTGTAGGTTTCTGGAGTTGCTGAAATAACGCCATCAATAAGGCCCTCCATATATCCTTTTATAGCTGAAAGTGGAGTTCGCAATTCGTGCGTTACATCACCGATCAATTGACGGCGCATACCTTCAGTTTTTTCGAGTTTATCGGCCATCTGATTGAAAGAAAGCGCTAATTGATCCAATTCATCAAGTTGGTTTCCTTGAACATTACCTGAGATTTGTAATCGTTCTTCATATTCTCCAGCTGCTATTTTGCGACTGAGCTTCATTAATCTTTGAATTGGTTCCACCACTTGACGACTAATCAAAAAACTAGCCACAACCGCTGCTAGAAGAGCAATTATTGTTGCCAATGATAAGGCTTCAGTTACTGCTGCCTTGTAATTAACAAATAATTTGGTCTCCATTGATTGAGTTGATCCCATCGTTGGATTATTTAGCATCATTGCGCTCATGCCAGACATGTGCCGACTAAATGCAGTTGGAATAGACACACTCGTTGCGGTTGCAAGAACAACAACTCCGATAATAATAACGATCACATAGGAAACAAATAATTTCCAAGAGAGATGTTTGCGGATAAAACTTAGCATCTGACCACCTATTTATCTTCGAAACGATAGCCTACTCCACGAATTGTCTCAATAAAGCGATCTTCCCCTAATTTTTGTCTCACATGTCCTATATGGACATCAACAACTCTTGTGTCACCAAAATAATCATATCCCCATGCCTTCTCCAACAATTGTTCGCGGGTTAATACCATACCTTGGTGTTGTGCAAGAGCTACTAAAAGGTCAAATTCCACCGCAGTCAAATCGATTGATTGCTCATCCACCCAGACTCTCCGCGCAGAGGAATCAATATGGATGTGAGAAAATACAAAAGAAGAATTTGAATCGCCCAAGTTCCTCGTGTTTTGAAGACGACGCAATACCGCTTTTATCCTGGCAATTAATTCCCTTGGGCTAAAAGGTTTGGTCAAATAATCATCAGCACCCACGGATAAACCTACTATCTTATCGGTTTCCTCTGCGCGTGCAGTGAGCATAATCACATACGCGTTCGATTCTCGTCGAAGATTGGTAAGCACCTCAACGCCATCCATTCCAGGTAGCATAACATCCAGAATGATTACATCCGGTTTAAACGTTCTTGCAGTTTGAAGCCCGGTTTGGCCATCCATAGCGGATAAGTAATCATATCCTTCTGCTTTTAGATATGCTGTGATTACTGTATGAATCGAGGGTTCGTCATCAATAATTAATATTTTTGGTGTAACCACTGGAATATCCTTCAAAAAAGAAAATCAAATTGATCATGGATCTATTTTACATACAAACAGGGACCGGTGTTATATCCGATCCCTGGGAATAAATTTCACACAATAGTATGGCTATTCCGACATCTCAATAAAAGTTCCATGCCATGTGTGTAGGAATACTTGACCGTTGAAACCATTAACGCTAAGCATGCCAGTCACATTTCCATCTTTCGTAATGTCGATTGTGTAATAACCATAAAAGGGGTCAGCGTCTGTTGCAGTCTTATATCCTGGATACTCTTTATCCAAATAGGTTTGGGCCAAAGTTAAAGCTTCTTCTGAAGTCACTGTCATTGTTGAAGACGCGGATTCAGTGTTGGCATTCAATCCACCCATCATTCCATTGCGCCCACTCATCATTCCATTGGAAGCGCCCATACCACCATATTTTAGATTCCACATCATATTTGGACCATATTCGGGAATTACATTGAGACTTACAGGATCAACCAGAAGTTCCATTGCTCCAATTCCAGTACTTTTTTCAGTAATGCGAGCATAGGCATTGTTATTGAAAATCATAATTTCTTTGAGTTCAAGATCAGAATTATTCAAATTCTTCAGGTATCCCTCAACAGCTTGAGTAGCCTGCGTAACAGTCAGAGGCTTACTATTCACAGCTGCTGGTCCGCCCATCATGTTGTAACCATTACCCATCATTGAATAGCCTTGGTTGGTATATCCTTGTCTCATCATACCTGTTGATGCCGAACCAACTGATCCAAGATTAGTACGACCTACAATCAACCCCGCTCCAAAGAGTAGGGCGCTCAACACAAGTCCACCGATAACCATTAACGTAATTGCTAAAGTTTTATTCATCTTGATAATCTCCAATCTCTTATATAAACTTCAAACTTATGATTTTAGGATACCCTTTGGAGGTAAAGAGACTGTGAAGCGATTCTAAAGTTTTTGTAAAGAATTTATCATATGGTTCGGGGCAAATGGGTCCCACAATGAAAAGAGTTTAGTGTTTTATGCTTTCCTGTGGTTATTAGTAAAAAGGAGATTTTCACTTTCCATGAAAATCTCCTTTTACATATCGCAAAATCTATGAATAATATGTAACTTATGCTCCTCCAGCACCATAGAAGTAAGGATCTGTTGGTGTTTTTCCAGAAGGATCCCAGACATAAACGTAATCGCCTTCGTTTGCCCAATCAAAAACCCAGTGTGCATCGGCAACTGATAAATTGACGCAACCGTGTGATCGTTGATATCCAAAAAGAGTATTCCAATAGGCACCATGTAATGCCCTCGCTTGATCATAATACTGGATGAAAGGGACATCCTCCAAATAGTAATAATCTGACCGATCTGCTTCAAAGGCGCCTTGCATATATTGATTCTCCAACCTTTTGTAGATCTTGAATACTCCTGGTTGTGTAAAGAACGGATCCACACCACTTGAAATCAATGTCGCAAAGACAATACGATCTTTTTCATGCACAATCAATACTTGCTCATAAAGGTTTACCTCAACCCATCGATCTGATGTTACTCCTGCAGGTTTGTCGTAGTTTGGAGTAACTCGACCAACTGCATGATGGTCTATCCATTCGTTTGGTCCAACCATGACCCATTCGATATCTTTATCTTTTTTTGAATTATAGATATTGATAATGTCATATCTTTTATATGTTTTGCCTGTTTCGTCGAATTCATACCCGGGACCTTTTCTGGATGTTGTTTCAGTGAGCACCCATCCAAACGGTAAAGTGGGATTCCTTTTAAAAATAAAGCCTTGAAATGATTGCACACCCACCTTTGTAATCACTTCCGCGCTAATCCACTTTGACATCGAAGTCTGATAGAACACACCTTTTTCTGTTGTTACTTTTTGAATAAGCGAGATATATTTTATTCGGCTTGCGCCCAATTTCCCAGATGGTTTATCTGCGATAGCATCCTCAATTGAGGCATAAAGAGGAACTTCCTCATTAGTTACCACAGCATAAGAAAAAGG
The DNA here is from genome assembly GCA_021825925.1 of Chloroflexota bacterium. Taxonomy (GTDB): domain Bacteria; phylum Chloroflexota; class Anaerolineae; order Anaerolineales; family Anaerolineaceae; genus UBA6107. The sequence goes on from JAKAFP010000004.1 coordinate 146,847, forward strand.
TATTTTATTCAACTCGACAGGTGGGTTTATCCCCGGAAATGGTATGGGCGGGAAAGTGATTCCATATTTGGCCAAATCATCCAACCTTTTTACAGGACCTTCCACGCTGCAGTCCTTAACCGTGAAAAGGTCTGTCTCACCAGGAATACATAAAGCATTTGTCGAATTTTCAACAATTGGATTATTTTCTGCCAATACTTTAGTTGGATTAAATAGTTGGATCGATAACAGAAACAACAAAAGTATTGATCCTGAAAGGGACTTCTTCATTGCGCTCCAATTTTTCGTATCAAGGAATAAATGGAAAAATCATAAAGTCTATGTTTCTATCCTATGATTTGAGCACTGTATTGATGATGGGCACCATTTCCGGCTTTTGAAATTAAGTCGGGTACAGTTGAGGGTTCGATAAAACTGGGGTTGTAAGTCACTTCAGTCATTCCATCAAAGTAATCGATTTTTACATCGATTATTCCTGATGTGGAAATCAGAGCATTTCTTACCCTCAATGCACAGTTGGGACAATTTAATCCGGAAGTAACCAGATATAGAAACTTAACTAGGTTTTTTTCTTCTTCTGAAGGTGTTCGAATAATGGGTTCAACATTACAAGAATCATTCACTTTGGCTTTCCTTTCATTTGTGATTCGCATCGACCGCCATTCACACCTATGAAAGTGAATGGCGGTCGATTAAGGAGGAGAAGGATGTACCTAATATACAAGTTTCTAAATTAGAACCATAGTGCCTTATAGCCCAGTTCCTAATAGGCGTTAATGCTTAGTTGATTTCAAGCTACTCTGCGGATGACACAATAGATCATTATTCGTATGATTCAAACATAATATTGGTTTTATTGGATGCTTGAATGAATAAGATTGCTATTTCAAAAAAAAGAATATTTATCCCAATTATTTCAGGATTCGTTGGTTCCATCTTTCTGGCAGCAGTATATTTTGGAATTGTGTCATGGGCAGAGAGTTTCAACCATGCGGTTGAATACTTCTGGCAAGACCGGTGGATAGTGCTCCCAATCATATTGGGGTTTGGGATTCAGGTTGCGTTGTATACCATAATCAAATTCAAAATATTTCTACCAATAGAGCATATTGGGTTTAGTGGACCTAGTGTCGGAGCGAGTGGAACAACTTCCACAATTGCAATGGTGGCGTGTTGTGCACACCACCTAACCGATGTACTTCCCATTCTTGGGTTAACAGCAGCAGCTACGTTCCTTTCTAAATATCGAATCCTGTTCATGGGTGTAGGTCTTGGATCTACAATTTTGGGCATTGTTTATATGTTATTCATCTTAATTAGAGAAAAACAGAAATTCATAAAAAATTATTCTGCCCCATTAATTTCAAAGGAAATATGATGAAATCCTCAAAAATACTCTTGTCAGTTCTTATTGTGGCGCTTTTCTTAGTTTCTTGTGCAAAACTTCAATTTCCCTCAAAAAACGTCAAGATACAACCAACAACTACAAGTTGTTCAACCCCTGATGCTGATAAACCAGCAGCTTGTAAGCTTAATCCAAGTGGTACGCCAACTTTGGTGGCAACCCCAACCGTAACCTCCGTGCCCATTCTTACACAAACTGACTCGCAAGGTTCAATTACAGTTGAAATAACCCCCGGAAACCTGAAACCTGCAAGTGATACACTAATTTTCGATGTCTCTCTGGATACTCATTCGATCGACCTTTCTATGGACCTTGCACCCCTAACTTCACTAACCACAGATACTGGAGCAGTCATCCAGGCGAGCACCTGGGATGCTGTGAGAGGTGGGCATCATGTTTCAGGTAAGCTGATCTTTAAAACAACAGTCGATGGAAAAAATTTACTGGCTGATGTTAAAAGTCTCACAATTACTATCAAAGATTTGGATGTTCCGAGTCGTCAATTTTCATGGCAGTCAAATTTCTAATCAGGTGAAAAATGTCAAAAAAACATACTGTAATCATGATATTGTGCTGTTTAATCCCTATTGGGGCCTTTTTGGCAATCCGTTTATTAAATTTACAGATTAATGGCCTGTTTTCGTTTTTGCTAATATTATTATGCCCGCTTTCACATGTGTTAATGATGGGCTCAATGAAGCACGAGGATCATTCTCACCACACTTCATCAGAAAATATTATCGACGTAACGCCTAAGGAATAATTGTATGAAAGAATTAATTCCAGCCATACCCAAAAAAAACAACAGATTGAACTCTTTATCGGAATGGTTTGCCAATCACGTCAGGAAAAGAGTTTTAATCGGATTGGCTGGAGTTGTAATCATCGGGTTCTTACTTTACAGTTTTGGTGCATTTGGAACCCCCAACGATTCAAAGATCATCTATTCGCCGTCAGATGTGGTCTATGGTGAGAAAATAGTTGCCATTCATTTAATGGGTGAAGTTCCCGCCAAGGTATCAATAAGTCAATCTATTTCAAGTCCTGCGGATGAACCTAGAATTCAGATCTCTGAAAAATTTTATGACTTTGGATCTGTAAGTTCTACCCAGATACTGAGCCGCACATTTATCATCTCAAACACGGGCAAATCACCTTTGATCATTCAAGAATCATATACAACCTGCGGTTGCACAACAGCCGAATTCTCTGCCAAAGAAATCCCCCCTGGTAAAGTAGCTTTGATGACACTTAGGTTTGATCCTTCTTTTCATAACATGAGCGGCTCAACTGTTCGCCGTGGAGTGATTATCTATACCAACGATCCTGAGCTTCCTACACAAGAGATTTGGATTCAGGCATCTGTGAGATAAAAAAGGAAATTTCTTTGAATTTTATTCTGTCATTTATGGTTACGATTCAACATCAATAGCTTAATGTAATTCTCATTTAAACAATAGTCAGATATGATAATATTTTTAGGACATTTTTTATCTTTTTAAGGAGAGTTTATAATTATGTTTCCCAGTTACATACTCGCTTTACGCGAAGGATTGGAAGCCGCCCTCATTATCGGAATTGTTTTTGGTGTTTTACGCAAAACGAACCACCAAAAGCTCAACACATCTGTCTGGTTTGGGACATTAAGTGCAATTGTGACCAGCACTATGGCAGCTTTGGTTCTTAATTGGGTAGGCGCGGAATTTGAAGGAAAGGGTGAACAGTTATTTGAAGGGATCACCATGTTCCTGGCTGCTGGTATTTTAACCTGGATGGTTTTTTGGATGCGGAAGCAATCGCTTGTAATGAAACAGAACATCGAATCTTCAGTGCAGCAAGCAGCTGAAGGACAAGGAAAGAAAGCGTTATTTTTGTTGGCATTTCTTGCAGTGGTCAGAGAAGGAATTGAACTGGCGCTCTTCTTACTGGCAATCCGCCTGACTACCAATCCATCACAGGAATTGCTTGGAACAGTTTTCGGACTATTTTCTGCGGCGTTGGTCGGGTGGATCATTTTCTCCACAACCCGAAAATTGAGACTCACTCGGTTCTTTCAAATAACAAATATTCTTTTTACGTTTTTTGCGGCAGGCTTGGTAGGACTTGGTATTCACGAGTTTAATGAACTGGGGTGGATCCCCGGGGTTGTTGAACATGTATGGAATTTGAATTCATTTTTACCCGACCAGTCTACCTTAGGGCAATTACTCAAGGCTTTGGTTGGTTATTCCGGCAGCCCTTCCTTAACTCAAGTGATTGGATATTTTGGATACTTTGCAGTAATACTCATATCCTTATTGAAAAAACTACAAGGTTCGAATTCTTCTCGAAATAAAGAGAGTAAAACAATTCTTTGATCAAGGAAATACTTTTTATAAATGAGGTTTTTAGGAATATGAAAATCATTTATAAAGTGATTCCTTACTTGAACTAAACAAAGAAAAATGGAAAAATGAATTTCAGATTTTTATTCAAAGTTTATTTTTGTCGAAAACAAATTGGTTAATCATTTGATGTGGAACAAAAAGACTTGCTCACCTGCATCAGGGAAGATACAAATGTTTTCCACGGCAATGAGGTTTTTCTATTCATGAGGTTTTCTTTGGTTAACCTCTTGATGATGATAGTTGATGCTAGATAATTTTTGGATGCAAACTAGGCCGCAGGAATGAAGTTGTACTTAGCTAAAACGGCTTGACCTTCAGGGGAAAGTACAAGAGCAACAAAAGCCTTGGCAAGATCAGCATTTTTACTGTCAGCGATGGGAGCGATTGGGTAGCTGGCAATGGTGTTCAATTCGTTGGGGATGTCAATGGTGGCTACTTTTTCTGCAGCATCGGAGGTGATATCAGTAACATAGACAATACCGGCATCCGCTTCACCCAATGAAATTTTGTTGACGACAGCTTTGACATTCTCTTCGTAGGAAACGACATTAGCCAGTACTTTATCTTTAAATTTGGCATCAAAGATGGGGTCTGCAAGGGTTTTATCGAGAAAATCAAGCGCATATTGACCCGCTGGAACGGCCTTATCGGCCAGAACGATCTTGATCCAGGGTTTGGTAAGGTCGCCAAGCGTGGTGATTCCGGCGGGATTATCCTTTGGGGAAATCACAACCAGACGATTTTTTACGAAGGTTTTGGCGTCTTCAGCGTTGACGCGTTTGGCATCCACGGCAACGGTCATATATTTCTTGCTGGCGCTGGCAAATACATCCGCTTCGGCGCCCTGGCCAAGTTGTTCGGCCAGAGCCTGAGAACCGGCGAAGTTGAAGGCAACTTTGACTCCCGGGTTTTGTAGCTCAAAAGCCGCGCCCAGATCGGTGAAGGATTCGGTTAAGGAGGCTGCAGCCATGACGGTCAGTGTGACAGGCTCAATTGTAGTGGTTGCTGTGTTCTCGGTTACAACGGGGAGGGCAGTATCAACTACGGTTGGTGCAATGTTCGCAACCGGAGAACAAGCAGCGCTTGTCAGCAAAACAAACAATATCATGAATGTTAAAAATTTGATGTTTATATGATCCTTCTCCTAATATTAAGGAGTATTGATTAAACTAAAAAGATTTCAAGTTTCATTATTCTGTTCACAATACTTCGTGATCCACTTTTTTTATCCAAATGAAAAGTGAAAGTCAAAGTGAATTATCAAACGATGGCGAACACTCAACATCTAAGCGCTTATGCAGCAGGCTTTTTACAATGATCAAGGTAAGAAATGAAAAACAGATCAGGATGATGGCTAATGTTAACGCAACATTTAAGTCTATTTCGAAGCCGATATAAATTGCCAAAGGCATGGTTTGTGTTCGCCCCGGGAAGTTGCCGGCAAAAATGATGGTTGCACCGAATTCGCCTAATGCCCTTGCCCAGGTCATCACACTGCCGCTCAATATAGAGGTCCAGGATATGGGCAGCGTTATATATCTGAAGGTCTGCCAGCGGGTGGCGCCGTCCAGGGCAGACGCTTGTTTTAGTTCAGTATCCACTGAGGAAAAACCAATAGTGGCGGCTTTAATATATAGGGGTGAAGCGACAAATGTTTGTGCCATAATGACTGCGATTACCGTAAAAGGGATTGTGATATCCATTGAGGAGAAAAAGGTACCAAATAATCCTCTACGTCCGAACGCCATGAGCAGGGCAATGCCAGCCACCGAAGGAGGCAAAACAGTTGGCAGATCAATGATGGTGTCTATGATGCGGTGCAATCGGAAGCTGCGACGTGACAACAGCAGGGCAACCGGGGTTCCGAAAAGTAGCGTGATCGCTGTGGTGGATAACGATGTGAAAATACTTAAATTTATGGCTTGCAACAATTGGGTCTTGTTAATAGTGTCGAATAATTGACTAACCGGGATCTTCAAAAAAATGGCAATGATCGGTATGGTAATGAACAAAACGAGTGGAATTGCCAGGGAACGCCACGAATTTTTGATACCAATGAGAATCCAAGAGGGCACACCTCGGCGGAAAAGTGGTTTCTCAATCGTGGTATCGGTGATGAGAAGTGAATTTGTTGCCATCGGTGCTGATTTATCCATTGAACTTGATCATTCCAATAAGTCTGAGATTTCGTATATTCTTTTATAAAATTGGTATTTGAAAATCAGATATATATTTAATAATTGACTATTCAATAATTGAGTAGTAATATCATAACATGACAAAGAATCCTTGTAAATACACCCCATAAAAAATGGGTAACCTGTTAAAAAATTATTGGTGATTAATAAATACAGAAATCTAGAAAGATATAATCAATCTACATTGAATATTTGATCAGCAGTGATAGGTCTGGAGGAAAAATGAAACTCAGCGCACGCAATGTAATAAAGGGTACTGTAAAAGAAATCATTACCGGTGCAATCAACTGTGAGATCATCATCTCCACGCTGCACGGCGAAACCATCGTTTCAGTGATCACAAAGGAATCCGTGGAAAGTCTGGAACTGAAGGTTGGCAAGGAAGTTTATGCAGTGGTCAAGGCCACAAACGTCATGGTTGCAATTGATTAATGGTGAACACGGACTCTGATAAATGAAAATTGAGTTGTTACTCTTTGCGTCCTTGAAAGAAAAGGTTGGCAAATCACAAGTTGTGGTCGTAACCAATGAGCATTGCACCGTACAAAGCCTGTTGGATGCCCTTTTTATTCAACATCCTGCGATTAATCCGTTTGCTAAAAGCATCGTGGTTTCTGTGAATCGGGAATTTGCCGACCGCGGACAGGTCATCCATGCCAACGATGAAGTCGCAATTTTTCCTCCAGTGAGCGGAGGCTAACCATAACATTACACACAAGATTTATGACGGACCTTCAAAGATGCTGATCGATCCCTTTGGTCGCGCCATCACTTATTTACGCATCTCAGTGACGGACCGCTGCAATTTAAGTTGCGCCTACTGCCTGCCTGAATCCGGCGTCAAATGGATGCCAGATGATCTTGTACTCACCACGGATGAAATTGTGCGCGTGGCACAGGCAGCGGCACGATTGGGAATATTTAAAATTCGCTTAACCGGCGGAGAACCTCTGGTACGGCCTGATTTGGTTGCAATTGTACGCAGGATCAAGGAAATCCCGGGTGTAACCGACCTCAGCCTAACGACGAACGGTATGTTGCTTGAAAAACTATCAAAAAAGCTGTTCGATGCTGGGTTGGACCGCGTCAATATAAGTCTGGATACTTTGGATCCGGCGAAATTTAAAAAAATGACCCGCTTTGGCGATTTCCAAAAAGTTTGGAACGGTATTTTGGCTGCTGAAGCCGCGGGGCTAAAACCCATTAAGTTGAACGCTGTGGTGGTTGGCGGACTAAACGAAGATGAAATCCCGGCAATGGCTTCATTGTCCATTGAGCATGCGTGGCATGTAAGGTTCATCGAACTCATGCCGGTTGCAAATGAACAGGGTTGGGGCAACGGGCTGCCTACTGTTTCTGAACGTTATATTTCGGTGCAAAAAATGCATGCCATGCTTGAACCCCTGAAAATGCAATCACTCGTGATTGAAAATGAAGTAGGACCTGAACGGACGTTCAAGATCCCTGGATCATTGGGCACAGTCGGTTTTATTTCTCCACTCGGTGAACATTTCTGCAACAAATGCAACCGCCTGCGTCTGACGGCAGACGGCTGGCTGCGGTCTTGTTTATTAGTGGATAAGGAAATATCATTGAGAAACGCCTTGAAAAATGGTATCAACCTTGAATCTTTCATTTCACAAGCTGTGTCTGAAAAACCTGAAGGTCATAAATTAAAAAGTCACAACTGCCCTGAAGCCAGGCACATGTCACAAATTGGCGGCTAGGTGGCAGGGTTAAATCCAATTTAAGGGATGATTGCGTATGAAAAATGAATTGACCCATCTTGATACCAACGGCAAAGTGCAAATGGTGGATGTCGGTGTGAAACCGGACACCATCCGGACGGCAGTGGCTCAAGGCGAGATCAAAATGAAACATGAGACCTTCAAGTTGATCCAAGAAGGGGCAAGTAAAAAAGGGGATGTTCTGACTGTGGCCAAGATTGCGGGCATCCAGGGCGCCAAGAAGACATCTGAACTGATCCCCCTATGCCATACGCTCGGGCTTTCTCATGTGGAGGTCGACCTGGAGCTCGATGACAGCATCCCCGGCGTACGGATCACCGCGACCACAAAAGTTAACGGCAAAACCGGTGTTGAAATGGAAGCGCTAACCGCTGTATCCGTGGCGGCTTTAACTGTATACGATATGGTCAAGGCGGTGGAAAAGACCATGGTAATCCAAAAGATCAGGTTAATCGAAAAACATGGTGGACAATCCGGTGACGTGGTCAATCAATTTCAGGAGGATTGATGGCTGATTATCCCTTGATCATATTGATCACCGAAAATGAACTTGATCTGGATGATTTGACTACCAGGATCACTTTACCTCAAACTGGGGCGGTAGTATTATTTACGGGTGTGGTTCGAGGCGAAACAAAACGCGAAAACCGTGAAACAAGCCTTCTTGAATATGAAGCATACAAACCTATGGCAGAGAATAAAATGCGGCAAGTCGCTGAAGAGATCAGAGTGCGTTGGCCGGTGGTTCAAGGCATCGCCATCGTTCAGCGTATCGGAAAACTGAAACCGATGACCCCCACAACCCTGATTGCATGCGGAGCTTCACACCGCGATAGTGGCGTATTTGAAGCCGCGCGGTACGGAATTGACCGGCTGAAAGAGATCGTGCCGGTTTGGAAAAAAGAATTCAGCCCAAACGGTGAAACATGGATCGAAGGGCACTATTCACCCAAACCAGGCGAATAGATCAATCTAAAAAAATTTATTCCTGTATTGGGTCCAACCCCAAACACAAATGTGTTAACCTATGGGAATCCAATTAACATTAGCCGTTTGAATTTCAACAAATTTTTCAATAAGTGTCTCAAGCACGGCAGGAAAATTACGGTTTGTGAAACTAAAAGCGGTATGCAAGTCACGATACCCTTTTAAAATAGGATCAGACTCTCGATTCTTGACATCGTGAATCGCCAGATAAACGCCGCGCAGCCCTTTGAGAATTAAAGTTGGATCGATATCAAATAGAATTTCTTGATTTTTCATAATAATGTAATCTTCATTGTTATTATGGCTATTACCAACCTCTGCCTGCTATCAGCTCAGGCACTGGGATGGACGAGATTTGACGACCGACCATGGCTTCACCGATGCTGCGGCTTACCTCAGCCAGAATGGCCGGGTTATTATAGTGAGTTGTGGCTTTGACGATAGCCTCTGCCCGTTTGGCCGGGTCGCCTGACTTGAAAATGCCAGAACCCACGAAAACACCGTCCACACCCAACTGCATCATCAAGGCAGCATCCGCCGGCGTAGCGATGCCGCCAGCCGCGAAATTGACCACGGGCAAACGTCCTAATTTCCTGACTTCCAAAATCAGTTCATATGGCGCGCCAATTTCTTTGGCATAAGCCATCAACTCTTCTTCACCCAGGCTCTTCACGTGTCGGATATCACCAAGCACGCTGCGGGCGTGACGAACCGCTTCAACCACATCCCCAGTGCCGGCTTCACCCTTGGTGCGGATCATGGCAGCGCCTTCACCCACCCTTCGCAGCGCTTCACCCAAATTACGAGCACCACACACAAACGGAATCTTGTAGTTGTGCTTATAGATGTGATGCGCTTCATCCGCCGGGGTCAGCACTTCTGATTCATCAATGTAGTCAATACCGATGGATTCCAGAATCTGCGCTTCAACAAAGTGGCCGATGCGGCATTTTGCCATCACCGGGATGGTCACCGCGTCCATGATCTTCAAGATCATATCCGGGTCGCTCATGCGCGCGACCCCACCATCCGCACGGATGTCCGCAGGCACGCGCTCCAGCGCCATCACGGCACAGGCGCCTGCATCCTCTGCAATTTTGGCTTGGTCCACATTGACCACATCCATGATCACTCCCCCCTTGAGCATCTGGGCAAGGCCCGTTTTTTCTGTCCAATTACCTGTAATTGCGGTCATTTGCTTTTCCTTTAATCTTCGATTTGTGTTAATAATTTTTGAAAAGAGGTCGTGCCGTAATTGATGGTTTTAGGCTCGCCCTTTTTATCCAATAAAACGGTCGTGGGAACGGTTAAGATGCCCCACTGCGAGGCAAGCTCCGGATTCTCATAGGCATTGATCTCAACAACCACCAGGTCGTTGTGCAGATAGTTTTTCAACTGCTGCAAAGCTGGTGCTTGCGCGGTTTTGCAGGCCACACAATCAGGGGTTGAAAAATAGACTATGATGTTTTTCGCAGGATTATCCAGTATGAACTTGCCACTATTCTTTGATACTTTATTCAACGACCAACGCTTGATCAATATAAAGAAAAGTAGAAAGAATAACGATAATCCAATCGCAATAAACGGACGGGCTGGTTCAAATTGGAACATGTTATTTGCCTTTCAGGCTTATCCCCGGAAAAGCCCCACTTGGCACTGATTTTTTAAATCCGGGCACCTTTAGCTTGTTCAGCCAGTAGTAAACCGCGCAGCCCGCGCAAAACCCCGCGGAACAAGTTCACTGCCGCCAAAACGATCACCACCCAAGCCAGCGTCCAGCCCAGGGTGCTTGCTCCCAACCACAAGGCTACGGCTGCACCAGACGCAACAATTCCACCGAACCCTTGTGCGAATTGGTGCGGTTCAGGGTTATCTGCAAAAAAGTCTGATTTCACCCATTTCCACGGTCGAAAAGCAGCCGTATAGAGAAACCCAAAACCAGGTTTCTTGAGAATGGTTCCCAGGATCATCGCAAAAGCCACCACTGATACCAGCCAGGGGGTGTTCAAAATAAACGACAGCAACAGCAAAACGATGATCGTTGCCTGGTTGGTGCTGAGCGGTGCGTGATCAATTTGTTTTAATTCATCTGACATTTCAAAACCTCCAATTGTTTTATTTTTAAGGAGTCCATAGCGAGAATCGAACCCGCGGATAACGGTTTTGCAGACCGTCGCCTTTCCACTTGGCTATATGGACATAAATTTGATTCTTCCTGGCATCCTTGTTTTAAAGGATGCCAGGGTAGGAGAAAAGATGACCTTTAGGCTGCTTTCAGTGCCTGATCGAGGTCCCACAAGATGTCTTCAATGTCTTCAATGCCGATGCTGAGACGGATGAAATCGGGTGTTACACCAGCCGATTTCTGCTGAATTTCGTTCAACTGGCTGTGAGTGGTGGTGGCAGGGTGGATGGCTAGACTTTTCGCATCGCCCACGTTCGCCAGGTGGCTGAAGAGTTTGAGGCTTTCGATGAATTTCTTGCCTGCTTCAGCGCCGCCTTTAATGCCGAATCCGAGGATGGCACCGGCACCTTTTGGCAGATATTTCTGAGCCGCTTTGTAGTCAACGCTGCTCTTCAAACCGGGATACGCCACCCAGGTGACCTTGGGATGTTTCTCAAGGTATTCAGCAACCTTCTGGGCATTTGAAACGTGCCGCTCAATCCGCAGGCTGAGGGTTTCGAGACCCTGGAGGAAGAGAAAGGAATTGAAAGGAGACAAACTGCCGCCGAAATCGCGCAAGATTTGAACACGAGCTTTGATGATGAAGGGGGGCAGGCCGGCAGCCGCAAGGTCGCCGTATACCAGGCCGTGATAGCTGTCATCGGGGGTATTGAAGTTCGGGAAGCGGGGATTGCCTTTCCATTCGAAGTTGCCACCATCCACGATCACGCCGCCGATGGAAGTGCCGTGTCCGCCGATGAACTTGGTCGCGGAATGAACCACAATGTTGGCACCCCATTCAAATGGGCGGAAGAGATAAGGTGTGGCAAAAGTATTATCAATCACCAGCGGAATGCCGAACTCTTTTCCAATTTTGGCAACTTCTTCAAACGGAAACACGTTGATGCCGGGGTTGCCCAAAGTTTCGCCGTAAAGAATTTTCGTGTTGGGGCGGATCGCTTTGCGGAAATTCTCTGGGTCGGTGGGGTCTACGAGCGTGACATCAATGCCCAAGCGTGGGAAGGAATAAACGAACTGATTATAGGTGCCGCCATAGAGGGTCGAAGCCGAAACGATATGATCTCCTGCACCGACCAGGGTAAAAATCGCCTGGAATTGTGCTGCGTGACCTGATGAAACTGCCAACGCACCCACACCGCCTTCAAGGTTCGCGATGCGCTGTTCGAACACGTCATTGGTCGGGTTCATGATGCGGGTATAGATGTTACCAAATTCCTTCAAAGCAAACAGGTTGGCAGCGTGTTCCGTGCTGTTGAACTGATAAGAAGCTGTTTGATAGATGGGAACTGCCCGTGAATTGGTGGTCGGGTCGGCTTCCTGGCCTGCATGCAACTGGCGGGTATTGAATCCAAGTTTTCGTTCTACGTCTTTAAGTGCCATGATGTTTTTCCTTTTCTAAACTATTTGAATGTTTTTTGATTATCTTCTTCGATCAATGAAGTTGCAGACATTATTGTTTTGATTTTTCTCCTTTTCACAACCGCGTAGTTGCATATTGGTTGAATTGAATGATTTCGTAGGGCGTTTCTTGATACACACAATAGTTGATCCAATTGGCGAATAGCAAATTTGAATGTCCTCGCCAACGTACAACCGGAGACTTGCCCGGATTGTTTTCAGTGAAATAGTTTGCCGGGATTGCGGTTGGCAATCCAGCAGCCAGATTACTTTCATATTCATTTTTCAAAGTCAAAGTATCGTATTCAGGCTGACCAGTGATAAACACCTGCCGGTTGAGCGGACTTTCAACAATATAAACGCCGGCTTTCTTTGATTCCGCCAGAATTCGTAAGTCGCGTACTTTTTCAATATCTGAACGGCGAACCTCAGTCTGGTGTGAATGAGGGGCATAGAAAGTGTCATCAAAACCGCGCAATAAATCGACATCCTGGGCAACGACTTGATGTTTGTACACACCAAACTGCTTTACTTCAGACGAAACCTTAGGCACTCCAAAATGATGGAATAAAGCCGCCTGAGCACTCCATCCCAGGTATAGACGGGCAAAAACATGATTGATACTCCAGTTGAGAAAAGCTTTAAGCTCCTCCCAATACTCCACTTGTTCAAAAGCCAGGTGTTCAACCGGTGCGCCTGTGATGATCAAGCCATCAAAGTATTCACGGCCAATCTGATCGAACTTCTGATAAAAATTCCAGAGATGTTCAGCCGGCGTCTCCTTGCTTTGGTAAGTACTGGTGCGTAAAAGGGTAATTTCAATCTGCAAAGAAGTGTTGCCCAACAAACGGAGCAATTGAGTCTCAGTCGCAATTTTTAAAGGTGCAAGGTTCAAGATGGCAATTTTTAACGGACGAATGTCTTGATGAATGGCACGTTCATCGTCCATGACAAAGATGTGTTCGGCTTTGAGAACTTCGTACGCCGGTAATTTTTCTGGTATTTTTATTGGCATTTCATTTTCCTCGGATCACCATGTTATAAAAAAAACCTCTTCTATAAGATAAGAAGAGGCCAAATTAGTGTTGATCTCCTCTCATCTTCCAGATCACTTCTGCCGGATTTGGCACCTTGTTCGCTTGAACAGGTTGTCGAGGCTTCATCGGGCCGGTCCCTCTGCCTCTCTGGATAAGAGTGTTTGCTATTCAGTTGTAATTTCTACTTGTCAAAATAAAAAAAAGCCCGGGAGCAAATCCCGGGCTTTCATCTTTCATTTGGGCTGCTCCATCAAAATACTTTCAGGAGCAGATCACTTTCTATTTTGGCTTATTGATTATCTCAATGAGTAAAGGTATGCCAAAGAAGGTGCAGAAGCTCCTCGCTTTTTACACATACACATACACATCATTTTTGTCGCGCCAAAATTTGTTGAAGTCATTTTTTCCGTATCCATTTCTTAGTTGAAGAGTCTACGCTTTTTAAAAACGAATGTCAAGCGTTTTTCTAAAATTTTAAGATTGAAAAAATCGCAACTGAATTCAGAAAATTTAAGATTGGAGTTTCTTTTGGATCTTTTCTGAGAATATAGATGAAGTCGCCATCCCATACATCCCATGTTTTTTTGCATAAACTAACTACTTTTATACTTTAAACTATTTTGGGGGTTGACAAATCTTTTTGTGTTGTTTATTATCATGCACATGATAAATCAACTCGGCAAGTCACAGATCTGTATGTGTTCATGTATGATGCTTTTGCGATGGAGTTCTCCTCTACCGCTAGTACATGAATTTGACTAGTCGCTAAAGATTTGAGCCCATCGCTTCCTGATTCAAAATAGGATGGCACGGTGGGCAAACAGCTCAACAAGCGCTTGTAGATAATCTCAGCGCCACCAGACATCCTGGTGGCGCTGTTTTATTTTTCCAAAGTTTCTGTGTACCAAATAAACCTATCGGAGAAGAAAATGAAAAACACAGTTCGTAATAACACATTGTTTAGCCGCACTCAGCATGCGGCTGGTCACAAAGCAACCGTGACAGGTATTTTGATTTTGGCAGTTCTGGTCGTATTAACCTTCGTCCTCTCGGCTTGCTCCACTGCCGCTGCAACCCCGACCGAAGCCGCTGCAACTGTTGCAGCCACCGAAGCAGCCACGGCTGTCGCCACTGCTGAACCTACCAAGGAGCCGATTAAGATCAAGGTTGGTGTTTCACCTGTTCCCCATGGAGATATCATCAATTTCGTCAAAGAAAATCTTGCTGCCGCCGCCGGTTTGGATATCGAAGTGGTTGAATTCACAGATTACGTCCAACCCAACCTGGCTTTAGCCGCTGGTGAAATTGACGCCAATTTCTTCCAACACGTTCCGTATTTGACCGATTTCAACAAGGAACATAACCTCGAATTGGTCTCTGTCGCCGCCATCCATATTGAACCTCTTGGCATTTTTTCCTCCAAGATCAAATCACTGGATGAAATCACCGATGGCGCAGTCGTTGCCATCCCTAATGACGCCACCAATGCCGGTCGTGCCCTAAGCCTGCTCGCCGCAAATGGTTTGATCACCCTCAAAGACGGTGTGGGTGTTTCAGGCACTGTTGCAGATATTGTGACCAATCCCAAAAATCTCGACATCAAAGAACTCGAAGCTGCCCAGCTTGTGCGCTCATTGGAAGATACCACTATCTCAGTCATCAACGGTAACTACGCCCTTGAAGGTGGCTTATCTCCCGCCAAGGATGCACTGGCTCTTGAAAGCGCCGAGAACAATCCCTATGCCAACGTCCTCGTGGTAAACAAGGGTCATGAGAATGATGAGGGTGTCCAAATCTTGATCAAGCTGCTCACTTCACCAGAAGTCAAGAAATTCATCGAAGAAAAGTACAGCGGTTCAGTAATTCCGGCGTTCTAAGGAAAAACGCCATGGGATGTTTGATGCAACACCGAAAACAAATCACATCGATTAACCGGATTTCCAGATCCTCACTATGGTACACAGAACCTGACTGGAAAAGCAATTGAAATACTGGATGTTGGTTCCAATCGATCTCGGTTTTCTCAAACACCAATTTGGCAGGGGGCCAAATCGCAGGTTCGCCAGGAGAGACAATTCTCTCCTGGTAAACCGTTAAAACAGAAGAAGTATGGACAATAATAATGATTTCGATTTCGAACCTCAGAAAGACCTATGACCAAACGCAACAAGTCGTCCACGCCCTGGATGGCGTTTCACTGCACGTTTCACCCGGTGAAATTTTCGGCGTGGTGGGTTCCAGCGGCGCCGGAAAGAGCACATTGATCCGCTGCGTCAACCTGCTTGAGCGTCCGACTTCCGGGTCCATTGTTGTCAATGGACAGAATATGAATTCACTCTCTACTCAAGAATTACGCATCGCGCGCCAAAAGATTGGTATGATCTTTCAACAATTCAATTTATTGAGTTCCCGTACTGTTGCCGGTAACATCGCCTTCCCGCTTGAGATTATCGGCTTAGACAAAGCTGAAAAAGAAAACAAGGTCAACGAGTTACTCGCATTGGTCGGACTGAGCGATAAGGCGAACGTCTACCCTGCCCAACTTTCAGGCGGACAGAAGCAGCGTGTGGGTATTGCCCGGGCGCTGGCCACCGATCCAAAAGTGTTGTTATCGGATGAAGCCACCTCGGCTTTGGATCCGCAAACCACCGCTTCGATCTTGAACCTGCTGAAAGAATTGAACCAGCGTTTGGGGCTAACCATTCTCTTGATCACGCATGAAATGGAAGTGGTCAAACAAATTTGCGACCATGTTGCTGTTCTTGAAGACGGAAAAATTGTGGAGGAAGGTGCACTGGCTGACCTGGTGGTTCGTCCTCACAGCTTGATATCCAATGCCCTTTTTCCAGCCACTGAAGTCAGATTATCCAAACCCGGAATTACCAGCGCAACCATCACCTTTATCGGTGAAGCCGCGGATCAACCTGTTCTGGCAGGATTGGTCAAGAACTTTGATGTTGAGGTCAATATCCTCAGCGGCAGCATCCAGAACATCAGCGGTCGCCGAATAGGTAGACTGCAGATCGATTTATCGGGTGTACAGGTGAACCACGCCATCGGTTATTTGCGCGGTCTTGGCGTGAACGTGGAGGTGAACTAATGGACTGGTCAGTTTGGGTGCCAAATTTATTGAAAGGAACTTCTGAGACTTTATACATGGTCGGAGTCTCCACCCTGTTTACCCTGGTGATAGGGCTTCCTTTGGGGGTCTTGCTGGTGATCACTGACAAAAAGGGATTGCTGGCTTTGCCTGTTTTTAATCAAATTCTGGGAGTTGTAGTTAATATTCTGCGTTCGCTGCCCTTTATCATCCTGCTTGTGGTGATCATCCCCTTTACGAGGCTGATCGTGGGCACCACCATCGGCTCAACCGCTGCCATTGTTCCGCTCTCGATTGCCGCCATTCCTTTCTTTGCCAGGGTGGCCGAGACAGGATTGCGTGAAGTGGACCGCGGCCTGGTCGAAGCGGCACAAGCCATGGGTTGTTCCACCTGGCAGATCATTTACAAGGTGCTAATCCCGGAAGCGTTTCCGTCATTGATCTTGGGAACTGCACTAACCATCATCAGCCTGATCAGCTATTCCGCGATGGCTGGCGCCATTGGCGGGGGCGGATTGGGCGATCTGGCAATCCGTTATGGATACCAGCGCTTCGAAACGGAAATTATGATTGCCACCGTGGTCTTGCTCATTCTGCTGGTGCAGGGCATCCAGTTCCTGGGGAATAAATTGGCGCTAAAATTATCAAAAAGGTAGAATTGAACTATTGTTGTGTGAACACTATTTGGTTTTTAATAGAATAAGGAAAAAAATGTCTCAATCCTCTCATTTCGAAACACTCGCCATCCATGCAGGCCAGGAGCCTGATTCTGCCACCGGCGCAGTCATTACCCCGATCTACCAAACCTCCACCTATGCGCAAGAAGCCGTGGGCGTAACCAAGGGGTTTGATTACAGCCGCTCGGATAACCCTACCCGCCAGGCTTTGGAACAGTGTTTGGCAGCCCTCGAAAGCCCCGATGCCAATCACCCTTCATTTGGACTGGCTTTCTCTTCTGGTCTGGCCGCCACGGATACGCTGCTGCGCCTGATCAAACCCGGCGAACATGTGCTGGCCTCCAATGATGTCTACGGTGGAACTTTTCGCCTGTTTGACAAGGTGTTGAAAGACTATGGCATTCACTTCTCGTTTGTGGATATCACTGATCCCAAACTTGTGGAAACCGCACTTCAACCAGAAACCCGCCTGGTGTGGATCGAAACCCCCACCAATCCGCTGCTCAAGATCGCGGATATTGCTGAAATTTCAAAGCGCGTTAAAGCCCATTCCCATCGAATCTTGGTCGCGGTGGATAACACTTTTGCCTCACCCTATCTACAGCAGCCCCTCAGCCTTGGTGCGGATTTTGTGGTGCATTCGACTACTAAATACCTGGGCGGTCACTCCGACGTGGTGGGAGGCGCGATCATCATCAAAGACAAAGCCCATTATGAAAAATTGAAATTCCTGCAAAATGCCATCGGCGCAGTCCCCGGACCGCAAGACAGCTGGTTGACCTTGAGAGGCATCAAGACCCTCGCCCTGCGCATGGAACGTCATTCATCGAATGCTGCTGAGGTTGCCAAATATCTCGATAATCATCCCGCTGTTGAGCGCGTGATCTATCCCGGTCTCAAAAGTCACCCAGGGCATTTTGTGGCCAAAAAGCAAATGAAGCTGTATGGCGGCATGCTATCTGTCATTCTGAAAGGCGGCGCACCTGCCGCGAAAAAGTTGGTTGAAGCCACGAAGCTATTCACCCTGGCTGAAAGTCTGGGCGGCGTGGAATCTTTGATTGAAGTGCCTGCCTTGATGACGCATGCCTCGGTCGCAGGCAGCGACCTCGAAGTCCCAGCCGGGTTGGTTAGGCTATCAGTTGGGATTGAAAAAATTGAAGACTTGATTCAGGATTTGAATCAAGCTTTATCAACACTATAAAAACTCATTTACCGATGGACAGAACAGGCACCGGTTTTATTAAAGAGTGCCTGTTCTGTTGTATTGTTGCCATTAATTGATTTTGCCAGTCAGGTAATCAATCAAATCAATCTTGGTAAGCATGCCAACCGGCTGCCCTTCATTGTTAACCACTATCACCACTTTGCCACGTTCAAAGGCAGGCAGCACCTTTTCAATGCTTGAATCCGGTGTGACAGACAGCACATTGGGGTTAATGATCGAGGCAATCGTCTCCAACGGATCATGTACATGAGTGGATTTCAATAAATGGTCAAGCACATCCGCTTCACCTACCATGCCAATCAGTTTATCCTGATCATCCACCACTGGCAGTTGCGAAATATCATACTGATTCATTTTGCTGACCACCGCGTTCATCTCATCGCCAGCTCTTGCCACCACCAGGGGTAATTTCTGACGGGTTTCAATCAGAGACATCACGGTATCGGTCACCTTGTTGTCAGGTAAGAAACCGTTCTCACGCATCCAGTTGTCGTCAAAAAGTTTCGATAGGTAGCGATTGCCAGAATCTGGCAGGATAACCACTACAATTTGTCCGGGTTTAAGGGATCTCACAATTTCAGATTTTAGTACCCCTGCGACTGCTGAACCGGATGAACCTCCGGCAAAAATACCTTCTTCACGAACCAGTCGGCGGGCCATTTGGAAAGATTCACGATCACTGACCTGAACCACTTCATCCACCAGTGAAAGATCCAATGTGCTGGGGATGAAATATTCGCCGATGCCCTCGATCTTATAGGTCTTGGGATGAGGATCGCTAGGCATCTTGCCTTCTTTCCAGGTATCGTAAAGCAGAGAACCCTCAATATCCACACCCACCACTTTTAGATCGGGGTTTTGCTCTTTTAAGTAGCGTGCGGTTCCGGTGATCGTTCCGCCCGTGCCCATGCCCGCCACCAGCACATCGATTTTGCCGGCAGTTTGTTCCCACAATTCCGGCCCGGTGAATTGGTAGTGCGCTTCAGGGTTAGCCTGATTATGGTATTGATTTGCCAGCATACTGTTGGGAGTTTCTTTTACAATGCGGGCTGCAACACTGTAATAGCTGCGTGGATCTTCAGGTGCAACCGCCGTCGGGGTGATGACCACCCGGGCGCCAAATGCGCGCAAGAAGCGGATTTTCTCTTCGCTCATCTTATCTGGCATGACAAAAATGGTTTTGTAGCCTTTGATCGATGCAGCCAGTGCCAGGCCTGCCCCTGTGTTGCCTGAGGTAGCTTCAACAATAGTGCCGCCTGGCAACAAACGTCCTTCTTTTTCGGCGTTCTCAATGATGCTCAATCCGATTCGGTCTTTAATCGAACCGGCCGGGTTGAAAAATTCCACCTTTGCCAGGATGGTTGCGGAGCAATTGCCGAAAACAATTTGATTAAGGCGCACCAGGGGAGTATTGCCGATGGTTTCCAGTATATTCTTTTTAAATTGAGGTTGGGTATTTTGGGTTGCCACACCCATAATGGTTTGTGCAGTTGCGTTCGTCATTTCGTCACCTATCGATTTGTTTTACTATTGCCAACTGGAATAAAAAAACGGCAGACAGTTTCACCGTAACAAAAGAGATTTTGCGGGGAAACTGTCTGCCGCCGGGCAGTTGGCTAATAATCGTCAGGAACGATAACCAGGCGGTAAAGAGCATCCCCGCCGGATACAGGAGCAACAGACAATCAATTGGCCAAAATGAGTCGATTTCATATTAAGTTTATTATATCGCGTTTTATTACGTAATTTAGTAATTTTTTCAAAATCTAATAAATTACTTATGAGCTAGAACAATTTCCTGCCCCCACAATAAGGCGACAATTGATTTGCGAGTTGGCCGATAGTAACGTGAAATTTGAACGAAGCCTGCCTCTTCAAGATAAGAACTCATCAATACAGGCCGGCAGGGCATGACCGCCCAACCTTTTTCATAAATGGTTTCAAAAAATGTCTTACGTCCATCCGGTTTGCTCATGTTTACTAAAACAATTTTTCCGCCAGGTTTCAAAACACGCTTCATTTCCTGCAAAATTGGAAGGAATCCATCCAACGGGATAAGGTCAAACATGTACCCGTTATAAACCAAATCAAAGGATTCATCCGGATATGGAAGTTCTTTGGCATTCCCCTGTTTAATCGTTACTCTTGACCCTAGGCCAGCTTTTCTTATTTTTTCACGTGTTTTCTCAAGCATGGCTTCGCTGATATCCATTGCTTCAACGAGTCCATTATTACCAACAGCCTGAGCCAGCCCAATCGTTGCCCGACCCGTTCCACATGCGACCTCAAGAACATGCTGCCCCTCTTGTATGTTTGCCAGCTTGAGCGCTTCAATATGATGTTCAATCTCAAAAGTGGATCCTGCATCATAATTCGAGGCACGCCAACTATAATATTTTTTGATTTTTTCTTCGTCAATATGAGTTGCTTCTACGATCATTTTTTCCATTATCAATCTCCTCTTATGGTTGTATCGTTAATTCGGAATTTAACGATATTATGTTTTAAAAAAATTACTCCAAACAACAACTCAACATATTCTTGATTTCATCAATTTTCGCTATGATCTCCTTCCGGTCCAGGTGGTAAAACACTTCTTTTTCCATTTTTCGTGATTCAAGTATACCCGCCCTCTTAAGCAAAGACAGATGTTCTGAGGCCGTCGATTGTGCAATTTCGGCTCTGGCTGATACTTCAGTGATGTTATGTTCCTGTTCGTCTCCAAAGATATTTAACAAAATTTCCTGCCTTTTGGTATTACCCAGGGCTTTGAGAAAATCAGTCAAACTTTGCGGGAGCGATCTTTGGTTTGTCATATAGTTATATTCCGATATGACTAATTGTAGCGGTATACGGTGCTTGTGTCAAGAGAATAGTCTTAAATTTCTTAATGCTGGATTTTTTGGTACAAAACAACAGCTTCTTTTACAATTTCAATTGCTGCCGCTTCTTTGGTTAACAACAAAAATTCTTTGGATCTTCCATCAGCGAAAAGCAATGTGACCCTGTTCGTATCCACTGAGAACCCGGCATCCCGGGCAGAAATATCATTAGCCACGATCATTTCCAGTTTCTTGGCTGCCAACTTTTTGGAGGCATTTTGCAGCAGTTCCTGCGACTCGGCTGCAAACCCGATCACAACTTTTGGATTTTTTCCGTGTACTCGCTTTTCTGCAAGCGCTTTAAGAATATCCATGGTCGGTTCAAGCTGAATATTTGAAAATCCACTGTCTTTTTTGATTTTTTGATCTGCTTTGCTGACTGGTTTAAAATCCGCCACTGCAGCAGCCATGATCAAAATATCCGTCTGGTCGGCGTATTTGAGCACCGCATCAGCCATTTCTTGTGCAGTGTGAACAAGTGTTTCAGCCGCACCTATCGGTAATACCAGGTTGGTTGGTGTATGAACCAGGGTAACTTCAGCACCCTCATCTAAAGCCGCCCGGGCTAAAGCATAACCCTGTTTGCCGGAAGATCGGTTGGTGATCATGCGAACCGGATCAATCGGTTCTTGCGTGCCGCCGGCTGTAACCATAACCCTAACCTTTGAAAGCGGACCTTCTTTCGCAAGATGCCAGCGAATTTGTCCCAGCAATTCTGAAGGTTCAACCATCCTTCCAAGCCCTACCAAACCGGATGCCATGTGTCCTTCTGCCGGCCCGATAACGATAAATCCGCGCTGACGCAATATTTCAAGGTTCGCCTGGGTGGCCGGGTTTTCAAACATGCCGCCATCCATGGCGGGTGCAATCATGATAGGGCAGCGGGCTGCAAGCGCCGTAACGGTCAGTAAACTATCTGCAATACCGTGCGCCAGTTTGGCGATGGTGTTCGCAGAAGCTGGGGCAATGACCAAAAGATCACCTGCCATGCCCAAACCGATATGCCTGACATGACCTTCTCCACCCCACAGATCATCATCCGTGAAGGCTTTGCGTGTGGTTACTGATTGAAAGGTAAGCGGGGTGATGAATTTCAATGCCGCCGGTGTCATGATTACATCCACCACTGCGCCATTTTGGGTTAATTTAGAGGCCAGGTCTGCTGCCTTGTAAGCTGCAATCGAACCGGTGACCCCCAGTAATATATTTTTGCCGTCTATTGGATTTGCCATTATGTTTAACCTTTGCTTCGCCTAAAAACCTAATGATTGATATCCCAGAGGATGCGCAAGCCATCAAGCGTCAGCCAGGGAGCCACGATATCAATCTTCTTCGTGTGTTTTGAAATGATCTCAGATAACCCGCCAGTGGCGATGACTTTGGCGTCCTGCCCCAATTCTGCCTTAAAGCGGGTGATCATGCCTTCTGTCATGGATACATAACCAAACAACAAGCCTGACTGCATGGCATGCACTGTATTCGTGCCTATTGCCGCGGGTGGCGCTTCAAGGTCCACGCGCGGTAATTTGGAAGTGTGATGGAAAAGCGCATCGGCTGCCACGTTCAGACCAGGAGCAATCGCGCCGCCCAAATACTCCCCTTTTGAAGTAATGGCATTAAACGTAGTGGCCGTACCGAAATCAATCACGCAGGCGGGTCCGCCATAATAATGCATCACCGCAGCCGCGTCAGCAATGCGATCCACGCCAACCGCCTGGGGATTATCATATTTGATGATGATGCCCGTTTTTATATCTGATGAAATTAGAAATGGGTTTTGATGGAGATAAATTTCACAGGCTTGAACCACTCGCTGGGTCAATTGCGGCACTACAGATGAGACACATACTGCGCTGACCTGTTCAACAGGAACATGAGCGTGTTCCAACAACCCGAGGATCTGCAAGCCGTATTCGTCCGCCATACGGTGATGATCCGTGGCCAGCCGCCAGCGGGGACCCAACTCTTCTTTTTCATATAGACCCAGAGTTATATTAGTGTTGCCAATATCAATAGTAAGTAACATATTTTCTGACCATTTTCTATATAATCACGAATCGCAATAAAGTGTATCATGCTCGGAAAAATGCATCCAGTGATGGATTGAATGAGTCCAAATCAAGTTATACTAGTCTTTTTACTGAAATCTAATCGAGGAAACTATGAACAACAACTTCCAAAATGCCATCACAGATATCCCCGGAATCAAAGTCGGACACGCCCAGGATGATGTTGCCCTGACCGGATGTACCGTCATTCTGGTGGAACATGGCGCGGTGGGCGGCGTGGATCAGCGCGGCGGAGCCCCCGGCACACGTGAGACCGATCTGCTCAGCCCAATGCATCTAGTCACTGAGATACACGCAATTTTACTAGCCGGCGGCTCCGCCTTTGGCCTGGATGCAGCGGCAGGTGTGATGCGTTATTTGGAAGAACATAATATTGGTATTGACACCGGGGATGCAAGAGTCCCCATCGTCCCCGCCGCAGTGATTTATGACCTGGGGCTGGGAAACCCAAAGATCCGACCCGACGCGCAAATGGGAAATCAAGCCTGTCTCAATGCTTCATCTGACCGCCCGGCCGAAGGTTGTTTTGGCGCCGGTACAGGAGCCGCTGCTGGCAAGCTTTTAGGTATCCAGCACGCCACAAAAACAGGCATTGGCACCGCCAGCATCCATTTTGGAGATGGTGTTATGGTCGGTGCACTTGTCGTGGTAAACCCATATGGAGATGTCGTAGATCCGAACAGTGGTGAAATCATTGCCGGAACGGGTAATCCGGATGAAAACAGCAGTCACAAGTTCATCGACAGTCTCGAATTTATGAAGTCAAGCATGAATAAAAATAGTTTTAATGTGACAGGCTCCAATACCATAATTGGAGTCGTTGCCACCAATGCCAAATTGACCAAAGAAGAGGTCAACAAGGTAGCCCAGATGGCGCAGGATGGCATCGCCAGAACCATCCGTCCGTCTCATACTATGTTTGACGGTGACACCATTTTCGCATTGGCAACCGGTGAGAAAGCCGCTGATGTGAGCGTGATCGGCGCGGTGGCTGCTGATGTTTTTGCACAGGCGATTTTGAATGGTGTTAAGATGGTGAAAACAACGTGAAGTTTTCATAATCACAAGCAGAAATAAGCATTTTTTACAAAGTTTATAAACCAAAAATAGTAGCTTTAATTTCCAAATATTTTTAACTCAATAATAATCTTTAGTTATTCTTTCTTAATTACCTAATAATGATATTTACTAGCTTCCAAAAAGTAACATTATGAAAAAAAAGGGGCAGAATGCAAATCAGTCGTTTGTGTCAAAAATCAACTTAAAGTAACCTTCTTAACTAACAACCTTAAGACAACTTGAGACACCCAAAGTTAGTCTACATTACTGTCTCAATTAGTTTTTTTGTGTCTCAAATTGTCTCAAATTTAATTCTAAGATAATGGTTTTAGGAACCACTTTGTATACTGGAATAATAAGTCTAGTATTCCAAGCTGTTCGAATCTATCGGTTGAAATGAGAAAATGTCTTTGTTTTTTTGAAATAGGAGTCTTATATATTGGAGGGTTTGTTTTTTTCAAACTTTGAAAAACCTGTTTGACATAATGAACTGAAAGAATTTCAACAATTAATCTGGCAATAAATCATTACGACGATTGAGGCAAATAGCGCTCCAATATGATATGTGATTTCATCTTATTATTGCGAAATGTTTTGCTATTGATTTAGGCGTTCCATCATGTTAAAATTACCTATGTAATTCAATCTATTCACGCCGGGTCCTTTTGGATCAAACATCGCCGGGCTTGGCTAAAATAGTAACCTGAAGGTCTAAAGTACGCGAAATAAGATTGGAACTCATAACCCGGAGGTCGTGCGTTCGAATCGCACCCCCGCTACCTTGAACTTAAATGCCGAAAGGCACCTGGTTCATTTACCGTCAGTCCTGAATTGGACTGGCGTTTTTTTATTCGTAAGGCACCTGGCGCCCCTGCGGGGTGTCTCATTCATTTACCGTCAGTCCTGAATTGGACTGGCGTTTTTTATTCGTAAGGCGCCTGGCGCCCCTGCTGGGTGTTACATTCATTTACCTTCAGTCCTGAATTGGACTGGCGTTTTTTAATTCGTAAGGCACCTGGCGCCCCTGCGGAGTGTTTCATTCATTGACCGTCAGTCCTCAAAAGGACTGGCGTTTTTTTATTAGTAAGGCACCTGGCGCCCCTGCGGGGTGTTTCATTCATTTACCGTCAGTCCTCAAAAGGACTGGCGTTTTTTTTAGTAAGGCACCTGGCGCCCCTGCGGGGTGTTTCATTCATTTACCGTCAGTCCTGAATTGGACTGGCGTTTTTTTATTCGTAAGGCACCTGGCGCCCCTGCGGAGTGTTTCATTCATTGACCGTAAGTCCTCAAAAGGACTGGCGTTTTTTTATCCCCGCTACCTCGCAGACACCCTCTGGGTGTTGAACTGAAATAACTAAAACGACTCACGTTTATAATCAGAGAGAATAGCTCACCTTAGCGTGTCGAAAATCTGCCGATAATCACTTTAACTGGATACATTTGGTCTCATTATTAATGGTTGCTAAAGAAAATAACCAAAATAGTGTAATATACTCAAGTTAACGTGCTTTTATTATTAGTGGTGAGGATCAATCATGAGTCAACCCTTGCAAATCCTGATCGTTGAAGACACCGAAACTGATGCTTTCTTACTCCAACGGATCTTACAAAAGGGTGGATATGACATCACAAGCGCAGTCGTTGACAATGCAGACGACATGCGGTCTGCATTATTGGCTCATGATAATTGGCAGATCATCACTTCTGACCACTCCATGCCAGGATTTAGTGCCCCCGAGGCATTGGCAATCGCCAAAGAAATCTGCCCCGATGTGCCTTTCATTATCCTGTCAGGTGAAATTGATATTAATCTTGCCGTTTCATTAATGAAGGGGGGCGCTCACGATTACATCCAAAAAAATGAAATGATCCAGATCGTTCCTGCGATCGAACGGGCGCTGATGGATGTAGCCATACGGAAAGAGCAAAAACAAATCAACAAGGAACTGATCGCAAGCGACAATCGTTTTCAAGAAGTCCTCGAAAACTCACTGGATGCAGCATACAAATTGAATATTCAGACCAATACTTTTGAGTATTTAAGCCCGGTTTTTGCTCAAATTACTGGATACTCATTGGATGAGGTATTAAATGAGTCTTTCTCCTTTTTAGTCGGAAAGGTCCACAAAGATGATCTCGCTCCCGTTCAGGATGATAAAGAAAAATGTATAGCTAAAAAAAATAATGAAAAGCACCAGGTTGAATACCGCTTCAAACATAAGAATGGTCAATATATTTGGCTTCAAGACAAGTACTCGTTACTAAAAGATCCTGACGGAAAACCATACGCATTTGTTGGGAATATCAGTGATATCTCAGATCGCAAAAATGCAGAAATTGATCTTATATCAGCAAATATGCGTTTGGAAAGCATTATAGAAGGTACACGAGCCGGCACCTGGGAATGGAATATCCAAACCGGCGAAACAATATTTAATGAGATGTGGGCGAATATCATTGGCTACACTCTGGAAGACCTGGCTCCTATTAGCATCAAAACCTGGGAAAAACTTGCCCACCCGGATGACCTCAAGAAATCAGACGTACTCTTAACTAAACATTTTTCAGGTGAAATTCCATTTTATGATATTGAATGCAGAATGAAACACAAAAATGGTGACTGGGTTTGGGTCCATGATCGTGGCCGGGTAATGACCTGGACAGACGATGGAAAACCTTTGATGATGTACGGAACCCATATTGATATTACTGAAAACAAGAATTCTGAAGAATTGATCAAAAGTGTTTTTGAGAATTCTATCGTTGGTCAGTCGCTTACCTTGCCCTCAGGAGAGATCAACGTCAATAAAGCTTTTTGCGAAATGATCGGATATACAAAAGAAGAGTTGGAAAACAAGAAATGGCAGGATATTACTCATCCTGATGACATCGCTTATACCAGCGACCAGATGAAAACATTGATATCCGGTGAATCAGAATCAGCTCACTTTATCAAGAGGTTCATAAAAAAAGACGGTTCTGTCTTGTGGGTTGAAATTTTTTCAACTTTAATACAAAATCCAAAAGAAGCGAGACCGTTTTTCCTTACAACATTAGTGGATATTTCAGAACGAAAAAAGGCGGAAGAGCTTGTCAAACAAAGGAATGATTTTTTTCAACTGATCTTTGATTATTCTCCCCTGGCAATAATAATTACAAGAAATTCAGATCTCTTATACATGAACCCAAGCTATATCAAAATGTTTGGGTTCGATAGTATTGAAGAAATTAATCAGTTACCTCCCTTGGATTTATTTGTTGAAGAATGGCGACCCAAAATCCTGGAAAATATGCGACGCCGGGCAATGGGAGAAGTCATCCCGAATAGTTATGAAGTGGAATGCTATCGCAAAAACAGGTCCCGATTCCCGGTCCAAATGTTCATATCAAGAGTTGAGATGGCCGATGGACCAGTCTCTTTAACTTTTATTATTGACATTTCTGATCGCAAGCACTCAGATGAACTTTCAAAAAACATCATGATGATGAGCCCGGTATCCATTCAAGTTCTGGATAAGAATGGTTTCACATTGAATGTAAACCCTGCATTTGAATCGCTATTTGGGTCTGTTCCGCCCCCTGATTATTCGATTTTTCAAGATCAGCAATTATTAGATAAAGGTGTTGGAGTGATTTTTGACAAACTAAGAAATGGAGAAGTGGTTCAGTTTCCTGATGTAAGTTTTAATCCCCATGATTCGATATCGGAGTTGCCGGATGTCCCAAATTGGATCCGGACCATCGGTTTCCCATTACGCCGTAGTAATGAAAAACCGGAACTCTTTGTGTTAATGCAGGAAAGAATAACCGACCGAAAAATTGCTGAAGAAAAAATTAATCAATTAAATAACGAGCTCGAACAAAGAGTTGTTGAGCGCACATCGCAGCTTGCCATGGCAAATAAAGAACTTGAGTCTTTCTCTTATTCTGTTTCACACGACTTGCGAGCCCCTTTAAGAGGTATTGATGGCTATTCAACGGTCTTACAAGACGAGTATTCTGAAAAACTTGATGAGACTGCCATTCAGTACATTGATCGGATAAGAAATGAATCCAAAAGGATGAATCAATTAATAGATGATTTGTTGAAACTTTCTCATGTCACCAGCACAACCCTTAAATTTAAAAAGGTCAATCTTTCTGACCTGGCCACGACAATAGTGACAAGACTGCAACAATCGAATCCAAATCAGAAAACAACTTTTGATATTCAACCGGGTCTACTTGCAGATGGAGATCCCAACCTTTTGGAAGTGGCGTTAACCAACCTGTTAGGAAACGCTCTTAAGTATTCCAGTATGGTGTCAAATCCGCTCGTTCAATTTGGACAAGATAAAAAAGATGGCGAACCGGTGTACTTTGTTCGAGATAATGGAGTCGGTTTTAACATGGAACATGCTCAAAACTTGTTCGGAGCGTTTCAGCGCATCCATAAGGAATCTGAATTTGAAGGAACCGGGATTGGATTGGCAACAGTAAAGCGTATCATCAATAAACACAACGGAAGAATTTGGGCTGAAGCCAAAGTAAATGAAGGAGCCACTTTCTACTTCACCCTCCCTGAAACAAGAATCATTCAGGAATAAAAACAAATCAAACTTGTGCTAGGAATGGCAGAAAATCTCAGGACCTCACAACCACGGAATTGGTTGAAGGAATACCCACATTATTATCCTTTTTTACACACATCAATTAGTTGCATACGAAAAAACAAAAAAGTGCTAAACTTAATTGATCCCCAGATAACTTTGTCTTTATGTTCCTGTTGAAAAGAATAGTAATCTGTAAAGAAAGAAGTAAACCGTTTCCTCTAGAGATTCGATTATATATCGCCGTTTGGGGGTATAGATGAAAGAGAATCAAAAACCTAAAACACAACAGGTCAACGGCCTATCCGAACTGTATCAACACGTTTCAATCCCAGATGATCAAAATCAATTGGAAGACCAGCTGCGGTTGTTTATGTGCGCAGTGGATCAAAATCCGACTACGGTAATGATCACCAGTGTCAATGGTATTATCGAGTACGTCAACCCGATGTTCACCGAAGTTACCGGGTATGAATTCAAAGACGTTGTCGGGAAGAATCCAAGCATCCTTAAATCTGGTCATACTTCAAATGAAGAATACGCCTCCCTTTGGCGAACGATCAAATCTGGCAAAATCTGGCATGGAAAACTATACAATCGCAAAAAAAACGGCGATTTGTTTTGGGAAACGATCTCAATCTCGCCTGTGATCAACAAGATGGGTGAAATCACTCATTTTGTGGCCATCAAAGAGGATCTCACCTATCGCAAATTGGTCGAGGAAACCCTGGAAAAAGAGCGCCGTTTGCTGCGTGCCGTTGTTGACAATATCCCTGATCAGATCTTCGTCCACGATCGAGACTGCAAGTTTGTCCTTAATAATTTAAGTGATGCGCGTGTCATTGGCGTGAACGATCCGGCACTTTTATTGGGTAAAAGTGACATGGATTTCTATCCACCTGAGCTGGCCTCAACATACCAGGCGAATGATCGCCTGGTAATGGAAACAGATCAACCCGTGATCGTGGAAGAAGAACCCAGTATTACTGCCAGCGGACAGAAACGCTGGGTGAGTGCCATTAAAGTTCCGTTCCATGATAATGATGGCAAAGTGATCGGGTTGGTGGGAATCGCCCGTGATGTGACCAAACGTAAACTGGCTGAAGACGAACTTTTCCGTTCACGCCAAATGCTGCAACTAGTCGTGGATAACATTCCCATGCTGGCTTACTGGAAAGACAATAATTTGGTCTACCTGGGTTGCAACCAGGCGTTTGCATGTCAGATGGGGTTGTCCTCCCCTGCTGATATTGTTGGAAAAACCGATTTCGATCTTCCATGGAAAGCTTCTGCTGCTCAATTTAGAGAGGAAGAAGAAGAGATCATCAAAACGGATTCACCCACACTGGGGGTTGAAGAATCAACTGCTCTTCCGGGAAATGCACAAGTTTGGGGCAGAACCAATAAGATCCCCCTCCATGATCGCGAAGGGAAAGTGATCGGATTACTGGTCACATCTGAAGACATCACTGAAAGACGATTGGCAGAACAAGAAATTGAAAAAGCGAACGAGAAACTGATCTCGTGGGTAAGCGATCTCGAAATACGCAATCAAGAAGCCAATCTTCTTCGTCAGATGGGTGATCTGCTTCAAGTGAGCAATGAACGTGAAGAGTATTTCACCATCATTAAAGAATACATTCCTCAGTTGTTTCCAAACACCTCCGGAGCATTGTTCATCCAAAATAATTCCCAGTCTTCTGTTGAGGCAATGACCGTGTGGGGAGACGATCTACAGAGTGATATTGCGTTTGCTCCAAGCGATTGTTGGGCCATGCGCCGCGGACAGATATATCAAGGTGGATCCACAAAACCCGGCTTGAACTGCCGCCATATAAAGAAACCATTTACTGGACGCTATATCGAAGTACCGATGATGGCATCTGGAGAGATGTTCGGCATCTTGCATATTGAGGAAAAGGATGAAACCCTCCTTAATCCCAACACTCAAGAAATGGCACATACCCTCGCAGATCATTTGTCTCTTTCACTTTCCAACCTGA
This sequence comes from Chloroflexota bacterium, assembly GCA_021825925.1. GTDB lineage: Bacteria > Chloroflexota > Anaerolineae > Anaerolineales > Anaerolineaceae > UBA6107. The sequence continues at coordinate 177,796 of JAKAFP010000004.1, forward strand.
AGCTGCGCGAAACGCTGCGGATCCAATCCATTCGCGACGCGCTGACCGGTTTATTCAACCGAAGGTATATGGAAGAATCGCTTGCCCGTGAAATTCCTAGGGCCGTACGTAAAAAAACGCCAGTTGGCATTATCATGCTGGATATAGACCACTTCAGGGATTTCAATAATACTTATGGCCACGAAGCCGGTAACGTTGTCTTACGTGAGATCGGAGCGCAACTCCAAACGCACATCCGGGGCGAAGACATTACCTGCCGTTATGGGGGTGAAGAGTTCATCCTGATCCTCCCTGAAGCCAATCAGGAAGTCACGGTCCAACGCGCTGAACGGATCCGTGAAGCCATCAAATCCATTCGAGTCGAATACCACCGCCAGCCCCTGGGTGTGATCTCCGTTTCATTGGGTGTTGCCATTTTCCCTGATCACAGTTCAACAGTGGAAGGCATACTCGAAAAAGCCGATGAGGCGCTTTATAAGGCAAAACATAATGGCCGTGATCGGGTTGAAATCGCGACAGTTACCTAACCAGTGTAAATTCCAATTTATTCAATAAACCAATAAGAACCATCGTTTGAACGCCAGCTCCCCACCGGACTGGCGATTTTGTTCATCAGGGTTGTTAACAAAAGAGTCAAATAAGACTTAAGTCATAGTATTTGGATTCTTCATGGTTTACCATCCCAATATCAATCAACATCGTGTTATGGAACGCCAACAAAAACGCCATATTGTTCAAAAAAAAACTGAGGTGTTGGATTCCATTGATTCAATATACTGCAGCTCGTGTTTGCAAAGAGGAGGCCAAAATACCATTTATCTGCGTCGCAAATTGATGTTTATTTCATAACGATTATGGAGGTTCAAATGCATTTCACGGACAACTTATGGTGGATCTATCTCACCCTGGTTATCTTAATCGCCATTTTCTTCCTGGTTTTTTCAATTCTGATCAAGGATAGAGGAAAATAAAATGGAAAAATCAGAGCGTAACTGGCTGTTCATTCTCATTGCTATTTTTGTCATCGTCAATGTGGTCACTCTTTCCAACCTGGTTCCATGGCAAAGTTGGCAGCTATGGCAAAAAGTAACCCCTGCCAAAGTGGTGAACGTAGAATACAAAGATTATGTCATTTCCATGGATACCCCAGTTGAGATCAAGAAGGGCGAATATGTGCAATTTGCGGCGACGTCCGCTGATGTGACCTATGGTTTTGGGGTCTTTCGTAAAGACAACAGCATGGTTTTCCAAATGCAGGTGCTTCCTGGCAGAACCAACACGATCATTTGGAAATTCGACGAAACCGGAACGTATGACGTACGTTCGACAGAATACTCCGGCCCCAAGCATTCCGGCATGGTTGTCCGGGACGCAATCGAAGTGAAATAAGGAGGATGCCACATGAAAAAACTTGGCTGGATTGAAAAATGGACATTACGTTTTACGGTGGTGGCGCTGCTCTTTATGCTGCTATCTGGATTTGAAGGCATGTTAATGCGTTCGCAGCAGTATGACATCAATTCGCTGCATGGCATGGAAACCGTACTCAACAGCATCCGACCTGGTGGCACAAATCCAAGTACTGAAGACCTTTATTACGCAATGCTGACCGCCCACCCCATCGTAGGCATCTACGGTTTCGTCTACATGGCGATTTTCGGCGCATTTTATTTTTTGGTCCCTTATTTGGTAAAGAAACCTGTCAAACACCCCAAACTGGTGGTGGCCAATTTCTGGCTGCAGATCATCGGGGTGATGACCTGTTGGGCAGCAGGTTTCTTTGGACTGTTCAATGCACTCTATACCCTCTATTGGCCGCTGCCGGTTGCCTTTGACCGCGTGCCTGTGATCGGTAGCATTGCTTTCATGCTGGGGGCAGCCGTTATTATGGTCAATATTTTGATCTTCTCTTACAACATTTTTAAAACAGTATTGAGCAAGGATCATAATGGTTCTTATACGGTAGGCCAATTCCTGAGAGCAGCTTTTGGCATCCCTCGATTAATGAAGCTTTTCGGCAAAGAAGATAAAGGTGCAGTCAATCTTGACTATAATGGCATGCCTGTATTTATCGTGGCCGTGGCTAGAGGATCCATTGACACGGTGATCAATGCGGTCGTGCTGCTATCCGCGGGTGTGCTGATCCTGGTGTATGGCGTGTTTGCGCTGTTGGGGCATCCGCTCAACCCGGGCGCGGTGGACGCGCTGATCTATAAAAATATTTATTGGTGGGGGTTGGATATGGTCGCGGATGGCAACGCCCTGATCTACACCGCAGGAGTCTGGTACTTACTGGTGCCCCTTCTCACCGGAAGACAGCTGTTTGGTGCAAACGTGGTTAAGACCGTTATCATGGTGGACTTGCTCGTCTCAATGGGCGTCTGGAGTCATCACTTGTTGGGCGATACCGCACAACCCATTTGGATGAGATTGTTCTCAGGCCAGTTGATCACCTGGGGCGAGATCTTCACCATGGGGCTGACGCTCTTTGCCACGCTGATGACGATCTGGAAAGCACGCCCCGTAAAGATGTCACCTCCGTTGAAATTTACGCTCGGCTCAATGTTCGGCTTCATCATGGGCGCCATCGCCGGGATTTTTCAGGCGAACGTGGGTTTGAATGTGGTGCTTCACAACACCCAATGGGTGATCGGATTGCACGCCCACACCCTGCTATTAACCGGTGTCGGCACCATGCTCTTCTCGGTGATCTATACGCTGGTGCCCATGCTCACTAAGCTTGAATTCAAGTTCAAAAAACTTGTAGACTGGCATTTCTGGTTGTGGATGATCGGCTCGGTTGGAATGGCTCTGGCCATGGGTATGGCTGGCTCCAAGGGTATGCTTAGGCGCACGCTTTACACTGGAGGAGAGTTTACTCCTTACACTCTGGCCGCCATCATTTTCGGAAGCATTCTTTCAATCGGGTTTATCGTCTTCCTGTTCAACCTGGTGAGCACCCTCGGATTGAAGAATGTTTTCTCCCTGATCATTCCAGATAAGAAACAGGCTGCGGTTGATGCTGCATAATTTCAGATAAAACCTGTCACGACTAACCACTTACACATGAACTGTTAAGCGATCAATACGCATCCCGAAAAGGACTGAGTCATAAAGGCTCAGTCCTTTTTCTTTACATAATCCAGACAATTTATGTGATCTGGTCTCCTCATTTACCCACTCGCCGATTATTCTCCATTCCATTACAGGGGGGTGGTGTAAAATAAAGTTATCAAACTGAATGCTGAATAATCATCACATTGTTTGACCATGACATTTTGAAATTTCAGCCCCTCATCCAATAATTTGGAATTGTGACTACTTCATGTCAGTAAACCTTGAAACCATAAAAGATCATCCCCTTTTTTCTTCATTAAAGACCGAAACCCTTGAAGATCTAGCCAGGGCTGCACTGCTTAAGGATTTTTCTACAAACACGATCTTTCAGATGCAAGATGAACCTTGTGAATTTGTGGGATTCGTAAGGACTGGAACTGCTGTCATTTTTCGAATTTCATCAAATGGAAATGAACAAATAATTTCTGTCCTCACCCTAGGAATGCATTTTAATACGGTACCAGCGATGGATAGCGACAAGAACGTGCGAGCGTGCATCAAGGCGATATCACCCTTGTCACTTCTGCTCATTCCGGTTGAAGATTTTCGCTGCCTTTTGCAGACTCACGCCGACCTGGCTTATTTGATCCTTACGGATTTTGCCAGGCGACTTGATCATCTCGTCACGTTGGTTGATGAACTATCCTTGCATTCAGTCAGAGGACGACTGGCACAATTCTTACTGAACCAGGCAAAAAAGGACCCATCGTCCAAACCTTGGACACAAGATGAAATAGCAGCCCATTTAGGTACCGTTCGTGATGTGGTCGGCCGAACACTGCGTGCTTTCATTAAAGCCGGTTTGGTCGAACGGAAAAATGGGGCAATTGTTATCTTGGATCGTAAAGGTTTGGAAGAAGAAGCCAATCTTTAAAAATGAGACAAAAAGCGTATTATTATTTCAACCCTTTCGCTAGAATCAATCATGTGAAAGGAAGTCGTTGATGAATCGTGGAAAAGAATTATTGATTAAGATCAACTTATCGCTATGTGTCCATTGCGGCGCATGTGCTTACTTATGTTCAACAGGCACGCTCATCATCAGCGACGCCGAGCCCGTCGTTGATCAACCTGATCAATGCTCAAACTGCGGAGCTTGTGAAGAAATATGTCCCACCGGGGCGATTAGTCTACCTTTTGTCATTACATGGCAGCCGACAACACTAATTGAATGATGGATTATTTTTTTAAGTCAAATCCCGGGTTGATCAGCCTGAATTCTGTTTGAGTTTGGAAAAGAGAATCATGATAAACTAATTTTCATGAGTTTCTAAGGTTTCGTGTATTACTCCCTTTTTCTGAACAAAGATAGAGAAGATCCAGATGGAATCAATAACCGAAATATATAAAATTGGATATGGACCCTCAAGCAGCCATACCATGGGGCCGCGGAAGGCAGCCGAAATGTTCAGCCTTCGTACGCCTCAAGCGGCTACTTATCGTGTTACCCTGTTTGGCAGTCTGGCTGCCACCGGTCGCGGTCACTTGACTGATGTGGCGATTTCAAAGGCGTTGTCTCCCAAAGGCGTGGAGTTCATCTGGAAGCCGGATGAAATGCTACCTCTTCATCCAAATGCGGTGCGCTTCGAAGCCCTGGATCAGACTCAAAACATCACAGACAGTTGGGAAGTGTACAGTCCCGGCGGCGGTGTGATCACTGACAGCTCCAAAAGCATGGCAACGAAGTCAATGTATACTCATCAAACCATGAGTGATATTCTGAGAGATTGCACTCAAAGTGGAAAATCCTTCTGGGAGTATGTGCAGGATCATGAAGACGCCTCCTTGTATTCTCATCTTCAAGAGGTCTGGTCCGTGATGAAGGACAGTATTAACCGTGGATTGATCTCAGAAGGTGTTCTGCCGGGAGGTTTGGGTGTTTCCAGGCGGGCGCGCAACATCTATCGCAAAATAGAAACCTCGGGTGAAAAGCTGAAAAAAGAAGGGTTTTTACCCGCCTATGCGCTTGCAGTAGCTGAAGAGAATGCGGTTGGAGGCAGGATCGTTACAGCTCCAACTTGCGGATCAGCAGGGATCCTGCCGGCTGTTTTACGATATGTTGAAGAGACCTTTGAGACCACTGAATCAGATATCCTGAATGCACTGGCTACGGCAGGTCTGGTCGGCAATTTGATCAAAACAAACGCCTCGATCTCGGGTGCTGAAGTTGGCTGCCAGGGAGAGGTAGGCGCCGCCTGTTCAATGGCGGCAGCCGCGGCCGCTCAAATGATGGGAGGTTCCATCCGACAGGTGGAATACGCCGCCGAAATGGGTCTCGAGCATCATCTTGGCCTCACCTGCGACCCGGTAAATGGATTGGTGCAGATCCCCTGTATCGAACGCAATGCTTTTGCGGCCACCCGGGCTCTGGATTGCGCAACCTTTGCCCTCTATTCGGATGGCGGCCACCGCATCTCATTTGATGAAGTGGTGAGGGTCATGGCCAAAACTGGCCGCGACCTGCCGCATGTCTACCGCGAAACCGCTGAAGGCGGCCTGGCAATCGTTTACCGCTTTCCACCAGGAAAACAACAAAAGTAAGTTGGTTTTGTTACAATGGATAGTCGTTAAAATCAGCCAAAAAAATTAATCTATTCTTTCAATTCATCCAAGATTTGTTGCGCCCATTCTCTGGCAACTTGATGTGATCTGAGACCATAATCCAATGTTTTAAATTGGTAGTTGTAGATTTTCTGTTCCTGGTCACTTAATTGCAATTGAGATAGTGATTGCGACAGCGAACCCAGGGTTTCTTCCATTTTAGCGATTTCAGAAATGATGTTGTTGAGAATTTTTCGTTTTTCATCCGCCGATTCGATCAGCCCCAAAAAGAACACCTTACACAAAGCCATTGTCTCCAGTTTGTGGTCAGAGATTTCATCCCGCATCCATTTATTAAAATGACTTCTACCCCCTTCAGTGATATGGTAGATCTTTTTATTTCGTCCATTCTCTACAAGTTCGATAAAAGTGATCTCATTAGCAGTTAACAGTTTTTTAATTGCACTTAATAAACTGCCGTAACTGGCGCTGTAAATCAAAGCAATCCCGGAATTGAAGGCCTGATTGAGTTGATAGATCGTTAGATCCTGGATCATTAACAAACCAAGTATGACAATATCCATAATAGTCTCCCCTCTAATTATATCGTTATATTTCTTTTCGTAATATTAGGGATTGACAACTCTTTCGATTAATATTACTATTAGATATATTATTATAAGAAATATTATAAGGAGCGGACAATGAAAGGATTAAAAATTGCCGGGGTCGTAATACTTGTGCTTGTCGTCATCATTGGCGGTTTGTTGTGGGTGAACACCAAACCACTGACCAAAGATGAAGCAGTAACGCAAATTCAAAAGATCATCAAAAACGGGTTGAATACCAAGAAATCCGTTTATTCTCTACTGGTCTTGGTTGATGCCCCCCAAAAAGACATCAATTTGAAATATGCAGTCGGAATATCTAAGGGACAGTCAATTCAAACAGATCAACCTTTTCATGTGGCCAGTGTTGGTAAATTATTCACAGCCACCCTGATCGGTCATTTGGTAGACCAAGGAAAACTCAACCTTAATGATCCCATTAATTTGTATCTGGAAAAATCCATGCTTGAGAACCTTTTTGTTTACCAAGGTGTGGATTACCAGGATAAAGTAACTATAAATCACCTGCTTTCTCATTCCAGCGGTGTGGCAGATTACTTTGCACTGGAAGATAATGGTTTGATGGAAACGCTTTATCAAACCCCTGACAAATTCTACACTCCTCAAGAATTGGTCCAATACACACGAGAACATCAATCCGCGTACTTTGCGCCAGGAGAAGGTTATCATTATTCCGATACAGGTTATATCCTTTTAGGACTCATCATTGAATCTATCACTGGAAAATCTTTCCACAAAAACTTGCATGAGGTTATCTTTGACCCACTAGAAATGAAGGATACTTTTTTGCTATTCTATTCAGAACCGTTGAACGGAAAGCGGCCGATTGCTGAAGCCTGGGTGAACGGACACGAAGTCAGCGAAAATCAAAGTGTAAGCATAGATTGGGCAGGTGGTGGGGTTGTTTCCACCCTGGACGATCTGGCAATTTATATTCGCGCCTTGTATCAAGGCAAACTAATATCCTTGCAAACCTTGGATGCTATGAACAAATTCGATTATGAGTTCATGCGTGGCATTGCCTATGGATACGGGTTTATGCAAATGCAATTTGAAAAATTTATGCCCACTCTTGGATTTTTACCAAGAATGTCAGGACACATGGGTGTTTTGGGAACCCAGCTCTTCTATAACCGTGAAACTGACATGGTCTACGTTTCCAGTTTTGGATCAACGGATGCAACAGCAGCAAGTGTCCAAACCATGATCCAAATTCTTTCAACCATATATCGCATCAAGTAGGTCAATTAACCAAAGAATAACAAAAGACACAAAAAATCTCTTTTTGTGTCTTTTTGGGTAATGGAACACCATCCATCAGAAACAGCCAAATCATTGTAAAATGGATTCTTCAGTACATATTCCAACATGTGCTCTAGCAAATTTTCAAGATAAATAGAGGGGATGATTCGGGAGAAAAATGCAAGATACGTTCACAAAGCTTAAAAAAGTATTTACCGATTATCCGCGGGCATTTTGGACCTATAACCTCATTGTGTTTATTGATCACTTGGGTGGATTCATGCTATACCCATTTTTTGCATTGTACCTCACCAAGAAATTTGAAATTGGCATGTCAACGGTGGGGATCCTGTTTGCCGTTTTTTCAGTCTCAGGTATGGTCGGCAATGCCCTCGGAGGCGCACTGGCAGATCGCCTCGGTCGTAAAGTGGTGATTCTGGCCAGCCTACTGCTATCAGCACTAAGTGCATTGGGCATGGGATTTGCCCCAACGCTTGGCGTTTTCATTGCGGTTTCAGTTATCGTTGGCACCTTAAGCAGCATCGGCGGACCCGCTCACGAGGCCGTCATCGCAGATCTTCTTCCACCTGAAAAACGGGCCGAGGGATATGGCATTTTTCGTGTTGTTTTCAACGTTTCAGCCATCATTGCTCCACCGGTAGCCGGTTTTTTGGTGTCAGGTTCGTATATGACATTGTTTGTGGTTGATGCGATCATCAGCGTTTTAGCAGCAATTATTGTGATCTTCGCCTTGCCTGAGACAAAACCGCAAGGCAAGCCGGACGAAAAACCGGAGACCTTAAAACAGACTTTTGTGGGTTACTCTCACGTCTTTAAAGATCTGCCATTTTTACTGTTCATTGCCATAACCGTATTGATGACCCTCGTTTACATGAACATGAACACCACCCTTGGAGTGTTCCTGCGTGACTATCGCGGTCTAAAAGAAGTTTCATACGGAACGCTCTTAAGCATCAATGCAATTATCGTCGTGGTGCTTCAATTCTGGGTCACACGCAAACTTGAGAAATTCAAACCCATGCTCATGATGGCCATCGGAACACTTTTATATGCAGCCGGTTTCGCCATGTATGGGTTTGTCAAAGGATTCGCACTCTTCGTCACTGCAATGGTTGTCATCACCATCGGTGAGATGGTTGTCTCGCCTTTTCAACAATCCATTGTCGCGGGGTTTGCACCTGAAGACATGCGTGGACGTTATATGGCCGTCTCAGGGTTAACCTGGAGTATTGCTTTCACCATCGGACCATATTTCGCCGGGTTGCTCTTGGATGGCAAAAATCCCGACATGCTCTGGTATGTCAGTGGTTTCATCGGCTTGATCGCCACAATCGGTTTTCTTCTATTTAATAAGAAACAATTTCAAACAAAACCAGTTGAAAGCGAACCTTCATCCGAATTGCATTGATCAAGAAAATCAACTCTGAGTTGGAAGGGTTTTCCTTCCTAGCGGATTTTTGGGCAACTTTTCTTTGATCTTTTCGGCCAGAACTCTTCTGGTTTCAGTCGTCAGCGAGTCAAACACCTGAGAGAGCAAAGCCTTGGTCTTTTTATCCAGCTTGGAATATTTGATCAGAATATTCTTGATTTCTTTTAAGTTCTCTTGCGGATCGAATCTTAAGGCCGCACCTTCTGAAGCCCCCAAAATGTCAAATAACGCTTCAAGGAACATTTCCCGTTCTTCCAAAGAGATATCCGTCAACCAGGTTTTAAGCGTCCGCTCCAACAATTTGGCGTTACTTGACAAAGTTCCACCCAAAAACTTTGATCTTTCGACACCCCAATTAAGGGCGTTATGCTGACTCATAAACCTGCCAGAACTTGATACAACAGTCCTTTTCCCGACGGGTTCCAACAACATCCCAACCATGGACTCTTCAGGAATGTAACTGAATATTTTATGTTCGCAATTTGAAAAAGACGCCTTTTTAACGATCGAAAAATCAAAACCGGGACCATCAAAGTTAAGGATTTTGGTCAATCGGCTTTGCCGTGTGGGATTAAGGTGAGAACCGGCGTACATGGCCAAATTACCACCCTTTGAATGTCCACACACAATGAACTGGCTTGAGAACAATCCAATGGTGCGTTCAAGATATTTGCAGGCGGATTCCTGAGCGGGGATTTGCTCCATATATGCCAGCTCAAAATCTTCCTTCCAGCCGACCAATGAATTGTCAGTTCCTCTGAATGCCACCACTTTGGAGTGTTCTGCATTATGTAAAGTAAAAGTTAAAGCCGCAAATTGTCTGCCAATCACAAAATCAGTGTTTTCGTCATAACGCGACAATCGAATATCTGAAAATCTTGGGCAAGAAGCAGCTTGCTTTAATAATTCATCCAACTCAGAGTCAAATGAGGAGCTCGCAGTGGGATTGATGTTCGATGGTTTATCCTCGGGTTTTGCTGCCCGCTTAAAATAATGCCTGGAGGCCTCTTTTAACAAGACTTCTTCTTTTGATTCAATTCCAGGAACGATCTCTTTAAATGGTAGATAACTCAATAATGCCAAAATCAAAGCATCAATATCATTAAACGGATCCTTGGAAAAGCTCAGATCTCCTCGCCATTGTAGATAATCCTTTGTTTTACCCATACTGCCTACCCTCCCATAAATCCCCGTTGCTTGAAATCATCAAACAATAGAGATTGGTTAAAAATTTGCATTATAGAAACTCATCAATTGCCAGAACCTGGAGTATTGTATCTCAGGTTTTAGCAGTGCGAGGCATTCATTTATTTCACAAAACGAGCAATGGCTTGAAATCAAAACGATGATAGGGCAAAATAGCTTGGAAACATATATAATTATTTATTAAGATTAAGGGCAGTTGTTAACAGCAAAAACCCTGGGGGGTTCAAAAGTTCGTATATATTTGTTGAGTACCAGCGGAGGATCACCTATGAAAACAACAAAACATACATTGATTGATATCAATACTGCTGATGAAAAACTGCTGGTTTCAGAGTTGAAGATCAGCCCCCGTCTGGCTAAACGGATCATTGCTTTCCGCCCTTATAAATCCATTGACCAATTAAATCAAGTGTGGGGCATTGACCCCGCCACCCTTGAACGTCTTCAGACATTGATTTGTGTTGCATCTGAAGTTCTGGTTGAACAGGATGAGGCCTCCACTACACCCGAAGAAACAGAAATCGAAGTGACCTCCGCTGACCAGGAAACGATAACCGATTTTGAAGAACCATTTCAACCAATAGAACCGAAACCCCAAAAAGTAAAAGAGAAAGACAAGACCAACTCAAACCTCAACATTCTGCTCTTCTTTATTATTCTTATTGGAGCGTTTTTCAGATTCAATGGCAACAACTGGGACCTCAATAAACATCAACATCCTGACGAGCGTTATATAACCTCCGTTGCCAGTGATATCCACTCAGTAGGAAGTTTGAAAGAATACTTCGACACTGCCAACAGCTCATTAAATCCAGTCAATCACGGTTCGTATACCTACGGCATGCTGCCGCTCTTCACCACGCGCATCGTCGCCGAGATCATCCACAAAACCACCTATGATCAGATCGTTCTTGTGGGCAGGGTGGTTTCAGGTGTGTTTGATATGCTTGCATTGTGGATGATCTACCTTTTAGGCAAGAAACTTTACAACAAGAAGACCGGCGTTTTTGCAGCGGGACTGTATGCCGCCACAGTTTTCCCTATTCAAATGTCCCACTTTTTTACCGTGGATTCCTTCTGTACAGTTTTTGTTATTTTGGCCGTTTATCTCGCTGTCAGTGCGCTGAAGATCACTGATCCAAAATTCAGACTGGATTGGCAAAAACTGGTTTATTTTGCTTTGTTTGGGCTGGTCGTTGGCATGGCAGGTGCCTGCAAGGTAAACGCACTGCCTGTTTTCATCGTGATCATCGTGGCGGGTTTCATCCATTTTATGACCGTACGAAAACAAAACGGATTTGGAACCCAGGTGCTCATTCTTCTGGTGGGAGTGTTCCTTTCCGCTTTAACCATGGCGGTTGGATTCAGGATCTTCCAGCCTTATGCCTTCGTGGGACCCGGGTTCTTTGGGTTGGGATTAAATCAGAGATGGCTCGACACCATTAAAGAAGTAACCAACCAGGTAGCCGGGTTCTCTGAATGGCCACCCAATCATCACTGGACGAATCGGCCGCTCTCCTACGCCTGGGTGAACATGGTGGTGTGGGGCATGGGCATTCCACTGGGAATTGCCGGTTGGGCTGGGTGGATTTGGTCTGCCTGGCGCATGTGGAAAGGCGAATGGCGCATCCATATTTTGCCCTTTACCTGGGTGCTGGTCTATTTTGTCTGGCAGAACATGCAATTCTGGCGTTATATGCGTTACTTCCTCATCATTTATCCCTTCATCATTATGTTTGCCGCCTGGGCGCTCATGCAAATTTGGGAGAAAACCAAAGAGAGTAGACAGGCACTCTCAGAATTCAAGTTCCAGGTTCGCAATCCGCTTTCAGAGCTGCGGCCGATCTGGAAGGGACTTTTCGCCTTTATACTCATTGGTGTCGTGCTTTTGTATTCCTACGGCTACGCATTTGGCTTTTCACGGATTTACACACGCCCGCTTACCCGCATCGCCGCCTCCAACTGGATCATAGATCATATTCAAGGGCCGCTCAACTTGAAAGTGGATACCGCCAATGGTCAGGATAGTTATCCGATCACCATCATCAACCGTTGGACCGTTGAGCCGGGTGACAGCCCTGAAATTGACGTCCACGTGACGGAAGATGGGTCAGTCAACTCGATAACTTCTTCAGATATTCAACCGGTGGGTGTCAATATTTACTTCAGGATTGCCAAGCAGGAAAATGGAGATGATATCGTTGTTGAGGGTCGCCTGCCTGTCGCGGATGATGATACATCCACTGCACTGGATATCCCCTTTGGCGGGATCACCTTAAACACTGGCCAAAATTATTATTTCATTTACCGGGTTACCAACAGCAGTAACTATTCTCTATCTGATGTATCGCTGCAAAAAGATACAGACGAAAACACCAAAATTCCGCTGGTATGGGAAGCCGTCAACCTCGGCGCCGGAACTCCGGCCGAAGGGAAGCTCAAAATTGTTCCCCTTGCTGATGTACCGTTAAACCATTTGACCATCGCTCATTTTGAACAATCCTTTAATGTCACTCAAACAACCTTAAAAATAAGCTTGCTTAAAGATGGTGATGAAAACAATCCGCTCAGCAGCACCACCCAAACCATCACCTTTGATCGCCCGGGCATGAGTGTTGCGCCGACGTTTGCCATGCCAAAAGTGGATCTGCAAGGCGACAATACTTACCAGGTTCGATATGAAATTACGGCAGGTGGTCCTATTAGATTGTTTGCCGAAGCCTATGCGCTTGAAACTTCCTGGGATGACGCACTTCCTTTGGCGGTCAGGTCGTTGGATGCGCTTGGTGGCATTTATAACCCTCTCAACCTTCAAACGTATGATGCAGACACACCTGATAAGCGCGAAAAAATGATCGAGATCCTCGATAAAAGCAATTATCTCGTCATCCCCTCCAACCGCAGTTATGACGCCATGCCGCGCCTGCCAAACCGCTATCCTCTTACCACACGCTATTACCAGGAGCTATTTGATTGTTCAGGCTGCATTAGCGATGCGCTCGAAAACAAAGCCTATGGCTTAAATACCGGTTTTGTGAGCCCGCTTGGGTTTGAATTGGTCGCCACTTTTGTCAGCAACCCATCAGTTGGTCCCTTCCAACTCAACGACCAATCAGCTGACGAATCCTTCACGGTTTATGACCATCCCAAGGTGTTCATCTTCAAGAAAACCGGCGATTTTTCCATTGAACACGTTAGAGAAGTGCTTAACAGTGTTGATCTTGATAATGTCCTCTTCCAATCACCCATGTCTTACACCAAAGCTCCTACAGCCATGGTGATGCCGCAATTTAAACTGGCAGCTCAAAAAATAGGCGGTACATGGTCGGCCATGTTTAATCGCTTGTCAGTCGTCAATACCAGCCAGGTATTTGGAACCACCGTATGGTATTTGCTTTTGTTGATCATGGGATTATTGTTCTTCCCATTGGTGTTTACAGTCTTTTCAGGTTTGCCCGACCGTGGATATCCGTTGGCAAGAATGGCCGCACTGCTGCTAACAGGTTGGGTTGCCTGGATTCTAAGCAGCTTGAATCTACTACCCTTCACGCGCTGGTCAATTCTGCTAGCCATTGTTCTGTTAACTGCCCTTTCAGTTTTCTTCGGTTTGCGGAAAAAAGCTGATCTGATCCAATATTTCAAATCAAACTGGAAGTATTTAGTAAGCGTTGAGATCATCTTTGCCGTGGCCTTTTTGTACATGCTGATCGTCAGGATAAACAATCCGGATCTCTGGCAGCCCTGGATGGGTGGCGAAAAACCCATGGACTTTGCCTTCTTCAACACAGTATTGAAATCAGTTTACTTCCCACCTGAAAATCCGTGGTTCTCGGGACATTATCTGAATTATTACTATTACGGATACGTCATGGCGGCCATCCCCACAAAGCTGACCGGCATTGTTCCGTCCACTGCTTATAACCTGATTTTGCCTGCATGGTATGCCATGTCTGGGATCGGCGTTTTCAGCGTCGTTTTCAACCTGATCACCGGACTAAGTCATTCAAACGGCTTATACGGGGCTTCACCATTCACTGCTTGGAATATCAAAACTCGCATTCAACAATCCACCCGAAGGTGGGCTTATTTCGCCGGTCTGTTCGCATTGATTGCGGTGATGTTATTTGGCAACCTTTATGAAAACAAGTTATTCATTAAAGCAATGCCCGAAATGGTACCCACCAACTGGGCGGAAGAGCATCCAGAAAACCCATCCGGGGGTAAGCTCTCTGGTGCGTTGGATGTAATCCTGGGCAAAGCTGAGCTGCCAGGTAGCAATTCGCAGTGGTATTTTGAAGCATCTCGACCCATTTTGAATGGCAAAGAAGACACCCCCATCGCCGAGTTCCCCTATTTCACCTTCCTTTACGGTGATATGCATCCACATATGCTCACCATGCTTTATTATGCTCTCGCTTTTGGATGGATGCTTTCGCTATTGATCTACCCGATCAACAAAATGAAGTGGCCAGAAAGGATCCTCAGCCTTTGTGTCGCGGCTGTTATTTTTGGCAGTTTTTCAGCCTCACACACCTGGGATTTCTATCCCTTCCTTGGTCTGGCCTGTCTTACACTTGCCTGGAGCATCTGGCAAACAAAAACCGGAACGATTAAAGAGACTGTCCAGGCCATTGCCGGTTTTGTGGTGGCGTTTGTGGCCCTTGCGGTTGTTTTCTATGCACCCTTTACTCATTGGTTCAAGACTGCCTACATGTCTGTGGAATTATGGACCGGAGCCAAAACACCGCTAACTGATTATCTGGTCGTGTTTGGACTTTCATTGTTCATCATGATCAGCTTGTTGGTTAAAGAGAGTTTTGGTGATCTCAAACGTGCTTATCGTCAATGGCCGGATTATGCAACGGTAACGAAAATTGTGGTCTTGATCTCTTTGGTGTTGATTTATCTTGTTTGCACCTTGATCTGGAAATCAAACTACCAGGTCTTGCGATTGGGATTATTCATCCTCATAGGCCTTGGTTACCAGGTTTTCTTCAGGAGAGGACAATCGAAATTGAAGTTGTTCACCTGGATCATATATGGGATCGGTTTCTTGCTTACCCTGCTGGTGGAATTCGTGGTTCTCAAAGGCGACGTAGGCAGGTCAAACATGGTCTTTAGAATGTATATCGAAGCCTGGTTCTATTTTGGCATTTCAAGTGCTCTTGCACTGACCCTTTTACTCTCAAGTATAAAAAAATGGCCTCAATGGCTATCCATCCCGTGGGTGGTGATCCTGGTACTCCTTGTGATCGGTTCATTGAGTTACCCTTACCTGGCCACCGGTAAACGCATCGCGGATCGCTGGCCCAACATCACCAACCCACCCAAAACTTTGGATGGCATGGCGTTCATGCTGGGAGAAGCCGATGGATCGGCCCCGGCGATTTATGATGATGAAGGCAAACCGCTTGATATCAGCCAGGATTATGCCGCCATCCAATATATGCAGGATAGTATTCAAGGATCGCCTGTCATCGTTGAAGGAAACACGGTCGAGTATAAATGGGGTTCAAGATTTTCAGTTCAAACCGGCTTGCCCTCTGTCGTTGGCTGGAGCTGGCATACTCGGCAGCATAATTCACTTATTGACGGCAGCGTGATCACCAAACGGATTGATGAAGTTGCAGAATTTTACAATACCGTGGATCTCGAATCTGCAAGAAAATTCATCACCAAATATGATGTCGAGTACATCATCGTGGGTGATCTGGAGCGGGCGCATTATACCCCGGAAGGTCTGGCAAAATTCCAGAACATGGTTATGGATGGAACACTGAATATCGTTTTTGGAGACAACACGGTGAACACCACTACCATTTATAAAGTTGCTTCAACAGAATAAGAAAACTTTTTAAAACAAGGAAACCATAATCTGAAAGCCTGATCCAATCATAAAATCGGATCAGGCTTTTTCGTAAATAAGGATGGAAAGGAAAAAATTCTTGATTCCTGGGATGCTGTTTATTTTTCGGATTGAGCCTCAACACACAAATTGGGGTATTTCTGAGAATACCAGAACTGATAATAAGAATAACTTCCCAGTTTATCCTTTACTTCACAAACAGTTTTTCCAGATTGCGCCAATAATGGTTGCCAGGCTAATAATAATTCGGGCTTTACAGAATATGGAACAATAATGACCAGATCTTCATCTCCATACATTAGCTGCAGCCAATTTTCAGGAATTTCAGGGGATTCCAAGATCAGATTTTGAAGCTGTGCTTTGGAGTCAGGTACGTTATAAACTTCCACGAATGTTTCGAAAAAATAGAAAGCGAAATTATTGTCGGTCAGGAACAAGTAAGATTTTGTCTCATCCGGAGCTGCAAGCGCATCGTGTTGAAACAAGCGTAATACGATGGATTGGATCGGGTACCTTTCAGTGCGTTTATCCAATATGAGAGTGGATTGAACTAAATTGAAAAGACCGGCAATTATTAGCACACAAGTGGTTGCCCAAATGTAAAATTTCCCAGGTGTATTTGTGAAACCTGCCATCACTTTCACCATCCAGTCCAACCCAAGTGCGAAATAGACAGCCCAAAAAGGCAAGAACACAAACATGCGCGTCATGGGGGGTGCGCTATAAGGATTGGTTATGCTCATCACCAGAACCTCGATTGTCACCAAAATCGTTAAAAAAACAAAAAAGCGGTTCCTACGAATATTAATGATGGACAACCAGAATCCAATGGGGACAAACACTGATAATAATGGGTCTACCAACGAAGATACGACAAAGTGACTCTCAGAGGGGCTATAAAGATAAGCCAGAGGTGTATAAAGCAAATTATGCAGAATGAATTTTATTGATTCGTACGCATCAGCAGAAGTTACAAAACTGTGATTATCCTTAAAGAAAGTTGTATTGCCAGCCAAATTTTGCCAATAGTGTGGCTGGAAGATTATGGGTAACATGATCAAGAAAAACCCTAAAAGGGCGAACACATACCTTCCCCATGCAGCTTTATGCTTCGCCGAATCGAACATAAGAACAAACAAACCAACCAACGGTACAAAATAGATGGCTAGAGCAAAAGTGTAGAAACACACTCCCAGACTTAACCCAAGTAGGAAATAGGACCGGAAGGTTCGTTGTTGTACTGCTTTGGCTGCAGCCCAGAAGATCAATCCAATAACAAACAAAGACTGTAAATTGTTGTATCCCACTTTGTTGAAATTGATCAAATAATGTGAAAAGACGAGTGGAATGACAGCAATAAAAGCTATTCGTTCTTGAAGAAAGGATTTGAAAAATTCAAAGAAAAGTGGGATTGATAGTGCCATTAATACAACATTGATGATATGCCATCCAAAATAATCTTTGCCGCAAAACAACATCGAAACATAAATAATTAACGAAGAAAAGTAGGGGTGAACTTCGTAGACGCCCTTAATATTGAAGAAGTATTGTGCGATTTGAGAAAATGTTTGATGAGCAATAAACTGGGTCGGATAATAATAGAAACTATACTCATCACCTACATAAGCGAATTTCCAGGAGCTCATCCGTAAAGAATAAAAAACAATAGCCAATAAAACCAACCAGTACACCTTGCTGAGATTCTTCCGCTGCCAAACCAGAGCTCCCGCTACGACCAATAACGGGAGGAAGAATAAATAATCCTTTTCCAAACTTAATGAAGTCAGTTCTTTTAAGAAAATAATAAGTGCAAGCAGGCTAAAAATAATTGTTCCATAAACAGGGAGTTTTTGAAGCCAGCATTTAATATGGATCCTGGTCGTAGTCAGGCTGAACTCTTTTTCACTCAGCTTAACAATGATCAGAAATATGGAAATAATAAGAATTAATTCCATCCCGGGGATACGTTTTTTCAGGATGCAAAAAATTGTTTCGGCGAATAATCCCAACACACCTATAATCAAAAGAATATTACGATAGACAAATTGTCTTTTTTGGATGGAATTCGAGCTTTTTCTGTTGTCGGGAATATGGCCTGCGGGATCCATTTTTCCCAGTGTTCTTGGAGCGAATATGATCATCAAGATTGAGAGCATCGCCAAGATAATGAATATGATGCCGAAATAGGATGGAAGCCTTGATGAACATAAAAACTCGACCTTACACCAAACCGTTTTCGGATAATTGACCCACTGACTCACGCCTAACCAACGATCAAGCATGACAATAAGAGGTGGAATAACACTGAGGATAAGGAGTGGAACTACGAACAAGGCCTTTTTCCACTTTTCGCTGGTTGAAAATTTAATAAAGCTTGCCTTGAAACTCATCTTATTTCTGAGTACTTGTCTCTTTCGCTCGAGTTCGGAAATTAATTCCTCGTTGTTATTCTTATCAATGGGTGTAGCGTCTGTAAACTCATTGTCAGGTGGCATCAATTCTCCATCAAAAGTAACAATCGTTCTTGAAAAGAAACAATAATTGATTTGGTTATGCTTAATTTCTGTGAGTAAAAGCTTTCTTACTAGTCAATACACGTGGTGGAATACTAAAGATCTGAGTATTATTGAAATGGGGGGATTTTTTGTAATCAAAATCACTGCACGCTTTTTCATCATCATAAGCTCACCCCGCAATCAAACAAATGACCTGATTAAGTTTAATTGTAGCATTTTATTAGCAATCAACATTGATTGACTTCATTTGTTTTCAAATAGGTATAATTAATCCATGTTTGGAATCAACTTTAATAGAAGATCAACATTTGCAACACACTATAAATGGATCTGTGACTTTAAGATTATTGATGAATAATTGGGGATCAAATGAAAATTCAACTGCGACATCAATTACCCACCCTACTTAAAATCCTTGCCATTGTGATTGGATTTATAGCACAGACTTTAATCCAAAAACACCTCTATATTGCACTCGCGATCTGGCTGGTCGCCTTGGTTGTATTTTTCTTTGGCACACAAAAATCTTCTGATAACGCTATCCCGATCATCAAGATCAATCCTGTACCCCATGAAAAGGTGTCGCAATGGGGCTATATATTTGCGTTGTTAGCCGTCATCTTTTCCATCGGCTCATTCTTTTTATTCTCGACCAGTCTTCCCAATATTTACGCGTGGGCGATCCATATTCTTAGCTTGATATTTATTTTCGTCGCAGCCTTCGGGTTTACGACTTCCAGAAAGAAAAGAGCTGTCAAAAGCGATACCTGGCGATGGTTTGAGATCGCAGTATTAATTGCTGTCTTATTGCTGGCCTTATTTTTACGAATCTATAAACTTACGCAATTGCCATATGGATTCTGGTACGACGAAGCGGATGATGGTTTGAATGCGCTTCAAATCTTTGGCAACATGATGAATATTCCTGTTTTCGCCTCATCCACCCAATTACCCGCTCACTTAATCTATCTGATCGCTTTGTCCATTAAAGTGTTCGGCCAATCCATTTTTGCTGTCAGGATCGTAAGCGCATTGTTCGGCGTGGGTACCGCTGCAGCAGCTTTTTTGGTTGGACGTGAATTATTTAACAATCGAAAAATTGGCATCCTTTTCGCCTTATTACTAGCCGTTACCAGATGGGATTTGGTATGGAGTCACATCGGTATGCACGGTGTGACCGTTCCATTTTTTGAGCTGCTCTCATTTGGGCTGATCCTTCGGGCATTACGGTTGCAGCGCTTCAAAGATTATCTATTGGCTGGGCTTGCTTTGGGACTTGGATTGTGTTTTTATGTGCCTTATAGATTATTCCCTCTCGTGATGATCATTTTGCTGGTGCTGATTTGTTTGGCCCATCACGATTATTTAAAAAAAACCTGGCGTCATTTGATTGTTTTTGTTTTTGGTGCCTTTTTAATCTCAGTCCCAATTTCACAATTTGCCGTTTTTCATGCTGACGAATTCTGGGGTCGGACTGATCAGGTTTCCATTTTTTCTGGTCGAACCGTTCAGGAAGGTATTCAAACTGCGTTAAAAACTACCGGCCAACATTTGGCAATGTTCACATATAAAGGTGATAGAAACGGACGCCACAACATTCCATCAGAACCCATGTTGGATCTTGTTACTGGAACACTATTCATATTGGGAGTCGCTCTTTGTCTTTATCGAATCAAAAAACCTGTTTCGATCTTATTCCTTTTTTGGCTATTAATTATGCTAATTCCAGGCATTTTTTCACTGGATTTTGAATCCCCGCAAACATATCGTTCAATCGGAAGTATGCCGGCAGCACTCCTCTTCGCGATCGTCCCCATCAGTGCGCTAATTGAAGACCAGCTTCATATTTTCAAGCGTAAAACCAGTATCTTGATTGTGACTTCGCTTGTACTTGTGTTTTTCTCAATCTGCTCGTTAAATATTTATAACTACTTCGTTCGTCAAGCCAATTCATCGGCCTCATGGATGGAACACTCAACTCCTGACACCATAATCGCGCGAGAAATGGATCGGTATGGTGATCAAGTTGACTACTTTGTCAGCACTTTTTATTACAATACTCCAACAGTCCGCTTCCTGGCCCCCAACACCACGGAATATCACCGGGTTGAGACACAAGACACCTTTCCTTTCCTATTGGATGGAACCCGTGATGTGATATTCTTTCTTGACCGTGATCGAAAACCTGTTTATGAACAAATAAAGAAATACTATCCAAACGCGATTTATACAGAACATAAAATGCCGGGTGGATCGGTCGCGCTCTATGAGATCTATTTAACCCAAAAAGACATCCAATCCATTCAAGGTTTGAATGTAAACTATTTTTCCACTCCAGAAATGAAAGGTAATGGTGATTCAAACACTACAGTAAAGCAGTTGAATCTTGCCTGGACGCCAGAGAACCCTGGTGCTTTGCCTTTTTATTGTGATATTTCAGGTGTCCTTTTTGTAGATCGCTTTGGCCAATATCAATTTTCAATCGAATCACCTTCCACCTTCGATCTTTATTTTGATGGAAAGCTTGCATTTCATGGAGAGGGTGGAACTTTTACAGGTTCAACCGAGCTGGCCAAAGGAGTTCATTCCATTGAAATTAAAGCTGTTGGCGAATATGGCAATTTCCATGTGACCTGGCAGCCGCCAGATGGTGAAATGGGTGAAATTCCAGTGTCCAATCTATTTCTGCCGCCCGTCACCAATAACGGATTACTTGGAAGCTATTACCCAAATGCAGCATGGGAAGGTGTTCCCTCCATCATTCAGGTGGATCCATTCATCCATTTCTATTTCCACAATACCCCTCTTCCCCGGCCTTACACCGTAGAGTGGGTAGGCAAATTACAGATCAGTAAATCAGGAACATACGAATTGGGTCTCGAATCCATTGATGGCTCTCAACTGTATATTGATAATTCCTTGTTACTCGACAATCAGACTCCAAACCAATATCAGGGAAAAACCATTGATCTGACTGAAGGTTTACATCCCATAAAAATACGGTTTTCTGATCTGACCGGCTCCACTCATATCAATCTGTTCTGGAAACCGCCAGATTCGGAACTGCAGAATATTCCTTCGGAAGTGTTATTCCTTCCATAACCTTTCGTGAAAAGAACACAAAAAAACACCAATTTCTTCATGAATTGGTGTTTTTGATTTAACGAAAAACTGTAAAAGACCAGTGTCAGGGCTTCTCACATTGATATTTAAAGATGAGATCATTGTCGTTAGTAGAAGATTTGCCAGTGGTTCCATCTTTGATGAACAACTCGCCTTTGGTGTATTCATTGGTCGGGAATACTCCCAAGGCAAACTGAGACAGATCGGTTCCTTCAGCCGGCAAGATCTCGATGGTGATGGCCGCCCCTTTCATCCCAACCACATCAGGTATGTCAATGCTATACCATTTGTTTACAGGTATCCCGACCGGTGAAAACGTGCTTGATGAAAGCAATTCTCCTGAACCGCTGCGTAAATTCAATATTACATTTCCACCTTCAGGTAGATCGTTTGTCATCGGCCAAATATCCACTTGGGAGATGGTTTTACAGTCTGCGATGATATTTTGGTTAAGAGCGTTCCCTTTTGCAAGGTTTTCAGCGACAAAAGTCTCTGGTCCCCAATTTTTGTAATACGGGAGTCTGCAGGGTTTACCTGCTATCCAAAACCCTCCACACATGACATGATAATCAAAGAAGAGAGTAATCATAGACATAAGGCTGATGAGTGCAATTATCACAATGAAGAAATGTCTCATGACTTTTATCGGTTTTACAAACACCATTGGTAAAAGGAATAAAGGTAGAAATGGATTGAAATATCTTCCTGTGATTCCAATGATGGTGGGTGAGTTCAAGGGCGTATTAGCGACAAAAAAGAGAACAAATATGACAAGAACATTAATTATCCCGGTGAGGATGAGAACAACCCGCACCTTTGTGGTTTGTATATTTTTCTCCTCCAGAAAAAATGCAAGAAGAATCGCAAACGGGTAGAGTATGTAGACTATTAATGGAAAACGCCAATAACTGTAACCAGCAACCCCAATAAATTGTTGCAAATAGGTGGTGATATTAACCGAAAGGGTAAGCGCCAGGGCCTTGAAAAAAATAACCGGATTCTGTATCAAAGTTAAGAATTGAGGCATGGTATCCGTGGCCAAGTCGAGTTGATTGAAAACCACTTGCGAAGCCAAGTATGACCAACCCAAAGAAATACCAATGCTAATAATACTGGTAAGGATAATTGCAATAATTTCTTTTTTCTTTAAAAACCCCTTGAAAGGCAAGGTGAAAAGTAGGAACAACAAAAAAATGTAATTTGGTTTTAAGGTACCCATGGCGAGTATAAGAATACAGGTAATAATGAGTCGTTTAGGCGTGATAAACGTCTCAGAATTTTTGATCAAGAACAAAATCCATGCAATGAAAAGAAAACAAACTCCAAAGATGATCGGGTCAGGCGAAATGGAAGCTGCAGTGATGAGACATGTTGGTGCAACTGCAACCACCCCAAGAAGCCATTTTCCAAACGGGATAATTCGCAATGCTGCGTAAACCAACACCAGATAAAGCAGCAGGTAAGAAAAACGGATCATGTAATAAATATAAACAACCGGAATATCGAGGCGAGGTCCCATAAAACGCATGATGGGCGCCTGTAGAATAAACAAGGTCGGGAAATAAACAGCCCTTGTACGATAGTTGATCAGACTATCAAAATCGCGATTCTGCCAATTAATTTTGACTTTTGCTTGTTCCAACCAGGTGGGAACATCAATGGGCCATAAATTTACATCTTGACGATAGGAATCGGTGATGAGTGCAACCGGATAATTTCTACCTTCTCCAAGAAATGAATTGGGCATAATGTGACCCAACGACATTTCAAAGATTCTAGCCATATAGGTCTCTTCATCATTATTAGCACCTGTGGGAATGACCAGGATTAAAAAGAGACCAGCTATCAAGATAATAAGTGGAAAAAAGATTTCAGGCTGGAAAAGGTAAAATTTTCCCTTATCTGATTTCATCTTGGACTACTTCCGATTTGCAATATTTTCATAAATCCAACAGGATAATTCCGCATGTATCTTATGTAAAAACCTTTGCAAAGGAGATGCATAAAGATTTGCGACTCTTAATTCATCATCATATTGAGCTCTAGAATTGGAGCTTGTTATTGAAGTTGGATAAATCCGGAATTTTGCCAGGTATTGATTTATGAAATTTAATTTGTGGTGTTTTGTCACCCTCAGCCAATAGTCATAATCCATCGCGTTACGGAATTGACCATTAAAATAACCGATCGAATGAACAAGTTCCATCCGCCAGAAAGTGGAGGGTTGAGACACGTAATCAAGAATTGTCAAGCAGCTATCAATTCCCAGCATAAGCCAAAAATTTTTATAAAGCTTGATCATGCGGCGAACCTCAATCCCATTTTCATTGATATTCAAACATTTTCCGGTAACGATTTTTGCGTCTGGATGGTCCAGAAAATATTGGCCGACTGTTAAAAGCGTATTCGGCGTGTAAATATCGTCAGAATTCATATATGCGACTACATCGCCGCTGACCATTTTTAACCCTTTGTTAATTGCATCTACCTGTCCATTATCTGGTTCACTGATCCAGTTAAGAAAATGCTCGTATTTCTTTAAAATATCAAGCGTATTGTCAGTTGATCCCCCATCCAGGACTATGACTTCCAAATTTGGATAATTTTGGGAAAGAACACTTTGAATTGTTTCTTCTATGAACCTAGCTTGGTTAAGTGTAGGTATAACGATGGATATTTTGGGGAGCATAAAGTCTCGATTATTTTGGAATATACAAATTATAAGGGATAATCTGAATCATAAATTAATAAAAAACAATTAGGTATTATGAAATAAAAAAATCAAAAACCAAGCATAATTGTGATCGAGAATCATGTCTGTGACGATATGCTCTTATAATATAATTATCAATCTAGCCGCTGGAGACATTGATGAGGTTTTACATCGCTGGAATAAAAAAAACGATAGCAGAGCTTAGACTAAACGATTTTATTATCCTATTAGTCTTTAGTTTAGTTTCAACCTTTGTAGTTAAAGATAGCATAACCCCGATACTCCTTACGGGTCGAAGTTTTGAAGGGAGAAGCCTCTTATTAAAGATCGGCTTACTCACTTTATATTTTATTGTCTTTTTTCTAATATTTTTCTTGATTCATAAGGTTTATCACAATTATGTCTCAATGAAAAATTCGTTTGCCGTGGATGAATCACTTGGAAAATCTTATAAAACGCTTGTCGTAGCACTGATCACAGTTTCATTTGGGATCTTAACCATTTTCATCCTTAACAATTTGATTTCTCTGATTGACACCAATAATTGGAAATTAGCGAATCTGGATTCCATTCCAGTGATCGAACCTATTGGCAATGATTTTCGAGTTGGACTATATGATCCAGCAGTAAATCTTATTAAAAATGGTTTCAAAGGTATTGCGGCAGACAACTCATACCCTAGTTACTATCCCCCAATTGTGAATGTTTTTAGTGTGCCTTACACATTCTTTTACGTCGAGAACGCATTTTTAATTCATACTTTCCTTTTGTTTTGTTTAAATATTCTAGTACTGATAATTGCCGCGAAAATAGCACAAAAATTTTTCCTTGAAAAAGTGATGAACAATCAGATTGTAATAATACTTACATCAATCATGCTTTTCATCGTCGTGGCATTTTTCAATTTTAGCAGTTATGGTTTTCTGTTTAGTATTGAAAGAGGAAATGTTGACATCATTGCCATGTTCTTTATCATGCTTTCGATATGGACGTTGATCACCCAACCAAAAAGAATATGGCTTCAAGTGATTTTCCTTTCAATCGCAACCCACTATAAGATATATCCTGCAATCCTTTTTTTGCTGCTCTTTTATTACCATGGGAAGAAACTTTTCTTGCCGATGCTGCTTGTAAATCTGGCTTTCTTTTTCGTTTTGGGACCCAAAACAGCTTGGGCGTTTATTTTGTCCTTAACGAACATTGAAAGTGGCGCAGGTTCCGGAGTAAATTGGACCTGGGTAGGAAACCATAGTGCTTCTTCATTTGCTGAATGCGTGACCAATATCTATGACAGCCTGTCTCCATATCTAAATGTAATATTCATAGGGTGCTTGCTTGCTCCAATAGCAATTTGGATATTTGGAATCATAAATGTTTTGAAAAAGAAAAAGGAATCCTTGAATATTATCTTGTTCTTGATGATCACCCTGCCATTGATGGATTTAATTCCAACCATAAGCAATGATTATCGTCTGGTTATTCAATCAACAACATTTTTATTGTTCATTGGATTAATCCTCTCTCAGATCTATGAGAACCCAAGAGGGGAACAAATTATTGAGCTGATATTCGTCCTGATCATCATGTTCTTTATTGCACGACCGTTTGATCAAGCTGCCCCATACTCTTATAATCTCAAGAGCGGATCTTCCATCTTTTTAAATAATAAATATGTATGGTGTCTGTTGCTAGAAGCATTGATGGTGTGGAATATTTTCGCGCATAACAAGCCTAAAAAGAACATCCAAAAACTAAAACAATAAGGCCAATTTATTGGTATACAGATCGCCAATCTCATTCGGATTGGCGATTTTTAATATTTTTAAGAGCTTGAAAAATGGTAAAAAATCGCTACAATAAACCATATAAACTAGTTTAGTGTATGGAGTTTATTTTGATCAATCTATCCCAACTTTATGCCGAAGCGATGAATCTTTATTGGGAGCAAGGCCTCAAATTCACCATGGATGAACTTGCATCCCGCCTTTGCATCAGTAAAAAGACGCTTTATGAAATGGTGCACTCCAAAGAGGATCTGATCGTTCAAGTGATCGAATTTTACTTCGACGGCGTGGCACAACTTCAAAACACCATCCATTCTGATATGAGTCTCTCAGCTGTTGAAAAACTAAAGAAACTTTTGTGTGCCACCCCTGATTTTGTGGTGCGCAAAGTCCATCTGCATGAATTAAAAATGAACTACCCTGCCACATTCAAAATATTGGATGACAAATTGCGCCTCGGATGGGACAAAACCTTATCTGTGATAGACCAGGCCAGAGCAGAAGGAAGCATCAAAGAATTCAACAATCAGCTTTTCAGCAAAATCTATGCCTCTGCCATCGAAGAGATCATTCTCGGCAACGATGCTGAGATCCCCCTGACCTTCAGACAGCAGCAGGAACAAATGGTTGACATGCTGCTTTTCGGAATTTGTAAATAAAGCGTTCACGCCCCAAGTTTCCATATTTATTCAACGAAAAGGAAAACGCCTGTTATGAAAAAATCAGCAAACATAAAAACACCGTCTAAAGGCAAAGTCAATAAGAATCGCCATTTGGGACTATATATTTTTTGTTCACTTTTGGTGATTGCCGTTGTTGTCTACATCATCCAGTTTGTGCCGTTCGGTAAATACGACTTCTCTGCAGCCCCGACCACTTCCGTTACTGCAGAGGGTACATTCGATTATGCAATTCCGCTTGACCCTGCCAGCCCATGGGCCAAGTTCCGCGCGAACGAGCTGCAGAACGGCCGCACGCCAATTCAACCCGCTGCCAACGGCCTTTCTCCATGGTCGTATCGTACAGGCAAGGGGATATTTTCATCCCCGGTCGTGGATGGCGACGGCAACGTGTATGTCGGCTCAGCCGACACCAATTTCTATTGCTTCAACCCTAACGGTAAAGTTAAATGGTCGGTTAAAACTGGAGAAATAATTGATTCTTCAGCACTGCTTGATGACCAGGGTTTTGTCTATTTCGGATCCGGTGATGCCAATGTTTACAAGGTCAACCGTGAGACAGGCGAAGTGATCTGGAAGACTCCTGCCCATACGGTTGAAGAAGTTGAAAAAGAGTTCGGAATCAAAACCTACAACGTCAACTGGTTTGAGGGCAATATTGGCATGCTTCAAGACGGCACCCTGATTGCACCAGATGACAACTACCTCGTTTACTCTCTTGACCGTGATTCAGGAAAGAAAGGAACGATCTTCACATCAAATGAAATGGTCTGGTCTTTACCTTCGGTGAATATCGAGACGAACAGGCTCTTTTTTGCCTCATGCAATCAAATTCTCCAAAACGTATTTGGTTATGATCTTTCAGGCGAGCGACAGTGGCTGAGCGGCAGCTTCGGTACTGTTGCAGCCACCACCATGCTCACCAACACCTCTGAAAAAGGAGCCGTGCTTGTGGGTGGCTTCGATGGCTATCTACGTGCTTTTGCACAAGACTCGGGTAAATTATTATGGAAATTTGGCACCAAAGACCACATCTATGCCAGCCCGGCCCAACTATCTGATGGTACGATCATCCAGCCAAGCACGGATGGCACCCTGTACGCCATCAATCCTGAAACGGGTAAATCCATTTGGGAGTTCGATACACTCGAACCCATCCGCTCCTCCCCGGCCGTGGATGGAAACGACAACATTTACTTCGGCAACGGTGAAGGCAAACTCTACAGCATCAATCCTGATGGAACCCTGCGCTGGAGCTATCAACTCATCACAGATGTACGAAATGACCTCAACAGCTCTCCCGCCCTGGGATTTGATGGCATATACATTGCCGGTGAAAGCGGAGAAGTGTTCTTTGTTCCATACGATTATCCCCTCACAGACACGGGCAAAGCAGATGCGCGCAGTTATTCCGCCGGCGAGAATATGCCTGCTGATGGAGCAAACCTGATCTACACCAGCTCCTTTGGCGCTTTTCAACTCATCCCTGACAGCGCAATTGACGGCAATGCCCCGATCACACTTTCACTTCTGGTGCGTCAAAACGGAGACAATCTTCTTGCTGCACTTGATCGAAACAGCGTAAAGGTGGTCATTCCAGGAAATACAGACTTCCGTGTGGAAGTGGGTGCAACCAATAAATTCATCAACATTGTCCCCTCTGATACCTGGACACCAGATGCGAACGGAAACATATCGGTTACCGTGTCTGGCATCTATAAAACCAACCTGCAACGTTTTGGCCTGAAATTCTTTGGCGGTAAAAAAGCCGGAACATTGGAACAAACATTCACTTTCAAGATCAACAAGCCTTCAGGGGTCATGGACCCCTTTGTTACAGCAATTGAAGATCACCAGCAGAGCATACTTGAGTTCTCACGTTTGTCGGTGCCAACTCCCTCGATGCTGCCTTCTTACAACCAGATCGGGTTTGACTCGCTGCATTATGTAGGCGGTGCGGTGATGAAGAACAGTGCAGGTCAGACCGTCGTATGGGTGATCGAAGGCCGCCTGGATGATAACGGTAAAACCAGTATTGATCCAAATGCCATCACCCGCTACCCACTCTTGCTTGATTATGACAACGGATTGGTCACCCTGTCTAATTACGAAGGATTCAAGATCAAATTCATTGGTTCATGGGATATGCCTTTCGCGACTTATCGCATCAGCAGCGCCATTACTGATGCCGGAAATTTCGAAGACAACGCCACTGTCGTGGCCGTCGCCAACTGCGACCAAATAAAATTTTACGGCATCGGCCTTAAATTGGTCGGCATGAGCGAATTCAAAACAGGGCAGATGTTTGTTCGCGGCGGAACGAACCTCACACAATGGGAAAACGCTACCCAACCCACGGGAACAGGTACTGTTTCAATTACAAGCGATGAAAACAAGGTGATTGCCACCTTTGACGGGTCATCCCTCAAAGCAGATGAACATGTCTACAGCCTCATGCTTGCAGACGAGAATGGCAATCCGTTGCCATTTTATTACACCAATAACACCAAGATCGAAGCCAACGCAGATGGAACCATAAAAACCATCACGTATACCTTTGATAAAGGTGAAGATCCATCGGCAGTAAAGACAACCTACGTGCTCGTGGATACCTATCCCGTGTATGTGAAATGATATAAATGAAAAATCACTTACACAAAAGCCAGCCCAAAAAGGCTGGCTTTTTCTATTAACACTTCCACTAGCTTTTCTGCAAAGTTTTAGCTTTATAACCGATAAGACACAAAGGCTATGGTGCGGTTATCCGGGGACCAGGAGTTCACATTCATGGTACCCTGCCCGCCAAACAACTTCACGATCAACCTGGATTCTCCACCTTCCGCAGGGATCAGCCGTAATTCAACATTCTTGTTCGCCGGGTGATCGCCTGGTTCGACATCCCCTTTGGCATAGGCAATATAAGAAACCCATTTACCGTCAGGCGAGACATGCGGGAACCAGCAATTGGCTTGTTCTTTTACCATGTGCTCAGGGTTGGCACCATCTGTGCCCATGCGCCAGACCTGCATCAGACCGGTGCGGGTCGAATTGAACCAGATATATTCTCCTGAGGGTGAATACTCTGGGCCGTCATCCAACCCTGGCAGATTGGTGAGCTGACGTTCCTCACCGCCATTCACAGAAATCGTGTAAATATCATACTGTCCACCGCGTTCGGCACAATATGCCAGTGCCTGTCCATCAGGTGACCAGCCGTGTAAGTAGCTGGGGCCTTTCTCAGTCACAAGCCTGGGGGTGCCCCCTTCCAGCGGAAGAATATAGATCCTGGAGGCCGCGTCTTTATGAGTGTGATGACTGACTGCAATTTGAGAGTTATCAGGTGAAAGGACATGGTCGTTGTTGCAGTCAATGGCAAAACCGCTCTCGATTTTATTGATGGCACCACTTGCAAGTTCGTACTTATAAATACACCCCTTGCTGTTGAAGATCAGGGATTTACCATCCTTCGTCCAGTTGGGCGCTTCAATGACGTAGTCGAATTCTTTTAGTCTCTTTCGTTCGCCAGTAAAAACATCCACTGTTTCAAGGATGCTGAAGGAATCACGTTGATTATTCCATTTTCGAAGAGTCTCAATATCCATATCCAACCTCCATTTGCTTTATCGAAGTTCATCCATAGGATTGGCGGTGCCGGCTTCAAGGTCCTTGAATAAATCGCCATAATCCGCCGTGGTGTTGACGCTGAGTTCAAGCCCAAGCTGTTCCTTGCTTTCCACATAGCTATATGAACCCTGGGGAAAGTAGCCGATATGATAGGGCATCCCCACACCGATCTCGGCAAGCGTTTGTTGGAATATGACTCGATCCTCGACAAGGAGGCAGAAATGAAAAACACCCTGTCCGTGTTTTTCAAGGAAAGCACGCCATGGACTGTCGGTCTTTCCCGGTTGGATCAATTCGAGTATGAATCCTTCCAACGTATATTTTGCCACCTGGCAGTCTTTATATTCAGCGGGTTTACCATGCGTATAATGTAGAATTCCTTCTGGAAAGATGGTGACGATCTCGGCTTCTGGAACCCCAAGCACCTTTGCCCAGTTGGAATTTACTTGATGCACATCATTTACAACGATGCAGATCTGGGTAATGACACCATTCATTTTTTCTCAGCTCTCTGAATTCATTTTTTCGAATTCTGCTTCACATTGCCCTTTTCGATGCACCGCTTCTGTCCCTGCTGCGACGGCCGTCTGGTAATACCAGATCTTGTACTCGATTTTCTTTAAATAAGTTTGCAATTCCTCAATTTGTTTTTCCACTGATGCTTTCTGATGGGTGAAAACTTCGAGACGCTTTTCAAGCGTGGCATCGCCTTCGAGACAATAATCAATGAACACTTTAATCTGCTTGATGGACATACCCGTGTTCTTAAGACAATTAACCACCGCCAACCACTCAAAATCAGATTCCTTGAAACTTCTGATGCCCGATGGCGTGCGATCCACAAAAGGCAGCAATCCTTCTTTATCATAGTATCTCAGCGTATAAGCAGTTACTCCAATCCTTTTCGCAGTTTGGCTGATGGAATAATTCATTTTGGCCTCAATTCTTAATACTGTTTTCGAACATGATAACACAACTATTGACTTAGAGTTAACTGTAAGGTTTAAGATAAGTACACAATTGATCGAAAAAGAAAAAAATATAATTTTGCGGAGAAACCAATGAAAAACTTTACCTATCACAACCCCACCAGGATCGTCTTTGGCAAAGGCACAACTGATAAATTGGAAAAGGAAATCAAAGATAAAGGGAACAATATCCTGCTGGTCTACGGTGGTGGAAGTATTAAGAAGAATGGGCTTTACGATCGGGTTATCAAGCAGCTGGTCGGAAAGAATGTATTTGAACTTTCCGGGGTCGAACCCAATCCACGCCTGACCACCGCCCATCAAGGCATTAATATCGTCAAAGAACAGAAGATTGATTTCATACTTGCAGTCGGTGGAGGTAGTGTCATTGACTGCGCCAAGGCTATTTCGATCGGCGCCAAATATGATGGTGATGTGTGGGATTTTTATACTGCTAAAGCCTATCCTACCTCTGCAGTCCCGCTTGGCGCGATACTGACCCTGGCAGCCACCGGTACTGAAATGAACGGCAATTCTGTCATCACTAATTTGGAAACAAAACAAAAAAATGGACTGGCTGGCGTTTTCGTCATGCATCCCGCGTTCTCGATCCTGGACCCGGTGAACACCTATACAGTACCCCCCAACCAGATTGCCAACGGTTGCGCGGACACTTTGTCTCACCTATACGAATGTTACTTTTCTTATCCCGACAACACCCCCATTCAGGATGGGCTGGCCGAAACGATCATGAAAACTGTTTTCGACCAGGCTTTTGTTGCTCTCAAGAATCCAGAAGACTACGATGCCAGGGCCAACCTGATGTGGTGCGGAACCCTCGCCCTAAACGACATCATCCCCCTCGGCAAAGAAGGCGACTGGGGCTGCCATGCCATCGAGCATGTTCTCAGCGCGCATTATGACATTGCCCACGGCGCAGGTCTGGCCATTGTCACTCCCCCATACATGAAATATCTTTGCCAATTCAACCCAAAGAAATATAAACAGTATGCAGTCAACGTACTTGGCATTGATCCAACCGGTAAAACCGATTACGAAGCAGGGCTCGAAGGCATCCAAAAAACCAAGGAGCTTCTCAAGAAAATGGGAGCTCCAGTCTCCCTCGCTGAAGTGGGGATCGGGCCAGAAAAACTGGAATTAATGGTCAGCGAGATCGTTACTAATGGCAACCTGGGCAATTATGCCAAGATCGGCAGTAAAGAATTGTTGGGAATTCTAAAGGAAGCGTTGTAGACCAACCTGTTGTTTTATGCCAGGTAAAACAAATAAAAAAAGAGCCCCATGGACCAGATGGGGCTCTCAACTAGACTTTCTTCAAGGAGAAGGAAAAGTCTACGATGTAATCAGATAACACTCCCTAACTTACCAACATTGCTCACACAATCAAACACAATTACCAATCTCACACATCCGAAAATCTCAATACGTTCCAGCTTAAGGCGGGAATCTTCACTGAAAACACTCCATTTGCCGGATCGCATACTTTAGCAGAGGTGGGGATTACCGTGTTGGGTGCAGCTTCGGTATTTACTGCTTTGACATCATCGTGATGCATGACGATGTGTTCATCGAACTTCAGGTTGTCAAAAGCCCTCAGATTGCAGGTCAACTCAATATCACTGTCGCTGCTTCGATTGACCGCAAACACGGTCAAGGTTCCATCGTCACCCTGTACTGCAGTGGCGTCCAGCAAAGGCACATCATCAAAGTCTTTACTACTGTAAAGCGGAGAGTTCACAACAGGCCGCAAAGCAGTTCCGCGCCCATAAAGAGATGCATGCATGAACGGCCAGTAGATCGTTTGCGCCCAGCAGCCATTCTTGCTGGTCATGATGGGAGCAATGGCATTGATCAGCTGCGCCAGGCAGGCAATCTTTACCCGATCGGAATTACGCAGCAGGGTAATCAACATGCTGCCAACCAGGAGTGCATCTTCAAAGTTATAGACATCTTCCAGTAAGTGCAGTGCCTGTCCCCAGCAATTTTGAGCCTTCACCTGCTTATCCTGCTCATTGGAGTGATACCAGACATTCCACTCATCAAAGGAAAGATTAAGTTTCTTCTTGCTGTGCCTCTTGCCGCCGGCCGCATCACAAAGTGACACAACGGTCTTGATGAAGGCATCCATATCAACACTCTTGGCCAAAAAGTTGGGAGTGTCGTCAGTTAGATTTTGATAATAACGGTGCAGAGATACATAGTCCACATTGTCATAGCACTGCTCAAGCATTTCCAATTCCCAGGCGCCGAAGGAGGGCATATCATAAGCGGATGATCCGCACGCCACCACTTCAATGGAAGGATCCACCCATTTCATCACTTTTGCAGATTCATTGGCAATGCGACCGTATTCATAAGCAGTCTTTTGACCGATCTGCCAGGGTCCGTCCATTTCGTTGCCGACGCACCACAATTTGATATCAAAGGGTTTTTCTGCTCCATTCTTACGCCGCAGATCACTCCAGTAACTACCGCCGGGGTGGTTGGCGTATTCAACCACGCTGCGCGCTTCATCCATCCCGCGGGTGCCCATGTTCACTGCATACATCACTTTGGTATCCACTTTGTTTGCCCATGCGCAAAACTCGTGCATGCCAAAGGCATTGGTCTCAGTGGTGAACCAGGCAAGATCCAGTCTGGCAGGTCTGTTCTCGCGTGGACCGATGGAATCTTCCCAATTGAACCCGGAAAGGAAATTTCCACCCGGATATCTCACAATGGGAACTTTTAGCTTTTTCACTTTCTCGATGACATCCAGGCGAAATCCATGCTCATCCGATTTTGCGTTGCCAGGGTCATAGATCCCTTCGTAGACTGCCCGGCCAAGCTGTTCGATAAAAGAGCCGAACAGGCGTTCATCAACCCTGGCAATTGAGAAATCCTTATCCAGGATCAGGGTTGCTTTTTTTAAATCGTTGTTTTTGGATGAGGTTTTTTGTTCTGCCATGATAATTATCCTTTGACACTCCCAGTGGACATGCCTTCAATAAAGAATTTTTGCGCACTGAAAAATAATACCATAATCGGCAGAACCGTCATCACTGCACCGGAGATCAACAGCATGTAATTGTTTCCATACGGACCCATCAGACTGGTTAAGCCAATGGGCAGGGTGAACATTTTGGTATCCGTGAGCACGAGTAAAGGCCAGATGAAATTGTTCCAGGAGGTCATTCCAATGTAAATACCCATGGCAGCAAATGCCGGTTTCATGATCGGCATGATCAACCTTAAGAAAATTCCATACTCGCTGCAGCCATCAATCCGTCCCGCATCCACGATCTCTTTGGGAACACTCTGCAGAAATTGCTTGAAGAAGAATATTGCGATCGGATGAGCCAGATAAGGCAGCATGATTCCCAAATAAGTATTGTTCAATTTCATGGCAATAATTTCACGATACATGGGCAGCATGAGGATCTCAAAGGGGATCATCATGACGATCAAGACACAAACAAAAATGGCGTTCTTGCCTTTGAACTCGTAGAATGCAAAACCATATCCCACCCACGCACTGATAAACAGGGTAAGAACCGTCTGAACCACGGTCAAAAAGATGCTGTTTTTGAACCAGATAAAATAATTGTGATCGCCGCCCGTAAACAAGTATTTATAGTTTTCGAGTGTAAATGTGTCGGCGCTGATTTTCAGATTAAATCCATTGCGAATGACCATGTCGCTATCTTTCAAGGAGGTCAATAAGATGGATATAAAAGGTAATAAAACAATTACTCCTAGAGCTGTAAAGAACAAGACAAGCAGAATACCGTTGAAACGGCTTTCACCCGGTTTTCGTTTGGAAAAGGTATTGTATGACATCTTAATTGTTCTCCTTTCCAAAACCGCCTGTCAATTTCAATTGAACCAGGTTGGTGCTTAAGACCACTGCCAGCAAAATTAATCCGATGGCAGAAGCGAGGCCCAACTGGCCTTGACTGATGCCGTTCTTGTAGAGCAACCCGACAATGGTCAAGCCAATGTTATGTGGAGAAGACTTCCCCGCCCAAAGCATTTGACTTTCGGCAAACATGGCCAGGCCACCGTAAATACTGATGGTCAATACATAAATGATGGTCGGTTTAAGCATGGGAATGGTGAGATACCTGAAACGCTGCCAGGTATTCGCTCCGTCAATTTCACACGCCTCATATAATTCCACAGGGATACTGTTTAGACCGGATAAAAAGTAGATAACGTTGATACCCGTCCAACGCCAACAAGCCAGTGTCACCATAACGGTCATGGCAGGCCACTGCAAGCTCAACCAACGAACCTTATCTCCCCCAAATAGATTGGTGATAACGCTGTTTACCAGAGAGGCGTCTGTTTCATTAAACATGAACCTAAAAGTAAGACCCGCCACGACCACGCTGCACAGAATTGGCATGAACAGAACTGCCCGATAAAGGCTGCTCGCTCGCATGGATTTGCTGTTGAGCATCACGGCAAAGGTTAGCGGAAAAGGGATCAGCAGCAGCAAGGTCAAAGCCGTATAGATCAGGGTGTTGCGAATCGCGATGGGAAAATCGGAATTGCTCAACAACACTCTATAATTTTCAAACCCCACAAATTGAATATCTTTGATATTGACACTTTGAAAACTCATTACAATCGTGCTGCCTATGGAATAAACAAAGAACACCAAAAAAATCAGCACGAAAGGCAGGACGAAAATATAGGGGGCGACCTTTTGAGAGTTCAGTTTTCGTTTCATATTCTTCTCGAGGGGGTAATCTTCACGGATTTGGCTGCCTGCAAAACTGTTTTGGTTTGACATTCAGGAATAAAGCCCTTGTGTTTCACAAAATCAAGGGCTTTATTCCCTTTTGTTAATTATGCTTACTTGGATTGGGCCAGAAGTTCGGCTTGTGTTTCATCCAAGACTGTTTGGGGATCTTCTTTGTCTACAAAGATGCGATTCCAGGTGGTGGCGCTCAGGTAATCATTGATGATGCCTGAATTCTGCATGGTTTTCTGTGTGAACATCTTGTCAGAAACACTGGCCAAAACCTCGAACGGATTGGTGGCGAAGTATTTGAGGAACTTGTTGTTCGGATCGGTGGTGATTGAAGTGTCGTTGGCAACAAGTTTATTCACGGGATCAAAGCCCAAAACTTTCCAGAGTCCAGCGCTGCCTTCGGGGCTTAACTTCGCCCAGACCACAAATTGTGCAGCAAGGTCAGCATTGGGGCTGTTTTTATCAACAGTGGTTCCGGTTCCGCCAAGACCAACGGATTTGTAGGAATTTTCGTCAAACACAGGCAATGGAGCGATGGCGATCTTGCCAGCCAGATCAGGAGCTTCATCAGTGAAGCGGTTCATGTACCAGAGGGGATATGCGACTGCTGCAATATCGCCATTCCAAACGGCGGCTTTACCTTCGGGTGTATCTGCATTGCCGGTCGGGATGAAGGCGAGCAGATCTTCATCAACCCATTTATTGATCAATTCTACAGATTTCAAAGCTTCAGGTCCGTTAAGGGTGGGCATGCCTTTTTCGTCAATCAGGGTGGCGCCCAATTCGGACATCAAGATATTGAATTGATAAGCACCGTAGGTTTCGCAATAGAACATATATTTTCCGGTTGCTTCTTTATAGGCCTTCATTGCAGCTTCAAAATCATCCCAGGTTTTGATGGTTTTGTAATCAACGCCGGCCGCATCCAACAATTCAGTGTTGTAATACATCACGGTAGCGCCAACATGGCTGGGGGCCGCATACAATTTGCCGTCTTTGCTGACCATATCCAGGATCGGGGTAACCAGATCTTTGGCATAGGGTTCAATGTAGGGGTTCAAATCAAGGAATTGGACTTCGCCGTTCATGAACATCGGCCATTTGCCCATTTCAACATCGGCGATATCGGGTACGCCTTCGCCAGCCATCTGAGCTGCATAGAGCTTGTCATGGAGGGAAGCCCAATCATAGAAAACGGGGACGATCTTGACAGGTTTGTCAGGATGCTGCTCGTTCCAAATGGCGGACATTTCGACAAAATAGTCAAGATGCTGCTGAATGAACGACCACATTTCCAATTCAACAGGTTCAGCGGCAGCGACGGTGGTCGCAGCAGGTGCTTCAGTGGCGACAGCTTCAGTGGCTGGAGCTGCAGTGGCAGCTGCTTCAGTGGCAGCAGCTTGAGCACAACCCACCAACAGGGTTGATAACATGACCAGGACGGTTAATATTGAAAGCAAACTTCCTTTTTTCATCTCGTGCTTCTCCTTTTTAATATCTTGAAAATCAGCATATTACTTCTCGGTTAACCACACGCGCATCTCGTTTTCGCCACGGTTGCCCCATTGGCTGTAGGGAATGAGCGTTATTTCTCGTGATTCATACACACAGGGTTGGGAACTGTAAAGCGCATGATCCCAATCCTTTTCCGACACACTGTATCCAACTGTCTTCAGAACTGGCATGTTTTCGTCAAGCCAATCAACTTTCTCTTCGCAAAAGACAGCGTCCGCAGGCAATCGAAGTGCACTCAAAGGTATCGCATTATCAGCTTGTTCAGCACAGTAAACGGTTTCGCCTCTTTGCACACAAAGCTTGCCCGCTGCTGCTGATACACTGGGATGGGCACGTAAAATTCGCACCTGGGGAATCAGGGAATAGGAATATTCCTGTTTTCCACCAGTATGTTGAATTATAAAGTATCCATCATCGTTCACATTTATTTGATCGCTCACCAGGTTTGAGTTTTCGGGCAACCGTAAAAAGATGCTTCGCGGTTCACCTTCAATCGTGAGTGTGTAGTCATCACCTTTCCGTACAAGATTTACATAGAGCCCTCCTTTTTTGAATGAAGAACCAAGGTGCGAAAGGATGTACAAACAATCCCCATCAAGTGCGTAAATATATCCAGGGATGGAAGATAATATGCGAGCTAGATTGGGTGGGCAGCATGCCACACTGAACCACTTTTGACGTTGCGTTTTGACATGCGAATAGGTGGGATTATGTGCAATGGTCTGGGGAACAACTTCAAGCGGATTCACATAAAAGAAATGGTGACCATCTCGCCCCATGCCTGATAGAACTGTATTGTAAAGAGCCTGCTCCCAGATGTCATAATTCGTTTTTCTGCCATTCAAAAGCCACATGCGTGAAGAGAACAACATCAACCCGATGGAGGCGCAAGTTTCAGAATAGGCGCTGTCAGCAGGCAGATCAAAGTCGCTGGTAAATCGTTCACCCAGCTTTGCCGCCCCCACCCCGCCTGTAACATACATCTGACGGGTGATGGTATTGTCATAAATTCGTTCGCACGCCTTGATCAGGTCCTGATCATTTGTCAGGCGTGCATAATCCGCCATGGCACTGTATAAGTACATGGCCCGCACGGCGTGGCCTGAGGCGCAGCACTGTTCGCGCACAGGCGCCTGGGATTGGAAATAATCGGCATTGAAGTGAGCCATATCAGGAAAAATAAAGGTGTGGCCTTCCTTCTTGCATTCTTCTTCAAATAAGTTTTCGCCCACACCGCGTTCATTGAGGAAATACCCTGCAAGATCAAGATATTTTATGTTCTTGGTCACTTCGTACAGCCTGATCAATGCCAGTTCTATTTCGGGATGCCCTGGATAACCACGCCGTTTATCTTTGCCAAAAGTCTGATCAATCAGGTCTGCAAAACGCTGGCTGATCTTCAATAGTTCGTTCTTTCCTGTGGCTTTATAGTAAGCGACCGCCGCCTCGATCAGATGGCCGGCGCAATAGAGTTCATGCCCTTCCATGAGATTCGACCACCGTTTTTCAGGCGCCATGGATGTGTAATAAGTATTTATGTAACCGTCAGGCTGTTGAGCATCCTTGATCAAACCGATGGCATAATCACACAGCGTTTCGAGTTCCTCATGCTTTTCAACGGTCAGGCAATAGGAAACCGCTTCGATCCATTTATAGAGATCAGTATCCAGAAACACGACGCCATAATAGCTGTCTGCAGATTTGCCGGCAGCCACCTTGAAGTTTTCAATACAGTGACTTTTTTCTGCATTTTCGATACGGTCATTCAAAATTTCCCACATGTAGGGCAAAACGACATCCCGAACCAGGGAAAACTGTTTTGACCACATGACATCATTAAGTTTCACATCCGCAACCTGAACAAATTCCATTAGTTTAAAGCTCCTAACTTAAGTGAGGTTAATCGTTTAACCATTCAAACTAAAAAAAATTTCGTGTACATCTATTGATTGGGAGTTACGCCCAGTATTGGGTTAATCGTTTAACCTAACTGATGTTGAAATTATAGAAGAATTTTTGACCAATGTCAATACCCTATTTTTCATATTTTCTTAATTTCCTATTTAATTCTCTTGATGAGTTGTTTGTCGCTTCTCAGTTGAATAAATTTAAACAACAAGGTATAAATACATGGAAGAATTCAACATCCTAAAGTAAAGTGCAGGGATGTTTTAATCATTGGATCAGAGGGAATTATCCATGACAACCTTGAAAGATATTGCAAAACTTGCCGGTGTTTCAATTGCCTCTGTTTCTTATGTCATTAATGGCAACAAACAACTTAGTGAAGAAACCACCAGACGCATCAACGAGGCCATTGCCCAAACCAATTTTGCCCCACACTCCCTCGCCAAATCCCTCCGCATGGGAAAGACATTGACCATAGGCGTTCTGGTCGAGGACATCCGCGGTATGCCGATTG
This sequence comes from Chloroflexota bacterium, assembly GCA_021825925.1. GTDB lineage: Bacteria > Chloroflexota > Anaerolineae > Anaerolineales > Anaerolineaceae > UBA6107. The sequence goes on from JAKAFP010000004.1 coordinate 217,951, forward strand.
CGGATATTGTGAACGGCATTGAAGAAAGACTTGAAGAACACGGCTATCAAATGATCCTCAGCGATCTGCACATGCTCGAAAAACTCTACAACCAGTACGATCAGATCGCGGATTACAAGAGCTACATCAACAACAGCGTTCAGCAAATGCTGCGTTCACATGTGGATGGCATCATCTACGTTGGGCTGCACGACCGCCACATTGACAACATTATCAATCCCATAGACATCCCCTTCGTTTACGCCTACTCACACGGCTCAAAACACGATTATTACGTCTCCTACAACAACATTGACGGTGCCATGGATGCGGTCAATTATCTGATCAAACACGGCCATCGCGAAATCGCCATCCTGGCCGGACACCCCGATTCCTTTCCGACCCACCAACGTATGGAAGGCTTCATTACCTCGCTCAGCAATGCGGATCTACCTGTCAGGGATGAATACATTTTCTACGGGGATTGGGAATATCAATCTGGCTATGATCAAATGAAGAGTATTCTGGCGCTTTCAAACCGCCCAACGGCCATTTTCGTCATGAATGACCTTATGGCTGCAGGCTGCATCAATTCCGCCCAGGAGTCAGGTTTAAAGATCCCCCAGGACCTTTCGATCATCGGTTTTGACAATCGCGAAATTGCCAGCTATCTGCCAGTTCCATTGACCACCATCCAGGTACCCAACCGGGAAATTGGCCACGAAAGTGCAAAAATGCTGCTGGATCTGACACAAGGCAGCAGCGTGGATCAAAACGCGATCATTTTACCTTGTAACCTGATCGAACGCGTATCTGTTGCCAATGTCACCCAATAACTTGACGTCTTGGCGGTGGATCAAGAACCCTGAAACAAACACACCAGAATAATATATAATTAACAAAATTACTGTTATTCAAGATCATTAGTTTGAGTTTTGCATTCCACTCTTTGAAGTTGGCCTTGCTCCATCAGATTAGAGGATTGTATGCAGACGATCACTGCCAACCCAATACTCACCAAGAATGAGCGTGATATTCTCATTCTGGCAGCTGTGCATCCCAACCTAAAACATTTGGGCATTTCCGAGATCAGTCAGCGTCTTGGCATCACCGAGACGAGTGTCAAAACGTATATTCATCAGGCTTGTATTAAACTAGGGGCAGATAACAGAAACGAGGCTGTTTTATTAGCCATGAAATACGGGCTGATCAAACTCGATGAACTGTTATCCCTCGAGGAATTGGCTGAAATCCTTTGCACTCTGGACCCTGCTGTGCTGTTGAAAATCGCTCAGGTTGTTCGGCAAAACCACGCACCCAAATCCCTCCCTGAGATGGAAGAACCGATCACTTGTTTTGCAAAAAACCCAACCGGCCTATTAACCAATAGAGAACGGGATGTTCTTGTCCTTTCAAGCAAAGGTCTCACAAATGTCGAGATCGCAGAAAAATTATGCATGTCCACCAGCGCCGTCCGGACCTTTCTCAATCGTGCTTTTACCAAGTTGGGTGCTGATAAAAAGGCAGACGCCGTCCAACTGGCGCTCAAGCTAAGAGAGATCAGCGTGGATGAAATTTCTTCGTTCACCGAGTTGGCGAATTTTCTTGCTCCCCTGGGCGAAGAATCCATTGAAAAACTCGCAAAACTATTGGAAGCAAAACAAGATTTCGAGTTGGCTACAAAACCCGCCTAACCTATTCACTTGCCTATCTCAATCTGATTTGTTAAAGCACCATTGATTAATTCTTGGTGCTTTTTTACAACTTTCGCCAAATCCGCCTTACAAAAAAAGTAGACAAAAGTTGGATGAAAAGTAGACAAAAGTTGGGGTGCGCTTATTGACCTTGACCGTTCGAAAAGTTTATACTTTTTCTATCAAAATCAATTGCACTTCAGTGAGTTGCCCGAATTAACGAAGGGTAGACCCGTTTACGAATGTGCCACCCTTTGTCAAAATTCCAGCGTTTCGCATCCTAATATCGGGCAAGGATTAATTCAAGTCGCTCAGAATACAAATCTCTGAGTGAGTCTATAAATGCACTCTTTCACCAGTCTGACAAAGCAGTATGTCAGTTTATTTCAATACGATCCGTGGGATAAACAAATTAAGAATGCCAATCAGGAGACAGAAAATGACCGAGACGATAGGTGCAATGTCAAAACAGTTGAAAGCATTGAAAACCACTGATCTTAGCCCATTTATCCGCATGGCGGGGATGATGGCTCCCAGGGCGATTGGTGTTTTTCTACCCAAATTGGATCAGAAGCAGAGGCAAGCATTCGAAAAAATGATGCCAGCGGGTGGAAATAAGAAGATCTTTGTCCAGTTGGTCGGCACACCCACCCCCCCCATAGTCATCGGCATGGCACAACCTCTGACCATGGAGGTGCTGTCTGAAAAAGAAATCAAAGAACAGGGTATCAAAGGCCTTAGATTACCTGTCGAAAAAACGCTCAAACCGTTGACCGAAAAACAAATTGGAAAAGTCCTTTGGCTGCTCAAAGGCCAGCTGGGAACCCTGCTCAGTCTTTCAGGACTTGCCATGCCTCTTCTGTTGTTGGGTCCGGCTGAATTGAAAGATCTAAAAAACAAAGCATTGACCCATTTTAAACCGATGCTTGATCTTCTTCCTCACTAATCAACAGTTTCATGGATCATCTTCATTCCGAAAGGAGGATGGATCAACGACTGAACAGTTGCAACCGAAACGACTTGGGTTAAGGTGCAATATTTTTTTCAAAAAGGAGACCAAAATGTCAGATTATGATGTGATTGTGGTGGGCGCCGGACCTGGTGGAACTGCGGCGGCAAAGGTCGCTGCGGAGAAAAAATTAAAAGTCCTGCTACTTGAACGAGCCAGAACGCCTGGCGACAAGAATATGTCAGGCAGCTATCTGTTCAGGAATATTTGTGAAGAGATTTTCCCCGGTTTTCAACAAGCTGAATTTCATAAAGGGCAATGCCGCATCGGAGGAATTGATTTTCGATGGGCTTATGATAATGACGTCAAACAATACGGTATGGTAGCCGGTGTCGGCGGTGATGCCATGCGGGATATGATGATGGTTTACCGTAATGAAAGTGATGCCTGGCTCGCCAATGAAGCGGTGAAAGCCGGTGCTGAACTAAAAACTGCTCTTGCGACAGACCTGATTTGGGAAAACAAAGATGGCGAAAATCCCCGCGTGGTCGGTGTGGTCACCGATAAAGGTGAGTTCACCGCTCCTATGGTGATTGATGCGGCTGGTCTTCACTCTCAGTTGGCCAAACGATCCGGTCTTGTTCGCTGGGGGCCAGAGAAGATCACCCTGGCCATTAAATACATTTATCGCCTCGATGGCGATATCATGAGAAAAAGATTGACCCCTTATATGGATTCTGATGGGGTTGAGGTGGATTGGGGAGCCATGCCAACCATGTGTGGGGATGATCCTTGTTTCTGGGGTTCTCACGCCGTAGGCTGCCCGGATCGTGGGATCATCAACATCATCATTTATCATCAATTGGCTCAGGAAATGAAAGCCAAAGTCAACATCCACCAACGGGCACAGTGGTATCTTCAAACAGATCAGGTCAAGGCATTGCTCGAGGGGGCTGAACTCGTCCAATTCAATGCTCACTGCCTCAACATTGGAGATACTGTTGGGTATGCACCGAAATCCTATCTACCAGGTTATGTTATGGCCGGAGATTCAGGTGGTTTTGGTCAACCGGTCGAAGATTTCGGAGCCAATGTGGCGCAAACCATGGGCAAGATCGCCGCAGAACTTGCAGCCGAAATGAAAGCAAAAAAGGATTACTCAGAAGCCATGTTCGCCAAATATGAAGAGAGATGGCGTGAAACCTGGATCCTTTCTGATAATGTCCCAGAAATGAATACATTAATGATCAAGGGATACTTCCAGAAGATCGTCGGATGTGCCGATGAAGCCATGGCCACCTTGTTCAAAATGAGATTCAACAATCACTCATTCCCGGAAATTGCATTGAACGTCGTTCCAAAGTTTGGTCCGGCCGTCCCGGCAATTGTGGCTGCCATTGGATCATTCAAAGGAATTTTTGAGGAAGCTGGAAACAAAATTGGCGGCCTCATGGCGTTGATGGGTATGGGTAAAAAAGAGTGATGGGGCAACCATCCCTAGAGACTAGAGGAGAACAAAATGGCAGAGAAAAAATTCAAAAGATATGATCCCAGTATCCTATATGGGCCTCAGATTGTAGGCGAAAAAGTCCGAGAACTGCTAAAAGGCAAGTACGAAATGATCCCAAAGACTCAGGCCAACATTAAAGTCAATCCAAAGAAATGTATCGGCATGACCTGCCAACTTTGCTATATCATCTGTCCGACCGGATCCTACGAAATGGTCAACGGCAAAGCCATGTGGAAATTTGGCATGGAAACCTGCTCGGAATGTGGTGCCTGCCAATACGTATGCTCGGTTGGCGCCATTGACTGGTCATATCCAGAAGCCGGTACAGGCATCGTTCTAAAGTGGAGTTAGTTTTAATAAGTGAACCGGGTGCAAGTTTTCTTCTTCCAAGACCCGAATAGTTCTGTCACACATGGCAAGGGGGAGATCTCCCCCTTGCCTTTGTACCTGCGGTTGATCTCACCCTGATCAAGAGAGTGCACATTTGAGGCCTGTTCATCATGGAAATTCACGCTAACCTACCAGGTCGAATGGATCCGGATACCGCCATCCAACCTCTTGACCGCCTTCCACATTCAAGAGAGAACCAGTTTATCAATCTGCTTGTGGAAAAATCAAGATCCCTCCCGACCGAGGATACTCAAAAATTTGTAAAAACAGGGCTTGAAAGCGTTGAGCGTTCGATGCTTGCCCAAGTGGAAATTTATCAACCAGATCTCAAATCCGCTGCAAAAGTGGTGCTTTCCAGCGCCGGCAAGAGACTTCGCCCAAGGATCATCCTGCTGATCGGCAAGTTGCTGGGCGCTAATATTGAAACCCTGGTGACTTTGGCCTCCTCCATCGAGATGCTGCACTGCGCCACCCTGGTTCATGATGATCTGGTGGATGGTTCACTATTGCGGCGCGGAATCTCCACATTGAACGCCAACTGGTCGCCCGCGGCTACCATCCTGACCGGTGATTTTCTATTCGCCGCCGCTTCGGATATGGCTGCCAAAACGAACTCCATCGAAGTCATGCGCCTGTTTTCACGTACCCTGATGACCATCGTAAACGGTGAGATCAACCAATTATTTGTCAACCGCTCAAGCCTGGATGTTGAAACCTACTATCACCGCATTTATGCAAAAACAGCTTCACTTTTTGAAACCTCCGCCCAGGCAGCTGCCATGATCTGCACCAAAGACACTCAACAAATCGATCTTTTTCGCAAGTTTGGCTATGAAATGGGAATGGCCTTCCAAATTGTGGATGATATCCTCGATTACACGGGGGATGAATCCAAAGTTGGCAAACCTATAGGCGGCGACCTGCGTCAGGGCATCATCACTCTGCCCATGATTCATTACCTGAAAGACAATCCCGATGATCCAGCCATCCTCAACCTGACCACAGGTGTGAAAATTCGAAGCGAAAACGAAATCCAACGATTAATTCAGGCTGTGTCGTCCAGCAGCGCTATGGAAACAGCTTATAACGACGCAACCTTGTTCGTAGACAGGGCGACAGCCTGTCTCCAAAGTTTTCCTGATTCATCCGAAAAAGGGGAATTGTTGAACCTGGCCCAATTCGCCTGCAAACGGGAGAAATGATAAAAAGAAGACCTTGCACTGCAAGATCTTCTTTTCTTTTCTATGGTTTTGAGTTGAACCGTGCCTGCAAGTTTCGGGTGCCGTGTAGTTCAAACAGCGTTAACTTGTTTTTTCCGGGTTTCAAAACTGTAGCCGGCACATAGAGCGCCTGCTGCGGACCAACCTTCCAGTAGCGGCCGAGGTTGAAACCGTTAACCCAGGCCACCCCTTTCACCCAACCTGGCAGCTTGAGAAAAGTATCCAATGGCTTTTCAACCACGAACTCCGCATGATAGAAGGCCGGTTCATTAAGCGGATTTTCAATCCCGGCATACTCCAATCCGGAAACATCTTGCAGCGACAGGCAGTAGGTTTCCCAGTCAAAAACGTAATGTCCGTTCAAGATCACTCCATCCAGAATACCCTTGCGGTCCACCAGTTCCGGGCCAAAGTTAACCCGCCCCATGTTTTCAACCAAAATATCCAACTGGGCTCCGGATGCAGGCACGGTCACTTTCAGGCTCTGATTGGGACGGTTGCGGCGTAGAACTCCGAGCGGCTTTCCATCCAAAAAGACCTGGGCGCGGTCGCGCAAGCCTTTGATGGAAAGTGCTCCACTCTGTGGGCCACTTAAACGGGTTCTATAAAGGATGAATCCGTAGTTTTGATCGAGATATTCCATCGGTTCAGTATTCGCTGTATGCACTGGTGTCGAAAGCTTGGGCAGCGCCTTCCACAATGAAACGCCTCCCGTCACTTTCACAGTTTCAAGCTGCAACTTGGGGCTGGGTGCTGGCAGGGGTTCGTCGGGGACAGGTGCAATCTTGCGGATTGCATTGCGCAGCGCATGGTATTTCCTGGTAATGTCTCCTGCCTCGGATAGCGGCGCGTCATAATCGTATGAGTTGATGATCGGCAGGTATTTGCCAAAAACGTGATTGGCGCCGTTCATGAATCCAAAATTTGTGCCGCCATGCCACATGTACAAATTGACCGAAGCACCAAGCTTCAACATTCTTTCGAAGATCCTGGTCACTCCTCCGGCGGGCCGGATGTTGTGCCAAAGATTCCAATGATCAAACCAGCCATCCCAAAACTCGGAGCACATCAGCGGCCCCTCGGGCTGAAGTTCTCGCAGCAATTTGAAGGCATGTTCGGGAGCATGGTCGAAGTTAACCGTGGCAAAGGTTCCCTCCAGCATGCCGGCTTTGAGGTTGCGTCCCTGTTCGCCATCCGAAGTGAACAGAAACTCAACAATACCCATTCTTTTCAGGCTGTCGCGAATATAAGCCAGATAAGCCTTGTCATCGCCGTAACTACCGTATTCATTTTCGACCTGGACCATGATGATCGGGCCGCCGTGAGAATACTGCAGCGGAATGAGCGGGTTTAGCAGAACCTCAAAAAAGCGGTCCATGGCGGCCAGAAAAGGAGGATAAGAACAGCGCACCCGCATATGTGGATCTTTAAGCAGCCAGGCGGGCAGCCCGCCAAAATCCCATTCCGAACAAATGTAGGGTCCGGGACGCAGGATCACTTTCAATCCATGCCGGGCAGCAGCTTTAATGAAAGCCTCAATATCCAGATTTCCCTCGAAATGGAATTCACCCGGTTTGGGTTCATGCAGGTTCCACGAAACGTAAGTCTCAATGGCATTGAGTCCCATCAAGCGTGCTTTTTCGAGACGGTCATCCCAATACTCGCGTGGCACACGGAAATAATGCATGGAGCCTGAGAGAATGCGAAAGGGTTTGCCATCCAGCATGAACTGGTCTCCAGAGATGGTGAGCGTCATTTTAACTCCTTGGTATTAAGTTTTAGATTGATCGAGAAAGCTTGATTGGCTGGAAGTGAGAAGGGCTCCAAGCTAAGCGTATGGGTTTGTGCATCGTACTCACCCGAGATGACTGCCTGGATTGATTGATCAACACCACGCAGATGGATGCGATAGGTGCGGTTTTCAGGAATGAACCCCAGATTACCCTTTGCTGCATGGATGGTGAAGAAACCATCAAGCAGCGAGAAGCGTGTAACACAGTGATCGCCGCGTTGATAATCCGTGGTCAGACCGTCATCTTCATACAATTCAAAGGCATTATCTGCACCTGGGAACACGTGGATATCCAGTATCGCTGGATTATCAACCCCACCCCAGCCGGTCATCGGCGCCAGCGGGATGATCGCCCCCGGTTTGGCAAAAACAGGGATGTCTTCCAGTTCCGCGGATATGGACTGCCACTGACTGCCGTTGAATTTTTCGCCACTGAACAAATCTGTCCAGGTGCCTTCCGGCAGCCAGAACCGTTTCTGCACCAGGTTTGTTTCAGGGTTGGCAGGTTCAACAATTGGTGCTGCAATCAACTCGGAGCCAAAGAAATACTGATCCTTCGCCTGGTAAGCCTGCGGCTCTTCCATGTTTCCGAAATACATGGGGGCGACCAGGCTGATACCCGTCTGATGGGCGCGCCAGGCCATGCTGTATATATAGGGGATCAGCGCATGCCGTAATTGAAGCGCTTGTTTGGTTGCTTTATAGATGCGCTCCGGTTTGTGCCAGGGACGGCGCTCCAGTTCAGCCTTTTTGGTGGAGTGAAACCTGAAGATCGGGCTGAACACACCAAATTGAACCCAACGTAAATAGAGCTCCGGAGTCAGCTCCTTGACCATGTGCCCACCAATGTCATGGCTCCACCAACCGTAAGCCACGTTGGCCGCGGTGGACGTGAAATAAGGCTGGTAGGCCAGTGTTTTCCAGCTCACAAAGGTGTCTCCGCTGAACCCGATCGGGTAACGGTGATTGCCAAGCCCACCCCAGCGCGAAAACACGAAAGGACGTTTGCGCCCATCACGGCCGAGGTCTTGATAGTGCAGGTGATTCAACAGCCAGAGCGGGTCCAGCCCCGGGATCTTGCTGGATCTCTTCTGTTGATAATCCATCCACCAGAAATCAACCCCTTCCACCTTCGTTGAATTTGTAGATTCCTTTTTTGAAACCATCTCTTCATAAGGGTGGTGCAGAAACTTAAAATAACCATCCATGAAATGCGGGTCGGCGATGTCAAAGTGGATCGGTTTTTTTGAAGCCGGGTCTACGCCCATCCATTCGGCTAATTGGGGATACTGTTCTTCATGCGGGTAAACCCCGTTGGCGGGATGCAAGTTGAGCGCCGTACGCAGCCCCTGTTCGTGAAGCCATTGGATCAACCCTTCGGGATCAGGAAAAAGCTGCCTGTTCCAGGTGTATCCCGTCCAGCCATCGGAAAGGTTTCCAGTCTTGGTGATGTGCCAATCCATGTCAATGATGCAGACCGAGAGTGGAACTTCATGCACCTTAAAATCCAGCATCAACTCTTTAAGTTCGTCCTGCGAATACTCCCAATACCGGCTCCACCAGTTGCCCAGAATATAGCGCGGGATCATGGGCATGGAACCTGACACGCGGGTGAAATCAGCCAGGCAGGCAGAATAATCAGTGCCATAACCAAAGAAGTATAGGTCTTTGCTTTTGTCAAAGAAGCGGGCAGCTATGGAGGCCAACCCCCTTTTTGATGGAGCGTCTTTTCTTGCCTGTACCCAGCCAGAATCAGTAAACATGGGCGAAGTGGAATCATCCACGACTGCCCAGCCGGATCTCGACAACAGACCATTATCCAATCTTGTGTTTCCTGCGTCCCCATCCAATGTGCGGGCGGTACCCTGCAGATTGTCAGATTGTAGTTCGCCATAATGCCAGGTTACATTTGTTTCCTTCAATTGGATGGACAGGTTGTCTGCACTGAATCCACGGAGGTCAGGTCGGTAATTGAGTCTCAGATAATCCGTTTCGATCTCAACAAGTTGATTTGTGACGGTTTTTGTGAAAGCAGGCACGGGCTGCAGGCGGTGCCAGAAAGCCAGCGAAGGCCGATCTTCAAAATGCTTCCCTTTATCAAATTCAAGCCGGATCAAACGGTCCGTCAGCACCGTAAACCTGGCACAGCCAGCAATAATAACGGATTCTGCTTGCGCAACGGGATGAAACTCAGGAACCGGAGGAAGTGGCATTTTTAACCTTACCTTTCAACAAGAATTACACGGGCAGCGGAAAATGTTCCTCTGACCAATCTGCAACGGTGAATTGATTTAATGTGAAGATCAAGAGTTGATCCACGGGGGCAACCTTGAGCCGTTCATGCATGGATTGGCCGTCAATGAACAAGCTGGTAAATCCGTGGACGGCGCTCCAGACGCTGACGGCCATGGCGCCAACCGGAGCCGGATGCAGAATCCCTGCTTTTTGGCAGGCATCCACAATTTTAATCAATTCGCCCAAAAGGTTGTCGGCCGCGGCGACCAGGTCGGGATAGGCTTCTTCACGTTCCACCGCATTGGAGAAAGTCACTTTGAAGTGGGCGGGTTTGTTTTGGGCAAACCTCAAATACATGAACGCCGCCTCAACCAACTGCCGCTGCGCGTCCGCCTGGTGAGTCACGCGAATCAAGACAAGTTGCTCATACAAGGTCCGATATCCCTCGGTGGAGATGGCGGCGATCAACGCCTGTTTATCGGCAAAGTGAAAATAGGGAGCGTTGTGACTGACACCTGCCTTTTGAGCCACTTTGCGCAAGCTGAGCCCACCCACCCCTTCTTCAGCCAGGATTTCGATCCCCGCCTGGATGAGGGTGTTTTTGAGATCACCGTGATGGTATTTTTTATTTTCCATGCCTCAATCCTACCTTCATACCTTGACAGTGTCAAGATTAACACTATAATATTGACAGCGTCAAGATAATAATCAATTAAATAGTTTCCGTGACAATGGTTTTTAACCAACTTTCCTGGTGAGGTATTATGACGATCGAAACGATTTACATGATCCACCACACACATACGGATATCGGTTTTACCAATGACCAGCCCATTTTCTGGGAAATGCAGTACCGGTTTATTGATGATGCTTTACGTTTGATTGATCGCTACAAAGACAATCCCCCTGATTCCAGGTTCCGTTGGACGGTGGAAACCACCTGCGGAATTGAAGCATGGCTCAAAACAGCTTCAAGCGCGGAAATAGACCGCCTGATCGCGGCTGACAAAGCTGGCCTGATCGAAATCATGGCCATGCAGACCAACAACACCCCTCTGCTTAACACAATCCAGTTGATCGAAAGCCTGCGTCCTGTCGAACGGTTGCGCAGGGAATATGGTCTCGATATCCGCCACGCCATGAACTGCGACATCAACGGCCAGAACTGGAGCCTGCCGGACGTGCTCCTGGACGCTGGTATTGAGGCCTTCAGCATGGCCATCAATCATCATTTCGGCGGTCCTCCCACGCCCCGTCCAAATGTCTTTCTCTGGCAGACCCCCAGCGGGCGGGTTATTCCAACGCATAACGGCTGGCAGTACTCAAAATTGAATGATTTTGGACTCGGAAATGATAATGACGAAGCCTTTAGTGAATGGTTCCCGAAAATTGAGCAGTACCTGACCGAACATGGGTATCCCCTGCCCTTCATCATGATGGAGGGATTTCATCCTTTTGGCGATAATGGATCTGCCTGGGGTGCTTTCGCAGAATTTGCCGACCGTTGGAATAAAACCGGAAAAATCCCAAGGCTGGTTTCTGCCACACCCCGCATGTTCTGGGAACAAGTGAAAGGTCACTCTGCAAAACTTGAAACCATCCGCGGCGACTGGACGGATTATTGGAATTTTGGCTGCATTTCTGCAGCGAGAGAAACAACCATAAACCGCACCTCTCGCAGCCGCCTCCAAAGGGCTGACGCCCTGTCTTCAGCTTTACAGCTGCTCAAAAATACAGTCTCGGATCCGACCAATCCGGATGTCTCAGCGGTAAGGTGGTCCGACAGAACGATCGAATTACAGCGTGATAATGCCTGGCTGATGCTCAACTTATATGGTGAACACACCTGGGGAGCAGATACCGCCTCCAATGATCCGCAGCTGGAAGATTCGTTGGCAATGGATAATCATAAAAAGAACCTGGCTTTTACCGCCCGTTCTCTCAGCCTGCTGCTGGAACGCGATACATTGGCTGATTTCTCCCATTTCTTGCCGCATACTGACCCCACCGAGATGGTATTGTTCAATTCACTCCCCTGGGAACGCAGTATTTCCGGCACCATTCCAAAAAACCTGCTCATCCCTCGCGGGTTGAATACTGATCAGACTTCCAGCCGCCATGCGATTGGACGCATGGCGCAGCCGACCGACTTTTGGACGGACCGAAGTTTAAAGGATTTCAATGGCGGCATGGGATGGCTGCTGAAACCTGTCACAGTGCCTGCTTTTGGTTATACGGTGGTGGGTTGGGATGCCTTGGACAGCATGTCCGAAGCGGAAGAAAGCGATGCAAACATCGTGGAAAACAACCGCTACCAGATCACTTTTGATAAAAACAAAGGCGGTATCAGTTCTTTGTTTGACAAGCAACTTAACCACGAATGGATGGACTCATCTGCGGGTCACCCAATTCACGGGTTTGTTCATGAAGAGGTCGCTGACCATGAAACGCCAGAACCCCGCAAGAGGCTTTGCACCGTCAACTGGACCATTGACCCAGACACCGAAAGAGGATGGCATCCTGATTGGCAAGCCAACCGCACATCACCCTCGAAAGTATTAATGCACAAAGTTTATCACCACTCCTTTGGCACCGTGGTTGAACAAATTCTCGAACACGAAAAGATCGGCAAGATCCTGCAGCGGACGTTCATTCCATCCGAGGGCGATCAGATCGAGTTTCAATCTGAATGGCAGATGGGTACCACCATTCACCCAGAAGCAACCTACCTGCTCTTCCCATTCAACCTTCCCAACGCCCAGGCACGCTTTGATATCGGCGGCGTTCCCGTCCGCCCACACCTCGATCAAATTGCAGGATCCTGCCGTGATTACTTCACCGTCCAGGGATGGGTGGATTTTAATAACGGGCATCACGGCGTGACCATCGCCACCCCCGAAAACCCCATGGTGCAGTTGGGCGATTTTCATTTTGCCCACAACCAGGCTGAAGTTACACTTGAACGTGCCATGCTTTTGGGATGGGTGACCAATAATTATTGGGAGACCAACTTCCCCGGAGCGCAGCCCGGTGTCGTTACAGCCTGCTACGCCATCCTGCCTTATGCCGGTGAATTTGATGAATCCCGCGCCCACCGGTTCGCCGCGGAGGTTGAACACGCTCGCCCCGTCTTGCAGCATATGGGCGAAGTTGCCGCAGCGACTCAACTGCCAGGTTCTGGAACCCTGCTGAACCTGCCACAACCACCCATCCTGACCTTGAGCTTGCGCAGATCTGCTGATAATGGAGTATTGGTAACTTTATTGAATTCAAGCGATAATAGCATCAATGCGGCGCTCGCCAGCGGATTATTGAAATTTAGATCGGCCTGGATATGCGACCTGTTTGGCAACCGGCTTGAGAATGTTCAGGTTGTTAACGGCAAACTGGAAATTTCCATCACTGCCCGCCGCATCATCACCTTACTTTTGGAGGCATAACATGACCAAAATCACCTTTATTGGGGCAGGCAGTCTCGGCTTCACCCGCGGACTCGTGCGCGACATCCTTACTTTTCCGCTGTTGGCTGACGCCACCATCGCCCTGATGGATATTGATCCCGAACGTCTTGAGTTCTCAAAAAAAGCCGTCGAGAAGATCATCCAGCTCGGCAATTATCCCGCCAAGGTCACCGCCACACTTGATCGGGTGGAAGCTCTGCGCGACGCGGATGTGGTCCTGACCACCATCCTGGCAGGTCAAACGGATGTCTGGCGGCATGATATTGAAATCCCGAAGAAATACGGTGTGGATACCAATGTGGGTGATACCCGCGGACCCTCTGGCATTTTCCGCTTCTTGCGCACCATCAACCCCATGATGGATATCGTGCGCAACATGGAAAGGGTCTGCCCGAAAGCTGTTTTGCTGAATTACACCAATCCCATGGCCATGTTGTGCGGCGCCATTCAACGCAGTTCATTCATCTCCACCACCGGTTTGTGCCACTCCGTGCAGGGGACGGCGCAAATGCTCGGCTGGTGGATCGGTGCCAGCCCGGAAGAGATCACCTACACCTGTGCAGGCATCAACCACCAGGCCTGGTACCTTGATTTCAAAGTCAACGGCGAAGATGCCTATCCCCTCATTCATCAGGCCATCACCGAGAATCCCGAAGTCTACGAAAGCGAGATTGTTCGCAACGAAATGTATCTCGCTCTGGGCAAATACGTCACCGAATCCAGCGGACACAATTCCGAGTACAACTGGTGGTTCCGCAAACGGCCGGATCTGATCGAGAAATACTGCATCCACGGCACAGGCTGGAACCCCGGCGAGTACGCTTACATTCTGAAGGAATACCAAAACAACGAAGCCACCTGGAAGGACCAGGCCAAGGAATGGTTTGCCTCAGACACCCCCATCATCCTCGACCGCGGACAGGAGTACGCTGCCTATATCATCAACGCGCTCAAGGGCGGTGAGCTGTTCAAATTCAACGGCAACGTGCCGAACACCAATCTCGTTTCCAACCTGCCCCAAAACGCCTGCGTGGAAGTTCCCGTGCTGGTGGATAAGGACGGTTTGCATCCCATCCACGTTGGCGCGCTGCCCCCGGAATGCGCCCTGCTGACCCAACTCTCAAGCGGCATCGAAGAAATGGCCATCACCGGCAGTCTGGCTGGCGACCCCACCATGATCTACCGCGCCATCTGCCACGATCCGCTGACAGCCGCCGTGCTCTCGCTGCAAGAGATCAGAACCATGGTCAATGAAATGTTTGAACAGAACAAGGCTTACCTGCCTCAATTCAAAAACTTCAAAGTATAAGCATTGATTGGTATTCATCTCATCAAAGGAGAAAAACCATGTTTCCACCCTTCATTCTCGCCAAGTTGTATGTCAAAGGCACCCTCAAAAACACTGCCACCGGTTTCGAATTTACTTTGAAAAACATCATTGATTCAACCCTGTTGATCGGCATCGGACCGATAACCGTCGGCAGTAAAGTCTATGAAGGTGCAGCGCTCACCATGACAGTACCAGAAAAATCCGTCAGCGGTGCGGAAATTTCAAGCAAGAACTCCATCCCCGCCCGAATGGGCATTCCCATTGTGGTCAGCATCACCGGCGACCCGCTCGCCCCCGGTCAAAACAAGATCGGCGTGGCAGCCACCACCAGCGATATCGGTGTGATCAAGTTTGAGATCAACGATACGGTTGCGTAAACGATTAATTGCGCTTCAAGGGAGGCCGCTTCATGACCGCTAATGCCAATTCGGTGATCACCAGTAGTTTACCTGCGCAAGAGCCTTTCCCAACGTGGAGGATCGTCCTCTGGGCATTGGGTTACGTTGGCACTGTCATCATCGGCAGCCTGGCTGGTCTGATGACCTATTTTTATATGCCACCAGAGACGACCCAATCCTCATTTCCACAATACCTTTCCAATTCCACGGTTTTTGGCATCACCATCCTGGGCTTGATCGGTTACGTGGGCGGCATTCTGGTGATTTTGATAAATCCTTTCATTGCGCAGTGGAGCGACCGCTCGACCAACCGCATCGGTCGGCGAAAACTTTTCATGCTGGTCTCCTTTTTGCCGATCTCGATCTTGAGCTATCTCGTTTTTGCACCGCCAGTGGATCACATCAGCTCCGCCAATGCCGTCTGGCTCTTCGTGATCGTCATCCTGTTGAACATTTTCCGCAGCCTGTTTAATGTCTCGGGCGCGATCATCCCTGAATTCAGCTCCTCCAGCAGTATTTTGATGAAATTCAACACCTACAATTCCATTGGCTGGGTGTTCGGATTCATCATCGGCTCGCAAGCCATCTACTTGATCAAGGACGCCTTGATCAATTCGGGCATGAGTCCGGTGGATGCCTTCCGGTTGACGGTCGGCGGGTTGATTCTGGTATCCACTTTATTGGTTGCACTTCAGATCTGGGTTGTGGATGAACGCCGTTACGGTTCAGGCAAAACCTCTCAGGTTAACCTGTGGACGGCGCTCAAAATGACCTTTTCCAATAAGATCTTCGTCCTTTATACCCTGACCTGCCAGGTCTATTTTTGGGGCGACGGTCTCTTCCAGGCTGGATTGGTTTACTTTGTCACCATCATTTTTGGATATTCTGACTCGATGATGGTTGCTTTTGGCGGCACGATCCTGGGATTATCCTTCCTCATTTACCCTTTTGTCGCCACCATGGCTAAACGGACGGGCAAGAAAAACCTGCTGATGATCGCCCTGCTGATCATGTCCGTGGTGATGATCGCCCTCGGGTTTGCCGATAAACTGCCCTTCCCGGTGAAGATCACCTCATGGGTCATCGTGGCCATCATAGCCCTGCCAGGCGCCATCACCGGCATCATCCCAGGAGCGATCAACAACGAGATCGTACGGGAAGACTGCCTGCGTACCGGCGAAGCCAAGGAAGCCAACTTTGGCGCGGCAGCCAGTTTGCTGACTGCCATCCCCAGCGGTTTTGTCAGCCTGATCATGCCCTCCATCCTGCTGCTCGGACGAAGCACGGAGAATCCGGCCGGAGTGCGTCTGGTCGCCTTCATCAGCGCCGTGTGCATGCTGGCTGCCCTTGCGATGCTCTACTTCCTGTACGATGAAAAGAAGATCCTGGCTTCTCTCAAGAAATTTGGGTACGAATAAACACCAAAAACTGAAAACAAGTCATTGGTCGTTTATAACAAATCCAGCTATAGGCTGGATTTGTTTTTTTTCGTATGCTTGCTTGACACGAAGGTGATACTCCTCCACCTAATTAATTCCAATACTGTAACCCCCTTCGTTAGAAAAACACGCATCAAGTAGAGTACTGATGGATATGGAAATTCAGGTCCATATGGATATGTTTTTTCATATCAGTAAACAGTACTCTAGTCTTGAAGGGAATGAACCCTTACAGGAAGCTGATCAAGTCTTCTTGAAATCAACTAACAGACAGGAGTGTTATGAAAAACGCTTTATTTGGTCCGATCAATGTTGAAGATGCACCTTTCTTTAAAGCACTTTTTAATAGTTCCAAATTTGCCTGGTTATGGTTAATTGTCCGAATTTATGTTGGCTATCAATGGGTAACCGCCAGCCTTCATAAACTTTCTGCTCCCGAATGGATGCAAACCGGAGAAGCACTAAAAGGCTACTGGATGCATGCTGTCTCGATGCCCGAAGCCCCCGCGAAACCTCCGATCAATTATGAATGGTATCGCTCCTTCATTCAATCCATGCTTGACAATCAGTCTTATGTCTGGTTTGGAAAATTGATCGCAGTGGGTGAATTACTTGTTGGAATCGGATTGATCCTGGGCTGTTTCGTAGGTGTTGCCGCCTTCTTCAGCGCTTTGTTGAACTTGAATTTCCTTCTTGCTGGAAGTTTAAGCAGCGGCCCCATCCTTTTAGTTCTTGGAATCCTGATCATGTTTGCCTGGAAATCAGCCGGATACTATGGCTTGGACCGCGCAGTCTTGTATTACATTGGTACTTTTTGGCAACCTGGTAAATGGTTCCAAAAGAAAATAGCGTAAACTCACAACATCACCAAAAACTGGTGTCCGATGTGGACACCAGTTTTCATTTAATCCATATGATCTTTAAGGTGATGGTTTACCGCAAAAGTTGCCAGTTCAATTCGATTACGCAGTTCTAATTTCGAGAGGATATTGCTCACATAGTTTTTTACGGTTATTTCTGTGAGGTTAAGTTTTTCACCTATTTCTTTGTTGCCATCACCTTCGGCTACCAAGGCTAAAACATCCATTTCGCGTTGCGAAAGATCTTTAAAAGCGCTTTGTTCCACCTGCGTTTCCAGCTGTTTAAGTCTGGCCACCATTTGTGAAGTGGTATGGGCATCAAAAGCGTTGTCCCCGTTATATGCAGCCCTGATCGCCCGTACAAGCTCTTCACTACCCACCTTCTTTAAGACATATCCAGATGCTCCCCCCCGGAGAGCCTGTTGCAGGAAGCTTTGGTTTGCATAAGAGGTTAGAATGACCACTTTTGTATTGGGGTAATTTGTGGATATTTCTCGACAGGCCTCAAGTCCACTTTGCCCGGGAAGTTGAATATCCATAATGACTACGTCAGGTGAAAAACTCTTGATCTGGGCCAGCGCCGTTTCTGAAGAATCGGCCTCAGCGACAACCTCCAAATCGGCCTCTTCGGCAAGTAAGGCACGAAGACCGGCTCTGACCACTAAATGGTCATCAACAACTAAAAGTCTGATGCGGCGCATCCATTTCCTCCATTGGAAGATCAAGATCCACTGTGGTTCCTTCATTGGGGGTTGATTCGATCTTTAATGAACCCCCTAATAATCGGGCACGATCCCGCATGTTTTTCAGACCAAACCCGGGGTCGGCAGAAGCTGAGATCCCTTCCCCAAAATCCTTAACCTGCAGGTGAAAATGGTTTTTAGAACAAAAAAGTCTAATTTCTGCTTTATCAGATTTGGAATGCCGGATCACATTTGATAGTGCTTCACTAATAAAAGCCTTGAAGTGCCTCGTTTGATCTGGGGTTAATGAGGGTATTTTCTTGGTATTCCAAAAAGTATCAATTATTAAATTTTTACGCGCTTCTTCTATGATCGGGCTGATGGCCCCGATGAGATCAACAGATTCCATGATCGGATTATCTTGCGATAAAAATGTGCGAAGTTTTTCAACCGCTTGATCAATGGACTGCATTAGCTGATTCACTTCCGCTTTATTTTCCTGGGCAACACGTTTGGATAAAGTTTGCGCCATCAATCCCGAAGCGTACACTTGTTGTAATGCGCCATCATGCAAATCCCTGGCGACACGTTCGCGCTCAGTGGCGATAACCTGTCCTATTTCCATCTGGTGAATGATTCGCTCAGTCTCGATATTAAATACCTTCAACGCCCTCCACATGGCAAAAAGAAGAACCAAACCGGCAATGGCCCGAAACACAAAAGGCGGCAGAATTATCAGAGCAGTGAATGAATCTGAATTAATGATGGAAGCTGGAAAAAAGGTCTCTTTGGGAACGCTTGCACCTTCGACAATTCCATAAAAAGCAATTGTCCAAGCTGACATGAGTAACATTTTATTGATTTGCGGCAGGTTCATTTGCCTGATTTGGATTTTTACCTGTCTGACCATACCAATTGATGAAAATATACAAGCAGGAACACACAGCATATAACGGGAAATCGTGTTTGCAAAAGAATGCCATTCTTCAAGATTGTTGAAGAAAATAAAACCTGCACCAAAAGGTCCCGCCAACCAAACCAGAAAGACAATCCCTGGTAAGAATCTTATCCATCCCCAATTTTTCGAATAAGGTCGCATTAATTCAATGCCAAATTGAAACAAAGATCCAAAAGACAAGGCTAAAACAAAAAGGTGGATAATGTCTAAAATGGTTTCAAATCCCATTCCGTGGGCTGCAACCTGGATCGGAATGAAAATGTCACCCCACTCATACAAGCCATGTAAGATCCCAAAACCGGCCAACCAGGGAAGACTACGTGCCAGATTCAAACGCGAATGTTGACGCGTTTGAAATAATATGGAAATACCCATAATAAAGAAAACTTGCCCATAAAAGAATTGAAACAATGGACTGTTCGCTGTAAACCAATTGTTTATCGCTGCAACCACATCCACCTCTTATACTTGGCGCATCATTCTTTTATTACTAATTCTATCAGTTTTATGAACATAAAAAAATATGCCAAAATCCCTTTTTGCAAAAAACCTCTCGAAAAACGAGAGGTCCATTTTTGATCAGATAATATAGTGGGAAATCCTTTTTAGAATCCGCCAAAAGCCGTGCGGGTGATGATCTCGTCCTGAAGTTGTTTGCTGAGGTCGCAGAAGTAATCGCTGTAACCCGCCACACGTACGATCAGGCTGCGGTACTGTTCGGGGTTTGCCTGTGCCGCCTTTAGAGTCTCAACATCCACCACATTAAACTGGATGTGATGCCCATCAAGGTTGAAGTAGCCGCGCACCAATTGCACAAGGCCGTTCATACCTTCTTCGCTCTCCAGCACCTGTGGGGTGAACTTCTGGTTAAGTAGCGTGCCGCCGGTGCGGACCTGGTCCATCTTGGCCACCGAGCGCACCACGGCAGTCGGCCCATGCTGATCGGCGCCCTGGACGGGTGAAACGCCTTCTGAAAGCGGTTTACCGGCGAAGCGTCCATCCGGCAGCGCACCGGTAACCGATCCAAAATAGATATGGCAGGTGGTGGGCAGCATGTTGATGTGATATTCGCCGCCTTTGGTGTTGCGGCGTCCATCCACCGCATTGAAATAGGATTCAAAGACGCGCACCATCAGGTCGTCCGCAGCATCATCGTCATTGCCATATTTCGGGGTGCGATTCAAGAGCAGCTGTCGAGACCGTTCTGCGCCTTCAAAATTGGAATCCAGCAGCTTGAGCAGTTCGTCCATGGTGAAGTTTTTCTTATCATAAACGTGTGTCTTGATCGCCGAGAGTGAATCCGCCATGCTGCCGATGCCCACGCCCTGGATGTAGCTGGTGTTGTAACGCGCTCCGCCGTTGTGATAATCCTTGCCGGTGGAAATGCAATCATCGGTCAAGAGGGAAAGGAAGGGTGCAGGCATGTAGTTGGCGTACAGGCGTTCGATCACCTGATTGCCACGCACTTTGATATCCACAAAATGCAGCAACTGCTTCTCAAAAGCGACATAGAGCTGGTCAAAGTTTATAAACTTTATCGCATCTCCGGTCTGCGGACCGAGCTGCTTGCCTGTACGCGGATCCAATCCGTTGTGCAAAGTTAATTCAAGCACCTTGGGCAGGTTGAAGTAACCGGTCAGGTTGTAGTTTTCCTTGCCAAAAGCGCCCACCTCCACACAGCCGGAAGATCCCCCGCAGCGGGCATCCACCAGGGATTTGCCCGCGCGCATCAATTCCTGGGCGATCAGGTCCGCGTTGAAGATGGAGGGCTGGCCAAACCCGGTGCGAATGATCTTCGCCGCCCGCTTGATGAAACGGTCAGGGTTCTTCTTGCTGACCTGGATGGAGGAGGAGGGCTGCAGCAGGCGCATGTCTTCGATCACGTCCAGCAGCAGGTATGAGACCTCGTTAACCCCATCAGAGCCATCAGGCCTCAGGCCGCCCACGTTGATCTGAGCGAAATCCGTGTAGGTACCGCTTTCCGCGGCGGTCACGCCCACCTTGGGCGGCGCAGGCTGGTTGTTGAACTTGATCCAGAAGCAGCACAACAGTTCTTTTGCCGCTTCGCGGGTCAGCGTGCCATCTGCCAGCCCGCTTTCGTAAAAGGGCTGCAGATGCTGATCCAGCCGGCCCGGGCAGTACGAATCCCAGGTGTTCAGTTCGGTGGTCACCCCAAGATGAACAAACCAGTAATACTGCAGCGCTTCATGCAGGTCACGCGGCGCGTGCGCCGGAATATGCCTGCAAACGTCCGCGATCTTTTTGAGTTCCCTTTTTCGGTTCTCATCCTGTTCCTGTTTTGCTAGTTCCTGAGCCAGTTGACTGTAACGCTCCGCAAAGCGGATGAGCGCGCCGGCAGCGATGCGCATGCCCTTGAGCTCCTCCTGTTTGTCGTAAGCCGCGGGATCGTTCAGAAAATCCAGCTTGGCCAGGCTGTCATCTATCTTCTTTTGAAAGTCGAGCATACCGTGATGATAGATCTTGTCATCCAACACAGTGTGACCCGGAGCACGCTGTTCCATGAATTCGGTGAAAATTCCCGCATCGTAGGCATCCTTCCACTCCTGCGTCATTTCTGCAAACAATAGATCGCGGATGGATTTACCCTGCCAGATTGGGATGATCTTCTCGGCGTAGGCTTTACGGGTTTCGGGAGATACTTTGAAAGAGGTTAACGGGCGGGTATTTAAAATATCCAAATCTTCAAGCGAGTGGCAGCACAATTCCGGGAAGGAAGGAGCAGACTTGGGTTGGTCGCCCTTCTCACCCACGATCAATTCGCCGTCAAGGATGGCAATCCTCTTGTGTTCCAATAAATACGCAAAAGACATGGCCCGCTGCACCGGCACCGAAAGGATGCCCAAATTCTGCTGATAGAAATCCGTCAGTAGTTCAGCCCGCTCGCTCGAAATGGATTCAACCGCGTCCAGCGATTGCTGCCTGAGCCGGTTGACCCGTTCACTGAGGTTTTGATTGTGGGTGTTTGTCATCTTTCCTCCAGATCCCAAACGGGATGTTTAGCTTATCTTTACCTGTAATCCAGCCTGCTCAAGAATGTGTGCAGAACTGAACAAGTGATATTTATCAGGAGCCTTGATCTTTTTTAACAAATAATCCATCCCCAGCGCCTCATATTTGGCAGCCGCCAGATCGTGATACCCCATCAGTTCCACGCCGATGATATTCGGCAGCCTGCGGATGAACTCACCCGTTTGGCGCAAATTCTCTTCATCATCATTGATGCCCGGGATGAGCGGAATCCGAATGTAAACGACTGATCCGCTTTCAGCAAGCTGTGTGAGGTTTTTTAAGATCAGTTTGTTCGAGACCCCGGTGTATAGGATATGGCGGTCATCATCCATCATTTTCAGATCAAACAGAAACAAATCAACATACTTTCGTAAAGAATCCATCACTTCCCAGGTCGCGAAACCGGAAGTGTCCACCACCGTATGCAGATCCCGTTCACGACAGGCGCGCAGCAGATCCAACAAAAAGCGGTGCTGCAAGAGTGGTTCACCACCCGAAAATGTGACCCCGCCACCCGAACCTTCGTAAAAGGGCGTGTCGCGCAGCACATCAGACATCACCTGCTCCACACTGACGCGATAGCCTGATATCTCGCGCGCACCGTTATAGCAGGCATCCGCGCAGGCACCGCAAGCCTCGCAGGTGGTACGGTCCGTGGCAGCAAATCCGTTGATGGAAATACTGTGGTGCTCACAAACACCCACACATTCCCCACAAAGCACACAGCGGTTGACGCGGTACATCAACACCGGAGTTCGAGATTGGCTCTCGGGATTGTGGCACCATTGACAGGCCAGCGGACAGCCCTGGAAAAACACCGTGGTGCGAATCCCAGGTCCGTCGTTGATGGAATATTTCTTGATATCGAAGATCAAGCCTGTTTCTGCCATAGTTGTAATATACGACCAACACACGTTGAAGTCAATATACAAATGGTATACAATATGCATATAATAAATTAGTGTCAAATAATGAGATCAGGAGATTAGAATGGCAAACGCCAACCCAAAAACACCCCGTGAAAGCGACCGCATCGAAGACGAGCTGCGCCGCCTGATCCTGACACTTGAACTTGAACCGGGTTTGGCCATCAGCGAAGCCAGCTTGATGAAAGAGTATGGCTGGGGGCGCACCCCTCTGCGCGAAGCCTTTCAACGTCTGGCGGAGCAATCGCTGCTACAGATCATTCCACACCACGGGGTGGTGGTGGCCCCGCTAAACATCTTTGAATTCGTCGAAGTAATGGATGCGATGAGCATGGTCATCGGCCCGGCGGCTGCACTGGCCTGCAAGCACATGACTAATGCACAGTTGGAAAAACTGGATGAACTTGTTGAAAAAGGGTCTACCGCCTCACAGACCGGCGATTTTGTGCACGTGGCTGAACTGGATTATGAGTTCCACCGCGAGCTGGCCGACGCCACCGGCAACCGCTACCTGCGCGACTACCTCCTGCATTTGCACCGCATCGCCACCCGATTTAACTTCGCCGCCTGGAAGCGGGATAGAAATTCAACCCCCTCGCTAGAAGAACATCGCCAACTGGCTACTCTTTTCCGACAGAGGAATGTGGATCAGGTCAAAACTGCCATGCGTGAACACATTGAAAATGCCCGTTCACGTTTGATGGGCAGCCTGGCATTGCCAGAAGATTAATTATCAGTCCACACCGCCCCGCTACTGAAAACTTCAACTCGTTAAAAAACCGAGTTTGATGGATTTGGGCTTCATTGTTGGCAAAATTCACCGAGAATACTAATAAGGTGAATGATGCTTGACACACTTCAGCCCTCTACTTTATCCACGCTTTTTCCGATGAGCAATTTGAACACCGGAACGCGTGTTAATTTACCCGGAATCCAATTAAAACCAGGCAAAAATGGCTCGACAAGTACAGAAATATCGAACTTATCTTCTTTCGCGCTATCTATGCAACTGTCGGAATTAAAATATTCAAGCTCCTCCTTTGAGATGTTGTATCGCTCAGACGATAATTCGCTGGCACTTAAAGCAAATCGGTCGCTCAACGTTGATCTTAAAGTCGAGAAATTCCAATTCGATCTCACCCTCACGGCTGAATCGCTGGGGCTTGATTCCTCTGCATTCGCCGACAAGACAAAACCCCTGGTTTTGCAGTTGCAATACACACAAACTGATCTGATGATTTCCAACGACATCCAGATCAAGCCGCATAAAACCTTACGGACTGCAGATGAAATCATCCAGGACCTGGTCAAGGGATTAACCAAAGCCTTGCAGGACCCCGACAAGCGATCCATCATGTACACTTTGGATGATGAAGCCGTCCAGGCTTTGGTGCAGACTGACCCCAAACTGGCCAAGCTCTTTGGCGAATTGGTCATGATCATGAACACGGTCAACCTGATGAAATCACAAAGTCTCGGAGACAATGATTACACGATCGCCTTGAGCGGAAAAGGGAAACCTTATACTGAAATCTTAGAAAATACAGAAATAAAAGGATATGCGAAAGAATACTCCGTCAACATCACCGTCCTGCCGCCACAAACAGACAATACAGATCAAGTGCCATTAACAACTTCCTGATTCCTGTTCAGCAACTTTTTCTGCCGTATATAAAGCGCCTTTCGATTAATCGAAAGGCGCTCTGTTTTTTTATTGACCCACCACTTTGAATACTTCTGCCGCCTGTGCTTCAAGCAGCACCCGCACTTGATTACCTTCCTTTTTCACCGGCTCCTCGCCATCACGTGTCAACCGGGTAAGCGTTTGATGGGCTTCCACCTGCAGATGGGCGGTCGTGCGATCGCCGGCATTGAGCACGATCAGGAGCTGGCCTTCAGGCAGATCGAGCACCCGCAAGCGCAGATGGGAGGAGGGATTGCCCAATTTGACCACCTGCTGCGGCTGCGGCAAGAGGTTGAGCAGTTTTGAAAACGCCGTCACATCAGGGTGTCGGAAATAATGCTGAAAAAAAGCCGTCCCCAGCCGGAGCGCCTTGCCCTGGCTGTATTTGGCAAGCGTCAGTGCCGCGCGTGGGTCACTTTCGTTGTGGGTCGCCAGCACGGAGGTGTCTTTTGTTGTTTCAAGAACGACTTTGAGGAACCAGACCGGTAGATGCAGCATCCCGGTGGTGATGGTGGTCTTCAATTCAGGCACGGCCTGAATATCTGCCACGGAGGCACCAAACAACGCATTCACCGGATTTGCCGCCACGTCCCGCAGCCAGCCATCGGGCGTTTTATAGCCGCACAGGCCGTCTGCCAGCAGAGTACCACCGGCTTTAACATATTTCTGCAAGGCGGGAAGGGAAGCGTCTTCAAGGGCAGTGCAGCCAGGCAGAATCAAGAGCGGGTAACCCGCGGCTGCGCCGTTTTGTAGATCAATCTCATCAATCACATCCACGCTGATGCCTGCATCTGCACAGGCCATCCATGCCCCGGTGAAGGCATCCGTCGCCATCAACAGGTTGCGCGGCAGCTCGGGGTCTTGGGTTTGACCCTCCACGTTGCCCAGCATCCAACTTGCCTCGCTGAACAATATCGCCGTTGAGGCACGGGTTGGAGAGCTTGATTTGAATACGGCTTCGTGCTTATTCAAGAGTGCGGCAATATCTGAAATCTCATTAAGACGCCTCGAGGGTCTTCCCTGCTGATCCACCAGCCCCCACTCGCCGGCTTCGTAGCCAAAGACGCGGGTATTGAAGCACCAGAAGACCGTCCCCTTGGCGCCCGCCCCGATGGACTCCCACACCCACGAGCGCAGATCCTCGCCGGAGGGTCCGAGATAGGTGATGCCTGAATAGATGTTGGTACCGCCCTGCAGTTCGGTCACCCAAAAATATTTTTTGGGAGCACGCGTGGCGCCGCGCATCAGATCGGCATAAAGCGCCACGGATTGGTGCAATCGGTCTGGTAAAAAGCGGGTCGAATGCCAGGAGGGATGGGCCGAACAGCCCAAGAAATCCACCAGACGCCCCTCGGCCCAGATGGATTGTCCCTGGCTGTACATGTCGCTCACCAACCCGTGCGGGTTGACGTGCATGGGATGGGTGTCACCCGTGGAAATTATGATCTCCTTGATGCGGGTCAACACTTCCATTAAGCGAAAAACCATGAAATTCAACCAATTCAAACGCCCGGTGTAGGCGCTGAATCCGCCTTCGGCGGCACTGAAGGTGACCTCGTCAAATGAATCCAACTGCTGAAAGGAACGGCGGTTAAGCTGTTCGATATCACCGTTGTATTTTTGGCTGATGAAGCGTTGATACCTTTTTAGGACAGCCTCGTCTCTTTCCAAAAAGAGCTGCGGCTCATTATTGAGGATCCATGAATGCATGGCGGGATGTTTGCCGTAACGGGCAGCCACCTGCTTGATGTAATTTGCCGCATGACCCCAGAAGGCTTCATCCTCCAGCGGACCGATATCCTGCGGTCCGAAGCTGATCTTCATCCAACCAGGTGGATGGATGGCTGTCAGGGTAATGATCACCCCGATGCCTTCCTTGGCAGCCGCATCAAAAAGCGCGTCGTACTGATCCCAATACCAGCGGCCCTGGAGTGGTTCAACATGCGTCCATTGTAAAAAGATGCGCACCAATTTCAGACCGGCCTTGCCCATGGCGTGGATGCCGGCCTTGATCTGCTCAGGTGTGTCTTCCGTATTGACGTAGTACTGACTTCCCAATATTACCCGCGGATCCAGTTCAGTCATGGTTGCACCTTTTCTACTCATCGAATAATTGATTATATCAAAGCGAATGTGGTTCAAATCAAAACGAGAACATATGTACTTATTCCAGTTGGTATAATAACCACATCTAATAAGTAATTTCGGAGCAACCTCATGACTGTGGAATTTTCATTGGACACCCGAATCAAAGGCACCCCCTTTAATCATTATTGGGAGCACTGCGTGGGAAGTTGCCACGCCATCATGGGCACCCGGCAGGATTGGCGCGAACAGCTTGCCAAGAGCCACCGCGAGCTCGGTTTTCAATTTGTACGCTTTCACGGGCTGCTCAATGATGAGATGAGCATCGTCACAAAAGAGCGGGATGGCAGTCTGCGTTTCTCCTTTTTCAACATTGACTCGATCTTTGATTTCCTTTTAAGCATCGGCATGAAACCCTTCATTGAGTTGGGTTTCATGCCTGAAGCACTGGCTTCGGGAACCACGACCTGTTTTCACTACAAGGGCAACATCACGCCACCCGCGGATTATGATCAATGGGCAGACTTGATCAAAACCCTCACCCGCCACCTCGTGGACCGTTACGGATTGCCAGAGGTGCGTTCGTGGTTCTTCGAAGTCTGGAACGAGCCCAACCTCAAGTTTTTCTTCGACGGCACCCAGGAAGAGTATTTCAAGCTCTATCGCAGTACCTGTTTGGCGATCAAATCCATTGACAGCCAGCTGCGGGTTGGCGGTCCAGCCACCTCGATCAATGCCTGGATCCCCGAAATGATTTCCTACTGTCAGCAGACAGGTACACCGCTTGATTTTGTCTCAACCCACCATTACCCCACGGATGATCCCTTATGGAAGAACAGCGATCTTTCGATGGAGGAGTTTTTTGCCAATTTCGCGGATCAGTTTGGAACCTACGAACGCGGGATTTTGCACAAAATGACGGCCAAAGCCAGACAAGAAGCTGGCGATCTGCCGCTTTATTACACCGAATGGAACACCTCGGCCGTGCTTCCTGATCCCATTCACGACGAATCCTATTCCGCAGCGCTGGTGGCCAAAACCCTCGCAGATAATGACGGTCTGGTGCAAGGCTATTCCTTCTGGACCTTTTCCGACCTTTTTGAAGAAGGCGGCCAGTTTGCCGCTCCCTTCCACGGCGGATTTGGGCTGCAGAATATTTATGGCATTCCCAAACCCACCTACCGACTGTTTGAAATGCTGCACGGATTGGGCGATGAAAGACTTGAAGTATCCAGGGGAAACGGGTCCTCGGTAGAGATGTTGGCCGTGAAAAAACCTGGAGAGATTACCCTGCTGGTTTACAACCATGACATTCCCGGCTCGTCCATCCGTCAAGAAGAGGTGATCATAAATATCGCCGGGCTTGCTGAAACCACCACCGCTACAATCTCACGGATTGACACAGACCACGCCAATCCCAAACAAAAATGGATTGAGCTTGGCAGCCCCGACTACCCTGATCGAAAAGAACTTGATCAGATCAACCAATCCTCACAAATTGTTAAACAACCAATAACAGTTGACGTTAAAAATGGAAATGGGACTGTTCAATTCAAAATTCCAGAACATGGCGTTGTTTTGATCAAAATTGTGAAATAATCTCAAAGCTCCGAATTTGCATTCGGAGCTTTCCATAATCATCAGTCAACAATCACCTTTTTAATTACCCTGCATTTTCTGCCAACACTTGAGCCTTTGTCTTCGGTTTTTTGATGGCATAGAACAGCAGCGCCGCCCCAATGAAGGCACCGATCAAGGCAAAGAGCAGCATCGCAAAAACGCCCGAGGTGTCCAGCAGCCTGCCGCCAATGATGTTGCCAAAGAACCCTCCCAGGGTGCCCATACCGGTGACAAAAGTCTGACCCTTTACCCGGTCTTTCTCGCGCATGATCTCGTTGATGTAATAGACCGAGGCGGGGAGGAAAACGGCAAAGGTCAGCCCTTGAAAAATCTGGCCGACATTGATCATCCACACCGTGGTGGCAAAAAGGAACACGATGCTGCGGAATGCGTAAATACCACCCGCTATTTTCATCAAGGAACGGGTATTGATCTTGGAAACAAGAAAACTGAACCCAAGGAAAGCCGGCAGCTCAGCCACCGCGGCAATGGTCAATGAAATGCCCAGGTCGGTGTCGGTTCCTCCCAGAGGCCTCATGATTTGCGCCAAAAAATTATTGATGATCGTATGGAACATAAAAATGAATGCCGCCCCGATCAAAAAGGGGATGAAACGGTCATAACGGCGTAGAAATCCTACTTTGTCATCCGTTGGGGATGCAAAATTATCCAGTTGGTAGGTCTGGTTCGTGCTTCGCTTCACTTTGGGAAATGAAATGATCAACAGGATATAGCCGACGAACAAGATCAGGCAGATGATCGGAAGGATGGAAGTTGAATACTTGTTGACCCACAATCCCAGAAGGGTTGAAAGCACGGCAAAACAAATGGACCCACTGGCGCGGGTTACGCCAAAATTGACATTATGACCAGCGTTGATATATTCAAAGGTCAGTGCACTGACCAAAGGCTGCATGGTATAGAGCAGAGCCACGATCCCCACATAAAAAACCGCCATCCAGAGCAAGCCCACATTAAGAAAAATTATTCCGACCAGAAATGCTACGCATAACAAAGACAAAGTACAAATAACGCCTTTAAGTGTAAGTTTTTCAAATTTATCAATCAAAGCTCCGAGCGCCGGTTGCAGCACGATCGCCAAAACGCTGCTGATGGCCATCACCCAACCGATCTTCTGGTTGGAAAAATTCTTGGAGAGCAAATAAACCGAGGCGAAACTGGCGATCGGACAAAAGATCATCCAATAAAAACCCTGAAGCCCGGCAACCTGAAGCGAAAGCACCTTGTCTGATCTATTCATGACCCTACCATCCTCAAAACAACCAGGAATTGCTTGACTATATTACCATCCAATTTGACCACTCTAATTTACAATTAGAGCATTCCATCCGAACATGCAGGAGAACCCATGCAATCAATTGAATCAAAAGATCAATTAAGGACCCAATTTGAAACCGAATTACGCAGCAACATCCTGCCCTACTGGATGGATAAAACCATGGATCGCCAAAACGGCGGATTCTACGGTGCTTTGACCAATCTCAACCAGGTTCACAACGAGGTGGAACGCAGCGCCGTGCTCAACAGCCGCATCTTATGGACATTTTCAACTGCAGCCCGTCTCTACCAGGATGAGGCTTACCTTTCCACTGCCAAATGGGCCATGCAAGCCCTGAAACAGTATTTCTGGGACCCCAAGCACGAAGGCATTTACTGGTCAGTGGATGCCGCCGGAAATCCAGTGAACGACCGCAAACACGTCTATGCGCAGGCTTTTTCCATCTACGGATTGAGCGCCTACTTCCAGGTCACGGGCGACACTGAAGCCCTGCAGCTGGCCAAACGACTTTTTGAATTGATTGACCAGCACACCTACGATCCACAGTTCGGCGGCAATATCGAGTGCCGTGCACGGGATTGGAGCCGGCTTGAAGATATGCGCCTAAGCTCGATTGACCTGAACTCGTCAAAATCCATGAACACCATGCTGCACTTACTTGAAGCCTGCACCGCCTTGACCGGCATCTGGCAGGATGCCAAACTCAGCAAACGCTTTGAGGATTTGATCAACCTCTTTACGAACACCATCATTGATCCCAAAAGCGGTCATCAACTTCTATTCTTCGATGATCAATGGCGGTCCCTTTCTAAGAACATTTCTTACGGGCACGATATTGAAACCAGTTGGCTTTTACTTGAAGCCGCCGAGGTTTCAGGCAAGCCAGGGATCATCGAAAAAGCCAAAGCCAATGCAGTTCGAATGGCACAGGTTGTCTATGATCAATCACTGCAACCTGACCACAGCATCCTTTACGAAGCGGGTCCCGACGGACACAAGATCACGGACCGGCACTGGTGGGCACACGCCGAGGCCGTGGTTGGCTTCTACAACGCCTACGAAATTTCTAAGCAGGATCACTTCCTGCAAGCTTCCACCAATGTATGGAACTATATTCAAGACCATTTCATCAATCGCACCGATGGCGACTGGTTCAAATTGCTGCGAGAAGACGGTTCACCCTATCTGGACCATTACAAAGTTTCGCCCTGGGAATGCCCTTATCATCATGCCAGGATGTGCTTTGAGATGATCAGACGCCTGGCAGATTAACTGGGTTCCACCAGGGGTTGTTCAACTGCAGGTTTTCGGATGATCACCCATACCAACAAAGCGCCAATTACGAACAATCCCATATTCATTACAAAGGGCAGCGAACGGTTGATCGCCGAGAGCTGCCCTGCTATCCAACCAAAAGGTGAAGTGAACAAGATCAATGTCGCATAAACCACCGCGCTGATACGTGCACGTTCCTTGGTTTCCATGGCTACTGCCAGCAAAGATTCTGTCATCGGGCTGACCAGTGAAACCGCTGCTCCTTCAAGCACGATACTGATCACCAACAGAACCACTGAATGCGCCGGCATGAACACTAGCAATGCCTGGCTTAAAAAATACATGGCAAACCCAACCCACAGGGGTAATCGAAAATGCAAAAGATTGGTAAGCCGCGGACCGATGACAAAGAACCCCACTGTGGTAATTATGGATTTCAACATGACAAAGATCGCGATCTGTGAATTAGCGAAACCCAACTTACTGGTGAACAACACTCCCCAAAAACTGCCGTTGACTGTTGAAAAAATGTTGGTGATTACCATCAACGAAAGAGCACCCAGGATGGGTTTGGAACGAAAGACCTGCTTGATCACACTTCGGTAATCACCCATTAAACTGATGATGGAACTGCCACGCGTTTCTTCCATACGCTGCACGCCGCGGCCAGTTTCTTTCGAAAAAGCGAAGAGGATCGCCGCTTTGGCTGTGATCATGATCGAACCAAAAACAAGCAACCCACGCATGGCGGGGATCAGTCCAAATTTTTGGACGATCCATCCTCCCAGCGGTGAAAAGAAAGCTGAACAAACCGCGAAGATCATGATCCAGGTCCACATGTGCACCACATGCCGTTCTTCGGCGTCTTCGATCAGCAAACAGGTCCAGGCCGTGTGGGCAATGCGGAACAAACCATTGATCATGGCGGCAATCACAAAATAGGTCGTGTTTTGGGCAACCGCCCAGATCAGACATGGAATACTCCAGGTGATCAGATCTGTCACAAACAAGGTCAACCGTCGGCCAAACTTATCAGTGATCGCGCCGCTGAGGATGGCGCTAATGATCTGAAACACCAACCCGAGACTGGCGATCGTACCGATCCACTGGTCAGTGACCCCAAGCGCCAGCATGTACACGGAGAGAAATGGAGCATAAAGATTATAAGGAATGCCAAACAAAGGTTCTGTAAGCACGGTGACGCGTGGATTTCCCCTTAATTCTCCGAGGGATTGAAAAAGAGGATGGTTTTTAATATGAGTCATGAATTATCCAATACTTCAATATGAAACAGGTGAAAGGCTTATTCCACCCGCAGCGGTACTTTCAATAGATCACGGTCTCGAGAAGAAGGTCCCACCAGCAGTTCAAAATCACCTGGCTCAACCACATTTATTCCCTCTGAATTCACGATCTCAAATGCTTCAAATGGCAGTTCAAATTCAACCGTCTTTTTCTCACCGGCAGCCAACGCCACACGGGCAAATCCTTTTAGCGCCTTGTTCACCCAGGTTGCGGAGGTGACCACATCGGTTACGTAAGCCTGGACAATCTCAATCCCATCGCGTTTACCGATATTTTGCACATCAACGCTCACCTTTGCAGATTGACCCTTGGTCAATACAGGTGTTTTCAACTGCAGATTTGAATAGCGGTAGCTGGTATAGCTCAGCCCATGCCCAAAGGGGAAAAGCGGTTCCTGGGTCATGTCGGCATAGCGATCACCATGCTGTCCGCGCACCTGGCTGTAGAACACAGGCTGCTGCCCCACGTGCACGGGAATGGATATGGTCAGTTTGCCGCATGGATTGATCACACCGAACAATGCCTCGGCAATTGCCCGGCCACCTTCCATGCCGGGATTGAATCCTTCAAGAATGGCAGCTGCGCATTTGGCGGAGGCAGGGAGCACCAACGGTTTACTGTTGACCAGCACCACCACCATGGGCTTGCCGGTCTTTTCAAGGGCGTCCAATAAAGCAACCTGTCCACCCTGCAGTTCCAGCGTGGCGGTACTGTTGGTCTCGCCGATATATTTTAGGTGGTCGCCAACCACCGCCACCACTACATCCGCTTTTTGAGCAGCAGCCACGGCAGCAGGAATACCGGAAAGGTCACCCTCCACGATGGAGCAGCCTTTTTCAAAAAGGATGGTGGTCCCGGCAGGCGCCAGAGCGCGGATGCCGTCAAGGACGGTCGTGGTCTTTTCGCGCGGTTGTTTGCCAGCCGCAGCGGGGTGTTGGGATGAACCCAGACACCAGTCGCCCAGTTGGGACATATCGTCATCGGCATTGGGTCCGATCACGGCAATGGTCTTTGTTTTAGCCGCATCCAGCGGCAGCAGGCCGTTGTTTTGCAGCAGGATCAAACTCTGGCGTGCAGCATCCAGGTTGGCGGCTCGGTGATCAGGTCGGTTCACTTCGATGGCGGCTCGGTCCAGATCTGGCCGGCGCGGATTTTCGAACAGCCCCATGCGGAATTTCAAAGTTAGCAGGCGGGCGCAGGGTGCGTCAATTTCGGCTTCCGCCAGACGGCCGGTTCTGACCGCCTCAATGGCGCCTTCGTAAAATTCGGGGGTGGTCATCATGATGTCATTGCCGGCGCGCAGCGCCACAATGGCGGCTTCAGCAAAATCGGCGCAGATCTTTTGTTGTTTGACCAGGCTGCCAACGTTATCCCAATCAGTCACCACTACCCCCTTAAAACCCCACTCATCCTTGAGCACTTCAACCAGCAGCCAGTGATTGACGGTGGAAGGCTGTCCTTCAATGGACTGATAACCGGTCATGAAGGTCATGGCGCCAGCCTGTACAGCACGCTTGAAAGGAGGCAGGAAATAGCTGCGCAGCTTGCGGCGCGACAGGTCGGCCTCGGAGGAATCGCGTCCACCCTGGGTTTCACTGTAACCGGCATAATGCTTGGCCGTTGCCAGTACCGCCGTTGGGTCACTGAGACCCTTGCCCTGGTAGCCGCGGATGAGCGCGGAGGCAAACTCGCCAATCAAATAGGGGTCCTCGCCGAAGGTTTCTCCGGTACGTCCCCAACGCAGGTCACGGCTGAGGCACAGAACCGGAGAAAATGTCCAATGGATGCCGGTGGGGCACATTTCTTCAGCGGTCACCCGTCCCACCTTTTCAAGCATTTCAGGGTTCCATGCTCCTGCCATGGCCAGCTGGGTGGGAAAAATGGTCGCGCCTTTCCAGAAGGAGTGTCCATGGATGCCGTCTTCGCCGATCAGCAAAGGAATGCCCAAACGGTTCCTGGAGGCCAGATCCATGGCGCGGTTGATCTTTGCGCCCAGAATGTGCAGCAATGACCCGGGCTGGCGGGTGTTGATAAAAGAGAGATCCTCTTCACGCGCGTCCCACAACATGAGTTGGCCGACTTTCTCCTCGAGGGTCATGCGTCCGAGCAAGTCGGCCACACGGTCTTCAACTGACAAGCTGGGATCATGGTAAGCGGGAGTGGTCGCGGGGGCATTTTGGGTCATGGAAAACTCCTGAAAACTGAAGAATAATTTAGTATTGGAACCGGTTGCATAACCGAATGCACTGATTATACCTTAAGGTCCGCGTTTTTGGTTTGGCACGTCTTTGTCGTGTTTCACACCACACAAACGCCCCAATTACAGCCAATCTTAAAAATTGTTGACATTTTTCATTGGCCGTGCAATAATATCGGTATCGTTACCGGTATCAATACCGGGAACGATATCACTCTCCCGATCGAGTTCATCATGTATAAGAAAAAACGGTCCATCACAATTCAAGATGTCGCGCAGTCTGCCGGAGTGTCGGTGTCCACCGTTTCTCGTGTGCTCAATGGCAAAGTGGACGTTGCCCGCGAAACCCAGGATCGCATCATCAGCGTCATCGAAGAGTTGGGATACACCTCCAACCTGGCCGCACGCAGCATGCGCAGCCAGAAGAAGAACTTGATCGGTTTGATCATGCCTGACATTGCTTACCCGTTTGCCATCGAGGTCATGAAGGGTGTCAACCGCGCCATTGCTGAATCTGAATTTGACCTGCTGGTTTACACCACCGGCGACGTACGCAAGAGCGGACGCGCTTCAGCAGAACAAAAATATGTGTCACTCCTCACCCACTCCATTTCGGATGGCGTGATCATTGTCGCCCCCGTGGTGGCTGAATTCAATTCTGACGAACCGATCGTTTCCATTGATCCCGTCATGAGCAATCCCAGCTACCCCTCCGTGCATGCCACCAACTACCAGGGCGCCATTGACGCCATGGAATACCTATTCAGTCTCGGCCACAAACGGATTGGTTACATTGGTGGTCGTTTGGAACTTGAAAGCGCCAACCGCCGTCTGTTGGGCTATCAAGACAGCCTGGCCAAAGCAGGACTTCCAATTGATGAAAGCCTGATCAAATCAGGAGATTACACCACCACATCTGGTATCACCTGCGCACGACAACTCCTCGAACAACCCGACCGTCCCACGGCCATTTTTGCCTCCAACGATCAAAGCGCCATGGGTGTCTTTCAGGTTGCGGAAGAGATGGGCTTGCGCATTCCCGACGATCTATCGCTGATAGGATTCGACAACATCCCTGAATCCAAATACCTGGGATTAACCACCGTTGACCAATTCATATCAGAAATGGGCTACACAGCCACGCAAATGTTAATCAAGATCATCAACGATATACCTCTTGAGGACCAAACCTTCCGAATGCAAACTCGCCTGGTGATACGTTCATCCTGCCGAAAGATTGGCGGTTAATCAACACCTGGTTTCACTTATTCGGCTTAATAAAAATCCCCAATAGAAAGGAGAAGGGAGGTGAGTGTGTCAGATCAATTAAATAAATTGCAGGCCTTCTCTCGACCCTAGAAAGATGATAGAAGACCTGCGAAGTTGTGTGGAGGCGTTCTCCGCACGTTTCAATTATAGCTTGTACCAACCAAAAAAAGGAGAAGGATCATGACCAAAAAGTTGTTTGCTTTAATCAGTGTAGTCATTATTGCTACACTCCTCCTCGCAGCCTGCGGAACCCCCGCGACCGAAGCACCTGCTGCAACCGAAGCTGCTGCTACCGCTGCAGCCACTGAAGCACCTGTTGCTACCGAAGCTGCTGAGCCCGTCACCATCACCTGGTGGCACATTACCACCAAAGATCCCGGTCTTACTGAATTCCAGAAGATGGCCGATGATTACATGGCGATGCATCCCAATGTAAAAATCGAGATCACTGTCCTCGAAAACGAAGCTTTCAAAACCAAATTGACCACTGTCATGCAGTCCGGCGAAGTTCCTGATATCTTCCAGAGCTGGGGCCAGGGCGGAATGATCGAACAGGTCAATGCCGGTCTCTTGAAAGACATCTCCGCTGACCTCAAAGGCGAATGGGGCGATAGCCTTGGTGCCTTGGATGCCTTCGCTGTTGATGGCAAGAACTACGGTGTGCCCTGGGATATGGGTGCTGTGACCTTCTGGTACAACAAAGACCTCTTCGCTAAAGCTGGCGTTGAAGTTCCCACCACCTGGTCTGAATTCCTGACCGTCTGCGAAAAACTCAAAGCCGCTGGCATCACCCCGATCTCCGTGGGTGAAGGCGACAAATGGCCTGGCATGCACATCTGGGCTTACCTCGTCTCCCGCATTGGTGGAGCCGAAGCATTCAGCGCTGCAGCCGCCACTGGCGATGCCCGCACTGGTTCCTTCAACGACGAAGCTTTCGTTCAAGCTGGTTACGAATTGAAAAAACTTGTTGACGCTGGTTACTTCCAGGAAGGTTTCTTGGGCGCCACCCACGATCAAATGAACGCCACCTTTGGTAATGGCGAAGCAGCAATGGAACTCGGCGGCCAATGGTCTCCCTCCGTTGAAAAAGCCAACAGCGCTGATGGCGTTGGTGTCAAAAATATGGGCATGTTCAACTTCCCCGCTGTTGAAGGTGGTAAAGGTCTTGTGACCGATCTTGTCGGTGGTGGCAATGGTTTTGCCATCGGCAAAGATGCCGAACCTGAAGCGATTGACTTCGTCAAATATTTGACCAATCTTGACAATCAGAAGATCGTTGCATCCACTGGCATGGGTATTCCCGTGGCCAAGGGTGCTTCTGAATCAATTGCCGATCCCAACATGGTTATGGTTGCTGACGCAGTTGCCAATTCAACCTATTACCAACTGTACTTCGACCAGGTTCTGCCTTCAGCCATGGGCAGCATCATCAACGACGCAGTACAAAAGATCTTCGCTGGCACCGCAACTCCTGAAGAAGTTTGCGCTGAAATCGAAGCTGGTTTCCTGGCTCAATAGTTGCTTTGAAACATTGGCAGGTGCGGAGACTCCGCACCTGCCAAACAAAAAATCAAGTCCGTTCCCCAGGTTAACAATAATTTAAACGATTTAGATCAGAAGTGAACTCCCTGTAGGACAGTATTCGGAATAAGCAAAAGTCAATCAAATCGATCACCCGAATATTATCAGGCACAGAAAGAGAAGATTATGCAATCGAACCCTGCCAAAGAAAACTTATTGAACCCAAAACCCTCCGGATTATCGAGAAAAGTAAAAGACCGAATGGTCATCGTTCTTTTTCTTTTTCCTGCTCTCGTAATTTTCATGCTCTTTGTGATCTATCCGATATTCCGCTCTGTTTATTACAGCACCTTTGATTGGAAGGGGTTGGGCGCCGCCACTCACAATATTGGACTGGAAAATTACAGAAAGATCCTTGTTGATGCCGTATTCCAAAAATCTGTCCTGAACGTCATCATCATCATCGTGCTATCTTTGGTACTTCAGCTTCCAGCAGCAATTATTCTTTCTACCATGGTCTCCCGCGATCTACCCGGACGAGCCATGTTTAGAACCATTTTTTTCCTTCCCTATGTTATTTCTGAGGTAAACGCAGCTATCATGTGGATGCTGCTTTACACCCCAGAACCAGAACGAGGTCTGATCAACGGTGTTTTGGTCGCATTGGGAGCAAGCCCGGTCAATTGGCTTGCGAATATGAATATCGTTTTATTTGCTGTTTTTGTGGTCTTGACATGGAAATATTTCGGTTTTCACATGTTGCTCTATCTCACCGGGTTACAAAACATTCCCACGGAAATTGAAGAAGCAGCGCGCATGGATGGCGCCAATTCTTTTCAGAATTTTTGGTACATAACTTTACCTCTGTTAGGCGGCACGATCAAAACTTCGGTGCAAATGTCGGTTTTGGGTTCCATTCAACAATTCATTCTGGTTTGGGTTATGACCAAAGGTGGGCCGGTCAATGCCAGTGAGGTCATGGCTACCTACATGTATCGTTTTGGTTTCGTCAGATTCCAATTTGGATACGGCTCTGCTGTAGCGATCATTATGTTCCTGATCTGTGTCATCTTTTCATTACTCTATCGCCAACTCACCAACAAACCAGATTATTTGACTGGGCTTTAGAAAGGTTTTACATCATGCAAAGAATTATCCCTACTCCCCGTTGGATGAGAAAAGCTGTACCCAGATTTTTTCAATATTTGCTATTGACAATCACCACGATCTTGATCTTCGTGCCTATTGTGATCTTGCTTTTTGGCAGTGTTAAAACCACCGGTCAAATGTATTCAACGCCATACACTATTCCCAATCCACCCAATTGGTCAAATATCCAATTAATTTTATCCACCCCATCCTTTTGGGGCATGATGAAAAACAGTTTGATTGTCATGGTCTCCACGACTTCCCTCACTGTTTTGCTGTGCTCATTAGTCGCGTTTGTATTCTCACGGCTTGAATTCCGAGGCAAAAACTGGATCTTTAATTTATTTACTATTGGTCTGATGTTCCCCATCAACGTTGCGATTCTACCAGTGTATTTTGTTTTGAGGCAGTTGGAACAATTTGGCATCAATATGATAGACAGCCTGATGGGTGTCATTCTGGTACAAACAGCGTTCCAACTATCAGGAAACATCATGATCCTGCGCGGATTCTTCACAGCGGTCCCCAAAGAATTGCAAGACGCTGCCTATATAGACGGCTGCACCAACTTTGATTTCTTCTGGCGCATTTTGCTACCGCTTGTCAAACCCTCATTGGCTGCCATTGCAGCACTCATCATGATCGCAAGTTGGAATGACTTGCTTGTTCCGCTTGTAGTATTAAACAATGACAAACTCTGGACCTTGCCACTTGGAACTATGCAATTTCAAGGACAATACTCATCTGATCTGGCGATCATATCTGCTTTTGTTGCTTTATCCGCCATCCCGACCATCATCTTCTATTTCTTTGCAGAGAAACAAATCGTCGCAGGGTTGACCGCCGGTGCGGTTAAAGGTTAATCGGACTTTGATTTTTGAACTTAAATATTCACATGGTGTTGTTACCAGAAAAGCTCCAGGTACTGCAAGGTACTCAATGAGATTCCACGGAAAATAGCACTAATGGTTTTGAAATTATGATTAAGGAGTACCTAATGAGTGAAAGTGACCACGCGGATCACCCTGCGTACCTGAACACTGCGCTTCCATTTTCAGAACGGGCAAAAGACCTGGTCAGCCGTTTAACGCTTGACGAGAAGATCGGTCTGATGAACCATCCAGCACACGGCATTCCGCGTTTGAACATCCCCAAGTACAACTATTGGAGTGAAGCACTGCATGGCATGGCCCGCAACGGCCGTGCGACCGTCTTTCCACAGGCCATCGGCATGGCCGCCACCTGGGATAAAGAATTGATCCGTCAGGTTGCCACAGCCATCAGCGATGAAGGCCGCGCCAAGTATCACGCCGCACTGCGCCGAAACGGTTATACCGGCCAGTATCAGGGGCTCACGGTGTGGTCTCCGAACGTCAACATCTTTCGCGATCCCCGCTGGGGTCGCGGACAGGAAACCTGGGGCGAAGATCCCTTCCTGACCGGTGAAATGGCAGCAGAATTCGTCAAAGGACTGCAAGGCGATGACCCCAAGTATCTCAAACTGGCCGCCTGCGCCAAGCATTACGCCGTCCACTCCGGACCCGAAAAAGACCGCCACACTTTCAATGCCGTGGTGACCAAACGTGAACTCTACGACACATATCTGCCCGCATTTAAGAAGCTGGTCACCGAAGCCAATGTGGAATCCGTGATGGGCGCCTACAACCGCACCCTGGGTGAGGTTTGCTGCGCCAGCGATCTTCTCATTAGAGAAATTTTGCGCGGTGAGTGGAAGTTCAAGGGCCATTTCGTTTCGGATTGTCTGGCGCTCTCTGACTTCCACCTCAATCACAAGGTCACCAAGGATGAAGCAGAATCCGCTGCCATGGCCATTAAGCACGGCTGTGACCTGGGCTGCGACCACGTTTATGACCAGATCCCAGAAGCCATTCAACGGGGTATCCTCACCGAAGCCGAAGTGGACCAATCACTCGAACGCACCATGCTC
This sequence comes from Chloroflexota bacterium, assembly GCA_021825925.1. GTDB lineage: Bacteria > Chloroflexota > Anaerolineae > Anaerolineales > Anaerolineaceae > UBA6107. Next base: position 258,158 of record JAKAFP010000004.1, read on the forward strand.
ACCCGCATGAAATTGGGCATGTTCGATCCGCCCGAATCTGTACCCTACGCTTCCATCTCCACCGATGTGGTAGCCTGCGACAAACACCGCAAGCTAGCCTATAAAACTGCCACCGAGGCCGTTGTTTTACTTAAAAACAAAGGTAACATCCTCCCCATCAAACCTTCCACCGAAAAGATCTTCGTTACCGGCCCCACTGCCACCAGTATCGAAGTGTTAATGGGCAATTACTACGGATTCAACAACCAAATGACCACCCTGCTTGAAGGCATCACCGGACGTTTACCCGAAGGCATGGGCATGGAATACCACTCCGGTGCCCTTTTGAAACACACCAGAGAAATCAAGGAAACTTGGGCACCAGGCATGGCGCAATCCGCGGATGTGGCCATTGTCTGCGGAGGATCCTCCTCCTTCATCGAAGGTGAAGAAGGTGAATCGCTGCTCTCCCCGCAAAACGGAGACCGTGAAAGCATCACTCTGCCAGCCAGCCAGGTGAATTACATCAAGGAACTTTCCATAGCCGGCGCCAAGATCGTTCTGGTGCTCACCGGCGGCAGCCCGATCGCTCTGGGCGAAGTCGAAGACATGGTGGATGCCATCCTCTTCGTCTGGTATCCAGGCATGGAAGGCGGCAAAGCCGTTGCAGATGTTCTCTTCGGTGATGTATCCCCCTCAGGCAAACTTCCATTGACCTTTCCGAAATCCCTTGAACAGCTTCCTGCCTTCGATGATTACAGCATGACCGGCCGTACTTATCGCTATATGACCCAGGAACCGCTCTTCCCCTTCGGCTTTGGTTTGAGCTACAGCACTTTTGAATATTCCGATCTGAAGCTCGAAAAAGACGCCATTCAACAAGGTGAATCACTCGCCCTTCAATTCACCGTTAGTAATACGGGCGCATACACCGCAGCTGAGGTTGCCCAAATCTACATGAGCGACCTGCAAGCTTCCACCATCGTTCCTCTCCAACATCTGGTTGGTTTTGAAAGGTTCGAATTGCGACCTGGAGCCAGCCGCACCATGGTTTTCAAATTAACCCCTGAAATGATGTCTTTTATCAATGATGAAGGTAAACTCACTCTTGAAGCGGGTGAATTCAAGCTGGAAGTGGGTGGATGCTCACCCAGCCCCCGCGGACAGGCTTTGGGCGCCCCCAAACCATTGGTAAAGATATTTACTGTAAAATAATAATGAAATAAGGAGCTCGTTGTGACTGAATATCTTCCAAAACCCGAACACAAATTTACTTTCGGCCTGTGGACCGTTGGCAACACTGGACGTGATCCATTTGGTGAACCCACCCGTGCCAAGAAATCTCCTGTTGAAATCGTCCACTTATTGGCTGAAGTCGGCGCCTGGGGCGTCAATTTCCATGATGATGACCTGATTCCCATTAATGCCACCCCTTCAGAACGCGCCACCATTATCAAGGACTTCAAAAAAGCCCTGGCAGATACAGGTCTGGTCGTCCCCATGGCCACCACCAACCTTTTCGGTGACCCCATCTTCAAAGATGGCGCTTTCACCTCAAATGATCCCAAGGTTCGCGCCTATGCTTTGCAAAAGGTCATGACCAATATTGACCTGGGCGTTGAACTCGGCGCGAAAGTTTATGTTTTCTGGGGCGGACGTGAAGGCACGGAAACCGATGCCTCAAAAGACCCCATCACCTCCACCAAACGGATGCGTGAAGCCATGAATTATCTTTGCGAATACGTTAAAGATCAAAAATACGACCTCAAATTTGCACTCGAAGCCAAACCCAACGAACCACGCGGCGACATCTATAACGCCACCACGGGCCACATGCTTGGTTTCATTGCGACCCTCGATCACCCCGAAATGGTGGGCGTCAACCCGGAAGTTGCGCATGAACACATGGCTGGTCTGAACTTTACCCACAACGTCGCCCAGGCATTGGACGCCGGCAAGCTCTTCCATATTGACCTCAATGATCAATCCTTTGGTCGTTTCGACCAGGATTATCGCTTTGGCATGGTCAACCAAAAAGCCGCCTTCTTCCTGGTCAAATTGCTCGAAGACAACAAATATGACGGCAGCCGCCACTTTGACGCCCACGCCTACCGCACTGAAGATTATGAAGGCGTCAAGAATTTCGCACGCGGATGCATGCGCACCTACCTCATCTTGAAAGAAAAAGCCGCCAGATGGAATGCAGACAAAGAAATTCAAGGCATCCTGGCTGAAGTGAATGCAGATGACGGCTCCATGAACAAATTCATGGGCAAATATTCAACCGATAAAGCCAAAGCCCTTAAACAACAGGTCTTCGACCGCCCAGCCATTGCCGCCCGCGGCTTGGATTACGAACGCCTTGATCAACTGACCGTTGAAATTCTGCTCGGCGTACGCTAAACATTATTTGGAGTGACCCTATGGCATATTTTTTGGGCATTGACACCTCTACCACCTCCAGTAAAGCCTTGCTGATGGATGAAACAGGCAAGGTCGTCGCCGTAGCCTCAGCCCCCCATACCCTGCAGACACCCTATCCACTGTGGTCCGAACAAGACCCGCAGGAGTGGTGGCAGGCCGTATCCACCAGCATCAAATCAGCCCTTGAAATTGCCAAGATCAATAGCGACCAGGTTGGCGCCGTTGGTCTCACCGGCCAAATGCACGGCCTCGTTCTCATGGATGAAGATGGCAGGGTTTTACGCCCCGCCATCTTATGGAATGATCAACGCACGCAGGCACAATGCGACAGGATCCATGAAAAGATCGGTAAAGAAGCTTTCATTCAGATCACCGGCAACGTGGCCCTCACCGGATTTACCGCACCCAAGATCTTGTGGGTAAAAGAAAATGAACCTGAAGTCTACGCTAAAGCCAAACACGTTTTACTTCCCAAGGATTACGTCCGTTATAAACTGACCAATGACTACGCTATGGATAAAGCCGACGGAGCTGGCACGGTGCTCTTCGATCTGCACGCCCGTGATTGGTCCAACCTTATCCTGAAAGCGCTTGAGATCCCACATACCTGGATGCCGCGCACTTACGAAGGCTCCGAGATCACCGGCACTATCAGTCACGAAGCAGCAGCCTTGACCGGGTTGAAAGAAGGCACTCCCGTGGTGGCAGGCGGAGGTGACCAGGCAGCCGGTGCTGTGGGTATGGGTGCGGTGGAACCAGGCGTTGTTTCTCTCACTCTGGGCACCAGCGGAGTGGTGTTTGCCACAACTCCAGCCGCCTATATTGAACCAGCCGGCCGTCTACACGCTTTTTGCCACGCCGTCCCGGGTATGTGGCACTTTATGGGCGTTATGCTCTCCGCAGCGGGCAGCCTGCAGTGGTACCGTGATACTCTGGCTCCCAATGTGGATTTCGACACCCTGTTAAAAGATGCCGAGAACATCCCTGCAGGCAGTGAAGGGCTTGTTTTTCTGCCGTACCTTTCCGGTGAACGTACTCCCTATCCTGATCCACTTGCCAGGGGGGCATTTATTGGCCTGACCCTGCGCCACACCCAGGCGCACATGACGCGTGCCGTGCTCGAAGGGGTAGCATTTGGTCTCAAAGACAGCTTTAACCTGATCAAAAACGCCGGTTTGGGCAAGATCACCCAGGTGCGTGCATCAGGCGGCGGCACCAAGAGTCCACTCTGGCGGCAGATCCTTGCCTCTGTGCTGGATGTGGAACTGGTCACGGTCAATTCTGCAGAAGGCGGAGCCTATGGAGCTGCCTTGCTGGCCGGTGTTGCCGGCGGCACCTGGCAGGACGTACCCACAGCCTGCAATGAATGCATCAAGATCACGGGCAGCACCTCCCCTGTTGCCAGCCAGGTAGAAACTTATAACAAGGTATATTCCATCTATCGGGATTTGTATCCGGTGTTGAAGAACAAATTTGCAGCGCTGTCTGAAATAGTTTAATAAGCTCTCACATTCATCAACCCAAAAAATGCCCCGACCTGGGGCGTTTTGTTTATTTGGGTTCCGTAAATCATGCTTTCCCATTTACCCTTGACATATAATGAATGAATATTATAATATTCATTCATTATAAAGAAAACGTTACAACTTGGAGGACTCAACCATGTCAGCAGCCCAAGGCAGAACCAAAACAGGTGACAAAAAGACAGCAATCTACGAATGCGCTAAACCGCTTTTTGAAAGCCGTGGCTTCAAAGACACCAACGTGCCCGAAATCGCCCAGGCTGCAGGTATCGCCACCGGAACATTTTATCTCTACTACTCTTCTAAAGAAAAACTCTTTATGGATATTTTTCTAGAAGAAAACGTAAAGCTAAAAAAGTCCATTCTCGAAACTGTCGATCCAGAAGGAGAACCGCTTCAAGTTATTCAAAAAGTCATGCTGCTCAACAATCAGGGTATGCTTGCTAATCCCATCTTGCGTGAATGGTACAACAAAGATGTGTATAACAAAATCGAATCCAAATATCGCGAAGAAAATGGTCTTGAAAAAGTTGATTTCATGTACGACTCATTTGTCGAGATCGTCAAGAAGTGGCAGGCCGATGGAAAAATGAGAACTGACATGACAGGTGAAATGATTATGGCAATATTTAGTGTGATTCTCATGATTGATGTCCACAAAGAAGAAATCGGACTTCAATTCTTCCCCGAAATCCAGGAACATATCACAAAATTTGTGATGGACGGCCTTCGGATCAAAACAAATACACTTGGCACACAGAAACAATAAGTGAGGCAATATGTTGAAGGTAAACCAACAAACAGCACAGCGAACTCATTACGGAATGGGGACGGTGATGAGTCACAAAGTCTTTGGCATGTATGCTGAAGAAAGCCTGGACGCCGTTTGCCGTGAACTTTCCCTTCTTGAAGAATTACTAAGCCGCTTCATCCCCGAAAGTGAAGTCAGTTGCATCAATCAAGCAGCCGGCAAACACAATGTACATGTCAGTCCTGAGACTTTTGATATTCTGACCAGATCAGTGGAACTTTCAGCACTTTGTCTTGGAAATTTTGACGTCACCATCGCGCCCCTGGTGGCACTGTGGGCCATAGGCAAAGACACCTTCATACATCCTGTTGAATCTGACATTCAAAGGACCTTGGCTTTGGTTAGTTATCACGACATTATCTTGGATTCTTGCCACCAAACTGCCGGCTTGGATAAACCAGGTCAAGCGGTTGACCTTGGAGGGATCGGTAAAGGATATGCAGGCGATTGTATTCTCGATACTTATCGTTCCTATGGGGTCACATCTGCCTATTCGAACCTAGGAGGCAACGTGATCACTATGGGAACAAAACCTGATGGTACTCCTTGGCACATTGGTATTCAACATCCCCGTCAACAGGAATCCCTGCTTGGTACTGTTTCTGTTGCTGACCAATGCGTGGTGACCTCCGGAGATTATCAACGCTGCTCTAAAACCACAAATGGGAATTTCTTCCATCACATAATCAATCCACACACTGGATTCCCCTCACAATCAGGAGTAATCAGCGTCAGTATCGTAGCTGAAAATACCATGACAGCCGATGCTTTATCCACTGCGTTGTTTATTTCAGGTATCAGTCATGGGCTTGAAATACTTAAGAGCTTTCCGAAGACCGAAGCCATCTTTGTGGATGCGGATGTAAAAGTCTTCGTAACCAAGGGGTTGAAGAATAACTTTCAACCCGCAGAAGGCATCCAATTCGAGATTGCAAATGAATAGAAAGGTTTTTGATTATGAAAAAGAAAGGTAAAGGAAAAATGGTTGGTTGGATCATTCTATTGGTCGTCTTGACCGCAGCTGGCATCCCGGCCGGTATTGGCATTTCAAAGCTCAACAAAGAACATAATGAAGCAAGAATTGTGTCTCTTAATGGTGTTGACTTCAACAATCTTGAAGATGGCGAGTACATCGGAACTTATGAAGGCGGCATGTATAAATGGCGTGCCAACACGGTCAAGGTAACAGTATCTGGAGGCAAGGTCACTGAAATAGAACCTGTTTCAGGTGTGGTTGACCAGGGCAACGGCTCCACAAAAATGCTTTACGATCGTGTCATTGCAAATCAGTCTTTGATGGTGGATACCATCAGTGGCGCCACCCTCACCTCAAAAGGATATCTCAAGGCGGTTGAAATTGCCCTTTCCCAGGCGAACTAAGGAATAAGTTTCATGAAATTGAAAGCATCATGAAAATATTGGCTATTGACAGCCACAGAAAATAAAGGTTGAATCGCTATGATTCAACTTTTTAATATCTACCGTAATTATTTCCAATTGTGAAAATTAGTTGGTCATTTGTATAATTGAGGCATCAACAAGTCAAAGGATCATTAATAATCATGGGCAATGTCTCGGTTCAAAAACTAAACCTGATCAATGAATTACTTCAACAACCCCTCATCGCCAGGATGGCCACTGCTGACCTTAATGGGCAACCGCACGTGGTGCCTGTCTGGTTCGGCTGGGATGGAACCACACTTTGGATCAGTTCGTATTCCAATACGCGTAAAGTGGGCGAACTGGAAAAGAACCCAAAGATCTCAGTAGTCATTGATGTCGCCAAAGAAAACGGGGAGAACAAAGGCGTGATCTTTGAGGGGTCAGTGGAGCTTATCAAAGGACCGCGTGAGTTCCTGCGCGAAAAATTTGTGTGGATCTACACCCGCTACCTGGGTCCCAAAGGTGTTCTGGCCGAGGAACCCCAAAGCTGGATCGAAGATCCACACAATTTGATCATAAAACTCACCCCTAACAAAGTGATCGGTTTATATCTCTAAGCGATCTTTGTCAAAAATGCTTGCACAACTTCCATATATTTTTCAAACTGATCGCGGCGGATGTTATGCCCGGCGCCATCAATATGCACGACTTCAAGCTGGGTCACGCCCTGCTTCAACACAGCTGCATCTTTCTCCCCCACGATGGCGCCTTTAACCGTATCAGCGGTCAGCATCAAAGCCGGGCAAGAAATAGACTTGACCAGGGTTTCAAAATCCATTGAAGGTAGATCATCCATGGAGACCATTTTTACGATTTTGGGACTGTAACGCAGCTTGGAATTCACCCAGGGTTCCATTTCAGCTTCTGCCCAACCCGGGTTGCCTGCGTGGACTTCACCGAAAAGGTCTTCTTTTGTTTTTCGTTTATTCGATTCGATCCACAACGCCAATGGGTTGGGCGTTGGTGATTCACCTTTGTCCGTTTTCTTGACCATCCAGAATGGCGGAGGATCTTCCAAAACGATGGCCCTGGCGACATCCGGGAACAACCCTGCCAGTGTAATAGCGGTGATGGCACCCATCGAGTGCCCTATAATGATTGGTTTTTCCAATTTTAGTTCCTTGATCAACGCCGCCACTTCACCTGCCATGACGGTTAAGGTATAACCATCGTCAGGCGCTTCTGATTTTCCGTGGCCGCGTAGATCAACCATGATTACATCATATTTGGCAGCCAATACATCTGCAATAGGAGTCCAACACAAACCATCATCAGTCACCCCATGTAAAAGCACCATGGGCGGCTTGCCGCCACCGGTGCGGTAAAAATGCAGGTTGACGCCCTTCGCAATGACATCTCCAGAAATATAATCCATCTTAATCTCCAAACCAAAAGTATTGAGGTTCTAAAAACCTCCTTGTCCATCGCTGCCTTTTCAGTAGGAAGATCCACTGTTTATTACTAGGCCTGTCTGACAGACAAAGAGGTTATTGGTGTTACTCAGATTCAAGTCTGTTTATAACTATATCTCAAATCTGAAGGTTTGCGTTAATAAGTAAGGCCAAATCCATACGCGTAAAGCGGATTTTCTGAATCGTGAGGTAGGTCTTCCTTCTGGTTGCGCACCGCTTCCATTGAACTGGGCAGTTCAAAAGGCAGTTTCCCTTGCGGCTTGGCCTTACCAAAGATCACATTCATCACGGCTGCATCATCCGCACCATATTCGCCGATCACTGCTTTTGCAGCTGCGTTGATCTCGGGGAAGACCGCAGGACGATCAAGGTACAGCACCACGATGGTCGGTACGGTTTTGCACAAAGTCAAAATATCTTCCTTCACCTGTCCTTTGAAATCCAGATCACCGTGATGAAAACCGCGTTGGAATGGGTTTTTGGTATCCAGTGGCACCCAGGGTGTATCCAGGCGCAAGATGGCAATATCAGCCTGTTTGGGATCATCCACAAGTATGCCGTATTGGGATGCCACTTCGGGTTTGATGTTGGCGACATGAAGCTTAAGCTTGCCTTTTAAGGGCAGCACCTGCTGGTCATTTTTCAACAAGGTCATGGCTTTTTCTTGCGAAGCCATGCCAACCGCGACCGAAGCAGGCGCCCCGATTACCGAAGACACCTGGCTTTCGTCTACAAACGGGTTGTCAAACAGTCCCAATTGGAACTTTTGACGTAAAAGACGCCGAATGGATTGATCAATTCGTGTTTCAGACAGCTTGCCGCTTCTGACCAGTTCAACCACGAATTCTGAGCAGCTTTCTCCGCCGAATTGATCCACACCGGCGTTGATTGCCTTAAGAACTCGCTCCGGTTCACTTAAGTGCTCCACTCCCCAGGCGCGTGCTTCCCAAACCACATCCCCCATCGGCACGTCCGTGATCAAACCCCAGTCTGTGCAGACCACTCCGTCAAATTTGTATTTGTTGCGCAGCAGATCGGTGATGATGTACTTATTAAACGACATTGCCACATTCTCATCCGTTTGATCGGTAGGCACACCGTAATACGGCATGATCGAAGCTGTCTTGGCTTCAAACGCCGCTTCAAACGGGATCAGGTGGTAATTAAAATTATTGCCCGGATAAACCTGACCCTTCTGGGTGGCAAAATGCGGATCAAGGCCTTCTTTTTGCGGTCCACCACCCGGAAAATGTTTGGTCATACAAGCCACGCTGTGAGATCCCAAAGCGGAACCTTGAAAACCTTTGATGTAAGCCTTCACCAGACGGGCTGCCACGTGGGCGTCTTCTCCAAAAGTTCCACTAACGCGCGGCCAGCGCGGTTCGGTGGCCAGGTCAATTTGGGGATGGAGTGAAACCCTGATGCCAACAGCCAGGTATTCTTTCCGCGCGATCTCGGCGAATTGTTCGACCAGGTCGGCATCATCCAGTGCGCCAAAACCCAGTGTTTCACAAAACTGGGTGAATTCATTTGCCGCCATCGAAAAGATGTTGCGGGTGAAATGGTTGCGTGGATCTGAGGCAATCGTAATGGGAATGCCCAGCCGGGTTTGTTCTTCAAACTTTTGCAGCCGGTTGTACCAGGCAGCCACCACCTTTACCCCCGGTACGCCCCAGAGGTTGAAATGGTTCATTTTTTGCTTGGTGATCATGGTCGAAGCAAAACTGCCAAACTCAAAGTTGCCCGGTTTTTCTTCGATAGAGCCATCCTCGGCGATCACTGAGCCATCCATAAACATCATGCCGGCTTTTTCTTCGAGCGTCATCTGCTTGAGCAGATCCTCAATGCGAGCTTCAATGGGTTGCCGCGGATCTTCGTAAACATCCAATTTGCCGTTGTGGTTCAGATCACGATACGAAAAACCGCTTTCAGTCTTCAATAGGTCAGAATGCTGTTTGGTAATTTCATCAAGTGCCATGTTCATTTCTCCATGAAAAAAAAGGCGATTAACCAAGTACCTGTTTTAACAGGTCAGCGACCATATCATCCGCGGTTTTTGGAAGTTGGCTTTGCATAAAGAGCAAAATACTTGCCAGGGGCATATCGCCAAACATCATCATGATATCCGCACCAATGCCGGCTTCAGAACCTTCTTCAGCTCCAAACGCTTTTCGACTGAGCGATTCGACCTGCGCAAAGAATGGTGTGAATACTTTATTCCCGATGGGATCCTCCATCCATTCGCGGATGGTGGACTCCTTGTTTAACAGACAGGGCAGTTTGAGGGTGGATTCCAGTGTCACAGTTAATTTTTCACGAATGTCGGCTGCGGAAGCTGCGATCAACAGATCGAACTCTCCATCTTCAGTGATCCACTGTCCATAAGAGGGGTGATAATAAGCAAAAGAGCGGAAATCAAGTTTGATCGAAACAGTCTTGGTTTCTCCGGGTTTTAGCTCCACCTTGGCAAAACCTTTGAGTTCTTTTTCGGGACGCACCAACTTGGATTTCTGGTCATGAACGTAGACCTGCACGATCTCCTTGCCTGCCATTTTACCGGTGTTGGTCACATCTACTGAAACGGTAACCCCTTCTGTGTCTTTGAAGGATTTCTTGGACACTTTGGCATTGCTATAGGCATAAGTGGTATAGCTTAACCCGTAACCGAACGGGAAGAGAACAGGCATCTTTTTTACATCATAATAACGATAACCAATGAAGAGTCCTTCGCCATAACTCACTTTGCCAGCTCCACCAGGCCAATTGATAAAGGCAGGTGTATCTTCCAACTTGGCAGGGAAGGTTTCAGCCAGCTTGCCTGATGGATTCACACGGCCAAACAGCACATCAGCGATGGATACACCACCCGCCTGACCCATCATCCAACCCTCAAGTACAGCCGCCACGCCGTCAATCCACTCGCCCATCACCACCGGGGCGCCGTTATTGAGCACCACCACCGTGTTGGGTTGAATGGCAGAGACCGCCTTGATCAACGCCACCTGCTGATCGGTCAGATCAAGATCGGCGCGATCATAACCTTCAGATTCCTTGAAAGACGGAAGCGCAATATAAAGCAGCGCCACATCCGCAGATTTTGCAAGAGAGACGGCTTTGTCCACCATGGCCTGGTTGAAGGAGTTGTCCGTGGGATAGCCTTCTGCATAGGTGATCTCGGCGTTACCAGCCTGGGCTTTGATCTCATTAAAAGGAATGGCCACCTTGGTGGGATTGATATGAGAACTTCCACCGCCCTGGAAGTGTGCTGCCTCGGCGGAGCGTCCGATCACAGCTATGTGTTCATGTCCCTTCAACGGCAGCAGACCGTTGTTCTTGAGCAGTACCATGCCCTCTGTGGCGATTTGGCGGGCCAGTTCGTGATGGGCGTCCACATCGAATGTGCCTTTTTTGGGTGTTTCTTTGGATTTATAGACGATGCGCAAAATTCTGCGCGCGGATTCATCCAGAATCTTTTCATCCAATTCACCAGCACGCACCGCGTCCACCACCTTTTGGGTTCGCTGTGCTTGTGGACCGGGCATTTCCCAATCCAGGCCGGCTTTGAGAGATTTCACACGATCATGGACAGCGCCCCAGTCTGAGACCACCAATCCTTCAAAACCCCACTCATTTTTCAAGATCTCTGTCAGTAAATGATAATTTTCGGAGGCATAATCGCCATTCACTTTATTGTAAGAACACATCACAGTGTAAGGCTGTGCTTCTTTAACGGCCTTTTCGAAGGCAGCCAGATAGATCTCGCGTAAGGTGCGCTCATCCACCTCAGAGCTGATGCAGAAACGTTGGAATTCCTGATTGTTGGCTGCGTAGTGCTTCAGGGAGGTTCCGACGCCCTTGCTCTGAATGCCCTTGATGATATTGACAGCCATTTCACCGGCCAGGAATGGGTCCTCAGAAAAATACTCAAAGTTACGTCCACCCAAAGGGGAACGTTTCATGTTTGCTCCAGGCCCCAACAACACATCCACGTTAAGGGCGATGCACTCTTCCGCCAGGGCTTCGCCCATTTTCTTGATCAGATCCACATCCCAGGTTGAAGCGGTGCACGACGCGGTCGGGAAGCAGGTTGCAGGCAGGCTGGTTTGGGCAATGGAAGTGACATCTTGAACTCTTCGCACGCCATGCGGACCATCTGACACCACCATTTCAGGGATGCCAAGCCTCTCAACGGGTGTGGTTGTCCAATTGCTCGCGCCTGTCACCAGGGCGGCTTTTTCTTCAAGGGTCATTTTCGCCACAAGGGCCTTAATATCTTCAGACATGTTCCACTCCTTAAATGTGTGTTATTTATTTTGCTGCGCCGTGCGCGTAAGAGTCATAAACTGAACGCACTTTCAATGCAGCTTGAACCTGGGCAGCCGTCCAACCGGATGGCAAAGGTACTGATATGGTGATTTTGCGTCCCGCAGGTAGATCAAAGTAGTTGTCGCTGAAAACACCGTCTGCGCCTTCGAGATTGACTTCCACCAATTTGGCCAGGGTCTTGGAAGTCAATTCTATTTGGACTAATGCTTTATCCACTGCTGCCTTGGCTGAAATCCCGGCATCCACCAGATTGAGATGCTTGGTCGGGACGAAGAAAGCCGTCTGCCTTGTGAGCATTTGCTCACCCTTGAAAAGCTCGGCAATGAAGACCATGTCCCGCCGTGTATCGTCAGTGACAACATCGCCAAAATCAAGTGCGCAGATCTGGGATACGCCAAATGCGTCCACCTGTGCATCCGCTTTGCCTGACTTGACCACCTTACCATCCAGCGATTCCAAGGACCAGCGCAGGGAACCCGACCAGGCTTCACGTGACTCGTTGGTGACATACACATTCTGCTCAGTGGGTTTATCTTCGATCGAAAGCAGCAGCGGAGCATAGAATTTACGGGCAGCGTAATGCAGCGCCTTCCAGCGGCCAAAATAATCCAGGCTTGACCAGGACGCAACAGGCCAGCAGTCATTGAGCTGCCAGTAGATGATGCCTGAAACGCGGTCCGTATTTCGGCGCCAGTGTTCCACCCCGTAACGGATGCCTTCGGCTTGCAAGACCAGGCTCAAGTAAACCAATGATTCAAAGTCCTTTGGCAGACGGAAGGTATCGAGCATTTGGGCGACCATTAACTGGTTACCGCTGTCATTTTTCTGGTGCCTTTCCATGATATAGGAGGTCATGTTCCAGTCGGCCTCTTCGGCATAGGTCTTGATTGTCGCAAGCGGGGGCAAGGCCTGGAAACCAAATTCACTCATGAAACGCGGATACTGGGAACGGTAAGCCGTGAACGGTTTGCGTCCATGCCAGACATCCCAATAATGGGCATCTCCCTGCCTCTGTCCGTTCGGGTCCACAAAAGGAGTATCAGAAGAGGGGGAACTCGGCCAATAGGCGTGATCAGGGTCTTCTTCCTGACACCATTCAAACAGGGTGTGGTGGAAGAACTTATCATAAGCATCTCTCAAAGCATTTAATGAGGGATCCTTCCAATTCCAATCCACCCAGCCCCATTCCATCTCGTTGTTGCCACACCATAAAGCCAGGCTGGCGCGGTGGCGCAATCTGCGGATGTTCTCAACGGATTCAATGCGAACGTTTTCAAGGAACTCCGCCTCATCCAGTGGATAAACACTGCAGGCATAAACAAAGTCCTGCCAGATTAAAATGCCATAGCGGTCGCATAGATCGTAGAACCGTTCTTCCTCATAAAAACCACCACCCCACACCCGCAGCATGTTCTGGTGGGTCAGCGCCGCATCGCGAATTAAGCTTTCCATATAGGCATCTGAAATGCGTGTCGGGAAGGAATCTGCCGGGATCCAGTCTGAACCCTTGGCAAACACCGGTAAACCATTCACTACAAAGGTAAATGACTTACCCCATTCGTCAGGTTTCTGAAGCAGTTCAATCGTGCGCAGCCCCAATTGAAAATCTTTGCGATCGAGTTGCACAGAACCCTGCAAAACTTCAACACTCACCTTGTAAAGCGGTTGGGCGCCGTAGCCGTTCGGCCACCATAATTGAGGTTCAGCAATTTCAGTGCTAAGGGTTACTTTGCTGTTGACCGCTGCCGAAGTTTCAATCACTTTGCCATCCGGAGCGGTTATTTTGAGTACAGCCTGAACTTCTGCCTTTTCATAGGTTTGCAGGGCAACTTCAGCAGAAACAGTGACCTTGCCATTAACATGCTGCTGCCGTAAATGCACTTCTTCGAGGCGAACAGATTCGTATCCTTCGAGTCGGATATCCTTCCAAATGCCGATGGGAGGAAGTTGAGGACCCCAATCCCAGCCAAAGTGGCAAGGGGCTTTGCGCAAGTGCGGTCCGCCTGGAATAGCCTGAGAAACGCCGGGTAAGAAACGGATCTTATCCTGTTCCGCCCCGTACCTGACCGGAGACATGAACGAAACCTGCAATTCATTCCTGCCTGTTTTTAGCAGTGCTTTCACATCCCAGCGGTACTGTCTGAACATGTTGTTTGTTTTGCCTAATTCATGGCCGTTCAATCGAATTGTCGCAAGTGTGTCAAGACCATCACACACCAAAAAGAGGTGAGGCTTATTGTATACATCTGCGTCAACCGTAAACTCGCTGGCATAATCCCAGTCGCTTTCAGCAACCCACTGTACTTTTTTCTCATTATCCCCGACAAATGGATCAGGAATGCGATCCAACGCCAATAGATCGGTGTGAACGCCACCCGGTACAGTTGCAGGCAGCCATTCCTGCGAATCTGATTTTCGAAACTTCCATTGACCTGCCAAAGACTGAATTTTCATGTTTTGTTTCCTGTTTTCCTGGTTTTTAATAGTGTTTAATTCCGTATAAACTATACAACGAACTCAAGCGCAATTCTTAAAACAAAATAAAAGCTTGCCCTAACAATTGGCAAGCCTATGATCATCAAATCCAATAGCAAACAACCGCCAATCCAATGGGCTGTTTGCTTCCTCATGCTGAATCAAAATTTTTTGAACATCCACGAGCCACATTCCTTTGTTATGCAACCGGTTGCGAAGAGGGTCCGACTAAAGGAAGCCAGTGGCTTCCTTTAGTCATTCATTTCTTATGGTAGAGAACACCACAGTTTTGTGGTTTTCACTTCCTTACATTAATTGGTTTTGATATCTACCGTCGAAAGATCCCATTCTTCATGGATCTTGGGGACGTCATTGAGTAAGCGTTTGGTATAAGCTTCTTTTGGCCGTAAAATAACTTCGTCGGCGGTTCCGCTCTCAACAAATTTACCATGCTCCATGATAAAGACCTTGTCTGACACAAAATAAGCCAAACCGATATCATGGGTGATGAAGATGATGGTCATGCCGGTATCATTACGGAGTTTCAACAACATATCCAGGATGGTTGCACGTGAACAGGCATCAATCATGGAAGTTGGCTCATCAGCCAGAAGGATTTGTGGTTTCAACAAGAAAATACGTGCGATCATTAGGCGCTGCATTTGTCCGCCTGAAAGTTCGAACGGATATTTGTTGGTTAATTCCGCGAATTTCAGGTTAACAAAGCTGCATGCCTCGGTCATCATTTCGACCTTTTTTTCATACGGGAGGTTTTTTCCACCGCGCATGTTGATACAATCGAGGAACAAGCTGTCAATTTTGTTGAAGATATTGTATGAAGAAAACGGGTCCTGGAAAATGGCCTGAATATTTGTCCAGTACTCTTTTTTTGCTTTTTGAGATCGAATGTCTCGCTTTTTACCCTTGAAGTAGATCTCGCCTTCAGTTGTGTTGATCAAACCCAGCAGCATTTTTGCCAATGTCGTCTTGCCGCTGCCTGATTCACCCACAATGGAGACAATTTCACCTTCAGCAAAATCAAAATCAACATGATCCACGGCCATATTTCGATTACGGCCAAGACCAAAGACTTTGGTCAGCCCGACACCCTTAAGGCATGATTTTTTCTCAGCCATTTTTGTATGCCTTTCTCAGCTGTTCTTCTGTAAAGATACAACGGTAAGAACGATTACCTTCCAGATACATCATATCCACTGGATAACGTTTGCATTCAGGAGTAACGTATTTGCAGCGTTCTGCGAATCGGCAACCTTCAGGTGGTTTCTTCAGATTGGGCGGTGTTCCAGGGATGGCGGTCAGTTTGGTATCTTTCAAACCGCTTTCGGGAACAATAATGGAACCCATCAGCCCTTTTGCATAAGGATGAATGGGGTCAAACACTGTCTGCTGGGCGGAACCTTTCTCTACAATCTGGCCCGCATACATCACCATGATGTCATCCGTCACGTTATAAAGCAGAGGAAGTTCATGGGTGATGAAGATCATCGCTTTGACATAACCTTTTTCCATCATATAGCGCAGCATTTTGATGACCATTTTCTGCGACGTAACATCCAATGCGGAGGAAGGTTCATCGGCGATCAATATTTTGGGTTCAAGGATGACCGATGTTGCAATGACTGTGCGCTGCTTCATACCGCCAGAAAGTTCTACGGGATATCTCTGCAGCACTTCTTTGGGGAGACCTAATACTTCGAATCGTTCTCTTGCAAGTTCATAAATGTCTTTTTTGGATACTTTTGGATCGTGCGCTTGAACCACATCTTCGATGAAATTGATGATTTTCTGAGTTGGGTTTAACGCATTCATGGCTGCCTGGGGGATGTAAGCAATTTCATTGCCCAGGATGGATTTCCGAACAGAATCTGGCGCCATGCCAGTGATATTCTGCCCATCAATGATGATCTCACCGCTGGTATAGTGAAGCGGAGAGAAGTAGTATCCCATCAAACTCAATGCCAGGGTGGATTTTCCACAACCGGATTCACCTGCAATACCCAGTGATTTCCCTTCTTCAACTTGAAGTGAAACATGGTCCACCGCGTAAACATCTTCGTTGAATCGGGTGATATATTTTGTGGTTAGTTCTTTAACTTCCAGCACTACTTTTCCCATATCAATCACCTAATCCCTTAATGCAGGATTGAATACTTGATCCAAACCTGTATTCATTAAATTCATCGAGAAAGTAATCAATGCGATGACTATTAGGACGGGGAAGTATGCCCACCATTTGCCCAAGATTTGAGCCTGATAGATCATTGCCCAGTTCATCATTAAGCCAAGGGTTGGCACTTCACTGGTTTTTGGACCCAACCCAAGGACTGACAGAGAAGCTTCTGCCAGGATGGCCGAAGAAATCTGCAGAATCAGTGCCATCACAACGTAAGAAGCGATATACGGCAAAATATCATGGGTAATAATAAAGAAAAGGGAATGTCCCGATAGTTTGGACAAGTTAACATGATCGCGATTACGCAGTGAAATAACCTGTGATCTTACCGCTCTGGTCGTCCAAACCCATGAAGTAAAACCGATGACCGTAGCCACCATGACTGCACCGCGGTGTTCCTGGCCCACACTATAAGAGATGAGGATCAGCAGCACAAAACTGGGGATGACGGTGAAGAGGTTGGTGATGAACATGATCACATCGTCCACCGTGCCACCGATATATCCAGAAAGCAGCCCCAATACCAAACCAATAAAGGTGGCGATCAGACCAGCGATCAAGCCGATCATGAGTGAAACACTTGTCGCTTTGACCAGTTCGGTCAGAACATCACGGCCAAAATTGTCTGTTCCCAGCGGAAGTGTTCGGACACTGGCAACTTCTTTAATATTTACATAATCCGACTGATTGATCTGTCCAACTTGTTCAAGAGTGCCTGTGTCAACATTTTTCGCGGCCAAAATCAAGCCCTCTGTTGACAACAAGCCTGCAAGAGATTTATCAAGTCGTTGGTAATATCTTTGCTTTGAAAATATCATCCCTGGAATATTTTTCTTGGGATCATAATTCTTTGTCCATTGATCAAGTAATTGAATGGTGTTGGTTGTATCAATCTGATCCTCAGGAACACCGACCAATACCAAATAATCTTTAATATCTTTACGTTCCTGATCACCCAATTTGGCCGCAATTCTTTTTGCTTC
The DNA here is from genome assembly GCA_021825925.1 of Chloroflexota bacterium. GTDB lineage: Bacteria > Chloroflexota > Anaerolineae > Anaerolineales > Anaerolineaceae > UBA6107. Next base: position 275,728 of record JAKAFP010000004.1, read on the forward strand.
CGCATCAGGTAGATTTAATATGTATGCGTTAGATGAAAAAACCGTATCATAGGTGCTGACATAGGTCCCCGGCGGGAAGAAGGATCCCTGTGCAATAATCTCCAATGGAGGATTTGGGACGAACAATGGATAGATTATTACGGTCAACAGGAGTGCCATAAAAATACAGAATCCTGTTACAAATTTGCTGGAATGGAAGACTTGCTGAAGAGTATGTTTCATATCATCATCTCTGCCTAATCTGTCTGCGCAGCTTTAATGCGCGGGTCGATCAAACCATAAATGATTTCGATGGCAAAGTTTGCAAGTAAAACCATAACGGTAATGATGAGGGTAACCGCCGAAATCAGTGGGTAATCCTGCCCTTGAATGGCAGACAGTAGAGTGGTGCCTAACCCAGGGTAACTGAAAATAATTTCAGCAACCAAGGCACCGCCGACCATGGTTCCAATTGCCAGTGCCAAACCGGTGATCTGGGGCAGCATGGCATTTCTGAACACGTAACCGACGATCTTGCTATCTTTGATCCCGAGGAAACGCGCATATTTAACATAATCTGCGTTTAATTCGTAAATTGACATTGAACGCATACCAATCGCCTGACCACCAATAGCGATCAAAACAATTGACCAGAAGGGCAGTTGATAGTGAACAATGACAGACCAGATAAAGCGCCAACTGAATTCGGGGATAAGGTCAAAACCGTAGCCACCAGAGGTTGGAAGCCACTTTAAATCTACGGCAAAGATGACCAACAGAATAACCGCCATACCAAATGCGGGAAGATTGCTGACAAAAAGGCTGATCGGCATAATGACTTTATCAAACCCTTTACGAATGTATGCCGCCAGCACCCCTAAAATGTTTCCAATGATCCAGCCTACAATGATCGCTGGAAATTGGAGACACACAGTCCACCAGATGGAGGATTTAAGAATATCCACAACGGGTCGGGGGAATTGACTGAATGATGATCCAAAATTACCTTGAAAAACGTTGCTTACGTACAAGAAAAACTGAGTGATCATTGGCTTATTAGTGCCAAATTGTGTAGCATATTGTTCGTAAACTGCTTTCATCCCAGTGGAGTTCGACATGCCTTGAGCAAGACGGGCCACAATGGCTGCCACAGGATCACCCGGCATCAAACGGGGAAGGGTGAAATTAAGAATAAAGGCAAACAATGCAGTAACCAATAACCAAAGCAGCTTGTTTAAGAAATACCTGCGGTATCCTTTCAAGGCAATACCTCCTTATATTAGTTAACAGCCATGTCCCGTGATGTACGGAACATGGCTGTATTTTACTTCAAATCAGATTACTTAACCAGAGTCAGGTTGTAGAGACCGGCGATGGAATAGCCATCGGTCAGATCAAGCGGTGGAACTGCAGGATCGGTTCCGTCACCTTCGTGCGGGAAGTTTGTCCAGACAGATTCGTTGACTGTATGGAAAGCTTGCGGGCGATACATCAGGGTGAAGGAAGGAACATCAGTCAAGTATGCTTTGACAAGGGCGGTGTAATCTTCTTTCAACTTGGCAGCATCAGTTTCATTGGGGATGGCAGCAATCAGAGCATTAACCTCAGGATTGTTGTAGCCACTCCAGTTACCGTTCCAGTTGTTGGTGGTTCCAGCGAATTCACCAGAGAGCAGGTGGCGAATACGTCCCCAAGGTTGGGTGGGGCCAGCGCCGTCAGACCACATCATGAAGATGTCATATCCGGTGGCGGGAAGTGGGGAGTTGGTAACAACAGTCTGGTAAACGCCCCATTCGGGGTATTGGGTGGTGATTTCGATACCGATGTTCTTGCCAGCAGCGGCAACAACTTCGATTGCAGCTTGCCAGTCAGACCAGCCATTGGGGCAGGTGGCGACATAGGACAATTTCTTGCCATCGATTTCGCGGAAGCCATCACCATCGGTGTCTTTGATTCCAGCACCGTCAAGGAGGGCATTTGCACCTTCGATGTCATTGCCAGCCCACTGCAGGTCTTTCACAGCGTCATGATCGTACATGGCCTGTTCGCCAGGAGTCGGGTTCATGAGGGACCGTGGAACCTGTTGGAAGGTGGCGGATTGGTTGGTCATAGCATTTGCAATGATGGTGTCATAATCAACAGCCATGGCGATTGCTTTGCGGACTTCAACTTTATCCAGACCCAAGGAGGCGGTGTTGAAGAAAGCGGTGGGAAGGCTGGCGCCGATGCCGTAGGGGGCTTCGGGGAGGTAGGTTGAAATGGGCAGACCCTGTTTTAACCAGAGATCCTGGACATTGGAGTTGAACTGTTGGGAAACGTCAACTTCACCGGCCTGGAGGGCAGTGGTTCCAGCAGCGTTGTCTTTGTAGATGATGTGAGCCAAGTACTTGGGAGCGGGCAGTTTACCCCACATGGAGGCGTCCTGACCCCAGTAAGCATCGTTACGGCCATAGACAACTTTGGTGTCATCAGAGAAGAATTTTCCGTAAGGACCAGAGTACACAACGTCGTCAGCAACATCAGCCATGAAGGCAGTTGCATCGCCGCCGGTGCGGGCTTCCAAAGTTTCGGTCCATGCTTTTTGAATGACATAGTTGCTGCTCAAGTAAGCCTGAACAAGCAGGGGATTGAGTGCTTTGCCATTGTCGCCCAAGACAGCCTGAACCTCAACGGTGGCGGGATCAACTGCAACGATGTCAGCAATGTAGGCTTTGTTGGCGGCGCCGAACTGGGTGTTGTATTTCACATGGGAAGCCCAGGTGTAAGCAACATCATCAGCGGTCACAGCGGTGCCATCAGACCATTTGGCGGCAGCTTTGATTTTGAAGGTGATCTTGGTCATGCCTTCGTCCCAAGCATAGGGGCCGTCAGCCAACAGAGGATATACCTTGCCATCCATCATGTTGTACATGTAGGGGGTTTCGAACATGATTGTGCGGGCGTTGTCTTGCTGGGCAAGAGCCATGGCGTTGTTACAGTTGGAGCTGTAGGGGTTCCAACAAACAACGGCACTCCACTGCTGACCATTGAAATACAAGGTCTCGGTGCGGGGGAGGACGGTATCGCCAGCAACGACATCAGCTGCGGCTCCACCAGAAGCTGCGGGAGCTTCGGTAGCGGCAGCGGTAGCTGCAGGAGCTTCTGTGGCGGCAGCGGTGGCTGCGGGTGCTTCAGTAGCTTTGGCGCAGGCGCTCAAAGCCATGGTGAAGACAACAATAATTGTCAAAACAAACATCAAACGTTTCATTTCTTCTTTCTCCTTTTATAGTACGGGTTGGAAAATATCAAACCTTCCACAAGCAAGACTGTTTAGATTAACCACCTCCTTTATTACAAGATCTTAAGTAAAAAAGTTGAGAGAGTTCTATCTGTCGCAAATAACTTACATTAACATTCTACTCTCAAACCATACTCTGATAATTAGTGCTTTTAATAATTTTTTAAAGTTCTTGCTTTCTTACAAACAGCATGGACCATTGATCTTTACTTGAATCGAACCAAGATTAGCTCATTATTGAATAATCAATTTTTCTGGAAAATGTACTTGTGTGTTTTACCTTGGACGCCGTTGAATTTTTCATCATTTCAACGATTACCCCCCTTAGGGTAACATCTTTGGAACATTCACAAGTATTATCCACCTTGAAATGGGTGGTATGGGACAAAACTGCTTTACACAAGAGCGGCATACAATCCTTCTGAGCTTCCTCTTTACCTGAGTAGACTAGTTCGGAACCTGATAACTGCCGATATTTCTTCAACCAAGTTTTTGTTCAGCACCGATCTGTGGGATTTACCCCAAAAAAAGCAATTTGTTATCGGTGAATTTCATGAGAGCGCTTTCAACGAATATGGGTATTATATGTATTTTTTTTGGAAAAGTCAATCACTTTTAATATTTCTCATTTTTTTGTTACTTAATCTGCACTTGGAATAAAAACCATGATCATTCCTTCCCATAATCTCATAACTGTTCAAGAAAACAGAGTGCCTTTTGGTACAAAAACCAAAATTTTCATATCTTTTACTGGGATTTAATAGCTTCATGAACTGTTTTCTGCTAAAACTAGTAGGCATTTAAAATAACCTTGCGACATCTCCGCCTTTTGGTTTTTATTATGTACGCCCGCCTTTTGCCACCAATATTACTGGTATTTAGATTGCCCATCTAGAATTTAAAAAATCTAGAATAGTATTTCTGCACTTATAACTTATTAATTGTTACAGGAGAGAACATGACTGATCACACTGCAAAAAAAAAGAAGTTAATAGAAAACCGAAAAACCATTGGTTTTATGATTTCCAGCGACCTTGAAAACCATTTTCATGTTCCGATCTGGCGTGGGGTTTCTGAAGTAGCACAAGAAGAAGACTGTAACCTGATCACCTTTTTAAACTCCAACGTATGGTACTCTCAAGAGACCATTAACAAAAACAAAACCATTTACAAACAGATCAACACCCACACACTGGATGGGATGATTTCGTTTGATTTTGGCGTCCCCTGGGTCATGGAACACCTTGCCCATTTTGAATCCGCGGCCAATGTGATCGTCAATTACCCACGCAAGAATTACCCCTGCCTGACCATCAGCCAAAAAGGGATCAAATCAGTGGTTGATCATCTCATCACTGTTCATCACAAAAGCAAGTTTATTTACATCAGTGGTAATAAAGGGAATTTCGAGGCCGAATCCAGATTGGATGCCTTTAAGGAATCACTGTCCGAGCACAATATCCCATTTGAACAAGATCGTGTGTTTTACGGTAACTTTGGGGATGTCTCATGCGGCTACCGCTTTGTAACAGAAGCCATCGAAAAACGACACCTTTCCTTCGACGCGGTTGTATGTGCTAATGATAATATGGCAACCTCTGCCATGGCTGCCCTTGAAGAACATAAACTGGCAGTCCCCTACGATGTGGCGGTTACGGGTTTTGATGATGATTCAAGAGCAAAATCCAGCATCCCCCCCATGACCACCATTCGAGCATCATTTTATACTGTCGTCCGTAAAGGGACTCATAAACTTGTTCGAAAATTAAAAGGTGAATCCATCCCCAATGAAACAGAGGTTTTAAGTTCAGATCTTGTCATTCGCCGTTCGTGCGGGTGTCTGCCTGATTCCATTCGCAATGCAGCCACTTCCAAAACAAAAATTGGATTTTTAAAACTTCCAGGAAAACTAAAATTGGAATCCATCAACAAAGATTTGGAAGAATTGGTTGGCGAAAAATCGAAACTTCTTCCGGCCGGCTGGCAATCCAATTTGTGGGATTCCTTTCATGCTGCCCTCAAAACTAAAAATGTTGATCTTTTCATCCAACAAGTGGATTTGATCCAGCGGGAATTCCTCAAACAAGAAATCAACCTCGATATCCTCCAGGAAATCCTCTCGATGATGCGCCAGAATTTTCTACTGTCAGCGAAGGGGAATGTGGGTCGCCTTGGGTATTTTGAAGATTTCTTCAACCAGGCAAGGGTGTTCATTTCGGAGATCATTGACCAAAAACAAATTCGTGAAAACCTGAACATTGATTCTCAGTATGTATTGCTGCTCCAATGTATTAATAAACTGATCACCACGTTTGACATGAATGGCTTGATGGATGTTTTGGTGTCAGAAGTTCAGCCTAATTTAAATATCCCTGGTATTTATCTCGTCAAATTTGAAGATACTGAATGGCCAGCCAAAACCGGGAGGTTGATCCTTGCTTCCAACGAACAGGGACGGATGGATCTGGGTTCCGAAGGCATTCTTTTTGATGTGGACCAATTGCTGCCGTACAAAATCATTGACGCGACGAAACGACAAAACCTTCTCGTGGCTCCCCTCTCTTTCAAAGAAGAAAATTTGGGTTATGCGATTTTTGAAGTGTCACACTTGGGTGGATTCTACGGCCAACTGACCACTCAGATCGCAAGCGCCTTAAAAGGCGCCATCCTTTTCAAACAACGTGATGCATTGATCCAAAATGTAGCACAAAACGCCGCCAAAATTTCTGATGTGTCTGATAAATTGACCATCACTGTCAACAGCACCAAAGACGCCATGAACCAGATCGCTCAATCCATGAGCCAGGTTGCCAAGGGAGCTTCTGAACAGGCACAGGTGGTCAACCAGGCTGCCCTCTCGATAGACAACATGGCCAATGCCAGTCAAAAGATTGCCGAAGATGCCAATACCGGCAACACCTTTGCTGCGCAGGCTGCCAATGATGCTCAAGAAGGGGCCTTTTTAAGCAGTTCGACTGTAAAAGATATGAATGAGATCAAACAGATGGTGGGCAACGCCTCTGAAAAGGTCAAAGAGATGAGCAAGCACTCCGATAAAATCAGCTCGATCGTTGAGACCATTGAAGATATCGCCTCTCAAACCAACCTTCTGGCATTGAATGCAGCCATTGAAGCTGCCCGGGCTGGCGAGCATGGCAAGGGGTTTGCCGTGGTGGCCGACGAGGTCCGCAAGTTGGCTGAAAAATCATCACTATCTGCCAAAGAGATCGCCGGTCTGGTGATCACGATCCAACAATCCATCTCTGAAGCTGTAAAATCAATGGCTCAGAGTGATGCCGAAGTATCCAATGGTGTTTCACAGGCAAACAAGGCCAACCAGGCACTCGCCAATATTCAACAGGCTGCAGACCAGGTTTACAAACGCGTGAACGAGATCTCCGAATCCGCCGGTAACATCGCCACACAAGCTTCTCAAATGGCTTCTGCTGTTGAAAACATCGCCAGCGTCACCGAAGAAAACACTTCTGCCACCGAAGAAGTTAATGCCTCTGTGGAAGAGATCAATGCTGAAATGGAAGAAATGGCTTCATTGACCCACTCCATGATGGATATGGCGAATGCCATGCGCGACCTGGTCAACCTCCACCAATAATCGGCAAAAATTACAAACGCAGATACCAGTCCGGCAGAGATTACCGGACTGGTTGTTTTTTGACCGCAGGACATCTATTTAAAGATCGTTTGTGGACTTCACAAAATCCAGGATGTCATTGATCTTGCAAAAAGCCAAACCCGTCACGGTATCTGCACCACCGTAATATATGGCGATCCTGCCAGTTGGTTCGTCATAAAGGGACGCGCAAGGGAAGGCAACATTGGGGGTGTCACCCACGCATTCATATAAGGTTTGCGGAGACATGAGGTAAGGACCGCCGCGTTTGATCACCTTCCAGGGTTGTTCGAGATCAAGCAGGGCTGCTCCGTAGCTGTAAACAAAGCCGTTGCAAGAGGTCAGTACACCATGATAGAAAAGCAGCCAGCCTTCAGGGGTTTCAATAGGTACAGGGCCGGCACCCACTTTAGTGCTCTGCCACCCGCCCTTGGTTCCCATAACGAAACGGTGCTCGCCCCAATGCACCATATCGAGGCTCTGGCTGATATAAATATCGCCAAAGGGAGTGTGTCCGTTGTCACTGGGTCTGCTGAGCATTACATATTTGCCATTGATCTTGCGTGGGAAGAGTACACCGTTACGGTTGAAGGGTAACAAGGCGTTTTCAAGAAAATGGAATTTTTCAAAATCATAGGTGTAACCGATACCGATGGTTGGGCCGTGGTAACCGTTGCACCAGGTGACATAATAGCGATCTTCGAGCCAAACCACGCGCGGATCGTAGCGATATTGGTAGCGGCCGATCTCAGGGTCATCGCACAACCAGTCAATGGGTGCGTCTTCGAGTTTCCAAGTGTAGCCATCTTCACTGAAACCGCGGTGTAAATTCATTTCCCGCTTTTTATTATCACATCTAAAAACCCCGGCAAATTTTCCTTTGAATGGCACCACTGCACTGTTGAAAATACTGTTGGAGGATGGGATCAAATCGCGCGGAATGATCGGATTGTCCGAGTAACGCCAGATGATCTCAGAATTACCTGCGGGGCGATCCTGCCAGGGAATATTTGGTAATGCATTTGAAGCAGTCATAAGATTTAGCCCTTTCTTGTTAATAATTCTATATGGATTAGACCGGAATATTGACTCCCGATCAATTTGATGTATACTGAATTTTGGAAGCGCTTCCATTATAGCATAATCCATAACTCATAACTACTGGTCAAACAAAATCATGAAAAAGCAGCTGGATAACAGCGTGAGCAATTTAACCCTGGATGATATTGCAGCCCTGGCCGGTGTGTCACGTTCCACGGTTTCAAGGGTGGTTAACGAACATCCTAGCGTCAAAAAGGATGTCCGCCAGCGCGTTCTTGGCATCATTGAAGAACACCACTTTCACCCTAACGCGGCGGCCAGAACCCTGGCTATGCAGCGTTCATGGACGATCGGGTTGATCCTTCCCCACAGTGTCAGCACGTTTTTTACCGACCCGTACTATCCCAATTTGTTAATGGGCATTGCCAAAGCATGCAATCTTTATGGCTATACCCTTGCCCTTTTTTTGGTCAGCACCAAAGAGGATGAAGAGAACGTTTTTCCCCGCGTCGGACGCAAGGGTTTTCTCGATGGTGTCATCGTTCAATCAGGGCATCACGGCGACCAGGGAGCCATCGGCCGAATGGTGGATAAAAAGATCCCACTGGTGGTGCTCGGCCGTCCGGTGCGCTCTGATAACGTGACTTACATTGACATTGACAACATCAACGCAGTCAAGTCGGCCGTGACCTATCTTTATCAAACAGGATGCCGAAAAATCGCCACCATCACCGGCCCCATTGACAGCACGGTGGGCATTGATCGGTTGGAAGGCTACCGTCAGGCGATCAAGGAACAAAATGGCTTGCTGGATGAAAACCTGGTTGTAGAAGGCAATTTCACCGAAACTGGCGGTTACCTGGCGATGCAGAAATTGCTGCCGCTTCATCCAGACGGCGTATTTGCAGCATCAGACGTAATGGCCGCTGGAGCCATGAAAGCCATTGAAGAAGCCAGTTTACGCATTCCAGAAGATATTTCCATCATCGGTTTCGATGATCTGCCAATGCCTTCCTATGGCAGCAATCAGCTTTCAACCATCCGCCAAGATGTTCCTGAATTGGGTTTGAAATCGGTTGAAAACCTCATTGAACTGATAGAAGATGAATCCATTCCTCCACACCACATCCTGATGGGCACGGAACTGATCATTCGAAAATCCTGTTTTAACCTCAATGCTTTTCGTCAATCTGAAAAACAATAAAAACACTATTGTTTCATCTTGTGACTAATTGTCATAGAGTGCGTTATCTTGTAGAATCAATCTGATGCTAAGCATCATAGCATCTTCTTCCAGTTCGACCAATAAAATCCGTCTTTCCAACGGGTTTTATTGGTTTAAAGCAACAGATTTCTAAATTCTGATATATTTATGACCTCCATAATTGATAATAGCTTAATCATTCATCATCATATAGGCACTTGATCAATTCACAGAGGTTTAAATTTGACCAATATCCTTGAAGTCGAAGAACTCTCAAAAAAATATGCTGATTATTATGCAGTTTCGCCGGTCTCTTTTTCACTTGCACCGGCTCAAATTGCTGTGATCACAGGCCCAAATGGTTCGGGAAAGACCACCCTTTTCTCCTGTCTGACAGGGCTGATCCCACCCAGCAGTGGTTCAGTTAATGTCACCGGGTTTGACTTGCATCAAGATGAACTGGAAGTTCACAGGCGTATGGCCTCCGTACCTGATGTTCCCCGTTTCTACACAGAACTGACCGCCTGGGAACACCTTGAATTTATCGCTTCTGCCAACAATTTGGATAAAAATGAAATAGAGGTCCGTGGTAAAAAGTTATTGGAAGATCTGGGTTTATGGGAAGCCCGCAGCCTCTTTCCACACAACTATTCCAGAGGTATGCGTCTGAAACTTGGTCTGGCGCTGGCCTTTATTCGACCCTTCGATGTGCTCCTACTGGATGAACCTACTTCAGCCCTGGACATTGAAAGTGTGGAACTGCTGCTTGATCTTTTGCGTGGCTGCCGCGAAACAGGCAAGACCATTCTGCTCTCAACTCACGATCAACGGTTAATTGATTCGCTTGCTGATCGGCACTTTTTCATTAATAACGGCATTATCAAGGAAGCCTGATTTGAAAGCGATCCATTGGCTGCGCTCCAAACAGGAAGAAAACGAGCTTGGTTACTGGCTCTCTTTTGTTGCTTATGATCAACAAGACCGTTCATTGATCAACAAAGCCTATTTACTCTACCTGGTGATCTTCTTTTTCATCTGGCTGATGATGGTGCTTTTCTTCTTTGCAAAATTTGGCGGGATGGCATTGGCCTATTTAAGCGCAGATCGATCAGCATATACATCCATAATGATCGAATGGACAACCTTAATTTGTTGGAACCTTTTCGGCCTGTTCCAATCCTCAAGAAGAAGCCCCGTGGTCTTCTCAGAAACGGACCGGTCATTGGTCTGCCAGACACCGGTCAGCCGCCGCGCACTCGTATTGCGCTGGCTGTGGATGCCCTGGTTTAAGAGCGCATTGGCTTTTTGGTTCCTGGCGCTCGTTCTCGGTTTTTCCGCCGCCGAACTAAATTTTGCCGGTGTTGCATCCTCAAATGCGATTTTTACTTATGTTGGTTTTGGTATTAGAGCCCTGGTCATGATCATTCCGATCCACCTGGCTTTGTATGTGTTTCAATGGATAATCGGAGTTCTGCGCCTGCAGAAAAACAGTCGAAAAGACTGGATCATTTTTCCAGCCCTCGCTCTCGGATTGATCCTTTTAAGCGTCTTGGTTTTTAGCGCTTCTCATTTATCCATTCTGATGTCGCCCGACTATATTAATGGAAGCGGTGCCTCCCCTCTTTTATTGGATATCGGTATGGCTTTGATCATGCTGGTTTTCCTTTATGCAGTCTCACGTAATTTCAATTTAAACCGGGCTGCGCAGGAAACCTCCGAAATGGAAATGCTGACTACCGCGGCCAGGTATGGGTTTACTGATCTTGTTGAACAAAAACGGCTGCAAAACAGACTCTCGAGCAAGCGAAAGATCGCTTTGACTGCCAGGTACAAAGGCGACGCCGCCTTGACGTGGAAGAATCGCATCCAGGCAATGCGTGGATGGAACTGGAAACAGGTCTTACCGCTCGCGGCTGTGTTCGGTGTCACCCTGGGTCTGCCTCTGGTTCCCGGTTTCTTGAGCAAGTTACTCGCTTTGTTCTTTTTTGTCTTACAAATTGGGCCCATTATGACCCTGAGGCTGCGCAGCGACCTGGCTTGTTGGCCGATCCTGCAACAGCTTCCGATTCGCAAGTCACAAGTGCTGATCCGGGATATTGTCTCTGGTATGCCGCTACTTTTGGGGGTTGGTCTGTTGGGGTTGGTGTTTTCTGCTCTCGTTTCAAAAACCTTCGCGCTGAACTTTCTTTTCATCCTGCCTGGGCTGCTTGCCATCCTCGGATTCACTGCCGCGATTGATATTTTTCGCAAATCGAAAAGCGATCTATTGATCAACGGTACGGTTCCCTCTGTGGGTACGCAGGGAGTCATTCTCGGCGTGGTTGGCGCGGTCATCCCATTAGGTTTGGCCTCTGCTTTAAATAACCTACCTGGCTTGTTACTCTCAACGGCTGCCAGCTTCGCCATCACCTGGATTTGCTACAAATTCGCGGTTTTCTTCTTTAAAGGGATAAAGTCGTAGCATACTGATCCATAATTCTCACGACTGGCAAGCCTTAATAATTGAATAGGGGCGGAACAAAATCAGGAAAATGAAAGATATCAAAACTAAATTATTGATGTAAAAAACACCCAATATAGGATATTGGGTGTTTTTGAAACAAATGAAAATAAATGGAACTCTTTATTTAACGCACCAACCCAGGTCCAGTTCTTCGAGTTTTTCTAATGAAGGAACTCCCTCTTTTGACCAACCCATGGTTTGGTAATGCAAATCAATGGCTTTTTCCAGTTTTTCAGCATCCACTGCTACTCCACTTGTCGGGCCTGACCCCTTCAACGGCACAAAGAATTTATCAGGTAATCTATCGTCTTTTCTGGAGAAACCTTCTCTAATATTAAAGACCCGCATCATGTCAAGGCGCCGTTCACCTAATTTCATCAACTCTTCTACAGTAACATCCCATCCCGTGCACCCATTGACGAGATCCCTTGTTTCAGCCGGACCAAACAAGGTCCAGGCAGGCCCAAAAACGAATTGACAAAGCGTCAAACTATCGAGCATACTGTAAAAAGTATGGGTCAAGCTGGCAAACTTCACTTTTTCAGGTCCGAAATCGCCTGCTTCAGGAGGATTGGTCAAGCCAAGCATCGCTAATCGCTCAAAATAGAGGTCGGCGCCACCAACTTCGTACATCCAGTCATGTTCGCTGGATTGATGGTCTGCACCAAATGCATTGACGGCATAGATCAGAGCAAGTGATTTTTTTGCTTGCGGCATGTGAGCCGGGGCTTCTTCATTTTTTACCGTAACAAGAAGCTTCTTGGCTTCAGCTCCCCATAAATCTGCTGCCCTGGCCGAACCGAGAGACAATGTTTTTCCTAACGGTGTGGATTTTTGAACAATTTGCTTGAGCACTTCCAACATGGCAGAAGTATTACCAAATTTCAGTTCAAGTCCGCCTGTGTCTTTGGTCGAAATGATGCCCTTCTCAAAACACTCCATGGCAAAAGCAATAGTCGCCCCGCAAGAGATGGTATCCACGCCATAGTCATTGCAAATCTGATTGGCATAACAAATAGCCTCCAGATCTGATATTCCACAATATGAACCAAAAGTACCAAGGGTTTCATATTCAGGTCCGCCAAAAGCCGGATCAACTTTATAACCATCTTTTTCTGCCTCAACCACTCGTTTGCATCGAACAGAACAGGCAAAACAAGTATCAGTCTTCTTTAAGATGGTCTCTGTCATTGTTTCTCCAGAGATCTTGGCGGCTTCTTCGAACTGGCCTTCGGTATAGTTTCTGGTCGGGAACGTGCCCAAGTCGTTTTGGAAAGCCACTACCGAAGCTGTTCCATGCTTTGCCAAACCATCAACATCGGGGTTTTCACTCACATCGTGCGCCCCCTGTTTGGCAAGCGCAGTTAACAAGGCCTGGTTTGCAACAGAGAGCTTCTTGGTTCCTCTGACGGCCACCGCTTTAAGGTTTTTGCTCGCCATCACGGCCCCCATACCCGTACGGCCGTTGTTGCGATTAACCATATTTACAATGCTTGAAAACAGAACACCGTTTTCCGCGGCTGGTCCTATTTGAGCAACCTGGATCTTGTTGTCATTCAGTTCTTCTTTGATCAGGCGATCAACTTCATTTGTGGTTTTACCCCACAAGTGAGAGGCATCTCGAATTTCAGCTTTGCCATCACTGATCCAGAGATAGACTGGTTTTGGTGATTTACCCGTTATTACAATCCCGTCAAACCCGGCAAATTTTAATTCCGCAGGGAAAAATCCCCCCGCTTGAGAATCACCTATGCCCCCACTCATCGGTGATTTGGCATTGACATTGATCCGGCTTTGACCAGGCACAGCTGCCCCGGTGGTTACGGAACACATAAAGGTTAATATATTGGCCGGTGAAAGTGGATCAGTCTGAGGAGGAATTCCTTTAAGGAGGTAATATAACCCCATGGCGCCACCCCCCATATAAGTCCTATAAAACTCCTCTGGAGGGTTCTCTATTTCAATTTTCATAGTTAAGAGATCAATGTGAAGTATCGAACCTGTGTAACCAAAAGACATTTTCTCCTCCTCGTGCTTATTATATTGACAGGGATAAAATTATTGTACAATATTGAGAGGAGTTAAAGCAAACACTTTTTGACCATGAAAATAAAAGTTTCAATTCTCGGCTCAATCAGATCATACACAAATGAAGATGCGTTTTATATAGAACTCGATCATTTGTCCACGGTGAATGACGCCATCCAAAAAGTTGTTGAAGTTAAACCCGATTTACAAAGAGTAATGAAATATCTGTCGGTGTCTGTCAACAACACACTTGTCGCCAGAAAACACCTGATTTCGGACAATGACGAGATCACTCTTTTTTCACGCCCAGGTGGGGGATGAATATAATTCACCTTATTTGAGCCGAAAAATTGTAAACCAATACACATTTATTGACCTGGATGTCATCCCCCTCACCCGCAGCGCCATGCAGTTCATTCTATTCCCTATCCGTCGACCTCAGCCATCTTTTCCTGGTATGTATGAGTGCTCCTCCTCTATTCTTCACCAGGATCGCATCACCAATCGGGTGGGTGCAGGGATACAACTAGCAACAGGTATCCTGACCCAGCCAATGTTGGATGACGGTCTGTTTCAGATCAAAGAAGTGCTGGATTTTTCGGCGTTATCTGACAAATTGGCCCTTTTACATGAAATCAAATTAGTAGATAAAAAAGAATAAGTCAAAATACGTTTATTAATAAAATAATTGAGCAAATCAATTCCCACAATTGCGAACTCAAAACTGATAACTTCAATATCAATATTTCATTTATAGATTTAATGTCAAGAATATTTAATGGAATTATGAAAAAAAGGATTATCCTCAAAAAAGATAAAACAAAATTGTGATTGTATAATTATTTTCAACAAGTAAAAAAGGTGGGATCATGATTTATATCAAAGAAAGTGTTTATTCATTACCTGAAGACTCTTTATGCAAAGATGTCGTTATTCCATTACTTAAAGCAATGGGATATCAGGATGTTTATTATTATCATGGTGGATCTGGAGAACAAGGAAAAGATATTGTCTGTTGGGAAAAGGATAAATTAGGTTCCCGGAAAAATTTAGCAATAGTAGCAAAAGCCATAAAAATCTCAGGAAAGGCTGCTTATGCAAGTGGAACAACAAGTGAGATAACAACACAAATTCAACAATGTTTTGGGGGAAGTTATCTTGATAATGTTTCTGCAGAACCTCAAAAAATCCATGAATGTTGGGTAGTTTCTAATAAAGAGATTACTAAGGAAGCAATCGTAGCAATTGAATCAAGCCTTCATTCAATAAATCTAGTAAATAATACATCTTTTATTGGTTTCGAAAAACTATGGGAATTAATCGAAAAATATTTACCTGTTGATTCTGTTTTTAATAAACTTCAAGAAGTAGGAGAAGTTCTATCTACTGTAGACCCCCACTACCAGCCAAGAATTACTCTTGATCTTAATAATAGAATCAGCTTAGAAATATTGGAAAAATATCCTGGTGCATCTATAGAAAAACCTATAGTTTTGTCTACTGTTTTTCAATTCCCATCAACACCTGAAGGTACTACTGCAAAAGAAGCATTTACAAGAAGTATCGAAACAGGAGAACCTTCTGAAATTCCACTCGAATTTTTAAAGTCATTAGAATTACCTGACATCTTTAAAACCTTATTTAAAGAAGTTGATTACAAAAAAGGATCACTTCAAATAGGAGAAGTTGTTAATCCCAAGCATTTATTTATAAAAATACAAATTCTATGTAGAGATGGGGATAAATCAGAAATAGAAGGGATTGATTTATGCGTGAAGTGGCAAGGTTCAAAAAAAACCACTCTTGTTAATATAGAAGAAAATCGATTGTTCAATATTTCGCTTGAGATTTACCCTGAAAGGTCAACCGCAGATATTGCTATTACAAAGAATAAATTACTTTCAAGAAATGCATATCAACTTTTTCTAATTTCCTATACGCTAAATTGTTTAAGTAAACCATGTAGTATTAAATTAATTGATCAACACACAGGATTAACTTTTCTTTCTCAAGAGACAGAAGGATTAGGAGAACCAATCTCTCAAAATGAATTAGATTTACTTAATGATTTTGCGGAACTCCAAAAGAAAAACAATTTTCCAATTATTCTACCTTTACGATCAATCAATGATGAAGAAGATCGAATTATTTCAAGTATTCGATCAATAGTTCATAAACCAATCCGATTCCAAAAATGGGTCCGACAAGAAGCAAGATTTGACGCCAAAGGAATTAACCAAATCTTACAAACCATAAAAGATAAAGGAGTAGTGGATTTCCATATTGAAGCAGAACAGAAAGTACGATTATTTGAGCAAGACATATCATTGGGCAAAATGAAGATAACTTTTAAAAATGCAATTGTTGAAAATATTGAGGAAATTCAACAGAAAATGGAAAATCCTTCAATGGAATCATCAATTAATGTTGTTTTTATCCCTAAAAACCCAAAAGAAAAAGCAAGAGTGGAATTCTTGGATTGGATACTATAACTATTTAGAATCTAGTATTAGCCGTTATCCAGCTCTTCCCAGCGTTGATAAGCTTGCGCCAACTCCTCTTCAATTTCTTTTAACCGTGCCGCCGTTTTGGCAATTTCATCCGCGTCCCCCTGGTAGAACGATGCATCCGCCATGCGCTTGCCGATCTGGGCTTGTTCGTCTTCCAAGGTTTCGATGCGCACGGGCAGTTCAGCCAGTTCACGCTGCTGCGCTTCAAGTGCTTTTTGTTCTTTGTAGCTTGGTTTGCGGTTGGAGTCCGCTTTGGCTTCCATCTTCGGGTTTTCCGTCACAGATTTACTCGATTTTACCGGCACAGATGGTTTCGCCGCGGCCTGGCTTTGTCGGACCCAATCATCATAGCCCCCAACATATTCCACGGCGTTGCCCCGCCCATCCAAGGAAATAGTGCTGGTGACCAGGTTGTTTAAAAACTCGCGGTCATGGCTGACCAACAACAGCGTTCCCGAATAATCCAGTAGCAGATCCTCAAGGATCTCGAGGGTATCAATATCCAGGTCATTGGTGGGTTCGTCCATAATCAGCAGGTTTGTGGATTTTGCGAACAGGCGGGCCAGCAGCAATCGGTTACGTTCTCCTCCTGAAAGGGCTGTGATCGGCGCCTGCACCCGTTCCTTGGTAAACAAAAAGTCTTCCAAGTATCCCATCAGGTTACGGCTTCTGCCGTTGATCATGATGGTGTCACGTCCCTGCCCCACATTATCCAGCACCGATTTGGATTCATCGAGCTGCGAGCGCAGTTGATCGAAATAAGCAACTTCCAGGTTGGTGCCCAATTCCACCATACCTGTGTTTGGCGTAAGCTCCCCCATCAAGAGACGCATGAGCGTGGTTTTGCCCGAGCCGTTCGGCCCGATGATGCCCACCTTGTCGCCGCGTTGGATGATGGTGGAAAAATCCTTGATGATCGGTTTGTCGCCGTAGGCGTAGCTCAGGTTTTCCGCTTCGATCACCAACCGTCCGGAGCGTTTGACTTCCTGCAGCTGGATCCTGGCCTTGCCGGCGCTTTCACGTCTTTCACTGCGCAGTTCGCGCAGCCGTTTCAATGCCCTGACCCTACCTTCGTTGCGGGTACGACGGGCTTCGATCCCGCGGCGAATCCAGGCTTCTTCCTGCGCCAGCTTTTTATCAAAAAGCACGTTGTGCTCCGCTTCATTTTCAAGCATGGCTTCTTTGCGTTTGATGAATGTGCCGTAATCGCAGTTCCAGTCAAAAAGCCGCCCGCGATCCAACTCCACGATGCGGTGGGCGATACGCTGCAAAAACTGCCGGTCATGGGTTACGAAGAAAAGCGTCCCGCCCCAACGAGATAGAAAATCTTCCAGCCAGGCGATCGAATCAATATCAAGGTGGTTGGTGGGTTCGTCGAGTAATAAGAGATCCGGATTGTTGACCAATCCGCGTGCCAGCAGTACCCGCCTTTTCAGCCCTGCGGAAAGAGTGTCAAAGTTGGCGTCGCCATCCAGCCCCATGCGTGAAATAACCTGGTCCACCTGGAGCTGACGCTGCCAGTGTTCGTCCACGCTTTTTTCTTTGGTGTCAAAACCGGCTGAAACGATATCATGCACTATGCCGGTCATTCCCAGAGGCACTTCCTGCGGCATATATGCGGTGCGAACGTTCTGCTGCCGCGCCACCTGCCCCGACTTGGGCAGGATGTCACCATTGATCAATTTCATCAGTGTGGATTTGCCCATACCATTGCGTCCCAACAGACCGATCCATTCTCCGGCTTCGATCTGCAGGTTGACCTCTTCAAGCAGCAAAGGACCGCCAAACCCGAGGCTGACATTTTGTAAACTGATTAACGCCATGAAACAAAAATCCTTAAATAAATATTTCTCTATCCAAGGGGTAGATTATATCCCAACGCATGTAGAAAAAGGTGTTCTTAGAAATCTGTGCAGGTGTTATGGAAGGTTTCACCTTCCGGCATAAAAGTATTCCACTCTGCTTGAGTCATGTTTCGACCTGCGATCTGACAGGCTTTTTCCACCCAAGAATCTATCCTGACATCCCACAGGACAATACTGTTATCCCAACTACCTGATACCAACCGATATCCATCCGGAGAAAAAGATAACGCTTGAACTGAAGAGGTATGGCCAATAAGTGGTTGACCTATTGGTTTTGGAAGTAACGGACTCGATACATCCCACAAACGGATTGAACCATCCAATCCACCGGATGCCAGTATTTTCCCATCAGGATTAAATGCAAGGCTGATGATCCAATCAGTATGACCAACAATTTTTTGCCCAATTCTTTTAACTTCCTCAGCATTACTTATATCCCATAAAATTATTGTGTGATCGTTACCAGCAGATGCTAAAATTTTTCCGTCAGGACTAAATGCCAAGCATTGGATGGAATCAGAGTGTTGGATTAATGGTTTCCCAAGTTGTTTGGGGTTTTGTGGATTGCTGATATCCCAAAGAAGAATACTATTATCCCAACCGGCAGTCGCCATCACCTTTCCATCAGGGCTTATTTCAATAGCAGTCAAAACATCAGAGTGCCCGGTTTTTATGTCACTTAATTTTTTGGGTTGGTTGATATTACTGATATCCCAGAGAATTACAGTCTCATCAAAGCTCATCATTGCAAGGATGGTACCGTCACGATTAAAAGCGACATCGGAAGGACCTGCCGCATACTCCGGTAACGGATTTCCTATTAGCTTGGGATTTTGTGGATTGGTGAAATCCCAAAAAGAAAGTGTTTGGTCTGCGTTTCCAGTAGCCAGTATTTTCCCGTCGGGGCTAAAATCTATGCTGTAAACCCAATCTGGCTGTTTTGGAAATGGTTGATTGGCATTCCAATTTAGGCTTGGCGTACTGATATCCCACAAAAACAGTGCTTGGTCATCACCACCTGACACCAACCATTTTCCATCTGGACTGATTGCCAGGGTTTCGATTGAATCTGAGTGGCCAATCAGTTTTTGCCCCAATGGTTTTGGTTCATCCATGACAGTAACATCCCATAAGATGACTGCTCCATCTGAGGCACCTGATGCTAACATCCCACCGTCTCGACTAAATGAAACGCTATTAACATCTCCTGTATGTCCTTCTAGTGTTTGACCCATTTGCTTTATGAGTTTTGGATTCCTGATATCCCAAATTTTTGCAGTATGGTCATTACCACCAGAAGCCAGCAGGCTTCCATCAGGAGAAAAATCCAGACTGTTCACGAACTCGGTATGCGCTTCGAAGGGTTGTCCAATTAGCTTGGGTGAATCTGGAGTGCTGATATCCCACAAGGAGATCAAACCATCCAAATCTCCAGATGCAATCGTTTGTCCATCGGGGCTGAAAACCACGATACTCCCCACGCCGTTCTCATCCTCAATTGATTGTCCGATTTGTTTTGGAGCATCCAATTGACTGATATCCCACAGGGTAATATTAGAGCCAATCCCTGCAGTAGCAAGCAATTTTCCATCAGGACTGAATGCAACACTATAAATCCAGATTTGGTCGGTTGCAAATGGTTCACCTATAATTTTTGGGTCTCTTGGATCCCTTATATCCCACAAGATCACTTTATTATCCACACCAGTGGAAGCCAAGACGGTACCGTCAGGGCTGAAGGCAAGACCGTCTACCTCGCTACTATGCCCATAAAAAGGACTTCCAATAAGTTCAAACATATCTGGCCCGCTCACATCCCAAAGACATATTGATCCATCATCATTGGATGAAGCGATCAACTTTCCATCTTTGCTGAAAACCACAAATTGGATACTTCCATTATCAGGTGATGTTTGTTGACCAATTTGCCTTGGTGATCCTGGCTGATTTAAATCCCAAAGTATTAATCTGCCATCATTACCGGCACTTATAAGTTTATTTCCCAGAGGGCTTAAATCAACACTTCTTACATAATCGGTATGTCCTACTAAAAAGTGTTTTAATCTCAAGTGAGATTGCAAGATTTCTAATAGATTACCTGCAGCCCACATGGAACTATTGGCTTTTTTAAGGGATTCCACTCCCAGGAGAAGTGCCAGATCAAATTGTTTTACAGATTGATAAAGTGCCTCCGATGCCAGTTGCCGATTGATTGCCAAATCCCGTTCTTGTATTGCGATTGATTCAGCAGTCGCCCTTAAATTCTCTTGCTTAACAGCCTGGTTCCTTTGACCAAGTGCAACACCACCAAGCACCAATGCAACCAACAACCCAACGCCAATTACCCAACTGATCATTCGTTGCCTTTGACGAGACTTTTGCTCTAATCTTAATTTTTCAGTTTGATTTTTGGTTTCTTCTTGCCGGCTTGCAGTAACATACTCGATTTGCATCGAAGACGACTGAGGGTTTTTACCGCTGGCTTTTAAAAGCATACGCTCAGACTCTTCTAATGCAGCCCCGTGGAGAAGATATCCAGGATTGTGATCGTTGTTTTCCCATAACAAAGCACTTACCTGTAAACGTGTGTGAAATTTAACCCAATCCCAATCAGTGTGGATGGCCTCATTAAGTTTTTGTATCGCTTCTTTGAATTGTGGCATCTCAGGGAGTGCAATTTGTTTATCTTCAAGGTTTTCAGATTGAATTGCAGGATTGATCTCAATTTTGAAGAGCTGATCTCTTTTAAAAATGATCCAATTAAATTGTGGCAGTTCAGGGATGAAATCTTGGATTTTTCTAACGGTCAGATCATCAACGACAATGGGAATAATCCTTTTATGATTCTTGAGTGCATGGTCAATCTCATCTCGACAAACATGGGAACCAATGGAGTGGTGGCTGATGATAAATATAAAAACATTGGAACTCTCAATGGCGTCACGAATTTCCTGCCACCACTTTTGACCGATCGGAATTCTCTCCCAATCAATCCACGTTTCTAATTGACTTTCTTGAAGTGCTTCTCTGATTAACCTGGCAAAGGCGATGTCTTTTCGTGAGTATGAAATAAATACATCAGACATAAATCCTCATTTTCTATTATTGAAAAGTTGGACATCATTTATTGAATTATTAAGTTAGCCCGCCAGCATTCCACCCGTAAATTGAAAAAATGGATAAACAGGAATTTATACGAATAAATAATAACCTTGAAGTCTATATATATTGTTGCACAAAAATGTCATTTTTATATTAACCCACATTTTTTGCGTCCTTTTTTGAAGCCTTCCGTCTACTTATTCAAATCAACCTTTAAGGAGCTATAAAAATGGACTTCATCATCACTGTTTTTCTCAAAGCACTCTCTCAATTGGGCACCTCGCTGTTACACAACTGGCCTTATTTGCTGATCAGCATCGTGGTGGCAGTCGGTCTCAAAATCGTCATGGACCCCAAAAAAGCATCCGAATTTCTTTTGAAACACAACAAAGTGGGGGTTCTGGGGGCTGTCGCGGTAGCCGTTACCACCCCGTTTTGTTCCTGCGGCACCACGGCCGTGCTGCTGGGGATGATGGCCACCGCCATGCCCTGGGCGCCCATTATCGCATTCATGGTGGCATCGCCGTTGACCTCCCCGGGAGAACTGATCTACAGCGCGGGGTTGTTCGGCTGGCCGTTCGCGATCGCCTTCTTCGTTTCCTCGATCCTGTTGGGTCTGGCAGGCGGGTTGATCGGTGATTTTCTGGATCGAAAGAAATGGCTAAAAAACCAGTCTCGATTTGACGAACCTGCTCCAAAAAAGAGTTCTCTAAAGATTTCGGCTTCCGCTCCGGCATGCGGATGCACTCCACAGCCGAGCTACATCATCAATCGGCCGGTCAGTGTGGGTAACACTACTTCTTGCTGCGGACCAGCCGTCGTGGCTGCTGCTCCCGCACCTGCCACCTGTGGTTGTGGGTCAGCACCTGTGACCGCCCAACCAGCTCCAACATCCTCCTGCGGTTGCGGTTCCGCGCCCGTCGAATCCACGCCAAAATCATTGACCCTAAAAGAACGGTTTACGTGGCAAGCTATTTCTGACGCTTTCATGTCCACAGCCCCCAAATTGCTGCTCATGTTTATTGGTTTTGCCTTTATCGGCTTCTTCCTGAATGGATTGATCCCCGCCGGTTGGATCACAACCCTCTTCGGTTCGGGCAACATCTACAGCGTGCCGCTGGCTGCCACCCTTGGCCTTCCCTTCTATATAAATACTGAAGGGTCTCTGCCCCTCGTTCGTGCATTGATTGACGGCGGCATGAGCCAGGGCGCCGCACTGGCCTTCATGGTCACCGGTTCGGGAACTTCCATCGGCGCAGTGATGGGTGCCCTGGCCATCGCCCGCTGGAAAGTCATTACGGTCGTGATTGCCACACTCTGGGCAGGGTCCATCATTTTGGGTTACGCTTACAACATGATCCTGGCTTCCGGTTTAATCTAAGACATCCTGTCCTAGCAAAAAGGAGTTGGCTGACTGCCAACTCCTTTTTTGAGATTTCAGATAATGATATGATTGAGGAAAACAGGAATAAAATTTATCCATGCATACTTTGGAAACCATCTGGGATCAAACCAGCGCAAAACTGAAAGCCTTCATCCTGCACCGGGTGGAGGATGAAGCCGCCGCTGAGGACCTCTTGCAAGAGGTTTTTTTACGCGTTCATCAAAACATGTCCTCACTCAAGGACTCTGAAAAATTGGAAAGCTGGCTTTATCAGATCACCCGCAACGTAATCATTGATCATTATCGCTCACGCCGCATCCACAGTGAACTACCCGAAACCCTGGCCGACCCCCAGGAACTATTTATTGAAGACGATGCCGTTGCCGAACTTTCCGGCTCCATGTTGGATATGGTTAATGAATTACCCTCCCCTTATCGGGAGGCGCTGCTCCTGACGGAATACGAAGGCCTTTCCCAGCAGGACCTGGCCACGAAGCTTGGAATTTCGCTCTCTGGCGCCAAATCTCGCATCCAGCGTGCCAGACAAAAGATCAAAGATTCCCTGCTCACCTGCTGCCATTTTGAATTCGATCGCTACGGCCGCGTCGTGGATTATTGGGAAGCCTGCTGCTGCTGTTCTTCGAAACTTTGCTAAGGTATTTAAACAATCCCGATTTCAGAAAACGAAATCGGGGTTGTGCCTTAATTTAGTATGTTTTTAAATAACACGTCGTCAACAACATTTATATCGTCAGAAATTGGTTTACTGCACCGCTTTTTCAAACGCTTCAATCACCCATTCGTTGATACTCATTTGTTCTGATGATGCTTGAAGTGCAATTTCTCGATGCAATTCTGGAGTAATTCTTACATTAAACTTGCCAGAATAAGGTCTTTCGGGAGAAATACCATCCTGCTTGCACATATCCAAATACAAATCAATTGACTCTTTAAATGAGTTTTCGACTTCTTCAGGTGTTCTTCCTTGAAAGGTCAACACCGTTCGCAGCCCCAATACTTCACCTGTAAAAATCTTTCCATCTGAGTCATATTCAATGTTATTACCGATATACCCTTTATATTTCAACATGTCGTTACTCCACTTTTGTTATTCCTGCAGTTGTTAAGAACCTTCGTATTCTTTTAAGATCACTTTGATAGATGGTGTGTCCGGGATGTGGCTTATGAAAAACTGCATATTCGCCATTCAACTTAATTCCATGTGCCGAACCACCTTGTTGCCTTACTGAAGCTCCTAAAAAGATGAGTAAATTGAGAAAATCGTCCCAATCAATATCTGTTCGATCAGGTTTTTCATTTATGAGTTCGTAGGTGCGTTTCGGTTTCTTACTCACATCAATATGGTACTAATTTTTAGTACTATTGTCAACACTTATTACAATAAATTTCACCCCCGGTCAAATTTCGCCGGGGGTGCTGTGTAGGAGGGACTTATGGTTCTTAAGCAGTCTGCAAGGCCTGGTCAAGATCCCACAAGATGTCTTCAATATCTTCCAGCCCGATGCTCAGTCGGATAAACTCGGGGCTGACCCCGGCGGATCGCTGCTGCTCTTCATTCAATTGGGCATGTGTGGTCGTGGCAGGATGGATCGCCAGGCTCTTGGCGTCGCCCACGTTGGCCAGATGGCTGAAAAGTTTCAAACTTTCGATGAACTTCTTGCCAGCTTCGGCACCGCCCTTGACGCCAAATCCAAGGATGGCACCCGGTCCCTTGGGGAAATACTTCTGAGCCGCAGCGTAATACTTGCTGCTCTTCAAACCGGGGTAAGACACCCAATCCACCTTGGAGTGTTTTTCGAGGAACTCGGCCACCTTTTGCGCGTTAGCCACGTGCCGATCCAGGCGCAGGCTCAAGGTTTCGAGTCCCTGCAAAAAGAGGAAGGAATTGAAAGGCGAAAGGCAGGCGCCGTAATCGCGCAGGATCTGCACACGCGCCTTGGTGATGAACGGAGGAATGCCCGCCGCTGCCAGGTCGGCATACACCAGACCGTGATAGCTGTCATCGGGGGTATTGAAGTTCGGGAAGCGTGGATTGCCTTTCCACTCGAAATTGCCGCCATCTACGATCACGCCGCCGATGGAAGTGCCGTGTCCGCCGATGAATTTGGTGGCAGAATGCACCACGATGTTGGCGCCCCATTCAAAGGGTCTGAAAAGATAAGGGGTGGCAAAGGTGTTATCAATTATCAGCGGAATGCCATACTTCTTGCCAATGGCTGCCACTTCTTCGATCGGGAACACGTTGATCCCGGGGTTGCCCAACGCTTCACCATAGAGAATCTTGGTATTGGGGCGAATAGCCTTGCGGAAATTCTCGGGGTCGGAGGGGTCCACCAGGGTGACCTCGATGCCCAACCGCGGGAAGGAATAGACAAATTGGTTATAAGTGCCCCCGTAGAGAGTGGAGGCCGAGACGATGTGGTCCCCGGCGCCCACCAGAGTGAAGATGGCCTGGAACTGGGCAGCATGTCCTGAGGATACCGCCAGCGCACCCACGCCGCCTTCAAGGTCAGCAACGCGTTGTTCAAACACATCATTGGTCGGGTTCATGATGCGGGTATAGATGTTGCCAAATTCCTTCAAAGCGAACAGGTTGGCTGCATGTTCGCTGCTGTTGAATTGATACGCCGTGGTCTGATAAATGGGGACCGCGCGTGAGTGAGTGGTCGGGTCAGGTTCCTGTCCGGCGTGCAGTTGACGGGTGTTGAATCCAAATTTGCGATCGGTTTTTTTGAGTACCATGATGTTTATCCTTTTAGGTTAGATTATTTATTTAAGATCCTGAAAACAGTATGAAGTACGCTTCGCATGTCTGATTTATCCATTCTTCTCCTTTTCACAATCCAACCGATGAGAACTGTTTGAATTGCGACAAATCGTATGGTGTTTCCTGGTAGACGTAATAGTTGATCCAGTTGGCAAACAGCAGATGCGAATGCCCGCGCCAGCGTACGATCGGCGCTTTGGTGGGATCATCGTCGGCGAAATAATTCACCGGTATCGCGATGGGCAGGCCTGCCTTGACATCGCGGTCATACTCTGCTTTAAGCGTCAGTGGATCGTATTCGGAGTGGCCGGTGATGAACACTTGCCGGCTCTCGGGGTGCGCCACAATGTAAACACCGGCTTCATCTGATTCCGCGATCACCTGCAGCCCTGGTACCTTTTCGATATCCTCGCGGCGGATCTCGGTATGCCGTGAATGGGGAGCGTAAAACACGTCGTCAAATCCGCGCAGCAGTTTGACGTTCTTCTCGGTCACGTTGTGCTTGAAAACACCAAACTGCTTGGCCGCCAGTGGATATTTGAGGACGCCAAAGTGATGGTATAAACCAGCTTGTGCTCCCCAGCAGATATACAAACGGGCGAACACATGAGTTGCAGCCCAATCCATAATCCGGGTCAATTCGTCCCAGTAATCCACCTCTTCAAAGGGCAGCTGTTCCACCGGTGCCCCGGTGATGATCATGCCGTCAAACAACTGGTCGCTGACCTGTTCAAAGGTCTGATAGAAATTGAGCAAGTGTTCTTCGGGAGTATTCTTGCTTTGATAAGTCCCGGTGCGCAGCAGCGTGACTTCCACCTGCAGGGGGGTGTTGCCCAGCAGCCTTAATAGCTGAGTCTCGGTGGTGATCTTGGTGGGCATCAGATTGAGCAGCGCTATCTTCAAAGGACGGATATCCTGGTGGGAGGCGCGACCTTCATTCATCACAAAAATATTCTCGTTTTGGAGCGTCTCGTAAGCGGGTAATTGATCGGGTATTCTGATTGGCATTTTAGCTTCCTTTGATTAGATAATAAAAACGACCTCTTCGGAGTGGATAAGAAGAGGTCGATATACCAAATTCAGATCTCCTCTCATCTTCCAGATTGTTCCTGCCGGAGTTGGCACCTTGTTCGTTTGAACAGGTTGTCGAGGCTTCTCAGGGCCGGTCCCTCTGCCTCTCTGGATAAGAGCGATACGATATTCAATTTTTATGTCGTTTTGTAGGGGAGGTTCATGAACCTCCCTTACAATTAGAAAAAAGTCCGGGAGCATTTCCCGGACTTTCATTTTCTTGGGTCAGCTCCTTGTCTTGCTTTTCAGGAGCTTTACACTTTCTTGATCAGACCGCCTGGATGCAGGCATGCCATAGAGTGTGTTAAAGCTCCTCGCTTCGGCACATCATGCACATGTCCATCATTCTAGTTACTTCCAGTCGTGTCGTCATTTCAATTTCACCTTATTAGTTGAAAATATTACAACTTTGAAACATCAAAGTCAAGTACCTTGGTGAAATTTTAAGATTAGGAATTGATAAAGTACGGATAGGGTTACAAAGGCTATTCGATTAAATCTTACTTCGGCGATAGACAAAGAAATAAACAGCCAGAGGCCACCAGGCAATCGCAAAAATTGGATAGATCGCCCAGATCGTGTGAGGCGAAGTAATCCAATTAGTGGCGACAAATAATGCAGTGGTAAGTGTTGCTCCCGCCACGGAAAAACTCAATGCTTTCCCTGGTTTACCAAAAACGATTGCTAAAGGCCACCATAAAATGGAGAAAATTGGATAGATAGCCCAAGGGAAGCCTTTGAACACAAACAGGTTCAATACTATGTAATAAACGATTCCAATAGTGCTACCAATTATGGTGACGTTCAGTTTACCCAGGCTTTTTTTCAGATACATGGCAACAGGCCACATCAAAATGGGATAAAGGGTGAACAAAACCCAAGGGCAGTTGGGAGTTTTTGTGAAATTATCAAAGGTAAGAAACCCAATGATTATCAACGCCCCCAACACTGAAAATAATCGCATTCTTTCAAACGCACGAAAATAAGCGCTCAAGGGCCACCAGATCAAAGCAAAAACCGGATAATGACACCAAAGGACCGAAGGTGTAAAGATCACATTGACCAGGATGAAAAAGGCGCTCAGAATGATGCTGCTGATCAGTGAAAACAACTTGTAATTTTTTGTGCCGAAGAAGATGCCCAAGGGCCACCATAAGATTGCTACGGAGGGAATTAAGAACCACGGAAAATTCCATGAGGTAAAGTAATTGGTGAGAAACAACAATATGATAGTGAGCAGGCTTCCCACCAACGAGAGAACGAAAGCCGAACGATTTTTTGAAAAGAACACTCCGATCGGCCACCAAAGGACTGCATAGGTTGGATATACAAACCATGGAAAGCTTCCGCCAACCGTAAAGTTGATATAAGCGGCAAAAAATATAATTATTAGACTGGCTGTAATAGAGAATGCAATGGCATTACGATGCTTTCTCGTTTGAAGGGTTGTATCAGGCATCTATACTCTCCTCATTTGTATTCTTTTTTCGCAGAGTGTGAAAGAGCATAGCTATTGGCCACCAAAGTACAGCAAAAGTTGGATAGACAAACCAGATAAATTTGGGGGAATAGTAGAGATTAATAAACAACATAAGCCCAAAAATGAGGAAAAAACTGCAAATCGAGAAAGGCAACCCAACCGCAACATCCTTCTTCAAATGAATCCATCTGAAATACAAAGACATCGGCCACCACAATACTGCAAATATCGGATAGACAAACCAAATGGTTTTAGGGGTGTAATAAAAATTGATGAACAAGAAAAGGCCGCTGATCAATAGCGCACCCCATATTGAAAAAGCTAATGAAAGCCCTGCATTTTTACTTTTAGTTATTCCGCCAAAGTTTTCAAGTTCGGGACGTAAATCGTCAATATCTCCAAAATCTTGAATAGCCTTCTGAACAGCTTCTTCTCTAGTTTGTCCTTTGGTTATCAGGTTGTTCACTTTTTCATTCAGATTTTGAGTGATTTCTTGCATTAATTCACGTTTGCGCTGACTATCTTCAATCTTTTCAAACAATTTGTTGATGTGATTTTCAATTTCGTTCATTTCAAATCCTCCATAAAAATATCAATGATTTCGCGTGCATTCTGCCAAGCACGGATTTCTTCCTTCAAATAATTCTCGCCCGATTCGGTGATGCGGTAATACCGACGGCGACTGCCAAAAGAGACATCACCCAAATAGGTATCAATTAGTCCCTTTTTTACCAACCTTTGAAATACGGCATACAATGTAGCTTCCTTAATTTCGAATTTATTCTCGGTCCTGGTGGCAATTTCATTGGATATTTCATATCCATATGTATCTTTTTCGTGGATCAGTCTTAGGATAATGGCATCCAAATGCCCGCGTATGATATCGCTATTGATGATTGTCATGGCTCCTCGTACTTGATTGAATAATTCTATCTGACACTATACTATTTGATAGTACACTATCTAATAGTACTCTATCTGATAGAGTTATTATAGCCACGTTTCCAAAAAAGTCAATACCTGGTAAAAAAACCACGACTCAAAAATTTGAGGGAGAAACTCTGTCATAGGTATTCACAAGAATTGTTATGTTATCAAATCGAAAATGAAACTTTATTTTCACGATTCTCTGATGTATAATTTCTTTTATTAATCCGCTGGGTCTTCGTATCACTCAAACGGTTAAACCCAAAAAACAAAGTAAACTAAATAGAATTGATAGATAATCATCGCTCCCCAACAAAATTTATAATACTGGAGCGTGTGGAGGCATATTAGTGAAAGCACAGACCCCAACCATCCAAAAAAACACTTTGGTGATGAAATTTGGTGGTACTAGCGTGGGCACACCTGATGCCATGCGCCAGGTTGTGTCCATCGTGAAAAATGAAAAAGCGCAATGGAAAAACGTGGTTGTGGTCACTTCTGCCTTAAGCGGTGTTACTGACACCCTGCTCAAAATGGCTTCCACCGAAGCCATTTCCAACCCCAAAGCATTGGATAAATACGCCATAGAGCTGATCCATAAACACGATGAGATCGCCAATGCATTGATCCACGAACCCGTCCTCTTTCAACAAACCATCCAGGCGATCAATGAAGTGATCAGCCAGGTCGTCAATTTATGCAAAGCCATTGCTGTGTTGGGTGAATCCACCCCGCGTGTGATGGATACTGTTGCCTCGGCAGGTGAACGCATGTGCATCCATCTGCTGTCAGCCGCTTTGATCTCTGCCGGCGTTCCGGCAACCGCCATCGAAGCCACCCGCCTGATCGTCACGGACGATCATTATGGTGACGCCCATCCTGATTTTGTGCACACCAAAAAGAACACCTGCAAGGTACTCAATCCGATCCTCGAGACCGGCAAAGTGCCGGTGATCACCGGATTCATGGCTGCCAGCGAAACGGGCACCATCACCACCCTTGGGCGCGGTGGCAGCGACTATTCAGCCGCCATCATCGGCGCCGCCCTGCCCGCGGATGATGTGTGGATCTATACCGATGTCAACGGCGTGATGACCGCTGATCCCCGCCTGGTGCAGGATGCCGCCACGGTTCCTGTCTGCTCCTTCCGCGAGATCGCCGAACTGGCCTATTACGGCGCCAAAGTCCTGCATCCCAAGACCATCCGCCCTGTGATTGAAGCCGGCATCGGTCTGCGCGTGTGCAACACTTTCCAGCCCGAACACCCCGGCACCCGCCTGGTCTCCGAACTGGATGCACAGCACGACGTGATCAAAGCCATTACCACCGTTCGCGGACTAAAACTGATCACGCTTGAAGGACGCGGCATGTTGGGCGTTCCGGGTGTGGCCGCCAAGACCTTTGAAACAGTCGCCAGGCTGGGTACGAGCGTCCCCCTGATCACCCAGGCTTCCTCTGAGCAGAGCATCTGCTTTGCCGTCCCGAGTGAAAAAGCCGATCAGGTCATTGCCATGCTCTCCAAATCGTTTGCCCATGAGATCGAAAGTCGCGACATTGATCGCGTTTGGGCCACCGATGAAGTCGGCATTGTCACCGTCGTGGGTGAAGGCATGCGTTCAACACCGGGCGTTGCGGGTCGTGTCTGCACGGCGCTTGGCGACAATAAGGTTAACATTGTTGCCATCGCCCAGGGATCATCCGAAGTAGCCATTTCTGTGATGGTCAACGCAGCGGACTTGCAGCCCGCACTTAAAGTGCTGCACAAATTGATCAATCAT
Organism: Chloroflexota bacterium; assembly: GCA_021825925.1. Classification (GTDB taxonomy): domain Bacteria; phylum Chloroflexota; class Anaerolineae; order Anaerolineales; family Anaerolineaceae; genus UBA6107. The sequence goes on from JAKAFP010000004.1 coordinate 306,296, forward strand.
TCTGATGCGTCCTGACCGGCGCACCAGTGAAACCGAGGAAAATTATGTCTGATCGTATTCCCGTCGCCGTTTTGGCTGCCACAGGCAGCGTCGGCCAGCGTTTCATCCAGCTTCTGGATGGACACCCCATGTTTGAAGTGGTGGCGCTCACCGCTTCTGACCGCAGCGTCGGTCTTCCCTTCTCCCAAGCCTGCCATTGGATCATCTCAAGCGACATGCCCGAATGGGCGCGCAATATGGTCGTTAAACCCACGGAGCCTTCATCCGCGGCTGTGCCTTTGGTCTTTTCAGCCCTGCCCGCAGATGCCGCAATGGATGTTGAACCCGCCTTTGCGCGGGCCGGCAGCATGGTTTGTTCCAACGCTTCCACCTACCGAATGGAACCGGATGTCTCCATCCTCTTCCCCGAAGTCAACCCCGACCAGGCGCACATCATCCCCATTCAACGCCGCCTGCGCGGATGGTCCGGCGGTATCATCACCAACTCGAACTGCACCAGCACCGGTTTGACCGTGGCGCTGAAACCCCTTTATGATGCGTTCGGCATCAAAAAGGTTTTCGCCGTTTCCATGCAGGCACTTTCCGGCGCGGGTTACCCGGGTGTGCCTTCGCTCGATATCATTGACAACGTGGTTCCTTACATCAAGGGCGAAGAAGAAAAAGTCGAGATCGAACCGCGCAAAATCCTCGGCCATGTCGAAGGCGATGCCATTGTCAACGCAGATTTCGCTGTTTCGGCGCACACCAACCGCGTTCCTGTTGTGGATGGACACACCGTGGTCTTTTCGGTGGAACTAAGCCAGAAGGCCAGCCTTGAGCAGGTTAAGGATGCCCTGCGCTCCTACATGGCCCCTGAAGTCAGCCGCGATCTGCCCTCTGCACCCAAACCCGTGATCGTGCTGCGCGACGAACCCGACCGTCCCCAACCCCGCCTGGATCGCATGACCGGCAGAGGTATGGCCACCGTCATCGGCCGCGTACGCCCCGATTCCATTTACGACTACAAAATGGTTACCTTATCCCACAATACCATCCGCGGCGCGGCTGGCGGCTCGGTCTACAACGCCGAACTGCTGGTCAAACTCGGTTACGTCAAGTAGCAGAGGATCATTATGACAGCATACTCAGGTGTTCTTGAAACCTACCGTCCTTTTCTGGATATCCCCGCCCACACCCGCACTGTCACCCTGCTGGAAGGCAATACTCCGCTCATCCCCATGCCCAACCTTGCCCAGACGCTCGGGGATGGATTTGAGCTTTTTGTCAAGTTTGAGGGTATGAATCCCACCGGGTCCTTCAAGGATCGCGGCATGACCGTGGCTATCAGCGAAGCCTACGGACGCGGCGCCAAGGCCGTGATCTGCGCCTCCACTGGCAACACGGCCGCCTCGGCCGCCGCCTATGCCTCCCGTGCGGGTATGCGCTGCATCGTCATCATCCCCGCCGGCAAGGTCGCCACCGGCAAACTGGCCGGCGCCGTCGCCTACGGCGCAGAAGTCATCCAGATTGACGGTTCGTTTGACGACGCGCTCAACCTGGTGGTGGCCATTTCAGAACGACATCCCATCGCCCTGGTCAATTCGCTCAACCCGTACCGCCTCGAAGGGCAGAAAACCGCCGCCTTCGAGATTTGCGATGTGCTTGGTAAAGCCCCAGATTGGCTTGCTTTACCTGTTGGCAATGCCGGCAACATTTCCGCTTACTGGATGGGTTTCAAACAGCTTCACGAACGCAAGAACACCGCCCTGCCCCAGGTGCTCGGAGTGCAGGCTGAAGGGTCCGCACCATTGGTGCTGGGTCACCCCGTGGAACATCCTGAAACCATTGCCACGGCCATCCGCATCGGCAAGCCCGCCCGCGCGGAACAGGCGCTCGAAGCCGCCGAAGAATCAGGTGGACGCATTACCGCGGTCAGCGACGATGAAATCCTAAAAATGCAAAAATTGCTGGCTACCAACGGCGTGTGGGTTGAACCCGCCTCCGCTGCGGGGGTTGCCGGTTTGGCTCACGAACTGGAACGTGGCAAAATTGACCTAAAGGGAAAAGTGGTGGCCGCCGTCTGTACCGGCCACGGTTTGAAAGACCCTGATATCATTACCAAAGACATGGCCAAACCCACCATCCTGCCCTCAGAAATGGGAGCCCTCGAAGATTATCTGGCCAGAGAGAAGTAAGATGCGCAATCTCATTCGCGTTCCTGCCACTACTGCCAATCTCGGCCCCGGTTTTGACTGCCTCGGGCTGGCGCTTGACCTATGGAACGATGTCGAAGTGGAAGCGGTTGGTAATAAGCTAAGCATGACCGTGGAAGGTGAAGGAGCCAACGAAGTTCCTCTAGACAGCTCCAACACGATTTATAAAGCCATGGTCACCTATGCGCAAAGACATCACAAAAGCCTGCCCAAAGGCATTCAAATGCACTGCAGGAACCGCATCCCCTTTGGAGCGGGTTTGGGTTCAAGTGCCGCTGCCATCGTTTCAGGCATTCTGGCCGCCTCTGCACTATTGGATATTCCACAGGATGTGGCCGACCAGCTCGATTGCGCCACCCAGATCGAAGGGCACCCTGATAATGTGGGACCCTGCCTCATGGGCGGATTGGTCGCTGCCATCGTGAACGATCAAAAAGTCGTCGCTCGCAAACTTGAAGTCGCATCTCTTTCGCTTATGGTCGTGGTGCCTGATTTCCACTTCCCCACCAAGGCAGCCCGCGCTGCCCTGCCCACCGAACTGGCCCGCAAAGATGCCATCTATAATCTTGGGCGTCTTGCTCTGCTGACCAATGCCATGGGCAGGGGCGATCTTGACCTGCTTGCAGACACGATGCAGGACAAACTCCATCAGCCCTACCGCATTCCCGCCATCCCCGGCGCTGCGGATGCCATCAACGCTGCAACCCAAAACGGCGCTGCTGCCGTGGCGCTCTCAGGTGCCGGCCCCAGCCTCTTGATCGTTTTACATAACGACAGCGAACGCACCAAAGTCGGTAATGCTGTACAAACTGCTTTCAAAGCAGCAGGTCTTGTCGCACGCATATTCACCCCCACCATCGCCCTTTCCGGCGGGTCAATCTCGGTCATATAAAATCTACACCAAAAATCGCAGGGGAGGTTCACGCGAAGCGTCCCCTTGCGGGAAGAACCTCCTCTACGATTATTTTATAACCATCAATTGAATAATTTACTTCTTCAACCCCTTCAACACTCGATCCGGAGTCAGCGGAAGTTCGCGGATCCAGACGCCCGTGGCGTTATGCAGCGCGTTGGCAATCGCCGGGGCAACACCGTCAATCGCGATCTCTGAAACGGATTTTGCGCCGTAAGGTCCGCTGGGCTCATCGGTCTGGACGAAAATAACATCCATCACCGGCATTTCCGCCGCCTTGGGCACACGATATTTCACCAGGCTCGGATTGAGCGGCTGGCCTTTTTCGTCAAACAACATTTCCTCGGTCAGCGCAAAACCCAAACCCTGTGACATGCCGCCTTCCACCTGCCCGGCAGCGGTGATCGGGTTGATCACCCGTCCGCAATCCACAAGCATCAGCAAACGTTCGACCTTGATCTCGCCGGTTTCGGTGTTCACTTCGATCTCGGCGAACTGTGCCGAAGTCGGCGGCGGGCTCATCGGACTGGTGTGCGACGCGGATGCAATGATCTGGTGCTGGTTCTGCATGTGCAGGCTGCTCAAGCCGATATCCTTGAAGCTCACGCTTCTGCCATCGGCGGCCGTTACCTTACGATCTTTAACCGTGAATTGGGTGCCCTTCGGCAGTTCAAGCATCACGGCGGCCTGTTCTTGTAGTTGATCCTTGATCAGTTTGGCGGCCTTTAACACGGCGTATCCGCTAATGTAAGTGGTGCTGCTGGCATAGGCACCCTTGTCAAAGGGGGTGAAATCCGTGTCGGAAGAATAGACAATGATGTCATCCAGCGGGATGCCCAATTCTTCGGCGGCGATCTGTCCAAGGATGGTGTCTGATCCGGTGCCCAGGTCCGTGGCGCCGATCATCAAGTTGAACGACCCGTCGTCATTCATTTTCAGGGTAGCAGAGGCCATATCCAGGTCGGCGATACCGCTGCCGTGCATCGAGATGGCAAAACCGATGCCCTTGCGGATCGGTCCGCTCTGGTTCTTATACTTCGCACGTTTCGCTTGGTAGTCAGTGGCTTTCGCGCCGATATCCACGCACTCGGCAATGCCGCTGGTGGTCAGGGTCTGTTCAACCCCTTCGCGTCCCTCACCCAATTTCTTGGAGAGATTCATCGCATCACCGACCTTGAGCCAGTTCCGGCGTTTGAATTCCACCACATCCAGCCCAAGTTTATCGGCAATTTCTTCCATCAATACTTCAATAGCGTACTCGCACTGCATCGCACCGTATCCGCGGAAAGCGCCGGCAGGGGGTGTGTTGGTGTAAACCACATCGCAGTTGAAACGGATATTATCCGGGTTATACAGGGTCAATCCTTTGAAGCCGCCGACCATGTTGACGGTCAGTGCGTGGCAACCATAAGCGCCGGTATCGCCGATCAAATTCAGTTCGGCTGCGCTGACGCGGTCACCCTTGACACCGATCTTGTAGCGGATGACCATGGCGTGCCGGCTGCGGGAGCTGGTGAATTCCTGGGTGCGGGTGTAAACCATCTTGACCGGTCTGCGGGTCTTGAGCGTCAGATGGGCACACAGGTCTTCAAGGATCATTTCCTGTTTGTTGCCAAAGCCTCCGCCGATGCGTGGTTTGATCACGCGGATCTTCTTGACCGGCAATCCGATCAACGGCGCCACCATGCGGCGCACGTGGAAGGGCACCTGGGTGCTGGTGCGCAGCACCAGGCGGTCATCTTCATCCAGGTAGGAGATGCACACGTGCGGTTCGAGATGCACATGCTGCTGTTTGGGGGTGTGATATTCACCTTCGAAGATATGATCGGCTTCGCCAAAGGCTTTTTCAATGTTGCCATAATCCGCTTCAATGTGGCAGACCACGTTGCGTTTGGCATCAAAAATGCCTTCAGTGTCTTTTTCAGCATGCACCATCGGCGCCCCGGGTTTTAAGGCTTCTTCGGGGTCAATGATGGCGGGTAATACTTCATAATCCACTTCGATCAGGCTGAGTGCCTGTTCGGCGATCTCGATACTCTCGGCGGCCACCACGGCGACCCGGTCGCCAACATGCCGCACCACATTATCCAGGCTGACCTGGTCGTAGGGCAGCGGCTGCGGATAGCTTTGTCCGCCGGTGGCGTACTTAATGCGCGGAACGTCTTTGTATGTCAACACGGCGTGCACACCGGGCAGGGCGCGCGCCTTGCTGGCGTCAATATTGCGGATGTTGGCGCTGGCATGCGGACTGGTCAACAGTGCGCCGTAAAGCATGCCTTCCATGTGGATATCACCGGCGAAAACGGGTTTGCCCTGTGCCAGTTTTTTGCCATCCACTTTGGTCTCGGCCTGGCCGACCACCGCTTTGAGCGGCATTTCGGCGGGGGTCAATACCAGCGGCGGCAGCGGAAGATGCTCCGTCTCGCGGCGGTAAAACGCTTCGGGAAGGTTGATCTGGGTCGCATCTTTGGGCAAAACACCTTCAAGATGCGTATAAAGCTCAGGGGTCTCGCCACGCAGGTAGGCCGCAGCCCGTTGAACGGCGGCAACACCACGTACGTAGCCTGTACAGCGGCAGATGACGTTGTTGATCGCCTTGCGGATCTCGTCTTCGTTGGGGTTTGGATTGCGGTCGAGAAAAGCTTTGACGGTCAAGATTTGAGCGGGGGTGCAGAATCCGCATTGGATGGCGCCGGTTTCAAGGAACGCACGTTGGATCGGGTGCATCTCGCCGTCCTTGCTCAACCCTTCCACAGTGGTGATCTCCGCGCCCTGGACATCCAGGGCTTTGGTGTGGCAGCTTTTGATCGGCTTGCCATTCACCAGCACCGTACACACACCACAAGATTTGGTATCGCAGCCTGATTTAACGCTAAAGTAGGATGCCGAACGCAGTGCATCCAACAGACTTTCATCCTGCCCCACCATCAACGTCTTGGCTTCCTGATTGATCGTGACCTTTAATTCGGATTTTGAGTCTGACATGAGATTCAGTTCTCCTGATAAATTGAATTGGCTTGCTGGAATTGGGTGAGTAATGCTCTTTTCAACAACTTTATTAATTACATCTCAATTATACCGGGAATCCCCTTCAAAACAATAGTTGTCTGACAAACAGGAAATCCTTGACAAGTTGATGTAAAATGAGATTCTTGATCGAAAGGGTATTCCTGAAAGAGGTATTCGAATGCGTGAAATTGCCGAAGACATCAAAAAATGGAAGAACCAGAATAAGGCTGTGGCCATTGCCACCATCGTAAAAGCGAATGGCTCCCCCATGCGTCCCATTGGATCGAAAATGGCGGTCACCACCGATCAACAGATCACGGGATCGGTGACCGGCGGCTGCATAGAGGGCGCTGTTTACGACGAATCGCAGGAAGTGTTGGCAAGCGGTAAAACCAAAATGCTGCGCTACGGCGTGGTCAGCGAGGAGCGACCCTGGGAGATCGGTCTGAGCTGCGGCAGCTCTTTGAGTGTTTTTGTTGAATCCCTGCAGACGCCGGAATGGCAGCAGACATACACCCCCATCATGGATGTTCTGGAGAAGAACGAGCTGCTGGCCTGCGTCACGCTTTTGGACGGTGCAAATGCCGGGTCAAAACTGCTGGTCTGGCCGGATGGTCACACCCAGGGCACCCTTGGCAGCCCCGAGCTGGAGAAAGCAGGCCGCGATGCCGGTCTTAATCAATTGATTACTCGCGACCCCAAAGCCGTCAAGTTGAGTGAAGAGGTAGAGGCTTTTGTGGATATCTTCATTCCTCCTGCCCGGTTGGTCATTGTGGGCGCGGGGCACATCGGCATCCCCCTGGTGGGGCTGGCCAAGGTGCTTGGTTTTCACACCATAGTGTTGGACCCCCGCTCCGCCTATGCCACCCGCGAACGCTTCCCCGATGCGGACGAATTGATCCTTGAGTGGCCTTCTGAAGCCATCGAAAAGTTGATTCCCGATCAGGCCACGTTTATCGCGGTGGTCAGCCATGACGACAAGTTGGATAACCCTGCTCTGGCTGCGGCTTTGAAAAGCAATGCCGCCTATGTGGGAGTGCTCGGCACCAAACGCAATGTGCCCAAGCGCCTGGATGCCCTGCGTGAATTGGGTGTCACGGAAGAACAGTTAGCCCGCCTGCATGCTCCCATCGGTCTTGAGATCGGAGCAGTTCAGCCTGAGGAGATCGCACTGGCCGTGCTCTCTGAGATCGTCGCCGTACATCACGGTCTGGAACGTCAGGGCGAGGTCCGCCAGAAATCCATCCTCTAGAACTTATGAGTGTCTTGAAAAAAGGTCAACCTTGATGGGTTGATCTTTTCTTTTATTTTGCAATGGACCAGTAGATCAAGGCGGAGCGCCGGCTGCCAGGCCAGATGTATTGATCATCTTGTTTGATCAATCGGCGGTGCAGAAGGTCAGTCAGGTAATCATCATGCTCGCTTTTTTCAAGCAGCCCCATGCGCTCCTTGATCTCATGCAGGGCGGATTCCTCACTGTCACAGGAAATAAAATGCTGTCGGTCAGATTCTTCAAAGCGCACATTGGCGCTGATGCCCATTTGCAGCAGTATGTTGTAGGCGATGGTGAAATTGGGAGAGTCGTGCGGTTGATTCCAGATGTGGCGGCAGGCTTCGGTGATCAGCCCATCCAGCGACGGCGCGCGGATCAGGAGGAAACACATTTTTGTGGCACATTCGGTCATGCGAGTTACAAATTTCACAAAATCTTCACACTCATACATGGCATGCGAGCTGAAAACATAATCATGCGCCGCCACGCTGGCCAGCGGCCATTTTTCGGTAACGATCTCAATATTGCTGGCCTTTGCTTCGTGGATGTTTTCCAACAGCACTTCGCGCATCGCGGCTGATGGTTCCACGGCAGTGACCTTTTGCATGGTTTTTGCAAACAACAGCGTCCAGGCGCCGGTACCGGCGCCTATATCTATGAGAGTTGAATCCGGTTGAACGGTCTCAAACACAAACTGGCGTGAGACATCCGGCTTGGCCCATTTGTTTTTCACGCGGTGGTCATACTGGCGCGCCTGAGAGAGCCAGTAATCCGAGTCGCCGGGGGCTTCAATGCTTTTCTTCTGATTCTTTCGTTTGACCTCAACCAGTTCCTTCCACAGCGCAACCCAGTCTGTGATCGTTTGCATGCCTGCTCCAAATGCTGATATATTCTCAAGTGTGGTTCCGCTTGATTTTACATTCCTTTATTAGATTTGCGTCTTAATGAAAGTAACTCAAAAAACATGCTTTTCGTGGTTATTTCGGCTAGAATTAAAAGACTTGGAATTTAATGACTTTCGAGAGGCACATCATGACTGACTTATTACCTGTACGAGAAGCCCAGGAAAGGATTCTGGGGGTCATCAAATCAAGAGGATCGGAAACCTGCAAGGCGGAACTCGCCTACCATCGGGTTCTGGCTGAAAACATTTCTTCACCCCTCGCCCTGCCACCTTTCAACAACTCTTCCATGGATGGATACGCCGTACGCAGCGATGAGATCAGTGGTGCTTCATCGGCTTCACCTGTGACCCTGCCCGTCAGTCTGGATATTCCCGCCGGTTACACCCAACAAGGCGTCCTGGCCAGGGGAACCGCCGCACGCATTCTGACCGGTGCCCCCATCCCCGAAGGCGCGGATGCGGTCATCCCAGTTGAAGACACAGACCAATATAAGAAACCGCAGACCGGCCCCATGCAGACCTCGGTCAGCTTTTATAAAGCCGCCAAACCAGGCGACAACCTACGCCGCGCCGGCGAGGATGTGCAGCTCGGCCAGTTGGTGCTTGAGAAAGGCCGACGCCTTCTGCCCCAGGATGTGGGGGTATTGGTATCACTGGGAATCCGCGAAATACAGGTATACAAGAAACCACGCATCGCCCTGTTTTCTTCCGGGGATGAGTTACTGCTCCCCGGCCAACCCATGGCACCCGGCAAGATCTACGATTCCAACACCTACGTGTTGACGGGCCTGTTAGAAGACGCCGGTGCAGAGGTCATTCGTCTCGGCGTCGCACATGACAACCCCGAGAGTGTTAAGAACACCCTCGACCAGGTGCTGCAAAACCCGCCAGATCTGATCGTCGGTTCGGCCGGTGTCAGCGTGGGTGCTTTTGATTACGTCCGTGAAGTGATCGAAGCCAACGGCAGTCTCTCGTTTTGGCGGGTGAACATGCGTCCTGGTAAACCTGTGGCTTTTGGCAATTACAAAGGTATCCCCTTCATCGGTCTGCCAGGCAATCCGGTTTCCGCCTACATTGGCGCACTGGTGTTCGTGCTGCCCATTATACGTAAATTGCACGGACTGCCACCCTTTACACAGAAGGTTGTTCAGGCCGTGCTTGATGAGCCGCTCAGTTCACCTGACGGACGCGAGAGCTTTTATCGCGGCGTCCTCAGTAAAGTGGATGGTGTTTATCATGCCCGCCTGACCGGACATCAAGGCTCGGGCAACCTCTTCTCACTCGTTCAGGCCAATGCATTGTTGGTCGTCCCCGCAGGGGTCAATCGCATCTCTGCCGGCGAGACCCTTTCCGCCTGGATATTGGACCCTGAGCTGAAATAATTTTCCTCCTAAAAAAAAGAGCATGACACTACATATGTCATGCTCTTAAAGGAACTGTTGACTATTACTCTTTCCCCTTCTTAATTCGTTCTTGCAACATCGTGTAAACTTTTTCATCTTCACGAACAGAAATTATAATTAATCTTATAACCCCTTCTTGCTCAACCAGTTTGTAGACGACTCGAATCCCCAACTTCAACAATTTAATCTTTAAGTAGCCAGACAAGTTAGAAATTGCCTGGTTTCCAAGCGGTTTTCCGTAACCGCCCTCAGTATTCGGTAATGGATTTTCAGAGACCTTTCTGATCGCTTTTAAAACTTGTATCCTTTGTGAATGATCTAGTTCACTCAAATCATTATTGGCGAGTTTGGTGTACTCAATACTCCACGCCATTATTCAATTTCCACATCTTCTGCGTTATCAAGATCTGAGTCTGAGATATTATGGAGTTCCATCACCTGTTCTTGAGAAAGGAAATCATCTTTTTCAGTATTTTTCATTCGGCGTTCGGCTTCAAAGAATAAAGCGTAATCTTCCAACAGCTCTACCATTTCGTCATACTGCGCCGGTTCAACGATGACTCCCACGCGGACATTATTCTTCAGCACTGCTTTAACACCTGTCGCTTTAACCTCATCAAATATTTTATTGGCTTCACCACGATTAAATCGTGTGATTGGAATAATTTGATTCATCATATTTTTTAGGGATAAATTTTTTTCAATTGCCATCTCTAACCTCATTTTGATATTTCCTGTATTTCATCATATTATAGATCATTTTTAGATATATATCTACTTATTTATAGATATATTTATCGTTATATTAGTTAATATTTCCTTACCTATCTTGTAAGAACCAACTTGTTTACAAAAAGGATGTCATGTGATGATCGAAATCTCCATAACTAGCAACCTCGGCCATATTGAGGATTCACTTTTATATTGAGTTAGAAAACTTACTCTTACCAAAAGAATTCATTATCTAATACCCGCTTATATTAATGAATTCGGCTCAACTTGTCACTCGCAAGCCGATTTAAGCTGATTCCTGCTTCAAGTGCTTCAAGAGCCAACTCTTTGTGCAGCTCAGGCGGAATGCGGACCATAAAACGGCCACTGTATTTTTTTGTTGCCACAGGTTCAGGGATTTCTTCACCATTGGATTTCATGTCGGCCACTACTTCCGCCACCATTTGACGAATTCCATTTAAAGCAGAATCCTGGTCAGAAGCAAGCCAGCTTAAACTTGGAAACTCAGAACATAGCCCCAAGTATTCGTTATCGTCAACAGACCAGGTTACCCTGTAAGTGTAATAATCATTTTTCAACATTATCTTTATCCTCCAACTTTTTAATCGCCAATAAGACTTGATTCACCTGATAATGCTTTGCCATACCATTATCATTTTGAATATTTACTCGTGGGTCACCTCGCCAGGGCGTTTTATAGATTCTATGGCTGCTCGCAGTCTGTCTAGGTTTTCCAAAATAATGCTCGCAGACTTTGCAAAGGTTAAAAAAGCTGATTCCTTTCGGATTCCGTTTCATCAACTCAATTATTTCTTTGATCTTTGTCATAATAATAACGATACCACTATTGATACTATAATTCAAGCTTTTTCAGAATTCTTACAATTTACTTTCATGGGAAACATTTATTTTTTAAGATGAATTCTTAGAGTACCAGATTTGACTTTCATCACGCCCATTTTGTGACGATTCCAGTTGCTTTTTGTGTTCAGGAGTGATACACTCTACATACTCAATTATTGAATAGTCAAAGATTGAGTTGTACTTCACTCTTAAGGAGAACTTCATGAACAGCAAAAGAATCCTGATCGTCGCCTTACTTATCACCATGTTGGCCGTCAGCGCCTGCGCAAAGCAGACCCCCGCGCCAACTGCGGAACCCACCGCCCTACCCGCCGCCACTGAAACAGCCGCCCCGACCGCCGCCCCCACGGAAGCCCCAACCGGTTTCACCGTCACCGACGCCCTCGGACGCACCATCACCTTCGAAAAAGCCCCTCAGCGCATTGTGCTGACAGGCAAAGCCCTCTTCATGGTCGCGGACGCCATCTACCTCTTCCCTGAGGCCGGAAACAGCATTGTCGCCGTAGGCGCCACCAACCAGGGTAAAAGCAACTTCCTACCCATGATTGATGCCACTTACGATACCAAGACCCTGCTTGACAGCAACGCCGGCGCCGAACAGATCGCCGCTGAAAAACCCGATCTGGTGATCATGAAATCCATGAACGCCGAAAAACTGGGTGCCCCCATCGAAGCCCTCGGCATCCCCGTGGTGTACCTCGATTTCGAAACCGCGGACCAGTATCAGCGCGACCTGGCCACCTTGGGTCAGCTCTTCCAGAACCCTGCCAGAGCCGAAGAACTGGCTGCCTGGTACCAGGGCAAGGTGGATGCTGTCACCTCCACCCTTTCATCCCTGACTGCCGAACAGAAACCCAGAACGCTGCTGCTCTACTACTCTGACAAAGACGGCACCATCGCGTTCAACGTCCCGCCCATGGGCTGGATGCAGACCTACCTGATCCAGACCGCCGGCGGCACCCCGGTGTGGGAAGACGCCAACCCCGGCAAAGGCTGGACCACCGTCAACCTCGAACAGATCGCCGCATGGAACCCTGAAGACATCTTCATTGTCTCTTACTTCGTGCCTGTCAATGATGTGGTCGCCAAGTTGAAAGCCGATCCCCAATGGATGCTGCTGGATGCCGTCAAGAATAACAAGCTGTATGGTTTCGCCACCGATGTTTACAGTTGGGACCAGCCGGACTCCCGCTGGCCTCTCGGCCTGGGTTGGGTTGCCGCCAAACTGCATCCCGATCTCTTCCCCGGCTACGACGCCACCGCCGAAGCCAAAGCCTTCTACAAGGATCTCTACGGCATGGACGACGCCGCCTTTGAAGCCAACATCCTGCCCCTTTTCACAGGCGATATTAAGTAAGACGTAACGGCCTCTTCTGAGACCGCCTGGATGCGCCGCGTCAGCCGTACCTTTCCTCGAAGTCAGGTGCGGCTGACGATTTAAACATCCAGCCAGAGATCCATGGCGTATAATTCAAGCTGATACCCACCAAGGAGCATTCACGCATGACCCTCTCTTCTGACATTTACTCCTCCCTGCTGCCCGGCAAGATCATTGACATTCATGTAGGCTACTCGCGTACGGCCGTGCTGGCCGAAACCGGGCGTGGATTGTCTTGCGGACTGGCCGCCACCCTGGCCAACCCCGCCTTCATGCACCGCTGCAACCCCTCGGTATCAAACGCCGGTCACCTGCTCGAAATGAGCACCGCCGAACTGGTCAACCTGGCCGAATCAGACAGCTACACCGAGGTTTCCATTGGCCTGGCCGCCATAAATGCGCTTGTGCCGATCAACCCGGCCGACTGCGTGGAACTGAATGCCGAGGTCTACCTGCGCGAACATGCCATGCACAAAAACGTAGCTCTGGTGGGGCACTTCCCCTTCGTTGAAAGACTCAGGCCTGACCTGAATAATCTTTGGGTGCTCGAACTGGACCCCCGCGACGGGGATATCCCCGCCGAATTGGCACCGGAATACATCCCCAAGGCGGACGTGGTCGCCATCACCGCCACCACCTTGATCAACCATACCTTCGAGGGGCTGCTGGCCCTGTGCCGGCCCGAAAGCCGGGTGATGGTGCTTGGCCCCAGCACTCCCCTTTCGCCGGTGTTGTTTGACAAAGGCGTGGATCTGCTGTGCGGCACCATTGTCACCGATCCGAAAGCTACATTTTTGGGTATCAGCCAGGGCGCCAGCTCGCATCAGCTGCACGAGGCCGGCGCCACCATGCAGGTCACCCTGCAGCGAAAACTACCGATCCCCGTTACCCGATAATGCCGGTGAAGGGGGTGAAGCCGAAGACCCACAGTACGCTCACCGCGATCACACCTGACAGGGCCGCCCCCACCACCGTCTGCCAGAAGTTATGCCCCTTGGCCGCCAACCGCGCCCAGGTTACCAATGGCAGAAGCAGCAGCAAGGGCGTGGCGATCACGCCGTAGAGGAAGATCATCGAGGCCACAGGTCCGCTGACCCCGGCGGCATGTCCGCTGGCCTTGTAATGCAGCAGCAGGTTGAACACGATCAATCCCAGAGTCACAAAAGTATAGGTGGCAGCAATGGCCGTGAAGATGCGCGGCGCGTTGACCTGCGCCAGCACCAGCCACCCTATGGGATAGCTGACCATCATCATCACGAAGCTGGCCACCCGCTGGCGATGGACCGTGACCTTGGTCTCTTCGTTGTGCACCGGGATGTAGAAGAACAGGCTGGTCAGCGGAATCAGACTGACGAAAACCAGCGCCCAGATCAAGCCATTCAGCGCATTGGGTTCCCCGGCGGGCAGGTTGAAATACAGGTAAGTGATCAATAAACCGGATAGCACCGGCACGTTTAGAAGTTGGGAGAGGACTTCTCCGATGATGCGACGAAACTTGCTGTCTTTTGCCATGTTGACACCTCAGTCAGTAGATTAAACTGGTCTGAGTTTAGTTTGATTGAGTGCAATTTGCATGTGACGATAGTGACAGGCGTAGTGGGGATTTTCTGACAGGGTCACAGTGACTTATATTTATTTCTTTATCTCGCAAAGGACGCGAAGATATAAACCCGTTAAGAACGCAAAGAAGATCTTCTTCTTGGAACCCCCTTTCTTGCCTAATCAATATCCACTTACTTCGCCAAGGAGGATCGTTATCTACATAAAAAATAATTAGAAAATTTTTTATTATTTGGAATGATAGTCAGATATCATAAATTTATTTTTATTAGATTGTCTTGGCGTTCTTAGCGTGTCTTTTCTTCGCGATCTCTGCGAGAGATAAGCCCTTAATAATAACTCTCCAGCGCATCAGGGGCGCGCTTGACACCCCCCACGATGACACGGTCATACCCCCCTGCGAGAAGATCTGGGACGATGTATTCGATGATGCCGCGGGTGACGGAGTCTTCGGCCTGGTTGAAGAGGACGGCCTTCTGCGCGCCTGAAGGGATGTTCTTCAACCCGCCCAGGGGATGGAGGAGCATGTCACGCACGCTCTCAATGGTGACGGTCTGGCCCTCAAGCAGGCCGGTGAGCTCGGCATAACGCCCAGCGCGAAAAACGGTCTGCTCGTTGAGCGGGCTGCCCAGCGCGGATGCCCCGACGACGACGATGACCTGGCGCGCCCAGGCGGGGATGGGCGGTTCGTGATCACCCGGCGCCTTGAGCGGGATGGAGCGCGAGCCATCGGCCTCGAAAACGAGGTGCACGGCGTTGCGCTCAGCGGCCAGGTGCACGGCTTCAAGCAGGTCAGGCGCGGGGCTGTGCAGGCGGTTGTCTTGCGTTGCGGCGCCGGTCAGCAGGTTCACTTTTTGTTTCAGCCAGAGACCCGGTTGAAGATCATTTTCAGATTCAAGCACGCAGTGGCGGTCGGCGAAGATGGTCTGGTCGGTGCCGAGGTGGGTCGTAGTGGTGACCCAGGCGGCGCCTTCGACCTGCCGCGCAAGGGCAAACATGGCGGAGGTCTTGCCACCAGCCCCGACGATGGCGGTGCAAAGCGGGAGTTTTGGGTTAAACGCTTCAATCAGGTTCATGAGGTTAATTATACAAGAGGTGTGATTTTGGGTTTTGGCGAGGCTCCTTTCTAGGTTTTCTTAAGATTAATTGTTTTTGTTTTTACGCGAAATCAAAAACAAATAAAAACAATTCGACTAAAACGACTGGGTATATTGCCTACAGTAAAAATAGGTGTCAGTAACGTGGTTGAAAATGATTTGTTTTGAATTGTTTTTATGCACGAGTCAAAATGCCTTTCCGGGTTTTTCTTAAGATTGGAAGCCATATCTGACCTACTTGAAGGTATATAGAATATTTATTCTATATTAATTATAAGTCCATTGTCAAGGGGGAAAGTTAGCAAATCTTATGCAACAAATATAAATAATCACATTAGGAAAAAATATTAGTCTCATTGCACTAAATTTAGACAACAAAAATTTTGTTATTAGCTCGTGTCAAGGTCAAAAAGTTATAGAGATAATTGAACAATATTTTAAGAAAAAGCATACAATATACTCATAAACAAAGAATAGAGGGAATAAGTTAGATTTCCATAAAAATAACTTAGTGGGAAAAGTGGAGATAATAAATGTTCATAAAAAGAATATCTATTTTAAACTACCGCAATTTTGGTAACCCCCCATTTATTATTGATCTCCATCCTTTTACATTAATTCTTGGGGAAAATAATATTGGAAAGACAAATTTACTTAATGCATTGGGACTAATTTTTAGCCAAGAAATTACTGTTTTTCGAAAAAGAACTCTCGAACTTGATGACATCAATTATCAAAGTGTTAAAACTTTTAAAACAGATATATGCAATTTAACAAAACCACCTGAAGGTGTTCAATTCCCAATTGTACAAATTGATGCCTGGATTACTGATATGAACGAGGAACAGAGAGCAATCGCTGGAAATTGGGCAATTGATAAAGACTTAGTAGAAGCTCAGATAACATATATTTTTTCTCCAAAGCCAGGGTTTAATAAAGTAAATTGGATATTAAAAAAAAGGGAATGGTTGGCAAGTACAGGGGAAAGCCCAGAAAAATGGATGTCACTTCTTGATTTTCCAATTGGGGATTATCGTTATTCCATTTACGTTGGAAATAACCCTGAAAGGCAAGTTGAATTAAGTATGTTGCAAATGTTCAGAATGGAAATTCTTGAGGCATTACGAGATGCCACGAAAGAACTTGTTGCAAGTAATGAATATAGATTATTGTTTAGAATCTTAAATCAGAGATCTGATATTCAATTCAGTGATATAAAACAAACCCTCGAAGACTTAGAGAAGAAAATTAATAAAAATGAAAACTTACTTGAAATAAAGAATTCGGTTGAGATTCTATTAAATCGTGTTTCACTTAAATCTCCAAATCAAGATAATTCAATAGGATTTAATTTTTCTTCAATAGAAACGTCTGAAATTTTAAAGAAATTAGGACTTGTCTATGGTATAGAACCAATTGAAATATCTCGTAACGGATTAGGTAGAAATAATTTGCTATATATTGCATTATTGTTGTCACAATTAGCAGCTAAAGACATACAAGGTGATGAAACTTGGTTTAGGTTGATTGCCGTTGAAGAACCTGAATCCCACCTTCACCCTCAACTTCAAGACCATCTATCAAAAAATATCGAAAATATTAGAAACGAAACCGGTAAATCAATGCAGCTATTATTAACAACACATTCCTCACATATTGCTGCAAAATTAAGCATTGACAATTCTGTAATAATTTTTAGAGATGCCAAAAACAATAGTCTAAATTGTTGTAGAGTAATATCAACTTTGGATAAAAAAACAGATGCGGATAGTATTAAATATTTAAAAAAATTTCTCGATTCTACAAAATCTAAAATATTCTTCTCAAGAAAGTTGATCCTTGTTGAAGGCTCCTCTGAACAATTTCTAATTCCAATACTCTTTAGAAGCTTTCGAAATAATTCAAGTTCTCTCGAACAAGAAGGGATAGAATTAGTTAATGTAAATGGATTAGCGTTTAGCCATTTCTTAAAATTATTAAGAGGTGGTTTTTTTATTCGAAGTCTAGTATTGACTGATAGCGATGCAGGTACAAAAACTGAAAATCGAGCGGGTGCATTAAAAGCAGAATTCGACCAACCTGGTTTAATTCTTATAGAAATTTCAAGTCACTCGACTTTTGAAAAAGATATTATTGAAGCCAATAAATCAGGAGCAGGTAAAAACATTCTACTTGAAACGCTTAAAGAAATTAAGCCAAAAAATGGAAAATCTTTTGAGGAAATAACAGGAACTAATGAAATAGACGTTGAATCATTTTTCAAAGAAATTGCTCAATACAAAACTGAATTTTCCTTTGCGCTTGCCGATCAATTAGAAAAAGATTCCACAAAATTCAAATTGCCTGATTACATTATTAACGGTTTTACGGAACTTGTAAAATAGAATGGTCAAATCAACGGTAAAGCCCGATTTGGTTATTGCGGGTCCAGGTGCTGGAAAAACCACAGCTATGGTCAACCAAATTATTAATGTATTGCCTGACCTAAAACCTTTTAGATGTCTTTCAACAATCACTTATACGAATTCAGCGTGTTCAATAATTAAGACACGATTACAAAGTCAGACTCCAATACCTAAAAATGTCTTTATCACAACAATTCACCATTTTTTAAATGAGGCCATAATAATTCCTTATGCGTCGATCTATAACATTGCTGGCCTAGAAAAGATGTTTATAGATCTTAATTTAGAAGATATTGTTAATGCCAAGGCAGAAAGATACAAAAAAACCCCTTATTATTTTGCTCAGAAAAATGTAATAAAGAAAAGAATGACAGATAAAATGCTTTCCGAAGGAAAAATTCCATTATCTTTAATAGGTAATTTGGCTTCTGAGTTAATGGAAATTAAGATAGTCCGTGAAATTGTAAGCTTAAAATATCAATTTTTGTTCATTGACGAGTTTCAAGATGTTGATCCAAAACAATTCTTTGTTTTTGAATCAATCAGAAAAACAAATAAAACCTCAATTTATGCAGTAGGTGATCCTGAACAATTCATTATGAGTTATACATACAGAGGCCAAAAAACTCATAGTTTTTCTAACATACCAATAAATACCTGGGATACAAATAAAAAGACAATTTCAGATAATTTTAGATCTTATAAAGAAATTGTTGATTTTACTAATCTGTTTAACAATCAAATTCAACAAGTATCTCAAAAAGGATCAAATAGTGATTCCTCTGTCAATTTTATAAATAAATTGGACATTAAAGAAATTATTGCTTATTACCAAAGGTATTGTTCTGCGATTTTTCACAAGAATCCGTCTCAAGTGTTTGACCTTTTTTACTTATCCTATGAAAACAAAACATTTGAACCTTTCGCTGATGAATTTGGTATAAAACCTCTGAATTCTGAGAGGCAAAATAGAAATACAGCATTTGATAATTGTTTGGATTTAATTTTACATATTCTTGGAAAAACCAAACATCAAGCATTTGAAACTCATAATCTTGATGAGCTTCAGTTACGGAAATTATGTATAAAAATTATCGACCAAATAAAACAAAAAACAATTACTAATATGTCACAGATAATTGATATGCTTCATAATTGTGGTTTGGCTTTTGAAGCAAGTGAGTATTTTGTTGTTGACAACAACAAAATACAAAAAATATTTCAAGAATTCTACGATACCCCCACAACTCAAAATAACCATTATTTCTCATCAATTCATAAGGCAAAGGGATTAGAGGCTGATGCTGTTCTTGTAATTGCAAATACTACAAATGAATTAACTAAGTGGATAAACACCAATCAAGAAGAAAGGTCAATGGATAAGATTGATGCATGTAGAATTGGATATGTCGCATTTTCACGAGCGAAACAGATTTTATTTATTAGTTGCCTTCAACAGGTTGATGCATCGACAATATCCAAACTCGAAGAATTCAATGTAAAAATTCATTAGTTTTTATATACGTTTTGAGATTAATTATTTCAGTATATCCAATGTGTTTTTCTCTAATTGACTTGCCCTAAGAATTATTAATATATCGATAATTTATATTAGTAAGTTTATCGGTATCAAATATAAATTAAGCTCATCCTATAATCCAAATCCCCCCTTGACATCCCCCCGACTCCGCGTTATATTGTGTATATACGATATACACAGTTCAAGGAGTTGTTCGTAATGGAAATTCTATCGGTCCAGAATCTTAGAAAGCACTATCCCAAGTTCGACCTTAAAGATGTCTCTTTCAGCCTCGAACATGGCTATATCATGGGCTTTATCGGAAGCAACGGCGCCGGCAAGACCACGACGCTCAAATCCATGCTCGGAATGTTACACAAAGACGGCGGCAAGGTCAGCCTGCTCGGCATGGATTTCGACCAGAACGAGTTGGAGATCAAGCAGCACATCGGTTTCATGTTCGGCGGGGTGGATTATTACGCCAAAACCAAGATCCGCACGATCACGGACGTAGTGCGCAGGTTCTACCGCGAGTGGGACGATTCGATCTATCAAAAGTACATGCATCGCTTCGCCCTGGACGAGAGCAAACGCCCCTCGGAGCTTTCGAGCGGGATGCGCATCAAGTATTCGCTGGTGCTGGCGCTTTCGCACCGCGCCAAACTGCTGCTGCTGGATGAACCCACCAGTGGGTTGGACCCGGTGGCGCGCGACAATCTGCTGGAGCTCTTTCAGGAGTTCATTGAAGACGGCGAGCGCAGCATCCTCTTTTCGACCCACATCACCAGCGACCTCGAAAAATGCGCCGATTTTATCACTTACATCGAAAACGGACGCATCATCGAAAGCCGCACCAAGGACGACCTGCTGCAAGCCTATCGCCTGGTCAAGGGCACAAGCGAACAGCTTGCCCCCCTGCAGCCACGGATGATCGCCAGCAAATCCCATGCCTACGGGTTCAGCGGGTTGATCAAAACCGCGGACCTTGGTTCCGTGGATCACCTCGAAGTTGAAGAACCCACGCTTGAAGACATTATGATCTATTACGCCAAGAAAGAAGGCTTAAATGAGTAACCTGATCTACAAAGAGTTCCGCCTGGTCATCCATCCATTCTTTTTCCTGACCGCACTCTTCGGGGGGTTGATCCTGATCCCCAACTGGGTGTATTTCGTGGCCTTGATGTATTTTCTGTTCATCGCCATCCCCAATATTTTTATGAGTGTCAAGGCACAGAATGACACCGGCTTTTCAGTGCTGCTGCCCGTCAGAAAAAGCGACGTGGTCAAGGCGCGCGTGGCTTCGATGGCGATCCTAGAGATCGTGCAGGTGCTGGTGGCCGCCATGTTCGTGGCGATCAGCGTCAACATCAATCCGAAAGGCAACTTCTTAATTGACGCCAACCTGGCCTATCTCGGCTGTGCGTTTGTCATGTACGGGGTGTTCAACCTGATCTTCTTCCCGATGTTCTACAAGACCGCGCACAAGATCGGGGTTCCCCTGATGGTGGCATTGGTGGCCGTATTTTTATACGCCGGGATCCTTGAGACACTGGTGGTTGTGGTGCCCGCCGTCGCCGGGGTGCTGGATGGCGTAAACTCCGCTGCGCTGCTGCGTCAGATCCCGGTATTGGCTATTGGCATTGCGCTCTTTGCAGGATTGACCTGGCTGGCATACCGGCTGGCCGCGAAAAACTTTGAAGCGGTTGATCTTTAGGGCTTATGGAAATCGTCATTTCCAACACCTCGGGAGACCCGATCTATCAGCAGATCTTTGAACAGATCAGCGCCCAGATCCTCAACGGCGTACTGCCCAGCGACACCTGTCTGCCGCCCATCCGCACGGTGGCGAAAGAGCTGCGCATTAGCGTGATCACGGTCAAGCGCGCCTGGGAAGAACTCGAACATGCCGGCCTGATCTACACCATGGCCGGCAAAGGCTGTTTTGTGACCCCGCTGCAGCCGAACGCGCTGGATGAGAAACGCACGCAGCTGGCGGGCGAGAAACTGGCCAAGGATATGGAATATTACAAGACCCTCGGCCTCTCGCTGGATGAGATCATCGCCATGCTCAAGAAGGATTATGAGAAATAAGATCCGAGAACAGAGAACTGAGAACCGTCAAACCGCTATCTGCTCTCTGCTCTCGGCTCTCGGTTCTCGGTTCTAGACTCACGATATACGATTCACAAATCACGAATTTCCATCATTAGAAAAAATTAATGTAGAATTAATTCCACTTATGACTAAAGTCTACCGATAATAAACGTGGGACTTTTATCGGTATTCCACATAATTTAATATCCGGTTATCATTGAACCCTAACTTTATAGTTGAGGAGCCGGTATGGAAAAGATCGTCAAAGAAATTTATGACGCCGTGGTCAACGGCAACGCCAGCGGGGTAAAAACCAAGGTTCAGGCCGCGCTGGATGCAGGCGTTAATATCGAGTCTCTTTTAAATGAGGGCATGATCGCCCCCATGAAAGAGGTCGGCCAGCTCTTTGAATCCGGGGAATATTTCGTCCCCGAGATGCTGATTGCCGCGCGCGCCATGCAAGCCGGCATGACCCTCATCCGTCCCGTGCTGCTCGCCCAGGATATCAAGCCCATCGGCAAGGTCGTGATCGGCACCGTCAAAGGGGACCTGCACGACATCGGCAAGAACCTGGTGAGCATGATGCTCGAAGGCGCCGGTTTTGAAATGGTTGACCTCGGTACGGATGTATCCCCCGAAAAATTTGTTGAAGCCATCCAGGCTCACCAGCCTGATATCGTGGGCATCTCTGCCCTGCTGACCACCACCATGACCAACATGGATGCCACCCTGCGCTACTTTGAAGAACACAAGGTTCGCGACCAGGTGAAGGTGATCATCGGCGGCGCGCCGGTGACCCAGGCTTACGCCAACACCATTGGCGCCGACGGCTACGCCCCCGACGCCAACCAGGCCGCCGCGCTTGCCCGCCAATTGATGGGGGCGGATTAACAGAAAGAGAGTCTTTGAGCCGCTATTTGTGCATCGCCTGTGAAGTCTTTGCGCGGCCGCTTTATTCGCTGGCTGCCACCTCGCCGAATGTCATTGACATTCAGCTGGTACAACGCAGCCTGCACGATGAACCCAACAAAATGCGGCCCAAGTTACAGAAGAAAATAGACATGATGGAAGAACGCGGCTACGATGCCGTGGTGCTGGGCTACGGATTGTGCGGCAACGGCACCCTTGGGCTGCAGGCCCGTTCCGTTCCGCTCGTCATCCCCCGCGTGCACGACTGCATCGGCATGCTGCTCGGCGACCCCAAGCGCTACGCGGATGAATTTGAGAAAACCCCCGGCACTTACTGGTTCACCCAGGATTTCGCCGAACGCTCGGATGAAGAAGGCAAGTTCCGCAGCCTCGGCCCCATCCCAGACGAGGCGCTGGCCAAACAGTACGACGTCTTCGTCACCCAATACGGAAAAGACAACGCAGAATACCTGATAGAGACTCTTGGAAGCTGGCAACGGCGTTACAAACGGGCCGCCTTTTTGGATATGGGTGTGCTCGAGCCTGACGGCTACCGCACCAAACTCGAAACGGATTCGGAACGTTACGACTGGGCTTTTGAGACCATCACCGGCGACCTCAAGATTTTGCGCGGATTGCTGAACGGCGATTGGGCGCAAAAAGACACCAAAAACTACATCGTCATCCCCCCCGGCAGCAGCGTGGATATCACCTACGACAAACATGTCTTTCGATGCACGCCAGGATGAACACTCCGCAACAGATCGAATTGATCATTGAACCCTCCGGCCGCAAGCTCAATCTGCCCGCCGGCGCCAACCTGCTGCAAGCCGCGCGCGAAGCCGGCCTGGCGGTTAATGCTGTGTGCGGCGGCAACGGCACCTGCGGCTCTTGCAAAGTCAAGCTGATCAGCGGGGAATTCTCGGGCATCACCCCCAAAGAAACCTTATTACGCCAAAAAGGCAGCCTGCCCTCCGACGAGCGCCTGGCCTGCCTGACCACCGCCCTTTCGGATGGCAAAATCCACTTTAGGCCTGAGTCACTGGCCTCGGCGCAGCGACTGCAGCTTGAAGGGGAACTCAATGTGATCGCCCTCAACCCGGCAGTCAAGCGCCTCGATATTGACCTTTCCACCGATCTATCCGGCCAAAAACTCTCGGCTGCTGAATCCGTGCGAGAAACAATCAAGGTCAACGGTTACCTGCTCACCGATCTGCCTGAATCCATGCTGCCCATGCTCACCACCCTATTGGAGGAACACCAGCAAAAAGTCTCAATCGTGCTGCACGGCCAGCAGATCGTCGCCGCCCTGCCCCCGGACCAGCACATGCTCGGTTTGGCTGTGGATCTCGGCACGACCAAGCTAGCTGCTTACCTGGTGGACCTTGAAACCGGTCAAACACTGGCTTCCGGCGGCGCGCTCAATCCGCAGGTGGCTTATGGAGAAGACGTCATCAGCCGCATCCAATACGCGGATGAGCACACAGACGGTGCCGTGACATTGCAAAAAGCCGTTATCGAATGCATCAACGCACTTGCCGCGGAGTTGACCGCCAAACTTGGCCTGACCTCCGCCGCCATTGTGGACGCGGTGATCGCCGGCAACACCGCCATGCACCACCTGCTGGCCGGGCTGCCCGTTCACAATCTGGGCACCGCCCCCTACCATCCCTCGCAGGTGGACGCCATGATCATGACCGCGAACGGGATCGGATTGAAACTGGCGGAGAACGCCTCCGTTTATCTGCCGCCCAACATTGCCGGCTTTGTCGGCGGAGATCACATTGCCATGCTGCTGGCCACCCGCGCCAGGCACACCCTCAAAACCGTGCTGGCACTGGATATCGGCACCAACACCGAGATCAGCCTGCTGCACAAGGGCAGGCACCTGGCCTGTTCCTGCGCCTCCGGGCCGGCCTTCGAGGGCGCCCACATCCGCAGCGGATTGCGCGCCGTGCCGGGCGCCATTGAACGTGCCTTCATTGACGGCAGCGAGGTCAAGCTGCAAACGATTGAAGATCAAGCGCCGGTCGGTATCTGCGGTTCGGGCATTCTGGATACCGTGGCCGAACTTCGCCGAAATGATCTCATTGATCAGCGCGGCGCTTTTAATAAGGAAGACCCGCGCCTGACCATGAATGGTGGACAGCCGGAGTTCATGCTGGTGCCCGCGGAACACAGCGCCACCGGGCACGCCATCAGTCTCAACCGCCAAGACGTGCAGGAGATCCAACTTGCCAAGGCCGCCATCCGTTCGGGGATAGAAGTGCTGCTGCGTGAAGCGGATTGCAGCGCCGAGGAAATTGATCTCTTTTGGGTAGCCGGCGCCTTCGGCACCTATCTGGATCTGACCAACTGCCAGCGCATCGGCATGTTCCCGACTCTTCCGCTCAAGCGCTTCAGGCAGGTGGGCAACGCCGCCGGCAGTGGCGCGCGTGAATTGCTTGTCTCGATTGACAAACGTGCTGAAGCTGAATCCATGCTGGAGCACATCGAATACGTGGAACTGACCACCGTCAAGGATTATGTCGAGTTCTATATGGACGCCATCGGTTTGGAATAAAATACAGTTTAGGTTTACCCCCCACTTGTGGATTAGTCATTAATTATTGGTGTGTGATACTTCCTGGAGTCACCGCGTATTAATTATTAACCATGAAAAACATCAATACATTTGATCATTTCATTCTTCCAACAGACATCGAAATAGACTGGCAAGTAGTCTACACAGAATCCGTCCCCAGAGTCTTCCACTATTTTTGTTATAAAGTCGGCGACATCCAACTTGCAGAAGACCTCACTGCTGCAACCTTCGAAAAAGCGTGGAAAAATCGCAATAAGTTCAAGCCGTCCATTGGACAACCTCACGCATGGATCATCGGAATTGCCCGAAACGTCTCAGCCGACCACTTTCGCAGGGACCATCGAGATCTCTCCATGGAAGACCTACCTGAATCATTAGAGGCTGCCAATAAAGAGGATGAGATCCAAAAAAAGTTAGACTTTCAAATCATCCTCGCTTTGTTGAACCGATATCCTCAACGCGAAAGAGAATTGATCAACCTGAAATATGGCGCCGAATTAAACAACCGGCAAATTGCGCATTTGACCGGGTTAAGTGAATCGAATGTGGGAACCATCCTGCAAAGAGTGGTCGAAAAACTTGGCAAGGATTGGGAGAAAAACCATGAATGATAATTTCCTGTTCGATAACCGCCCCCCCATTAATCAAAATTTCTCTGATCACCTCTTTCAAAGGTTGTCAGCCAATTATCCTAACAAGGAGGATAAATTGAATACTGCTGTGTATTCACGAAAATTCAAATGGCAATACGCATTAGCCATATTCATTGTCACATTGGGTCTATTGTTCACATTTTCTGCACCTGTACGTGCCAAAGCCTCGGATGTACTACGGGTAATTTCGGGATTTATCTTTCAAAAACGGGAAAACAGTCCACTGAAGGATCTTGATTTATCAAAAGCAACGGTATACCCTGTTGAGACTTTGGCATTAGCCGAATTGATGAAAAACCCACCCTTCCCGTTTGGTATACCCGCCTGGGTTCCTGAAGGATACCTTCTAAATGAATCGGTTGGCTTTTCGACATCATGGGTCATGTTGGAATGGAGCAACCCCAATTTCACCAGTTATAGTCTGACTATTCAAAAAGACTATGGAGACCTTCAACTTGCGATCGGAGGATATGATACTGAAGCTATCACCATCAATGGACAGCCGGGGTATCTCCTCCGCGGTAATTGGAATGCAGAAGGGAAGTGGGATGCCTCTCTGGGGATTGAAATTGGCTGGAATTTGGATGGCCGGTTCTACCGGTTAAATTTTAGACAAGTTGACCCGACTACACATGCCATTGTCCCGCTCACAGCAAACATGGATGGCATTCTCAAAGAGCTAAAGCGAATGGCTGAATCCATCAAGACCCAAAATTAGCCACACGAGAGTAAAACCAAAACAAAGGATGTTGACTACGGTCAGCATCCTTTGTCATATATACCAAATCTATACCCACCGTTCCTCCCCCTTTCTTACAATTCAAACATCAAATCGCTGTATCCCATACAGCCAAATCTATTGTTTGAAATCAGGAGAACGGAATGAAAAAGATATTTACAGCATTCATCACCATGATGCTCATTTTGACCATGGCAGCCTGTTCGAGTACGGCCAGTGTGGCCACCTCGTCCGCGGCGCAAGTGCAAGCCACTGCAGTGGTCGTGGATGCCTCAACCCAATCCACCACGGTGGATACGGCTGCGACAACTTCCAATTCAACATCCGCAGTTACCGCAGACTTGAGCGCCACCCATGAATCCGCGGAGGATTACAGCTGGGATGCCGCCTCGGAGGTAGCCATCGCACTCAACAACGACAGCATCACCGTGAACGGCGCGGGCGCTTCGGCTGCCGGCAGTGTCGTCACCATCACAACCGCGGGCAATTACCGCATCAGCGGCATATTAAGCGATGGGCAGATCGTGGTGGACAGCGCGGATGAAGGTACTGTCAGGTTGATCCTCGACGGCGCCAACATCAGCAGTTCAACCAGCTCAGCCATTAACGTGATCA
Source organism: Chloroflexota bacterium (assembly GCA_021825925.1). Classification (GTDB taxonomy): domain Bacteria; phylum Chloroflexota; class Anaerolineae; order Anaerolineales; family Anaerolineaceae; genus UBA6107. The sequence continues at coordinate 333,139 of JAKAFP010000004.1, forward strand.
ACGCCAAGAAAGTAGTGATCGTACTGGCCGACAACAGCCAGAACAGCGTTTCAGACGCCTCCACTTATGTCTATGCCAGCGCGGATGAAACAGAACCCAACGCAGCCATTTTCAGCAGCGCTGACCTCACCTTTTACGGCAACGGTTCGCTGACCGTCAACGGCAACACCAACGACGGCATTGCCAGCAAAGACGGATTAATTATCGCGAGCGGCAATATCACCGTCAACGCCGTGGATGACGGCATCCGCGGCAAGGATTACCTGGTGGTCAAAAGCGGCGCCATAACAGTTAACGCTGGCGGTGACGGTTTGAAATCCGACAACGCTGAAGACGCCACCAAGGGCTACATCCAGGTGGAAGGCGGCACGTTCAACATCACTGCCGGTGCAGACAGTCTGGATGCGGTCAGCAACGTCCTGATCAACAACGGCGATCTCACCCTCACCAGCGGCGGCGGCAGCAGCGCCACTTTGGCCGCGGATGCATCCGCCAAGGGCATCAAGTCCGATGCGGCCATCACCATCAACAACGGCTCCTTCCGCATTGATTCAGCGGATGATGCTGTGCACGCCAATGTGAGCCTGGTGGTCAATGGCGGCAGTTTCACCATCGCCACCGGCGACGACGGCATGCACGCAGATGCCACCCTCACCATCAATGCTGGCGACATCCAGATCACCCGATCTTATGAAGGTATCGAAAGCGCCGTGATCACCATCAACGACGGCAACATCCATGTGGTTTCAAGTGACGACGGTATCAACGGCGCCGGCGGTGTGGATGGTTCAGGTACCATGCAAGGGTTCGGCGGCGGTATGGGCGGGGGCGGAACACGTCCCGGCAACAGACCCGGTGGAATGGGTCAGGGTACACCCCCTGACGGTGCACCTGCAGCCAATGCTGACGGTATTCAAATGCAGCCGCCTGCGGCAGCCGACGGTACAACCCTGGACCAATCCGCGTTGCCCAGCACGACCAATACGAATGCTGACACCTTCGCCACAACAGGCAGCTACTTCCTCTATATCAACGGCGGAACCATCGTGGTGGACGCCAACGGCGATGGCATTGACGTGAACGGCGGCATCGAAATGACCGATGGTGTGGTGTTGGTCAACGGACCGACAAATGACGGTAACGCTGCACTCGATTTCGACTCCGGATTCAAAGTCTCGGGTGGTTTGCTGGTGGCAGTGGGTAGTTCTGGCATGGCGCATACGTTGAGCACCACCTCAACCCAGAATTCCGTGTTGGTGAACATGACCTCCGCTCAATCAGCCGGCACCTTGATCAACGTGCAGAACAGCGCCGGCGAGAACATCATCACCTTCACGCCCACCAAGAACTATCAATCCTTGACCTTGTCTTCACCCAGCCTGGTTACAGGCGGCGAATACACCGTCTCGGTCGGCGGGTCGTCCACGGGCACAGCGGTGGATAATCTGATCCTTGACGGAACGTATTCAGGCGGCTCAAGTGTAGGCAGTTTCACCATCTCTAGTGTTGTATCCCTGCTCGGATCTGAGGGAAGGAGATAACGCCCCCCTTCTTGAGACAACAGATCCATAAAGGTGCCGCCAGTCTTGGCGGCACTTTTTATATCTCTCGCGAAGTCGCAAAGGGCGCAAAGAAAACAATTCTTTGAAAGCCGTTGAATTACGGCACCCTTATCAAAAATAACAATGAGCCTGGCGCAGAACCCTGCGGTGTTCAAACCGCGGGGTTCTGGTATCTCACCCTATACGAGATATATACCACTCAAAAACCCTTAAAAAGTATCATGGACACATCGAAACACACACTGTTGGAGACTTTAATGATGACACACGTATCGGTAAATCAAATGATCACCAGACCCCAGCCATGGGTGGTGGCGCAAAATGAACCTGTCTACCTCAATCCAAAAAATACGCTGGCAGGTTCCATCGAACAATTCGCACCCATCAGCCTGGCTGAGATGGATGCAGTGGCTTTGCAGGACAGAATGGACCAAAAATTTCTTATCACCCGCGAACAATTGATCAGCATTCTGCAATCGGTGCACGCGGACTACCGGGTATTAACCATCAATCAAAAAGCCTTGAACGCTTATCGCACGCTCTATTTTGACACCGCTGATTACAAACTTTACAAACTGCATGTGAACCAATGCGCGGAGCGTTACAAGGTAAGGCTGCGCGAGTACTTGAACGGACACGAGTCCTTTTTGGAGGTCAAACACAAGACCCGCAAGGACCGCACCATCAAGGACCGGATTGCTGCAACCGGGACAAGCGACTGTTTCAGGGCCGAAGCTGGAAAATGGATCAAAAAACATTATCCGTTTGACGCCCAGGAGTTGGAGCCCAAGATCTGGAACACCTTCACCCGCGTCACCCTGGTCAATCGTCTGAACCCCGAGAGGATCACAATTGACACCAACCTTTTCTTCTCCACCAATGAAAGATACGTCAATCTGGCAGGGCTGGTGGTGGTCGAAGTGAAAACCGGATCAAAATTCAAGGCATCCCCGTTTATGGCAGAAATGGAACGCAGACGGATTCACCCCCAGGGATTCAGCAAGTACTGCATGGGGATTTCCATGCTTTGTGACAACGTTAAAAAGAACGAGATGAAAGAAAAAATTTTGATGATGGAAAAAATAACCAAGGGAGTAGAAATTCATGGATGAGATGGTCACGTTTTTATTAGGTTTTGGATTGAATTTTTTGGCTGCGTTGGTGTTGGTGCGTTTCATTTATTATCCTTCCACGCATGACAAGCGCTATGTGTTCACATTTTTAGCCTTCAACACCATCATTTTTTTTGTGGTAAGCATGCTCGCCCAATTGGAAGTGGGCATCGGTGTCGGTTTCGGGTTGTTTGCCGTGTTCTCCATTTTGCGCTACCGCACCGATCCCATCCCCGTGCGCGAAATGACCTACCTGTTCGTCATCGCTGCCCTGCCGGTGATGAATTCTGCAGCGCTTTCCGGCGGCATCTGGCCTCAGATCATCATCGCCAATATCGCCGTGCTCGCTCTGCTGATGGTGCTTGAAAAAGGCTGGGGATTCCGCTATGAAGGGTATAAACGCATCACCTACGAAAAGATCGAACTGATCCACCCAGATCACCGCGCAGAACTGATCTCTGACCTCGAGAACCGCACCGGCATCAAGATCAAACGCATTAACATCGGCAAGATCAATTTTCTGCGCGACACGGTGGATTTGAAGGTCTATTACGAAGATGCCCGCCAGGAAAACTGGATCAGTGCATCTGACGCCGACCTGGTTTCAATGGTCAAATTCGACGACGATTAATCAATTACAGGTGAAAAATGGACACAACCATGGTTCAAACATCTCTTCAGGTTGGATATAATCAATACATGGCGCGCAAAATATTGGTTGTGGACGACACACGTAACGTACAAGTGCTGTTGAGCGATTTCCTCGCCAGCCAAAACTACGAGGTGCTGGTGGCCTCGGATGGTGAGGAAGCGCTCGAGATCACCCGGGCATCAGACCCCGACCTGATCTTGTTGGATATTATGATGCCCAATATGGATGGTTATCAATTCATCACCCAGCTGCGGCGCGAAAGCTGCACCCCGGTGATCATGATCACCGCCAAACAGCTGGAAGCCGACATCATTCACGGGTTTGACCTCGGCGCGGATGATTACATCACCAAACCATTCCGCATGCGGGAACTGCTGGTGCGCATTCGAGCGGTGCTGCGCCGGGCTGGACCAAAAGAGAGCGAGACGGCCGCCATCAAGATCGGTGACATCAGCCTCGATACCCAAAAACACGAAGTGCTCAAAGGCTGCAATGTGGTTGATCTGACGCCCCTTGAATTCCTGGTGCTGATGATCTTGATGCAGTCACCGGGCAAGGTCATCCGCAGGGCTGAGTTGTGCATGCGCTTGATGGAAAACGGATACGCGGGTTCTGAATCCACACTCAAGATCCACATCCGCAGCCTGCGGCAAAAACTGGATGACGACCTGGACCAGCCCAAATATATTGAAACGGTTTTCGGCATTGGATACCGTTTCATGGAGATCAACGAATGAATAAATCACTGAAACTCAAGTTGGTCTTCTCCTATCTTGCAGTCGCACTGATCACCGTTCTGGTGATTTCTGTGCTTATACGTTTAAATTCGAGCCAGTCATTGATGAATCTGGTTTCAGAACAGCAAACTGCCATTCTTGAAGAGGAAGTACAGAACTACTACAAATTACAAAACACCACTGTTGGGTTTTATGATTATTATCTGCAGGTTGATCAGGGAGGAGGACCTAAAGTCCAAACTGACCCTTCAGGCCCGCCTCCATTAAACCATGAGATCCGTGGTGTGGATGGATTGGTGGATACTGAATATAAGGCGTTAATCCCCTTCTTTGACTACGCAGTGGGTCAAACGATTCCGGATCAAATGATCAAAGACGCTGTCCCCGTTAAGGTAAATGGCGAAACCATTGCCTGGATTTTGCCTGATAAAAAACATCAGTTTTCATTGAATCCGCAAGAAGAACTTTTTTTGCGTCGCATCACTTTGGCTATTGGCCTTGCAGCACTGACTGGTGTTGTCGTAGCCGTGGCCATGGGTATTCTTCTGGCTAACGGCATTGTTAAACCGATCCGCCGGCTGACCAAAGCATCAAAATTGCTAGCACAGGGAGATCTCAAACAACAGGTTCCAGTCACCTCCAAAGATGAGCTGGGACAACTCACCAATACTTTCAATCAAATGAGTGATGACCTGTCCAAGGCGGATGAGCAGCGCAAGCGCCTGACCGCGGATATTACCCATGATCTGAGCACCCCGCTGCAGGTCATAGCCGGTTACATGGAAATGTTGGAAGAAGGCGAAGTCACACTCTCGCCTGACCGCATAGAGATCATCAAAGCCGAGATCGAACATCTTCGCCGCCTGGTCGGCGACCTGACCACCCTGACCCAGGTGGAAGCCCAAACGCTTGATATGCAGTTCCAACCGATCTTGCCAGGTGATCTGCTTAACAGAGTGCACCAGATCTATGAACCGATTGCCACTCGTCAAGGCATCACACTCAAGGTTAATGCAGATGTCAAAACCCCTGAGATCAATGTTGATGAAGGCCGCATGCTGCAGGTGCTGAAAAACCTGGTAGAAAATGCCCTGCGCTACACCCCGGCTGGCGGCAAGATCACCCTCAATGCCGCAACCAGCCTTAAACTCGTCGAAATTACGGTAGCCGATAACGGTGCCGGGATCGAAGCAGAGGATCTGCCCTTCGTGTTCGACCGATTCTACCAGGCGGATAAATCACGCGGCAGCAACCGTGGCAAAATGGGGCTGGGTCTGGCGATCTGCAAAGCGCTGGTGGTCTCGCAAAACGGAAAGATCGCTGCGGAATCAGATGGCAAAGGCAAGGGCACAACCATCCGCATCACGTTCCCTCAAATATAAAAGTATAAGTTGAAATAGATCCGAATTCAGATGAATTCGGATCTATTTATTTGGATTATTTACAGAACAACAATTATTTTCGTCTGATCATTCTCAAGATCAACAGAAGGATCACTGCGCCGATAAAGGCTGTGGCTACGTCACCAAGGAAGCCTGAGAACAGGCTGATTCCCAAAACACCAAACAACCAGCCGCCTAACAAGCCACCAACAATACCCACGAGGATCTTGCCGATCAACCCTAGTTTGATACCCTTGATCACTGCGTCTGCCAGAAAACCGGCAATGGCGCCAACAATTACCCAGGTTAAAATACTCATTTTTATTTCTCCTTAACGAGGTTTCCTTATATCACTATATACACTGAATATAAGATTCCCATCATTTATTTAAATGATCTCATGATCGTTTCTTTATTATGGTTTTATCACTTTAAAATTATCAAACTCAAATCCGCAGGTTGCATTTTCAGGAAAAACATCAACATTCAAACCCAGTTGACCTTGAGATATCTTGGAGTAATTAAAACTTGTAAGCTTTTGATCATTACTGTAAAAAGTAAAATCTCCATTGGAGTTTACAACCTTAAGCTGATTAAACTCACCAGGGTTTATCGCACTGCTATCTGCCCAGGGAATGATCTCGATCCAATTCTCTTCAGTACTATATGAATAAACGCTGTATTGTTGATTACTGACAGTGAACGAAAGCAGGCTTTTATCTGTTGGATCGCGATAAATCAATCCGTAATCACAATCATCCGCATTATTGCTTGTTTGCCGCGCGTCCACCGTCACAGTGAAATCACCGATCGCGTCAATTTCAGGCCAAGTCCGTTCATTGGCCAACTTGTGAGATTTGACCGTCCATACGTATAAACCATTTTCGATTTTGTATGTGATATCCGCATATTCACCCGGGAAATCCCCGACTGCCCAACTGTTTTGATCTTTGCTGAAATCATCATAGAAGAATACAGGGGCAAGGGTGGGTTCCTGAGCCGTAGCCACCACATAGACTGGAGTCGGCGTTTTGGAATTTGACAATAATTGACAGGAAATTAAAAAGCAGACAAAACCGACCAGGATCGAAAGACGCAGTGCTTTATTTTTCATTTCTCCTCCATTCAATAAACCGCTATTTCACCAATAAAACCATACTTATCTTAACATTTTTCAATCCCAAATACTACATCTTTGATAAAGATACTGATAATTAAACCCTTTAGGTCAATCCGCGGTTCGAAAAGCTGTTTTTCTGTTGCAAATATGGGATAAATACAGAACACGACAACCTCAATCAAGATTCTGGATCTAAATATAGAATAGTTATTTAATTGAAATGATTAGTGCAATCCGCTTGAAATCACTATAATTTAATCATCATGGACATATTTTGACTCAAGGAGAGGATGGAAATGACCGTCATTGACCGCAAGAGACTTCAAAATGTGCTTCAAGCAGAAATCTCCCTTTTTTCGAAAGAACACCCAGAATGTTACAAGCTTTATCAACGCGCCAAAGGATGCTTGCTGGACGGCGTCCCTATGAACTGGATGGTACGTTGGGCGGGAGGTTTTCCGCTCTTCGTCAAAGAGGCAAAAGGCGCTTCGTTTACCTGTGCTGACGGAAAACACTTTATTGATTTCTGTCTTGGTGACACAGGCGCCATGGTAGGCCACTCGCCTGAGAAACCCATGCAGCTGATCAGCGAGCAGCTTAAAAAAGGCATCACTTTCATGCTGCCCACCGAAGACGCCATTTGGGTGGGCGAAGAGCTGCAACGCCGCTTCGGGTTGAAATACTGGCAGACCACCCTCACCGCCACGGATGCCAACCGCTTTGTGCTGCGACTGGCACGCCATATCACCAAACGACCTTATGTGTTGGTATTCGATTATTGTTATCACGGCAGCGTGGATGAGACATTCATCACCCTCAACGATGGCATACCTGGCCCAAGACCAGGGGCGATCGGTCCGCAAGTCAACCCGGTGGTCACCACGCGGGTGGTGCCATGGAACAACCTGCAAGCACTTGAGCAGGCGCTTGCCCCCGGTGATGTGGCCTGTGTGCTGGCCGAACCGGTGATGACCAACATCGGCATCATCCATCCCCAGCCCGGCTACCACCAAGCCCTGCGTGAACTCACCAAAAAATACGGCACCCTGCTGGTGATAGATGAAACCCACACCATGTGCAGCGGACCTGGCGGTTATACCGCAGCCAACGGTCTGAAACCGGATATCCTGACCGTCGGTAAAACCATCGGCAGCGGCATCCCCGCCGCGGTGTATGGCTTCACTGAAGAAGTCGGCGACATGGTCTCAAAGAGCATCAAAGTGGATGAATCTGATGTCGGCGGTATTGGCGGAACCCTGGCCGGTAATGCGCTATCACTGGCAGCCATGCGCGCCACACTTGAAAATGCCCTCGATCAAAAGACGTTTGACCACACGATCCCGCTGGCGATCCGTTTCACAGACGGCGTCAAGCAGGTCATTGATGAGTTAAAACTGCCATGGGTGATCAACCGTCTGGGCTGCCGGGCAGAGTACTGGTTCTGTGACAGGCTGCCCCAAAATGGCGGTGAAGCAGAAGCTGCCGTTGATTCAGAACTGGACCGCTACATGCATCTGGCAGCGCTCAATCGCGGTATCCTGATGACGCCCTTCCATAACATGGCGTTAATAGCACCAGATATTACTGAAAAAGAAATAGACACTCACACCCGGATCTTTAGAGAAGCAGTAACCCAAATAATTGGTTAGGAAAGGAGTGTGTGTTAGATGAAGAAACATTTATTGAACCTGCTTCTGATACTCATGCTGATAATCCTCAATTCAGCCTGCCGTCCATTCACACCGGAAAACAAGCGAACGACTCCCATCCCCAACCTGGTCGGGCAGTCCGCCAATGACGCTTCAAGTTCTGGAGAGAAAAAGACCTTTCATATCAATTTTAATATGGAAGAAAAAGTGGTTTGTTCCGCAGATGTAAAATGTGACGCTCCCTACGTGCCCAAGTTTAGTGCATATCTAAGAGGAGTGATCACCACCTCAAAAAACGGTGCCGTTGACGGGGATGGCCAAATTATTATAACCAATGCAGAAGCCTGCCAGACCCTGGACGCCGCCAACTCATCCTGTGAAGTGAAAGCGGTCAGCGCCGGCAACTTCAAGATCAGCGGCCAGGTTGAAGGATCTCAAATGGCCTTGACCATGACCATGGTTGAGACACCTGCTTTACAGGTGATCTGGACGACAAAATTCCCATCAGGCGATATAGTTCAGGATTTTTCAACCACATATCAAGAAGAGATCAAACAATTAATGGTTAAAGCAGGAATGATCGAAAAGGAATTCAGCTTGGACACGACCAAGGCAGGCACCACCAGTTCGATCAATTTTGATGGCAGCTATACATTTGGTGGAAAAAGAACCTTGAAAGGATTTGGAGGATTAATATTCATACCAAATGACACGGCGATGCCCCCAACTTACCAACCCTAAGATATGAAAAATGCCCGGATGACGAATCCGGGCATTTGATTAATTCTTCATACTGTCCCAAATGGGCTTAAGTACAAAATAAAGCAGCACCAAAGGGAACAAATGGATCAAGGCATTGATCTTGAACCCTTTAACTGACATGAATAAAAGAATGGGAATGATCGTAAAACCAAAATACAGGAAAACCATTGTTTTTCTTCGCAGAAAAAAGATCAGAATACCCGCGATGGCTGCCAACAGACTAAAACTCGCGTCAATCCAATAAACCCAGGCGATCCCGGGGGGTGAAGCCAGCCCTGATCTGACTGCCATATAAACCATGTAGAGACTTCCCACAGCCGCCAATAACAGCAAGTATGAGAGATTCTTCCAGGACTTATTAAACTGTTCCTCTGTCATTTTAGGTTTTGGAGGCAGTTCTTTTTGCTTCACGGGTTTTACGCCGGATTCTTGAAGTTTTTTGGCCTTCTTTAATCCCTGACGCACACCCAGCACGATGATCAGAATGATGCCAAAAACAAGGGCGACAAATTTTAGATCAGGCATGATGTTTCCTGTTTTTCAAAGGATGTGTTGAATGAATCTTCAGGCGTCCAAAGTGATTATCTTCGGACGCCTTTTTGATCTCTCAGGTACACAAGATGTGAATTTCAATCCTGTGTGAAAAACTAGGTTGTTTCTTTTTCTTTCTCAGTGATCTTGCGGAAGGCATCTTTGATCGGCAGGAAGCCAAGGTTCAGCTTCAAGCTCGGATCGAGTGGTTCGCCGTAGTAATCAACCAATTTCCTGGGAGGTGATACCTTTTGGGTGGCCAGTGAAACTACGATCATCAGGATCAAGGCTGAGAAGAAGGCCACAAAGGAGCCAATGTAGACCGCATCCCAGAATCCGCACCACCAACCGTCACTATAGACGCCCATCTCGGCAGTATATTCACATACCACCGCGGTGGATTGTCCACCCAGGCCGGTGTTGAAGAAGAAGATGGTTGCCAGGATCCAGACGAGGAAACCACCCACAAAAGCAGCGACCGCTCCGGGCGAATTGGCTTTCTTCCAGTACATGCCCATCGAGAACGGAACGAACAACCCGACCAGCAGCAACGTCCAGGCCACCACGGAGAGTTCATAAATGGTTTGAGCCCAAAGGGCGATCGCGAGCCCAACTGCGCCATTGACCAGCACCATGATACGGGTTGCCCACAAGGCCTTCTTGCCTTCGAGTTTTTTGCCGGTGATCAAAGGAATCAGGTTCTCGGTGACAGCAGAGGCACCCGCCAGCAGTGAGCTGTCTGAGGTGCTCATCAAAGCGGAAGTCAAAGCCGCGATGAAGATAGCGGTCAGAATGGCTGGCAAATGGGTCATGGCGGCCGAGACCAACAGGTAACTGGTATCTTCCAGTCCAGGGCTGATCTTATAGACCATGATACCGATCAAGGGAGACATGATGCCAAAGAACAGGTAGAGAACGCCTGCACCGTAAGAACCGTAAACCGATGTCGCCTGGTTGCGGGCTGCCATTGAACGCTGCATGAGATCTTGCGTGGCGACAGAACCCAAGCCGATCGCCATCCAGGCCGCCATCCAGTACATCCAACCTGTCAGGCCGGTGTAACCGAGATATCCTTCAGACATGGAAGGAAGCAGCCTGAACGGTTCTGCCACATAAGTGGACCCCGCTCCCTGGAACAATCCCGGGAACCCTCCCACCGCCTTAAGCATAAAGAGGAATACCAGAGTGATGCCGCCGGCAGTCAGGAACATCTGGAAGAAATCCAGCAGGGTGTCTGCCAGCATGCCTCCCATCATGGTATAACCTGCGACCACAGTGATGATGATCACCATGCCCCAGACCGGATTGATGCCGAAAAGACCTTCCACGATGGCGCCGCCCGCCACGATCTGGGCTGCTGTCCATGAGAAATAGGTCAAGCATTCGGCGATGACGGTAAAGATGATCATGGCCTTGTTGTAGCGTCGCTCAAAGAAATCCACGATGGTGAGATATTTTGCGCGGCGCATCAGGCGCACAAAGAACAAGCCTGACAGGAACAAACAAACAGAGGCCCCAAACGGATCAAAGATCACACCTGAGAAACCGTAATCATAGGCGGTTTCTGAAGCGCCCATCAATGTTTCCGCTGCGAACCAGGTAGCCATGATGGATGCAGCCGCCATGTGAATGGGCAGCCTGCGTCCGGCAACGACATAATCTTCATTATCTTGAACCTTGCTGCCAGCCCAAATGCCCACTGCAATGCGGACAGCAAAAAATATAGCAATAAAAAGGACCACCAACCAAGCGTAATCGTATCCAGCGAGTATCATCGTTCCCTTCCTTTTCGTGAAGAATGATTCAGCTCAAAAGACAATCAGGTCGCGCTTACAGTTTGAACCTTTTTTGTTTATTTCGTTCTGTTAAAGTGTTTTACTTACGTCCTTTAAGGTGTCTTCCAACCGATTGAGAACCTCATCAATCTGTGGATAGGTGATAACAATGGGCGGCTCAATACGGATGGTATGAGCACTGGTCAGGGTGCCGGCAACCAATACGCCGCGTTTAAAGAGCCCGGCAGCCACTTTATAACCTACTTCAGGATCCTTGAAGTGCTGTCCGATCAAGAGACCCTTGCCGCAAACATAGTCATAAATATTGGAATATTGTTTGGCCAATGCCTGCAGTTTGGGCATGATGTAATCACCCTTTTCGGCGGCCTGTTTGGGGAAGTCTTCTTTGATGACCACGTTGATCGAGGCAATGGCGGCAGAACAAGCCAATGCGCCGCCACCGGTGGTGGTGGTATGGATGAAGGGATTCGGATACATCATGCACTGCCAGATCTCTTCGGTGGAGCAGAAGGCACTGATCGGCATGACACCGCCGCCCAAAGACTTGGCCACCGCGAGGATATCAGGTTTGACGTCCCAATGGTCCACACCCCACATCTTGCCGGTGCGGCCAAGGCCTGTTTGAACTTCGTCGGCGATCAACAAGACGCCGTGCTTCTTGGTGGCGGCACGGATGCGCGGCCAGAAATCATCAGGAGGCACGATCGCGCCAGCTTCGCCCTGGATGGGTTCCATCAAGACGGCCGCAATGCCGATACCCACTTTGTCGCAGATCTCTAGTTGTTTTTCAACCGCCGCGGCATCACCGTATGGGACGTGGTAGACAGGTCCGGCATAGAGCAAACCGGGTGGTTCACGGTAATCAGACTTGCCCATCATTGAAAGCGACCCCATGGTTTTGCCGTGGAAGGCGCTGGTGGCAACGATAAAGCCGGGTTTCTTGGTGTACATCTTTGCCAATTTGATGGCGCCTTCAATGGCTTCAGTACCGCTGGCGCAGAAGAATGAGTATTGAATATCACCGGGGGTGATATCCGCCATCATATGTGCCAACACGCCACGCAGGGGGTCAATCAGTTCCTGGCTGGGCATGGGAGTTCGCTGCAGTTGAGAAGCCACGGCGGCGACAACATCCGGGTGGCTCCAGCCGTGATCCATCATGCCGTATCCACCCAGGCAGTCAATGTATTCACGGCCCAATACATCCTTGAACATGGCGCCTCGGCCGTTCCATTCCACACAGGCCCAGTCGCCCGCCTCGGTAACCGACTTGCGGTATTCCAGCCAGTTTTTATTGAAGAATTCAGCAAAATTAGCCTTGCTTTCTTCAATAATTAACTTCCCCTCTTCCTGGCTTACTTCGGGCTTCTTGATTAACTCCAACCATTTTTCCGAATACTTTAGTGCATTCTGAACATTTTGTGGCATATAGTCTCCTTATGAATCGGGTTGGCTAATATGGACGAAAATAGGTTGAACACAATATAGCGGAATTTGTTTCCGATATTCCCTAAATCCAAGTCTATTCTTACCGATACTGCACAAAAACAATTGGGATGAGGCTTGATTTCCCTCGCTCTTCTATTATTGCAAATAATAAAAGGAAGTCAAGTACTTATCTTGCAAATTAAAGGAAATCTTGATCTTTTCCTCTGATTTAATTCTCTTCATTTTTTCTTTAGATAAAAACGATTGTAATATCGGAAAAAATATCTATAATAAATGTAATTCTCGGAAAGAATTAAAACCATACATGATAAAAATAGACGCAACAGACAAAAAGATCTCAGACTTGTTGATAGAAGACGGGCGGATGAGCTGTTCCAAGATCGCCGAGCGTGTTGGCGGCATCTCAGAACGGGCCGTCAGGTATCGGATCGAACGGTTGATCAAGAATAAAGTGATCGCCATTCACGGCAATGTGGAAGCTGAAGGTCTTGGTCTGGTGGTTTTTGCGGATGTCTTTATTGAAGTTGAGCCCTCACTGGTATTGAAAATTGCCCAACAACTCGCTGAATACGAATCCGTCAGTTACGTTGCCTGTTCCACCGGTCAAAATGACATCAGCATTCAGGTTTTCGCGCATGACAATAATGAACTGTTTAGCTTTGTAACTGATGTCGTGGGTCAGATCAACGGGGTTCGAAAAACGCACATATCTTTTGTTCCTTTGAGAATAAAAGATGACCACATCTGGCACATCCCTTCATTTTGTGTTCAGGAAGATTAGAGCCGTTGGTCATTGACCTCCTCTTAACGGTGAAACTTTTTGATACTTAACATGATTTTTCGTGGAATCATCCACGTAATTGATAAACCCAATACTATAACGAGGAGGATTTTTATGGCAGCCGAAACTGGAAAAGCAATTTTTACCCAAACAGAAAAAAATAAGCTCAAAAGGGAATTAACTTTGTTACCTCTTTTTGGGCTTATTTATTTTACTGTCTGCGGTGGATCTTTTGGTATTGAAGCCCTGGTGGGCTGGTCGGGCCCCGGTCTGGCGATCGTTTTGATCGCGCTGATCCCGCTCACCTTCAGCATTCCAAACATGCTGATGGTACGAGAGATGAGCTCCATGATGCCAGCCGAAGGTGGCTACTACCATTGGGTCAAACAAGCCTTTGGCCCCTTCACCGGCTTTATGGCCGGCTGGATGAACTGGGTGGTTTCATGGGTGGACGTTTCCATCTACCCCGTTCTGGCCGCATATTACCTCGGCTATTTCATCCCCGCTTTACGCGAAGGTGCGACCATTGGCGGCATCTTCTTCTCGGCTTCATTTTTATCATGGGTCGTGGCAGCCATCCTGATCTGGAGTATTTCCTACCTGAACATGCGTGGTGCTCGCCTGGCCGGTTTGACCACCAACTTCCTCGGCATCATCATGATCATTCCCCTGATCTTAATGTCTGGTGTGGGCATTTTCAACTGGATCAAGGGCGGCACCCCGACCGGCATTCCCTTCCTGCCTGTGGGTGAGAACCTGATCGGCGCCATCAGCACCGGCATCTTTGTGGTCATGTGGAACTACATGGGTTGGGAACTTCCTACTGCGGCTGGCGATGAGATCGTCAACCCCAAGAAAACCTATCCACGCGCCATGGTATTGGTGCTCGTGGCAGCCATATTGACCTATATGCTTCCAGCGCTGGCTGGTTTATATGGCGGCGCCGGAGAAGGCGGCCGCTATCAGGTCTGGGGTATAGAAGAACTTAGTGACGGCGAAGGCATTGGAACCGTGATGGAAGGTTATGGCGTCACTGCTGATCAGATCCAGCAGATCGGGATTGATCCCAAACAGGCCGCCGGCTGGGAATTCCCTGACATTGCCCGTGCCATTGGTGAAAAAGCTTTTGGCAAGAACAGCGGAATTGCGATCGGATTGGGCGCCCTCGTTATGGTCGCGGCAGTTCTTTCAATGATCGGCCTGTTTATCGGCAATGGGCTTGGAGGTACCCGCGTTCCTTTCGCCATGGCCCAGGACGGAATGATGCCCAAATTCCTGACCAAGGTGCATCCCAAATATGGCACACCCTGGGTCGCTATTCTGTTATGCGGCGTGTTTTTCTCCATCTTCTCGTTGAGCGCGTTTGCTTCGCTGGTGGTGATTGATGTGTTCCTCAACATGTTGGTGCTTATGGCAGAATTCTTTTCATTGTGGGTCATGCGGTTTAAGCGACCGGACCTGCCCCGCAATCGTGTTCCAGGCGGCTATTGGGGATTGATCTATATCACCTTGTTCCCGTTGATCATCATTGTAACGGCCATCTACAGCCAGGTCTCCGAAGAAGGTCTAAGTTCCATCGGCTGGGCTTTGATCGCCATGGCGATCGGGGCGATCTTATACTTCCCGATCCGCAAATGGGTCAAACCAGGTATTCCAGACGTCAATCCTTACGATGCCACCCCCGCGGATGATTGATCATAAGGGTTCGTCAATGAGACCATAATTTGAAAAGACGGAGTTCAGGTTTAACTGTTCTCCGTCTTTTTCAAGATCAACCCAGATACCGGGTTTTTTGAGCAATGATAACCTACACTCCATGCTTAAATATAAAAATTGATTATTGTAATTTCGGAATTAATATCTATAATAGATGTTAATCTCGGAAACAAAACAAACAATCAATGATAAAAATAGACGCGATAGACAAAAAAATATCCGATTTGCTCATTGAAGACGGCAGAATGAGCTGCTCAAAAATTGCCGCTGTCATCGGTAATATTTCAGAACGGGCAGTTCGCTATCGCATCGAGCGGTTGATCGAAAACAAGATCATCTCCATCCGTGGAAACGTTAATGCCGAAGGGCTGGGGCTTGTGATCATCGCAGATGTTTTTATTGAGGTCGAGCCTGCCCAAGTGTTGAAGATCGCTCAACAGCTCACCGATTACGAATCGGTTAATTACGTAGCCTGTTCCACGGGTCAAACCGATATCAGCATTCAAGTTTTGGCGCATGACAATAACGAGCTTTTTACATTTGTAACAGAAGTCATCGGCCAAATAGCGGGGGTGCGTAAAACCCATATTTCATTTGTACCATTGAGAATTAAAGATGACCATATGTGGCACATTCCTTCGTATTGTGTCCAAGAAAATGAGTAACCATCCAAAATTTCAAAGGAGAAAAATATGAAAGTACTATTAGTTGGCGTTGGTGGTGTCGGAGAAGCAATTGCTGTAATGGCCTCAAAACGACCATGGCTTGAGATGATGGTACTGGCTGACTATAACAAGGCCCGCACAGAAGAAGTTCAAGCCAAACTCAAAGACGCCAAAAAATTCCCGGCCGAATTCATTGATGCAAATAAAAAAGATATGATCGTCGCCATGGCAAAGAAATATGGCGTTGATTTGATCATGAATGCCTGCGATCCCAGCTTCAACATCCCTATCTTTGACGCCGCCTACGAAGCCGGCTGCAATTATATGGATATGGCTATGACGCTTTCAGAACCCCATGCCAAGGACCCCTATCACAAGACAGGTGTTAAACTTGGCGACTACCAATTTGAACGCGCCAAACAATGGAAAGACAAAGGCATCCTGGCCCTGCTTGGCCTGGGTGTGGAACCTGGCATGGCTGATATTTTTGCCAAATACGCTGAACAATATCTCTTCGATGAAATTGACGAGATCGGCATCCGCGACGGCGCCAACCTGATCGTCAAAGGTTACGATTTTGCCCCCAACTTCTCGATCTGGACCACGATTGAAGAGTGCCTTAATCCACCCGTTGTGTGGGAAAAAGGCAAAAAATGGTTCACCACCGAGCCCTTCTCAGAACCCGAGACCTTTGAATTCCCCGGCGGCATCGGACCCGTGGAATGCGTCAACGTGGAACACGAAGAAGTGCTGTTGATCCCCCGCTACGTCAAATGCAACCGTGTCACCTTCAAATACGGCCTGGGTGACGAATTCATCGGCATCCTTAAGACCCTGCACATGCTTGGTCTCGACAATAAGGAACCCATCAAGGTCAAGGGCGTGGAAGTTGCACCGCGTGATGTCGTGGCCGCCTGCCTGCCCGACCCTGCCCATATTGGACATTTGATGGAAGGCTCCACCTGCGCCGGCACCTGGGTCAAGGGTAAAAAAGACGGCAAAGAAAAACAGGTCTACCTCTATCAGGTTGCTGACAACAAGGAAAGCATGAAGAAATACAAATGCCAGGTCGTGGTCACCCAGACCGGTTTCAACGCCGTCATTGGTATGGAACTGCTGGCCACCAAGAAGTGGCAGGGCACTGGCGTGGATGGTCCCGAAGCCTTCGACCCGATCCCCTTCATGGATCTGATGGGTGAGTACGGCTTCCCCTGGGGCATCAAAGAGTGGTAAAAAGGTAACAAGAACGGACCTTTAAACTCAAAGAGTTCTCCAGTTTTCACGTTGTAAAGACTGGAGAACTCAATTTCTGACCAGAAGGAAATTAAGTTACACTATACTTGTGAATATTTACTGTCTGTAAAAACCAATGCCGCGACAAGCCGCATCATTTACAAACAGGTTGCACGAAAACAAATCTCGAAAACCTGGACTTAAAAATGACAAATTACAAGGAAAACTTCGAACACCTCTCTCCGGTTTGGACTCATCACACAGATATTGTCGTAGATCACGCCGAGGGATGCTATCTCTACGCCACCGACGGCCGCAAGATCCTCGATTTTGCTTGCGGGATCGGCGTCACCAACACCGGCCACTGTCACCCCAAGGTGGTGGCTGCCATCCGTGAACAGGCCGGGTTATTGCTTCACGGCCAGGCCAACCTTGTGACACACAAACCCATGCTCGAACTTGTTGAGGAACTGCGCACCATCGTACCAAAGAGCATGGATGGATTCTTCTTCAGCAATTCAGGCGCAGAAGCCGTGGAAGGCGCGCTTAAACTAGCCCGCCACGCCACCGGCCGACCAAACGTGATCGTTTTTCAAGGCAGTTTTCACGGCCGCACCGTAGCCACCATGACCATGACCACTTCGAAAACGATCTACAAGAACGGCTATCAGCCCCTCATGCCGGGTGTTTTTGTGACTCCTTACCCTTACGCTGTAAAATACGGTTGGGATGAAGAGAAAACCAGCCAGTGGTGTCTGGATGAATTTGAAACCCTGTTGGCCTCACAAACCGCACCTGCTGAAACAGCTTCCGTGTTTATTGAACCCGTGTTAGGTGAGGGCGGATATGTGGTTCCCCCGGCTTCCTTTATGAAGGGATTGCGCGAGATCTGCAGCAAACACGGCATCTTGATCGTGGCTGATGAAATTCAGTCAGGGTTTGGACGAACCGGCAAATGGTTCGCGAATGAGTATTTTGAACTTGAGCCCGACATCATGACCGTTGCCAAAGGTCTGGCTTCGGGTATGCCGATCTCAGGCGTCATCAGCCGTCTCGAACTGATGAAAAAATGGATCCCCGGCTCTCACGGCGGCACCTACGGCGGAAACGCTGTTGCGGCGGCAGCCGGTGTGGCCACCATTCGCGCCATGAAAGAAGAAAAAATGCTTGAGAACGCGCTGGCACGCGGCTCACAATTGATGGCGGGTCTTTCTCACCTGCGCGAAAGCTATCCGCAGATCGCGGATGTGCGCGGTCTGGGATTGATGGTTGGCACGGAATTCCGCGATGCCAAAGGCAAACCCGACAAACCCACCGCCAAGGGTGTGGTGGCCGAATGCGCCAAACGCAACATGATGCTACTCACGGCCGGCACCTGGGATAACACCATCCGCTGGATCCCGCCCCTGATCGTCTCACAGGAGCAGATGAATGACGCGCTTGGCATCTTTGAAGAGTCTCTGGCAGCCGTCACCAAATAACCATTGAGATTTCGATCAATTGGAATCGTTCAAAAAGAAGATTCAAATGGAGAGAGACAATGACTGACAATTTAAAAGAAATGCTTGAAAAAGCCCGTGCAGCACAAAAGATCGTCGAATTCTGGCCTCAAGAAAAAGTGGATGAGATGGTCCTCGCCGTGGGCTGGGAATGTTACAAACGTGAAACTGCAGAAAAAGCCGCCCGCATGGCCGTGGATGAAACCGGTCTGGGTGTCTATGAAGACAAGGTCATCAAACATATGAAGAAAACCCTGGGGGTCGTCCGCGACCTGCAGGGAGTCAAGACTGTGGGTGTGATCGAAGACGACCCCAAACTGGGGTTAAAGAAGATCGCCAAACCTGTGGGCGTCATCGGCGCCATCACCCCCATGACCAACTCCTCCTCCACCATGCCATGCAACGGTCTGCCCATTCTCAAGACCCGCAATGCGGTCATCTTTGCCCCCCACCCCAAGGCCAAGAACACGTGCGAATTCATTTGCAATGAAATGCGCAAGGGCTTGAAAAAAGTGGGCGCTCCTGAGGATCTGGTACAAAACATCAAAGAACCCACCATGGATGCTTCACAGGAATTAATGGGTATGGTGGACCTGGTATTGGCCACCGGCGGCGCCGGTGTGGTCAAAGTGGCTTACAGCAGCGGCAAACCCGCCTACGGTGTGGGTGCAGGCAACGCCACCATCATCGTGGACGAATCCGCCAACCTTGAAGAAACTGCCGTCAAGATCCATAAGGGCAAGGTCTTTGACAATGCCACTTCCTGCTCGGCAGAGAACAACGTCATCATTCACGAGAGCATTTTTGACGCCCTGCTGGCCGGACTCAAAGGCCAGGGCGGATATCTGGTCACAGGTGAAGATCGCGCCAAACTCAAACAAGCCATGTGGCCTGATGGTTCCCATCTCAGCGGCAAGATCGTCTGCAAGAGCGTCAAGGTCATCGCGGGTGAAGCTGGCATCAGCGTGCCTGATGGCACAACCTTCCTCATGGTGCTGGGTGAACACATCGGACCCGAAGACATGTTCTCGGCCGAAAAGCTTTCACCCGTCGTTACCTTATGGAAGTACCAAGATTTCAGCAAGGCTGTTCAAATGGTCATTGACATTACCGCCTTCAGCGGATACGGCCACTCCTGCGGTATCCACTCGACCAATGAAGAACACATCATGGAACTGGCCACCAAGGCCAAGGTCAGCCGCATGATGGTGAGACAGTCTCAAAGCTACGGTAACAGCGGCGACTGGGTGAATGGCATGCCGTTCACCATGACCCTGGGCTGCGGCACCTGGGGCGGCAACATCACCAGCGAAAACGTGACCTGGAAACATTTCCTCAATGTCACCTGGGTATCTTATCCGATCCCTGCCGTAATTCCTGACCCCGAAGTGTTGTTTGCTGATCACTTCAAGAAATACGGAAAGTAAGCAAAAAATAAAAAATCCCCGCGATTTGGACTAAAAAAACTACGGGGGGGTTGAAAGAATAAAGTCAGACTCTCGCGGGCAAAACCGCGGGAGTCTTTTTAAAATAAAAGTAGTGGAGGTTCATGAACCTCCACTACTTTTATTATGAGCCTTGTTTATGAGAATCCCAGATTATCCGGCACTTTCATCATCATCCAGTTTGAAGCGGGTCACCAGATCACGCAGTAATTCCGCCAGAGAGGCAAGCTCCAAGGCTGAACCGGTCACTTCTTGAACCTGTGCCGTCATTTCTTCAGTGGAGGCGGAAACTTCCTGGATGGAAGCACTCGTTTCTTCACTGTTCGCGGCGATCACTTCCATGGCCGAGTTCACTTCACTTGAACTGGCGGACATTTCTTCAGTGGCAGCCGTATTCTCTTCCACCACTGCTGAAACGCTGCCCATGGAATTATCCAGCTCAACTGCGGAATTGTTGATACTCTGTGCAGCAGCTGCAATACTGGAAACCTGATTGTTCACGCTTGCCACCGCATTGAGAATGCTTTCGAGCGCCACTCCGGACTGCCCTGCCCGAGCCACGCCGGTTTCAACTTCCTGGGCGCCATCGTTCATGGCTGAGACTGCCTCTGCCACGCTGAGTTGAATCCCGCCGATCAACCCACTGATCTCGCGGGTTGCCATGGAGGATCTTTCAGCAAGCTTGCGAACCTCATCCGCCACCACCGCAAAGCCCTTGCCGTGTTCGCCGGCTCTCGCTGCCTCAATTGCTGCATTAAGAGCCAAAAGGTTGGTCTGGGATGAGATCTCTTCAATGGTCTGGACGATCGAACCGATCTGACTGGAACGTTCACCCATTTCTTGCACCTTGACCACCGAAATACCAACCTTGGACTTGATCGAATTCATGCCATTGATGGTCTCTTCGACTGTTTGAGCGCCGGTGCGGGCCGTCTCCGCGGCTTCACTGGCGGCCTTGGCACTCGACTGTGCATTATCTGCAATATCACGGATGGTGCTGCTGATCTGTGCTGCAATGGTCGTAGCCTGACCAACGGCCTGAGCCTGGTCTTGTGCACCCTGAGCCACGCCATCAATCGCCATGGACATTTGCTCCACAGACTGAGTCGTGCGTGTCACGGTGCTGGCAAACTCATTCGTACCGGTGGCCATTTGTTGGATGGTAGCCGAAATTTGCTCTGTGGCTCGTGAAGCCTGAGAAGCTGCATTGGCCAATCCGCCTGAGGCAACTTCCACTTTTTTGGCGCTGTCAGTCACTTGAGAAACCAGGCTCTTCAATTGGGCGGTCATGTCAGAAAAAGCGGTTCCCAGTTGGTCTTTGGCTGATCTGGCGGCCACCTTGATTGAAAGATCGCCTTTGGCTACCTGTTCAGCCACTTTGACCATGGAATCCAGATAATCTATCAGCGAAGAACCAGCGCGGGACATTTCGCCAATTTCGTCCTTCTGTGTCTTGATCTTATCAAGATAGCCCAGGTCAAGACCTGTCAGACTAAGGTCACCGGTAGCCAATTGATAGAAGGCTGCAGTGATGGTTTTCATCGGTTTGGTGATGAAGCGGACTGCTACCAGGGTTATGAAAATACCTAAAATGATCACTACCAGTGCGGCAACAAAGCTCATGATCAAACTGGTAACGATGGTCTTGTTGACCTCTGCCTGATCCTGAACCATCAGGATATTCCAATGAAGTTTTTGTCCTTCTTCTCCACCCAATTGGCTGTAAGCCATGATCGAAGCATTGCCTTGCAGATCGGTGCCTTTGGTCCAGCCACTTTTTCCGCTCTCAAACAGAGCCATGATCTCTGCAGGAACCGGCTTCATGGTCAGCGCCGGATCCTTATTAAACAAGATGTTGCCATCCGCATCAATCAGTGTGGCATTCCCTGTCTCACCTACTTTTACGGTTCCCAAAGTTTGGATCAGGGCAGAAACATCCAATGTTCCACGCACAATGCCAATGACTTTGTTTGTTTGGGGATCAAACACCGGCACACCGATATTCATGGCATAAGCTTTGGTGCTTTCATCAAACTCCACTGCCGCAACATAAGGATTGCCTTTGCCATCGGCATACGCTGATGACCACCAGCCTTCGTCGCCCTGTAAAAAGTCGCTGGTGCGGTCAGTCATCGAAACATTCAACCCTTTTTTATCTGTTACAAACACCTCAACTTCTTGAGGATTTGCTTTCATGAACTTCTTAAGATAAGTTGTCAGGTCATTATTCAATATGCCATTAACGGTTTCATCCATACTCGGGCTTTTATCAATCCAGGCTTGATCCAGAGCCTTGATCTGTGCTTCGGTCAAAGATGCACGGTCCACATTGGCTTGCTTGACGGCATCAATTAAATTTGGTGACAAAGCCAGCGTTTCAAGCACGGTGACTTCACCAAACACCTGATTGGCAGCCCTTAGCATCACTTCGTCCCCTAAAACCAGAAGCTGGTTGCCGGCGGTTTTGTTGGTTTCACGGACATTGGTAAGGTAATTTACGGTTAACAAAACGATGACGCTGAACAATGAAATTGTCAGAACTGCACTTATTACTTTCCCCCCGACGCTCCAATCCGTCCAAAAACGTTTTCTCTTCCCTTTATCAATGCGCATTTTTATACTCCATACGACTAATCCGATAAGTGCCCATCCGAAATGGGGGGTGACCTACTACCTGATAAATGGATTGAGTATCAATGTTGGCAATGAAGAATCGCTATTTACCATCTTTATTGTAGGATTTTTGGAACTGCCAATCAATAAAGAAAGATAAATAGTAGATAAAAAAAATGTAAATAATAATATTTATTAAACGAATGCCGGATGTCCACCTCCGTTTCAAAGATAAACATCCGGCCAGGCTGATAATTGCTCAGCGTCAAACCTGTTGGTTAACCTGCAGAATGGATAACTGTGTGGTTATGCGTTGATTGTATGTGAACTCTATATAGCTGGACGGTCGGTTGGTGACGATCGGCCCCGTGGTCTTTCCCCAGACCAAATTTTTGGCTGCATCATACCAATCATTGCCGTCACCGCCTGCATAGACCGTATCGCCCATAGGCACTGAACTCAATGCAGAAAACCCGTCATTGTTGACAGATCTCGCAAAAAGTCCGCCAGCCTCATCCCAATTATTGGAACCCGAGCCAATGCCCGTCAGATGCTGACTACCTTTGAAGATATCCACCTGCTCGATGATGCCGCTGTCACGTGCAGTGAAGGTAATACGGGTGTTGTCAGAAAGCATGAAGGTGGTGTATTTATCGCTTTCGGTCAGATCCTTGAAATCTCCGTTTAGCTCACCTTCCTGATCGGAGGTATCAATGTGCGGATCTCCCCAGATGGTGGTGCTCTTATTGCTCCATTTATCTGTGATCTTGAGCGTCGAGCCGTTGCTGAACTCAAAGCGATAACGGTCAGTTTCAGCCAGGTTTCGATTCCTTACCACCAAGCCATCCACTTTTTCCATGCTGACATAAGTAAGGGTGGCTTGTGTCTCGACCTGTTCAAAAAACTCAATGACTTTTGCCTGTGGAGATTGTTCAGGCTGCTCTTTTGGGCCGTAGATCTTCTTATAAAGATCCGCCAATCGGATATCCACATTGAGATCATTAGGACCACCTTGCGGAGTTATCACGGCAGATTGTGCTGATTTTCCGGCATCGCTGATTTGAGCATCATCTTTTTCCAACTCAGAGGAGGCAGCCTTTTCGGCTGTTCGATCCCCCTTTTGTCTGGCTTCTGAAATTCTGGAGTGAAGCATCAATCTATAAGCCATACGAATATCTGTAATACTACTTTCAATCGTATCACTCATTCTGTCCATCCTTGAACATTTTTGGCGTTCATCCTTGAACTGCCAATTCAATTGTCTGTACAAATATTTTCGGCTGATTTCAAAAAACCTATAATAAAACCTGTCAAGGTTGAAGAACACAACAGGTAATTACAAACTGTAATTATTAATAGCCTATAATAATAAGGTTGGATCATCACAACTGGTTAATGAATTTAGTGTTCTTTCTATCAACATATCTGTTATAAGACAGCATAGCAGGATGCATAAACGCTGTAAAAAGGAGTAATGGATGAATTGGTCCTTCATAGTAATCATCATTCAACTCATCTTCCTGGAAGGCATCCTTTCAATAGATAATGCCGCCGTACTCGGTGCAATGGTACTGCCACTGTCTGACACCGAAGAAGTCCCCTGGCCAAAAGGGATGAAGAAATTCGGACACGCCGTGAACAAGTTGTTTGGCCCTCAAAGATTGGCTGCCTTGCGGGTTGGCTTGTTGGGCGCTTACATCGGCCGTGGTATTATGCTCGTTTTGGCCAGTTTTATTATTGCCAATCCCTGGTTAAAACTGATCGGCGCCGCATATCTGATCAAATTGGCCCTGGACGACCTGAGTGCTCACGGCTATTCAAGCAGCGATGATGAAGAAATGAACACCGTCAAGGTACGCACTTTCTGGATGACCGTATTGAGCGTCGAGTTAATGGATCTGGCCTTTAGCCTCGATAACGTGGTGGCTGCGGTCTCGCTCTCAGATAAATTGTGGGTGGTGATGGTAGGTGTGGCCATCGGCATCTTATTGATGCGGTTTGCTGCAGGAATGTTCAGTTATGTGGTGGAAAAAGAACCCATTCTAAAGACGGCAGCCTACATTCTGGTTCTGAATATCGGAATTGAACTGCTGCTCGAAGATCTGGCCCATATTGAAATTGGCGATTGGACGCGCTTCGGCATTTCGGTTCTCACCATTCTCTTGTCTCTTGCTTATGCTCACTTCCCATTCGTCAGAGTGGTCAGACCCGTCTTGATCTGGTTAAGCCGTGGTTTTGGCATCATCAATAACCTTATCAGTTGGATCTTAAGTCCGATAAGCGCCATTTTCGGCTTGTTTTTCTCACTATTCAAACAAAAAGAAAGTCCCACCGAATAAGGTTTGTGCAGAAGCACATGGCAACCGCCCCTGGTTCATGACTAAACCGGGGCGGTTTTAAATAATTGGTATTATTGCTGAAAACTGGTGAGATAATTCTTATAAGATCACACGTTTTCGGTGCATTTATGAAAGGTTCAAGATGACCAAGAATTCTGATACCGTAATTGCTTTTTGTTACCGACCGGGAGAAAACACCCGCGAAGCCGCGTTACTTGCTAAAAACCTGGTCCGTTTTAGCGGCCATTTCAATGAATGCCTGCATTGGATATTCGAAATACCAGCCCCAAAAGCCGGGTCAGAAGTTTTACCCTCCAACCCGAATTTTATCCGTTTCGCTCCCTCGATCCCGACTGACGCCGCGAGGTTTCCGTTTGCCGATAAGGTGTTCATTGCTGCCGAAGCAGAACAACTGGCAGAAGAATCACTTGCCCCTCAATTGGTCTGGATGGATACAGACACCCTCGTGATGAAAGAGCCGCAGGCTTTGATCCTCAAGGAAGGTATCAAAATTGCCATCCCCCCGGTGCACATCCAAAATATCAGTTCCAGAATGGACCAGGCGTCAGACGGTTTCTGGCAGCTCATCTATTCTCATTGCCGTGTCTCAAAAAATCACATTTTTCAAATGACCACCGTAGTGGATAAAATTCAAATTCGTCCGCATTTTAATGCCGGATTGATCTCCGCGAATCCGCAGTTCGGCATTTTAAGGCGTTGGCGCGATAATTTCGCCGGTCTGTATCAAGATCCACGCATGGTAGAGTTCTATGAACAAGACAAACGCTATAAGTTATATCTTCACCAGGCTGTCCTGGCGGCCACGATCCTGAACCAGTGCAAACGGGATGAGATCAAGCTGCTGCCCAATGAATACAATTTTCCGCTTCATCTGCTCGACCGCATGGATGAAAAGGACAAACCCGTCTGGCTCAACGACCTGGTGACCGCCCGCTATGACGATTTTGATCAGACCGGTTGGCAAACCGCCTTGCCGATCAAGGAACCCTTTAAGTCATGGTTGACTGATGCATTGAAGAAATAGTGATTCTGCCAGTGGTGGGGATCCCCCCTACGGAGGACTTCGCGCTTCGCATTGACAAAGAAAATGGTGATTTGATTTCAGACCCGAGCCAATCAATGACCGCTCAGTATTGGTCTGGCAATGCTCGCGATGACAGACATTTATATGCGTTATTGTTTGCCTGTCAGACTAAAAAGCAAGACCCCCGCGATGGATCATTGAGAATTCCTCTGATCATAAAAACCGCGGGGGTCTGTATTAAAGATTTCCAAATAGATGTGTCAGATCAACCGGTCGCCGTCATGTTCGAGCGCGTCTTCGCGGTAATGACATCCCCGGCTCTGCCGGTTATGCAGCGCTGAACGGGCAATGATCAAAGACACCTCAACCGCATTGCGCAGCCCGATCAAACCGTCGCTCAAGCGTGTGGTGCGGTAGAAGGTTTCGATCTCGCTCCACATATGGCGCAACTCGCGGATGGCACGGGACAAACGCTCGGTGTTGCGTTCAAGCCCGACATAATGCCACATGATGTTGCGAATGGTCTGCATGTCGCCCTGGATCAGCGCGGCATCCGGGTCGGCAGTCAATCCGCTCTCATCCCACGAGGGCACCTCCGCAGCTTGTTTGAATTCAAAGGAGGGCAGTCCATCCAGTTTTTCTGATATATTCTTACCGGCACGGTATCCCCAGGTCAGGCCTTCAAGCAGTGAAGTGGATGCCAACCGATTCGCGCCGTGCAACCCGGTGCAGCTGCATTCTCCCAGGGCATACAGGTTTTGTATGCTGCTCCTGCCCCAACCATCCACCAGAACGCCGCCGCAGAAATAGTGTTCTGCCGGCACCACGGGGATGGATTCCTTGGTGATATCAATGCCGTGCTCCAGGCATTTTTTGTATATATTTGGAAAACGGTGTTTGATGGCTTTGGCTTCCATGTGGGTTGCCAGATCCAACAGCACAAAATTGTATCCGTAGGTTTCCATCTGGTGATGGATGGCACGTGCCACGACATCACGCGGTGCCAGGTCCTTCCACTGTGGGGAGTACTCGGCCATGAACGGTCTCCCATCCGGGGTCAGCAGGATGGCGCCTTCACCACGTACGGATTCGCTGATCAAAAATCCCTCGGCTCCGGGAGTGGAAAGCGAGGTGGGATGGAACTGCACATATTCTGCATTTTCGATCCGCGCACCGGCCCGATGGGCCATGGCCAGACCATCACCTCGTGCGCCTGCCGGGTTGGTGGTGTTCATATAGATCCGGCCGATGCCTCCGGTTGCCAAAATGGTGACAGCCGAGAAATAGCGATGCACTGTGCGTTCCTTGCGATCAAAAGCATAAGCCCCATGACAGGTCACCGGTTCGTATGATTTCAACGGGTCGCGTGAATGATGCGGAAAGGTGATCAAGTCCACAGCTGTGAGATTGTTAAGCACGGTGATGTTTGGGCATTTCTTGATGGCTTCCAACAAGCCGGTAATGATGGCCTGACCTGTGCCATCGCCCACATGAAGAATGCGCCTGCATGAGTGGGCTGCCTCGAGCGTGTATTCGGGTCCGCCATCTGAACCGGTGTCAAATTTGATGCCTGCCAGGTTGACGAGCAGATCTTGGATGATACCCGGACCTTCTTCGGCGAGGATGCGTGCCGCTTCAGGCGAAGCCGCACCAGCCCCGGCCGCAACGATATCTCTTGCCAGAATTTCAGCACTATCATTCTCGCCGCGCCCGATGATGCCGCCCTGTGCGTAGCGGGTATTGGATTCCTGCGGGTCTTTTTCACGCGTGAGGATGGTGATCTTGAGCTTTGGGTTTTTTGCCAGGGTTAGAGCAGCAGAAGCGCCTGCAATACCACAGCCAATAATGAGTACATCTGAATTCTGCATAGTTTTTCGTTATCCTATATGGAGCATGCGTTCAACGGCCTGGTAGGCGCGCACGCGGATGTCTTCTGGTACTTCGATCACGTATTGGTTCTTCTGCAAGGCCTCAAGCGTGTTTTCCATGGTGATCTGGTTCATATGCGGACAGCGCACACTGCACATCCTCAACATATTTTTATCGGGGTTCTCCGCCGCCACATTATCGCCCATCGAACACTCGGTCAACAAGAGGTATTTGGGCGCATTCGTCTGACGAATAAACTTGATCATGGCGGAGGTGCTGCCTGAAAAATCGGAAGCCGCCACCACTTCGGGGCTGCATTCGGGATGGGCCATGATCAGCACATCAGGGTACTGCTCACGTACATTGGCGATATCCTGCACGGTGTATTTCTCGTGTACTTCGCACCGTCCGCGCCAGCCCACCATTTGCACATCCAACAGTGATTCATTGGCAGGTTGAACAGCACTTAAGCTCGGAAAGATGATGTGTTTACCTGTTTCCTTGGCCACATTGCTGGCCAGATATTCATCAGGCAAGAAGATGATCGTGTCAGAATGCAGTGATTCCACCACCGCCACGGCATTACCCGAGGTACAGCAGATATCGGTTTCGGCTTTCACGTCGGCATAGGTGTTGATATAGGTCACCACGGGGACGCCCGGGTAACGCTTTTTCAACCCCCGAACATCTTCCGCAGTGATGCTTGCGGCCAGCGAGCATCCAGCGAGCGAGGGAATGAGCACGGTCTTGGTGGGATTTAAGATCTTTGCCGTCTCGGCCATGAATTTAACCCCGCAGAAGAGGATGATCGGTTTATCCGTTTCGGCAGCCTTGCGACTCAATTCAAGCGAATCGCCTTTAATATCCGTCACGGCATGGAACAAGACCGGGTCCATATAGTTGTGACCCAGGATCACTGCGTTTTTTTTCTTTTTCAAATCGTTAATTTGAACGGCCAATTCCGACTTGTACCGTAGTTCCACATCCGGCACAATGTCTGCCAGTTTTTCTTTTAAGTTCAGGTACATTTCTTCAGTTGTCATTAATGCCTTCCTGGTTTCTCCAGATAATCAAAACTAACATCAAATACTAATACCGAATGGGTCAGCGCGCCAATGGAGATGAAATCCACTCCGGTTTGGGCAACCGTGTGTACGTTTTCAAGGGTGACATTGCCAGAAGCCTCGAGCTTGGCTCTGCCATTATTCATTTTGACAGCCTGGCTCATCATTTCACAACTCATATTATCCAAAAGGATGCGCTCCACACCCAATTCAAGGGCAGCTTCTACATCGCTTAAAGTACGGGCCTCCACTTCGATCTCAAGGCCTGTCTTGGCTGCCCTGGCATTTTCAACTGCTTTTGCAATCGACCCCGCAAAATCTATATGGTTGTCTTTGATCAAGATCATGTCATAAAGCCCGATGCGATGATTGGTTCCACCCCCCAGTTTTACGGCCAGTTTGTCAAACTCGCGCAAACCGGGGACGGTCTTGCGGGTATCCAGGATCTTCGCGTTTGTTCCTTTTACGGCATCCACATAGCGGCGGGTTAATGTACTGAT
Organism: Chloroflexota bacterium; assembly: GCA_021825925.1. Lineage (GTDB taxonomy): Bacteria > Chloroflexota > Anaerolineae > Anaerolineales > Anaerolineaceae > UBA6107. The sequence continues at coordinate 362,660 of JAKAFP010000004.1, forward strand.
GCCGGACATGCGACCCATAAAATTCAAAGCAGTGCGTTCAGCGGTAAGCAATGTTCGGGCTGACCCTGTCAACTGCATCAGTTCCTGTCCTTTGCTAACCTGTTGACCTTCTTCAGCTGTCAGGCGGCATTCGATTTGAGGGTCGCACAATTTGTAAACTGCCTGTGCCACCAGCAAGCCGGAGATGATCCCCTCCTGTTTGGCAATGATATGTCCCTTTAGTTGTTCATCCGCCGGAATGATCGCATTCGAAGTGACATCTCCCGGACCAATATCTTCAGCCAGAGCATGTTGGATTGTTTCAAGCATATTTTCAGTAATTGGGTAGGTTGTCATCATGCATCCCTTATTAATGCGCCATCCATTGAATCAGGTCGCTCCCCAATTATAAAGCTGAGGGGATAAATATGAGGGATGCTTTATCAGAAAAAGCTAGAAGTTCTTGGCTGTAAATACACCGGAACTCAAACAGAGATCCACCACCTTGGGGTCCAGATGCGTGCCGGATAGGTTTCGAATATGCTCCATGACCTTCTCTTGCGGCCAGGCTTTTCGATAGGGGCGATCGCTGCTCAAGGCATCCCAGATGTCCACCACTGCAAATATCCTGGCTGAAAGTGGAATTTGCTCGCCTTTTAACCCGCGCGGGTAGCCTGTACCATCCCATTTCTCATGGTGGCAGTAGGGAATATCTATCGCCTGGGTTAAGTATCCAATGGGCGCCAGCATTTCAAATGCATATTTCGGGTGCATGCACATGACCACCCATTCTTCGTCGTTTAGAGGTCCCGGCTTCAACAATATGCCATCAGGAACGCCCATTTTTCCAATATCGTGCAGCAAGGCCCCCCATCGAATGTACTTGATCTGGTTTTCAGGCAAGCCAAATGATCTGGCCAATTTCTCAGTAATTTCGGTCACCCTCAGTGTATGACCCTCGGTTTCCTTATCCCGCAAATCCAGGGCGCGTGACCAACCTTCGATGGTCGCGTTATAAGCCATGCCCAGTTCCATGTTGGACCGCCGCAGATTCTCGAACATTTCGGTGTTGTCAATCGCAATGGCGGCCTGTTCGGCCAGAGATTTTAAGAAATTGATCCAATCATCATCTGGGGTATGTTGGGAACGACTGAAAACCTCCAGAACCCCGCGTAGTTCTCCCTTGGCGATCAAAGGTACGCCGTAATAGGTCACAAATCCTTCTGCTGCCAATTGTTGATTGGCAAAGGAGATGTTTGCAGCAATAAGGTTTTTTACCACCACCATCTCGCGGGTGACGGCGGCTTCTCCCGCAAGGCTTTCACCCAAACGTAAAACAGCCGATTTAATGGCGTCGGTTAAAAACCCCTGCCCGGTTGAGTATTCCAACAATTGTGAATACGGATTGTAAAGCAGCACGTCCGCCGCATCCATTTTAAGTTGGGAAATGACGTTGCTTACCAGGATCTCAAAACTGACCATCATATCAAAACTGGAAGAAATTGCACGGTCAATTGAAGCAAGTGCTGACAACCGTTTAAGCCGCTGCTCGGTCTGGTCTTTTAATGAGACGGTTTGAATGGCGTTACCGGCAATCTCGCATAAAGTGACCAACAATTTCACATCGTCTTCAGAGATGGTCCGCGTTGAAGGCATGCTAATGTTGATCACACCGATCACGCTGTTGGTGGTGCGCAGCGGAAGGGTAACCCCACCCAAGGATTTGTACATTAATCCTTTTTTATGCTCGGGAAACCAGGGATCCTCATTGTAGTTTTGAGTGATGTGAGGTTCCTGGGTTAAAAACACCAATCCTGGAATTCCCATTCCCGGCTTTAATGGCTCCTCAATTAAAAGTTGGTTGTCATACCCCCCACCTGAATAATAAACCGAAACCAGTTCTTCCCGTTCCTGTTTGTAAAGCCAGATGCTGCCCATGGGAGCATCAACGGTTTCGAGGAATATCTCAAGCAATACCGGCAGCATTTCATCCAGGGAGGATGGCGTTTGCATGCGTGTTGAAAGCTTGCTGATCGCCTCCAACCGTTCAAGATGTACTTTCGCATCATTCTCAAGCTGGATTTGTTCGGTGATATCTTCTGAAATGCTCAAAATATAACTTGGTATCCCTTCCGCATCATACATGGGGATCTTTTTCTCATGAAAGAATCTTGGCTTTTTCTCTCTTGAGAGTCCATTTTCGATCGGAATGTCAACGATGTGCTTCTCTTTTAATGTTATTTCGTCCTGTTCTGTGTAAAACTTTGCTTCACCATTAGAAAATAGATCAAAGACCGTTTTACCGAGGATCTCATCACTTGTTTTTCCGAGGTATTCTTCAACCGGACGATTAACCTTGAAATATTTTAACGACGCAGCTTCTTTTACCGTGATCATGGAGGGGATGTTATCCAAAATGCTATTCAGGAAGGCTTCACTCTCGATCAACTTCGCCTGAATTGCTTTGAGTTGAGTTATATCGTTACTCAGGATCATCATCAACCCGTCAGGCAAGATAACAACATTTGAGTGAAGAAGAATAATGTCCCCTTGTTTATTGCACACCTTAATTTCTGAAGAAGCCTTGTGTTCCTTGATCAGCCTTTCGTAAAGTTCTCTAGCTTTTTCAGCCTCTCCTGGGGGGATAATTTGTGAGATATTCATCTTAAGAAATTCAGCACGAGAATACCCCAACTTTAAACAAGCCGTAGGATTTACCTCGAGAAACTCCCCAGATTGGTTAATGGTCATCGCAATGGCAGGCGAATTGGCCAAATAGGTTTGAAAACGAGACTCTGAAAGCTGTTGTGCCTTTTTAGTGTTTTTTAATTCAGTAATATCTCGGTTAATACTGCATGCTAAATATCCGTGGTTATGTTTAATGGGAAAGATCACACTCTCGATGGTAATCACAGTGCCATCAGGTTTCTTAATACTCACTTCACTTGGTTTGGATGCCCATTCAGAAGTTCCCGTTTCCAGCAACTTGAGAATTCCATTTTTCATGATCTCAAGCAGTTGCGGGGATGACTTTCTGACACTCGACTCTTCCTGAACTTCCCACATGTATCGCCCGAGCGTTTCTTCACGTGAGCGACCAGTGATCGTTTCTTCAGCTTTGTTCCACTCAATAATCCTTCCGTTCTCATCAATGATCACAATGCCTTCAGAAGATTGTTCAATGACGCGTTGAAAGAGGTTCTCGCTATCAACCAGATTATCTGCAATCACCCTGTCTTTTGAGATATTGGTATGGAGCAAAATGAGAAATTTCTGACTGGAAATAAATTTCGCTATCTTTACTCTGAACCAACGCTTTTCAAGGGGGCTGTGGCAGGGATAGTCAATATACTCTTCCTTGATCTCGCCGGACAGAACCTTGCGAATCCCCTCACCCACCTTGTGAGCCTCTTCTGCGCCGATCCCCATGATGGAATCACACAATGCCAAATAATTTTGGCCGATACCATAAGCTTCATCCTGGTATCCGTTTTCTTTTCCAAAATTCCGCCAGGCCTGGTTCACGAGTACGATGGTACTGTTCTCGTCCAGAATGGCAATATTTGAACTAAAAGAATCCAACAAAGGCTGGATGGATTGGTCTGAAGTAATTAAAGGTTTCGATTTCATTAACCTGATACCCCTCTTGCTCTACCGGTATTGCAACAATCTAAACGGTTATCCAGCGATTCATCAATCCATAATAAAACAGCACAAAGATGACCACCATCTCTGTGCTGTTCATAGGCGACGAAAATCTGCAATGGTGAGAGGCTGGCATAACAACCTCGATAATCCTAATCTACCTTTATCTTTTTTGAGTATAACATCTTTATATGGTGATTAGTAGCAAACTACTTGTTTTCGATCTTTGCCCATGAATCCCTTAAGGTCACGGTCAGGTTAAAAACAGGATTTCCTGGTTGAGTATCCAGGTCGGCGCAGAAGAAACCCTTGCGTTCGAACTGGAATTGTTCACCGCTGGTGACATTTGCCAGACTGGGTTCAACCTTGCATTCTGAAAGCACTTTCAAGGATTCAGGGTTAACGTAATCAAGATAGGTCTTGTCTTCATCCACCTTTTTGGCGTTTTCCACGGTGAACAGTCGGTCATACATGCGGACTTCGGCATTGACTGCATGGCGGGCAGACACCCAATGGATGGTGCCCTGCACCTTGCGTCCATCAGGAGCATAACCGCCGCGGGTCTCCGGGTCGTAAGTGCAGTGGATCTCAACCACTTCACCGGTTTGGGGATCTTTGACCACGTCTTCGCATTTGATGATGTACCCGTAGCGCAGGCGCACTTCACGGCCGGGAGTGAGTCTGAAATACTTGGGAGGCGGCACTTCTCTGAAATCGTCCTGCTCGATATAAAGTTCGCGAGAGAACGGCAGGCTGCGGGTTCCAGCCTCGGGATCTTCAGGATTGTTGACGGCCTCAAGCTGCTCGACCTGATCTTCGGGGTAATTGGTGATCACCACCTTGACCGGGTTCAACACTGCCAGCACGCGTTTGGCGGATTTGTTCAACAGATCGCGAACGTTAAATTCCAGCAGACCCACATCAATCAGGTTCTCGTTCTTGGCCACACCCACCTGATCAATAAAGTTTCGCACTGCCTTGGCGGGGTATCCCCGACGGCGCATGGCACACAAGGTCGGCATACGCGGATCATCCCAGCCGCGCACAAATTTATCGGTCACCAGCTGCCTGAGAAAACGCTTGCTCAGAATGGTATAGGTCACGTTCAGGCGGGCAAACTCGATCTGTCGGGTCTTGAACAAGCCCAGCTCGTCAAGGAACCAGTTATACAGCGGGCGATGGTCTTCGTAAGCCAGGTCGCACAACGAATGGGTCACGCCCTCGACAGAATCCGATTGGCCGTGGGCAAAATCATACATGGGGTAGATACACCACTTGCTGCCGGTACGGTGATGGGGAGTCTTGAGGATGCGGTACATGGTTGGATCGCGCATATTGATATTGCTTGATGCCATGTCAATTTTGGCGCGCAGAACGCAAGCGCCTTCAGCGAAGTCGCCGTTGCGCATCTTCTCGAACAGGCTCAGGTTCTCTTCCACCGAGCGATTGCGCCAGGGGCTGTCTTTACCCGGTTCGGTCAGTGTGCCTCGATATTCGCGGATCTGATCGGCGGTCAGGTCATCCACGTAGGCCTTGCCCTTCTTGATCAATTCAATGGCAAAGTCGTAAAGCTGATCAAAGTAATCAGAGGCATAAAGTTCCTTCCCCCATTGGTAGCCCAGCCACTGGATGTCTTCCTTGATCGCATCCACATATTCGGTCTCTTCTTTGACGGGATTGGTATCATCGAAACGCAGGTTGCAAACGCCGCCAAAGGTCTCGGCCATCCCAAAATCAATGCAAAGCGCTTTTGCATGACCAATGTGCAGATACCCGTTGGGTTCTGGAGGAAACCTGGTTTGAACATGATCGAACCGACCCGTTTTTAGATCTTCTTGAATAGCTTCCACGATGAAATTACTGGGTGCGGCTGCAGGTTCATTGGTCATAAGAGTAACTCCTTGTTATTTAAGGATAAAGCACCCGTGATAATCACTGGGTGCTTTATGGTGAGGCTGAGGGCAAAGGATTCGAACCTCTATATGCACATCCAGAGTGTGCAGTACTGCCATTGTACGAGCCCCCACTAACGAACGAATAAAATTTTATCACGGTCAGGGAACCATGTCTAGGGAATTTTGTTCGAGTACCCAGACACAGTTCCCTGCTTGATCAATTCAATTTATACTTGGCGCCTTCACGCAATGCTTCAAAATTCTTGGGTAGCAGCCGTTTGTGCCGCTCGGGCAGATGGACGGTCAGCGCATTTTCGATGGCGCTTAAGGGCAGCACCGGCAGGTTCGCCAGCAAGGCACCCAATAGCACCATGTTGGTCATGCGTTTATCGCCCAATTTTTCAGCCACGTCGCCTGCGTCCACTTCAACCACGCGGATGTCGGTGCGTTTCACTGGCCGGTCAAGCATGGAGGAATTCACCACCAACAACCCGCCGGGTTTAACCTGGGCCTCGTATTTATCCAGCGAGGGACGGTTCATGGCAATAATGGCCGCCGGGTAGCGCACCAAGGGTGAACCGATCTCGTCATCAGAGATGATGGCGGTGCAGTTGGCTGTTCCACCGCGCATTTCAGGTCCGTAAGCCGGGATCCATGTGACGTGCTTGCCTTCATCCAAACCGGCATAAGCCAGCAACTGTCCGCCAAAGAGCACACCCTGGCCGCCAAACCCTGCAATAATAACTTCTGTCTGCATGTCTGCCTCCGCCTTAGAGTTTGATCTCGGCCAAAGCCGGGTGGATCTTGTAATCGCCCAATGGATAGTAGGGGATCATTTTCTCATCCAGCCATTGGATGGCAGCCTTGGGGGTCATACCCCAGTTGGTCGGACAGATCGAAAGCAGTTCGACCATCGAGAATCCCAACCCGCGCACCTGGGTTTCAAATGCCATGCGGATGGCTTTTTTGGCCATGCGGATGTTCTTTGGATCATGCAGGCTTCGGCGTACGATATATGAAGCGCCGTCGAGTTTGGCAAACATCTCTGAGACCCGAATGGGATAGCCCTGGGTTTCTACATCCCGTCCGTTTTGCGACGAGGTTGTTTTTTGTCCAGGCATGGAGGTCGGAGCCATTTGTCCGCCGGTCATGCCATAGTTGGTGTTGTTAATAAAGAATGCGGTAATGTTTTCTCCACGGGCTGCGGCATGCACAATTTCAGCCATACCGATGGAAGCCAGGTCGCCGTCTCCCTGATAGGTAAAGACCAGACGGTCTGGTAGTACGCGTTTGACGCCGGTTGCCATGGCGGGTGCACGTCCGTGCGGTGCCTGGACAAAATCCATGTTAAGGTAATTGTAGATAAACACAGAACAGCCCACTGAAGCCACACCAATGGATTTTCCGCGCAAGCCCATCTCGTCAATCACTTCTGCGATCAGGCGGTTGGCAACACCGTGGGTGCAGCCGGGGCAGTAATGGGTGGTGGTGCCGGTCAGGGACTCGGGGCGTTCAAAAACAGTTGTTTCGAGTTCGCAATTTTCCAAAACCATTCTATTCTCCTTTACCCTTTGGCCAAAGCGCGGGCCAGCCAGCGATCGCGGGGATGACCGTCTGATACGATCGGTGTTTCCACCATGCGGTGAATTTCACCCAGCACTTCATCAGGGAAAGGCACCACACCGCCGAGGCGGGCAAAGAAATCAGTTGGAGTGCGGTAACGATTGGCGGCCATGACGTCTTCAAGCATCTGGCCGGCATTCATTTCGACCACCAACATGCCCTTGATCTTGTTCGAGAGATCGGCATACACCTGGCGGGGGAAAGGATTCAAGGTTATGGGTCTGATCAGCCCTACTTTTATGCCTTCAGCCCGGGCGATACGCACGGCACTTAAGGCGATTCTGGCACTGGAGCCGAAACCGGTCACAACGTATTCCGCGTCATCCATGTAGTATTCCTGATAGCGGATCTCGTTGGCTTCCACTTCCATCCAGCGTTTGAGCTGGCGGTAATTCATTTCTTCCTGGGCGGCCGGGTCAAGATTGATGGAGGTCAAGAATCGCCGTTCACGGCCTTCGCATCCCTGGACTGACCAATCGGCAAACCTGGTCTTGAGCGGCTGCATGGGGGGTAGTTCACAGGCTTCCATCATTTGACCGATGGAGCCATCAGTCAGGATCACAACAATGGAACGGTATTTATCGGCCAGATCAAAGGCCAGTACAGTTAAATCCACGGATTCCTGAACGCTGCAGGGTGCCAAAACGATACAACGGTAATCGCCGTGTCCGCCGCCATGCACCATCTGATTGTAATCAGATTGTGCCGGGGCAATGTTGCCAAGCCCGGGTCCGCCGCGCATGACATTGACAATCACCATGGGCAATTCCGTGCCTGCGATGTAAGAAACTCCTTCGAGCATCAGGCTGACGCCGGGGCTGGATGAAGACGTCATCGTGCGGTGGCCTGTACATGCAGCGCCGTAAACCATATTGATGGCGCCTAATTCGCTTTCAGCCTGCACAAAGGCTCTGCCCAACTCGGGCATCCGGTGGGACATATATTCAAGTAATTCAGTTTGTGGAGTGATGGGGTAACCAAAATACGAAACAACACCCGCGCGCACTGCAGCTTCAGCAACGGCTTCGTTGCCTTTCATTAATTCTCGAGACATGCAGCGCCTCCTAAGCGGGGATCCGGTTTACACCGGCTTTTTCACGATAAACGGTGATCGCAGCTTCAGGGCAGATGACAGAGCATATGCCACATCCAGTACAGCCATCCGCGACCATTGAAGCAGGGTGATACCCTTTGGCAGTGATACGGTCATTTGCGAGAGCCAGCACTTCTTGCGGACAAGACGTTACACACAGTTCGCAACCCTTGCAATACTTCTCGGTGACAACGATCCGACCCTTAAGGGGCATTCATACCTCCTGAGAGAAATTCCCGTTTCCGGGTGATAGATTTGCAGGCAAAAAAAGGCACTTCAAATCATTACCATTATCGTCCGATTTGGCATTCTTGTGAAGTGTCAGACATCCTATACTACCGATACATTTCTTCTTCCGTATCGGCATTAATCAGAGGATATGGATTTTACCTGACGATTTTCCTGGTTTTATTGCCGGTGATCAATTCACGGTGTTCCCGATGATGACCCAGTGTGCCCTCAAGCACCGCCACCAGCGGATATTCACCCAACCATACATAGCGGCCGGGTTCTGAGAATTCCTGTTCAGAAATTAAAGGGCATACTAAAAGGATCTCTGAGAACCGATGCTCCCATTCTTTCTTTGTTTCAAGCAGAGAGTGATCCTTGTAGATCTGATAGATCGCTGCGTTGACCTGATCTAATTCTTCATCGCTTTCAGGATCGGTGCCGGGGAACCATGCTGGATATTCCGGTCCTTCGTTCAAGCGTGCCGCCACCAGCCGCGCCAGAGTAACCTGTTGCCAGCTGGTAAGATGTGCTAAAACGTCCTGAAGAGTCCATTGATCATCTTGTGAGCAGTCATCGGGGTTTTCCTTACAGTTCAACAACAGCCCCTGCCACAATTTAAATTCTATCCGCAGTGAATCAACAACGTCTTTAACCGATGACATTAGGTCTCCGAAACAAAAATTTGTAATTCTTCGTTAATCGCCGATCCACTCAACGATGGTGGCTTCGCCCTGTCCAACCCCAACGCACAGGGTCGCCAAACCGTAGAAAGGCCTCGCATCCGACGAGGCCCGTTTTTTCATCTCATGCACAAGGGTGGTGAGGATGCGCGCACCGGAACAGCCCAGCGGATGCCCGAGGGCGATCGCCCCGCCGTTGACGTTGACCAGCCCTTGATCCAGACCAAGCTCGCGCATGACGGCCAGGGCCTGTACGGCGAAGGCTTCATTCAATTCGGCGAGCTGAATATCCTTGATGCTCAATCCAGCGCGTTTGAGGGCTTTTTTGGTGGCCGGGATCGGCCCCATGCCCATGATCCGCGGCTCAACCCCCGCCGTGGCGGATGCCACGATCCGCACCAGGGGTTTCAACCCCAGGCTTTTGGCCTTTTCAGCGCTCATTAACAACAGGGCGGCCGCTCCGTCATTCATACCAGAGGAATTACCAGCGGTTACACTGCCTTCAACCCGAAAAGCAGGTTTCAACTTGGCCAGCGATTCAAGGGTGGTGTCGCGCCGCGGACGTTCGTCGGTCTCCACCAGCTGCGGCTCGCCTTTTTTCTGCTGAACCGCCACGGTAACCAGTTCGTCCTTGAACCGGCCTTCATCCATGGCCGCGATGGCGCGGCGGTGGCTTTCAACCGCAAAGCGATCCTGTTCTTCACGGGTGATGCCGGTTTGAAATGCAATATTTTCGGCCGTTTCACCCATGGCCTGGGTGCCGTAAAGTTCCACCATGCGCGGATTCGGATAACGCCAACCCAGTGCCGTGTCATAAGCGGTCAAGTTGCCAAAGGCAAATCCGCCTTCGGCTTTGGGCAGCGAATAGGGTGCACGAGACATGCTTTCGACCCCGCCCGCCAGTATCACTTCGCCTTCACCTGCTTTGATGGCATGAAAAGCCGCATTGACCGCGCTCAACCCTGAAGCACACAAGCGGTTGAAGGTTAACCCCGGCACATTGACCGGAAAACCCGCCAACAAGGATGCCATGCGCGCGACATTGCGATTGTCTTCGCCTGCCTGGTTGGCGCAGCCCATATAAACATCATCAATGGAGAAGCCATCCAAACCGCTGCGTTCTGCCAGTTTGGAAAGGACAAGCGCAGCCAGATCATCTGGTCTCACGCGTGCGAGCAGGCCGCCCAGGGCTCCAATCGGAGTCCGAACTGCATCAACGATCACCGCATCAGTCATGGCTTTCCTCCAGGGAAATATTTTGGTAAATTAATTCTATCATTTTTTATTAAGATTTATTAATCCTTACAAAACCGTGAAATCAGGATTAGAAACCTTAAAATATCTCTTCTTTAATAACTCGTTCCGTCCCTCTTATGCCAATTGTCCGGTTCCTTTTTCCCTTTGAAAAAATTGAAATTTGAAATGAATGATGTGTTTTACTTAAAAATGGTTGCAATACACAAGTTTTATGGGTTTTAAACTGAAAATTTATGAGGACATGGATACAATGCTCAAATGATTGATCACCTAAAGCTTTATAAGTGAATCATCAACATCTCTCACACCAAGAAGGAAATCATGGAAACTTTTACTTACATTGCAGATGCTGTTGTTTGGTTGATGGGCGTCATCGTTCTTATTCGCCTGTTCAAAAAAGGCGGCTTTTTCAAAGGCCTGTTGGGACTGATCTTCATGCCTTTTACTTACATCTGGGGCTGGATACATGCCAAGGAACATAACCTTAAAACCGTCATGTGGATCTGGACGCTTCTCGTGATCGCAACGGCTGTTCTTAACGTCGTCGCCCAAACCGCCGAATAAATCCTCATCAGACGCTACAGCCGCCATATGGCGGCTGTTTTTGTTTAACGCAAGTTGTTTTCCAAGGATCACTTTTTTTGCAGAAATTTTTCATCAAAACCGTGGCACTTTTTGTTTTGGTGATTAAGGTTGTTTCATATATAATCAATAAGAATAAAAAACCATATCTCTGTTCACATGATCAAGAATAATGATGAATCAGAAAAACAAGTTCCAATCCTTTTCAATCCTTCTCGCAGCATTGCTGACGGCTCAATTACTGGCCGGCTGTGAACGCTCAGTCAGCACGGCTGCCTCCGGTAAAACCTACCCCGTTTCACCCACCCTGCTGGCTTTTTACAATCGTTTGGGCGGCGAAGAGGTTCTCGGCCCGGCCATATCAAAGCTGGAAGACAACCCCATCGGTCAATGTCAGTTTACGGTTAATGTTCAACTTTGTGTGAACCCCATGGTCTCAGGGGATGAAAGTTTTTCACTCTACGCCCTGGGCAATGAGCTCAAGGTCAGCGAAGTCACGAGCATTCCAGCCGCGGATGGCACCACCGTCACCGGCTTTACACCATACGAAGAGTTTGTTCCCATTTTTGATCGTTTCGCGCAAACCACCTACGCGGGCAACCCCATTTCACCGGTGCACATCAATTATGCCCAACAGCGCGTGGAACAATACTTTGAAAAAGTCGGTTTCTATCGCAATTTCAGCGATCCCATTGGGACGGTGAAACTGCTGGCTTACGGCGCAGCCGCCTGCACACGTGGATGCAATTATCATCCTTCCGCTGAAGCACAGTTGACCAATCCCTCCCAATCCCTGGACGACCTCGATCTGATGGAAAAACTGGGCATCCTGACCGACAAGACCGCATTTGGCAAGGCGCTCGACAAGCCCCATACTGCCGCAGACGGCAGCATTGAACAAGTGTTTACCGGCGTGGTCCTTTATCAAGATGCCACCGGCGTGGTCAGGCTGCGTCCGCTTTCAACGATCCTCGCCATGCCAGCCAAGGCACCCGGCGAAAAACTCTATGATTATGCCAGTGGTGTGGTGTTCTACGCCACCAATGACACCCTCGGTTATCACGTCCCCATTCAATTTGACACCTTCATCAACACCCACGGTGGAACCTCCATTTCTGGCGATCCGATTGATGAGATCTACGAATACGATTCCGGCCGCTATCGGCAGTGTTTTACCAACTACTGCCTTGATTTCAACCCCTCCAAACGCGAAGACAAACAGGTCACCATCACCCCGCTGGGCAAGCAGTACCTCGCCATGGATCAAACTGTGCTGGCCCAACCTGCCACGCCGCAGCCTGAACCGCCTGCCCTCCTGCTGCAGGTCAGCGAAACGCTGTTAAAGGTGTCCACTTCCGAGGCACAGACCATCCATGTGACGGCCTTGAACGCCGCGGATCAAACCGCGGTAGCCGGAATTGAAACCGAGATCACCCTTTTGTTGCCCAAAGGAAAAACCTGGTCTGCCAAACTAGCCCCCACAGCCGTGGATGGAACGGCGGTCATTACCCTGCCGATTCTGAAGAACATTCAAAACGGTTCGATCCTGGCTTACAAGGTCTGCACGACCAGTGTCACCCCCAGCCAGGTCTGCGCTGAAGGCAGCTACCTGATGTGGACGACGCCCTGATCAGGGATTGACCTCGCCAAACAGCTCCACTTTCTCGATCTTCTCCCCGATGCTGTAGATATTTAAAGTGAAGGGTACCCATTCGCCCGGATTCACCGCGTTGGGTGACACAAAGCGGCGGATGCCCACGATCTTTCCATTGGCGTCATACGCAACAGCCGCGATCCAGATCCTGCCGGTCACGCCCTGTTCTGCGTCAAATTTAGCCTGGGTGGTCACCACGGCAGAAAGTCCGTTCGTGCTGATGGTGATCCCGGCCTGATCCACCGTCACCAGCGCGGATTGCAGCGGCGAGGGTGTGCCGGTTTGATTGACGCTGGTCGCTGTTAATAACTGCAGCCCCACCTGCGGGCTGACGGCCACTGGCGGCGGAAAATAAGCGAACAGGGGCAGCGAACCGCCGCTGGCCAGGCGGGTAAGCGGCACCAAGGCTGGCTGGGTCACCACTTCTCCCGTCGCCGGGTCAGTCAGAGTGAACCTGGCGCTGAGGCTGTCAGCCATCATGGGCTGCGGATTGAGCAGTTCGGCAAAGCAGTAGAATCCGCCGGTGAGTGAGGGAGTGCACTGCGGATCGCTGAAGGTCATTGGCCAGGGAGTTGCGGCAGGGATGTTTTGGGTCGGCGCGGCAGCCTGTCCGTTGGGAGCAGGGATAATGATCACCGTGCCGGGACCCAGCAAATAAGGGTTCACGTCGGGATTGGCGGCTTTGATCTCGGCCAGGGTCAATCCGTTTTTGGCGGCAATCTCGAAAAGCGTGTCGTTGCCTTGCACGATATGGGTTCGGGGGGTGGAGGTCATGGTGGGTACCGCGGTTTCGGTGGGCGCATTGGGCTGGGTGGCCGTGGCGATGGGGGTCACGGTGCTGGTGGCATACGGCGTCAGTTCCTCGCCCGGAAAGAGAGAGACCGCGGGGGTGGCGTCTGACTTCTGACAGCCGCTCAAAAGTAAAAATGCTGCTGTTATAAGAAATACAATGGATCTGGTTTTCATATTCCGCATTATACCCCTGCTTAAGTGCTCTAATTGTGGCTTGTCAACCTATGGTTGCGTTTTATAAGGCAATTAGGATTTTTTTCATTGCTTAATTATATTGGTTGACTATACTAATAGAAAAGAAAAACAACTTTATCATGGGGAGGTGATTATGAATAATAAAACATTCGATTCAACGTTTTCATTCTTGTTTGTGATTTTATTGTTATATGGGTGCACATCGACTTCGCCAAGAATTGAATCCCAAAAACCTCAACAACCTACAACCACACCATTTATTTTTCCCATTGGTGACTTTCAGATGAGTTGGGATACTTATAGTAGTAAATACAATTCTTTAGGAGGAATTGTTACTATAAAGCGTCAAGGAAATGACTATTCAAAGATTCTTGTGATGCCTGACAAATCCTGTAATTCTATAGATTTAACAGTTTTGTCGGAAAAAATGGAAATCAAATTAACTGATCGCCCAGGTAATGATTTTGGTGATTATATGGTTATTCTAACTACAGGTGATTTAGCATTTTATGATAATCAGGGATTAATCTATTCTGTTCCAATGATGAATACTGTTGAGACTTCTGACACAATATGTGATCAACCTGTGTCAGAACAAGAAAAAGAATTTACAGTCACTCTGTCAGTTGTTTCAGTTGAATCAACTGGAAATAATAAGGTTAAAATAACTCTTGCAACAAATCTTCCCGATGGTATGCAATTAATGGCTGATATAAAAAATTCAGGGGATTATTGGGCTCAGGACGATCCATTCGTTATCAACGGTCAATTGAGAATGACTTTTGAAAATATACCCCCTGGAAGTTATTTTTTATCAATCAATTCCATTACGACTTCACTTCAACCTGATAATGTTAAAAAGCAAATTGGTAAAAATGGGGCAAATATGGTTGGTGACCTTATTGTTTTTGACCCATCGTTTAATAGCTATTTCTTGGAATACACGACAAATATTAAAATAGATCAATAAAATCTGCACCTAAATAGAGGGTGATTATGGCATTTATTACATGGAGTCCATTAAAGAAGGTTGTAATAACTTCCAAAACTACTAATGATTTAACACAACAAATCTGGAAACAAATTGAAAGTCTTAGATATTTCCCAACAAAGCATAAAATCCCAAAATCCATTTCATTTTGGATAGATCAGGCTAGAATTTATTATCTTGATGCAACAAAAATACACTGGAGATCATCTGGTTTACTTTACTATTATAGTTTTTTGAACTTAGCTAAATCCTTACTTGTAGCAAAAAAGGTTTTTTCTTTTAAAAAACTTGATATAAAAAGTGTTTATCATGGAATTCATTCAGATTTACAAGATATTTCTAGCATAATTGATTATAAAATTGTAATTTCGCCAATAAAATCGACAAATGGAAGAGATAATGTTTTTTCTAATTTTTATCAAATAGTCACAGGAAAAAATGGCCTTTTACTGACCCTATAACGATCATTTTGAAAGATGTAATTGGTTATTGCAATGAAATAGGAGAAGAACTTCAAGATTTATTTAATATTAGGCCACAAGTAATAACTGTAAATTCTCTAATCAGGTCTGACAAGAATTCTGTTTGGTTTGAGCTTTTGGTTCCAAGTATTCAATCACCTCTGATTTCGACTCAAATAAATGGTCTCAAATTAATAGGATTGGACGACATGTCTGAAGAAGATAAAGACAATTGGTTAACATCTCATCATAAAATTGCTAATTCTTTGGTTTATTATTGTTTACTTAGATCAAAGAAAATTTCTTTCTCTTCAAATAAACGAGATGAAGCAACAAATAAATTAACTAAAGTAATGAGAGAATCATTTGGAAATTATGCAATTCCTGTTGTTCACGAAGAAGAAAGTAATTCAGAATGGTTATTCATTCCAGAAATTATTCTCAATGAAACTAAATTGCATTGGCACCCATTACTTTCCGAATACCTTGTTGCATTCTCTTTGAGTAGCATATTGCGATATCAACCTCAGGTTTTAAAAGATGGAACAGTTGATAGTTTTGTTATGGAAAGCTGGAATAATCAATCAGCCATCACTGCGCTTAGGTATTTCTTAATGCAGTTTACTAATCCACAGGTAAGAATTGTTAAGTATTAGCCCATTCTATTTTCCTCGTGTTGAGTAATATATTATTTGCGACTACACCAATAGTAGGTTAATATTGAATTACTAGAGAAACGATGTTTCTAATGCTTTTTGTGTTTATTAACCGAAAAAGGCTGCTTCAAATCCGCCGTGCGCAAAACCGACCTGACCCTTTTGCTCAAAAAACGCCACGAGAACCATTCCCGGCAATCCAAGCGGGCAGTGGCCGTTTCACGCCGGTTTGCCATCGGGGCGCTTTCGATCGTCTTGATCCTGCTCTCAGGCGGATTAATGGCAGCCGGATGGTTTTATGCCCAGGTGACCGCCGACCTGCCCTCACTGGAAGTGCTGCCCGTTCTGCTCAACCCGGTGGACGGCGAACTGCTGCAGCCCACCACCATCACCGACCGCAGTGGAGAAATGACACTTTATGCGTTGGAAAACCCCGGCGTGCAACGCGCCTACCTGGCGGTAAACCCCGAAAAACCCGACCACTTCTCTCCGCAGCTCTTGCGTGCTGTGATCGCCAAACTGGACCCCACTTTCTGGGAAAACCCCGGCTACACGCTGAAGGATTGGCGCAATCCTGAACCCTCCACCATCGCCGAAAGGCTGGCCAGTGAATTATTACTCTGGCAGGAACCCGTTTCAACCATGCGCGCCGTGCGCATGCGCCTGCTGGCTGCCCAACTGGTCGCGGATTACGGCCGCACCCAGGTACTCGAATGGTATCTCAACAGCGCCTGGTTTGGACACCTGGCCACCGGCGCCGAAAGCGCCGCTGAACTCTATTTCAACAAATCTGCACGCGGCCTCAGCCTGGCGGAATCGGCCATGCTGGCCGTGGTGATCGAAGCACCCGCCCTGAACCCGCTGGACTCGCCTGACCAGGCGCTTGCCATGCAGAAGCAGTTCCTTGGCGAAATGGCGCAAACCCAGACCATCACCCTGGAGGAGTTCGGCTCCGCCCTGCGTGAGCCCCTGACGCTGCGCGCCTCGATCAAGGACCCCGTTTCGCTAGCGCCCGCCTTTACCCATCACCTGCTCACCAAACTGGAAGGCATGTATTCCCAGAACCGCTTGCAGCGCGGCGGTCTGGTGATCCAGTCCACGCTCGATTGGCAGCTGCAGTCCCAGTTAACCTGCACCGCCAGAACCCAGCTCTTGCGCCTGCAAGGCATTCTGGATGCGCCCTCGGAAGACTGCCCCACTGCCCTGTTATTACCCACCCAAACCTTTGCCGGCCTGGATGCCAAATCGCTAGCCAGTGCAGGGGTGATCCTAAACCCTGCCAACGGCGAGGTGCTGGCTTATCTAGAACCCACACTTTATGACGGCACCCATCAGACCGACGCAGGCTACCAACCAGGTTCGCTGCTCAGCCCATTTGCGGCGCTGGCCGGCTTTGCCCGCGGACTTTCGCCCGCATCGCTACAATGGGATATACCGTCAGACTCAAACGGGTTGGCTGGCAATTATCAAAACAGCGATCATGTCTGGCACGGCGCCGTCAGTCTGCGCGAAGCCCTGGCCAATGATTACTTGATGCCCATCACGGATGTGCTGCGCCAGGCCGGGGCGATCAACGCCTGGCACCTGGCCGCCGCCCTGGGCATTTCTTCGATGAAGGAGGTCAACGAGACCACTGATCCCCTCTTTGCAGGTTCGACCAATTCACTGCTGGATGTGGCTTCCGCCTACAGTACACTGGCCAACTCAGGGGTGAAAAGTGGATTGAAAGATAGTGCTTCAGGCGAGACAGATCCTGCCCTGGTGCACACCATCAGTACCACCACCGGCAGGATCCTGCTCGATCAATCGGCAACCCAGGTTAGCGTGATCCTCAGCCAGCCGCTGGCTTACCTGATGAACAATGTATTGAGCGACGAAAGCGCGCGCTGGCCCACGCTGGGATACCCCAACGCGCTTGAGATCGGTCAGCCGGTGGCCGCCAAACTCGGCACCACGCTTTCGCAGCAGCAGGTCTGGACGGTGGGTTACACCCCCGACCGGCTGGTGCTGGTATGGCTCGGAGACACCTCCGCCTCTTCGCAGCAGAAGCTAGACCCTCTGATGACGGCCGGTATCTGGCATGCGGTAATGAAAACCGCCCTGCAGGCTGCACCCAGCGCAGGCTGGACGCAGCCCGAAGGCGTGACCAGCCTTAAAGTCTGTGTTCCCTCCGGCATGCTGCCCTCGCTCGACTGCCCCGCCACCGCGGACGAGGTTTTCCTGGCAGGTAACGAACCCACCCTACCCGATACCCTTTACGAAAAGATCAAGGTCAACCGCGAAACGGGCCAGCGCGCCACGGTCTTCACGGATCCTGCCCTGATTGACGAGCAGCTCTTCATCAACGTGCCGGCCAAAGCCAGGCAGTGGGCGCTTGAAGCCGGTTTGCCGGTAGCCCCCAGCGGATACGACGCCATCCCGGTGACCCAGGCCAACCCCAACGTGCAGATCAGCGCCCCCGCCATCTTCTCGGCAGTCAGCGGCAAGGTCGCCATTTTGGGCACCGCTTCGGTTGAAAACCTATCCTCCTGGACGCTGCAGGTGGGCGATGGCATCAATCCACTCAACTGGCTGCAGATCGCCGGCGGCAGTTCCGCAGTGTCATCCGGCGGAAATCTGGCCGAATGGGACACGGCTGGCCTGGACGGTCTCTACGCCATCCGCCTGACCGTGATTGACCAGACCCAGCACGTGCAGTCCGCGACCATCCAGGTCACGGTGGATAACATCCCCCCGCAGATCAAGATCACTTACCCTGCCGCGGATCAGGCCATCCAACCCGTGCAGAGTTCAGTGACCCTGCAGGCAGACATCGAAGACAACACAGGTATCCAAAAGGTGGAATGGTTCGTGGATGGCAAGCTGGTTGCCACGCAAACAGACGGACCCTATCTTTATCTCATGCCAGCTGCTAGCGGCAAACATACGTTGATGTTGACGGTTGAAGATAAGGCCGGGAACAAAACCTCGACTGAAAAACTGAATTTCTCGATTAGTAAATAGAAATATAATCCCCGGTATTAAAACCAAGACCCCCGCGGTTTGTCTATGGAGATACTTGCCAATTCACCAAAACCGCGGCATCTACACATGAGGTTTAATTGGGGATCGCTTCGCATTGACGAAATTAATGTTAATTTAATCTCGTGAATATTCCAAGTTATAACCTTTGAAAGCTTGAGCTGCAATGCTCGCGATGACAGTTAAGTGAGAATATTAAAATCAAGACCCCGCGTTTTGATTTTGGAGATACTTGCCAATACGTCGAAACCGCGGGGGTCTGAACGAAATTGATGTGTTTGAATCGAGAAAGTTAAACCCCTAATCATCTGGAAAATAATTCCCTGAGTTCCACCAGATCCTTGCAGATCAGATCGGCGCCGGCGCGGCGCAATTCTTCTTCTTCACCAAAACCGCACAACAAGCCCACGGTTTGGGCGCCGGCGCGTTTACCGGCCAAAATATCCACGGTGGTGTCGCCGATCATGACGCATTCTTCCGGCTTCAGCCCCATGGATTCCGCGGCACAGCGCACCGGGTGCGGATAGGGTTTGGTGTATTCACAGGTCTGATTGGTAACCACTTTCACAAAAAAATCGCCCAGATCAAATTGATCCAAAAAGCGTTGGGTCGAGGCGTCGTCGCGAGCGCTAACCACCGTCAGGGGATAGCTTGCACGCACCAGATCCAATAGTTCACGGGCGCCATTCATCAATTGAAAGGGTCTGACCCGGTTTTTGCGCTTTTGATTTAATTTACTGTATAAACTGGCGATGTTGTCATCCAGGCTGAGGCGGTCCATCAGGTGATACATGCCGTTCATGGGGGTTTCGGTGGCCATCACAAACCAGCGCGCAAATGGTTTTGGATCCCCTTTTTTGAATAGAAAACGCGCGAACCTTAACGATTGGGCCAACTGCGCCACCCAGACGTCATCCGTGTCGCTGAGCGTGCCGTCCACATCAAAACACAATCCCTTAACTCTTGAAAGATCTATCGCCATGGTTTACTCGAAATCTGGAAAAGCCGCCAACGCCTTTCCACTCGCTTCTGAATTGTTTGAGATCAGCCACAAGACCTGACCACCATTCTTGATCATGCTGACGCCATCCGCCCAGGAAATTTTGACTTCATTTTCAAAGGTCGGGCTTCCCCAACGCAACGTGCCGTATTGCTTGCTGGCGGTAAAGAATTCATCCGCTTCGGCATCGGCATCCCAGGTGCTCTGCCAGGCAAAGACGTAGGCATCTGAACTGCCGTCGTCATAATAGATGTAGCCATCCCCACCCCAGCCGGCCGCGGCATCCGCCGCGGTGGACGAATCCAACTGGTATATGGAATCAATGCCTGAATCCAGCACCAGTGAGGTGTACCATTCGCCGATCTCGCCCCGGTCAATCTCTGTCCAACCTTCGCCCAACACGCCGGTCAGGTCGGGCAGATCCACCTTCACCGGTTTCTCCTCGGGATATTTCTCGGGGTGCAGGATCTGCTCGGTCGAGACGGGCGGATTGCCATAAGCAGCGTCCACTGACTTCCATTTATCTTCGCCATACAAAGCCTGCACAAAGGTGAACCCCTGCTGGTACGGGAAGAGAAAATCCTGTTTCATATAGGCCGGTGCGGAATCGTAGACCGGGCTCTTATAAGAGGATTGAAAGTCGCTGACGTCATTTTTATCCTGGTCAGTGCTGTCGCTCAGGAACCAGTACTGTTCCGAGAGCGTGGCATCCCCCTCGACCAAAGCCGAGACGGCTGCGCAGTATTCGCTTTGGGTCTCGCAATAATCGTCATTCAGTTTCAACCCGTTCTCAAGGTCGTAATTCTGGTCTTGCAGCACGTGGGTGAATTCATGGGCGTAAGTCATTCGCTCCAGCCCGGTAAAGCCGGCGTCGCCAATAACATACATTTCCTTGGTGGTGCTGTCGTAATATCCGGCGATCTGTTCGCTGTAGAGGTCCTTATAAAACTGGAGCAGATCAAAATCAGGTTCCAACAACCCCAGCGCGCTTAACACATCCGTGTCCTGCTGCGCCATCTCTGGGGTGTAATCCTTGAAGAAATCGTTGACCACCACATCCTTCAGCTCCGTTGTGGACATCATGGCGCGGGTGAGCGGCGCGTTCATGCTCAATCCGCGGATGGCGGTCACCTGCCCCTGGATCGTATCCATTTGCGCATCCACACTCGGCGGTTCCGTGGCTTCCACTGTGGGGGGAGTGTAGTTTTTTTGTGCCTTCAACAAGAAAAACGCGCCGACGATCAGGCCTGCGCTGATCAATACGCAGCCTGAGATGATGATCGCCACAAGTGATAATGAGATTTTTTTGCCCATAAGGTTGTGTACCCGTTCTTTAAAATGATTTATTGAAATCTTCCAATGCCTGATTATCTCATGAATGGGGCTTACGGTCGAACGATCGCAAGCGCGTTTTCAGCGTCCATGTAAGCCGGGTTGGCCTCCAACGCTTTATGGAAAAGGGCGATGGCGCTCAGATGATCCCCTGCCAGTTCGTAAGCCCAACCCTTATAAAGCAGCGCCTCTTCTGAATCGGGTGTGATCTGCAGGGCATAATCGGCAAGCTGGGCCAGGTCTTTTTGATCGCCGGTCTGGTATGCCGCGATCAGCGGACCGAACTGGTAACGCAGCATGCGTTGGGGTAAGCCGAGCGCCCTGGCCTTGTCAAAGGCCTGCAATGCGGATGCATAATCCTGCAAATCGGTCAAACTGCTGCCCAGGTTGAACCAGGCAAAGGCATTCCCCGGTTTTAATTGCACCTGGTTTTGGGCTGCCGCGGCCGTCCGTTTGAGGTTGTCTTGCACCGGCCAGTCTTGCGCCAGCAAAGTTTGCACCTTCGGCAGATCACCTATTGGGAAGACCACCAGGTAAATATGGTTGAAGGCCTGCCAGTTATCTGCAATATCTGCGAAAGAGATCAACCGGTCCGGCCCATAGTAGCTATCCTGCGCAGTGAAAAGCCGGGTTGACTGATCATACCCGGTCAACAAAAGGTAGTGCCCGGCCCACAGGTCATCGCCCGGCCAGGCGGATTTTTCAACCTTGAAAGCCTCCTCGATGATCACCGGGTAACCGCCCGCGATCAGATCTTCCAACCTGGAGAGGTCCCCGCCAGTACGCACCTCGGCCTGAAGCCCATCCGCGGAGGTGTTGACGTAGCCGGCCAACTCCTCGATGTTAACGTTTTTGTCCTGCCGCTTGGGGCGGATCAGCTGGCTGATGGTGAACTGGTCCCCCTGCCACCCCCAATAGCGCAACCCAAGTGCCAGGGTGGCAGGCCCGCAGTTATTCCAATCCTGGTAATCTTTTGTCTCGTCAAAAAATGGTGGCGTCAGCGTTACTGAACCTGGCAAAGCTGAGAGCGCTTGTTTGGCCGCCAGCGTTACCGTAGTTTCAGGAGAACCGGGTTCAACAGTGAACAAATCGGGCAGCCAAAATGGGCTCTGTTCGACCGATTTAGCCGATGATACCTGCGCGGTGGGTAACTGCCCGGCGGGGTTGAGGGCAACCCTCACCCAGGTCAAAACCTGGCTGGCCTTCATTTGAAGTTCAGGCAGGTGGTTAATAGCAAAAACTCCTATCAGTAGAACAGATAAGGTAAGAATGAAGAGGAGTAAATGTTGCTTATTTTTTAGTAACATCGGTCAAGTGAATCCTCACGATGGCTGATAAAGTGAATCAAGTTTAAAAGCCTTTTATTTACTTCGCCCTCTCCCCTGCACCCCTCTCCCAGGCTTGCCCCACTCGCAATAAGCTCGGGGGTGCAAAGATCGTAGGAGAGGGGCCGGAGGTGAGGGAAAAATAACATTTAAACCATCTACCATACAACATCCTGTCAATTTTATCCTGAATTGATCATGATCCCGGTTCAAATAAGATAATTTTAGTGGTATTTCGCATTCCAATTTATTGTTATAATCAGCCGAATGAAATATCACGTATGGACTGAAGGCTGTCAAATGAATGTCGCGGATTCCGAAAGGGTGTCCTCCGCGCTTGAACACTTGGGATACAACTACACCCCGGTCATCGAAGAGGCGGATGTGGTCGTGCTCAACACCTGTGTTGTCAGGCAATCCGCCGAAGAAAAAGCCTACGGCCGCCTGACCACCCTCTGGCCAACCAAACGCGCCCGTCCCGAAATGGTGATCAACTTGATGGGCTGCCTGGTCGGCATCAAAGACAACCCCAAACTGCACAAACGCTTTCCTTATGTAGACGTTTTTTCCGCCCCATCCGATCCCAGTCCGCTGGTCGAATATTTGATCGAACATCACGGGCACGACATTGACGCCGCCGAGACCGTTCGCCGCTACGCCGTTATGGATGGCGACCTCGTGCTGCCGCAGCCTGCGGTTGGACAGCAGGTCATCGGCTGGATCCCGGTGGTGTACGGCTGTTCGCACGCTTGCACCTACTGCATCATCCCCTACCGCCGCGGCATCGAACGCAGCCGTCCGCCCGAAGAGATTCTCAAGGAAGCCCACTCACTGGCCGCCCAGGGAATTAAAGAAGTCACCCTGCTGGGTCAGATCGTGGACCGCTACGGCCTGGATAACCCCGCCTACCCCTCGCTTGCCAAACTGATGAACCAGATCAGCGAAATTGACGGCATTGAGCGCATCCGCTTCTTGACCTCGCATCCCAACTGGATGAACGATGAGCTGCTGGACTGCGTGGCCGAGAACCCCAAGGTCATGCCTCACATTGAAATTCCAAACCAGGCCGGTGACGACACAGTGCTTGAGAACATGAAACGCGGCTACACCGCAGACCAGTATCGCAAACTGGTGCACAAGATCAGGGCGCGCATCCCTGGGGTCTCGATCGCCACGGATATCATCGTGGGTTTCCCCGGTGAGACAGACGAACAATTCCGCAACACCTACGACCTGCTGGCCGAGCTGAAACTGGATAGCGTGCACCTTGCGCGCTACTCCGCGCGGGCTGGCACCGTTTCTGAACGCAACCTGGTGGATGATGTCTCTGAGGACGAAAAGTGGGAACGTTTCAGAGCCATTGAGAAACTGCAGGAAGGCATTTTCGGCGCCATCCATGGCGCTTATCTGGATAAAGAAGTGACCGTCCTGTTTGAAGAAAAGATGAAAAACCGCTGGAAAGGCCGCACGCCCAACAACAAACTGGTCTTCGTGGATGGGGATGAGAGTAATCTACTTGGCCAGATCAGACAGGTGCATATCTATTGGACTGGCCCCTGGTCCATGATCGGTAGATTGGCCAAATAAGAGATGAGGCGTTTTTTGATCTTCATCTTCTCAATTGTGGTCATCGCTGCGCTGGTTATGGGGTATTTTTTCTTTCTCTCGCCTGAGCGCAAAAATAACGGTACCGCTTACGTCATCCCCTTCATTCGCAACGCTGAAGCCCATCAGGATTGGGCAGTCGAAGCGCTTTCAAGCTGCAACGGCGCACCCTTCATCATGCCTACGCGTGGATTGATCGGCTACCTGTGGGATGATTCCTTCAAGATCGGCCACCGCCATCAGGGGATAGACATCTTCGCCGGTACAGACATCGGCATTACCCCCGTCTATGCCGCTTACGACGGCTACCTCAGCCGGCAAGCAGACTGGAAATCCACTGTCATTATTCGCATTCCCTCCGATCCGCTGCAGCCCGGCCGTCAGATCTGGACTTATTACACTCATATGGCCGACCCGGCTGGCAACGCCCTGATCGCTGCGGATTTTCCGCCCGGCACCAGCGAGGTATTCGTCAAAGCCGGCACACTGCTGGGATATCAAGGCAATTATTCTGGTGATGCTGCCAGCCCCGTGGGAGTACATCTGCATTTCTCGATCATCAAAGACAGCGGCACCGGCAAATATCTCAATGAACTTGAAATAGCCAACACGCTGGATCCATCCCCCTATCTTGGGCTGCCTTTGAACAAGAATGATCATCCCAGCTACCCGATCAAGTGTTCAGTCTCTCAATAAAAAAAATTCACACAATCCTTACAAAAGGTTTAGGCAGTGTTGATAAACATCTCAAGGCTGGCTATGCTATACTGAATAAAGATCAAGTGTTTTCATGTTGACTTGTTCATTTGTATTTTGCTGACGTGAGGATATTTATGGATCAGGATATCACGCTTACTTCTCTCGAAATACTCTACTCGATCAGCCGTGAATTGGCTGCATCGCTGGATTTGCGCAAGGTCCTGGCCAACATCCTCACCCTGACCACTGAAAATATGAACGTTGAACGCGCCAGCCTGGTCGTGCTCGATTTGAACGGCAAGCCTGTGGATGCAGCCATCATGTACAACGGCTCACTGATCCCACACACTGTGGATCAGCTGCACGACGTAGTCACCTCCGGCCTGGCGGGCTGGGTGGTCAAGAACCAGAAATCCGTGCTGATAAACAACACCCAGCAGGATGAACGCTGGCTGGTACGCCCCAACCAGGAAATCGTTGATCCTGCCCGTTCCGCACTTTGCGTACCCCTGATGGCGCAGGAAGTGCTGGTGGGCGTGCTCACCATCGTCCACCGCGAAGTCAACTTCTTCACCCAATCACAGTTCGCACTGCAGCAGGCCATCGCTGATATGGCCGGCATTGCCATCCGCAACGCCCAGCTTTATCAGGAAGTCGAGAATGCCCACCTGCGCTATCGCGACCTGTTTGACAAGAGCGTTGATCCGATCATGGTCACAACCATGGATGGAAAGATCGTTGCGGCCAACCTTAAAACATTTGAGGTTGTACGCAAATCCGAGGCGGATATCGTCTCCCGCAGCATCATTGATCTGCAGGAATTACCCGAAAAAGTGATTGACAATCTTTTTGAGCAACTTGAAAAGAACGGCTCCCTGATCTATGAAGGCAGCCTGCTGACCGCCAAAGCCGAAAAAATTCCTGTCGAAGTACACGTTTCGACCATCAGCCTGCAGGGGCAGCCTTCGCTGCAGTGGATCTTCCGCGACATCAGCGAACGCAAGAATCTGGATGTCTTGCGCGAAGACCTTTCAGCCATGATCTATCATGATCTGCGTTCGCCGTTGGCCAACATCGTCTCCAGCCTGGAGCTGATGAAAGCGCCCATCGCAGCCACCCAAGACGCCTCGATGATCCAGTTGTTCGAGATCAGCGACCGCGCCACAGAACGCATGAACCGCCTGATCAGTTCCCTGCTGGATATCAACCGTCTTGAAGCCGGACAACCCATCACCAACAAGAAAATGACGGATGTTGAAAAACTGATGGATGAAGCCATCGAGACGCTGCACACCCTCTCCAGGAGCAAACAGGTGATCGTCGAAAAAATGGTCTTCAGCAAGATTGCCCCCATCCTGGTGGACGAGGATATGATCCGCCGCGTGCTGATCAACCTGCTCGAGAACGCCATCAAGTTCTCCTCCGAAGGGGATAAGACCGCCATCGGCGCCAAGGCCAACGGCGACACGGTCACCATCTGGGTGGAAGATCACGGCCCCGGTATCCCCGCCGAGTCGCTGGATAAGATCTTTAACAAATTCGTGAGACTGCACGGCAACAGCTTCGCCAAAGGTCTGGGATTGGGTCTGTCTTTTTGCCGTACCGCAGTACAATCTCACGGTGGTAAAATTTGGGTTGAAAATGTTACCGGCGGCGGTTCAAGGTTCATCCTGACCCTTCCCACCGCAGCCACCAATTGATCTGGCCACAAGGAGCCTTCATGCAAGAAATTGCACCGCATATTTTTATTGAAACATCCTACCCTGGTGTCACGCTTGGCGCCATCAACTGGCCCCACGGCTTGATCTTGATTGATGCGCCCCTGCGCCCGGATGATATCCGATTGTGGCGCAGCACCCTGGCCAACATGAACGGCGGCGTAGACCGTCTGCTGGTCAACCTGGATGAACATTTTGACCGCACGATCGGATCGCGCCAGGTGGAATGCATGGTCGCGGGTCACGAAAAAATGAACCAGCTTTTCCGCGATCGCCCCATCACCTTTAAATCACAGACGGTCGAAACCGGTGCCGACTGGGAACTGCAAAACGGCCTGGGCAGCATCCGCTGGGCACCCCCCGATATTTCCTTCAGCCACCAACTGCGCATTAGTTGGGATGCCGATCCTATTTTGCTCGAATATCATCCCGGTCCTTCGGCCTGCTCCACCTGGGTGGAACTTCCCAACCAGAAGATCGTCTTTGTCGGCGATACTGTCGTGCCCAATGCCCCACCGTTTATCGGCAGTGCAGATCTGGCCGCCTGGAAGGACACCCTCAACCTGCTGCTCAATCCTCAATACAAGGATTACATTCTTGTTTCCGGTCGCGGCGGTGTGGTAAGTCACGAAACGGTCAAAGAACAGATCAAATTCCTAGAGAAGATCGAACATCAAATGCTCAAGCTGGCCGAAAAGAAATCATCCCCCATTGAAGTGGAAAGAGCCGCCCACGCACTGCTTAAAAACTTTGAAGTGGATGGCGACAAGGCCGCCCATTATTTGCTGCGCCTCACCTGGGGCATGCAGCAGTACCTCAAGCATCATCCGGAACTCGAACAAGCCGTTTAACCCTTTACTGTGATGGAAACCAAATCTGAAGCTGCCAGGCAAGTGCTCGCCCGCCTGTTGGATGCCTACGGTGTTCCAACCTGGCGTGACCCCTTGCCTCCGGTGGATGAACTGGTTTCCACCATCCTTTCTCAAAACACCAACGATGTCAACCGCGACAAAGCTTTTTTTGCCCTCAAACGCTGCTTTAGCGATTGGGAACAGGTCAGGCTTGCCCCCGAAGCGGAGATCATAGAAGCCATCCGACCAGCCGGACTGGCCAACCAAAAAGGTCCGCGTATCAAGGCCGTGCTCAATGAGATATTCGCCGAACGCGGCAACCTCGATCTTGGCTTTCTTGCCGGGCTGCCACTTGAAGACGCACGCCAATGGCTGCTGAAGTTTAAGGGCGTCGGACGTAAAACAGCCGCCATCGTGCTGCAGTTCTCACTCAACCGTCCCGCCTTCCCTGTGGATACCCACATCTACCGCATCACCGGACGCCTCGGTTTGCGCCCCGAAAAGGCCAACCTTGAACAGACCCACGACCTGATGGAACAACTCGTAGACCCGGCGGATTATTACGCCGGACATCTCAACCTGATCCGCCTGGGACGCGAAACCTGCCACGCCGGAAAACCGGATTGTTTACACTGCCCGGTCAGTGATTTATGTGAGTATTACAGACAGCATCCGTTATAATCGGACCTTATGGTAGAAATCACCCTCGTCAGACACGGACAAACCGATTGGAACGCCGCACGCCGCTATCAAGGTCAGGCAGACATCCCATTAAATCAGGTCGGCATTGACCAGGCAAAAACATTGGCGCTCACGATCAAGGGTGAAAGATATGATGCCATTTATGCCAGTGACTTAAGCCGCGCGGCTCAAACCGCCGAAATATTGGCCGCAGCCTTGAAGATGCCCATCCACACCGATGCGCGCTTGCGCGAGATCTGCCAGGGCATCTGGGAAGGCATGAGCCTGGACGAGGTGCAGGAAAAATACTCGGAAGATTTCAAACACGGTTTTGAAGATCCTGCTTTTTCACGTGCACCGGGTGGTGAATCTGTGGCCGAAGTGGCTGCACGTATGTCCGCCGCAGCGGACGAGATCGCTGCCCGCCATCCCAATGGGCGAATTCTGCTGGTTTCTCACGGACTGGCGGTTTCCACTTTGTATTGCCAGGCAAACGGGATATCCCTGACACAGGTCTACCATCACATCCCTGATAACGCCGTCCCCATGCAGGTCACGTGGGATACTGAATTGAAATAACCTTTTACCAAAAACAGAGCCGGAAAATCCGGCTCTGTTTGTTTATGAAGTTTATGTTGAAGTGGGGGTTGGGGTCTCAGTATCCGTTGGGGTCGGCGTGGGAGTCGCTGTTGAAGTGGATGTTGCAGTGGGGGTCGCCGTTGAGGCTGTTGTTGCAGTAGCTGTAGCCGTGGCGGTGCCGCAGGTTATGGTAAAGGGAGCAGACCCAAGCGTTTGATGATTAGGGTCATCAATATAGACGGTATCAGACCCGGTCACTGAAGCAGAGAAACTATCCGTGATGGCTTGCGACCCGCCAGCGGTAAAGGTCAGGGTTTT
This sequence comes from Chloroflexota bacterium, assembly GCA_021825925.1. Taxonomy (GTDB): domain Bacteria; phylum Chloroflexota; class Anaerolineae; order Anaerolineales; family Anaerolineaceae; genus UBA6107. The sequence goes on from JAKAFP010000004.1 coordinate 391,523, forward strand.
TACCTCGCTGACGGACCCGTCACTGCGCACAAAATGATACTTGACTGTACCAGCCTTGTTGACCGTTAAAGTGCCGGTCACCGTGATGGTCGTGGGGCAAACCCCGCTAAAAGTAGACGGGCTGGCGGTGATCGCCACTGCTCTGACCGCAAAATAAGGGAGGGTGGCCGTGGGTGTTCCGGTGCCGGGGGTGGGAGAAACTGTCGGTGTGCCGCTGATCACCTTGATATCCACATAAAACTTGCCGGTCCCGTCTGCGCCAATGCCAAACAGGCCGCCATTGGAGCTTTGAAGCATCCAGTAACCGGCATACTCCCTTACGGCTGAAGGCGCGACCATGGTCACCGAAATATCCACAGTTTGCCCTGGCGCAACTGTTTTGCTGAGCGCAGCGCTGGCCGGAGCGCCCATTGCGTCTCCGCTGACAAAAACAACCCGGTAGCCGCTATCCCAGGTGCAGGTGCCTACATTGGAAAGCCGCCAGGTTTTGGTAAAGGTATTGCCGGCATAAAATTTTGTCCGGTCGGGGATGGTGACATCCGCCACAAAAGCCGCCTTATTGCAGTTGGCCAGATTCTGGGTGGCAGTTGCGGTTGCAACCGTCGCTGTGGGTTGGGGTGACGGTGTAAAAGTCAGCGTCGGGATTGGCGATTCGGTCGGCGAAATGGTTGGCGGCACAAGCGGGGTCACTTGCTGCGTTTGAGCCATCACCGTGACCAACGCGGCCAAAGTTTGCGCCACCATGGTGTTGACCGTCGCCGGGTCCGGTGCTGCAGGTGTGGGAGCAGCACAGGCTGTTAATAACATTATTCCAGCGATCAAACCCCCCAATAGCTTAGTTTTCATGGTTTATTTCTCCTGTAGGATAGTACATTTCTTGGATTTGTAGTGTTCAATCTTTAAACAGAGACAAATATATAGTTAATACCGAATAATTTCATGAAATAGGACGTCGAAAACGAATAAAAGTTCCAACAATATAATTCAGCCGATAAACTTGGCACCCACCGCCGTTAAATATACCCCCAAAACGTCTTGCTTTGACCTGTTTTCTGAAAATAGGTGTTTTGTTCAATATAATCAATTTTAGAACGAGTTTTCTAAAACTATTGACATTTTAGAATTCTTGTTCTATAATGTGACTGTTCGTTCTAATCGGAAGCTATCGTTCAGGAGGCACAGTCATGAACCTAACCACCACCCGCTCTTTCTTTCGCAATCCGCTGCAAACCCTTGCCAAATCCCGCGTTCGTTCAAACACCGTTTACGGCATAATCATCATCCTCGCCATGTTCGCTTTCGAGGCCTTTAATTACGGCACGACCAATTATGCCCTCAAAGATCTGTTGGGTGACCTGCGCTTCGCCGGTGTCCCCTGGGCGACACTGATGGCCCTCGCCTTTTGCGGGCTTGATTTCGCCGGCATTGCCCGCCTGATCACCACCAATGGACGGGAAGAAAACCCCAGGGCAAGCTGGTATCTCTTCGGCGCCTGGCTGATCGCTGGTACTTTCAATGCCATTCTCACCTGGTGGGGTGTTTCGATCGCCATCTCTTCTCATACCACCGTGAGCGCCGCCTTGGCAAGCACCCAATCCCTTACCACGATCGTCCCTGTGATGGTGGCCATCATGGTCTGGCTGATCCGCATTCTGATCATCGGATCACTCTCCAGCGCACTGGAGAAAATGCAAAACAACAATACCCGGCGCACACAGCCCGCCGCACGCCCAACAAATACCAGCACTCCGCAGCGTTTCAATTCCAACCAGGAGCGTCCCGCCGCCACTCTGCACCGCATCGTCCCAACCCAACAGCGGCCGACCGGTTCCGTGGCCGCCAGCGCCCCCCGCATGGAGCCCACCTACCACAAGTTCGATTCCGGCGACCATTCATCCAGAAGTCTTTAGTAATAAATTAACATCGCAGGGGCGGTTCATGAACCGCCCCTGCATTTATTATCACGTGAAATTAGTTGAAATTAGATTAATCTTTTTCCTTCAGCACGTACCCCACCCCCCTGACTGTGTAGATCAGCTTGGACTCCTTGTTGGATTCAAGTTTTTGGCGTAAATAGCGAATATAAACATCCAGCACGTTGCTCTCACCGCCAAAATCGTAACCCCACACCCGGTCAAAAATAACCTCACGCGTCATCACCTTGCGCGGATTACGAATGAAGATCTCAAGAAGATCATATTCCTTGGCCGTCAAATGGATCACGCGCCCATTGCGCATCGCCTGCCGCGTGGATGTATCCAGTGTCAGGTCGCCAAAAGTATAGATCATGGATTGGTCCAACTGCGTTCTTCTTAAAAGCGCCCTGATGCGCGCCATCAATTCTTCTGTCTCATACGGCTTGACCATGTAGTCGTCCGCCCCGGCGTCCAAACCTGACACCCGGTCCTTGGTGGATTCCTTGCCGGTGAGCATCAAGATAGGCTGTGTACCCGTCTGCCGAATCCGTCTGCAGACTTCAAGTCCGTCCATCCCAGGCAGCATCCAATCCAGCACCACCAGGTCAGGAGTATTCTCGGTGAACTGGGCTAATCCGCTCAACCCATCTTCAGCAATATCCACCTGGTAACCTTCACCGATCAATGCCCGTTTCACCAATCCAGCGAATCTTTCGTCATCGTCTATCAATAAGATTTTGGAACTCATTTTCCCTCCATGCACTCGCGGACACTACTAATAAGTATCTAATTATTGCACACTTTATCCTTTTTATAAACAATCAATCCTGATAACTCTATACATGGAATCACCCGCGAGGCGTTATAATTCGCCCATGGACATCGCCCCTTGTAAACCCGCGGTATGGGTGAATACTTCACAAGGCTTGACCGAAGCCTTCCAAGCCCTTGAATCACAACCCCGCATTGCTGTTGATACGGAATCAAACAGCCTTTTTTCTTATCAGGAGAAGGTCTGCCTGATCCAAATTTCATCTCCCGATACCGATTACGTTATTGATCCCTTTGAATTCACTGATCTTTCTATGCTTGGACGGCTCTTTGAGAATCCAAAACAGGAGAAAATCTTTCATGCCTCAGAATATGATCTGATCTGCCTGAAACGGGATTATCACTTTACATTTGTCAACATTTTTGACACCATGATCGCAGCGCGTATCCTGGGCGCCGCCCAGGTTGGCCTGGGATCGCTGCTGCAAAAATACTTTGATGTCACCCTGGATAAAAAATACCAGCGGGCCAACTGGGGCTTGCGCCCCCTGCCGCCTGAAATGCTCGATTACGCCCGTTTTGACACCTATTATCTCTTCAAACTCCGCGATATCCTCGAAGCCGAACTGACCGCTCATGATCTGTTTGATCTGGCGCAGGAGGATTTCATCAATGCCTGTAACGCCGAAGCCCACCCCAACGGCAACGGGCAGGGTGAATATTGGAAGCTGGCCGGCTCCAGCCACACCGATACCCGCCAGGTGACCATCCTTAAAGAGCTGTGCGCCTACCGTGATGAACAGGCCAAAAAAGCGGATCTGCCGCACTTTAAGATCCTCTCCAATGAAATGCTGGTGGAGATCAGTCTCCAACGACCCACCACGCTTGATGAGCTGAGCCTGGTTCCCCACTTTTCAGAAAAGCTGGTGAAACGTCACGGCAACGCCCTGTTGAAAGCGGTGGCCAAAGGGGAGACCGCGCCGCTGGTGACAAGGATGAAGAACCCCCGGCCGGATGACGCTTTTCTGGCAAGGATTGACTGTCTGAAAGAATGGCGCAAGAACACCGCCAAGAAACTTGAAGTTGAATCTGACGTGGTGCTGCCAAGAGAAATGTTGGAAAAGATCGCTTCGGCCAACCCTGCCACAAAACCGGAACTTAAAAATGTAATGGCCAACTCCCCCATCCGCTATCAAAAATTTGGCGCCTTGATCTTGAAAGAGTTAAAGAAAACGGAGACCGCATGAAAATCACATTTGAAGGTGCAGCTCAAACCGTAACCGGCTCAAGACATTTGATCGAAGTGAACGGGCACAAACTTTTACTAGATTGCGGCCTGTTTCAAGGCAAACGGGACGAAAACTATACCAAAAACCAGAATTTTGAATTCGATCCTGCCTCAGTGGATGCAGTCATCCTTTCACACGCGCACATTGACCACAGTGGCAATCTGCCCAACCTGGTGAAAAACGGATTCCGCGGCCCGATCTATGCCACCCCGCCCACCGTTACGTTGGGCGACATCATGCTTCAGGATTCCGCCCACATCCAGGAGCAGGATACAGTTTATGTCAACAAAAAAAGGGCTGCGCGTGGATTGCCCGCCATGGAGCCCCTCTATACCATCGCCGATGCGATCGAAGCCATTGACCATTATTACCCGGTTAAATACGAAAATGCTTTCTCGCCTGTGCCAGGCGTGACCGTGCGTTTCTTTAACGCCGGTCATATTTTGGGGTCTGCCGCCATCCGCCTCGATGTCGTTGAAAACGGACAAAATAAGAGCCTGTGGTTTTCTGGCGACATCGGCCGTCTGGGATTGCCCCTGCTGCCTGACCCTGTGCTGCCTTCTGATGTTGACTACCTGCTGATGGAGTGCACTTATGGTGACGAGAACCACGACAGTGTGGATTCAGCCTACGAAAAATTCAAAGAGATCGTGGTCAAAACTGTCAAGCGCGGCGGCAAGATCATCATCCCTGCTTTTGCAGTAGGTCGCACCCAGGAGATCATTTATTTCCTCAACATGATGATCTCTGACCAGATCATTAGACCGCTGCCTGTTTACGTTGACAGCCCGTTGGCCGTGGCGGCCTCAAAGATCTTCAAGGGCTACCCCGATTATTTTGACGAAGAGACATTTGATTTCATTCGTGAAGAAAAACACCCTGCCCTCGATTTCAATGGGCTGCATTATGTCGGTACCGTTGAAGAATCCAAAGCGCTGAACGATAAAAAAGGTCCCATGGTAATCATCTCCGCCTCGGGCATGGCCGAGGCCGGACGTGTTTTGCATCACCTCAAGAATAACATTGAAGATAAAAATAATTCGGTGCTGATCTGCGGATGGCAGGCCCCCAACACCCTTGGCCGGCGCATCATGGATAAGGAACGCCGGGTGAAGATCTTTGGCGATGAATACGAGTTACGCGCTGAAGTCGCCGTCATCCACGGGCTTTCTGCACATGCCGGGCAGGATTATCTCTTGAAATATGCCGGCGCCGTCAAAGGGCGCGTCAAAAAGATCTTCCTCGTCCACGGCGAGCCGGATGCCGCAGGCGCCTTTCAGGCCAAACTTAAAGAGGCGGGCATTGGTCCGGTGGAATATCCAATCTACCAACAGGAAGTGGAAATTTAGGTTTTTCGGTTATAATTTTGCCATTCGGAGAGGTGCCAGAGTGGCTGAATGGGGCGGTCTCGAAAACCGTTGTGGCCTTCCGGGTCACCGTGGGTTCAAATCCCACCCTCTCCGCCAAAAGCATGGCTCCGAGGGCGCTCAAATCGCAGCCCTCTCCAACAAAAGCATAGCTCCTAGGGCGCTCAAATCGCAGCCCTCTCCAACAAAGGCATGGCTCCTAGGGCGCTCAAATCGCAGCCCTCTCCAACAAAGGCATGACTTCTAGGGCGCTCAATCGCAGCCCTCTCCAACAAAGGCATGACTTCTAGGGCGCTCAATCGCAGCCCTCTCCATCAAAAACATAACGCCAAAAACATTACACTCTTTCTTGATCCACTATTTCCAGCAATCGATCCAAAATTGAATTGTATGCAGTTGTACAAACAGCTTATATGATCTATGTCACTGTGTCAGGGTGACATATGTCACTATCCTTAGAGTTAACTCAAACTCCTATAATCAACCCATTGTTTAAAAGAGAAAAGCATGCAAACTGAAGCGATAAAACTCCTGTTGGAACAAGTCAAAACCGGCGCCGTGGATGTGGAGGCCGCCATGGAAAAACTGCGCCACCTGCCCTATGAAGCCGTGGATAACTTCGCCATGCTTGATCATCACCGCAGCATGCGCAATGGTTTTCCCGAAGTGATCTTTGCCCAGGGCAAAACCCCCGGCCAGGTGGCTGCAATCGCCCAAAAATTAGCCGAGCGCAGCGACAAGGTCTTGATCACGCGGAGTGATCAAACTACGGCCGAAGTGGTACTATCCGCACTGCCTGAAATGACGTATCATCCGATTCCAAGGCTGATGATCCTCGACCGCTCCGCTTTATCAGACAAGAAACCGGGCATCATGGTGTGCTCCGCCGGTACCGCAGATATGCCCGTGGCTGAAGAAGCTGCCATGACTGCCGAACTGATGAACAACAAAGTGGAGCGTTTATATGATGTCGGTGTGGCCGGCATCCACCGCCTGCTGGATAAAGTGGACCAACTGTGGGAGGCGCGCGTGATCATCGTCGCCGCCGGCATGGATGGCGCGCTGCCCAGCGTGATCGGCGGGTTGGTGTCAGTGCCCGTGATCGCCGTCCCCACCAGCGTGGGCTACGGCGCCAGTTTCAACGGCCTGGCCGCCCTGCTCACCATGCTCAATTCCTGCTCCACCGGCGTAGGCGTGGTCAACATTGACAATGGTTTTGGTGCGGGCGTGCTCGCCAGTTCGATCAATCAACTCAAGTGAGTCTCATGAACCTTCCTGAAATAGCGCAGACCTTGCCGCACGAACTGCTTGCGCGCTGGCAGACCCTGTTGGAATATTTTGAAAAACAACCGTCGGTGATCGTGGCCTTCTCTGGCGGAGTGGACAGCGCCCTGTTGTGCGCCGCTGCTTATGCAGCCCTCGGGGATCGCATGTTGGCCCTGACGATTCATTCACCGGTGGAATCCGCAGAAAGCATCGAAGTTGCCAAAGCATTTGCCGCCCAAGTGGGCTTCACTCACCGGGTGATCGAATTCAACGACCTAGAAAATCCCGCTTTCGTGGCAAACCCACCTGGCCGCTGCTACGTGTGCAAAAAAGCACGCTTTGAAGCGCTGATCGAATTAGCAAAAAGAGAAGAGTTTACCACCCTGGTTGAGGGTACCAACGCAGACGACGTGGATGATTATCGCCCCGGGCGCAAAGCCGTGCTCGAACTCGGCATTCAAAGTCCGCTGCTGGACCTGGGTTTTTCGAAAAACGAGATACGCTCGCTATTGAAAGCCATGGGGTTGCCCAACTGGAACCGGCCCAGCGCCCCTTGTTTTGCCACACGCTTTCCTTATGGATCACCGGTCACTCAAAAAGGTCTGGATCAGGTGATTTCCGGCGAGGCCTTCATGCGCGACCTCGGCTTTGAGGCCATCCGCGTGCGTCATCACGGTGACACCGTGAAGTTGGAAGTGGATCCGGATCAATTTGAGGGCTACATCACCCACCGCCAGCAGATCCTTGAATTCTTTACCGGCTTGGGATTCCGTTATATTACCGCCGACCTGGCAGGTTACCGCCGGGGAAGCCTGAATGAGGTATTGAAATGAAAATTGCCTACGCGGATTGTTTTTCAGGTATCAGCGGCGACATGTTCCTGGCTGCCCTGCTGGATGCGGGTTTGCCGCTTGAAGTTTTGCAGAAAAATATTGACCTGCTGAAACTACCCGAACAAATGGAGTTAAAACTGAGCGAAACCCATAAAGGCGCCTTGCGGGCTGCAAACCTCGAGGTCATTGTTCCACACAGCCACAACCACCGCCACCTCGCGGATATTTTGGGGATCATCAACACGAGCGCACTTTCAGAGAAAGTAAAAACTACCGCTGCGAAGATCTTTAACTTGTTGGCCGAAGCGGAATCACGTGTCCACGGCGAACCGATTGAACACATCCATTTTCACGAAGTCGGAGCGCTCGATTCGATCGTGGATATCGTCGGCGCCGCCATCGGTCTGGACTATTTGGGCATCGAGCAGTTGTACGCCTCTCCACTTCCTTACGGCTCAGGCACCATCAACAGCGACCACGGTCTGCTGCCGCTGCCAGCCCCGGCTACCCTTGAAGTGCTGCGCCTGATCAAGGCGCCCCTCACCCCATCCTCCGCTGAGGTGGAACTGGTCACCCCAACCGGGGCAGCCATCCTGGGATCCATGGCCACGTTTTCACGTCCCAATATAGTGATGAGCCGCATCGGCATCGGTGCGGGCAAACGCGATCTCGAATGGCCCAATATTTTGCGCCTGATGATCGGCGAAGTACCCGAAGCGGATAAATCCGAAATGGTGCAGCTTGAAACCAACATTGATGACATGAATCCGCAGTTCTTCGGCTACCTGATGGATCTGCTCTTTGCCTCCGGCGCCAGGGACGTCTTCATGACCCCCATCCACATGAAGAAAAATCGTCCCGGCATTCTGTTGGGTGTGATCGCCTTCCGCAAAGACGAAGCCGCGCTGGCCGAACTGCTGCTGCGTGAAACCACCACCCTTGGGTTGCGCGTGCAGCCCATCGGTCGTTACGAAGCCAGCCGTGAATTCCGCCAGCTTGAAACGCGTTTCGGAATGGTCACCCTCAAAGCCAAGATCCTGGATGGCAAGGTCATTCATGCAACACCTGAATATGAAGACTGCGTGCGACTGGCAAAAGAAAACCAGGTCAGCCTGCTCGACATTTACCACGAAGTTAACCATCTGATGAAATTGGATTAAGCATTTACCAAACATTCTAGGAGGAACAAAACCATGCAATACAGACCATTTGGAAAACTGGATTGGAAAGTCTCAGCACTCGGGTTCGGCGCCATGCGCCTGCCGATCCTGGACGGAAAAAGCAGCAACATTGATCAACCCAAAGCCACCGAAATGATACGCCACGCCATTGATAACGGTTTGAACTATCTTGATACGGCTTATGTCTATCACGATCAAAAAAGCGAAGTTGCCGTGGGGATCGCATTAAAGGACGGCTACCGCGAACGGGTTAAGATCGCCACCAAGCTGCCCATCTGGTTCGTTAAAACCACATCCGATTTTGACAGAATGCTTAACGAACAACTCGAACGGCTTCAGACGGATCACATTGATTTCTACCTGCTGCATGCCTTAAACAAGGATTCATGGCAAAAAATCCTGGACCTCAAATTGATCCAGGAAGCCGAGAAAGCCCTGGCTGACGGCCGCATTCGCCACCTCGGATTCTCCTTCCACGACAAACTAGAAACCTTCAAGAAGATCGTGGATGGTTACGACAAATGGACCTTCTGCCAGATCCAGTACAACTTTATGGATACGGACTTCCAGGCCGGCAGAGAAGGATTGCAATATGCCGCCTCGAAAGGGCTGGCCGTGGTGGTCATGGAACCCCTGCGTGGTGGAAAATTGGCAGCAGATATCCCGGCTGCCCGCCCCTTGTGGGAGTCCGCACCGATCAAACGCACTCCGGCCGACTGGGCGCTGCAGTGGCTCTGGAATCAGCCCGAGGTTTCAACGGTGTTAAGTGGTATGAGCACGCTTGACCAGTTAAAAGAGAACCTTGCCTCTGCCGATATCTCCAAGGTCGGATTGCTCACCACTCAGGAACTGGAACTGGTTGAGAAGGTCAACAAGGTTTTGACTGCCCGCAGCCCGATCCCCTGCACGGCCTGCGAATACTGCCTGCCCTGCCCTAACAACGTCAATATCCCGCGTAACTTTGCCTCATACAACAACGCGGCCATGTACAACGACATAGCCGACAGCCGTCTGGATTACAAAATGTGGATTCCTGATGGCGAAAAAGCCGCCCAGTGCATCCAATGCGACGAATGCCTCGACAAATGTCCGCAGCAGATCGCCATCAGCACCTGGATGCCCGTGATTGACGGTGTCCTAGGCTTGGGTCATCCTTTCGTGGAAAAAGTTTAATAAGCAGGAAAAGATTCCAAATGATAAAAGGGTCCGGTGCAAACTCACCGGACCCTTTTATTCTTAATATTGCCGTAAAAACGCAACTATTATTTAGATATTTTTTATCATATTTCTTATATTAATCACGTATACTACTGATAAATAGAGAACACTTCTCTAATAGGATGGGATCAATTCAGGAGTCAGCATGAAAATAGCAAACAAGGTTTTTGTTGTCACCGGCGGCGGCAATGGGATCGGTCGGCAGTTGGTGCTGCAATTGGTAAAAGGCGGCGCCCGTGTGGCCATCGTGGATATCAGTGAAGAAGGCATGAAAGAAACGGTTAGATTGGCTGGCCAGCTGGGGGACAAAATTTCCACCCATGTGGCCGATATAGCAGAAATAGCAACGGTTGAAGCCCTGCCGGAAAAAATCATTGCCATACACGGCAGCGTGGATGGGTTGGTTAACAATGCCGGCATTATCCAACCCTTTGTCAAGGTCACAGAGTTGACCTTTGCTCAAATTAATCGGGTCTTCCATGTCAATTTCACCGGCTTGATGGTCATGACCAAATCTTTTCTGCCTTACCTGCTCAAGCGGCCAGAAGCTCATTTGGTAAACCTTTCAAGCATGGGTGGGTTCCTGCCTGTACCTGGACAAACCATATACGGCGCATCCAAGGCCGCGGTTAAACTGTTCACTGAAGGGCTGCATTCAGAGCTTCTGGAAACCAACGTGCATGTCACCCTGGTATTCCCAGGCGCCATCAAAACCAATATTACCGTCAACTCAGGCTTGATGACCCAGGAACAGGCAGATAAACAGGATTCCGGTAAGTTTAAAATGACCGAACCGGATAAAGCCGCTGAAATGATCATCGCCGGCATCGAAAAGAATGCCTACCATGTGTTCGTCGGTAATGATTCTAAAATGATGGACTTTCTTGTCCGGTTGGCGCCCAAAAGGGCAGCCAAACTCATCTTTGATCAGATGAAATCTTTGCTGAAATAAAAAATAAATAGATTCAAAAATAAACAACAAATCATTTGAAACAAAATGGCTATTTATTGTTTAACACTTCAACTTGGTCAGCTAAGGAATTAAGGATATTAATGATGGATTGATCGTCATTAGGATTAAAAAGCAAGTCCTGTAAAGCATTGGCAAATGCATGTCTGACAATGGCGTAGTTGACAATTTTAGATCTCTTAATGGCATTATCGTGGATTTCACGCACTCTATCCAGACTGATATCGGTACCCTGCCAGGCTTTTAAGTTTTTGCCATAAAAAGTTTGCCGCATAGGCAATCCGATCCCCCGATTGTAACGTTTAAAATCTTCAGTTTCATCACACAACATATTAATTACATTTTGTCCGAGTTGGATGCTCACAGATCCTTTAATTATCCCAAGGAACCAATCCCCTGTAACACCACGCCCTGGTAATGGTTCAATATTAATCAATCTAGCCATTTTTGGATACTGGTTAATCAACTCTCTAATTTGTGAGTACCAACAAAGATATACGGCTGAATCGGGCCGAACTGAACATTTTAAGGGTATTTGAAGTGGTTGTTTCTCAAACAATTCACTTATAGTTGTCTTATTTGTTTCCATTATTTCATTAATTGGAACGTTATATTCTCTGGATTTCTCCAGTAAATCCAACTCGCCAACATATTCAATTTCAACCATGTTGGATTCCATGTTTGTCGGATTTATTAATATTTTTTTCGACCTTGACTGGATCAAGTTCGTAATAGCAACAACTTCATTCATGAATTCCGGGTTGGTAAAGTAATTTTGTAGTTTTGATTTAGAAAAAATATTTTGTAGAAAATTCTCTTGTTCAATATCAATTTCAATCTTTGATTCCTTTAATCCTGAAAACAAAACATCCAGCAATACACACGACATTGATTCGTGCGATAAAACCCCGTAATCAAATCCTTCACGAATTGGGAATTCTTTTATTAACTTGATTTCATCTTTTTTATCTGAAATACCTTTAAAAATTGCATCCCAGCTTCTAAAGGTTTTTTTTGGATCAGTGAATATATCTGAACGGTATGCTAATAGCAATACATTTCCATAATAAGGCCAACCTGAATTATTGTCCTGAACAATGAAATCTTCTCTCTTTAATTCTCGTTTACTATTATGTTGCTGTCCGCTTATACTTTGGATTGAACTATCTTCCTTTTTTTTGTGAGCATTGTTAATCTTAACCAACGATTTGGTATAAGTTTCTCTACTTCCAAGAAACTCATCCAAAGTACAAACAACTGTTCGCTCGATGGGAGCGTCTTGTAAAAGATTAAATGAATCATACATAGATTCTGCCAGTCGGGTATCGAAAGTATTTACACTAACATCCGAGACTTGATCAACGTTATTTCGTCTTTCATTATAAGGATGGGTTGGTTTCGCCAACGCAAACTGCAACAGCTTTTCCACCTCTTGATTGTATATTCTTGTTTCTGAAGAGGCCTCCATCATATGCAAAGAAAGTCCGGGACGGTGAATTCTCTGTGTCTCAAACCCTACAAGACCTTGCAAAAATAACAAGTCAAGAACAAAAGGTGAAGGAAATGTTGAGTCCAATTTCTTTTTATATTTTACATTTTGTAATTGTGATAATTCCTTGGAATTTTCAGGTTTACGATATTCCTCCAGGAGCGCTTGATCTTCATTTTTATCTGATTTGACCCTTTCACCAGATCTCAATGGCTCCTCATCATTTTCTGGTATTTCTGTTTCCCCTTGATCTTCAACTTCTTCAATTCTAATAACACCTGGAACAGGTTCCCGCATTCCTGCTTCTTTGCTCATTCTGACAACCAATCCTTCGCCAGATACAATCACATATTTGTCACCAAAAATGTCGCAGTTTTTGCAAGTGATAACTGTGTCAGCCAAAGCAGATGCTCTATTGACATATTCATTCGCTTCAACAAGGTCACCAGTTGTTCCATTAATTACAAGACTAACATCAAAACTGCGCATTAAATGTATAAAAGAGGGTAAAAAAAGATCTCCTGCAGTTTTGCTGTTTTTGAGAAAAGGATAAGAAATTCCAATCAGGCTGACGTCATCCAAAACTACACTTTTAATCGGTTTGTCTTTTTTAAATAATTGAAAAATGTCCCTCACAATTTGGACGAATTCTTCAGCTAAAAGCATACCCTCACCAAAATCTAATTCTATTATCCTTGGACCATTTTCTTCAAATTCCCATTCAACCTCATTGATTTTTACTGACTTCTGATAATCACTAAACCGATTGCCATGTTTTGGTTTGATTAACTTATCTTGAATGCAGCCAAGTCTTTTTAACCGATCTTTTTCTTCAGGGAATTCCTCTAGGCCGATTTTTGTATAGTGCAATAGTCCTTCATTTAACCTTATTTTGTGAAGATTGAACGAGGGCTTATCTTGTAATTTAATTAATAGAACACTGCTATTACTTAATAATCCCCGAATGAGGAAATTTTCTGAAATTGACGATTTAAACGTGGCTTTTGGACCTTCAATAGCAACTACACTAGTGCGTAAAAAATTCGTCGGTAATAAATCATTAATCCCATTTATTCCAAAATCAAATAGTTCTGTTACAGAATTACTGTTTTCAACAACCTTATCTTTTTCATTCTCCTTAACAATATTTAATTGCTTTGATTCTTCTATAGAGTCTGTATTTTGTTTATACTGTGCTCCATTTGCAGGACTGGTAGCCGGGTCTCCTTTTTCGACAACCGCATTACTATTTTGACCAATAACTGAAACCAAATAATGTAAAGAAGGAAAGATGTTGTATGCAGGTTGAAAATCAGATTTTAGGGGATCTTTAGGTTGCTGCGGATCAAAATCGTGTAGACGATATGGATGTCGCCCATAAACTTGATGTTGATAACGTGATTTCTCTATTTCAAGATATCTTGTGAAATAGCCGTGATCTTCACTCATTTGAAGGTCGATTATGGTATCAGCCATGTATTCAATGGTATTTTGGTGCATATTACTTAATGCTTGTGGAGACGCCCCGTCGTTTACTTCAAGAATAAAAACGCCAATGATCTGATGACGTTTAAAAAGATCAAATATTCGAAATAGTTCTTCCCTTTCCAGCATATGATCGCCAAAAGTATTTAAGCTGTCTATCACAATCAACTTCAGTTTTTGAACTTTCTTTGTCTCTTCATCTTTTGCTCTTTCATTGATTCGATCAACGGCTTCTAAAAAGATTTCAAGTTGGTGGTATCTCTCCCAAAAAAGACTATTTTCTTTTGAGTCGTCAACTGAAATACTTCGTGGAGATAACGAAGGCAGTAAAACAATTGGTTTAGAAGGTGTTACTACCTCGTTTTTATCATTAACCGTAGTTAAAACACCTTCCAAAAAATCTCCCAATTCTTTAGATGAAGCTGATTCATCCAAATCGTTTAACTCTTTCATTGGTTTGAGCCACTTATTCCATCCAAATAATTCGGCTTTTTTCAAAATATGATCAATTTGTTCCTCCAGGCTAAAATACGCTGCGGAACAATCGTTATTATTTTGAGTACAAGAAACCGCCATTTGAAGTGCTAAGGTGGATTTACCGGTACCTGGCCTGCCTTTTATAATAATATTGCCTGATCCAGCTTTTAAAGCATCTGGCAGTTGAATGGCGTCGAGTTTGTGATCAATACCTTTTCGTTGCCTTCTTTCATCAAAATCGTCTGGTTTACACTTGCGATTTAGCAACAAATCAAGCGGATAACCTAATGAGATGCCTGTCATAATAATTAGTCCTCCACCCTTGCAAAATTCGTGTTTGCTAGTTTTTCCAATTTTATGATCTTATCATCCACATATTTTTCTTCTTGTTGATTATTACGACTTGATACCCTTTTCCACTTCCAATGATCTTCACCAGCCCAAATGAGTAGTTTGTCCGAATCTGAAGTTGTCTTGTCTTCTTCCTCTAATAATATACAAATCCTTCGTACGGCAACCTTTAATCGTTCAAGATTTGGTTCTCTCACATCTGACGCAAGTGTTTTATAAGAGAAATATCCTGGGTTCAGAATCGTTGAACTCAATTTCAACATACTTTTTATAACCCTTGACAAATAACTCCACGAAAAGATTGGTTCAATTGTTTCAATTCCTTGGTCGGTATAGAGGTGTTCCTCATAATCAATGACCCAATCTTTTATTCTGACCCCGTTTGCAGCAAGTTCATTTTTAATTAAATTCAGAGAATTCTTATTAATGACAACATCGCTTATAACCATCGCCAACAATTTATTGGGGGTCCATTCTGCATCATCATTTCCAATTTCAACAAACAAGAAATGCCACATAATGAGCCAATCAGGCTCCAAGAATCTGCTTCCCGTTAGTTTCTCAATTAATGGACTGGTAAACGAATAGTCCGCAATCAGTTTTTTAACTTTTTCGTTTTTAATAATTTTCTCAATATCAAGTGGTGAATCCTTGTTCTCAAAATGAATACCTTTAATAACATTAATAATTTCAGTTTGTTTGGTTTCCAGTTTTTTATTGCGACTATAGACGTACACAGGTTCAATAGTTGATACCTTTTTTTCAAATAAAGATTCACTCAAAACGGTTCGAATCATTTGTTTATGTGGATCCAAGTACACTCCACTGATCACATTACGAAAAGCCCCAACAATTTTCATGGGTCTTCCTGACCGGATGTATTGCGGTAACACGCGAGTATAAGCTCCATCCATGTGATCCACCAGAACTAATAGACAACCTAACCATTTTTCGCGCACCTCTCCATAAGGATCAACAATAACATTAACTAAATCTTCTTCTTTGTCCCTCGTCCTATTTTCGTCACAATCATGGTAAGCACAGATTTTTCCGATGCTTTTTGCTAATTCGATTGAACAAATTCCAAGGTCATTCCATTCGTTTTTTACAATAAGCATAGATTGGTAGGGGTGAGAAGTTTTGTGTTGTTCTTTGATTATTTCCTCTTGCGTCAGAGTTGTAACAGTGCCACCTTTGGCGGTATCTTCTTTTTTCTCCGCTTTTATGTATCCAATATCATGAAAGAGTATTGCCGACAAAATTACATAAATCTCAGTCGCCGAAATAAAAGCTTTCTTCCTATCCAACGCCAGAGGCTCGAAACCAAATATTACCTGATCAAGGTAAGTTTCGAGATTTCTCAAATGCGGATATGAGTTGTAAGAATCATTTTTTGCTCCCAAAGCCGGAAGCCATTCATTCCTGGCTATTTCCCAGCTTCGTTCCAAAGCTGCACACAACTCTGGCGCCTCTGTTCTAAGCCGGTCTCGGAGTTTATTCATCCATACCCCCTTTTTATGCTACATTGAAATAGACCATTCGCTTTTACCCCTGGAGCATTATTGACTGTTAATACCTGCCCTAAGCTTATACAGTTAACAATAATAGAAGTACTATACATGAAAAAATCGCGATAAACAATAGGGGTTTTCGCGATTTTCTTTATATTTCGATTTAAAAACAACCCGGGATTTTGTCAACAATCCCGGGCGAAAAAAAGCATTATCCTTTGATTTCTGTGGATCCCATTAGATACCGGTCCACCTCACGGGCGGCACCGCGTCCCTCATGGATAGCCCAGACCACCAGGCTTTGCCCTCTGCGCATGTCACCGGCCGTAAACACTCCAGGCAGGCTGGTGCCGTAATGCTCGCCATCCGCAAGCACATTGGAACGTGAATCACGCGCCACACCCAACTGCTCCAGCATCTGGTCTTCAGGCCCCAGAAAGCCCATTGCCAGCAGTACTTCCTGCACCGGCCAAACCTTCTCGGTTCCGGGGATCTCTTTCGGTCCCATGCGTCCGTTGGCGTCTCTCACCCACTCCACCTGAATGGTGTGGGCTTCTTTGACGTTGCTGTTCTCGTCCCCCACGAAACGTTTGGTGGTGATGCTAAACTCGCGCGGATCACGGCCATAAAAAGCCATGGCTTCTTCCTGTCCGTAATCCACTTTCAAAACCTTCGGCCACTCCGGCCAGGGGTTATCTGCCTGGCGCGCATGCGGAGGTTCCGGCAGAATCTCGAACTGGGTCACACTGCGGCAGCCGTGCCGCAGAGACGTGCCAATACAATCCGTGCCCGTGTCGCCGCCGCCGATCACCAGCACGTCCTTATTGCGTGCGGAGATGGTGATCGCATCCGCGTCACGGCTGGGGCCACCCAGCAGGTTGCGCGTATTGGCATATAAAAATTCCATGGCAAAGTGTATACCCTTAAGCTCACGGCCTTCCACCTGCAAGTCGCGCGGCTTGGTCGCTCCGCCGCACAAGACCACGGCATCGTAATCCTTCACCAGCATATCCGCCGGCATATCCTTGCCGATCTCGGTTCTGGTCACGAACACCACACCTTCGTCAGCCATCAGGTTAACCCGGCGATCCACAACACTTTTATCCAGCTTCATGTTGGGGATACCATACATTAGAAGTCCGCCAATGCGGTCGGCCCGCTCAAAGACGGTCACACTGTGGCCGGCCTTGTTAAGCAGGTCGGCGCAGGCCAGCCCAGATGGACCGGAGCCCACCACAGCCACTTTTTTGCCTGTCCGTTTAAGAGGCGGTTCGGGATGGATCCAGCCCTCTTCGAATCCTTTTTCAATGATGGCATGTTCGATGGACTTGATCGCCACCGGGGAAGTCACCAACCCGGCCGTGCAGGAGCCTTCACACGGCGCAGGGCAAACCCGCCCTGTGAACTCGGGGAAGTTGTTGGTTTTTAGCAATCGTTCGAGCGCCTGTTTCCACAATCCGCGGTAGACCAGTTCGTTCCACTCGGGGATCAGGTTATGGATCGGACAACCCGAGGCCATACCGTTGATCAGGGTGCCGGTGTGGCAGAAGGGCGTCCCGCAATCCATGCAGCGCGCAGATTGACGATTGAGCGACTCTTCTGAAAAGGGTTGGTGGAATTCCTTCCAATGCAAAATGCGTTCCTGCGGCGGATAATCCGTCTGGGTCTCGCGACTGTAATCCATGAATCCGGTTGGTTTCGCCATGACTGCCTCTTAATTCCCGCTCACGCGCGAGAGCTCTTTGCTGTTCAATTCAAACGCGGCTTTGACGGCCTCGTCGCCGCTCAGCCCTGCGGCCTTCACTTCCGCAAACGCCTTCAACATGCGCTGATAATCCTGTGGAATGACCTTGACGAACATGGGAATGAAATGCGCCCAATCTTTTAAGATGCGTCCGGCCAGCGGACTGCCGGTCAACTGCTGATGTTTCTCGATCAGCGATTTGACCTCGTTGATCTCAAATTCATCCTGCAGAGTTTCGAGGTTGACCATTTCAAGGTTGCAGCGCGATTTAAAAGCGCCGTCCCAATCAATGACATAAGCGATGCCACCCGACATACCCGCGGCGAAGTTGCGTCCGGTCTTGCCCAGGATGACCACGCTACCGCCGGTCATATATTCACATCCGTGATCGCCCACCCCCTCGACCACCGCTTTGGCTCCACTGTTGCGCACGCAGAAACGTTCACCGGCCAAACCACTGATGAAGATCTCACCCGAGGTCGCACCGTAAAAAGCCACGTTGCCGATAATGATGTTCTCGTCCGGCGCAAAAGGCGACCCCTTGGGCGGATAAACGATAATCCTGCCGCCGGAAAGCCCCTTGCCGATGTAGTCGTTGGAATCCCCTTCGAGTTCCATGGTAACGCCTCGTGGAATGAATGCACCGAAACTCAATCCGGCCGAGCCCAGGCAGTGGATGTGAATGGTATCGTCGGGCAGCCCTTCCAGGCCATAGCGGCGCGTGACCGCGCTGCCGACCTGCGAGCCGATCACCCGGTGCACGTTGCGCACGGGAATTTCAACAGAAACGCGTTCACCGCGTTCAATGGCAGGTTCGCATTTTTCGAGCAGGATCTTTTGATCAAGGGATTTCTGCAGGTTGTGCTGCTGGGGAGTGGTGTAGCGCAATCCAACGGAATCATCCACCTCGGGGCGGAAGAGCAGTGCGGAGAGGTCCACACCGCTCGCCTTCCAGTGGTCCACGGCTTGTTTGGTTTCGAGTTTGTCGGTGCGTCCGATCATCTCGTCAATGGTTCTGAACCCAAGCTTTGCCATCCATTCGCGCATTTCCTGTGCGATAAACAGCATGAAGTTGACCACGTAAGCCGGGTCGCCCATGAAGTTTTTACGCAGTTCGGGGTTTTGGGTGGCAATACCGGTCGGGCAGGTGTCTTGATGGCAGACACGCATCATCACGCAGCCCAGCGTCACCAGGGGTGCCGTGGCAAAGCCGAATTCTTCAGCTCCTAAAAGCGCAGCCACCACCACATCGCGGCCAGTCTTGAGCTGTCCATCCGTTTCAACGGAGATTCTGCTGCGCAGATTATTGAGTACCAGGGTCTGGTGGGTTTCAGCCAGGCCGAGTTCCCAAGGCAGGCCGGCATGTTTGATACTGGTCTGCGGGGAGGCGCCCGTACCGCCGTCGTGGCCGCTGATCAGCACCACATCCGCGCGGGCCTTGGCCACACCTGCGGCCACCGTCCCTACCCCGACTTCAGAGACCAGCTTGACGTTGATGCGCGCCTGGGGGTTCACATTCTTCAGGTCGTTGATCAATTGTGCCAGATCCTCGATCGAGTAAATATCATGGTGCGGCGGAGGAGAGATCAGTCCCACCCCCGGTGTGGAATGGCGCGTCTTGGCGATTTCGGGATACACCTTGCGTCCGGGGAGCTGTCCCCCCTCGCCGGGTTTGGCGCCCTGCGCCATCTTGATCTGCAGTTCGCGGGCGTTGACCAGGTAGTAGCTGGTCACGCCGAAGCGAGCCGAGGCCACCTGCTTGATCGCGCTGTTGCGCGAATCGCCGTTGGCGTCCTTTGCGTAGCGGGCCGGGTCTTCGCCACCCTCGCCGGTATTGCTCTTGCCGCCGATGCGGTTCATGGCAATCGCCAGCGCCTCGTGCGCTTCCTTGCTGATCGAGCCGTAAGACATGGCCCCGGTCTTGAAACGTTTGACGATGGCCTCCACCGGCTCCACTTCTTCCAGCGGAACGGGCGTTTCGGCAAATTTGAACTCCAGCAAGCCGCGCAAGGTGGTCAGCTGTTTGGATTGGTCATTGATCAGCGCGGAATACTTTTTAAAGAGAGCATAATCGTTGTTACGAGTGGCCTGCTGTAAATCGTAGATGGATTCAGGGTTGAAGAGATGGTGTTCGCCATCTTCGCGCCATTGATACTTGCCGCCGGCATCCAGAGGTTCCAGCTCAGCCGGGCGCTGCGGAAATGCCGCAGCATGTCGCATGATTGCTTCGCGGGCGATCACATCAATTCCGGCGCCGCCGATGCGTGAAGGCGTGCCGTTGAAATAGCGGTCCACAAAATCCTTGTTCAACCCCACGGCTTCGTAGATCTGTGCACCGCAGTAGCTCTGGATGGTCGAAATGCCCATCTTGGAGCACACTTTAATGATGCCCTTGACCACCGCTTTGCGATATTTCTGAGAAGCCGTACGGTAATCAGTATCCGTCAGGAAACCCTGGTCAATCATCTCGCGAATGGTATCAAAAGCCAGGTAAGGGTTGATTGCCACGGCGCCGTAGCCCACCAGCGTGGCAAAATGATGCACCTCGCGCGGCTCGGCAGATTCGACCACCAGCCCGATGTGGGTGCGGGTTCCCTTGCTGATCAGGTGATGATGCAGTCCGGCCACCGCCAGCAGCACGGGGATGGCCGCATGTTCGGCATCCACACCGCGGTCAGATAGGATCAGGATGTTGGCCTCGTCGCTGGCGATGATCTCGTCCGCGCGGGCGAACAACCTTTGCAAACCCGCTTCGAGCCCCGCCCCACCCTCGGCCGGGTTGAACAAGATCGGGATGGTCATGGTATGGAAGTGCAGCCGGTTGAGATGGCGCAGCTTCTCCAATTTTTCGTTGGTGAGGATGGGATTCTTGAGTTTGATCTGACGGCAGTTCTCAGGTCGCGGCTCGAGCAGATTCTGCTCGGAGCCGATCATGATCTCGGTGGCGGTGACGATCTCTTCGCGGTTCGCGTCAATCGGCGGATTGGTCACCTGGGCAAACAACTGCTTGAAATAATCAAACAGCAGCACCGGTTTGTCTGATAGCACGGCCAGGGGAGTGTCGTTTCCCATCGAGCCGATGGGTTCCACACCGTTCTTGGCCATGGGTCCAATGATGACGCGCAAATCTTCATATGTGTATCCAAAGGCGCGCTGACGTTTAAGCACGTCCTGGCTGCGTTCGTAGCCTTCCTTTTTCCGTTCCACTTCTAGGTTGATGGGATCAGGCAGGTCTTCGAGGTTGATCATGAACTCGTTCAACCATTTACGGTAAGGTCTGGCAATCGAGATGTTGTGCTTGATCTCTTCGTCGCTGACAATGCGGCCTTCTTCCGTATCCACCCAAAGCATGCGCCCAGGCTCAAGACGGCCTTTTTTAACCACGTTTTCCGCTGGAACATCCAGCACCCCCACTTCAGAGGCCAGGATCACCCGGTCGTCGCTGGTGACATAATAACGTGAGGGGCGCAATCCGTTGCGATCCAGACAGGCGCCGATCCCCACCCCATCCGTGAAGACCATCGAAGCCGGTCCATCCCAGGGTTCCATCAGTGAACTGTGATACTCATAAAAGGCTTTCTTCTCTTCGCTCATGCTCTCATGTTTCGACCATGGTTCAGGGATCATCATCATCATGGCTTCGGGCAGGGTTCTGCCCGCCAGTACCAGCAGTTCTAGCACGTTGTCGAAAATACCCGAATCGGACCCATCTGGGTTGATCACGGGCAATACCTTTTGCAGGTCGTTGCCAAAACGGTCCGAATGGAATTTTGTCTGCTGCGAGTTCAACCAGTTGACGTTGCCGCGCAGGGTGTTGATCTCTCCGTTGTGCGCCAGCATGCGGTTGGGATGCGCCCGGTCCCATGAGGGGAAGGTATTGGTCGAAAAACGTGAGTGCACCATCACCATGGCGGTTTCAATATCCGGGTCAGACAGATCAGGGAAGTAAGCCCCCACCTGGCGCGATGTCAACATGCCCTTGTAGACCAGAGTTTTATAAGACATGCTGCAAACGTAAAACTGGTCGCCGCCAGCCATGCCCGAGTAGCGGATGGCCTGTTCGGCGCGTTTGCGGATGACATACAATTTGCGTTCAAAAGACATGCGGTCTTTGATGGTCTTGTGGCGTTCGACAAAAAGCTGCCGGATCACTGGCTGGGCTGCTCTGGCGGTGGGGCCGAGGGTGCTGTCATCCGTGGGGACGGTACGCCAGCCCAAAACATGCTGCCCTTCTTCCTCACAGATCGTCTCAATGATCGCCTCAAATTGACGGCGCAAGGTTTCGTCTTGCGGCAGATACAACATGCCCACACCAAAGTAACGTTCACCTGGTAGGCTGAAACCCAGCCTGGCGCTCTCGCGTTGGAAAAACTTGTGCGGCACCTGGATCAGGATGCCGGCGCCATCGCCGGTATCCGTTTCAGAACCGGTGGCGCCGCGGTGTGCCAGGTTATCCAAAATGGTCAACCCCTGACCGATGATGTCATGTGAAACATTTCCTTTAATATTCACCACAAACCCGGTGCCGCAGGCATCGTGTTCAAACTTGGGATCATAAAGTCCTTGTTTACCGGGGGCGGTTGTTTGTTGGAAATTGTTTTCAATCATCATGGTAAATCCTTCAGAGTGCATTTTTGATATGGCAAAAAGACCTGTTGGCAGGCGTCAATGTTTAGAACGTTTTTGCTCTAAAATGGGCTGGGTTGTGTTGCATGCCGAACAGTGCTTTAATTCAAAGTGAATTAACGATCAATCCACCGTTCGTTAATAATATAATGGATTGTTTATACCACTTTTTCAAGATGAAAATTTCGTTTTTTATGGAATTTTGATATATTGGGTAAGCATTATTTGACCCGTTTTACACTCGGTAGGAACCATTTTTCAATGCATGGGGTGAATCTCTTTACATTAATTAAAGCAGTCTTGACTGCTGCCATTCTTGAACACAAATCGGAATAAAAATCAGTTCATGTTATGATGGTCAGACAAATATATGATTATCAATCCAAATAAACGACTGGTCGTAAATCATCTCTCCAAATCGTTTGGGGTTGTAGACTCCCTGACGAACATCAATTTTGAAATCGAATCTGGAGAGATCCTCGGCATCGTGGGACAACGCGGCGCCGGCAAATCCACCTTGGTCAATGTGCTTTCGGGGATCTACCAGCCAACTCGCGGAAAGTTCCTGCTTGATGGCAAACGCATCCAGCTCAATTCAGCCTCCCAGGCTTTGCATGAAGGCATCGAGATCATCACCCAAACCCCCTTCCTGGCCAACAACTTATCCGTGCTTGACAACATTTTTCTCGGTAGAGAGATCTGCAGCTTTGGGCCGCTTAAATTATGGCCCAAGGTCGGAGACATGGTGGATAAGGCCCGCGAACTATTTGCCGAATTTGATGTCTCGCCGGATATCGTCAGTGATTTTCCGGGCAACCTTTCGAACGAACTTCGCCAGATCGTGGTCATGGTGCGTGCTTTTTGTTTTCCGGTCAAACTGCTGCTGATTGATGACATTCTGGGTGCACTGAGCTACGAACGCCAGGAGCTGCTGCTCGAATACCTGAAAAAGTGCAAGAACAAAGACATGTCCATCATCATTATCAGCGATGACCTTAAACATCTCTTTTCGATCACCGACCGTATTCTTGTTCTGTACCAGGGAAAACAGCTGGCTACCCGCACCACATCCGAGACCACCCCCCGCGAGATCGTGGAACTCATCGTGGGTACTAATTTGAAAGCCCAGGTCACCCCAGTCATTTGGGCTTTTGAGAACTATCACGCAGCCCAGAAACAAACCGAAGAATTGAAACAAACACAAAAAGTACTGCGCCAGAGTCTGCGTGAGCAAGACTCGCTTAACAGGCAATTGTTCGAAAGGTTGCGCAATCAAGTTGAAGCCCTCGACCAACTGAACATCGCACTTCAAGAAGCCAACCGTCGTTTGATCACAGAGCGTGAAGCTGAACGAAAATCACTGGCACGTGAGCTGCACGACCAGGTCATCCAGGACCTGTTAAGTTACACCTACCAGTTGGAAGAGATCGAGACCCGCGGCTTCAGCGACACCAACGAAAACGAGATGCAAGAGATCCGCGATGGACTGCGTAACGTGGTCAGCAACCTCAGGCAGACCTGCAGTGACCTCAGACCCCCCACCCTCGACAGCCACGGCCTTTCGGCGGCCATTCCCTCGCTCGTCCACCAGTGGTCCAAAATATCGGGGATCAAGTTTTCACTCAGTATTGATCCTGACCTGGGCCGCCTGCCCGAACCGATTGAACTATCCGTCTTCCGTATTATTCAAGAAGGGTTGAGCAACGTCAGAAAGCATGCCCACGCCACCTCGGTGAAACTAACGCTGCGGCGCAGGTCAAACGCCAGTTTGCAGGTTACACTGACCGATGACGGTAAAGGCATGGTGGCGCCCGTCAACCTGGCTGCTTTGCAAGAAGAAAAACACTTTGGATTGGTGGATATTAGTGAGAGGGTGTCCCTGTTGGGTGGAGCGCTTCAAGTGACGTCCAAACCCAGGGGTGGAACTGAGATCAAGATAGAAATTCCCAGTCCGTATCCAACTTTGTAAACTATCTCGGCATTGCGTCGTCAATCACCTGACGGATGGTTGAGGAATCAATGTCTTTTTTATCCAGAAAGGCCGCCGCTCCGGCATTGATGCCCAAGCGATGCAGCTCACGATCCGGATAGGCGCTGATGAGTATCACCCTGGTCTCAGGTGATATGGATTTGATCCTGCTGGTGCATTTGATGCCGTCTTCGTCGTTCATGACCACGTCCACAAATGCCAGGTTGGGACGATACTGCGTAACGATATTGTAGGCATCCTGCGAATCCTCCGCTTCGTGCACGATCACAGATGGATACGCCCGATTGATCAATCTTCCAAGTTGGGTGCGAAAACGGCTGTTATCATCTACCAACAGCACAGAAACCATCCCGTCATTGATTGACTTGTAGCCCGTCGCGGAATTTGAGCTTTCTTTTTTGGGAGGTGTTACCAGTTCAGGGTGAAGGGAGGCAAATTTATTGGCTTCCAGACGACTTTCCACACCGATGGCACGGTATAGCGTGGTCAAATGGTTTTCAACCGTCTTGACACTGATTCCCATCATCAGCGCGATCTTGTTGTTATTAAAACCCTGGCTGAGCAGGTAAAGCAGTTCACCCTGGCGTTTGGTTAAACTTTGTGCGGCCGAAGAGATCGTAATTTGACGGTGTACCAAAAGATTCACCAGTGGATCTGACAACCAGCGTCCACCGGCAAGAATGCGATTAACAGCCAAATGCAGGTCAGAAAGCGGCTGGTCCTTGAGGTGATAGCCCCTCGCCCCCGCGGAGAGCAGGCCGGTTATATAAGCCTCGTCATCGTAAGCGCTCACCACCAGGATCTTTAATTCTGGCAGCCATTGCAATATTTGCCGAACCGCCGAAACAGGTTCAAAATCCGGCATATTAACATCCATGACCAAAAGATCAGGAGTCAATTTTTTAATGGAGGCAAACAATTCGGGGCCGTTGCTGACCTCACCCACGATCTCAAGCTCAGGGATGCTGGATAACGCATCTCTCAAACCTGCACGCACAAGTTCATGGTCGTCAGCAATTAAGGTTTTTATTGGGTTCGTCACTTTTTTATGATTGGGGACTACCCCCTAGTTAAAATAAGGGGTATTCCCTAGTATTCCGGGGATATCAGGAGTTGAAAACAGGGTGGTTCCTTCTGTACTATTATATCGTATTAAGAATCTCTTAAAAGGAGGTTAACTATCCTATCGTAACATCCCATTTGTTCAGTTCAACTCAGAATTACCATACCAAGAGGAGAGAAAAAGAAATGTTCAAGAAGAAGTCAATTTTTACCATCGTTGCAATTTTATTTGTCCTCGCGACCGTATTGGTTGCCTGCGGACAAAAACCAGCTGGAACCACTGACGCTGGTAAGATGTCTGTCGGTATCGTTTTGCCGACCAAAGACGAACCCCGCTGGATCCAGGACGAAACTCGTTTCAAAGACGCCTTCACCGCAGCTGGCGTTGATGTCGAGATTCTCTTCAGCCAGGGCGATTCCGCCAAAGAGAAAGCCAACGTTGAATCCCTGATCACCAAGGGAATCAAAGTCTTGATCATCTGCCCGCAAGACGGTGCAGCCGCTGCCGCAGCCGCTGAAGCCGCCAAAGCCGCAGGAATCAAGGTTATCTCCTACGACCGCCTCATCCTCAACACCGATGCCGTTGATTACTACGTAACCTTCGACTCCGTTGCCGTGGGTGCCGCTCAAGGTCAATACCTTGTTGATAAAG
>JAKAFP010000005.1 GCA_021825925.1 Chloroflexota bacterium
AGAGACTTGAACAATCACTATTCTAGCAATCTAGGTGATTTGTGGTTTAACCTCGGGTCACCACCCGCATAGCGGGTGGTTGCTTGTTTCGTTCGCTTCGCTCTCTCAACAGGCTAAAGCCCATTAAGACAAAACCAGCCGGATCGCTCCGGCTGGTTTTTTAGTCAATTGAAGATTTACTTGACGGCGAGGATGAAGAGGCCGGGGAAGTTGGTGACAAATTCAAAGCGGGTTCCCAGGTCGTTCTTCTTGACGCCCTCGAGGGTCATTCTCAATTCAGAGGGTTCGTCTTCGTGCAAGGAGGTGATCACAGGGGTGCCATCTTCTTCTTCAGCGTAGGCAGGCAGTTCAACCCAGTCGCCAGCTCCCAATTTCAGGGTGGGATCCCAGAAGTACACAGTCAATTCCTTGTCGCGCAGTTCAGCAGGGATCCTGAATGAGTAGGTCAGGCGACCGGGATCGGCGATGTAGGTGATCGGGGTCAGGTTATCCAAAACGGTCAGGTTCATGCCAAACTCGAAGGCGGGGCCGCCGGCAGGCAGATCAGCAGGCAAGACTTCTTTCAACTCTTCGGTCAATTCGCCCTGCATGTTGCAGAAGTCAGAGGTAGCCATAACGAAGTCACTGGAGGGCAGTCTCAAAATGGTTTCAGCATTGCAGTTGAAGAGGCTGAAGTTGCCAGCGCCGCCGGTGACAGGCACGAGCAGGGGCCGCAAATTGCCATAGGGAGTGCTGTCGCAGGCATCGCCAATTCCGTCTTTATCGCTGTCTTTCTGGTTGGCGTTGGCAACATATACGCAGTTGTCTTTATCGTCTTTGATGCCGTCATTGTCGCTATCCATCTGGCCTTTGGTCATGTAGATGGTGTAGAGATTGCCAATGAAGGTCAAAGCATAATTGTTGCTCAGTTTCAAGGACCCTTGTTCGATCTGGTAGGTTCCGACAGCGGAGATGCCGTTATTCGTGGCGGTCAAGGCACCGGTGAAGGTGTCTGGGCTGATCAGGTTGCCACTGGTGATCTGATAGGTGAACACGGGATCGGGAGCAGTCCAAACCTGTGAAGATGGGTCCGCTGTTACGGTGATGGGGCGGGGGGTTATGGTCAGATCGCGATAGTTTGTTGAGATGGTGTAGTTGCTGAGTACACTACTGGGGCTGAGTGTTGCGCTGATCTTATAGGTACCAACATTCTCACCATCTTCGCGATCATAGACTGCGGTCACATTGTCGCCAGCCAAAAAGCCATCAAGAGTTCCCGTCAAAGATGGATCAGCATTTCCATAAATCTTGGTTTGCGTGTCAGTAGTGACACTTGCGGATTTCTTCACAATTTCGAAAACAGCAGGTGTATTGGTGATTTTATAGTTGCCAAGCACAGCTGAGGGGCTCAGGGTGGCATTGATAGCATATTTGCCAACCGTTTCTCCGGTCTCACGTGAATAAGCTGCAGTTACATTGTCTGAAGCAAGGAAGCCAGAAAGGACTCCGGTGAAGGTTGGATCGCCTGATCCATATACTTTAGAGGCGGCATCAACTGTAACTGATGCGGCTTTTTGTGTAATTGCGAAATTTGCGGTATTGTAGACGATTTCGTAATTGGACAGCACAGCAGCGGGGCTGAGTTGAGCACTGATGACGTAGCTATCTCCAACTGTTTCTCCTGTTGTGCGAGAGTAAGTTGCAGAAACACCATCGGCAGGTAAGAATCCTTCAAGCAATCCAGTCAAGCTTGGGTCTGAGGAGCCATATTCTTTACTGTTCTTATAAGGAGTAACAACAGCAACTTTTGTTCCAATAACGAACTTAGCAGTACTGTATGTGATATTGTAGTTTGAAAGGACAGATGAGGGGCTCAATACTGCACTAATAACATAGGTTCCACCCACGGTTTCACCCGGTGTGCGTGAGTAGGCGGCGGTTACATTATCTGATGCAATAAAACCTGTCAATTCACCTAAAAGGGTCGGTTCAGCTGCACCATAACTCTTGCCACTGTTATAGGGAGTGACCGAGGCATCTCTTTTAGTTATGGATAGAAGCGCCGTGTTGTAGGTGATGTTGTAATTAGTGAGAACTTCTGCAGGACTGAGTACTGCACTGATTGTATAGGTTCCACCGACGGTTTCGCCAGACGTGCGTGAGTAAACTGCCGACACACCATCTGCACTCAAAAATCCTGCAAGTGAACCCGTGAAAGTAGGGTCATCTGAACCATAAACTTTGGTTTGAGCAGCAGGAGTTACTGAGGCATCTTTTTTGGTGATGGTAAATTTTGCAGTTTTATAAGTAATATCATAGTTCGAAAGCACACTGGTAGGGCTGAGTTTTGCATTGATGACATAGGTGTCAGCAACGGTTTCACCAACCGTGCGTGAGTATGTTGCGGTAACGCCATCCGCGGGTAGGAATCCATCGAGGGAACCCTTTAAGGTCGGATCATCAGATCCATAAACCTTTGAGTTCGCTTCGGGGGTAACGGATGCTGATTTCTTGGTGATGGTAAATTTTGCAGTGTTGTAAGTGATTTCATAATTTGAAAGCACAGATACAGGTTTGAGAGTGGCGCTGATCGAATAAGTTCCATTAACAGTCTCACCCGAAGTACGTGAGTAAGTAGCAGAAACCCCGTCAGCAGTCAAGAATCCACTCAGGGAACCGGTTAAAGAAGGATCAATAGAACCATAAACCTTGGAATTAGCTGCGGGAGTAACTGAAGCAGCTTTTTTGAGTGCAACAGTAGAGCTGTTAATTGTTGGAGCAGGATTATATGAGCTGTTACCGGGTTGTGCATAAGAAATGCTGCAAGAAGTCGTCCCACTGATCATAGTGATAGTAGCAGAACCTAAACCAACACCACTGCATCCACCAGAGGCTAAGATTGATACAGCGAGTCCAGATGTGGCTGTGGCTGCCACGTCAAAAGTTGATCCATAAGTAGCGCTTGCAGGAGCAGCTTTTGAAATATTGATGCTTTGTTCAGCCATTGTTACTGTCTCGCAAACATCGCCGATACCATCATGATCAGTATCTTTTTGATCAGGATTGTAAACAGTCTGGCAGTTGTCTATCGGGAAGATTCCATCGCCATCAGGGTCAACAGCAACGGGTGTTCCTAAAGGCACATAGATATCAGATTTATCTAAACCATCGAGTTTGGCTGAAGATTGGAAGGTTCCCCAATCAAATTCAGATGTGGAGAAATATCCCCATTCTTCGTCATACCAGTTACCATCTTTGACCAATTGACATTCAGTGTGCCAAAAACCCCATTTTCCATGTTTGTGAGATTCGCACTTATATGCAGAAGATGAAGGATAATCAACGCCACCAGCATTAAAGTGGTAATCCATGTGTCCCACATTCATATAAGGAATGGTTGTTCCCCAATAATTACTCTGTAAATCGCCATCAGAAGACGATGTGAATTCTGCATTATGATCAGTGTTACCAAAGATATTATTGTTACTTCCATTAATTTCACTATGGTTGGATGCATAAAGTCCATCTTCGTTTCCGGTGATCTGATTCCCAGAAATAGAAACGGTGGACCAATCGTTTACCTGGATACCATCATTGCCATCGTTTGAAACAACGTGATTGGCCGCATTGCTTACGGTGTTATTAGCGATATAGTTGCCGGTGATGGATACATCCTCAGAGTTGTTGATGATGATCCCGTTCTCGTTGTTGTGAATGTAGTTATTGGTAATATTAACATCCCGATCATTGTCAACAACGATAATTCCTGCCCCTTCATCGTTTTCTTCTCCTGAACTTTCTGATTCAGAGAAATCCATGATTTCAACATGATTGATCGTAACTGAAGCATTATGGATCAAAATACCTGCAACATAAGAGTAACCATCATAATCATCTGTTGAAATTGTGTCAGAGTCACTGTGACCATCAAGGAGGAGGTTTGAGATCGTCACACCGATTGCGTCATGGATATAAATTAATCCATAATAAGAGAATCCCCATGGGGTGTAGTCTGCATTATCTCCAAAATTAGTTGGGGCTTGAATGGTGGTAACTCCACCGCCATCCAAAGTTACACTTTTGTGAATGTTAATAGTTTCGTTAGTAAACAAACCAGAGAGGTGAATGGTTTGACCAGTGGAAAGATTATCATCAATCGCGGCCTGTATTGGGGTTGTGCTGACATTACAAACATAATCAGCTTTCCCTGCAGGAACCCTGGCACTCTTCCATGAATTACAAGCTGACTGTGTCGCAAAATAAGCATAAGCCACATTGCCATTAACAAACCAAGGATCCGCCTCTGACAATGCTTCTGCTGTCTGTTCAGAGGCTAATGGTAGAGGATTGCCGTTTTCATCAAACAACACCAGGTCTTCTTCTGCCAAGGCATCCACCACATCAGCCACAGTCTCTTCTTCAACTACTGGAGCCTCGGTGGGTTCAGCCGTTTCTTCCACGACGGGAGCTTCTGTCGCCACGTCGGTGGCAACTTCAGTTGCAGCTTCGGTGGCAACTTCGGTCGGAACGTCAGTGACCACGACATCCGTGGCAGCCGGTTCAGTTGTCGGCTGGGCATCTTGCGCAAATACAGATTGCGGCACTGCCAGCGCTGTGATCATAATAAAGACAAATAAAACTTTGACAAATCTTTTCAATGCAGTTTTCATTTTTTATCTCCTGTTTCTAGCCGTAGTTAGACAAACATAAATAGTTTGAAATTGATCCGTCAATTTCAAAGCTACCAATATTTTTTTATATTCTCAAAACCAATAATATGGAAAAACCAGGAACTATCTACTACCCACCAATAATGAGGCCTTAATAACAAAAAACCGACCTATAAAGGCCGGTTTCGCAATTAGCTCCTCACGCCCCTACTTCTCCTCGAAGTCTGCGACCAAATTCAGGGTGTGTATCATCGCTGCCAAAATAACAACTATTCTGTTATTTACCACTAATGTTACTTTATTATAACGAATAACTAACGAATGTCTAGTGGTATTTAACGCAGATTTAACGCCAATAATTGCGATTTGTCATTATACCTCACTTTGACCAGGATGACGTAGCCCGAAATAGCCTCGATATTTTCTTCAATCTCATCGTCTGGTACTCTACCAGGATCAACTCTACCATAGCCGCCGACTCAATCATTTGCCACGAACCGGGTTTACCCATACAATTAACGCATGACAGATAATTCACCAGATAAAAGCAAACCCAACCCCACCCGCTCCAGGCAGCAGATCGTCGCCGCTGCACACCGCCTCTTTTTGGAACAGGGTTTTCATGGCAGCACCATGCGCCAGATCGCCAGGGAATCTGGCATGGCACTGGGATCGCTTTACAACCATTTTGTGGATAAGGATGATCTGTTTAGGGCGGTCTTTGAAGCCTATAACCCCTACCCTCTTCTCTTGCTGGCGCTTGAAAATTCACAGGGTGCCACCGCCGAAGATTTGGCGCGTACCGCTGCCCGGCGCCTGGTGACTCAACTGAACGCCCGTCCGGACCTGATCAAGCTGGTCTTCATTGATGTAGTCGAGTTCCAGGGCAAACATCTGCGGCTCGCCTGGCCGCAGGTCGCCCCCGGCATGGAAAAATTCGCGCTCAAACTCAGGCGTGATCCCTCCGCCCTGCGGCCACTTTCAAACGACGGATTGCTGCGCGCATTCTTCGGTTTGTTCTACACCTTTCATATGACCGAAATGTTGCTGGGTAAACCCCCCGACCCTGAGTCACAATCCGCGGCACTGCAGGAATTGACCGAAGTCTACCTTTTTGGGATCATGGCAAAATAAATAACATAACGGCCGATCACTCGGCCGTTTTTCTATCTTATCGTAAAACACCTATACGCAACTCTTTAAGGGGATGTCAGTTGCACGGGGTCCAGCACAGGTTCCACCGCACTGATGGATCCCACGCCATAATATGATGCGGCACAGTGATTAACCCAAAATCCTTCATAGTCAGACAGTTCCAGAATGCCTGCCAGGCTGTTCATGGCCGGTACAACCAATTGCGTCTCACCCGCCGCCTGCATCTGCCTGATCTGCGTGTCGCGTCCATCCCACAGCTCGGCCCTTTGATGCATGAGCGGATATTCTGCCACGAACCGGGCGCCAATGATCAGTGCCGGAATACCCATCAGCACCAGCCAGAGGCAAAGCATCGTTTGTTTATTGGTCTTCCAGGTTATCAAACCAGCCAACAGCAGCGAAACTAGTAAAACCAACAAACTCACCAACAGGTTCGCCTTGACCCATACGCGCATCTCGGGGAAAACCGGTGGATGGAAGTTGGCCTTCATGCCGGATAGCCAGAATATTATTACCAAAAGCCCGGCAGTCCCGATCAGGGTTAATAGCAGTGAAGACAGCCAGCGTTTCTTGATGCCGGCACAGGCGTTGCCGGCGAGCAGACCCAACCCCAATGCCAGCAGCAAACTGACAAAGCGCGGCACAATTTGTGCCCGATCGCTGGGATAGGAATTCTCGGCGTAAAAACCGGGCGCCATGGCCGCGGAAGTGACAAGATATGCCGCAATGATCAACCCTGCAGCCAGGAGTAGGGACCGCTTTATCGTCAGAGCAGCGATCCCCTGTCGAACATTGATCATCCAACCCAGCAGGGTGAAGATCAACAAGGCAGACATGTAATATAGCGTTGGCCGGTAAAGCGTGGCCAGGTAAAAGGTCAGCCCGCCTTTGAAAGCGTTCAGCAATGTTTGCAGCAGCGGTGATGATTCACTATATGAGCGCTGCAAACGCAACATGTTCATGGGTGAAAGCACGATCAAGGCCAAAGCCGCGGCACATCCCAGGAGCGCCAACCCAAAAGGTAAAATGAGCGCTTTATTGGGTTTCTTCATTATAAGCAAGGCAACCAGGCCAAGTGCGAGCATGGCCAGTTCAGCCACCACCGCGATCTCAGAAAATCCCCCGGTAAGAAAGGCAGTTAATAATATCAGGGCTAACCACACCCAGCGAAGTTTTTTAGCGGAAATACTTTTGGCTAACAACCCCATTAACAGTGAACCGGTCACCAAAGGCGCCAGGTAGGGGAACATTCCTGCCCGCCAGAAATAGACCTGCACCCAGTTTGGCGCCATCCCCAGGGTGAACAAGACCACCCCTTCGACCACCACAAATGCCTCAAGCCTGTTCAACCATTGTTTGCCATTAAACCAGGGGAGCTGCCGGATGAAGAAATACAGGCATCCAAGCCAGGCCAACAGCATGAAGACAGGAACATAACGGGTGGCGGTCGGTCCGAACAGTTCGCTCACCCCCATGAAAAGGGTTAAGGCAAAGCGGTTTCCTGAAAATGTGGTCTCGTGTAAATAGGCATTGATCTGCTGCTGCCAGAAATTTCCGCGCAGCAAGGCGGCATAACAATAATCATCCTGCATATATCGTGATGTGGTTCCCATGGTCGCTATGGCAGCCAAAGCGCAGGTGAGCATCACTCCAAACAGGATGAGCAGATAAGGGTAAAATTTGGAAGTCGTTTTGGTTTCGGTCATGAATAATACTCAGTTCGAGATACCTATTTATAACATAGAGACAACCCTTTCAAAGTCCACCTTCAAAAGAGAACCCATGCCAAAAAATCCCTCACCCATAGTCATTTCGACCTATCAGCCAAACTGGCCTGAGCTTTTCGACCAGGAGGCTGCTGTGATCCAAAACTTGATCGGTTCCTACATAACGATCATCGAACACATCGGCAGCACGGCCGTCCCCGGGTTGGCCGCCAAACCCATCATTGATATGCTGATCGGGATCAACCGCCTTTCAGATTCTCCCTTGTTCATCCCACCCCTCCAGAAACTAGGCTATATTTACGTCCCCGAACATGAGGTGGATCTGCCTGAACGCCGTTACCTCTACAAACAAGAACGCGGCGAAGACACTTTCCATCTGCATATGGTTGAACCCCAAAGCGATTTCTTCTGCAGGCACCTCGCTTTCAGAGATTACCTGCGAACCCATCCTGAAGCGGTGGGAGAGTATGCCGCTCTCAAGATCAGGCTTGCCGGCGAGTTTGGCTCGGACCGGTCGGGTTACACAGACGCAAAAACGGATTTTATCCACTCAATCGAACATAAAGCCCAGCGCCTAGCGCTTTAATCCAAAAGAGGAGAGATTTACTCCCTCCTCCTTCGGCAATTGAAGCCTGGTCAGAGCTTCACGAAAAAATCAACGTGTTCCGGTGATGATATCTATGGTCAACTGATCCAGCCGTTCGTATTTCAAACCGCGGCTGGCAATTTTGGCGCGATCAAAGGATTGTGCCTTGAGTCCGTCTGCTTTAGCCTTGGAGTATTTTCCAAAGAAACCAGCCATTGAAACATCCTGAGCATTAATTTCTGCCAGCAGCGCTTGCACTTCGGGGTCCGCATTGAATTGTTGGGCCTTGTCTTTGAGCAGCAGGTAGGTGCGCATGCAGCCGCGTGCAAAATCCTTGACCCCTTCAAAATCTTCGGTACGATAGGCGTGGGCGTCAAAATGACGGGAACCATCATAATTAACGTCCTCAAGAAATTTGACCAGGTAGAAGTTGGCTTTGAGATCCCTTGAGCCGAATCGCAGATCCTGGTCGTAACGGCCTGGATATTGATCGTTCAGGTCAATATGCCAGAGTTTGCCGGCTTCCCAGGCTTGCGCCACATTGTGCATGAAATTCAACCCAGCCATGGTCTCGTGGGCCACTTCGGGATTCACACCCACCATTTCAGGATGATCAAGCGTGGCGATGAAGGCCAGCATGTGGCCGGTGGTCGCATTGTAAATATCACCGCGCGGTTCGTTGGGTTTGGCTTCAAGCACAAATTTCATATCGTACTTGTTTTCAAGGGCATATTCGCACAAGAAGTTCATGGCTTCGCGGTTGCGTTTGATGGCTTCGACTGCACTCTTGCTTGAATCGGTCTCGACCCCTTCGCGTCCGCCCCAGAAATCATAGATGGGAGCCCCGAATTCGGCGCCAAGGTCTATGGCACGCATAGTTTTCTGCAATGCATAGGCGCGAACTTTTGCATCATTACTAGTAAAGGCGCCGTCCTTGAAGATGGGATCATAAAAAAGGTTGGTGGTGGCCATGGGAACCTTGAGTCCGGTATCGGCCAGGGCTTTACGGAATTCCTTCTTGATGGCTTCGGCTTCGGCCGGTGTGGCATCAATCGGGATCAGGTCGTTGTCATGAAAATTCACGCCGTAGGCGCCAACTTCGCCGAGCAGGTAGACCAATTCTGCCGGGGTCCGTGAAGCACGCACCTCCGCCCCAAACGGATCCCGTCCGCGGCTGCCTACTGTCCACAATCCAAAGGTAAATTTGTCTTCAGGTTTCGGTTGATAAAGTGTCATCACATTTCTTCTTTCATAAAAGTTATTGATTCGAGATCATTTAATTGTTCTGTTTCTTGAAATATACATCCACAATGACTGCTATGACCAAAACCAAACCCCTGAGCACATACTGAAAGGCGGGTGCCACATTCATCATTTGAAGCCCTGTGTTTAGACTGGCCATGATCAAGGCGCCCACTAAAGCACCAAAGATCGTGCCTGATCCACCCAGTGTGGAAGTGCCGCCCAGTACGCAGCTGGCAATGGCATCAAGTTCGTAACCCTGCCCGGCTGCAATTGTTCCGTAGCCCACATATGACGCCAAAACAACACCGCCAATTCCAGACAAAAGCCCCATCAAGGTAAACACCAAGAATAGCTGCTTTTTGATATTGATACCCGAGAGTCTGGCAGCTTCTCTATTTCCACCAATAGCATAGGCATAACGTCCAAACCGGGTGTTGGTCGAGACATATGACACAATGATAGCTGTCAATGCAAGAAGTAAAACCGGAACTTGGACACCATTGTATTTATTTACAATGGCAACATAAAGCAAGACGAGAAAAGAGAAAAAGGCGGTACGTAAAAGATCTTGATAAAACGGTTTCAGTTCAAAACCATATTTCCTCTTTGTGCGTCTATTGGCAAACATTAAGAGTACCAAAATGGCCACCACAACTATTCCCAAGATCCAACCAATGGTCGGTTTTAGATATCCTTGAGCAATGTAGCTAAAACCTGGTTGGTTGGCGGCTATGGTTTGTCCGCCGGTGGCCAGCAGGATGCCTCCATTAAGGATGAACATACCGCCCAAGGTCACAATAAAGGCAGGCACACGCAAGTACGCCGTAACATAGGCCTGGTACATACCAAATAATGTGCCTACCAGCATGGAGACAAAAACAGTTAGCACTGCCGAGAGGACGGGTTCATTTGGAATCAGTTTGAACCAAATATCTCGTTGAAATAATGCAGCAACGACAGAAACAAAACCCGCCAGTTTTCCCACTGAGAGGTCAATTCCACCGGTCACCATTACCAATACCATACCTACCGCGAGAAAACCGGTAACGGTCATCTGGCGGAAGAGGTTGGAGATGTTTTGAGGCATGAAATAGCCACCTTTGGTGATGATGGCGAAAACGCCCCAAATGACCACCAATGCAATAATGATGATGTAAGTTTGAATGTTCTTGCGAAACCGTTGACCTAATTCGGAAAAATTCATTGTTCACCTCTTGAATGAAATAAGTACTGCTCAGGCCATGCCCGTTGCCAGTGTCATAATGCGTTCTTGTGTTGCTTCAGAAATATCCAGAATGCCATTGGAACTTCCGTGACACATCACCATGATGCGATCACTCATTCCGATCACTTCTTGCAGATCACTCGAGATCATGATGATCGAAATTCCTTGTTCGGCAAGTTCATTCATGAGCTTATAAATCTCATATTTGGCACCTACATCAATACCCCTGGTTGGGTCATCCATGATCAGAACTTTTGGACCTGACATTAACCACTTGGAAATGACCACTTTTTGCTGGTTCCCACCAGACAGCGATTCAACTGGCACAAGAAGGCTTGGAGTCTTGATCGCAAGTTCCTTGGCAAATTTCAAACTCTCGGCAAGTTCGGCATCCTGATCGATACGCATAAAGGAGGCAAACCGATCCAAATTAGGCAGGGAAATATTTTTTAAGATGGACTGGATCAGAATCAAACCATGCCGTTTTCGATCTTCAGGCACCAGACTGATGCCATGTTCCATGGCAGAATGTCCATTTGTGATAAAAATCTCTTTCCCTTCCATCTTGATCGTGCCTTGTGTGATCTTGGCGAATTCACCAAAAATCGTCATCACAAGTTCGGTACGGCCTGAACCCATCAATCCGGCAATTCCAAGGATTTCTCCTTTACGCAGATCGAAGGTAACTCCCTTAAGTACTTCTTTGCCCTTATCAACGTCTTCTGCGTGAAGATCGTTGACTTCAAAAACAACATTGCCTGGGGTACGATTTCCTTTTGGAAAACGTTCCTTCATTTCACGGCCAACCATGTATTGAACCAATTTTTCTGAGGTCAGATTTTTGGTGGGTTGAGTCGTAACAACCTTGCCATCGCGTAAAACGGTCACACTGTCAGTGATTCTGAAAAATTCTTCAAGCTTGTGGGTAATATATATGCAGGTTACCCCATGTTCCTTTAAGGTCTTGAGAATCTCCATTAACTGGGTGACTTCAGCTTCAGAAAGCGCACTCGTGGGTTCATCCAGGATCAAGATTTTCGCGTTTTCTGACAACGCTTTGGCGATTTCCGTCATCTGCATTTTTCCAACACCCAGGTTTTTTACAATATCCTGAGGTTGAACGTCGAGATGATACTCATCCAAAATTTTTTGAGTGTCTGAATAAACGCGAGACCAATTAATGATTCCACGTTCTACTGGCTCTTTTCCAAGGAAAATATTTTCTCCAACAGTCATCCCGGGCACAAGGGTTAATTCTTGATAAACAATGGCGATGCCTTTTTCAGCGGCCTGATGGATGGCACTTCCTTCAAGCTTCAGGAGCTCACCATTGTAGTAAATGTCTCCCTCATAGGTATCGTGAGGGTACACTCCAGACAGAATTTTCATTAACGTAGACTTGCCAGCGCCGTTTTCTCCGCACAAACCATGGATCTCACCACGTTTAACTTGAAAACTGACATCACTAAGCGCAGTCACGCCAGGAAATTCTTTTGTTACCTGTTGAAAATCTAGAATAATGTTTTCGTCCATCGGCAAAATCCTATTTTGTATGAATCTCGAGAAACTTCTTTTAATGTAAAGGCGAAAAACTGGACCTGGTTATCAGCAGTGGATCTTCGATAAAAAAACAGCCTTACGTCTTTCCACTAAACTTTTTGTGAATTCTTCCGCGCCTGAAATAATCAAGCGCGGAAGAATAATTACTAACTTACCTTAATTATTAAGGTTTCGGAGGCAGTTGATCGGCAGGAATGTCGCGATAGACTGCATCGTAGGGTTGGAATTTGCTGACAACGATCTCTTGGTAGACATTGTCTTTGTTGACCTGAACAACAGGCAGGAAAACGCAAGCCATATCGCCGGTCAGAGTATCATCACCGAAGAGGGTCTTGAGGGGGATGGTCTGAACGCCTTCAATTGCATTACCTTTGATCAAAGCGTCCATTGTTTCAACAGCTTTTGGAACCAACAGGCGGAAGTCTTTGTAGACGGTCACGGTCTGTTCGCCCTTGACGATGCTATTGCAGCCGTCGGCTGAAGCGTCCTGTCCAGAAATGGGTACCTTGCCGGCCAATCCCTGGGCTTTCAAAGCGGTCAATTCACCGAGTGCGGTGCCGTCATTGGAGGCGATCACTGCATCGATCTTGTTTTGGTTGGCGGTCAGGGTATTTTCCATCTGAGAAAGAGCCTTGGCGGCATCCCAGTTTTCAACCCAGAAATCGGCCACGATTTTGATCACACCGGAATCAATGTAGGGTTGAATGACTTCCATTTGACCATTTCTGACCAAGTGAGCGTTGTTATCAGTGGGGGAACCACCAGATAACACCACTTTTGCGGGATTGTCGGCGGTCCAGGTGGTGCTACCGGGAAGACCCAAAGCAGTCATCACACCCAATGCCTCCTGGCGGCCAACCTCAGTATTGTCAAAGGTCAGGTACGCAGAGACACTTGAACTCTTGATCGGGCGATCATAGGCGATCACTTTCACGCCGGCAGCTGCGGCTTTGTCAGCAGCAGTCACGACAGCAGCACCATCTTCTGCAATGATGATCAAGCCTTTGGCGCCCTGGGCAACCATGTTGTCAATTTGGTCATTCTGTAATTTGACATCGTGGGCAGCTTCTTGAACGACGACTTTATAGCCCAGTGCTTCAAGTGCAGTTGTGAGCAGTTCAGATTCTGGTTTCCAACGTTCGGTTGCGAAATCTGAGAAAGAGAGACCAATGAGAATGGGTTCAGTCGCAGCGGGTGCTTCAGTGGCTGCAGCAGCTTCGCCGGGTTTCGGAGGAAGTTGGTCAGCGGGGATATCACGATAGACTGCATCGTAGGGTTGGAACCCACTGACAACGATTTCCTGGTAGACATTGTCTTTGTTGACCTGAACAACAGGCAGGAAGACGCAGGCCATATCACCGGTCAGTTTGTCATCACCAAAGAGAGTCTTGAGGGGGATAGTCTGAACACCTTCCAAGGTTTTGCCATTGATGAGGGCATCCAATGAATCAACAGCTTTCGGGGCCAACAGGCGGAAATCTTTGTAGACGGTCACGGTCTGTTCGCCCTTGACGATGCTATTGCAGCCGTCGGCGGTGGCATCTTGACCAGAGATGGGGACCTTACCGGCCAATCCCTGGGCTTTCAAAGCGGTCAACTCACCGAGTGCGGTGCCGTCATTGGAGGCGATCACTGCATCAATCTTATTCTGGTTTGCGGTCAGAGTGTTTTCCATCTGAGAAAGAGCCTTGG
This sequence comes from Chloroflexota bacterium, assembly GCA_021825925.1. Classification (GTDB taxonomy): domain Bacteria; phylum Chloroflexota; class Anaerolineae; order Anaerolineales; family Anaerolineaceae; genus UBA6107. The sequence continues at coordinate 13,840 of JAKAFP010000005.1, forward strand.
CTGCATCCCAGTTTTCAACCCAGAAATCAGCCACAACTTTGATCACACCTGAATCAATGTAGGGTTGAATGACTTCCATTTGCCCATTTCTGACCAAATGTGCGTTATTATCAGTAGGTGAACCTCCAGACAGTACCACTTTGGCGGGATTGTCGGCGGTCCAAGTAGTGCTTCCAGGCAGGCCTAAGGCGGTCATGACGCCGAGGGCCTCCTGGCGGCCAACCTCAGTATTATCAAAGGTCAGGTACGCAGAGACACTTGCGGTTTTGATCGGGCGGTCATATGCGATCACTTTCACACCAGCTTTGACAGCTTTATCCACAGAGGTGACGGCTGCTTCGCCATCTTCAGCAACAATGATCAAGCCTTTGACACCCTGGGCAACCATGTTGTCAATCTGATCATTCTGTAATTTGACATCGTGGGCAGCTTCTTGCACTAATACTTCATACCCTTTTGCTTCAAGTGCCTTTTTCATAATTTCAGATTCGGGTTTCCAACGTTCGGTCGCGAAATCTGAGAATGAAAGACCAACTTTTACCTTATCGGCGGGGGCGGCTGCGCCACCCTTGCAAGCGCTCAAGCCGGCAGTGAGCATTACCAATACCGTGATGAGCATGAAAACACGTACGATATTCCTTTTCATTTGCTTTCCTCCAAAAGTTGTGAACGGATAGGGATGTCTTGCGAAGTACGATCGGAAAATTTGTTGATTTCTTCCTCCTTCCTGAATTGTGATTGGTACGATGTGGACTGTTTTGTGAAAGTGGTTTATTTAAAACCGCGGGTTCCAAGATCACATCAGAGCAGGTTCGCTCAAGATATCATCAAGAACAAGGGTTATCGCACCCATAATACAAGCATCAGAACCATGCGCCGAGGGGATGATCCTGAGGTGTTCGCGACCGGGAATAAGAGTGTTTTCCAAAACGATACGTTCAACATCTTTCAAAAGTATTGGACTGGCGTTGTTTAGCGCCCCGCCCAAAACGATCACTTCTACATTGAACAAGTTGACAAGGTTGGCAATGCCAACTCCCAGGTAATAAGCCACTTCACTTAATGCATCCCTGGCGATCTGATCGCCGGCTGTGGCCGCCTGTATGACATCATCCATGACAATGTTTTCCAAATCCCCTTTAGCCATGTCATGTAAAACAGATTTCGCACCGTTGCTTAATGAACGCCGTACCCGCTGTTCAACCGCCCGCGGACCTACAAAGGTTTCCCAGCAGCCGCGTTTTCCGCAGCCGCACATATCACCGTTGATATCCAGGGTCATGTGACCGGCTTCACCGGCAAATCCGAACATGCCGCGAAAGAGTTTGCCATCCATGACAATGCCGCTGCCCAAGCCGACACCGGCGCTCAGGTAGATGAAATCTTTGACGTTCTGTACTGCACCAAAATAGTATTCCCCCAGGGCGGCCGCGTTGGCCTCGTTTTCGACATAAATCGGGCAGTCAAAATAGCTTGCCAGAATTTTGCGGATGGGGACGTTTTCCCAATGCAGGTTCGGAGCAAGCCTCAACAGGCCGCCGGCCACATCCACCATACCCGGAACACCCACCCCGATCCCCAGCAGACGTGAATCATGTGTGGTAATGAAATCAGCGGCTTGTTTGGCCAACGTCAACACCTGGTCCATGATGCCATCCTGGCCGGTTTCAGGTTTCGAAGCCTGCCGTTGGCGCCATAAAACATTCGCTGAAAAATCAGCCACCAATAACTCGATGTAATCCACATTAATTTCAATCCCCATGGCACATCCCCCCCCGGGGTTGATCTCAAGCAGACGGCCTGGCCGGCCTGTGCTGGACTGGATCAAGTCAGTCTCGCGGATCAGGTTCTCATTGATCAATTCGCTGATGATGCTTGAAACCGTGCTTGGATTTAATCCGGTTTCAGTGGCTAACCGAGCTCTCGAAAGCGTTTTTTGGGTCCGAAAGACACCCAGGATGATGGCCCGGTTCATTCTTCTGACCCAAACTTGATCTGCCGTGTTGAGCTTGGAGGTAATCATGGCCCCCTCAATAAAGAGAAAAAGATACGAACAAGAAGAAGAGAAGAGTTAGTTTATTGCCGCAATAAACTAACTACATAATAGAGATTTATTTTTAAAAAGTCAATAGGGAATTTTTTCGATCAACCTATACACCCCCTTCCCTCACACCGACATTAGGAGTACCCTTGATGTGAGGATTATCTTTAGAGATCTGGAGTGACCATGGCAAATCTGGAAATGTTCAAAAAAGAACAATATATCAACGTCGAAACTTTTCGAAAAAATGGCGTGGGGGTCAAGACCCCCGTTTGGTTTGTAGAAGTAAACGGAGAATTATGTTTCGCAACCGAACCCTATTCAGGTAAGGTAAAACGCATGCATAATAATGCGGTCGTTAACGTCGCCCCCTGCAAAATGGACGGCACTGTGACCGGCGAATGGGTGCCTGCCTCCATCCGCTTCATGCAGGGGGATGAAATTCAAATCGTTGACAAACAATACTCAAAAAAATACGGACTGATGAAAACCCTGTTCGAACTACCGAAGATCTTCAGCAAGAAACCTGAACGATCGTTCATTGCAATAAAATTACAATAACTCTTGCAAAAAGAGGAAAGGGATCACCCTTTCCTCTTTTTCATTCATATTTCGAATTAAGGCATGTACGATCTCTCAACCCAATCCGGGTTTTCAACCACCCAGCCTTCAATATCCTGCTGAGCCCAGGATTTGATCTTCCACCAGGTGTATCCATTGGCGGTCATCGGTCCGTCTAAAATTTCAATGTAATCACCGATGGTTAATTGTGTCACGATCTTACCGGCAGTGGAGGCTTCTGAACGAACGTTCAGCTTGTCTCCAGCTTCAGTGATGATGTAGATATCATTTTTTCGAAACGCCAACGCCTGGGCGGGGGTCCCGCCTGTGAAGAGAAATTGAGATGTCCAATCAGGGGGCAATGGGGCGCTACCATTCGCCAATTTATCGCGCCACTCCTCGTCGGTCAGGCGTTGATCCCGCGGCTGTGCGAATTCGAAATATGAATAAACTCCGCCTTGGGCTACTTCAAACGTGTTTTCGAGCGGCACAACCACATAGATGCGGTCCACATACCCGACCCCGACTTCCAACACCTTTTCTCCGGCGCCGGAGACAGCCGCAATTACGGGCGCTTTGGGCATCTCGCTGTTCGGAAAGTTGGAGGGTGTTTCTTGTGACATGCATTCCACCAGCCCGAGGCACCTGGTGATCGCATCATTTTCTTCCATGCTGACGGGTTCAGCGGATAATTCCTTGGCAGCGATATCCCCAAACAGAGTGAACCTTTCCGCCAGGTCAACCATTCCGCGGATTTGCGTATAGATCGGTACAGTGCTATTGTCTGACGCAGTACCGCTTATAACAGCCAGAAATTTTGTATCCAACCCTGCGGCCAGGGCTTCCGCGACATACGCCATCCGGTAAAAGGCCTGCGGATCCGGCTCCACATAACTGGGGGCAGGTGACGACATGGGGGGACCCCCGCCGCCCGCACCTTCGGGCAACTTCGTATAAAGAATGGTGTCGTGTTTCATTTCAGCCCAACTGCCCAGAACGGTGTTCATTTCTCTATACGCCCAGGCATTTGACTGCATGACCTGCGGATAGGAAGAATCCTTTGATCGCAGAATCGGCAGGAAAGAATACAACCAACCATCGTAAAAACGGCTGGTCCATTGCCCTTCAGGTTGTGCCTGCACGGCGTCTTTCATTTTTGCCATCTGCTCAGGATAGTTTTGATAACCCTCTGCGCCCATGAGGGTAAGTTCCTGCTGAGCAGCGGCGGATCCAAAAGCAGCCGCGACATCCAAACCAGAAGGGAGCTCCCTCCTCTGCCCGTCAGCATTCAGCAAGACTTTATCAAAGATCAGGTTTTGAAAGATCATCCCGTCCATGGTAAACCGCTGCCCCATGAAGCGCCAGCCAATTTCAGGAGACAGGTCCACGGTTGAATTGACAAACAGAGAATTAATTTGAGGGACCGGAAGCATTTCTTTTTGGTTTTGAAATTCTGTCCATTTAGCCTCATCCGCCAAATCCAACAAGGCAGGGGTCAGCCCATAAACCTTGTCCATCAAGGCAGCGTATTCGAGCGGACCTGCGTCATCCGTTGGACCGATGACAAAGTTTAATAATTGATGGAGCTCACCCCACAAGTCCGAAGCCGGCCGCCCTTCAACATCAGCCCGTCGCATGGCCAGGGTGATGATCAACGGCACCCGCGAAGGGACGAACCCTGGCTGGTCTGGGTTCTCAAGTCGGAAGTGCATCCTTCCAAACCAGATCATTCCCCTGAAATAATTTTCAAGGAGTGGATCGCCGGCATAATGCCCCACGGGTTTGTATGCGCCGTAATCATCCTTGAAATCCGGGAAGAGCACGGAAAAAGAAGGTCCGCTGGCCGCCAAGATCTGATCCACCTGACTGCCGACAATATCGCTCACCAAAGGGTCCACTTCTTGAACTGGATCAAACAGTTTTAGACCCACTGAAAGGTACGCCATGGCTTGCATCGTCTCCGGTTCCAGAGGGGTGCCTTTCACTTGTGGTAGCGAAGCGGAGATCTCTGCCAGGGTTGATCTTGAGATCTGAAGCATCTGCGGACGAATTATTTCTTTTTCGATGGTTTTCAATAACTCGTCGAAGTTCAAATGAAGTGCGTGGTAGGCGGCATCGGTAGTCAGGTAATAGGGCTGGCCTGTTTTTTTGGCGGCCTCCAGGGCAATATCACTGAACTGTGGTTCCTGGCTGTGAATGACCACAAATCCGTTCTTTTGCAGGAAGGCGGTTTCTTCTGCGGTCAACCCCTTTATCACCGCAGGGTTTGCGACAGCCGACATATCCAGCGGCAACGGGATTTCAATGCCGTTAAATGGTTCTTCATTCCAGATTTTTAAAACAACGGCCTGCCCATCCATGGCTGTGGAAACAAAAGGCTGGGTTAGGTCCACTTGAAAAATGGGGAGTGTTTTTTCGGAATTTGAAATTTGTGGTGGTGCTTGTACGGTGGTCGTCTCCGTCTCAGGGGTCGGCCCGACTGGCGTGGATGAAACCTCACCCGTCTGGCAGGCTGATAAAAGCAAAACCAAGGCAATTACCCATGATCGTTTCATCTTCAACCTTCTTCTATATCGCACCAACTAAATAAAACAAATAAGATACACATTAACCATTATAGGACATTTCCTTCGTCAAATAGTAAAGAACAGATCATTCGAAAGAACCATTTTAGAAATTGAAGTGTTTCAATATTGACATAGTACTAACTTAGTAGTATTATCTGTTTATCATTATTTAGAAACAGAAAGGAGAGCGCTTTGGACGACAAAGAAGGTACGTTAAAGAAGTTCCAGAAAGAATTGAACTCCGGCATTGCATCCCTTGTTTTGCTGGGCGTCATGGCAAATTCGAGTGAACCACTTTACGGGTATCAGATCGCACGACAGATCGGCGCAGGTCAAAAAGAAGGCTTATCCATGAAACAGGGAGCGCTTTATCCAGTGCTGCGTTCGCTTGAAAACAGCGCACTGCTGCAGAGCCATGTGGAACCTTCCATCTCGGCACCGCCAAGAAGATATTACCAGATCACTCCCGCCGGAAAAGAAGCCTACCAGGAATGGAAAACCGTTTGGGAGCAAACCCGCGATTACGTGGATGCCACGCTGAAAGGAACCCGATCATGAGTCAGACCATTGAAAATTATCTCGCTCAATTAAAAGTGTTGATGAAAGACTGCGACCCCGCCACCGTGCGCGATGCGCAGGCTGATGCCGAAGAATACTTACGCAGCGCCATGGCCATGGAGGGGCAGGAAGCCCCTTCACTGGACACTATCATCGAGGAGTACGGCACCCCCGAAGAGACTGCTGCGGCCTATCAAATGATGGAGAAAAAAATGAACCCAAGTTTAACAATGCCTCAAACCAAAATTGACCGCCCCTGGCTGGGTCGCTTTTTTGGCATCTTTGGAGACGCCCGCGCCTGGGGATCTGTGCTCTATATGCTCATTTCATTGATCACAGGTACCCTCTACTTCAGCTGGGCGGTCACCGGTATTTCGTTATCAGTATCAATGATCATCATGATCTTCGGCATCCCGCTGGCTGCGTTGATCTTCCTCTCCTTCCGCGGGCTCGCCTGGCTGGAAGGCCGCATTGTGGAAGCCCTGCTCGGGGTGCGCATGCCGAGACGCCCGGTCTTCACCCGCAAGGACATCACTTGGGTGGAAAAATTGAAAGCCATTTTCGGCTCAAAGATCACCTGGTTCTCCACCCTCTTCCTCTTCGTGCAGTTTCCGCTGGGCATCATCTATTTTGTGCTCTTCATCACCCTCTTTGCCGTAGGGCTGGCTTTTATCGCAGTGCCGGTACTTCAATATGTTTATCATATTCCCATGTTCATGTGGGATGGCGTGGCACACGTTTTTGAACCCTGGACCATGCCCCTCTTCGTCCTGGCCGGGATCATCCTTCTCACCACCAACATGCACATTGCCAAAGGGCTCGGAAGCCTGCATGCCAAATTGGCCCGCGCCCTGCTTGTGGCTGAATAAAGCGTAACCCTGGTTACACTTTAGAATTCCATAAAAAGGAGTCTGCCAAACAGACTCCTTTTTGGTTTTAATAAATATTAGGTAATATTTTTATTTGAAAGGGAAAAACCCCTCCAGAGAAGGTGTTTTTGGTCGCTCAACGGCCTATACTCAATTAAGCAGACTGTCATTTGAAGCATAAGGAGAACCTATATGACTGCTCACTCCCCGGATTATCTCGATATTCAAGCTGAAGTTGGCATTACCAAGCATCTTGGCGGATTTATAGCCACGGATGAACTGTTAGCCCTCTGCCATGTTGAGGATGCCAAATCGGTATTATATGTAGGCAGTGGTATTGGCGTGGGACCGGCCTACATCGCTCGAAAGATCGGGTGCCAGGTGGTGGCCGTGGACATTTCTGAAAAGATGCTTTCATGGACGACCCAACGAGCCTTCGAGGAAGGTGTTTCGGCAAAAGTCGAAACCCGGTTGGCAAACGTTCTCGCTTTGCCCTTTGAAGACAACCGTTTCGATGCCGTCCTGGTGGAATCCGTTTTGGCGTTTGTTGAACCCAAGGAGAAAGCAATTTTGGAATGCCTGCGCGTGATCCGCCCTGGAGGATATGTTGGCCTCAACGAGGTTTTTTGGTCGGAACAACCCTCACCCGAAATGATCGAAGCCAACCGGCGCATCCAGATGGGGATCGAGTTATTGACACTGATCGAGTGGCGGAATTTGTGGCAACAGATCCCGCTTAACGATAAGACGATCAAGACATATGAAATCAATTTACAAAGAGAAACCAGAGACCGAATTCAGTGGGTTGGGCGGCGTTGGATATTTCGTGCATGGGGACGATTGATCAAACTCTACTTTTCCAATCCCCTCGCCCGGCGGGCCATTAATTCTCAAACCAAAGAAACAACCCAATCCTATAAATCCATGGGGTTTGGTCTATTCAGCGGACAAAAAATATGATGATAAAGCAAAAGGGCCAACACCTCCTGACTGCAAATAATTCACCCTGGCCAACAGGCAATTATTGCATTCTGGCCTGCGGGCAAACTTTTCCTTTTGGCCAAAGGGCAAAATTCTCCTCCACGCCAGAGTTAAAAAGCTGCACCCCGGCGAGGGTGAAAGATTTGCCTTAAGGCAGCCGGAGTGCAGAAATGAGCTTTCTGTGGAGTGCAAAAGATGCACGTCTTAATCGTGCAGAATTTGCACATGTTTCAATGACTACTTAATTACTACTTAACAACCACTTGTTAAATCTAACTCTTCTTCTTTTTGACACGAATTAACTCATCCGGAAAGATCAGGTTCCAATCATAACGCGGACTTCGTGATGGTTGTTTGTATTTTCCGAGGTCAATGCTGCCGGAACCGTAATCATTCAAAAAACGGGCAAGCGCCAGGGTGACCAGTTGGCTGGCCGGGATACGCAGTTCTTCAGATAGAGACATGATCTCTTCACGAAGGGTGGGTGGCAGATCATAAGTGGCGCGTTGATCGCGGCGTGACTGGATCTTGGCGCGTTCACGCCCGAGGCGTTCGCGTTCCTTGCGCGGAAGCTGACTCTCGGCCTGGCGCTGCTCCATGCCGCTCAGCAGGTCCGCCACGGCGGGGTCCAGGGTGGTGCGACGTTCAAATTTTTTCTCAGCCATTTATTACCTCCAGCATGCGTCCGAGTACTTGTTTGTAGCCACCCAACCGCTGCTTGCCATCCTTGTAGCCGTTCATCGCCACGGAATTGGGGGAGTAATCCCACAGGGTCTGGCCGTAAGCCACTGTCTCCCGCACGCGCGTATCCTGCGGGATGGGCGGCCAGAGGTGTTCGCCAAAGGTCTTGGCCAGGTCCTGGAACTGCAGAAAGGTTTCGCGGGTGGTGCGGTCAAAGAAGGTGGGCAGGATACTGTAACCGCGGTAACGATGTCCGCTCTGGTTGATCTCGGCCATGGTGGTCAGGATTTCCTTGACCCCGTCCACAGCCAAAGCGTCAGGCCGGGTGGGGATGATCACCCAATCCGCGGCGATCAATCCGTTGATGTGCAGCACATCCAGCGAGGGTGCCAGGTCGAGCAGTACCGCGTCGTAAGGCGCATCCTGCAACAGGTCTGAAAGGATGCTTTCGCGGAAATCAGAAAGTGTGATCTGCCGTTTCACTTTTTCGGTTTGTTTGTCGCCTGTGACCAGGTCCAGGTTTGGCCGGATGGAGATGGTCACTTTTTCGAGCGGTTCATCCAGACAGACCAGGCGGTAAAGTCCTGGGGATTTTTCAAGACCGAAAGAGAGCGCCAGATGGCCCTGCGGATCAAGATCCACCAGTAACGTTTTAACTTTCATGCGCGCCAATCCGTCGGCCAGAGTGACAGCGGTGGTGGTTTTTCCGACCCCGCCTTTTTGGTTTGCGAAAGCAAAAATTTTCATTTAAGAGAGTTTCCTTGTCGCGGGCGGAGAGTGGCGTTGCGGACATTAATGATTTCCGCGCGTAAGGGTCGCCTCTGGATATTATACAGGGTCACCCCTTGAAAAACAAGGGTCGCCCCTGAAAAAATATCCTCCGATTATACAGGGTCGCCCCTAGTCTGTTGTAATGGGCTAAAAGCGGCTGAAATCAGCAGAAAAGCAGTATTTGGACAGACCTTCATTTTGGCTCTCCAAAATCGGTATTTTATGATCTCTCTCCCGCGTTATTAATATCCGTGAGTATCTGCCTTGGTTGGCGAACTTTAACTTCTATCCATCAGTAACCACGGTTACACTTTTTTAGAAATACAGGTTTACCGATTCCCAGTTCGTTATTGCTCAGTCGGGAACTAAATGGTGGCATAATCAGTCCAAAGGGAGGGCAATGGCCGTCTGGCCAAAAAAGGCTGCCCAAATGTCCACGGAGGCAGGATGACAAAAGGACTAGTAATTTCTCTTTATGGGTTGACCGGTATTCTCATTTTGCTGGTGGGGTGTACTCAAAAGATCATTCCTAACCAGGAAGTTGTAATGAATACCACAGCAGTTACAACCGTAATGGCTGCTCCTTTGCGAGACGTAGGATCCACAACTTTGGAACCAACATTGCCTGTACCCACGCTGACTGCACCTGTAGAATACATAACAGGGGACTGCAATAAAATAGCATTTTCGCAATATGATGGACAGAGTTACGATATTTATTCTGTCTGCCCAGATGGAAGCCGGTTGATGAATTTGACCAATGATCCGTCAGATGATGTTGATCCGGTCTGGTCACCGGATGGGACGCAGCTTGCATTCTCCTCAACACGTTCCGGGCATTTTCAAATTTATTTGATGTATGCGGATGGAACCGGGGTCTCAGCCTTGACCGCTGATTTTGAGAATCTAAAACCCATCTGGCTGCCGGACGGCAGACACATCGCCTTCAGAACAGATGACGGTAAGGGCCTTTATTGGTGGAGAATAATAAATCTTGATAATTCTGAACTGGTCACCCTTAGCGAACCCTCATATGACTTCTTCTATCAAACCCCAGCCTGGTCGCCTGACGGAACGCGTATTGCTTACATGTCCCTGGTTGAACAACAGGAGCGGAATGATGGGGCAAGCCAGATCCATGTAAAAAATACGGATGGCACAAATGATGTGGCGCTGACCAATGATACCTGGGCGAACTTCAACCCAAAATGGTCGCCGGATGGAAAGAAGATCGCTTTTCTCTCCGAGCGGGGAGCTTTGGATAAGTTTGCCTTATATCTGATGAACGCCGATGGTACTGAGGTACAGCAACTCACCGATGTCGGTTACCCAGCGGATGTGGTTTACTCCTGGTCCCCGGATGGCAACCAGATTGCGATTGGCGGCAATAATCTGTTCAACGGAATAAATATCATTGATATCAAATCAAAAACTTCCCGTCCTTTGATGGAATGGTCTAACCCGGCGAACGTTATCTCTCCTTCCTGGCAGCCTTAGTTGATCAGAGCAAGTTTCGATTTCCTTGAGGAAGATGGAAAGGTTCCCTGCAGATTGTAGTTCCGCGGAGGACTGCTTTTTAATAAAGTGTAACCACGGTTACTAATAATAAAAACCCGGTGATTAATCACCGGGTTTTACAATTCTCGATTATCTACTCTCTATTCTCTGAAATTATTTCCGATCCAACCTTGCCTTGATCAGCCTGGCCAGTTCTTCAATCAGCGTCAGGGATTCTTTTCCGTTGCCCTTGACCACCAGGGTGTCGGCGATCTCGTCCAGGGCTTCGTCGCGGCTTAAGCGATCCAGTTCTGAGAGGGTCTGCACAAAACGTCGCATGGAGCGTGCGGCCTGGCGGCCCGGTTCGGGCAGGATGGGGGTGGGAGGTTTACGGTTCGTTCCTTCATTGACTTGCGGCAGGGTGACCATTTCCGAGACCTCGTCCGAGGTTAACTGGTTTTGAATGCTCAGACGGATCATGCGATCCCACTGCTCACGTGGGGCAGAAAGGATCTCGCGCAGGACGCGTTCTGAAAGACGATAGCGGTCGGCCATATCCAGCTGCTGGGTTGAGAGCTGCAGAATATTGAGCAACTGCACCATACGCGGACGGGTGAGCTGCATGACGGGCATCAGTTTTTCCCACAAGCCGGAGGGCATGCGCGAGTTGCGTGCCTGTCTGAAAAACTCGTAATCATCTTCCACTTCGGGGTCGGGTTCGATCCCCAATTCTGCCAAAATTAACGAAGCCACTTCGCAGGCCTGCTCCACCGCGGAAGGTGGTTCGGCATGGCGGTTCTCAAGTACCTGGCGCTGTCGGGTGGGATGGTCCACCACTTCCACCCGCAGTTGAGGTTCATCCGCAGCGCCGGAGGAGGCGTATTGTAAACAGGCCGCCCAGAAGCGACGTTCGCCTGTCTCGATCTGAAAGACATAATCGCCGTTCGCGCCGCTGACCCACTTGCCGGTGATGGATTTGATCTGCCCGTGTTCTTCAAAGGAAGATCCCATCAGCAGCAGCTTTTCGATCTCGGCAGCCGCACCCTGGTCGGCGCGTGCCAGCGCCAGCCATTCCATGGCAGCCTGGTAGCAATTCAAACGCCCGCTAAAAAAGTCCGCGCGCAGAGAGGGGGGCAGCAAACGGCGCGGTTGAAAACGGTCGGGGATCATCTGGCTGGGGGCCAGACGTTCGATCCGCTCAACAGCGGACGCTTGCTGTGGCTGCTCAATGATTGAAGGGGTCTGGATCTTGGTCTTTTCGGAGGCAGAAGCGGAAAGGTCGTCAAAGGCGCTGAAGCGTTTTTTAGGTGGCATAAAAAGTCTTCCTTTTCAGGTGCTTAGCCGGACTTGGTCTTTTTGAGAATGGACTCCACCAGATCGGCATACTCGTGGGTGGCGCGTGAACTGGAGGCGATATTTTCGGCGGTGCGTGACCGGGGTGGACGATAGGTGAAGACATCCATGTGGCTGGAGTGGGCGTAAGCCAGGTCCGAGGCTTTGTGGATCGGAGGCAGCAGGTTTTGTTTGAAACGCTGCTGCAGTTCGCCAAGGATCTCCTGAGCTTCGGCACGCTGCTCTTCACACAAGGTGGGCAAATAACCAAGGATCTTAAGGTCAGGGCGGAAATGCATCTGTACCTGTTCGATGGTGCGCTGCAGTTCGATCAAGCCTGAGACCCCCAGGTAGCTGGTCTCGACCGGGATCAGCACATGGCTGGCGGCTACGAGGGCGTTAATCAGAAGGTCTCCGGTGGTCGGGGGGGTGTCAATAATGATGAAGGCGTAATCGTTTTGCACGCCTGCCAGGGCGCGCTGCAGTCGCGTTTCATTGGCCATCAGGGCGGGTAGTTCGCGGGCGGCCTTGATCATCTCCCCGTGGTCCGAGGGGATGAAGAACAGGTTGGGATGATGGTCGCTCTTTTGAATGATGCGCTGGATAGAAGGCGGCGGGGTCTCGGTGAGCAATGCTGCCAGAGAGGCGGGTAGTTTTTGCTGACCTTTTTCAAACGCGGTGGCGAGCAGGGCGTGTCCCTGGGGGTCCATGTCCACCAGCAGCACACGGCTGGCGGGTCCGGTTTTATCAGACAGGCGCAAGGCTAATCCCGCGGCCAGGTTGACTGCTGTGGTGGTTTTACCCACTCCACCCTTTTCATTTGCGATCGAAATCGTGATTGCCATGCGAGTTCTTACCCTTCTTTTCTCATATTTGTTGATTTTGAGAAGATTATACTCATTTTTCTTGCTTCCGATATCATATTAGCATAAAATAATTGGTACTTCAACTAATTGCGCTAAATCATGTTTTAAAACCAGAAATTACCGTAATTCTATTGATTTGATTCCGATTTCGTGCGATAATTCATGTGCAGGAGGAAGAACACATGTTTGATTCCATGAATGATAACGAGTGGCGCCTGATCCGGCTTGAACGCCTGGGTCTGAAAGAGGATCCATTTAAACTTTCAGCCGATCCGCGTTACCTCTACCTTGGCCCTGAGCACCTGGCGGTTTATCGTCAGGCACAGGGTGTCATTTCGCGCCGCCGCGGATTGGCCCTCATCACCGGCGACATGGGCATGGGCAAGAGTTCACTTGCCCGGCGCCTCTATGATGTGTATGCCTCCGAAGAGAATATTGATATCTGCTACATTCATACAGCGGCCTTTAAGTCAGCCATGGACGCCGCCCGCCAGATCTCACAAACCCTGGGGGTGCCTCCCCAACGCTCCTTCCAGCGTCAGATGGAGGGGCTGGAAAAATTCATGGCCGATGCCTATGCCGCCAACCACAACGTAATTGTACTGCTGGATGACGCTCAGTTGATGGAAGGCGAAGCGCTTGAAGTGCTACACCGTCTTTACAATTTTGATTATGACGCCAAGGTGGTTCAAGTGCTGGCTTTCGGCCAGTCTGAAATGTCTGGCGTGTTCGAGTTGAACAAATCGGTCAACGCACGCGTCTTTGTGCGTCTAGCCCTGCCTCCCCTCACCCTCTCCAGTGCGTTGCAGATGGTGGTTTTCAGGCTGCGGGTGGCTGGCCGGTCAGAGCCGTTGATCAATGATGATGCTTTTGAAGTCTTGTACGAAAAATCGCAAGGTGTGCCACGCGAGATCATCCGTCTGTGTGCCCTTTCGATGGACCATTTGCTGCAGAGTGAAGATTCCATGATCAGCGTGGAAATCGCTCGGAAGGTGAAGTGAGTATGGCTGCTAACACGAACTCCAACCGGAGTGCCTGGGTGCAACTCTATGAAGCCCGCAGCGTGCCCAGCGAACCCGAAAGTCGTTCGCCGGGTCGTCCGCCGGGTATTGTGCCGCGGCGCAAAGTCGGGCTTACCCTGTCACAGGGTGAGATCACCGAAATTGAACATTGGCAGGATCGTTTTTCCAATTTAATGGGACGCAAAGTATCCGTCGGTGAGACCGTCGGTATTCTGGTGCGTATTTGTTCTGCCCGTTTGGCGAATCTTGAAGAAGAACTGGATACCCAGGTTCTTTCGATGTTCGTGGAGAAATTGGTTGGCGAGGAATGAATTATTTCTTCCAAAAACCCAGGGGTTTTCCGGTAGAAAAAATTATTCAACAGGTTGATGAACGGAAGATTTCGCGAAGAGACCAGTAAAGAGAAATTAGAATAAATGTTCTGAATTAGTAATACTTGGGATAAAACAACGGCGGCAGGGTGGGGTTGCCGAGAATTCAGGAAAGGGTCTGCATGGACCAGCCGTTACAAAACCGATCATTGGGAGTGAACCTGCCTGGGCATAAAGAAGCCTGGGAAATGGTGCTCGGGGAGCTGCGCCACGATATGTCGCGTGCCCTTTACGAGACCTGGGTTCAACCCCTGCGTTTGATCGGTTACGAGAACAAGACCTTTACGGTGGGGGCATACAACACTTACGGCAAGGCCTGGGTGGAAGAGCGCCTCAGCGCCCAGATTTCCCGTATTCTCGAAGGACTTTACAGCGAACCGGTGGCCTTTAAGGTGATTGTGCAAAACGGTTTCTATAAGGGCAACAATGCTTCAGCCTCGGTCAGCTCACTGCAACCGTCGTACCAGGTGGCGGGTGATTTCAAAGAACCAACCATCAAAGTCGAAGAAGACGAACCTTCCATTTTGGTCTCGACCAAAACAGATCTTTTTGCAGAAGAAGACGAAACCCCGGCAGGCGCAGCGCCGGTGAACGATCGTTCACGCAAGTTCATGCTGCAGCGCGCCTACGGCAGCGAAAGGGCACGCCTCATCCAGCCCGAGCGCGGCATGTTCCTCACCAATTACTTTTTCAATAACTGGCTGCCCCTGTTGGGGCATTCCGCTTTTACCGTCATCATGGCTGCCCGCTCGCTGTGCTTCTGGAACCCCATGACCGGCGAACTGCGCAACGTGGTCGAAACCGAAATGGGCGAACTGGCCGAAAGGGCCGCCGTCTCCGTCCGCACCGTCAAGGATGTGCTCAACAACGAACTGGTGCAGCGCTACTTTTTACGCTACCGCGTGCGCCGGGTGATGACCTCCAACGGTGTCAGAACCGCCGGCATTAGCCTGCAGGTGCGCATGGACGATCCCCTCACGCCGCTGGATCAGGTCACTTCCGGGCTGATGGAAGAAGAGGAATGGTACTTCCCCGAGTTCTCGGGGGAGAAAGAATAGCATAATACAAAAAAGGATCCTTTTCATTGAGAAGGATCCTTTTTTTGTATTGTTTAGATGTGTTTATTGAAGAAGTAGAAAAAATCTTTTCTATTTGTATATTACAAAAACACTTGTGGATAACGCCGGGATTATGAATGACCCGCTGGAAGCGACATAAGCTGATATTTTTACAATTGGATCAACAGAATCAACAAGAACCGGGTGTAATTGAAAAGCCTGACCAACCAGTGTTTCTTCAGTGAAGGAAATGCTTTTCTGATTTGAATTAAAGAAGACCAAAATATCACTATATTTGGGGTCCAAATCATTTTTATCTTGAATTCTCATAACGATCAATCCAGGAATTTGTATGGTGCCGGTATTATAAAAACTCACACAATTAGAAACCTGTTCTGCTGTAGTTAATCTAAATAGAAGTGAACTTTTTCGGATCTCAAGATACTCTTTGAATACATTCGAAGCAAAAGCAATCTGGGTGGAACTGGGTTTAAGCTGGGTATTGCCGAGAAGGGGACGGTAAATCTCCCAATTGCTTGAACCTTCTATGGGTAAACCGATCCCCCAATTATTACTCTTATAGGTCCAATCCAGGGCATTGAACCAATCTCCTGAGTCATACGAATTATCATCCAGCGATTTTGAACGCAGCAGATCATCTCCCGCATGAAAGAAAGGAATGCCCTGACTGAACATCGGAAAACTCAAAGCCAAGTTGTTCATGCGGATGCGGTTGTCTAAATTTATTTTGGCTGATGCTTTTACTTGGATTGCATCAAAAAGGGTTTGATTGTCGTGAGCTGAAACATAGGCGATATTCTCCTGCGGGTCCAGTGTATAACCCGCCTGCAAGCCGCCATATAAGACACGAGTCCCATCGGCTAAATCACCATTTGAGCGCATGATCACATAATTTTCAAGATTACCTGCCAGAGTGAGACGAATCCAGTCAGTATAATCCAGCAGTTTTTCAAGTTGTTTGGCTGGTTTTCTTGTTTCAGCTGCGTTGGGATTCAAATAGAGACCTGTACTGAAACCCTGCAGGCGTAAATCATCGAATGGATTTCCACCCCTTACCGCGTCTCTCATTCTATCGTTGAATACGCCAATTCCCGTCCCCCCTATATTCAATTGAGTGGAATTGATTCCACGGGCATTTTTGGCAACCTCTCCAAAATCCCATCCTTCGCCATAGATATAGATGGCTTTCCCGTCCACTCCATCATTTTCAAGTGTCAACGCATCCAGGGCGGCCCTTACGGCTTTCATATTCGATAGCATATGGTGTCCCATTAAGTCAAATCTGAATCCATCAACTTTGTATTTGGTTGCCCAAGTGACAACCGAATCTACCATCAGTTTTTGCATCATTTTATGTTCAGTAGCAGTGTTTTGACAGCATGTACTGGTGGTCACATTTCCTTCGGTATCCAGTCGGTAATAATAGCCAGGAACGATCTTGTCCAATACCGATTTGGGGTCTTGGCCCGCTTGAGAAGTATGGTTATAGACTACATCCATCACCACGCGCAAACCACTCTCATTAATGGCTTTGACCATTTCTCTGAACTCTTCGATTCTTGTTGATCCATCTGGATTCGTTGCATAGCTGCCTTCAGGAACAGTGTAATGGTAGGGATCATATCCCCAGTTGAATCCATCTTCTCCTTTGACCAATGAAACGGCAAGCGATTGTTGATCGGAATTGGAAGGATATTTTTTTAACAAGGTTTCATCAACGTTTAACCAGGTGGAACTGTCTTCATTCACACTCGCAATATCGAAAACCGGTAAAAGATGAATGTGAGTCAATCCAGCTTCAGCCAAAGAAGTCAGGTGTTTCATTCCATCTGACTCTGGAACCGTAAAAGCCATGAATTTTCCACGTAGGTTTTCAGGCACAGTTTCGTCATGGATACTGAAATCGCGAACATGCAACTCATAAATCACTATGTCTTCAGGGTTAAGAAGTTCCGGTTTTACGAGGTTATCCCATCCTTCCGGTTTTAATGACAAATCATCCAAATCAACCATTTGACTCTTCAAGCTGTTTGTCGAAAGACTGAATGAATAGGGATCGGTAACCAGATTTTTTTCAATCTTGCCTGTCTTGGGGCTAAAAACTTGCACTTCATACAGGTAAAATTTATTTTTCCACTCTTTTTCGCCTTTGATACTCCACACACCAGATACATCATCGCGAATCATCGGGAAATATTTACCGACAATTACGCTTGAACTTTCATAGATCCTGACACCAACAGAGATTGCAGAAGGAGCCCACAATCTTAAGGTCGGGGTTTGCTCGGTGAACTCCACACCTAGTATTCCTGAATAATCGTATACCGCATCAAGAACACCTGCAATTTGAATTCCTGAGGCATCCACCACTTTCCCATTATTATCACGAACAACAACCGCACATTGACTGCGCAAGATATCGGGAATTTTTGAAAAATCGTCCTTTGCCAGTTTAAAAGTAGAGAATCCAGAGAGATACGGATTTTGAATCAATACGTCACCACCTGGACCGGATTTACTGAAAGTGAGCGGAATCTCTTTTCCGCCAGCGATACCGTCTGAGGTCAATTCAAGAGTTGCATCGGCTGAATAGAACAAAGAATACTTATATTTGGAGGAACCAGCAATATTCCACAAAATGGTGTCTTGATTAACCCAAATTGCTTTTTGTTTTGCAAGACTTCCCTTGGGGGCACCAGTTGTGCTGATAATTAATTCTTGTTTAACCATATCATATCCAAAATAGATTTCATCATTATCCTTAGAAACATCAAAGGTTGTTGATTTCCCTGTTGTACTATTCGTCTTTTGGTTTATAACAAGTGAGACTGAATAGGTGCCTGATTTTAATGCCTTGGTCACGAAAGTAAAATTTCCGTCCCCTTCAGGGTCCTGAAGCCAGGTTCGCATACATCCAGGATCATTATTTTTTTCACACCCCAATTGATCTTGAAAATCACCGACAACCACTGGAATCGGCGTATTGTAATCATCAGCAATAACATGAGTCAGGTGATCGTAATAAAAAGTTACCTCAATTTGTTGATCCACGACCAGAGGAATGTCGGCTCCGCCCCTTGAAGCATTTTTCCCGTAGTTTTCATCCCAAGATCCATTAAGGGCAACCTTATAGCGCGGACCTTTCTTATCTTGATCGTTGCCAGGTGCGACAATAAAAGTTGCCTTCCAAATATTTGAGATGGGATCAAAAACTAAATTTGTTTTTTCACAGCCTGGCATCCAATCTCCGCTGCAACCCAATTCTGATTGCATTGTTCCTGCAATCGTGGCTGAGTCAGGTTGACTTGTTTCTTGGGCCGATGCTTTATTGATGGATCCTGGGAAAAGTGATGCAAACGAGAAGGATAAAATGAAGCTGACTCTTAATATCTTTCCAATTCCAACCATTTTTCCGCTCCTTAAAGCAAGATAATTTGCTTTCATATTAAGACTACGGGTTTTCTATTTACCTATTATTGCATCGTTTTATGGGTATTCCTCAATAAAATATTACTTGAAATGAATGAAAAAGATTATGTAACAAAAAGAGAACCAATTGTTTTTAGTTATTATTCATAATTTGAACAACATACAATTATTAAAATAAAAAATGTTAATAAAAACGGCTGATCAGGTTAGTATAAAAGAAGTGAATTCAAAATCAGCCAGAGATGAAATCAGAAAATTAATAGCGATATGTAATAAAAAATAGCAGTTTTATTAACCTTATGGCTTAAAAAGGGTCCTTAGCTCATCAAACGCAGCATCATCCAACCTCTTCAAGCCTTTTTCCATGGGGCGATACTTCCCCGAGTTTTTCAGTGAGAAGGATTTGGTTAATAAAAGCAGAGATCCTCATAAAAATGAGGATCTCTGCTTATTGTAAGTTGATGGGTTTCTATGCAAGTTGAAACATGGATACCGCTTCAGTCAGCGATTTTGCAATTTCAGCCGCGGAGTGAGCCAGGTCGGCTACTTCTCTGGCCTGGGCGGAGATTTCTTCCGTGGAGGCGGATACCTCTTCCACTGCCGCGCTGTTCTCTTCACTGACGCTCGAAATATTTTCGATTGCCGAAACAACAGTTTGAGAACCGGCGGACATTTCTTCAGTGGCGGCCGTGTTCTCCTCGACGACGGCTGACACGCGGTCAACAGAACTGGTCAAGGCTTCGGCAGCGGCGCGCATGCTGACGGCGGCATTGTTCACGACGCCGGCCTGGTCGTTCACCTTTTGAACGGATTCCATGATCTGGGTTAAAGCCTGGTTAGCCAGGTTGGAATACTCAACGCCCCGATCCACTTCGGCAGTACTGGCATGCATGGCGGTGACCGCATCACCGACTGTAGTTTGAATATTATTGATCAAAGTACCAATCTCTTTTGTAGCAACGCTAGAACGTTCTGCCAGTTTTCTAACTTCATCTGCTACAACGGCAAAACCTTTACCTGCTTCACCAGCCCGGGCAGCCTCGATGGCAGCATTCAATGCTAGTAAATTGGTTTGACTGGCGATCTCAGAGATGGTCTCCAGGATCATGCCGATGTTCTTGCTGAGTTCACCCATCTCTTCCACTTTGTGGGTGGATTGCATGACCTGTTGCTTGATGGAGTTCATTCCCTCCAGGTTGGTCTGCATGACCTTTTGACCTTCATTGGCTGTTATGGCGGCGCTGTTGGAGTTTTGAGCCACGACCCCAATACCTTCGATGACTTGCTCAATATCAGCATTAATGCGAACTGCTACTTCTGAGGTCTCATTGATCGCTATTGATTGATCTGACGCGCCTTTGGCTACTCCGTCAATTGCCCGAGCCATATGTTCGACAGATTGAGAGGTTAAGGTTACAGATTCAGTTTCCTGGGTGATACCACGGGCTACTTGTTGGATGGTGTCGGCGATTTGAGCCGTGGCAGTCCCTGAGGTTTCGGCGGTTTGTTCAAGTTGTTGTGAAGCCAGATCTAATGATTGCGCGTTTTCAACAACCTTTGAAATCGAGTGATTTAAGCTGGTCAACATGTGCTTGTAGGCAAGCCCAAGTGTGTCTCGATCAGACAGGGTCTGTATGTTTTCTGTCAGATCCCCTTTGGAAAGACGGGTGGCCGTGGCAGCCTTGTTTTGGATGTATCCAATCAAGCTGTAAAGGGATCTTCCCAGGGCACCAATTTCGTCTTGTGAATCCGATTCGATTTTGCAGTTTAGATCGCCGGTAGCGACAACAGCATCCACCTCTTTGACCATGGAGCGCAACGGTTTGGTGGTAATGTTCGCGATCAGCTGACCCAATAGTGAAGCAATGGTCATTCCAAGACTGCCGAGAAACGCCAGCGTTTGGTTGTTTTTCCTTACCAACGCTTCAACTGCATTCATATCTTGGGATAGTGAAGCAAGTTTTTGTGAAAAGTTGGTATGCGAAAAAACAATAAAGATTTGAATGATTGAAATGGCAAAAAGTGTGGATACCAAAAGTGAAACCACCATTTTGGTTGAAAAATTAAAATCTTTCCAATAACGAATAATCACGAAAGCTCCAGCAGCGGCCAGGATCATGGTAAATAGAAGCATGACCTTCTCAGTGGAATTGTCGGCGAATGGTCTTGAAGCAGGGCCCCAAAAGTCAATTGCTGCAGTGAGGTTGGCGAGAAGCACACTGGCAATAATTCCTTTGGCAACGTGTTTGGTTTTTAAAAGCAGGACTGCATACACAATTCCGATTACAATCACCATGGTGGCCATGTGAAAGCTGATGCCTGCCCTGTCCAGAGGTTGCATGATTCCCATCTGGAAAAAGGAGGCACTCAATCCAAGAATGAAGGCGGCGGAGTAATGCTTTCTCCGGATGAGAACCATAATGATGATGGTCGCCAAAAATGTACCAATATTTGAAAAAGTGGAAACGTTAAAGTTTTTTCGCAGGAGCGCGGTAATCATGCTGGCTATGCTGAAAAAAGCCAGGAATACTGAAAGCCCGATAGCACCGGCTTTCTTGCCATCTTTGTTGTTATTCATTTTATTTTCCTCGAATTAGTAATGTAGGCGGCGATAAAAAAAGTTGCAAAATTCAACAATATAAATATAGCCACTTATTGTGATAAAAATAATAAAAAAAGGGTTAATTTGAATTAATCATCAATAAAATAAAAGTTCCATCTAACAAGATCAGCAAACAAAATGAATACCTAATATGGTATAATCTAGACAGACTAGACAGGCTATTTATAAAATTAGAGGTGAAAATGGAAAACGAGTGGCAATTGCAAGATGCAAAAAATAAATTCAGCGAAGTGGTCAATCAGGCCCTCTCAAAAGGCCCTCAGCTCATTACACGCCGTGGCGAGAAGACCGTTGTTTTGCTTTCTTTTGTGGACTATGAAAAGTTATGTAAAGCCCAGGGCAAACTCTCAGATTTCTTTCGCGCTTCACCTCTCGCAGATTCCGCCGTCAGCCGGGATAACGGTAAGCGGGGTGAGGACATTTAGTGATGAAATACTTATTGGACACACCACTTTTGGGAGAGT
This sequence comes from Chloroflexota bacterium, assembly GCA_021825925.1. Classification (GTDB taxonomy): domain Bacteria; phylum Chloroflexota; class Anaerolineae; order Anaerolineales; family Anaerolineaceae; genus UBA6107. The sequence continues at coordinate 35,552 of JAKAFP010000005.1, forward strand.
TGATGCACGCCCATGCTGATGACTGGCTGGTAAGGTGGATGGATGCTTTAAATGAGGATGAAGTCTGCCTCAGTGTTTTAACCATTGGTGAGATCGTAAAGACCATCGAATCGGAACCTGAGTTGCCCCGAAAAACTGATCTGTATCGCTGGTTGGAAGATGAATTGTTGGTTCGATTTCATGGCAGGATCATTCCACTGGATATGGAGATCATCATGGAATGGGGCAGGGTGAGTGCGCAATGCGAAGAAAAGGGCAAACCCATTTCTGCTCTGGACGGAATGATTGCAGCCACTGTTCGTGCAAGAAACCTGGTACTGATAACTTATGATCGAGAGATCTATTCTGAGGCAGGGATCGAAGTCTCTGACCCGTGGCAGGGATAAATGTCTTCAAACAAGGCTGGATCTACCCATCTACTTCTTTGCCCTGATGATAGGCCATCATAATCCCGGCCGCCAAGGCCAGACGGTGATCGAGTAACCCTGAAACATCCTTACTCAGATCAATCACAAGTTCGTAGCTGATCGGTTTTACCTTTTGCCGTAATTCTCCCACCTCGATCTCTCCGACCTTGATATCCATTTGTTGGGGTAGATCATGGGTGACCAACTCCCTCATCAGCGATTTGCTGAGTGATTTTTCATAAACTTTCCCACACGTCTTGCCCTCGGCATCTAGAATCGCCCATACATCCTTGAAAATCTCGGAAATCGAATCGGCATCAGAAATCAGGCTGCCGATCTTTTCTCCGCTCTGAGCGTCAAAGATATCCATATTCTCTGAAGGATCATCTGGCCGATCTTTCAGCGTCAGTACTTCGCGGGTTTTCTTTTCATCTTCATAAGCGCGATAAGAAATTGAAGGTGGAAGCCATTTGGATTTTTCTTCAATGAAGAGAAGAGGTTCCTTGCCTTGGGAATCAAAGAGACGATATTTGCCGCTGATGGCCAAGCCTTGACGTTTCAACACAAACACGGATTCGGAAAAGAGCTTATTCATTAATTTCCTCCTGTTTTTGATTACTTATTTGTCCAAAGGAAAAACATGTTTTTATGTTTCGTGCCGGCTTTGCAAAACTCTGAAAGAGAAAAAACCGATCAATAACGGCAGCCAAAGTGTGATCGCGCGGTAAGTAAAAGTGATCAAAACAGCTTTGCCAAAAGGCACCCTTAGAGTGGTTAAAATTAAGGGGAAGAGGCCCTCAACCACACCAACACCACCGGGCGTGGGGGAGATATAGTAAAACAATTGGCCGATACTAAATCCACCAATGATGGTCCCCACAGAGTAAGGAACATTCATGGCCATGAAGGTGAATGCCAAGATACAGATCAGAATGGCTTTGTTATTGAGAGCAAACAAGAAGGGCCAGATCAGTTTTTTGGGTTTTGCCCGAATGGTGGATATGCCATCGGCAATTTCGGTTGAAAGGAAATAGGCATTGCCTACATTGATCAGGTCGCGGTGGAAGAAGCGTCGCACTCTTCTATTTGCCCACCTGGAAAGTCCCGTGAGCAGCAACCCCAGGCGTTTCTGTGAAATATACCCCAGATAAAGTACCACGCCCACGCCCAGGGCAATGGCCAGCATGAAGAGCGCTGCAGATATCTCGCCTACGCCCAAATGACCGCGGCGGAGCAGCACCACGAATCCAACCGTCACCACGCATAACAAAGAGGCGTATTCATAAAGCAGGTAGAGGATGCCCACCACCAGCACCCGGCCTGACGAAAGTTTGCGTTGTTTGGCTGAATCAATGATCACAGCCAGACCACTCATCCCACCACTGGGGGCGATCATACTGATGAAGGTGGAGGCGGTGGTCTGAAGCAACAAATTCCAACGAGTTTCTCTCATACCAACCAGTTGGTAGAGTGAACCATAAACTGCGGTTGCGTTGAATAGGCAGATGAATTCAAAAATAAAAGCGACTACCAGGAATGGAAAATTTCCCAGACGCAGCGTCTCAATAATGGATTGGATTTGGGTGAAACTGACCACCACATAGAGGACAGCAAGGAGGATCACGATCAGTTGAATGATTCTTCTCATTGAAAGTCTTTGCATTGATTTCCCTGGCTAATGTTTGCAGCTTGAGCAGATATCTAACTATAACTTTTTTCTATAAAACTGGAAAGGTGAAATTCCATGACATTCCAAAATCTGCCGATCCGGGTCTGTTTGGAGTAAAATTGGGCACGCGGCGATGGAGTCCGCCCTTAACCGCCTCGTTGCTGATGACTCCTGATTTTGTTATTGGAGTTCATCACATGCGTGACATCATTATCATTGGAACAGGCGGCTTTATTGGTGCAGTATTGCGCTACTTTGCGATCCTCTCCATGCAGCTTTTCAAATCAAAAACACATATCCCCATGGGCACCCTGTTGGTGAACGTGGTTGGCTGCCTCTTGATCGGATTTTTGGCAGTAACGGCCGAGAACAGCAAATTGATCTCGGCCGATACCCGTAACTTTTTGGTGGTCGGCATTTTGGGTGCCTTCACCACTTTCTCGACTTTTGGCTATGAGTCGGTCAGCTTGTTAAAAAGCGGCTTGAACATCCAATTCGCGCTCAACATTGCTTTGCAGCTTGTGCTGGGCTTTGCCGCCGTTTGGGGCGGCATGCACCTCGCCAAACTCATTGCCAGGTAATTTATTTTGTAGCAGTCTCACCCCACCATTTTTTGCGGAACCAGAACGCCAGGTTGACCAGACCGATCATCACCGGCACCTCCACCAGCGGACCGATGACGGCGGCAAAAGCCTGGCCTGAATTGATGCCGAATACGGCTACTGAAACCGCAATAGCCAATTCAAAATTATTGCTGGCGGCAGTGAATGAAAGCGTCGTGCTGCGCGGGTAATTCGCCCCGGCTTTTCTGCTCATCCAGAAGCTGATGACGAACATGATTATGAAGTAGATCAATAACGGAATCGCAATGCGCACCACATCCAGCGGAAGCTGCACGATCACGTCACCCTTCAGGCTGAACATGACGATGATGGTGAAGAGCAGTGCGATCAGGGTAATGGGGCTGATCTTGGGGATGAATTTCTTTTCGAACCATTCCTTGCCCTTCCAGCGGATCAGAAGGAAGCGGCTGATAATGCCGGCAAAAAACGGAATCCCCAGATAGATCAGTACACTCTTGGCAATCTCACCGATGGTGATCTTGACCAGGCTGCCCTGCAGACCGAATACCGGCAGCAGCAGGGTGACAAAGATGTAGGCGTATACGCTGTAAAACAGGACCTGGAAGATACTGTTGAAGGCCACCAGTCCCGCTGCGTATTCGCGGTCGCCCTTGGCCAGGTCGTTCCACACGATCACCATGGCGATGCAGCGCGCCAGACCGATCATGATCAAGCCGACCATGTAATCGGGTTTATCGCGCAAGAAAATGACCGCCAGTAAAAACATCAAGATCGGGCCAACCACCCAGTTTTGCAGCAGGGACAAACCGAGGATCTTCCAGTTTTTGAAAACATCGCCCAGTTCTTCGTAATGCACTTTGGCGAGCGGGGGATACATCATCAGGATCAGACCGATGGCGATGGGGATGTTGGTGGTACCCACCTGGAACTGATTGATGAAATTCTTGGTCCCCGGGATGAAAAATCCCAGGCCAACCCCGACGGCCATGGCTAAAAAGATCCACAAGGTTAAAAAGCGGTCCAGAAGTTTCAGGCGTGGAGCATTGGTTTTGCTTTGTGACATGATACCCTCCCAAAGATCAAGTTATGGTTTGTATTCACAATCTTCTATTGCGGGTAATTTGTATTCGGGCAGCTCGACCCCTTGTATGGAGGCGGCTTGTTGAATGAGTCCGAGCCAGCGTTGATCCGGTATGAAGTAAAAAATGTGGCGGCCGACCCTTTCGGTTTCGACCAGACCTACTTCCCGCAGCAGCATTAATTGTTGAGAAATATAGGCCTGCCGGCTGCCCAGCAATCGTTCCAGTTGACAGACGCACACTTTTTCATTACCAATTGCCAGTACGATCTGTAATCGGGCTGGTTGGCCGAGCAGGGCAAAAACATCCGTAATTTGTGGAGCGGTAGGTTTATCACTTGACACATTCATAATATTGAATGTATTATACATCAAACATGAAAAAGATAATACGAGAAGTTTTACAGGAGTGAAATAATGCTAAATATAAAGTTTTTGGGCGGTGGATGCGCCAACTGTAAAAGGCTTGAACAGATCACCCGCAAAGTGACTGAAGAGAATCAGATCGCGGCTGAGTTTGATCATGTGACAGACTTTGCCGATATTATGAAATTTGGCGTCATGAGCACACCCGCCCTGGTGGTGGATGGAAAAGTATTGAGCTCGGGACGCATCCCCTCTGAAACTGAGATTGCCGGTTGGTTGAAAGCTGCCTGAACCCATGACAAATACTGGTTTACCGGTGCAGTCAAAACCTTCAATCTCGGTCAAACTGATCTTAATTCTGGTGGGGGTGGTTATTGTTTGGGTAGTTGCGTATAGCTTTATTCAACCTTTAGCGAATTGGTTGGCTTATGGGTTGTTTGGACTGGCGAAGGATTCACACCTTGGGGAGTCAATCGCATTTTTTTTGTATGATGTACCCAAGATCCTGCTGCTATTATCCGGTATGATCTTCTTGATCTCAATCTTGCGGACTTTCTTCAGCCCCGAACGCACCCGCGTCTTGTTGGGTGGTAAACGCCAAGGGGTGGGGAATGTGCTGGCCGCGATGCTGGGAATTGTCACGCCTTTCTGTTCCTGTTCTGCGGTGCCGCTCTTTATTGGTTTTGTTGAAAGCGGCATTCCTTTGGGCGTGACCTTTTCATTTTTGATCGCCGCTCCCACGATCAACGAGGTGGCAGTGGTCATGCTCTTCGGCCTTTTTGGCTGGAAGGTGGCCGGGCTATATGTGGTGACCGGTTTGATCATCGCCATTATGGCAGGCATGTTGATCGGTCGGCTGCATCTTGAGAAACAGGTAGAAGATTTTGTCTGGCAGATCCAATCCACGGGTGGGGGGATGGTGGAGCACCTTACCTGGTCAGATCGTGTTCAACGTGCCTGGCAATCGGTGCGCGAAATTGTTGGTAAAGTATGGCTTTATGTCATTGTTGGCATCGCCGTTGGCGCCGCCATTCACGGTTATGTACCTGAAACCGCCCTGGCGGGGATCATGGGTAAGCGGGCCAGGTGGAGTGTGCCAGCCGCGGTGCTGTTGGGTGTGCCGTTATATTCCAATGCTGCCGGGGTTATTCCCATCGTCAGCGCATTGATGGAAAAAGGTGCGTCGTTGGGGACCGTGCTGGCTTTCATGATGTCCGTGGTGGGGTTGAGCCTGCCCGAAATGATCATTTTACGCAGGGTGCTCAAACCAAAACTGCTGGCTATCTTCATCGCAATTTTGGCAGCCGCCTTTATTCTTACGGGTTATCTGTTCAATATAATATTATAAAATGAAGTTTCTCTTAAGAACTAAGCACCAGAGGAAAAATTCTCTGGTGCTTTTTTAATGAATTGGTTGTGATAATTGTTATTATGAATAGAAAGCCATGATCTGCGTGGAGGGGTTACATGAAATATCAGTTCGATTTCCAGGTTGGCTACCATGATCACTTGCATCCGGAACCCTCCATCAATTTTCAGCTAAACCGATGGATCAGTTATCTTGGACAAAGCGTTTTGGAAGATATCACTGCAGTTACTTCCAAGCTGATAAACATTCCCTCATATCGAAAGGAGTTTTCATCTCTGGCAGGAGAGGCTCTTAAAAAAGGGGAAAAAATGAAAGCGGCTTATTTTTGTCGGGCTGCTGAATTCTTTATGAGAATAGATGATCCTGAAAAGAAAATTATGCGACAACGATTTTTACAATTGATCAGGACTCATTTCGATGTGTCCGAAAATGAGTTTTTTGAAATCCCTTACAAACAAAATGGAGAGGCAGGCTTACTACCAGCCTACTACTTTCGGCATGATCTTGCAAAAGAGACGATTGTCATTCATGGCGGTTTTGATAGTTACATTGAAGAATTCTTTCCCATCATCTTTTATATTCGTGACAAGGGATTTAATGTCATTTGTTTTGACGGACCAGGTCAGGGGGGAGCCTTTCACGAATCAGAATTATTACTGACTCATGACTGGCATCAACCGGTAAGTACGATTTTGGATTATTTCAATTTAACCGGAATTACACTCATAGGTATCTCGATGGGTGGTTGTCTGGCATTAAGAGCGGCTGCTTTTGAAAAACGGATCAAACGGGTTGTTGCTTATGATGTGTTTTATGATTGGATGGATACAACACTAAGCAAACTTGCTCCCATCAGTTTGATTCTTCGAGGTCTGCTGAAATTTCAACAACCACGCCTATTTAATTATCTTTTAAATATGATCATGAACCAAAGTCCGCTTTTTGACTGGGCGATGCATCAAGCCATGCCAATTCTTGGTGTATCAACTGCATACGAGGTATTTCAAAAAAGTAGGTTTTATACAACTCGAAATATCTCTTCAAAAATAGACCAGGACGTATTGATTTTGGCTGGAGCTGAAGACCACATAATTCCAATCAAGCATTTCTATGCGCAAATTAATGATTTGACTCATGCAAGGTTTTTACATTCTCGCCTTTTCACCCGAGCGGATAACGCACAAAATCATTGTCAAATTGGAAACTTGAAATTGGTGATTGACACAATTCTTCAATGGATAGAAAGTTCCACAAAAAATCCAACTGTTTGATCAATCACATCCATATCTTCCGGTCAAGTCAACGGTTTATCCGATTATTAGATTATTTAAATCCTGGCCACAAATTGGTGACTTGACATTTTAAAAACCCGCTATATAATATAAATAACTTTGTAACACAAAGATATTAGTAATATGGAGGAAGATATGAGCGCGTCATTAAATCTCAAAGAAATTGAGAAGCGGGCATTTCGATCTACTTATCAAGATGGATTGTGGGACATCTATTATGGATTGATCGTCATCTTTATGGCTGTTTTTATGGATCGCCCTGAAGAGGGATACGGCTGGTTGAATATTGTCTTGATGGCCGGCTCTTTCCTGATCGCCTTTTTCTTGTTCCGACTGGGCAAGAAATTGATCACCACTCCCCGGTTGGGGCAGGTGGTTTTTGGCGAAGTCCGCAAAAAGAAAAAAAGGACCATGAGCATCATCCTTGGGATTTTTGTTGGCCTCCAATTCCTGTTGTTAATGATCACTGCTTTTGGCTGGCTTAATCCCACTTTCGGCCGGCAGCTTGGCAGTTTGTTGGAGGGTAAAAATGAGCTTTTACTGGTTTCCACCATCGGTTCGATGATCGTCTGTGTTGGGATGTCAGTGACGGCGCACTTTTCCGATTTTCCAAGGGGATACTACATCAGTATCCTCATGTCTTTGGCGGTTTTCCTGATCCTGTATTTTGACCAGCCGCTGTTTCCGGCAATAATTGGCGTCTTGATCGTGCTTCCGGGCGTCCTTCTTTTAGTTCGCTTTCTCAAGCAGTATCCACTCGCCAAGGACGAGGTCAGCCATGAGTGAGATAAAGGAACCGGCAGAAGGTTCAGGTTTTGCGGGGATTGACCGGGTGCTGCACGAGCCAGCCCGCATGCAGATCACCGCATTGCTCTATATGCTTGAAAGCGCGGATTATACTTTCGTCATGAATCAAACCGGGCTTTCATGGGGGAATCTCTCAGCGCATCTAAGCAAACTGGAAGAGGCGGGCTACCTGAATATTGAAAAAAGCTTCAAAGGCAAACGCCCCAACACAACCCTGAGGCTGACGGAGGCAGGGAGAGAAGCTTTCAAAACGTACGCACAGAACATGAGGGCGCTGTTTGCAGATTTTCCTGTGTGACAGTTTATTCCGCAGTCTTTCCAATAGCAATTTCCCCCGGAATTGCTTTTGCCGGGGGAATTTGCTGGTTTTTAGTCTTGTAAAGGATAAATAATTAAAGGTAATATAAAAATTATTAATATCTATATTAATTAATTGAAACTTTATTCAAAGATGATCGTATATTCTTCATACTAATTATTTGGAGAAGATCATGGCACAAGCAGCAGCAATCCCAGTATCCACCCATCCGATGAAAAAGGTCCTTGGCATTCGAGATTTCAAGCTTTTATGGATCGGACAGGCCACTTCCATGCTGGGGGATCAATTTCACAGTATTGCCGCTTCATGGCTGGTATTGAAAATGACGGGAGACCCCATGGCGTTGGGGATGGTCATGGCCATCAGCGGAATTCCACGGGCGCTTTTCACAGTGATTGGCGGCGCGGTTACCGACCGCATTTCACCGCGTAAATTAATGTTGATCACCGATTTTGTCAGGCTTTTCCTTTCGACCATGTTGGCGGTTCAAATTTTCACCGGCACACTTCAGGTGTGGATGGTTTACATCTATGCCGCAGTGACTGGCATCATGGGCGGTCTTTTTGGGCCGGCATCCATGTCCATTGTGCCGCACATCGTTCCAGAAGAGGATCTGCAGGCCGGCAATTCGCTCACTCAGGGTACCTCTTCATTAATTGGATTCGTCGGACCCGCAATTGCCGGAGCCATGATCGCAGCTTTTGCCAATGAAGCCACCGGCATGGGCATCGCCATTGCCGTGGATGCGCTGACCTTCGTAGTATCGGTGATCACCCTGTGGATGATGCATTCTGGCGAGATTGTTAAAACTACCGCAGAAAAAGAAGCCGCAGGCAATATCTTTGCTTCCGTCAAGGAAGGCTTTGCGTTTATGGTCAAGGACCCCGTACTGCGCATGATGTTCATTATGATTGCCCTGGCCAACCTGTGCTTTACCGGTCCGCTGCTGGTGGGCATTCCCTTCCTGGCGGATACCCGTTTCTCGGGCGGCGCCGCGGCCTACGGAATCATCATCTCTGGCTATGCCGGCGGCAACCTGCTCGGCATCATCCTCTCAGGGATCCTGCCCAAACCCAAGAAGAGTATGATCCGTCTGTTGATGGTGGTGATGTTCGCGGCTTTTGGTTTCGGTATCGCTGCCATGAGCTGGATCTCAGTAACCTGGCTGGCAACTGCTAACCTGTTCATCCTGGGTGTGCTAAATGGATATATTTCCATTCTCTTGATAACTGGTTTGCAACGCAGCACTCCCAAGGCGATGTTGGGACGTTTGATGAGCATGATCCTGCTTGCCAATATGAGCATGATGCCGATCTCTCAGGCGCTTTCGGGGGCGGCCTTGCGTTGGAGTGTGATCGCTGTCTTTGTCACAGCCGGGTTGCTTCAATTGGGTCTCTCAGTGGTGATGGCTTTCAGCGCTTCGGTTTCAGATCTGAGTGACAGGTTGTTGGGCGAAGAGGGATCTTAATTGGGATATCGTTGAACGAAAATAGGCCATGAAAATGGCCTATTTTTTTGAAACTGGTCTAACTCAACCGAAGTTGAGTTCTTTAGATCGCCTGACCATTAAATTGGCTGACGTACAAATTGCAGTAAAAACCCTGCTTATCCAGCAGCTGTTGGTGGCTGCCCTGTTCCACGATCTCGCCCTGGTCAATCACAAAGACTGGTTGATTTGGGACAGCTGTTGCGCTATGATATTGATTATCGAAGCAGCCAAAAAATCAAAAATTCCGCAGCCAATTTATTGATCAATTTCATATTCTCTGTTTATTGCCTCAGTTAATAGGGGAGGTGGACATGAATAAGATCCGGGTTTTGGGCTTGATCTTTGTACTGGCGGTATCGCTCTCTTGCAATCTTCCTTTTGTCCCCAAGATATCCAAAACGACGGTTGAAACCGTTTCAGTTGCACCGCCGGCCGGAGAAAGGGATTTCAGCCTGTCGGTCAAATATTCATACTTGTATATTCGAGGAGAAAACTCCGCATCCATCCACTGCACATATACAACTCCAGGGGGGAGTGTGGTCGTGATTAAAATAATTGAACCTGCAAGTAAAGAGTTTAATATTGATGGAAAGACTTATTCAAATTCTGAAACGGTTCCCTTCCAGGTCAAAGCCATTAATGGCAAGATCGAAACAGGCATTTATACTGCAATCTGTTCAACGCTGTTTGAAGGCAGTGAGGTAAAAACCACTTTTGTGGTGGTTGAGGGCAGCCAACCTGACTCGGCGCCTCCTCAAAATGCGGTTACCGAAGCGCCGATAATCGTGACCGAGCCCCCGGTAATAGCATTGCCTTCCCTCAACGGCAAGATCACCTTTGATTATTCGGGTTATCAATCTGATCGGCCAGGCGGCGCCGGGGAATTGGATAAAGTCACCAAGACCTGCATCCCCGAAGTGACCATTACTCCAACCGGCGAATTGACGGGGCATTGCGAGTTTTCAGGGGATACAAGCCACATGCTTACAGTATCAACGGTTACTGTATACATCGTTGGCCTCGCCACTCGCGAGGGCAACTTTACCTTTTCCTATACAGTAAACGAAACGGGTCCCAATGGGTGGAATTTACAACCGGGTGAGGTTCCTTCGGTTCCAGTGTGGAGTAATTATTATTTATGGAAGATTGTCTATAACGGTACGGGTACCTTCACCACGGATAATGAAGCCTCCGGTATTGCCAATTTCACTTATACCTGTGATTCAGGAGCTGATAATCTGTTTTGGTGCGTGCCGGCAACAAAGGAGACTTTTTCAGGCTCCCTGCCATGGAAATTCACAGCCTCCCCTCAATAAATTCATAAAAATATGCCATAATTAGACATATGGATACCTACATGAAAACCAGCAAGGGAGAGATCACCCTGCGTCCTGCACGGGTGACGGATGCGCCAGCCTTTCGAGATCTCAGGCTTGAGGCGCTGCATAACCACCCCGAGTCCTTCAGCTCGGATTACGCCACCAATTTTGCCTTCCCCACCACTTTTTGGGAGCAGCGTTTGAACGACCTTGGACAGGCCGGCTCGGTCTTTTTTGCCGATTTCGAAGGGGACCTGGTCGGCATGTGCGGCATTCACCGTGAAAGCTCGCCCAAATTGCAGCATACGGCCACCATCTGGGGGGTGTATGTGAAGGAAGACTTCCGCGGGCATCAGATCACCGAAGGGCTGATCTCGCGCTGTACCGCCTGGGCTATGGAGAAGGGCGTCAAGGTGGTCAAGCTGGCCGTGGTCACCAGTAATACCCGCGCCATCAAAACTTACACCCGCTGCGGCTTTACAGTCTACGGGGTGGAACCCATGGCCATCTGCATTGACGGCACCATGTACGACGAAATGCTCATGGCGTTGATGCTGTAAGGCGGATTTTCCATTGATGATTGACCCCAAAATTTTGAAGGCTTTTAAAAGGATCTACCCAGAATTGACCAATCCGGCCAGAAAACCGATCCATTGGGCGGTCACCGGCAGCCTGGGCATGGTGCTGCACGGCATGACGATGGAGATTCACGACATTGATATCCAAACCGACAAAGAGGGGGCTTACGAGATCGAACGCCGCCTGGTTACCTCTTTGGTGAAACTGGTTCATTTCAAGGCTTCAGAAATTGTGCGATCATACTTTGGCGTCTTTGAGGTTGAGGGCATTAAGATCGAAGTAATGGGCGGATTGCAGCATCGTTCTCTCGATCAATCCTGGCTGCCCCCGGTTCAGGTGGAACTTCACAAAGAATGGATTGATTACGAAGGCATGTCCATCCCTGTGATGTCACTTACTCATGAAGCCGAAGCCTATGATCTTTACCGCCGCACCGAAAAAGCGCAAAAGATAAAAGAATTCATTGCGAAGAAATAGAGTACATCAGTAAAAACCGGGAATCTGCCAGATTCCCGGTTTCTGGGGTTTAAGAACCAATCAACTTTATGTTCAAATCCACGAGGGTCATTTATTTACTCGTAGGGTGGCGTCAACGTCCCATAAACCAACTCTTTTAATAAATCAATAAATAAGAGGCGTTGAGCCACCATCAGGAAAAACCTTAATCCTATATTACCCACACCTCTCAGCAGGCACCGCGGTATGCGCTTGATCTTTCAATTCCGGGAGTTTTAAACCCAAATTCCAGGATACAGGGGTTGGTTTTTACGGAATCCAGTTTCGGATAGCTTGATTCTTTTATAAAAAATTCTATAATCATTAATAGTGGGAATAAAGCAACTCTCTTATTGGTAATCAACCAAGGGATGCATTGCTTCAGGAGGGCAATATGAATTCCATGATTTTAAGTTTGACTGTTATTCTTGTCTTTGCCTTAATCGGCTGGCGGCTTTTTCGCAATGTGAAAGCACCCAAAAAGTGGTGGGCCTGGGTGCTGGTTATTTGGGGTGTCATTGTGGCTGGCTTCGTGGGGACCAGCACCATCCTGATCGGTTTCCCCGGTTTTGAAATCCATCTCAATGATGCATTGCAAGGGATAGCCATTGGTGCCCTTGCTCGTTTTATCCTCATGACCGGAAAACCCCGTAAGCTTGCTGAAAAAGGGGTTTAAGAAGTAAGGTTCTGGTACTAATCTTTAAGCAATTCGTTTTATGGTTTTAAAAAACCGTGGGGGTTTATAGACTCCACGGTTTTTCGTTTTATCAATTCGTGTAAAATGGTTATTATTCGACCATTCAAGGAGCCACCCATGACCCACCCTCTCGTGGACCAACTACGTTTCACCCGCAGCGAATTCAAACGCTGCCTCAAGGGACTCACCCCTGAAGATGCCGCCAAACGCCACCTGCCCATGAACTGCATCGCCTGGAACGTCGGCCACCTGGCCTGGCATGAGCAGCGCTACTTTGTAACCTATGCTCAAGATAAGATCCTCATGCCGGAACTCAATGATCTGTTTTCCTATGGCGCCCCTGCCTGTACACCCAATCTGGATGACATGCTGAAAGCCTGGAAGAAAATGACCAAGGCCGCTGATCCATTTCTGGATTCCATCACCACCGAAAAACTGCAAAGCGTGGTCATCAAGAACGGTAAACCCACCAAATACATCTGGGGCAACCTGCTGCAGCGCATCATTTACCATTACTGGTATCACACTGGTGAGAACGCCGCCATCCGCCAGACCTTGGGGCATACCGACCTGCCGCAGTTTGTGGGCAGCATTGATTCCGAGGCGCCGTATCGTTCTGAATAAGCCAAACCGGGAATCTTCAAGATTCCCGGATTATGGAGTTCTCGCGGGGGTCTGATCTTGAATTCCGGGAGTTTGGTTTATAACTCCCGGAATTTGCTCTAAATGATGATTATTCCACAACCATGTCAAAGTAAAGCTCGAATCGAAAGGATACCTTACCATGCCCGAATCCAACTTCCTCACCCGCATTGAAACAGCCCGCAGCGGCAGCAACCCCACTATCATTTGCCGGGTCCCCTCCGGCTGGGTGGCACTGGCAGATATGCAGTACCTGCGCGGATACTGCATCCTTTTAGCTGACCCCGCGGTGGAATCCATCAATGCGCTTGACCATCAGGCCCGCTCCCGCTTCATGTTGGATATGAGTATCGTTGGCGATGCCCTGATCCAGGTCACCCATTCCTTCCGCATTAATTACGCCATGTTCAGCAATACGGATCCATATCTGCACGCCCATATCATTCCTCGTTATTTGGAGGAGCCGGATGCCAACCGCCTTAATACAGCCTGGTCTTACTCAAAAGAACACATGGCTGCCACTCCCTTTAACCTTGACCGGGACCGAACCTTGATGGTGGAGCTGAAGCAGGCCATCGAAACCCGTCTTTAAACCCGACACCCACTCCATGGAAAGAGTGGGTGTGCCTAAAGGGAGAAAAAGATGAATCCAAAATTGAGTTGGAAAGGCAGGTTGAAAGGCCTGCCTTTCCACATGAGGAAAGCTTCAAAACGAGGGGTTATTTTTCACGGTCGTAGATGATGGCGTCTGGGGCGGGTTCCCAATCGACCGGGTAACCTAACGCACCCATTTCGGGGATGTCGAGGCCTTGCAATTCCACTTCACGAGAGACCCGCAGCAGTTTCAAGGCATTGAGCAGTTTGAAGAACAGGTAAGACAATCCGCCAACGAAGATGATCAAGGCCACGACTTCAAGTGCCTGGGCAGCAAGTTGACCCCAGCCGCCGCCGTAAAACAATCCGGTCACAGGTGAGGCGATGCCGTTCCAGCCGGCGGTATCCGGGTTGCCATAGGCAAAGAGACCGACTGAAAGTACCCCCAACACACCATTGCCCAAGTGCACCGGCACGGCACCCACCGGGTCGTCAATTTTCAGTTTTTCAAGCACGGGTCCGGCGATGCACACCCAAACCCCGGCGATCAGGCCGATCACCACAGCCGCCCAGGTTTCAACGAAGGCGCAGGGAGCCGTGATGGCGACCAACCCGGCCAAAATGCCGTTGACGCTGTATCCGGGGTCCGGTTTCCTGGTGGCGCCGAAGATCCACATATAGACCATGGCGGCACAACCACCCGCAGCGCCTGCCAAAAGGGTATTGACTGCTGCCAGTACCGCCAGGCTGCGTCCGGCACCGGAAAAGGAGAGGGAGGAACCGGGATTGAAGCCGAACCAGCCAAAGAAGAGGATAATCGTGCCCAACACTCCCAAGGAGATGTTGTGGCCCGGAATTGAATTTGCTGAACCATCCTTGTTAAACTTGCCGATACGTGGACCGATGACCAGGGCTCCTGCGAGTCCAACCAGACCGCCGATGGTATGGACGGCACCGCTGCCGGCGAAATCCACTGCGCCGTTGCCAAGCCCGAGAGAACGGCCCAGGTTGGCCAGCCATCCGCCGCCCCAGATCCAACCCGCCGCGACCGGGTAGATGAACATGCTGACCCACAGACCCATCAACACAAAGCCGATGAATTTCAACCGTTCAGCCATTGAGCCGGTGGGGATGGTGGCGGCTGTATCCATGAACACCATTTGAAAGAGGAAGAAAGCCAGAATGCCTGAGCTGGCGCCAAGGCCGCCGAGCATCCAGCCGCTCAAACCGGCCACGTTTTGTCCGGCGATCAACAGCGGACTTGCGAGAGAATCTGCCGCCCAGGCACTCAAACTGGTGGGTGCGAATGACCATGCGCCAAGATTACCAATGGCGGGGTAGGTGTAATTTACGCCGCCAAACTGCAGGGCAAAACCGGTCAGCCAGTAGCCTACCGCGCCAATGCAGAAGACCATCATGTTCATCAACATGGTGTGAGCCACGTTCTTGTTGCGGGTGAACCCGGTTTCAACCAACGCAAAACCGGCTTGCATGAAGAACACCAGAAAACCGGCCAGCAGCGTCCATAAGGTGTTCAGATCCAGGGTCAGATCTGTCACAGACTGGGCTGTGGCAGTGCCATCATCAGCATGCACTGGTGAGGCGATAAACAATGCTACAAGAACGATGATGGGAATTAATCCAAACAACTTTTTGCTTATGTTTTTCATTTTTATACTCCCGTAAAATTTATCCATTCAGCTAATTTGCCGGAATGTGATTTTCAATATATTTGAGGGTCTGTTGATTTTTTGCCGGATCAACAAAAAGTACTATTTTGGAGAACATTGATTTATTTTTTAACTCAAGGCTGGATCTGTTCTGTTTGATGCCCGTGAATTCTTTCCACGGCTGGAAGAGGCCGTCACCCAATGCCAACCCTTGCGATGTGAGGGTCATTTTCATGGGCAGCAGCAGAATGACCAGCGCGAATGCGGCGACCATGTAAACCATGCTAAGGGGCAGCCAGCCCGCCAGGCTGGTGAACACAAGCCCGGTGGCCAGTGCAGACAATCCAAAGCGGTGCAGCCATAGTTTGGATAAAATGGACAGCGGGGTGACCAACAGGGTCTTGCCGGGCAGCACCGTTTTGGAATAGGGCCGGGTTTTTGCCAGCATGCTCATTAAAATCATAGCCAGCAGCGCGAAGCTGATAACGGGAAGAATATTCATAATGATTTCCTTTTTTATTTTTTCTGGATCGTTCTGATAATGCAGTTTTGAAGCGTTACGAGATGCTGCTTTTTGAAAGCCCAGGACCCATCCACTTAGCGACTTGGATTGGTAAAAGACCTTGTCTGATTGAGTGAGAATTGAAAGTACCGGACTATATTTGAAGTGGTTTGAAGAGCAATTCTAGAGATGCGCTTGTGAGGTTTCTTTTGGCTTGCTTCCTTCTTCAACCGGACCGGATTTTTCAAGCCAGCTTTGCGATTTTTCGATGAACAAAACCAGGGGCCACATAAAGACGATGCGCAAGACATCCACACCAAATTGCAGCCACTGCAGCCAGCGGAACCCGCGGGTGTTGGTTTTATCAAGCTGGATGCGGGTGATAAAAGCGCCCATCACGACGTAAATGATCACTGGAGTTGCAAAGGTTTTGAATGATTCAAAAAGCATAATAAACCTCACGATCTTGCTTGCATCAAAATGAAAGTTGATTTCTTGATCTTAATTCTATGCCCTTCAGCGTTGCATTGAAATTACCCATAAGGGCGAAATTTGCGTTTGTGTCATTCGTATAGATATCGTTCAACTTCCGTTCCAATCACCAAACCAGCCATGAGGTTACCCAAACGGGTGACCCTAATACCAGCCGGTCAGACTTTTCAACAAGATAAGTGCTGATGCAACCACCATTGCCATCAGTGTGGCGGGAACGGCCAGTTTCAACCATTTTTTCCAACCCACGGGTTCAAGTCGGTGTTCAAGATAGCTGTAAGCGACCACGTTGGCAGAGGCGCCGATGGGGGTCATACTGCCGCCGATATCCACCCCCAGGGCCAATGACCAGACCATCAGTGATAATGCCGGCATGCCGGGGATGGCCGCCAGATCTTTCAGCACATAACTCATCGCCAAAGCCAGCGGCACATTATCCACCACACCGCTCAGCAGACCTGAACCCCAATTCAAAGTCATGACCAACAAATTGGGATTGTAATTTGCCAATTTGGCAAACTCCCTGGCCAGACCCTCGAACAGATGGACTTTTTCCAGCCCGCCGATCAATATGAATAATCCGCAAAAGAAAAGAATACTCTCGCCATCCAGTTTGAGGATGACTGCTTTTTTGTGATTGTCGCTCAATAAGAAAATGGCAATGGTTGCCGGGATCATGGCTGCTATGGCGGCATTTAACGGTATTCCGAGCAGATGGCTCAACGGCAGATGAAAGATCAGCAGTAACACCGCGCATAGAAAAGAAATCAAGCCCACTTTGGTCAGCCGTGGATCCAGTTCACGCCGATTGTTGAATTCAATTTCCATGATGGTGTAATCGGTCAACCACTGTTTGGAGGCCTTTAATTGTTTTCGATTGCTCAGGTAAAAAAAGAGCAAGATCACCAATGCAGAAATTATGGCAATCGGACCAGTGTGGGTGGCGAAATCAGAAAACGAAAACCCCAGGGTGGTGCCCAGGATCACATTTGGGGGGTCGCCCACCAATGTGGCAGAACCGCCGGTATTGGCGGCGCACACCTCCGCGATCACCAGCGGAACGGGATCAAACCTCAACAGATGGCAGAGCTGCACGGTCAAGGCAGCCAGGAACAGCATGACAGTGATGCTATCCATGAACATCGAGAGGAAGGTAGCCATCAAGATCAGCACCACAAACAGTGGAGCAGGTCGGTATTTCACTTTTCGCACGGCCGCCATCGCCAGCCAGTGGAAGAACCCCGATTCGGTCAATATGGAAACCAGAACGAACATGCCGGCCAGCAGCCCCAATGTTTCCCAATTGATGGCATTCACCACGTCAGTGGGGGTCATGACCCCAAAGGCCATCAGCAGGCATCCGCCCAATAATGCCACCCAATGCCGCGGAAATTTCTCACTGGCAACGGCAACATAAACAATTATGAAAATAATGAGTGCGATCCACATGGGCAAGTCCTGACGGTTAATGTTAATCATTCTAGAGGACTGTGAATGGGAATGAAATTACCCGATTGGGGGATATTTTGGGTTGGTTGGACTTCATTACCCCTGTTTTTATTTCGGATTGAGTTTTGGCATGACCCGTTTGGGTGACCATTTTGGTGGTCTCAATCTTGCAACCAAAAGAGTGCTATATCCACCATTATCCGGTCATTAGTGTGTCTTTTAAAGGAGGGGTTTTCTTATGGATGGTTCTCAATCAAACGAAACCGAATACAACCGGGTTGAATACAAGAATCTTGAGATCAAAGAATCCAAGATGCAAATGAAAGAGTTTAACTCGTGCACCTTCGTCAAATGTAATTTCACCGGAACATACTTTCAAAGGTGCAGCTTTCGCAACTGCGTATTTCAAAACTGCGATCTGAGCCTGGTAAATATTAAAGACAGCTCCTTTTCAAATACCAAATTTGAAGAATGTAAACTGGCCGGCATAAACTGGACCCAATCCGAGTGGGCGACCAGCAAGTTGATCCAAAAACCGGCTGATTTTATTGCATGTGTGCTTAATTACTCTTCGTTTATGGGACTAAATTTGGAAAAAATCGTCATGACCCGCTGCATTGCGCATGACGTCAGCTTTGAAGATGCAAACCTGTCTTTTATGGATTGCACCGGTACTGATTTTGAAAACAGCCGCTTTAACCATACCAACCTGACTTCCACGGATATGCGCGGGGCGAAGAATTACAACATTGATCCCATTCTCAATACCTTGAAAAAGACCAAATTCTCAATGCCCGAAGCAATGTCGCTGCTCTACAATTTGAATATTGTTTTAGATGACGTGGAACGATAAAATAAGATCATGATCACTTGTTGGGTCTTTATCGCCACATCTCTGGATGGCTTTATTGCCCGCCAGGATGGTGATATTTCATGGTTGACCAACCCCGCCTATACCATCGCATCTGAAGATTTTGGTTTTGCCGAATTCTATTCCACGGTGGATACACTGGTAATGGGACGCAAGACTTACGAAACCGCGCTTGGGTTTGCAGAGTGGCCCTATGCAGCCAAACGCGTGGTGGTGCTCAGCCACAAGACGATCACAATTCCACCCCATCTGACAACCAACGTTGAACACATGACGGGCTCCCCCGGCGAAGTTGCAAAAAAACTTGAGGCTTCAGGTGCACGTCATGTTTATGTGGATGGTGGACAAACCATCCAGGGATTCCTACGGGCGGGGTTGATTGGCGAGATGACCATTACCACCATCCCGATCCTGTTGGGTGGTGGCATTCCTCTCTTTGGCCCGCTCGAGCGGAACATTTATTTGAAGATCATCACTTCAAAAACCTTTTCAAACGGATTTGTCCAAACCAGATACCAAGTGAGCGTTTAGGATTCACCATTATTTGTATTGGGCTAAGGAGTAGTAAGGTATGAAAACCACATTTACCACTACCATTCATCAAGAAGAGGGCCGACCGGTAACCGGCATCCGCGTGCCCGAAGAGATCATCCTTGCGTTTGGCAAAGGCAAGAAACCGCCGGTCAAGGTCACCCTGAATGGCTATACTTATCGTTCTACAGTGGCGGTCATGGGAGGCGTTTATATGATCTCACTGAGCGCAGAAAACCGCGCGGCTGCTCGCGTCAAAGGTGGAGATACCCTTGAGGTCACCCTCGAACTGGATGAAGAACCCCGTGTTGTTGAATTGCCGGCCGATCTCGCAGAAAAGCTCGAATTGGCCGGTTTGACTGCAAAGTTCAATGCTCTGGCATTTTCTCATCGCAAGGAACATGTCCGCTCGGTGTTGGATGCGGTGGCGCCGGAAACTCGCGTCAGGCGTATTGATGCGGTGATCAAAAAACTATCTTCCTGATTTAAAGAAGGTTCATCTCAAATTTAGAATAGGAGAGAATTATGGCAAATCTTGACCGGATATTAAGCCTGACTGACAGCAGCATCCAATTCTGGCTGCGAACCATTGACGAACAGGATCTTCTAAACGGCATGGTGGGGGTGAGCGCTGAAGTGCGGCAGCGGGTGACCAATAACCTTTCACCGCGTGCAAAAGTGGCTGTGCGAGATTATGTTGAAGCCCACTCGGATCTGAATCAACGGATCATTGATGCCAGTCTTGCCCGGCTTGTATCTGCGCTTAACATGATCAGGTGATCTTCCCGGCAAAAAAGCTATATCTCAAGAGGAATTTCCTTGGCAGCCTTGTAAAACAGGCTGATTTGATATTAACTGAATGATGAGTTAAAGATATAATTTGATAAGTAACACAAGTGGTTTGTTCTTCAGGGGATATTTATTTTTCATCATCTTCATACAGCAGAACCATGCATTGATTTAAAACCAACATTTCACGTTTGTGTTGTTTAACCGTTCGATTTCAATCATTTCATTGCTTGCTTTCAAAGGATAAAATGGATTCTTTTGCGATCGAAACAAATTCACTTAACAAGGTATTTAAAACAAAAACGGGATTGTGGCGGAATAAGACCAAATCCACTACGGCCGTTGAGAATATTTCCTTTTCAGTGGAACGCGGCGAATTGTTCGGATTGCTCGGACCCAACGGCGCAGGCAAAACCACCACCGTTAAAATGCTGACCACTTTGCTGCTGCCCACTGGTGGCACTGCCAGGATCCTCGGGTTGGATGTGGTCAAACAAACCGCTGAAGTACGTAAACACATTGGTTTTGCATTCAGCGGCAGCCGTGGATTGTATAACCGCCTTACCGCCTTTCAAAACCTCAAATATTTTGCCGAACTTTATGCGCTCAAGGATAATTACGCTGATAAACGCATCCCCATGCTGCTTGAGTTGGTGGGGTTGGCAGACCGGGCAGATGACCGGGTAGAAACCTACTCCAGCGGCATGACCCAGCGTCTGCACCTTGCCCGGGCATTGCTGCATGATCCTGAAGTCCTGTTTTTGGATGAACCCACGGTAGGTATTGATCCGGTCGGGTCGCGTGAGCTTCGCAAGACCATCAAAAATCTGCTCTCGCTGGGCAAGACCATTTTGTTGACCACTCATTACATGGCCGAAGCTGAAGAGTTATGTCATCGCATTGCCATTGTAAAAAAAGGGAATATCGTGGCGCTTGACACCCCGGATGCGCTTAAACGCCGCATCAGCGGGGAATCCGTGATCGAGGCCAGCGTTCAATCTACCCAGGTACAGGTGCTGCTTGATAAATTGAAGGTCATGGATTCTCGCACGGTGATCGAACACGACACCAGTACCGAACCTGAGAAGCTGCGCATCCGTACCACTGAACCGGGCAAGGTGTTGGAACTTCTATCCCCCTTCCTGAATCCCCAATTCATCCTCAATCTTGAAGCACGCTCGCAGACTTTGGAGGATGTTTATGTTGCCATCATCCAGGGAGACCAGGCATGATAAAGTTACGCTGGGGGCTGATCAAACAACAAATGTCGGTTCAGTTCCTTGTCCGCACGTTGAACCCTTTTTCATTGGGGTTGTTCGTGATTCAACCAGCGGTTTTTTCGGCGGTGGGCATGCTGCTTTCACGCGCTGCAGGCAACTCCACCCCCGACCTGGTCTATAACGTGATCGGCGGCGGTATCATGGGCATGTGGAGTGGATTGGTTTTCACTTCCACTTTCGACATTGCCGGCGATCGCCGCAATGGTATGCTCGAACTGATAGTCGGCAGCCCCACCTCGCTTAATCTGATCGAAGCCATCCGCACCCTGACCAATGTGCTCTCCGGTCTTTTTAGCCTGGCTCTGGCATTTTTGGCGGCCAGCCTCATTTTTGGCTACTCTTTTGCAGGGGTCAATTACTGGGGGGTGTTGATTTCTTTGGTGCTGTTATTGTTTGCCATGTGGTCCATTGGGGTTTTCCTGGCCAACTTTTTAGCCTGGTCGCGGCTTTCCGGAACCTTCGTTGATTATCTCGAAATGCCGATCGCCTTTTTGTGCGGATTTATGTACCCGATTCGCGTTTTACCTGTCTGGCTTCAAACCCTTTCCGGGGCAGTACCCATCCGTTGGGCATTGGAAGCCATGAATGAGAGTCTGCTCGGTTCATTTGATTTGAAATATCTGGCCATCCATTGGGCAATGGCAATAGGGCTTTCGTTGGTATTGATCATGCTAACCAATTGGTTGCAAGTGAAGGTTCATGACAAAATTAGACTCAGCGGCGAGTTGAGCTCGATATGATCACTAAACTCAATCACATCATCCGTATCTATTTTGCCGAAGCCTGGCTGTCTTATCAGGGGCGATTTGCCATCACGTCCCCATTTGGTTACATCGCGGCAAAATTGGGTTTCCCCTTCTTTCTGATGCTCTTTTTTATTTTCATGGGTAAATATGTGGGTTTCAGTGACCCGGTTTATATCGTCATAGGCAATATTTTACTTATCCCGGCATCAAGCGGCATGGGTGGTGTTACCCTGGCCATCGGGGATGAGCGGCAATGGGGCACGCTCTCTTATGTATTGGGCAGTCCGGCGCCGCGCAGCCCTGTTTTCATGGGTCGCGCTTTTTACTATACTTTGGATGGTTTTGTGACCACCCTGATCGGGTTTGGCATCGCAGCTGGTATATTTCATTTGAATTTGTCCAATATAAATGTTCTTCTGCTTATGGCTTGCAGCTTATTAATTGCAATAACTTCTTGTGGGCTCGGGTTCTTATTTGGCAGCATTTCACTCGTGACGCGTGACGGTTGGATGATCCTGAACACTTTCCTTTCATTCCTTTATATACTGGTCGGGGTGAATTTCCCGGTAACATCCCTGCCGCTAGTGCTGCAAAAGCTGTCTTGGGGGCTGCCGCTCACGCGGGGCATCATGGCTGCCCGACTCGTAATGGAGGGCAAGGGGTGGTCTGCCATCAGTTCTTTGATCACTGGCGAAGTGTTGGTGGGGATCATTTATATCTTTATCGGATACTTCTTCTTCCTGTTCCTCGAAAAGCGCAGCATGAAATCTGGCACCCTGGATGCGATGTAAATCGTTTTGGGAATGCCATATAAAAAGAGTTCCTTTCACCAATTCAAGTGAAGGGAACTCTTTTTCAAATTCGATCAGGATTATGCGGCCTGTTTTCCCAGATCTTTCCCTTTGCGGATGAAGATCACGGCCAGCACGATCCCGGCCAGAGCTAGACCGACCCCGAATTCATCAATGATGAAGGGGGTGATCTTGTGTTGAAGGGTCAGCGGGGTGAACACGGATTGAACAAACAGGTTGTGACTGGCATGCATGATGGCTGCCGGCCACCAACTTTTAGATTTCAGGCACAGCCAGCTAAACACGGTGTTAATACCCAGCACCATGATGGTAAACATGAGAACCGAAAACCATTTCGGGATGCCCGGCATGCTGTAATCTGCAAACAGGATGAGCGGCAGGTGCCATACCGTCCAAACCACGCCGCTGATTAAGGTGGTTTTAGTAAAAGAGGTCACTTTGGCAAGTTCCGGCACGAACAAACCACGCCAACCGATCTCTTCACCGGCGCCTGAAAGCAGCCCCATGACCACCCCAAGGGTGCTCATCTCAAGCAAGTATAGGATCACATAGAGCGTGGTGGCCGAACCGGTGACATTAAACCCTTTTTGGATGTCTGCAATAAAGGCAGGGTTGGGTACTCCGCCCAATCCGGTCAGCCAGGTGATACCGTAAACTACCAGACTATAGATGACAGGGATAAGGTACCCCAGAAGCAGGTATTTTGCTTTCCCAAATTTCCACCCCATGCCGCGCAGGCTTTTTTCAAAGATCAACTGAGTGATCATGCCTGACACGCCTGGCATCCACATAAGCGCCAGAGTAAACAATCCACCACTGGTTTGGATGCTGCCTGTTTTAATAATGATCGAATAAAAAATGATGGATAAACCAAAGGTGAGGGTTAAAAAGGTAATGATCTTTCGTATGGATTTTTGATAGGGAGACATTGTTTTTTCCTAAACCGAGATTGAACAATTATTTTACGTTATTAATAAAAATAAGTCTCATTTTTGGTTTCTTTATCCCATAGGAATATAGAAAATTTAAGAATTAATTATGAGTAAAGATAGAGTACATCTAAACCCATGTTTTTTTATTAAATAATTACATACCAGGTTCTTTTTTTGGCATACAATCAAAGTCAGGGTTCTCTTAGTCAATATTATTTGTAACTAGCGATTCTATGGAATGGCGCAGTTTTTCATTTGGTATCTTGTTACTCACTAAACCTCTCATCGCGCAATGTTCAACAAATTATGAGCCAAGCATTACTCAGGGAATCGTGTTTTTAAATGGACAACTCATTATTTATTATTAATGTTAGTGATTATTAATAATTATGGTTGGTAAAAAGGTGAGAAAAACCATGAGAAAAAAGTTGAATCAGGATGATGACCTTAATCTTCATGACTCAATAATCAGTCAAGCTGAGGATGGATTTCAAGAGGCTTCGATAAAACGTCTTTCAGAATATTCTCATGATAAAGTGTCTGATGAGGGTATTGACTTATCTCTTATTCGATTTGAAGATTTATTTGACCTTGATGATATTCAACATATTCAAGATACATTTGCAAATGCCAATGGGGTTGCTTCTATCATAACTGACACGAAAGGCAAACCCATAACCAAGCCGAGCAATTTCACATTCCTTTGTAACAACATAATTCGTCAAACCAACTTTGGATTAATGAACTGCATGAAATCTGATGCCCAGATCGGCCGTTACAATCCAGAGGGACCAGTTGTTCAACCTTGCTTGAGCGGAGGTTTATGGGACGCTGGCGCGAGTATAAGTGTAGGCAAACACCATATTGCCAATTGGCTGATCGGACAGGTTCGAGACCAAAATAAGAGCGATGAAGAAATGTTGGCTTACGCAAAAATAATTGGTGCTGATCCAGAACAGTTTACTCAGGCTTTGCGAAGTATTCCAGTAATGCCAATTGAACGTTTTAGAGAAATTTCCAATTCATTGTTCTTGATTGCCAATATGATGTCAAATGCTGCATATCAAAACTTAAAGCTGGCAAAGGTAGTCACACAACAAAAAGTGGTTGAAAATGAATTATTGCTTCTAAAAAGCCAACTTGAAATTCGGATTGAAGAACGTACAAATCAGATAAGACAACTAATTACAGATCTTGAAAAAAATTATAATTTTCTTGATCGCTTGGTTGATACTTCGCCATACCAGGTTTTTTGCTTAAACCCAAATGATGAGATCACTTTTTGCAATGCTCAATTCATTCATGAGTACGGTATTTCAGAAAAGAAAACCGTCCTTGGTAAACCATTGAAATCGGTTTTCCAAGGACTCGATCATGGATTTTGCTCACAATTGATAACAATTAATCACAACGATAACAGATCAGGTCAATATGATTGTACTTTCAAACTTAACCGGGGATTAGAAAAACAATATCTGGTTAATAAAGCGACATTTTTCTCTTCAGAGAATCATCCAAATGAGAATATTTTCATAATAATTAACTTGACGAAACAGAAAAGGCAAGAAGAAAAGCTAAAGAATAGTGAACTAAGATTGAAGACATTATTTGAGTCTATGCCTGTAGTTCTTTTTGAAGAAGACCACTCAAAAATAAAGGCTGAGATTGACAACTTGATCAATGTACATGGATCTGGATCCATTGATTTCCTTCGTGCCCATCCTGAATTAACCCACCAGATGGCCAGAATGATAGAAATTACTGATTGCAATCAAATGGCTTTAGATTTTTATGGTTTTTCCTCAAAGAAAGAGCTGTTCAACAAATTTCCTAAATTGGTTTCAGAAACAGCAGCCAACAGTTTTCAAAACCAACTGGAAGAATATATTCGTGGAAAAACGGAATTTGAATCCGAGGATCTTCGCAAGCGTTATTCTGGTGAACAGGTTTTTGTACAGATGCGTTTGCATATTCCGCCAGAAAACCTCACAGATTTTCGCCGTGTTTTGGTGTCAGTCGTAGATATTACGAAAAGGAAAAAAGCTGAAAATGCCCTGGCATATAGTGAAGAAAAATTCAGGAGTGTGATTCAACAATCTGTTGATGGAATTATCCTTTATGATCAGTTCGGAAAGATTATTGAATGGAACCATGCGGATGAAAGATTAACAGGTTTTTCACGCAGTGAAGTAAAAGACCTGCATGTTTGGGACCTGATTTTGATGTTGACCAAAGAAACAAAAGAAAGAGATTTTAACGAAATAAAGGATCAACTTAAAGATGCTTTATTTGCCCGTGTTTCGCCATTGCACGATGATATTATTGAAATGACGATCACCTCCAAAACAGGTGGGAAAACCATAATTGCTGCAACGCTTTCTAATATTCAAATAGAACAAAATTTTATAGGTTCGATCATTATCAGAGATGTTTCAATACTTAAGAAATCTCAATCTGAGGTACAAAAACTTGCATCCGCCGTTCGAGAAATTAGTGAAGGACTTGTAATTGCCAACAGCCATGGCGAGAACGAATATGTGAACCTTGCGGTTGAAAGGATCACCGGATACTCTTATGCCGAGTTGATCGGCAAGAATCTGTTGCACTTCTTAAAGGTTAATTTTTCGACTGATCAGATGCGTACAATTGAAACAGGCCTTCAAGAGGGCATCATCCAACGTGGAAAAGTTGTGTGTACCAAGAAGGATGGCTCTCAATATACATTGCAATACAACATTGCTCCGATCATTGATCAACAAGGAAACAGAAATTACGTTTCTGTAATATCAGATATTACGCAAAGCGAATTGCAAGAACAGCAAAATCGCCAGGCTCAAAAATTGGAAGCCATTGGTTCTTTAGCTGCCGGGGTGGCACATGAGATTAACACTCCCACACAATATGTAGGGAACAACCTGCTTTTCATTAAAAAGGAATTTGAGACCGTTGTTGATATTTTAAGAAAATCTCAGCAGTTGATTAATCAAGCACACAATGGTGAAAAGTTTGATGATCTTGTTGAGACACTGCATCTTGAAGAACAAGCGGCGGATTTGGATTATCTCACCAATGAAATTCCGAAGGCTATAGATGAATCTCTTGAGGGTATTAGCCGGGTCACGAAAATTGTTCAGGCAATTAAGGAATTTTCACACCCGAGCATGGACGAAAAGACCCCTGTTGATTTGAATCGTGCAATTGATACGACCATCACCGTATCCCGAAATGAATGGAAATATGTTGCAGATCTGATTCCTCACTATGATGAAAAACTACCAACAGTCATGTGCTCGCCGGGTGAGATCAATCAGGTGATCCTAAATCTGATTACCAATGCTGCACATGCCATTAAGGAGCAAATTAGCAAAGGAGTCTACACAAAGGGATTGATTGAGATTTTTACCTTAGCCAAAGAAAGATCGGTTGAAATTCATGTTAAAGATAATGGCGGAGGCATTCCTGTCGAATTCCGGGAAAAGGTTTTTAATCCTTTCTTTACCACCAAACCTGTGGGAATGGGTACAGGCCAGGGACTCGCTATTTCACATAAAGTGATTGTCAATAAGCATAATGGTTCTTTGATTTTTGATTCTGAAATTGGTAAGGGAACGACTTTTATAATTTCTCTACCGTTAACCGTTGGAGAAAAATAAGGTTCATCCGGTTTGATTATTGGGTAAATTCGTAGATAAGAGGGAAAAATGCAAAAAGTGTTATTGGTTGATGATAATCCAAATGTTTTGTACTCATTTAAACGGGCGTTGCATTCTGAAAAAAAAGAATGGTTTATCTTTACTGCTGAAAACGCATCAGACGCTCTGGATATCATGTCTCAAGAGAATATTGACATCATCATATCTGATTTGCGCATGCCGATCATGGATGGAGTGACGTTGTTGGGTATTGTATCCAAACGATCACCCTCAACACTTCGTATTGCCATCACCGGTGATGCCGACCCGGTTCTATGTCAACAAGCCACGCTTGTAGCCCATCAATTCATTGCCAAACCAATTGAGCCACAGGAACTGGCAAGGATCATCAATGAGGCAGTGGGAGTAAGCAGTCTTGTGATGAATCCAGCAGTAAAGAAAACAATCCTGAGAATTGCCAATCTTCCCAGTCAACCCAGTTTGTATAACCAATTGTTGTTAGAATTGAACAAACCAGAGGTTGATCTGGAATATGTGGCATCGGTCATTTCACAAGACATTAGTATGACTGCCAAGATATTACAATTGGTCAATTCAGCCTATTTTGGGCTTGCCAGAGAGGTTAAAGATGTTTCTCACGCCGTTTTTTATCTCGGGGTTGAAACGATCCGTGACCTTTCATTTTCAGTGCATCTTTTTTCTCAATTTGACGAGGATCTGATCGAGAGGGCTGGACTGGGAAACTTGTGGGATCATTCACTAAAGGTTGCTTCTTGTTCAAGAGCGATCACTGCATCTTCAATAGCTGATAAAAAAGTCGTTGCCGGCGCTTTCACTGCGGGCCTATTACATGATATTGGTAAGCTCATTCTCGGAACGACATCACCTGACTTTTATAGTTCACTGAATGCAAAAAAACAATATGATCCTGGGTTATCCCTTGAGCTTGAAAAAAAAGAGTTTGGATCAACTCATGCTGATATTGGAGCCTTTTTATTGGGAAGTTGGGGCTTGCCTCAAGAAATCATCAGTGCAGTACTCATGCATCACTCCTATGAGAGTTTAAAACCAATGGATTTCTCGACTGCTTTGGCAGTCTGGTTTGCCAATGGATATGTTAATAGTATCTCAAATAATGGTGGTACTTCTGAATTCCAACTCACTGATGATATGCTTCATAATCAGTTGTTAGCATCTCACACCAATTCTTGGAACAACGCATGTGAAAAAATCTTATTAAGGTGAGGGTAAAATTATGGCTACCATTTTGATTGTGGATGACGATGAGAACTTGCTGGTATCTTTTGAACGAAATTTCAGGCGCAGTTATACTGTTTTAACAGCCATTTCTGGCAAAGAGGGCTTGAAAAAAATAGCCGAAAATAAAAAAATAGCGCTGGTGATTTCTGATATGAATATGCCTGAAATGGATGGTATCGAGTTCCTGAGCCAGGTTAAAAAGATCAATCCCACCATTACCCGAATTATGTTGACTGGAAAAGCAGATCTGAATGTTGCCATCCAGGCTGTAAATGAAGGCAGTATTTTCAGGTTTCTTACCAAACCCACCACCCCTGATGCACTTGAAAAAATAATCAATGATGGCCTGGAACAATACCGTTTGATCAACAGTGAAAAAGTATTGCTCAACCAAACCCTAAATGGCAGCCTGGATATTCTTAATGAGGTACTTTGTTTGACCAATCCGGTGGCCTTTGGCAGAAGCAGCAGGATAAAAAAGATCGTAACGCATATCATCAGTAAAACCGATCTTGAGAATACCTGGCAATATGATCTGGCGGCTACATTTTGTTTGATCGGGTATATTTCCATTCCCCAAACCATTCAGGAAAAAATCTACAAGAATATTGAACTTGATAAATCTGAAAGCGAGCTGGTTGGTAAAACTCCCCAAATCGCCTACGATTTAATTAAACGGATACCTCGTTTTGAATCCATTGCTGAAATGATTCTAAATCAAAACAAGCCCTATCATCAATATAAGAATGCCATTGAAACACCTGTCTCAATAGGTTCACAAATTCTGAAAATGGCCATTGATTTGGATGCTTTGATCACCTCCGGGATGTCATCGGATGAGATCAAATTGAAGATGATCCACGATGCTGAACATAATTACAATCCGCATCTTACTGTGACATTGCTCGATTACTTCATAGATGTGGATTATTATGAACATGTGGCACTGAATGTTGCTGAATTAGAAGTGGGAATGGTGCTCGATCAGGATGTATTTTCAAATGCCGGGGCGCTATTATTGGTAAAAGGCCAGGAAATCACTGATACCGTATTACCCCGGATTAATAATTTCCAGCGTTATATAGGAGTAATGCAGCCGATTCGCATTCTTATCCCCCCCAAAGGTGAGGTTGAAATAGCGACTCAATAGTCACTAAACAAATACTCCCGTGATTTTGCTCCGGGAGTATTGTTTTGTGGCGTTTGTTTTAATTCATATTACGGTGTACTGGTTGGACCTGTGAAGGTGAAAGTATAGGTGTTTGAATAGAAATCACAACCAGAACCGGTATAACTGCAAATACGGTAGTAATATGTGGTTCCAGTAGCACCTGTGATGTAAGCTGACCTGGCTTGGCCATCCGGAATGGCATATTCAGATTTCTCCCCACCGAAAACAGGATTCTTTATGTAATTTGAATAGTAGATTCTAAATCCCTTTGAGAAAGCCCCGTTGGCTGACCAGAATATTTGAGCCTGCCCAGTACTTGTTTCTTTGATGTTTGTAATTATGATCGAGGAATCAGATTTAATCGGAGTACCATCACCGTTATAAGCGCCTGGTACGATGGGAATTGCTGTATTAACTGGTTGAGGAGTGTTTGTGGCGGGTTCAAGGGTTGCAGTTGGATTCTCCAGGGTGGCAGTAGGAATTTCGGTTGTTGGAGTTGCTGGCTGTGGAGTTGCGGTGACCACGATCACGATCGGGGTGGATGTGATCTCGATTGTAGGGGTTGGCGGTGCCGTCGGAGCAGCGCACGCGGTCAATAACAACAATATTGTGCCGTACAAAAGCAGGTTTTTAAGTTGCGATTTCATTTTTCCTCCATTGTTCCACCATGACCTTTCCGGCTCAAATCATGATGGCTAGCTTTCCTTTCCCACTCAGTTCTGATACAACAGTGATCTATTTGATTGAATTCTCAAAAGGATCATAACGAGTGGAAAAAGATTTATGAGGGGAATGATAACAGAGAAAATGCCCTAATAAGACGGGGTCGAAATCTCCATGCCGGCCACTGCGCCTGAACTGAACGCGAATTGAAGATTATATCCTCCGCATGGGCCGACCACGTCAAGTGTTTCACCAACCAGAGAAAGACCGCGCACCAGCCGTGAACGCATGTTCACTGGGTCCACTTCGCTGACGGGAACACCTCCCGCACTGACCTGGCAGTATTCAAAGCCACGGACGCCGGTCACTTTGAAAGGCATCGCTGTGGATTGTTTTATTGCTTTTTCGATTTGCTCATCCTTCAAACTGTTTACCGGAACATCCGCTGGGTAGCCGGCACGACTCAGCAGCACAGGTGGAAGCTTGGGTGGCAATACGGACCCCAATAACACCCGCAGAGGGGTGTCAGTGCTGCGTTTTCGGCTGATAAGGTCACGCAGTTCCGCTTCGCTGTTGAAGAGCGGATTAAGCCGCAGTTCCAGTTTGGCGCCTGGCCGGGTCGAGATTTGGTGGCTGAGGTCCATTACCGCCGGACCGTTCAGTCCCCATTCGGTCAGGATCAAATTGCCGGTGGTTTCAGCCAGCAGAGTGCCATTTTCATATAAAGAAGCCCTGGCATCAAAGCGGAGGCCGGTTAGTGCTTTCCAAGGATTCATTTCGCAGGTGACGGGAGCAAGCGCTGGCACCAGCGGATTGAGGCTGTGGCCAAGTGATTTGAGTGAGGAAAAGAGTTCACCGCGTGAACCGAGGGTGGGGTAGGCCTTACCGCCAGCGGCCACGATCACGCGATCTGCTGAAAGAGTTGTTCCAGTCGAGAGTACAAGGCTGAATTCATTACTGATTTTGCGTATAGTCACTACTTTGGTGTTCAACACCATTTCAACCTTTGCCAGACGGAGTGCGTGGGCAAATGACTCCACCACTGTTTGTGCTGATTCAGAGATCGGGTAGCACCAGCCATCTGATGTGGAGAAGGTGAGCACCCCGATCTCACGCAAGAAAGCGATCAGATCGGAGTGTCCAAAGCGTTTAAGCAGAACCTCCATCCATGCAACATCGGTGCAGGCGTAGCGGCGGGCTTCCATGCGCTGATTGGTCAGATTGGCCCGTCCGCTGCCGGTGACCAACAGTTTGCGACCGACCTGTTCATTGCCATCTATCAGGCGTACTTGAGCACCGGTTCTGGCGGCAAAAAGCGCCGCCGTCATGCCTGCGGGACCTGCTCCAATAATCGTGATGGGGGTTTCCATGACTTGATTGTAATTTATTTTTCAGAATGATTTGCGAAAAACCCCAAAACAAGTCCTTTGCATTCATGGCTAATAAAAAAACACCCCCCGTTTCAATTCTGAAAAGGAGGTGCTTTTGAGTAACTTTCTGCGGTTATGCCAGTTCCAAACCTTTGCTGTCTTTCAGTTTTTTGGTGGCGATCATGATGATATCAATGATCCACCAGATGCCGAACCCGCCGCCGGTGATCAATTTTAGAATCCCAAGGCCGACATAACCAAGGTAGAAACGGTCCACACCAATGCCGCCCAGGAAGATCGAGAGAATTAATGCGGTGGTATTGCTTTTTGTGCTCATGTTGATTCTCCTATGATAAAAAATGAAATATATGCGTACTGTACTCACAATTATATACGAAGGTTAAGGATTGCTTGAAATGAAATATGAATAATGGTTTTGACGGCCAGACGCAGGTAAACAACTCGTATCGTAATTAACATGAAGGATTTTTATGCTCAATTCCTGGAAAACCGTGCAATAATGGTTTTGAATAAATACAGGGTGAAATCAATTTCCTAGGAGGGCATATGATTTTCAATTTTTATTTATTCAACGCAGAAATCACTGAGTTTACCGCCGCATTAAAACCAGACAAAACATCAGGCGCAAATGGTTTTTATCAGCTTCAACCCTCGTCTGACCTCACAGCTTTATCAAACATTAGGGCATATTTCCAAAAGAACAAAACCTCTGTTCCGCAGTGGCTCAACTTGATCTCAGGATATTATGATATTAATTTGGATGAGATCGCCAACACCTCAAATTCAATGATCCTTTTGATAAAAGTAAAGGATCGGATCTTTGCGGTTACCACAGGTTTTGGTTACACAGCGATTGATAAGAACATGATCGAACATGATTTTGGGTTAAAAGTGGTCCTAAATGAGATTAACCCAGCCAGGATTCTCAAGGTGGATACTCGAAATCTCGATACCACCACCAAGCAAAAGATCATTGTGATCAATCGCGATAGTCCGCTCTCTGATTTTGAATTTGATTACAACGAAGAGATGATCAGCCAGCTCGGCGGAAAACCCTTCAACCAGGATTATGGCCGCAGCTTCTATGGATCTGATTCGCTCAGACTTAGTGCGGACCTGACTTTGACCCAGTTGGAAGACAAGTGCCGTCTCTTGTTGAACTCATTTCTGGATACAAAATACAGGCAAAACTTCGCGTTTTATGACTTGTTGACCCAGGAAAAATCCAAGCCCAAACTTACAGACCTCGAAGCTCTCCTTATTCAGGTGATAAAAGATCGAAAACTGGAAAAAATTTCGATCGCCTATCCTGACATCAATGAGATCAATGATGTATACAGTTACAAGATCTACCTGGGTGAAGAAACACTCACCATCGAGGAAATAAGTTTGGAGGGGATCTACAAATTCCTCGATGAACATCCCGATACGGAACCTTCTCCAGATAAGATTGCTGTGGTTGGATTGAACGCAAACGGGGACGAGATCACGGCTAGATACAGCCTGCATGATTTCTTAGTTTTTGAAACCGATCTGGATAAAGACCACTACCTCTTAACGTTGAATCGCTGGCTAAAAATTGACCCTGATTATTATCAAGAGATGTTAGCTGGTTTTGAAGAGATCAAAGATGTCACCGATGAGACCTTTTTACCCGCTATGAACGGAAAAGTGGCTGAACCGGGAACAGAAGGGAGTGCTGCAGAAAAGCTACGATGTGAAACCGAAGGCGAATATAACGAAAGGGTGGCAAAGACCAAGGATTACGTCCTGTTGGATAAGGACACGGTCTCTTTGGGCAAATCCACGCAGGTTGAAATCTGCGACCTCTTGACCGCTCAAAAGCAATTTATATGTGTCAAGAAGTATGAAAGCTCGGCCTGCATCAGCCATCTTCTCAACCAGGGCACGGTTTCAGCGGATCTATTATCCGGAGAAAGTGAATATCGTAAAAAATTGATAGACAAGATCAAAGACAAATTCCCCGATTTGATTGATCCCAACGGCAATGATAAAAAAGATATTACTTTTGTCTACGCCGTTGCCTCCAAAAGTTCGGCGCCGCTGATCAAATCACTGCCATTTTTCAGCATGGTGGGCATGAAGTTAGCCATGCATAATATTGAGCAATTGGGATATAAAGTGGCTTTGTATAAAATTCCCATTGCGGGTTGATGCTTTCGTAATTGTGTCTTGCATAAAGAATACCTTCTCAATAAAGTGAGAAGGTATTCTTTATGTGTAGATTGTTACAAAAATAGTTGTAATAATGGTTTAATTACAGATATATGTCTCAAAAAACCTACCGAACCTCTGACCTTGCACGTGCGGTCGGCATTCATCCCAATACGGTCATGCGTTATATTGATTGGGGATTGATCCCGCCTGTGGAGCGCACGCCTGCCGGATACCGCATCTATACCCAGCGGCATCTTGATTGTTTGAGGCTTGCCCGCCTGGTTTATTCTTCATATTATCCCGGAAAGGCACTTCGAGCCAGTGCGACGGGGATGATCGAATCCGCTGTCGCAGATGACTGGTCGGGAGCGGTTGATCAAGCCTGCCAACACCTGGCGACTGTCGAAACAGAAATTGAGCGTGCCGAATCAACGGTCAAATTGTTGGAGAATTGGGCGAACCGATCTGGTGAACAACAACGATCTGATCACTCACGGTCATACACGATAGGCCAGGCTTGCGAAATACTTGATGTAACTCACGATGTGCTGCGTAATTGGGAGCGCAATGGATTGATCCGCATTCCGCGCAACCCCGCCAACGGTTATCGCTGTATTGGAGAAACCGAGCTTGAAAGGTTGCGTATCATTCGCCTGTTGAGTCACGCCGGTTATAGTATGATGGCCATGTTGCGCATGTTCATCCAATTTGACAGAGGGGATACCCGTAACCTCAGACAGGTGTTGGATACTCCCGATCCGGGAGAAGATGTATATATGGCAGCAGACCGATGGCTGACCGTCCTCTATGCTCAAAAAGACCATTCCATCCAGATCTTGAATTTTATTAAAGAGATCATTCAACAAAATCAGATGCACAATCCTGAATAAACACTCTCACGCCAACCCTCCACTTGTACACCAGGGTTTTACAATTAATTTGTAAAACATCATTTGCAATGGAGACGGTATGGATTCTGTAATCTCGCTTCGAAATGCACGCCTGCATAACCTAAAAAATGTTAATCTCGACATTCCCAAGAATAAACTGGTTGTTTTTACCGGTCTATCTGGTTCAGGCAAATCAACCCTGGCTTTTGATATTCTCAATAAAGAGGGGCAGCGTCAATATCTTGACTCGCTTGGTTTTGTCACCGATCAACTTACCAAGCCGCCGGTTGATAGTATCACTGGTCTTTCACCTTCGATCAGTATTGACCAACACCTCAACAATCACAGCCCGCGTTCCACAGTCGGAACAGTCACTGAGGTGTTTACTTATCTGCGTGTACTTTATGCGCGCCTGGGTCATCGCCCCTGCCCGAGCTGTGGCAGGGATGTGCCTCCTCCCACCTTTGAGTTCTCTGAAGATGAGTGGATGGATGAGAACGATGGGGGATCTGAGGGAAGCTTTCCATGCCCTCATTGTGGTGTATCAATCCCTGAAATGGGTATGGCCAACTTCTCTTTCAATAAACCTGCTGGTGCCTGCGAACGCTGCACCGGACTTGGCGTTGTTCGCCAGGTCTTGATAGAACGCTATATTCATCTCGACAAAAGTCTGGCACAAAATGCCGTGGATGGATGGGAAACCTTCCACATTAATTACTACCGCCAGATTCTTGAGAATTCTGGTAAATGGTTTGGATTCGTGTTTGAGTTTGACAAACCAATAAAGGAATATTCCGAGATTCAGCGGGACCTTTTGTACTATGGAACGGATAGCACACAGTTTCTTAAACACTTTCCAGGTAAAAAACCGCCTGCCACCAACAATCAGGGCCGTTACGAAGGGGTGATCACCAATTTATTGCGTCGCTATGACGAACATGCCGAAAACGAGTCTTACCGTGAGAAGTTGGACCAATATTTCGCCATTCAAACATGCCCGGAGTGCAACGGAACACGTCTGAAGGCTGAAAGTCGCAGGGTTACGGTTCTTTCGAAGACGATCATTGACGTCGAAAAGCTGCCCCTTAACGATCTGGATGCCTGGCTAAAGAGTTTGCAGCAGCAGCTCTCAACCCAGGAGATGCTGATAGCCTCTCCCATCCTCGATGATCTGGATGCGCGCGTTGGCCGCTTGTTGGAAGTTGGGGTTGGCTATCTCACGCTTGAGCGTGCCAGTCCATCCCTTTCTGCAGGTGAAGCCCAGCGGCTCAAACTGGCATCCCTGCTCGGATCAGGTCTGACCGGTGTGCTTTACATCCTGGATGAACCAACCATTGGACTTCACCAGCGCGACACCCAACGCCTCGTTAAGGTGCTTTACCGCTTGCGAGATCTGGGGAACACCGTGTTGGTGGTGGAGCACGATCTTGAGTTGATCCGTGCCGCAGACTACGTGGTGGATATTGGCCCAGGCGCCGGCAAGAACGGCGGACGCATCATGGCGGTTGGTACACCCCAGGAATTGATGCAAGACCCGGAATCCATCACAGGGGCTTACCTCTCGGGCAATATTACAGTCCCAGTGCCACCGCATCCTCGCCAACCCAATGGGAAAGCACTCGCCATCAGTGGTGCACGGCAGTATAACCTTCATAATATCTCGATCAAAATACCGCTTGGCTCGCTTGTTGCCGTAACCGGGGTTTCAGGCTCGGGTAAATCTTCTTTGATTTTTGAAATTCTGGATCGGGCTGCCAGGCAGCGATTAAATCATTCACTTGAAAGTGTAGGGGAGCATGACAGCATTACCGGCTGGCAATATATAGACAAGGTCATCACCATAGATCAGGACCATATCGGGCGAATTCCCCGCTCAAATGCAGCGACTTATTCTGATACCTTCACTCCCATTCGGGAAGCGTTCGCGGCCACTGCCGAAGCAAAAGCCCGCGGATTTACACCCCGTCACTTTTCGTTCAATGTGCCCGGCGGACGCTGCGAACGGTGTGAAGGCACCGGCACCCTGACCGTAAAAATGCACTTTTTACCTGATGTTGAAGTCCGCTGCCCTGCCTGCCATGGAAAACGTTTCAAGCGCGATACATTGGCGGTGAAATATCGCGGAAAAGATATCTCGGAAGTGCTGGATATGACCATTGCAGAAGCGCTTGATCTTTTCTTCGAACTTCCGGCTGCGCGCACCCGGCTGGAAGTAATGAAAGAAGTTGGGCTTGGTTACCTGCAAATGGGGCAACCCGCCACCACCCTTTCAGGTGGTGAGGCGCAGCGCGTTAAATTAGCCAAAGAGTTGGGCCGCAAGGCAACGGGAAACACGCTTTACTTGTTGGATGAACCGACCACCGGGCTTCATCCAGCGGACACGGCATTACTTCTGGGTTTGCTGCAAAAGCTGGTCGAAGCCGGCAACAGCGTGGTGGTTGTAGAGCATAATCTTGATCTCATCCGTGCCGCGGATTGGGTGATTGACCTCGGCCCTGAAGGCGGCATGGCTGGCGGCAAGGTTATGGCAGTGGGTACTCCGGAACAAGTGGCACAAGTAGCCGAGTCTTTCACCGGACAGTATCTCAAACAAATGTCACATCATTCGTAAATTAATCGTCAGGAAATTACATCATGGAAAACAACATAATTAAGGTCAAGGATTTGACCAAAACCTATCGTGTGCCCGTCAGGGCAGATGGCCTCGGGGCATCACTAAAAAGTCTGTTTAGACCGACTTATAGTGAAGTTATCGCCGTACAGTCCATCAGTTTTGAAATCATCCAAGGTGATATGGTGGGATTGATCGGACCAAATGGAGCAGGAAAGACCACCACCCTTAAAATGCTGGCAGGGCTGTTGCATCCCACAAGTGGGCAGGTCAGTGTTGCCGGTCATGAACCTTGGAAGCGCCAGCCTGATTACCTGAGACGCATCAGCATGGTCATGGGCAACAAGAGCCAGATGTTGTGGGATATACCGCCATTGGATTCGTTCAGGGTGCTCGCAGAAATCTACTCCGTGCCTAAAAAGGAGTTTGAGCGTAATCTTGATGAATTGGTCCAGCTTCTCGAGATGAAGGAACTGCTCACGAAACCGGTGCGCAATCTTTCGCTGGGTGAGCGTATGAAGTGTGAATTGACCGCCAGCCTGCTGCATCGTCCAGCCGTATTATTCCTTGATGAACCCACGCTTGGTCTGGACGTTTCCATGCAGTTACGCTTGCGCCGTTTTTTGGCGGATTACAACCGCAGCAGCGGAACAACCGTGATCCTTACCAGTCACTATATGGCAGACGTGATGGCCTTATGTCCGCGTGTGATCCTCATCCATCATGGCAGAATTCTACACGATGGCGAATTGGGTACTCTCGCCCGGCAGATGATGCCCTTCAAGATCTTGCGTATCACGCTTGCCCAGGAATCCATTGCAGAGAATGGACTACCTGCTCTGCCTCATGGCGTTGAGGTAATGGAGATGGAATCCAACATCATCAGTTTGCGTGTGCCGCGTGACGAGGCGGCTGTTATTACTGCAAAATTACTCGAAACATTAAATGTCGTGGACCTGACGGTGGAGGATCCCTCCATTGAAGCAGTGATAGACCAGGTTTACAAGGAAGGTGTCTAATGACAATCAACAAGGTTAGCTCACGTGGTGGCTGGGCGCTGATCCGCTCAACCTGGTTGTCATGGATGCAGTATCGCAGCTTTTTCTTCATTTTGGCTTTCGGTTGGATGATTCCGCCTCTGATCTACCTGTTGGTTTGGTCCACTGCAGCAGGGCAGGGCAGCATTTCGGGGATGACGCGCGGTGCTTTTGTAGCTTATTACCTGATCTTGATTTTGGTCAATCAGATCACTTATGCCCAAACCAACTGGACGGTGGGCGATCTCATCCGCTATGGGCAGATCAACAAGGTGTTGTTGCGGCCTATTCCACCCATATTCGATGCTCTGGCCTCCGAGTTCGCCGGCAAAGTGGTTTACCTTGTCTTTGTGGTGCCGATCCTGGTTGTCCTGAGTTTTATTCTTAAACCTGAAATGGATCTGACGCTCTTCAACGCGCTTGCTTTTTTGCCGGCGTTGGTGCTGGCCTGGGCGCTGCGTTTTTTCTGGGGATACTGGTTGGCGCTGCTGGCGTTCTGGGCGACACGGGCAGATGCGCTCCTGGCCTTGCAAGATTCGCTCGTGTTTCTACTGGCAGGGCAGGTTGCCCCTGTGGCGCTGCTGCCGGGTGCATTAAAGATTTTGGCAATCATTCTGCCGTTTCGCTATATGGTCGCTTTTCCAGTCGAGGTGATCACCGCGCAGCTTACAAGGCCTGAGATCTTTACGGGTTTTGCCATTCAAGCCGGATGGACTATTGTGGCAGTGGTTTTGTATGCTGTTCTCTGGCGATTCGGATTAAAACGTTACGCTGCGGTGGGAGGTTAACATGAAACCATTTCGATTAATTGCCAGTTTTATGCGAGCCTCTTTTCAAGAGGATGCCGCCTACCGGACCAATTTTTTTATCAGTTTGCTCACTTCCATTTTGAACCTCGTGACCGGCGTTGTGGGTATCGTGGTGTTATTTGGACAGATCGAATCTGTGCATGGCTGGACTCTCGCATCCACCCTGGCGGTGCTGGGTGTCTATCTGACGGTTAGCGCGGTGCGTGGACTTTTTATTGGACCGAGTTTTGATTCACTCTCAGGTATGGATGGCGAGATCTGGTCGGGTGCTTTTGATTTCACCATCCTGCGTCCGGTGAATACCCAGTTTTTCGCCAGCTTTCGCAAATGGCGTCTCTTCGCTTTGCTTGACCTGGTTCTGGGCGTTGGCGTGCTGGTCGCAGCGGTGGTCAAACTGGGGGTGGCGCTTTCCGTTTGGAAGATATTATTCTTCCTGTTCATGTTGGCGGTTGGCATGAGCATCCTGTATGCCATTCTCTTGATTTTCGCTGCTCTGATCTTCTGGAGCCCCGGGGTGTTGTTCACCTGGGTGTTTGACGGCCTCTTTCAAATGGCACGCTACCCGGCCAACATCTATCCCGGCTGGCTGCGCATGGTGCTCACCTGGATCGTGCCGGTCGGCGTGATCACGACTTTTCCGGCTCGCGCTTTGACCGA
The DNA here is from genome assembly GCA_021825925.1 of Chloroflexota bacterium. GTDB lineage: Bacteria > Chloroflexota > Anaerolineae > Anaerolineales > Anaerolineaceae > UBA6107. The sequence goes on from JAKAFP010000005.1 coordinate 75,652, forward strand.
TTCGATCACCCCGCTGGAGTGGGTGGTCAGCCTGCTGCTGGCGGCTGTACTGCTCGCGGTGGCTTCGGTTCTATTCAAGGTTGGTCTGCGGAAGTATGCCAGCGCTTCGAGTTGATAAAACTAGAAAAACGATTTTATAAACACCGGGTATCTTGTTTTTGATACCCGGTGTCTGGGGTTTTCACAGATTGGGTGTGCTAAAAAGGATTTCTCAGCGTACTCGCGATTGTTACGCCCCACATGTCCCCAGTTTTTCGGGGCGAGCGCTGCAAGAGGGGTTGTGGCTCTGCGTGAGAAGGGTTTTGGAGAAAATGGTTTTCTTGATTAAGATTTTAATTACGATCTTGGCGACTTCCTTGGTACTCTTTGCCAGGGCAAGTGAGCAAGAGAAGAAATTGCCTATTGACAATCGGTTCTGAAATCCCTATAATACCAATTGAAACGGTTCAATTCCTATGACAACTATTCGTGACATCGCCACTGCTGCCGGCGTCTCCATTGGGACGGTCTCCAATTATTTAAATGATCCCCAACTGGTCGCCGATGAAACCCGTGAGAAGATCCATTCCAAAATAGTGGAATTGGAATTTCACCCCAGCGCGGCAGCGCGCAGCCTGAAAACCCGTCAAACCCGGCGCATCGGATTGGTGCCTATCATTTCACCTGAAGATTACCGCAGTACGGACCCGGGCGACAATGCTTTTCTCGAATTGCTGGCTGGTTTGAACTATATCGCCGCTGAGAATAGTTACTCTATATTGATTACCGCGGCGCCTAATTACGCCCAGGAACTTAAGACCTATGAACGTCTGATCGGTGAAGGTCAGGTGGATGGGTTGGTCCTGATGGGCATCCGTTCTCAAGACGAACGGATCGAATTTCTGGCTCAGAAAAAGATCCCATTTGTCGCCTATGGTCGCTCAGACGTCACTTGTGATTATCCTTATGTGGATGTGGACGGTGCCGCTGGTATGGAGATGGCGATCCGTTACCTCACCGGTCTGGGGCACAAGAAAATTGGATATATCACCCCGCCGAATGGATTAATGTGCACCACCCAACGTTGGGAAGGTTACATTAAAGGCATGGCTGCAAGTGGTCTTCAGATCAACAAGGATTACGTGGTCGAAGGTGATTTTAATCAGCGCGCCGGACAAATGTCCACGCACCTGCTGCTTGATTTACCAGAACCTCCCACCGCCATCATCACAGCCAATGATATTTGTGCCTTTGGCGCCATGCGGGCAGTCCAAACCAGGGGCCTGCAGGTGGGCAGGGATATCTCGGTCATTGGTTTTGACGACATCAGTCTTGCTGATCACTGGCAGCCCTCACTGACCACCATCGCACAACCTTTTCGAAAGATCGGTTTTGCACTCATGCAATCATTACTTTCGGTGATCTCGGGTGAAAAGGTATTGCCTCAGATCATGGTGGAACCCTTGCTTGTCATCAGGCAGTCTACTGGTGAATATTTACCAGGATAAAAATTTTGCGCGCAGATTGAAACGTTTCAAGTCATACGCGGATAATTGATAACACGAAAACGGAGGTAAGCAAAAGACAATAAAAAAGGTCCATCGTTGTGCAATTGGTAAGTTCATTCGATAAAAAATGGTTTAGATTTAATAGACACAAAAAGGAGAAGAAAAGATGAAAGGTCGTTTGTCACTGGTTTTCCTGTCTGTTTTGATCGTCATGAGTTTATTGCTGGGCGCTTGTGCAAAAGCCACTGAAGCACCTGCTGCCACTGAAGCACCTGCCGCTACCGTGGTTGCCACTGAAGCTGCCACCGAAGCCCCGGCTGCAGAACCCGTCACCATCAAGTATTGGCACACCATGAGTGATGCTGAATCTGCCAAATTGGATGAGGTCATTGCAGCGTTTGAAGCCGCCAATCCGGGCATCATGGTCGAAGCCACTCGTTATGCCTATGGTGATTTTAAAACCGCGCTTTTAACTGCCATTGCAGGCGGTGATGTTCCTGATACCGCCCGTATGGATATCGCCTGGGTCTCAGAATTTGCCAGCCAGGGCGCTTTGATGCAGTTGGATGGCGCCATGCCTGATTTCGATACCATCGCTGCCTCAGTCTTCCCTGGACCTCTTGCCACCAATAAGTGGGACGGACATTACTATGGCCTTCCCCAGAACACCAACACCCAGGTACTTGTCTACAATAAGGCTTCCTTTGAAGCTGCTGGGATCGCCAATCCTCCCGCCACTATTGAAGAGTTTGTCGCTGATGCTTGCAAATTAACAGACACTGCCAAGGGAACCTACGGTTACGCCCAGGGCGGCACCTACTTCTGGGCGCCTGCTCCTCTCTTCTACGCTATGGGCGGCAAGATCGTTGACGAGGGCATCACCACCGCCACCGGTTATGTGAACAGTGCCGAGAGTGTGGCTGCCTTCACCATGATGAAAGATCTATATGACAAGGGCTGCATGTCTCCCAACCTGTTGGGTGGCGGCATTGCCACTGATGCAGGCCAGGGTACTGGCATCTATGCCATGATCATTGACGGTCCCTGGATGGTGGATATCTATAAAGCCAACTATCCTGATCTTGACTACGCTTTCGCTCCGATCCCTGCCGGCGCCAACGGCACCAGCTCTGTGGTGGGTGGTGAAGATGTCGTCATCCTGGACGGATCCGCCAACAAGGAAGCTGCTCAGAAATGGGTGTCTTATCTGATGAGTGTGGATTCCCAAAAAGCACTTGCCCAGGTGGGTGTGGTACCGACCATCGCCAGCCTGACCGGTGACGCTGATCTTCCTGCTTACTTTGGTGTCTTCATGGAACAATTGAAAACAGCCCAGGCCCGTGTTCCAAGTCCCAAATGGAGCGATATGGACACAGCCATCAACAATGCCTACCAACGTATCTTGAAAGGTGAACAGACTGCTCAAGCGGCTCTTGACCAGGCTGCCACCGAAATTGACGCTCTCCTTGCGAAATAGTACGGTTGGGTAATGACGGAGCGGTCGGAGGTCCCTACTCCCCGCCGGCCGCTCCAATATCAAAAAGGATCTTGTAACCTGGATTTTTAGGAATAGTGTAGACTGAATTTGACCGCGCCTGTTGGTACACCACTTAATGGATGCTCAAATGCGAAATAATAAAGCTCGAAATCAGATCATACCTGCAATTATTTTTCTTTTACCCGGATTTGCCCTGTTGGCCGTCTTTTTTATCGGTCCGCTCCTCTATTCATTTCGCATTAGTTTTTATAACTGGAATTTCGCTCATCCTGATCGTTCTGTGTTTGTCGGGTTTGGCAACTATATCACCCAGATTAAAAGCGCTATTTTCCAACGTGCAGTTCTTAACACCGCGGTTTATACCATCATTACCGTCGTTGTTAAAATGGCACTAGGGTTCGCCACTGCAGTGATCCTTAACCAGGCACTTCGTGGCCGCACCTTCTTCCGTGTTTCTTATTACCTGCCGGTGATCACGAGTTGGGTGATCGTCTCGCTGTTGTTCACCTATATGTTCAGTGGTATGGGGGGACTGGTCAATTTCTTTCTCAAGGATGTCCTTCATTTGATCAGCAAGAATATCATGTGGCTCGCAGACGATGTTCTCGCACTGGTGCCAGTGGTATTGGTGGATATATGGAAAGGCGTGGGTTGGGCGGCCGTGATCTTTTTGGCCGGTTTACAGGGCATCCCCACCGAACTGCTTGAGGCAGCCCAGGTGGATGGTGCCAACCGGTGGCAGCGCTTGACTGCCATTATGCTTCCAATGATGCATGGCACGCTCGTTTTTCTTTTGGTGGTGCTTGTACTGGGCGGTCTCAATGCCTATGTGCCCTTCCAACTGATCACACATGGTGCTCCTCAAGACCTGACCCATTCGATCCTTACTTTGATGTACCGTGCCACCTTCTCGCGCATGGATTTTGGCAGCGGCGCAGCCATCAGTTATTTGTTAACCATTTTCGTATTTATACTCAGTCTTGTGCAGTTGAAATTGCTGCGCAAACCGGCGGGAGAATAAGATGAAACGTTCACGCTTGATCTGGAAAATTCTTTCCTATTTCATCCTGTTGGTCGGGCTGGGTGTGGTGGCAGTACCCCTCTGGTATATGGTTTCGACAGCGTTTAAACCCCAAACCATGGTTTTTGAATTACCGCCGCAAATCTGGCCAAACCCCTCCACATTGGATAATTTCATTAAGGCACTCACAGCGGACCATTTTGGTTTGTATTTTTGGAACAGTTTAAAAGTAACCCTGACATCCACCACATTGACCGTGTTGGTCAGTTCAATGTTGGCTTTTGCCTTTGCCCGCCTTCAATTTCCAGGTAAGGAATTGCTTTTCTACGTTTTGTTGTTGGGAATGATGGTTCCACCGGTCATGTTGATCATCCCTCAGTTTATCGTGTCACACAAACTTGACCTTTACAACAACCTTTGGGGCCTGGTGCTGGTTTATGTGACCATGAACATCTCAATGCAAACTTTCTTGCTGCGCGGAGTGTTTGAAGACGTTCCCCGCGATCTGGAGGAAGCCGCCATGATTGATGGTGGATCTCCCTTCACCATATTCACAAAGATCGTCTTGCCACTTTCAGGCCCCGGTCTCGCCGTTGTGGTGATCAACTCCTTCCTATATTCATGGGAGGAATACACCTGGGCTAATGTCAATATCGGAGATTCGATCAACCGCACCCTGCCCATCGGGATTGCACTCTTCCAAACTGAACATCTGACCGAATGGGGACAGGTCTTCGCGGCCTCACTGATCGCCTTGGTCCCCGTGGTATTGGTGTTTATTCTCTTCCAGCGTTACTTTGTACAGGGCATTTCCACCACAGGTATCAAGGGGTAAACCATGACTGACTTGACGACTTCATTGCAGCTAATTGACCTTTATCCGACTCGTGGAATGTATGCTCCCGACGAGATGGTACACGTAATCCTTGAATGTGATGTTCAGCATATATGTACCATCACTTTCAATCTGGCGATCTACCACGGCCCCAGGATTGTCACAATTCACACTGAAGTAAGAAACCTGGATGCCGGACGCAACCTGATGGATTTTTCGTGGCTTCCGCCTGCAGAAGCCCCTGCCGGATACGGCTTGGTACTGACCTGTGAGGATGGAAAGTCATCTCCTGCGAGACTTGCCACAGCCTTTGACGTACTGCCTGATTGGACGGTGTTTCCACGTTATGGTTACCTGACCGATTTTTCCCATTCCAGACCTGATGAAAACTCGACCATGCAAAACCTGGCCAGATTTCATGTAAACGGGTTGCAGTTTTATGACTGGCAGTTCCGGCATGACCAATTGCTCGCACCCACCGACAGCTATCTCGACCCACTCGGAAGACCCCTGTCGCTTTCCGCGATCAAAAAACTGATCAGCGCTGCCCATGCCCATGGAATGGCTGCCATGCCTTACCTTGCGGTGTACGCCGCCTCTGCGGAATTCTGGAAAGGGCATCCCGGCTGGATGCTTTACGATTCCGATCACAAGCCCATCCCCTTCGGCGAGGATTTTCTGGGCATTATGAATCCAGTCGCAGGCGGTCCCTGGCAAAAGCATTTGTTGGACCAATGTAGTCGGGTACTTGATGCCCTGCCTTTCGATGGTTTGCACATTGACCAATATGGGGATCCCAAAAGTGGGTTCGATGTTAAACAACAGCCGGTGGATATCGCTTTGTCCTTTGGCGATTTCATCCGGGCGGCTGCAGAACGGAACCCTGACCGTCCGATCCTTTTCAATGCGGTGGGTAACTGGCCGATTGATACGCTGGCGGCTGCTCCGGTGTCATTCAATTACATCGAGATCTGGCCCCCTGACATTCATTACGTTGACCTCGCTCGCATCGTGCGCAACGCGCGGATTCTTTCGCACGAAAAACCGGTGGTGATTGCCCTTTATATGCCTGCTGTGCGTGAAGTTAACCATTTATTGGTCGACGCAATCATCCTTTCTGCAGGCGGCAACCGAATTGAAATTGGTGAGGATGCCAGGCTGCTGACTGACCCGTACTTCCCAAAACACGAAGCTATTTCTGGATCTCTGATGACCAGCTTGCGTGCCGGCGCAGATTTCGCTGTTCGTTACGAAGAGTGGATCGGTCCGCTCCTATCAGAATCTAAAGCCCCTGAACTCAAACTGCCGGCGGGGGTGGAGGTTTTCTACCGAAAGGTAAAAGGCGGAGCCTCGCTCAGCTTTGTCAATTTGACAAGCACGGAACCGCTTTGTTGGAATGAGGAACACAAAAAACCTAACAACATCGCCTCATTCGCACTTGAGATCCCGTTGGATTTCATTCCACAAAAAGCCTGGCTACTGGAACCCTACTCCTCAGAGGAACCCGTTCCGCTTGAGCTGGACCTAAGAGGGGAAAAGGTTAGCCTGGTTATTCCAAACCTGGCGCTTTGGACCGTCCTCCTTTTTGAACGTTGATTGCAATTATCTTAATTATTTGGAGTTATGATCATGGATCTGTTTCAACACAGTATTAATGTTATTCTCAAGAACCAACATCCCGAAGGTGCTTATATTGCCAGTCCGGCCTTTGAAACCTACCATTATTGCTGGCTGCGCGATGGCAGTTTTATCGCTTACAGCATGGATAAGGTTGGGAAGTATGAAAGTGCAAAAGCTTTTTACCGTTGGGTTGGTCGCGTCATTACCCGGTATGCTGCCAAAGTGAACGTGCTTGAAGCGATGCTGCAAAAAGGAGAGAAACCTGATCATCGGGCGATATTGAACACGCGCTTTACCCTTGATGGGTTTGAAGAAGAACGCAGCGATGAGGGGGAATGGGGCAACTTTCAGGTGGATGGCTACGGAAGCTGGCTATGGGGGCTGGCTGAACACGTTAATATGACAGGCGATAAAGCGTTGCTGCAAGAGCTGCTTGAACCAATCAATGTTTCTGTGCGTTACCTGCAGCTGGTTTGGCAGCTTCCCAATTACGACTGTTGGGAGGAACACCCCGAGTATCTGCATCCATATTCTTTGGCTTCCATCTACGGTGGGTTGAAGGCTGTGGCTTCTTGGTCTGACCAGCCTCAACTATCCGCCTGTGCCAAAATGGCTGGGGACTTGGCCGGCGAGATCAAGCGCTTTCTGGCTGATTATGCCGTGGTTGATGGACGATTTATCAAGCATCTTTATCCCGCCCAAAAAGGGCAGCCAGCCAAACCAGTTTTGAATAGTGGCGTGGATGCCAGCCTTCTTGGTCTGGCCTTGCCATATGCTGTTTTTGGGCTGAACGATCCTGCCATTGAAGCCACCATCCAGGCGATCGAAAAAGACCTGCATTTGCCGGGCGGAGGTGTTTACCGTTATAAAGAAGATGTCTATTACGGCGGCGGCGAATGGATCTTGTTAACCGCCTGGTTGGGTTGGTACTATGTGCTCGTAGGGAAGAAGGAAGAAGCATTTGAAATGCTGAAGTGGATTGAGAGCACCGCTGCTGAAAATGGCGACCTGACTGAACAGGTTAGTGAACATTTACTGGCGCCTGCCCATTTTCAACCTTGGCTGGAGAAATGGGGTCCTGTGGCCAGCCCGCTCTTGTGGTCACACGCGATGGTGATCATCCTGCATAAGGCGCTCGAAGGTTAGGCACACAAGCTCGGTAGGTTTGAAAGTGTTAAAAACAGCAAAATTAAGGGCGAGTCATAGACTCGCCCTTATCTCTTTATCCACCCGCCACCGGTGGAATGAAATCCAGACAGTCGCCTTCCTGCAATTTGGTCCTCATTCCATCCATCAGTGTGGACACGTCATCACCATTCAAAAAAACGTGGACGTAAATGTGCGGTAACCCGTTTTGGTCCAGCCAGTGCGGTTTCAATGCAGGTATGTGTTGCAGCACCAAAAAGAAGGCGTCCAAAACGGATTGGCCGTTTTCCATCTTTAAAACCAGACTGTTCTTGCCTGCCAGCACCTTAAAAGTGGCGATCAAGTTGACTTTAATGTTCAGGTTGGTTCCTTCCACTTAATATGATGACAGATCCCTTAGCCACCATGGGCGGCTGAAATGGCCATGGCCTCAGGGAAGTCTATGCCAAGACGTTTCAAGGTAGCCTGAGTGGGGATGCCATCATTCGTCCAGCCGCGGCGCAAATAGACTGCATCCATCAGCTGCTCGTACTGGTTCTCGCGGTATTGCCTGACCAGGCGGATCTTCTCTTCGACGCTCTTGCCTTCGGGTTCGACGCCGATCACCTCGCGCAGTTGTTTGTCGTAGCGCTCGGGGCGGTTCTCGTATTCTTCCACGGTGGCCGGGCCGATCAAACGGTAGGGCGGATAATCGTATTTACGGGTGCCAAATCCCATCCTGACGTTGAACAATCGTTGGAAGTTGTAGACTTTTTCGGATTGGGCCATCAGGTCTTCGGGCGTAGTCTTTTTACCCGAGATGCCTTCATATAGCCAGCAGTAGTTCTCAACATGTTCGGGAACCTTGGCCGGTTCCTTGGCGGTTTTGTTTGAGACGGGGATGATGTCGTTCCATGGCAACTTGCATAAGCCGTGCAGGCTGAACCAGGTGCGCCACACCGGGAAGTAATGAAGGGCTTCGGCTTTGGCTTCAAAAGTGGGCAGCTGCTTGTGGACCATATCCATAAAGATCAACCAGGCTTCATCATGCTGGGGACCCTTGGACGCCATGGCGTAACCGCCCTGCTGGGCCAGTGATTCGCGCGAGATGTACTCAGAGATCTCCATGCCCTTGATCTCCATGCCCATATCCTGGAGCTGCTTTGGATCTGCACCATAGACGGTGGTGAACATTTCCTTCATGGCTCTCACACCCTGGCCGACAGTGACGCCAAATCCTTCACCCCTGGCCATCTGGTGGAGCAGTTCATAAGCGGCTTCGGCGTTCCCCCAGGTCAGTTCAAGACCGCCAGTCTTTTGTTTGTCGAGGATGCCTTTTTCGTAGCATTCAAAAGCGAAAGCCATGGAGTTGCCGGCCGAGATGGTGTCAATGCCGTAGGTGTCGCAGTAGAAACAGAGTTCGAGCATGGCAGGGGGATCGAAGATGCCGAGGTTGGACCCCAGCGCTCCCAGTGATTCGTATTCAGGTCCATCCACAAAAACCGCCTCACCTTTATAAGGCCCGGACTGCAGATGGTAATGCGGTACGGCGTGGGCGCACTGCAGCGAACAGCCGTACCAGCAGCCGTCCGGTCCGCGGAAGTCGAACATGGACTTCCAGACCTCGCCGTTGATCTTGCTGGCTTCGGGGTCCGACCCGTAGCGGAAGTTTTGCACCGGCAGGATATCGAACTTGTTCATGATCTCGACCAGGTAGGGTGTGCCGAAGTGGCGCATGTCATTCTGCGAGGCGTCGAAATCCGCGATCTCTTTGTTGATGCGCTTGCCCGCGGCGCGGATCAGTTCCATGTTGGCGGCGCCGTTGCTGTCTCCGCCGGTCTCGGAATATTTGACCACAATGGCCTTGATGTGCTTGTCGCGCAGCACGGTTCCAGATCCGCCGCGCGCGGCCTGCTTAATGCGGATCTCCTGGCGGCGTGAATCCCAATAACTTACGTTAACGCCGCACATGGGCACGTGCTCGGCGGCCCGTCCGGCTGACATGACCGTGATCGCGCGTTTGCCTTTATCCGTTTCGCCGCCGTAAAGGTCGGTGAGCTGCTTGCTCAGGAGGTGGGTGTTGACTTCATCCAGGGGAGCGGCTTCGATGCTGACGGTGCCGTTATCACCGTCAATGAAGATGACCACATCCTCTTTGGCTTTGCCCTGCACTTCGAGGGCATCGAATCCGCTGAATTTCAAATAGGGGCCGAAAAAGGCGCCGCTGTTGCTGTCTAAGATGGATTTGGTTAAGGGTGAAAGGGTCACCACAGTGCATTTTCCGCTGCCGGGGTAAGCCGTGATGCCGCCGATCGGTCCGCCGGCCACCACCAACTCGTTTTGGGCATCATCCCATTTGGTTTCAGCGGTGATCGCATTCCACAGCAGCCAGAGACAGAAGCCCTTGCCGCCGGTGAAGGTGTCTTTCATCTTTTGATCCACCGGTTTGATGGCGATGGTGTTTGAATCCAGGTTAATGTAAAGGGTGCGATTGGCGTAACCGTGCACCACCGGTTTTAACTCATAATCAAATTGCTTCAGCAGTTGATGTGATTCTTTGAGTTGGGTGACCGTCATTTGATCCATAATTCTCCGTGGTTAGATTGGATAATCGAGCCTGACAATTATTGTGACCGAAATTCTGTGACTTATTAACTATATCAACTTTTTCATTCCAGGGTGAGATGACATTTGTAATTTATTATAAAAAATCTGTCTCGCGCAACATATAGAATGCCACGAAATTTCTTTGTAGGGGCGGGTCCATGACCCGCCCGCGTAATGAATAATAAAAATTATTTCACGCAGAGACGCGGAGTTTGCAACTCCACTCGCTACGGTCACCCCAAAAAAACTGGGGACAGGTGGGGCGCACAGATCGCGGAAAACCTTTCTTTGGAAAACCTCACATGTCAACAACCCACCACGTATTTTCCTTATAGGGGCGAGCGGTATGAATTGTGCACATCCGAACGCAAAGCGGTCAGTGGTGCAGGTCGCTCGTACAAAGAATGAGATGGGGGTTGATGGAAGCGATATTGAAGAGCGTTGTACGGGCGTATGGCCATACGCCCGTACAACGTAGTTATAAGATGATTTGCAGAGCGGGTGGGAGATCCGAACAAGAGTGGGCGAACGCAGAGCATGGAATGGGGGTGGATGGAGTGGGTGGGGTGATCTGAACGGGAGCGGGCGAACGGCCGTTCGCCCGTACAAAGAAATGACAGGGTGGTGTGTGGTGCGGTTGGGTGATCTGAATCAGGAGCGGGCAGGTCACGGACCTGCCCCTACAAGAAAACATTTCGTGTTTTTCGTGTCTTTAGTGGTTTGTTTGCTTCAAAACTCATGACAATAAATCGCATATTGCAAGTATAATTATGCCATGGGATATGTTATTATCGAACTGTAACTATTTATCCGTTTAGTATACGAGGTCACAAAATGAAAATCCCACAAAACAAACTTAATGAAGATCTCTTTATCGTCTTGAAGACCATCTTTCACTATGAACGCATTTTCATCGAACAATTTGGACTGAAATTCGAAGAGATCTACATCCTTCAGCACTTGCGACGCAACAAGGTTGTGAGAGTGACGGATATATCCAGAGAATTGCAGCTTCCCATGTTCACCATCAGCCGGCTGGTCTACCGTCTGGCTGAGGGAGGCTACCTTTCCAAAGAGCAGGATTCTGAAGATCGGCGTAATTACTTTTTGCACCTGTCTGAGAAAGGTGAAAAGAACCTGCAGGATATTGAAAACAGTACTTACAACCGCATCTCGGGCAACGTTACCGGTATGACAGAAGCCCAGATCAATGATCTGTTGAATATGGCCAACCAGCTTCACGTCGTGCTCGGGGTCACCAAAGAGGTCGTTCACTAACCCGTTCTTCAAAATTCATCTTTAGCGGATTGGACGCATGAAATCTTACACTGGCAAAGTTTTATGGGTGGATCTCACCCGTGGCACCTGGCACGAAGAATCGCTTTCAGATGATCTCTACAAGAAATACCTTGGCGGCATCGGTTTAGGTGCCGCTTTACTCTATCGCGACATGCCCGCCAAAGCCGATCCACTCGGACCTGAAAACATCCTTGGGTTCATGACCGGCCTGCTCACAGGAGCCGGAAGCTTCTTCACCGGGCGCTGGATGGCCGTGGCCAAGAGTCCGCTCACTGGAACCTGGGGCGACTCGAACTGCGGCGGAACCCTGGCGCTGGCCATCAAGCAGTGCGGCTACGACGGCATCCTCTTCAAGGGCGCCAGCGACCATCCCGTCTACCTCTACATTGATTCCAAGGGTCCGCAGCTTCTGGATGCTTCGTCCTATTGGGGCAAGGATGCTGTCGAGACCGAAGACCTGCTCACCGAAGTACACAAGGGCAAAAAGAAACCGGCCGTGGCGGCCATTGGCAGGTCAGGCGAGAAGCTTTCGCTGATCTCGGGCATCGTCAACGACCGCGGACGCATCGCCGGACGCTCAGGGTTGGGTGCGGTCATGGGCTCCAAAAAGCTCAAGGCCGTGGTTCTGGCCGGGTCGCAGCGCGTGGGGGCGTACGATCCCATCAAGACCAAGTACCTTTCATTAAAGTGCAGCCGAGATGTGATGCTGCCGCTCAAGCTGATGCCCTCCAAACTGGTGTCCATGTTCGGTTCCATCATCGGGTACCTGCCCATGGGCATGTCTCAAAGCGGCATTCTGGTGGCGGGCATCATGCGCAAATGGGGATCGGTGGGTACGCTGCCGGCCTCCGTGGGCATGGGCGACACACCCTTCAAGAACTGGGCGGGCACCAACCGCGACATGCCCGGATTCAATACGAAGGTGGATACCGATTTCATCCTCAAGACCGAAAAACGCAAATACCACTGCCGCGAATGTCCCTTGGGCTGCGGCGGAATTGTCGAGTTGGAAGGCAAGCTGGCCGAAAGCCACAAACTGGAGTATGAGACGGCGGCTTCCTTCCTGACCATGCTCATGAGCACCGACCTTGAGCTGGCTTATGAAATGAATGATCTGCTCAACCGCGAGGGCATGGATACCATCTCGGCCGGCGGTTGTGTGGCTTTTGCCATGGAATGTTACGAAAAAGGCTGGATCACCAAAGAAAAAACAGGCGGCGTAGAGTTGACCTGGGGCAGCAGCGAGGCCATTCGCTTTGTGCTGAGCCAGATGGTGGTGCGCGAAGGATTTGGTGCGCTGTTGACCGACGGTGTCAAACGGGCGGCTGAGAAACTTGTCCCTGAAGCGGCCGATTCCGCCATCCACTCTGGCGGGCAGGAAATGGCCTACCACGATCCGCGTCTCGACCCCGGCATGGGCCTTCATGCCAGCGTGGATCCCACCCCCGGTCGGCACACCACCGGTGCGCAGCTTTATTATGACCTCTACAAATTGTGGACGCGCGTGCCAGGGCTCAAACCAGCTGCGCTCTTTTACCCCAAAGACTCCAAGTTCGAGGCGGATGAATACCGCATGAAAGGCGCCGCGGCAGTCAGCAACTTTACCCAGTTCTACAACGCCATGGGCATGTGCTATTTCGGCATGTTGGTTGGCGTGGATCGCGTGCCTGTCTTCGAATGGGCGAATTCCGTCACGGGTTGGGATCTAAAACCCGAAGAGTACATGGAGATCGGGCGTCGCATCCAGACCTTGCGGCAGATGTTCAACATCCGTGAGGGCATTGATCCGCGCAAGATCAACGTCAGCAAACGCTTGTTGGGCGTACCACCTCAAACGGTGGGGCCGAACAAGGGCGTCAGTTTTGATATTGATAAACTCAAAAAAGGCTACTGGAAGGAAATTGGCTGGGATTCCGAGACCGGCATCCCCACCAACGAAACAATTGCCACGCTTGATCTGACCGGCCTGGTAAAAGCAGGAGGTGCCTTATGACCCATATCATTATTGAAGCCTGCACCGGCTGCACTGCCTGCGTCAAGATCTGCCCGGTGGCGGCCATAAGCGGCGAACGCAAGCTGTTGCATGTTATAGATGCTGGTATCTGTATTGACTGCGGCGCTTGCGGCAAGATCTGCCCCAGCGCGGCGATCCTCAATGCCGGTGGGGAGCTCTGCCAGAGTCTCAAGAAATCCCTCTGGCTGAAACCCGTTGTGCTGCAAGCCAAGTGTGTGGCCTGCGGTGCATGTATTGAAGTTTGCCCGGCCAGCGTCCTAGAATTCAATGAACCCCAGGAAGTGGGGGAGCATGTAAAACCCGTGCTGGTGGATGAAAAAAACTGCATCGGCTGTTCGTTTTGTGAAGCAGCCTGTCCAACTCACGCCATAGAAATGAGTGGTCCTGTGATGGCGTAGACTCTGAACCAAAAAGGATGACCTATGTGCATTGCCCCGAGCGTTGTGATGATCACCCGAGCCAAGTCACTGGATTTCACCAGGGATTTTGTCTGTCTGGCAAAAGAGTACGGCACAGCTGCTTATGATGCGCGGGAAGACATCCAGGCCGTCAATGCTGCTGTCAATCAGAACCTTACCGAGTTGGATGCGCGCGTGCACTTCACCGACAAACTGCGCGGCAAGAAAGTGGTCATCAAACCGAATCTAGTCACGGTTTTCCACGAGTTGGGCATGGTGGGCAGTGATTACCCCGAGTCCACCGATCCGCGTGTGATTGATGCGGTGGTGGTTTTTCTCAAGCAGTACACTGACAAAATAGTGATCGTTGAATCTTCCGGCAAGGGTTTTCCGACCCCGACCGCCTTTAAGGCCACCGGGCTGGACCGCCTGGCGAAGCACCGCGGTGTGGAATTGATGGTGCTGGAGATGCAGCCGGTGGATCGCTACCTGTTGCCCAAGGCCAAAATAATGCGCGAGATCGTCGTGCCGCAGATCTTCAGCGAAGTGGCAAGGCATGAAGCTTTTTACATTTCCATCCCCAAAATGAAAACCAACCTATATACGGGGGTGACCCTCGGTTTCAAGAACGCCATGGGCACCATCCCTTACAACCTGCGGCTGCGCAACCACAATCATGCCATTGACCAAAAGCTGGTGGATATGCTGCATCTCTTTAAACCGGACCTGGTGGTGATTGACGGATTGGTCGGCGGCGAGGGCAACTGCCCGGCGCCGGTGGAACCGGTGCAGAGCCGGGTGATCGTCAGCGGCAATCACGCGGTTGAAACGGACCGGGTGGCGACCCGCATGATGGGTTTTGATCCCAAGAGCATTGCTTTGATGCGCATAGCCGATGAAAATAACTTCAATGATCCCAAGGTGGAGGTGGTGGGGGAGCAGCTGACCCTGCCGTATAAACCTGCCGACCCCTCCCTGACTGGCGCGTGGATGCGCAGGAACTTCCCCAACGTTCGTGTGCTGGTGGGGCACAGCAAAGGCTGCGCTCCGACCCCTGAATCGGACGGTACGCTTACCACTGATAAAATGACCACGTTAGAAAACGTCTGCCGCGGCGGTTGCCTGGCGACCACGCGGGTGGCCTTCGATTACATGTATTATGAAGGCCAGCCTCGCAGCAGCGCCTTTACCCTGATCATTGGGGCGGGGCTGCAGCATGACGGCAAGGTGCTCTATTACGATGGCGAGGGCAAGCCCTACACGCTCGAGGATATTGCCAAACTCAAGGGCAAGAAGCTGGCGGTGGGAACCTGCACCGAAAAACTCAAACAAATCGTGACCCGCCATATTGACGGATGCATGCCTTTCCCGAATTCGCCCCACATGCTCGTCCATCAAATGACCAATACCTTCTGCAAGGTCATGACCCCCAAGAATCACTACCTCATTCCGGCGCTGCTGGATACTTTTGCGGTTTGCGAAGGGCGCAAGAAGAACCTGCGCAAAGGGCGGCGCATTGACATTCCGCTGGCTCATGCCGATCGGCTTTACGAGACCCGCGAACTTTCAGCGGCTGAGAAAGAGCTCGATTACATCTATGAGCCGTATCCCGAGCTGACCAAAGCCGAGATCCGCACCCTTTGCGCGGACGAAAATCGCAGCATCCTGGCTACCTTTTTACCCTAGGGGAACCGATGAACAAAAAATTGGCCTTCTGGCTGCTCGTGCAGGCTTCGACCATCTTGTTGTACATTTTGCTGATCGGCGGCGGGTACGCCATCAATCAACCGCTGCTGGGCTGGTGCTTGTATGCCGCCTTATTTATGCTGCATGTCTTTGAGCTGAAGACCGCGCTGAAAATCGGCCGCGAGAAGGGACTATCCACGCTGCGGGTGGTGGTGATGAACCTGCTGTTCGGCTTCACCTGGTGGGTGCCGCTAAAGCAGGGGATTATTAGAAAGTGAATCTATAAAAAGACCTTGAGAATAAAACTCAAGGTCTTTTTCGTGACTTTCGATTTTTACGAGGTTTTGTTTTTTGAATTATTGATCGTACTCGCCGTATTCGCAGCCGCCCAGATCGCCGTCGAAGTCGTCCACTTTGACGTACTCACTGCCGACCTTGCGCCAGAGGGTGACCGAACCGGATGCATAACCGCCGTTCCACAAGGAGTTGTGCCGTTTCAGCCCGTCCGGGTTCTCATAGTTAACGTTGAGCATCGTCTCGCGCGGACACTTGAAGTGGATCTCGATCTTGCCCTTGTTGTTCCAGGCGGTCAGGTTCCAGCCCACGAATTCCTTGGTGATCGGGCAGTCGAAGACCTGGTGCGGATTCGTCCACACTTTGGAGAAGTTGAATTCGAACAATTCGCCTTCATAATAGAACGCGATCAGCATCCGCCGGGGCAGGCTGACGCCAAAGACCACAGGCTGGGCGCCGCCGCAATCCATGGCGGTGTTGGTTAATTTCTTGCCGGTCGAGCGGCTGGTAAAGTTGTTGCAGTTCAACCACACCCACGGGCTGGTGTAATCGCCGCCCCAGTTCTTGTCTTGATAGCCACAGCTTGTTTCAGGTTCGACGTTGTAAAGTTCGCCGTTGAAGGTGATGGTACCGCTGTAACGGGTATACATGCCTGCGGCGTGCCAGTACATCTGGAAAGCGTTGATATTGACAAAGAAAGGCGAGGTGCCGAAACCCACGCAATAGGGCAGTACTTTATCGGCCTTCAGATCCCAGCTCATCTCGCCGGCGTCAGACATGTATTCTGGGCGGGCGGCGGCTTCTTCCTTGCTCAATTTGACCGACCCTTTGAGGTGGGTTTCGTTGGCGGTGTGACTGCCGATGCTGACTTCCATTTTGGTGAAATCTGCTTTAAACGCGTTAATGGGATAAAGGTTGTGGATCTGGGTGGCGGGTTGACCATCCGGGGTGCCCCAGCGGCCTGCTTTGAGCATGGCGTATGAAGGTTTGATGCCTTTGGCCTTGTTTTCGGGCAGTTGCCCGGCGATGACTTTATCTCCACCCAGGGCGGGATTAATGACATAGTACTCTATAAAGAAAGGTTGTTTCTGACCTGTTTTGGCGTTGATACCAACCAATGAATGCCACCACCAATCATAACCACGGCGAGCAAGCTTGCCCTTGAGCATATACCTGTTACGGTCGTCCATCTGAGGCTCCTTAAGAATAAAGATAATGTGCGGATGAATTCATTGTAGCAAAATATTTGCAAAATGCAATTAACAAATATCATATTGCAATTATTACTGTGGCTTTTCTTTGATGCAATGTAATAATTGTAGTAATAGAAATATGCAATTAAAAGATGTATAATAATTGTGTATGAAAAAAGACGTATTAGTTCGCACCCAAGTGTTATTAGAGCCTGAACAGCTCAAGGCTTTGGCTGAATTGGCAGAAGAGCAGGGCAAGAGCGTATCGGCTTTGCTGCGAGAATGGGTCTCAGCCGGTTTGCATGCCCAACGTCAGAAACGACTGGCCGAAGCTGCACTGTTGTTATCTGAAGCGTATTATTCAGATGGTGATCTAGTTGGCTATTCAAAGCTGGACGGAGAAGATTTCTTCATGCAGAGGCAGGGCTGATGTTCCGCGGTGAAGTATGGCAAATGTCGGTGAATAGGTCGCGTGATTCATCAGAAGGGGATCCGCGAAATGTGGTGATCGTCTCAAGTGATGCAATGGGGGTGCTGCCGCTCAAAGTGGTCGTCCCGCTTACACCCTGGAAAGAAGAATATACTTCCGCCCCGTGGATGGTACGCATTCCGCCTGTACTGCATAGTGGATTGGAATCTCCGATGGCAGCAGATGCACTGCAGGTGCGTTCGGTTTCCACCACCAGGTTGACAAAACGTTTGGGTGAATTGCCTGATAGTCACATCTCTCAAATTACAACCGCCATTTCAATTGTCCTCGAAGCGAAGACTCCCTAATTAGCAGTATAATCACTTGTTCAAATAAAAAAACTCGGAGTCAAAAATGTCAAAAATCCTGAGAATGATCATCCTCATCACAATATTATCCGCGCTGTTGTTGAGCGCTTGCGCCAAACAAGCAGATTTGCCTGCTGCAGCAGTGGAAGCTTATTGGAAGGCCATGGCCGCCAAGGACAGCGCCGCTCTAAGCAGCCTATCCTGCGCAGATTATGAAGCCACCGCCTTATCCACCATGGATTCATTTCTTGCGGTAGATCTGGTGTTGACAGACCTGACCTGTTCATCCACCAACAACACTGGCGATAAAGCTGACGTCAATTGCAAGGGTTCACTCACCGCTTCTTACGGTTCAGAGAATTTTGATTTCGAACTTTCAAACAAGACATTTGTGGCCTCCAACCCCGCCGGTGACTGGCTGATGTGCGGAGAGAAATAATTTGCTGCGCCGCATCTTCTCAAAGGAGAATCTGTGGGCGCTGGTTTTGGCCATTGCCCTGGTGATGCTGGTAATCGTCACAGCTGACAGTTCACCTTTGTGGATCTACCAGGGGTTTTAGATGTCGCTGACCAATATTCTCATTCTGGTCGGGTTTTCGCTCGGCATATTTTTCCTTTCAGTTTTCAACCGCACACGCATCTTACGAAATCCCCTGCTGCTGATCCTCAGCACAGGGGTGATCTTTTGGCTGCAGCCGGCCTTGCCCATCCGTGGACTGGATTTCTGGCTGCCTGTTGCCACACTTTCGCTGGTTGTAATGGGTTGGGTGGTGACCTCCAAACCTGAGGAACGCAATTCGCGCGCAAGCCTCATCACTGGTGGCATGGTGGCGGCGACGGTGTTGGCCATTGCCCTTACCCGCTATTTTGGCATGCTCGGCGTGTTCACCCCTTCGCGACCGCCGCAGACCACGGTCGTGGTGATCGTTTTAGCCGTTATTATATTCTTGGTATGCATGGGATATGTGATTACAAAAATGGGCGGGTTGCGAACCCGCCCCTACAAGACCATTATTCCTGGGTCTTTTCCTTATGTTGTCGCTATTGTGATGTTGTTAGGTGTTCTTGTTGCGCTCAAACTGCCGGTTCTTACCGCCTGGTTGAGCGGCGTGCTGCGCCAGTGGAGTGGTCAATCGCGTGAACTGGCTTCCGCGTTGGACCTGCGCTGGCTGGGATTCAGCTACATTGCGTTTCGACTGGTCCACACCCTGCGCGACCGTCAAAACGGACGGCTGCCTGCCATGGCGTTGGACGAATACTTCATATATATGCTCTTCTTCCCGGCCATCAGTGCAGGCCCGATTGACCGCAGTGAACGCTTCATTAAAGACTTGCGCCAGCCGTTCATCCCCAGTGCGGATGCACTTGGCGGCGCCTCCAAACGCCTCATCCTCGGCCTGCTGAAAAAATTTGTGGCAGCCGATCTTCTGGCAATGATCGCGCTTAACGCCGCCAATGCCGCTCAGGTCAATTCGACTGGCTGGGCCTGGGTGCTGGTGTATGCATACACCTTGCAAATCTTTTTTGATTTCAGCGGCTACACCGATATCGCCATCGGCATGGGATTGTTGATGGGATTCAAGCTGCCAGAAAACTTCAATGCCCCCTATCTTAAACCCAACCTGACCCAATTCTGGAACAACTGGCACATGACCTTGACCCAATGGTTCAGGGCTTATTTCTTCAATCCGCTCACGCGGGCACTGCGTTCCGCCCAAAAACCTGTGTCGGTTTGGATGGTGATCTTGATCACGCAGTTGGCCACCATGCTCCTGATCGGATTGTGGCACGGCATCACCCTCAACTTTGTGCTGTGGGGACTGTGGCATGGGTTGGGTATGTTCATTCAGAACCGCTGGTCTGATTGGACCAAGCCCTTATCCGCGGACATCCAGCAGAAGCCGGGATTGAACAAAGCCGTGACTGTTTTTACCACCCTGTTGACCTTCCATTTCGTGGCCTTGGGCTGGGTTTGGTTCGCCCTGCCCTCCATGGACCTTTCAATGCGCGTTTTTGGACGCCTTTTCGGGATGGGAGCCTAAATGATCACTTCCCGTTTCTTGCGTAATGTGCTGATCAAAGGGCTGCTGCTCTTTGCCGCCATTAACCTGGTTTGGGCGGCCCTAGATCCCTCGCTGGGCAAGCTCTCTTCATATAATATTCTTTTCAAAGGCAGAGAACGTCTGCCTTTCGGTGAGGATTCTGCGCGTTCGTACAATCTCAGCCTGTATGACCTCGATGCCATGTTCGCTTCACTTCGATTGGATGGCAGCCATAAATCCCCCAATGAATTTCGAGTGTTTGTGATTGGTGATTCCTCCACCTGGGGCACCCTGCTCAAGCCCGAAGAAACTCTGGCCGGGATGTTGGACACCGCCAACCTGAAAACCGCAAGCGGCAAAGAGGTGCATGTTTACAACCTGGGTTACCCGACTCTCTCGCTGACCAAGGACTTGATGATCCTTGACTACGCCCTGCAGTACCAGCCCGACCTGATTCTCTGGCCGGTGACGCTCGAAAGTTTTCCGTGTGAACGGCAGTTATTGTCACCCATCGTGGCCAACAACACCCAGCGTGTAGCCAAACTAATAAATCAATATAAACTTGACCTGACACCACAAGTGAAGAAAACCACCTTTTGGGATAAAACCCTCATCGGGCAACGCCGCGCCCTGGCCGATCTGCTGCGCCTTCAATTTTATGGCGTCATGTGGTCCGCGACAGGGGTGGATCAAACTTACCCGACCGACTACGAGCGGGCCGCCCGCGATTTGGAAGCGGATGAGACTTTCCACGATTGGACCCCCCCCTCAATCCCCGCGGATGGGCTGGCTTTTGATGTGATTCAGGCCGGCATAAAAGCCGCAGGGAATGTGCCGGTGGTGTTGATCAACGAACCCATGTTGATCAGTACAGGTGAGAACAGCGACATACGTTATAACTTCTACTATCCACGCTGGGTGTACGATCAATATCGCCAGGCCTTCAGCTCCCAATGTGAAACCAATGCCTGGACCTGCCTCGATCTGTGGGATGCTGTACCAGAAGAACAATTTACCAACAGCGCCATTCACCTTGATCCGCAGGGCGAGGGAATGTTGGTTGAAATGATCATTGCAGCAGGCATCATCAATTTAAAATAAACCTTTATCAATTAAAAAAACTGACAAGTTTATTCTTTATAAAAACCATAAGCATTTCTCGCAGAATGAGCGTTCCATGATGGCATTTGACTTTTTCTTGAAAAATACCCATAATAAGATTTCAGAAATTAATTAAATTTTAATTAATCAACAATCAAAGGAGAAGAGAAGTGAAAAAGAGTACCTTGGTAGTTATAGCTCTATTGCTTGTGTTGGTTATTGGTCTTTCTGCGTGTTCAAAACCAGCAACAATTAAGATCGCCACCGACGCGACCTTCGCACCTTTTGAATTTACCAATGATGCTGGGGACCTGGTCGGATTTGATGTTGACCTGATGAACGCCATCGCAGAAAAAGCCGGTATTAAATTTGAATGGGTCAATGTTCCCTTCGATTCAGTTTTGGCCGGACTTTCAGAATGCCAATATGATGCAGCCATCGCCGCCATCAGCATCAGCGATGAACGCAAACAATCCATGTTGTTCTCTGCACCCTACCTGGATGCCGGTCTCGTGGTTGTAGTCAACAAGGAAACCACCGATATTGCTGGCATTGACGATCTAAAAGGCAAAGTTGTGGCTGCACAACTTGGTACAACTGGAGAGATGACCGCCCAGGAGATCGAAGGCGTAACCTACAAGCCCTATGATTCTTATGAGTTGGCTTTCCTTGAATTGGCCAACAAGGGTGTGGATGCCGTGATCGCTGACAACCCCCTCGCGATGGGATATATTGCCGCCAACCCCGAGAAGATCAAAGCGGTGGGCGATATTTTGAATAATGAGCAGTATGGTATTGCCATCTGCAAGAGCAACACTGAACTTCAAACAAAAATTGACGCAGCACTGAAAGAATTAATTGATTCAGGATATGTGACCGAGTTGGCAGGTAAATACATCAAGTAATAAAAATGATTAAGGTCTGCGGGGGATTCCCCCGCAGACCTTTTAATATCCACTTTATTCATACAAGGATCGCAAATGGACAAGGTTGAGGATAAAAGAAACAAAGTCTTTGGCGGTAAGTATTTCGACCGTTGGTGGATCATGGTTCTTGCCGTGGTTGGTCTTATTCTTCTTCTAATTTTTACGCAACCAGATCCCTACAAACGCATATTTCTCTTTGTCCGTGAAGGCATTTGGACGACCGTCTACATCACCTGTGTTTCTTTCGTTCTGGTTTTGTTTTTTGGATTGTTCGTGGCCCTGGGAAGGTTATCCAAAGTCACGTTTATCAGGGGATTATCCACGGTCTACGTTGAAGTGATCCGCGGCATCCCCATGCTGGTTCAACTCATCTTTTGGTACTTCGCTTTTCCTTCGGTCATGCAGCAATTGGGACACGTGTTCAACATCCAATCCATGATTGACTATCGAGCAAACGCGGTCTCCATGGCGATCTTGGGTTTGACGGTAGGGTACAGCGCGTACATGAGTGAAGTCTACCGCGCCGGCATTCAGAGCATTTCCAAAGGTCAGATGGAAGCTGCCCGCAGTTTGGGAATGACCTATTTCCAGGCCATGCGCTACGTGATTTTACCGCAGGCGATCAGAGTGATCCTGCCTCCGGTTGGGAACGAATTCATCACCTTGCTCAAAGATTCCTCGTTGGTCTCCGTGGTTGCGGTAGCCGATATGACCCGGCGTGGACGTGAATTTATGGCGGCCAATTTTATTCCCATCCAAACCTGGGTCATGGTGGCTCTGCTTTATCTGGTGTTGACATTATTGGCCGCCAGGGCGGTCACCTGGTTGGAACGTAAATTGAAAATGGAGAAATCATCATGACGCCGATCATCCACATTAAAGATGTGCATAAACATTTTGGCGCTGTGCATGCCCTTAAAGGTGTCAGTCTGGATATTAACCGCGGTGAGGTGGTGGTGATCATAGGCCCGTCTGGATCTGGAAAATCCACTTTGCTGCGCTGCATTAACCGTCTGGAAGAATTCAGCAGCGGACAGATCGTGGTGGATGAGATCCCGCTTGACAGCGCCGAGAATATCAACACGGTACGAACGGAAGTCGGCATGGTTTTCCAACAATTCAACCTGTTCCCGCATTTGTCAGTGGTGGACAACATCACGCTGGCTCAAAAGATCGTCAGAAAAAGAAGTATTCCAGAAGCTGAAAAAGTGGCGCGTGAGCTATTGGTCAAGGTGGGCATTCCCGAGAAAGCGGATTACTTTCCCGGTCAATTATCGGGTGGGCAGCAGCAGCGTGTAGCCATCGCCCGCGCGCTGGCCATGAACCCCAAGATCATGTTGTTTGATGAACCCACCTCCGCTCTGGACCCTGAAATGATCCAGGAGGTTCTGGATGTCATGATGAATTTGGCCAAAGAGGGCATGACCATGGTGGTCGTCTCGCATGAGATCGGTTTTGCCAAGGCCGCCGCGGATCGGGTCATCCTGATGGATGGCGGACTGATCATTGAAGAAGCGCCGCCCGAAACCCTGTTTTCGAATCCGAAAGAAGAGCGAACGAAGGCTTTTCTGAGCAAGGTCCTTTAGGAACACCTCATTCGAAATAGTTTTTGAGTACTGAACAAGAAGGCATATCGCAAAATATGCCTTCTTGATTTTCTTATTCTTTTATGGGTTTGGTTCTCTCTTCAAGCATCTCAAGAATTTTGGTCTGTTGAAGATTGATTCTGTGAACTTCAGATGTTAAGGTATGAATTGAAATAAGTGTCTCATGATCACTTTCAGCTCGGGCGTCACCTGCAGCCGCCTGGACATTTTGTCCGACAATAATAATTGGTAATAAAACCAACTGCAAAAAAGTCTGTGCAATCCATCCGATGATGATAATTGGATCACCAGATTTTATTGCTGAAGGTAGTGATATAAGCGCCAGGATCCCAAAAGCATAGGCGCACCACATTGAACCAACAGATTTTGTGACTGCCACTGCGACCTTGGTGTTAAACAGTCCAATAACACTTTCGCCATGGACAGCTGCGTGTGCATGTTCAGACAAGACCAATTTGTGTTTATGAGCTTTGGCTTTTAAAACTGCTGAATTATCTTCCATGAATACTCCTTAATTGGTTTTTTCTATTATCCAGTATACACTCTGCATTGATTTATTAGATTATGGCAAAAATGAGTTAAGGTTAATTACCCAACAAACTTCATTAAAAAATGATCGGTAAGTTTACGGCCGCAATTTCACAGATAAAATGCCTTCTCATTATTGATTGCCATGAATTTGAAGGGAACAAATTGATTCCAGATTATGTATACTATTGCAATAAAACGAGTCTTTGTTTACCAACAGGTGTTTTCATCTTTAATTAATAAAGATTGAAAAATAGGCAAACAATGAATAAATAATGGTTACTTATAAACAAGAGGAGGCAAACGGGGTAGTTGACTGAATTTGCAATTTGGACATGTAACTCATTCATTATCAATAAAGGAGATGCCCAATGCTTCATGAACCAGCCACACCCGCAGCAAAAGATCCTTCAGGACCGTACAAGATTAAATTGGGGGTACGAATGTTTATCATTTATATGCTTTTCTATGCATTATTTGTAGCTATAAATTTGCTTTTTCCGAAATCAATGGGGATGATAGTATTTGCAGGCTTAAACCTGGTAACAGTCTATGGTTTTGCCCTCATTATTGTCGCGCTGATTGAAGCCTTAATTTATGATATGTTATGTCGAAAAAAAGAAGCATTCTATAAAAAGCAAGAAGAATCCACAGGAAAGGCATAACCCATGGCGATCACGATTTTTCTTGTTTTTGTATTTTTTGTCATTGGTCTTTCTCTGTTCTTAGGAAACAAGACTAAGAGTTCCAAAGCTTATTATGCTGCCGGTGGCAACATCCATTGGGGCGTGAACGGAATAGCTTTCGCCGGTGATTATTTATCTGCTGCATCATTCCTGGGTATCTGCGGCATGATCGCTACTCTGGGTTTTGACGGTTTCCTTTACTCCATTGGTTATCTGGCGGGTTGGATCGTGGCCCTGTTTGTAGTAGCTGAACCCCTCAAACGACTTGGAAAATACACATTTACGGATGCTGTGGATGCCAATTACAACTCCCGTGGGATTAAGTTAACCGCTGCCATCAGTACATTGGTTGTCTCGATTTGCTACCTCATCCCTCAAATGGTGGGGGCAGGTGTTTTGGTGCAGCCCTTGTTGGGTCTTCCGCACGCCTGGGGTGTGATTATGGTGGGAGCAATTGTCATCACCATTGTTGCCACCGCTGGCATGGCTTCGACCACGTATGTGCAATTCATAAAAGGGACTCTCTTAATTATATTTTCCACAATTCTTGTAGCTGCCGTGGTCATTCGTGGACTTTCTACCCAGCCAGACCAGGGTGGGGCAGTAGAGTATTATCACTATACTGACCTGTCAGCCCAGGTCAAGGGAGATCAGCTCATCCTTGATGATCCAAAATATACCGTTTTAGACCAACAAGAGATCAAAGGCTGCAACAAATTTGTAAAGTTGTCATCTGAAGGAATGGAAACGTGGTGGTACATTTCTGAAACTGAATCAGGTCTCGTTCTCCATGAAACCCAATCCACTGTCATGAAAGCAGATGGAAAATGGATCAATGGTTCACTCGAATCGGAAACGAATAAACTACGACTGGTCGGAAACCTGGAAAGAATAGATGGTGAAGGAAATGTAGAAACCGGAAGGCTCAATGTATTCAGTTTTCTGGCCAAGTTAAGTGATAAAGATACGGTATTCAGAACCTGGAAAACGGCCAATTTTGTTGATAGTGCAAATCAAAAAGTAACAGTCTATTATCCTAAACTTGTCACTGGTGATCAGTATATGCGCCCTGGGCTTAAGTTTAAAGTTGAGGGAACACCTCTTGAAAAATTGGATTTCCTTTCATTAATGCTTGCACTTTTCCTTGGAACAGCCGCATTACCACACATCCTTATACGTTACTATACGGTTCCAAACCCTGCCAGCGCTAGAAAGTCAACCATCATAGCCATTGCTGCCATTGGATTTTTCTATATCCTGACCTTGTTCATGGGTTTGGGGGCTGCAATTAATGGAAGCGTGAATCCCGCAGACAGCAACATGTCGGCTCCGCTGTTGGCCAGATCGTTCAGCGAAATCTTGTTCGCGATAATTTCTGCGATCGCTTTTGCCACCGTCCTTGGCACTGTCAGTGGATTGATCGTGGCAGCTTCTGGTGCTGTTGCGCATGACCTCTTTGATCGCTATTTGATGATTAAAATGACAGACCAACAAAAAGTGCGTGCTGGAAAGATCACAGCTTTTGTGATCGGCGGAATTGCAATATTGTTGGGCATCTTGTTTAAGGGCATCAATGTTTCCTTCCTGGTGGGGTTAGCCTTTGCTGTTGCGGCTTCTGCCAATTTACCGGCCATCATCATGCTCCTGTTTTGGAAGAAAACTACCGCCAAGGGTATTGCGGCTTCGATCACCGTTGGTATTTTGTCATCACTCATGTTGATTTCGATGTCGCCTGAGTTATATACGCTCTATGGGCGAAATCCATTAGATGCTCCAATTCCTCTCAATAATCCAGGGATCATCTCCATCCCGTTGAGTTTTGTCACCCTTGTCGTTGTTTCACTGCTTACACAAAAGAAAAAAGAACAAGAATAAAAAATACTGAGACTGGTTGTTCTTGAAAAAGAACAATCAGTCTCTTTGTATTTAGGCTAAAAACATGATTGCTGGTCAAAATAATGTTCATCGCACAAAAGAGTTGTAAACTAAACTTATGACACAAAATATATCAGTCAACTTGCATTGTCACTCAATGTTCAGTGATGGTGATTTGACACCTGAAGCATTGGCTGAGTTATTGGCATCCAATAATGTTCGTTATGCCTCGTTAACTGATCACGACACAATTGAAGGCCTGCAACGATTTCAAATTGCTTTAAAGAAGGTGGGAGTTGAATTTATTCCTGGTGTTGAGCTGACCACATTTCACGAAGGGCGTGAAATTCATCTCCTGGGATATGGTTTCAATGTGGACAACCCTGATCTGAACAGTGCGATGCTTTCGATAAGGCAATCCAAGGTGCTTGAGAATGTGAGCATTGCAGGTTCAATGCGAAAAAAAAGCACAAATCATATTGATTCTGACAAACTTCATCATCGGATCGATTTAAAGTTTGGGACACTTGATACCCAGGAAGCGATCAGATTGATACATCAGGCGGGTGGATGCGTAATCCTGGCTCATCCGTATACGCTTGACAAGAATCCGGAAAATTTACTCTCTTTGATTAGAAACCTAAAAGGATTAGGTTTAGACGGTATTGAAGCCATCTATGCAGAGTATTCACAAGCAGATCAGAACATACTGCTTGCTTTTGCTGATGCTGAAGATCTATTGGTGAGCGCAGGGACAGACTTTCATAACAAGTTACAAATCATGGCAATTGATATGGAACGTGAGCGGTGGGTCAAACTGCGTACAAGGATTTTTTCGACTCAAGGTTTTTTGGGGAATACTGGATCCAACTCAACGGATAAGTCTGTGCATCAAGCCGCTTCTTTGATCACGATCGGAAGGCATCATCATTTTCAAAAGAGAGCTTACATCCTCCGTATTTTCTTGCCTACTTTCTTGGCAATTGCATTGTTCCTCACGGCGATTTGGGTTTTTGTCATTCCATCCTTTGAAAACACGTTGCTGGATCGCAAGCGGGAACTTATCCGTGAGTTAACCAATTCAGCCATTAGTATACTTGCCTCTTATCACAAAGAAGAGTTATCCGGAAAACTTACACGTGAAGAGGCGCAAGCCTTGGCCATTGATCGGGTGCAATCATTGCGATATGGGGCTGAAGATAAGGATTATTTTTGGATCCAGGATCTCAAGCCCACGATGATCATGCATCCCTACCGCACAGATTTAAATGGTCAAGACCTGCTGGATTTCAAAGATGCCCGCGGTGTGAGAATTTTTGTTGAATTTGCCAATTTGGTTCAACGAGAAGGTGAAGGGTATATAGATTACGTCTGGCAGTGGAAGGATGATCCAGATCGGTTGGAGCCGAAAGAATCATTTGTAAAACTTTTTGAACCCTGGGGTTGGATCATCGGTACAGGTATCTATATTGATGATGTAAACCAGGAGATTGCCAAAATTGAGAAAGACATTACCACAACATCTATTATTGTCTCTGTCATAGTGATTCTATTATTACTGTATGTTCTTCAACAATCTTTAAAAATAGAAAAAGGCCGGCAAGAGGTGTTGGACGAATTAAAAGACTCAACAGAGCGTTATCATACGGTGATCGAAACCATGACCGAGGGAACCTTGCTGGTGATTGATAACCGGTGCCGGTATGCAAATTCAACCTTCATTAACATGATCGGGTATTCTGAAACTCAACTCCCGTTTTTGGATCTGGAAGATATTCTACCCAGGTCGCCAGAAAACCAGGGAATTTGGGAAAACGTCACTCAACTTGATGTAGACAAGAGCACACTTGGCAAAGCTGTGGATGGATATTTAAAAAACAAAGAAGGGCAGTTCATAGATTGCATCTTGATGCTTAATCCCATCCAGTATGCAAATCAAGAGGGTTTCATCCTGCTCGCCAGAGATATTGCCCACCAATCGAGTTCAACTGCGAATGATGGGTTATCAAAAGCAGTCAAGATCATTGATGTGGGGGTGTTCAGGGCAAGAGCAGTACGGAGAGGTGTCTTTTTGGAGATCAACCCTGCGGGTTACTCGCTACTGCCTGATGAAAGCAAAACGGATGGCGCGCAGCCGGCACTGGCGGATCTTTTTCATGATCCGTTGGAATTCGAGCATTTCATCAATGAACTACATCGAAAAGGCCATATTAAAGAGTATGCTTTGAAACTTAGTCCCGGTAATAATGAGAGTTTGACGGTTGCGCTTTCAGCAACGCTTGAACTCGACGAAGCCGGCCAACCTTACATAATTACGGGGATGTTAAAGGATGTAACGCAAACGCAGAAACTGCTCACAGAACGAGAAGCACAAATCAACAAGTTGCAGGCGTCCCTGTTATTTTTCCATGAACCCTTATCAAAACTTGACAAAACGTTAGTCACCTGTGTAACGAGTACCACTATCCAACAGGTTTCTAAACGGATGAGTGACAAGAATATGTCGGCGGCATTAATCACCGCTGATAATGGTGAAGCTTTGGGCATCATTACCGACCATGACCTGAGAGATCGGGTTACTTCCCAAAAAATGGATTCCAGTAAACCTGCTTATACGGTAATGACGTCGCCCATTGTCAGGATCAATGAGAACGCCATGATCTATGAAGCCATTATTATGATGGAAGAAAAAGGGGTACGCCATCTGGCGGTCGAAAATGATGGTGGCCAGATCGTAAACATTGTGGACTCAAAGATGCTCGCTCAATTTCCACGCTACGGGACTTATATTCTGACTCAAGAAATCGCCAAAACCACGACCATTGATGAATTGGCTGGCACCAATCAGCGGAAAAATAAAGTGGTGAAAGCACTAGTAGAAAGCAGTCACAATGTAAGGCATGCAACCAGTATGCTTTCATCCATTTATGATACTTCTACGGAACGCATCATCAATTTTGCACTGAAAGAACTTGGTCCGGCCCCCACATCATTTGCATTCATCGGCATGGGCAGTCAGGGCAGGAAGGAACCGACTTTGGCGACTGATCAGGATAACGGAATTATTTATTGTGCTGGCACCGAGAATAAGCAATACTTTTTGGCCTTGGGTGAAAAAATATCGCAAGGGTTAAATACGATTGGCGCCAATTATTGCGAAGGCAAGGTGATGGCCAGCAATCCCGCCTGGTGCAAACCGTTGGATGAATGGATCAGAGATTTCAACCATCGGATCAACTACCCTGAAGCACAAGAAATGCTTGATCTTTCCATATTTTTCGATTTCAGGCTGATCTATGGTGATGCGCAACTGGTTCAGGAATTGCGGAATCATGTGAATCTTTCTCTGCAAGACCGCAGTGATTTCTTCTATTTATTTGCAAAACAAGCCCAAAAATTCAAAGCGCCGACACGAGGAATCAGCAGCGGTTTGCTTGGTATGGGGTCAGGGGAACCGGGTGACCGGGAGATCAACTTGAAAGACTTGATCATGCCGATTGTAAATTTCGCACGACTTTATGCTTTAAAGAATAATGTCCAGCAAACCAATACGCTTGAACGGTTGAATCTTCTGACAGAGCGTGGAATTATCTCAACAAATACTTATGATGAGTTGTCAAACTCTTATGAGTATGTCATGTTAATGAGAATAAAAAACCAAATTTCACAGAATGATGCTGGTCTGCAGCCTGATAATATTATTCAAGTTGGAAAAATGACTGATCTTCATCAAACCAGGCTGCGTGAAACCCTGGCGCTGATCTCTGTTCTTCAAAAGAGAATTTCTTTCGACTTCCTTGGAGGAATTCAATAAGGATGATTTGAAACAGGAATATCTACAACTACGTATCGCATAAAATTGTCTATACATCCTTATTCTTGACGCATCCTCTTGGCTGTTCTATAATTCACTTTTCACCATCTTGCAATAAAGGTAACTCATGCCCATCATTACCCTGTTAACTGATTTTGGTTTGCGTGATACCTTCATCGGCGTGATGAAGGGTGTCATCTGGTCAATTGCTCCCCATGCTCAAATAGCCGATCTGACCCACGAGATTCCCCCGCAGCGCGTGGTGGATGGCGCCTTAGCCATCGCCGGCGCCGCGCCTTACTTTCCAGCCGGCACCATCCACGTTTGCGTGGTGGACCCCGGGGTGGGCACCGCCCGCCGGCCCATGCTGGCGGCTATTGGCAACCAATATTTCATCGGTCCTGATAACGGGCTTTTCAGTCTGCTCATTAAGAAGGCTGAAGATCTGACCACTTCCCCGGTGTATATTGCACTAAACAAAACCCATTACTGGCTGCCGCAGGTTTCAAACAGCTTCCACGGACGTGACATTTTTGCTCCTGTGGCAGCTCACCTGGCCAGCGGAGTCAGATTTGAAGAATTGGGCGACCCTTTTGAAAATCCCATGTTGATCAACATCCCAGTGCCGCAGAGAACCTCATCCGGCTGGGTTGGACAGGTAATGCAGGTGGACCATTTCGGCAATCTGGTCACCAATTTCACTCGGGAACAACTCAACCCCTCAACGCGGGTTAATATATTTGTGAAAAACACTACACTCAACGAGGTGGTGGCAACCTTCGGCAGCAAGCCTGCCGGTGATTTGATCGCCATGTTCGATTCAATTGGACACCTGGCCATTTCAGTGGTCAACGGCAGTGCCGCTGATCGCCTGGGTGTGCGCGCTGATGAACCGATAACCATCACCTTAAAATCGGAGCAAGCTTAATGAGCGGCGAAAAACCACTGGTTATTGATAATCTCAACTTTCGCTATCACAGCCGTGAAACGTTGGCGATCAAGAATATTTCGCTCAGCGTGGATGCCGGCCAGGTGCTGCTGATCGCAGGCGCCAGCGGATGCGGCAAGACCACGCTGGCACGCTGTATTAACGGGCTCATCCCACGCAGCTATAAAGGTGAACTGACCGGTCAGATCCTGCTCAATGGCAAAGATGTAACCAAACTCAGTCTGGCGCAGGTTTCACAAATTGTGGGTACCGTACTGCAAGACCCAGAGCGTCAGATCCTCGGCACAAAGGTGGCCAACGAGGTTGCCTTCGGGCTTGAAAATCTCAGCCTGCCGCGAGAAGAGATCATTGGCCGGGTGGCTGAAGCACTCGATCATCTCAAAATTCCTCAACTGATCAACCGCGAGACCTTTCATCTTTCTGGCGGCGAGAAACAGAAGGTGGCACTGGCCGGAGTGCTGGCGATGCACCCTTCCATTTTGCTGCTGGATGAACCGCTGGCTTCTCTCGACCCGGCCTCCGCACAGGATGCTCTGGATATTATCCGTACCCTGGCAGACGAAGGTATGACTGTGCTGATGGTTGAGCACCGTGTCGAAGACGTGCTGCGCATTCACCCCGAAAATGCCATCTTCATGATGGATGGCGAGATCAAGTACTACGGTCCCACCAGCGGATTTGACAAGACGGTCAATTATCACGAGGTTAAACTCCCGGCTGAAATGATCATTGAGCGCGCCAAGGACGACCCCGCTCCAGAACGTCTGACCACCCTGCGCAAGGAATCCGTGGTCGGCAGGGGTAAAACCATTGGCGAGCCTTTGGTGAAGTTTGAAGACATCTCATTCTGGTACGAAGAAGCACATCCGGTGCTGCACGATCTGAATTTCACCATCAACCGCGGCGACGTGATCGCCGTCCTCGGACCGAACGGGGCGGGTAAGACCACTTTGGTAAAACACGCCATCGGGTTGCTTAAACCAAAATCCGGCCGCATGACCATTGATGGCAAAGACAGCAGCCAGACCAGCGTGGCGCAGATCGCCCAGACGCTTGGCTATGTATTTCAAAGCCCCAGCCACATGCTCTTTGCCCCCACCGTGGAAGAAGAACTGGCTTTTGGCCCGACCAATCTGAAACACGCCGACGCCAAGATCAAAGAGGAAGTGACCAACGCACTTGAGATCGTCAACCTGAGTGGACACGAGAAATACCCTCCTCTGGCGCTTTCTTTCGGACAACAAAAACGGGTCAGCATTGCGGCCATTCTGGCGATGCAGTCCAAGATCCTGGTGATGGATGAACCCACCGCGGGTCAGGATTACAAGAATTACCTGAGCTTCATGGATTCCATTCTTGAAATGCCCGGGTTTGACGCCATCCTCTTTATCACCCACGATATTGATATGGCCGTGATCTATGCCAATCGGGTGATCATGGTCAATAATGGCACCCTGGTCTGCGACTCCTCGCCCGCCGAGGCATTAAAGGATTTTGATTTTCTGCAAAAGAACAGGCTGGTGCCCACTTCACTGTTGAAGACCAATCTTGAACTTTTACCCAAAACCGGTCGGTTTTACAGCGCCGAAGAGTTGGCGCATGTGGTACATTAATAATTGGCAACACACCTTTAATTGGGTTTAATTTTGGATCAAATCGTCATAATTACTAAAGGAGGATAGCATGAAAAAGTGGTTAAAAGTTGTACTTTCGTTGCTGGCCGTCTTGGCCTTCTTCTTGGGTGTCTGGCTGATCGGACGTATGATCAACCCCAACCTCAACCTGGATGAGACCGCACTGCTGCGCTTCGTGTTCGTTGGCATTGGTCTGCTCCTTGTGCTGGTGGTCTACCTTCTGACCAGCAAGAACAAGATGTGGGAAGTCGGCACCCGCCAGGTCGTTTACATGGCCATTGGCGCCGCCCTTTTCGCAGTTTTCTCCTACCTGTTTAACGGAACCGTTTTCGTGGTGCCCTCCGTCAGCCAGGTTGCCCTGCGGCCCGCCATCGCCATCCCGATGTTCTTCGGCTATGCCTTCGGACCCGTGGTCGGCTTCTTCACCGGCGCAGTCGGCAACATGTTTGGCGATGCCCTCACCGGTTTCGGCCTCTCTCCGCAGTGGAGTGTTGGCAACGGTCTCGTGGGTCTCATCAGCGGCATGGTTTGGCTCTTCGCAGACAAGAAGAAAGCCATCAATATCGTACTCCTCATCAGCGCCGTTTTGGCTGCTGCCGTCACAGTGTACTATTTCTTGAATCCCACCACCGCCAATGCCATGTTCTATGATGTGAACAATAACATCTTTGGCGATGCACAGATCTCAATGTTTGCCGGCGTTTCCGTGCTGATCGGTCTGGCGATCGTCTTGATCGTGCGCTTTGTGTTTGGCAAGAACATTGATGTGGCGGCCGCCGTCACCTTCTCGATGCTTGGCAACCTGCTGGGCATCGGCTTTGCTGCAGTCTCGGATATCTGGATCAACGGCTATCCCCCCGCGGTAGCCCTGGTGGGTGAGTTCCTGCCCTCCGCCGGCCCGAACCTGATTTTTGCCGCCGTGCTGGTTCCCATCCTTGTGGCAGCCTACGCCGCGGTTCAGAAACAAACCGGACGCTAGATCTAATTAAAAAATAAGGAAGGTCTGAAAGGTGTAAATCTTTCAGACCTTCCGAAGTGAGACAAAATGCTGGTTGCCTGGCGCTATGTACAACGTAATTCCCTGCTGCAGAGCTTTGATCCGCGAGCCTGGGTGATTTTCTTTAGCTGTTTTCTGGCTGGAACAGTGATCTTTTGGGATTTTCGCTTTTTACTCTTCTTCTTTGCCATCGCGCTGCTTTTCGTTTTTACCTCCCGCATCCCATGGAAGGATATGTCGCGCGCCTGGATCTTCATCATTGGCTTTATTCTATTTTTCTCAGTTCTGACCTTTCTCACCGGCCGCGGCGGCATGGAACTTTACAAGGAAGAACACACACTTGCCAAGCTGGTGGCTTCTTTTCACATCTTCGGTTGGACGCCCACTCTTAACATCACCGCTGAAAAAACCATGTACGCCATCAGCATGCTGATCCGCGTATTCAGCATTGCCAGCATGACCATTCTGATCCCTTATTCCTTCAACCCGGCGCATTACGGTATCATCTTCCGTGGACTCGGTTTGCCCGATAAGGTGGCCTACGGCATGGACTTGACCATGCGCTTCATCCCCACCTTTGGACGCGATTTCGGCCTGACCATGGATGCCCAAAAGGCACGCGGCTACGAGATCGAGAAACTGAGCGGCGGGCTGTTCGCCCAGGTGAAAAAACTGGCCCCCTTGATCGTTCCTGTCACCATTCACGCCATCGCGGGCAGTGAAGACATCATTGACGCCATGGACTTGCGCGCCTTTGGTGTCGGTCCGCGCACCTGGCTGGAGAAATTGACCTACCGCAGGCGCGACTACGTGTTGATCGCCATAGGTATTGTCATACTGCTGGTTTCAGTGGCACTTTCACTGCTGGGTTATGGCAAGTTCTGGGTGCCTGCGTTTTTGATCGGGTAAAACCAAGAAACACACGAGAAATACGAAAATTACTTGGTAGGGCGAGCTGCGGCTCGCCCTTATTTATCATTTGTCCATATTATTCCGTCGCTAGAGAAGTACTAATGAAATTAAGTTCGCGATTCTCAGGTGAATAGGCGTGGAAGAATTGAATATGTGAGGGGGCATATCCCGAATCATCAACCCACAGCGTGACCATCATCCGACTTGGCAGGTCAATTATTGCATCATAATAACCATTGGCATCGGTTGGTCCGAGCAACTGCAGCGCATCGCTATCTCCAATTCTTAGTACCAAGTTGATCCCTGAAACACCTTGGTCTGATGCATCGGTAACTCTTCCATAAAAATGGTTCTGACTGATTTCATCCGTTGATCCACTATTCTCCCAGTATGAAAAGAAGTCATAAACGTAGTTTTCAGCGCCTGCTTCAGCGATCCAATCATACGACGAAGGTTCAAAACTATCCTCGGGATTCTCTGCTTTCAGACTAAGCTGGTCACCGGGCCTTAATCCTGATATTGACATCGTGTACGTGCCATCAATCATGCTGTAAACCACAGGTTGTTCACTTCCGTTGATCGTGAGCAGCAGCCGCGCGGCTCCGACACCGGCAGGCTCTGAAGACGAGAAAAGCCGCCAAACAGTGCCGCTGATGTTATTGCTGATCTCATCGGTTGCAGCGATTGGCGTAGGGGTGCTGTTTTGCGGGGTTACCTCTCCTGTGACTTCAAGAGTGGCAAAATCATTTTCTGGGGGTTCATTTTCTTCGGCTGCCACAAAATTGGATTGATGCGTTTGGTCATCCGCCGTTACCAGCCATGTCTCATTCTGCGGTTCAAATACATAACCCTCCTTTAACGCCCAGATTTTTACCTGTTGCCCTTCCTTCAAATAGAGCGTGTGATCAAAGGTTCCAAGCCCTTTGGTGGTGTCCAGCAATAATGCGGGTTGGCGGTCCACCTGAACAAAAATCTCAACCTCTCGAAGAGGTATCTGTAAGATCGCCCATTGACGATACACCCGTCCATGGATCCTGACCTGGTGACTTCCGAGTTCGATCAACAGTCCATTTTCATCTTCAATTCCGGCAGGTGCATAAGTGGAACTGAGTTGGTAGGGATGCAGTGATGTTTTTTCACCCATCACGTCAAGCTTGAGGTAATACTGTTGGTTTGGTTCAAGCACAGCGCTGAGGGTTGCGGGTTCCCCTGGAGCCATAAACGAACTATTGCCAATGGATACTCCGTTTGCACGAGTCAGATTAATGCGAATGCGAATTTCAGGAGAGGGGTTGGTCACGGTGAATACCAGGGGTGATCCATTCATCGTGGAGGGTGAAATAAAAGTATAAAAATCTGCGTTGCCGGAAACCACATCCCAGAAATATCCTTGAATGGGATTTGAAACATCCCAAGGCGTTGCAGTCTCTTTATCATTATTAGACTCGAATGGATCGGGGATGAACCCCGTCAATTCAAGACGATAGGGTTGGTCAATTGTATCTGATGGCATTCCAATGGCCGAGATTTTCAGGTAGTAGGTTTCACCGGCTGAAGCGTCAAAGGTAAGACTGACCGCTTCACCTGGTGCGCCGGCGTTTGCATCCTCCAGTGTAAGGCTGGAATTGTCGTGGATTTTCTTGACTAATGCCAGTTTGGCTTTCAGTTCATCCCCTGTTTCGCTCAAGGTATAAGTATAGATTCCTGAAGCAGCGAAGTTCAGTTGGACAAAATCCTTGTCGTTCCATTTTGCGATCTGACCGATAAAGGGCTGGCCCATCTGCCATTGATTGGCGGTCATGGCGGAATCGTTTGGCTCAGTTTCACTGGTCATGGACTCTGTTTCAGTTTGTGGGCTGTCCGGTTCCCGGATGGTCCATTCCAGGTTCAATTTAAAGGAGTTCCCGCCTTTTTGTGTCGGGGTGATAAAGATGTACATTTCACCTGGAAGAGGATCATTCATGGCCAGGCTACCTGGCCATTCAAGATTTGAAAAATCCAGACGATCGTATTCGCCATTGTTGTAGGTTGGAAAACCTGGTACCGGAATGCTGTCGTGATTGGTAAAAATTTCAGCTCCCGCACCGGTGAGCGTAAAGGTCTGCAAATATATGAATGAAATATCGTCGGGTACCTGTAGGCGGTACATGATCCCCGGCAAGCCCTCAACCACCGAATTCGTATATTCGCCAGGGCCTGGAAGGTCAATGATGGGTATGGCTGATATGGGGATGACTTGTTCCTGTTCATCCATCTCACCATTCTCCTGGGTTTGGGTATTGCCGGCGTCTTCGGATTCATACGAATAGCTCACCGTATTATCCGACAGGTCCTTTTCGTGAGGGATGTTGGCAGTGGTTTCAACCGTGTAGGTGCCTGCAAGGACCTTTTCGATGGGTCCACGAGTGGCGAAGACATAGGTGTCGGTTTCATTCCTGCTTCCACCACAGAAGAACCAGGTGGTGCATTCTTCATTTTGAATCGTGACATCATGATCGCTGGCATCCCACGGATAGGCGTACTGGGTGTGACTGTTCGCACTGATGTTGTGCGTTTTTACCCAGGCAAACCCGGAATATGGGCCTCGTTTTATGGTGATGCTGTCTCCATCACTTAGTAAACGGATATAGCCATCCTGGCTGAAAGATCCGTTCGCATCAGAAAGGTTATAGACCTGGTCGGTAAGATCATAAAGCACGCCGTCATATGATGAGATCGTCAAGGAATTGGTGCTTGGGATATTGAAATATTCAAGCAATTTACAGCGGTCATCTTCTGCCCCGTAACCTGCTACGCAATCTTCGTAGCCGCCCCGCGTGATCCAATTCGGGTAGCTCAGGCTGCCAATTTCGGTACTGTTAAAAAGTAACTTCGGTCCGCTGTCACGTTGGAGGGTGGTAAAAAGGCCAAACCGCCGACTGTATGCATTGGGTTCCAATTCGGGCAGGTTTCCCATGTTTGATCCGTTATCGAGGAGAACTTCGAGTGACCCCGGACCGGCACTGGTCAAAGACACTTCAACATTTGGCGCATATTTGGCGTCAGAGATGAAATAATCAGAGCATGATTTACTGCAATTCGATGCCTGTGCAGCCAATCCCTGCCAACACTGCATGGTGGATCCTCCAGGCGATCCGATCGCATCCCCGACCACATCCATCAAAAAAAGGATATCAGTTTGCCAGGCGCTTTGACTGCATTCAGCCAGGATGTAATAGGAGGAAAACCATCCATGGTAAGAACCTCTGGCTGCGGAATCACCCATGCCTGAGTGCAAGAAATTGGTATCAGCCACGCAATTGCCAGAGCAGGCTGTATGGATGGTGACCGGATTTGGCTCAGATTGGGCTGCCGTTGAGATCACTATCGAGAAAAATACAAGGCAGGTAATGATGATCGGAATTCCAAATCTATAAAAAATGAATTTTGGATGCATATCCCACCCTCCTGAACTGAATTAGGCAGCCCAATGGATATGCGATGAATTCCGCCAGTTAAGAATTGTATGAAATGGTACATTAATTTTTATTAATGTACCATTTTTATTTGTTGAGAACCTTAAAACGAATTATCAAATGTGGTGCTCTAAAAGCACAGATGTGATGGTGTTGTTTACATCACAATTCTGTGTGCCCTGGGTTATGGTCTTACTTGGGTAATGGCAGGTTCAGGCTCCAATATTTCAAATGTGAACCACGAGTAATCCAAAAGACCTTATCGTTTTATGAACTCAATTGTTTATTTAAAGTGAAACCATACTGTAGTCGTCCAAATAGAGATTCCCGATGCCCACCTGGAAACATGAGATCCATAATCCTGTTGCCCAAGCTTCATTCTTATCAAGTTGCTGGACAACAAAGGTGTTTGGATCCTCAAGATCCCAGGTCAGAAAAGTGAATTTGCCATTTTTCGTTCCACCAATAAACAAACCATACCATTTGTCTGGCATTAAATTTAAATTGCCCATCATCACTTGATTTGATTGCGAATTATCAGTTCCTTCCCAGATATTTGTGATCATTTGATCGGTTTGATAGATTGAACCTCCAAAACGTTTGTACTCAGGGGTATCCCATTTATTCTGTTGAATGAAAAACTCCATTAAATGTTCAGAGCCTGATAATTTTATTTTTGTCAGTATCCCCTGATCGAGTTGAAATTCTGGTGAACAAAAATATCCCTTCAAATCTTGTAAACCTGGAATCTCCAGAACGTTCTCATCTTGATCTTTGACAATGTTCACGTTATTCGAGTAATACCATTCGTTATCTGTCAGATTATTAAAATGTTCAACGACCTCGATTTGGGGAGTTCCTATGTATTGTGTAACAACGGATGGAAGGAGCAAAGGATCAATCTCAGGTAAAGGTAAAGAGGCATTCGATTGTGGAGCTGCAGTCTCGATCACTGTCGTTGATTCTTCCATGTCTTGCTTGAGGTACTCAGGTGGTATTTCAGCAATAGGTGTATTTCGGCGGATTGATCCTATCACCATTAATAGAACTATTATGCAGAGAATTCCCAAACCAATCCAAAGAACGATCAGGGGCTTCCGCTTGCTTGTAGGGAGAGCTGTGATGATTTCTTTAGAAGTGACAGTTGTTCCACTTTTTACTTGATGTCCGCAATACCCGCAAAAAACTGCTGATTCAGTGACTTCATTACCGCAATTTGTACATTTCATGGCAATTCCTTTCTATGGAACAACCTTGATCCATACGATCGGGTTATCTGAATCACTTGTTGAGTAGGATGATGACCAGACGACAAGTTTTACAGCCTCAAGCCCCGTAGATCCGGAGATTTGTACATTTTTGCACACTTGATTGGATATTGATGACAATGTCCCGGTCCATAACACCGACTTCGTCCCGCTTGGATTTCCGTCTCCTGACACCGAGGCGTTCGTATAATCTTCAAAGGCATAATTGAATTCGGATTCAACACCTGAGAGTGACAATCCAAAGCAAAGGGTGAAACTCTCGCCGAGAGGATGGGAACTGCAGTTTCCACCAGGCATGGAAATGAAAGCGATACTGGAAGTGCGTCCGGACGGGCATGGAGGAGTAGGGGGTGGGGCTTTTACAGTGACAAAAGCTGATTTTTCAATGGCTCCAGTAGAAGTTTGCCCACGTAAAACATACGATTTACTTTCGGATGGGCAATCAGTATACTCACCTGAAGCTCCAATTGTCGTGCCATTAATGGATAAATCGGTAACATTAGTCGAAGTCCAATGAACAACCGTACAGCCACCTGTTTCAATTAGATCAGAATCAACCCAAATATTCATGCTGCCTGGCGGTTTTGGAGTAAATGTAAATGTAGGTGTGATCGGTTTCTTGGTGCCCGTTGGCGTAAAAGTTGGCGTGATTGGTTTCTTGGTTCCTGTCGGTGTAAATGTAGGTGTGACCGAGATGCTCTGTGGTTGAACCCCATTTGCATTCGATCCAGTGACATGTACTTTGGCAATTGCGCTGATGGTTTGATTATTGATATTAACGGCGATGACTTTAACTTCATACTCACCAGGGTCGGGTCGCCAGTCAGTTGAGGTCATCACAATGGGATAGTTGACATCCGTTGAGATGGTCGTGAGCAGGTTTCCGTTGATGAAATATTGCATTTCCTTGATACCAGCGCCATTAACATCTCGGGCGTTGGAAACAATCGGAATGGTTTCTCCCCCAGAATAAGTGCTCCCATCCAAAGGCTGGTCAAGCCACACCTTCATCACCGGTTCACCGGCCATGCCTTTGCATGAAGTAATTAATAAAACGATCACCAGTGTGATTATTGCGTCATTCAATAAACGAGATTTGGAGTTCATAGTCTACTCCCGTCTCAATCACATAATTTATTAATTAATGGAATGTGGCATGCACCCTGGCCTAACTTAGTCACGGTCCATTTTGCACCGTCCCAAGTTTTGTTACCAATCCAGACGACACCGTCTTTAACTTCAATCGCACCCAACTTGATCAACTCGCCTGACTCGCTGATACCATAAGCGACCCCGTCATACACAGCAGCAACGCCCTGCGGCAGAGCGGCAATCGAACACACAAAGGGTTCGTTCGCATTGTCTCGCCAGCAATCCAGAAAATCTATATCTCCTTTATAGAAGAAACCTCCGGCGATATTTACACCTTCATAATAAGTTATTGCTCTTGAAACACAGGCTGCGTACATGCCTCCCGAATATTCACGATCACATGTTTCCACCATATCATCATAAAACTCATTGTCACAGGTGACTTTGCTTTTGCCTGACCATTTTTGGACGTAACATATATCATGTTTGTCGCAGGCTTCATGGAAAATTCCGTCATAGACAGCCTCACCAGTCCAGTTGGATCCACCACATCCGTTAGGGATTGGTTCTTTCATGCCTGCAAGAAGTCCAGGAGGACTGTTTTGATCAATAACAGGTGCTGGAGGCGGCGTTGGAGGTGGACACGTTTCTGCATTGGTGCTGCCAATATATACCCATTCCGAGACTTCTTTTTTGCCAACTGCTCTTATTTCCCATTTTTTGACACTGCCGCATGGAACAACCTGCTTAAGCTCATCAAGATTGACAAAATAACTTCTCGCTTCAGGGAATGGCAGGGAACTGGTTTTTTCACTGGCTGTATTACCGCTTGGAGCAATGATGCGATAGCGGATCTCAAAGCCGGTAAGATCTTTTTCTGAGTAACCTTTAAAAGGATCTCCTTTTGCGGGCCAATCCCACTTTAGAAAATTCCTCATATTCCATAGCAAACTCACTTTACATGCTTCGCTCAATGCATCCCTGAGTTGTCCGAGTTGACTGGCTGTATGGGCACAGTCTGAAGCATATAATGCTGAACGAAGATTATAGGGTGGAGGAAGTGTTGTAGGGCGATCTATCATGCGAATACTATCATTGCTGTTGGATGATTGAGATTCTCCAATGAAATGGGTTTCAAGTGAAATGCTGCCTTTCAACACTTCATTACTTATTGTGATCAATCCGCTTTGAAGCTCATTGGGAGTGATCATCTTTTCAAAACTGCCGAAGTGTCTCAGGTTTTTTCCTTCCCACCCCCAAAGAAATACATTTAGTTGTAATTGTTGGTTGATAGGCCAATCGTAACCCGGAACTGTTGCGCTGAAACTTCCATTTTTCCTTTCAAGAAAGGTTCCGGGTTGTTCAGGAACTCTTTGAAAACGATTGTCATATCCACCCAGAAGAACATAGGCATAAACAGAGTTTGTACCACTACTTGGAGGTGTAAAATTTATCAAGGCATAAGAGATGGTTTCTTCTGCATTCTTTGGGGCGTTGGATTGGTCATTAAAATCGGGAATAAAGATCGTGCTAGAG
Organism: Chloroflexota bacterium; assembly: GCA_021825925.1. Lineage (GTDB taxonomy): Bacteria > Chloroflexota > Anaerolineae > Anaerolineales > Anaerolineaceae > UBA6107. Next base: position 117,928 of record JAKAFP010000005.1, read on the forward strand.
GCCATGCCTCCTGAATCGCCATTATGATCGATCGGAATAATGAATATTTGCCAGTTCCCTCGATTGCTTACAGGTAAACGATAACTTGAAACTTTACCATCCACCGTTTCAATATGGATCAATTCTGATGAATCAGGCGGCTTGACATGGATTTCGTATTCTGCTGCATTTTCAACAGGCTCCCACGAGATATCTATATTCTTATAGTTTGAATCTGCAGTGCTTGAAACTGACGCAGGAGGGGGTAGAGTGCCTATCGAGGGTTCGATCTCGAGAGGTTCGGAATTGGCGATCGTCTCCTGCGACTCAGCAGTAATTATTATGGGGATAACTTGAGATTGAGAAGAGACACCATCAGAATTGATGGCGTTGACGATCACCTCATGCTCACCGGTCGGTAACCTTTCTAGTGGGGGAGAGTATTCAACGGTTGTGTTTCCTGTTCCTTCGATATTTTTGGCAGCAACCAGAACGCCATCGGCGTACACTTCAATGCGGTTTATCCCGGCATCGTCATAGGAAGAAATCGAGAGATCTCCCGGTGTGTAAGATGCTGAGGTTGAAAAATCTTCATACCCGCTGGTCATCACCAGTGGACCATTGTCACTTTCAAATAGCGGTATGGGTTGTTTGTTGTTATTGACCAGGCCAACAATAAATAAGATCAAGAGGATGGCTGCAAGACCAATTCCCCATTTTGTCAAAGTAGAATGATTCCTTTTTGGAGAGGTGGGTGCAGGTTCTTTTTGTCGAGCATTTTTGTGATGCTTATTTATTTCAGTGCCACATTGTTCACAGTAACCAATCCCTGGTCGGTTGGTAAAGCCGCACTTGCTGCAAAGGATGCCATTGGTCTCGCTGCTTTTGGGGAGCAGAGAAATCCCGCAATTCCCACAGTATTTGATGCCGATGTCATTTTCACCTCCGCAGGATGGGCATACCTGCCTGGTGATTATCGGTGTTGGCTTTTCCAGTTTTGCGCCGCAGCTGTCGCAAAAATTTACCACTGGTTTCGTCACTTGACCGCAGGAGGGGCAATACATTTTAGATTCCACCGGAATTGGAGGATCAAGGGTTAACCCGCAGTTCTCGCAAAACCGGGCGCCGATTTTGTTGACCTGGCCGCAATTCAAACAGTGGACAGATTGAGTGGTAATGGGTTGTGATGAAATTTCGGAGGGGAGTGGGGTACCGCAGGTTTCACAAAACTTTATTCCAGATCTGTTCTCAGCGTTACACGAAGGACATCTCATATGGCCTCCAGTTGGAAAACTTATTACCAATACACAGAGATTACCCGGTTAACATGATAAAGTATCAACAAACACCACTATTTGCTTCTATGTTTTTTGGCTATGAGAACAGTATTTAGTTTTGTTTTGTTTTTGTGATTACAATTAAATTTTACCATCCATGTCAAGCCTAGAGGTCAAAAGAAGTGAAGGTGATTGTAGATTTGAAAAGTCTGACACCTTGATTTAATAAAAATATGGAAAGGGAAACACTTGACAAAGGGTTTATACTTAAAACATAGAATAAAAATTCTATGTATACTGAAATTATTGGAATAGTATTCTTCTAATTAAAGCCGATTCGTTTTTATTCGTTTTCTTTTTTAAGACGAATACGAAAAAATGAAAAATAACGGAATTAAATTGGGGCTTTGACCAATCAGGATGATTAATTGAAACACCACCTTCTGCCGAACTTGACAATTAACTATTCAAGGAACTTGATTTAATGATTCTCTACTCTCTATCCTCTCTTCTCCCCTGATAATACAGTAATACCGTGAGGAAAGAACCATGCCCCTCTACAAACTCAGTCCGTCACAACTTGCCTTTGCAAGGGTTGAATTTCCTTACTGGTTCATTTTGAGTCTTTTTGGTTTGCATGTATTTCTCAAAGTAATAAGACTTTTTTTTACACAACGATAATTGAGATTGATACTTTACACAACCAACGTTGTTGTAATTGATACAAAAACGCAATATACTATCAATTAGTATACAAGTATCACTATCATTTGGAGTGTTAATGTGAAAAAAGAGGATTTTCAAAAATCCACAGCTGGTAAGGTGGTTCAGACCTCGATCCATTTAACCCCCTATTGGGCTTTTGTGCCAAATCCGCTTCCACCGAGCATCAATCCAAGCTGGAAACTGGTTAATTTGTTGTCTGAAGCTGATCGTGAAATAGGAATCGTAGCTGGATTGGCATGCAACATTCCAGACGCCTCAATGCTGATAGAACCATTCATGAGGCGTGAAGCTGTTCTATCCTCGCGAATCGAAGGAACTCATACGGTTCTATCGGAATTGTATGGTTATGAATCAGGCCATTTTCTACCTGGTTTTTCAAGGAGTAATGAGGTACTTCTTGAAAACCAGGAAGTGTTAAATTATGTAAAAGCATTAAAAGCGGGATTGGTAAGTATTGAAACCAAGCCGATCAATCTTGAATTAATAAAGGACTTGCACCGAATTTTACTTTACGGCGTTCGTGGAGATGAGTTTGCACTTGGTGAATTCAGAGAAATCCAAAATTTCATAGGACGTTCAAATGATCCTTCAGAGGCTATCTTTATCCCGACCCCTGTAGCGGATCTTTCGGCTGCCTTAAGGAGATTTGAAGCGTATATACTTGCCGGGAATCAATACCCACCTTTAATTAGAATAGCGATGATTCATTATCAATTTGAAACCATCCATCCATTTTTGGATGGCAATGGTCGAGTTGGACGCTTGCTTATCGTTTTATTATTAGTAGCCTGGAAACTATTACCCGAACCGCTGCTTTATCCCAGTGCCTATTTTGAACGAAATCGCGAGCACTATTATGAGAACCTACTTTCCTTGTCAAAAAATGGTGAATGGGAAAACTGGCTTGAATTCTTTCTTCAAATGATCATTGAAGAATCAAAAACCACAATAGACATTGCGAAAGCAATGATTGATCTTAAGGAGAAATGGGAGCAACTGCTCCTGCAAAATAAATCTAGTGAGTATTATTTTAGAATAATCAATTCTTTATTTAAGAGACCCTTTATTTCGGTAAGTGATATTGAAAAGTTATTGGGTGTCACCAATAAAGCTGCCAGGGCAATGGTTGAAAGACTAGCAACCATTAATATTTTAAATCTGGTGGAAGAGAAAAAATATGGAAGAATTTATCAGGCAAGCGAATTGATTGCTATTTTGCAAAAACATTGATACTTAACTATCAAAGTTTTTACTGAAATGATACTAAACAAGTATAAAGTATCAATTAGGCATCACAATATTAATATAATAACATTTTGTTAAAGGATGGTGGAATTATGCCACTCTACAAACTCAGTCCGTCTCAACTCACCTTTGCTTGGGACGAATGTCCGCGTTGCTTTTATTTGGATGTGGTGCTCGGTATCAAGCGGCCGGCCACAGCCTTCCCCAAGGTGTTCAGCCGCATTGACAGTTTGATGAAGCACCTTTTTGCCGACAAGCCCACTTCCGCGCTGTCGCCTGACCTGCCACCCGGCAGGGTGATGGCGCAGGGCAAGTGGATCAATTCCGCGCCGATCGCTTTTGACGGATTGGATGCCTCATGTTATCTCAAGGGCGCCTTCGATTCCGTCCTTGAGTTTGACGACGGCACCTTTGCGGTGATTGATTTTAAAACCTCCTCTCCCAGCCCGGCGCACGTGGCCTTCTACGGACGCCAGTTGAGCGCTTACGCTTATGCCCTGGAGCATCCCAGCGAAAAAGGACTGCGCATCAGTCCCATCAGTAAACTTGGTTTGCTCTATCTCGACCCGGTGGATATTGAACATGGCGCAGACCACAAGCGTATCACTTACGGTGGCGAGGTCACCTGGCAGGAGATCCCCAAAGATGAAGACGGTTTTCTGGCTTTCATGCGTGGAGTGCTGACACTGCTCTCGCAGCCCGAACCTCCCTCGGCGCCTGAATCCTGCGGGTTCTGTGCTTATCGCGAAGAAGCCCGCCGCCACGGATTGTGATAGGATTAGGATTATTTCAATATTTGGAAATGGAAAATATTAATGGCTGACACTGACAAATTGGCTTTTAAGAGTTATTACGATGAAGCAAAAACGACGTTATTGTTCCTGCACGGCGGCGGCGGTGCAGGCTGGATGTGGCAGCCTGTGGTGGAGCGCTTGCCCGAATTCCACTGCCTGGTCGCTGACCTGCCCGAACACGGCGGCAGCAAAGGGGTCAAACCGTTTTCCATGCGGCTTGCGGCTGAAAAAGCGGCCGAGCTGATCCGCGAACAGGCGCACGGCGGCAAAGCCGTGGTGATCGGCTTGTCTGAGGGCGCCCAGGTGGCAGTGCAGATGCTGGCCACCTGCTCTGAAGTGATGGAAAAAGTTGTGATCTCTTCAGCTCTGCTCTTACCCATGCCCGGCGCGGGGATGTATTCTTCACCTGGACTGATCTCGGCGCTCTTTAAAATGTCTGTCCCGCCTTTCCGCAACAGCGATTGGTGGATCAAACTGAATATGAAATATGCAGCCGGCATCCCCGACGCGTTTTATTCGCAGTTCAAAGCGGATTTTCAGGCGATGACCGAAAGCCAGTTCGTCAACCTGATGGTTGCCAACCAAACCTTCCGCATGCCAGAGGGGATCGGAAATGCCAAAGTGCCTGCGCTGATCCTCTGCGGCAGCCACGAATACAAGGCCATGAAGGACAGCGCCAATAACCTCGCTTCATTATTAAGCGGCAGCCAGGTTTATCAGATCAACCTGGGGCAGGGATCCAGTTTGGCCAGGGAACACAACTGGGCCATGACCGCCCCGCAGGCTTTCGCAGACACGGTCCGCAATTGGTTGGCCGGGCAGCCTTTGCCAAAAGTATTGGTGTCATAAGACAGAGTTTACAAAATACAAGATTCTCACTGTTACAGTACTCCACAATAATAGTTAGCCCTCTCCCCTGAGCCCCTCTCCCAAGCCTGGGAGAGGGGTTTGGGGTGAGGGTAGTTACATGTAGAAAGAATTCCCCGAGTCTGCTCATTCCAAGAACAGTTTCTTATTTATCCCTATCTTTTAGGGAGTTCAGAAGATAGTATAAATAGAAGACTTCTGCATCACCCGCGGGACACGAAAAGACACTGAGGCCATGACCCAAAAAGATCATTCACAGCCAGCTGATCTGCTGGCAAACGAAAAACAAGCTGTTGCTCATCTAAAACGAGGGAATCTTTCGGGATTGACCGTGCTGGTGCAGACACATCAGGTCAAGGCGGTGCATGCTGCTTTGCTGATCGTCCGCGACCAGGGTACTGCAGAAGAGATCGTGCAGGAGGCGTTTGTTCAAGCTGTTCGAAAAATAGACCAGTTTGATGATCGCCGTCCGTTTGGACCGTGGTTCATCCGCAGCGTGATCCATGCGGCACTCAAGACCGCAGAAAAACAGAAAAGGATGCAGGCGCTTGAAGAACCGCAGGAGGGCGCGCGTATAGCAGAATGGTTGATTGACCCGTCGCTTGCGCCGCAGGATGTGGTTGAAAACGCCGAGTTTCGTGAAGAAATATGGCAGGCACTGGCCAGGTTAACCCCCAATCAGCGCGCCGCGGTGGTGATGCGCTATTTTTTGGACGAGAGTGAAAGTGATATGGTTCGTCAACTCAACCGTCCACTCACCACCATCAAGTGGTGGCTGCATTCTGCCAGAGAGAAACTTAAGGTGAACCTGCGTCCGCTGCAAGAAAGTGAATCTGAAAGTCAGGAGGTTGATCATGAATAGAGATCAAATGCATTCTGTGTTACACAACCTGACTGAAGAAAAGGCGCCAGCCTCGCAGATCAACCTGCTGTCAGTCGTACAATCCCGCCTTCAGATGAGCCATTCGATTCATTCGAAAGGGATCATCATGAACAAACAAGAGAATTCAAACTCACGAAAGTTGAAACCAGCTTTCATCGTAATTGCAATTGTCATGATCGCTGCCATCTTTTTCAGCCTGCCAGAAGGACGCACCCTGGCGCAGGAGATCGTGCATTTCTTTACCCGCGGCGAGACCAACCTCATGCCCGGCCCGACTGCGACACCGGTCAAATGGGTGGAACAAACCCCCGGTGTGGCTGGCCCCACGTTCACACCGCAGCCGTCAAATATCACAGTAGCGGCTTTTGAAGTTCCATGTGGCAGTTATCAGGAACCACATTGTTCAATTGATGAGATCCGCAAGCTCGTCAATTACCCGATCTATGCATTAGCTAAGTTACCTGGTGATATGTATTACTCTGGTGCTACCGGTGGACCGGATTTTGTGAATATCTCTTATAAATCACCCAACCAATCAGGATATCTGGATATCAGGGAAGAACCCTATACAGGTGCTGATGACCAAATCAACTGGCAGCTGGGTGCAGATGCTGATATTGAGGCAGTTCAGATTGGTACTGTTTCGGGTGAGTACGTGAAAGGTTCCTATGACGGCACCTATGATACGCCGACATGGAATTCAGATTTGGATCTTCAACAACTTCGTTGGGTGAAAAATGGTATTTTATTTACCATTTATATGACTGGTACAAATCCACCCATGGATAGTGAAAGTCTGGCCGCCCTGGCTGAAACTTTGACGGATGGCCCGGTGGGTGAGAGCGGAATACCCGTGGTGGAATCCCCCACGCCCACGGCCGAACCTTTTGATATCCATTCTGCTTATCCGTTGTCGCTTGATGAAGCAGAGGTTCTGGCTGGTTTCAAGCTTATATCACCTGCGATACTGCCACAGCCACTAATCTTTGTCGGTGGCCAATACGATGAAACAAAAAAAGAAGTCACCATCTTGTATAAATATGAGGTACCTGAAATGCCTGATATTATGGATGGGGTCTTGATCAAAGAACAACTTATCCCTAAAAACGGCAAATGTGACTTGTGCTCATTTACCCGCGGCAAATTTGTTTATGGTTCCACGGAAGAGGTGGTTTCAGAAGACGCAGTGATTGAGACCGTCCAAATCGGCAACGTCACCGGGCAATACCTGGAAGGCATCGGCTGGGTCAACGCGACCAATGACATTTCCGGCTGGGCATGGGAATCTGATCCCTATCGCAAGAGACTGCGATTTGAGGTGAACGGTCTGGCTGTTGAGGTATGGTCCGACTCCTATGGACTAACCAAAGCAGACTTGATTGCCATAGCAGAGAATCTGAAGTAAAGGTGGATAATTACTAAGATCGAGCCCCCGCGTATTACAAACCGCGGGGGCTACTCAAATGCCATCTGGTATAATTTTCTGACCACCCCATATGAGGAGACCCAATGAAAGACGAAATCATTCAAAAAACCGGCGCGTATATCGCCGCAACCATTCTCAAACAGCCCAACCGCGTGATCAAGACCGACCAACCCCTCATCTCGAGCGGATTGATAGACTCTTTCAGTTTGGTGGACCTGGCGTTGTTTGTAGAAGATACCTTCAACGTCCATTTGGATGATTCTGAACTTAACAAGGATGTCTTCGATACTCTCGATCAACTGGCCGATCTGGTCGCCTCCCGCGCATAAAAATGGCCACTTTTTCAGAACTGCTGCTCGCTTCTTATTGCGACTGCCCTGATAAGGTCTCGCTGACCGTGCTGCTGGCCGGCCGCGAAGACCAACCCGTGACCTACCGCCAATTGGTGGAGGGTGCCGCAGTATGGGCTAACACTTATGAGCAGCAAGGCGTTCAACCCGGCGAGGTGGTAATTCTGATCCTTCAGCATGGGCTGGAATTGATCTTCGCTTACTGGGGAGCCATTCTGCACGGGGCCATCCCCTCCATCATGCCATTCCTGACCGAAAAACTGCAGCCTGACCGCTACCGCGCGGATCTTTCGGCACTGGTGGGCATCACCCGGCCGGAATGCATTGTCACCTACCGCGAGTTTGAAGTCGAAGTGCGCGCTGCCCTGCCTGAGAATTCTTCCGTGCGCAGGTTGATCGTCTCAGATGAACTCGTGCAACCCGCAAGCCTTGAGGTTCGATCTTTCAAAGGACTGCAAAGAGCAGAGTCGGATATTGTTCTTTTGCAGCATTCCTCAGGCACCACCGGCCTGCAAAAGGGCGTGGCTCTTGCTCACGGGGCAGTGATGAACCAACTTGAAAGTTACTCTCAGGCTTTGCATATAAATGAAGAAGATGTGATCGTCAGTTGGCTGCCGCTGTATCATGACATGGGGTTGATCGCAGGCTTTTTGATGCCCATTCTCAGGCGTATTCCACTGGTACTGCTATCACCCTTCGAGTGGGTGCGATCCCCAGCGAAATTGATGCAGGCGGTCAGTAAATATCGAGGCACCCTTTCATGGCTGCCTAATTTTGCTTACAACTTTTGTGCTCTGAAAACGCGCGACCGCGATCTTGAAGGGATTGATCTTTCCTCCTGGCGGGCGATCTCCAATTGCTCAGAACCAATGCGTTACGAAAGCCACCGCGTCTTTCTTGAACGCTTCAAACCCTATGGGCTGCGCGAAACCGCCTTGTGCACCTGTTACGCCATGGCTGAAAACGTGTTTGCAGTCACCCAGGGCGGAATTGATGGTGAAGTGCTCATTGATGAAATTGACCGTGATGCCATGCAGAGCCGCAAATTGGCCGAGCCAGCCAGCGTGGACGCTCCTTCTATTAAAATGGTGTCGGCAGGCAAACCCATTCGCAATGTAAACGTCAAAGTGGTGGATGACCACAGCCGCGAACTTCCAGACCGCCACATCGGCGAGGTCATCCTACAGTCTGACAGTATGCTGACGGAATACTATCATCGCCAGGATGCAACCGAAAAAGCGCTCAAGAACGGCTGGTATTTCACCGGTGATTATGGCTATAAGGTGGGCGAGGAAGTCTTCGTTGCCGGGCGTAAGAAAGAAATGATCATTGTGGGGGGCAAAAATGTTTACCCCATGGACCTGGAAGAACTGGCCATGGAAGTGCCTGGTGTGCATGCCGGCAGGGTGGTGGCCTTTGGTGTCTTTAATGAAACCGCTGGCACTGAAGATGTGGTGCTCGTGGCCGAAGTGGATACTGAAGACCAGGATGAACGTGATGCCATCGGCGATACCATCCGTCAGACCGTGACCCGAGGGTCAGCTGTGGCACTGCGCCATGTTTACCTGGTGGGAGCGAAATGGTTGATCAAAACCAGCAGTGGAAAAAATGCCCGCACAGCCAATAAAGAAAAATATCTAAAAGAAACCTCCAACACCTAGTCTTACCTTTTCATCTTTTCCACATTCTTATAATAGCTCGACAAAATCTTCACAACTTCTTCATAACCTTCTGTTAAATTAGAGATTGGTAGTAGATTGTGTTAGTAAATTGCCTGGCGAATAAATGGCATGATGAATTTATCGGTGAAACGGAGGTTTCAAAATGAACAAAGTTTTAAAATGGGTACTGATCGGTTTGGGAATTGCGCTCGTGGTGTTGTTCGTAACCATGCTGGCTTTTAGAGGTTTTGGTATGCGACCGTCCTTCATGATGGGCGGTAGAGAGCTTGGCTTCCATCGTCCCTTTGGCGGCATGATGTTTGGCATGGGGCTGTTCATGATGTTCAGGATCTTGTTGGGCGGAACGGTCTTGGGATTGGCAGTTTTTGGTCTGATCTCACTCTTCAGACGACAGAAGAGCATCCCGGTGAATCCAGTTAAAACAACTCCACCTGAAACTCAGACTGTGCCCGTCAACATTGAGCCACAAAGAACCTGCATAAAGTGTTCACAACCACTTCAGTCAGATTGGAAGAACTGTCCCTATTGTGGCAAAAAACAATAGTTTTGAACATTGAATGATCCAAGGTTTCCAGATAAAAGCTCAAGCAATAGACAAAATGCTTGGGCTTTTGTAATATTTAAAGCTTCTTTATGCTTCTTTTTTCAGCGATAAGTCTCTTTGATTAAAATTTCGTATATTTTCAATAATTATTTACGATACCTTTATATGTAATTCTTTAAGAACATCTATAATTGAGTTGCAAGGTCATAGTAATGATTATGGCTCAGAGATCAATCCATTACTTATTAAAGTGATGGTGAAATCTTGATAAGGTTGCCTCTATATGAGAGTAGAAAAAAATAAAGATGTAAAAACAGAATTCGCCTCCGCAGAGAGAATGGACCGCGAAGGTCTCCTTCGTCAGCATCATTTATGGGCTGAACAGCTTCCCACTTTGCTTATTAGTAATTCCATTCCCGGATTGATTCTTATATTAAATGAAAACAGGCAAATTGTTTTCTCGAACGATCAATTTACCGCGCTAGGGAATTATTTATCTTATGAAGATTACCTTGGCCTAAGGCCCGGTGAGCTTGTCAAATGTGAAAATGCAGTGGATTCTGATCTGGGCTGCGGAACGACCCGCTTTTGTGCAACCTGCGGGGCAGTGAACGCGATCCTTTCAAGTATTAACGGAAAAAAGGATGTTCAAGAATGCCATATTGAACGTGGAAAGGGTGCACTGCCTTTGAATTTACGGGTTTGGACAACACCTGTTGAACTGAGTGAAGAAAAGTTCGTCATTTTCACGGTCCAGGATATTTCTCTTGAGAAAGAGAATGCCAGACTTCTGGAACAGGTTCAGAAATTGGCCATCATGGATCCGCTGACCGAGATCTATAACCGCAGGGTTTTCTTCGATGTTGCCAATCGTGAAATCGTCCGATCCATTCGCTATCATAATCCATTTTCAGTGGTCATGATTGACCTGGACAGGTTAAAACAGGTCAATGATACCTACGGTCATCCCGCTGGTGATGCCGTCCTTAAAGAAGCCGTCAAGGTGATCAAAGCCAATTTGCGTGAAATTGACACTTTTGCCCGATATGGAGGTGATGAGTTTATCGTGCTTTTGCCTGAAACCGGGTTGGTCGGTGGACAAAAAGTAGCTGATCGTATCATGGATGCAGGTGATGCAACCCTCTATACTTTTAAAGATTTCGAAATCCCAATTGCTTTTTCAGCCGGGGTGGCTGAGTTTGAGTTCGATGGAGACCATGATATAGACGATGTAATTGCACGGGCTGATCGAGAGTTATATATTGCAAAAAAACGTAGAAAGCAAGTGCAATTGGATTGAATACTTTTTACATGTAGAACAATAAGGAGAAGAGAATGGCATTCTTGCAATGGAAAACAGAATATTCAGTCGCAAATGAACAAATGGATAAGCAACATCAAGTATTGGTGGAAATGATCAACAAAATGCATGACGCCATGAAGATGGGTAAGGGTGGCTCTGAAGCTGAAAAAATTGTCAGCGAAATGATCGAATATTCTGCCATGCATTTTGCTGCTGAAGAAAAATTAATGACGCAGTTAAATTTCAAAGAAATAAATCAACATATTGTTGAACACAAAGCTTTTATGACCAAAGCAAATGAATTTCAAAAACAGATCAATTCAGGTTCATTTACGCTAAGCATGGAAATTGCCAATTTCCTCAAGGATTGGTTGACCAATCACATTCTGGTTAATGATATGGCATATGCTAAAGTAATCAAGAAACAGTAAAAATTAAGTACAAATTTATTGAAATTGCTTTTCAGGATAGTACTTTTTATTTTTAGTGAAAGGATATTGATATGGCATTTTACGAGTGGCAAGATAGTTTTTCTGTAGGTGTAAAAGAAATGGATGAGCAGCATAAAAAATTGATTGCCATCCTTAATCATCTTCATGATGCTATGAAAGCCGGTAAAGCTGCCAAAGAAATTGGTCTTATTGTTGACGAAATGATTGATTACACTAAATTCCATTTTGGTGCAGAAGAGAAATTGATGGCGGCCAAGAATTATATTGGGTTGGCTTCGCAAAAAGGTGAACATGCTGCTTTTGTAAAAAAAGCCCAGGAGTTCCAAAAGGATATTAATTCTGGAAAATTATCAGTCAGCATTGACGTGTTGAATTTTCTGAAAGACTGGTTAACCAACCATATATTGATCATTGATATGAAATATTCTGGTAAACTCTGAGGCATATAGATTTACACTAAAGAAGAATAATAAAGAAGAGACTGCATAATTGCAGCCTTTTCTTTATTATTTGCACGACTTAATGGAACCTTTTATAATCATTGGGTAACACATTTTTAACAGGGAGATGCATATTCATGGCCGATCAACGGATCGAAAAACTGGCAGAACTGATGGTCAATTACTCATTAGGGGTTAAACCGAATGACAAAGTTGTCGTGAGAGCGCACACTGTTGCTGAACCGCTGATCAAAGCGATCAACAAGAAAATTCTTGAAGTCGGCGGACATCCCTTTTTGTGGCTGGAGTTTCCAGGTATTGAAGGTGAACTGGTAAGGTATGGCAATAACGAACAGATCGAATTCATTGCTGAACCGATCAATGTAATCTTCAATACGTATGACTGCCTGGTCCGTATCCTTGCAGATGATAATACCCGAGCGTTAGCCAATGTGGATTCAGACAAGATGACCCGGTACTCGAAGGCACGGGGCCCCATCATGAAAACCTACATGGAACGTGCTGCCCGGGGAGATTTGCGTTGGGTTTTGACGGCGTTTCCGACCAATGCTTTTGCCCAAGATGCGGACATGAGCCTGGAGGAGTACGAAAATTTTGTCTACGGGGCCTGTATGCCTGATCAAAATGATCCGGTGGGATATTGGAAGCGTTTCTCAGAAAAACAGGATCGGCTCGTCAACTGGTTGAAGGGCAAGAAAAATGTGCACCTGATCAGCAAAGACACTGATTTGCGTCTAAGCATTGAAGGTCGCACCTTCATTAATTGTGATGCCAAAGTGAATGTACCTGATGGCGAGATCTTCACTGGCCCGGTTGAAGACAGCATGGAAGGCCATGTCAGTTTCTCTTATCCCACCATCTATATGACCCGAGAAGTCAATGGTGTGCAGCTTGATTTTAAAAAAGGTAAAGTGGTAAAAGCTTCAGCATCCAAAAATGAGGAGTTTCTGCTCAAGACACTGGATACTGATGAAGGCAGTCGTTATGTCGGCGAATTCGCCATCGGTACAAATGAAGGAATCCAAAAATTCACCCGTCAGATCCTCTTTGATGAAAAGATCGGCGGTTCATTCCATATGGCGCTCGGCAAAGGGTATCCTGAATCTGGCAGCAAGGCCAACTCCGCCATTCATTGGGATATGATCTGCGACATGCGCGACGGACAGATCTGGGTTGATGATGTTTTGTTTTATGAGAACGGCAAGTTCATGGTGGAAGGATAAAAACGAAGGAATTAGGTTCATCTTTTTACAACTAAGATGAATTTGTTAATACTTATAACTTTTTTATTGGTTAACTTAGCGATTCACAATATAATAATAAAAAGGAGATCATATACATAATGATATCCTTTTTATTTATTCCTTTATCGGAGCCGATTAGTGAACAAAAGCAAGCTCATATTCCTCAGGATATTATTGGTTTTTTGTTTATTGGTAGGATTTTTTACACAAACGAAAATCCCATTGGTAAAAGCACAAGAAGTGTCCTTTCCGGCTCAGGTGAATAATTTTTTCACTCCTACTACCATTGGTTCAGGCGGAACATCTGTTTTTACGATTACAATAACAAACCCAAATAGTTTTCCTTTAACGCTCTCAACAATTCCCGCTGGTATTTCGAATACATTGCCATCTGGAGTTACATTCGCCAGCCCGGCGAACGCAGCAACGACATGTACTGGTGGGTCTGTATCTATCTTTGGATCAACAATTTCACTGATCGGCGGAACAGTTCCAGCAGCTGGTTCAGGTTACGGTATTTGTCAAATCACAGCAAATGTTACATCCACGACTCCAAACACTTATTACAATACGATAGCTGCACTTGCATTAAAAGCAACTGATCCAACAGGCACGATAAGCATTACCAATCAAACGCCTTCTTCATCAAATTTAGTGGTGAGTGCGATTACTCCACCAAGCATCAGTAAAAGTTTTTCGAGTAATACACGTTGGGTGGGGCAGAATTCAACATTAACCATCAGAATTAGAAATAACGATCTTAACTATAATTTGACCCAAGTGAGTCTCACTGATAATTTGCCAACAAACGTGAAACTCGCTGCTACTCCAGGGGTATCCTATACTGCAAATTGTGGATCACCAACAATTACAGCAACTGGTGGAAGTTCATTTATTACAATCAGTAATGCAACAATCCCCAAAAACACCTTTTGTGATGTTGGCGTAAATGTTACTTCTGATATTGCGGGTGTTTATCTAAACACAATCCCCGCACGAGCCATCACGACACAACAGGGGGTCACCAATGGTTCAGCTGCTTCTGCACCAATCAATTTCCAATCCATTGGAATGACAAAATCATTTGCAGTGAGTAACATGGTTGTCGGGGGAACAACAACCATGAGTATTGTATTGCAGAACTCTACGTCATCACCTTATACATCGGTGGCTTTCACTGACACCATGCCAAGTGGGTTGACGGTGGTTTCTTCAAATTCATCTCAATGCGGCGGGACAATATCAATCGGTTCGGGTGGACAGACTTTATCAGTGAGTGGAGCAACGGTTCCTGCAGGTAGTATTACAACACCGGGGTCTTGCACAATTACTGCAACAGTAACAAGCTCAATAGCTGGTTCTTTTACCAATACAATTCCGGCTAATTCGATTACGACAGCAACTGCTGGTGTGACGAATGTAGCTGACATCTCAGCAAATATCACCATCTATAACCAGGGAGCCGGCATCTCTAGCCGTTCCAAAGGTTTCAGTCCATCAACCATAAAAGTGGATGGAATTTCAACGTTAACGATCCGATTGAGGGCTCCGGCAGATACTCAACTGACTGGTTTTTCAATTAATGACTCCTTGCCGGTTGGCGTACGCGTGGCAGACGCGCCAACCGCAACAAAAGGAACATACTGTCAGGGAGGGACATTTTCCCCTTCGGCTGGAGACATCCTGCTGACTTATTCTGGGGGAACGATCCCGGCGGGTCAAGAGTGTGTTTTGACCGTTAATGTGACTTCAAGTACCAAAGGAGTATTTACCAATACCATCTCCTCAGCCAATATTTCCAATGATCAAGATCGTAATATTACCAGCAGTTTTTCAGCAACTTTGACAGTCAGCGGCTTGACAGTGAGCAAGGCGTTTTATCCATCAACCGTTGATATTAATGGTATTTCCACTTTTACGATCACATTAACCAACACGAATACCAATTATCTTGAAAGTGTTAGTTTTACCGACACGCTTCCGTCCAATATCCAAGTTGCTTCACCTGCTCATGTTCATTCTACATGCGGATCCGGTGTTGACGTTTCCAGTGGAACAAGTGTTGTTTTATCAGGCGGTGTTATTCCGGCGCAAGTGGGCAGCGTGCCAGGCGTTTGTAGAATTGACGTAGATGTTAAAGGCGTTGTAACAGGTAAACAAACAAATACAATCGCTGCCAATGCAGTTACGGGCACTATCAATGGAACCTCGCCAGCAGTGGTCGTCAGCAATCCATCCGCTGCGCAGGCAGATATTGAAGTCGCAGACCTGACCATTGGAGTGGTTAAAGAATTTGCTGTACCAGGTCAGGTCAATATGGGTTCATCCTCAAGAATGACCGTGACTCTGACTAATCCTAACAATGCCCAGTTGATCGGGATTGGTTTTACCGACAATCTGCCAGTTCATCCCACGATTGAAGGAGCCCGTTTATTAGTGGCGGATCCTCCGAATGCTTCAACGGGGGATTGTGGTGGAGCGATATCAATTGCAGCTGACCGTTATTCTTTCACCTTCAGCGGTGGAAGCATGGCAGCAAACTCCACCTGTTCGCTTTCCATAGACATTACTTCGAATGTCAGGGATGGGTTAACCAATACCATTCCGGCAAATGCAGTGACATCTACAAACGGTGCCTCAAATCCTCTTTCTGCTGTGGCTACATTGAACAACATCCCAGGCGCAGTGGTTGTCAAGAAGTTCCTGACAAATCCGGTGGGAACTAGTGCTCAGACCACGATGCAGATATCAATTCAAAATGTGGCGAGTTTTGCCCTGACGAATGTTGGTTTGCTTGATATTCTTCCTGTTGGTTTAGTGCCGGTGAATGTTCCATTAAGCTTGAGCGAACAATCGCAATGCGGCGGAACAATGGCATATGATAATGCAACCCGCAGGTTGACGTTGACCGGTGGTGCATTAGACGCGACTTCCACTTGCACCATACAAATTGCAGTCATTTCTTCAAGTGCCGGATCCTATCAAAACTGTATTCAATCTGGGGCTCTGACCAACACCGAAGGAGCGACCAATGACCTTGCCTGTGATACATTATCTGTTGAAAATACGGTAAATCCTCCAACAATATCAAAGTCATTTTTGTCTGACCCCGTGATCGTTGGTGCAACCTCACCGCTTCAGTTCACGATTAGCAATCCCAATTCAACCCCATTAACCGGCGTCGGATTTACCGATCTGCTGCCCACTGGTTTGGTGGTTGCCACACCCCCAAACGCCACCCAATGTAATGGTACATTAACTGCAACAGTAGATGCGGATACATCACGTGATCTGATCACCCTGACAGGTGGCAGTATTGCGGCCAATGGTTCTTGTACCGTGACGGTTGGTACCAAAGCCGCTGTTGGTGGTGTGTATAACAACGAGTCAGGTAATGTGACTTCAACTGAAGGGGGATCGGGACTCACCGCTTCTGATAGCCTGACAGTAATTGCGCCGCCTTTAATTACAAAAGCTTTTAACTTAGATACAATTACGAGAGGCGCGACCAGTACACTAACCTTTACGATTACCAATCCTGCTGAGAATACGGTCTCATTAACCGGTGTCAGCTTCACCGATACTTTTCCCGCTGGAGTTAAGGTAATTGAACCTCCAAATGTGATTATTTCTCCCAACTGCGGAAGCCCAACTTTTACCCCAATTGCAAATGACACCACATTGAGTTTTACAAATGGGACCATTCAAGCGGCTTCCACAGGTAATAATGTTTGTACTGTTCAGGTTAATGTAACGGCTGTAAACGGCGGAGTTTATAACAACGTTTCCGGAAAAGTAAATTCAACCAATGGCGGACAAGGTACGACTGCTTCTGACACACTCACGGCCAATGGCGTTGGGCTTTCGCTCGTAAAATCCACCTCAACTTCTTACTATACTGCGATCGGCAATACGATAGTTTATAACTACCTTTTAACCAACACTGGAACAGCAGTTTTATATGCTCCTTTTACAGTCATTGATAACAAAATACTAGGTGACATTGATTGCGGTAATGGGGGAGCAGTAACCTCTCTTGATCCTGGGGCAACCACAACCTGTTCGGCCAACTATACTGTTGTCGCGGGCGACGTTTCAACAAAATCAGTGACCAATACGGCAACAGCAACAGCCAAAGATGCTGCAAGCGAGGGGGGAGACGTCACTTCAAATAGCAGCAGCGTGACAGTACCCCTTGCTCGCTTAACCCTTGATAAAACAACAACCACTACTGGTTATCGGGCAGTCGGGGATCGGATAGATTACACTTACACATTAACCAATACTGGAAACACAACCCTGTATTCACCGTTCAATATATCGGACGATCATTTCTCCGGGGGTACACCATTTTCCTGTGGTACCGCAACCGTTTTACCACCCAGTGCTGTCACCTCCTGTTCTAAAACAGGAACCAATCGCTATACAGTAACAGCCGGTGATGTAAGCTCAGGGTCTGTGATTAACACTGCTTTTGGAACAGCCAGCGACGGTAGTAGCGGAACAATCACCTCAAATAATGATTCTGTAACGGTATACAAGCTCGTTGGTCCTTCCATTTCCAAAGCATTTTCACCCAACCCTGTTGCGGTCGGCGGTACGTCTCTTCTAACTTTTACAATTACCAATCCCAACTCTGTGGCTTCATTAACCGGGGTGGGATTTACAGATACATTTCCAACTGGGATGACGAAGGTTTCTGATCCTTCCGCAGCACAATGCGGTGGCACGGTCACCAGCACGGCCAATTCGATCACGCTTGCCAATGGTTTCATCATCCCAAGCGGGTCCTGCACTGTGTCTATTCTGGTTTCAGCTGATGTACCAAAGGATTATCCTAATGTAAGTGGCACAGTGTCTTCAACCAATGGTGGCAACGGTAATACTGCTTCTGCCACACTGACAGTTCTGGATGCTCCTACCATTTCCAAATCTTTTTCTCCAACTGCAATAATTGAAAATGGAACAAGTACACTTAGCATTACGATCACCAATCCGACCGGAAACACAGGTACCTTAACCGGTGTTGGTTTTACTGACACGTTCCCAACAGGATTGAAAGTCAAGGATCCACCCAATATTGTCTTGTCTGCCGGTTGTGGATCGCCAACCTTTACTCCTGTTGCCAATGATGTATCTTTAACTTTTAGCGGTGGCACGATCGCATCAGGCGGTACATGTGTTGTTTCAGTGGATGTAACCGCGCCCTTTGGAGTTTATAACAACAACACTCAGGCCGTCACCTCTACGAATGGTGGTACTGGTGTGGCATCCAATGTTGCCACATTGACTGTCAGTGAAGCAGTGGATCTTTCAATTACAAAGACTGATTCAAAAGTAGCCAGAGACAAGGGTGAAGCCACTGTTTATACCTTTGAAGTTTTAAATGCTGGCCCCAGTGTTGCAAATGGGGCAACGGTTTATGACACTTTTCCATCGTCCTTGATCTCACCCACCTGGACCTGCGTTGCGGATACGGGTGCCACATGCACCGCAAGCGGCAGCGGCAATATATTGGATGTGGTCAATTTGCCTGCGGGGAAAAAGGTTACCTATACGGTCACAACAAGCATTGCAGCTGGTGCCACCACGGATGTAAAAAATACTGCTTCAGTCGTACCTCCAACCGGATTGGTGGACTTGAACGAAGCAAACAATTCAAGCGAAGATGTAAACGGTCTAAATGGGTTAACTATTGAAAAGACTATTAATGAACAGGCTGAATTCATTTTTGATGAGGTTGGACAGTTAGTTCACTATTCTTACAAGATCATCAACTCTGGAACATCCACATTGGCCGCTCCATTTGGTGTTGTTGATGATAATGTGGATGCTGAAAATGGTATTGTGTCGTGTGCTTCAACACCATCCACACTGGCACCGGCAGCGTTCTTCAATTGTTCTGCAACACACACAGTCACTCAATCTGACTTGGATTCGAATTTCATTACGAACAACGTCACAGCTACCGCCAAAGATGGTGATGGCGATACCGTTACTTCAAATACTGCAACCAAGACGGTCAGTGCCCACCAAGGGCCTTTAATTGGCATAGCCAAAGATGTTACCAAGGTTGAAAAAGTTAGCGCCGGCACTCATGATGTCACGATGACCTTTTTGATTAAAAATTATGGCAATGTTACACTCCATGACGTCAGGGTTACGGATAATTTGGCTGCCACTTTTCCAGTACCAACTACTTTTACGGTTCAGTCCATTTCCAGTACAGATACCACCTTGGTACTGAATAATAATTCTGATGGGACGCCAATTTTTAATGGTAGTTCAAATATTAATTTGCTGGGAACAGGGAACACATTGGATGTGGGGCAGAGTAAGTCATTCACCCTGGTTGTAAGAGTCATTCCAGCTTCTTATGGTCCATTCACAAACTCGGCGACTGCTTATGGCACCAGCCCCACCGACCAAATCGTCAATGATTTATCTCAAGCCGGATTGGACCCAGATCCAGTTCCACATGATTATGATCCAACCAATAATAATGAGGGTACGGGAGTCTCCTTTGGTGCTCGCATTTTTGATCCTCCCTTTGGAATCAAGACTTTGGATGCGAATCAGCAACCTTATCTTCAATGGACCATGGTTTGGATCAATGACACCAATATCGTTGGAGTCCATGGTGTCGTTCACGATCCGATCCCTGAGTTTACTGAGTTTGTTCCAGGTTTACTTGATAGCGGATATGGTGTACCTAGTTCTGCCCCTGACGATTCAACTTCTCTTGGCGTTTCTTGTACACCGACTGAAGGGTCCACTGCGACTATTACTACCCTATGTTATTACGAAGGACCGACCGCAGAATATCCGCGCGGACAAATCATCTGGGAAGGAACACTTGGCCCTGACCTGGGTGTTAAAGAGCCTAAGCATGCGAAGAACGCCATTTCAATCACCTTTGGTGTAAGAGTTAAAGACAGTCTTGTTGTGAAGAACAATGCTTTTATAGACAGTGATCTAAATGGTGATGGAGACGCTGAGGATGCAGGTGAGCGATCAGTTGCACTCGCTGGTTTTGTTTGGGATATTACTCCAGATAAACTGCCTGACACCGGTTTTGCTCCAGGTGAGGTCAGTCTTCTGCCAATACAAACGACAAGCTACGCTGCTTTGGGTGATCTCTGGCTGGAAATACCGAAATTGGACATTAAAATGCCAGTTGTTGGTGTGCCGATGGCGGATAATCACTGGGATGTTTCCTGGCTGGGCAATCAGGCAGGTTGGCTGAACGAAACGGCTTATCCAACCACTGCAGGCAACTCGGTAATTACAGGGCATGTTTATCTGCCCAATGGCAAACCCGGCCCATTTGTTGATTTGAAGAAATTAGGTTGGAATGATAAATTGATCCTTCACATTGGTGAAAAGGAATATATCTTTCGGGTTCGAAAGGTAACACTCGTGCAACCTGACGATCTTTCACCCCTGAAAACTGAATCATCGAGTTGGATCACCCTGATGACCTGTCAGGGATATGATGCAAGCAGTGACAGCTATCTCCACCGGCAGGTTGTGAAGGCTGAATTGGTGGAAGTAAGAAAATAGATCAAAAAAAAGGTTCCTCCTGTGTCAGTGGCAGGAGGACCTTTTTCATATATTCCTTTCTTTATGATTAGGCTTTGATGCTAAAGGTATTTGCGACCAGGCTGCTGGATTCGGCCGTTTGACCTGTACTGTCATATCCACTTTGGGCGGTTTCGGCGTTGGCGTTTTCTTCGAGTTGTTTGAGGATGTATGCCAGTTTTTCCTGGATAGAGACTTCACCATCTTTATTGGTGTCACGCACATCATAAGAAGTGCTTGTGCTGCTGGAGCTGCCCGATGAGGTACTTTTGGACGATGCACCAGTTCCTTGTGATGGAGGAGGCCCTTTCGGTTTTCCACCCTGCTGCATTTTCTTCATGACGGCTTCATTTTCAGCCTGGCTGATCTTTCCATCGCCATCTGTATCCGTCTCTGCGAACATTTTCAGAAGTTTTTCATCTGTATCGCCGTCTTGCTTTTTAATGTTGGCGAGGAATTCTTCCTTGTCAACACTGCCATCGCTGTTCGAGTCCAATTTCTTGAACATTTCGGCAGGGTTAAAACTCATGCTGCTGCTTATTGACGACACTCCCATGGGCATTTCGGACTCCTTTCCTTTTTGATCACTGTTGCCTGTTTTTGATTTCCACTTAATCTTATCGCCCGAGAAGTTGCATTCTGAAATCATCTCGATAATTCTGCATAGTTCTTCATATTTGATGGGAGATGCAACCTTCAAAGGTTTGTTAACCGATTTTCCGCTATAATTCACTCTTTGAATTCGATATTTTCTTATGATTGATGGATTGGAATGATGACAGAAAAGAGAACATTGCAAGCGGTGTTATGGGATATGGATGGGGTTATCGTTGATACCTACCAGGGTCATTTTATCTCCTGGAAACAAGCATTGGATGAAGTTGGTCAGGCATACGATGAAGACATATTCAGGCGCACTTTTGGCATGAATAATCGCCTGATCATGGCGACTGTATTTGAACGGGAACTCGAAGAAGCGTTTATTCAAAAGGTGAGCGACCGAAAAGAAGAGATTTTCAGGCGGGACATCAAAGGCAAAGTGCAAACCCTGCCTGGTGTTTTGGATTGGCTGGAACGATTCAAATGGATGGATCTAAAGCAGGCGGTTGCATCCTCGGCGCCGCAGGCGAATATTGATGCGCTGCTGACTGAACTGAAAATCAGGGATTATTTTCAGGCGGAAGCTGCGGGGGCTACCCTAAAAGGTAAACCGAACCCTGCTGTCTTTCTACTGGCAGCAGAACTGCTGGGCGTGGATCCGCGCCACTGTCTGGTGATCGAAGATTCCATTGCGGGGGTTGAAGCAGCCAAACGAGCAGGCTGTCAGTGTGTTGCTGTATTAACCACCAACCAGGCCAGCGATCTTGGCAAGGCTGATCTGATCGTCAAGGATCTATCCTTTTTGACACTCGACCAGGTGAATGGTTTGTTTGACTGATGGTTTATTTTTTGGATCGCCGATGATAGACGATGGCATAAACGATCAAGATGATCACCAAAACGACTAAAAGGCCAACGATCATTTGCAGTGGAGTGAGTCCCATTCTTTCCTTTCACCTAGCGTGAATGACTCAATTTCAATTAAGATAATAACTATCCAATATATAAATAGTGTTAATACCTGGTCAAAAAAAACATCCTGACTGGAAATAAATCGTCAGGGTGTTTTTTCAACTACAGGGATGACAAGCTTATCTTAAGCCGCTGTCTTTGATCAGGCGAGGAACGATGGACTCCCAGCCGACGGCCATGAAATGGATGCCGCGAACACCGGGAAGGGTCTTGACCTTGTCAATCAATTCGAGGGTGATCTGCACGGATTCTTCCTTGGGGTCGGCGGAGGCTTCCATGCGCTGGATGACCGTATCGGGAATCTTGACACCGGGAACCTGGCGCATGGCATAAGCGGCTTTTACACTGCGTATAGGCGAAATCCCGGCCAGAATGGGCACACGCTGGGTCACATCACGTCGTTCAAGCGCTTCGAGATATTGCTTAAAGCCGTCGAAGTCAAAGATCAGGTTGGTCTGCATGAATTGTGCGCCGGCGTTAACTTTTTTCTCTTCACGCATCGCCTGGATGAGCGGGGTGGAGGCATATGGGCTGCCTGCAGCGCCAATGAATACCTGCGGGGCGCACTTGATCTCGCGGCAGTCCAGAAATTGAGCTTCGTCGCGCATGCGGCGGATGATCCACATGGCCTGGATGGCGTCAATATCCCAGATGTCCATGCGTCCGTTGGGGGGCGGACCGAGGCGGGGATGGTCGCCGGTCAGGCACAGGATGTTGCGGATGCCAAGGGCACTGGCACCCAGAACTTCTCCCTGCAATCCCATACGGGTGCGGTCGCGTGCTGCGATCTGCAGCACCGGTTCAACGCCGTTTTGCAGAGCGATCAGCGAGCAGGCCAGTGAGGACATACGCGGGGTGGAGGAGGGATTGTCGGTGAAGTTGACTGCATCCACACACTCTTTGAGCATTTGGATCTTTTTGACCAGATCCTCGGGGCTGGCGGAGAGGGGCGGCGCGATCTCGGCTGTGATGGCGAACTTATTCTCACTTAAGAGTTGTTCAAGGTGAGATACCGGAACATGCAGCGGGGCAGGATGGGGCAGCGAATCACCCTGCCACCAGTCAGGCTGGCGGATTTCCTTGAAGAAGTTTTCCCATTTTTGTTTGCGGATCTCGGGGGTGCTTCGCAAAAAGCGGCTGACGGCCTTGATGCCCCCGTGTTTGCGCAGGTTGTTCCAGCCATCAGGCTGTGGGGATGTGCCGACTTTATCCCAATCAAGTGGGGGGAGCACTTCCATTAGCAAATCAAGGCGGCCGTATTTCTCGGCGCGCTCGTAGATTTTGTACCACACACAAGCGCGGGTTTCATCCACGTAGCAGCGGTCAGGCGTGGAACCTCCGCAGGGTCCATTGCGCAGACCTTTGGGGCACTCCATGGGGCAGATAAGGGCGGTTTCCTGCAGGAGGCAGTTTCCACACATGCGGCAGCCAAAGAGGGCTCCCTTGATCGTACGTTCGAGGGCTTCCTCGATCTTTTGGCTGGTGGTGCGATTTTTGAATGGGTAATATGCCTGCTGCCAGCGTCTGGCGGGGGTAAAACCGGGCATGTGCGTCCTCCAGGGTTCCGAATTGGACAATTATACATTACAAAGGTGGCTAAGACTCTGAAGTTGTTAATGGCAAATCACTGATTTGGCAGATAATTCACGATTCTTTTCAATTAATGTTATTGATTTGTCTTTTACCTGTGGGCAATATTTTGACGTGTCAGAATACTCGATATCAATGACCAATTTTTCAGCTAATGTGAATGGTTTTGCTTGATCGCACCATCCCTGTTCGAAACAGCTTTCCAAGATCAAAAAATCAAACCAGGGTTCAAGCTCATGAATTTGATCGGGGTCGTTTTTTAGACCTACCGCCAACCCACGTTGATGGGCAGCCTCAGCCAGCCAGCGATTATAGGCTAATTGATCTGAGGCAGTCAGGTCAAATCCCGTGTCATTTTGGTAGCCATCCACATTGTCAAATTCCACCCCGTCAAAACCCTTTGACCGGCACAGGTCCAATCGTGCTTCAAGGATGGGTGCCAATCCCTTTAAATCGCGGATATCCAACCAGTTTTCGCCAGGCCAGCCCTGATATTCCTTGCCGACCAATTGAGGAGGAAATTGTGTAACATCCGGACGCCAGTCTTCCACGGCGCCGGCATTAATATAACAGATCACAAATTTGCCGTTTTGGTGAAGTGTTTCTACCGTTGATGATTCTGTATCAAATGCATCCAGATCAAAGATATCCGCAGCGATCGAAAGATCCGGGTCACCGCTGAATTGGATCTGAAAACTCATCCCTGGCGAGGGGATCCACATAGGAATACTTTCTGAAGGTGCATTACTTGGTTCAATAACATGAGTCGGTTCAACAGAATTTTTTGAACAGGCTGTGATCATCACCAGGATTAAAAAGAGGACAATTCGAAAGAGCATATTTTTGTTTAAAGGCATTTATTCATCATAAGCCGCAAGCGCGGCAGGCAAGACCTGGGTAACGACGTGACCGGCGGCGGGTAATCCCAGCAGAATTGCGCTAATCACTTCATTACTTAATGCACCTGCATTTTTTGCGGTTTTGACATGAAAGGGGACACCGCTTTCCATGCGTAAGGCGGCCAGCACAGCCAGATAGGCCAGGGCGGAGGTTTTTGCATCCTGTGCACTGGCGGAACCAAGTGCCTGCACCATGCTGCCCCAGGCCTGGGTGTGTTGGGGGGCTTCGTTCTTAAAGGTCATAAAAGCATTGCTGATTTGCGGGTTCTGAGTGGTCATGATTAACCTTTTAAGATTTGTTTGATTTTCTCATCACTCCAACCACGCTGAGCATCAGGCTGGCAAAGGTTGTGAGAAATGTGATCAAAAAGAAGAGGATGAAGAAGTAGAAGGGGAGGTTAACCAACGCATCATACCTTCCGCCCGGATTTTCCTGTGCAAGGTAGAGCACCCAGATCCAACCTGCCAGCGCCAGTAGAATCTGAACGCCATTCAAGATCATAAAGAGTCGAAAAAACCAGGCATTTTTTTCAGCTGTTTTTTGTCCATAGACCAGGAAAAGAATTGTGAAAATAATAAATGCTGGAAAACTCACCCATGAAAATCTGGCTTGGGTGCCAAAAATATAGATGGAAAGTCCCAGAAACCCGACGGCAAGTAATCCCAACAGAATGCCTAATTTTTCGCGGTTTCCACGGAGAGCTTCGATCAGGTTAATAAAACTGGTTTTGGTCACAGAATAGCCCAGAAGATGAGGTCCAATTTTAAGAACAATTATGAATTAATCAGCATCAGCGGTTGTGAAATCGCTATTTGTTCCGGCATCGCCTTGTGCACAACAATGTGGCTGGATGATCGCAAGACTTTTAACTCTGGTGCAAAAAGGTTGGCAAACTCTTCAGCCGTTGGTGCTCCACACCAATTCTCTTGGCCGGTAAGCGTATAATGCGCCAGAAATATCGTTCGCGCATTGATCTCCCGCATGAAGGGGATCACTTGTTCATGTGGAATGACGTAACCGTCAATATTCACCACAACCAGATCAGCATTGGATATGGATTCTATTGTTTTTGAATCAGTGATAACGCCGGAATCGCCCAATTGGACGATTTTGATTCCCTCAACTTCATAGAAGAAAATAATATTGCGCATCGTTGTTGATGGCCCTGAAGGGGAACCTTCCCAGCCCATCAATCCGGTTACCTTGAAATCGTTAATTGTGAAAACACCTGGTTCAGTGAGAACTTGTGGATTTCCGTTAACGGCATTGATGTTATTGTGGTCTTCATGGGTGTGACTAACTGTAACTGCTTCTGCAGCGAGATCTGCTGGTAAATCGGTCAATCCAGGTGGGCGGATGGTTCCGTAAGGATCACTGACAATACGTGTTCCACGCGGGCTGGTTACTAGGATGCATGAATTCCCCAAATAGGTCAGGTTTACAGCATTTTCACCATTTGACATGATTCCTCCTGAGAACCGATTAATCTTAATTATAAACAGGCTTTCATATATGGAGGCATCATTTACGATATACTTAATCCATTATCCTGTCTTGAGGAGTTTATTTTTGACAACCCCTGATCAGCATTCAAACCAATCATTACTAACACGTTCAGTCTGGGTGAGTTTACTTCTACTGGGGCTGGCCGGGCAATTAGCCTGGGCGGTCGAAAATCAATACTTCAATACCTTTATGTATGACAAGATAACGCCTGATCCGCAGGCCGTTTCGTGGATGGTGGCCATCACGGCGGTGGTCTCAACCGTGGCGACCATTACCATGGGCACTCTTAGCGACCGCACGCGTGCGCGGTGGGGCAAACGCCGCCCTTATATTTTTATCGGTTACCTGGTTTGGGGTCTGTTAACTGCGGCATTTCCTTTGGCCGCCAAGTTCCAACCCATTGCGGTGGGGGTCTTTATCGCCATTTTGTTTGACAGCATCCTTTCCTTTTTCGCGGCAAGCGCTTCAGATGGTGCATTGAGCGCCTACATTACAGATGTGACCACTGAATCAAACCGCGGCAGGGTGGTGGGTGCATTGGAGATCATGAAATGGGTTGCCTTTCTGGTCATCTATGGCGGCGCTGGCATGATCATCCAGGCGGTCGGTTATTACTGGTTCTTCTACATTATCGGCGGCATCGCTACCGTGATCGGATTGATCTGTGCTCCCATGCTGAAGGAAAGGATCGAAACAGAAAAACCGGAAGGTCGTTACTGGCAGAAAATAGCCGATACCTTCCAGCTTTCGAGCCTGCGGCAGAACAAGGATTTTTTCAAATTGATGATTTCCTTGACCCTCTTCATGGTGGGCATTAACGTTTTCTTTCCATACTTGATGATCTACCTGCAGCATTATGTCAAGCTTTCAATCATGAACTCATCGCTGGTTGTGGGCATCTGTATCCTGGTGGGAGGCATAGGAGCTGCTTACCCGATCGGTCTGCTGGTGGACCGGTGGGGGCGAAAACCTGTAGCGCTGCTATCAGTCGTATTGGAGGCGATCGGCTTGACCGTTTTTTCCATCTCACAAACAGTGCCCATGTTGATCCTGGGCGGCATACTCTGGCTGGCGCCTTTTGCGGCTTGGACCATTGCCACTTCCACCTGGGCGCGTGATCTCTTCCCTGAAGAAAAACGCGGACAGTTTGCCGGCTACTATGTCTTATTCAATGTGGCTTTTACCATGATCCCTGGTCCGCTTTTGGGCGGCTGGCTGGCATCCACATTTGGAAACCCAATCATGTTGGATGGCAAAGCTGGTTTTGTTCCACCACCTCTGCTATTTCAAGTGGCCGGTTTGATGGTGCTGCTGGCGATCATTCCTGTTTTGACCATTCGTAGCAAGAAAATTGAGTGAGGTAAGTCCATGCCTGCGATCCCTGAATTTGTGCTGCGAAAACTCTATGTACCAGATAGTTTGGCCAGTATTGATGGCGGTTTTACTTTTGAGCTGAACAACACATTCGCCCCTGTAACACTGACTGGTCTTTCTTTGACCCTGGATGAGATCCTTTGCAATACTGCTTTGATCAGCATTCTTATCCCAGGTCAGGCAGAGATCCCTGTTGGCGGCATTAGTGAAGATCAACCTTTCAACCTGGCAGTCAATGTGGTTGTGAAAGTTAAAGTGGCCGGACCAACGCCGCAGCGATTAATGGTCATCCGTGTGGATACCAGGGAAGTCGGGGCGCTTCAATTTGCCATCACTCTAAAACCCGGAGAATCACCTACAACCGGCCAAAAACCAAAAAGAGCGAGCCTTTTTGCGCGGATCAACCGCAGGCTCCAATATGTGAATCAGGTCTTTCATGTTCAGCAAGATCCACAACACCCCCAATATCACTTTACTCCACCTGCCAATTGGATGAATGATCCCAACGGATTGATCTATTGGAAAGGAAATATTCATCTATTTTACCAATACAATCCATTTGAACCGGAATGGGGGAACATCCACTGGGGGCACGCCGTATCCAAGGATATGTTGCATTGGAAACACCTGCCCATTGCTTTGTGGCCGGATGCCAACGGTGCCGATGCCGGTGGCTGTTACTCTGGTTGCACAGTTAACAATAATGGCATTCCAACCTTGATCTATACAGGTGTTTTTCCAGAAACCCAATGTTTGGCTACCAGCCCGGCAGACGATCTCTTGTACTGGCAAAAACACCCACAGACGGTCATATCAGCTCCACCACCTGATATGCAGTTGGAAGGATTTCGCGATCCATGTGTCTGGCAGGAAGCCGGAGGCGACTGGAGCATGGTGTTGGGTACCGGGTTGACGGATGTAGGCGGAGCTGTTCTGCTGTACCGCTCCAAGGATCTGTTGGAGTGGCAATATATGGGCATCCTATTTAATGGAGTTACCAGTCAGCGTAATCCATTGTATACAGGTACCATGTGGGAGTGCCCGAGTTTCTTTCCATTGGGCGATAAATGGGTATTAATCGTTTCGGTTTGTGCTGCTCAGGGCCCCTTGTATACCCTTTACTACACCGGTCAATATACTCTTGACCGATTTATACCCGATGGTCCACCGCGTATTCTGGATAGCGGTGAAGGTGCTTGCCTTTATGCACCTCAAACTTTTGTGGATAGAAAAGGTAGACGTGTGTTGATCGGTTGGCTGCGTGAAGCACGCAGTGTCGCTGATCAGGTTTATGCAGGTTGGAGCGGTGTGATGTCTTTGCCGCGTTTACTCTTTTTATCAAAGAGCGGAGAGTTATGCAGTACTCCGATGATCGAAACGGAAACATTACGTGACCAGCACGAAGAGCTTTCGAGACCGAACCAGCTATCAGAGGCGGTACGGGGAGCGGCAATGGAACTTATGATCCGGATTCCGCCTGACACTGAAAAATGGAGTGGCGTGCATGTGGCACTGCCAGGCAGCCCTGATGAGGCGGAAGGGGTTTTGATCGGTTATGATTGCATTAATAGTGCAGTTGTGGTGGACTGCCGTCATGCCGGCGGGTTGATCAGTGCCATGCCGATCAAGATTTCAGGTTTTCAAGATCAGTTGCTGCATGTGTTTATTGATGGATCGGTTATTGAAGTCTTTGTTGAAGATCAACTGCCAATATCGGCCCGTTTTTATGTCTCAAAACCACAAGCATTACGGGTTCGTTTGGTAGGAGATGCTTCTGTGGGATTATGGAAACAAAAATTGTAGGGGCTAAGTTCCGGTTACAACCACGCGATCGCGACCTTCTGATTTAGCACGATATAACGCTTGATCCGCAGTCTGGATAAGAATATACGGCGTGGCGCCGTGTTTTGGATATGCTGAAATACCAAACGATAGGGTAATCTTGCCAAGAGCCTGTCCCTTAAAATCCACACTCATGTGATGGACCTCTTTACGCATTTCTTCAGCGCGTTGGCAAGTTTCTTCAAGGTCAGACCCGGGGAGAAGGAGAATGAATTCTTCTCCTCCATAGCGGCATGCCACATCTTCGCCCCTAACGTGAGATAGGAAGAAATGCCCAAGCGACTGAAGCAGAATATCTCCAGCCTGGTGGCCGAAGGTGTCGTTGAATTCTTTAAAATGGTCTATATCCAACATGATCACGCCAACGGTTTCATTATTCCGGGCTGCTCGCAGCACTTCTCGCTCGAGTGTTTCCTCCATGTATCGGCGATTGTACATGCCGGTGAGCGGATCGCGAATGGATTGCTGTCGTAAAGTGGATCGAAGTTTCAGGTTTGCCAATGATAATGATAGACTGTCAATAATGGATTGGATACGCTGCCTTTTTGCCTGACCGTACCACTCAAGCACATTGCCCGATTCATCAAAGACAGGTGGTCCTTCTTTGTGACGAAGGTGTAAAAGCCCCAAGGCTTCCCCTTGTGCAACCAGTGGCACACATAAATAGTCTGCCAACCCATCAGGTTTGATGTGGGGGCAGATCAAGGATTTATTGATCTCGGGGTTGTCGGGGTTGGCATTATTCGCTTCAACGATATGCATTTTCCCACGGCGTAGGCCCCAGCACTCGTCAGGCTTAAAGACAATTGGATCTGGAAGGTCGGGCCCCCACGATGTTGCCCGATCAAGAATGTTACGGGAGGAGTGATAAAGATAAAGTATTCCTGAATCTTCAGGAAAGAATTTTCCCATTTGGTCGGCGATCACAACGCATGCTTCTTCAGTATCAGGGCTTGCCTGCAACAAATCCACCATTTCACTAAGCCGTTCGGTTTCGCGTGTACTTTGTTCCAACGCTTCAATACCCTTGAGTAATTTGACATTGGATTTTTGCAGTTCATTTTCGGTTTCTTTTTGTTTTGTGATGTCCCTACTAATGCCAACAAGACCGGTGATTTTGCCGTTTTTATCTCGTAAGGGCACTTTAGTGGTTTGCCGCCAGCGGGGTATTCCGCTTTTAACATCAATTAGAATTTCCTCTTGATTTATTGTTGGTTCTCCGGTTGTAAATATCATGGCATCATGAGCAAGAACCTGGGTACCGAGTTCAACAGGTTGAAAATCTATTTCCGATTTTCCCAACAACTCTTCTTTATTTGTTACCCCCATTACAGCCGCAGCGGCTGGATTAGAAATGATAAATAGATTGTCTGTGTTTTTTGCAAAAACGGCATCTGGTAATGTGTCCAATAAAGTGTTGAGAAGATTACGCTCGGTATCTAGATCTGAATTTAATCGGGTACGAATTGCCACTTCTTTTTCGAGCTGTACTGTTTTTTTAGTCAGAGTTTTTCGGGTGCGCCATAAAATGATCACAATTACCCAAAAAATGGAGGTCAAACTGATACTCAGAACCAGATTCGCCTGTTTGATTTGAATATCTGCTTCCTGGATATGGGGATCGGCCACTGAATCGAATCGTTGTAGGTCTTGAAGCAATTGGGAAAAGGTTGATATATAGGCCGACTTTTTCGAATCGAGTTTACCTTCAATGTGATCTTGCCAGCGTCTGTCAAGAATGTCGCGAAATTCAACAATTTGGGCGCAAATGGAAGGGGCTCGGGAATTTGGAAATTTCGTGTTGAATGACATCGGAACAAATTTTCCGCCAGGACCTCCTTGATCGAGTGTTTGGCATAAACTTTCTGCATTATCCAACTCGGCGTATACATCTTTATGAAGATCTACACCGGTGGTTTGATTCATGAGTTCGTCAAAATGGATATAAGCAAGATTGACCGAAAGTAAGATCTTGCTTGTCTGGCGGTCAAATGCACTGGCATTGGTTGAGTCAGTGCGAATCTGGTTCATTTTCAGATACATAAAAAAGCCGACGGCGGCACCAACCAATAATATAAAAATTTCCAAAAGGGAGAAACCGTTTGGCCAGGAGGTTATGAAATTAATAAAAGGAATTCTATTTGATTTTTTATCAGCCATTAAGACTCAATTACAGAATATTGTCGAAGGAAAGAAAATCTGCAGCTGATACTATTTTCTATGGAATGGCTTCGTTAAACAATAAAAATTCCATAAGTAAAGGTATAAAAACCTATAAGGACCTAAGAGTACATCAAATATTTGAGTTTGTGGTTGGTTTTATGAGTTGTATTTTTTTATAAACATCTTGACCAGTTTGATGGTTTTTGCGCTTGGGGATTGAATTTGTGCTCTTACAAAATTCACTATTTCAGATTGGTTTGAAGCAGTTGGGTAAAGTATATCAAGCGCCTCAATGACATAAGCTTTTACCAGACCTAGATGGTTTGGGTCGTGATGGGTTTGATCCACTTGAAGCAGGCGATTAATAATTTCAGTTTGTAAAAGTGGGCAGGCGATGGCGATCTTGGCAGCATTTAATGCAGCATGCGATGCTACCATGACGCTTTCATCATCTAGTAATGAAAAGTATTCATTTAGGTTGTTGGCAAATTGTTCAGGCGCAGCTTTAGTAAGGGATGAAATCACATAGATTGCCACATATTTGGAGGAGCCGTTGTTGCTCTTGAAGAGGTTTATGAAATATTCCCAATGCGGAAGGAGTGTCTCAGGCCAGGTTTCAGCCATGGCCATCAGCGCTTGTGAACAATTTTCACGCCTGGCCGATTTTTGTGATTGTGGGGCAACGCCAGAGAGAAGTTCCTGAAGTAAAGAAGGGTTATCAAGCGCTATTTCTGCGATGCGATCAGGGGGAACAAGTTTATTTTCAAGATCCACTTGAGCAACCATGGTTAGGTTTATCCTGTAATATCGTAAAATAAGAACATAAATTCTATTATAACATCAAAATCAAATAACTTCCCTACTGAACCATACCGATTCCGATTGAAGTGAGAACCCAGTACGCAGGGCTAGTTCTCTCATAGGGGTGTTCTCACTGCTGGTTCCAAAATGGACGTTCTTTATCCCTCTATGTTGTAGAAATGATAATCCATAAGCAATCATGGCTGCTGACAAGCCGATACGGCGGTGATCTGGATGTGTACCAATCGGATCCAGATAGCCTATGGTCGGATCTTCTTCATCTATACTCCCAATGCAAAAAGCAGCCAGGTTGCCATCCGGTGCAACAGCCACCCAATCCATGGTCTGGTCATAATCGGGCGCATGCATCATGGCCAGTCGGTATTCCTCAGTCATATGATCGGTGCCGAAAGCGGCTCGATGCAGGCCTACGAGTTGAGCAACTTCACCTTCACCATTAACACTGCGTATCGAATATCCGGTGGGGAGGAGGAATTCGGGTATAGGATCGTTCAGGGACCGGGCGAATTTCAATGACCGGATTTCCTGCTGGATGAATCCCATGCGCTCAAGTAATTCAATTCTGGCACGATTTTGAGCAGAACAGGAGCTATCCAACGGAGCGATTTCGCCTGATTGCTCCATCATTTTTCGCATGCACTCCACTCCCCAATCAATGATTTCACTTTCCAAAACAGGATTGGATTTGCCTGGAGCAATCTCAAAGCAAAGATTATTGAAATCATCCACATAAGCAAATGCGATTAATAAGCATTCCTCAAACCATAAACGTGTATTTTGGCGAACACTTTTTAGTTGAATGAATTCTTCAAAATCAGTGATGCTCACCTGATTTGAGAGTGATGCAATCAACTGGCGCATCAGATCACTATCGTTATCATTTATTAATGAACGATGTTCCATTTTGTAATCTACTCCATATCCATCTGATGTGAAAGTCCCAATTGAGCCGCTTTTTCATAATACTTTTGTGCCACGTTGAGATCCCCGAGTTTTTCATGAGATTTACCCATGTTTACATAAAGAGATGGGAGAAAAGAGGTTAAGCGATCATCATCACAAGTCATGGCATAATCAAGTGCTTTTTGATTCCACTCAAATTCTTCTTTTGGGTTATTTCGATGGCGTGCCATGTAATGTGCTGCGATGCATGCTTCATAATCATTTGAGTGAATTTGCCAGGCTTGTTCATATAATGCAACAGCATCAGAAAATCTCCGATGAAATTCAGCCTGAGTCCCGGCTATGCACAATTGAATTACCCGGTTTTCCAAATCCATTTTGAAATTATATCAATTTATTCTTTGCTCAATCTATATATAGTCATGGTTTGATTTATCTCCATGGACACTTCAAAAAAGGAGGTCTTTGAACTATTCTTTATAGGTAAAAAAATCCCAATTGGGATTATTTCGTTTCAGGAGCAGATCGAAATGCAAATTGTCACCGATAGTGGTACGGATGTTTATTTAACAGGGGAAGAACTTAAGAAACTTAATATCCATGTAGTTCCCCTTGTGGTGACTCTTGGCGGCACATCGTACAAAGAGGGGATTGATATTCAACCGGATAAATTCTATCCGATGCTCGAATCAACAGATGAATTACCGATCACCTCACAACCTTCAGCAGGTGATTTTGCCAAAATGTATGCTGATCTGGCAAAAGTTGATCCAGATATTCTCTCGATCCATATTTCATCTGGATTGAGCGGCACATCGGCGTCTGCAACAGCGGGAGCAGCCATGGTTCCACAGGCTAATGTAACAGTAATTGATACCAAAACGTTGTCCGCTCCAGCTGGATGGCAGGTTGAAGCAGCAGCACGAGCAGCAAAAGCAGGCTGGAACAAGGAGAGGATCCTTGAAGAGATAAAAAAGATCAGCGACGCAACGGATGTTGTCTATACCCTAAAAGAACTGAAATACCTTATCCACGGCGGACGCATCAGCCACATGAAAGGTCTGCTGGCTTCACTACTTAATATCAAGCCCATGATCGGTGTCGAAAAAGTGAAGGGTACTTATGTTCAATATGGCATGGCCAGGACCTTTGCGGGCGCCATCCACGGAATTGGGGAATATGCCTCAAAGAAATTCAAAGCAGGAAGTAAGTTGCGCGTGCAAGTGCTGCATTCCTATAATCCTGAAGGTGCTCAACTACTCATAGATGAAATGAATAAACTTTTTAAATGTACATGGCTTCCGACAGGGCTGCTTTCTCTGGTATTGGGAGCACACGTTGGCAAGAGCATGGTGGGTGTAGCATTTGCCCCAGAAGAGGTTTTTGCTGGACTTCCACAATAACCAAGAAAAGTCACGATCCGGAATTAAACTTCCGGATTGTTTTTTATTAAAGCACAAACTCAAGATTAATCGAGCAGTTATTCTTTATCTACATAAAAAATGGAATAGTCACTGTTCCGATTCAGAAGTTTCACATCTGGACCCGGCTGAAAGTTTATTGAATTGCTAACGAGCAAGTATCCTTGGCCGGCATCTTTAATATTTGAGATGGGAGTAACAACGCGATTGCGATCTTTTCCAAAAAGGGCATACTCGATGGGATCGTTCAAGATCATTACTGATAGAGGTGCAAATTCAGGAACGATCTCATTAATAAATACAATATCTTCTGCTGTTGAATTGCTAGAATAATACAGCCGGTCGTAATAGGTGGCCTCGTAAATATTTACGAGTTGAATAGAATACTTTGATGGGTAGGCTATCTTTAGCAGGGATTTTTTGATAAACAGCTGAAAACCGTTATTTTCAGGTAGAGGTGAAATAAAGTTGTTGATAATATCATTCTGTGTTTTAGCAGTAATGATCGGCTTGGTTTCATTGTATAAAAGGGTATTTACGATCAGCATCATACTAATTGGGATCAGAATACCAAGAATTACATTTCTAAACACTTTTTTATTGGGGAACAGAATCGAAACAAGCGGGATAAAAGGAAGAATTGCAAGGATGAAATATCGTCCTTGGTAAGGATCCCAACCAGCTCTTTGAATGATCAGTAAAATCAGAAATACTATTGAATTGATGAGGCAAAACACGGCGTATAAGCGACGAAGCCTGGTTTTGCTAAGAATTCCAATGATGGTTGCCAGCGGAATTAAAAGAAATGCGAATGGTCCGAACCAGGCTGTGTCTTCTGATCTTTTAAGAGGAGTTGAAAAGTGAAAACTTTCGTTCTGGTCAAACCCCGGTTGAAGAAAAACTTTTTTTTCAAGGTCCAGTTTGGTAGGAGCCAGCATTCCTTTAAATACATTTTCTTTAATGAGCATTAACGAAGGCTCTATTGATCGCGGTAATCCATCAAGTCCAACAAATTGATAAAAATAGCGAGGAATCACATAGAGTGCTTTTTCGCCTGACTGTGAAATGGAGGGATTTTTTTCAGTCAGCAACGAATCCATTCCAAATAACGATCCTTTGTTAACCAGGTTTTGGATGAATTGGAAGCTGGTGAGTGAAACAAATAACAGGATCAGCAGCCAGGATGATAATAAGAATTTCTTGATATTTTTATTTGCGTACAGTAAATAAAGAATCATCAGACAAAAAACGGGTAAGATCAAAAAGGCGGTCTGTTTGGTTCCCAGAGCTAAAATGATGCTTGTGCAAGCCGCCAATAATAATATCCAATTCTTGGATCGTGAATAGTGAAGCAGGAAGGAAACACCGACCATTACAAGAGCAGTCACGGTAAGGTCGCCCTGGAAAGAGAAAATTTGGAGCAAAACGACAGGGAATGAAAGACCGACCAATCCGCTCAATAAACCTTGTCTGGTTGAAAACCCAAGTGATTTGCAGATATCAAAAACTGAAGCAGTGATGATAACCAATGAAAACCACTGCACGAGGAAGAAAAGGTATTCTGATTTTCCCAACAAGAATAACCACAGACCCTGGATGTGAGCGTTAATGGGATAGATGAGCTGCCACAAATTCGATGCTGTCCAGAAATTGAAATTACCGTGCTGGAGCCAATAGAAGATGCGCGGCAAGTGAGTGGCGAGGCTGTCATTGTTGTTGATGGGGGTTGTGGAACCTACAATGAAAAAACTGATAAAAGTAGCTGAAATGATGCCCAGGAGAAGAGATTCAAATTTGGTGAAGTGTATCTCCGAAAAGGAGTAGACGGTTTTTAATTGTTCTTTAGTAAAGGGCAGCCAGTGCTGAAGGACAAAAAAGATGATTCCACAGATCAGCGTTTGAATTACCAGGAATAGAACAGGTTGGTTGAGTAAATTTAAAAAACTGAGAATTTCAGCTGTGAGGATGTTGATCGAGAAAACAGTTAAAAAGAAAACCAGTAAAAATCTTGATATAACAAGCTTATCAAAGATTTTTGGAAAGATGAGTAAGGTAATGAACAGATAAATAATGATGGATGCGATTAGCATTGTTTCCCCGAGTTAAGTAAACGTGGGATTTTAATTAGTTTAGAAATTCTACCATTGAATGATTGAGCATAAATACAAACAAAAACCCCGCATATAGCGGGGTTTGGAATTATTCATACTTGAACCGTAAAATGCCGATCACCAGAAAAACCAGGGCAAAACCCAGTAGGACGCCTGCTTCTGGCAATATGGCCATTAATCCCTGACCGCGAAGAACGATATCCAACATCCCTTGCATGGCCCAGGTGGTTGGTAGAATTTTCACCACATGCTGAACATTTTGAGGGAAGAGTTCAAGCGGATACCAACAACCTCCCATTAGCGCCATGACCATACCAAACATGATACTCAAACCACTGGCTTGTCCTTCGGTTTTTACGAATGTCCCCAGCATGGTACCGAGGGCGGCAGCTGCCAATGCAGATGAAATAAGCATCACCGCCAAGGCCAGGGGAGCATGAGCCCAGTTGAGTTTCATTACAAAAATGCCAAAGAGCACCAATAAAATCATTTGAACCAAAGCGGTAAGAACTTGACCGATGATGGTCCCCGACAGGAAAAGCGCCTTACTGGTGGGGGTTGTGAGAAGACGGCGCAGCGTGCCTTTTTGACGTTCATAGGCAAAAGAACCTGATAGACCGATCAATGGAATAAACACCCAGGTGATCAGTTGGCCCGCACTGGCATTCGAGCGCGGATCGAATTCAATGGAATCCTTGGTGTTTCCTTTTACTTCTTTGATCCGATTGGGGGATTCTGCCATCAAGGTTTGCGCTTTTTTAAGAGAAGCATCAAAATAGGCCTGTCTCGCATCTTCAGATTCAAACTTGAATCCAGGAACATTTTCAGCACGTTCAACACTGGAATTCGCGATATCCACCACACTGCTTACCCTTGAAAGCACAGCCTGAACAGCTTGTTGAGCGACCAGCGAATCGGTGTTATTGGGAAGTTGTCTCAATTCGAGTTCTGCATTCTGGTTTTGCAGGCTTTGTTGCGTAAAGTTATCAGGAATGATCAGAACCGTAGAAACCTTTTTCTGGTCAAGTGCTGTTGAAGCGTCATCCAGTGATTTCAACTCGATTTTGACCGATGATGAAGCATTCAGGCTTGAGATAAGAGCATCCGAAAGTGAATTATTGGCTTGATCCACCACGAACATTTTTACGCGGCTGTCACTGGAAGGACCGGAGCTCGCACCAATCACCAACGTAAAAATGATCGGCAAAACTAAAAAGAACAGCCATTCCATGGGGCTGGTAAAGCGGACAAGGGTGTCTTTTATGGAAATTGCAATTATTTTTTTCATGGCTATTCCTTTCCGATTCCGCGGCGGGTGAAGAGCACAACAGAAATTAGGAAGAGCACTACAGCCATGACCATCAAGGCCGTGATCGGGGTCATGATATTGGACAGGTTACCGCCCATGGCTAGGGTGGTGAAACCATCCAATCCCCAACGGTTGGGAGAGATACGACTTAACCACTGCACCCAATCAGGCATGGTGGCAATATTGGTAAATCCTCCACCCAGAATGCCAAAGATCAGCATAATGGCAGTCCCAACCGCAGATACCTGCCCTGACGTTTTGAGTAATGCTGCCAGAAGAATGCCCCAACCAGTGGCGGCCAGGGCTGCGGCTGCCACTAAAACCAGTACTGCCAACGGATCACCCCAGTCTAATTTAAAAAGAAGGGTGGTGCCAATAATAAGGATCAACAATTGTGATAATCCAGAAAGAAAGATGCCAAAGACTTTACCGCCCAGGATTTGAATTGTGGACGTGGGTGAAATGAGCATTCGAGGCAGAGTACCGCCTGCTTTTTCTACCAACAGGGATCTTCCGCCATTGCTGACGGTATACATCAGGAACATCAGTGCCATTCCAGGAGCCAGAAAAGCCAGCATGTTGAATTTTACTTCTGTGCCAGTTGCGGTAATGTTGTTTAATTTGATTGACGAAGAATTACCCTGAACATCTGCTTGTGATTCTCCTGTAGCCTGGCCAACCGACATTGCCTGTGAAGGATCAATGGCTCCACTCTCGAGTAATTGGGTAATCGCAACGGTACCGCTGACTCGTCCCACTTCAACCTGGCTTATAAATTGCTCAACCAGGTTTTTGACAATGCCAACACCAGTTGGAGCAGTTGGGTTTCCATAAAGTTCAATTTGAACAGTTTGAGTTGGAAGGGAGTTCATGTTTTGGGGAATGATGGAATCAGTAAACCCTGCAGGAATATACACCACAGCGACGGTCTTATTATCGTCCACCAGTTTTCGTGCGGCATTTAGGTCGGAAAGTACCTGCGGCTCCAAGAGATCGGCAAGCTGGTCAGATTGGACCATTTCAACAAAGGCGTTGCCGAGGTTTTCTCCGTCATCGTTCACAACAACGATGGGCAGGTCAAGCACACCGGAATCAGAGTTACCTGAAAAACTACCTGTGGCCAATCCCAGGCCAACCGTAAGCGCGAAGGGAGCCAGCAGCATAAAAATAAGCGCGGTCCGGTCACGAAATACGAGTAAAACATCTTTAAAAGCGATCAACAATAATTTGCGCATAGTCAAACCCTAATCGCGTAGAGCCCGACCAGTGAGGTTTAAAAACACCGCCTCAAGGTTGGGTTCGCGGATATCAATGGATCTGATTTTTATTCCCAATGCGTTGGCACGTGACACAACCGGGGCTAGTAATTCTTCAGCAGAAGGGGTGATGATGGAGACTTCATGATCCGTGACCTCAGCTTTGAGAACACCCTTAATTTTCCGCAACTCTTCAGCCAGCATCTCGGGAGTTACTTCTTCTCCGACATGCAATATCAGGGTATCCGTCTCTCCAACAGATTTGGTGAGATCATCCTGCGTACCAATGGCGATCAAGTCGCCGTGGTCAATGATTCCCACTCGATCTGAGAGTTCTTCGGCTTCTTCCATATAATGGGTGGTGTAAAGTACAGTCATGCCGTTCTTGTTGAGTTCCTTCACAGAATCCAAAATAGCGCGTCTTGATTGGGGATCAATTCCTACCGTGGGCTCATCCATGAAAAGAAGACGTGGTTGATGAAGTAATCCAACACCGATGTTGACACGCCGTTTCATACCACCTGAAAAGGTTTTAATTTTCAATTTGGCTTTATCGAGAAGCCCGATCTGTTCCAATACTTCATCCACACGGATTTTGAGCAATTTACCTGAGAGGCCGTACATTTGGCCCCAAAATTTTAGATTTTCGCGGGCGGTAAGGTCTTCATATAGAGCCAGATCCTGGGGAACAACGCCAATACACTTTTTTACCTGCATGGTATCTTTGGTGACAGAATAGCCACATATAGTGGCGTCGCCGCTCGTGGGGATGTAGAGGGTGGAGAGCATTGAAATTGTGGTGGTTTTACCGGCTCCGTTTGGCCCAAGAAGGCTGAAAATTTCACCTTCCTGAATTTCAAAAGAGATCCCTTTAACCGCATTAAAAGAACCATAATTCTTGACCAAATTATGAACTTCAAGGATGGGGGGCATTCCGAACTCCTAAATATTAATGAATAAATAATCTACGTGAGTTTACGAATTAAGTTGTTTAAACCGAATTATAATGAAGAAGATTCGAATCGTAAGCATTGAAAATTTATTTATTTCTTTGAGGGTCAATGAGCTATCCTTATCGTTCCATATGTGTTTTTTGTGGATCCGCCGATGGACTCCATCAAGCGTATTATGACGCTGCCTTGGAGATGGGTAAACAATTGGCCGGCAGAGGAATTCGCCTGGTTTACGGGGCCGGCCGCACAGGGCTTATGGGCGCGCTCGCCCAAGGGGTCTTGGAAAACGGTGGGGAAGTCATTGGTATTGCTCCCAAGGGGTTGGAAAGTCCGCAGCTGATCCATACATCAGGGTTGACCAGTCTTGAAATTGTTGAAGACATTCAGGTACGCAAGGCAAGAATGATCGAACTTGCGGATGCCTTCATTGCCATGCCTGGCGGATATGGCACGGCAGACGAACTATTTGAAGTATTAACCTGGTCGCAAATTGGCCTGCAACGTAAACCCATGGCGATCTTGAATACCAATGGTTATTTTGACTCTTTGCTTGACTGGGTAAGTCGAGCATTTTCAGATGGGTTTATTTACGACGAACATTTGCAATTGTTTCTGAGTGAATCCACTCCGGTGGCATTGTTGGAAGAGCTGGCGAATTATCAATTTCCTGATAATATTGGTCGTTGGCTTGTAAGAGATAACTGATTTACTCAGCTCATTGTGTGCATTATTGGATTTACTTCATTAAGGAACCCAACCTCTTGGAACCTACAAAAACAACTCTTTCAGCAGAAACCTATCGAAAAAACCGTC
Organism: Chloroflexota bacterium; assembly: GCA_021825925.1. Lineage (GTDB taxonomy): Bacteria > Chloroflexota > Anaerolineae > Anaerolineales > Anaerolineaceae > UBA6107. The sequence goes on from JAKAFP010000005.1 coordinate 159,277, forward strand.
GTGACCACTGGAACAAAGTTGCTCTAAAAATGCGTCATTGGCACGGTTGGGGTGGATATTATCACAAGCGATTAAAAGAGATCTATTCCACAGTGGTTCCGGCTGGATTAAATGTTTTGGAACTTGGATGTGGCAACGGGGAACTGCTGGCGGCTTTGAATCCAAAGAATGGGGTGGGGGTTGATTTTTCTGCAGAGATGATCTCGTTGGCTGGTGAACGACACCCCGATCTGCATTTTTTCTCGGCAAATGCTGAAGTGTTTTCAAGTGAAGAAAAATTTGATATCGTCATCCTTTCAGATATCTTGAACGAAGTTTGGGATGTACAAGAATTATTTGAGAATGTAAAAACACTCCTCACCAACAATGGCCGTTTATTGATCAACGTCCATAGCCGGTTGTGGGAACTGCCTTTAACTGTAGGGGTCAAGTTGGGGTTGGCCAAACCCGGGTTAGGGGAAAACTGGTTGACCGTCTCAGATATTGATAACTTGTTGAATCTTTCAGGATTTGAAACCATTAAATCTTCTCATGAGATTCTATTTCCGTTTGGGATTCCGCTTTTGGCGCCTTTTCTGAATAAGTTTCTGGTTCGATTCTGGCCATTTAATCACCTTGGATTAACCAATTTTTTAGTTGCCAGACCCCAACAAAATGCGTATAGCCACAAAGGTAAACCAAGAGTGAGCGTGATTGTGCCGGCTAGAAATGAAGCCGGAAATATCGAAAACATCTTAAACTGCGTACCTGAGATGGGTGGGGGAACCGAGATCGTTTTTGTTGAAGGAAACTCAACTGATAATACCTGGGAAACCATTTTACAAGGAATTAAACAGCACCCAGAAAAGAAATGCCAAGGACTGCAGCAGACCGGAAAGGGAAAAGGGGATGCCGATCGGCTTGGATTTGCCAAAGCAACAGGGGATATAGTCATGATCCTTGATGCTGATTTGACCGTTCCGCCTGAAGATCTACCAAGATTCTATGACGCGCTTGTATCAGGCAAGGGTGATTTTATTAATGGCGTACGGCTGGTTTATCCGATGGAAGAAGAAGCAATGCGGTTCTTCAATCTAATCGGAAATAAATTCTTCAGCTTGGCGTTTTCGTGGCTGCTTGGTCAGCCAATCAAAGACACTTTGTGCGGAACCAAGGTCATGTGGAAAAAGGACTACGAACGTATAGCCAATAACCGGCATGTATTTGGTGATTTTGATCCCTTTGGTGATTTTGACCTGCTTTTTGGTGCAGCCCGTTTGAATTTCAAGATCATTGACCTGCCTATCCGTTACAGGGCGCGTACCTATGGTACGACCAACATTGAGCGTTGGAAACATGGTTGGCTGCTGCTGCGGATGGTGGCTTTTGCTGCCAGACGGATCAAGTTTATCTAGTGGATTAATCTAATAGATGTCTTCCAGGATGCCTAAATTCCATTTTGATTCAAGCATAATTCGATCTGTGCCAGCTTTGTCATTGGCACTTGTCATTTATGCATTGATGTTGTGGCTGCCCATCCCGGCTGCGATCGGACTGTTTGTACGTTACAACCTGGTGCTGCTCACCCTGATTACAATACCAGTGCTATATTTCAGCTTCGGTATCAAAGGAGTTTGGGGAACTTTCGCGGCATTTAGTTTGACCTTGCTGCTTTTCGGCTTGCCCTTAAGCGGATTATGCCGTAGTGGTGCCAGTGAACCATTCATTATCGGTGGTCTGTTGCCATTCAGCGATGCCGCCAGCTATTATAGTGATGCGCTGCGTGTGGTGGAAGGTTTTCGTTTTTCCGCTTTTTCCGCCAGACGGCCGCTCTTTCCGGCTTTGCTGACTGTGTTGTTGGCTATTACCGGGCAAAACCTGGTGGTTTCCATCGCCATTCTCGGGGCGCTGATCGCCATCATCTGCTACCTGGCGGCCAGAGAGATTCAGCGTTCATTAGGCACCTTGCCGGCAGTGGTTTTTCTCTTCATATTATTCCTGTTTTATCGGCGCATCGCCGGTACTACCATGACAGAAAACCTGGGTCTGCCACTGGGTATAGCTTCATTTACAATCTTATGGGGTGCAGCACAAAAGAAGAACCTCTGGCAAACCTCAATCGGATTACTGCTGCTGACCCTCGCGCTTAACGCCAGGGCTGGTACCTTTTTCATCTTACCGGCGCTCTTATTGTGGGTCGGATTTGCATTCAAGGGAAAACGCAGATTTTCATTTTCCGCTTTTGTTATTTGTACTCTGGCTGTAGCATTGGGCTTTGGTCTCAATATGTTGGTGTTTAAACTGGTGGCAGACCCGGGCGGGATGGTCTTTTCCAATTTCTCGTACACCCTTTATGGTGTGGTGGCAGGCGGAAAAGGCTGGATGCAGATCCTCATTGATCACCCCGAACTTGGCCAATTGGATGATGTCTCACGTTCTGCTCAAACCTATGCTCTTGTTTTCGATGCCTGGAAGGCTCACCCTTTAAATTTAGTGGTGGGTGCTTTCAAGAATTGGTTTGATTACCTTATGCCGCGAGGCGCAGGGGCCTTCGGATTCATCCGCGGCAATGAAGCCTTGAGTTGGTCAAATTACGCCTTTCGGATAATACTTTCTGTTTTTGCAGGATGGGGGCTTGTCGTTGCCTGCAAGCAGCGCAGACAGGAACCGTTTTCATTAATGATATGGGCAGCAATTGGAATCTTCCTTTCGGTGCCTTTTGTACCGCCCAATGATTCGAACCAAATGCGGGTTTATGCAGCTTCGGTTACCTTTTTAATTGCTTTCAGCATGATCGGGTTAAAATCCATTTTGGGATTGGTTTTCAAACAAAAACTAAAAATTATTACTGAAGAAGAATCTGAACCTGTTGCCGCAATGATATTTGGTGTGACACTTACGTTAATTGCCATTGGTGGTGTTTTATTAGTGAAGTCTCTGGCAAAACCGCAAACTTTACCTCTAGCAGAATGTCCGGCTGGAGAGACACAGATGATAGTGCGGTACACACCAGGCAGCCAGGTACAGCTTGGTAGGTCAATCAATTCACAAGGACTCACTGTTCCCCTTGAAAGTTTTACAGCATTAAATGAAGGATATCCTGAAATGCACGAAGCACTGGTACAAACGGTGGGGGAGGGTACTCTCTTGGCGCATCCGTTGGATCTGATTTCGTTGCAGTATCCATTGGTGGTAATCAATAATTTTAGTGGACCTGTTACAAATGGGCTATTATCAGTATGTGTGATCCCTGCCAGAGACAAGGAACTCGCAAGTCGAGGTTGGAGGATCCAAAAATCAAGTATTAAGGTCAATTAACATCATTCATTAATAAACAAATTGACGATAAAGAATAGTAAACAATCAAGACTAGGAATAGATTCCGAAGTAAGATTAATTACAGTTTCATTATTCATAAATATTGATTATAAATTGCAATATATCTTGTAATTTTGAAGGGGTTCAATGATTGAAAGAATTCATAAAATAATCCTTTATATGGTTGTAGTATTGTTGCCCCTTTTCGTGACAACACTTTTATTACACTTTGTAGTGAATTCTAATATTTTGCATTATCAACCCGTTTGGACTGACGAGGTTGATTATTGGCTTCAAATAAATTCATTTAAGGAAGTTGGATTTAGTAATGGCTTTTTCTCTATAAACGAGTTAACTTCAAATTCCAGTTTTTCTCATTATGGAACACATGGTCCTATGTTTCCAATTCTTTATGGAAGCATAGCGAGAATATTTGGATGGTTTTATTACTCTGGACCTCTATTTAATTTATTATTAGTAAGTCTGTCGTTATTAATCTTTTTGTGTGTTACTAGACCTGATCGAAAGCAGACAATATTAGTAATTTTATTTTTGTTATTCTTTTATCAATTGCATTTGTATATCCCAACAACGATGCAAGAAAGTCTAAATACTTCATTTGCAATTCTATTTAGTGCTTTCTTTATACGGCTCATCATTTTTCATGATAAACGTTTACAGAATAAAATTGGGGTTTTGCTACTCATTACTATTGCTTCATTGTTTAGAATTATTTGGATTTTCACAATTTTCCCAATAATCTATTCTTTTTTTAATGATCAAAAACCACTATCCAAAAAATTGATTTATTCCATTATTGGGGGATTATTATTTTCTATATTCATGGTCATTATCTATAATTATTGGACAAGTCCATATCCGAGCGGATTTATTTTTCAAATAACTAATGGTGAATTGAATATTCACCAATTGACGCTTGTGGAATTAAGACTTATTTTGTCAAATCTGAAAAAGTTGTTCGGTATTAATTTACCGATCATTGAGACTGAAATCTATATCCGATACCTCTATTTATTGGTGATTTTCATTCTTGCATTAAGTATTAAAAAAAATCAGAAAACCTATATATCTATTTTATACATTTTGGTTTCGACATTAGTAATTACAATTCTTATATACGATATCGGAAATTTTCGAATATTGGCACCATTATTATTGTTTTGCCTTTTCTCTTTACCATTTGCGTCAGATCAGTTTACGATGAAGTATGTATTAATTTCATATTTATTTATTAACCTGCTTACCATTGGAAATTTTATTTCAAATTATCAATATTTTCACATTAACCATTTTGCTGCAGAAAACAATAATTCATTAATAAAACAAAAGAATATTCTAAATGAAATAAAATACACAGATTCAAATAACCCCTGGTGTAACTCGTTATTAACCGACCAAATATTTACACGTGATTTACTAAATACTCCAGCTGGGATTGGTGTAAATGTACTTAAAGATCTTAAAGATGATAAATTAGAAATTAAGTCCCATTATCTACTAGTAACATACGATATTTTAGCAATAAACGGAATTGTTTCGACTTGTCAAACGCTCGGTACATATTCTGATTATATAATATGCGAACGTGTGAATGATAATTGTAATTATTCAAAACAATAAATAATTATAAAAAGCAAAATTTGTTGATCCATTTAGAGGATATCAACAAATTTGTCGAAATGAATAGAAGAACACAAAAATAATCAAGTTAATAGACTATTAATCGTCACTATCAATAATAATTTGGAGTTACTATGCCGTTTGATTTTTTACGAAAGAGATTATTCGAATTGTCTCTATTAACATTTTCAATATTGTTGATATTTACGCCAATATTCTATTATCAATTATATCCCGTAGTAAATAACGATTTTGGAGTCCATCTAGGTTGGGCGGAGAATATTTATGATACTCCACAAAAAATACCTGAAAATGTTATTGCCCACGCACTATGGCAATGGTTAGTCTTTATCACAAAGAAACTATTTAGGCATTCCTGGAATACCTCTGCGCTTATCGTTATTCTCAGTTGTGTTATTGCAAGCGCGATAATTCTATATACATTAATTCGAAAAAAGCTTTCTCCTCTACTATCAGGAAGTTTAGCAATTGGTCTATTAATTGTTGCTCCAATTGCTGCTTTTTATCCCTTTGATCATCTCTGGTATGTTGGAGGATATATTTATCCTAATGTATATCATAACCCGACAATACTTTTACTTGTTCCATTAGCGATATTACAATTTTACTTTGCGACAGAGACAATACAAGGAAAAAAATCAACCTGGATTGAGATCTTCATAACGGCTATTATTTCGTTTGCAGCAGCTTTTGCAAAACCAAACTATGCTATATGTATTCTACCGGCTTTAGGTGGATTAGCTTTTATTCGACTAATAAGGAAAGATTGTGTTAACTGGAAGAGGTTATTTTTCGGTATTTTGGTACCAACAGTTATTATTCTTGTGTGGCAATTTTCATTATCATTTTCTACAAGTAGTGAGTCAAATAGCCAAATAATGTTTGTTCCTTTTTCTGTTATGAGGTCATTTTCATCGAATTTACTTATAAAATTCTTCCTTTCAATTACATTTCCCTTATTAATCACAATTGTTTATATTAAAGATTTATTAAATGATGTACGCCTCCAATTAGGCTGGCTTGGATTTATTTTTGGGGCATTCTATACCTATTTTTTCGCGGAGAATGGTCCTTTGTACAGGCATGGAAATTTTATATTTTCTGGCGAAATTTCCTTATTAATACTATTTGTAGGTTGTGTTCTATTCGTGGTTGATAAGAAGTTTTCTTCAACAAACCAAGTTGCCAAATGGATAATTCTTTCATCAGGATTTCTTCATTTGTATTTTGGAGTATTTTTTTATTTTTATATGTTAAATGTTTCAAAGTAAAATGGATTGATATGCGTAAAACTTATCGCTAATTGGTTTATTTTGAATTAATCCAAAAATATAGAATGGGTTGTTTTTATTTTCTTATTTTTTATTTTCTAAGCCGCGGAGGTTTTATACCTGAATGATTAATTATTTAAAAAAGTCAATTAACTGGATGTACAAAGATTTCGGAAAACTTTCCATCTTCTTATCTTATTCTTATGGATTGTTAATCGCTTGGTATATAAAAAAAGACAACCTTATCAACTTACTTTTTCATGGAAAAAACTTTTCGGGGAGAAGCTTAGTATTTAAGTCGTTAATTATTCTTCTTCTTTCAATCATCTTTGCATGTATGTTCATAATAATTATTCGTCTAGTAAAATCGAAATTCTATATAAGAACAAACGAAGTTATTGATAATAAAATTAATCAGTTTTTTACCCAAAAATGGCTCTATCGCATTGAAGTAATTCTCTTTATTTTATTACTAATTACCACAGTTATTCAGTTATTAGCATCTCTAAACCCAACCCCTAATGATGACGCGTTTGTCTACTACAATTACGCGCGAAATATGGTCGAAGGACGAATTTTTTCCTATGATAGCAGAAATATCCCCTCCGAAGGTTTTACAAGTTGGATTTATTTATTGCTGTTAACACCCTTTGAATTCTTCAAGGTTAATATGCCCTTTGCTTCAATTATTATTAACCTAATTGCAATCATTGTGATATTAATCACTTTATCCAGACTAATAAAAATCTCACGGTTAATTCCAATACAGAGAGTAATGCTTTTGGCAACTCTGCTCGTTTTATGTATAGTCAATGATTTCAATGTCATACTTAGTCTCGAGTTGGGATTGGAAACGATGCTTGGCCCTCTAATTACGGTGCTGGCATGTTATTCACTCGCAAAATCAAGTGTTTATGAAAAAAACCAATCAAGTATTGTTGTTTTCTTTGTGACAATGTTTTCAGCTTATCTTATACGTCCAGAAAGTATGGCCTTTATTGCGCTTGTTGGATTACCAATGCTTTTGTTAAGAAAAAATACTAGAAAGAAGACCTTTCAAGGTTTGGTCGTATTTTTGGTAGTGGTTGTTTTATTCCACGTTATGAAGTATTTCATTTTTGGCGATATTTTGCCTACTGGATTTTACAGAAAAGTAAGTGTAGGCTCTGGAAGTGGATATATTGGGGATTGGATTTTATACTATAAGAATTGGATCATTGCATTTTTTATCTTACTCTTGCCAACAATTGTTTTGTTTCAACAAAATAAAAGCTGGGTGCTACTCTCAAACCAATGGTTTTATTTTTTGTTTTTCATTTCGTTATTGACAATCCTATTCTTTACTCAAACACGACCTCTTATTGGTGGAGGTTTTCGTTTTCTAATGACACCTATCATGGTCCTATATTTTTTAATAAGCATATTATTCATTTATTTATTTGAACAATTAATCTATTCAAACAATTTAAGAAAAGTGTTTACCATTATTTTCTTCGTATCAATAATTATCTACAATGGATCAAATATTCTCCCGCTTTTCAATAATAGAAGCATTTTTACCGAGTTGAACATTTTATCAAAAGCAGAATCTGCCACAAATGAACTTAAATACTTACAATTTGGCTATTATCTCAAAGATCACCTATCAAATCCTGAAGATACAACAATCGTTTTCGGAGATGCTGGAGCAATCACATATTCTTTAACTGGACGATTAATTGATACCAATGGTTTAACTGAACCAGCTATTGCGCATCTATTTCTATTACAAAATGGTCCACAAAAAACTCAAGCATTTATAGACCACATCCTTATGCAAAATCCAGATATTGTTTTCTTGTGCAGTGTTGGAGAGATGCAACCAGATGGGACCTGTCAAGAATTTGCTAACCAACATTCTCCCTTTCGTGGAGTTTTTCCAATTAATGTTTATAAAGCATATCTAGATTATGGAATCATTTATGGATGTAGCGTTAAGTTTTTTTACTATACTACCCACATTGGATTATCTACCAAATCCTCTCAATATCCAGAAATACGGCAAGCTGTTCTTTCATATTGTAAAGAAAACGGGTATGTTTTACAAAATGGGCTGACAATTTCAAGCGGCGATGAAAAGATCACTTTTCCTCGCGAGTGATAGAACTACTATAGATCCTTGAAGCGCGTTCAAAGTAACCATTTTACACGTGACAAAAAAACTCTTCTTTTCCGTTCCCGACGAAATTGGGTTTATTGGTAAATATACTTTTTTCCTTGGTTCATGCAATATATATCAATACCGAGTCAAACGAGCAGCCCTGGACATGCGGAATATCGAGAAACAGGTATCCAAGGCGATGAAAGAGCTCAATGGCCATGTTCCGGCTACCAAAACGAAGTTTATGAGCGTAGTGGCAAAAAAACTCAATTAGAAGTTGATAAACAAAGCCAAAGCACTTGCAGACGTAAAAGAGTATGTCAAAAACTTGGATATTCCAGATGAAAAAGTGGTCGTATATTACCACCAACAATTCCATGTTAAAGCTACATTCAGGATGGCGAAGTCAGACCTCAAAGCCAGACCAATCTCCCAAAGGAAACGAGATGTAATTAAAGCACACATTACAATCGTATTAGCCACGTTGGCGATTAGCAGAAATATTGAACGATTTACTAGAATCAGTATCAAACAATTCGTGAAGTCACTTCGGGCTAAACGTTCTGGAATTTTGACCATCAATAATAGAGAGATGCTTGCTGAACTAGAAGTCCCCGAATTGGTAAATTCTTTACTAATTTGACTATATTCAGGACACTAAAATGATAAACTTAAGGGGAGGCTTGGTTTTGTGTTTGGGGCATTTTATACCTATTTTCTTGCGGAACAAGGTCCACTATTTACTCATGGAATCTTATTTTTGAGAAATCTCTCTGTTAATTCTTTTTGTTAGTTGTGTTCTCTTCGAAATTGATAAAGCTATCTTCAATCAATCAAGTATCAAAATAGTTTATCTTTGCATCAGGATTTCTTCATATATATTGGAGTATTTTTTTATTTTTATATGTTTAAAATCTAGATGTAAAATAGATTGATTTTAATGAGATCTTCGGATCGCAAAGTGGGTTTTAGGGAGAGATCAAATTTATTGAACGCTTATTCGTGATGCCTTACAGTCTGTATTTTATTAAATAGAATTAAAAAGTCTTATTCATAGATATTACCTATAAAGTTGTGAACACCCATATAATGTTTACAATGTTGACCCATAATTGAATTTCACTACCGGATATTTTCACTATGTTGTTAATCGTCTTATATCAAAACTGCTTTACCCACCACAAGAAGATTATGTAGAACTAATTTGTGTTCCATAAGTTCAATATTCATAAGATATAATTAGGCAAATTACCTCCCAATTCTTCGGCATTCTCGTTTGAGGCATAAAAAATGAACCATGTATTAATCACAGGTGGTGCTGGATTTATAGGATCGAACTTCATACACAGACTTATAGAATTAAGGCCTGATCTGTTAATTATCAACTTGGACTTGTTAACATATGCTGGTAACAAGGATAACCTTAAAAGCGTTGAGGATAATTCTCAATATCAATTCATCCATGGTGATATTGCAGATCAACCCCTAGTGGAATCAATTCTTGAAAAATATCAGATTGACACGGTGGTTAATTTTGCTGCTGAGTCTCATGTAGACCGTTCAATTTGTGGGCCAATTCAATTTCTAAATACAAATGTGGTTGGAACAGGTATTCTATTAGAAGCTGTCCGTAAATTTTGGTCAAGTAAGAACACAACAGGATTCCGCTTTCACCATATTTCTACGGATGAGGTGTTTGGATCTTTGAATCCGGGAGAACCACCTTTTAATGAGGCGTCGCAGTATTCTCCAAATTCTCCTTATTCCGCGAGCAAAGCAGCAAGTGACCATTTGGTCAGAGCTTATCACCATACCTATGGAATACCGATCACTATTAGCAACTGCACAAATAATTATGGCCCCTACCAATTCCCTGAAAAATTAATACCTCTCATAATCATGAATTGTCTCAGAGGTAAGTCATTGCCAGTGTATGGTGATGGACAACAAATTCGTGATTGGCTATATGTTGAAGATCACTGTGATGCGATTCTACAAATATTAGAACACGGCAAGGTGGGCGAGACTTATCTTATTGGTGGTGAAAATCAACCCTCAAATTTAGAGATTATTCATCAAATTACAGGACTATTAGATGAACTACTACCTGATTCACCTTATTCTCCGCATTCCAGTTTGATCAAGTTTGTTCAAGACAGGCCTGGACACGACCGCCGATATGCCATGGAGATTTCGCGTATACAAAATGAATTGGGTTGGTCTCCAAAACATAATCTTGCTAGTGGTTTACGCGCCACTGTTGAGTGGTATCTCTCCCATCAGGATTGGGTGAATGCTCTTGTGGAAAAGGAAAGTTTCAGTACTTGGATAAACAATAATTATTCAAATAGAGGAGGGAATTGATGAAAGGAATTATCTTAGCTGGAGGTAGCGGCACTCGTCTTCATCCTTCCACTCTTTCTGTTAGCAAACAACTTCTTCCTGTTTATGACAAACCAATGATCTACTATCCACTCTCAACATTAATGTTAGCAGGAGTGAATGAAATATTGATCATCAGTAACCCTGAGTTTATTAATAGTTATCAAAATTTATTGGGTGATGGCAGCACTTGGGGAATGCGATTTGAATATGTCTCACAACAAAAACCTCGTGGATTGGCAGATGCTTTTATTCTAGGTGAGGATTTTGTAGAAAACAAACCAGTTTCCATGATATTAGGCGATAATATCCTTTATGGAAGTACCTTGGTTGAAAAACTACAGGATGCCACCAAAATTGAGAAAGGTGCCATTGTTTTTGCTTATCAAGTTAAAGATCCTGAACGCTTCGGAATTGTTGAATTTGATCAAAATCATAAAGCAATTTCTTTGGAAGAAAAGCCGAAAAAACCCAAATCTAATTACGCAATACCAGGAGTCTATTTTTATGATGGCAATGTCAGCACCTATGCCAAATCACTGAAACCTTCTCATCGGGGTGAGATAGAAATTACAGATCTTAATCGGATTTATCTGGAACTTGACCAATTGGATGTAAAAGTGCTTGGAAGAGGAGTCGCTTGGTTGGATGCAGGGACTCCTGAAGCATTGTTGCAGGCTGCCAATTTTATTCAGGCAGTGCAAGACAGACAAGGGTTTAAGATATCATGTCCTGAAGAAATTGCTTTGCGGATGAAGTTTATTAATCGAAATCAATTTAAAGACATCATCAAGCAATGTAAAAATCCTGATTACAAAAAGTATCTTGAAGTCTTATTACATCAGGAGTATTAATCTGGACATTTTCCTATTTTTTCTTTTTCTTGCTGTAATAGTTCTTCTATGCTTTTCATTGTCTTTTCTTTTAACCGGAATTCCAAAAGCACAAAAGGGGATCATTTGGTTTCTGATTATTTCAGCTGACGTAATTTTAGTATTGGAAATTGCCAGTCTTTTCCAAGTATTTGATAAGCCATTAATCTTATTTGTTATCCAATGCAGTTTGACTTTATTATCAGTTTTGCTGAACAAGATTCTGAAAGCAGGTTTTCCTAAGGTCACTGGTTTTCAATTAAGAAAAAGCATTATTATTTTGCTGCAAACACTAAAAACTAACCGAATGTTGGTAATTTTTTGCATATTCGTTTTTCTTAATCTATTCTTGCTAGCTGTATGTATCGTCAGATTTCCGCAAAATATCACCGATAGTTTATATAACCATCTTTCTAGGATAGGATACTGGATTCAGCAAGGTTCTTTGCGACATTATTTTGCTTTTAATAATGTAGGGATGACATATCCTTATAATAACAGTTTAATGATGGCATTACCGATCATCCTCTTGAAAACTGATAGATTTGTTGGATTTGTCCAATATTTTGCTGGTTTAGTTTGTGTGTTGTCTTGTTATAGTGTTTCAAGAATGATAGGGTTTCGACGTAGCAGTAGTTTGTTTGCCGCGTTGTTATTATTAACTTATCCTATCATTATTTATGAATCCATAACTGCACAAAATGATCTATTAACGGCAGCGTTCATAGTTTCCTCATTTACACTCCTTTTATCATACATTTCTTCGAAACAGAGATTGCTCATCATTTTTTCACTACTTGGTTTATCGTTGGCAATTGGGACCAAACAATATGCGATAATATTCCTTCCTGGTTATGTGGTGTTGTATATTTGCGTTTATCTAGCGGCAAAAAATAATCCTCTAAAAAAGAATATTGTTCTAGGTGGTTTCTTCATCATTTTCCTTTTATTATTTGGAACTTATTCAAATATTCAAAATTTAATAAATTATGGAAATCCGTTTGGAGCTAAGAGTCTAACACAGAGTGTATTAACAAAAAACTATTTTGAAGTATTACCAGCACGAATTGTCATAAATTCTTCACGCTATTTATTACAATTTATTGGGTGTGAAGGACTTCCACCACAACTTTCAACTTCTTGTGTGGAGTTGAGAACAAGGATTTTAAAACCGCTGCTTGCAAAAAATGTTGAAGAAACAAAGTTTCTTTACACTACCATTCCGTTTCGGTTTCAACAAGAATATTTATATAATGCAGAATCGGCATGGTTTGGTCCCTTAAGTTGGATATTAATACTTCCTTCCTTGGTCTACGTAATGATTCTTTCAATAAAGAAAAGACAATTTTTATACCTGGTCTTATTAATTGCCCCTATCAGCTTTTTCTTCTTGATCCAAGTTATAGCTAATGGTTGGGAACCCTATCAGGGCAGGTTTTTTATTACGGCTGTTGTTATCTTACAACCATTTACTGCCTGGTTATTTGACTCAAAAAAATATTTTTCAAAGATCATTACATCGGTTATTTGTAGCGTTGCTATTTTTATTATGATTTATTCCACATTAAACAATGCGTCATTGCCGCTCACCAGTAAAAGGATGATGGTTGACTTGGAGCGGTGGGGAGAAATGAATATTAAAGTACTGCAAAAGGTTGCGTACAAATTAAAACCATATATTATGGCTGAAAAAGATGTTTGGTCTATGAACCGTGTTGAGGTTCTAACGATTGGTGAAAGCGCATATTATTCCCCCACGATGCTCGTCGATAAGAATGTTCCAATAATTAGTAGAATCGGAATAATGTCCGATTCGTATGATTTACCAGATTATCTTTTTAGAGGGGAAAAAGTTTTGCGATCTTTCCAGCGAATTACGAGTGTAGAATCTGATACAATTAATCTTGATTACTTGCTCCTTGCTCCAAATTATAAAAACATGAATTTTCCGGACTTTTCGGTTGTAGATCAATCAAACGAATGGGTATTACTACAAAGAAAAAAGTCATATTAATAAAATGTCATATAAAATCTATTTTGGAAAAATCAAAATAGATTAAATCTGAAAGTTAGGATGATGTATGTTGCACACAAAATCCACAATAGTCTACAAATAAATATTAAGGTTTTCTACATGGATAAGAAAAGGCTTCCAATTTACTTAGTTTTAGGATTATTTGTTGTAGCCATATTTGGATTAATCATGGCCCATGAACAAAATTCCAGCGATTTTCCACAACATATTGGGTGGGCAAAAGAATATGCTACTACAGGGTACCTTTATAAGATTCCTCATACCTTGTTTGCAAAATTAGTTGTGATCATCAGGGCTCTTCTTCCGGCAAATATTTTGGTTCGCATCAGTCCTTTGGTGAAACAAGTATTTGATCTAAAATCATACGAAATCTCTGCCTGGTTATTGATGGTAATGAGCTACCTTGCAACTGCCTTTATTCTACTCAATCGATTAATTAAAGAATGGAAAAATTGGCAACGTAAGTCGCAGCTATGGTTAGCAGGCTTTGCAGTGCTTGTCCTTCTTTTGGTTGGTCCTATTTTTATTTTTACCTTTCCTGAACGTCTTTACCTTGGCTATTTCAGTCCAAATCCATTCCATAATCCCACTTACATTTTATTCAGACCATTTGTGTTAATTGTCTTTTTTGGCGTGACGGATAATTTCATTGCAAAATGGAACTGGAAAGAGGCGATTGTAATTGCTTTTGCTATCATGTGTGCCACCCTGGCAAAGCCAAGTTTTACCCTAACCTTTTTACCCGCCATTGGATTGGTCTTTCTTTTTTTTCATATCAAGAAAATAAAACAAATTAATTGGCTTTATTTCATAATTCCATTAGGGTTGACTTCCCTGATTCTTTTGGCATCCCAATTCTATATTAATTATTCCGGAGATAGAGGGGATACATTAATTCTTGCACCGTTTCAAGCTTTGTTGAATTATGTACCAAACATTTTTCTCATCCTTGTTTTTTGCCTTCTTTCAATACTTTTTCCTTTACTAGTTTCACTTATCTTTTACAAGGATAACGTCAAGTCTGTATCCTTCCAATTGGTCTGGATGAATTTCTTTGTAGCACTTGGAATGGGATATTTGATTGGTGAAAAAATAAATCTTCGGAGTAATAATTTTGCATGGGGAGTAATGATCGCTGTATTTTTATTGTTTGTCGAAGCAATGATCATTTTTGGAAAAGAGATAAATAAAAATGGATTTAAAGCCATTTTCAAATCTTGGAAAATGTCGTTAACAAGTGCTGTTTTATTTCTTCATTTGGTTTGCGGCGTGGTATATTTTGTATTCTGTTTAACACGTGTGACTCCATTGGTTGTATAAAGATGAAACGAGTAGTTGAACGTATTTTATCTATTGGGTCTCGAGTTCCCATCCCCATCGTATTGTTGGGCACCTGTACTCTGGCCTATGGTTTGTTAATCCCATGGTTAGGTTTTTACCTGGATGATTGGTACATCGTTCTCTTTCAAAAATATTTCGGTGCTCTACAATTCTCACAGTTTTTTGCTCAGGATCGCCCACTTTTTGGATATGTGTATCAGGTTTTCGTTCCTATATTTAAAGATTCTAGGGTGGCCTGGCAGATGTTTGCAGTTCTTACTCATGCTCTTGCCGGATGCTGTTTCTGGTGGTTGTTGATCAAACTTATGCCATCAAGAAAAAAACTAGCGGCTACAGCTGCCTTGTTTTTTGTGGTTTACCCAGGTTTTCAATTCCACTGGTTCTCTGTAATGTACAGCCAGGTTTTTATGTTGTTGGCTATTTATTTTGTATCTTACATACTCATGATCGAAGCCGTAAATGCCAAAAAAAGGAGTGTATTATTTACGATCGGGGCGTTAATCTGTCTAATCATTGGAATTGTCCCACAGGAAACATTTTTTGGTCTAGAGTTGGTACGGCCTTTTATTTTGGGCGTAGTGATCTGGCGCCAAGAAGCAAGAAAAGGAAAGCTCTTCAGTCAAACATTGTTGAACTGGATTCCATATTTTGGTGTGGTTGTGGGATTTGTAGTTTATCGTCTTTCTAATTCCAAGGAGTACAGTTATCAGGTTAGCTTGTTTTCTGAACTCGCACATAATCCGATCCAAACTGCCCTAAGATTAATCTCCGAAATATTTTGGGGGACAGTTGATTCGATATTCACAACATGGATTGACCTGATCAACCTCTTAAAACGGGATCTATTAACTTCAGTTTCTCTTTTAATCTTATTATTAATCCTGATTGGGATTGGATTATCCTGGTTCATTCTAAACAACAAGGTAGAGGATGAAAATAAGCAAAACAAAAATCATTGGATTTTATGGATCAGTCTGATAGCCACGCTTTCTGCTATGACACCTTTTATTGCGGGATCATTTAAAATTTCATTGGAATTTCCAAATAATCGGTATTTAATTGCACTTGCTCCAGGAGCCTGCTTATTCTTGGCTGGAATGATCGATTCCGTGATCAAAACACAAAAAAATCGGCTCTTGATCAGTATTGTCTTAATTGGGTTCGCGATTGGATCTCAATTTCAAACCGCCAGAAGTTATATGCTTTCCTGGCAGGCTCAGCAGGATTTCTTTTGGCAGCTCTCTTGGCGTGTTCCTGAAATGAGACCAAACACAGTTTTAATTTCAGAAGATTTGCCTTTTTCCAAGTATTACTCGGGACCTTCTTTATCTGCACCTCTTAATTTGATCTATGCACCTGAATCCACTTCACATAAGATACCATATTTACTTTTATTAACTTCACAACAAGGTGACATAATCCCTTCGTATGAAACGGACCAACCAATTTCGAGTTCTTTCAGGACCTTTGAATTTCGTGGAAATACGTCAAATATGGTTGTGTTCAAAAAATATTCAGATGGGTGCCTGAGAATAATTACATCTCAAGACAATCCAATGGAATTCACAAACAAAAATGATCGTGGTTTTTGGCTAGGAGCAATTCCGTTATCAAATATAAACCGTATTTTACTTGAACAAAGTGAATCAACTTCACTACCTGAGAAATATTTTGGGAAAGAAAATAGAAACCAATGGTGCTATTTTTTTGAAAAGGCTGATCTTGCTCGGCAACGGCACAATTGGGAACAGACTATACAATATTATCAAGATGCTAAAAAAATGGGATTCGAACCACTTATTGATACTGAATGGTTGCCATTAGTCGATGCATATATTCAAATTAAGAATTTTGACAAAGCCTTGGAAATTACAAAGCTAATTTCTGATCATGATAGAACCAACACAGCTGGTTTTTGCGAGTTATGGCAAGGAGTAAAAACCGAAGATACTAATGTTGCAAGATACACCACTGAAAGTCTATCCTGGTTAAATTGTAGAGTTCAATATGAAAAATAACCTACCAACCCTATCAGTCGTTATTCCGGTCTATAATTCGGAATTGTCATTAAAACCTTTACTTGAAAGGTTAATTGAGTTGTTACCAACCATGGCTTCTCAATTTGAAGTGCTGTTAATTAATGATGGCAGCCACGATGATTCATGGAAGGTTGTGGAAAACTTGGTTAAAACTGACCCGCGGATCGTGGGGACCAATTTAATGCGAAATTATGGGCAGCACAATGCTCTTCTATGTGGTATTCGTCAAGCAAAATATGATTTGATTGTTACACTTGATGATGATCTGCAGCATGACCCGGCTTTAATCCCCATTCTTCTTCAGAAATTAAATGAAGGCAATGAAGTTGTCTATGGTGCTCCATCTGCTGAAAAACATGGCATATGGCGTGACATAGCATCGGTAATAACCAAACTCACTTTGGCCACTGTAATGAATGTTCAATCAGCACGTCATGTCAGCGCATTTAGGGTTTTTTATACTTACCTAAGAGAGTCATTTATTAATTACCAGGGTCCATCAGTATCATTAGATGTACTGCTTACATGGGGGACTTCAAAATTCGGGTATGTTGAAATACCACATCACCAACGAGAAATCGGTAAATCCAATTACACTTTCAGAAAACTGGTTGCGCATGCATTAAATCTATTAACTGGATTTAGCACGATTCCACTACGATTGGCAACAGGTATCGGATTTTTGTTCTTATTCTTTGGAATTATTATTCTCTTTTATGTCTTGATAAGATTCTTGATCCAAGGAGGTGTAGTACCAGGTTTTACTTTCCTCGCGTCAGTTATCGTTATATTTTCTGGAGTGCAGCTCTTTACCCTCGGCATTATGGGTGAATACTTGGCACGGATGCACTTCAGGTTGATGGATAAACCAACTTACACAATAAAAGAAATAAAATCTCATGAATAGTGCTTTGGTTTCTCCAGCAGTCTATTTGGAATGGGACAGCCAGTTTTTTCAAAAAAGAATTGGACGTGTTACAACAACAAACATGCTCGACCAGAATGCTGACGAAGTAGATGCTTGGGCAAACGATAATTTAATTGACTGTGTTTATTATTTGGCGGATGGCTTAGAATCAAAATCTGTCCGAGCAGCCGAGGTACATAACTATCATTTGATGGATCTACGAGTGACTTATGCAATTGACCTAGCAAAAAATAAATTAGATCTGTCCAGTGAATTGAATATTCGGATGGCTTTAAAGGAAGATCTTGTAGAAATAAAACGCATGGCTGGAGGTTTTCACGGAATTTCTCGTTTCTTCGCAGATGATCATTTCAGTCGGAAAAAATGCACTGAATTATATGAAACATGGATAGAGAGAGATTTCAATGATACGGATAGAAATCTTTGGGTAAGTGAAGATCAAGGAATAATTACCGGATATACAAGTGCTTCGATAATACCAAATAACAATGTTGCTGAGATAGGCTTGGTGGGAGTAAATCCAAACTACAGAGGGCAGGGGATAGGATATCAGCTCCAACTGGCGGTATTAAATCAAATACGTCAATTAGGTTCGAATCAAGTTGAAGTGGTTACCCAAGGAAGAAATATATCAGCACAAAATCTTTATCAAAAGTGCGGCTATCATTTAAAATCCATAGATTTATGGTATCACAAGTGGTTTATTAATAACGAAAACTGAGAGTGAATATGAATCCAATAACAATTCCGTTTAATAAACCTGCATATTTGGCCGAAGAAGTAGATTATGTAAAGGAAGTATTAAATAATGGCCATCTGGCAGGGGATGGAGTTTTTACCAAACGCTGTAATAAACTATTGGAAGACCTGTTTGATACACCTAAAGCGTTGTTAACGACCAGTTGTACACATTCACTAGAACTTTCTGCATTGTTATTAGATATTAGACCGGGAGATGAAGTAATCATTCCTTCATTTACTTTCGTTTCCACAGTAAATGCGTTTGTTTTACGTGGAGCCAAACCCGTGTTCATTGATATTCGGTCTGATACATTAAATATGGACGAAAGTAAACTAGAAGAGAAAATAACCCCAAAAACCAAGGCAATAGTACCGGTACATTATGCCGGTGTAGGGTGTGAAATGGATTCGATACTCGATATTGCGCATAGATATGGAATTAAGGTTGTTGAAGATAATGCTCATGGATTGGCTGGAAAGTATAAAGGAAGAAAGTTGGGAACTTTTGGCAGTATGGCCACCCAAAGCTTTCATGAAACAAAGAATATATCTTGTGGCGAGGGTGGGGCTCTTTTAATAAATGATCCTGAATTTAATGAACGTGCAGAGATTATTCGAGAAAAAGGCACGAATCGCAGCAGATTTTTTAGAGGATTGGTTGATAAGTACACTTGGGTGGATGTAGGGTCCAGTTATTTGCCCTCAGAAATATTAACTGCTGTTTTATGTGCTCAACTCGAAGGAATAATTAAAATTCAAAAACGTCGAGGAGAGATTTGGCAGCAATATGAGACAGAATTGAGCAATTGGACCGAGAAGAACGGTGTACGAAAACCATTTATACCTTCCTATTGCGAACAGCCATATCATATGTTCTATTTATTGATGCCTTCACTTGAAAAAAGGACTCACTTTATTAATGCAATGAAAGAAAAAGGGATTATGTGCGTATTCCATTATTTGCCACTCAATACTAGTGATATGGGATTAAGATTTGGTGCAAAAAATGGTGATTGTCCGGTTACAGAAGATGTTAGCGACCGGCTGGTACGTTTACCACTTTTCTACAATATGACTGAAGCAGAACAGTCAAAAATAATCGAAGAAGTAATAAAGATCAATTAAGAATTAATGTCACTTATGGAAATAATTTAATGATTCATAACTTCTGATTATTTAAACTAATCGGAAGTTATAAATTCTGAATGTATGAAGATTTGTAAAGTCAATAAATATATAGTGATGTTATTCTTTATCCATAGTGCTTTTGCCATTGTGAAAAATATTTCCCTGATTGATAAATTCACAAATTTCAAATTATGGTAAACCTACATAGCTCATTCAAATTAAAATCTGACGATTACAAATTCGTTGCGTCATCATTGGTTTGGATTCATAAATAATTACTTCGATGCTCGCTTTATGTAAGAAACAGTCTCCGTGTTCCTTGATTTGGTTATCTATCAATAATATTACTTAAAACTACACGCAATTTATTTTGCACAACAATTGTTGTGTCGAAATATTTTCAAGGTTTATGCAATGCTCAACAAGAATAATTCAGGTAGATCTTGACCTGCAACAAAATCATTTAGGTACCCAGACGGTCATACATAAAGAGTTTTCATTAAAAAAATGCTATAACAACCTTGTCTCATTTATGGACAATAAATAGTCCGTGAAAATTCATATTGGAATGCATTTTTGAATTGTTAATCCTATTAATGCCCCACCCTCTTTCGCAAAATAGAAAAACAATTTTGGAAAATTACTGAAAAATTTAAAAAACTATGCGCAATAATTGTGGGACACGCCTAACCAATCCAACAGCTTATTTCCACAGAGGATGTAAGGTATAATTTGAAAAATATTTGGCGAGGTGAATTTAAGATCATTCTGAAACATTATATTATTTGCTGGGATTTTTCCGTTCAGAAGTCTTCCCAATTGGTAATTATCAATTGGGACAAAATCTAAACATCTTGATTTATAAAGAAAATAATTATGAAACTATCAGTCATCATCCCCTGTTACAATGAAAAGAACACCATAAAAAGTATCGTAAAAGCAGTACGAGAATCATGTGTTTACGATAAAGAAATCATCGTTGTGGATGATTGTTCAAAAGATGGAACTCAGGATATTTTGCGGAATGAAATAGAAAGCACTGTGGATTTGATTTTATACCATGAAAAAAATCAAGGAAAAGGAGCTGCTCTCAGAACAGGAATTTCGCATGCGACAGGAGATATCATCGTAATCCAAGATGCAGACCTTGAATATGATCCACAAGAATTCCCCATTTTAGTCAACCCGATTCTTGAGAATAAAGCGGATGTTGTTTTTGGGTCCAGGTTTATGGGAGGCCGACCACATCGTGTTTTATATTTCTGGCACAGTCTTGGAAATAAATTTTTAACATTGACATCAAATATGTTCACCAATTTGAACCTGACTGATATGGAAACCTGTTACAAGGTTTTCAGAAGGGAAATAATTCAATCAATAACCATCGAAGAAAATCGATTTGGATTTGAACCTGAAATTACTGCAAAGATCGCTAAACTTAATTGCCGAATATTTGAAGTCGGGATCTCTTATAATGGCAGAAAATATGAAGAAGGTAAGAAAATTGGTTGGAAAGATGGATTTAGAACTTTATTTTGCATTTTGAAATACAACATTAAAAGAACATCTTAATATACGATTGAAAGCAAATGAAAAAATTTTTGAAATATTATGAGTTTAAGGATTTTTATAATCATAACAAGGATAAAATTAATCTGTTATTAAAAATACTTTTGGTCGGTATTTATTCTCTTTATGAATGGCTACTAGGTTACCGGTTCTTTGCAATTTCTATATTTATATTTTTTATTATTGCTTTGGTTTGTAAAGGAAAAGGTTATTTTGTTTTAATTATTTCCATAATATCTATTTTCTTCATTTTCAATACCTTTACTCTGGATGCATTAGTTGTAATGAGAAATGAAGAATCGGCATTTATCCAACATCCAAAAGAAGATTTAGAAAACTTACTCACTCCAGGAACTGGTTTATTTGTTTTACCAGAACCTGTTCAGGTGATTATTTCTCTTATAAAAGTAAATGAGATAGATAACTATCAACTCTCCCCTGAATTGTTTAACAATGAAGAAATTCGGAGGCGTGTTATTGAGTCCGCTTGGCCAATAAAAATGGAAGATAAGTCCTCTTTTGTTTTTATTACACCAAACGAAAAAGCATCATATGAGAATTGTATAATTGTTGATCAAAAAGAGGATATCACCCTTGTCGACTGTCCATAATGCAATCACTTTATTGATTCTTATTTGTTGTGGTTTATTGTATTTCATTGGACTTGGCTGGTTATTAATTGGTCCATTGTTTCATTGTAAGTTGTTTTCCAAAAGTATAAAGATTTCAAAAATGTTGGAATTATCCTTGGTAATGATAAGTGGGATAATCATCAATTATGGGATTACATTAATATTCCAGTCATTAAAAACAGCTTTAACTATTGGGGGTATTCTTGCTCTATTGGGATTAATTTGTTATTTAGTAATGTTGTTTGGACCGATAAAGCGGATTTTATTTTCCACGGATAAACTCATTAAAAGCACCGGGATAATGCTTATCTTAGGTCTATTATTGGGTCCTATCATATTATTACCTCTTTCAAGGTGGGATTGGGATGCGCGGTATATATGGTTTTTTCATGCAAAGATGATCTATACAGCTGGGGCTCTTAGTCAATCGACGGGTTGGCTACATCCGTCAGTTGTTGTTTCTCATGTTGATTATCCTAATTTGGTTCCTGCTTTGGCAGCGCAATTATCATGTTTAATGGGTTTTTGGAATGAGTATTTGCCGAAGCTTTCGCTATTTTTCCTTTTAGTGCCTGCAGTTCTTATTCTTTTTACTTTTTTCAAGAGTTCATCAAGTTTCTTTTTTCTACTTGTATTAATTCCATTCAGTTTTTCTCCTAAGTTGTGGAATGGACTGATGGATGGTTATTTATCTTTATATTTTGCAATTTCAATGCTTCTTTTAGGAAGATATTACAAAGATTTTGAAATAAATGACTTAATATCATGTGCTATTTGCCTTATCCCTCTGCTGTACCTAAAAAATGAAGGAATACTTGCACTAATTGCCGGAATTGTTGCTATTTCGTTAACTTTGTTATTGAAAAAAACAAAAATATCAATCAAGATGATTTTCTCAAAATATTGGAAACCAATCATAATTTTATTGGCATTATCTATACCTTTTTTAATTTGGAGTTACAATAAAAAACAGTGGGGATTAACTAATGATCTTGAATTGGGAACTTCACAATCATTTGTGCGTTTCTTAAATCGAATTAATGATGGATCATTTAAGGTAATTCTTATTGCTGTCAGTCAACAATTTAATATTGGACTTATCCTTTTAAGTATATTGCTTTTTGCATCCATGGCAGTAAAAAATAAAATTCCAAACGAAATAATCCCAATAATCTTGGCGGTAATCATTTATTGTCTGGGAATAATATTTGTTTATATGGTTACCCCTTTGAATCTGATCAACCAGTTAAATGACTCAGTTGATAGAACAATACTTACCGTGAATACGGGTTTATATGTTGCTTGTTATTACATATTTTCGTCTCTAAGAAAAGGCGAAGAAAACAAATTGATTAATAATGTTCCTAATAGATAAAAAACTTTTGACATATTATTGGTAAGCCAAATTACTAAGTAGCAATCGATCAGGTAATGGTCCAAAAATGACTGGCAACATTTGATATTTCATATTCTTCTGTCAATTTCGAAAAGATGACAACACAAAGAAAGCCATCAGAATAATTAGCTTGAAAAGGTTTTGTTTATCTGGTGATCTGCTCTATTATTTACATTCCCTATTAGTCTTGTTAAGAGTTCGCAAGTACCAATTATTTCCCAAATCAATATCATTATTAGATGGACAGGGATAATCTTCATTATATAGAAGGTATTGAGCATTTGAAGGAATAGGTTGTAAATGATTGAAAAATGAATTTATTGGGAGAATAGTCCTCGTCAGATGCTCACCAAATAGTGGGTATTCATAAGAATCTTCTTTTAGAAAAACAGCAACAGAAGCGTTTTTGGGTACCAGCCTATCAAAATTGGATAATGTCTCATAATATTCTTTTTGATTACTCGTGAGCTGCATCATTCTTGATTCTGAAAATATTGGAAATGAAATGGTTTTGTTTTGGATGTCTAACTTTATAAACGGTCGAAATTCTCTGGAAGCAATCGACAAAAAAGCTGAAGCACAACTGGCGAAAACGATTAATATCAGGTAGAAACGAAAAATGCGATTTTTAAATTGGAATATTGAACCAGTTATAGGCGTAGTAAATATTGCGAGGGTTGTAAAATATCTTCCACGCCAAGGATCATATTCACCTGAAAATGATTGAATAAGAATAAACAATAAAGAGGCTACAGCAAGAATCTGGTAATCTTTGGATTTTATTACGCCTAGTAAAGAAAGAATCAAGGCGATTCCAATTAATCCAAAACCAATTATTCCAAAATAAGATGAATCTTCTTGTGAAGAAGGAATGGCATCGTAATGAAAAGGTTCTCTTGTTCCATTTTTGTTTTCTAAATCGATTCCTAATCTGGGTATAATCTTTTTGGGGAAGTATATAAGAGTATTTTGTACATTTTTTATAAAAGTTGTTGGAGGAAGTCCATCTAGTGATAAAAACTCAATCTCATATCTCAAGAAATTTTTTGTTCCATTTGTAAAAATATATTTTACAGATTCTTGTGCGAAGGTATGTTCCTTAGTTACACTTTGTGGACCTATTGGATTCCTAAAATAGCGATAGTTTTCATAATAACCAGCAGGGAGTGCAAAAAGACTGATAGAAAGTAGACCTCCCACAAAGAGAATGATAAGGTCTTGCCACCAATTACGAACGTGTTTGATTTTGGTTATCAGAATTAGAAAAACAATGAAAACGACTGATACCAATGGAATTAACGCACTAGCTTTTACGCCTATCGAAAATCCTGCTCCGATCGCCATTATTATCAGATATTTTTTAAACAGTGACTCTTTATATGCAAAGAGCGCCGCAACAATAACTCCAATCGAAGCAGTAACTATTAAATCATTTTGGGTAGTTGTCGATTCCATCAGCCAATTAATCAGGAGGGCGCTAGCTGCTGCAGAAAATAAACTTTGAGTTCTGTTTTTTCCTATTCTCATTGAAATTGCATACACGCTTATTACACTAGCCCAATAAGATAAATATTGAACAATTTGGGTCAGGTTTTCATTGCGATTTGAGGCTAAAAATGAAAACAAAAATAACAAAGATGAATTTTTTGGTTGAACTACTTGTGCCCAATAATTTGCTTCAAATACATTAATATTGTTGTGTTGTAAATAATATGCCATTCCAGCAAGATGATATGTCATTGAATCCCAATTATGTGGGGCTGCAAAGAGCACTATTGTTAAATTGACAAGCCCTAAAAATAAAACACATATTAGCATTGGGATCAAAATTATTTTTTCAAAAAGTGATATCTCGTTTTTATACCATTTTTCGAAAGCAACCATCCTATTTCGCAATGGCACAAGTTTTATTAAAGATATGGAAAATAATGGCCTGTTCTTAATAAAAATGAAGAAAATGAGTAAATAAACAAAGAGTAATATTGAACCCGCAACCGCCCATTTTTGAATGCTTCCCAGAATGGAAAAGGCTGAAAGAATATACCCAATAAGGGTAATATGAGCAGCCAAGATTAAGAAAAAGAAAATAATATTTTCCGTAATCCCCGAAAAGTTAAAAATTCTTATAAGAACATAACTTGATAATAAAAACATGATTAGTGCAATAATATTTTCCAAGGTTAGTTTCCTCAAAAATTTGAATGAAATTGGATGTTCATTTTTTGTAATAATTCTTACTACCAATTTGACCAATAGTAATGTATCATAATTTTAATAAATTACTAAGTAAAGAATACATATGAATGATTAGGTGATATTCCTTTTACTGAAAATATCAGTAAAAATGATAAACTCGAAATCAAATTATTAAGTTCAATAACAACAGCGTTCATTTTTCACATAAATGATTCTGTTTTTTCTTGGGGTCATTCTTGCTTTTAACACGGGATTCAGACAGGTACACAATTAAGAAAAAAACTTAGGAACAACCAATTATGTTTGTCGGTGGTGAGTTTTATGAGGATTCAACCTGGGTAACAGACACCCCTGCTCCACCGATGAAAGATGCCATATTTCTGAATGGCGGGCGGGCTTGTCTGCATGTGATCGCCACATATTTGAGTGCCAATAACATTAGACAGATCTTACTTCCCTCCTACCTCTGCCCTTCCATTTTGGATGTGTTTGACCAGTACTCAATAAATTACTCGTTTTACCAAATTAACGAAGATTTCTCGATCGACCGGAATGATCTGCTGGCAAAAGTGACAAGCCAACAGGTCATTTACTTTATTAATTACTTTGGGTTTCAGCAACCGCAAGAAGTCCTGGAAGTTTTGCGATGGATTCAAGCTTCAGGGAAACTTCTGATCGAGGATAACGCCCAGGCAGGTTTCACAAATAACCGGCTTGGTGATGTTTGTTTTAATAGTGTGCGTAAGTTTTGTAGTTGTGATGGTGGATATTTGGCTACGCGCAAAATAAATATGACTCCTTTCATCTCTCAAAAAGCCCGTGAAAACAATCGCTTGCCTCTGATCCGTCAATATCGCAATCAACTGCGCTCTTATCTCTTTGAAGGTCGCGGCAACCGCGAAGATCTCGACGATCTGTTTTATAAGGCTGAACAATTCTATGAACAAGATTGCGTTATCCTTGGTGATGCCGTAGAACAAAACAATATCGAGAAACTTGATTGGCAAGCCATCAAGGCCGTTCGCCGCAGGAATTATGCCTATCTACTTGGACAGATCATTGATTTACCAGGAATCACCCCCGTCTTCCCTACTTTACAGGCAGATATCATGCCCATGGGATTGCCGGTCTATGTTTCAGGAATGTCACGAGATCACCTTGCTGCTCAGTTGGCAGAAGAAAGTATCAGCTTAACCATACATTGGGACGCCCTGCTCTCAGACCCACGCATCCATAAGAACCCTGGTGTACTCTCAAAGGCAGCGCGAATTCTCACCCTGCCCGTGGATCAATACACCAGTAAAAGTCAGCTCGATTACCTGGTTGAATATCTCGCCCGTATTCTTTCATCGTGATAATCAGTTCTGGGTCATTAAACCAAGAGTTTCCGGATCGAATCCCGGAGACTCTAGCAACCAATAACTACCAGTAAAAACCAGTAAGCCTATGCATTACTACTCCTTTCGCGCGTCCATCGGTGATAATTCTTCCACGTGTAGAATCTCGTGTGCAAGTCGGCTGACTGATTCTTTAATATTTATCTCGACTCTTTATAGTATTATTTTGCAATTATTTGACGCATCATCGAATCGGGTCTAAAATAAGTCATTCTCAAAACACCCCATAACCTTACTTAGGAGCGTTTAATGGACGTAACCGAAGCCAAAGACATCAAGCCCAAGATGAACCGGGGGGCTAAAACGACTGTGGTCGTATTCTTCATATTCATGCTTTTACACCAGACTGACAAGTTGTTGATCGGCCCCTTGCAAACCCCCATCATGGATACCTTCAAAATGACCTACACCCAATGGGGATTGATCAACTCAGGCGCCCTGATCGTTGGCACGCTCTTTTATCCGCTGTGGGGATGGTTGAGTGATAAATACAACCGGGGCAAACTTTTGGCCCTGGCTTCATTGATCTGGGGTTCTACAACCTGGTTAAGCGCGTTGGCTCCCAATTTCAAGACTTTTTTGGTGACACGCTCTTCTACCGGTATTGACGATTCTAGTTACCCCGGTATGTACAGTCTGATCTCTGATCTTTATTCACCTAAAGTCCGCGGCAAGGTTTACGGCATTTTGCAGTTGACTCAACCCATTGGTTATTTGATCGGCATGGTTGTGGCATTAATGCTCACAGAAGCCGTTGGCGGATGGAAAAATATATTCATCATCACCGGTTCCCTGGGTATTATCCTAGCAGTCGTGATCTTTTTCACCGTCAAGGATGTTCCCCGCGGCAGCAGTGAGACAGAATTACAGGGTGTCGAAGTTCAACAACACAAATTCAATTGGAAATCCCTAAGCCAGATCTTCAAGAAGAAAAGCTTGTGGATGGTTTATGCCCAGGGCTTTGCTGGTGTTTTCCCCTGGAACGTGATCACCTATTACATTTTCGGATATTTGGGAACCGAACGCGGTTATAGCGATTCTCAAACCTTAATGATCATGGCTCCAGCCATTTTACTGATGGCAGCCGGTTACCCAGCCGGTGGCTGGCTCGGAGACAAAATCTTTAAAAAGAATAAAGGCGGTCGTTTGATCGCTAGCGAAATTGGCGTGGTGTTGGGAATGATCGGCCTCTTTTTGGCGATGAACACTCCCAACGAAAATATCCTGGTTTTCGGCATCCTCTTATGCCTTACCGCATTTTTCATGCCCTTTGCCTCCCCCAACATCATTTCTACCATGTACGATGTGACCCTGCCTGAAGTTCGTTCATCCGCTCAATCCGTTGAGAGTCTGATCGAAACTGCCGGCGCCTGGACAGCCCCCATTCTCGCGGGTGTGTTGGCTGATGCCACATCGGTCGGCTTTTCCATTAAGTTGATCTGCACTGCAGCATGGTCGTTGTGCGTTGTATTTCTATTGATCGCGATTTTCTTCATCCCCAAGGACATCAACTCCCTGCACAAGGAATTGGAAGCCCGCGCTTTGGAAGATGCCAAAGCAATCCGGAACTAATCTTAAATGAGCATTATTGATTGAGCGACAAAATTTATAATCGTAAAGAAAGTTCACATTGAACATACAGAGAGCTTCGAATATGAAGCTCTCTGTTTTTAACTCAGTTATAATCAAAGAAGAAATATTTTGCAGGAAATGGGAGAGGAATGATATGGATAAAAATAACTCGATGGTAAAAGCCTACATTGACGAATGCAGCAGTGCCCTGCTTTATCAAACCATGTCCGAGGTGGAAAAAGATCCGCGCATTGCAGAGGTATACAGCCGTATTTCGAAAACTGAAACAGAACATGCCGAATATTGGAAAAAACAAGCCGCTGAAAAAGGTTTCCCTTTTAATGATTACAAACCGGATTGGCGTACGCGCACTTTGGTCAGGCTTGGTAAACGGTTTGGAACCGGCATGATCTTGCCCGTTTTACAGGGCATGGAACAAACCGGCGCCGCAGGGTATGGAAAGGTGCCAGGGGCTTCCTCCATGCAAGCACAGGAACAATCTCATGGTCGTCTATTGGATCAAATCACCGGCACGATCACCGGGGGCATGTCTGGCGGTGTCTTGATGCAGCTCGAAGGCCGCCATCGGTCCACCGGAGGCAATGCGCTGCGTGCTGCTGTATTGGGTGCAAATGATGGCTTGGTCTCAAATCTCAGCCTGGTAATGGGGGTGGCAGGCGCCACCTTGGCCGGCAAGGGAGTGTTGATCGCTGGTGTAGCCGGGTTGCTGGCTGGCGCCATTTCCATGGCGTTGGGAGAATGGCTTTCTGTTCAATCTTCACGCGAACTCTATGCCCACCAAATCGCAACCGAGGCTGAAGAAATACAAACCTCTCCGGAAGAAGAAACTGAAGAACTTGCACTCATCTATGAAGCAAGAGGGTTTGATAAAGCAACTTCGAGAGAGCTGGCAGAAAAAGTCCTTTCCAATCAGGATACCGCCTTAGACACATTGGCACGTGAAGAATTGGGTGTCAATCCAGAAGAACTCGGCGGTTCCGCATGGGAAGCTGCCATTACTTCATTTATTTTGTTTGCCTTGGGTGCAATCATCCCCGTGGCACCGTTCATGTTCACCAGCGGAATGCCCGCAGTCTTCATCAGCATCGGCCTCAGCACAATCGGCCTATTCGCTCTGGGTGCCGTGATCACGTTATTCACCGGTAAAACCGTTCTATTTTCCGGCTTCCGCATGGTCCTTTTCGGATTGCTCGCCGCGGCTGTGACATTTGGTATCGGCCGCTTGATCGGCGTAAGCATCGGCGGATAAAGTTATAAGCTATTGATTTGCAATGATTTTTAAAATACATACTGGTTTTGGATGTTTTTGATCATAAAACTCATCCTCTGAACAGGGAATATCATTTGGATTGTATGATCCAATAATTTGAATGGATTGCTTTGTTGCAAAATCCTGCAAATAATTTTGTACCTGCATTACTGTTTTGTATTTATCAGTTGATGTTAGATATGAATAGTATAGAGGGTGGTATGGTGACAAGAATATTGTTACCTTAACACCTTCTTTTTTTAATTTCACCACCAATAATTCAAATTCTTTTTGCAATTGTGAATCTAATTGAGAAAAACCCTCTAATGATGTTTCACTATCTCTCATATTACTCATCACGAGATTTCGAACCGTCTGTGTGTCTAAATTCCTAAACGATTCATCATAACTGATCGACCCATCAGACCGTTTCATTATGTCTTTTGAATCTAAAGCAGGATCTGGGTAAATAAGATCATCGGGTTTGTTGTATTTTTCCAAAAAGTGTAAGGAATTTTGTAAGTAAGCTGGAGAGATTAATTCTAAATACTTTTCAATTTGAATACTTTCTAAATCAATATTAGATACCACCTTATCATTTATTCCCAACCAACTTATTCCCTTTTGATAAAAAGTATGCAATACCTTCCATCGACTTTGAGTGTAATTCGCATTAAACAACCAAGGGTCTGCACAAATAATTACTTGTTTTGGCATCAAACCATTCTCGCGATATAGCTGAACTATTGCAATGTCATCCTTTAGTATTGCATCTGAAACGGAATTATTAAAAAATGATCCCTTTGAGTAATTCGCGGTTGATATCTGCATGCACCTGCTTGAACCAATTACAATCGTATCAATAGATTTTTGAATACTCTCAACATATTTTTTTTGTAAAATCCGATCATCATAATTACTTGCGCCAGCTACACTATTGCCAGATTGCATTATATAGACCATTTTTTCAGCATAAGAGTTGCTATCAAAAAGATGTGCAGGATCGACTATTAAATTAATAATTACCATTGCAATAACAATGGGGATTAGTAATAATATTTTCATCGCAAGTTGTTTCATTAGTGTTTTATCAACCTAATATCAAAAATTAAAATAAATGAATTGCGAAGGATTATAAATCCCAAAGATAAGAGTGATAATTATTAGTGCATAATAAATCGACCACCTTAATAAATTTGACCTTATATAGCTAATGCCCTTTTCTAATTTTGGATCTTCCCAAATCGAGTAGATAGAAAATACAACTAACATAATAATAATAGCAACAATCTGAAGTACTCCTTGCCCAAGGAGTAAGGGATGAATTAGTTCCTTAATAAGTGGAATTGAAATAGTTGACAGATTCAATTTGACTAATTGGCTAGGTAGATTGACAAACAGGTGGGAAATAATGTACAAGGCATCTTTGATTGAATTAGATCTAAAAAATATCCAAGCAAAGGAAACTAAGTTAAAAGTAACGATCACACGAAGAATTTTTATAATTTGGCTTTTTCCTAATGAATATTTTTTTATAGCCTTTTTTTCAATAGGCGACAGAAGGTTTTCGATTACCAAATAAAAACCGTGTAATAATCCCCATACTAAAAAAGTCCATTTTGGACCATGCCAAATACCCGAAATAATGAATGTAATAAGTAATGCAGCAAAGACGCCCAAATAGCGATGATTTCGCCACTTCATTTGTAATGGTTTAAAAATGTAATCTAATATCCATTTTGAAAATGTAATGTGCCACCGTCTCCAGAAATCTGCAATAGAAATAGCAAGATAAGGTTTATTAAAGTTGTTGGTCAGGTTTATGTTAAAACATTTAGCAGATCCTAAGGCAATTTCAGTATAGGCTAGAAAATCTAAGTAAATTTGGAAACTATACAAATAAACCGTAAAAATTAATGGAAGACCTGAGTAGGACTGAATATTATTAAAAATTGGGTCAATTACTAGAGCCAGTCTGTCGGCGATTAATACTTTTAGTAATAGACCTTTTCCAATTTTCAATAATCCTAAACGAATATTTTGATAATCTATTTCCCAATTATCATTAAGTTGAGGTAGCAAATTCCCACTACGCTCTATAGGTCCTTGTAGAATCTTTGGAAAGAAACTTAATGATAAAGCGAAGTGACCTAAATGTGATTCAGGTGTAATAATTTCCAAATAGATATCAATCAAGTAGGAAATTGCTTGAAAGATAAAAAAGGAAATTCCAATTGTCGAAAGACTTTGCAAAAAGGGTGTAATTATTCCCGCATCTGGCCAGAAAGGAACAATGGTTCTGACCAATACAATTAAATATCTTAGGAAAAATAGTGGGGATAAGATTAAAAGGATTGCAATAATTAATAGGTTAGTTCTATTCTTTGGACTAATAGTCTTTTTTGCAAGTTGCCTTCCAAAAGAAAAAGCCATCAAAATAACAATTAATAATGTAATTATTAACTCTAGCTTTTTAAGAAATGAATAAAACAATACACTTGCGATTAATAAAACGACCCACCGGTAACGCTTTGGGACAACCAAGAATAACAAAAATGTAATAACTAGAAAAAGTAAATAGCTAATGGAGTTTAAAACCATAAGCAAAAACTACCTTGGGCTTTCAATTTTTGCATTAATAGAATTCAACAAATCTCCAACCTCTTTAAAAACTAACAATTCCTTTTGATTGAACCGGATCTTAAAATGCTCTTCTATAGCAAGTATCAAAATTACATGAGATAAAGAATCCCATCCCTCAATGTCGTTGGCTGTCATTTGTGGATTTAATTCAATCGAATCATCTTCAAAAACTTGTCTAAAAACTGAAGTTAATTCCTCAAGCGTAGTCATTAATTCATATCCTCCATCGTAGAAATATCTCCCGGAGATTTATTAAGATACGTCGCCTTTAAAACCCTTCTCATTATTTTCCCGCTTTTGTTCTTTGGTATTGAATCCACACAGATTATCTCAGTAGGTACTGCAAGAGAAGATATTCTGTTAAGAATGTGTAGTTTCATTTTGATTTCAAATTCTGGTAGAAGTGGTTGTTTAGTTTTTAACACAATAAAAGCTACTACTTTTTCAAATAACAGATCATCCGGCACTCCAACAACAGCTGATTCAGCAACGTCTGAGAGTTCAAGTAATGCACTTTCAACTTCAAATGGACTTACCAAATGGCCCGAAGTGTTAATGACATCATCATTTCGACCAATAAACCAATAATATCCTTCTTCATCAACATAAGCCTGATCACCGGAATAATAATAATCTCCAATAAACTTAGTTAAATAAAAATCGGTATTATGTAAATAATCAACAAACATTGATGGCCAACCTTTTTTTATACACAAATTACCGATGCTATTTACCGGGACAGATATTTGATCTTCATCTAGTATATTAACCGTTATTCCACTAACAGGTTTCCCCATAGACCCTGACTTTATGTCTTGTCCTGGTTTATTTGCAATCATAATGCTTCCTGTTTCAGTCTGAAACCAGGTATCATAAATCTCATGTTTAAGCACTCTTCTTGACCAATCGATCACTTGAGGGTTCAGCGGTTCTCCAACACTAAAGATATACTTTAATTTTGATAGATCAAACTCTTTAAAAAAATCATCAGGCTGTTGCATCAACATTCTCAGTGCAGTTGGCGCGGTATACCAAATTGATACTTGTTGACTTTCTAAGATCCTAAACCAATCTACAGGATTAAAACCGCCGCCATAATGAATTTGAGTAACACCAAGGCTCCAAGGTGCAATTATTCCGTAAGAAGTGCCCGTAATCCATCCTTGGTCTGCAGTGCACCAATAAGTTTCTTGATCGTTTAGTTTTAATACTTCTACAGCGGATTCCGTTTGTTCGAGTATTGATCCATGTACATGTAATACACCTTTTGGTTTGCCTGTTGATCCAGAGGTGTAATGTAACACTGAAGGTGCATTTGTTGATGTGATAGAGCAAGTGTACTCGGCAGAAGATTTCTCAATTAGTCTTTGGTAACTTACAAAATTTGGTGCTCGATCTTCTTCCAAGTCAATGACAATAATATTTTTTATTTTTGATAACAAATTTGTAATTTTTTCTATCTTTTTCAGCTGACTTTTCTTAACAATTACTCCATTTGCTTCAATCAAACGGTCTTTTAGTGCTTCATCACCGAAACTTGAATATAGCATCCCTGCAATGGCTTTGATCTTAAGGATTCCTAAGAACACAAAAAAAGTTTCTGGCATTTTTGGAATCAATGAAAAAATGATGTCACCTTCTGAAAAACCCAAATAAATTAGACCATTTGCAAAACGATTGGACTTTTCTTCAAGATCACGAAATGAATAATCCTCAATTTGTGATAATCCGGGTTTAATAAATCTCATCGCAATTTTTTCCGATTTCCCAGAATCACATTGCGCCCGTGAACATTGATACCCGATATTAAATTGCTGATTTTCCAATTAATACCTCATGATTACTATAAATCCTTAATGTAAAAAAGGGTTTGCTTGTATTAATAATGTGCAGTAACTAATTTTATATTATTTTATAAAGTCAGGATATTGAATGTTATAGACTAAATAATCAATGTTCTTAAGCCAATATCATGAAGGGTTTTTTACTTATCAAATTAATTATTTTGGGTTCTTGATTATTAAAACCTTAAGTTCTGCATTTTCACCAAGCAACTGTGTATCCTTGGAAATCGTCACTGGAGTTGAAACCTTGGTTAAAAAGTAACCAAATGGAACCTGGTTGACATCCGTAACCCTGATTAGGACTCGATCCTTGTTTTTACCAAAAAGACCGTAATCAAGTGACGTACTTGGCAAGTCCAAGTAGAGGGTTACACCATCAGGAACTAGAGGATCAATTAATTCAATGTTGTCTAACATTCGAAAACCGGAATAGTACACCTGATTCCAATAGGAAACTTGATAGATGGTTGGGCGATCCAGTGCCGCTGAAGCGGTTTTATCAAAACTGGTGGTGAGTTTGCTTTTCAAATAGCGTTCGTACTTGTTGTTTTCAGGCAGGGTCAAAATATGTTGATATTGGAATCCCCAAATAGTACCGGCGGTGATGACCGGCCTGGAGTTATTTGCGAAGAATGTATTAAATGAAATGAACAGGCATACTGGAAGTGCCAAAACAATAAGAATAATCCTTAAGAACTTTCCTGACGGAAAGAGCATTGGAACCAATGGAATCATTGGCAGAACCGGAAGAATAAAATACCGTCCCTGATAAGGATCCCAGCCAGGCCGTTGGATAATGACCATGATGAAAAAGGATATGAACATCGCTAAAGTGAAGACTGAATAAATTCGGCGATTCAGTTGCCGGCTAAACAAAGCTAAAATCACAGCAAATGGTATGAGCAAGAATCCGATCGGACCAAACCATGCGCTTTCTTCACTTAGTATTAGTGGTGCAGTATAGGAAAATTTTTCAACTTCATCAAAACCAGGCTGCAGATAGTTCTCATTTTGCAAAGCCAGTGAGGATGGAATAAGGTGCTTTTGAAATAAATCCGCTTTTATTGGTATGAGTGTTTGTTGTAGTACCCGCGGAAGGCCATCCAAACCGATAAATTGATAAATGAATCGCGGGGAATTGTACTGGAACTTCTCTATGAACTGGCTCGTCGAATTTTGTCGGTCATAAATTATTTGAACTCCGGCTAGCGCCCCACCCTGTCGAATGATCAACCTCCCTCCAAGGAAGATACCTGCAATAAGGATCACTGCAGCGGAACTTGATACCCAGGGAATAAGTTTTTTGTTTTTAAGTTTCGTGATAAACCAAAACAAGATAAATAAGCCAAAGGTTGGAATCGTCAAAAAGGCCGCTTTTTTGGTTCCCAAAGCAAAAAGCAGTGAAAATCCAGCAGCAAATAGATCAAACTTGGATTTGAGCTCCATCCAATCCAGTAAGTATGAGATGCATACTAAAATGAAAACGGCGACAATTAAATCCCCTTGAAAGGAATAAGTTTGCATTAATACAACTGGCAGAGAAAATCCAACCAAAGAGCTGATCAATGAATTTGTTGTGGAAAATTTCAACGAGCGGCTAATTCTGAAGAAAGTTACCGACGACACCACCAATGAAAACCACTGCACCAAAAAGAACAAGTACTCAGATTTTCCTAATGAATAAAGCCAGACGCCCTGGATGTGCAAAAATAATGGATCAAACAGGGCTGACAAACCCTCAAAACTTCCAAACTTCATGTTTCCTTGTTGGAGCCAATAAAAAATCCTCGTAATGCCGGTAGGATCCAGGCTGTCCAGGTTGTTCGGCGGTGTCGTAATGCCAACCACAAAAAATGCAGACAGGATGGATACTATGAGAAAAATGAGAACAAGATCAAACCATTTTATGCAAGAGTTAGAGAATTTCAGCCGCTCACGGATTACCGGCAAGGTTAAAGGCCATTTGTGGTGAATAAGGATCGAAAGGAGAACACAAAGAATAATTTGAGAAACCATAAACCATAGGGCACGGTCTATGGCGTTAAATAGACCAAGCCCAAGGTAAATTATTACATTCAGTCCAAAGGTTGATAAAAAGAAAAGCTGAATAAATTTTGGGAAATTTAATCGACCATAAATGGATATTGAGGCATAAAGGGCAAAAAATAAATAGATCAGAAGAGAAACAATTATCATGGCTGAATTCTGTCGCAAATCACAAATGAAGTCTGTATCCCAAAAAGAATTGTAACACTGAATCAAAATCGAATTGTTCAAACCAAATTGACCATGATGAACAATAGAAACAACTCTGTTTAGAAATCAATTATGATAGAATCAAAGGTGCGTTCAAAAATAAACTGTCTTCAAAGCGAGAATAGATCAATGCATTTTTCTAAAATCTTTCTACTGAGACGGTGGGGGATATGACCCGCAGCAAGCTATGGTTCGTCAGCCTGATCTTCATCCTTTTTGACGGTTTGATCGTTGGATCTTCCTTTTATCTCTCTACCATTATACGTTCATTATTCATCAAGCTGCTTGGTTTAGGACCTGTTGCCATTGACACAGTTTTCAGCATGGCACAGCTTGGCATCCTCTTTGTTTTGGGCATCTTTTTCTTCCAGGGATTATATCCAGGATATGGATTAACCGCAGTAAAAGAACTTGAACTGATGAGCAAGGCCTCAACCCTTTCTTTCATCCTGCTGACAACATTATCTTTTTTGAACAAATCCTTCATCATATTCCCCCGCTCGATCATTGTGATGACCTGGCTGTTGTGTCTAGTATTATTGCCTGTGGCTCGTTTTTTGGAACGGAACCTACTCTCGCGCACTAAGCTATACGGCTTACCAGTTGTTGTGTATGGTGATGGCGATTGGGCAAAAGACGTGATCAATTCACTCTTGCGAGTCAAACGCCTGGGTTGGACTCCTACATCAAAAAAGCCAATTAAAGAAATTGACCTTTTAAAAACAAAGCAGACTTCATCCATCGCCATATTGGCTTATGAACGAGAAGTACCCATTGCACAAAAAATCCACGATTTGAGTCAAATATTTCGTAAAGTTGTCGTAATTGAGGCAACAAACAATTATGGGTCACTTTGGGTCGAGATACGCGACCTTGATTCACTCATGGGGCTGGAATATCAATACCATCTTTTATCAAAGACAAACAATCTGATCAAAAGAATTACTGATATTATTATTTCCCTATTGCTACTCGTTCTATTGAGCCCTTTAATGCTGATTGTCGCGCTTCTGATAAAATTGGATTCTCGAGGTCCAGTCTTTTATCGGCAGATCAGACTCGGACGAGATTTTAAACCTGTCAATATATACAAATTCCGCTCTATGGTGCTTGAGGCGGATGAACGGCTGCAAGCCCTGTTGGAAAGCGACCCCGCAGCCAACGCCATATTTAAATCACATCATAAACTGGTGAAAGACCCGCGGGTGACAAAAGTAGGGCGTTTCATCCGTCGTTTCAGTATTGATGAATTCCCGCAGTTGCTCAATGTACTGAAAGGTGAAATGAGTCTTTCGGGACCGAGAGCATACCTTCCATCAGAATTGGGTGAGATGGGAGAGTACGCCGCCACGATCCTGAGAGTCACCCCCGGCATGACCGGCTGGTGGCAGGTATTGGGAAGACACGGAACCTCCTTTCAAAAACGCCTTCAAATGGACGAATATTACATCAGCAACTGGTCTATATGGATGGATGTGTATATCTACCTCAAGACGTTTGGCGTAGTAATATTCGGTAAAGGCGCATAAACCCTATCGTAACGCACAATAATAGAACGCTGTTTTTTATTGCCTGCGTGGCTCTCGCTGAACGCCTTCACAGTAAAGGTTCACTTCAAATTATGGTAAACTAGAAGCCATCTAAATATGCTTTAATATGGAAAAATGATAATTGAACCCCTCAATTGATTCCTCCGACAACGAAAATTGGACCATGGTCATACGGCCGCAGCGCCGCTGGTATGATTTCCAATTTAGCGACCTTTGGAAGTATCGGGACCTGATTCGTTTGTTTGTGTGGCGTGACTTTGTAGCCTATTATAAGCAAACAATTTTAGGTCCTCTTTGGTATATTATTCAGCCTATTATTTCCACAATTATTTTTACAGTCGTCTTCGGCCAGATTGCCAAGCTCTCCACGGATGGTATGCCGGCTTTTTTGTTTTACATGGCAGGTCAAACGGTCTGGAGTTATTTTGCTTCTTGTTTTACCGCTACTTCAAATACGTTTGTCAATAATGCAGGAATCTTTGGCAAGGTTTACTTTCCGCGGATGACCGTTCCTTTATCAATTGTGATCTCAAATTTAATTTCGTTTGGAATTCGTTTTAGTATGTTCTTACTCTTCTGGGCTTATTTCTGGATTTCCAGAAGCGCAGTTCACCCCACCCTTTGGGCCTTGGCACTTCCCCTTCTTGTGCTGCTGATGGGCACAATGGGTCTCGGCTTTGGCATCATTTTTTCATCCCTGACTACCAAGTACCGCGACCTGCAGCAACTCATAGGTTTCGGCGTACAGCTATTGATGTACGCCACCCCCGTCATCTACCCCTTGTCAACAGTAAGCGGAATCTGGCGGACATTGATCATGGCCAACCCCATGACACCTGTGGTTGAAGTATTCAAACTTGGATTTCTAGGGACTTCGGATATTAATCCAGTCTGGTTGTGTTATACAGCCGGATTCAGTTTGGTTGTTCTCGTTTTCGGATTAGTTTTATTTAATCGCGTTGAATCAAGTTTCATGGATACTGTATAAAATGTCAAATACGGTCATTTCTGTTGAAAATGTTTCAAAACAATACCATCTGGGTGTGATCAGCAGCGGCACTTTTCGGGATGATTTTAAAATTTGGTGGTCAAAAACCAGAAATAAAGCCAACCCACTTCAATTAGTGGATGAAGGCGACCATGACAATCGTGAGAAAGATATCTTGTGGGCGTTGAAAGACGTTTCATTTAAGGTTAATCAAGGTGAAGCGCTTGGCATTATTGGACGCAACGGCGCCGGCAAGAGTACGTTGTTAAAAATCCTTTCAAGAGTCACCACCCCAACTTCAGGTGAAATTAAGGTTAAAGGACGAATCGCAAGCCTACTTGAGGTCGGCACCGGCTTTCACCCCGAACTAACTGGACGTGAAAACATCTATCTCAACGGCGCCATTATGGGCATGTCTCGCGCTGAAGTAGCGCGAAAGTTTGACGAAATCGTTGACTTCTCGGGCGTTGAAAAATTCATTGATACACCAGTGAAACGCTATTCTTCAGGTATGTATGTACGCCTGGCATTTGCCGTAGCTGCCCATCTGGAACCTGAAATTCTGATCGTGGATGAAGTGCTGGCGGTTGGCGATGCAGAATTTCAGAAGAAAAGCCTCGGAAAAATGAATGATGTAACAAAAACAGGGGGAAGAACTGTCATATTTGTTAGTCATAACATGCAAGCAATTCGACAACTCTGCACAAACACAATATGGATCAATTCAGGTCAGATAAAAGAACAAGGAACATCGCAAAATATCGTTGATCAATATCTCCGATCATCAAATATAATTTCGTCAAATTTAAACTTGAAAGAAACAATCGCCAGACTACCTATCGATCCAGTATTTAGGTTATTAAATATTAATTTGAGTCAATTAGGACACTCGGTAGAAAATGTTGTTTTAAGTGGTGAATCGCTGGATTTTGAAATAGAATTCGAAATTTTTCAAAGAGTAACAGGATTACGCGTGTTTTTTGATTTGCTTGATGAAGAACAGAACTTGATTTTTCGAAGTTTTCACGATAACGATTCTGATGGGATTCCGGTTATCGAAGAAGGAATTTATTACTCTTACGTTTCTTTACCTGCAAATTATTTAGCTCCGAAAGAATACTATATAAGAATTAATGCCGGGATATATAATGTTAGAACCTTATTGCCAGAAGAGGGTATTTTAATTCCAATAAATATTTTACATTCTGGTAATTACAATAAGGCATATTCCACTGACACCATAAGGGGAAAACTAGCCCCGGTATTTTCATGGAAGACTGAAAAAAGGCTAAGATGAAAAGGTTAATAAAAGTAATTCTTTTTAAAATTAGAGTATTGATTAACATTTTTTCTAGCCAACCTCGTGAAAATTGGAAATTGTATTTTGCTCACCCGGGATTATTTATTCGATCAGTAAAAAAATACTATGTAATGAAAACTCAATGTATACATTATGGTGGCCCTGCGGCAAATAATATTTTTTATTGTTCAGGAGTCGACATAGTTCAATACAAAAATGTGATAATTGGAAAGAACAATTCTTTTGGTGGAAATGTAAAAATAACAGCATATAGCCCAGTAGAAATTGGTAATGATTGTATGTTTGCTTTTGGTGTAATAATTAACACGGCAACTCATGACCACAATGTTGAAAAGATGAATACTACTTTTATTACAAAACCAATAAAAATTGGGTCAAATGTATGGTGTGGAACTAATTCTATCATCCTCCCTGGTGTGTGTATCGGTGATGGTGCAGTAATCGGAGCTGGTTCTGTTGTTACAAAAAATGTTCCTGCCAATGTAATAGTTGGAGGAATACCAGCAAAATTTATTAAAAACCGTTTCACAGGAATTTCATCTAATGAAACTATCAAGTCAAATTAAGAAGTATTTCAGAGCTAAATTACTCAATATTCTACAACAAGAAGGATATATTAAAGATGAACTTCCAGTATTACATAGATCTGTTCTGGAAGTAAATAATGTGATGGAAATAAAGAAAAATTTCAATTGGGATCTTGATCCAATTATAGATATTCCAATTTATTATGATTTTGATTATTCAGAAGATTTAAATGAGCGCCGCCTGCGAGATGCAGAATCTTTAAGCGTGGTGGCGCGCAATATTTCACCCCGAGTTTGTGTTGACATCGGAACTGCAATGGGGCATTCGGCTGCATTGTTTGGAATTAATGCTCCCCTGTCAACTGTCTATACCGTAAATATCCTTCCTGAAGAAATAGAATCTGGAGCCGGCGGAGTGTTGACCACTGGAGCTTTTTCAAAACTGCAAATTGGAAGTTATTACCGAGAACGTGAATTGAAGAATATTGAACAAATCTATGCAAATACTGCCACGTGGGAACCTGACCTTGGGGTCATAGATCTTGCATTTATAGATGGTTCTCATGATACTGAATTTGTTTATAACGACACGATCAAAATGCTTAAGCACATGAAACTTGGTTCTTTCATTTTGTGGCATGATTTTAACCCTGCCCTAACTAAACAATATCCCTGGATTAATTCTGTTTGTTTGGGAGTTGAAAAACTTTACAATGACGGATATCTCA
This sequence comes from Chloroflexota bacterium, assembly GCA_021825925.1. Lineage (GTDB taxonomy): Bacteria > Chloroflexota > Anaerolineae > Anaerolineales > Anaerolineaceae > UBA6107. The sequence goes on from JAKAFP010000005.1 coordinate 201,002, forward strand.
AAGGGAGAATTTATCATGTAAGAGATTCCTGGGTGGGAATTTATAGAGTTGAATAAAAACATGAAAATCTTACATGGATATTCTTATTTTTATTCATTAGCTTATCCTGATGTAAAAAAATGGAATGATGACTATTATCATTTACTAAATAAATCTGGTTTTGATGTTGAAGGTTTTTGCTTAACAATTGATCCACCAGGTGCCCCTCTTAGTTTTCCTGAGCTTGATCGTCAGTGGAAGAAAAAAGAATATAAGTTAATGCAAAAATACGATTCTTTATTATCTGCACTTGATGGTAAAGATGTTCTAATTAATGCATCAGGAATTAATCTGCATCCTGAATTTGTTGAAACGCTTCCCGTTTTTACTGTTTTTCAATGTTTTGATGATCCAGAGAGCTCTGAAATTCTATCAAAACCCGTAGCTGCTTCGTACGATTTATGTCTCGTTGGAAATGTTGCTGAAGTTGAGACTTATAAAACATGGGATGTTGATAATGTCGAATGGATGCCGATGGGTTTATTACCAGGCTATTATGATCCTGCAATTTCCGAAAAAGAATTGTTTTCTGTAAACAGGGATATTGATCTATTTTTGATAGCTGATCGCCTTTCCCCATTCAGGAAGGAACGTTTAGATTATTTATACCAACAATTTCCATATGCTCATTTTTTCGGAAATGGTTGGCCTAGAGGAATGTTATCACTTGGACAGGAACAAATATTCTTAAAACGTTCAAGAATTGGACCTAATATTCATAATTCAACTGGACCTATAAATTTTCGATTATTTACTTTACCAGCGAATGGTGTATTACAAATTTGTGACAATAAAAAACATTTAAGTCAAGTGTTTGAATTAGGTAAGGAAATTGTTGGATTTGATTCAATTGAAGAATGTGTTGATTTATGCAGGTATTATTTCGCACATGAAAATGAGCGATTAGAGATCGCAATTGCAGGCTGGAAACGCACAATGAGTGATTACACAGAAACAGCCGTTTTTTCAAGGTTACTTACCAGCATCAATAAATATCGTGGAGTTCTTCCAAATCAAGTAAATGATTACGTAATATTAACTAATACAGCTAAAAGAATTCATTTCTCAATTCGTTATTGGATACTTTACAGGCAATTTCAGTCAATAATTCTTAATGTATATTACGCTTTACGAAGATTCGCAAAATTAATAATTAAACATGGAGACTAAGTTGCCTCACAAACCCAAAATTCTTTTGCTTGTTGACAGGCCAGGTTGGGTTTTCGATACCATAGCTAAAGCTTATGTAAAGTATTTGTCTGATGATTTTGACTTCAATATTTGCTACGTTGTTGAAAACCCGGATCTCGAAAAATGGAATTTTGATCTACTTTATATCTTTTTTTGGGGAGAAACTTACCACCAAAAATTTAATATAAATCCAAAAAAGATTGTTAAAGAAATTAGCAGCTATAGGTGGATGAATGAACCACAATATGGTTTATTAAATCCAAAGGAAATGGCAAATCGTTACCTTTATGATGCTGGATCAGTTACCTCAACTTCAAAAAGTGTAATGAGGTTACTCTCCCCATATAGGACTGTCCATTGGATGCCGAATGGTTACGACCCTGACATATTTCAAAATAAAGTAGTGCGGTCGGGTCCAATAAAAATTGGTTGGGCTGGAAACATAAACGATCCCTGTAAAGGAATTGCGGATATTGTTATACCAGCGATCGGCGATGATTATCACTTTGCAATAGCTCATGATCTTTCATTTGAAAAGATGCCTGATTTTTACAACAACATAGATGTTTATGTCATTGCATCAACCGCTGAAGGACAACCAATTACTTTAATTGAATCGATGGCTTGTGGTTGTTTTCCAGTTTGTGTAGATACCGGTATTGTCCCCGAGATCATAACACATAGAAAAAATGGTTTAATTGTTGATCGAAAGGTCGAATCGTTTCGAGCAGCTTTTTATTGGTGTAATTTGAACAAGGATTATATAAGGAATATTGGGGGTAACAATGCCAAAAATATTTCAGGAATTCGTTCTTGGTCCATAATTATCAAACAATGTAAACAAAGTTTATTTGCTATTATTGAAAGGGTAAATAATGAATAAAGCAGAACCACTCCCCCCGTTTAAAAAAATATCAATTATTGATGAAGCGAAAAACAATTACGGAGCTCACCTATTATCGATAAATCCTGGAGGTGTTGACGAAACTGTGTTTCAATCCTCTTGTTTCTATTATGAAGCAGAACTACTTCCGCTAATTCCTGATAACAAATCGTTAAGTATTCTCGATGTAGGTTCAGGATTGGGTCACCTACTTCGTTATCTACTTGCCAATGGTTATCAGAATATCGGAGGTATCGAAATTGATTTACAACTTTATAATGAATCAAAAAAATATATTGGCGAAAAAATAAAATTCCTAATTAATGATGATGCTCTACATTACTTGAGTAATAATATTGAAATATTTGATGTGATTTCCTTATTTGATGTAATTGAACATTTTTCTCTTGAAGATGCTTACGACTTGTTATGCAAAATACATGATTCTTTGCGGCCTGATGGTATCGCAATTTTTAGGACTCCAAATATGGCAAATATTTTAGGTGCATATTCAAGATACATGGATATCACTCATCAATCAGGTTTCACGGAACAAAGTCTTACCCAATTGATTAGGCAAGCGGGTTACTCTCAAATCAAAGTTCACATTCCTAAATGGAATAAAAACAATCCTTTGTCAGTAAAATTTAAAGAAAGTTCAGATTTTCAAAAGAAAATTTATCAGATGCAAGACAGGGCAATGCCAACTACTTTTGACAAAAACCTTGTAATTTGGGCAAAAAAATAGGTGGATTATGTCAAATGCAAAACCTAAACTAATAGTTACCATTGATGTTGAGCGAGATTATGATTCTAAATGGCAAATTCCATCAAATTTATCATACAATGGGGTTATTGATGTCTTACCAAATATTCTAAATCCGCTGTTTGACAACTTTGGAATTAAGCCTACATATTTTTTAGGTGCAGAAATTATAGGTAGTAAAGAGTGTGTTGATGTTTTACATAATTTAAATAATTGTGAATTTGGCACACATCTTCATTCGGAGTATATTCCACCATTTCAAACCAAACATGATTTTGCATCTGCCGATTTGCATATAATCGAAATGCAATGCGAGTATTCGAAACAAATAGAACGAGATAAACTTGCGACATTAACCGAATTATTTCATCAACAGTTCGGATATAAACCAACTTCTTTTCGAGCTGGTCGCTTTGGAATCAGTCACTTTACAGGAAGTATTCTTTTAGAATTGGGATACCACGTAGACTCATCTGTATCACCACACATGCTTTGGACGACTCAATCTGGCGAAAAAAAACCTGATTTTAGAAGATGCAATGAATTTCCTTATTTTGTTTCACAAAGTGGTGATATTTGGAAAAAAGGCAAATCTCCATTATTGGAAGTGCCAATAACTATATTTGACCAAAAATATAATAATACAAATAAAGGCCAACCCCTATGGTTTAGACCTTGGTATAGTAATTCTGATACATTAAAGCGAATAATTGAACTTACCAAAATTGAATCAATAAGTAATAATTATACCCGCCCACTTGTTATGATGTTTCACAATGTTGAATTAGTACCAGGAGCATCGCCCTATCCCCAAACTCATTCAGAAGTATCTCAATACATAGGAATGTTAAAGACCACTTTTGATTATGCTATCGAATTAGGTTATGAACCATGTACACTTGAGGAATATTACACTCATCTGAATTCATTAACCAGAAATGAACAAAAAAATGCTAACTCCTTGATTATTGATAATTCTCCAGCATTCAATAGAAACCTATCTATTAATCAAGAAATTGTTATTAATTCTTTAGAATTTAATCAAGTTCAACCATGGTTTAAATATATCTTTACCGAACGAGAAACCCGCTGGGATATTTATAAACCTTCAACCTGGATAGCAAAAAATATATCTCCAAATAAAAACATCTTAGAAACCGCTTGTGGAGTTGGATTTAATTTGTTTTGGCTGGCTGAATTAGGGTATACAAATTTATTTGGTTTTGACATTGACCCCAAAGCAATTCGAGCAGGATATGAAATCTCTGAATATTCTAAATTACCTCTTTCTATTTGGGTTGATGATGGTATTTCTCCACATTTGCTACCCCCTAAAAAGTATTCATGCATTCTTGGATTAAACTGGACTTTTCTAATAGAGAATTATTCGTTGAAAGTTTTTCTTAAGACCTATATACCAGTACTAGAAGATGACGGCGTTTTAATTTTTGATATTATTGATGCATCTTACGATTCAATTCCAGATAATGAATACCTATCATCAGATATTTTTAAACCAGTAAATGAACGTCAATCAAGTGAATATAAATTTCGATTGTCATTAGATCAAGTAAAAAAAGAATTGGAAGTTTTTGGTCTGACCATCATAGAAATAATTACAGAAGAACAGAAAATACCAAAATTTGTTTATATTGCTAGTCGTGTCTCATCAGAAAAAATTAATAAAGCAAACCCAATAAAAGTAAACCCCAAGGTTCTAATCACCTCTACGAATTCTTCAGATTTAAAGAAAAGATTAACATTTATAGTGTTGTTAAAAAATATAATTCCATCTTCAGTAAAAACCGTAATAAAAACAACATTGTCCAAAATAAAAAAACTTTTCTAATTACGTGACTTGCAACTTACAGAATTAAAAATCATTAAGTCGTCCTTTTGTAAAAATGGAGTTGTTGATGAAAGCATTTATTAATAATATTCTTGGCAAGATTAGAGTGACCCACAATAATTCTGACAATGCCCCATCAGAAAATAAATATAACGCCTCAAACGTTTCTCACCAAAACGCAATGAAATGGTTTGAGAAGAGAAAACACAACTATGAAGAATTAATTTCTGCTATTATTCCTTATGTCACTGAAGATAGTGTGATTTTTGATATTGGTGCAAATATTGGTTATTTTTCTCTTCTCTTAACTGAGAAATTCAATTTTTCTGGCTCGCTTTTTCTTTTTGAACCTGTGGACCATCTGGCCGAATTGTGCAAAACAACATTCCAAAATGCCCGCTTTAAGGTCCAGATTAATAATTATGGTTTGAGTGATGCAAACGCAGAAGAAGAAATATTCATTGCCGGTGATGGAAACCTTGGCTGGAATACTTTAATTTCTCAAAAAGCAACCTCAGACATGTCAAAAACACTGGTTAAACTTCGCGTTTTTGATGATTGCAGCATTGATACAATACCTACATTTATAAAAATCGACGTTGAAGGTGCCGAATTTAAAGTACTACGGGGCATGATGGGGTCATTGACAAAATGGAAACCGCTGCCTGTGATTATCTGTGAGATTGGCTGGGGCAAAAACCATCCTGAATGGGAAGAAGAAAAGCAGGTCTTTGCTGATCTTGTCAAATTTGGATACAAGATTTGTAATCTTGACGGTCTGCCAATAGACATTAATCTTTTAACAGGAACGATTGATGTTATATTTATTCCAGCAGACAAATAACAGCGCATCGATCACTTTGTTGTAAGCATTTTTTTATACAAAACGGGTAGGGATAAAAACGCATACGATGAACCCGCTTAATAACAAAAATATCATATTTGTATTAGGTAGCCTTGAACTCGGTGGTTCTGAAAAACAGGCTATCAATCTAGCAACTTACCTGTTAAACGAACAAAAATGCAACGTTCAATTCATAGGTTTCTCAAACCCAGGAAAAGTAGCACAGATTTGTGATCAACTAAAAATTCCATGGAGAATTCTTGAAAACCCTTTAGGGTATAACTCAGGATTATCAAGAAACATCAAGCTCTTTAATTTTTTATTGGAAATAAGAAAAACAAGACCTGATATACTACTTCCCTATACAACAACGCCAAATATTGCTTGCGGCTTGATCTGGAAATTCACTGGTGCAAAAACCTGCATTTGGAATCAACGTGACCAAGGCATCGAGTCTTTTGATCCGATTATAGGTAAAAAAGCATTATTAAGAACTCCCTGGTTTGTTTCTAATTCCATAGGTGGTAAAGAATACCTCACAAATAACCTTGGAGTTGATCCAGAAAAAGTTGCCATCATTCATAATGGAATTAACCTTCCAAGTAAGAAAACCCCTCCTGAAAGAATAAACCATCAAGTTGTGATTAATTGTTGTATGATAGGTAACTTATCTCAACATAAAGATCATGCAACTTTACTGAAAGCATGGCAATTTGTTGTTAGGCATTTTAAAGATAAAGAGATTATTCCAACGTTGTTATTGGCTGGCCGTTTTGACTCAAATGAAAAATCACTTAGAACACTTGCCGAAGAATTAGAAATACTCGACCATGTTTCATTCTTAGGTCAAGTTGACGATATCCCTGGCTTGCTTCAAACAGTGGATATAGGCGTTTTTAGTTCACGCTCAGAAGGTTCTCCTAATGGTGTTCTTGAGTGTATGGCCCAAGGCTTACCAGTGGTAGGTACGGATATACCTGGAATTCGCGAAGCTTTAGGTGTTGATGGAATTCATTTCTTGGCCTCCACTCAAGATTCAATACGATTTTCGGAACTTGTAATAGAACTTATTGAGGATAGAGAAAAAAGAATACGATTCGGAGAATTGAATCGCGAAAGAGTTAAAAAAGAATTTAGTAATGAAAAAATGCTGCAGGAAACAACATCATTTTTATTCAAGGCTTTACAATGATTTATTTATTGAAAAGATTAATAAAGAAAATCTTTATAACGATATTCGGTAGTTCAGGTGTCCGATTTCTACAAAATAGTCACATAAACTTGGATAATTTCCATGATCGTTTAATTTCTAATCCCGATTCAATATTTGCTGTCCATTTACAACGAAAGCTCCCAAAAAAATTCAAAATCGGTATGGCGGTCTTAATACACGAAAGACCTGAATATCTGGAATTGTGTCTGGATTCTCTGTTTGGAACAAATTTATATAATTACGATATCACCTTCCTGCTAATTGATGACGGATCAACAGATGCTCGTATCCGACAATTAATTGAAAAACCCAGGAATGGTGTTTATAAAATTCATCGGTGCTTTAGTGAAAAAGGTCACAATTCATGGGGTGCTGCATTCAACAGAGCAATGAAGAAGTTGATGGAAATAGATAATTTTGATATCCTGGGTTCTTGTGATTCTGATGCTTTATTTCATCCTGACTGGCTCGACAAGACAATGAAAGTTTGTATTTGGGCAAAAGAAAATGACCATAATCATATTCTAGGCGCATTCTCTTCATTTAATTCAAGTGATTATGCCTTTCATCAGATTATTGACACTTGTGAAACGCCGTATGGAAAATATGTTGTGAAAAAGCGTATGGGCGCATTAAATATTTTCCATTTTACAAGGGATTTAAAAAGAATTGGTTTCTTTGCAGAAGATAAAAATGATGAAACTATAATGACTGAAAAATTGATGAAATTAAGGATTCGAAATTTTTCTTTGGACCAAAGCTATGTTGAGCATACAGGAAAAGAATCTGTACTCAATAAATGGAGACCTACCGCGGTTACGAATCCAGTCTATGGAATGAATATGCCTTCTGCTGGTTGGCCATCAAACCTCGAAACTGCGGATACGCTTGGTTATTATCGGTACGTCAAGCAAAGTGAAAGTTGGGGAAGTAGTTTTAAATCCGATGTAAAATTAAACATCATGATCCCTGTCATCGAAAAAGATCTTCAAATGCTCCCTTATTCTTTACAAGGACTGAGGGAAAACCTCAGGCATCCACTTGGGAAGATATTTATCGTTTCCCCAGAGAAAGGCATTTATAAAACATTTTGTAAAGAAAACGATTGTTTCTATTTGCCAGAAGATCAAATACTAGAGATAAAGAAGAAAGATATTCACTATATCTGGAAAGGAATCGACAGATCAGGTTGGATGTTACAACAATTAATCAAATTATCTGTCGATCAAATTAGCGACGCTCCTTTTACGTACGTTATAGACGCAGATACTATATTGTCATCACCACAGATTATCGTAAGCAACAATAAAGCAGTTTTACTTCATTCCGATGAACACCACCAACCCTATTTTGATAATATTGCCAAGATATTTGGCTTTTACCCTCTTAGTCCGTTATCATTTGTTTCTCACCAAATGGTGTTTTCAATAAATCATCTTATCAAGATGAAAAATGAAATTGAGACAAAGCACTCTAAAAAATGGTTTGAAGTCATACTAGGTTATATCGATATCAATGAGCAGTCATGTTTTTCAGAATATGAAACTTATGGTCATTGGATGTTGATAAATTATCCTGAAGAAATAACTCGGGAATATTGGTTTAACTGCCAAGTTTTTTCTCAACAAGAGAACAAATTGGATTTTGAGATGCAGAAATATAAACAATACAGATCAATTTCTCATCACACCTATATTTATTAATTGCCAAAAACTCTTTTGTCTCAAGAATAACGGCTAAATTTGGATTGGAAATCATGGTAAGTTCTGTCTCAGTCATCATCCCGACCTATAATCGACCGCAAGCATTACGCCGGGCGATTGAATCAGTATTAAATCAAACCTTATCCCCGCTTGAAATTTTGGTTTGTGAGGATGGATCAAGTGTTGAGACTAGAGAACTAGTCGAAAGTTTTAACGATCCGAGGGTTAAATGGTTGCCGGGCTTACATGCCGGCAGGCCAGCCATCCCCCGAAATCGAGGTATTCAAGCTGCTCAAGGAGTTTGGCTGGCATTTTTGGACGATGACGATACCTGGCTGCCAGAGAAACTCGAAAAACAAATGACTCTGGTTGATTTAAATAATTTACTAGCAGTCTGCACTAACGCTTGGAGAGTAACAAACCAAAATCAAAACGAATTGTTTTTTTACCAACCAATTACTAATGAATTCGATTTTAAGCAATTAATTAATAATAATTGGATAATTAGTAGTTCCGTATTATTCCATTCCAAGCTAATAAAAAAAGTTATAGGTTTTCCGGAATCTGAGAAATTAACCGCTCTCGAAGATTATGGTCTCTGGCTCCGAATTTCTACTTTTACCAAATTTGGCCTTTTAGAAGAACCCCTTATAACCTATAATGATGATCCTCGCCAAAGCCTAAGGAAAAATGATGAAACAGAACAACAGCAAAAAAAGAAAATATTATTAGATTTGAAATGTTGGGCAAAGAGACATCATCGGATTTATTGTTTTATTGTGTTAATCTACCTTATTAAGCTTTTTTTTATTCAATTTTATTTTGATCTGATAAATTATTTAAAAAAACAGATACGGACTAAATAATTCAATCCTGTTGATATATAAATAAATTGAAATAGGAATTAATGTCGTTACTGGAGAAATATAATGATTAACACAAGTTTATTAATATTTAAAAAGAATGTTTTTTCACAAAATGGGGAAGACGGAATCATTAAATATCTTTTTGAATTGATCAATCCTCAAGGAAAAATATGCTGTGAATTTGGAGCATGGGACGGAATTCACCTGAGTAATTGTAGACAATTAATTTTGGAAGGATGGAGAGGATTATTAATAGAAAGTGATAAAGAGAGGTTTTCTGATCTTATTAAGACCTACAAAGATAATCTAAAGGTTAAATGCGTAAACGAACTTGTAGATCTAGAAACTAATAAATTAGAAAGTATTTGCAATAAAAATGGTATTCAAGAAATAGATTTTTTAAGTATTGATATTGATGGCTTTGATTTTGAAGTATTTGAATCGCTCTTGATATTTCCCCTAGTAATTTGTGTTGAGGTAAATGCTGGTCATTCGCCTGATAAATTGACGATTTATGAGTCAAACATTTCAAAAAATAATGTCGGTCAATCATTGGCTCACTTTACCAAAGTAGCAACAAATAAAGGTTATAGTTTAGTTTGCTATACGGGGAATGCATTTTATGTCCGAAATGATATTTTAGGCAAACACAAAGAAATTTCAACTATATCAAATGAAGAGGCTTACCTAGATTTTTTACATTTTCTCTCGAAAGAGGAAAAAGAGTGGCTTTACTTAGTCAACAAAGGCCTTGTAGAACCTCATTTTCATTTTCAAAACAAACATTTATCAAGAAAAAATTTAAAAATAAATTTTTCTACAAGTATTGCACTAATTATTAAATCCGTTAAAGAGAACCTCTTAAATAATTTGTCTAGTCCCAAAATAATACAATGAAAATTTTGCACACCGTTGAAAGCTATCTCCCTTCACGCCATGGCATGTCCGAGGTGGTACGCCAACTATCCGAGCGGTTGGCTGCAAAAGGACACCAGGTAACCGTAGTCACCAAGAAAGATCCTGATCGCCATGAAAAAGTAATCAGCGGTGTTGAAATTGTTGAATTTGACATTTCCGGGAATATAACTGAAAGTATTGAAGGTGAAAGCGATCATTATAAACAATATTTACTGAACAGTGATTTTGATATTGTTACTAATTTTGCCGCGCAACAATGGGCTACTGATCTAGCTTTGCCCATCCTTTCAAAAATCCGCGGAAAAAAAGTATTCGTCCCAACAGGTTATTCTGGATTATATCTGGATAAATATAAACAGTATTATCACGATATGGGAGCTTGGTTGAAAAAATATGATAAGGTTGTTTACTTATCAGAAAATTATCGTGACGTCAAGTTTGCCCGTAATTTAGGCTTAACCAATGGTGTTTTGATTCCCAATGGTGCCTCAGAAAAAGAGTTTTCGATCGAAAAGGATATTGAATTCAGAAAGCGCTTTGGAATACCCGAACACGATTTGCTGATATTGCATGTCGCTGGTTTTGTGGGGGCCAAAGGCCACATGGATGCAATCAAAATATTTATTGAGGCAAAACTAAATCAAGCATCATTGGTTTTTGTTTCACCAGAATTTGGGTACAGCTTTAATAGATTTAATATCGTTGAGAAACAAAATTTAATAAATTTGATTAAATTCTTCATTAAACCTGAGCAATTATCGGAAGTTTTCAACTTACAAATCATGAATTTTCTTAAAAGATTTGGTTTTTTTCGAAGTATTTATTTCTTAAAACTTGCCAGGAATGATGTCATACAAGCTTATTTGAATTCTGATCTACTTCTTTTTCCATCTCAAATCGAATGCTCCCCAATCGTTCTATTCGAATCAATGGCTGCAAAAACTCCTTTTTTGGTAACAGATGTAGGAAACTCGTGTGAGATAGTCGAATGGTCAAAAGCGGGTGTAATTCTGCCAACCATTATATCAAATGAAGTAAACGGTCTTCGCCATGCAGATATTGTTGCTTCAAGTAAAATATTAAAAAGAATTGCCAGCAATACTGAATTGCGTCAATTAATGGCACAGTCAGGAAATAATTCATGGATTAAGAATTTCACTTGGGAAAAGATTTCGCAAGAATATGAAGAATTGTACAAATCTCTCCTAAACCATTAATAAGCAAATAGTATGATTGCCGATACAATTCTTTGAAAATGAAAAACAAGTAGCACTAAGCTAAGGAATGCATGAATAAATTGGTTAGTGTCATAATGCCGGTTTTTAATGCTGAAAAGTATTTGAAACGGTCAATTGAAAGTATTCTGTGTCAAGATTTTATTGACTTTGAATTTATCATCATAAATGATGGATCACTCGACCATTCTGAAGAAATAATTAAATCTTATCTAGATCCAAGAATTGTCTATCTAAAAAACGAAATAAATCAGGGAATCGTATATAGTCTTAATAAAGGATTAAAAGCAGCTAAATCCAAATATATAGCGCGCATGGATGCTGATGATATAAGCCTCCCTCACCGATTACAGAAACAGGTTGATTTTTTGGAACAACACCCAGAAATTGGCGTTCTCGGAACAGCCTATCTTCCCGTTGATGAGAATCAAGTTCCGGTAAAACAGCCGGTTGTTATGCCTGAATATCCAATGACAGCAAAATGGTTTCTGCTGATCGGTAGTGCTGTTGCTCATCCAACCACCATGTATCGAAATGAATTAATTAATAGAGTTGGTGGATATTCTGATCAGTTCCCGCATGCAGAAGATTACGAACTGTGGACCAGAGTTTGTCAAATTTCGAAAATAGGGTCACTTAAGGATATTTGCTTGCTTTATCGAGATACGGATAGTAATAGCATCTCAAAAAAATATATTGTTGAACAAACCATAACCACCAACAATATCAGAAAATTGGCTTTTAGTAGATTATTTGAAAAAGAGATAACGTCATCAATATCCAACTGCATACAAAGGTTGGATGGAATAAACTCTAGTCGTGATTATTATCAGGCATGTTTATTGCTCCACGATATTTACAATTCCATGGAACTAAAAAATACTTATTCAAGCGCTCTTGAAAAACAGGAGCTTACACAAACTGTAAATAAACATTTACTCATCGTTGCCAGCAGGATAAATAATCCCATCTTTGTAATCAAAATTTTATTCACCCGATTATTTGTGTCCAGAATCCAATTTATCAATTTACTGTTACAAACCAATAAATACCGACTCTTACAACAACTGCGGAAAAATTAAGATGCCTTCAATATCAGTGGTTGTTCCTCTTTATAACAAAGAAAACCATATTAATCGTTGTTTGGATTCCATTTTTAATCAAACATATCAAGATTTTGAAATAATTGTTGTAAACGATGGATCCACAGATAATAGTGAAAAACGTGTACATGACTACTCAGACTCAAGGCTTCGGCTAATCAATAAACAAAATGGAGGCGAAGCTTCAGCCAGGAATTGCGGAATAGAAAATTCTCAAACTGATACCATTGCTTTTTTGGACTCTGATGATCAATGGTTACCAGGCTTTTTGGAAAAGATCATATATTTGAAAAACAAATATCCTGAGGCCAAGGTTTATTCCACCGCAGTTTACCATAATAATGGAAGTCGTTTTACTTATCCAACGATCAATAAAATGTATCCTAAAAAATGGGATGGCATCATCCAAGGGAAGGAAATATTCCAAATAGGTTTCCCCTTTAATTCCTCCTCTATCGCGATTAATAGACAAACACTTGACCAATATGGCTATTTCGATGAAAACCTCAAAATTGGGACTGATAGTGATATGTGGTTTCGCTTGATCTTACTGGTTCCATTTGCGCATTCACATGATTACCTTTCAGAAGTTTTCCTTGACTCTCAAAATCGAACAAATTACGAAGCAACTCCTACCGATATATCAGTAATAATTCAAAAATCATTTAATGAAGCAACCAATTTTAATGCCAAGATCACTGAAGATCTAAGAGAAATCATTGATCAAGAAATTGTTATGTCCAAATATTTTTTTATTTGCAGTTATGTTCCTAGAGAACAAAGGTGGGCAAAGGTTCTACCATTAATAACGGATAAAAACCTTTTGAGACTAACCTATAAAACAAAGCGAATATCACCAAATGAAAAATATCTTGCATATATAAGAATGCTATATTGGTTGGCAATAGATCTATTTCAAAAGGTTAAGCAATGAATAAAACTGTTGACGGGATTATTTTTAGTTATGATCGAGCAATGCAGCTGGATTCCGTTTTGAGATCCTTCTATAATCTTTGTAAAGACCATGAACTTATCAATATGACTGTTCTGTACAAAGTTTCGAATGAATTACACGCTTCTCAATATGAAAATTTACAAAAAGAATATCAAAAAGTTAATTTCATCCTTCAATCTGATTTTCGGAGTGATGTACTAAAATGGGTTATATCTTCATCGTCCAGGCAAAATCAAACACGATACCAGATTTTCACTGACACTTTTCTCAAAACCCGGAAAAATAAGTATCTCCATATAATTTTTAATCGTTTCGTAAGACAATTTGTGTTGAGACTTCTACCATATGAAGTAGATAAATACCTGCTCTTTCTTGTGGATGATAATATTTTTTGTAATGATTTCTCAATTTCAACGGTAATCCAGCATCTGAATAAATGCCAAAAAACACTAGGTTTTTCACTCCGCCTTGGACAAAACACATCTTATTGCTATGCGCATAACTCTAACCAGGCATTACCTTCGTTTACAACAATGGATGATCATGTATTGAGTTACGACTGGACTGTTTCAGAACATGATTTCAAATATCCACTGGAAATTTCAAGCAGCGTCTATCGAACCAAACAAATCATCCCCCTGCTCCTAAGATTTTTCTTTGATAATCCAAACGCTCTCGAAGGGGTAATGGCAGCTCAATGGCAGGAATACACTAAGAAGTTCCCGAAATTAATGTGTTTTGAACGTTCAGTCACTTTTTGCAATCCCATCAATGTGGTACAAAAAGTAACCCCAAATCGCGCAGGAACAAACACAATCTATACGGCTGAGTCATTAAGCCAATTATTCGAAAATGGTAAAAGAATTGACGTTAATAAATATGATGGGTTTATTCCAACAGGATGTCACCAAGAAGTGGAATTATTTTTGATTTAATGACCAAGATATTTCTTTATAATATACCCTTCAATTTTTTCCAACAGTCTCGGAGAATCTTAACAATTAATATTGAAATAACCTGAATGGGATCAATGCGGAAAGCATATCCAAAAAGAAGGCTCCGAAATAAACTCTTTTCATGATTGTTCAATAAGAGCTCAATGGAACGTCTCGCTATATTTTTATTGATATATTGATTTTCAAACCCTTCAGGCTTAAATTTATTGACAAAACTTTCCTTGAGTTGTTTTAGGAAAGTAATGATTTGAGCTTGATTTATAAATTGTTGGACATTCACCATCCAAAAGATGTCAACCAATTCTTGTGATATTTTTCCATCCAATATTGTCGAAATATACCAATTACTAATCTGCCTGCTATTTACTATCGTTGTATCAATATGGATGACAGTAATGTTTGTTTCATGTCTTCTTAACAACAGTAATTTCTGTGGAAGGTTATAGAAGTTCGTCGTCGGCGCCAAACGGACCCAAAGGTCATAATCCTCAGCATGTTTCGCAGATTTGTCATATCCGCCGGCATTAAGCAGTAGTTCCCGCCTGGCCATAATTGTGGGGTGCATCAGGCAGCAAGAAAAACACAAAGACCATTTGATCTGATTTGAGGTTTGAGGCAATCGCGGGTTGTTAATAAAATTGGATGTTCTGCGCCCCACCGAATTTATCGAATGGACATTGCTCCCTAATACTCCGATCTCAGGATGAGTGTCAAGAAAATGAGCTTGGGAAGCAAATCTATTGGGAAGGCTTACATCATCAGCATCCATCCGTGCAATATACTTCCCTGTTGATAGAGACAATCCCAAATTGAGTACATTGATCAATCCAGAATTCTGTTCCTGATTAATGAATTTTATCCGAGCGTCTTTTAATTCATACTCTCTGATAATGCCTTTAGAATCATCCGTCGAACCATCATTAATGATAATGAATTCGAAATCGCTAAAACTCTGGTTTAGAATGCTCTCAATTGCCTCTCGTAAAAAGAGAGCACCATTGTAAACTGGCATGATGACACTGATAGTTAGATGATCACTGTCCATATGACTTATTCTCACTTAAAGTTTGTATTATTACTTCGAGTTCAACAAGTATAATTATAAATGGATAACAACAAATCGAAGAGCAGGGTACTTTTTTGAACATTCTTCAGGTTAATTATTACGATAATCTAGGCGGCGCTGCTCGTATTGCCTGGCTCTTACACCAAGGGTATCGAGCTCGAGGCCATCAATCCTGGATGGCTGCAGGAATAAAGTTCAGCCAGGATCCTTTTGTAAAGCAAATCCCTCCAACTTTGCCGCCTAGCGACATTGGTAAAGTTGTTTATACTATGGCAGAAATAGCAAACAAAAACCATATAAAGATCGGTTCAAAAAATCTTGCAGGGCTTTTTCGCCGGATAGCGGACCCTTCACGATACATTCATAGAAATGAGGGATTTGAAGATTTTGATTTTCCTGAAAGTAGGTTAATCTCTTCATTTCCAGATCAATCTCCGGACATTGTACATCTACATAATCTTCATCTGAACTATTTTGATCTGACCTACCTACCTGAATTAACCAACCATTACCCCACTATAATGACCCTACATGACATGTGGCCGCTCACCGGTCATTGTGCCCACAGCATTGAATGCCAGAGATGGAAAACAGGATGTGGTGAGTGTCCACATTTGGATATATACCCAGCCATGAAACATGATCAAACTGCCTATAACTGGAACCGAAAAAAAGAAATATATTCCAAATCAAAATTATATTTAACCGCTCCTTCCAATTGGATAGTTGAGACTGCCAGAAAATCTATGCTTGCTCCCGCCATCGTAAAATATAAAGTAATTCCCAACGGGATCGATCTGAAAATATTTCATCCGTTAGAAAAATCAAAAGCCCGTGATTTTCTGGGACTTCCGCAAGATACAGCTATTTTCCTTTTTGTTTCGGATAGTGGAATTCAAAAAAGTTCGTACAAAGATTATTTCACCATCCAGAAAGCCATTGAAATCGTATCTCATAAGACTAATAATAAGAAATTATTAATTATCGCTCTGGGAGATAAACAATCCAACAAAAAAATCGGTGAAGTTGAAATAAAAAATGTTTCGCATATTGATTCGGCTGAAGAAATGGCTAAGTATTATCAGGCTGCCGATATTTATTTACATGCCGCGAAAGCAGATACATTTCCAACAGTTATTCTGGAGGCGCAAGCTTGTGGCACTCCCGTGATCGCTACCTCAGTTGGTGGAATCCCGGATACAATTATAGATGGTGAGACTGGTTTTTTAACAAAAGCACAAGATCCACAAGATATGGCTGAGAGTATTATTGATGTACTCAATGATCATCGCCGACTCACAGTTATGGGGATGAAAGCGGCTCAATTTGCAGCTGCAAATTTTGGTGTTGATAAGATGGTTCAAAGCTATTTATCTTTTTATGAAGAAATACTCAATCACGAAAAATGAACATCTTCTTCATCTGCAATACTTATAAAAATGATCTTAAAAGGTTTTATGTCTTCAGAGAAAATCCACATCATTTACCTATGCAATGCACTTGATTCGGTCACAAGATCAGAACGTAGTGTGACATTGGATAGCCCTGCCGCGACTAATAAGGTATTCGGTATTGCTCATGCCCTGCTCGATCAAGATTTTGATGTTCATCTTGTCAGTCTTGGTAAAGGAAGGCAAACAGGAAGCGGAATCAAATATCCATCACGAACCAAGACTATCAATGAAATTAAAATCCATTATGCTGCTTTCTGGCAAATAAAATGGATTACACATTTTGTGGCAACTTTTTCATTGACTTCAGCAGTTAGAAAAATAATGTCAATGTTTTCAGGCAAAATCATTGTTATTGCCTACAACCGACTTTGGCAATATTTACCTGCATTAATCTATGCGAAAATTCATGGGGCCGAACTCTTCCTCGATTTGGAAGATGGCCCCATCGCCTCAGGCTGGTTTATCGGAAGGCTAAAAGACAGCTTCTCAAAGTATCTGTTTGGATCATTATGCAACAAAGGCGCCATAATTGTAGCCAAGAATTTGGCCAATCAGATTTGGTCCAGGCATACATATGTATGTTATGGCACAACTGAAATCCAAAACATCGATGATACAAAATGGTCAAAACGCCCCATCACAATACTTTTTGGTGGAACCCTGATCCCTGAAACAGGTGTCCACCTTTTTATGGATTCCATAGCATGGCTTGAACAGCACATGCCGGAATTAAAGGAAAAAATAACATTTTCCGTTACCGGCCAGGGATTATTGTCTGGGAAATTGTTTGATTTCTCAAAAACCGCAGGTAGAGGTTGGATCAGCTTTCTTGGTACTGTTGACCGCGAGACATACTTTTCGGAAATTACCAAAGCTCAGATTGGACTCAACTTAAGAGTAACTTCTTCTGAAATGGGGAAAACCACCTTCCCTTCCAAAGTGCTTGAATATGCCTCTTATGGATTGGCAATTATATCGACGCGGGTCAGCGACGTTCCTGATTTATTGGATGACCATAGCGCAATATTCTTGCCTCAAGAAACCCCTGAAAACTTGGCAATAATTTTTAAGAATGTAGCATCCGAGTTCTATGATCTTAAATCAATCGGTCATGCAGGTCAGAATAGGGTAAATTCTGTATGCAACAGAGAAGTTGTTGGAGCAGGATTAAAACAATTTTTGCTGGAATGACAACGAAAACAAAAACTAGTGACAAGTCAAGAGAAAGCTGTAGTTGATGAAATTATTACATGTGATGGTTAGTTTGAATCCTATCTTCGGCGGTCAACCAGAAGTCGTCAAACAATTGGTTGAATCCCTCTCTGAATTGGGACACCAATCCGAGATTGTCACCTTGGATGATTTTGCTTATCAATTCCCAGAAAAAAATCAAACCACCATCTATTCTTTAGCGCCAAGCTACGGAAAGTACCATTTAAATTTCAAACTCGTTGAATGGCTTGCTCATAATGCAAAAAATTTTGATTGTGTGATCTGTCACGGCATTTGGCAGTTCCAAAGTTACGGCACCTGGTTGGCTTCAAGAATAGGTCATTTTCCATTTTTTGTATATGTTCATGGAGCGCTCGACCCCTGGTTTAAATATACGTATCCGCTGAAACACTTAAAAAAGTGGTTTTATTGGCCATGGGCAGAGTATTTTGTCCTAAAAAACGCAACTGGAGTTTTGTTTACCTCAGAGGGTGAAAAGAATCAGGCAGCTAAATCATTTGAATTGTACAAGGTCAACGGTATGGTGGTGAACATCGGTATAAAAGCCCCTGTTGTGGATCCCACCCACGTGAAGCAGGTATTCCTTAAAGCGTTTCCAGAACTGGAAGGCAAGCAATCCCTTTTATTTATGGGAAGAATCCATCCCATTAAGGGTTGCGACTATCTCATCAGAGTATTCTCCGAATTCGCTCTGCTCAACCAAAAACTACACCTGGTCATGGCCGGCCCGGATGTGATTGGCTGGAAAACGGAACTAATAAACCTAGCAAATAAATTAAAGATAGCGGATCGGATCACCTGGACAGGAATGTTGGAAAACGAGGAAAAATGGGGTGCACTCACAAATGCCGATTGTGTGGTTCTTCCCTCACATACCGAAAATTTTGGTATGGTGGTAGCTGAGGCGCTGGCATGCAGAACCCCCGTCTTAATCTCTAATAAAGTAAATATCTGGAAAGATATAGCAAATGAACAGGCTGGATTTGTGGCAGACGACACGGTCGAGGGATTAAGGGATTCATTTCAAAAATGGAGCTCACTTGATCAACTGGGAAAAAAAGACATGAAAGAAAATGCCTACAGGTGCTTTGCTCAGCACTTTGAGATTAAAGCCAATTCACGGAAATTAATTAATGAGATCCAGACTGAAATCTTTAAATGTCAAAAAACATTGAAAAAACGATAGGTCATACAATTGAAATCAAGGTCAAGATTTCCAATAATTGCGACAACCGTCAAGGAGGCTTGATTGAAAGAAACCAGAATTATTGTAACTGGAGGAAGCGGTTTTATTGGAACAAACCTCATTGACCAATTAATCATCAAATATAATGATTTGATTAATATTGATATTAAACCACCAAAAAAAGAAGAACACATCCCTTTTTGGAAACAATGCGATGTACTCGATTCTGAGCAATTAATATCCATTATTGATAATTTTCAACCGAACGTGGTGGTCCATTTGGCCGCAAAGACCGACTTGAACGGCAAGTCATTATCAGATTATTCAGCGAACATAAATGGTGTATCTAATCTCATCACTGCCTCCAGCAAATGTAAAGCATTGGAATTGGTATTATTTACATCCACTCGTCTCGTAAACCGAATTGGATATCAACCAAAGTCTGAGGATGATTATTCACCTACAACCTTTTATGGTGAGAGCAAAATGCTTGGAGAAAAAATCATCAGGGCTTCCTCGCCAGAGATGTCCTATTCATGGATGATCCTGAGGCCGACTTCTATATGGGGGCCTTGGTTTGGAACTCCATACAATGATTTCTTCATGACTATTATTCGTTCCCTGTATTTCCACCCCAGAAATTACTTGATCAAGAAGTCATTTGGATATATTGGAAATACGGTATATGAACTTGAAAAACTAATCAATCATTTTCCGGTGGAATTCAACCGACGAACATTATATTTGTGCGATTACCAGCCCATAGATGTTTATAACTGGGCAAAACAGATTGCAGAATTACAAGGCGTCCGCCCTCCCCTGGAAGTCACCCTTGAATTCCTCAAGTTTATTGCGAAAATAGGCGACGGTCTTAAAAAAATGGGCTACAAAGAACCTCCCTTGACTTCCTTTAGGTTAAACAATATCGTTACTGATATGATTTATGATACAAAGGATCTGGAATCTTTTTGTGGACCGCTGCCCTTTTCAGAGCGCGAAGGTATCATCACAACATTAGAGTGGCTAAACAAAAACAAGTGAGGTATTTTATGATCCCAACATATCAGGATTTATCAAAATTTCAGGTACCTCAAAACTTTCGGGGACGCTCTAAAATTGTTGTTCAGTTGTGGTGGATTGTACAGGCAACTTTTTTTAGAATCAGCCCTCAATTCATGTTTGAATGGCGAAATTTTTTGTTACGATTATTTGGTGCTAATATCGGAAAAGGGGTAAAAATTCGCCCAACTGCAAAAATCACTTATCCTTGGAACCTTACCATTGGAGACAATTCTTGGGTTGGTGATGAATGCAATATTTACAATCTAGGAAAAATATACATTGGTAACAATGTTGCCTTGGCACATAAGGTTTACCTCTGTACTGGCATGCATGAGTATACGGATATTTTATTTCGCATTTATGCAAAAGATATCATTATTAATGATGAAGTGTGGCTGCCTAATGATGTCTTTGTCGGACCTGGTGTAAACATTGGAAGAGGAACTGTCGTTGGAGCGCGCAGCACTGTTCTAAAAGACTTACCAGAAGCGATGATTTGTTACGGCAACCCGGCCAAACCTATCAAACCCAGGGTAATGAAATCATGAAGATCTTGATTCACGGCTTAAATTTCAGCCCTGAAATGATCGGCATTGGAAAATACACTGGTGAATTGGCGCAATGGTTGGCCAACGCCGGACATGATGTTAATGTGGTCACTGCACCGCCCTACTATCCCGATTGGAAAGTAAGGCCTCCATATAGTTCCTGGCGATATCAAACTGAGAACTGGCAGGGCGTAAAAGTCGTTCGTTGTCCAATATGGGTACCGCGCCATCCTTCTGGAATCACCCGCATTATTCATCTCCTTTCTTTCGCAATAACAAGTTTTTTTACTTTAATCAGTGAAATTAAGTTCAAACCGGATGTAGTTATTAGCGTAGTTCCCACTTTATTTGCCGCTCCGTCTGCCGCATGGATTGCGCGAAGGTGTAAATCCGTCAGTTGGCTACACATTCAAGATTTCGAATTGGATGCTGCTGCCAACCTGGGTATGCTTCGCTCAACAAACGTCTTCATGCAACTAGCAATCCAATGGGAGAAATCGGTTTTATCTCGATTTGACAGAGTATCTTCGATCTCAAATCAAATGGTAAAACGTTTGATCGCCAAAGGCGTGCCAGAAGAAAGAACCGTGTTATTCCCCAATTGGGTGGATACAACTGTGATATACCCACTGCCTGCCATTGATAACCCATACAGAAAAGAATTGGGCATCTCAAACGATCAAATAGTGATCCTATATTCCGGGAATATGGGAGCTAAACAGGGTCTCGGATTGCTTGTGGATGCTGCGAGGAAATTACAGTCAAACCGGCAATTGGTATTTGTTCTATGTGGAAACGGTTCTTCCCGTTCAAATTTGGAAGAGTCAGCACGCGTTTTACAAAATGTAAAGTTTTTGGATCTGCAACCCCCGAATCAATTAAATCTCCTGTTAAACACTGCAGATATTCATATCCTTCCCCAGCAAGCCGGAGCAGCGGATCTCGTAATGCCTTCGAAACTCCTCGGCATGCTTGCTAGCGGTAAACCTATCATCGCAACAGCAAATCCAGGTACTGAATTAGCTGGTGTGGTTGGACAGGTAGGGATTGTTACCCCTTCTAATGATGTTGATGCCTTGGCTCAAGTAATTAAACAGCTCGCAGATTCACCAGAAAAACGAAGACAACTTGGAAATAACAGCTTTCAATTAGCAAAAAATGAATGGAGCCAGGAAAAAGTTCTTAGAGCGTTTCAAAGTCAACTGAAGAGCCTTTTTGATCCCAGGCTATAAGGTAAATGGATATTTTTGAATGGGTCAATAATCCGAAAAAAGGTTCTTATTCTTGTCCAAAATAATATGACTTTTTCTGTGGAAATGAAAGTTGAACTGAATATTTAAACCAAAACACCAATCGGGGATTGGTTTTTTAGGTATTTCGTCAGTGATATTAAAATGTTTTAATAGCAACAATAAAGTACAAACATAATACTATCATTTTTCTTACATTGCAAGTTCTTTTGCTGGAAAGCAAATGACCAATTTTTAGGTATTTCAGGATCTATAAACCGCCCATGACTACAAAATAAGCAGATTTAGTCTGTTTGTATTTGTAATACCCTTCCTTAGACTCGAGACCTATTAATGGTTAATATATAGTTTCCAATGAAAATACATTCACAAAATCAATATCCTTCCACAAGCCACCGCCCTTTAGTTATCGGAGAGTTTACTCGCCCAGCTCCTAATCGGACCAATTTTGTCGGTTAATTATTCCCGGGGAATAATTTAACTATACGAAATTTTTATTACTCGGTTTTTGCTAAACTAGTGGATCCTCTGCTTTCTTTCACCTTTTCCCGCTCCAAGTCGGGCTAGTATTGTCTGGCGATTATTCGCGCGAATAATTTATCTCTATACTCTAATTATTCTTCACCCATGTCGTTACTTGCTGTTGTCTGCCATTTTTCGTCTCCTTAAATGGTAAGAAAAACTACTTAATCCAATTTTTGAAATATAAAAACTAGTCGTTGAAATTTTTTAAGTTTTCATTTTCCATATAATAGAAGGAGCTTCCTCGTTGGCTGTAAAAACAGGTCAAATAAATATATAAATATTGGTGTCTGCCAACCCGTATCATATATATAAATTATTAATTGGTCAATATCATGATGATTATAAAAACAATCTATATTATTGCAGGAGGATAATTCTCGCATACCTTGTGTTTGGCCTTGGGTAGATGATTGTTTAGCAACCTGTTATCAATTGATTATTCATGGAGATAAACTCAATTTATTGTTCTTCCGACTTACATATTTTAAAACCCAATTCAGGCAAGGAGGTTTGATTATGCCTGAAAACGGAATCTTAACATCTTGCGAATAATTCCTCCTCACAGGGTTCCTGTTCGTTGAATCGTAAACCCTTTTTAAGCCTTCCCTTTGCCATTGGGTGGAATTCAAAATATCTCCGATTATAAGGAACTGGGAAATATAAATACCGAAGGAATCTTCGCAAATACAGAAAACGAATTCTTTGTCGTTTGACAAGCCAAACATAAATCCGTTTTTCAGGATGATCCTTTGATGGTCGCATGAAAAAATCCACTAGATATTCCAAGACCAAGGTATTTCTATAAACCTTTAAAGTAATATGTGAGTGGAAAAATAAATTAATCTCTCTTGCATATCTTTGCGGTTTTGAATCTTCACACTTCTTTCACGCCAGCAGACTTTCCCTAAAGATATAATTTTTGTAAGGTATTTATTTTTTATGTCACTTGATTAAAAAAGGAGGTTTTAACAATGACAATAAACATAACTGTAACAAACTTGACGGGTGGCGTGGGAAAAACCACCATTGCAGGCCTTTTGGCACATTATTTTTCTAAGAACTATTCTGGTCCCATCGTAATGATTGATATGGACCCTCAAACTTTTGGAAGAAATACTCGTCCAGTTATGCAAACTATTGGAAGTTTGGAGGTTGAGAATGGTTAGTCCTAAAGATATCCCGCACACGAATTTCATCACCCCCTCTGATGGCCTCGTAACTCAAAACAATGACACCGTCACCGATATCACACGATCTACTACTTTGAACGCTGCAATGTTGTCGAAATACCCTGTTCGCTCTGTTTTTATTGCTGACATTATTGAAAATAGTGATGTCCAATATCGTCAAAAACCGTTTGATCCTGAACACGATGAAAGAGATGCTTCTCTTCTTGCCACAATGGGAGATCCAAACATAGGTCTTCTCCAGCCTATAATGGTACAAGAACTCGCTGATGACAGTACTAATGAAGGTTATTTTACTCAAACCAAAAAATATAAGATGGTTTTTGGCCATAACAGGCGTGATTCTGCAAAAATGCTTGGCTGGGATAAGATCGATGCCCACGTCGCTCGTGCAGACGAAGATGTCTCACATTTTACTTTTGTGGAAAATGCAAGTAGTAAACCGCAAAAACCCTACGAGCATGCAATCACATTGAGAAAATATATCATGCTTCATCCTGACATTACCCAAGCTGAGCTTGCAGAAAAAGTTGGAAAAACTCAAGGGTATATAAGTCGGCTCATTCAAATAACAGAAAATGATACTCCAATCCCGCTAGTGAGTCTTTTTGCTCACGGTATGACATTGGCAACAGCATTGGCTTTGAAACCAATTTTTATTACCACGGATCCAACTTCTCATGCCCGCTTAGCATCATTGCTAGTTGGTTGTTCTTATGAGACAGCAGGAAGATTATCTAAAGTTGTTGTTGAACAAAAAATGGATCCGTTTACAGCTATTGAAATGTGTGGCATCTCTCCTAAACAAACCAATGATGGCAGAATTGATTTAGGAAAATCCAAACCGATGGTTACTCAATCGGCACCAGATACCAAACCCAAAAAGGCATTACTCGAAAATGCGACCGGGAAAAATCCTAATTACCATTTAAAAAGTAATTTGTCCTCTTTCTCTCAATCTCAGAGTGTAAAACCTGAACCTAGACTCCTCTCCTGGATTTCGCCTGATCATGATGGGGTCGTAACAGAATTAGCAAGAGACAACGGCACCTCGAAATTCCTTGTTAAAAAATTAATTGTGAAAGCTCATGCAGAGCATTTAACATATAATGAATTGAATGATGCATGCTTTATTTCTGCACATTGTGGCAACGCTGATCAGGCTGTCGCTCTCTTGTTTTCCATCATGGCCGACAAACGAGCTTTTAGTGTTTTTACTCAGTATGCAAAAATCAGTCGCCTTGCCCTTAGAGTTATTATTGCAAAAGAAAAAGATCATAACTTTAAAGTTGCAACTGCGTTGCGGGACTCAGTTATTAATCCTCTACCGTTAGTCCCAGAAAGTCCCAAAAAATCCGGGAAAATTCCAAAATAAAATTCTCAACACTTACCAACATTTTTAATATGAATGAGGTTGTCACAAAATCATAAGATAACCTCACTATGTCATCAATATTCATGGTAAAAATACTCAAATTTTTTGTCGAAATCGAGTAATAATCGGTAGTAACAGGCATTTGAATCTTAAAATTTCTCGATTTTTCGCAAAAATGCCAAAAAAGTTCAAATTTGGACATACAGAATTACACCCCCATTTTTAGGCCATTTTGACCAAAAAATGGGGGTTTTTAAAGAATATTTATGAAATATCTTATATATATTCAGTTCTTTTTTATATGTTTTAACAAAATCAGCTGCTTTTTCTAAGTTTTTAACCAAAATAAAGCCAAAAACCCAACAACACAAAACCCATTTCGGTTGTTATTATGGAATCATAGAACATTAATTTCATTACCAAGGAGGTTTCACGTGCTAATCATCAATAAGAAATACTCTAATCTGTTAAAAGGTTACCAAAGGGCTATTGAACTTGACAATCAATTAATGCATGAATGGGAATTAAATTACAAACCTGAACTAAACAAAGCGGCCAATGAAAACTTTATCAACGAAACCAAAGAATATGAAGAAAAGCTTAAAAAATGGCAAGAATTGGAAAATTTAGAAATAGCTGAATGGCAATCAATTCAAACAGCTCTAAAAATTGAATTTGATTTAGCAAACAAACAAAAGGTGGACCAGATATGCTCACGAAACAAACAACTAAAAATTGAAAAAACGAATTGGTTTATTGCCTGGATACTTAGCCTAATCTTGTTGTTTTGGATAATAATTATCCCAGGAAAAAGTCATTTACCAATTGCGTTATTTGGGATTGTAATTCTTTTCACCTTTCTGCTTTTTAGTTTTTCGATCACATCGTTAATAGTGTTTATAGTAAAAAGCAATGGTGAGATAAAGCAAATTCCTCAGTTTATTCCCACACCTAAACCTCTGTCAGAAAAATGGAATACTGCTGGCCGGCCAACTGAACCCGAAAAAGTCGAATCGATACTTCAAAAAATTGTTTGTCCGAGTGTGCTTTCAAGATGGATTGAAGATATTCAATTTAAAGATGGAGGAGAGGAATACTTTCGAAATTTTGCAAAGAAATGTCCTAAAGCGATTCCAGGTATCCCTGGCGAAATTAGGATGATGCAATCAATAAACTGTATTTTTGATCAAAACCAGTCTCAAATAGATGAAAACGGAATATATATTTTAGGATTGAGGATTGGAAACAAGAACGATGTAGATGGAATCGAAATCGATAAAAGAGGAATTTGGATCCTTGAAAGTAAATACTACGATGGAGAAATTACTTATGATTTTGGCCAATGGAAACATAGAGTGAACAATAGACATGCCGCTCATGAATGTCTTTCAGGTTGGCAGGAGAAGGAATATAACCATTCCCTTGACCCTGATAAACAGTGGTTGCGCGCGTTCGATTACGTTATAAACCTCTTGACCAATTCACTAAGAAAATACCCATGGTTAATGAAAATGGTTATGGGAGGATTGGTATTTACACATCCTGATGTTAATGTTGATATTACAAATTGTCCCGTTCAATATTCTGTTGGCATGGATCAGGCTTTTCTCATGCAAAGAGAAACAGAGAAACCTGAGCTAACATTTGCCCGGAGGCTTGAAATTGCTGATTGTCTGCTAGATGCAAATCGAAAATATGAACCTGAATCTTATTGTTCTATTCAACTCGCTGAGAAAATCTATTTACAATTTGTATCTTTTTTTCAAGGACAAATTGGAAGTAGACCGACCATTGATGAGGTATAACGTGGTTTTTCAATAAAGCCATAAGGAACGGCAATATTAACCATGGATCAGGAAAAACAAGATTGCGAATAAACAATCTTGTTTTTTATATCAATGTTTCGAAAAATCCATCAAAAAAAAAGGTTGAGTTACCTTTTGGTTTTCTTAAACACCCAGCGTCCCAGTATCCAATAATTGGGCAGATAAAGACCCAGCTCACAAATGACTTTGGCATTAATTTGTGCAATTCCCAAATAACCCAACCATTTAATTAAAATATCTAAAACTAACCCATTAAGAAGAACCAAACCTACAAATAACGGCAGTGTTCTGGAAGTGGGTAATTTGCATTCAAAAACTTTGAAATTTACTAGAAGGTATTGAACGACAATGGAAATGCTTCTTGATAACAACAATCGAAGTAACAAATTAGAAAACAAGAGTTGTGAAAACCAAAAAATTGAGTAATCAATTCCAGCAATTAGTAATGAGACAATCACATATTTCAGAAACAAGAGAATTGATGATTTCAATGTAAAACCTTAAACATTCGATAGGAGTAAGCTCCCTCAACAGTGAACAAAGATTGAAGTAAACCATTATCGAGGCCTTTTTGAATTTCAGCATTTATTTCAGGTATCGCATTGTTAGGAACAAGCAAATAGTCAATATCCGGAAGCGCTACTGAAGCCACATAGTCTGGTAAATTATCATACCAAAAAGAAACTTGTGTCCCGTTTAACCCTGGCAAATAATCAACAGGATAATTAGTAAGGATCTTTATGCTTGGACCTGTTTCTTCAACCATCTCCCTTATTTTTACATTTAACTCCGGGTTGAATAACAGCCATTGTTGTTCTTCTTGATTATGGATTAAGTATTGAAGCGGATATTTGATACCTATAAACCCTAATCCAAGGACAAGAAGGATCATTAATGTGATTGCAGAAATTTTTTGAATCTTAATAAAACTGAAAAATCTCCAAATGTATTCAAAGAGTTCTTGAACAAATAATCCAATCGTTAATCCCCAAATTGGGAAGATCAATGCCAGATTTCTAACTTCATAGCTGAAAAAGAAGATCCAAATTATTGAAAATGGGATCGCGATAATAATTACAAGCCATTTATACGGTTTTTTAACCAATAATACAGCAGGTATTAAAGCAAGAAGAAAATACTTATATTTCCCTAATAATATAAAAGCATCCAAGGCACGTTTCAAATATCCCGCACCATCATAGATATCTTTGGTTACGTAAGTCACATTTGATGAATCCAGCCCACCATGTATCTGTACCCATTTTACGAAATACCAAGAAGCCACAATCAATAACCCCAGTAAGTAAGCGAATAACAAATTCTTTCGTTTCTGCGCATTGAAGATATCGGGGAATTGCTTATAGAGGATCACATATCCTAATACTGGAAGCAGGATAAAGATAAAAACGCCTGCCTGTTTTGTTAATGCTGCTCCAGCAGCCAATATAACACTGGTAATTACTACCCCAAGGTTGGAATTATTTTTATCCGCATTGAACCGCGCACACAAGAGCAGGTAAATACTGGCGAAACAAAAAAAAGCCATAGGCAAATCTACATAGCCATCAGCAATAAACTCACCTGTAAATTTTTTAATTACCAAACGCGTAAATATTACCCCAATGAAAAAACCAAAAGATTTTGTTTTTATTCCCAAATCAAACAACATCAATAAGATCAATAAGCTGAATAAAGGCATAATTGCTTTTGGAAATGACTGCAATTCAATGCCATTCATAAGTACATAAGAAATTGACCAGTTGGCTGGTATCAACTGTGGATAATAAGAGGTTGCGGTCGGAAAAGCCCCATTCGCCCACTCTACAGCCCAACGATTCCATGAAACAACAGCATCCCAAGTTTGAAAAACTGTAGTTAGGTTATTAGTAAATCGTTGAAATACCCATACAATATCTGAAAACGCAAAAATGAGCAAAACAAAAAACACAAATTGATTAACAATTCGCTGAAATGAGGAGGAACCTGGGTTTGTCGCCGTAGAATAATTTATTGATCCAAGCCTGTGCTCATATCGAGAGGATAATGCTTCAAAAGAATCAAGAATCGTTTTCCTAAACAGCCAAAAACAAACCGCGATTTCGAGGATAATTATGACCAGGAGTGTAGTTTGAAGAAGCATGTGACAAAAAGTTAATAAAGCAACCAATAGATAATTAGCAAATAAACTGATCCCAAAAATGGCAACAATTCTTGGAACTCCACCATAATTAAACCTTATTAGTTTTGAAATAATCAATCCAGGTAGAATGATCATCTGGATAATGCTTAATATTCCAAGGATTGCCATGATTCCCTCTTCTTACAGTTGATAATAAATTATAATCCAACAAACTTATTCACCCTTGTGCTTGGACTTTTCAGAAACCATCAGTTTGAATTAAAAAGCTCAGCCCGCCAAATTTATCTGTCGGGCTGAAGATAATTCGATATGATAATCTTTGTTTTTCTTAAATCTGTTCAACCAGATAGTTTTGAATTCCCATTTGTTTGATCTGATCCAACTGCGCTTCAAGCCAATCAATATGTGCTTCTTCATCCGCGAGAATATCTTCCAGGATTTCACGGGTGCCATTATCGAGCAAATCGGTACACAACTTGATGGCTTCGTTATACCCCTTGATCGCGCCTTCTTCTGCTGCGTGATCATTGCTCAATTGAGCCAGCACATCCGGCCCAATGCTCATTTTCTTCAACACACTCACCACAGGCATCCCCTCCAAAAAGAGGATGCGGTCAATATGTTTCTCAGCATGCTTCATCTCATCTATGGCTCTTTTTTCTATCTTGTCTGAGAGGCTTTTGTATCCCCAATTGGCACACATCTGGGCATGGACCATGTATTGACTCACGGCTGTCAATTCATCTGAAAGCAAGTCGTTTAACACTTGAATAACCTTGTCATTGCCTTTCATGAGCTCACCTCCTTTTTGGTGTCACTCTTCATTATAGTGAAATTGCAACGCGAACACAAACATCAGTATTCATGACATCCGTAATTAATCGTGTAAAATCAAATCATGACGAAAAATGAGGAATCACGATTCGGCGGAGAGATCCAGCCCTTGCTGCCAGGTGAACTGGCCAACCTGATTGGTGAACGTGCCAATCGAGCCGCAGCGGCTTCCCGTTTCATGGATTATCGTTCAAGGCGTGCGGATCAGACCCTGCGCCGCCAGGATGCCGATCTGGAATTATTCCGGGAATTTCTTGCCCTTCATAATGTTAAAACGGGCGACCTTTCGCACGAACCTGCTGCCTGGCGTTTGGTTACCTGGGGATTAGTGGAAGCATTTGTCAAATGGCAGATCTCTACAGGTTATGCCATCCAAAGCGTAAATGTTCGTCTTTCATCCATAAAAACTTATGCGCGTCTGGCCATGCAGGCTGGTGCTTTGCTGCCCCAGGAATATGCGCTCATCCGGGCCGTGCAAGGGTACAGCTACCGTGAACAAAGCCGCATTGATTCACGAAGAAAAATCACCCGCATTGGATTGAAGAAATCGGAATCAGTCAAGATCACTCCTGAAGAAGCGGCTCAATTAAAACAGCAACCCGATACTCCCCAAGGGAGACGTGATGCTTTCATGATCTGTCTGCTTCTGGATCACGGATTGCGTGTTGGCGAAGTCGCCGCGCTTTCAGCAACGGATTTCAATCTACGGGAAGAAACCCTGCGCTTCTTCCGTCCAAAGGTAAACAAGGAACAGGTTCATCACCTGACCAAAGACACACTAAACGCTTTGAAAGCTTATCTGGATCACGGCGATATGCCCCGCAACGGTCTGGCGCTCAGGCGCAGCCTGCGCAACGAAGAACTGGGTGCAACCGGCATGACCGAACGCGCCATTACTGCAAGGGTTGGCTTTTTGGGAGAAAAGATTGGCGTCATGGGGCTTTCTGCCCACGATTGCCGCCATTTTTGGGCCACATCCGCAGCACGCCACGGCACAGACCCCTTTGTGCTGCAAGAAGCAGGCGGATGGTCATCGTTGGCCATGCCCCGCCGCTATGTTGAAGACAACGAAATTTCCAATGAAGGTGTGAAATTGGATTAATTAGTGCTGTGGTCGTTTTTGCAAGAACAATACCCCACATACTCAAAGGGATTCATGAAAAAATACTTATCCATTTTTAAGAACATGAACATCATAGATTGGATTTTGGCAGTTCTCATCATTGCCCTGGTGGCCTATGCCGTGAACCTCATCTTCCCTCCCAATGGGTGGATGATCGGCATTGTGGCAGCGCTACTTCTACTATTTATTGCAAAACGACGGCGCGATCATTTGACCAAAAGTTAATAAGATTCATTTTTAAAATGATTGGAAATGACCATGAGAAAAACAAATAGGATAACTAAAATCCTGGCAATAACCGGAACGATCCTTGTGGCCATCCCGATTCTGGCCCCCATTATTTTCACGATCATTCGCCTTATGTCTACCGGTAATTTTCAACTGGATTACCTCATGCCCGCTGAAATCGGTTTGCTGGTATTAATTGGTGGCGGTCTGTTAATCTGGGCAGCCATTCGATCAAGGCATTATTTGAAATGGATTTCATGGAGTTCTGGCGTCGCGTTATTTTTGATCATAAGTGGTCAAGGTTTGGCCATTGGGACCGGTCTTGCTTCAGGCCAGGTGGAACCAACCGGCTGGCAATTCAGTATCGTTATGGCATCCATCATTGGTTATGATCTTGCGGTCATTGCTTTACTGATCGGCGGAATACTGTTGTGTATTTGCCTCCTTAATCATACAAGTAATAATTAGTAACCCACAAAGTATCAACAAAGCAGCAAAACATTCTATTTTTGCCAGGGTTTCAATATGGATTTAAACTTTCTACTTAAAGGCATCCTCATTGGTTTTTCAATCGCAGCCCCTGTGGGTCCCATAGGTGTGTTGTGCATTCGCCGCACCCTGGCAGATGGCCGCGCCGCCGGCTTGCTCTCGGGTCTGGGAGCCGCCACTGCTGATGCCCTTTACGGCTGTATTGCAGGATTTGGTATGACCCTGATCTCATCCTTCCTGGTCAATCAGCAAAGCTGGATCCGTTTGATCGGCGGAGCGTTTTTATGCTATTTGGGGGTCAGAACTCTGCTTGCCAAACCCGTCCAAAAGGCTGCTGAGCTCAAGAAAAAGGGATTGCTGAGTTCTTATGCCTCAACATTCTTTTTAACGCTCACCAATCCCATGACCATCCTCTCCTTTGCGGCCATCTTTGCCGGATTGGGTTTGGCTTCTGCTAAAAGCAATTATGCATCCGCCGGGATTCTGGTGTTGGGAGTTTTCTGCGGCTCTGCAGCCTGGTGGCTTTTGTTAAGCGGCGTGGTGGGATTTTTTTGTGAGAAATTTGGTCTAAAAACAATGCTTTGGGTTATTCGCGTATCCGGGCTGATCATTCTTGGGTTCGGAGCTTTTGCACTTATCAGTCTGGTTAAATAAACAAAAACCCTGAATTTGATCAGGGCTTTTGTCATTGTTTCGAAATGATTAGTCTTTGATCTTGAATCGTATGGTGGCTGCCTGCATTTCACCGGCGATGGTTGCCAGCATGCCTGTAGCGTCCTTCATCTCTTGAACCAGGGAGGATACTTCCTCGGTGGATGCTGATATTTCCTCTGCGGATGCTGCATTTTCTTGACTGAGCGCCGCCACTGATTCAAAGATCTCAAGCGTTTCGTTGGTGTGGGTTTCAATTTCCTTGATGGCTGCATAGTTTTCATTGATCACCGAAGTGACCTGTTCGATGGATTGATTAAGCACCTGCATGACCCGCATCATGGGGGCATTGGTTTCTTGTGCCTTCTCAACTTGAGCCTGCATCTCAACCGCGGAATTAAGCAGATCTTCAAGTGCTTTTCCTGAATTTGCCGCCTTATTGCTACCTTGAACCACACGATCAGTGGTGGTTTGCATGGCAGCTACGGTGGTAGTGATATTGGTTTGCGTATTCTTCACGATGCCAGCAATTTCAGCTGAAGCCTGGGATGATTTTTCTGCCAGTTTTCGCACTTCACCCGCCACCACAGCGAAACCTCTGCCCTGTTCTCCTGCTCTTGCGGCTTCGATTGCCGCGTTCAACGACAGGAGGTTGGTCTGGTCTGCAATATCTTTGATGGTGGCCACAATCTCACCAATTTGTTCAGAGTAGGTCTGCATTTGCAAAACCGAAACCGAAGAAGATTCCACCGCTTCGCGGATACTTTCCATTTGTTCAAGTGTCTGTCTTACAGAGAGCGAACCTTCCTGTGCAATACGGGTGGATTTTTCAGCAGATTGGTTTACCGCTTGAATTGCCTGCGTTGTGGATTCCACGGCGCCGGCAATTTGGCTGGAGGCTGCCACAACCTGTTCAGCCGCTTCAGATTGATCTTGGGCACCCTTGCTGATCTGGCGAATGGTCTCGATAATGGTTTGCACGCTGTGGTTGGCCTGGTTCATCATCCCGGCCTCTTCGCTGACACCCTTGGTAATTTGTTGAATGGTATCGGCCACCTGTGACGTACCCTCTTGGGCAGTGGCGGCGGAGGCTTCAAGTTCGTGACTGGATTGCGCCAACTGTTGGGTTCGTTCGATGAGCAAGGTCATTAAAGCCCGTAAGCTGCCAGGCTCCGAATTGAAAGCCCCTATTGGAACTCCCCTGGCAGCAAGCTTATTAATGTAAGGAATCAAGCCGGAATCAGCAATACAAATACCTATTCCATCATAACCCTTTGCCACAAGGCTTTCCAAGAATGGACCGCATATGGAAGCCGGAACCATGGTTCCTTTCTCGATGCTGGGATCGCTGGCTACAAACCAATCCACTTGAAGATTATCTGATTTACAATCCCTGGCTGCTGCATCCACACCACTTTTAACCTGATGAAAGAAGGATACATCTATGGGGGTCACCATGGCGATCTTGATCTTATTACCTGTTTTTGTCTGAATCGCCTCGAGTAGTTTTGGACGTTGTGCTATCATTTCTTGTGATTGAACAGCTCCAAAGCCGACTTTCCAATTGTCATTAATATTTTCCTTTGTGACGATCACGGGTTCAATTAATAAACGCGGAGTGATCGGTTTCCATCCTGCCGCCAGGGAGTTGATGAGATGGATCACAGGATCGTAACCTTGAATAAATGGATTCTGGGAGATATTTGCAGAAATGACCCCATCAATTGTCCATTGAGCATTTTGGTCATTGAGATCATGACTGACAAGTTTGATCTTTCCAAGCTTGCCGGTTTGTTTAAACACATCAACGATTAGATTTAATGAATCCATCTCGGTGGTGTAGCAACCCACCAGATCTGGGGTTTGGGATATGATTGATAAAAGATTGCTTCGAAGAGACTGTTCATCCATTAAACTACGATCAATACATTGAATGATTTCAAGTCCTTTAAATTTGGTTGATAAAGTGTGAAGGAATCCGTTCTTGCGCAAAACGAGATTATCCTGAATAAAGATACCAATGACAATTAATTTGCCTTTCCCATTGGTCAGTTTCCCCATGGCTTCGGCAGCCATTTGTCCCTCCTGGAAGGAATCTGTACCAACATAAAATAGGCGCTCACAGGGTTCATCAGTGATCCAATTATAGGATCTGAAAATCTCACGAATGCTGGTCACAATGTTATTCAAGGATTCTGCCAAAGCACCCTGGTCTTTGCCTAATACCCCAAAATGTCGTGTTGTGGAGGTAATGCGACGCGTCAAGTCTCCCTGGGTTAATGAAGTTAATGCCCCAGAGAGTGCGGGTAATTCTACTGTTGATAACGAGACACCTGCTTTGGTGATCTCGTCAGAAAGATTATTCCGTGAAGCGCGAAACCGAGATAGAAAGACTAAAAGGAAACTTCCAACCAAGCTGACAGCGATCATGGACCTTCCCACCCAAAATAAGGAACTGGAAGATGAAGGCAACCCGAGGATCACCAGGCCCGCGGCCCCCAATCCAAGGATGATGATACCAAGAACAATTGTCAGCCATTGATCACTTTTTTGCATCATTTTCGAACCACTTCTCGTTGAAACGGACATACTCACTACCTCCAATTAAATAATGACAAGGTCAAACAATAAAGATAAGGATTAGAACTTTTAATTATTTTGAGCCAAATTGCCCTACACTAATTTACCCAAAAACAGGCTGTGTTTAGCGGATTCACCATCTAAGACCCCACTGGCAAGCAGAGACGTAGATTCTTTACCCTCTAAGTAACAAATAATGAAGAAAATAATTCATGAATGAGTACTCATCTAATTTTATTAAAATTTATTAATGTTATCCATAAAAGTTACATGAAAACACTTTGCAATAGTTTACGAAATAATCCATGAGTGTTAATCTGAAATTTATATGATTTTTGTAGGAAACTTCGTCAACCTCAATTGATGGTTTATAATTAATTTTGAACTAATCTCAGTGTAAAAGAAACCATCATGGCCTTGAACGATTACCGGAATGATTTTCCCATTTTGAATCCACATGAAAAAGGCAAGCCAATTATCTATCTGGATACTGCTTGTCAGAGTTTACGTCCTCGCCAGGTGATCGAGGTGATGGATCGTTATTACACTCAATACCCGGCTTGCAGCGGACGCAGTAATCATCAACTGGCTGCTACCGTCACCCGCATGGTGGATGAAGCCCGGCAGCAGGTGGCACGCTTCCTGGGCGCCTCAAAACCAGAAGAAATCATATTTACCCGCAACACCACTGAAGGTATCAACCTGGTGGCCAACGCTTTTAACTTTCAACCTGGTGAAACAGTGTTGATCAGTGGAAAGGAACACAATTCCAATCTGATTCCCTGGCAAATGCTGGTCAAAAAGCGCGGAATTCAACTCAAAGTTCTGCACCCGTTGAATGATGGCAGTTTTGACTTGCCAGGCTATGAAAAAGCCCTGGCCAGTGGTGTTAAGCTGGTTTCTTTTGGCTACACATCCAACTTGGACGGGGTAACCCTCCCGGTGGAACAGATCGTCAAACTGGCTCACAAACGTGGTGCGCTTGCGATGTTGGATGCCGCCCAGGCAGCTCCACAACGCAAGATCAATGTTCGTTCATTGGATGTAGATTTTCTGGCCTTATCGGGTCATAAGGTCCTCGGTCCTTCTGGAACGGGTGTGCTTTATGGAAAATATAAATTACTTGATGCCATGGATCCGTTCATGGTGGGAGGTGACACAGTTGCAACCTCCACTTATGAATCCTGCGAGTTCCTGCCCGTCCCTGAAAAATATGAAGCCGGACTTCAAGATTACGCCGGTATCATCGGATTAGGGGAAGCTGTCCGTTATCTTCAAGCCGTTGGCTTTGATGCGATTCAGAAACAGGAATTGTTGTTAAACAAGATCATGACCGAAGGCACCAAAGACATCCAGGGAATTCACCTGATCGGACCAGCTGACCCGGCCTTGCGCAGTGGCATTTTTACTTTTTATGTGGATGGTATTGACTCGCATCGAATCGCACTGATGCTTGATCAAATGGCCAACGTTTGTGTTCGCTCCGGACAGCATTGTGTGCATTCCTGGTTTAACAATAAAGGCATCAAGGGCTCTGTCAGAGCGTCAGCTTATTTTTATAATACGCAAGAAGAAGCCGAGATCTTCGTTGAAAACCTCAAGAAGATAAGAAAGGTACTCTAACCTTATGTTTTGTATAGTTGCAGCCGTCGTTTTATCCATCCTGGGAATTTTTAGTGCCACCAATCGCCGTTTGGCCAAAGAAGCGCTGGATTGTGTTTTCCGCCGCATCACCTTCCGCCCATGCAATACCGGGTTTGATGAGAAGATGAAAGCCAAGATCCTTGGAAAAGTGATCAACCGTTCCGAGCGCACTGCTCGCTTCTTAAGCAAGAATTTTGAAGTCCTTGCTTGGGTTTTCTTTGTGCTTATGTTGGCCTCAAGCGCCTTCATGGTACGCAGCCTGTATTTATTCTACACAACCGGGTCTTGCAACGGCGCCAACAATACGGGTTTCTGTGTCTTTGATCCCAATGGTGAAAATAACCAAACCTCCAGCACCACCGATGGTGCGTGCCCTGTTCCCACCAATTTGACGAACGGCGGCGGTTTGACTTTGGATGGTGTAGACCTCAGTCTTTGGCCGGTAAAAAACACCGAATCCAAGGACCAGTTCGTTTTTGTCGGCTGCTATTCTTGTGAATACACGCGCAAGGTGTATCCCGAAGTCCGCAAACTGGTGGATGAATTCCAACCTGAGTTCTTCTTTGGTGAATACCCCACCAAACTTAAAACCGATTACCTCTCCCGCATAGGTTATTGCGTTTACAAGCAGGACCAGGAAAAATACTGGCCGATGAACGATGCCTTCTTTGCAGAAGACATAGCCCTGCTTGAAGATAAAACCGCAACCGATGCGATCTTAACCAACCTGGGTCTGGATGCCGATGCCATTGAAACCTGCGCCGCACAACCCGAAACAGAAGAAGCGGTTCAGAAACTCTTCACAGAGATTCGCAAGACCAATTTCTACGGCACACCTACCATCTTTATTAATGGCGAGCCATTGGTTGGGCCAAAACCCTTCCGCGTCTATGCCATCCAGTTGGAAGGATTCTTCTACTGGCTGAAGTAATAATTGCTCATCAATATAACAACAAATGGTCCCCCGTAGTTTTTTACAACGGAGGACCATTTGTTATTATATAATTTCTTTTTCAGGATTAATAATCTTGTATTTTTGCTAGTTATTCTCTAAATAATAATCGAAACCTCAAAAATCTGATCACAAAATGAACCAACCCCTAAAACCTGACTCAATATTGAATAATGCCTGCCCGTCCATAACCTTCAGAATAAGGCGCGAACTCATGAATGAATCGCTATTAAATGAAGATATGGCAGCCTTTCAAGCAAAAATTATGCTTGACCCATTGGTAAATAAGGTAATTGATTCGCAAAATAAGAACGGATGGTACGGTTCTCGTTTTCATGGTTACGACAGCATGGAGTCAGGTATTCGTATTCTAATCGAAAAAGGAGTCTCACCTAAACAGATATCATTGGTTCGTGCTCTTGATGCCCTAGAACGTGATACTGAATTAATATCCAACGACTTGGGAAGTTTTGGAAAGTATTTCGATCAAAAAAGGCTTGGTGGGGCTCGAATGATCCGGGCCTGGCTGCTTGCATTGGGTGATCGTGGTGAAAACCCGTTAGTAGAAGAACAAGTTTTAGTTGCACTTGAAGGGATGAAAACAGTTGCTGAATTGAGTTCAAATATATATGCAACTGAAAAATATCATGATAGGTTGATCTATATACCTGATCTTCAATGGCCCGGAATATACCATTTGCGCTTACTGGCATCCACTCAAAAATGGCGTACTCCTCAGAACATGGAAATGGTTGCCATTTCAATTAATAAACTTGTTCAATATTCGCCCATGCCTTATGCATATGTCCGCAAAGGGTCGCAGCTCATCGCACCCGCGTCTTTTGCCATGCTGGATTTTAACCCTGATCTACTAAAGCTAGATGATGCAGGTTGGATG
Source organism: Chloroflexota bacterium (assembly GCA_021825925.1). Taxonomy (GTDB): domain Bacteria; phylum Chloroflexota; class Anaerolineae; order Anaerolineales; family Anaerolineaceae; genus UBA6107. The sequence goes on from JAKAFP010000005.1 coordinate 239,774, forward strand.
ATGTGGATTCATCGAACTGAATTGATCACACGTATGGGGGTAGCCCATAAGATTAAGGAAATCAGCCAACAAATCAACACTTTAATAGAGCTTCTTTCTGGAAGTAAACAACTCTTTACATTGCCAATAAAACACGAGTATTTCAAACGTTGGGGTGCTTACACAGGTCTTATGCTGGAACCTGATTGGAAAAATAAGGTAAGCAGAATAAACGATCTAACTTTTAGAAGTCAAATAATCTTCCACCAATATCAATCTCATATGGAACTAAAAATATGATTTTATTAACTGGACAAGTCGGTGCGATACAAGCAAGAATAATCGTCGAAACTTTAACAACCTACCAGTCTGAATTTGTACTCCAAGATTTTAGGCCATTATTGGATTGGCAAATAAAAGAATAACAAAAAACGTCCCCATATTCTGGGGACGTCCTCTTGGTTCAGTCAGACTACCTTATGCCCAGCCTTGTTTCTTGACAAACTCGGTGATAACAGGAATTTCGATAGCTTCACCCTTGTTGGCTTTTACTGCATAGATAATGTTGATGATCCAGATCAACCAGGTGAAAAAGTTTACAAACGGAATAAACGAAAGAATTGTTACAGCAATAATTTCGACCACACCTAAAACCAAAGCAGGAATGTAATGGTCTTTAATGTAAGGTCGGTTCTTCTTCTCATCAATGAAAAGCGTGACGATTGAAAGTATGGGGGTGAACAAAAAACACAGAATGACCCAAACACGGTCATCACTGGTTACATCAGGAGCAGGAACAGGGGTTATTTCAGGGGGTGTGGTCATAATTTCTCTCCTTAACTGTTAATAAATTTTATTAATTCTTCTATACAGTATACTGAGTTTCTTGGTCTTAATCCACTCATTTTTCAATTCCGTTAAGAGATTTTATAAATGTCGGGAATATGTGAGAGAATTATCCCTATTATGTATTCAAATAATGAAGGATTTGACATGGAGCCAATTAAAAAAGTTGCCATTTTAGGGGCCGGCGCAATGGGTGCCTATTTCGCAGCCAGTTTTTCTGCCAACCCAGCCTTTGCCACATCCATAATTGCTGAAGGCCCACGTGCAATGAATTTAGTCAAAGATGGACTATTGGTAAATGGCAAACACCTAACCATTCCAGTGATCAATCCGGCAGGAAATAACGAACCGTATGATCTGATCATCATTGCATTAAAACATCATCAATTGACCCCCGCCCTCAGAACGCTTCATCCATTGGTTGGAGGAAATACTCTCATTTTATCTGTTATGAACGGCCTGGAAAGTGAATCTCTCATCGCAGCAGAGTTTGGATGGGATCATGTACTCTATGCCATTTCAGTTGGCATTGATGCCGTTCGGGAAGGAAATATTATCACCTATACGAAACCTGGAAAACACATATTTGGCGAGGCAAAAAATGAAACTATAAGTCCAAGGGTCCAGCGAGTACAAGAAGCTTTTGCAACCGCTGGTATCCAGTTTGAAACCCCACCGGATATGCTGCGTACATTGTGGTGGAAATTCATGGTAAATGTAGGGGTAAACCAGGCGTCAGCGGTATTGCATGCTCCTTATGGCGTTTTCCACTCGGACTCTGATGCACAAGCCTTGATGGAGTCCTTGATGCAAGAGGTCGTCATTCTTGCTCAAGCCTCAAAAGTCAATCTCACCCACCAGGATATACTCAATTGGTATCTGGTCTTGACCACCTTATCAGCAGATGGAAAAACATCCATGCTGCAGGATATTGAAGCGGGGCGTGAGACTGAAGTGGACGTTTTTGCTGGAAAGGTCATCGAACTTGGTAAGATTTACGGAATTCAAACACCTGTCAATTCGACTATTTTCAAAATCATCAAAATGCTTGAAAAAACAACTTAAGTAATGGTAATTTACCTTTATTTCACATATGAAAAAGGAGATAAATAACCTATACTAATAATACAACATCCCTATCATCACCAAATTTTTTTGGACCACATTCATTTATTCGGTATTACGGGAGATTCGATGAAAAGGGAAACGATGGACTCAGATGGAGTTGCGGCTCTGCATCAATCTCTATTTGATAATATGACCGTGGGGGTTGTATACCAACATGCCGATGGCAAAATATTTTCCGCGAACAAGGCAGCACAAAACATACTTGGTTTATCCTTGGAACAACTTCAAGGGCGCACCTCCATGGATCCTCGCTGGCGGGCTATCCATGAGGATGGTTCTGAGTTTTCCGGCAATGAACATCCTAGTATGGTTGCTTTACGTACGGCAATAAATGTTGATGATGTGACCATGGGTGTTTTCAATCCGAAACTTAAAGCTTATTCATGGATCAAGATTGATTCATACCCTCAATTCTCTGGTCAAGACGGCATCCCCACCAGTACCATCACCACTTTTGAGCCAATTGATCGCACCATTGCCGCTGAAGAAAACTCAAGATCTCAGGAGTTGACCTTAAAACTCTTTGTGGAATACGCTCCAGCCGCCATTGCCATGTTTGATACAAAGATGAGATATATTGCTGCCAGCCGACGATATTTAACAGATTATCGTCTTGGTGAGATCAATGTTATTGGCCATTCACATTATGAAATATTCCCCGAGATTCCGGAACGTTGGAAAAATATCCACCAGCGCTGCCTGGCAGGTGCCATAGAACATGCTGACACAGATCCCTTCCCCCGAGAAGATGGGACTTTGGATTGGGTGAGATGGGAAATTCACCCATGGTATAACCAAAAAGGTGAGATCGGCGGCATTATATTGTTTTCCGAAGTGATTACCAATATGGTTAACTTACTCGAAGAACAAAGAGAAACCCGTGCCATGATTCAGACTGCTTTGGCAAGTATGAATGATGCTGTTTTTATTACTGACATAAATGGTAATTTGATCCAATTCAATGAAGCGTTTGCCTCGTTTCATAAATACACAAATAAAGAGGAATGCCCGCTCAAGATTGCAGATTACCTTACGTATCTGGATTTCTATCTTCCATCGGGCGAGTTGGCACCTGTGGATGAATTGCCCATCCACCGAGCGCTACGGGGTGAAATTGGAAACGGAGTCGAATACACTTTGCGCCGTAAAGATTCAGGTGAAATATGGGTGGGAAGTTATAGTTACGCTCCCATCCGAAAAAAGGATGGAATAATTACAGGCTCCGTTGCAGTTGCAAGAGATATTACCGAACGCAAAAACACTGAAGAAGAAATCCGAAACCAGGTTAGAAGGCTTTCGGCATTACGCACCATTGATATGGCTATCTCATCCAGTTTGGATCTGCATATCACGTTAAATGTGGTACTTGAACACGTGGTCAATCAATTAAATGTGGATGCAGCAGTAATATTGCTTTACGAGCCAAAATCGAATGAGTTAGTCTTTGCTGCCAGCCGTGGGTTCATCACAACGAGTATCTCCAAACTGCGTCTAAAACTGGGAGAGGATTATGCCGGCCAGGCCGCTTTAAACCGGCGTACCGTCAGCGTCATTAATCTGGATAAAGCTGAACGCACACTCTCAAAAGGTGCTTTACTTGCCGAAGAAAATTTCGTATCTTTTTATGCTGTACCATTACTCGCCAAGGGCAAAGTCAACGGTGTCCTTGAAATTTTCCATCGTACGCCTCTCAATCCAAAACCTGATTGGCTGGATTATCTTGAAACCCTGGCTGGACAAGCCTCGATAGCCATTGACAGCGGACAGTTGTTTGACGGATTGCAGCGTACCAATAATGATCTATTGCTGGCTTATGACGCCACCATTGTTGGTTGGTCGCGAGCCATGGATATGCGTGACAAGGAGACAGAAGGACATACTGAACGGGTTACTGATTTGACCATTGATCTGGCCCGCGCAGCTGGTATGACTGGCGATCAGATCGCCAATGTAAGACGGGGTGCTCTGCTTCACGATATAGGCAAACTTGGAGTTCCTGACAGCATACTTTTCAAACCTGATAAATTGGATGAAGAGGAATGGAGAATCATGCGTAAACATCCCCAATTTGCACATGATTTATTAGCTCCTGTCGAATTTCTCAGACCTGCACTGGATATTCCTTATTGTCATCATGAAAAGTGGGACGGCACAGGATATCCTCGTGGATTAAAAGGCGAAGAGATCCCTGTTGAAGCGCGTTTGTTCGCGGTAGTAGACGTGTGGGATGCATTATGCTCAGACCGCCCCTACCGCGAAGGTTGGCCGGAACGAAAAGTGATTGAATACATTCAAAGTCAATCAGGCACCCATTTTGATCCTAAAGCGGTGGAACTCTTTATGCGAATCAAACAAAATAAATCCTGATCCAGATTTTCCTGATCAGGATTATGATTTTAAGTTCAGCGAATATCAGTCATGAACCATCATATCAATGGCGATCGCAACAGCGAGGATTAAAACATCCTCCTGGTCGGGATCAATTTCCACGCCGTATACGTCCGCCAGTTTGAACCACTTTTTAGAGATTTCAGCCACACGGCGGAGACCTTCTTTGATCGTGTATTCATGATCCAAAATGTTTCCTTGAACGGTGAGATCGGGACCACTGCGAATTTTTACGGTCCAACGGTCACGAAATGGCGCGATCAAGGCTTTTTGAACCAGGGCAATACGTTTACCCTCCATGTCTTCAATTTCCATGGTGTCTTTAATCCGCAGCATACGCTCCTGAATACGGCACAAAGGTTTTCCTTCTGCATCTTCAAGGATCAATGTTTTACGAATGCGTAATGCCTTGCCATCCACTTTGAAGGCTTTTTGGCCTTCATCATTTTCGATCCAATAATCGTCTCCGATCGAGATCAATTTCTGATGAATCTTGTAGCGTGTTGATTTACCCATTGCAGCTCCTGATGGTGTTTGATCGTGATTCGCAATTGATTATAACCATCACTTGAGTTTTAGCAAGGAATCATCTATCTTGTTGGATGTTTGTCCGATTGCGGCGACAATTTGAGAGATCTCGTCGGTTACCTGCCTGACAGTGTTGGCGGATTTACTCATTTCTGCAGCCACCACCATGAAACCCCGACCCTCTTCACCAACGCGAGCTGCCTCAATTCGGGCATTGATGGCTAGCATGTTCATTTCAGACATGATGCCTTCAATGTTTTTGACAAACTGACCGAGTTTTTCCATGTGAGAAAGTATTTCTGATTTAATGTTAAGGATTTCATCAATACTCGTGGCTTTTACTTTTTGATCCGCTTCATCCACCACTTCGAGGATGATCTGCGCCATTTCGTGAGTGACCAGTTTGGTGTTTTCTGGATTCAGGTTTTCTGCAAGGATCTGTGCTACCTTGGCATTACCGGTGACTTCAAATATAAAATCAACCTGAATCTTCAACGCCTGTAGCAAGTCTGTATAAGTGGGAATATGTTTTTTTTCTGCTTCCAAAATGGCTGGAGCACTGGCATTGATATCGGTGATAAAGGCGACCTTTGAGAACTTGCTGCTTCCAAATAGTTCAAAGAGGTGTAAACCGACTTTTCCCCCACCCACAATTCCAATCGTCTTTATGCTTTGCTGATCTTCCATGCTGTCACCTCTAAAAATTTCTACATTAATATCAATTGTTTTAGTATACGTAAGATCACACCCGAAGAATATACTATTTAGTAGGTTTTATAGCACCTTATTATTGATAACCAGGGTTTTAATTCTTCTATGAACTTATCATCCAATTGTTTTTGAAAGTGCTAAAGTCAAACCGATCCAACCCTTTCAACAAGATTGGAAAAATCCGTAATTGTATTTCAGATTAGTACTAAAATCCTATTCCCCTATTGTGGTATCTTTTACATTTATACTGAAAACTAACACTTTATTTAGAAAATATGAGACCAATGCCATTGGCAGTAATAGAATTCCCCCCGCAACAACCATATTCATATGTAATCCGTTAAATATCCTCAGAAAGACTAAATTGATAAGGTATGTAACTCCATATACCAAACAGAATCGAATAATCAGCTTGGGGTTCTTGTTGCGAAAAACGAAATTACCTGTGGTAAAAAAATTAAATATTACACCAATAATGGTGCCAAATAAGGATGCCAGAGAATAATGAATTTTTAAAAGAATGAAAATCGAGTATATGAGATAACCAAAACCTGTATTAATACCACCCACAACAAGAAATCTGACAAAACGAATTCTCCAGAAATTTTGAATGATTCCCAAAAGTTTTTTAAAAAGAGGTTCACTTTTGGGTGAAGGAATCTGTGAACCACCTTCCATCTTAAAAATTGATTCTTTCTTTTTCGATTACCAAGGGGCGGTGCAGTACTTGAGTGTAAATCGCCCCAATATACTCACCCACAATCCCGAGGAATAATAATTGAATGGCACCAAAGAAAAACAAACCGATCACAATAGGTGCTGATCCGAGTTGAAAATTTTGCCAGTTTACCAATTTGTATACCAAATAGAATAGACCGATTAAAAAGCTAACCACCGCAGAAAAGAAACCCAACATGGTTGCCATTCGAAGCGGTACTTTTGTATTATTCGTAAAACCGAGCATGGCCATATCATACAAGGTGAAAAAATTATTCTTTGTTATTCCATTTTTCCGTTTAGGCTGAGTGAATTCAATTTTGGCAGCAGGAAAGCCTATATCAGCAATCAACCCGCGAAAATATGGATATGGATCATTCATCTGTCGAAGAATTTCAATGACTTGATGATCATAACATCCAAAACCCGTAAAATTCTCAACGAGTTGAACATTAGATAACTTTGATAATACTTTGTAGTAAAAGGTGCGAAAAGTATAAACAAGCTTTGATTCTTTACTGCTCGTTTTTACCCCCATCACCACTTTAAAACCTTCTTCCCATTTTTTTATAAAATCAAGAATCATCGAAGGTGGATCTTGCAAATCAGAGGACATGCAAACAACAACATCCCCTTTGGCTTGCAGCATTCCATAATAGGGTGACCTTATATGCCCAAAATTTCGAGTGTTCAAGATGACTTTTACATGCTTATCTTTAGAAGCAATTTTCCGTAACAAGGGAATAGTATTATCAGTTGAAGCATTGTCTATAAAAATATGCTCAAAGTTATACTGAGGCATTTCAGCCATAGCCTCAATAATTTGCTCATGCAAAATTTCGACATTCTCTTCTTCGTTATAGCAAGGAGTTACGATGCTGATCAGTTTCATAATAGATGCCACATTAAGAAATTAGATTGATCTTATTATTAACCGCATGAATTACTTCTTCAGCGTTTAAATCATTTACACGGATCAATTCATCATTATTATCTATCATTATCACAACTAATCCCTTTCCTGTGCGCTTTTTATCCTTCCCCATTGCATCAATAATTTGATCCGGTTTATACTCCTCTGAAAGAAGATGTGTTTTTAATGCAGGTAATAGATATGTTTTTTCAAGTAAATCACATTTGTCTTGGGATAATAACCCTCGTGCAACAGAGATTTGATTAGCAATAATCATTCCGATAATTATTGCTTGTCCGTGTGGAATTCGATAATTAGTAATTGACTCAATTGCATGACCAACGCAATGTCCATAATTTAACAAATTCCTCCTACCTAGATCATACTCATCACCTTCCATATAACTTAACTTTATGCGCAATGAAGAAAATATTAGTCTTTCAATCGTGGAAGTATCCCTCTTACTTAACAATCTGAAACTTGTTGCCAAATCAATAAGAGGTGCTTGCCCTCCCATAATATGAAGTTTGATTATTTCACCAATCCCGCTATAAAAATCTTCTTCAGTTAAAGTATCAACAAAACTTGGATCAATCCATACTTTAGAAGGAGGATAAAATGAACCAATAAGGTTCTTATAACCCTTATAGTTTAATGATGTTTTACTTCCAATACAGCTATCAGCTTGAGCAAGTAAAGTGGTAGGAATTAAAATCCAGTTTATGCCACGATATAATGATGAAGCAACAAACCCTGTTATATCTTGAAGAATTCCACCACCAATAGTAATTAATGTGAGATTTCGTTTTGCTGGACTTTGTAACAAAAAGTCATAAACCTCTTGAACACCATTTAGAGTTTTATTATCTTCCTCTGCAGAAATTAGCATTAATAAGTTTTTTGGTAAATCCTTTAATACTGAGTCTTTGTACAATTCATAAACTCTATTATCGACAACAAACATTTTGTGATCTAATGCTAGCAATTCATGAAGATAATTGGATAATTGGCCTATAGTGACTGAGTAATCTTTAACGTTTGATTTAATATCGATCACATGCATGAAAACCCTCCATCTAAAACCAAACATTGACCAGTAATATAGGAGTTTAAGTCAGAACATAAGAATCCAACATAATTGGCCACTTCCTCCGGCTCCGCAAGACGGCCAAGAGGAATTTTGTTGATAATCGTCTCAATATCTTTTGGGGAATTATTCAATTTCGTTAAATCGGTATTTACAAATCCTGGTGCAACTGCATTGACCAAAATGTTGTATTGAGCAACTTCTACGGCGAGTGCTCTTGTAAATCCGTTCAAACCATTCTTACTTACAGAATAAGTTATACGACCGGGCTTTGACACCAAGCTCCAGATTGAACTAATATTAACAATTCTTCCATATCTCTGGTTAATCATTCCTTGAATAAGGGCACGAGTAATTCTCATGGGCGCTATGAGGTTTATCTGCAAGGTATTTGCGAAATCATTCTCAGAAATATTTTGAAAGGAAGCTATTGGGTTGATTCCTGCATTATTTACTAAAATATCCACTGTCATCGATAGGGATTCGATATACTTATCTATTGACTCGTTGGATTCTAAGTCCATCTCGGCGTGAGTAGGTATAATAACTTCAACCCCATTAACTCTTAATTGGTCGGCAATTGCTTTGCCAATACCCCGGGATGCTCCGGTAACAAGAGCAACCCTCTTTTTCACTCTAACAATCCTCCAGCTTTTTCGATCAGGGTCTTGTATCGTGCTTCAAGCATGATCAGCCTTTGATTGTCCTCCATTGAAATTCCATTGTAAAAATCGCGTTTATTTCGAAGCCATAATAATTCAAAACCAACAGCTTTTAATATTCCTTTTTCTGGTTCTTTTTCAAGCGCACCTGGACATTGAAAAATTACTTTTCGAGTCTCATACCTATCCAACGTACCCATTGGAAGTTCTCTCAAAAATGGCAAAGATTGAGCCGAAACCCCACCACCTACCGCATTTTTCAAACCTTTCTGGTGAGATTTTTCAAATAAACTTTGGGTTATTTCGAATACCTTGCGACTATTAATTTCCTCGCGACTCATGCCTAATGAGCCGGTCAAATCAACTCTCCCCATCACAATGCCATCCAAGCCATCAATTTCTTTTAATGCCAGCATTTCCTCAAAATTCATGCAACCAGTAATTGTTTCAATGTTTGCTGCAAATTTTATGTCTTTTCTTTCATCGTCAGGAAAAGCTAATTTTGAAGCCAAAAGAAATTTTTTTAGAGCAAAAGCAGATTCGATCATCGGGGCGACAATACGTTCGACGCCAATGGTTCTACATTCATACATATCTCGGATGGCTTCACATCCACCGATTTTTATCGTTAGACCTAAACCTGCTCGCATAACAACTTCTTTTAATCGAAGCGCTTCTTCGATACGAGTTCCTTCTGCTTCAAATTCAGCTTTGATACCGGTTACACCATGGTTTTCACGTAAATCAGATAAAGCCTCAACCATTTTGTGTTCAAGTGTATTCACAATTATCTCCTCTCTTGGTTATAACTTCATGACTGCCAGCGAGAAATGATCATATTTGATAAGAATTCGTCCTCGTCCAAAAAAGGATACATATCTTCAAGTGGACTGGAAACCATTCTTCCATCAGGTAATCTTTTCGAACTTATACGAGGACTAAATTGCTGATTTGGATCCATTTTTACGACACAAAGAACTGGGCCATTATATTCCAAGACTTTTAAAATATTCTTTCGAATATTACGTAAAGAGGAAATGGCAAGCGTTTTTATACCATAAGCCCGGGCGATGCTAGCAAAATCGGGGATACCCACACCACTATTTGGGCTTTCTCCAACCAAATTACCATTAAAGAAATTGTTTTGCGTTGTTCGAATGGATAAGTAACCACCATTATCGAAAATAAAAATTTTTAAAGGTAAATTATGATATTTTACGGTTGCGAGTTCTTGAATATTAAGTTGGATGCTTCCATCCCCTTCAAAGCAAATCACTCGTTTACCATTGTTAGAGAAACAAGCCCCAACTGCAGCAGGAAAACCATATCCCATCGCTGCACAACCTGAATTGACAATGTGACGCTGTCCACGTTTGATTTTCATTGATTGAATGGGAATAACACATGAAGCACCATTAGAGCTGACAATCACATCATCGGAACGCAGATTCTCTGATACTATCTCGCAAAAAACATATGGCGAGAGATAATCCTTGGTTTTATAATATTCAGGAAGAACTACGGGATATCTATTATTACGCTCCTTACACCATTTCAACCAATCCTTTTTTTCTGAGATTGGTTTAACATTTACAGCTTCCGATAATTTTGTGATGAACTCGTTTGCATCAGCATTAATCGGTAAATCAATTTTCAAAGTAGGCTTTATCAATTCATTCTTATCTATATCAACAGATATTTTATAAGCCGCCCTGGCAACAGCTGCATATGTATATCCAATTTGTCGTACATTCAAACGGCAACCAATGCTTAGAATAAGATCGGCATTTTGGAAAATAAAATTGGCGCCCCGTTGACCAACAGTGCTAGGTCTGCCTGCATAAAGACGATGATCTGAAGGGAAAAGATCTATTGCATCCCAAGCAACTTGTACGGGTATATTTAACTTTTCAGCCAATGAGAAAAATTTATCCGCTGCACCTGAAAGACGGATCCCAGCTCCAGCCAAAATTACTGGACGTTCTGCTTGGGAGATTTTTTCCAGAACAATTTGGATCTGATTTTCCCAATCTTTTGAAACCAAATCCTCAATGTGTTGGAAATGCTCAAGTTTAGTTTCTTCAATTTGACTAGACTGGACATTCAATGGAATATCGAGCCAAACAGGTCCAGGTCGTCCAGATGTAGCGAGATAAATTGCTTTTTCTAGATGGAATTGAATTGATTGAGGATCAGTCACCATCGCTGCATACTTTGTAATTGGTTTCACTAGGTCAATAATATTCGCTTCCTGATCACCAAGCTGGCGAAGAGGTAAATCTGTTGACATGACCGTTGTGTCATAGCGGACTTGGCCTGAAATATATAACACCGGAATAGAATCTAACCATTGTCCCAAAACTCCAGTTATGGCGTTAGTCCCACCCGGTCCGGTTGTAACACAAACTACTGCAAGCCCATTTTTTACCCTGGCATATCCTTCTGCAGCAATTGCACAAGCCTGTTCATGATGATTACAAATGTATTCTATCCTCGGTTCTTTTCCTATGGCATCATCCAGAAACATAGCACCACCACCGGTGATCATGAATACATGATGGACGCCATAATCCGCAATTGTTTTAGCTATGTAATCAGCAACTCGAATCATTTAATATCCTAATTATGAGATAAGTCAATTATAAATCTATCTTTATGGTAGTTCGTTATTTCCCTATTTAAACTGTCACCTGATAATTATCTTTGGATTTTTGTTTTTGTGCAACCAAACCAGAAATGATTATAGAAACAACCATTAACAATAATACAATAATGTTAATTGGAACTGCTAAACTAATATCATGGTGAACTTTTGCGTCTGAAAAAACATTTTGCAAAAAATAATAATTTTTAGGTATTAATATAATTCCAAATAAAAATATAAATAGTAAATCTAAACGTGTTTTATCTTTAGCATTGATGAATATAAATAATGGGAGATACATATGGAGAAGCTTGTAATCTGCCGAAAGTGTCGGTAAAACCAACATACATACTGTAAGCAGAGCAAGATTTTTCCAAAGTGTATTTTCAATCCAGATGACGTAGTAAACAATTAGCAAAGTTGCCATAGATACAAAAACTAAATAAATCAAAATGAACTTTTGAGATAAAATTTCTGATACAGGAATTTGCAGCTGATGAAAAACAACCTTAATTAAGGTAAGAAGTGAAACACCTCTTTGAACATATGTTCCTTCATCTAATGAAGTAAAAGAAATAAACAACCAATTATTATTTATGTTGGAAAAATTCCATAAGTATTTTAAATTTGTGATAAACCCACCTTCAAACATAGCAAGACTAAATAGCGTTAATCCGATCATTACAAACATTGAAATAATAACTTCTTTGAACTTCTTGTCTTTTAAGAATAGAATAACAAATATTAATGGGTAAATCTTTAACGCAGCTGCAAAACCTAGAATAATTGCTGCAGACCAATACCTCTGTTTTTGGTAAAGGAAAACAAAAATGAGTAAAAATACAAAAACGAATATTTCAAAATTGCCACGATCAATAGCAAAAAAAAATGGATAAGATAGTGTAGTAATAGCAAAACAAAGTAGTAAACTGATCAACTTGTTTTCAATTCGTAGAAAATGGTAACTAATAATAAAATATACAATGATAAATGATAAAAAATAAACGACAATTGAAACCTCAAGTTTAATGAAAGAGAAAAATGAACCTAGAACTAGGAGGAAAGGATATTGTCCACTAATAAATTTCCCATAGGGATTCATACCTTGAGTTTCATCTAAAACAGTGTAAAAATCACTAAAACGGTAGTATGGGTCAAACAAGAAAGAGTTATACGGATAAGGTTTTCCTTGATAATATCCCCGGTAAAAATTTATTGCTAAACAAATCAAAAAGGCACTTGCCATGAATATTGCAAGAATAATTAATTTGTTCTCTCTAGTTAATTTATTAGAGCTAATACATATCCACGTCTTACCTCCAATTTTCCCTTGTGTATTAATCAACTGACCAATAATTGTCTCTAATGACAAACAAAATAATAAAATCATTAAAGGAAATAGGTCCAAACTAAGGGTATTATGTTGTCTAAAAAGCCTTGCAAAAGATGCAGTCGTAAGAATTACTAGAGTAAAAAGAAGAATACATGAAAAAATGTAAACTATTTTTGAAGACAAGTACCAATTAATCAATAAATTTACTGTTTTAGTTTTTTGAAACAATAGAAATGATAGAGAAATAACTAATAAAGAAATTACAGCTAATAATAGAAATTTTCTTTCATTAGAGCAATGCCAACTGCTAATCTCGTTAGATAAATAAAAGCTCAGAATAACAAAAATGAAGGTTACTCCACAGATAATCACTGAGATAAGTGAGTATAAAAAACTAGCAGATTTCTGAATATTTCGTCTTTTCAACTACCCACCTCCCAAAAAACTAAATCAATAAATTTATTCACTTTCAATACATTGATTAGATAAACTGATCTTGTGAATCAACTAATTCTAAAAAAGAATACTATTAGTAAAATAAGTCAACATCGGTATTTTATGTGTTTTGTTCCATACAATCAAAAGTTTTTTTACCAACAAATGGTCTATTACTAATCGCAGTTATTAAGATAAGAATAATTATTATTGGGTTAATAAGCATACCAATATTTTGATCTATGTTCAGAGTAAAATAGTTTTTTGGTATGAGTAATAAACCAAAAAGAATCGTTAAATGGTAATCATGTATATTTTTATCCTTTGAAGATAAAAACAGAAGTAAAGGTGGAAAAAAATAAATTAAGCGATAATCACCTGATGCAAATGGCAACAAAATCATCAAACAAGTAAGAATTAGTAATTTTTTCCAAAGAGGTTGACGATTTTTCAAGAGGTAAATTGAAAATCCTATAATAATTATTATAGAAAAAATTGTATAGGATAGTTTAAAAATAGAATTTGAAAATGCTGATTTTTCAATATTAAACAGTTGAGAAAAACCAGCAACTAATATATTAAGAAAATTATAGAGGTCCGAGCTAAAATGAGCTATTGATCCACTCATAATCATTTTTCCAGCCGAAGTAAAATCTGTAATAAATTTTTGAATCTCAATTATCAACCCATCTTTAAAAAGACTCAAACTTAAAATAGTTAATAATAAGACATTAAATAGAAGTATTGCAGCAGCTTTATACTCTTTATCAATTACATATAAAAGAATAAGTAAACCTGCAAAGGGTTTAATCGCGATTGCAATTCCCAAAAATACTGTACTAAATACAATTTTTCTCTTTTGATAAAAAAGTACAAACAAGAACAACATTATGCAAATAATTAAATCGAAATTTGCTCGGTCTATTGCAAATATTATTGGGTAGGATAGAAATGTTAAAACAAACAAAGAAAGATAATCTCTTAAGTCTATTCTTCTTTTGTCACCAAACAAAAATAATCTCATGATATGTAAAAAAGAAAAAAAGAAAGTGAGAACAAATACTATCAACGAAATAGTCCAAGGTTTAATTAACGAAAATAGAAACGCTACAAGGTAACCAAAGGGAAGATATCCACCCTTATAAGTGATCTTATCTGGTCGAAATGGATTTAGATCTGAAGATCCTTTAACAGGGTTAAGAAAATCATTAAATCTATCATCTGGCTGGAAAAGAAATGTATTTTGCGGATAGGGTTTTAAAAGATACACTCCTTGAAAATAATGATATATAACAGCAATTGAAAATCCAACCAGTATCATTAGTACAATTAGGTTGATTTTTTTTTCAGGAGAGATCATAGGGATTGATGATGAAAAACAATCCCCATTTCCAGAATAAATTGAGTGACAAATGACTGTCAATAAAGTGAGAAGAAAAACAAAAATAATTATCGGTAATATACGCTCAAAGTAAAAGGAAGGAATCGCGAATAAATTTATGGAGTTATTGATTAATAGAATTAAAGAAAGAATCAAAAAGTATAAAGTCGCAAAATAAATCCATTTTGAAATCAATAACTTACTAAATATTAAAATAATTAAATCTTTTTTAATAAATAATAGGCCTAGTGAAAAAACTATCAAACATATTCCTACAGCTAAAATTGCAACAAATCGAAAGGCGGAATAATGACCCAAAAAACGGGTTGATGAGAGTGATGATGTAAATACTAACCAACATAGAATGATAAAAGCTAAGCAAATTCCCATGATAAGGTATAGCTTTACAATCTTATTCTTAGAATTCACAATTTACTCCTCTCTATTCATAACAAAAAACCAAGAACGAGTTCAAATTTCAAATAAATAAACTGTGGTATGCAATAACATAAACGTGTTGTCATAAACCACGTTTGGAACATCAGAACCTATCTATTCGCTTAACCTATTTTTATTCAATTCTGTTACGCGCAAGTGGGCTATTTACTAAACAAAACTAGAATCTTTGAAAGTCGATAAAATAATCTACGTAGAACCTCGAGTAATTGACAATTAATTGTACCAATTCTAATATCAAAACTTGTTAGCTGGTATTTGTTCATATCTAGAGAGTTGATAAATCGTGAAAAATCATAGCCATGTGAATGACGAGTATTCACACTCTCGGATTGTCTAGAAACCCTAAAGTCACAAAGACTATCACTAATTACATAAAGATTTCCATATGCCAGCATTTTAACCCATAGATTCAAATCAATTACATAAGGAAAATCATCAACAAATTGTCCTGATTTGGTAATAATCTCTTTCTTAAATAGAATAGCCCCCGGCTCACCTAATGGATTTGTGCCAGATCTTACAATACGCTTTATACTTTTCAAACCTGAAATAACACCTTTTGCACCAGAAAATCTTCGTGATGTTAAGATTCTACCGTCTACATCGATAATATTCCTGCTACAACAGACAATAACAAGATTTTGATCTTGGAACTCTTGAAAAACTTTGACTTGCTCTTCAACACAATTTTTATGAATAATATCATCTGCGGGTAAAAGCTTAATATACTCACCCTTTGCTTCTTTCAGTGCCTTGTTCCAATTTGCCATTAATCCAATATTTTCGGGATTTCTAATATAGCGAATTAGATTATTTTTATAAATAGAAACAATCTCCTCTGTTTTATCAGTCGAGGCGTTATCTAAAATTACAAGTTCAATATTTTGATAACTTTGAGCTAATACTGATTCAATAGTCTTATTGATAAATAACTCACCGTTGTAAACAGGAATACAAATTGAAACAAGTGGTTTTTGTTGAATACTCATGTGTAATACATTTCCTAAAGTACAGTTGGATTTTTGACGACTAGTAGCTTCCGAATGAATTACCAATTTAAAGTAATTATTTTTTATATAATCTATAAATTTTAAATTGTGGTTAATAAATTTACTTATTAAATATAATGGCACACAAATCTCATTATGTAAGATGGAATGAGCATACTATTTATGGAACCATTTCCAATAAATTATCATCAATTCAGTTTAGTATTAATGCTATTGACTTTTTAATTATAAATTTTACTTGTCCAAAACTGTACTTATCCCTTTCTGAAGATCAATTTTTGGAGACCAGCCAGGTAATTGTTTACCAAATTGCCACGGAATCATAACTTCACGTTCGCGATAAGGTTTTCCACCCCAAATAATTTCCAAATGTTTACCACTGATTTCTTGGAATAGATTTACTAAGTCACGAAGTTTTATAGGATTACCTGACGAAATCGCATACTTTTCATGGGACACAACCTTCTGATCAAATAACCGTTTTGCAGAAATAATAAAAGCACTTACCACATCATCCACATGTACAACATCGATAAGCTGATCCCCCACCGACATTTCCAATCGAGTACCGTCACATGTAGATTTCTTCAATAAATTAAATAGCTTTGGTCTTGGATCACCAAAACCATACGTATCAAATAATTTTAATGTTACTACTTGGATTTTTCCAGATTGCACATAATAGTCAACTATTTTTTCGTATGCATGTTTTGTTGCAGCATATAAATTAACTGGGTTGTAATCAGAAGAATTGTAATACTCCCACGAAGTTCCGGTATTTACAAAATATTTCACGCGGTTAACCGATAAACCTTCAAGAACTTGTGTTCCAAAAAGAATATTAGATTGGATAAGCCTTAAAATGTCTTCTGATGAATGTTGGGCAATAAATACAGAGGCTAGGTGAAAAACAAGATCCGGGTTAGAGTTTTTTATTGCAGAAATCACACTTTCTGTTGAATTATCAACAGGAATAGCGTCAATTTTGTGAAGATATTTTTCAACTTGTGATAATCCAAATTCAGGTAAATAAAGTATGGAAACATGCCATCCTTCATTCAAGCATCCTTGAACTAAATTTGAACCTAAAAATCCAGCTCCCCCTGTAATCAATACGCGTTTTTCCAAAATGGCTATCCTGCCTTGTATCTAAATGGGCTCTTGAAATCATTAAATGATATAAATCCTTCATCACGAGTCGAAATAATAGGCTTCTCTAGTCCCCAATCAAGTCCAAACGAATTCCAAAGAATACCACAATCGAATTCTGGAGCATATTCTGTATTTACTTTATAAGAAACCACTGCGACCTCAGACAAAGAAATAAAACCATGTGCTATTCCGGCCGGTAAATACAACGAGATTGCCTCATTACCGTTTAATTCTAATATTTCAAAGTCACCATAAGTTGGAGATCCAATTCGAATATCCAAAAGCACATCACGAACACTTCCTGAAAGACAACTTACAATTTTAACATACTCAAAAGGTGGAATTTGAAAATGCATTCCACGGAGAACGCCTTTATATGATCGGGAGAAATACTCTTCCTTAAAAACAGTAAGTAAATTGTTTCTTTGGAACTCTGATTCAACAAAGGTTTTAATAAAATCTCCGCGCTCATCGACCATTACTTTAGGAAAAATTTTTAAGCAACCAGGTATTCTTAATGGACTAACGATCATATTTAAACTCAATTGTGTATAGAATGCTTTTCTCCAACGGAACTTCAACATCCAAAAATAACTCGTCTTTTGCCAATGTTACATCAGGGATATATTTATCGATGGGTTTGCTTGGATCTGAAATTTTCTTCATAATAACCGATACATGTGGATTAACTTGAAGAGAAACCACTGTTGCCAGTTCAGCAATCGAGATATGCTCTTCAGACCCCACATTATACGGACGCAAGGGCTGTCCTTTGATCAGAATGGTCCATAACCAGATCGCCAGGTCAGAAGCATAAAGGTAAGAACGTAAAGGGGTTCCATCACCATTGATTTTGATTGGTCCGCCTTGCATGGCATCACGGATGAAGTTCCCGATAGCAAAATGGGCATCCAATGGAAGATGAGGACCGACAAACGCAAAACACCTGGCAATCTTTTTTTCACAGGAAGATGAAGAGATCGCGCACAACATCTCGGCGGCTCTTTTTCCTTCGCCATAGACTGCCAACGGATCCAATGGGTTTGGGGCGCCTAAATAATCTTCAGGAATGCGTTCCAACTCTGGCGGCTGTTTTCCATAGACAGCCCCTGAACTCGTTAAAAGGAATTTCTTTGCGGCATGTGACTCTGCGAATTCAATGGTGCGACGTGTGCCATCCACAATGGTATCAAACATTTTTCGCGGATTCTCACGAGTCAGTTTTGCACTGGCTTCAGTGGCGGCATGAATGACAAAAGGGAATTTTCCTGCCGGAAACGAAAAATCAACCACATCCCCCTGAATCCATTGAATTTCCTTCTTGTCTTGAAGGTGAGGCATACGCTCAAGAAATGTTTTTGGTGAACGGCTTAAGACGGTTACACTTGAACCAAGATTTAATTGTTGATTCGCCCACAAAAAGGTTTCAAGCAGCCAACATCCAAAAAATCCAGTTCCACCAGTGATAAAAACTCTTTCACCACGAAAATCATCCCAAAGATCACGGGTATGCTCCAAAACATGGTTTAAATCACGGTCAGCGAGAGGTGTCATATTTTATCGCTTATTCCCAGGCATCTGTTTTTATAGAGTCTGCCGTAATGCCGTGGCTAAGCAAATCTGACGTCAGCTTTTGCAGCATTGCCGGAGGACCTGAAAGGAAAAACACCGGATTATTAACGAGGTGTATTTTTTGCAAAATAATTTCGGCCGAAAGTCGGCCATTGATTGTGTGCGATTCTTCGTTTGTTTGCCCTTCTTCGATAAAATACCACGCTGAGATTTTTTCGACTTCTTTCAGTTTACGTTCGACCAAAGGTGAAAAGATCAAAAGATCTCTGTTGCGGGCTCCATAAAATAGGGTTACCTTTTGGTCATCTTTAGAGGTCGTTCCGTCCAGGAACGCTGTAAAAGCAGTAATTCCCGTCCCGCCAGCAATGAGCACAACTTCGCCTGTTTTATCAATCACAAAATCACCATAAGGCAGTTTAACCCACGCCACAGATCCAACTTTAAGAGTCTGTTCCATTCTTTTTGTGAAGCTACCCACAACCGAATATGTGAGTGAAAGCTTATTTCTGTCTGCCGGGTTGCTGGCAATGGAAAACACTCTGGATTCTGGCCAGAAATCCCCGGGTTCATAAGGGTCAATCGCCAAATGTAAGAATTGTCCAGGACGAAATTGAGGTAACTGGCGTTCGGGTTTTAGGTCAATTGAATATACATGTCCGCCATGATCATGAATCCGCTCAATGACACACCGGATTTTTTGCGGGACACTCATTGAATACGCTCTCCTTTGAAGAACCGATCAAAGACTGAATTAATATAGTCAAGATGAGCATCCGATAATCCGGGGTAAACACCGATAAAAAAGGTGCTATGCATGATTCCATCCGTGTTCTCAAGGTTGCCAACGATCCGGCACTCTATATTCTCAAAAGCAGGGTGACGTAAAAGGTTGCCACTGAACAGGTTTCGAGTTTCAATGCGGTTTGCTTCAAGGAACCGGGTTAATTCATTGCGAGTGAAGCCGGCGTCTCTTTTAACTGTGATCACGTAACAGAACCAGGACGGGTCTGAATTTTTGGTAGCGGAGTGCAGAATCAGTTTGTCTTCATAAGGCTTTAAGATTTTATCCAATGCCAAATGGTTTTGTTTACGTTTTTCGATAAACTCAGGAAGTTTTTGAAGTTGAGCGCAACCGATCGCTGCTTGCATATCAGTGACTTTGAGGTTATATCCAACGTGGCTGTAAACATATTTGTGATCGTATCCCGGCGGTAGTGAACCAAATTGCTGTCCAAATCTCTTTCCGCAAGTATTATTCTCTCCACCCGAACAATAACAATCCCTTCCCCAATCACGGATGGAACGCGCGATCCGGGCAAGTTCGTCATCATTGGTGATCACGCATCCTCCCTCACCCATGGTAATGTGGTGAGCGGGATAAAATGAAACCGTGCCAATATGACCAAAAGTACCGGTTAATTGACCATGATATCGGGAACCCAATGCATCACAATTATCTTCTATCACCCACAAATCATGTTTCTTTGCAAGAGCCATGACTGCATCAAGATCAAAGGGTACCCCCAAAGTGTGCGCCATAAAAATAGCCCTGGTCTTATCAGAGATTGCAGCAGTCAATTGTTCTGGGATGGCTGTGTAATCACCAAAGTTGACATCCACAAATACCGGCACCAACTGATTTTGCAGAATCGGAGCCAGCGTGGTCGGAAAACCCGCTGCCACGGTGATCACTTCATCGCCAGGTTTCAATCTTCGTTCACCAAGTTTTGGTGAGGTCAAGGTGGTCAACGCAACCAGATTTGCGGATGAACCAGAGTTAACCAGGATCGCATTAGATAAACCAAAATACTCAGCAAATGAAGCTTCAAATTCTTCGGCATAACGGTTGGCTGTGAGGAAAAAATCCAGGCTTGAATCAACCAAATTGACCAGTTCATTTTCATCAAAGACCCGTCCAGCATAATGGACAAGATCCCTGCTGGCATCAAATCTTCGATCAGCAAATCTTTCTTGATAATACTCACGTACTAGACTTAAAATTTCTTCCCGTTTAGACATTTTGATTCACTTCCAGGAACCTTTTATACCAATCAATGGTCAGTTTAATACCTTGATCCAGCGTGAACAATGGAGACCAATCCAGCATCTTATGGGCTTTTTCTGCACTTAGGTATTGGTGGCGGATCTCATTGCTCACTTCATTTAATATCACCGGCTGCAAATCAGTCCCCATTTGTTCAATGATCTTTTTTACTAGATCAACAACGGTGATTTGGATCTCATTCGAGAAATTAAACGCTTCTCCACGCAAGGCAGGATTGGACGCCAATTTTTCAGCCAACAGCATGTATGCAGCTGCTCCATCCTCGACATAGAAATAATCTCTGATGTACTGTCCATCAGAACGAATGATGGGCTGCTGTCCTCGAAGGATTGAACGGATCGTACCTGGTACGATACGGTTCCAATTAAGATCACCGCCGCCATAAAAATTTCCACAACGGGTGATTACCACTGGCAAACCGTAAGACTCTGCATAGGTGTGTGAAATGAGATCTGCACACGATTTGGAAACATCATAAGGATGCTGCCCTTGCAGAGGAGTTGTTTCATTATATGGGAGTGTGATCTGGTCGCCATAAGCCTTATCAGAAGATGCAATGACGACCTGTTTGACTTTTGGACTGCGGCGGCATGATTCGAGTAAACTCCAGGTTCCAGCGATATTGGTCTCAAATGTTGAGATCGGATTTCGATTGGCAATGGTCACAATGGTCTGGGCTGCCAAATGAATGACCGTATCAATTTCATACTCCCCCATCACTCGCTCAAGCAAAGCTTGATCGCGGATATCTCCGCGAATGACTTTTACTTTTTCCATCAGTTTTGTTTGAACCAATTCAGATTGCGGCACCCAATCACGGACCAGGCAGACGACATCTGCACCTGCCTGCACCAATCGGCGTACCAGCCAACTTCCAACCAGACCAGTTCCGCCCGTGACAAAGGTAGGGCGATCAAGCCAAAATTTGCGATTTAATTCCATAATTTCCATGGAGCGGATCCTGTCTGCCAAAGATTTTCAAGTGTGTTCACATCTCTAATTGTATCCATGCACTGCCAGAAACCATCGTGTTCATATGCGGCAAGTTGACCTTCGTGTGAAAGTCTTTCAAGGGGTTCACGTTCCCACAAAGTGGAGTCGTTATCAATGAATTCCAATGCCTCAGGTTCGATCACAAAGAACCCGCCATTGATCCAACCTTCGCCGATTTGGGGTTTTTCTTTAAAGTTTATGACCTTGTTGTTTTCTATTGATAATCCGCCAAATCTAGAAGGTGGACGAACGGCCGTCAATGTAACCAGCTTTCCTTGTGACTTGTGAAATTGAAGCAGTTTATTAATATCTATATTTGAAACCCCATCTCCATAAGTCAGCATAAATGGGGCATTACCAAGCCAATCCTTCATGCGTTTGATTCTTCCACCAGTTTGGGTTGCGGCTCCAGTGTCTGAAAGGAAAACCTGCCAATCTTCTCGATTGGCTTCATGAGTTGAAATGCTGCCAGTTTTTAAATTAATCGTCAGGTCGCTTTGTTGATAATAATAGTTAATAAAGTAATCCTTGATGACATCAGATTTATAGCCCATGGCAATCCCAAAATCTTTAACACCGTAATGTCCATAAATCTTCATGATGTGCCAGAGGATGGGACGTCCACCAATTTCGACCATCGGTTTTGGTTTTACTGTCGTTTCTTCAGTCAGGCGTGTACCCAACCCGCCAGCTAGAATGACCACTTTCATTTAACCTCCTGACAAAAACGTCCCTAATTTTAAACCCACAGAATAGAACTCATGACTGCGATGTAATATGACACTTAACAACTTGATTATAAATAAGAAAGGGCGACATTATCATAAACATCCAATAAAATATCTCGCCTTACTCAGCACTTCACAAAACTCACAATATTCAAAGGCTTGAATCCTACCATATTGATATCAATCTTTTTGATTATATGATTCCTTTTGGTTTATGTCCATTTAATCTGTGTCAGTTACTGGATGAACAACAATAAGAAAGATCACGATCTGAGACCTGCCAAAATCCTTCTTTGCATCTCCCCAATAAAGGGAGTATCTGCATATTATGAGTTAGTGATTTTCTTGCCCCAAACTTAATTACTTCCAGTGATATAAAAAATTACCGCTTAAGTCTAAAGCGCTAAATTTCCAATCCTTTTTGGAATTGCGAAATGATGAGAAAATAAGAGATATCTGAATGACAAAGTATAAATAAGAGCAACTCATTTTAACCACTTTTATAGAATTAAAGGAACACTTATGGTTAAGAGACTATCGGTTCTTGATGCTGAACGCTGTGTTGGATGTCAATCGTGCATGTTCGCCTGCGCCCGCCGGCCCGGGATAGGTGGACTGGCTTCGACCGCCATTTGGGTAAAATCAGCCGGCGGCATCCGAAAAGGATTTGCGGTGGTGGTCTGCCGTGCTTGTTCGGATCCGCCCTGCACCAAGGTTTGCCCAACAGATGCCCTTGTAAACCGCGAAGGCGGCGGTGTCAGACTCCATTCGGAGTTATGCATCGGATGTCATAACTGCGAAGAAGCCTGCCCGTTTGGCGCCATTTTCTGGGAGGATACCCAAAATAAACCCGAAGTTTGTGTCTACTGCGGGTACTGCGCTTCATACTGTCCATGCGACGTACTGGCACTGGAAGAGATCAACCGGGTGGAAACCAGCCACAATGAAGAAAAAGCAGCGGAAAGTGAGACCAGCCATGCTCAATAATGACCCCCTCTCTCGAGTCTTATATATTGACCTTTCCCGCCGCAGTTATTCCATTCAGAACCGGCCTGATCTGTTTGAAGCCGGCGTTGGCGGCAGCGGCGTGGCCATTCGACTGTTGGAGGAAGAATGTCCGGCCGGGTTGGATCCCACGTCGCCAGAGAATCCCATCATTTTCGCAGTCGGTCCGTTGGTGGGCATGTTCCCGCTCGGCTCGAAAGCCATTGCCATGTTCAAATCACCGCACACGGGTAACCTGGGCGAAAGTCATGCCGGCGGCAGAAGTGCAGTCGCGATCCGCATGGCCGGCTATGGCGCCATCGTGATCCGCAAGGGAAGTCCCACTCCGGTATATGTGGTGATCGAAGGCGATAAAGTCTATTTCAGGGACGCCAGTGCTTTGTGGGGACTCAACAGCGCCTACACCGCAGGGACGATCATGCGACAAAATGAAGAAGGTTCCGGCATGCGTACCATTATGCGCATCGGGCGGGCCGGAGAACAAGGGGTGTCTTACGCCTCCGTGATCACTGAGACCTACCGACATTTTGGCCGCCTCGGCCTGGGTGCGGTTTTTGGAAGCAAAAAGATGAAGGGTCTGGTGATCTCAGGCCAACGCAGTCTGCCCGTGGTGGATAAACGCGCTTACCGTACGTTATATGACGAGATCTATAAAACCGCCACCGAATCCGAGTTGATGAAAAAGTACCACCAACTTGGCACAGCGATGAACGTGCTGCCTTTGAACGCCATCGGCGCACTGCCCACCCGCAATCTGCAGCAAGGGTCTTTTGAAGGTGCGGACCAGATCAGCGGTGAACGCCTCGCTCAAGACTACCTTGGGCGAAGGGTGGCCTGTGCACATTGCCCGGTAGCCTGCATCCACCTGGCTGCCATCCGCTACCCTTACCCGAATGACCCTTATTTCTATAAGACCTCCATGATCGGCTACGACCATGAACCCATCTTTGCGGTTGGCAGTTTACTGGGAGGCACCGATATTCGTGGACTCTTCCAACTGCTGGATGAGGCCGAGGTGCTGGGGCTGGACGTGATGAGTATGGGCGTCACGCTGGCCTGGGCCACCGAAGCCATGCAGCGTGGCCTGATCAGCGTCAAAGAGACGGACGGCCTAACGCTTGATTGGGGCAATTACGCAGCTTATGTTGAAGCGGCCAAACGCATTGTCAACCAGCCCAATGATTTTTACCGGGCGATGGCACGAGGCGCGGAGAAAGCAGCATCCATTTATGGCGGTCTAGACTTTGCCCTGACCTTTGGCAGCAACGAAATGCCGGGCTATCACACCGGCCCGGCCGGACACCTGGGTTATTTTACCGGCGCCCGTCACAGCCATCTGGACAGCGCCGGCTACAGCGTGGACCAAAAAGCCATTGCCAAAGGTGAAGCCTTAACCGCGGAGGGGATCGCCTCTTCGCTGCTTGAAGAGGAACGCTGGCGCCAGGTGCTGACCAGTCTGGTGATCTGCCTGTTTGCCCGCGGGATTTATACCCCCGAGGTCGTACAAAAGACCCTGGCGGCGGTCGGCTTCGATCGTTCAATTGAGGATCTGCATACCTTTGGCGCAGATACCTTGCACCGCAAGTATGCCTTCAAGATCAGGGAGGGATTTGACCCTGCCACCATGCGTATCCCCAAAAGGATCATGGAGACGCCCTCCCCGGCTGGACCGTTTGACGAGGAGCTGCTGCGCAAGGTGATCGCGCTTTATAACGCCAAAGTGTAAGTGAGTGATGAACCCCAGAGTGGAATCCGCTCTGGGGTTTTTATTTAAAAGGTTATTGAACCTTTGCCAGGCTATTGCCAGTTCTCTGCATTCGGTAATTACTCCGTCTCGGTCACCTTGTGGATGATGCGGGGCTGTTCGGGGTTGTAGCCCTTGACCACGGTCAGGTGATAGGCAAAGAGCTGGCCGGCGACGATGGCGGGGATGGGACTGAGCCATTCCGGTAGGTCAGAGGGCAGCGGCAGGGCGACCTCGGCCAAATCGAGTGCACGCTGGTCATTAGAGATGACGACCATTTCGGCCTTCAATTCGTTTTTCAGTTTTTGCATCATTTCAAGCATGGAGTCAAAGACCATGCCTTTGGGGGCGACGGCCATGACCGGAAAGCCCTGGTCCACGATGGCAATGGGGCCGTGGGCAAAGTCAGCCGAGGAATAAGGCTCGGCGCCGATATAGGTCAGTTCCTTGAGCTTGATGGCCCACTCAAAAGCGGTGGCGTAATTGTATCCGCGGCCGAGGACGACGCACTGCTGCATGTAGCGGTAGCGCCGGGCGGCTGTTGCAATGACGGAATCCAGTTTGAGGACTTCATCCACCCAGCCAGCGACCTTGCCAAGCTGATCCCAGGCGGAGGAATCGCCCTTGAGCGCGGCGGAAAGCATGGCCATCATCATGAGTTCGGTAGTGTAGGTCTTGGTGGCGGCAACCGCTTTTTCGGGTCCGGCTTGCAGGTCCAGCACCAGATCCGCGGATTGGGCCAGCGGCGAGCCGGGGATGTTGGTCAGCGCCAAAGAGAGACAGCCCTGTTTCTGGCCTTCGGTCAGCACGCTGACGATGTCAGGCGACTGCCCGGATTGCGAGATGCCAATCACCAGGGCGTTATTTAATTTGGGCGGCGTGTGATAAAAGGTGAAAAGCGAGGGAGTGGCAAGCGCCAGCGGCAGCCCATTAACACCACCAAGAAGATAATTGGCGTAGCGGCCGGCGTTATCCGAGGTGCCGCGGGCGGCCAAAAAAACAAACTCTACATTCCTCTTGCGGATCGCCTCCGCAGCGGCTTCCACTGCCCCGCGCTGGTTCTTTAATAAATTGCTTAAGCGCTCTGGTTGTTCAAGAATTTCAGAATGTAAAGTCATGGGGTGTCTCCTTCAGGTATGTAGATAATAGCATATGCTCGTGAATCGTCACCTCTTACTTCTATCCAGTTCGGCCGCGCATACACCACAGAATAACGAATGGTGTTTTTACGATTTTCGGTTCACGATTATCAATTTACTGAACTTTCCTACTTGACAAGTCCATTTTTTGTCTGTATTATGTAACCGGTTACTGAAACCGGTTACATCAAGAGGTATTATACATGACAACTTCCAGAAACGCCAGTACGATTCGAGATGTCGCGCGCCTTGCAGGCGTCTCTGTGGCCACCATCAGCCGCTATCTCAACAACTCCGCGCCGCTTTCGGCGGATACCGCCGAGCGGGTGCTGGCGGCCATGACCGAACTGGATTTCTCACCCCACCCCGCCGCCCGCAGCCTGGCCAGCAACAAGACTTACGCCATCGGGTTGATCTTGAACGACATCGGCGGCGAGTTTTACACCCCCATGCTGCGCGGTATCGAATCCATCACCAGCGCCGAAGGGTTTGACCTGCTGATCCATTCCACTAAAACCAACCAACCGGTCAAGGCAAACCATTACTCTCCCCTTAAACGCCGTCCGCTCAGTGAAAACAACACCGATGGTTTGTTGATCTTCAACGATGCCGTGGATGAAGCCGAACTCACCCGGCTCAAAAAACTCAACTTTCCGGTAGTGCTGATCCATCAATCCCCACCCAAAGAGCTGGAGATCCCCATGGTGACCATCGAGAACCAATCCGGTGGACAACAAGTGGTGGACCATTTCATCGAGGAACATGGCTGCAAGCGGATCGTTTTTATGCAAGGACCTCCCAACAACGAAGACTCGAAGGCGCGTGAAAAAGGCTACAAATTGTCTTTAAAGAAACACGGTCTGCCCTTCGACCCCGAACTGGTGGTGGAAGGCGGCTTTGAATCCGCCCAGGCTCATGCAGCCATTATGGGAATGATCTACAAAGGCATCTCATTCGATGCGATCTTCACCGGTGATGATGATAACGCCATCGGCGTATTGCAGGCGCTCAATGAGTCAGGCAAACGCGTACCTGAAGACGTTTTGATCGCGGGCTTTGATGATTCACTCTTCGCGCGGATTTTGACACCGCCTTTAACCACCGTCCGCGCGCCAAACGAACTGGTCGGCGCAGAAGCCACCCGCCAGCTGGTCAACCTGATCCGGGGCGAAAGCGCCACTCTGCGCACTGTATTACCGGTAGAAATGATCATCCGCCGCTCGTGCGGATGCAACCCCAAAACCCAAGGAGGTGCCTGAAGCTCACAATTCTTTTGTTAGGCCATTTTTCAAACCCAATAATCAATTCTGGAGGAAGAGATGAACAAAAGGTTTATTTGGAGCTTGATCAGCCTGGTTTTGATCGCCTGCATCGTGCTGACCGCCTGCAGCAGCAAACCAGCCACAACCACCGGCGATAAAAAATACCTGACCATCAACCACGAACAGGTATCCACCTGGGTGCGTAACTTTAATCCGTTTTCCGCCACCCCACTGGGACCCACCAACACCGCTATTTATGAGCCGATGATGATCTACAACAAAGCCACCGGCGAGCTGGTTCCCTGGTTGGCCACCGAATTCGGCTGGAACACCGAAAACACCGTGCTGACCTTCAAGATTCGCCCGAACGTCAAATGGTCTGACGGCGAAGCCTTCACCGCCAAGGATGTGCTATACACCTTCAATCTGCTCAAGACCAACGATACTCTGGTCGGCACCGCGACCAGCGTGCTGCGCGAATATATTGACAGCATGTCCGCTCCGGATGATGCCACTGTGGTTTTCAACTTCAAATCCGTTTATACCCCCGCACTCTACGACATCGCCAACCAGCCGATCGTTCCAGAACACATCTGGAAAGACATTGCCGATCCGCTGACCTACACCAATGACAACCCCGTCGCCACCGGGCCATTCACCCAGGTGACCAAATTCGAAAGCCAGATCTACATCCTCGAAAAGAACCCCTATTACTGGCAGGAAGGCAAACCGGCCTTCGATGGTCTGCGCTACCCCGCCTTTGCGGATAACGATGCCGCCAACCTGGCCATGGCCAACGGTGAAATTGATTGGGCCGGCAACTTTGTGCCCGATGTCGAAAAGACATACGTCTCCAAAGACCCCGCCAACTTCCACTATTATTATGTCGGCGGCGACTTGGTCTCGTTGACCATCAACACCGCCATCAAGCCCTTTGACAATGCCGAAGTACGCAAGGCCGTCAGCATGGGCATCAACCGCGACATGATCGTGCAGACCGCCATGTATAACTACATCGCCCCCTCTGACGCCACCGGCTTGAGCGATTCCTACGCGACCTGGAAGGACCCCGCCGCCGTGGCAGCCGGCACCTGGACGAAGTATGATGTAGCCAAAGCCAACGAAATTCTGGATGCCCAGGGTTTGACCAAAGGTGCAGACGGAATCCGCCTTGACCAGGATGGCAAACCGATGCACTATACTCTGATCATCCCCGCCGGTTGGACGGACTGGATCTCAGCCGCTCAGATCATCAGCGAGAATATGAAAGACCTCGGCATCGCCATTGAAGTTCAAACTCCAGAAGAATCCACCTGGACGGATACCGTCACCAAGGGCCAGTTTGAGTGGATCATTGGTTACCACGCCGGCGGTCCCTCCCCTTACAACTTCTATCGCGACGTGATGAGCCAGCTCACCAGTGTGCCCGTGGGACAAAATGCCAATTGGAACTGGGGACGTTTCGTCAGCCCCGAAGCAGACGCCTTGATGGATGAATTCTCCAAGATCTCTGATCCTGCCAAGCAGAAAGAGATCATGAACCAGGTCGAGATGCTGTTCGTGGACCTCGCCCCGGTGATCCCTCTCTTCCCCGGACCCGATTGGGACGAATACAACACCACCCATTTTGACGGCTTCCCCAGCAAAGAAAATCCCTATGCTGCCGGCGCGCCCTACCCGTTCTCACCCTATAACACCACCTTGATCGTCTTGACCACCATCACGCCGAAATAAGTTATTCAGGATCGGGGATGACCCGTTTTTCTGCCGGGTCATCCCCATCACTCTAATCGCGAACGCTGCTGGAGATTTGCGCATGAAATATCTTATCAGGCAGATCGGATTGTATCTGCTGGCGGCCTGGGCCTCCTTAACACTTAATTTTATTCTTCCGCGCACCATGCCGGGCGACCCTGTGACCGCCCTACTCGGAAGGATGCACGGCCGCTTAAACCCGGCTGAAATTGAAGCCATCAAACAGGCTTACGGCTTCAACACCGGGCCGATCCTCGATCAATATTTTCAATACCTTTCGCATGCCCTGCGCGGCGATTTTGGCATTTCGATCTCCGCTTACCCCGCAAAGGTATCCACCATCATCGCCACAGGATTCATGTGGACACTGCTGCTGGGTGCCATCACCCTGGCAATCAGCTTCGTGCTCGGCACAGCCCTGGGTGTCTTGATCGCCTGGCGCCGCAGTGGATTCCTTGATTCAACATTGCCCGGCCTGACCGGATTTTTCGGGTCGTTCCCCTATTTTTGGCTGGCCATGGTGGCGCTTTATTTTTTGGGGTTCAAGCTTGGCTGGTTCCCCATGTCTCACGCCTATTCGGATTACATTTCGCCCGGTTTCAACTGGGAATACATAAGTAGTGTGTTGAAACACATGGTGCTGCCGGGAGGCACCATCATCCTTGTTTCGGTGGGGGGCTGGATGATGGGCATGCGCAGCACGATGATCGCCGTGCTTAACGAAGACTATATCACCATGGCTGAAGCCAAGGGGTTGTCGCAGCGTACGGTCATGTTCCGCTACGCCATGCGCAACGCCTTGCTGCCAAACATCACCCAGTTTGGCATGTCCGTGGGTTTTATTCTGGCAGGTCAACTGCTCACCGAAATGGTGTTCTCCTACCCAGGCCTCGGTTTTTACCTCGTACGCTCGGTGACCACGTTGGACTATCCGCTGATGCAGGCCTTGTTCTTGATGATCACACTGGCTGTGCTGGCAGCCAACCTCTTGGTGGATATTTTGTACGTGCGGCTCGATCCGCGCGTCAGGGTCAGGTAGAGGAGCGAAACCATGGAAAAAACCAACTCATCCACCCGATTCGGAAAACCCGTCTCAGCCCAGCTTGAGATATTAAAAAGAATGGTCAGCCAGCCCAAGGCCATCCTTGGACTGGTTATTCTGACCCTGTTCATTTTGATGGCCATTTTTGCACCCCTGCTCACCAAATATGACCCCAGCGATTACGTGGGGCTGCCGCATCAACCCCCCAACCGTGAATTCATCCTCGGTACAACCGGCCAGGGACAGGACGTGTTCACCCAACTGGTTTATGGTTCACGCATCTCGTTGTTCATCGGATTCTCGGTGGGCATATTGAGCACTCTGATCGGCTTGATCGTGGGTATGCTGGCCGGATACCTGCCCGGCATCATTGACGGCGTGCTGAATCTTTTTACCAATGTTTTTCTGTTGATCCCTGGGCTGCCCTTGTTGATCGCGCTGGCCTCCTTTTTACCGCAGGGCATGGTGACCATCATTCTGGTGCTGACCTTTACAGGTTGGGCCTGGCCGGCGCGTGTTTTCCGCTCTCAGACCCTCAGTTTGCGCGAGAAGGATTTCGTTTCGGCGGCGGTGGTTGGCGGCGAAAGTGTGGTCAAAATCGTGTTCTCAGAGATCCTGCCCAACATGCTTTCGCTGGTGGTTTCCTCGCTCTTCGGGGCGGTGATCTACAGCATCGGCGCGGATGCCGGCCTGGCATTTTTGGGTTTCGAAAACGTCAACATTGTCTCTTGGGGCACCATGCTCTATTGGGCGTCCAACAGCTCCGCGCTGTTGCAGGAAGCCTGGTGGACCTTTTTACCCCCGGGGTTGTGCATTGCGCTGGTTTCATTTGGCACCACCATGCTTATTTACGCCATGGATGAAGTGACTAATCCAAGATTAAGAAGCGAGAAAGAGATCACCCGTGTCCTCAACAAATATCACATCGGTTCCAAGCGATCCACACCCGTCATCAAAGAACCCCTCCTCTGACGCTCCGCTGCTCGACATCAGGGACCTGCACGTCAGTTACCTGACCACGCGCGGCGCTGCCAAGGCGGTTGATGGTGTATCGTTCAGCATCAATGCCGGCGAGGTGGTGGGGCTGGCGGGTGAATCCGGTAGCGGAAAGTCAACCATTGCCCACGCCATATTGCGCATCCTGCATCCCCCTGCACTGATCACCGGCGGCGAGGCGCTCTTCAAAGGACGCGACATTCTCGAAATGAGCGAGACCGAGCTTGAACAGTTCCGCTGGAAGGACATCTCGATCGTCTTTCAGAGCGCGATGAATTCGCTCAACCCGGTGATGAAGATCCGTGACCAACTGCTGGATGTGATGCTGCATCACGGCCTGAGCAAGGCTGAAGCCAACCAGCGTGCCGTGGACCTATTTGACCTGGTCGGCATTGAACCCCAGCGTCTGGATGCCTATCCTCACCAGTTGTCGGGCGGCATGCGCCAACGGGCGGTGATCGCCATTGCCCTGGCGCTAAACCCGCCGCTCTTGATCATGGACGAACCCACCACGGCCCTGGATGTGGTGGTACAAAAGGACATCCTCGAACAGATCAACCTGCTGCGTGAAAAACTGGGCTTTTCGATCCTGTTCATCACCCACGACCTGTCACTGCTGGTGGAAATCTCAACCCACATTTCGATCATGTATGCCGGTGAAATTGTCGAGAAGGCACCTGCGCGTGAGCTCTTTGAAAACGCCAAACATCCCTACACCCTGGGATTGATGAACTCTTTTCCGTCCATCAGCGGTGAAAAGAAAAAATTGACCGGCATCCCCGGTTCGCCGCCCGATTTAGTCAACCCGCCTGCCGGCTGCAGGTTCAATCCGCGCTGCCCTCGGGCCATGGAAATCTGTGCCCAGGTAGCACCAAAAACCAAAACCATTTCAGCGGATCATACCGTTGCCTGCCACCTTTATGATGAAGGATGAGATTTCAATGAGCCCTTACGATCCCGATCACGATCCCATCCTGGATGTGCGCGCCCTGAGCAAACAGTTCCCGGTCGGCACATTCTTTTCGTCCAAACAGGTGCACGCCGTGGAAGATGTGTCCTTCGCTGTTAAGCGGGGCGAAGTGGCTGCCCTGGTGGGTGAATCCGGCAGTGGCAAGACCACCACCCTGCGCCTGATCGCGAGGTTGATCCCGGCCACAAGCGGAGAGATCTTATTTAAAGGAAACGATGTGCTGAAGAGCGAGCCGCGTCAGGCCTCGCTGGATTACAGGCGTAAAGTGCAGTTGATCTTTCAGGACCCCTTTGGGTCGCTCAACCCTGCTCATACCATTGAGCATCACATCTCCCGTCCACTCCAGATCCACAAGCTGGCCAGCTCGCGCCAGGAAGTGCATGACCAGGTATGCGACCTCCTTGAGACCGTGGAACTCAAACCCGCTCACGAGATCGCCAACCGCTATCCACACCAACTTTCAGGCGGACAGCGCCAGCGCGTGGCAATCGCCCGAGCCCTGGCGGTGCAGCCGGAGTTGATCCTGGCCGATGAACCCATCTCTATGCTGGATGTTTCCATCCGCATGGGCGTGCTCAACCTGATCCACCGGTTGAAGGAAGAACGCGGTATATCATTTGTTTACATCACTCACGATCTGGCCTCCGCGCGCTACATCGCCGACCAGACTGCGGTCATGTATGCCGGCCACATGGTGGAAGGCGGCGCCAGCGAGGAGATCATAGCGCACCCTGCCCACCCCTATACCCAGCTTTTACTTTCCGCCGTGCCTGATCCGCGGGCGGGGTTAAAGACAGACAAGAACAGCCAGGCGCGCGGAGAAGTGCCTTCACTGATAGATCCACCGCCAGGATGTCCCTTTGCGGCGCGCTGTCTGCGGGTGAAGGAAGCCTGCCGTCAGCAGATGCCTGAACCCAAAACCATTGCCACTGATCATTGGGTGAGATGCCATCTCTATTAATTGATTCAGAAATTGGTACAATTACACGTTTGTTGAAAGGAATGTTTAAATGAAAATCGCAGTCATCGGTGGAGGATCCACCTACACTCCGGAATTGGTCAACGGCTTTTTGTCACGCGTTAACGAGCTGCCCGTCAGCGAATTGTGGCTGATGGATATTGATGAAGCCCGCCTGGCCATCGTGGGCGGTTTCGCCCAGCATATGGTGGCAGCCAAAGGATCGCCTTTCAAAGTGGTCTTGAGTACGAACCAGCGCGAATCCGTGAAAGGCGCGACTTACGTCACCACACAGCTGCGCGTTGGGCAAATGGCCGCACGGCGCGAGGACGAATATCTCGGCTTGCGCCACAACCTGGTCGGCCAAGAAACCACCGGCATCGGCGGCATGGCCAAGGCATTGCGCACCATCCCGGTGATCCTCAAACTGGCACAGGATATGGCCGAACTGGCACCTGGTGCGCTGCTGGCCAACTTCACCAATCCTTCCGGTTTGGTGACCCAGGCGCTCTCAATGTACGCCCCCCAGCAGGTATCGGTGGGGGTGTGCAACGTGGCCATTGGCGTCAAAATGCGCATCATGGAAAGCCTCGAAAAGAAACTTGGACAGAAAATTGATCCCGGCCGGGGAGAATTAAACACTCTCGGGCTCAATCACCTTACCTGGCACCGTGGTTTCAAATTGGACGGAGAAGAACTATGGCCGCAGATCCTGAAGGAATTTGTGGATCAGATGAAGGCATCTGAAGAACCAGAATTCCCGGTGGAACTGGTGGAAACACTCAAGATGATCCCGAATTATTACCTGCATTATTACTACGACACCCAGCACAAGATCGAAGAGCAAAAGAAGTGGCCGCCCTCCCGTGCCGAGGAAGTCATGGCCCTCGAAAAGGATCTGCTGCGCGATTACACCAACCCTGACCTGACCGAACCCCCGGCAGAATTGATGCAACGCGGCGGCGCATATTATTCCACCGCGGCAACGCAGCTGCTTAACGCGCATTACAATGACCTGGGTGAAACGCACGTGGTCAATGTGGCGCAGCGTGGCGCGGTCCCCGGCTGGCCTGAGGATTGGGTGCTCGAAATGCCCTGCAAGGTGGATAAAGCCGGCGTCAATCCGCTGCCCGCGGAACCCCTGCCCGATGTGTGCTACGGTTTGATCGCCAGGGTGAAGTCATTTGAAATGCTCACCGCCCAGGCCGCCGTTACCGGTGACCGCGGAATTTTATATGAAGCCATGTTGGCGCATCCACTGGGGCCTGCCATGGGCAAGATCAAACCGGTGATGGAAGACCTGCTGCAAACGCACAAAGCCTGGCTGCCCCAATTCTGGAAGTAACGAGGACCTTAATGACCAAACATTATCTCGGCGCCGACCTCGGCGCCACCAAAACACACGTTTTGATCGCCGATGAGAACGGAAAAGTCGAAGGCTTTGCGGAGGGCGGCCCTGGCAACCATGAGGCCGTCGGGTATGACGGATTCCAGGCAAACCTGCAGTCTACCTTTAAAGAAGCCATCAAGGCGGCCGGCCTGACCGAAGCGGACCTGACGGGTTCCGGGTTTGGCGTGGCAGGCTACGATTGGCCGGCCGAACGCGAACCGATCATGGACGTGATCAAAACCCTCAAACTACAAGGCGCAGTGGAACTGGTCAATGACACACAATTGGGTCTGCTGGTGGGTTCCCCGCGCGGCTGGGGTGTAACCGTGGTATCGGGTACTGGCTGCAACTGCCACGGCTGGGACGCCACACGCACCCACTTTGGAAAGGTGACCGGTGGTGGCATTTCGTGCGGCGAATTTGCAGGCGCCAGTGAATTGGTGTTTATGACCGTGCGCATGCTCTCGTACGCCTGGACGGGCCGCGGCCCTTCCACCGCGCTTGCCGATGTGTTCATGGAAAAATATGGCGCACCGAACCTGGATGAATTAATGCAGGACATCCTGACCCAAAAGATCGAGCTTTCTCCCGCAGATGCCCGCCTGGTTTTTCAGGTGGCCGCGCAGGGCGACCGGGTGGCGCTGGATCTGATCCGCTGGGCTGGACATGAGTTGGGCGAACTGGCCAACACGGTGATCAAGCAGCTCCATTTTGAAAGCATGGATTTTGACCTGGTCTTGATCGGCAGCATGTTTGACGGCAGTCCGCTTTTGACTGAAGAAATGCAAAACACGGTTTACCCGTTTGCCCCCAAAGCGCAGTTCATCCGCGCGGAAGAACCGCCGGTGGTAGGCGGCCTGATGCTGGGCATGGACGCCGCCGGCTGCAAATTGGAAGGCAACACGCGCATCGAAATGATCAAGAAACTGGGTTCAGGCATCCGCAGCAAGGGTAAGGCATGAGTAAACGCCTGATCGTCAACGCGGATGATTACGGCCATACACGCGGTGTGTCGCAGGGTATCCGCCAGGCGCACCTGCACGGATTGGTCACCTCCACGACGGCGATGATGAATTACCCCGGTGCTGATGAAGACCTGCGTGAGGCTGTGCATGCATGTCCGCGATTGGGATTGGGTCTGCACCTGGTGCTGACCAGCGGATGCCCCGTGCTGCCCATCACCAAAGTGCCTGATCTGGTAAATCCTGAGGGCAAATTCTACAAGTATGACCCGTTTGTTGAGCGAATGCTTGCGTTGGATTTAACCCAGGTCAACCTGGAGTGGCATGCCCAGGTGGAAGCCTTTAAGAACGCCATCGGACGGCTGCCGGACCACCTCGATTCGCACCACCACAGTTCTTACTTCACACCCGCCCTGTTTGAATTGATGCTGGATCTCGCAGATGAATTGAACGTGCCCATCCGTCTTCCATTTAATATGGAAGAAACTGCGCTCGCTGGAATTAACTCCCCCAAAACCGGTTCCCGCTTGGCCAGTCGAAGAAATGGCTACGCGCAAGTTTTTCTGGATAACTTCTATGACGAAAGCGTCACCCTCGAAAGCCTCACCTCCATTCTGCAGCAAATTGCCGATGACGACCTGCATGATTCCTTTGAATTAATGACTCATCCCGCAGTGGTGGATGACGATCTGATGAGAACATCCATTTATAACGAGAAGCGGGCTGAAGAATTAAAGCTGCTTTGCCACGAAACAACCTTGTCCACGCTCAAAGCGCTCGAAATCGAACTGATCAATTTTTCAAAATTGTAAAAATACTTCAACACCTTGATTATGAGACTGAGACCCCGCGATCTAAATCCGCGGGGTTTTTTTATACGCCTTGCAAATTCGGACATAAATGGGGATAATAATGCATTATTACATCAATAGATCACTGGATTAACCATGACAAACAATCAACCCATGCTTCTCAACTGCCCTGCCTGTGGCGCACCACTGGATTACGATGGCAGCAGTTCTGTTGTGCGCTGCAAATTTTGCGGCAACCGCTCGCTGGTCCAGGGTGGAACCCCTCGTCAGGGGTCCGCAGAGGGCGCTTCATTTGATGAAATTCGCGAAATGGTTTCAAATGGTAACCTGCAGGAAGCCTTTGAGCAAATGCATACATTGTTTGGCGTGGATGCCGAAGAAGCCAATGAGGCGCTTGAGGCACTCAAGGAAGGCCGTTTTGCCACCCAATTTATCAGCGGTTCCCACACGCCAGCTGAACTGACCCAAACTTTACAGCAGATCCAGGGACTGCTTTCGGAAGGAAAAAAGGTGGAAGCGGTCAGACTTTACCGCGAGACGTTCGATACCAGCATGGAACGCGCCCTGAAGGCCATTGACCTGATCGAACACGGAGGAGGTTTTCAAACTGAAACACATTACGAGACCACCACAAACCATTACCAAACACCACCACCTTATACGCCGCCCAACTCAAAGAATAAAGGCTGCCGAGCGATCCCGGTTGTGTTGGTGTTGGTGATCCTTGGTCTCATAGGAGGATTCCTGGCATGGAAAGGCGGACTGTTCATTGAACATTATTATGCGCAGTCTCCAGAGATCTTTATCTCCACCGGGGTGGATTCCACGCCGCAGATCGCCGGTGTCTTCTTCAATTCGGGAGCCGATACCCGCTTCATTGGATTGGTAAACCCTGACACCAAAAGATTGGTCTGGCAGGCCGCCCCGTTGGATGGGAACGGTACTGTCAACAACCTGGTCAACGGTTCAGATTTGGTCTATGCCGCCAGCGAAGATAATTTGATCGCCTACAGCAAAGCAGACGGCAGTACTGTCTGGCAGACGGTCATGCCAGACACCCTGAACTACATGGAGAGCAACCTGCTGGTGACCGCCGGCCGGGTGATCACTTTTAACGCGGATCGGTCCATCCAGGCTTACAACGCCGAGACCGGCAGCCTGGTGTGGAGCAGAAGGCTGTCAGGCTACAGTGACACCATGCTGCTCCTGGGAAAATCACTGGTCGTGGTTGATTTTGCTGATGCCGACAACAATTACGGATTGTTCTTCATTGATCCGATCACAGGCGACCAGCAAGACCTGGTCACACCGATCTGCACCGTTAATGATTATGCCAATTCACTCGAAAGTGACACCGGTCTGTTGTCTGACGAAGCAGAAAACGCCCTCTATCTGGTTTTTTATGAGGGCTGCGTTCAAAAACTCGATGGGGCAACCCGCACCATCACATGGAATTCCAATAACTCGGATTATTTCAGTTCTTCGATCAATGGATACAAGTACTTATTCACGGATTTGAGCCTGTATTTTGCCAACGCCGGAAATCTGTATGCAGTAAACAAATCCGATGGTGAGATGAAATTGCTCAGTCAAAACGAGGATTACAACCTCTATCCACTCGAGATCAGCGGCGATATTTTGATCGTACGCGCCGATCGTACCCGTGGCAGCAGCCGGTCCGAA
The DNA here is from genome assembly GCA_021825925.1 of Chloroflexota bacterium. Lineage (GTDB taxonomy): Bacteria > Chloroflexota > Anaerolineae > Anaerolineales > Anaerolineaceae > UBA6107. The sequence goes on from JAKAFP010000005.1 coordinate 278,223, forward strand.
ATATGGGGTCTGGATATCAACAGCGGCCAACCTACGTGGCAAATCACCATGCAGGACGCTGAACCGATTGACCCCCCTGATGAGATGTCCGGTTTTATTGACGACAGCGATTTTGGCTGGACACTTCAACAGACCTCATTCGGATTGCGGCGCATGACCTTCAAAGGCGAACCAAACCAGCTGGTGCTTGAAACCATCAACCCGACTGATGGCAGCATTCAAAACAGCCAGACCATCGCCATTAAAGGCATTACGGGCGATTTCTACGATATCCCGGTCGTGTTGGGTTGGCAGGGCAGCATTGCCTATCTCAAAATTGATTCCAGTTTTTACACTCTGGATGTCTCCACGGGTGAACTGGTCAATATTTATTAATCTTTTCTACCTCTCGAAGATCATAAGCAGCAGCATATGTTTTTGCTGCTGCTTTAATTTCTTGAATTTAAAAATCCATGTTTAGTTCTTTTTTATTCAAAAAGTCCTTGTTTATGACTATTATGGATTAGTGGTGATTCATTTTTTCACTTAGTGGTTATTGAGAAAGGGATAAAAATGGAAGTCAAGATCATTCGTTTGAACGGCTGTATGAACGTATTGTTGGCTGTGCTGACCCTGGGCGTTTTTCCACTGGCTTATTTCATACAAACCCGCAGCTGGCCAAAGTTGGTTGATGAAGAAGGCCTGGTGACCAAGGGTGGAAAACGCATCGCCTGGAACGAGTTCACCAAGATCACCAAAGTCGTCACGCGAGTGACGCGCGGTTCAAGTTCAAGCGTGGAGCATTACGAACTGCGATCGCCAAAAGGAAAAGTGATCGTAGCGGTCTACCGTTTGGTGGACGGTCAACAGGTATTTGATTACATCACGCGTCACCTGCCCCCACAACTTTTGAATCAATAGCAACCGTTTTTCTCAATCTACATTTAATTAATATCAAAAGGAACCAGGATATTTTTAGCCTCCTGGTTCCTATCATTAAAAATGATTCTGTTTGGTATGAGCACCGACGATTTTGCAAGCCAGGATGAGGTAATTTATATCTGTTGTTCTGGTTTTCGCCATCTCAGTGCCATGACGATCACGGCCAGACATGCCAGGATCTCGATGGAACAGAAGAACCAGTAGATCACGGTGGGAGAACTCATGCCAGCCACGTAAACGATCGTAATGACTGCGGCAATGATGTTGAACCAGCGGTTGATGCCATAATTCGCTACACGAGAGATCAGGATCATAGCCGTTGGAATCTCAAGCAGGATCGCTCCAATCAACAATAATGAAGTGGTCACCACAGTGCCATCTATCGGACCGCCAGCCACGATTTTCGCCAGAAAACCCGGAACCATCATTCCGATAATATCCGCAAAAGCCATGTTGATCATGATAAAGATCCAAAAGGTTGAGAGCCGGTTTTTCATTTCTTGTTCTGGTAAAACATTGATGCTACTTTTCATTTTTTCTCCTTGAACTTTTTTTATCCATTATTTGATTGACTGAGATCAACGGCAGCCCCAGGTCGCGCACTTTCTTCAGCAGACCAAATAAAACAGCCTGGTCTTCAATTTGGCCAGAGATCTTGGTCTCACCTTCAATTTCGTGAAGAATGGACAAGCCCTCAAACCAATCCGACCATTCATCGGTTAGATTGCCTTGGACTATGATCTCGAATATGATCTGAGCTTTGTTGAATACACATCTGTCTGCCATTGTTGATCCCATTCACTTGTTATATGCCAAATATACCGGCAGGGGTCCATGGCGGTTAGATACTAAAGTATTGTTTGGAAGTATTGTTTAATAAGTTGGGATAATGACCTAGAGCAAGCCTAGATCGCGGGCACAGGCTACCGCTTCGGTGCGATTTTGTACCTGGAGTTTGTTGAAAATGCGCAGATTATGTCCCTTAACCGTGCTCAAGGAAATGAACAGTTTCTTACTGATCTCCTCGTTTGAGAGTCCCAGCGAAACAAGTCGCAGAACTTCGAGTTCACGATCGGTCAACGCCTCGATCAACCCAGGCTTACCTGGCCTGGAAAGGTGTGAAGAAGTGCGGTCATCCACCATTACAGCTGACAACAGTTTTTGGATATAGTTTTTTAAAAGGTGACCCGGGTCCTGGGCCAGCTTTTCGATTACCGGTCGAAGATGGACCCCTTCATTCAGGAAGAGTTGAACATACCCTTCAGGTTCTGCAAGAAATAAAGCTCGTTCAAGACTTAACTCGGCCTGGTTGGAATCCCCTTGCGTAAGATGGAAGAGGGTTTGTACCACCAAAATCTCGAGCATACTACCGGTTCTTTTCTGGTTTTCTGCGGCATGCAGCATCTTATCCAACATTTCTGCCACACCTGACGGCGCTTGTTCGGCGATGCACACCCTGGCAAGCAGCAAATGATCAAACTCACCCAAGTAGCGGAGTTCATCCGTTACACTCAACCCTTGTGCCTGAACCCATCGTTTTGCTTTATCCAGTCGGCCTTGTTTAAGGAAGATGCGCGCCTTTAAAGCTTCGATCGGCCTCATATCCGGGATCGGGTTTTTGACATAAGCATTTTTGGCATCTTCCAAAAAGCTGAGCGCGAGATCATAGTCAGCTTCAATTTCCTTGATCAAAGCCTGGGCAATCATCCACCGATAAGCCCAATCCACCAGGGTTGTTTTTTCACCCAGTTCACGAGCCCTTAGGATGTGGCGATCAAACGTCACACGGTCATCCTGTTCGAGGGCGATCATGGCTAGCCCCAGGTGGTGATGTGCGGTGGTCTTAATGACTTCATCGCCTTCGGTTGAAGCCGTTTCTAAAGACCGCTCAAGACAGGCTTTAGCTTCTCTGAGCCTACCCAGCGCCATGAGCATATCGGCAAGTGCAAAAGCACTGGCAACCATGAAGACAGTATTGCCGATCTTTTCCATGGATTCCATCCAGCTTTTCATGGCTGCGAGTGCAGGCTCAAGATCGCCATCATACCAATGGGTAAATCCAAGGATGATGTTCGCCTGGGCGCATTGAAGCAGGTCATCTTCAGGTGTTAATTGAAGGGTTAATTCGGCAAATTTAAGCGTGGCGTGCAGATCCCCGCTGAGTTGGGCGTTGATCGCTCGGGCCAGGGCTATCTTTGATGGCAGATCTTGATATGGATCTCGCACTCCATATTGTTCAATATAGTGATCTGCTGACTGTAAGTATGTTTCACTGGTTTCAAGTTCGCCAAGGTCAGAAAACGCCATGCCCATGAATGTACACAACAGGGGATGCATGATCAGCATATGTTGCGGGATCTTTTTAACCCAACCCAACCAGAGGGTTGACTGGAATTTGTCATCCATTTCGCGGTAGCCCGATTCTGCCAACCCGGCCGCCCGATCCAGATCCCCTGCCGCCATGGCATGATGAAAGGCTTCGCCAAGATCTCCGTTCTCTTGGTACCAACGGCTGGCTGAAAGATGCACGGACTTAATTTCATCTGCGGTCAGGGTTTGGCCCAACCTTTTTTGCAGCAGATCGCGGAAGAGGTTGTGATAGCGATACCATCCACGCTCAGGGTCGAGAGGAATGATGAACAGATTCGCATGTTCAAGTCCTTCCAGTGTTTGTTGCCCGGTGGATGCCACCTCTTGAAGGACAGCATCGCAGAGTGATCCACACAGGCGATGAAGAATGGAAGTACGCAGCAGGAAAATCTGAAGGGCTTCAGGCTGTTGATGTAAAACTTCTTCCAACAGGTAATCCAAAATAAAACGCTGACTGTCAGCAAAAGATTGGATAAAAGGGGTTGTCTCTTTTCGTCCTTGCAGGCAGAGCGCCGCAAGCTGCAGCCCGGCAGCCCAACCTTCCGTTTGCGACTCCAACTTTGAAATTTCATCTGCGCCAAGTTTCAACCCCATGACCCTGTTCAGAAAATCCGAAGCCTCAGTTTCAGAAAACCTCATATCCACCGCACGCAACTCGGTCAATTGTCCGCGTGTACGCAAGCGTGATAAAGCCAGGGGGGGATCTTCACGGCTGGCGATGACCAAATGCATCTGGTTGGGCAGGTGATCAACGAAAAAAGCCAATTCCTTATCCACATCAACAGAATCCACCATGTGATAATCATCAAGCACCAGGATGAATTGTTGAGGGAAGTCGGAAATCTCATTGAGCAGAGAGATGACCAATTCATCCATTGATGGGGGCTGTGCAGATTGCAAGGCTGTCAATATGGCTTCTCCCACCCCCTTTTTGATTCCTTGTAGTGCATTGATCAAGTAAGCCAAAAACACGGATGGTGAGCTGTCACTCTCATCCAAAGAAAGCCAGGCTATCGGTTGGTTGCACAGGGCTGCCCATTCACTGATGAGGGTTGTCTTACCGTAGCCGGCCGGTGCAGAGATCAAGGTTACCCTAATGCCGGATTTATAACCGTCCGTCATTTTTTTTACTAAATTTACCCGACTGACGTAATGAGGCCGCAAGGGAGGGATATATAGCTTGGTAGTTAGTATGGGAACAGCCATAAATGAATTATATGTTAATTCCTATTTTGTTGACTTTGATAAGCAACAGCTGGCTACTGGAAGGTTTGGGTCCCAACAATAAAAACCACTATTTCAAGAATCTTTCTGAGGTCTTTCACAGGACCAACGTCACCCCTTGAAATAATCAAATGAATATAAGGTGTTGCCAATCAATTTTTTTTGGAAAATATCATTTGCTTATCATGATATCGGTTAGGATTCTTTTTTACCCAAACTACCTTTTGTAACCAAACAAAGGATCAACGCCGCGAAAGTCGTGACAATTACTGAAATAGTCCAAAATTGCAGATCAACTCCAGCCGACTCTCCACCAAGCGCACCCGACATGGTTGCCGAGGTAAGCAGCACTGTGCCCCAGAAGTTATCAGCGTTATGATAGATTATTCCACCTAATAGCAGGCTTCCTTTGGTTTGGTTATAGACAAAGGTCATCAGGGTGGCCAATCCCATTTCTGCCAATACATAGAGTGGCAACCTCGCCAGTCCCAATTCAAAATGCACAGCCTCAGGATTAAAAAACTGCGGCAAATGCCATAAACCCCAAACCAACCCGATGAACAGAGACGCCAGCCAGGGTTTCATTTTTTGCTGCAGATTAGGTAACATGAATCCACGCCAGCCAAACTCTTCTCCAAGCGGCCCGCCAATTATGGTAATCAAAAAGAAAACGGGGAGTAAGTACCATTCTGTTTTAATGAAGGTAAAAGGTGGAACACTTGCTCCCGTAAAAACATTGATTCCCAAAGCAATGATGGTTAATAATGCCGGCAGAAAAAGTGCGATCAGCCACCATTTCCATTTCACTTTCCACTTCAATGCACTCTTAAGCAGATCTCTCAGACCAACCTTGCCAGAGACCAAGGCAATGGTGATCACTCCAGCGATAGAGGGACCGAAAACAAAAATGCCTTGTCCACCGCTTAGCCACGGCAGCCAGCTAATCAAAAATGTAAGCACCAGAAAAAAGGCAAAAGAAAACTTACGAAAAGTATTGAGCATTTTTCCCTCCCACTGTGGTGTGAATAATACAATTTTACAAGTATTTTGTTTTTGTGCTTTTGTTTGTATTTATTATTACACTTGACGAATTGGGATTTACTGTTATTATAGGTGTTATACAATATATGATGTGTCCTATATGTGAGGAGTAATATAATGTCTCTTGAATACGCCATATTAGGGTTTCTCAACTACCACCCTTACACCGGATACGATCTCAAAAAGATCTTTGACAGTTCTGTGAGGCATTTTTGGCCTGCAGATCAGAGCCAGATCTACCGCACCCTTGCCAGTCTGACCGAACGCTCGCTGGTCGAGATGGAAAAGGTGCCTCAGGAAGACCGGCCAGACCGCAAGGTGTATCACATCACCAATTCAGGCCGCGAAGCCTTGAGAAATTGGCTGATCGGCGCTCCCCCCATGGATGAACCGCGCAGCGCCCCGCTCATCCAGGTCTTCTTCTCGGGCATGTTTTCGGATGAGGAAATTCTGCAAAAAATTGAGGGTTATGCTGAGATCATGCGATTGTTCCTGGCGCGTTATGACCAGGTTCCTGACCAGCTCGGTCCGTACCAGGCCGAGATCACCTCACCCCGCGAACACTTTTTTTGGATGCTGACACTAGAAAATGGCATAAGAAATATGAAGGCCAACCTGGAATGGGCTGAAAGCATTATCGAAAGACTTAAATCCGGCCAGGTGCCGCAAAACTAGGAGAAATAGATGAAAATTGCGATTCTCAACGGAAACCCTCAGGAAAGCAAATTTGACGCCTACCTGAATGAAACTCAAACTCAACTGGAAGAAAAGGGCTGCCAGGTTGACCACATTATGCTGCGTGAGCTGCCGCTTAAATACTGCACCGGCTGTTGGGGCTGTTGGGTGAAAACACCCGGAGTATGTCAATCTGACAGCGCGTCCCAAGAGATGGATGAAAAGGTCATCAATGCGGATTTTGTGTTATGGGCAGCCCCCATGAAAATGGGCTATCCCTCCGAACTTCTCAAAATGGCCATGGATAAACACCTTCCCCTCATCCACCCTTATATGGAAGTCGCCCAGTTTGAAGCGCATCATCAAAAACGTTATGCCAGTTATCCGCGCTTGGGGCTGCTGGTCGAGAAGGAACCCTCCACGGATGCCTTGGATTTAAAACTCACCACCGAGCTTTTTCAGAGAACCGCACTCAACTTTAAATCCAAACTGTATTTCAGCCTAACAAGCGAAACTTCGGTGAGCAACCTGGTCGAAAGAATATTGAACCAGTCAGCAAAACCACTTGTCATGCCAAAAACGCCAAAACCCACTCGAGGAATCGCAGTTGAGTCAATTAAAAGCATCACCCTATTTAACGGCTCTCCCCGTGGAAGTCACGGCAACAGCCCGATCTTTTTGAAGCAACTGGCTGACGGGTTTGGCGGTGAAAGCAGAATGATCAATCTGGTGAATACCAGTTCAACTTCAGATTACGTACAGGCTTTTCGAGAGGCCAACGCTGTTTGGCTGGCCTTTCCTTTATATACTGATTCGATGCCCGGGATCGTCAAGCATTTTATAGAAGCGCTCGAACCGGTGACCGGCTTGAGCAACAATCCCCCCATCGGCTTCATCGTGCAATCGGGTTTTCCCGAAGGGCTGCACTCAAGATTCATTGAACAATACCTCGAGAAACTGGCAGCACGGCTCGGTTCACCTTATCTCGGCACGATCGTAAAAGGGAACGGAGAAGGTGTACGCATGATGCCAGACGAAATGAACCGGAATCTTTTTGAAGGGTTGCAATCCCTTGGCCGCAACCTGGCCAATTGTGAACAGCTCAACTCTGCCGCACTGGCTTCCATCGCCAAACCGGAAAGTTTTCCAAAAATACTCCTGCTCGTTTTTCAACTCTTCGTACGCCTGCCCATGGCACACAGTTATTTTGATGAGATGTTAAAGAAGAACAACGCCTACGACCGTCGTTTTGAGCGCCCGTTTGTAAAAGAGGTTTGATGAGATTTGAATTGCACCTGTGGAACTGCCTTTGGCTGATACTTCCGCTGTTGATCTGGAACCTTCTGTTCGGTCCGCGGATAAAGGATGAGCGCATTACCTCCGATGCGTTTTCACCCAAGTGGCTGTTGTTGGCTGAAAACATTATGCGCATTTTTGTGTTCATGCTGCCGCTGCTCATACCGCTGAAACCTGCTTCCGTGGTGGAAAAATTCGGATTATGGGTCTACATCATCGGAACACTGATCTATTTTGCTTCATGGGTGCCCCTCCTCCTCACACCTCACTCCAATTGGTGCAATAGTGCAGCCGGCTTGCTGGCTCCACGTTTAACACCCTTCTTACCCTTTTTGGGTATAGCATTAATCGGAGAAAATATAACCTATGCAGCAACAGCCCTGGTTTTTATTGGCCTCCATACCTGGCATGGGGTGCAAAACTACAAGAAGTTTACAGTGGTTGGAAATCAATCTACAAATTGAATGAACACTTAGGTCTATTATTTACCCTGATTATTGGTTTCAAGAATAAAATATACATGTCACCAGAGTAATCAGGAGTGGAAAATGAATTTCTTAAAACGATTGATCATTCGGGATTCGATCACCCCTTTTGAACTTCAAAATAAGAAAAACTGGTCCGTTTTACTCAATCAATTGGACGAAGTTCCAATTGAATACAAGGATTTTGTTGCACCATTCGTAAAGGAAGACAAGCCCTTTCCTTACTGTGTATTTACGCCTTCCTACGACGTTTTTAGCTCTCATTCGACAGAAAAACTGGTTTGTCTGACTGCAGATGCACTCTATGTTGTAAGCAAAAATGCAACGCTTGATAAATCATTGAAATTCGCAGTTAATCAAATCCAGCATATTCAGTTCAGATCTGTATTGTTAGATTCCAACCTTGCAGTTTATGGGATTGATGATCATGGAGACGCTATTTCAGCGGAGGTTCGATTTAATACTGTTTCGGATTCTCTGTTTAAAAAGATCATCAAAAATATCAGACAAAACTCGTTCATTGGTACAAAAACCTTTGAACCTTATTCATTTGATGAGTTCAGGACTGAAAATTTTAAATTTGCTAATCTTGCTCAGCACTGTTTAATCACTGGGGAAAAAGTCATTCAAATTATTTGGCAGCCTGAATTGCTTCACAGTCTTTTCCATCTACATAACGACCTTTTTTCTCATTATTTCTTCCCTCGAAGGGTTTTTCCAAATCACCTGCTTATGCTGACAGATCAGGAATTAATCCATATCAGCGAGGACAATCAATATTCTCATGCAGATCAATATGGTGCTAGATGGGATTATGTGCCATTGAAAAAGATCAAAAAAACGATCAAGACTAGAGACCAGGATGGAATAATCACTTTATCCATTGAGTTATCTGACCAACATCGTCTTGAAACCAGATTTCTGCCGACACTTGAAAAAGAACTTGATCATTTGGTAAAAACCATAAACCAACTTCAATAACGCCACAATCATTCATTAAACCGTATCAAGATCAGACCAGAGTCTTAGTCTTTTTCAGACCGTAAGCCGATCTGATCTTGCATTGATCCCCTTATACTGCCATGGTAAGTCATACAGAAAAAGAGGACACAATGCAAATAGAGAATATGGTTGAAACTTTTGATATCCAAAGAGAGCTGACTTCGAATGGTCGAGGGCTGCCCATCCTGCGAGGGATCACCTTTTCGGTGGCAGATGGAGAATGGGTCGCGCTCACCGGACCTTCCGGGTCAGGAAAATCAACTCTGCTGGGAATTCTGGCGGGGATTGACCGGCCCACTTATGGCAGCGTCAGGGTGGCGGGGTTTGAGATCACCAACCAGTCTGAAGGACAGCTCGCCCGTTTTCGCAACGAAATGATCGGCATTGTTTTTCAGTCGTTTAACTTGATCTCGACCATGACCGCGCTTGAAAATGTCGAAGCGCCCATGTACATCCACCCCAACAAACGTGAAGCCCGCGAAGCCTCCATGGAGATGCTGCGCCAGGTCGGATTGAGCGACCGTCTGCACCACCTTCCACACCAGCTCTCTGGCGGAGAACAGCAGCGCGTGGCAATCGCTAGAGCCCTGGTAACCCATCCGCAGATCCTGCTGGCGGATGAACCCACCGGAAACCTTGACAGCGCCACCAGCAAACAGGTGCTTCAGATCATCCAAGAAATGCGCAACCGCATGAAGTTGACCGTGATCATGGTCACCCATGATCCCAGCATTGCTGCCAGGGCTGACCGTTGCCTGCATATCATGGATGGCAAACTGGCCGGACCTGAACCTGTGCAGCCTCCCCCTTTGTACTTCAAGAAGGCGGTAGCATGAATGCTGCAGGTTACTTTTTAAAGACAGCATTCACCCAGCTACGCCGCGGAGGGCAGCGCAACCTGGTGGCCTTCTTGTGTGTGGCCTTTGGCGTGATGTCACTTGTAACCATGACCACCATGGCCAAATCCATTGAAAAAATGTTGGTGCTTAAACCCTATGAACTGATCGGAGGCGATCTGACTCTGGATCGCGAAGGTGAAGACAGCATTTCCATAGCTGAAGAGGCTGAATTGATGGATCTTAAATCATCCGGGCAGATCAGCGATTACACCTTAATGGATTATTCCAATAACCTCAGTTTTCGCAAACTTGAATCAGGCGAGCTGTTCTTCCCTTCCATCGGCATGGGTGTGGATACCGAAAAGTATCCCCTGGCGGGAGCACTGACCATCTCTGATCCAGCCGATAAGAATCTGGCGCAACTGCTCACTGCACCCGGCGATGTGATCATTACCCGCGATCTGGCATTGGCATACAAATTAAAGGTGAATGACAGGATCATCCTTTCCAACCTGGATTTCGGGCAGCCGCTTAACGCCACCATTCGTGGCATTGCCTCTGACACCCCCAATCACCAGGGCAGCAAGATTTACTACTCGCATGAAACCTCTTATGCCCTGACAGGTATGGAACGCACAGCGAATACGGTGCTGGTCAACACGAAACAACAGGATGAGACAGCCAGCATGCTCGAAGCCAGCGGCTGGCGGGTCTTTACTTCACAGTTTTTGGCACAGGCCACCGCGGCCAGTGAAGGCACCATTGCCATGGTGCTCAATGACATCGGCCTGCTTGGTTTGCTGGTCAGCGGCATCGGCATCGCCAATACCATGCAGGTACTGCTCAAACGCCGGCGTAAAGAAGTAGCCATCTGGAAAACCCTTGGCTATACCGCAGGCAAGATCCAGGCCATGTTCATCACCGAAGCAGCCCTCCTTGGTTTCAGCGGCAGCCTGTTGGGTGCCGGGCTGGGGGTACTTCTCTCTTATGGATTGGTGGGGCTCTTCAGCCGGATCACCACTTTACTGATGCACTGGTCCTTCTCGCCAATGGAAACTCTGAGCGGTCTGGTGATCGGAACCATTACCACCATCATTTTTGCCATGTGGGCCATCGTCTCCACCAGCAAGATCAGGCCGCTTGCCCTGCTGCGCAGTGAAGCGCTGCTAACGAGCCAAATTCCGATGGGCCAAAGCATCCTCTTGGGATTGCTGCTGGTGGTTCCATTTTTGGCTATCGCCGTGTGGGTTTTGAAATCATTCCTGATCGGCTTGCTCGTACTTTTTGGCTCCATTTTGGGGTTGATGGGATTGGCGTTAATGTTGTGGTTGCTGATGCTGCTTGCTGTAAAATTTCTTCCCATAAAAAAATGGTCGGTGGGTAAGATCTCGAATATCAATCTTCGTAAACGCGGCCTGACCCAGGTGATCGCCATGGTGGCACTCTTCATCGGCATCTTTACATTGGCCCTAGGCGCTGTGATCACCAGCAGCGGACAGGAAGTCATAGGCGCCCTGAGCGGAGATACTCCAGTGGAGAACCTGGCAATCTACACTGCTCCATCTGCACAGCAGGAAGTGGAAGAGGAACTTGCCAAAAATGCCGTTCAGACCTATTCCACAGGCCATGTGTATCGGGTCAACCAAATCACGGCACCTGCTGTAAAGGAGGCCCTATTAAAACCAGCCTTGATGGCAAGGTCAAACCCGGGAACCGCAGTGATCCACGGTGCTGCATGGGGCACCCGACCCGACGGCGCCTACGCCTATCCCTATTCAAACATCCCCATCGGCAGCATTTTGCAGATCACGGATATCCATGGTGAAATGCACGAGGTTGAAGTAGTGGGCACCTTTGAGAACGGCGAGCAAGCTTCATGGCCAGGGTTGAACGATAAGTTCATGGTGACCGAGGAACTGGGTCAGAAATTGGGCACCGCCACCAACAGTCAATTCTATTTGACCCTTAAGCCAACCGAATTGAAGAACACCATCTCTCAATTGGGCAAAGCCCTACCGCAAACCACCCTGCTAAGCATGCCGGAATTTCAAGCGCGGTTCATGATCCAATACAATAACCTGTATGTAATGGTGGCCGTCATGGCAGGGCTATCCATATTGGCAGGGTTGCTGTTGGTGGCCAATTCCGTCAGTCTGGCGATGCTTGACCGCCGCTTTGAAATTGGCGTCTTGAAGTCCATCGGTTATTCACGCTGGCAGGTGCTGACATCCCAGGTGGTAGAATATACCTTGATGTCCGTGGTCGTCACATTCACAGCACTGATCTTGATCTGGGGCATGTTAGCATTGACAGGCTTGTTAAATGATATGCTGGGAAGCATGCTCATGCTAAAACCCGGTACCGCAGGCTTGATCGCTTTGATCGGCATCGGATTTACTGCCCTGACTGTTTTGTGGGCAACCTGGAAACCCTGCAATCTATCACCGGTGTTCGTCTTAAATGATCGAGAGTAAAAAGTGAGATTCTTCAGGTTCTTATTCAAAGGTTTACGCGGTCGCATGACCCTGACTTATACCCTGGTCACGGTGCTTGCACTCATGACCCTCGAAGCCATTCTCTTCGTCAGCGCGGCAGCCTATACCCAGATATCGGATACAGAGAGTTACCTCGAAGATGTCATTATCACGCTGGTTCCAGAAGCACGAAGTTATCTGCAGCCCGAGCAGGATTTGCCCGGGCTGCAAGTCTGGCTGACAACTCTTTCGCGTAAAGGGTATGCCAGCCTTGAACCACAGAACATTTTTGATAGTCCGGCAGCAGCCATTGTGCACGGATCACCCATCTATATCATTTCTCCGGATGGAGACATACTGGCAAAAGTACCACAAGATGGGACTAGTCAATTTATTCCCTATTCAGAGAAGGTCTTTGAGAATGCTCTGGCAGGTAACCAAAGCATTCAAGACCTCAACAGCCAGGATGAAAACGGCAATTATTGGATGGCTGTTCCCATTTATCAAAAAGACCACAATCTGCCCGTGCTGGGGGTAATTGCCCTCACAGTGGAGAAGCTTCCTGTCAGGAACCTAACCGACTGGGTCACCCTGCTTGCATTGGCGTTACTGGCCGGGTTGGTGATGCTGGTTGCACTGGCTCCTTTTGGCGCCATCTTTGGTTTTATCCTTTCAAGAGGGCTGTCCCGCAGACTGACCGATCTTTCGGCTACTGCCCAGGCCTGGGGAAAAGGCAACTTCTCGGTCATGCCACCTCAAGACCACAACAATGATGAGATCAGTGCGTTGGGATACCAAATGCGTGAAATGGCCAGCAAGATCAACAATCTGATGCAAGACAAACAAGCCCTGGCACAAATGAAAGAACGAAACCGCATCGCTCAGGAATTGCACGACACCGTCAAACAGCAGAGCTTTGCCACACTGATGCAGGTGCGGGCAGCCCGCAACCTGATCCCCTCGGATCCAACCGCGGCTGAAAAATCACTTCTCGAAGCAGAAACCTTGATCAAGGCTTCGCAGCAGGAGCTGGGGTTGATGATCTCGGAATTACGTCCGCCGGAGCTTGAGGGCAAAGGTCTGACCGAAGCCTTGAAAAGCTTCGTCGAGGGCTGGTCCACCAGCGCCTGTGTACCCGCTACTTACAAGGTGATCGGCGAACGCACTCTGCCTTTTGATGTGGAACACACGCTTTACCGCATTGCCCAGGAAGGATTATCCAACGTGGCCCGGCACAGCCGCGCATCGGCAGCCATCATTAACCTTGTTTTTGAAGAAAACCAGGTTATCTTGATCATTGAAGATAACGGCATTGGCTTTGACTTTGCCGAAAAAGGAGCCTCTGGTTTTGGATTGGTCAGTATGCAAGACCGCGTGAAAGAGGTCGGCGGTAAACTGGAAATCCGCACCGGAATGCATTCTGGAACACAATTAACTGCATGTGTTCCTTTGTTGGGTAAGACAAAAAAGACAGGAGAAACTCACAATGCCTGAAGTGATCAAGGTGGTATTGGTGGATGACCACAGCATGATCCGCATCGGATTAAAAGCCTACTTCGATACCATCCCAGATATCGAGGTGGTCGGTGAAGCCGGCAGCGGTGAAGAAGCACTACGCGTGGTTGAAGAGACCCACCCTGATGTCATATTAATGGACTTGATCATGACCGGCATGGACGGAGTCGAAGCCACCCAACAGGTAAAAAGAATCTGCCCGACCTGCAAGGTGATCATCCTGACCTCATATCATGAGGATTCCCACATTTTTCCGGCCATCCGTGCCGGGGCGCTGTCTTATGTGTTAAAAGACATAGACCCTGACGATTTGGCCAAGGCCATCCGCGCGGCACAAGCCGGAGATGCAATGATCAATCCACAGGTGGCGGCGCGTATGGTGAAAGAGATCCAGGGTAGCAACCAGGATGAAGTCAACCCGTTTGTGGAATTGACCGACCGCGAACTGGATGTACTGCGCATGATCGCCGTGGGCAAGAACAACCAGGAAATTGCTGCCGAGCTGGTAGTTAGCGAAAGTACGGTGAAGACACACATCACCAACTTGCTGAGCAAATTGCACCTTAAAGACCGCACCCAAGCTGCTGCATACGCCTGGCAGCACGGAATCGTCAGAAGAGATCAAATATAGCTTAAAGAGTCTGTAATTCACTCCAAAAAAGACGGCTTTTCAGCCGTCTTTTTATACATTTTCATATTTATTGTGGTGAGGGTTCAGGCACGCTCACTTGCCAGGGGCCATAGATCTTTTCGATACCGTGCCCGGTAAGAATCACTTTTAAGTCACCGACAGGAATAGTATTCATACAGCTTATGGCTTTAGTGTAGCTCTTACCGGGTTCAAGGATTCCTTCTCCGCCGCCTCCATTAGGTTGACAACCTTCAATGGAGTAAGAAAAATCCACATCAGGGTTATAAATGAAGGTAAATTCATAGCCATCAAATCCGTGTTCTCCTACCAAACGCTTTACTGAGACCACATGAACTAACTTGGATCCGATTGGAATATCTTTATCGATCATCCAAACTTCGCTAGATTGAGGAGAGTCTCCAACAGACACTTGAAACGAGGCGGGTTCATAATCAGGAGTAATTGCCGAGACGGACTTTACTGTTATGGTAATTGGCCACTGAATCTCTTTTGATGAGATCTGAAATGCCCATTCAAATTGATTGCTCGGCTGGCTGTTATAGTTGCCAATACTATAATCATCCGGTGCAAATGTAGCCGAAAGAATATTTTGCTTTGCATCTGTAATTACAACATCATCCAAAAATCCATCCATTTCATCCACGGTCAAAGCATTGCTGGTTTCAACCGACATTGAACCTGAAATGATAAATCCATCGGCCAACGGTATGATTTGGTTCACTACGAGATTATTAACCGCATCATTATGAGTTGCTGCTTGTTCGCTTTCAGCAGGAACTTCGAAGACCGGCGCCATGGTCAATGTAGGCATTTGCGAGTCGAAACTGAGTGGCACCTTCCATTGCGAAGAAGTTGAATCAGGAATAGTTTGGGAAAGACATTTTATGATGAGGGTCATTTCTGAAATATTCTCTGGAACCCCGTTATAGGTAGCCTCAAAAAAATAACCGTTATCATTTACTTCTCCACCCAAACCTTCCAATAAGCGTTCACTTCCATCTGATAAAACCAAATCAGGTCTCGCGTCTTGCCCTTTGCAGGATTCCTCCATCATGGCCGTTGCGGGGGTTTTTTTGAAGTTGTAATTAATAACTGTTTTTGAACTGCTTGAGGTAACTTTGGTGACAGTGAGGGTAACTCCATCTTGAGTAATTTGAACTGGTTGATCAATCACTCTCACGGTACCATTCTGCACC
This sequence comes from Chloroflexota bacterium, assembly GCA_021825925.1. Classification (GTDB taxonomy): domain Bacteria; phylum Chloroflexota; class Anaerolineae; order Anaerolineales; family Anaerolineaceae; genus UBA6107. Next base: position 293,913 of record JAKAFP010000005.1, read on the forward strand.
AACCCAAAACCGGGGACATAACCAATCCAATGTTGGATGGCCTGCGCCACAGCCGGAACGGTAAACAGAAGTACCGCCAACATTACAGTAAAAATCGGAACCAAAACCTTCATACGCTTGCTCATGTTTGCTCCTTTGTTTTTCTGAAGTCGTGCCAGAATTTGAGGAGCCAGATGATGATCTTGTGGAACTTGCTCATCCAGGACGTTGTCGAGAATGTGGGAGTATTTACTTTTTTTCATTCCTCACTCCTTTCAGATTGCAGGAGGATGCGCAGCCGGGTGCGGGCAGCATTCAACAGCCACTTGACCGTTCCAGGCGAACTTTGAGAAGCCTCACTCATTTCTTTTTCAGACATCTCAAGATAGTAGCGCTGCACCACCACTGCTCTTTGCCGCGGTGAAAGCTTTGATAGCACCTGCCATAGTTCGGTTCGCGCCTGGTGTTTTTCTATTTCCGCTTCGACCGAGAGGGAACGATCCATTAGAGATTCCAAATAGGATTCATCAAACGCCTTACCCATAGGCTGACTGCGTTTCTCTCGCAACGTGGCATTCAAGGCTGTGTGCATGACACTGACCATGAAATAAGGCTCGAAAGGTCTCTTCTCATCAAAATGACGGGCATGTTCAAAGAAATGTATAAAGCATCCCTGCACCACATCTTCGGCCAGGGCTTCATCGTGTGTAACCAGGTAGGCGGTTCGAAACGCCCTTTCCTGGTGTTGGGCTATCAAGAATTCCAAGCCACCGATGTCGCCCCGCTTTACGCGGAGAACTGCTTGCAGATCATCCATACTGACTCCAATTTGTGTACGCGTTCACACAAAGGTTACAAACAGGCATGCAAAAAGGTTGGGTACCAGTATTGTAACCCAACCTTTTCAGGAAAACCGCTGTATGGCTACGCGAATATCTCGTTCCCCCGCTTGCGATCATTATCCAATTGTGTTTTCGGCAGCCAGCCGATGATTGCCTACTGTTTTGGACCGGTGTAGACGACCTCGAACAGGATCTTGTCTGGGGTTTCAAACATCACCTGGTAGTAGGTGCTGCCTTCGCCAGAGAATTCAGCACGGTGGCGCGGCGTTTCAAATAAAGCCGGTACACCATGGGCTTTTATATATTCAGCAGCCTCATCCACATCGGATTGTTTTTCAACGGCCACACCCAGATGGTTCATGCCGATGCCGTCATAGTCATTCTTTACATCCTTGAGCCCGGCACAGAACCATAAACTGGACTCTTTTTCACAACCCACCCCGATGATGTTCTCATCTTCGTATAATGTTGACCACCCCAAAAATGTGAACAAGTCTTTGTAAAAGGCTTTGTTCTTGATCTGGATGTTCACCTGAAGATGACCTAAATTGGATTTCATGTTTCCTCCTCTAGAAACAAAAAACAGAATTGATGGGATTAATAATAAAACTTTTGTTCTATTTTGTCAAGCATTAGAACAAAATTTCTTGTCTTTTGAAGAGGTGCTCAAAGAGTTTTATAGGTCACACATCTGGATCGCCACATTAGAAAAAATCGGGCTGGAAACTGTATTTGTTCCTGACATATTGACCGCACTGAATTGATATTCAACCCGTCCGTTCAGATACTGTCTGAAATCATTGATATTGTTACGGTCGGCGGTCATGAAGTTTGCCTCAGGTGACATGGAGGCCAGCCAGGTTTCACCTGATTCAATGTACATGCTTGTGGTTATCCACGTGGTGGATTGCGAGCCGTCGCTTTTTGAAAGACGGAACCTCACGCTCACTTTTTCCACTTTGCTCGATTTAGGTATAGTGACCCTCACATCCACGGATTTCTTGCCGCAGCCGCTGCCATAGACAAAAACCGTTGAAACATTGCTGCCAGGGTTGATGAATTGAATCAGGGGAATACTTGAGGTAGGTGTCCTGGTAAGCGTACTGGTGGCAGTTGGTGTATCCGTTTGAGAAGGCGTTGCTGTCATTGTAGGTGTTTCAGTCAGGGTTGGCGTGGGGGTTAAACTGGGTGTAACCGTAATCGTGGGCGTAGGTGTAAACTCTCCTACGAACACTTTTGCCGTGGATGGCTCACTCCAGCCGCCGCTGGTATTCTTGCCGCGGACCGTCAGCACATATTCGCCGGGCTGAGTTGGGTTCCAGTCATACTCAAATGTCACCAACTTCCCTGCTCCCTCAGGGCTCGGAAAAGTTTGCACCACGCTGTTATTGATCGCTAGTTCTGATTCACTTATGCCGGCATCATCGCTGGCATGCCAGACCAGTTTATAAGGCGCCAATGGTAGCATGTCCCCCTCTAGTGGGGCATCCAACCAGGCGGTAGTTCCAAAAGAAGGGTTTTCAGAAGTCTGAATTGTGCGTGCCGCCGGAACATTGCAGCCCGAGAGGAATACCAAGAGGAAAGCCGTCAGAACCATCAGGGTTTTCTGCATCAGATTACTCCCGTAAATGATTTTCATCACGGCACCTCCGGGTTGGCAAAATCCCAGCTATCCGTGCCGCCGTTGGTGCAAGGCACCCACTCCTGTGAACTGCCTGGACTCAAACAATATTCTGCTGCCTGCATATGGGTTGTACCGCGGTAGAAAAGGTAACGGACATCCACATTACTGACACAGGAAAGTTGATCATCCGATCCAAGCCATTTGGAAACGGTATCAAGCGGCACTGGAATTTCAATGGATTCTCCCGGCTGCAGCCAGGGGATGTTCAAGTATTGGGCTTTATACAAAATGCCTTCCTGTTTGTCATTTGTAAATTGGAAATAGTCAAAATTCGCAAGATCAGTGGGGTCCGATGGATCAGGGAGCTGCGCTTGAGCAATATTATCGCGGTATTCGCAGTTGTAACCCCAGTAACCCTTGCGGCTTGAATTTTCACCTGTCGCTTGCAAGTAAAGCTTGTAGTTGCCTGCATCGCCCGGTTGAACCGCATTTGCCTGGGGATCGTCTCTGCGAGTGATCTTGACCACCACCATACCTGGGTTATACATGGACCCATTGGCAGGATGAACCTGAATGGATGGATCAAGACAATTATTGTATTGGTTGTGATGATAGGCTGTGATCACGTCGAGGCAAGCCGTCTGGCTGGCAATAGTGCGCGCCTTGATCAATTGTTCCGTGATCAATTTGCTGGTCATTTTTTTGCATTCATCATTACAGATATAATCCCCAACCGGAATACCAGCCAATTGTGAATCTATGAATTGATTTACCTGGCCAGAAACGATTGCGTCCGAACTGGGGAGAGGCGGAATACCAGTCAAGGCTTCGATCCCGTAATCCAGACCAGCTTTTAATGCCGCGGTGCAATATGGCTCGCTGCTGCAGCCGGGAATGATGCTGGCAATGGCATTGACAATACCAGCTTTGGCATCGTTAAATATTTTGATGGCATAATCCCAGACTGAAGCCATGGGGGTGAACATTGCCTTGTAATAACATAACGGATTCCATCCGCAGTCATCAGGAGGATTCGGTTTGGTTTTTCCAGGGCATTGCGTTGAACCTACCGGGTAAGTGTTGGTGGGGTCAGAATCAATCACCACACAACCCCAATCATTCCAGTTCGGAAAATTCGGCATGATATAGGTGCTTTCAAGGATTTCAACGGTGTACAAACTGGTGTATGGCGATGAAAGCGGAGGCGCCTTTGGAGGAAGAGCCTCGGTGTTAAACCGCATGGTCACCACATTTGAAACCCGGCTTAGTCCGTTGATCTCGCTGATCGTCAATACGCGCGAATACAGCGTGAAGGGAGTCCCAAACGGATAATAATCCTGAAAGTAGTTGGTTCGATAATCATCATTGTTGGGATAACCATCATAAACCTTGCCTTTTTTCGTTTCATCCGGGTAGAGGCTGTAATATGGATAAAAAGTAAATGTGCCTTCGTAACCGTCGGTTGGTTTATTAAATACCGAGTATTTGCTAAGCACCATCGGTGAGCTTTCGAGACCATCTGAAGTGAAGGGTTCCGCAGCCAGGGACCATTTAACATCTTTGGCTTTTGACAGGCTGCTGCCCAGCCAGCGTAATTCATAAACCTGGTCCTTCAACGGAATGCTTGAATCCAGGTTGACATCCGTTCCCCACATGCCTGATCCATCTTTGCTCGTGCAGCTGCCCTCTCCCTGCTTTGAACAAACCAGCAACACAGAGCGGTGATAATTGGTCTCAAAGTCCCCCATGTGCTTTAATTTGCCTGAATCCCAAACCCAGATCTGCATTTTCAAGTTCAGATCCGCTTCAGGAAACTTATCCATCACAGTTTCGAGATAATTGCGAATATTGAAAGTCCCTCCGCTACCAGAGAGGAAGGTGCGGTTGCCTTCCGGCACACGGATGCCGGCTGAATCATTGATCTGGATATAAAAGTAGGCCATGTCATATTTTTTGTAAGGCATGACCAATTCATCCCCCACGAGGGTCGGCCCAAACGGATTCGTAAGGGCGTGTGGATTTTTACAACCAAGTTCAGTCAGCGGCAGAGAAACCGGTTCTGAGACCGTTTCACCATAACCATTAAACGCAGAGATGGTGTAAGTCACAAATCCATATTGTTGTGGGTCAATCAGTTTTATCCAATCCGTGGTGCCAATATAAGTTGTCCCCTTATCTGGCGGTAAAGTGGCAATTCTTTCGAAGGGACCTCCGTCTCGTGAGCGGTAAATGTAAAAGCCATCTTCCCGTGAGGGAATGGTGTATTCATATCCCGAGCCGCTCAGATCACCAAAAAGACCGCTCCCTTTAATACTGATATCACATTTGGTGTTCGACACCAGTCCAATGGTGGCTACCGGTTTTTCAGGAGCCGTATCGGTGGAATTGTCTTCTTCACTCTTGTAAAAGAAATCCAGCTTATCTTTAATGGTTAATAAATCTTGAGGAGGTGGATTGACTTCCTCTTCAATAGGGGTCCAATCAGCAGAGATAAGTTCCAAATCAGGCAACTCACCGGGCGTGTCTGTCGGAGCATTTGGATTATCAGTCCCTTCATACAAGGAAAGATCAATGGGGAAACCCTGAATGATATTGGGATTTGTAATGGCAACGGGCGGATTGGGAAGAAAGATTTCTACTCCGGGAGCAATTTCTGTTTGAGGATCCTGATCGGGATTGGCATTTTGGATGGACACCAGTGAAATCTGGTTGGTGTCAGCCAAATCCGTCAGCGTTTCACCACCCTCGGTAGTTATCAATTGAAGTGTTCCACCAGACGGGATGGCGGTAAGGGTCAAGGGTTGAGAATTACCAGCACCATATAGCCGGCTGGTGGCGTAGATGATGAGATAAAATTTACCAGTGGTTCCCGGTTGCCAGTTCCATTCAGCGGTGAACTCGGTTAATTCCTGCTCAGGTGGAATAACCCTGGTATCGTAGAGTTCACCGTTGATAAAAAGTTTCACCGTATCAATCGGGGTCTTGGCAGAAACCGTCGCCTTGAGTGGTATGTATGCATCCAAAGGCCAGGCACTTTCACTGATCGGGCTGACTATATTCACTTGAACGGTTTCCCTGCCTGGCGGAATAATATCTGCTCCCTTGGGTAATTTACTGACAAAGATGGCAACCGCTAATGCAATATATAAAACCAACGCCATCAAGCCGAGTGTACGGATCCACGAAACAAGTTTGGTTGGCATGACCCCTCCTAATGGTGGAACCCGATCAGGAAATGCATAAATATAAGATATTATCCACAAAATGAAAATGACACTTAATAAATCATCTTCAATATACAATTATCAAGTTGATTATTCAATAGCCACGAATTTTGGGCAAAAAAACACTTAAAGACAAAGGTGGAATCAATGAAGAAAAACCTAAGCATGGCGATCCTCGTACTCATTCTGATCAGCGGATGCAACACCAACAAAAGCCAAGTTAAACCGATTACGCCACAGCCGCTGCTTTATGATCTACCCATCATCGTAGCGCACCGTGGCGCCAGGTCGGTAGCCCCCGAAAACACCTTACTTTCAGCCCTGCGTGCCTACGATTTTCAGGCGGACCAGTGGGAACTGGACGTGCAGGAAAGCAAGGATGGGGAGTTGGTCGTCATCCATGATCCGAATTTGATGCTCACTTCCAATGCGGAAAAGGTCTTTCCAATGCGGTTCTTTTGGAAAGTTAAAAACTTCACACTCGAAGAGATCAAGCGACTGGATGCCGGTTCTTGGTATCTGAAAAAAGATCCGTTTGGTGAAATCAAAAATGGTAATGTTTCTGCTGCAGAACAGGAACGCATGGTCAATGAACCCTTCCCCACCTTGCGCGAAGCGCTGCAATTCACCAAAGACAAGGAATGGTCGGTCAATGTTGAGATCAAGGATATCTCGGGCACCCCGGGGGATGCGGAAATCGTGCAAAAAACCGTCGCACTGATCGAAGAAATGGGCATGCAGGATCATGTGTTGATCTCTTCTTTTAATCTCGATTACCTTGTTCAAGTAAAGCAGTTCAACCCGGATTTGAAAACGGCGGCGCTGGTCAAGAAGATGGATGATCCACTCAAGGTACTACAAGAAACCGGCGCAGATGCCATCAACCCCAGCTATGATTCGATAGAAGATCTATCCATCATCAAGACCCTGCGCGACGCCGGGTATGACGTCTATGTCTGGACGGTGAATGATGAAGACACCATGATGACCCTGATCAACGCCGGGGTAAGCGGCATTATCACGGATTATCCACAGAGGATGTTTACGGTCTTGGAAAAATACAAATAACAACCAAAAAAACCGGATTCTGAACAGAAACCGGTTTTTAGTCAAAGTTTTGATTCCAGTGGTTTTTATAACCCAGGAGTCGTTGACAATCCTAATTTGGTCTTCACTTCATTTTCGTATGACAACTTAACCAATACGGATAAGGTCGGCAGATCAACATCCGAGAGTCGTTTAATATAAAGACAGCCCTTGCCCAGTGTATGTTTACCCAGTTTTTCGAGCATTACTTCAGCTTGGGGCAAACCACCCAGACCGAGATAAAGGGTAATGGCTTGCTTGCGTGGAGAAAATCCGATCAGCGGCCATTCAATGGATTTTCCGTTATTTGAAGGCATTGGATATTTACCAAATCCTACGATGGAAGTTCCCCACATGACAGGTTGCGTTCCTGAAACCTCCTGCATCAATTTAAGGATCGTTCGACATTCCTGACGGGTCCTTTCGTCTGGTAGTGCTTCTATGAATTCTGAGGCAGGTTGTTCCGTGGGTCTGGTTTTGGGTTCAGCCATGCACACCTCTAGAAAGGTTCAACGTGCGCCGGGTCCATCCAGCCGACTTCCCACAGGTGGCCGTCAAGATCTTGAAAACTGCGATTGTACATGAAATCCATAACCACCGGATCAGAATAATTTACTGCGCCTGCCTGTAGGGCCTTATCGGCAAGCACATCCACATCCGCCTTGTTACCAAGCATGAGAGACGTGATCACTTCCGCGGTTCTTGGCGTTTCACCGATCGGCCGCTTGGAGAAATCAGAGAAGAGTTTTTCGACCAGCAGCATGGCATACATGTCCTTTCCAAGGATCATGCAGGTGGCTTCTTCGTTGCTGAATTGGGCGTTAAATTTAAATCCCAGTTGAGTGAAAAACTTGATGGACCTCTGGAGATCTTTGACTGGTAAATTGACAAAAATACTGTTAATCATGATAATCCTTTCCTTTGTAGTAAAAAGATTATATGACTATTTGGGTCTTATTTCAACTAAATCCGAATTGATTAACCGCCAAATAGACTTAGAAAAAAAACTAAGTCTGAACCTTCATGGTATAGAAGTCAAGCTTTGAGGGTTTAATTCAAAGCAACGGTCACGGCTGCCGCAATAAAAAACCATAACAAGACAGCCAGCACAGAAATCACAAGTGTTATCAGGAATTGCAACAGTCTGGATATGTTCGAGCGAAAAATAGTTGAATTTAAAGCAAAGGCAATAAAACCGATTATTGCTCCCAAAGCGCCACCTATGAATACCAGAATGATGGGCAAACCACACCAGACCAGCTCATACCATTTTAGTGGGGGGGTGATCTCGATTTCCTTACCATCCACAACCAGGTTGGGTTTGTCGAAACCAAACGAACGCTGCTTCCAATAAGCGCTCACCTGAGTGCCGTCATCCTTGGTGATGATCATTTCCCGCCGGTTTGCACCTTTTGGGGCTTTATTCCCATTGATCATCAATTGGGCTCCCGTCCAAAAGCTGTAGCCCAACTCGATGTTTTGGTTCTCACAACCATCCACTTGAATTTTAGCGCCCATATATCATCCTCCTCTAATGAATTGGTTTAAGCATAGTGGATTTCTTGCGTTTTGTAAAATTGAAGATTGGTCTTAATGGGTGGTAAGCCAGTCGCTGTAACCGCCGGGATGGCTGTGCAGGTGGCCGTCATCAAGGGTCAGAATACGATCCACAACCTGGTCGAGGAAGTAGCGGTCGTGAGAGATGATCAGTGCAGTGCCTTCAAAATCGCTGAGTGCATCTTCGAGCACTTCTGCGGAGGCGATATCGAGATTATTGGTCGGTTCATCCAGCAGCAAAAAGTTGGCCTTGGAAAGCACCACCAGCGCAAGCTGCAAACGGCTGCGTTCACCACCTGAAAGTTCCTTGATCTTCTGGGAGGTTTGTTTGTAGGTAAACAAATACCTGCCAAGCAGAGAGACTGCGTTGCTTTCACTCATGTTCCCCGCCAGTCGGACGGTATCGAGGACGCTTTGTTCGGGGTTGAGCGTCTCGTGCTCCTGTGCGTAATAACCGGCAGCAATGCTAGGCCCTAGAATCACGTCGCCGGAATCCGGCTGCATGGCGCCCAATGCCAGCCTGAGCAGCACAGATTTGCCCGTGCCATTCGGTCCGATCAGCCCGACACGTTCGCCGTGATGAAGCACAAAATTAACCTCTTTGAGCACCTGACGCTGGTCAAAGGCTTTGTTAACTTTCTTGTATTCCAGCACCTTTTGCGAACCGCGCCAACCGGATAGTTTCAACTCCATACGGCGGCGTTCCATCAAAGGCTTCTCGATGCGCTCCATGTGGTCGAGCCTGTTCTGGATGGCCTTGGCACGCTTGGCGAATTTTTCGCTGTCGTAAGTCTTGGCCCACAAGGCATAGCGTTTGATGGCGGTTTCGATGCGTGAGATCTGACGCTGCTGCACATTGAAGAGTTCGTTCTGCCGCGCCATGCGTGTTTGTTTATCTATAATGAAGGAGGAGTAATCCCCTTCAAAAGTTTCCAGCCGGCCGTCTTCAAGATCGGCAATATGAGTCACGACCGAATCCAGCAGGTAGCGGTCGTGCGAGATGATCACCACAGCGCCGGGATAGTTTTGGATGAAGCGTTCAAGATACTCCTTGCCGGCCAGGTCGAGGTGATTGTCAGGCTCATCAAGCAGCAGCACATCCGGCTTGCTTAAAAGCAGGCGTGCTAGCCCAATCAATTTCTTCTGTCCGCCGCTCAAGACGCGCATGGGTTTGTCTTCTTCACCGGCCACCAGACCGAGACCACGCAGCAGGCCGCGTACCCTCTCGGGAAACTGATCCCCACCGAGCGCCTGGTATTCATCCAGAAGCTGCTGCTGGCGTTCGAGTGCGCGCGAGAGCTTTTTCTCGCTGGTATAAACGGATTCATCGCCCAGGCTGGCTTCCACGGAATCGAGTTCCGCTTTGACCACCGCGATGCGCTCATTGCCCGCCAGGGCTGCGGCGAAACCGGTTTGGTCGGGGTCCAATTGTGGCTCCTGTGGCAAGTACCCCACGCTCACACCGCGGGCGCGGGTGATCGCACCGCCCTTTTCAGGGTTGTACTCACCCATGATCAGTTTGAAAAGGGAAGATTTGCCCGCCCCGTTCGGTCCGATCAGACCGATCTTCTGGTCGTGTTGGATCTCAAAATTAAACCCGCTGAAAATCGTCCGCGCACCGAGGATGAGGGTGATGTTGTTGAGGCTGATCGAGATCATGGGTGTAATTTTACCAGACCGAAGTGTCATAGAAAAACCGGCTGGTGTTTCCACACTCAGCCGGTCTTCGTTTCATAAACCCATTACTTGGTTGAATAATCCGCTGCGCGGCCAGCCCGCAGACTGCTGATGATCATTCGCACCAACTTTGAAATGGTGACAACAACTGTAACGATCAAAGCTATACCGAAAGCCATGCGAAAAGCTTCCATACCAATCAAGTAATAATTCTTTGAGATATCACCTGTTAATTGTTCGATGCTTAAGAAGAAACCGTTTAATCCATGAGCTGCAGACCAATCCAAATGAGCCTTATAAAGTAAGGTAAGCACAACAATAGAGAAAACATCGGCACCAATTTCCATCGCTCGGGTGGCAATATTCCAATGCCCACGCCAAAGCAAATAGATGCTTAGTCCAATATTTACCAACATGGATAGGCAAATCCACGGGAGATACTGTTTGATGATCGGGTTGGCGAAAAAATCACCGCCAGGGAAGTTGATGAATCCGATCTTATCGGGCATTACTGTGAGAACAGCCAATACCAAACTTCCAAAGACAATGCCGGCAATCAACTCACCGCGTTTTATGTCGTTGGTGTTATCAATGGCAGGTAAATTACGCGGGTTCCATGGTTCTTCATCCAATTTGGGGTTGACTCCCTTGGCTTGCAAGATCATAAATACGATCACCACCCAGCCAATGGTCATTGGAACGCTGTTCAATAAACCGGCCAGCATTTCAGCTGTGTCTACAAAGCCATTTTCCACCCAGACCGAGATCCCCCAGGCGAGAAGTTGGGCTCCTAGCACTGCTGCGATGGCAATCCCAGTGACCAGGCGCCAAAGTGGAAAGAGCGCCGGACCCACCACATACTGACCTTGCGGGGCGTAAGAGGCAGCCATTTTTTGCGGGGAACCTGTTTCTTTGAGCAGCGCCACTACGTCTTCATCGGTGGGGTTGCCATTGGTGCGTTCATCCAGGGTATCTTCAAGGTGAGACTTGATCTCGGCCAGAATGTCTGCGCGGTTCTTACGGGCCAGATATTTGCCTGTTTCATGTAAGTAGCGTTCGATTAATTCCATTTTATCCTCCATTACTTGACCGGCTTTTCAGCCAATAAATTTTCAATGAGTTGATTCAAACTGCGAAATTCAGTGGAAAGTTGCGCCAGCACCTCACGGCCTTCTTCACTGGTCTGGTAGTAGCGCCGCGGACGTGCGCCTTCCAAAATCCAAGAGCTTTGCAACAAGCCCTTCTCTTCCAATCTTCGGAGCATCGGGTAGAGTGTGCCCTGGTCTATTTTGATACCGCACTCCTCCAAGTCAGTTATCAGTGCGTATCCATATTTGTTTTCGCCCAGCATGCTGAGCACCGCCAGCGGCAACACCCCACGTCTTAACTCTTGCGACAGGTTTTCGATCTGTTCTGTTACGGTTTGTGTATTCATGCAGTTATTATACTATGTATTACACAGTATTACAATAGTTTTAATATAATTGATTTTGTATTACTTTTATTCATTATTATTAATAAAATGTCGCCGAACTCGTTGTAGAATTCGGCGACGTAGAATATAGGTTTTTCTATGAAATCTTATTTGACCGAACATCCCAGTTGGTACACCAATACCTTATCCGCGGTGCGGATGGCAAGGTATTGTGAATCTTTTGAAAACTTCCACTCTTTCAATGAAGTGCCCGCCACCAATAACGAAATCCGGCTGTCCACACTGGAGGTAAGACCTGAGTTATCCAGTGTGTCGCTGATAATTGAATTTACTCCCGAGGTGATCCAGGTATTGTTTTTGTTATCGGTGCTAATCTGCCAGTACCCATCCGGTGAGGCAATGTCATTCACCAGGGTCAAGCTGGTATTTTCGTTATAACGAACTTCTTGCTGCGGATTGAGGGTTTGCGAGACCGTGTTATATAGGTATAACCTCACGCAATCCGAGCCGCAGACAGAGGTCACGACCAGATCAGACGGGGTTGCCCACGAGAGAATGCCCTTCTGGCTGGCGAAATCTTCTGTGCGGGCAGCATCGCCAAAAACATCCACCTCATTGCCGTCGGTCAAGCTAACTGTCTTGATAGTGTAAACTCCGGCGGTTTGATCCAGGGCTGAAAAAGCCAACGCGCTGCCATCCGGGGACCAGGTCAAATCACCAAATACAGCCCGATCTTTGGAAGTAAAAATGGTTTCCTTGGTTGCGGCATCGTAAACCGTTAGGTCACCAATATAAAAACCTGAATATTGGTTGACGGGCTGCACAAATGCCACCTCGTGCCCGGTTGGAGACCAGGCCAGCAGGTCGCCCTGGGGTTTATCCGTTTGTATGGCAACCAATTCGGCCACCTGGCAGGTTTGACTTTCTACACGGTTGATCGCACTAAGCTGGGTGGGTAGTGTGATGGGCGTCGGCGTAGCTTCGACCGTCGGGGTGGCGCGATTCATCTGGGCTTGCAAGACAGAACAGGCAGCTAGAAGTGATAACGAAAAAAGACACAATAACAGGAAGAGAATCTTGTAAATGGTTTTCATGGTTGGTCAATAATTGTATCACTTCGGCAAGGTCTATAATTTTCTGATTCTGCCGCCTAGGGATAGATCTGGTTAAGCCAAAGCCTGTTGATGCCATCGGTATCAGACCAGTTATTTGAGGCGACGAATACATCCAGGTCACCGTCCCCATCAAAATCAAAAATCGCAACACCCTGGTTGTTAGACGAGGTGAGCATGATTTTGCTATCCTCAAGGTTGCCCTTGCCATCATTCAACCAGATATGAGGAGGGAACCGCCAGTTGCCAACATAAGCATCGAGATCCCCATCCGCATCCAGGTCGCCCAACTCCACCGACAACGCATATGCGCTGCCCAGTTTTTGGCCGCTGTTGGAGAAATTTCCTTTACCATCGTTGAACCAGACCGTATCCACCGGGTTGGAACTATTATGAGAGGAATTGGCGATATAAGCATCCAGGTCGCCGTCTCCATCCAGGTCGCCCAAGGCCACCGCCGAAGCTTCAGAAAACCCGAATTTTTGAGCGCTTTGCGTGAAATTGCCCTTACCATCGTTCAACCAGATCACTGGTTCATTGGTCGGTTCTTCGCCATTATTGGCGACCAGCGCATCAAGATCACCATCCTGGTCAACATCGCCCAATGCCACATCGGTGCCAGAATAGTTACCCAATTCTTGTCCGCTGTCTGAAAAATTTCCCTTACCGTCGTTGATAAAGATCTGATCCGGCTTGCCATCCCAATTGACGATGTAGGCATCAAGATCACCGTCTCCATCCAGATCACCCAAAGCTATGGATTCACTGTCTTCGCTGCGCAATTTTTGATCCGATGGAGTGAAATTTCCCTTTCCATCGTTTATCCAAACCACGTTGAGGATTCCAAGAGTAAAAAAGGCATCAAGGGATTGATCGCCGTTGAGGTCTCCCAGCGCTACATTTGTGCTTTTTGGAAAAACCTGCTGGCTTTGGGTAAATTTCCCTTTGCCGTCATTCAACCACAAAGTGCTGGCTTTGTCTTGCATGGAGATCAGTACATCCATGTCGCCATCCCCATCCACATCACCTGTATCAATGCCTACACCATTCCCCTTACCCAGGTCCTGGCCGCTATCTCCAAAGTCCAGCGGTAATACAGGTGTGGGTTTAATGGGTGTTGCCGTTGGACTGGGTTGGCAGGAAGTCGCCAATACCATTATTACCACAAGACATCCGATCTGGAAGACTCGTTTTCGCGACATCATTATCTCCTTGACAGCATCATTATGGAAGGCATTGTTATGTTTTTCTACTTTGATACTATTCTGGAATCAAATTGGAGAATCCAGCATGATCACCCACTGATAATTATATATATATGCGTACATTATGAGATCACCCATATGACGATTACGTTGGTGAAAAAGTTCCTGATTTGATTTCAGGAGAATAGATCAAATCAAGAAGATTTTGATAAATAAAAAAAGAATGGCCACGTCTCAACGTCACCATTCTTTACCCGGTATCATACCTTTTACCCTCGGATTCCATTCACCTTTTCAATAACTAACACCTGTTTCAGTAGAGATCAGGATCTGATATCAATCACGCTGCCAGTGCTGACCAATCCGGATTCCTGCAGTTTGGTCAACAGACTGGTCTGATCTGAATCTGAAAGATTGGTCAGATCAAACTGACTTAAGATCTGCTGCAGGCTTTGCAGTGCTGAAAGATTGATGGATGAACTTGAGGATGTGTTCTGCGGTGGCGGAGGCGGCATGTTGCCATCCCCCAACCCCTTGGAGCGCAAGTCCTCGGCGTCAAAACCATCCGCCTCGATCGCTTCTTTCATTCCCTTGGCAGGGGTGATGCCTGCATCCTTAAATGCCTGGAAAATCGCTTTGGCATCATCTTCAGAAACATTGTCTGGATCGTACTGCGACAATATATCTGAAATGGTCTGCGCCTGATCAGACGTCAGCTCCTTCATTTTGGGCATCATCCCTCCGCCCATTACCGTTCCCAACCCTTGAATTGCACTAACCATGGTTCCCTTCCTTTCCCAGATAAAATGAATTGTTTTTACGATCAGTTGCAGTGTAGCCAGTCAATATGCAGAAATTATGCAGAGCGGCTAAATAATTAATAAAAACGTGATAAATAATTTTTGCAACCAATTTTTACAGGTCGAAAGGTTATTATGTAGAAAATATGCAGAAATTGCGTTTGAATGTGTAGAAGGTATGAGTGAACACTTTTTCAAGCCGGTGATAAAATCAACCCATATTCATTTTTGGAAGTGGATCTATGGACCCAAAAATCAAAGCCCTCATTGATCATTTTCACTTCACCCCCCTTCCCGCAGAAGGTACTTATTTTGCCAGCACCTGGCGCTCAACCCAGGAGTTCGCCGATGGCAGCCCGGTAGGCACAGCCATGATCGGCATGTACTGCACCGATCCGCTGAGCCAGTCGTTTTTTCACCGCCTGCCGGTGGACGAAACCTGGCACTTTTACGGTGGAGATCCCCTGCGGTTGGTACTGCTGCACCCCGATGGCAGCTGCCGTGATGTGATCATGGGGAGCAATCCTCTCAAGGGTGAACTGGTTCAGACCGTCGTGCCCGCGGGCACCTGGCAGGCCGGTGAACTTGTGGAAGGCGGCAGTTATGCCCTCTTTGGCTGTACCCTGGCGCCAGGATTCACCGGCAGTATGTATGAAGGCGCTCAACGGGAAGCGCTGCTGATGCAATATCCGGATCGGAAAGCTGACATCACTCATTTGACGGAATTACACCCTGAAACACAAATGCCTGAAGGGTTTGCAAAGTAACCCCCTTTTTTCAGTCACCTTTATCCGTTTCAGGTGTTATTTATTGCAGTGTAATTATTGATAAATATATTGCCAAATTAAAAGGTAACCCTATGACCGTTGAAATCCGTGAAGTTCAAAACCACCGCCAGTTGCGTGACTTTATCCGTTTTCCATTATCGTTATACAAAAACAACCGGTATTACGTTCCCAGTTTGTATATGGATGAAATGAACACCCTGCGCAGCGATAAAAATCCAGCCTTCGCTGATGCCAAAGCCCGCTATTTTTTGGCTTATCGCGATGGCAAGATCGTAGGACGGGTGGCCGGTATTCTGGTGCCGAAACACGAGCTCAAATGGGGAAATAAATATATGCGTTTTGGCTGGCTGGATTTCGTTGACGACCCTGAGGTCTCGGCAGCCCTGATCGGCGAAGTGGAAAAATGGGCCAAAGAATTGGGCATGAACGGTCTGCACGGACCACTCGGTTTTACAGATCTGGACCGGGAAGGGATGCTGATTGACGGCTTCGATGAAGTTGCCACGCTGGCTACACTCTATAACTACCCTTATTATCAGCAGCATGTTGAAGCCCTGGGCTACACCAAAGATGTGGACTGGTTGGAATACGAGATCATTCTTTCAGACGAACACATGGGACAGATTCGTAAAACAGCCGACCTGGTTGCCAAGAAGTACAATTTAAGATTATTAAAAGGAAGCAAGAGGAAACTGCTGAAGTACGCCCCTCAACTTTTTGACGTGCTGGATGAAGCCTACCGCAATTTGTATGGCACCGTTCCACTCAGCAAGGAGCAGGTGCAGAGCTATATCAACAATTACTTTGGATTCGCCATCCCTGAAATGATCCCCATAATTTTGGATGAAAACGATAAAGTGGTGGCATTTGGCATCACCTTCCCCTCTTTTTCAGAGGCGCTGCAAAAAAGCCATGGCGACATTTTACCCTTCGGGTTTATCCACTTCTTGAAGGCTATGAAGAAAAACAAAATTGCCGATCTTTACCTGGTGGGTGTGCGTGATGAATACCGCGGCAAGGGATTGAACAGCATGCTCATGGTGCAGATCTACGACGCTTTCATCAGCCACGGCATCAGCATCGTTGAAGGTAACCCCAATCTTGAAGAAAATATCAATGTGCAAACCATGTGGAAGTTCTTTGAGAATCGGGTGCGTAAACGCCGCCGTTGTTTTGTGAAGCACCTTGGATAATTTTTGTATTGACATTTGAAAAGTGATAAAATCTGCAAATGCTTTCTAAGAAAAGCATTTGCTTTTTATTGGGTTCTTTTAAAGAAAGGATGATCGAATGAAAAACAAACTTATCAGTGTTTTCAGTGTGATGTTAATTGTTGCACTGACATTAACAGCCTGCAACCTTCCGGGCAGCCAATCCAACTCTGCAACCGCTGAAGCTAACGCCGTTCCAACAGAAGCACCTTCCACTCCAGGTGCCTGCCTGGTCGGTACGTGGAATCTGAAAGATTTTGCACCTTATATGGATTCCATCAAACAAAACCTGAGTTCCAGCAGTAATAACAATGTGACCTTCACCAGCGGCGATTTTTCAGGTTCCGCCACCTTCGTGTTTAATACGGATGGCACCACCTCATTAAAAATGGATAGCTTCACTCAAAGTTTCACCATGTCCATGACGGTTTCTGAAAGCACCATTGATATTCCCATCACATTGACCGTCAATGGCAATTCAAGCGCGGAATACTCTGTTGAGGGCGATCAAATCACATTCACCAATCAGAACCCGGGCGACATGCAGGTAACCATTGATACCAATGGAACTGCATCCAGCATGGATCAAAGCCTTTTTGGTGATCCAGGCAGCCAGAAGTTGTACCAATATTCCTGTACGGACGCCAACACCTTGTCATTAAAAGTGATCGCAGTAGAGAACATGGATCTGGCCCCACTGATCCTTACCAGAGCACAATAATTTACAATAAAAACAAAAAGAGAACCGAATTCTTAGTTGAATTCGGTTCTTTGATTTATTTAGATTTTTCAAGTTTTATCACCACCCGTTCAGCCGCTGCATTTTCTAGATCTGACACATTCAGACTGCCATCCGGATTGAACTTCACTTTAAAATATTTAGCCATGTTGGCATGGCCGATGAAAAAATGAGAAAGCGCTTCTTTGACTTCTGCAGGTGTTTCGATAACCGTCCCTGATACATTAAGCGATTTTCCCATGGTGAACAAAGTGGCCTGTGACCCGCCACGCAGGTTACGCCACCAGGTACGGGTGCGCAAACTGATCACCGTGAATTTATCCGAATCCTCGATCAAGTTAATCGGAACCGACAGTTCGTTTCCCGTCTTGCGGCCCATCAAGGTAATGACCGCCAGGCCTTTGCCAAACACTCTGCCCAAGGGGGACCGAATGAACGCGATCATGAACTGATTCCCTTTGTTTTGTGCCATGCTCTCTCTCCTGCACAACAAGACTGTCTATCTATTTATCGTCCAACTTTTATTAATTGTAAGTGATTCTCAAATAAAAACCTATTGTCTTAACACCCATCCTGCTTTTGTAAGTCAGTATCATTGACATTGGTCCCTCCTATAATATAATATATGAATAATTTATTTTTATATTCATATAAGGATCACCATGCCACGCGGTTTTACAAACAATCAAACCCAAATCATTAAACAAAAACTGATTGATTTTGCAATATCCATGATCCAGGAATCTGGTGTTCGCAAAACAACGATTGAACGCCTAACCCGGGCAGCCAATATTTCTACCGGAGCCTTTTACCATTTTTATCCCTCCAAAGAAGCTTTGTTCTTTAATGTTTATGAAATTTTGGAAGAACAGGTAAAAATTCAATTCCTTGACCAAATCACTTCCATTTCCATAAACCCAAAAGAAATAAAAGGTGTGATCCTTTCCTTACTTGATTCAGAGAACATGCGTAACCTCTTAACACTGATTCGGAAAGATGAGCTGGAATATATATTAATGAATATTGATCCCTCAGTTGTTCAAAAACACCTCAATGATGACAGATTGTTTATGAACAAGTTGATTGATCTCATTTCAGCTCGGGGATTGTATGTAAGTTTGAATGCCGATCTTATCCTTTCATATCTTCAAGCCCTTTTCACTCTTTGCTATGAGAAAGATCATTACTATCCGTACTCTGACCGGATAATATCGTCTTTTCTCGACACCATGTTAAACGATTTATTAAGTTAAGCACTGGCACTGAAAAATGAAATCACAGTACAGAACAAAAATCTTTTACAACTGGATGAACAACGTATTAAGCGATCCAAAAATTGGCGATTTGCGCCGCCAGCTTTTAACTCATGTAAGAGGAAAAACTCTGGAAATTGGTTTTGGTACGGGCTTAAACTTGCCTTACTACCCACAAAAAATGGAATCACTTATCGTCATTGATCCAGTAATGGCATCAATAGTCAAAGTTGCTGATAAACCCGCTTATGATTTTCAACAAATGGAAGCCGAAAATCTCCTGTTTCAAGATTCAACCTTTGACACAGTCGTATCCACTTTTACCTTGTGCAGTGTAAAAAGCATAGATCTAACGTTGAGAGAAATTCAACGTGTTTTAAAACCTGATGGAAGATTTTTATTCCTGGAACACGGAAAAAGTTGGATAAAACCATTGTCCATCATTCAAAATATCGTCAATCCAATTTATAACACTCTTGCAGTTGGTTGCAATGTGAATCGAGAGATGGAACAATCTCTCAGTAATAACAAATTTCAACTCGAGCAAATACAACACATTCGATTTGGACGGCAACCCATATCTGGATTTTTTTACCTTGGTGTTGCTACTAAAAAAGAAAACAAAACTGGAGAAAAATCACCGTGATGAAAGTAAAGATTTGGATCATTTTTACCTTTATGTCGTGGACTGTCCGTTCAGCCATGGTCACACAATTTGGGAGCAACTTTTATCGTCTTTTTCGCATCAAGTCAAGAAATAAATTATCTGAAATTCTAAAAGAAACGCCAGATATCGGAGACAGCATCTTCGCATTAAACTACCTTTACGGTCCGTGTTATTTCGCCTGGTATCATGCGTTGCGCTCATTGGAAGTTGAGAAGGAGATTGCGTCTCAGTGGATTTGGACAATTAATGAGAGCCTCGTCAGGTTCTTCCCCAAGCCGCTTTTACATTGGTTTGCCAAAAATATGTATCTTGGTTCATTCCGAAGAAAAGCAATCAAAGCAGAAAGGAGCGGGAAACAAGGGACCCTCCATCCTTATGACTGGCGAGTTGAATATGTTGACATCAACCAGACGACTTTTGGAATCAACATTTACGAGTGCGGCATGATGAAACTTGCCGAGAAATTTGGGTTCCTTGAAATGTTTCCATCTGTGTGCAGAATGGATTACCTTTTCTCTCATTACTTTGATAACGGGTTCAAACGAACAGGAACACTGGCGGACCAAAATAATTGTTGTGATTGTGTTTATCAGTATCCAGGTCAATGCGAGTGGGCACCGGAGAAAGGGTTCATTGATCGCAAGTGAACCGATCTAAAATAGAATCCTTTTCGCCCAATACTGGTTAACCTCATAGAGGACAAGAGTATGCCCATTACCCCTTCCACCCGCCAGTATTGGACCGAAGCCGGTCGTATAAAAGATTACCCGCTTGCCGAAAAACTGCATGGTTATTTTTACCTGCGTTTTCCGTACTTCTATATCGCCACAGCTTCCGCATCCAATCGGCTGGGGAAATTTGGTGCGAGAGTGCTAGGCATGATCAACAAGGTTTTTCCACCCCGCCCTGGCAAAGCGGATCAGATTACGTTCGCCGATACCTACCACGGCAAGGTGATCCCGCTGCAGACCGCAAGAGAACTGGTCAGCATCAAACAAAACATCAAAGTGGATGATCTCGAAAAGGTCATCCCCTATCAACTGGCGCGCAGCCTGATCATTGACCACCCCGAGTCGCTGGTCGCCTTGGACTGTCCATGCCGTGTGGCGCGCGAAAATCCATGCCTGCCGCTGGATGTGTGTTTGATCGTGGGTGAACCTTTCGCCAGTTTTACGCTTGAACATCATCCGACACAATCACGGGCCATCAATCACGAAGAAGCCATCGCCATCCTCGAAGCCGAAGAAGCCCGGGGTCATGTGCATCACGCTTTTTTCAAAGAGGCTGTGCTGCAGCGGTTCTACGCCATTTGCAACTGCTGCCAATGCTGCTGCGGCGCCATGCAAGCCCATGCTTCAGGCACCCCCATGCTGGCTTCTTCAGGTTATACAGCCAGTGTGGATGAGACCCTTTGCAAAGGCTGTGGAAATTGCGAACCTTACTGCCAGTTCAATGCCATTGAGATCAAGGATGGATTAAACCACATTAACAAAACAGCCTGCATGGGCTGCGGGATTTGCGTCTCGCATTGTGAGCAAAACGCAGTGGAGCTCGTCCTCACACCTTCTAAAGGGGTTCCACTTGAAATGACCCGGATTCTTGAGGAGGCAGCCCCTTAAAAAAGTTGAATTTAAGGCATGATTGGACTATACTAAATCCGGAGGCACAAAAAGATGAAACCAATCTTGCTTCTCGATGAAAGTTTACAAGTAGAAGTGTTCTTTGAATCAGACGATTGTGGCTATGAAGACAACATCTGTTTAAAGGTAACCGAGTCCTGCCCGGAAGAAGAAAAAGTCTTCCTGCACGATGAAAGCCATCTTTATCTCACTCCAGCCCAGGCACAAGAGTTGGTGAATGCACTGGACCAGGCGATCAAGTTAAGCAGTTTTACAAAGAAATGATCCAGTTAACTCGTTAGAAAAATCCCCTGCAGGTTTGAGACTGCAGGGGATCATTTTTGTTATTCCAATTTCTTGGCTTCTTCATTCAACGCGATGTCTTCAGGGGTGACGGGAACAAAATCCAGGCCGTGCGGCAGGGATTTACCCTCGAGGTCAACATGGATAAAGGTAATGAATCCACGCACTGCCAGCTTGCCCAACACTTTTACCTCGATCAGGCTGACTATTTTGGTCTCACCGGTGAGCACCACCCGGCTGGTGAAAACGGGTAATTCACCTTTGCGGATCGGCCTGGTAAAGGTCATGCCATGGATCTTGAGACAAACAATGTTCTCGGGTTTGGTCATGGAAGCGGCAGCAATGAATCCGCTCTCTACAAACCACTCTGCGGTTCGGCCGGCATATAAAGTGCCGTGATGGTTCAAGTCCTCACCCTTAACTAAATGCACACTGGAATAAGTTGGAAATTCCATAATAATCCTCTCACTCTCGGAATGGATTGATTGTAGACCTGCGTGCATCCGCGGTCAAGCGTGATAATCCACACTTAATAGTTGTGTTTTGTCATATTATGGGTCTTGTAATTCTCAAAAGCTTGCCTAAAATGATAGGTATATAACTGAGGTAACAGACAATCGAAAGGATCAGCCATGCATAAGATATCAATTAGGCTTGTGGTTGGAATTTCAACAATATTGGTACTCATTCTAGTGCTTGCTGGATGCAACCTGCCTGGAACCCTGCCTCAAAATGTGGATGATATCGTTGCCCAAACACTGACCGCATTAAGTGCCCAGGCGGTCACACCCACCCATGAAGCCATTGCAACACTGGAACCCACAGGTACAGAAATCTCCACCCCGATGACACCACCAGAGAACACTGTCGCCCCCATCGTGCATGTCATCATGCCAGGTGAGATGCAGGCCATTGAAAGCACCGTGGATGATGTGCTTTATAACTCGGACGATTTTTCAAGGAATATGTATGAACGGCCGTTTACCCAGATGACCATGGAAAATCGTTTTGACCTGGATCTGCAAAAGATTGCCATGTCCACCGATAACACCTTCTTCTACTTCTCGCTCGCCTTAAAGGATGTGAACATCGGCACCAAGACTGTTGACGGCAATTACGGCATAGAATTTGATCTCGATAAAGACGGCCGCGGTGATTATCTTTTGTGGGCTTATCAACCTCCCGTCTCAACCAGCTGGGATTACTTGGGCATTGGCTTGTTTTCTGATGTCAACAAGGATGTCGGCGGCACCCATGCCTTGGTATCAGATCCGACTGACCCGAATTGGAACGGCTACGAAACTGAAGTTTGGCCCGGCAAACCGTTGACCGACCCTGACGGCGCATGGATGCGCCTCTCGCCCAGTGACGTGACCGTGGTCCAGTTGGCCGTCAAACGCTCTCTGCTTGGCAACCCCGCTTCATTTTTGTGGAGCGCCTGGGCGGATGACCAGGTCAAGGCTCCCTATAAATTTGATTACAACGATTTTTACACCGCTGCTGAAGCCGGTTCCCCCATCCTGGGCAATGCCAATTATCCACTCAAGGCACTGGCACAAATGGACAGCACCTGCCGCGAGGCATGGGGATTCAAAGCCACCGGTAATGAACCCGGCATCTGCAAGAAGGCAGTTGTTCAACCCACGGCAAAACCCAAAGTCACAACTCAACCAGGGGTCACACCGACCAAAACACCGATCGTCCCCACCAAACAGGTGATCACCGTGACCCAGCCACCGACCTGCACGGATGTTCAAATTGGCGCCCAGATCACCCCATGGGACGTCGCTTACACCTCAGGAGTGACCCTTTGTCTGGATGGTGGCGAATGCAAGAACCCTGATTCCTTGGGCTACGTGATCTGGTACCG
Organism: Chloroflexota bacterium; assembly: GCA_021825925.1. GTDB lineage: Bacteria > Chloroflexota > Anaerolineae > Anaerolineales > Anaerolineaceae > UBA6107. The sequence continues at coordinate 316,904 of JAKAFP010000005.1, forward strand.
CCCCGCAGGTGGCTATACCATTAATGCTTCATCCTCTTATGGCATCTCACCAAGCTCAGTTTCAGTCAAGTTGGGATGCGGTGAAAAATCCTTGAGCCAATTCACCATAGGACCTGGATAATTTCCATTCCGGTAATTTCATAAATCCTCCTCGAAATCGAGGAGGATTTTTCTATTGACATTTTTTATTATAGTACTATAATATTCGTATGACAGAATATAACTTGAGCAATGCAGAACTGGCCATCCTCAGCCTGATCGCCGAGCAACCCCGCCACGGTTACGAACTGGAGCAGATCATTGAAGAACGCGGCATGCGCAACTGGACGGAAGTCGCCTTCTCCTCGATCTATTTCCTGTTGAATGGATTGGTCAAGAAAGGTCTGGCATCTTCCACACTGCAGCCAGCCGCCGGGCGTGGACCGGCGAAAAAGGTCTTCAGTGCCACACCGCAAGGGTACAAAGCGCTGCACGACGGCATCTACCTTGCCATCTCGATCGCGGACCACGATAACCAGCGTTTTTTGCTTGGCCTTTCATGCCTGCCTTTGCTTTCACCTGCCGAAGTTCAAAAAGCGTTCCATGAACGTATGGATACCTTATCCGCAAAGATCCATGAATTTTCGATGCATCCCGCATTTACCACACCGGGCTTTCCGCCCCATGTGCGCGCCATGTTCGGATACTCATCGGCCCTGATCCGCACCGAGCTTGAATGGTCAAAACAATTTCTTGATTATTATTTGAAAGGACTTACCCAAAATGGAAAAACTGGACCTCAAAAAACAATATAAATCACTCTATAACCCATCAGCCAAAGTCAATACCATTATTGACATTCCTCCACTAAAGTACATCATGGTGGATGGGCACGGCGACCCCAATACCGCCCCTGTCTATGTTGAAGCCATTCAAACACTATACAGCCTGGCGTATACCCTCAAATTTCATTGCAAGGCTGCGATTGAAAAGGATTACACGGTCATGGGCCTTGAAGGCTTATGGTGGGTGCCTGATATGAGCACTTTTTCCACTGCTAAAAAGTCAGATTGGGATTGGACCATGATGATCATGCAGCCGGATTTCATCACTCCAGAACTTTTTGAAGAAGCCAGGAACAAAGCGGTTGCCAAAGGCAAGGCACCCCTGGCTGAGATCGCCAGGCTGGAAACATATAACGAGGGTACCAGCGTTCAGATCATGTACTATGGCCCTTACGCAGATGAAGGACCTACCATAGCCAGAATGCATGCTTATGCCCTTGAACAGGGATATGTGCTCGACGGAAAACATCATGAAATCTATATGAGCGACGCTCGCAAGGTGGCGCCCGAAAAGAACAAGACCATCATCCGCCAACCAATAAGAAAGAAACCAATTGAACAAAATTGAGGAAAATAGAAGCCAACCTTGCCAAGGTTAGTATTTTCAATTGTTGATAGGATTACAAAATGTTCAAGATAGACCACCGTAAAACATTGAAACATCTTTACCACCCCTCCAGCAAGACGCCGGCCATCATTGATGTCCCCGTAATGAATTACCTGATGATGGACGGCCGTGGAAAACCTGACGGAGAACAATTCCAACAGGCCGCCAGCCTGCTCTACCCGCTGGCCTATACTTTAAAGTGGATGGTGAGGCTGGGCAGCGATATTGATTTTCATGTCATGCCCATGGAGGTGTTGTGGAAGGTCAACCGCGATAAGAAAGAGTTTTCTTTTAACATGATGCTCATGCAGCCTGAATATGTCACTGCGGACCTGGTGGCTGAAGCCCGGATAAAAGCAGCAGCCAAAGTGCAAAATGGTGACCTCTCAAAAGTTCGCTTTGAGTCATTTGCAGATGGCACCTGCGTTCAGTTTTTGCATGTCGGAGCCTATGAAAAAATGAACGCCTCCGGGAAAATGATGGAAGCTTTTGTTGAACAGCAGGGCTACGCCCTCGCAGCGCATGATTCACATGATATCTATTTGAATGACGTGCGCAAGACCAAGCCGGAAAATCTGCAATCCGTGATGCGTTATCCAGTAGTTAAGAAGTAGATCATTTTCGCAACTACAACGAATGAGAACGAAGAAGATGGAAATTCTCTCTCTGCAAATAATGGAATGGGTTACCTCCTGCCTGGGCGATCATGCCAAGATCAAACGTGTTATTCGCCTGCAGGGCAGTACATCCGCGGACCTCTTTTCGTTGCAGGTCCGCGAACCATCGGGTGAATCAAGATTGGTGCTGCGCTTGCTGACCAACCACGAGTGGCTGCAAAATGAACCAGATCTGGCCGCGCATGAAGCCTCAGCACTCATTCTGGCTAACAAAAGCGGATTACCCGTCCCCGAAGTGGTCGCCATTGATGCTGACGGAAAGCATTGCGGTTCGCCCGCGGTCTTGATGACCGCCGTCTCCGGCAAGGTGAATTTACAGCCGCGAAATTTTGAAGGCTGGCTCAAGCAGATGGCCGCGGTATTGCAGCCCCTGCATGCACTGGACGCCCAGGATTTTGGCTGGCAGTATTTTGCCTACAACAATGTCAATAATTTGGAAGTACCTGCCTGGTCTGCAAAACCAGAACTCTGGCGGCGTGCGATTGAAGTGGTCAACCAGCCCCCGCCTCCGACCCGCCATTGTTTCATCCACCGCGATTACCATCCCATGAACACGCTTTGGCAGGGTGGAGTGCTGAGCGGTGTGGTGGATTGGGTCAACGCCTGCCGCGGACCAGAGCCGTTTGATCTTGCCTGGAACCGTCTCAACCTGATGCAAATGTACGGTCTTGAAGCAGCAAACCGGCTGCGTGAACATGCCATCGCTCATTGCGGCCGCGAGGTCTGGCATCCTTATTGGGATTTGATGGCCTTGATCGAGATGCTTCCTGGCCCGCCTGATATCTACGCCCCTTGGCCAGTCTTTGGGCTGAAGGGGCTGTCGGTTCCCTTGCTGATCCAAAGAGCAGACGAATATCTCGAATCACTCATTGCTCACTTATAACACTTAGAGAATCTTATCTCTCACTGAAGCGAACTGATTTTCAACTTCAAGAAAACTTGAGACGATGTCGGGGTCAAAATGTTTACCTGAATCTGCGACGATGATATTCCGGCTTTCATCATGCGAAAACGCCTTTTTATAAGGGCGAACAGAAGTGAGTGCATCGTAAACATCAACCAGGGCGACAATCCGTGCCACCAACGGAATGGCTTCCACTTTCAAACCATGCGGATATCCGCTGCCGTCCCATTTCTCATGATGGCCCTCGACAATATCAATTCCCATGCGAATCAATGCATTTCCAGGATATTCCTGGTCGACAATGCGCAGTGGTTCCACACCGATCGTGGTGTGCGTTTTCATGATCTCAAACTCTTCCGCCGTAAGTTTTCCGGGTTTTAAAAGAATCGCATCAGGAACGCCAACCTTGCCAATGTCGTGCAAAGCACTGGCTTCATAGATGTTATCAATGAATTGACGGGTTATTTCCTTGGCATACTTGTCTTTTTTTCCAAGCTCTTCGGCGATCACCTTGCTGAGATGACGAACGCGGTCCAAATGCCTACCTGTATCCGAATCGCGTGACTCAGCCAATTTTGCCAGCACAAAGATGGTGGCCAGATGAGATGAAGAAATCTGTTTGACCTGTGCTTGAACGCGTTCCTCAAGGTGATGGTTGATCTCCAGCAGTTCGTTTTTTGCAGATTCCAATTCACGCTGGGTGAGGCGCAGTGTGAGATGTGTTTTTACCCTTGAAATAACCTCTTCAATTTGAAAAGGTTTGGTAATGTAATCCACGCCACCTGTGGTAAAAGCTTTGACCTTATCCTGCAGATCATCCAATGCGCTGATGAAGATGACTGGAATGTCTTCAAGGTTTGGATCTGATTTGAGGGCTTCGCAGACCTGATAGCCGTTCATTTCGGGCATGTTTATATCCAACAAGATAAGGTCTGGTGGGTCGGTTTTAACAGCCGTGAGTGCCATCTGCCCATTGATCACGGAACGAACCCGGTAGCCTTTTTCTGTAAACATTGAAGAAAGCAGCCTTAAATTGGTAGTTGTGTCATCCACGATCAATAAATTAAATTTGTTCTGTGTGTCTTCCAAGATATACCTCTAATTTTTTGTGGGTAACAAACCAAGAATGAGATCAAACCGATATTGAGCCACCAAGCCTTCCAAAGCCGTCTTAACCTGACTGTTCAAGGGTTGAATTTGGTGAATCAACAGGTTTATTTTTTCACCATCAGCCGCTGCGGCCGCCTGCCTTAATTGGGATAGCATTTCATCAGGCAGTTTTGCCAGTTCTGCCGCCATTGCGGAGGCATCCGGACCCAACGATCCAAGTGCGGAAGTGTCATGAGAGTGTTCTTCTGCATATACGAAGCGCGAACCAAGATGCTTGCTCAAAACATCAAAAATTTCGTGTTCTTTAAAAGGTTTACGAATAAAATCATTGATGCCTTCGGAGAGGATGATCTTTCGATCTTCTTCAAAAGCGCTGGCTGTAAGGGCGATGATGATGACGGAATGACCTTTGAGACTTTCTCTGATCTTTTGAGTGGCTTGATGCCCGTTCATCTCTGGCATACGCATGTCCATAAATATCAAGTCAGGAGACCACTGCTCCCATAATTTCACAGCCTCAAGCCCATTAACCGCTTCGCGTATCTCAAAACCGGATGTTCCATCTTGAGAAGTAAAGGGCTGCAAAAGCTTGACCAACAGTTTTCGATTGGCATCCCGGTCTTCAACAATAAGGATCCTTTTTTTGGTCTGGCCAGGTTCAAGGCCAATCACTTTATGCTGTCTGGGTGCGACTTCAACGTCCTCACCGGTTGAAAGCTGCACGACAATATCAAAGGAAAACAGGCTTCCTTTGCCCTCCTGGCTTTCCACTTTAATTGATCCCCCCATCAATTGGATAAAATTCTTGCTGATGGCCAAACCCAGACCGGTCCCTTCCTGGGATTTTTTACCGGCATCCGTTTGGACAAAGTAGTCAAACAGATCCTTAACCTGTTCCTTCGCAATTCCCAGGCCTGTGTCTTCGATTTCAAAAGCCAACCTGATCTGATCTTTAGGCAGTTGATCCTGCAATCGTCCACGCAGGGTTACCCCGCCGTTTTCAGTGAACTTTATCGCATTACTCAGTAAATTGAAGAGTATCTGCCGAAGTTTCTTTTCGTCCGTGTGGATGAACTGGGGAAGATTGGGCTGCAAGTCAAAGATGAGTGACAGTCCCTTTTCTCCCGTCCTGGATTGAAAGACTTCTTCCACTTCATGAAGAAGTTGATACAGATCAAAACTGGTGGGATTTAACGTATTTCTGCCGGCCTCGATTTTTGACATCTCCAACACATCGTTGATCAGGTCAAGCAGGTGTTCACCGCTCTGCTGGATGATGGCCAAATCTTCCTTATGGTGATTCGGCAAATTGGGGTCGTGCGTCATCAAATTTGAAAATCCCAGGATCGCGTTCAAAGGTGTGCGCAGCTCATGACTCATATTGGCAAGGAAAACACTTTTTGCGATGTTGGCTGCTTCTGCAGCATCCTTGGCTTTAAGCATCTCTGCTTCAGCTTTTTCACGATCGGCTATTTCACGCAATAGCTGCGTATTCACGTTTTGAAGGTCCGCCGTGCGATCGTTTACCCGTTTTTCAAGCAATTGATACGATTGGCGCAATTCGGCTTCAGCCTTGTTTCGCTTTAAGATCATGCTTAATTGGGAAGCAATGAATTCGAGTAAAGTTTTGTCATTTTCCGAGAAGCTGGCTTTATCAAGACAGGATTGTATGGTGATCACACCGATGGTCTCATTGTCAGCCCACTTAAGGGGAACACCAAGCCAGGCGGTGAAGTTGCCCTCTTGTTTGACGACTTTGCCGGTTTCAAGCGCTAAATATTGTTTCCTGACCAAATTGAGTGCCTGACCGGTCTGGATGACATATCCGATCAAGTCAGGCGGAGATTCAAGTTTGTATTCCCTTCGATCGGTTTGACAATCGTCACAAGTAACGGAACTCATTTGGGTTAATGCGATGGTGTTGTCATCTGAACGAAACATGGCAATCGAAAAGCGATCCGCTTTAAACAAATCATTGACTTCACGGTAGGTCAGGGCAAATAACTCGTTTTGGTCACCAGTCGTATTGGCGGTGGCTGAAATGGTGTAAAGGGCATGTTGGAAATTCACCAATTTGCTGATGGTTTCAATTAATTGATCAATTTCATTTCTAAACACACCTCGACTGCCGGCTTTTTGCAATCGCTGTAGTCCTTCTTCGTGATTTCCTGTATTGATGGTTTCAGCTGCTCGTGTCAATCGCACAATGGGTTTGGTAAAAACAGAACCAAGACGCATACCCACCAGCACCATGATCAGCAACGATCCCAAAAACGAGATGAGTAGCTGGCGTATGATTTCTGCGCCCAGCAAGGAGACGATATGATTCTCAATATCAATCGCCACTCCGGCCACGATCTTGCCTTGTCCATCACGAATGTAAGAGTAAATTGAAATCCAGTTTCCCAGGCTATCCACATTCATGTTGATCTGATTGATCAAATCATGTGAAAAAGGATTATTTTTGATCTGTGTTTCCCACTCGGAAGGTAATACGACAATTTTATTTTCGAGAGCCTCATCATTAATATGCCAGAAGGTGTCTGTAGATATTTCAGCATCATCCGAGGTGTTAAACGGGATCACCTCTAGAAATTGTTTGGTTTTTGTGGGATTGTATTTTGAATTTAGATCAACCACTGAAATGATCTCACCTGATTTTTGACCCGGGATAAAAACATATGGCCATGAAGTTGGCGAGACCTTATGTAGGGCATCCAACCAATTCAATGTAGTGGCATAACGTGGGTCTTCTTCAGGGTTGTTTAGTCCAACTTTTCCATCTTGAACCAGCGAAGTGATCTCAGCAACGTTGATCCCAGTTTTTGCTGCGTCCAACAATTCAACTCTTGTAGACTGGATCTGCCTTACCGCAAAGCTGAGAGTTATCGTGAAATACCAAATGGATTGTAATGCTGCAATGATCGCAAAAGTGACCAGAAAATTGAGTAACACACGAAATACAATACTGATAAATATATGCTTGCGTGGATGAGAAGTTTTTGCCAATTCAACCTCGATAATTCAATTAAAGGTAGGTCAATCGTACTGCTTACACGATGGTCTGTTTTATACGATCCATAGAGTGTACGAAAAAACCTATCATTTTGTTTTCAAAAAAAATAAACAAATATCTATTATTGAGTGTAAGGGTTTTTGATCAAGACTTCGATGAAATCTTCATAAATTGAAGGTAAAAATAATCTTTATACTAGCAGTCAAATGTTCTTCTATATAAGTAATTCCGGGATGGTCAACTCCTCAACCCCGAATTGATGATCTTTGCCACCAGCCCGGGACCTTCATAGATCAAACCGGTATAGAGCTGTATCAGTACGGCACCTGCATCCAGTTTACGTTGGGCATCTGCAGCTTGCATCACACCGCCGCTGGCCACAATAGGCAGGGTTCCGCCACAGCGGGCATACACTTTTTTGATCATGCTTGTATTCAATTCATTAAGTGGTTTGCCACTCAAGCCTCCTTCTTCCGTCGCCTTGGAGGAAATCAATCCTTCACGTCTGAGGGTGGTGTTTCCGATGATTACGCCGTCCATCCCCGCGGACTGGATCGCTTCCAGCGCAGAATCCAGCTCGTCATCCGTCAGGTCAGGCGCCAGTTTGACCAGTAAGGGCACTGGTTTGTTCAGCTGGATGGACTGTGCGGAACGTTCTGCCGCAATCGGGTTGAGCAGCGCTTCAAGTGCAACCCTTTTTTGCAGGGTACGCAAGCCAGGCGTGTTGGGTGAACTGATGTTGACCGCCAGGTAATCTGCCTTTGAGGCAAAAGCCCGCACCAGGGAGACATAATCGCCGGCAGCGTTTTCAAGCGGTGTGTTCTTGTTCTTGCCAATGTTGACCCCCAACACCAGTCCCTTCGGTCTGGGGTGATCGAGATGACGCCTCATGGCCTCCGCTCCGCTGCCCGGAAAACCCATGCGGTTGATCACGGCCTCATCCTCCACCAGGCGGAAAACGCGCGGTTTGGGGTTGCCCGGCTGCGGCAGAGGGGTAACCGTACCCACTTCAATGTGCCCAAATCCCAAACAAGCCAATCCGCGCCAGGCGGTGCCTTCCTTGTCGTAGCCGGCTGCCATGCCCAATGGATTGGAGAATGTCAGGCCAAAAGCCTTGACCTCGGGTCCGTTTTGTTTAATGGGAAACATGGCACGGATCAGTCCGCGGCCAGGCGCAAGACTTCCACCCAGAGCCAACAAGTTAATGGTGGCATGATGCGCCTTCTCGGGGTCGTTCATGAATATCAAAGGACGAAGTGATTTATACATTCTTTCATTCTTTCATTCTTTCATATTTGCTTCACTTCGTTGTTGATAGACCCCCGCGGTTTTATAAACCGCGGGGGTCTGCACCGACTACTTACACAGCATGTAAAAACGCACGCGCTGCTGCAATGTGATCCAAGGGTATCCGCTGATGCGCTTCGTAGTAGTCCAGCAGCTCGGTGAGGGTGAAAACCGAATTCAGGCGGTAACCCGCGGATGCCAGCGACTCCGCTGCGCCTGATTGGCGATCAATCAGTACGACCACGTCCTCCACCAGCAGGCCGGCAGCCTTGAGTTTGTCAATGGCTTCAAATTTGCTTTCGCCAGTGGTGGCCAGGTCGTCAATTACGACTGCCCTCTCCCCTGCCTGATACTCTCCTTCAATTTCCGCTTTGGTGCCGTAGCTTTTAGTCTCCTTGCGCGGATAGATCAGCGGCCACTCATTCTGCAGACTGATGGCAGTGGCAATGGGCAGTGCAGCGTAGGGCAACCCGGCCAGTCGGTCAAAATGCAACGGTTCCATTATTTGGCTATACGCTGCTCCAACCTCGGCCAGCAGCGCGGGATTTGACACCAGGCGCCGCAGGTCAAGATAGATCGGGGATTGCAACCCTGACTTCAGGGTGAAACTTCCAAACTGCACGCAACCGGCTTTGAGCAACCCCTCAGCCAGAGGGTTTATATATGGAGAAACCGCTCTGGCCGACTTGGAGGCAAGCTCCCGGCGAACCTGTCGCATGGCCAGGGTGATGTGTTCCGCCGCCCGGCGTGGATCCTCGGCCTGCGAGATCTGGCGCGACACCGGCACCAACAGCCCCATCCCATCGGCACGCAGACCAGCCGTCAACGCAGTTTTGAGATCCCCACCCTGTGCTCCAATCCCCGGCGCCAAAACCCACAGGTTGGGTGCCACCGCCCTCACCCGCTCCAGCGCCTCGGGATATGTTGCACCCACCACAATGCCGACGTTATCCAGGGCATTCCACTTTACGGCCAGCTGCGCCACTTTTTCATAGACGGTCAATGGTTGCCCGGCAGTGGCCAGCAGCTGGTCCTGTAGATCGCCCGAACCAGGGTTGGAGGTTTTACACAACACAAAAATTCCTTGATAAGGGTCTTTGATAAAGGGTTCAAGCGAATCCCTGCCCAAATAGGGATTCAAGGTGACGGCATCCGCTTTAAGCGATTCAAAAACGGAGCGTGCGTACGCGTCTGCGGTCGAGGAGATATCGCCGCGCTTGGCATCCAGGATCACAGGTACTTCGTCAGGAATGGCGGCGATCACGTCCGCCAGAGCCTGCCAGCCTTCGGCGCCATAAGCTTCAAAGAAGGCAGCATTGGGCTTGAATGCCACGGCAAGATCGTGGGTGGCGCGGATGAGGCGAAGGCAAAGTTCCCGTGCGGCCAATGCCGAGTTTTCCGTCAGGTCCGCGGGGTGCGGGTCAAGCCCCACGCAAAGGAGAGAATCCAGTTTACGGGCGCGGGCTTCGAGTCGCGAGAAAAAGGATGTTGATCCCTCCATTATTAAGCCTTCCCCAGCACCAACGCCAGCAGGGCCATGCGCACGTACAGGCCGTATTCCATCTGGCGGAAGTAAGCGGCGCGCGGATCTTCATCAAATTCCATGCTGATCTCGCCCACCCTCGGCAGCGGATGCATGACGATCATTTCACGCTTGGCGTTGGACATCAGTTCGGGGGTGATCACATAAGAGCCCCGCACTTTCTCGTAATCCTCGGGGTTCTCAAAGCGCTCCTTTTGTACACGCGTCACATAGAGCACGTCCGTCTGGCCAAGCACCTCGTCCAGGTTGGCGTATTCCGCCTGGGGGATGAGTTTGGCACCAATTTCATCCATTACTTCTGCGGGCATGCGCAGCAGTTCCGGCGAGACATAATTCAGCTTGACATTGTAGAGGGTGAGCAGCCTGGCCAGCGAATGCACGGTTCGTCCGTATTTCAAATCGCCCAGCATGGTGACGGTCAAGCCGTTAACGCGGCCCATTTCCTCCTGGATGGTGAAAAGATCCAGCAGCGCCTGGGTGGGATGTTCACCGGTGCCGTCGCCGGCGTTGATGATCGGCTTGCGTCCGTATTGGGCGGCCAGGGCGGCCGAGCCTGTTTCAGGATGGCGCAGTACGATCACATCGGAGTAGCATTCCAACGAGCGGATGGTATCAGGCAGGGATTCCCCTTTAGCCACGGAAGAGTAGCGCACCTCGTTGATGGGAATGACGCTGCCGCCCAGGCGTTCCATGGCGGCGGTAAACGACGAGGAAGTACGGGTGGAAGGTTCGTAGAACAGGTTGGCAAGGATCTTTCCTTTGAGCATATCAAAGGTGCCCACCCGCCGCACCATCTCTTGCATTTCATGCGCCACACCAAATATGTAGTTCAGGTCCGCATGGTTGAACTGATTGACCGAGAGGATGTCCTTGCCGTAAAAGGGCGCGTCCTGGCGGTCGCCAAAGGGTAAATAGGGGTTCACCTGATTGAGAATTGCAGATTGAAGGGTCATACTGGCTCCTTTTAAAAAAGATTGATTAATGGATAATGGCTCTCACATCGCGGCCGGAACCCGGCGCGCACATGATCTGATCGTCATTGAAAACTTCACGCCCACGCAGTACCACGCGGGTGACCCTGCCTTGCACCTGGCGGCCTTCAAAGGGCGTCCAGCCGGCGCGCGAATGCAGATCCGCGCCACGGATGCGCCAAACGGCGTTTTCATCCACCTCAACCCAGGTCTCGGGTTGGTCAGGCAGGTTGAAAATGAGTTTGGGATTGGTGTGGCAGCGGGCGATCAACTGGTCAAGAGTCAGGTAACCAGACTCGATCGCGGACAAGTAAAGAGGCAATGCCGTTTCAAGCCCCGGAAACCCCGGCGGCGGGGTGAGTCCGTCTTTTTCAGCCAGGGTATGCGGTGCGTGATCGCTGGCAAAACAGTCAATCGCCTCCAGGTTATCCCAAAGTGCCTGCTGGTCGGCCAGGCTCGCCAGCCGCGGACGCACTTCAGAGCGACCCGATCCGATCGCGGGGATATCCGTTTCAGTCAGAAAGAGATGATGCGGCGTGACCTCGACGGTGACCGCTGCCCCCCGTTCCTTGGCCGCGCGGATCAACAAGATTTCGTCTTTTTGCGAGACATGGCAAAAATGGATTGGACGCTTCATCTCTTCGGCCAGTTTGAGGGCAGCAGCCAGGGTCTCCCCCTCGGCGTGGATGCAAAGCAGTTTGTCGTTTGGCCAACACTCAAAATGACGGCGCCAGACGGTCTGGTCTGTCAACCGCAACGGACCGTAGGTCTGGTCGAGGTACAGCTTCAGCCCCGCTGCCCGGCTCACCAGAGCTGGCAACAGAGCGGCATTTTCCTCCCCGGCCCCCACGAATTGAGCGTAGTCGCAGTGAGCTTTTTGCCCGGCGAGGTTCAGCGCCAGCGAGAGTGTTTCGGCATCACAAACCGGCGGCATGGTGTTGGGCATGGCCAACACCATGGTGAAACCCCCTGCCAGGGCGGCGGCGGTGCCGCTCATCCAATCTTCTTTGTGAGTAGCCCCCGGTTCACGCATATGCACGTGCGGGTCAATCAGTCCAGGCAGACGCAGCATTTCAGATCCTTTCAGGATTAAGGCAGCCACTTCGGGCCGTATATAAAAAAAGAGAGCCTCAAAAGGCTCTCTCAGAAAAATAAATTAATTGTGGCGAGACGTCCGCCAGCGGAGACTCTCCCTGGTTTTTGGCGGCGTTTGATGTGTGCGTGGTTTCTCATATCGGCATGATTATAGGCCGATTTTTCATTCTGTCAAGAGTTGTATAGACAACTTCCCTTTGAAACCCATCTTACTTAGTAAAGAAAAACTCTGGTCTCTTAAACCAGAGTTTCAATTTACCATATCGGGAACAGAAAAAAGAGATAAATGGATCTACTTTTTATAAGCCGCAATGACTGCATCTGCACTGGTCGTGTTTTTACCAGGCGCTGGCGGAGGAGTGTTTTGTTCTCTTGAGGCCAGGATGCGCAATGCCTCATCACTTTCAGCAGCCGGTTTTTCTCTTACCTCTTCAGCCCTGGGTTCCTGGTTTTCTCTGGGAGGGGCTGCAACCGGGGGGGTGGCGGTCGGTGATTTTTGGGCATCAGTCTTGTTAACATCATTTTTCGGTTCTGCCGCTTTGACTTCTTGAGCCTTTTGGCCATGATTGGCAATACGACTTATTGGACTAACCATTTTTCACCTCTCTAAAGCAATAAAAACGCTATTTCTCGTAACTTTATTATCGGCAGCTATTTTTATAACTTTAGCTAATCCATTCTTAAAAAAATCACATTTTGGAAGCAAACCTTGAACCAAGGGTATTAATTTTTAACTTGGGTCTTGGGCATCCAAAAGACCATCATTAATGCTGCAATCAAGGCCAGAGAACCGCCAAAAATGAAGGGGGCTGATGGGCCGAACCCTCCCCAATTGCCAACCCCCTGCCAGAGGATGCCCGCGATCAATGAGGAAGGAAACGCCAGCAACCCGATGACTGCATGGTACGTTCCGTAAGCCGTACCCCGCATGTTTTGTGGTACCAGATCCGCGACCATGGCATTGGCAGTACCAAATGCCAGCCCATAATAGACGCCGTAGACGATATACAAAACCCACACATGCCAGGCAGATTGCGCCAGCGCAAAACCGAAGTAGATCGCTGCGTAAACCAGCCATCCGCCGATGATCAGGCGCCTGCGGCCGATGCGGTCTGACCATGATCCGGCAGGCGTGGCGATCAAGGCAACTACCAAATTGTACGCTGCCAGCATTATCAAGATACCCACAACAGAAATCCCCAAATTTTGAGCGCGCAGCACCAAAAAACCATCTGACGAGTTGCCGAGGGTAAAAATACTAACAATGACCAGAAAAATCGTGAAAGGTTTACCCATGTTGCGGAAAGAAAACTTCGGGGCTTCCCGCACTCCAGCCACTTTCACCTCTTTGGTGCCAAATGCCAGGGTGAGCACCGCCAGTACTGCGGGGATGAGGCTGATCAGAACAAGCGTCTGAAAGGTGGAACGGGTCAGATCAATGGTGTTCTTTTGAGCCAGCCAAACCACTAGGGCTGCGATCAGAAGCCCCAGATTGGCTCCGGCTTTATCCATCGCACGGTTGAATCCGAAAGCCAGACCGCGCAAGGCTGTGGGAGTTGAATCTGCCACCAACGCATCACGCGGAGCCGTGCGGATGCCCTTGCCAACCCGATCCGCCCAACGCACACCCGCCACCAGGCCCCAGGTGTTGGCAATAAAGAAGAAGGGTTTGGATAATGCTGATAGTGCATATCCAAGTACGGCCAGCCATTTTCGTCCGTGTAATTTGTCAGAAAGCCAGCCTGAGAACATTTTCAAAATGCTGGCTGTCGCTTCTGCAATGCCCTCAATTAAACCAATCAAGCTGGTTTGCACACCAAGCACATTGGCAAGGAACAGCGGCAGGATATTAAGCACCATGTCGCTAGAAACATCCATGAAAAAGCTCGTAAAACCGACTGCCCACACATTGCGGGGCAAGTCTTTGATGGTGGGGCGCTGCGGTTGTTCATTTTCAGTGATTGAGGTCTTTTCTTCCATTTGCACACCTTTCAACAATAATAATTGTGACTACTTGGATTTACCGCCGAGGACATGATCAGTCAGGTTGCCAGGATCGAAGCGCATTTTGCTGAGGTGGTCCTGATCTTCGTGAGAGAAAGTGACGGCTTCAAAGGTCTGAAAAGCCTCGCGGCATTTTTCGAGCCATTCGGCGGTGGATTGCTGCTGCTCGCCGGGCATGTAATCCCTTTTTTTGATCTTTTCAAACCAGACTTCCAGTTTGTTGAGATCCTGTTCGTTCTCTTCACATTCAGCAAAGCTGAAATTTTTCCGCGCCGTCTCTTTTTCAAGTTCGGCCAGAAAATCTGCACATTGTTCCTTCAATTCTGCGTAATCTTCCGCCCGATCCTGAATGAAACGTTGATTGATGCCTTCTTCAGTTTCTTTATCGAGTGTATTGGCCAGAAAGGTATTGCTCGTTCCCCCCTGGGTTGAAACGTAATCCTTCATTTCCTGAATAAAAGCGATTGCGGCTGCTGTATGCGGCAATACCCACACCCCGTTATCGAGTCCGACCGATCCGATGGAGCGCATACGCCGCCAGATGGTCACCCTCGGGCTGGAAGGGGTGGCCGGAAGCTGCGGGCAAAATAAAAGCCATTTGTAATCCATATCAACTCCTTTGAAACACTTGTTACATTTTATGACTTAATTTCCAAAAACGCAATAGGTGTTACAAGTGGAAAAAATATTGCAAGCCGTACAGTAATGTGCTAATATGTACGGCAGAGGTAATATTATGCAAAAAACAAAATTAACTGTGCGAGTTGATCAAGACTTGTTAAACAAATTAAAAAGATATGCATTATTAAATCATACCTCGTTGACCGATTTAATTGATGCCTACTTACGACAGATCCCAGATCAGAATCCCACGGCACATACCGCTATTGTCAACCAATTAAGCGGTATTTTGTCTCAAGATGTATCCGTTGAAGATTACAAGAAACATCTTGAAGATAAATATGCACGATAAACCTGTTCTGCTCTTAGACATTAATATCCTCTTGGATGTGTTCTACAAGCGGGAGCCGTTTTACGAGTTATCTGCTCGCGTTTTGAGTATGATTGAAGCTGGTCAGGTAATTGGTTTTGTTGCCTCACATAGTCTTCCTACCCTATTCTATATTGTTAAAAAAAATCAAACCAACAAAATTGCAAATAATGTAATCTCAAATCTCCTACAAATTCTCAAAGTAGCTGCAGTTGATCAAGCGACAATCGAACAAGCTTTAAGACTGGACTACAATGATTTTGAGGATGCAATACAAATGAGTTCTGCCTTGCAATGCAAGGCAGATTATTTGATCACACGCAACGCCAAAGATTTTCAACCCCCTCTCATTCCTGTCATGTCGCCTGTGGAATTTTTGGCAATTGCCAACTTGAAATACTA
This sequence comes from Chloroflexota bacterium, assembly GCA_021825925.1. GTDB lineage: Bacteria > Chloroflexota > Anaerolineae > Anaerolineales > Anaerolineaceae > UBA6107. The sequence continues at coordinate 332,335 of JAKAFP010000005.1, forward strand.
GCCATTACTCCACCGTATGAACCTGCATGGGTGGAACAGTGGGCGGCTTGCCGGTGATGCGGCGCAGGAGCTCCCTGCCCAGACCGGCCATCATCTTCCCCGTTGAGAGATAATTCACGGTCAAGCCGGTTTTTCCATCCGTGGCCGGTGATGCCATCCACAGCGCTTTTTGAGCAGGCATCTCTGGCGGATTGCCCCAGATCTGCATCACAGTACCTAGAGGCGCAACGGATTTTTCAAACCCGGGAACGACCTCCACCTGGGTGAGCATTTCCGTGATGGTCAGCCCTGGATTAAAGGCCATGACCTCCACCCCGCTTTTAGGGTATTCTTTTGCAAGCGCCTTTGTGAAATTTCTGCTCCAGGCCTTGCTTGAGGCATAAGCATTTTGAAAAGGAACCGGGCCGTCGGCACCACGTCCAAGCAGGTTGATCAGTTTGCCTGACCCTTGGGCGAGAAAGATCTTCATGGCCACTAATGAACCGTAATAAGTTCCGAGGATGTTGGTATCCACCACGCGCTTGAAACGCTCGGGCGAAATCGAGATGGTCGTTCCGTAGGGTCCGCTGACCCCGGCGTTGTTCACCCAGATATCCAGCCGTCCAAATTCAGACACCGCCTTGTTTGCCAGCATTTCCACGTCCTGCAGATTTGAAGTGTCACATACCATGCCGACGGCTTCATATCCATGTGCTTTAAGCTGATCCACGGCCTGCATGAGAGTGCTTTCCGACCGGGCTGTCAGCACCACTTTAGCGCCGGCTTGGGCAAAAGCCCGGGCAATGGCGAATCCCAATCCCCGGCTCGAACCGGTGATCACAGCAGTTTTTCCATCCAGTATTTTCACGCGTTACTCCTGACACTAACCAACCTGATAGACAATTTTATATAAACCATTACTTATTGATGCGTTTGGGTTTCCACAATCCATTATAGGCAATGATCGCGACCGCCAGGTAGGCAATGGTTTTTGGGATCATGAGCATGCCGATCATGGGGATCTGTTGCGCAAACAGAATGACCGGTGTATAGAACGCAAACGACAGCACGATCATCCAGCCAATTGCGGTGAAGAGTTTATCTTTCTTTTGTGAAGCTGAATAGAAGAGCAAGCCTAGCAGACCCAGACCTTGAACGATCAGGAACAGGTTGCGGTAAAGACTGATGGGCTGCGGAGGAACGAGATCTCCCCACTGATTGGCCGGTAATGCCATGAAGATGATGCGGATCACGCCGAAAGCCAGCAGCAGATTGGTAAACCAGTTTCCTTTTTGTTGATTTCTTGACTGCCAGACCAGGATTAAGACCATGTAAAACATGGTGACCGTGAAGGCCGTGGTCATCATTCCCAAACCGATCAGGTGCATGGGAGCACCAAAGATCATGACCGGTTTATCGAGCGTATTGGTAACCTGTGCGAGTACTCGAAAACCCACATGCCCGGTATCGCCGGCAGCCAGCAGGATGAACGCCAGCCGGATCAAATTGGCCGTTTTTCGGTCGGCTTCATTGACTTTTGACATTTTCACGGTCATCAAAATGACCATCCCCCAGACCAGCAGCAGGTAAACCACATCGAAGATCGTTTCAAAGAGAGCAACAGTAGAGCTATTCATTATTCACCTTTTGTTTTTATAGTATGTTGTGATGAGTTACGGTACAAGATTTCAGGTCTTTTATGGGTAACCTCCATCATTGATTATTATTTAGGTTGCTTGATACCATCCATGAACAAGCCAATGATCAATTCAATTTTTTCACGACTCAAGGGAGAAGATCCAAAATGGTTGGGATACAAGTAGGGATAAAGCAGCCCTAGCAGGGCCCAGGCGGCAATATCAGGATCCATGGTCTTGAATTCGCCTGCGTTCATTCCGGCCAGGAAAATATCCTGAACCTTGCCGGTAAATTTTTGATGATAGGTTTCATTGAACAGCTTGCGCGATTCCGCGCTCAACTGAGACATTTCCTGTGTGCCCAGGCGGATGACTGCGCGTTGTTCGGCCGGTTGTGTCAAGACATATTCGATGAACTTGACGATCATTTCACTGCAATTCCTGGAAGAAGACCGAATGGCATCAATCTCCTGGCCGGTGTTATCCAGATTCTGATTGAGCACTGCGATAAAGAGTTCTTCTTTATCCTTGAAGTGATAATACAAGGCCGCTTTTGAGACACCCACTTCCTCTGCGATCTCGCGCATGGATAGGCCGTGGTATCCGTGTTGAATGAACAGGGATTTTGCCTTTTCAAGGATCGTGTTGCGTAAGCTGGCGTCTTCTGTGGTCATATGCCCTTGCCTTTTTTGGTCACAAATAAACTAGTCTATGCCTTAGATTCTGAGGTCTTTTGGTTGTTTTGCACGGTGGCGATCTCTTGCTGGCGGTTTTTAAGTCCCAGGGTCAACACCACCATGACGATTGCCACAACACCCACCACGCGATAAGCCGCGCCATAACCCGCCACACCGCCGCCCACGGATGCCGCCACGGCACCGATCAGGGCGCTGCTGATAAGCTGCCCGATACTGGTGGAAAGGGAGATCAATCCCTGCGCAGAAGTGCGGTTCTCAGCAGAAGCCTCATTGAGCATGATGTAGCGCATCGGCGCGCCAAGCAGTGAAGAAAGTCCCAGGCCAATGATCACCGCCGAGAGGATGAATCCCACCAGGGTTGAAGAAATCCAGCTGCTGCTCAACATCATCATGCCGACAGCCAGCAATAGGGTCCCGGCAAAGACCATCACCTTGGAACCGAGCTTGTCCATCAGGCGACCAACGAGCGGTGATCCGACGGCCATGGCCAGCACCACCGGCATGAGCATATAGCTGGAATTATGGGTGTTGATGATGGCGGGCAAAGCCGCCACCGCAAGCGCCGGAATGAAAACAAGTCCAGATTCTCCCAGGCCGGCACCCGCTGATAACAGGCTGGCCAGTTTGGTCTGGCGGCCTTTAAACAGGTCCAGATTGATGATCGGATCGGCTGCTTTGCGTTCAATACGCGGTAAAAAGAAGAGCAAAACCAGACCGAGCAGCAAGAAAGGCAACACATTCATTGAAATCAGGCTGCTGAAGAAATGTTCCGTATCAATTTGATTTAGACTGTACGCCAGGGAAGCCAGGAGGACACTCAAGACCGCCAGCCCAGCCCAATCAAAACCCTGATCGGTTTTGGTCTGAACACTCGGCAGCAGCTTCCAACCCATGAGGATCACGATCAGCGCGATGGGCAGGTTGATGATGAACAGCCACTGCCAGGTGGTGATCGAGAGGATCACGCCGCCCAAGATCGGACCCACAATAAATGCCAACCCAAATACGGCGCCGATCAACCCCAAAGCACGTCCGCGCTTCTCAGGCGGAAAAGTATCCCCGATCACCGCGCTGGCCACCGGGAAGATACCCCCCGCTCCAAAGCCCTGCAGGGCACGGCCAGCCAGCAAGACGCCAAACCCTTTTTGTGGCGAAAGCGCCACGATCAAAGAACCGGCGGCAAACAGCAAGACATCCAGCACATAAAGCGAGCGGCGGCCATATTTGTCAGATAGCTTGGCCATCAACGGCGTGCCGATCAGGTTGAACAAGACATAGATGCTGAAGGTCCATGCCAGAATGCGATCCCCGACGCCAAAGTAGAGTTTGATCGAAGGCAGTGCGGGGGCTACGATGGCAATATCCAGAGCGCCCATTAAGACGCCCAAAAAAAGTACCAATAGAATTCTGTTGCGTGTTTTGTCGTTCATAACAATAATCTCCTCAACTTACTTACCGGTCGGTAAGTAAGTTGAGGAGATTATATGGATTATATACATATGTGTCAAGGGCATTACGTGCAGATGAATCTTTTATGCCAATTTGATTGTGTGAAAAGTTAATTAGTCATTAATGGGCTTGAAAATCGAAATTATCACCCTTATTCTTTTGACAATCTGATAATTAAGGGGTAATCCTTAATCATAAATTCTTTTATTATCAGAGATCCGTTTTCATTGCTTGACACCAAGGTTTGTTCAATGCCATTAATAACATCAATCCCTGTTGCTTTCCACCCCTCATCATTTGGAATTGTTATTGTCGTTTCAATACCTAGGTCGTAATCCACCGCAATTCCGTCATTCCATATAGATAATAATTTCTCACCATTGGGCAAAATAAATCCATACGAAGCCAGGGGAAAGTCTGTTTTATTAATCGAAATTGGAATCTCTAAAGGTTTAAAACCAGACATAATAGTAGAAAGATATTGATTTGCACTCACCTGTTGAGGATGGTTCGAGAGAAGGTTTTGAGTGACTGTTACATCTGACCCTAAATGCATCAATAGGGAGCGTGTCAAATATTTTGCGCTTTGGATATTACTATAAGTAGGCCATCCAGATTCAGGTTGAGAAGGAATAGGCCAATGAATCTCATCAGCAACAAATTCACCCTTAAAGCCGTTAGCTCTTGCAGTCTTTTTAATATTAATAACCAGATCCGGATATGAATAATAGTATTGTTCGTGATAATCGAAAGCGGGTGAAGAACCATACATCGGATGCCAGGAGATTACATCCACAAGCGGCATAATATCCGAGTTTAATACTTTGAATAGATAATCTTGAGAATCCTTATCAATTAGGCTGGTTGTTCCACCGACTACGATCTTGGCTTTGGGGTCCAATTCACGAATTATAGGTGCTATTCTCTTTATTAATTTGATATAGTCCTTGTAATCTATTTGTTGCGCCGCGTGTGCAGGATCAGGAATATTAGGTTCATTCCAAACCTCATAAAACGATACCTTGCCATTGAAATGTTGGACAATAAATTTTACATATTCGATGTATCGTGCAATTTCTTCCTCTGTTTGAAACCTTGGGTAGTGGGGTTGGTTTCCTTTTGAAATCCAATCTGTGTCCCAATATGACAACATATAGGTAAGATTTACCCCATTTTTTAAAAGTTGATCAATAAAACGATCTTGTTCAGCACTGATACTAAAATCAGAAATGGACCAATCTACTGTTGGGGTTTCCATTCCATTGATTGTGAATCGAAAACGTTTGAATCCCATACTGGTAATATTGCTAGCATCCAGAAATCCATCCGGGTAGACTGGAGGTTCACCCTCCAAATGCCAGAGACTACTACTGTAGGTCCCCATCCAATTATCTTCAAGCTCAGATGAGGGTAAATAATTCAGAGTAAAAACGGGAAATTCATTGTTTTGTTGCATTAGTTTTGAAGCTGCTATATCAGGAACCGAAGCACTTTGACCTGCAGTAGGAAATGAAAAACTACTTGAATTTCCTGACTCATCTGTTGCCAAAGATGTCAAATAAGGACCAATAAAAGGGGTTCCCTTTTCTAGAACTAATAATCCAGCGTCATCAGTTCTTCCTGATATTTCAAAAAACTTCCCTTGTCCAAATTCATCGGAATAAACTTCAACAATACAATTCGAGCATGCTTTAATAGTTATCTCTCCTTTTTCCAGATCAAAACCAAGGATCTCGGGAGAAGCAATGTTGTCATTTCCCATTCCTGGAGAAATTCCAGCATTTTGATTTTGGAAAATACTATTTCTGGTAAACGTGTTTCCTCTCGATCTACCGCTATTCATTTGAATTCCATCAGAGTTAAATGCGATGATATTGTCTGGACCAATTGTGTTATTACTCGTACCACTTGATAGGTAAATTCCAGTTCCTGAAATACCAATTGAGGAAGAACCCTTTGAATTTACACCAATAAAATTTCCGGTAATGATGTTATTGGATACGTCTTTCCCTTGCAAATCGATCTGAGTCCGATTGCCAGTGGAAAGATTACCTTGACCAATTGGACCTACACCCACTGACCGGTTTCCTCCCAAAATATTATTTTGAGCCTGATTCATAAATGCAAAACCCGAACCAGGAAAATTGATTACCTGAAGTCCACGGATGATGTTGTCATTAGATTCAATAGAAATACAATTGACCCATTCGCCACTCGTTTTACTTCCATCAATAATTACACCTGCATTACTTGCGTCAATAATTAGGGAACCTTGGGTGATACTAGGCAGAGCAACACTTTCTCCGTGTGTCGTAAGAAAAATCGTCGTCGGTGATTCGGGGGGAAATACTTCAGTATCAAAAACAATCTTATCCCCTGAAATGGCGTCAAGGAGAGCCTGTCTGAGAGTTCCTGGGCCATCATTCATATAACTGGTAACGACAATCGTTTTTCCAATTGGGGTTGGAACGATCGTTAAAGTTGGATCAAATAAAGTGGGCGAAGTTAAGATTTTTGTTGGTTTAATTATCGGTGTAGTGTTGGAAGTTTGTGAAATTGGAGTACATCCATTTATTAACAACAAAAGAATAATCATGACTAAAATCGCTTGACTAATTTTTGTCATTATTTCCTCCAAACATTCAACAGACATTTAATTATACACACTCCCCATATTCAAAAAACAACAATGGGGAGTGTGTTAGTATGGAAAAAATTCAAAAAATCATGCTGCCTTTATCATTTGCTCCAAAATATCTGTTGTCAGCGACTTAGGCCTTTCGATGGGTTTGCCCAGCGCACGGGACCAGGTCACGTGGGTGGTGATGCCCAAAATACGGCTGAAGCCAAACAGTACGGTGTAAAAATCCATTTCGTTCAGACCAAAGTAGTGCTGCAAGGTGCCGTTGATGGCGTCCACGTTCGGCCACGGATTCTTGACCTTTTCGTTTTCCTTCAGGATGCCGGGCAGGATCTGGTAGACCTTCTCCACCAATTGGAACACGGGGTCATCCGGCAGGTATTTCAAGGCAAACTCGCGCTGTGCCAAAAAGCGCGGATCAGTAACGCGCAGTACGGCGTGTCCGTAACCGGGGATCAATCTGCCGCTGGCGATGAACTCATGCAAGTAATTGGCTAATTGTTCATCCGTGGGCAATTTACCGTTGAAATGACTCATGACATCCAGCAGCCAGCGCAGGCACTCCTGGTTGGCCAACCCATGCAGCGGACCAGCCAGACCGTTCATACCTGATGCGCAGGAGAGGTAGATATCTGCGAGGGCGGAACCCACCAGGTGGCTGGCATGGGTGCTGACGTTGGCTCCCTCGTGATCGGAATGGAGCACGACAAACAGGCGCATCAGATCCATATAAGCCGGGTCGTGTTTGCCGATCATCCAGGCAAAGTTGGCGCTCCAATCCAACTTCGGATTGGGCTGCACAAAAATGCCATTGCGATATTTGAGGTTGTAGATGTTGGCAATGATCGTAGGCAGCTTGGCGGTCAGGTTCAAGCTGTCTTCGAGGTAATATCCCCAGTAATCTTCCTTATCAATGCCGTAATAAAAGCGCCGCGCAAAAACGGACTCACTCTGCAGCGCCATGATGGCCTGCGAGAAAAGCGTCATGGGATGGGTATATCCCGGCATCGGCGCCAGAGATTTGAACACATGCTCAGGGACGTTGCTACGCACCTTCCACTCAATTTCGACCTGGTCGGCTTCCTGTTTGGTGGGCATCTCGCCGGTCATCAACAGGTAATATAAGCCGCCTGCCAGGGGGAATTCGGCACCCTCCGCCTTGGGCAGTTTTTCAAGTACCTCAGGGATGGTGTAACCGCGCAGCCGAAGGCCCTCGGTGGCGCTGACGTGAGATACGTCCGTCACACCGATGGGAACCCCGCGGATGCCACCGTAAAGCTGTTCAACGGTGACTTCGGCAACATTGAAACTTCCGTTTTCCTTGACCAGTTTCTTCATCCGGGCACGTTCTGCGGTCAACTTGGAGATGATGCGGTGTTCTATATTCATGGCTTTTTCCTGTATTGAGTTGGTGAGGAATGCGAGGTGTATCCCAAAAGGCGTGAAATATCCATGGCGGCCATCACCGCATCACGCCCATAACGTTCGATTACTTCCTGGCTGAAACGCTGCGAGGGACCTGAAATGGTCAACGCCCCGGCCACCTGATGATCCGGTCCATAGATGGGGGCGGCAACTCCCGAGGCATCCTGAATCCATTCGCCATGGCTGGAGGCATAACCCTGCTCTCTGATCTTGACCAGTTCCTGTCTGAGCACGTTGAGGTCTGTAATGGTGTGCCGGGTAAAGGGCTGCAAGGGCACCGTTGCCAGGATGTGCTCCTGCTGCTCCTCACTAAGGAATGCCAGGATCACCTTTCCGGCGGAACCGGCATAAAGCGGAAGTCGGAGCCCAAGTCTGGCCACAATGCGAACATTCTGTGGAGACTCCAACCGTTCGACACACACCCGGTCGGTACCATCCAAAACGTAGAGACTGATGGTCTCACGCGAAAGCTGCTGCAGTTCATTCATGATGGGCATAGCCACGGCGCGGATATCCAGAGTTGCCAGGTAGACCCCGCTCCAGTTGAGAATACGGATGCCCATGCTGTAGGTTTTGGTGTCAAGATTCTGCCGCAGCACACCGCGTTCCTTCATTTCTTGAAGCAGGCGTCCGGTGGTGCTGGTGGAGAGGCCTGTCATGCGGGCCAATTCACGTACACCAAGATCGGTGCGTTCCTGGGTGAAACAATCCAGGATCTCGCACACGTGCGCCAACACTCCTTTTTTTGAACCGTCCAAATCGCTCATATTGTGTCCCATATAGTAAGACAGCGTCCCACTATTTATTGTATAATAGTGTACATAATTTAGATGCGTTTGTCAATTACCCATTTGGAGAATTTTGAATGTCTCAATCAACCACTGCTCAACCCATCACGATTCAAAACGGTAAACTCAATATTCCAGACCACCCGGTTATCCCCTTTTTGGAAGGTGACGGGGTCGGACCTGAAGTCATGCGCTCCACCCAGCAGGTGGTGAATGCCGCCGTCCTCAAAGCTTATAAAGGCGACCGCTCCATCGAATGGCGGGAAGTGTTGGCCGGACAAAAAGCAGAAAAACTGACCGGTAATTCCCTGCCCGAAGAAACCATCAACGCCTTCAAGACTTATCACATCGGTCTCAAGGGTCCGTTAAACACATCAGTGGGTGAAGGGGCGCGTTCATTGAATGTCGCCCTGCGCAAGGAGCTGGATCTGTATGCCAACTTCCGCCCGACCAAGTATTACTCCCCGGCACCCTCCCCCCTGTCCCATCCTGAACGTGTGGATGTGGTGCTCTTTCGCGAAAATACTGAAGACGTCTACTCAGGCATCGAGTTCGCCGCCGGCACGGATGGCGCCAGGGCGCTGCTCGAATTCTTCAGAACTCAGTCACCAGAAAATTACGCCCGCATCCGCTTTCCAGAGACCTCCGCTCTGGGGTTGAAACCTGTCTCAGCCGAAGGTTCCCAGCGCATCGTACGCAGCGCGATCGAGCACGCACTGAAAGCAAAGCGCAAATCGGTCAGCCTGCTGCACAAAGGCAACATCATGAAGTTCACCGAAGGCGGATTCATGAACTGGGGTTACGATGTGGCTGAAAAAGAATTCGCCGCGGAAACCTACAGCATGCGCCAGCATAAACGCCTCGCCGCAGAAAAAGGGGAAGAGGCCGCTGGTGAAGCATTAAAAATCGCCAAAGCTGCCGGTAAGGTGATCGTCAAAGATATGATCGTGGATGCCGCCTTTGAACGCTCGATTGCCCACCCCGAAGACATGGATGTGCTGGTCACCACCAACCTGAACGGCGATTACCTCTCAGACGCGTTGGCCGCGCTGGTCGGCGGATTGGGCATCGCCCCAGGGGCGAACATCAACTACCTCACCGGCGATGCAGTTTTTGAAGCCGTGCACGGCACCGCACCTGATATCGCCGGAAAAGACATGGCCAATCCGTGTTCATTGATCTTGTCATCCGTGCTGATGCTGCGCTACATAGGTTGGACGGAAGCCGCCGACCTGGTAGAGAATTCCTTGAGCCAGACCTTTGCCGGAGGGAACGTCACCCCTGATTTTGCCAGCCAGATGGAAAACGCCATCAGCTGCTCCACCACCCAATTTACTGCCTTGCTGCTTCAAAGGATCTAAGATGAGCCCAAAAAACACCAACCCTTATATCACAGAATTTATCTCCCTTGGCGGAAAGAAATTCCATTACTATCCGCTTCACCAGCTTAAAGGTGTCGGATCTTTACATGTAGAAGCCCTTCCCTACTGCATCCGCATCTTGTTGGAAAGCGCCATGCGGAATTTCAATGATCAGACCATCACCGCCCAGAACGTCAAGGATCTGGCCAGTTGGACCAGCATCCCCGGCGATCACGGGCTTGTTTCGTTTAATCCAGCACGCATCCTCCTACAGGACCTGACCGGCGTGCCCCTGGTTGTAGATCTGGCAGCCCTGCGTGCGGCTGCCCAAAGGAGCGGCAAAGACCCCGCCGGCATCAATCCGTTGATCCCGGTGGACCTGGTCATTGACCACTCCATCCAGGTGGATTTCGCCGGTTCTGAGGAAGCCCTCGCCAGGAACACCAAACTCGAATACACGCGTAACCGCGAACGTTACGAGTTCCTCAAATGGGCGCAGTCCTCCATCCACAACTTCAGGGTCATCCCCCCTGCATCAGGTATTGTCCATCAAGTTAATCTTGAATACCTGGCCCAGGTGGCCATGACCAGTGCGGAAGGCGGTGAGACCTGGGTATACCCCGACAGCGTCTTCGGCACGGATTCACATACCACCATGATCAACGGTCTGGGTGTCTTGGGCTGGGGCGTGGGCGGCATCGAAGCCGCAGCCGCCATGCTGCGCCAGCCGGTGGAAACCCTCATTCCTGATGTGATCGGCGTGAACGTGACAGGAGTCCTCAAAGAAGGCGTTTCGCCCACGGATGTGGTGCTCACCCTCACACATATGCTGCGCAAACTGGGCGTGGTGAACAAGATGGTTGAATTTTACGGTGATGGCCTGGAGGCACTCAGTGTACCCGACCGCGCCATGCTTTCCAATATGGCTCCCGAGTACGGCGCCACTGCGGCTTACTTCCCCGTGGACCAGGCCGTGCTGGACTTTATGCGCCTCACCGGCCGCCCGGAAGAGCTGGTCACGCTGGTTGAAGCCTACTTTAAAGCGCAAGGTCTGTTCCGCTCAAGTGGAAGTGTTGTACCGAGCTACACCAGCAAGATCAACCTGGAACTGGATCAAATCGAACCCTCTCTGGCCGGACCCAAACGACCCCAAGATCTGGTTTCGCTGGATCTGGTCAGCGACAACTTCAAATCCGCACTTGCTGCGCCGCTGGATGCACGAGGATATGCACTATCCGCCGAATCTCTGGATAAAAAGGTCTCGCTCAAACTGAAAGAAGGCAACGCTGAACTGACGCACGGTTCTGTAGTGATCGCTTCGATCACATCCTGCACCAACACCTCTGACCCGTTCGCGTTGATCAGCGCCGGATTGCTGGCCAAAAAGGCCGCAGCCCTTGGTCTGAGGGCTCAACCATTTGTAAAGACGAGTTTTGCACCCGGCTCCAAGGCCGTGATGGATTATCTGCACAAAGCCGGACTGGTGGAGCCACTCGAGCAGCTGGGCTTCCATCTGGTCGGCTACGGCTGCGCCACCTGCATCGGCAACTCGGGTCCGCTCGACCCGGCCATCGGGGATGCAATCACGCAAAACAAATTGGTGGCCGCATCGGTGATCTCGGGCAACCGCAACTTTGAGGGCCGCGTCCATCCGCTGGTACAGGCCAACTACCTGGCATCCCCCGCCCTGGTGGTGGCTTACGCCATCAGCGGCAGCGTGGCGCGGAACATGAGACAGGATCCGCTCGGATATGGCAACAACGGTGAACCGGTCTTCTTAAAGGATATTTGGCCTTCAAACCAGGAAGTTTATAACACCCTGAACCGGGTGGTCACACCGCAGGTCTATCGCGATGCCTATGCGAATATTACTGAGGGCGGTGAACTGTGGAAGGCGATCAAAGTGGAACCCAGCCTGCTTTATCCATGGAACCCGACTTCAACCTACATTCTTGAGTCGCCTTTCTGCGAAACCAGCAGCAACAACGATACTGATCTGGTCAGTGCGCGTGTGTTAGCCATCTTCGGCGATTCGATCACCACCGACCACATCTCTCCGGCCGGCTCCATCCCAGCCACCTCACCCGCTGCGGAATACCTGCGCAGCAAGGGCGTACAGCCCGCGGATTTCAATTCCTATGGGGCTCGGCGCGGCAACCATGAAGTTATGGAACGCGGCACCTTTGCCAATATTCGCATCAAAAACCTGATGCTGCCGGGCATCGAAGGAAGTCAGACCAGGCATTACCCTGACGGTGAACAGATGAGCATCTTTGCCGCCGCCCAACTCTACAAACAGGACGGTGTGGACACTGTCATTTTGGCCGGCAAAGAATACGGCACCGGTTCCAGCCGGGACTGGGCTGCCAAAGGTCCATTACTGCTGGGCGTTAAAGCCGTGATCGCTGAATCGTTTGAACGCATCCACCGCTCCAATTTGGCGGGCATGGGCGTGCTGCCCCTGCAGTTCCTGGCTAAGGACAACCCCAAAGACCTGGGCCTGGACGGTTCTGAACTGATCTCCTTCCAGGGGTTGAACCAGTTGACCCCCGGTGGCATGATCTCGGTCACTGCCCACAAGAAAGGCGGCGTCACGGTGCGCTTTTTGGTGAAGGTGCTGCTTAATTCAGAAGCAGAGATCAAGCTTTGGCAAAACGGCGGCATTTTGAAGTCGTTTGTGAATTAGAGATTTAGCCCTCAAGAATACTTGAGGGCTAATTTTATTTTATGCTCAAATTAAAAATAAAAATCCCGAGAATTTTTAGTCAAATTGCCTAAAATTAATAAACACCGTAAAAACACAAATGATGGCCAAGGTTTGGGTTTAAACAAAATCGTTATTTCCACTGCTCCATAAATTCTTCTATTGCCGCGCAAATTGGACGGGTGCTTTTGGGAATGGCGATATTCCAACGAACATCTAATTCATTGTTTTCGTTCTGCCATATCATGAATTGTGAAACATCAATATTTAATTGGTCATCAATTCGATTTTCAGCACTAATGGGTAAGTATTTACCAAATGGAAAATAGTTGAAAGCAATAGTCTTACCAGTAATAATATTCTTGATTCTGACGCTGAATTGCTCATATTGTCCTTTAGTACCGGAACTTAACAATGTAATTATTCCCCTTGTAGTTCCGTTTAAGTTACAAACACCACGGTTCTTGTTCCAGATGATAGGTATTTCAAATTCAAAAGGTTCAAGAATTTTTCGAAAGCCCACTTTTGCATCAACAATATGAGTGACACCATTACCTTTGGATATTAATTCAGAATTTTGGTTCTCGTATATGATCTTCATTTGATTTCTACCCATATAATATTCAACGATAAACTGGTAAATAAAAACAAATCAAAACAAAACAAAACAAAACTTTATTAGCACACTTCAATATTGAAATAAAGTATTCAAATCCTTGTAACAACTCTTTTTTTGTTTATAAGGTTGATTAATTAACATGGATCTCAATTTACAGATTATTATACTTTTTTCCATCTACTTCGACGAAAACTAACGACTCTTATCAAATACTTATTAACATATGACACAGTCATTTTGCTGCCAGGGGTCCGTTTCTGCTGGGCGTCAAAACCGTGATCGCCGAATCGGTTGAACGCATCCACCGCGCCAACCTGGCGGGCAAGGAATGCTGAACTGATCTCTTTCCATGGATTTAACTAGTTGACCCCAGGCGGCATGATCTCGGTCACTGTCCACAAGAAAGGCGGCGTCACGGTGTGTGTCCTGACGTAGGTGCAGCTCAATTCAGAGGTAGTGATCAACCTGTGTCAAAACGCGGGGATTTTGAAGTCGTTTGTGAAAAAGAGTGAGTTTGATTTGTTAAAGACGCCTGCGGAAATCCGCAGGGGCTTTGTGTTTGACATTATGGGTTTTTCAAGCACTCATCATGGTTATCCACATTGCGCAGCAGGCAGATGGTCTTGCCGTTTTCCTCGTCCAACTGAAAAGTCATCCGATATTTTAAATCTATCCTGGCCTCCCAAATGCCCGGTGCACCTTGCACCTTTTTTACACCCAAAGACGGATAAAATGTATCCTCTTCCAGTAAACGCAATGCGCGTACCGTCTTTTTCTGGATCTCCTTGGGTAAAGACTGGAAGGCTTTCTTAAAGCGTTCGGTGCGAACAAAGATCATTTATCAGATTCCAGATCGTTGATCAACTCATCAATATTGTCAAATATTTCCACCTTCCCGGTTTGGATATCCGCTTCTGCCTGGTGCTCACCCTGCTGCCAGCGTTTGCTCCAAAAATAAGTTTGGGAGCGGTCAATCGCCATTTGCGGAGTTAATCGAATAGAGCCATCGTCTTCCACTTTTACATCCAACAAGTCGCCTGCTTTAAGGTTCGTCTTGCGGCGCACTGAAGTGGGTAATGTGATCTGTCCATTCTCCCTTAATTGTAAAACTGAATTATCGGTCATTTCAACCTCTTAATTTGCGAATTTCGTAATTTCAATATTTTCTATTTTACAATACTAATAAGTGAAATACAAGTGTATATGCCTGATTGTTGATTGAACAGACAAGTTCAATAACTAAGTTAAAAGACACCCGCGGGTTTCCGCGGGTGTCTTTTTGTTAATCAATCGCGTGGGTCAAAACCCGGGTTTTCCAATTCCCAGGTCCGATAAGTATCAGCCATCTGCGAGAAGGTCGCCCATTGTACCTGTCCGCTGGCCACCAGGGGATCAATCACCTCGGTAAGGAATTTATCCAACACCGCAAACGGGGCGGCGGGGTCGCCGCGAAATTCAGCCGGGTGTATGGTAAAGTGAAAGACATTCACCTCATCAGCTCTGGCGGTTGCCAGCGAATTCATCAAACTTTGTTCAAGATAGGCAAAATAGGCTTCATCGCCGCCGGCTGCTTCGGATTGTTTGATGGTCATGACGTCTTCGCGGTCAAACTGACCTTCCGGCAGAAAGATGATCTTGCCCATAGGGTCATGAGTTGAAATGCGCGAGAAATCTTCACCGTTTGTCCCACCGGAAGGACGCCATGGATTGATGCCCTGCAGCGACATATCCGTGGTCTGAGTTTCAGGGCTTTTCCAATCGCTGTTGACCCTTAACCCGGCACAGGCTGCAGCCTGGTAAACACGCGGATAGAGATTCCCCCCACTCCAGTAAGTGACTTCATGCACCCCACTGGCCATTTGGATCAGACTGATCTCCTCCCGCATCACCTCACACCATTTATCTACTGAAAGTGTAGCGGATTTTGTCCCAAGATGGGCGTCTTCATGAAAATGAAGCGCGATCTCAAACCCCATCGCAGCCAGATCCTCCAGAATCGAACTGTTTGAAAAAATAACACTTTCTGTAAAAGGTGACTGCACCTGAATGGTCATTACGCCGCCGTGAGCCGCCACCATATCAGCCACGGTGCGAATATAGTTGGAGTGCAGTTTGAAAAAAGCAGGATCCGCATAATCCCCCTTGTTATTGGCAACATACCCCTGCATGGATTCACCAAATGGCTCCACATGCATGCCGATCGAGAAAAGGATCACCGGTGCTGCCTTTGAAGTCTCGGATTGGGGTTGTTCGGTTACGATTTCAGTGGCGACTTGTGTGCTTTCAACCAGAGTCGGTAATGATTCAGGTGTTTGACCCGTTGGGTCTGGCGTTTGAACTGTCGAGTCTGGAATTTGCGTTTCGCCTCCCAGAGGTAAATTACATGACACCAATAAAAATGCAAGAAGAATAAGAACCAATGGTATTTTTTTCATAAAAACCTCCAAGGAATGATTACTGATCTCATAATCATTTTATAAGTTATTTGTGAAGTTATTATGAAGGGCATCCAAAAAATGGATAAATACGAGAAATCGCCATGCTTGCATTTTGTAACCAAGTTACACACTGGATTATAATAACCCCACTTAATTATGTTATTGGAGAAAAAATGAAAAGATTTCTAATGGTTTTATTGATCGCCACCCTGCTGCTCACGGCCTGCGGTGCCAAATCAGACGCCGTTTCAACAGGGTCGGATGACCTGAGCGGAGCACTTAACCTGTTATTGGGCACCACTGACTCGCCCAGTGTCTTCGATTCTTATCACCTTGAGTTGGTGTTGGATTCCCCACAGGCTAACGACGATTACACTGCCGTGGTGAATGAGAAGATCAGCATTTCCGCGGATGTGGCTGGCAAGAACATCCACATTTTACAGATAGACCCCGGTGAAACCACGCCCAAAGAAGGCTACATCATCGGTGATACCGAAAAAGAATACAAACTGGTGGACGGCGCCTGGCAGGAAATGATGGGACAGATTGCCCTGGGTTGGGCCATGTGGCCGATGCAGGTGGTCATGCCCTACGCGTATACGACTTCTGTTTATGCCGGCAAACTGGGCACTGAAGAGGTGGATGGCCGCAAGGCAGTGGCTTATGAACTGGACACCGCCAAAGCCGACCCTGCCGTCCTGGCAGGCATGGAGGCTTTTGGACTCGGAAAATTTACCGGCACCGGCAAGGTGTGGATAGACAAGGAAACCGGCGCACTGCTCAAATTGCAGCTTGATTACACCGAAGACGTTTTCAATGCAGACGCAAGCGCTGTGGTTGCACCCGGAACCGGCTCCATCACCATGGAAGTCACAAAGGTCGGTCAGGTGACGGTCACCTCACCTCATTAATCAATATCCGATTTTGCAAAACTCCGATTTCAAAAAAAGAAATCGGAGTTTTTTATTTAATTGGCATTATAATATTGACAAGCAACCAGGAGTTTTCTGAATGACGACTGATATCCTCTAAAATCCAACCTTTTTTCGGGCAACCTTATCGGTCGCGGAGCACGCTCCGCACAGTTACTTTTTAACTATTTCACCGAGGGCATTTGCCCCCGGTTTTCGTTTTTAAAGGTCAGGTCATTCATGCTTGTGGTTCATCATCTTTCAAAATCCTTCGGGATCACACCCGTTTTAACTGATATATCCTTTGCCATTAACCCCGGTGAGAAGATCGCACTGGTCGGACCCAATGGCTGCGGCAAGACCACCTTGCTGCGCATCCTTGCCGGCCAGGATCGAAGCGATTCCGGCAATGTTCAATTTAACCCGCCCGATCTAAGCGTGGGCTACCTGCCTCAGGGCGGAAGTTTCAATGCGGAAGATACTTTCGCTGATTTCATCCGTCGCGCTGAGGGAGATCTGCCAGGGTTGTCTTTGCAGCTTGAAGGCCTGGCCGGGCAGTTGATGCGCTCCCCTCAGAGTATCGCCTTGCAAAGGCAGTACGATACTGTTCTGGCACAAATAGAGGAGCGTTCCAGCTCCGCGACCAGCGCGCCAGCCGTGCTGGCTTCGCTTGGGTTGGACCAACTGCCCGGCAAGCTTCCGCTTTCAGCGCTCAGCGGCGGACAGAAAACCAGACTGGGGCTGGCTGGCATCCTGCTCGCCAATCCAAAACTGCTCCTTCTGGACGAACCCACCAACCATCTCGATTTCGAAATGCTGGAGTGGCTTGAAACCTGGCTGCTGCATTCGCGCTGCGCAGTGCTGGTCGTCTCTCACGACCGCGCTTTTCTGGATAACGTCGCCCACACCATCCTCGAGTTGGATCCTGCCACCCACACCCTAAAATCTTATCCTGGCAATTACAGCGAATACCTCGAACAAAAGCAGGCAGAGCAGAAAAAACAATGGGACGAATATCGCGACCAGGAGACGGAAATCCGCCGTATGAAACAGGATATCACCAGAACCAAACAGCAATCTCTGCACGTAGAACTTACCACCACGCCCCGTCAACCTGGAGTCCGCCGCATTGCAAAAAAAGTGGCAAAAAAAGCCCTGTCGCGTGAAAAAAAGCTGGATCGTTACATTGAATCCGAAGACCGTGTCGAAAAACCACATGAGTCATGGCAGATGAAAATGGATTTTGCCTCAACGCCTGAAAGCGGCCGGGATGTGTTGATCCTTGAGGATCTATCCATTGGCTATGGCCAGACGGTCATTCTAAGCGGGCTGAACGCCGTGCTTCGTTACGGTGAACGTGCTGCACTGGTGGGTCCCAACGGGTGCGGCAAGACCACCCTGCTGCGTACGGCCGCCGGCATTCTGGCGGTGCTGGGCGGGCGCTGCCGTCTGGGCGCCAACGTCATCCCAGGCTATATCACTCAAGAGCAGGAAGACCTGGTTTCAGGGTTAAATGCCTTGACCACCTTTCAACGCAGTGCCAGCCTCAACGAGACGGAATCACGCGCCTTTTTACACAAATACCTCTTCAGTGGGGATGAAGTCTTCACCTCCGTGGGCAGCCTTTCTTACGGGCAACGCGCCCGATTGGCGCTGGCCTGCCTGGTGGCACGCGGCTGTAATTTCCTGCTTTTGGATGAACCTCTCAACCATCTTGATCTGCCCTCACGTGCCCAGTTTGAACAAGCACTGGCTGATTTTGAAGGCACCATCCTCACCGTGGTGCACGATCGTTATTTCATCGAACGTTATGCCACCCATGTGTGGCAGATCCAGGAAAAAGAACTCAAAACACTAAAGATGCAATAATGGCAGCGGTGCTAAATTGGAACACATTCGTTTACATAACATATTGAAAAGGACTTTTAAACGTAATATAGTGAATAAATACTAAATCTACTCGGAGGGAAAAAGATGAAACATAACTTCGTTTATTCGTTGTTTGTTGCTCTAATCATCGCTGCCTTCCCCATGGTTAAAACTTCCGCTGTTTCAGGTTCCGGTGTATGGACGACTCCATCCTCAGGTCTTCCAGGTCAGGAATTGATCATTAACATTTCAGGTATGGTGGCAGGGGCCACATGCAGTGTATCTTTTGGATATATTGACCTGGCTCCTGTCACTCTCGATTCAAGTGGAAATGGCTCGATCGTCATGACCGTACCTGCCACAGCTGCGGGCACGTATTCGATCATGGTGAGTTGTCCATCTACATTTGGAACGGTCGAGGAACTTGCGTCATTCACGGTACTCCGTCAATTTTCCCTTTCTCCTATAGACGGAAAACCAGGGGACACCATCAGTCTTTCTGCGATCAACTTTACTGGCGGTAGTGAGTGTGTGGTTTCAATGGCTGGTGCCAGTGGTTCTGTTACTGGCTTCACAATTGCGTCTGATGGAGAAGCTTATTCCTCATTTAAGATTCCTAATATTTCGACATCAGGTGATTATGCTGTCACAATGGATTGTTCGGATGGCTTGAATGAAAGTGCCAACCTTCATGTCACAGTCTCCAAAACAATCACAAAAAACTCCACAGCACTCCCAAAGATACCAACCTCGACTCCTAAACCTACATCGGTAATAACCAAGATCAGTATTACGAATACCCCGTTGATCAAGATCAATCAACCTGCGGGCAATACAAACAAACCAACAAATACACCCTTGATCACTTTTTCAGGTAACACAGCAGCTGCACCATCTTCAGAGACGAATCAATCCACTGCAATGCCAACAGCCACATCACCATTTGTTGGACTTCCAATCGTCACCTGGATCATCGTGATCGGTCTGCTTGTAGTGATTTTGATCTTGTTGGTCCTGTTGCTCAAAAGGAAAAAATAATCAAGATTAAAACAAGAGCTTGAGTTTTTTCACCTGTGTTTTTGGTAATTGTAATATTAACTTATTTATGATAATTTAGATATATAATATCATAAAATAAGGAGTTCCTATGACTGTTCAACTTGGCGCTTTGGCGCCTGACTTCACCTTACCCAGCCAACTTGGCAAAAAGATCACCCTCAGCGACCTGCGCGGAAAGAACGTGGTGCTGGCTTTTTATCCCCTGGCCTGGACACCCGTCTGCACTCTGCAAATTCCCCTCTACGAAGCCGAGATGGAAAAATTCGTCGCCCTCGACACGCAGATCCTTTCGATCAGCGTGGATTCAGCCGACTGCCTGCGCGCCTGGGCCGAGAGCCTGGGCGGCATTCACTACCCGATGCTCAGCGATTTTTGGCCGCATGGCGCAGTCGCACAGCTCTATGGGGTGCTGCAAGCCGACGGAAGGAGTGAACGCGCCCTCTTCGTCATAGACAAGCAGGGCATCGTGCGTTACATAGACATTCACGATATTCACGACCAGCCCTCCAACGAGGTGTTGCGCAAGGCCATCCGCGAGATTGACCCCGAAATCCGTGACCGCCCTGAACTGCCCGACCCCAAACCGGCAGCGCTTCCCCATGGTGGTATCGTGATGTACTGTACAGCCTGGTGCCCGGATTGCAAACGTGCGCGTAAATGGCTGGCTGATAATAAGATCCCCTATACCGAAGTGGATATCACCACCACACCTGGTGCAGCCCAGCAGGTTGAACAATGGGCCAACGGCAACCGCACCACCCCCACGTTTGATATTGACGGCACCATCGTCGTGGACTACGACCTTCCGCGGTTAAAGGAAGTGTTGAAGATGTGAGATTCATTGGAAGAAGTTCGCTCACATCAAAGCCCTTAATAGTTGATTAAGGGCTTTGATTATTAAGAGATAAAGTGATAGTAGGTAAGGAAACCATCCAGATTAAGGATACTGATAATATGCTATAATGTAATGCAATAGCAATACATTAGCAATACAAAAGAATGAGAGTTAGAATGAATAAAACAGCCACAGTTTCCGTGAGAGTAAAACCCGAAATAAAAACCCGTGCAGAAGATGTGTTTGAAAAATTGGGGATAACCCCCACTGACGCGATTACTATGTTCTATAGCCAGGTCAGTCTCAGACAGGGAATACCGTTTCCAGTGGAAATTCCCAATCCAGTAACCATGAAAACAATTGCTGATGCCGACGCTGGAAAAGACCTTTATAAAGTGAATAATGTTGATGATCTTTTTTACGAGATCGGCATTTAAATCATGCGCTCAATTGTTTATACAGGGCGGTTTAAAAAAGATCTTAAGCGCATGATAAAACAAGGTGCAGACAAGATGTTGCTGCATGAGGTGCTGATAACACTCCAACAAGGCAAGCCGCTTGATCCCAAATATGATGATCATCCGCTGCACGGAAAATTAGGAGGGAAAAGAGATTGCCACATTACACCGGATTGGGTGTTAATCTACGCTATTGATAAAAGCGATTTGATACTCTATCGCACTGGAACACATTCAGATCTCTTCAATTAGAAAAAATCCACACACGAAAATCAGAACCCCGCGGTTTTAAACCAACCAGCAGGGTTCTTGCTCTACAAAAATTTTTATTGAAGTTAAGAATTAATCGTTATTCCACTCGCCGGGTTGCTCGCGGAAAGCAGCCCTGATCAGCACCTGCTTTTGATCCTCATCCAGAGCGCAGTAATCCGTGTTGGCGAGACCGGTGTTGCGGTTCTCAACCAGCAGAATGGTGGCATTGTGGCTGAGAACGCAGCAATGCCAGGCGTTCTTACGCACATTATATAATTTGCAGGGTTCCATCACGATAGGCGTCAGCTCTTCCACAGATTCGTCACCCGTACCCATATAGAGGATAGCCTTGCCAGCCAACAGAACAAACACCTCATCTGTTTCGACGTGTCTTTCAACCCGGTTGATGTTGCGCGGGATCAACTCATCAATATAGCGCAGAAATGCCACCCGCCAGGTACCAAAATCAATCAGCGGAAGATAGCCAATACCGTCAAATTCCTTAATTTCCAACAGACTCTCATCCATCATGTAATGCCTCTTTCAGTCTTCCAGATATGCAACGATTTTGGTCTTTTCAGGCCAGGCTGCGATTTCCTTACGGTCAAAGCAGACTTCCCGTGCGGTAACTTCATGCGTTTTACCGTTTACTTCCAACTTTTTAATGTGTGATGATTTGCCGAGCTGTGAACGATGATATTCGACCTCGAGTTCCTTGCCTGCAAATCGTACGTTCACACTGCAATGGTCAGGTTGTTTTGCCGAGAACCGCGGGGCTAACACCAGATCGCCCAGACGGCCTTTGATGCCGTACACCTCGGTCAACAGGGTTAAGAGATACCACGAAGCGGAACCGGTCAGGTAAGGATACATGCCGCGTCCGCGGCTGTTGAAATATTCAGGCAGACCAGGGTACATGTGGCTCTTGTTGAAATCCTGGCTTTGCCGGTACATGCCTTCAAGCACCTTCCAACCTTCCTCGACTTTGCCGCGTTTATAAAGTGCATTGCCAAACATAACGGACATGTGACTGAACATGGCGCCGTTTTCTTTATGCCCAAAGGCAAATCCAAACGCGCGGCCAAGATGGTCAACCCCTTCGCCGAAGTAGCTGTTCAGCTTATAACCGCCTACCATTTCATCATACAGATACCGGTCCGCGGCATTGACGATCTTTTCGACTTGATCCTCATTGGCGATACCACTCATCAAGGTAAACACCTGTCCGGTAAGGGTCATGCGTACGCCGTTGGGATGGTCGCCATCCACCCGGTTCCCCTGGTTGTCATAATAGCCGTTGAACCAGGCTTGCCCTTCCTTGCTGTTGACCCACTCCTGCTGGCGGATGTGAGCGGTCAACCAATCCGCCTTGCCCTGCAGATCCCAGGCCAGGTCTGAACACTTAACCAGCACCTTCATGCCGCTAAGCTCACCCTCAACCGAGGTGAAATAGTCCTCAAGTCGCTGATGTTTGGCATCAATGGATTCATATTCCGACACCGGAGCATTGAGTAGGGCGACCAACTCATTGGCCAATTCGATCTCGGTCACACCCCTGGCTTGAAGCGCCAGGCAGAGTTTTGCCAGTGTGGAAAGGTTCGCCGCATAGAGCGCCGAAAAGGCCACGCTTTCACCCTTCTCGGCGGCCATATCCAACGCATCGTTCCAATCCGCGCCTTCGAGGCGGATCAGGTTGTGATCGCCCACATTGTAAAAAACGGCCAGATGCTGCACAAGCATGTGCTCTAGCAGGCTGCCCTGCACCACCTTGCCGGTCCTGGTTTTTAACTGGGTATCGGTTCCTGGTTTCCAATTTAAGTTGGTTTTCTTGGTGCGGTGGCTGAGATGATCAGCAAAATAGGTCTGTGTGCGCATCAAGAAGTTCAGGTCGCCGCTCAAATCAATGTACTGTTGAACGGTCAGCAGCGGCCAGGCACCATGATCCATCCACACACGGGGAATGTTATTACGGTCCGCCTTGAACTCGCCAAGTCGGCTGCCGATGATGGTTGCGTTGGAACCATCCATGCGCACGCCGGCAAAACTGTCATGCAACAAGCCAGCCACGTCTTCGGGTTCAGTGAGCAGCAGTGCCAGGGCATCCTGCCAGAGGTCGCGCCAGCCGCGGCCGCCGCGGCCGTAATCGTGATAGGGAAGGAAGGAGTTGCCCATCCAACGCCGCAGAATGGGTTGAATGCCCACCCACTTCAACCAACCGTCGAAATCCTCATCGCCTGTATTGAACACCAACAGGTCGGATTTTTGTTTCCAGAAGGCGCGTGTTTCTGCCAGATGTTGCTCCGCTTTGGCAGCCGTATCATATTGATCCAACAAGGCCTCGACATCCTGACCTTCAGAGAGGATGGCCAGTACCATGACGTAAGTGATGGAGCTGCCGGGTTTCAAGGTTTGGGTTTTGAACCGCAGACCGCCGATACTTTCGTAGCCGTCCGGTCCCTTGCCCACGCCCTGAGCAGCAGGCAGATTGTTGACCACCGCTTGCGGCCAATCCAGGCTGCCCCCCTCGCCGATGAAATCCTCCACTGAGGGGAAGAAACCCGTCGGGGCGCTGCCGTCGCCTTCGGCGCCCAACACTGCGTAGCGCAGTTGATTGTGGATATGTCCGCGTTCGTCAAATGAAAGCGTGGGTTTCACCACCACACCATGTTTGACACAGGTAGTACGGTGCAGCAGCGAAGTCACGTGGCGGTGATCGCGCAGATTATCCGCAGAACGGCCAAAAATGGGGATGGCCGCAGTCGGAGCGATTTCTATATTTTTATTTCCGTTATTGGTCAGCACCACCCGCATCAGTTCCACGCGGTCAGAGGTCATGGGCACAAAGCTGGTCACTTCAGCCTGCAAACCGGAGTCATGCCTGCGGGTGACCGACTGCCAGAGCAAGCCGGCCTTAAGCTGTGCCTTTTCGGCTTTTTCGGTAAAGTGCTTCGAAGTCTGCTGTGCGCTGCCGCCGGTGGCTGACCAGGCTTGCCCATTCACCAGCACCCAAAAGTTGCGCGCCGAGCGGCTGTTATGCAGATCTTCGACCGAGGTCGGCAAAAGCAGAAATGAATTCTGATCCGCTTTGGCATCGCCGTTGAAGGTGGGCGTCACGCTCGAGATCATGCCGGCCTGGTTTACCAATGGCAAATAAAGATAACTTCCGCTTTCAGCATCTGCCTGTTCAAAAGTACCCTGCCTGTCAATGAACTTCCACTGTTTCGGATCGGATGACTTCATAACGCCTCACTTGCGATTAATGATAAGGTTGGATTAATAGTGCACATCCATGGTCAGGATTTTACCTTCACGTGCCATCCCAGCATAGGGCGAACCAATACTATTGCCGTCCACTGTTATTATTTCACCGGAATAAGTTTTTAAACGGATGCTTACAGGTTTGATCCCGAATGTATCTTTTCGGGAAGGATTATGCAGGGTCACATCACAGCTCCCCAACAGTTTGAATTTGAAAGTGCCATCTGTTTTAAACAGCCAACCGGGAAGCAAGGGCTGGAAGGTGAGCACAAGTTCACCATCCACCATGTCAAATGGTTTTTGCCCGGCAGTTATGATGACCCACATGCTCAGAAACTCGGCTGTGGATCCGCTCAGGCGGGCGACAAACCCGTTCCCTTGCAGACTGGGGTCAGGATGTGCACTGGAAGCGATGAAAGATGAATTTTCAAGCGGGCTGCGTCCGTAAACCTCGGGGTTCATGAATGCCGGCACATGATGCTTGAACTCGTGATAAAACTCACCGTACAACCCCTTTCGCAGCAGTTCCAGCATCAACTTGAAGTCCATGTGCATCCAGATGGATTCGTTTTCAAGCCAACCGGGGGTGAAAGCACGCGCGCGTCCGATCATGTGGGGCTGGCTTTCAAGACTGGCATTCAAACGGAACATGTTCAATTTCTGATCGAATAAGGCGCTCTTTCGCAGCTTTTGATACAGGTTACCAGCCGCGGAAGCATCCAGGGTTCGCAATCGGCGAACAGGTCCTTCCAGGAAGGTCGGCAACGGCTGCGCCTTAAACTCCGTCACATTGATGATCGGTCTCCCCAATGCATCCTTTTGACCAGTCTTTTCAAACTTGACTGGCTGATGAACAAAATAGGTGGCCGGCAGTTCACCCGCCGCAGCTTCGGATCTTTTCACTCCGTCAACCAGGTAAGCCTGCATGGCAGTGAGTGTACCGGTCAGGTCAACCATTTCGCAGGTGCCGTCAAATCCGAGGCGCGTGACTTCTCGATAATGCTCCACTGCGTTGGAAAGCCCCTGCCACACTTCAAAGGGAGTAGGATTGCCTGCCAGGGTTTTTCCAAGGGTTTCCACCAGTTTAATCGCTTCAATCGGCAGTTCTACTTTTCTTCCGGTTTCGGTTAACAATTCAATCAAGTAGTTGATCAGCCGCAACAATTCATAACTATCTGGCATGGAAGAACCGAAAAGTGCCGGCATGCCGTTGAGGGCATCATACCAGCCCGGTTTGCCGCCTTCCATTTGCACCCCGTAGCCGGAGGGATCCAGCGCCGCGAATTTCAACAGTGCCAGGAGTGCGAATTTTGAGACCAGCGAAACTTTGAAGACATCCCCTTTGCCATATTTTGTTCGGCTCCAATGACCATCCTCCTGGCGGGCTGCCAGCATGGCGGTTTTTTCTTCATCCTTGTAAACCACATTGAACTGGCGCGGCGCATCTCCATCCAGCACAAAACGCTTGCTGCGCGGATTGATACAGGTGGCATTGTCGAAGAAAGCCAGCGGTTTCGAATCAAAAAACAGGCGCTCCCGGTTCTCCGGGAAAACCTTCAAGTAGGATTCAACCAGGTCGAGGTTGTAGCTCCAATGGTCGGACCAATACCCCTCACTGTGAACCGCCTGGATATGCTGCTCCGCCCCGGCAAACACTTTTTCAAGAAACTCGTCAGGCGTGACCGAAAGACCCGATCTCAAAGCGACAGTCATCACCTGCCCGGGTGTGAAATGCCCACTTAAAACTTTTCGCAGTTCTTCTGGTTCGGCTGCCAGCTTAAGCAGTGCTGATACCGCATCCGTAGGCAGGGTGAAGTTGGACCCCTGGATGGTTAAAGGATTGTAGCCATCGCTCTGGATAAGACTCATGAACAAGCGGATGTTGAATTCGCCTGACTTGGAGAAAAAATAAGCGTCGCTGCGGCGGTTCTGGTTGATATCCCGGTAGCTGCCGTTGCCCTGGCTGTAAAGCTCGGGAGCAACAACAAAGAAGTTGTAATCGCGTTCAAGGTCCCCATGCCGGCGAGAAAAAACATGATAGGTGTGTTTTCCACCCAACATCAAGGGCATGCCTCCGCGCATCACGTTATCGAGCCAGGTTTGACTGCAGTAATCGTCAAAGATCGTTGAGGCGCTTTCGGTATGAATGGGGCTGGTTAATTCGCGCGCCAGTTGGCGTTCTTCCTCAATTTTTGACAGCATGAAATCCGTTTTCTGCAGGCGCGAGACTTGGGATTGAATGACTTCAAATTGAAGGGCATGACCGTAATAACTGTGGATGGTCTCAGACTTCCCTTCAGCCAGTTCAAGTTCCGAGCCGAACATGGCGCAGGGCGTGCGCCCCTGAGTGACCTGGTACTCGGCGAGGATGGACGGCAGCCCCCGATCCACCAACTTTTGTGGAAAACTAAAAGCCGTATCCGTACCAAACACCGCCTGCGGATCCACCAAAGCTGATAGCAGTTTTCCTTCATGCAGAGCCACGGCAAAGTTGCCAGCCTTGATCTCCTCCACATGCAGTTTGTCATCCGCGCTGGCCTTGATGCGGAAGAATGGCAGAGCCTCTTGATGGTGGACAACCTCAATCCAAGCTTCGATGGTACGGCCCATGTTTTTAAAGGTCTGGTCGTCAATTCCATAGGGGCAGAGCACGGGTAGACCATCCAACAGTTCGAGCTTTAGGGAACCCTTGCCAATATTGGTAAAAGTCACCTTGCGAACCAGCGCCGCGAAGGGTTCATTGGGTAAAAGGAAATACAAGACATTGACTTTAAGACCGAGGGTTTCGTTGACCTCTTCAATTTCGAGATCGTTGAGTCCGGTGGTCATGCTGCGTTTGACCTGGGCTCCACCCACGGCACCAAAGGGTTCGTAATTCCAAAACACGCCGCCGCGGTTTCCCTTTAAAAATGTGCGGAAACCTAATTGAGCAGCCACCTGGTAAGCACGCTGGGCGCACTGATATTCCATCAAGGGATGATCCTTGCTTTCCACGCCAAAGCCGGCAATGGCCTGTCCACGATTGATATAAAACACCCACATGGGTATTCCCATCAACCCGGCAATACCCGGAAGAAAACTTGAAAACACTTTTTTTTGTTGAAAATCTTGCAGTAAAAATCGCCCGGAGGAAGATGATAGTTCAGCCATTAGACTCCTCTTGCATTTTTGGTTTTCATTATAGTCTGACATGAGTTCAGGTGTTTATAAATTTCACCCTGCTCCTCTTTATTGGGAAAAAGGTGCAGGGTGAAGTAATCCATTCAACGATTTCTTATTTCTTTTTGTTTATCCTCAGTCTGATCTCGATGTAGAGGAAGAGCAGCATCACTGCCAGCAGAACCACCAAGGCAGGAACAACCCACTTGAGCATATTGGTCCTGAACGCCTGAACTGCATCCACTCCGGGGGCAACAGGGGTCTGCTGGCCTGAAATGGTGGTGATCTCGCCAGTGGCGATACCGGCATCCAACCAGCCTGTCTCTTCGTTTTTGCCGGTCACGATCATAAAGTTGTTCTTAGCTGCCTGGTTGCTGACCAGTCCATCCACCGCGTAAGTCAACCCAGCAGGGCTGCTGCCCAACACTGCCAGCAGTACTTTGCTGGTGGAGGCATCATATCCGCGGATGGCGAGGTAGCCGGCGTCTTCACCAGCCTGAGGCCGGGTGACCAGTTGAAGTGCGCTTTGATCGCTTAACAGGTTCTGCGCATCAAACACCAATGACGGGAACTGTGTTTTATCCGTTAGACTGGTGAAACTTGAAGGCGCACCCACCAGGATCAAACTGGCATTGGCCGCAAGCGTCGGGTCAATGGCATCAGCAAATCCGGCATTAAGCTGCATGATGGTGTGATCTGGAAGCCCAGCCCCAAGGCGTCCTGCAAGTTTTGCGGCTGCTTGAATGTTACTAAATTCTGTGGGCGCCACCTCAATTAAAACATTATCCAAACCGGACCCGGTCAGGAAGGCATTGGGGAAATCAGAGAAGGTCTTTGATACCAGTGAACCACCAACGGCGGTCTCAAGCGGCAGGTGCAGCAATGAGCTTGAACTGACACGCATCCACGCCATATTGGCCGTTGGGGCGGTGCATAGATCGCGCGTATTCAAGTCGGCCACAAATTCAACCGTGTTGCGTCCGGCATGCACCAGATTGGCCGGCATGATCAACTTGAACATAGCCTGGTTGGATGTGTTGTCAGTGAGGCGCAGACTTACAGCCGGGTAACCATTGACCAGCATTTGTAGACCTGAGCGTAGGTAATCCAATTGCTGTGAATGGCTGATCACCAGGTCAAAGCTGGCGTCAGCCCTCACCTGGTTGCCGGCGGGCACAAAGAAATCAAATGATTGAGACAGATTGTTTGGTTTTGTGAATACCAATTCACCCACCCCCAGGTCATCCAGGGTCATGTCTTCCGGTCCGGTGGTTACGGCCACAGGATTGATGCCGCTGACCAGCATGGTATTGGCGTCACCGCCAGCGATCACCTGGTCTGCGCTGACTGCCTGAGCTGCCTTGACGACGCCAGCCTCATCCCCGCTTATCAGCAATCCGTATCCGCCTGCTGGTTTGAAGAAATACACCAATCCTTCACCGGCATTCGCCTGTAAATTTGCATTGATGTCAAAGGTGGATAGCGATAGTGTTTTCAATGTATCGCTATTCGCCACCAGGATCACATTTTGCGCAGTGGATGCCGCAGGTTGATAATCAGCCTGAGAAATCACCTCCGCAAGTGTTTGGCCCGATGAGATTTGACCGATCCCAGCTGCGAGGATCATGGCGGCGCGCAGTTCGCCTGAACTTGGGTTGGCAGGCAGGAGGATCTTTAAGGGCACCGGCTGAACCGAATTCTTCACCACAAAAGGAGCTGGAAAATCGTTGAGGGTTAAGGATTTCTGGCTAGCATCGTATCCAAAGGTGATTTTGGAAGTCGGTGTAAGTGTGACGCTTGAAAGCAGGTTCATCAAGCATGAGATCGAACCATCCCAACGGATGCGCAGGGTGTTCACTCCGTCGCGAGTGACCGGGGCAAAAAGTGCTGCATCAAATTCATAATGAATGGTTTGTTGGCCGCTGGTTTGCAGGGTGTTAATGCCCACCAAGGTATCGTTTAAAAACACACTTAGATCGCCGCCCACCAAACCTGAGAGTGTCTGACTGGATTCAGTCGCCACCAGACTTGAAAAGAAAGCCATGATGTCCAGATCCAGGCTGGCAGTGCCTTCAGGCTTCCAATCTGCGGGCAGGTTGAAGGTGAAATTCACCTCTGAAATTGGTCCGGTTAATGTCTGCGGAACAACCATCCCCAAATCTGTCAGGGTGAGGTCGGCCTGGGAGGTTGTCTGAGCCAGCACCGGTTGCACCGCTGCCAGGTTGAAACCCAACCCTGCCAGAAGGATGAAACCAAAAAGTTTGTAAATGAATGAACGTTTCATGTCATCCTCCTCTTTAGTTTCCCAGGACCATTTTATCTGCGCCGGAGCGGGCATCTTTAACCGCTTCTTCAACCCGCAGAATCATCTGGTCGCTGGAATCTTCAGGCTTGCGGGTAACGACACCAGCGACAGGGGTCAGGAAAATCTTTTCGCCTGATTCAGTCGTGATGGGTTCTTCCAAAGCCATGAGCAAACGTTCAAAAGTCTTCCTGGCCGGCATATCCGGTGTGGAGGGCAGCAGAACACCAAATTCAAGTCGGCTCCATCTGCCCACCAGGTCGTTGCCGCGCAGCTGGTCATGAAGTCGTTCAACGACATTCTGCAGCAGAATGGCAGTGATGCGCTCGGGCAATCCATCTATCAAGTCTTCAAGTCCTTGCAGGTAGATCACGCCAAAAGCCACCGGCACGTCCTTGGGTTTGATGAGTTCGGTGGTGAATGAACGCAGCAGGTATTTTCTGGTGAAAGCCAGGGATTGTTTATCGGTAATGGTGCGTTCGCGCAGCGCTTCGAGCGGTGTGCGCAAGAGCTCACGCAGCAGCAGGAAGATGATTCCGATCAGAAGGCCTGCGCCTGCTGCGATGATCATATAAAGGAATGGACGCGGCTTGAAAGGAGTGGTTGGTTCCACCGCGGTATCGAGAAAGACGATGTCATAGACCTGGTAAATGCTTTTAATGTAACTGATGCCGTTCTGACCAATGTTATTGGCCAACAGCGTGGCTTCTTGAGGATTCGGTCCTTCGACGTGGAGCACCAGAATGTTGGTATCAGTCTGCACTTCGGAATAAACCCGCATCTCTTTCAGCGCAGCTTCGTCCAATTGAAGCCGGCTGATCGTATCCTGATAAACGCGGTTGCTGTCTAAAATATCCGCGTAGGTGGTTGAGATGGTGCGCTTATCCAGTGTGTCGAGGCTGCTGACCACATCACGGCTGCTGGTCAACGTGTTATTGGGATAGACCAGGAATTTTGCCGAAGCCCGGTACATGGGTGTGGCCAGTACCGACCAGATCAATGCTCCCACCGCAAAGGCAGTAACAAAGATCACCAAAATTCTCCATCCTCTTTGAAATCTCGTAAAACTGGTTCGGTTCGTTGACATACGTCCTCCTCTTTAAAAACGATCGCTATTCAAGCGGGGCAATCACGAACAACCTGCCCCACGAATCTTCATTGCCTTGGGCGATACAAGTTTGAAATGTGGTCCGTGCTCCACCTCCAAAAACGCGGTAGAAAAGATCTGTGGAGCTGAGCGTTTCACCGCTCGACAGACTGACGAAATTGCTGGTCGGACTGTTTGGGCTGAGCGCCTGAAATTCTTCAGCATTTGAAACCACATATTCATCCGTGGTTCCATCACCGTAAATCAAAGTGACGGACTGTCCGGGAGAGAGTGAAAAGAAATAAGCACCGGCGAGATAATTGTGGGCCAGAAGTCCCGTATTGCCAGTGATATTTCTGACCATCGCAAAGTAGGTGGCGGTGTTGGGCACGGTTGAGACATAAGCCGCGTCTGATGAAGGCTGCTGAACAACACGCAGAGACATCACGTCTTCAACATAAACGCCGACCACCTGGCCTGCATTGCCGTTCTTGAGATTCTCAATAAAAGTATCCAAAAAAGGCGGTGGTAATGGTGTAGGGGTTGGCAGTGGGGTTGCAGTGCTAACCGGGGTGGCAGTTTCAGTGGGAGTGGCGGTGTTTTCCGGTGTTTGAGTAACAGTCGGGGTTGGCGATATCTCAGGTGTGATCGTCGCCGTTGCAGTAGGCGTAAAACGTTTTGTGGGCGTATACAGATGCACCATATTTGCACCTGAGTTGGAATTGCTTCCATTTTGCAGTTGGCAGCCCGTAAAGATTAGGCAGGCAACGATCAAAATGAGTAAGGGAAACGCATATTTGCGTTGGAATAGTCTCAAGGTTAATTCGACCAGTTCAAGTGTAAGGTAGGGATTCTGCGATAACTCCCTAATTTGATTATAGGCGAGAATCGGTTGAAATCAATAAGCTTCTCGTAAAGAAGGAAATTTTGCCGTTAAGGTTAAATAAAAAATGAGACAAACGAATTCGTCTCATATTTTCAATATGTTTATGGAATTATGCGGTACGGTTGATGATTTGCCCCGTACCATCCAAAGAAGTGTTCTGGATCATTTTCACCAAAGCCGCAGCCTGCGCTTCTTCTTGATCCATCTGTTGTTTCATCACCGCCATAGAAATCTGATTCATCACCTGAGTATTTGCCCGGTTGGTGAATGAACTGGCGAGAGAGTCTTCCATGGACGTTCCAGATATAACCATGTTTAAAGTATCGGCAGAAATTTTGAAAAGTTAAATCAGTTTGTGCTATAACTGGGTAACGATCATGGCGTCATCCATGATCTATAAAAAAATCATTTGGAGAAATCCGGTTGTCTCAAACCCCTTTTTGGAAAATCAAACCGCTTGACCAGCTCTCGCCCGAAGAGTGGGAGTCACTATGTGACGGCTGCGCCAAGTGCTGCCTGATCAAATTTGAAGATGAAGACACTGGGCGGATCTATCACACCAACGTGGTGTGCGAACTGCTTGAGATCTTCCATTGCAAATGTACCCGTTATGCCGAACGATCGGTTCTGGTGCCGGAATGCCTCACCCTGGATGCCACCCTGGCCGGCAGCTTAAAATGGATGCCCGACACCTGCGCCTACCGTCTGTTGGCAGAAGGCAAGGACCTGCCCATCTGGCACCCGCTGGTCAGCGGCGACCCCAAATCAGTGCATCAAGCCGGCTTGTCCGTACGCGGCAAGGTGGTCTCTGCGCGGGATGTGGATCCTGACGATCTGCCTGATTATGTGGTGGACGACGATTAGATGTAGGGGTGGGTTCCAAACCCACCCGTTTATTACCCGTCCAGACAACCTGCGCTAAAACCAAAAACAGGAATATAATTGTGCCCAGACCATCCCTCCCCTCGGGGAGCTAATCTTAAGGAGAATGACATGATCGTTACCACGAAAGAATTGTTTAAAGCCGCTTACGGCAAGTACGCCATTGGTGCCTATAACATCAACAACCTTGAACAAACCATGGGTCTTTTCCGTGGATGCGTTGACAGCCAGGCTCCCTTTATCATCCAGATCAGCAAGGGTGCTCGCAGCTATACGCATAAACTCATGCTCGAAGGCCTCATCCGCTCCGCCGACCAGGTCTTCCCGGATGCCATTTTTGCCGTCCATCTTGACCACGGCGATGAAGAAACCTGCTACGACTGCATTAACAGCGGATTCTATTCCTCCGTCATGATTGATGCTTCAGCCGAACCTTTCGAAAAGAACGTCGAGATCACCAAACGTGTGGTCGAAGCCGCCCACAAAAAGGGCATCGTTGTCGAAGCCGAACTCGGCCAGCTCGGTGGCGTTGAAGAACACGTCCAGGTGGATGAAGCCAACGCCAAACTCACCGACCCCAAACAGGCTGCTGAATTCGTTAAACTCACCGGCTGCGATTCACTGGCCTGTGCCATCGGCACCAGCCATGGCGCCTTCAAATTCAGCGGTTCCCAGGGTCTGCACTTCGACGTTCTCGAACAGATCCAAAAAGTGCTGCCCAACTTCCCGCTTGTCATGCACGGTTCATCCTCCGTGCCCCAGGACGAGGTGGAACGCATCAACGCCGCCGGTGGCAAACTGGCCGGCGCCAAGGGTGTGGATCCTACTCAGTTCAAACGAGCCGCCGAACTCGGCGTCACCAAGATCAACATTGACACAGACGGCCGCCTTGTCTGGACTCGTGTTCACCGTGAATACTTCCTCCAACATCCCGAGAACTTCGATCTCCGCCCTGTTGGCAAGATCTTCATGGCCGAATATGCCAAGTTCATTGAACAGAAGAACGAATACCTCGGTAGCAACAACCAGATTGATGCCGTTCGCAAAATTCTCAGCAAGTAATTTGTCGAGCATGCCAAGCCCCCGCAGTTTTTTGAAACTGCGGGGGCTTTTCTATGGTTACAAGAAACTGGGGGTTTTGATAATTCCCCAGTTTAGATTTTAGTTTGGGCTGGCAGCAAATTGCTGGCCGAATTCAAAGCAACGATCCGTGGTCTCGCCATCCGGAGCCCACTTTTCTTATATCATTTTTTTGTAAAATTTGAAACAAGTAAACCCAACTTCATTATTCAAGTTGTCGTAAAGAATTTTGCGGAACGGAAGAAATAACACAAAAATCTATGTTCAATCACTTTCCCATTTAATCAATAGTAAAGTTGTGGGAAAATAATTAATCAATAATTTATTGAGATAGATGTTTTTAAACTTTTTTTGGTGGATTTTTGGAATAACTATACTATTTTAGAAAAAATATATAATACTAAAAATAATTGATCTTAGGATCTTATTCAAGGAGGATAGCGGATGCCAAATAAGTGGTTTGACAAAATTATTAATAAGCTAACAAGTAATTTGTCTGATGACGATGGCCCTCCAGATCCATCTGGACATGTAGTTTTCAAACCTGAGATGCTCGAGAAACTTTATGATCCTGATGAAAAAGTACGAGCGGCGACTGCTGAATTATTGGGTCATACGGCTGATGAACGCGCAATTGAAGCCCTGATCACGGCGATAAGTGATCACTCTTGGAGCGGTTATCGAGAGGCGACAGAAATTTCACTGGTCAACCATCTAGGGAACGAGGAAAGTGGAAGTATAGCGATAACAAGGCATTCAAACACACTTACTTCAGCCGTTCAGGCACTTGTGAGATTAAAAGCAACAACAGCAACTCCAACAATTGTAAAATTGTTAAATGATGATAGGGCTGATCCAATTAGGTCCACGATAGTACAAGCTCTTGGCAAAATTGGCAATCCGGACGCAATAGAAGGACTTTTGGAACGATATAGAAAATGCATATTGGAGATTAAAAAACCATATGCAATCAGCCTTAAACAACTGGGTTGGAAACCCGATAGTCCACAGGAAGCAGCAGAATTTTATCTGGTCCTTGAAGACAATGATGCCCTTCTACAAACTGGACAAGGC
This sequence comes from Chloroflexota bacterium, assembly GCA_021825925.1. Classification (GTDB taxonomy): domain Bacteria; phylum Chloroflexota; class Anaerolineae; order Anaerolineales; family Anaerolineaceae; genus UBA6107. Next base: position 367,186 of record JAKAFP010000005.1, read on the forward strand.
GGTGCAGACCGTTTATTCGAGATAGCTAACAAAGGGTACCCTGGAGATAAATATACTGAAAAAATATTCGAAATCTTGGTACAGATGGGAGACCAACGTGTAGCAGATATTATAGTAAAGTGGATTCAAATTCCTAAGCGCCAAGTGGCCTCCGAAAACCAGATAAATTTGTCTACTTATAGGCTCGAGGAACGTAAATTGATGGCGCTTACTCGGTATTTAGCTCGATTGAAGGATCCTCGTGTCAACGAGTATTACCTCTGGGTATTAAACAATACTAATGATTATCAAATTTTTAATCAGGTTGTGAGCTTTGGAGATCCTTCGTTAGCAGGTGCAATTCTCGAGTGTGCTGGTAGGAATAATTGGATGCGCGCTTTGGCAAAAAATTATATTTCTGATCAATTTCCAGAGGGTACAGAAAAATTATTTGAAACCATGAAACCCTACTTAGAAAACGCAGGTTTTCTCCCTTATGTTAAAGATATGTGGGATAACGCTTTAGATGATGTATTGGCTAAACAAAAACTTCGAAAATAATAGAATACTTCCAAGATAATATCGTGAACCTAATTACTTAAAAAATCATCATGTAATTGAAAGCACAAGACACAAGCATCAAAACTCAGTTTAATGGTTGATATGATTTGAAAGCAGCAAGAGTCTTGAAGATTCCTGCTGCTTTGTTAATGCAAACCATCTGGAGATTTTTTAAAATCCACGGTTTAGATATTAGTTTATATTAACGGCAAATTGCTGTCCGAATTCAAAACAGCGGTCCGTGGTCTCGCCATCCGGAGCCCACTTTTCACGCAGGCCTTCGTTGACGACTTCAAAACCTGCCTCACCCAATCGAGTCGAAATAAGTTTTACGGCTTCACCGCTCCAGCCATAACAGCCAAAAGCAGCCGCTTTTTTGTTTTTAAATTTCATTCCGCGCATTTCTTCAAGCACTGCCGCCACATCGCGCAGCATGCCGTTGTTGACCGTGGAAGATCCGATCAGCACGGCCTTGGATCTGAACATCTCGGTCATCAGATCAGTCTTATCCATGCGAGCCAGGTTATAAAGCTTGACGGTCGTACCGGGTGCGGCATTGACAATGCCTTTTACGATCACCTCCGCCATCTGACGGGTTCCATCCCACATGGTGTCATAAGCCACTGTGATCTGATCTTCGGCATAATTCTCGGCCCACTTCAAATATTGGTCCACGATCTGCAGCGGTTCATTACGCCAGATCACGCCATGGCTTGGACAGATCATCTCGATGGGAAGATTCAATGCCTTGAGCTCATTGATCTTTTTTGTTACCGCCGGATTGTAAGGCGTAAGGATGTTGGCATAATACTTCATGGCTTCCTGCAACAACTCGCCTTGATCCACCAGATCGCTGTAAAGACATTCAGAAGCCAGGTGCTGTCCAAAGGCGTCGTTGCTGAAAAGAATATTATCTCCGGTCAGGAAGGTCATCATGGTATCGGGCCAGTGCAGCATGGGAGCTTCAATAAAAACAAGTTCCTTGGAACCCAGGCTCAAACGCTCGCCGGTTTTTACAACATGGAAGTTCCAATCCTTATGATACTGTCCGCGTAAAGATTTTTCACCATTGGCTGTGCAGTAGATCGGCGTGTTGGGAATATGCCGCATCAATTCAGGCATCGCCCCACTGTGATCCACCTCACCGTGATTGATAACAATGTAATCAATTTTCTCCAGCGGGATCTCGTTTTTCAGGTTTTCAACGAATTCCTTATCAAAGGGCATCCAGACCGTATCAATCAGGACTGTTTTTTCGTCACGGATCAAATAGGCATTGTAACTGGAGCCTTTGTGTGTTGAGTATTCTTCTCCATGAAATTTTCGCAGTTCCCAATCAATTTTACCCACCCATTTGCAATTTGCATTAATTTGGATCGCCATTTTTTCCTCTGCCCAAAATTTAGTAATTTTTTCTCCCGCAGGAGTAATTGTAGAATATATGAACTCACAATGATTATAGTCCCCATAAATAAAGAAATTATCAAAATTAGCTTAAAATTTTTAAAGGGTGTTGACTTTTGATATCCAAAGTCGTAAGATGTTTGAATACTAACACATTATGACATCACTTCACCTTGTTTACCTTTACTTTGTCGTTCTCATGCTTGCGACCATTTGGTTTATCTCAAGCCTCTTTACGGTTAGGATGGCAAAACAACAGGGTTAGAAATTTTCAAGAGTTTACCCGAAGCCACCTGACCAAAATCAGGTGGTTTTTTTCTTCTATTGGAAGAATGGTGAAAGATCCAAGGAGGTGCAGCAATCATCAAACACACTTTTTTGAAATACCAGCAACTTATCGCCCAACAAAAATTTACTAAGGAGAAATACACATGAAAGCAATGAAGTTTTTAGCAGTTTTTATGGTTTTGGCACTGTTGCTCGCCGCTTGCGGTCAAGCTGCAGCCACTGAAGCACCTGCCGCCGCGACTGAAGCCCCCGCCGCTGCTGCCACAGAAGCCCCTGCGGCTTCCGGTGCCCCTGAAGCATGCTCCGATGCCCTCGGATGCGCAGTCTTCGCCCAGGGTGACGTCATCAAGATCGGTATGGGCGCCCCCATGACCGGTGGTAACGCCAGCTACGGTATTGACATCTCCCAAGGTGCAACCATCGCCATGTCTGACGCCGGCAACATCGAAGGTTGGACCTTCGCTCTGGATGCCCAGGATGATGGTGGTACCGCTGAAGGCGGCGCCGCAGTTGCCAACAAATTCGTGGCTGATCCCGCGATCGTTGCAGTTGCCGGCCACATCTTCTCTGGCGCAACCGCTGCTGCCGAACCTATCTACAATAAAGTCGGCATCCCCATGCTTTCCCCCTCCGCAACCAATCCTGCTTTGACCACCACTGGTTCAACTGTCTTCAACCGCATCGCCTTCACCGACCTCAACCAAGGCAACAATGCTGCTGATTACATTTTCAACACCCTGGGTGTCAAAAAATTGGCTGTCTTGCACGATGGTTCAGACTATGGCAAGGGTTTGGCCGACATCGTAGCTGCCCAGTTCGTTAAAGACGGCGGCGAAGTTGTGATCGAACAAGCCATCACCCCCGGCGAAACCGATTACACCGCTGTTCTCTCCACTGTTGCTTCCAAGACCCCCGATGCCGTCTATTTCGGTGGTTACACTGCTGAAGGCGCTGTTCTTGTCAACCAGATGAAAACCACTGGTCTCGACAAAGCCATCTTCTTCGGTTGCGATGGTACCTACGGTGAAGATTTCCTGACCCGTACCGGCGCCAATGGCGAAGGTGCATATGCATCCATCGCCCCCGCCAGCCCCGATAGCGAAGCCAAAACCGCTTTCAACGCCGCTTATCTTGAGAAATTCGGTAAAGAAGCCGGTTCCTTATCCCCCTACACCTGGGCTGGATATGATGCCGCCGCCGCTTTGGCCGCTGCTGTGAAACAGGTTGCTGTTGTTGCTGATGGCAAACTCTATGTTCCACGTGCTGCCCTGGTTGCTGCTGTCCGCGGACTCACCAACTATGTTGGTCTTTCCGGAACCTTCTCCTGCCAATCCAATGGCGAATGCAACGTTGACAAACCCCAATTCGTTGTGGTCAAAGACGGTGCCTGGACCAACGCTGAATAATTTCTAATGCTGCACCATCAGGCTGGGGAGGTTTGTCCTCCCCAGCCTATTCTACAGAACATCGAAAGGCAGCCCGCCTATGAACGACCCCTCTTCTCTTCCCCTTACCCCTAAGGGGAAAAACGATCTTCAGGCCAATACGAATAGTGCTGTAAAAAAGATCCAATCTTTTCAAAACAGCAAATTTATGAAACTGCTGCGTCCGATTTTGGGAGTGGTGGTTTCGTTGTATATCGTATTTCGTCTCTACCAGGTGCTGGTTGTTCAACACGAATACGGCGCCGATACCTGGACTCGCTTGTTGATTTCAGGTTTGATTATCGGTGGTGTTTACGCTCTGATCGCCATCGGTTACACCTTAGTTTACGGTATTTTGTTTATGATCAACTTCGCTCACGGCGAAGTTATGATGTTTGGAGCCTATGCCGGATTATATTCGTTTTGGGCTTTTAAGATCATACCCGTTCCCGGTGATCCTCCGACAAACTTTTTAAATGCCTATCCCATTCTTGCTATCATCCTGGCATTTCTTATCGGTATGACGGTTTCAGCCACGCTTGGCTATTTCCTCGAAAAAATCGCATATCGCCCTCTTAGAAAAGCTCCCCGCCTGGTGCCACTGATCAGTGCCATCGGTGCTTCAATTTTTCTTCAAAATGCCGCCATGTTGTTGTTTAGCCCTCAACTGCGTGACGTGACCAATCCTGACATTTTACGCCGTGGTGCTGGCTGGACGATCGTGATCAATGGCAGCAATGTCATCCTGCCTTACACCGGTGTTTTCACTTTTATTCTATCCATCCTCTTGCTGATCGGTTTATATATCGTGGTTCGTAAATCCAAATTAGGTCGCGCCATGCGGGCAACCGCTTTGGATAAGAAAACCGCAGCCTTGATGGGTGTGGATGTAGACAGCACCATCAGCCGTACTTTTATCATCAGCGGCGCACTTGCAGGTGCTGCCGGTGTCATGTGGGGCATCCATAATGGCCTGGTCTACTACTTTGTTGGATTCATCCCCGGCATCAAAGCCTTTACCGCGGCTGTTTTGGGCGGTATTGGCAACCTGCCTGGCGCCATGGTTGGCGGTCTGCTCCTGGGTATCGTCGAATCCATGGGTCCTGCAGCGCTTGGTATTGATTTCCAACTTAAGGATGTTTTGTCCTTCTTAATCTTGATCTTCGTACTCACCTTCAGACCCTCAGGCTTGCTGGGTGAAGTGCTTTCGGAGGAAAAGGTATGAAATCACTCATCCGTCAAAGCATTCGCACCGGTGTCACCTTTGGTATCGTTCAGGTTTTCTTTATCCTGATCGCCTTTAATACCATGGTTGGCATTATGCTTGCCAAGATCTCTGGCATTAAGAATCCGGGCGAAATCCCCGCACCTAAATTCCTGATCGCTTACACCATCTTGATGGGTCTTTGGGTCGGAATTTCTGCCTTAAGCAAAAAGAGATCACTGTCTGTAGGACAGAAAATCCTGGCCGGTTTTTCAGCCAGTTTGACCTCGGCAATCCTGGTAGGGTTGTTGGAAGTCGGTATGACTGCCATTCTGGTCAACAAGGTTTTCATCCGCGATTTTCTAACCGTTCTTTCTTTTGATTTTATCAAGGCAACCTTGTTCGGTTTGACACCCACTATGGGAATTTTGGTAACCATGGGTGCCATCCTGCTGGGAAGTTTGATAGGGGTTGGATTGAACATCATTACCAACCTCCATGCAGTTCAGGAACATTGGCAAAAAGATCTTGGGTTCATTAAAAACCTGTCCGAAAAATTCCAACGCACCATTCGTGGCAAGTACCACCTCATCTGGCAAATCGTCGGCATCAGTATTCTGGCTGTGGCGGTCATCTTTATTCCCATGAAGTGGGGCTCCTACTGGAACTATGTCTTCGGAACCGTTGGTTTATATGTCATCCTCGGTCTTGGTTTGAACATCATCGTCGGTCTCTCTGGCCAACTGGTGCTGGGATATATCGCCTTCTTTGCCATTGGTGCCTATACCATGGCCTTGCTCAACGCACCAGAACCGCATAATTTGATGTGGGGATTCTGGCCTGCCTTACTTTTAGGAGTCGCACTTGCCGCATTATCCGGTATTTTGCTGGGTTTGCCGATCATGCGCCTGCGCGGAGATTACCTGGCCATCGTTACCCTTGGATTTGGCGAAATCATCCGCATCTTGCTTAAAAGCGATGTGCTCACCAATTTCACCGGCGGCCCACGCGGCATTCAGAATATCCACGGTCCCTCGTTGTTTGGCAAACCGTTCAATTCTGAAGTTGATTTTGTCTATCTGATCATCGCAGGTGTCATCCTGGCGAGTTTTGTTTACAATCGTTTGCAGCAATCCCGCACCGGACGTGCCTGGTTGGCCATCCGCGAGGACGAAACGGTTGCCCGTGCCAGTGGTGTGGATACCATCAAATATAAACTTCTTGCCCTTGCGATCGGTGCAGCTTTCGCCGGTCTCGCCGGAGGCATCTATGCCAGCCGCAACCAGTTCACCGGTCCGGATGAACACGCCCTGATGGCCTCCATCAACGTGCTCAGCCTGATCATCGTGGGCGGCATGGGCAACATCCCCGGCACGATCTTGGGTGCCTTTACGCTAAAAGGCCTGCCCGAAATCCTGCGCGAGTTTGCCAACTTCCGCTTGCTGGCATTTGGCGCCCTGCTGGTCTTCATGATGCTCTCCCGCCCTGAAGGATTGATTCCCTCCCATCGGCCAAAATATGAAAAACCAGAGGAAGCTTCTGGAGTTTTAAAAAAGAAGGAGGTGCCCCATGACAAATAACATCATTCAAGTACAGGGCGTCTCAAAGATCTTCGGCGGGTTGACTGCGGTGAACAATGTCAATCTTGACATTGCGGAAGGGTCAATCTATTCCATTATTGGACCGAATGGTGCCGGTAAAACCACCCTCTTCAACTGCATCTCCGGCTTTTACGTTCCAGATCACGGCACCGTGCTCTTTCAGGGCATCGCCTTAAACGGACGTTCCACAGATACCATCGCTTCTCTTGGCCTCTCCAGAACTTATCAAAACATCAGGCTATTCTCGAACCTGACAGCGGTAGAAAATGTTTTGGTCGGCCAACAACCTCGCTTGCGTGAGACCTGGGTCGAATCCATCATTCGCACCCGCCGCAGTCGCAATGAAGAGCATTCTTCTTTGGCTGAAAGTTTCAAGTGGCTCGAGTTCGTTGGCCTCAGCGAGTTTGCCAATTCGATCGCCGGTGATCTGCCTTATGGCGCCCAACGCAAATTGGAGATCGCTCGTGCACTCGGCAGCAAGCCTTCACTGCTGCTGTTGGATGAACCCACAGCGGGTATGAATCCGCAGGAAACGCTTGAAATGACCGCCCTCATCCGCAGTCTGCGTGACAAGTTCAATATCACCATCATTTTGATCGAACATGACATGCATGTGGTGATGGGCATCTCGGATTACATTTCGGTCTTGGATTTCGGCAACAAGATCGCCGAAGGAAAACCGGAAGAAATTCAGCACAACGAACGTGTGATCGAAGCATATCTTGGACCTGGCGGAGCGGCGCTGGCGCAAAAATACCGCAAGAAGAAGGTCTCATGATCCTAAATGTAGATAACATCAGTGTTAATTACGGCGCCATTAATGCGCTGCGTGATATCAGCTTCACTCTTAATGAAGGGGAGATCGTGGCATTGATCGGAGCCAATGGCGCCGGAAAATCCACCAGTCTTAACACGATTTCAGGGTTGCTGCGCCCCACCACAGGCAAAGTGGAATATCTGGGAAATGACATTACCACCGTCACGCCACAGGCGATCGTAAACTTGGGCATTATCCAGGTTCCAGAAGGCCGCAAGATCTTCGCCAAAATGAGCGTCTGGGAAAACCTTGAAATGGGCGCCTATACTGTCAAAGACAGAAAGGTGATCCAGGAACGCTATGAAATGGTCTATCAGAAGTTCCCGCGTTTAAAGGAACGGCGCAATCAACCTGGCGGCACCCTTTCAGGCGGTGAACAGCAAATGCTTGCCATTGCCCGCGGATTGATGGCTGGTCCAAAAGTGCTGCTTCTGGATGAACCTTCCATGGGCCTTTCCCCCATCCTGGTTGAACAGATCTTTGACATCATTCAAGAGATCAACAAAACCGGCACCAGCATCCTTTTGGTTGAACAAAACGCGCTGATGGCGCTGGCCATTGCCGACCGTGGATATGTGCTCGATACCGGCCGCATCGTGCTGCAAGGCGATGCTGATGACCTGCTGCACAACCCCACTGTGATCAATGCCTATCTTGGCGGCGAAACCACGGATTAATCTCCGGAAATGTTAGCAAAAAAGCAGGTGTTCGTTAGTTCGAACACCTGCTTTTATTTGCGAGTATACCTTTACCCCACCCTGTCTTTAAGGGCCAGGTCAATTTCTGCCAGCAGCTGCTGCCACAATTCTGGAGTGATCTTCTTGCATGTGGCGAAGAGTTGCTTAACTGGAGCAAGAGGCTGTGAGAAGGCCAGCTCCTGAACTTTGTCAGGACAAATAAATGGAGTCTGAAAAGCTTTTAAGGCATCCCCTTCAACTGGCATTAACCAGTTGCTGGTAGCCAATCCCCACTCTACAAATTCGATGATCTTTTGCCATGGGTATTTACGATTTTCCATCAAAACTGAATACACAACACTGCGAACGCTGCTGTCTCCCTGCACTGCAAAGAATTGACCGGCAGAGAAAAGGATCGCGGATTCAAGTGTGTATCCGTTCCAACTGGGGGGTTGTCCGATCGGCCGAAGGAATACCCGTTGAGTGGGCGCAGAAGAGAACAACTTTTTCTTCTGTTCGCGAAGTTCAACTTCAAGAGCCCCTTCTTCTTCGTTGGCAAGGATTGCGGCTGCCGTCATCATCACCGCCAGATAATGGCCATTTACCATGCCATCACTGCAGAGCAATTGATGCCCGTCAGTTTCCACTTCGGGAGCAAATCTATCTCCGTTAAGAAGGATCAGTTCGCTGGGTGTAAAGGGTGAATCAGTAAGCTTCATAACCTTTCCTTGTTAGATCACATTTCGTGTTCATATTCTACTTGAAAAAGTGAAATCTCAACCACTTCTTTCAAAGCTAGTAACTATCTGTAAACTTGACCAAAATAATACTGCAATTGCAGTTACATTATTGCCAGCTATAATTTATATATATATTTCATTGCTGATTCTTTGCTGTTGATTGTAGACTCATTCATTAACCATACCATTTTTCGCTTAAGGCAATTAATGATTAAATCTTTTATCGGTTCAAATAGTTGGATAGAGTATTTGCCTCAAATGCAGGTTGTGTTTGACCAACTCAATGATGCTATTCTCGTGATAGATGAGGCAGGTAAAATTGTTGTCGCAAACAAATCAACTGCAAAAATAACAGGGTTTGCAATTTCTGAATTAGTTGGAAAAAATCAAGATTCAATTGTGATCTCACAACCTGATCAGATTCTTACAAGAGATGGCTTGGTTCATTCTGACCGAAACACATCCATCCCAAACTCCACGGAAGAATATCCAAAATATCGAACCGAGATTCTGACCAAAGACGGCTATAAGATAAAGGTTGAGATCACCTCTTTAAACTTGTTTTCTGAGTCAAAAAATGTTTCTTGTTTGATCATAAAAAATATTTCTGAGCAATCCATTTCAACCACATTACGTGAAATAAATTCGACTGTGTCCTCCTCATTAAGCCTGGTTGCGGTCTTTGATCTATTATTAGTGGAATTACGAAAATTGGTTCCATATGATGGTGGAAATATAATGAAAATTGGTGATAAATCAATCACCATCACTCGAACTTTAGGCTACGAAACATTTGACTCAAAATTACCTGATATTTTGTATTCTTTACACTTTGATATTGAATCAACCCAGAACATAAAAACAATAATATCAAGTAAGAAACCTTTGATAATTAATAATACTCAAGAGGTCTCTTACTGGAATCACAATGAAGTGAGCAGGTTATTCAAAAGTTGGATCGGAGTTCCAATCATCATTGATAATAAAGTAAATGCCATAATCAGTCTTGATAAAGTTGAATCCAATTACTTCACCGAAGAACATTCATTCATTCTAACAATTTTCGCAAACCAGGCAGCATCTGCTATTAGAAACGCAAAATTCTTTAAAGAAGCCACACGTGCTGCAGATAGATTCATGACACTTTATCAGCTCAGTCAGATCATTAGCATGAACGTTAGAACAAAAGACATTTATCCTTCGATTCATCAGGCAGTCTCTGAATTAATGGAGACGGAATTTTTCTGCATTTCACTTTACGATTCCAGCACTCAAACCATCACCGATGTCTATATGATTGACAACGGTCAACCACAAGAACTAACCTCTCGCCCACTTGAAAAAGGATTATTCGCAACCGTATTAAAAACTGGAAAATCGCTTTTATATCACTCATTTGATTCTGCCGCAGCTGCAGAATTGGGAGCGGTCATGGTTGGAGATAACACCAATCCAGATATTTCTCAATCCATATTGGTTGTGCCGTTAAAGATAGGATCAAAAAGTATTGGTGTGATTTCAGCGCAAAGTTATAAACCAAACATGTACACCAATGCAGATCGAGAAACGCTGGAGCTGTTGGCAGCCAACGTGGCCATTGCCATTGAAAATGCACGCCTTTTTGACGAGGTTCAAAAACTTGCGATCACCGATCCCCTCACCCATTTATATAACCGACGAAAATTTGAAGAAACCGCCACCAAAGAATTTGATCGTTCCCGCCGTTATAACCGGCCCCTTTGTGCGATCATGATTGACCTGGATCAATTCAAAGGAGTGAACGACACTTACGGTCACCTCGCAGGCGACCAGGTGTTGGCCTCCTTGGCCGCCCTTTGCCAAAAAGATCTACGCAATATAGATATTCTGGCGCGATACGGTGGGGAAGAATTCGTGATCATCCTACCAGAAACCACTTCCACTCAGGCATGGCTCATCGCTGAACGTCTGAGGACCGATTGTGAAAAAACCAAAGTGGATAGCGTTCACGGAATGGTCTCATTGACTATCAGCCTGGGTCTGGCTGAACTCAATAAATCATGTCAGACACTAGACGAATTAATAGACCGAGCGGATCAAGCAATGTATGAATCAAAAAGGACTGGTCGAAATAAATCTACAATTTGGACCTTTCAATTACGAAAACACATACACAATCAATAATACCTACTTGAAATGGACTCAAAATAAGAGTAAAGTAATTAAAATAGGTCAGTAGGCAAATGACTATGATCGGCAACATATCTTCTATTTATTCCCAAAAAGGTCAAGCATTAACGAATGCTTATGGCGCTAATTCAGGCGCGAATAATGAGCGCTTGAAAGACGCCGTCAATACCCAGAACGTAAAAAAAGAAAACTCTCAATCCACCAAAGTTACCATCTCAGATGAGGCCCTTCAAAAATTGGGGTTGGAAAAATCACAAGATTCTTCAAGTCCGTCAGTTTCAGCTGGAAGGACAACCCTTTCTGCTGAAGAACAAAACCAGGTCGCGGATCTTAAGGCTCGTGATCAAGAAGTACGAACTCACGAGATGGCACACATGATGGTCGGCGGCAGCCTGGTACGCAAAGGTGCCAGCTACCAGTATCAAACCGGACCCGACGGGCAGCGATATGCCGTTGGCGGTGAAGTGTCCATTGATTCAAGTGCGGTAAGCGGTGATCCCTCTGCCACCATCCGCAAGATGGAACAGGTAAAACGCGCCGCGCTTGCTCCGGCAAAACCCTCCAGTCAGGATCGGGCCGTAGCCTCATCTGCAGCACAAACCGAAGCCGCTGCACGCCAGGAATTGATGCAGCAAACAACAAGTTCAGACACTTCTGAATAATTGATTTTTGATCATTACGAAACGGACACAATGAATATGTGTCCGTTTTTTTATTCATTCCTCTTGACAACCTGAATATTCGGCCTATAATCTTTAATTATTATACAGTAGAGTATTTATTATGTCTGTCCGCCACGCTCTCTTAGGTCTGCTTGCTCAAAAGCCCCGCTACGGTTATGAACTGTGCGCGGGGTTTACAGCGCTCGTCGGTGGCAAAGATAACTGGGATGTCAAACCTCCCCAGATCTACACCACCCTGGCGCGCATGGTCGAATCCGGACTGGTGACCTTCACCAACCCGGATGACCAACAAAGCAAGGGGGAATATGCCATCACCCCCAAAGGTCACGCCGAACTGATGGATTGGTTCCGTACCAGTGACATTGAAGAACCCCACCAGGATCCTTTCTATCTCAAACTGATGCTTTCACTCGAATTGGACGAAGTGGATGCCTCGCGATTGATCGTCATTCAACGGGCAGCGCTTTATCAGGAGCTGCACCGCATCACTGAACAGCGTCAGACGCTTGACCCTCAACACCAATTAGCACAGATTCTGCTAATGGATAAATCCGCCATGCATCTTGAGGCTGACCTGCGTTGGTTGGATATGATCGAATCCCGGCTGGATGAGGTTCAGCAGCAGCCGGCACCCAAACCTGCCTTGCGTCCGCGCGGAAGACCGCCGAGTCAAAGCTCATGATCGCTAGCTAAATTATTAGTTTTTCAAACTACAACAAGGAGAAGTAAAATGGCAACAATTGAAGTCAAAAACCTCAGCAAAGTCTATGGCAGCGGAGAAACAAAAGTCACCGCTTTGGATACAGTGAATTTAGTCATTGAACAGGGTCAGTTTGTGGCGGTAATGGGCCCAAGTGGCTGTGGAAAATCCACCCTGCTGCACCTGATAGGTGGTCTTGATCGCCCCACTGACGGCAGTGTATTCATCGAAGGCAGTGATATTTCAAAGATGAGCGACAACACCCTCACCGAGTTGCGCCGCCGCAAGATGGGTTTCATTTTCCAGTTCTTTAACTTGATCCCGGTGCTGGATGCAATTGAAAACACCGCCCTGCCCCTGATCCTGGATGGCGTGAAACCAGAAACCGCCCGTACCAAAGCCAGCGAATGGCTCAAAAACAACAGACTTGACGGCCGTGGCAAACATCGTCCTGACGAACTCTCCGGTGGTCAGCAGCAGCGCGTGGCCATCTCCCGTGCCATGGTCTCAGACCCTGTCATCATCCTGGCTGACGAACCCACCGGCAACCTCGATTCACGCAGCGGAGATGAGATCGCCGCCACCCTGCGCAAGATCGTCACCGAGTGGAAGCGTACAGTGTTAATGGTCACACACGATCCACGCATCGCAGCATACGCCGACCGCATCATTTTCTTGAAAGACGGTAAAGTGGTTGATGATACCCTGCTCAACGGTTCAAATGGTGATAATGCCAAACGACTCAAAGAGAAAGTGGAGTCACTATGAGAATCCAGTTCCTGTTAGCCTGGCGCTACCTTTGGGGCCGCAAACAGCGGATGGTTCTAACCACCCTGGCTGTGGTTTTTGGCGTCACCCTGCTCTTCGGCTTGAATTCCATGATCCCATCCATGATGGAAGCCTTCCGTCATAACATGGTCACTACCGCCGGCAAGGTGGACATTTCCATTTCCGGCGAATCCAATAATCCCTTTGATCAATCCGTGTTGAATGACTTAAGCGGGATAGAGGGCATCAGCCAATATACCGGCATTCTGTCCAAAAATGTGGTTCTACCCGAATCCATGGGCGGATCGGTCAACAAACTGACGGGTGCTTCCGCAGTCACCGTCACCGGTGTGGATGTCACCACTGCTCAAACAGTGCGCAACTATACCCTCAAGGAAGGCCGTTTTCTCGAAACGGGCGATACTTTTGCCACCGTGGTGCCGCAGTTGCTGGCTGAAAAAATAGACCTGCATACCGGAGATGTATTTTCTATCCCTTCAAGCGAAGGCGTGGCGAAGCTGCAAGTGGTTGGAATTTTGTCTTTGAGTGCCTCTGCCGGGCTGGATGAAATTCTGGTTCCCCTGCCAGTGGCACAGACCATCCTCAATCTGCCCGAGAAGATCAATACCATTGATATTCTGATCAAATCAGGCACCAAAAGGGATGAAGTCGTTTCTTCCATTCTGGCTAAATTGGGTCCTAACTTTAAGGATGGACCAATTCAGGTGGGAGACGAGCTTGCCTCTGCCTTAATGCTGGGAGAATCCATGATGTGGCTTTTTGGCATCATGGCCCTGGCCATGGCCGGTTTTATCATTTTCAACACCTTTAGAACGGTGGTGGCAGAACGTCGGCGTGATCTGGGCATGCTGCGCGCCATTGGCGCCTCCAAACGCACCGTGATGGGGTTGATCCTTACCGAATCACTCATCCAGGGCATCATCGGCACTGCCATAGGTTTGGGGCTGGGTTACCTGATGAGTTCAGTCATCCTGATCGGCGTGGGCAGCCTGCTCGCCAACTTAATGCGTGTATCAATTGGGACGCCCATCATCACAAGCGGAAACCTGCTCGGCTCCATCCTTCTCGGAATCGGATTTACAGTTGGCAGCGGATACTTCCCCGCCCGTTCTGCCATGAAAGTCACCCCGCTTGAAGCCATGCGTCCCTCTCTTGGCGCTGTAGAATTTCGTCGCAACCGCCGCAGAGGCTGGTGGGGTCTGGCATTGCTGGCAGCTTCAGTTGCCGGTCTGCTCCTTGGAGATCTGAACCTCGCAGCCATATCAGGATTGGTTTTTCTGGTTGGTCTGATCTTGATCGCCCCTGTCATGGTAAAACCGGTGGCTGATATTTTCGGCCGCATCCTTTCTTGGATCTTCCCGCGCGAAGGGCGGCTGGCGCAGGGCAACCTGGCCCGTCAACCCAGTCGAGCCGCAATCACGGCCTCCTCCATGATGATCGGTTTGGCCATCTGCATCGCCATGTTGGCCATGATCACCAGTATTGAACACGGTTTCGTCAGTTATTTGGATAAGAGTCTGGGCACTGATTACCTGCTCATGCCCCCTTCCCTTGTGTTGGGTGGTGGAAATTTAGGTGCCAACCAGGGATTAATGGAACGCATCAAAGCTGCGGATGGTGTTGAAGCAGCCACCTCATTGAGACTGGCCACTTCCCAATCCGGCGATTCCACTTTGCAGGTCATCGGTGTGGACCCCGTCGTCTATCCACAGATTGCCGGGCTTGAATTTAGCAAAGGTGAAGAAGCTGCCGCTTATAAGGCATTGGCTGATGGACGTTCGATGATCGTCAATGGCATCTACGCCACTTCCAATAACGTCAAGGTGGGTGACAAATTAACCTTAAAAACACCTACAGGCGATCAAATTTATACTGTGGTGGGTGTGGGATTTGATTATCTGAACGCCAAGATCCAGACCGGTTATATTTCTCAAGCCAATCTGGCCCAGGATTTCAATTCAACCACCGACCTGCTGCTGTTGGTCAATCGCAAACCAAACTCAAATGCGGCAGATGTGACTGTTTCGTTACAGGCTATTGTGAAAGACTTTCCTGCTTTCAGCCTGATCAATTCTTCAGAGTTTAAAGCCGAGCAAATGAACTTGTTCAAAATGGTGATGAGCGTGTTTTATGTAATGGTCTTTATGCTGGCTGTGCCTGGGTTGATCGCCATGGCAAATACCATGAGCATCAATGTCATAGAACGCACCCGCGAGATCGGCATGCTACGTGCGGTTGGCACCACCCGGACCCAGGTGAAACGCATGATCTTCGCTGAAAGCGTGCTCCTCTCGGCCCTTGGCACCACCATGGGGATCCTGGTGGGTCTATTCCTGAGCGATTTACTCTTAAAGGCAATCGCTTATGTCGGGTTTGGAGCCGATTTTTACTTCCCAACCATGGGCATCGTGCTCTCGATCATCGTGGGGTTGACCTTTGGTATTATTGCCGCCATGGTCCCGGCCAGACAGGCAGCCAACACCGTCATCGTCGAAGCACTTCAATACGAATAAAGCACAACAAAACACCCTTGGCAAGAAAACAGAATTGCCAAGGGTGTATCTTATTAAGGCACTGAATCAGATTAGTAGATCCTCTCGTAACGGACCAGGCAAAATATGTAGACAAATAATGTCAAAACCACGATCCCGGCAAGAACCCACCAGATCAAATCAGTAGAGAGGTTTTGTTCAGTCGCACCCACTGCCAAGAGAAACAGGTAGGTCATTGTTACACCTGCCTTGAAGGCATTATTGCCCGACCGATACTGGATCCAAAGCTTGCGTTCATCCATGGATTCAACCCTGGCTTTACGCAGTTCTTCAGGATTCTTCTTATACCGAAAGGTCTGGATCAATTTCCAGCCACCTAAAGCAATGAGAAAGACCCCGATCCCTTCAATTAGGTGTAAATAAGGTCTCCAGGCCGCGGAAAAAAAGTTAACCGCACCAAAGACAAAAAATAAAAAGCCAATTCCAAGCAATATTCCGCTTTTGGTCAACTCGGATTTTTGATACGATTTTTGGTTATCCATTTATTTCTCCTTCTTCATAGATGAAAATTTCTTCAATTTGCAATTTAAACAATCTGGCCACTCTGAAAGCCAAAGTGATCGAAGGGTTGTAACGCCCTTGTTCCAATGAAATGATCGTCTGTCGGGATACTTCCAATCGGTCGGCTAGATCTTGTTGGGTAAAACCATTTTTGGCGCGTAATTCTTCAAGTTTATTCTTCATTTTCCTCCTGCCCTTTGAGAATCCTTTTGGGTCATATGTAAAGGTCACTTTACATATTATAGTATCAATAAATTGAAATGTCAAGCTTGCTTTACATATTGATATAAAAAAATGGATAGGCAAATAAAGCCTATCCATTTAGTTCCATTACGAAAATTTCATCGTCCCATGGCTTCGCGGTGATATCTCTTCTTGGTCTTCTTGACCTGCTTGTTGACCGCATAGCCTCCCGCTAACAGCGCCGGCAGGGCTGCCGCCCCGCAGACCAGAGTGCCGGGTTGAACCTTGCTCTTCAACTCAATACCAACCTCATATTCAGTATCGGTACCATGAATGCGAGTGTCAATACGTTCGAGCTTGAGGAAATAGGTCCCATCAACCGGAACTGTCCAATCCAATGAAGCCGAACCGTCAGCACTTAAGGGACGTGCTTCACCAATGAAGGTGGCGCCGTCTGTGTCATACAGCGTTAACAAGGCCGCGGAACCCAGATTGGTGGCAGTGGTTTTAAACCTGAGTTGATCTCCAGTGGTGGCTGCAAAACTGATCCAATCCACATTATCGTTTTGGCTCCCATCCCCTCTTGTAACCGGAGCGCACCAGTTATGAGAGACCGGAGTACCAACCACCATTAATGTGGCTCCGGAAATATCGTCATCGCCAGGGTCGGATCCTTCGTATGCATCCACAATACACGATTGAACAAAAAGGGTGCTGGTTTCTGGCACACTGATGTATTCTTCAGCGTTGCCCACATTATCCACTGCCCGCATACGGAACTGGACTGTCTGGCCTGGAGTACCCCAGTAAACCCATTGGCGGAGGCTACCATCAGGTTTATCGGCCAGATCCACCCAATCGCCGCCGGGATTGCTGGTTTGAAATTCAAAATGGTCAATGCTGTCAGCGCTCTGATCCACTTCCCAGGTAAGCATCACCGCACTTGAATTGGTGATTTGCGGCAGCGCATTCATATGACTGACGGGTAATACAGACCCCCTGGTTACGGTAAACTCCTGGGTGATGCTGGTTGTGCCAGCCAGGTTGCGTGCTTCAACCATCCAGGTGTAATCACCTGCAGCCAGCAGCCCAATAGCCCATGAATTACCATCCTGCCAATCAAGGTTTGCAGAATATCCATCAGGACCGGTAAGGGTGCTGCGCGTTTGTTCACCTGCAGCCACCGTCCAGCCCAAATTCAGATTTAAGGTGGTTGTTATAGGATCTGGCAAAGTCAATACAGGCGGTTCAGGAGGATTTACGCGGCCAATCACTTTCATCGAAGCCGCGTTATAAGCGCCGATGCCATTGTCAGCCAGGTTTGAATCGCCATCCTGGAATAATTCATAAGTGCCGCCGAAATCCACGTCAGGATAAAGCAGGGTCGAAACCCCTCCACCAACCTGGATGGAACGGGTGTTATCCAGGAATGGAGGTGTCAAAGTCCCCAAATTAGCATAATCGCCAATTTCGAACACCTGGCAAGTCCCCTGATAATCAGCTTCAGTATAAAGAGCCACCTGGTTTACCCCGGGAGTGCATGCCGGCGGAAGTGTCGGGCAGGTATACGTCTTGGTTAATTCGGTTAATCCCTGGTTGTCAGTGGATACCTTTCCGGCTTTATCCGTCACATTAATGGAGAGGAAGAATTTGCCGTCAGGGATTTTTGCATCACACAAGTTGATCTCTTGCGTGAAGGGCGTCGTGGTGATGACACTTCCGATCGGGGTCCAGGCTTTGCCGGTGTTGATCATTAACTGGCCGCTGGCCACCGCCGTGTCATCGTGCATCCATCCTCCGACGTTAAGGGTGGGTGAAGTGATGGTTGCGTATGGCAGCGGGCTGGTGATTGCGCCAGTTGGAGGAGCGACATCACCATTTTGAGAGACATACTTATTGCCTGAAATACATTCTGAACCATAATCGGGATAAGCACTGGCTTCCGAGCAAGTGCGCGGACGGCCGCCATTCACTGCAACCTCATCAAAGACGATATCCACTGAGTTACCCCAAACCGAGTTGGGAGTGGTGTGAACATGAAAATGAAGATGGTTTCCGGAACTGTAGCCGGTATCATCCACCTTGCCGATGAACTGGCCTTGCACGACTTCAGCGCCAACAACCCTCAATGCTGCCGGGATCGTTCCTTGCGCCAGATGGTAATACACCTGATACGTTACAGGTGATGTGCTTGGATCCATAAGAACGATGTAATTTGCATTCGTGGTATTGCCGTTGGCATACCCGTCTTCAAAATATCTGACGTAGCCATGCTTGGCAGCCTTGATATCAAACATGGTGCCATTGGCAAAATCAAATGCATACAAACAAGAAGATGGACAGGATTTATAAGTAAAGACATGACCTATGCTACCGGTCAATGTAACCGACATGCCTTTCGTCCATGGCAGTTTGTAGCCGGTATAAACAACCCCATCCTTGGATTGCTGCTGTTCTGCAGGCATATAAAAGTTCTTGTTTTCCTGGGTCATTAAGGATTCAGGTACCGCCGCCAGTTCAGCCGCAAAGGTGGGGTCTGCCTGAAATGTGATCCTCCAGGGTTGAGTGGGATCACCAGTGGCGTGGGCAATCACGAGACCGGGTTCGCCATTTTGCACTTCTCCGGTTTGCTTATCCACCATGCTAAGCCATACCAACGCCAGTGATTTATCTTTGGAATACTGCACGTGGTCAATCGTGACGCGATAAATAATGAAAGCCAGCACATCTTCACGGCCGGCTGCCGCTTTTTGTATAACGGTATTCAATTCGATCTCACGCGGATCGGTAAGCGCTTTCGGTTGAGGTAGTTTGGGCTCCACCGTTGCTTCTATTGATATTGCTCTATCGTCCGGAGACACCTGACATCCAATTAATGTGCTGATCAATAATATACTGACCAACAACAGAAAAGTTAGCCTGAACCACTTCGAAGTATGCATAACGGGCACCTTTACCTCAAAAATAATACACTCCAGAGATAGGGTGCAAGTTCTGCGCCAAACACTTTTTATGATAATCAGGGGATCAGTTGTTTGTGATCATTTCTTTTTGTTGAAGGGTAAAATAGAAACAGGCGCCTTTTCCAGGTTCCGCTTCGACCCAAACCCGGCCGTCATGGTGTTCCACTGCCCGGCGAACGATTGAAAGACCAATTCCCATTCCTTCATATGTCGAATTTTTATGAGCACGAGCAAAAGGCTCAAAAATATGCTCAGCATAAGATTGGTCAAAACCCAGCCCGTTGTCTTTTACAAAGTAAACGGTTTCCCCTTCAGTATTTTCAAAATTTCCCACTTCGATCATTGCATGTTCGGTTTTTTTGGTATATTTCCAGGCATTCTGCAAAAGGTTTTGTGCAATTAACCTGACCACACCTTTATCAGCGATCACAAACATGTTTGGTTTGACATTTAATTCCATAACCCTTTCAGGGTCTTGGAGTTTTATTGTTTCCATGGTTTCTAAAACAATTTCACTGAGGTTTACCCTTTCATATTCCAGCGGTTTGCGGCTGATGCCGGTAAGCACCAACATATCATCCAACATCTCATTCATGGTCATGCCGGCGTTATGGATCTGTTGGATAAAACCCTTTCCTTCGTCGTCCAGTTTTTTTCCGTATTCCCTGGATAAAAGGTCGGAGTAACCCAATATAGCCCGGATTGGCGCCTTCAAATCATGTGAAGCGGTATATCCGAAAGATTCGAAATCATCCCTTTCCTGCATGGCTGTATCCAATTCGCTTAATGTCTTCTGGTGTTCGGTGAGATCAATGACAGAAACCAGTGTGGAATCCAACCCTACCGACCGCAATGGATGGGAAAGCACTTTGACAAATATACTTTCGCCGTCTTTTTTGAGGTGCTCCCAAGGTCCGGATTGGCGTAATTCATCCTTGTAATCTGAGATCACTTTTAACATCGAGGGAACATCTTCTTCGCGTCGTAAGTCAGTGATTTTTAACTTCCTAAACTCATCCGCGGAATAACCATAAACCTTGCAGGCGGCAGGATTCACGGCCATGATCTCAAGCGAATTATTGTCATAGATCCACATGGCTTGAGGATTGTCTTCAAAAAGAAGGTTAAAACTACGTTGTACTGCTGCAATCTCACTCAAGAGCTGGTCTTTATTTGACTCATCTTTGCGCAACAAAAGGAAAATAAGGGTGGTCGCAAGAACAACATAAAGAATCCCTTTTACCATTGAATACAACCCGGCGCTTTCAAGATTCGGAGCCATGGCAAATGCCAGTTTATCTGAAAACATGATCCAGAGAACAGAAAAAACACCAAAGATCAAAGGGACTCTAAATGAACGTTTAAACTGTAAACCCTTCATACCCATGATCCTTTCACGACCAATGAGAGAGATCCATAATTCATTATATGCTTACCTACAAGCAAAAAACAGAGTCTTTTGAGACTCTGTTCTTGTTCAAATATTAGGGTTGAAATACAACAAAATTATCAAAAAGCATTTGGGTGCCCTTTTCTTCAAAAGTGCCTGCCAATACACCCACATCGCCGGCTTTTAAGTCGCTATCATCCACCGCATCAACATAGTCGCCATTGACATACAAAGTCAATCGAGTGCCTACGCAATCAAAGCGAATGTGGTTTACTGCCGATCCGGCATAGATCTTATCCGTAACTTGCATACCATTCTTGGGAATAAATGATTGTTCTCCACCCACAACTTTTCCAATGCCGTAATATCCATCGCTGGAAATGACCGCAAAGTAATAATTATCTGCATCGGTGTAACGACATTGCACCCCAAAGCGATTTCCATCCGGCCCTCCCTGTTTGACCGTATCCACCTCAACCTTGGTATCGGTAAAACTCTTTTGGGGATTTGACCACAAATCAAAATTAGCACTGTTTACAGTAATACGATAACGGCCCTCAAAATAACTGGTTTCCCCTTCTTTTCCAGAGTTTTCCAGCCATCCGCTAGCCGTATTGGAAAAATCGTCATAAAAAAGGACCTGAGGATTTGTCATTCCCGATTGAAATGGAGACAGCAGTGAGGTTACATCCAAATTGAAGTGAGAAGGTGAGCCGGGGATCAATGTTGAAGAATCCAGATACTGGGTATTATTGCCCAGCAAGTTCCCATTTTTATCATAAACTTTCGCCTGCAATTCAACCAGGCTAAAAGGTGTATTACCGGGATTCTGAACGGTTCCCTGAACCTGGACAAATTCGCCAGGAGCTGCGCTGGCTGCCTGACCGGTCAGATATTGGTACCAGTTGTAAAGATTAGCCCTGGATGAATTGGTCGTGAAAAACCAATAGAGAAAAAGACTGACCAGGTTGATCAAAAATACCAACAAGATTCCCGCCAATACTTTTAATCCCCGTCTAGCCTCTGGGTCGCTCAACTCGATCACACACCAGATCGGCATCAGAAAGATAAATGTAAAAATCTTGACCCAGGTGCGGCGGTACCATCTTTTACTTTTCGGTTTTTCAGCGGTTTCAACTTCTTCTATGGGTTCTTCTACCGTATACAATTCCCGGCCGCAAGCCTTACAGACCCTGGCCGTTTCTTCCACCAATTCACCACAATGCTGACAGGTCACCAAACGGGACGGACTGGAGGGCTCATCCATATACTCAGACATCTCGGTAAATGGATTAATCCGAATGAGTTCTTTCTTTTCTGCTGATTTGGATTCTGCTGGGGTAACCAGAAATTCCTGTTGGGTTTTTAAAGCTGCCAAAGCCTTTTTGATCAAAGTGGAATCCGGGTTATGCAGCAGACAGGCTTCCATGAGTTTGATCTTTTCGGCGTCATTTTCACGCGTTTCAATTTCCCATACCCATGCCTGGATATTTTGGGGTTCAGCCACAATGATCGGTTCGAGGATCATCCTCGCTTCGATCTTTTTGCCGGCTTTAATTAAATTGACCGCCTGTTTTAGTTCATCCGCTGACATGAGCCCACTACTCCATCATAACGATCATTGTCGTCAAGATTTGATATTACCTGAATCGGATATTGATGTCAAATTTGTTAATTATTCGATTCAACTGTTTTTAACGTATGCATTTGCTCTACATATTCCAGACTCTGATGTCTGAAATAAGTATTATAGAGTCCTGCGTAATTTCCACCCATGGCCAGCAGGGAGTTATGGTTGCCTTCTTCAATAATTGATCCATTTTCCACCACGATGATGCGGTCAGCCGACTTAACAGTCGAAAGCCGATGAGCGATCAGTATACTGGTGGTCTGGTCAAGGATCAAAGTCAAAGCTTGTTGGATCTGCCACTCAGTAAAAGGATCAATGCTGGCGGTTGCTTCATCCAAAATAAAGATGGCCGGTTCCTGTACCAACACACGCATTAATGAGACCAACTGCCTTTGTCCCATGGAAAGGCGCGATCCACGCTCACCCACTTCGGTCACCAATCCATTGGGCAAAGTATCCAGCCACTCACCGTCACCGATCTTTTTGGCAATTCTCACAATTTCAGAATCCGTGACTTCGGGTTTAGCATAACGGATATTTTCAGCAACACTTCCTGAAAACAGGAATGGCACCTGTGAAACGACCCCCAGGTGACGGCGATAATCATAAAGATCAAAACTGCGGATGTCATGTCCATCAATCAGCAGCCGCCCCCCTTGAAATTCATAGAAGCGGGCGATCAGCTTTGCGATCGAAGTTTTGCCTGCACCAGTATGACCAACGATGGCCAGGTTTTCACCGGCTTTGATGGTTAAATTGAGTTTGTCGAGAATTTGTTCGCTTTCTTTGTAATGAAAACTGACATTTTCAAACACGATCTCCCCTTTTAAGGGAGGTACGGGTTGGGAATCCGTTTGTACCACGGCTGTAGGCGTATCTATCAGGGCGAACACACGTTCAGAAGCGGAAAGACCGTTCTGAATCGAGGTCCAAAATGAGGTGATATTCATCACCGGGTACATGAAGCGGTCAAGACTGAGGATAAAGAGATACCAGGCTCCCACGGTGACGATCCCTGTGATGGCGCTGTGTGCACCTGCGAAGACCATCACGCCGGTGGCAATACCGGATAATGCATTCAAGGTGGGAAAAACCACCGAAAGCGCCAATCCACGCCTGACATTCACATTATATGAAGTGTCGTTGGCTTCGTTGAACTCCTGGTAGATACTGGCTTCCTGTCTGAAGTTCTTGGCTACCGCGATTCCGCTGACCGTTTCTTTTATAGTGGAGTTCACATTTGCCATGGCTCGCATACCCTGACGGGTGGCCTTGCGGGCAATGGTGCGGTACAAGATGGCGAACAGGGTCACCACCGGGATGATGGCAAAAAGGTAGAGCGACAGATGCCACTCGATGACAAAGAGCACGACCGCCAGAATCAACGCCTCAACCACTTGACTGGCAACATCCGTAACCAGGGTGATCAATTCACCAAAGTCGCGGGTATCAGAGGTAATGCGCGAGACGATCTTGCCGGATGAAAATTCATCATAAAATGAGAGATCGTGTTCCACCGAGGCGGAATAAGCATCAATGGCCAATTTGGCGACCACATCAGCAATGGTCAAAGCCATCAACCTGCGCAGCCCCCAGTTGAAGAACCAGATTGAGAGGCCGATCACCAGAACGGCAGCCCCCACGCCCAGCATGCTCCACAATTGTGGCACCCCTTTAAGTAGATCCACTCCTCGCGAAACGATGATCGGTAGTAGAGAACCTGCTCCGGCAATGGCCAGAGTCAACAAAGAAACCACCACCAGGCGCTTCCATTGCGGTTTAAAATAGCCCACAATACGCCGGGTCAGTTCCTTATCGTCGTAAGTGCGATCGTATTTTTCTGCGTCAAGACCTTCAAAAAAGCCCATGGTTCCTCAAAAACTAGAATCGTGAACCGTAATTTGTGAACCGTAATTTACGAGAATTTACGAATCACGGTAAATACATTACGAATTACGGCCCTTATTCACTAAATATCCTTCGATAGGCGTCACTGGTGCGCATCAGATCGTCGTGAGTGCCGGCAGCGGTCAAAGCCCCACCCTTGACCACTAATATTAAATCAGCCCAGCGGATCTGAGACAGCCGGTGAGTGATGATAAACGTGGTGCGCCCCTTTGCCGCGGCGTAAATGGCCCGTTGGATCTTATCTTCTGTTGCTGAGTCAATCGCGCTGGTGGAATCATCCAACATCAGAATACGCGGATCGGTCAAAAAAGCCCGCGCCAGTGCCAACCGTTGACGCTGTCCGCCAGAAAGGGTGACACCGCGTTCACCAATGATGGTCTGATACCCATCGGCAAAAGTTTCTATAAATTCATGCGCCTGGGCGGCTTTTGCAGCTTCTTCGATCTCCCGCTGTGAGGCGCCAGGTTTGCCGAAAGCAATGTTTTCGGCAATGGTACGTGAAAAAAGGAAAATATCCTGTTCGATGATGGAGATATTTCGACGCAGGTTTTCGAGGTTCCAATCACGGACGTCAACACCATCCACCAACACCTGCCCTTCACTGACATCGTAAGTACGATTGATCAGACGTGCCAGTGAAGTCTTACCCGATCCGGTTTGACCCACAATGGCAACCGTTTGGCCGGGTTCCACCTTGAAACTAATTTGGCTGAGTACCGGGTCGCCCTCCGCATAACGGAATGTAACAAATCGGAATTCGACTTCTCCACGCATTGGCCGCGCATAGCCCATCGCATTTTGATCCAGATTGTCTTCGCGGTTCATGACCTCAAGGATCCTTTTTGCTCCGGCCAATCCGAGCGAGATCCTCGAATAAGCCCACAGCGAGGCAAAAGTCGGAAAATCCAGCATCAACAGCAAACCAAAATAGCCGACCACTTCGCCGATATCAATCCTGCCGGCACGGAAAAGAAGCAAGGCATGCAGCAGCCCGGCGGCCAGGGCAATACCGTAGAGCAGCAGCGGAAGGAAGCGGGCTTCCTTATTCCCCTGCTCCACCGAGGCGTCTTTGTAACGTTTGACATTTTGCTTGAAAAGTGCGATCTCAGCGATTTCCCGTGCTGAGCCTTTGACGGTTTCGACGCCATCCAACGATTCTGCCAAACGAATATTCAGCGCGCCAAAGGACTCTCTCACCTCTTCAGTGATGGGCGCCAATCCGCGCATGTATATACGCAATGTAAAAAAGTACAACACAATGAAGGCTGCGGGTACGATCACCAACTGCATATCATATCTGGGGGCCGCGACCACCGGGAAGATCAGGAAGGTTAGTGACCCCACAACCATGTTCAAACCGGGACTGAAAAGAAAATTCACCTCGCGCACATCATTTGTGGCGCGTGCCATGGTATCACCCACAGGTTGAAGATTATGAAAGGTCATGCTTTTGCCCAGCAGGCTGGTATAAAGTTCACGCCGGACAGCACGTTCCACCCTTTGGGCAATGAATTCGAACCCAAAATTGCGGGAGAACTGAAGCACCCCCCGTCCTACCGAGCAAGCCAGAATGACCGCCGTAATTGCGACCAAAGCTTTATTGTCAAAAGTAGCAGCTGAAACAACATTGAAAGCCTCACCCACTTTGACCTGGATGATGGCCAACAATCCGGCATTACCAAGAGCACCAGCCAGGGCGATCAAAACGATCGGCCATTGATGTATGGCATGCGAAAAAATCCAACGCGCAGGAGATCTGCGGTCGGTTTTATATTGCTGTGGAATCGTAAATTCTGAAATAGTGTCTGTCATTTTATTGGGATGCTAAGTTTATCACCAAGTGTTTATTAAAGAGATGACCCTTAAGGAGTATTGCAATTTATTTTAAGAACAATTATGCTCTAACCATTCTGCTTATTGAAAAAAAGGTAAACAGCAATGAATTTCAGGTTTGTTTCACCCTTTTTTATTTATTAACAATTTTAATCCGATAAAACCAATAATAGTTGCATATTAAAACAATTTATTAGAAAACAACCAAGTTTTACGTAAAATTCATTTCTTTTCATTAGTCATTGTCATACAATAATTTGCGCTCTCGTAGCAGTTGAGTCTTGAATTATGCTCTTTTTCATTTTTTTACGGAATTCAGGTGACAATTAATATTACCTTTGTTCCTTTTTTTTGAAATAATATGTCTCTATAATTATTTTTAGTAATAATGCCTGAATTTGGCATGAATAAACTCACATTAGACTTACCAGATTACACTTGACATAATAATCCATATCCGAAAGGAGGTGAAAGTAGACTTAGAGTGTTTTTTGTCTGCAATAGAATTATCTAAACCACCTTATACATACTTTGGAGGAGAACGATGTCTAAGAAATTGATGTTCGTAGTAACAATTCTGGTAACTTTGACCTTTGTACTGTCTGCATGTGCCAAAGCCGCCCCTGCCACCCCTGAAGCTGCTCCAGCAGAAGCTGGTCTCATCAAAGTTTTCGGCGCCTACGCCACCCCCATCGAAGAACCTTGGGATGGTGTCATCCATGCTGCACTTCAAAAAGCTGCGGATGCAGGCAAGATCGAATACACCTATCAGGAAAACATCGGTTACTCTGGTGACATGGAACGTGTTCTGCGCGAAGTTTGCGAAGGACAGAAACCCAACCTTATTATGGGTGATGCATTCGGTAATGAAGAAGCCGTTCGCCGTGTGGCAAAAGATTTCCCCGAGATCGCCTTCGCTTTTGGTTCCGGTTCCGGCCCCAGCGAACCCAATGTTGCCGTTTTCGATAACTGGATCCACGAACCTGCTTACCTGATGGGTATGCTGGCCGGTGGATTAACCACCAGCAACAAAATTGGTATCGTCGGCGCCATGCCTGTGCCAGAAGTAAACCGCTTGGCCAACGCTTTCATCGCCGGTGCCAAATCTCAAAATCCCGATGCAGTTGTCATGGTTTCCTTTATCAATAGCTGGTTCGATCCTGCCGCCGCCAAAGAAGCTGCTTTGGCCATGGTTGATAATGGCGCCGACGTTCTCTATGCAGAACGCTTTGGTGTTATTGACGCCGCTGCTGAAAAAGGCCTCTTCGCTTTTGGTAACATGAGCGATCAGAACGAACTTGCACCTGAATTTGTGGTCACCAGCGCTGTCTGGAACATGGATCCGACTGTTGATTATCTGATCAAACAGGTCACCGCCGGTACCTTCACTGCACAGGACCTCAAAGACTTCTCAATGATGGGCAAGGGCGGCGCCTCACTGGCTCCCTTCCATAATGTTGAAAGCAAAATCCCTGCTGATCTCCTCGCCTCTGTCAAAGCCAAAGAAGCTGAGATCATGAGTGGTATGTTCCGCGTGGATGTTGACGAAGCCCAACCTGCTGGCTCCAACTAATAAATCAGGCCTTTTCATAAGCCTTTGATATTTCCACTATGAGAAGGCCTGAAAATTGATGGTTAAGGAAAGCGAAGTTTTTTCCAACAGGAGAAACTTCGCTTTCTAGCCCTAATCATCAATATGCAAATATCAATAATGACTTCGAGGTGCACACATGCACGCTGTTGAAATGAAGGGAATTGTTAAAAAGTTTGCCGATCTAGTGGCAAGCGATCACGTAGATTTTACTTTGGAACAAGGCGAGATTCATGCGTTATTGGGGGAAAATGGGGCAGGGAAAACAACCCTCATGCGCATTTTATATGGATTATACAATGCAGATGAAGGCCAAATACTCATCAACGAATCCCCAGCTGTGATCCGTTCTCCCAAGGATGCGATCAACCTGGGCATTGGCATGGTCACCCAGCATTTCACGCTTGTACCAACACTTACTGTTGCTGAGAATATGGTTTTGGGAGAAAGTGGAAGCCTCACCCTAAACCTATCTGAGGTTGAGAAAAAAGTTGCTGCAGCCTCTGAACGTTTTGGCATCCCAGTAAAACCACAAGCATTAATCAAACATCTATCCGTTGGCGAACGTCAACGTGTTGAGATTTTAAAAGCACTCTACCACGACGCCAGGGTCCTGATTCTCGATGAACCTACCGCAGTACTGGTCCCTCAAGAAGTTGAGGTGCTCTTTGAAGCACTTACCCGGCTTCAAAAAAACGGCCTTTCAGTTATATTCATCAGCCATCACTTGAACGAGGTAATGCAGATCTGTAACCAGGTGACGGTGCTGCGCGATGGAAAGCTGTCTGGTAAGGTCAAAGTGGCAGAAAGCAACCTAAAAGAGCTAGCCAATATGATGGTCGGGCGCGAAAATTTTGGCGTCAAACGTCAAGGTCAGCGCGAACAGGGCAAGCTCCAACTGAAAATCGAAAAGATCAATGCCGTTGATAAAAAAGGACTGCCGGCTTTAAAAGATATTTCTCTTGAGGTTCATCAAGGTGAGATCCTGGGGTTGGCAGGTGTTTCAGGCAACGGTCAAACAGAGCTTTCAGCCGTACTTTGCGGTACACAAAAGATCACCAGCGGAAAAATCATAGCAGGTGATGTGGATCTTTCCAACGCGGATACCAGTAGTGTCTGCGCAGCTGGAGTTGGCCGCATCCCTGAAGACCGCCACGCCAACATGGTTGGCGAACTTTCAGTTGCTGAAAACCTGGTTTTGGACCAATTGCAGAATTTTGTGAAAAATGGCATTTTGGACTACGGGAAAATTCAGAAGAACGCTGAAGAATTGATCAAATCTTTCCATATCAAGGCGAGTCCTAGCGACCGTGTGCGCACACTCTCTGGCGGAAACATGCAAAAAGTGATGCTGGCACGCACTCTCAGCCAGAATCCGCACACTGTGATCGCAAGTCAGCCCACCCGTGGGTTGGATGTGGGTGCGACTGATTATGTTCGCTCCACACTGCTTGAACAACGTGATCGCGGTGCTGCTGTCTTGCTGCTTTCAGAAGACCTTGAAGAAATCATGGCTCTTTCTGATCGCATCGCTGTCATCTATAGTGGCCAGATCATGGGCATTTTATCCGCCCAAGAAGCCACCGCAGAAAAACTGGGCCTGATGATGGCCGGTACTCCAGCTTAGATAGGAAAGGTAGACACTATGCAGAAATTAAAGATCGAACGTGCTCCTGCTCCTGTCTGGATGCGGACACTGTTGCCCATCATCGCCATTCCGGTCACCTTCCTGATCACATCCATTGTCATCTTGTTGGCCGGAGCCAATCCGTTTACGGCTTACTATAACTTTCTGATCGTTCCTTTGGCCAGTAAATCCAGCGCCATTGAGGTTCTGGTCAAATCCACTCCCCTTTTACTGACAGGTGCCGCTGTGGCCTTTGCCTTCAAAGGTGGGTATTGGAACATCGGTGCTGAAGGTCAGTTGTATGCCGGTGCCATCGTGGCCACCTTTGTGGGCACCACCCTGAAAGATGTCTCACCCATCCTTGGCATTCCAGCCATGATCCTCGGCGGGTTTGCAGGCGGTTTACTTTGGGCACTGCCCTCAGCGCTGCTCAAGGTGAAACTCGGCGTGGATGAGATCGTTACCACCTTGTTGATGAACTCGATCGTGCTTAACGTCACGAGTTTTCTTCTCAATGGACCCTGGCGCAACCCGGTTTCCATGTGGCCGCAAAGCCCTGAAATATCAGCAGGCACAATTTTTCCAAAACTGATCCCTAGAACCCGTCTTCATTTTGGGATCATCGTTGCTGCCGCCGTGATCCTGGTCATCTGGTTTGTGATCAATCGCACCTCCTTTGGTCTGAAGATGCGTGCCGTCGGTCTGAGCAAGGAAGGCGCCAAGTTTGCAGGCATAAAGGTTAACAAGACCATGCTGACCGTGGCGCTGATCAGTGGCGGTATTGCTGGTCTGGCGGGTGCCGGTGAAGTGGCTGGTATTCACTTCCACTTGATTGACGCCATCTCAGACGGACTTGGGTACTCAGGTGTGATCATCGCCACCCTCGGCGGATTGCATCCCTTTGGGGTCAGTCTTGCCGCCCTATTCTTGGGTCTCATTGATACAGGTGCTCAAACGGTATCAAGAGTCATGGGCGTGCCGGTGTATCTGGGTGATGTGGTTCAATCCACCTTGCTGCTGGTCACCTTGTCCCTCTTTGTCTTGCAAAATTACCGCATCCGGAGGGTAGAATAATGGAATCAGTCCTCTTTATCGTTGGGTTGCTGGCAGCCATGCTGCGCGTGGCTACTCCCCTGATCTACGGTACCCTCGGCGAACTCTTCTCTGAACGTTCCGGGATCCTTAATCTGGGAATCGAAGGCACCATGTTTTTGGGCGCCTTTGTCGGTTTTGCTGTCGCTTCCTTGAGTGGTTCGCTCTGGCTTGGATTGTTGGGAGCCATTATTGCCGGTGTACTGGCTGGATTATTGATGTCCCTTCTTTCAGTTCGCCTGGGTGTCAATCAACATGTCGCCGGACTTGGCATCACCCTTTTGGCAACAGGTATTTCTCTGTTTGCCTTTAGAGTCATCTTCGGTGAGAACAAACTGCCCCCTGCCATTGAATCGTTCCCGATGCTCCAGATCCTGCCAGAATCAAATCCGCTGGCACCGATCACCAACCAGTATTTGTTAACCTACATCGGTATAATCTTGATCCCCCTCGTCTGGTGGATCATCAGCAAAACCCGTTTTGGTCTGCAGATCCGGGCCGTGGGTGAAAACCCCGAAGCTGCAGATGCAGCTGGTTTGAACGTCTATGCCATCCGCACCAGGGCATTGGCGATCGGCGGTGGTCTAATGGCCATTGGCGGCGCATTCCTGACCCTGGCACAACTCGGTTCCTTTACCTTTGGTATTGTTGCCGGGCGTGGCTGGGTGTGTATCGCTCTGATCATCTTTGCCAACTGGCAGGCGGTCAGCGTTTTATGGGGAGCCCTCATCTTTGCC
Source organism: Chloroflexota bacterium (assembly GCA_021825925.1). Lineage (GTDB taxonomy): Bacteria > Chloroflexota > Anaerolineae > Anaerolineales > Anaerolineaceae > UBA6107. The sequence goes on from JAKAFP010000005.1 coordinate 398,229, forward strand.
GGCGTGCAGGCACTTCAGCTTCGTCTGCAAACCCTTGGCATCAAACTTCCCTACGAGTTATTCCTTTCATTACCCTACGTCGTAACCATCATCGCCCTAACCCTGGCAGGCAGAGGTGTTTCTGCACCTTCTGCTTTGCTCAAAGCCTATCGCCGCGAATAAGCGGCAGGAGATACGATTATGAAATATAAGTATGTAGGTCAACCTTATAACCGACCGGATGCGATCAGCAAGGTTACTGGTAAAGCCGTCTATTTGGATGACGTCCGTCTTCCGGATATGCTGCACACTGCTGTTTTGCGCCCCCAATACGCTCATGCCCTGATCCTCAAAGTGGATACAAGCGAAGCGGAAAAATGTGAAGGTGTCGTCAAAGTCGTAACCGGCAAAGATTGCAAATTCCGCTATGGCGACAACATCAAAGATTTGCAGCCCATGGCCGTCACCAAGGTACGCTACATCGGTGACCCTGTGGCCGCAGTGATCGCAGATACCGCCGCTCATGCCCGCGCCGCCATGGAAAAGATCAAGGTGGAATATAAACCCCTGCCCGTCTACACCGATGCCCGCGACGCCATGGCCAAAGATGCCGCCCTCATCCATGAAGATATGGATGATTACTGGCGTCTGCCCACCCTCAAACAAACCTCAGGCACCAATATCGCCAACACCTATCACCTGACCAAAGGCCGCGGTGAAGAAGGTTTTGACGAGGCGGATGTCATCATCGAAGGTGAGTTCAACTATCCACTCGGCTCCTGTGCCGCCATTGAACCCCACGGCACCATCGTCTGGTTCAAAGAAGACCGCACCATCGAAGTTTGGTCCACCACCATTTGCCCCTTCATCATCCGCGAAGACCTGGCTCATTCTTATGATGTACCCGTCAGCGATGTGCGTGTTCACACTCCAGACCTGGGCGGCTGCTTCGGCTACAAATCTGATGTCACCACCGAACAAACCATTGCCTGGATAGCCAGTTTCGTACCAGGTCGCCCTGTCAAATGGGTCGGCACCCGTGAAGAAGACTTCACCAGCACCCTTTTGGCTCACGGCATCCGCACCAAAATGAAGATGGGCGCCAAGAAAGACGGCACCCTGGTGGCCATCAAGAGCACCATCTATCACACCGGCGGTGCTTATGCAGATACAGCCGTCAACGTGACCATCGCTTCAACCCATAACTCGACCGGTCCGTATGAATACAAGCACTGCGACCTGACCGGTTACACCGTCTATACCAACACCCCCGCCGTCGGCGCCTACCGCGGCTATGGACACCAGGAAAGCCAGATCGCCACGGAACGCATGATGGACCTGATGGCCCGCAAACTTGGCATGAATCCGCTTGAATTCCGCAAGAAGAACTTCTTGTCTGAGGGCAAGGTCAATGCCGTTGGCGAAACCATGTGGAAGCACAGCGGTAATATTCTCGAATGTGCCACCCGTGTTGAAAAAATGGTCTTTGGCAAACCCAAACCAGCAGAAGATGACCAGTATGTGTACGGCCGCGCCATGGTGACCGTGATGAAATCCCCCAAGGGTGCTCCATTCTCCACGAAGGGCTGCTACATGAAGATGAATGTGGACGGTTCCGTCAACATTAACATGGGCGGCGCCGAGGTTGGCCAGGGTCTTCGCACTGTGATCAAACAGGTGGCAGCCGAAGCTCTCAAGATTCCACCCGAACAGATCCGCATTTATACCGAAATTGACACCCAGTATTCACCCTATGAGTGGCAAACCATTGGATCAATGTTCACCACCCAGGGCGGACGAGCCATCATCCGCGCCGCGGATAAACTGATCGCACAATTAAAGAATACAGCCGCTCAGGTTTTGAAGACCGATGTGGACTATCTGGAATATGATGGCGAATTCGTCTATCTGCGCAACGATCCCACCATTCGCGTGGCTGTACCCGATCTTGCCCGCGGATATATTACCAATGACGGTATCACCGTTGGTGAACTCGCCCAGGCTGTTTCAGATGCCCGCCTGCCCCGCTACTCCAACCCGGATCAGAACGGCCAGGGCTCCATCGGCGTGACCTACACCATGGGTTCCCAGGGTGTGGATCTCAAGATCGAGAAAAAGACCGGCAAGGTCATCGTTGATCACTACTATTCCGTGTTTGATGTCGGACAGGTGATCAATCCGCTGCAAATCCGCGGATCGGTGCTTGGCGGCGTAATGATGTCCATTGGTGCTGCCCTCACTGAAGAAGTCGTTTTTGACAAGGAAGGCCGCATCACCAATCCTCACCTGTTCAAATATCACATCCCCACCTACAAGGAAGCTCCTGAACAGACGATCGAGTTTGTCGAAACACCCGATCCCATCGGTCCATTTGGCGCACGCGGCATTGGCGAGCATTCCGTAATCGGCGCTGCTCCTGCCATCCTCAACGCCATTTATGACGCCATTGGCGTGGATTTGTTCGAGATCCCGGTTACACCAGACAAGGTGAAAGCTGCCCTTGAAGCACGAAAGGAGTTGAAATAATGGCTGAACGAATGACCTTTACTGTCAACGGCAAGGAACGCACCGTTGATTACGAACCAGAAATGATGCTTCTCGATGTCCTGCGCGAAGTGCTGAACCTCACCGGTACCAAGCACGGATGTGACAACTCCACCTGTGGTACCTGCACCGTGGTCATGGATGGCAAAGCCATCAAGAGCTGCAACACGCCTGCCGCCAAAGCAGCCGGCACCTCTGTTGTGACCGTAGAAGGGCTTGCCAAAGGTGTTGAATTGCATCCCATCCAAAAAGCCATCTCGGAATCCGGCGCTGTGCAGTGCGGTTTCTGCACCCCCGGCATCGTGATGGAGCTTTACGGCTTATTGGAATCCAACCCGGATGCCAGTGAAGTTGAAATGACCAATGCCCTCAATAAGCATCTCTGCCGCTGCACCGGTTATGAACCCATCCGTGACGGCGCCATGATTGCTCAAAAAATGATCAAAGAAACACGCAAGTAAAAATTATCTTTCTGGAGAATAAAAAATGGCTTACGATATTTTGATCAAGAATGCAAAGACCCGCGAAACCGGCAGCAAATTAATGCAGATTGCCATCGAAAAAGGCAAAATCGTAAAAATTGCTGAGCAAGTAGCCGGCGACGCCAAACAAACCATTGATGCAGGCAGCAATCTCGTTACCGGTTCTTTCATTAACGGTCACTTACACCTGGACAAGGTCTATACCCTGGCCATGATGGATGACGAAGCCATCAGCGCTTATACCGACGGTGGTATGGGCGGAGCCATGACAGCCATTGAACTGGCTTCAAACGTCAAGAAAAAATATGATGAAAAGTGGATCATCCAGAACGTGCGCAAAGCACTTGACCTGGCCGTCCGCTACGGTAACACTCACATTCGTGCATTCGCAGACACCGACACCACCGGCAAATTGGAAGGCGTCAAAGCCCTGCTGAAAGCCCGCGAAGAGTACAAAGGTCGTGTTGAAGTACAGGTCGTTGCCTTCCCGCAGGACGGTGTGGTGCGCGATCCTGGTGCTGAAGATTATGTTGAAGAAGCCCTCAAGATGGGTGCAGACGTGGTTGGCGGCATTCCCTGGATCGAATATACCGATGCCGATTCTCAGGAACACATTGACCGCATGTTCAAACTGGCCAAGAAGTACAACAAAGACGTTTCGATGCTGATTGACGATGCCGGTGACGCCACCCTGCGCACCCTCGAAATGCTCGCCTCCACCACCCTGCGCGAAGGCTGGCAGGGACGTGTGACCGTGCAGCACGCCCGCGCCATGGCCCTCTACCCGGAACCCTACTACCGCAAGATCGAAGCCCTGTTGAAAAAAGGCCAGATTGGCCTCGTTTCTGATCCCCAGACCGGCCCACTGTATGCCCGCGTGAAATCCCTATATGCCGCCGGCGTCAGTGTTGCCCTCGGTCAGGATGACATCGCGGATGCCTACTATCCGTTTGGCCGCAACAACATGCAGGAAGTTGCATTCCTGGCCGCCCATCTGATGAACATGGTCAGCCGCCCCGAGATGGAAGTGCTCTTCGATCTCATCACCACCAACGCTGCCAAGGCCCTTGGCATCAAGAATTATGGTGTCAAAGAAGGCTGCAATGCCGACCTCGTCATTTTGGATGCTGGCAATGTTTGGGAAGCCCTCTGGTCACACGACTATCCCCTGTATGTGATCAAAGACGGTGTGGATATCACCGTTCGCAAGTAACTCGAACTGGTATGGCAAACCCCCGCGGAATCGAAATCCGCGGGGGTTTTTTTGTTGTAGTAAATTATTTTGTAAGGGCGTATGGCTATGTATACAGCAACATGGGTAACAGATTGTGCAACCACATGGGTAACACTTTATTGATTATACAGACTTCTTAATCGGTATGCCTTTCTGCTCAATAAGTCACCATTGGTAACATCAATCTTTGCAA
>JAKAFP010000011.1 GCA_021825925.1 Chloroflexota bacterium
TGAATACATTGACTACTACAACAACCACAGGATTAAGGTTAAACTAAAAGGACTGAGCCCTGTTCAATTCCGAACTCAGTCCTTCAATTCTACTTAATTACTGTCCAATTATTGGGGTGCACTACACCAGTGGCTGTTTCGCTGCCCATACCATCGGCAGTTCGGAAGGAGGACATGAATTTAAAGTCACTCTGGGAAGCAAAACGGATAACTACGGTGTGGATTCACAACCAACCGCGACACCGACCAACACCCCTACTAAAACAGCAACTGCAACCCCAACTGCCACTCCAACGCGAGTGCCGCGGCACACTGCCACGCCGACCAATACGCCGACCAATACTGCCACTGCAACACCAGAAAACACGGCGACAGTAACTCCAACAGCTACTATAGAATTTACAGCAACCCCTACCAATACAGGAACTCCTGAAGATACTGCCACTCCAGTTCCCACCAATACTCCAGAAGACACAGCGACCCCTGAGCCTACCAATACCCCTCAGGATACTGCCACCCCGGAACCCACCAACACACCTCAGGATACGGCTACGCCTGAACCCACCAATACCCCGCAGGATACTGCCACACCGGAAAATACGCCGACTCAGGTTGTAACAGAGGTACCGACTGATGTTCCCACAGACAACCCCACTGATGTTCCAACGGTTGTGGTGACTTCGCCCCCAGTTGCTCTGGTCATCCCCGTGACTGGTGCCACACCAACCGCTAAACCAAAACTGGTCATCCCTGTGACAGGCGCCGGAAGGATCATTGTGGCTGGCCTCGGACACACCTGTATGACCTATGGCAGTAATGTGGTTTGCTGGGGACTTAATTCCAGCGGACAATTAGGCAATGGAAAGACCGCCAACGAATTGGTACCTGTTTATGTCAAGAATGTTTCAGGCGATGGTAAATTGTCTGGTGTGGTCAACCTGACCGCTGGCAGCATCCACACCTGTGCATTGACCAGCAAGAACGAGGTTTATTGTTGGGGAGCTAACAGCTCAGGACAACTTGGCAACGGTTCCACCACCAATAGTTCACTACCTGTGCTGGTCACCGGACTTCCTTCCGATCAGATCGTTGCTCTTACTGCAGGCGAGAAATTCACCTGTGTTCAACTGAAAAATCAGGATGTATGGTGTTGGGGTGAGAATGGCAACGGCCAGCTCAATGACGGTACCACCACCAACCGAACCAGCCCTGTGAAATCTTTGCTCACTACCAAGCTCAGTGAGATCTCAGGTGGACAATCCAATCTCTTGGGCTCCGATGTTCTCTCATTGGATGCCTACAGCAAAGCTCTGGCAGCCAAGGTCTCACAATTGGTTGGACCGCTCTCCATTTCGGCCAACCGCTGGGGTGAAACCGGATGTGCAGTTGCCTCCGATGGTACTGTAAAGTGTTGGGGCAGCGACCTGGTATCTGCAGCTGTCAAAGATGCAGTGGCTGCCTTGAAAGTCGGCACCGGTATTGATCACAACTGTGTGATCAACGATAACCTCACTGTTTCCTGCTGGGGTGCCAACACCCAGGGTGAATTGGGCAACGGAAACAATACCAACTCACAATCTGCAGTATTGGTCAAGAACCTGAACAAGGCCAATGACATTGCAGTGGGTGCCAACCACACCTGTGTTCTGCAGGGAAGCAACAACGTGGCCATCTGCTGGGGTGATAATACCTACGGTCAACTTGGCGATAATTCAACCGTCGCGAGTAATGTTCCCATGTGGGTTTATCCTCCGATTGAAAATTAAACATACTCAATTCAAAGAGCACCCTCCAGATTTAGTTCTGGAGGGTGTTTTTCTTTAATTACAACCCTGGTGATGGTGGGTCTCAGGTTTTGTTTACCCCTCCCATAGCGTAATACACTACGGGAGTTGTAAGCACAGCTATTTTATCGGTTCATAAATATACATGATCGAATCAGCTTCAAAATTATTGAAGTTTTCATCGTAGACCTCCATATCGTAGCCACCGGTGGGCTTCATACCCGAACGGGGAAACCATTCATTTGCGATCAGATGATAGGTGTTCATCAGGGTTTCCTTGCCGCCACGATGTTCAAAAACAGCATACTTGTTTTCAGGGACATCCACCACCAGCATGCCAGCCGGTGGCACCGCGTCCGCGGCAACCTTGAAACCGGCAACATACTCAAACACCCCGTCAGGAGCATCGGAGGGCATTAAACAAACCCCAAAAGCACATTGGCCGATCACCGGGATCTCATTGTAGCGTGGATTAAGTTCACCCCACAGGTCAGAGATCTCACCATTTTCATTTTTGCCGCGATACTTCATACCCATTACCTTGAAGGCTGGTAAAGTTTCAAATTTTACGGGTTCCATTTTTAGCTCCTTTTGCTTGGTCAATTCGTCACCGTCCGCAGGCTCGCAGTGTACTGGAACCTGAATTTCAACAACCCGATCAGTGAGAGGTGTCTCGGGGGTCTCTCCGAGGTAAACAAGACGTGTTTCACCGCATGAGCGGTATCCATTTAATTCCATCCAGTTGAGCAGTTCTGTTTGTGGCACTTGCCCGGCAACGCCACCCAACAGGCAGGCAGCCAATTGAATTTCAGGCAGACGGCTCAATCGCACGGGTCCAGCGTTTGTTTTGTCACTTTTATTTGCAGTGCCTTCAACCTGAACCCCAAGATGGAAATCCACCATATTATCGGTAAACTGGCTGTCTTTTAACAGACTAAACCAAGGTCCAACGATGCGGATGTGATGCTCATTGCACCAGGCATGGATCAAATGACGTAATCCTTCGCGGGCATCTTCAGCCTGTTCAATGGTTGCAGCCCTTGAGCGTGCCCAGGCCGTCAAACAAGATTGGATCGGTTTTAAAAGGACAACATTTCCACTGGTAACTCCTTCGGATTCGATCTGGTCAAGTCGTTTCTCGATCCTCGCCAGGCGCTGCTGTTCCTCAAACAAATGTTGTTTCAGCTCAACTTTTTTTAATCGCAACATGCCTCTCAACTCATCTGCAGACACGCCACTGATCAACAAGTGTTTGATTTGATCCAGGGTGAATCCCAAATCTTTCAGTGCCAAAACACGATTAAGTTGGGATAACTGATCGAGCGTGTAATAACGGTACCCGCTATAGCGGTCTATCCATACAGGTTCGAGTAATCCTTCCTTGGCATAGTGCCTTAAGGTTTTAACCGACACATGTGCGATGCGAGAAAAGTCACCGATCTTGAACACTTGATCCTCCTGATGGCCATCAGTGTTTGAAGCATACAACCTCCCCTTGGGGGAGAGTCAAGGGTGAAAATAGTAGCAAATCCAAAGTATGATATATCATAATTAAAAAGTAATTGGGAGGTTGATATGTATGAAAAGCACTATGAACCATTATTGCCGCGAACTCAATTCATCATCCGCATATTATCACATTTACTAACCGGGTTGGGCATCCTGGCCATCTCACTCGGGATCGGCGTCTTGGGATATCATGGCTTCGAGCATCTTTCATGGTTGGATTCCTTATTGAACGCTTCCATGATCCTGGGTGGAATGGGGCCGGTGAATACCCTTCAATCGGATGGTGGCAAGTGGTTTGCATCTTTTTATGCTTTATTCTCAGGGATGATCTTTTTGGGCATCTTCGGCATTATTATTGCACCGGTAATCCATCGGTTGTTACATCTCATGCATCTGGATGAAACAGAGGATAAATAAGTCCCTGTAAAAAATGCGTATAGACGAGATAACAAAGCTGTGGGTAGAAATCAGGGATTATGTCTATATAATAAAAATGGTAATCTGTTCGTTGGAGGAGGAATTATGGGCAAACGTATTTGGCTTTTATTGGTCATCATCGTATTAACCCTGTCTACGGGTTGCAGTACATTATTATCAGGTATAACTCAACCAACATCCGCTGGGCCATCCCTGGATGAAATTTCGACACTGTCTGCATTGGCAACCCAAGCCTATTCAACTCCAACGCTCGATTTATCCATCCCTTTGATGCCGACTTCCACACCTTTTCTTGAAGTAGAGGGGCAGGGAGGGGAAGCAACCAGTGAAAACAGCTCGTCAGGTGATGATAATCCAATAAAAACCGCAATCCCTGGAGAAATAAAGATCACAGGGATAACTCAAAAATCACCTGGAGTGGCTCAAGTAAATTGGGATTCCTCCGGTGAATTTCCCTTTGGATACAAAATTGTTTTTACTGACGTTCAATCTTATCCGACGTATCCAGAGAGTTCTTATACTTCAATCTATTCTCCTACAGCCAAAACAGGTTTGATCAGCTATTCCCCTGATCGGATCTATTATGTAAGAGTATGCCGCTTTATTGTTGATAAGTGTGATATCTACAGCGATCTTGGAATTTTTGCTTTTGCACCACCAACGGCCACTCCAAAACCCACAAAAACAACATCCAATGTTGTAGCCACTGGCGGAACATCCGTTCCTTATGACTCCACGCTTATTATTGATCTAATAAAATCGGCTGGTACTGGAAAAGCTTACTTTGCCTGGACGGACAAGAGTTCGAGCCCGAAAGGGTATAAGATCGTTTACTCATCCAGCTCCCAAGTTCCGACATATGGAACGGATGCCTATTTTTACATAGCCGATTCAACACTGCGTTCTGCTTATATAGATGGCAGCAGCAATACGAAATATTACTATCGCATCTGCAGATTTGATGGAACCAAATGTACTGCATACTCGGCTGTTTATGCTTTTACTTTCCCAACATATTCGATCACCAGCACTGCCGACAGTTCAACAATTACGATAACATCCATCACTGATACTTCAACCGGGGTTGCCCAGGTGAATTGGACGGCGAGTGGATCATTCCCCAACGGGTTCAAGATCTTGTATTCAAAAACAACGGCATTGCCAACTTTGGCAGACAGTTACACTGTTGTGAGTGACGGTACACTTCGACTTGGAAGTATTACCGGGGATCCTTCGGCAACTTATCATGTCAGGGTATGTAAATATTCGGGTGGTGAGTGTGTTGTGTATTCGCCGGTGGTTGATTTCACTTTTGCTGCCGATCCCGCTGTGATCACCATTACAGGTCTTGTAGATAACTCCTCAGTAGTGGGATCCATTGATCTGGATTGGACTGCAACAGGTACTTTTTCAAATGGTTTTAAAGTATTGTATTCAACCAGTCAATCCACACCGACCTATGAAAACGCATCAGTAATGGCTATCCCAAGTGGAAGCACAAGAACTGCGACCATCACCGGTTCAGGCAATACTCATTATTACGTAAGGGTTTGTAAATCGAGTGGTACTGGTTGTGGTGTTTATTCCAATATTGTGGAATTTACAACCCGCACTGCAGATGTTGTTCTAACTGAGGATGGCGTAACCCCGTTTACATACGATTGGTCGTTGCCAGGTGGTGATGCAGACAACACTGATGGCTACTATATCTTCTGGGCTCAGGACCTTATTGCTCCAGTATGGTCCTCTGGTTTAACCACCCAGGAATCTGCTACGGCGTCTCTCAGAACACTAACTCTTGCTGCTGCGCCATTGTCGTCTGGTAATTATATTGTCCGATTGTGTGTTTATGTTGCAAGTGGACCTTCATGTTCAGGATATTCAAATACGATCAAAGTGATCGTTCCATAAAATTACATATAAACAATATTAAAAGGCTGCCCCTTTGCTTTTCGGGACAGCCTCTGATTTAAGAGGCGTATAGCTTCAGAGTAAATTAATCGTCAAATGTATGGTTTTGATAAAACAGTTTGAATTTGGCGGTGTTTGCCAATTAATATAGTTTTTATGAAATGTTAATCAAAGGGCTAAGCTGAAGTATGACCTGGAAATCTAAATTCTTTTTGTTTTATATCTAGGACCACATTCTTAGCATATATTATTATCAGATCAATGTGGATAATCTTTAGAGGATAAAGCATGTGTATAATGAAAAAGTGATTCTTATTTCAAAAGAGAGGAAAAAATGAAAAAATCATTCTCAGTGCTTTTTGTACTCGTTGTTGTCCTAGGTGTGTCTCTCGTGAATGTTCAATTCACAGTTAAAGCTGAAATGAATTCAATTTTTGCTCCTGGAGAATGGCAGGTCCCGACATCAGTAAAAGCAAAAGCTGTAGATGTAACAGCAGATGGGGCACCTTCATATTTGCAACTCGTCACAAATGGTATTACGATCAATGCACCAGCAAAGATTTGTCATCAATTTACAGGTGCACAATATGACTGGGTTGCGGAAGTCAGACAGTTGGTTGATGAGACCTGGGTTAAGGTTAAGACCACAACAACGCTAGTCAATACGAGTGGAGAGAGCGTTTTTACAGCCTGTGCGCAGGCAAAGAAAGCTGGTACTTATGCATTATTTGCCTATTATCACGTTGCGGTTGCAGATGTAGGTCCTGGGAATGAAGATACTTGTGAAAACTCTGATAAATGGACTCGCGGCACTGTAACAATTTTGGATATGCTCAATAATCCGGCACCTGAATGGCTTGACCTTTATTCCAATGGTATAAAAGTTGCCAGCAGTGGCGAAATCTGTCATCCTATCCCCGCAGGAGTTACGAACATGGTGGCAGAGATCTGGGAATTGAAATCTGGTGTTTGGACGAAAATAAAAACAACTAATAAATACATACCGCCAATTGATGGTGTTTACATGGCTTGCGCAAAAGCTCCAGAAGCTGGAATTTATGCCCTTTTTGGATATATTTCAAATTAATTAAACAAACTGAAAAAAAGGCTGCCTTTACTTTGCATAAAAGGCAGCCTTTTTTGTTTAAACTGTACCGCCGTAGCGGTGATTGGCAAGCGGGATCACGTTGATGACAGGTTCTTCGTAGGGATGGGCTACACGCACTGCCTGGATGGCTTCCGCCAGGTTTTCTTCCCGGCAGTTGATCTCTATCTTGCATTCGGTACCCAGTATCAGTTTACCAACCTCACCAAAAGCCGGTTTAGCGCCCTCCAGAGGCCTGTAGCTGCCCTGAACCTGCAGAATGGTACTACAGTGGTCATAATTGCCAACTTCGCCTGCATGAGCCCCTGCCAGGGCTTCGAGGATCTCATCCACGTTCTCCTCAGGGCAGAAAATTTCCAATTTGAAAAAAGGGCTGTAATTCATTTAGACACTTCCATTAACCGATGAGTTTTCCAGCTGTATATCCAAGCAGGGCAAAAAGTAAACCGCCTGCCATGCCCAAAAATGGACGAAACCGTCCGTACCATTTGCCAACCGGATTGCTTGAACTTCTGCGGCTGCCGATGATGGCCAGTATCCCTCCGCCGATCAGTGCAAGCAGGGGGGGCAGCGGTAAAGCCGGTAAGCTTGCTTGAAGCAAATTGCCTACGACGATACCCAAAATGGTACCCAGAGGGGCCGAAAGCAAGACTGCAATCGGGCGTTTGACTGCCAGTCCAACCATCAATCCGATTACCAAACCGCCTGCCAGGGCGATCAATGCGCTGCGGGTAGCGGCGGCAAAGTAGCCGATCAGGAAAGTTGAAAAAGCGATCGAGGCGGCTTCGGCGGCGGTGCGAGCAAAGAAGGTGCCCACCCCAAGTGTACCCAGCCCAAGCCCGGCGGCCTTGAGACCTTCCTTCAACTGATCATTGATCGGCGCGGCATCCAGAGCATCCCTGATCTGTTCCGGGGTGGTGTCTGCCCGCTGGGCAGTTACCGGAGGGGTGATGGGTCTGGCCGGCGTGTTCACTGTTGTGACAGTAACAGGTGGTACAACCGGAATTTCGATCGGTGCACCGCAGGCGCTGCAGCGGTCTGTGCCAGCCGGGTTGCCGGCTCCACAGTACTTACAGGTAAGTGAGGAATTGGGCATTTGAATTCTCTTTCCATCCGCCATCGGATTATTTGAAAATAAAGTAGATTATATCAATTCAAAAGCAGCCTTGCGTAAATTCAATATTCGACCAACGTGTTATTTTTCCATCTTCCAAAGTGGACACAGGAAGAGTGCGCTAAAACAGATCGCAGCGGAGAGTGTTCCGCCAACGATGAACACTGTTTGGATGCCAAATCTTGCTCCCATGGGTCCGGCGATCAATAACCCAAGCGGTCCGGCCAGGCCGAAGATCATGTTCAAGAGTGAAAACGCCCGCCCCTGCATTTCGTTGGGAATGACTGTTTGCAGAAGAGCGATCATGGGGGCATTGCCAGTTGAAAAAGTGAACCCGCTGAGCCACCACCAGAAAACGGCCAACCAGAAGAGCGGGGTGGGGGCAAGAGCGGTGAGCGCAACCGTGCCGCACGAGATACCAAAGGAGATCATCACGATCAACGCCCGGCGGAGCTTGAACTTCCAAAGCCCAATGATGACGCCACCCAAAAGCATCCCTACGCCGGCCAAACCTTCCATGATGGCCACTTGATTGACTCCTCCGCCAAAGTGATCCTTCACAAGAAGCGGTGTGAGTGCAAACGTGGGCATGATCGTGAATACCACCAACCCGGTTACGGCGTAGAGTGTTACCAGGCCCGGATTGCTTCGGATGGTGTGCACACCATCGCGCAGATCTTGCAAAATGGTTTTTGGATCACTTCCTTCAACAGCTTTGGGTTGAGGAATCTTGAAAAACAGCAGTGGAACAATGCCCAATAAAGCTGTAGCGACATCAATCATCAATGCACCCTGGATCGGTAGCGCAGCCAGCGCCAAAGCGCCCAACGGTGCCGCTGCAATACTCATCACCCCTTGCAGGGTTTGATTCATGCCAGCCACCCGATCCAGCCAATCACTCGGAACCAGGTTCATGGTGCTGGCCGCAGAAGCGGGATGCTGGAAAGCCTGCATCGTTGCCCTGATGAACATGAGCGTATAAATATGCCAGAGTTGGATGGAGTTGCTGGCAAACAATCCGATCAGAATGAGCATGCAAACGGCCGTGATTGCATCTGTAATGATCATGACCATGCGCCGACTCAACCTGTCGGCGATTACCCCACCCAAAGGGCTGAAGATCGCGGATGGCAGCATGCCCATAATGCCGGCTGTCGCCAGTGCGGTGGGGGAACTTGTTTCCTGGGTGATCCACCATACCAATACGAATTGGGTTAGCGCACTACCGACCAACGAAAATGCCTGGCCAGACCAGATGGTAAAAAAGCGAGGCTTCCAGTTTTTTGGAGGGGGTGATGTAATGGTCATTTTTGTGAGGTTCCTGACCGTAATTATAACTTCCGAAATACTCAGATGTTGTGCAAGCAATCACCAAGCTGAACTATAATTTGGTTCGAAACCTGATCATAGACTTCACGTATATAATCTGGTTGAAACAAGGAGAGAACATGATCATTGCACAAGGTTTGACCAAAACATTCATAACCGAGAAGAACAAACCGCCTTTTACCGCGGTGGACGCTCTCAATCTTGAAGTCAAAGAGGGCGAGGTTTTTGGCATTCTCGGCCCCAACGGGGCGGGAAAGACCACAACCGTCAGGATGCTTACCAGCCTGATCGGCATCAGCTCAGGTACCGCTGTGGTGAATGGTTATCAAGTCGGTAAACAAGATCAGCAGATCCGCCAATCGGTGGGCATTCTCACTGAAACACCTGGCATGTATGAGAGGCTCAGTGCAGAAAAAAACCTTTCCATTTATGCCAGACTTTACGGTGTTGCTGATGTAAATGGAACAGTTGAAAAATATTTGCGTATGCTCGGATTGTGGGACAGACGTTTTGATGAAGCTGGCAGTTTTTCCAAAGGCATGCGTCAGAAGCTGGCCATTGCACGCGCCTTGCTGCACGAACCAAAATTATTGTTTTTGGATGAACCCACCAGCGGACTGGATCCTGAAGCATCCCACCTGGTACGCGACTTCATCGAAGAACTGAAGGCTTCCGGATGCACCATCATCCTCTGTACCCATAACCTGGATGAAGCGGATCGTTTGTGTGACCGTCTGGCGATATTCAAGACCCGTTTGATCGCTCTGGATACCCCCGAAAACCTTAGGAAACGCCTCTATGGACGCCGGGTGGCATTTCATCTTTCGCGCGTGGAAGAGAAATACAAGACTGTGATCACTGGTTTACCCTTTGTCAAAGACCTTCAACAAGTGGATAACAGCCTGTTAATTGGCTTGGACCATCCCGAAGAGGAAAACCCCGTCATTTTACGCAAGCTGGTTGAAGCCGGTGCAGAGATCCAATTTGTGGGTGAGCTGCGGCACTCCCTTGAAGATATTTACCTGCGCATGATCCATGCGAAGGAGGAATAAGCCATGTATAATTTTTCACGTGTAAGAACCATTATTGATAAAGAATGGGCTGAGGTTTTCAAAAACCGGGTGGTGCTTTTTACCATCATCCTCTTGCCTTTGATCTTTACCCTCTTACCCCTTGGCATGCTCGGCTTCTTTGGCAGCAACGCAGCCATGCAGGGAGGGGATTCTGCGGATGTGCCGGCAACATTTGCCATGACCTGCGGTAACTTGCCCATGATGGATTGTGTCAAGATATTCATGGTCAACGAATTCATGCTGCTTTATCTCATGATGCCCATCATGATTCCGATCACCATTGCCGCCTACGGTATTGTTGGTGAGAAGACCACCCACAGTCTGGAACCCCTTTTAGCCACGCCCATCACGACTGAGGAACTGTTGTTTGGTAAGGGCCTTTCAGCAGTAATTCCTGCGGTGATCGCGACCTGGGGATGCTTTTTGATATTTCTCCTGGCGGTGCCATTGACAGGGGTAAGCAAAGAAGTCATGGCTTATATTGCCAGTCCCACCTGGATATTGGCCATCTTCCTGATCGGTCCGTTGATGGCGATCCTGGCGGTTAATTTTGCCATTTTTGTGTCTTCACGTGCGGCCGATCCGCGGGTGGCGGAACAGATCTCCGCTGTGTTGGTGATGCCGGTGATGCTGGTCTTATTTGGGCAGCTTGCAGGGTTTATCGTTCTCAACGTTCAACTGATCTTGATCACCGCTGTTGTGCTCGTGTTGGTGGATTTTGCCATGATCCGCCTTGCAGCGCACCTTTTTAGACGCGAAACAATATTAACAAGATGGAAATAGGTAACCTAATGAAAACAAGCAAATCAATATTCACTTCAGCAGTTCTGGTCACTTTGTTGTTGGTTTTGATCTGCAGCCCGGTTTGGGCGCAAACACCCGAAACCCCGACCTACCGTTTGAACATAAACCGTGATTTTGGTTACGGTAACGGTGCGGATATCAAAGGGCTGTTCACCTTGAAGGTCGTCGGACCAGAAGATCTGGCCTCGGTGTCTTATTACATTGATGGCGAACTCATGTCCGCGGTGACCGTTTCACCCTTCTCGTACCAATTTAATACCAGTCAATACGGGTTCGGACCACATGACCTGACAGCTGAGGTGACAAACACGGCAGGCAAGGTTTTCACCACCCCCGCCAGACACATGAATTTTCTCTCCGCAGAGCAGGAATCCGCGGGAATGGCTAAAATAGTGGGTCCTTTATTGCTTCTCATGGTTGGTGTGTTTATTGTTGTGGGTCTGGTTCAATTTGCGGTCTTGCGCAAGCGTAATCCAAACGGGATTCCTCTGGGGACGCAACGAAATTATGGTTATGCCGGCGGCAGCATATGCAGCCATTGCGGTAGACCCACTCCGCGTCATATGTGGGGTTTCAATATTGCCATCGGCAAATTTGATCGTTGCGAAAACTGCGGCAAATGGTCCGTAATGCGTGCGGTCCCTTATGATATTTTGCGGGCAGCTGAGATTGCAGAAAAATCCACTTCGGCGGATCAGCCTGATTTCAACCACAAGTCAGATGAAGATAAATTGAGAGAGCTGATAGACAAATCAAAGTATGAGTAATAAAAATGGCGACCATTCGGTTGCCATTTTTATGGAATACTCGCAAATGTTATTAATACATTCCCTGCAGCCATTCGGTGGGATCCACTTCCACGCCGCCAACAAAAACCTCAAAATGAAGATGGGCGCCAGTCACACGACCTTTATCACCCACCATGCCGATGGTTTGGCCGGCTTCGACATGGTCGCCAACCTTCACATTAATTTGTGATTGATGCCAATAACCGGTATAAACGCCGCGGCCATGCGAAATGATGGTGGCGCCGCCCCTTACTTCCACATCCTGGGCAAAGACTACAGTTCCGGCTGCGGCGGCAAAAATGGGGGTGGAGGCGTTTCCTGGAAAGTCTATTCCGCTGTGGAAATAGATATAGTCGCTATCGTTGTAAGAACGTACCAACCCGTATTTGGAGATCCAGACATCAGGGGTGGGGCTGGGTTCCGAGAAACCGAAGGTCCATTCCTTAATGGGTGGAGCATCTTGAACCATTGATTCGATCAACTTCCATTCAGGTATGGTAACTGCAGGATCAATGAAGGAAGGATCCACAGTGAGCGGAGCACCCATGCCGTAATCATAGGGCTTTACCTGCAGGTTCTCTTGATATGAAAAGGTGGACCCATTTGGGTAGGTGGTGGTGATCACCATGGCGGCCAGGCCGGGTTTGGCAAAACGGTGTACGCCTTGCAGGGCGATCATGCGTCCGTCATCGGCAGGGAAAAAGTGCAGCGGGTATTCCACCGGCGTATAGTACGCAGCGGTTCCGAGTGAATCATTGACTGATAGCCTCAGGCTTCCGCCCAAGCTGGCACCCTCAGTGGGAGCATTTGTGATCAATTCGGCTGTCTTGCCCTGCAGCAGCGGAAAGGGTGAGACGGTCATGGCAGGCGAACTGTTGCTCTCGACACCTGCCACTGCGGTTGTATCAGGCATCCATAGTGAGGTGTTGGGCAGCATCATCCATGGACCACGAAGGTTGTTGTATTCGGCCAGGGTCCAGGTTCTTACACCCTGTTTTACGGCGGTTTCAAGGCCAGAGAGACCCTCTGTAACGGGAATTTCTTTGACAGCAGGTGTACTCGTATACATAATATAAAGCGGTGCGCCTGCCCATGTTTGATCGAGGTTTGTAATGAAATTTAACCTGTTTAATAAGACCAAGGGCTGGTGCAGACTGCCAAAATAAGCCGAAAGCGATTTGCCGAAAGGTTGATTGACGCGCATGACCTCGCCTTGCACATCGTCAAACCCGGGGATGAGCAGTCTTTGGCCTGGATAGATATAATCCAGGTCGGCAATATAATTGATACGTCTGATTCGGAAAGCAGTGGTATGAAAGGCCGTGGCGATCGAGTCAATGGTATCGCCTTCAAGCACGGTGTATTTGAGCCCGGTTGACTGAGCTTTCACATTTGAAGGCGCAAAAAAAGCTGAAATCAGCATTAATACCAGAATAATCTGGATCGAACGACGGCTAAGTTTAGACATGAGCCTTATTGTAATGGATAATCCCCGATTAAAAAAGAAAAGGGATTCCAGGTGGAATCCCTTTGTGATCAGTAAAAAGTTAATCGCCAATATTAAGCGACTGAATATATTGATCAAGACAGTCGAGCCCCGGTGTAAATTCAGCGTCTGGGGTGGTGTTTAGTTTTTCGAGCATGGTGACATAATAAGCATCCATGGCATTCCCATAATTAGGGTCATCCATTGCCGGTGCCGGAATTCCGCCTGCAGGCACATTAACCGAATCGTACGCAGCTTGCAAGTAGGCAGCATTGACAGGTAAAAATGCTGAAACCCAATACTTGCCATCCGCCGTGATACCCTGGAAGGAATAGAAAAGATCGTGATTATTAACTGGCGCGTAATATTGGGCATATTCTGTCAAGAAACGAATGCCTTCGCCATTTTGGAATGCAAGATATTTTTCATTGGTACTGAAGACTTGAGCTGCGTATAGATTAGGAAGCAAAGGAATATTATCCGGTGAAGCGGGTTTGGCGGCCAGAAGCGCCTGCATGTCGGCCACCTCGGTCGCAACAAATTGGTTCATCGCCACAAATTGAGCGATTGGATAGATGGTGATGCCGCCGTGAGTAGTTGTTGCAGGGTCAAAGAAACTGCCAGAAAGGGGATAGCCCTGCAAAGCGATTTTGCGATTTTCTGGATAGTACTCCATCGGTCCGTTGTTTTCATCATACGGAGCCGCCGGCACCAGGGTGCCGGTGGCGTTCGCTGCCAGACAGGGTGGTAATACCATGTAAACACCGCCAAGATTAAGCTCAGTACCGTTCAAAGGAGCTGCAGTAGGTGCTTCAGTTGCAGCCGGCGGTTCAGTTACGATCACTTCTGCGGTAGGCGATGCAATGATCTGTACAGGGGTTTCGATTTGTGGGGTGGGGGTGGTATTCCAGCTGATGGTGAATGGCAGACTGCATCCCATCAAAAAAAGGCCAATGAGAACGATTAAGGCGATTTTTTTCATAATTTATCCTGTCTAATAATGATGGTAAATATATTATCGCTTAAAAGACGAGAAAGACCATAAAAAGGTTGCAAAAACCGGCGATACTTCGCCGGTTTATTGTTGATCATCCTTCTGCCAGGTTCGCCCAGGGGTATATTTCTGTACCGCGGGCAGCTTCACGGATGGCAGGATCCGGTGAATAAAAACCCTGCCGTTCAGGGGGAAGCAGTAAAGAGATCTGACGCATGATATCATGGCCGATCTCATCCAGTTCTTCGCGGCCGGGGCGTGAACCATCCGAAGCGGCAACCGGGCCGAATGGTTTCCCAAATTTCACCTTAACATGAGCCTTCTGGCCAAGTTTTGCACGTTGGAAGAATCCCAGAAAATCATCCAGGCCAACGGGAAGGATCTGGGCCTTTGTACGCCAGGCCAAAAAAGCGGTTCCCGGTCTGGCCGGACGTAAAACCTGGGCCCAACTTCCACCCTCTGGGAAGATTGCCAGAACACCCTTTTGCTTCAGAACCTCTTCTGCATTTTGCAGTGTCTCACGCGATCCGGTACCTCGGTAGGTTGGGATCACACCAAAGGCTTTGCTCAGCCAACCGACCGTACTGGGAGCATTTGGGGTTTGGGCACCGCCAACAAATTCGATCGGCCAGGGTGCAATGTGGATCAAGGCAAGCGGATCGAGAAAATGGAAATGATTGGCAACCACAAGCAACGGTCCTTTGGTCGGGACGTTCTCGCGGCCTTCAATTTCGAAATCAGCCAATACGGCAAAAGCAGCGGCAATGCCGGTCTTCAAAACTGCGCGGATCACACGGCGACGGGGGTAACGAATCGTTTTTGTCATAGGGTAATTATATCTTTGGTTGATAAAAAATTCACCGCCAGAGTCACTCCCCGGCGGTGATTAATCCAATTTAGTTGAAAATCAACGGATCCTTGTGGGTCACTTTGCGTACAAACATCAACAACGCGAGCCCGACAATCAGGAATACCAGGATGGAGCCAATGCCCCACATTAACCCGTAGTGTTCCGCTGCTGCAGCATCAAAGCCGTGGTTTTGATACCAATTATGCATGCGAAATTGCAGTGTGCCGAACACCAGTGGTCCGATAAAGGTGGAAGTACGACCTGCCACGGAGAGGAAACCGTAAAATTCCGAGACCTTTTCAGGTGGAGCCAATTGGCTGGTCATTGAACGGCTGACGGCTTGTGCACCGGAAAGGCTGAAACCTGCAAATGCACCCACCACAAAGAACAAGACGAGGGTCTTGATGAACATCAGGGCGATAATGGCGCCGATCAGCACAAGCAGTGAATAGATCACGGCTTCTTTGCTGCTGCGGCGATCTGAGATCTTGCCAAACAGGAAGGCGCCGCCGGCCCCGGTGATCTGGATAATGATCACGAAAATGATCAACTGGGTCTGATTCACGCCAAACATGGTGGCGCCGATGATCGCCGCAAAATCCATCAGCATCATGATGCCATCATTGTAGATCAGGAAGGCGACCATGTATTTCACGAATTCTTTGTAGCTCTTGATCGCTTTAAATGTATGAGCGAGTTTCTTGAAGGCCAGTCCGAAAGTGGTTTCACCGGCGGGCAGTTTTTCTGGTTCAGAGATTTGTTTGACCCACAGGAAGGTAGGCAGAGCAGAACAAAGGAAGAATAATGCGGTTACGATAAATGAATATTCAACCGGCACTTTTAAAGCTTTGATCATGGCAAGAACGATACCGAGGCAGACGACACCACCGATCGAACCAATGGCCCAGCCTTTACCCGAAACATCGCCGATCGTCTCAGGGGTAGCCACATCCACCAAAAGGGCATCATAAAAGACCTGGGCGCCACGGTAGCCTATCTCGGCCAGGATGAAGAAGGTCATGCCCATGACCACATCGCCCTTACGAACGAAGAAAAGTAACGCCGTGAATACGATGGAAAGGGCAGTAAAAATAAAGAGCATTTTCTTTTTTGCTCTTGAAAAATCCGCGATGGACCCAAGGATTGGGGAGATGATTGCCACTAAAATGGCCGCCGTCCCTACCGCGATACCCCATAAACGGGTTCCTTCAGCTCCACCCACCACAACGCCTTTAAAGTAGGCTGAAAAAACCGCCAGCAAAACTACAGCGGCATACGCTGAGTTGCCGAAATCATAAAAATACCATGACCTGCGTGCTCTTCGATCTTTTTTCACAACGGGGGCATTTTTTGTCATTTTTTTCTCCGTACAATGGGGGTGAGGCGAGGAGAACTTCCCGCAGGAAACATTCTACCATAACCATTTATTAAACACATTCCTTTCAGATTAGTTACAATAAATAGAGGGGTATTCCTAAAACTTCAGTAGTTGGATAAAATAAACTCCAAAGACTATGAATTACAATGATTCAGCCTCACAGACACTGGGAACCGCTGCAATTTTGGCATTAAGCCAGAGTCTCCCCAACTTTATCGGACATCCCGTTGCGGCTGCCATATCATATCTGGCCGGTAACCGAGTCTTCAGCCCCACATTTCGTGCCATCAGTCTCAATCAATGGGTTGCACATGACGGCAAGCTCTCACCACGTCAGGTTCGACAGGCCATCCGAAAAGTGTACCAAAATCAAGGTAAGGCACTTTATGATTTCTATCATAACCTTGATCGGCCGGATGAAATTCGAAAATTTGTCAGATTAACCCCCGCTTTTGAAAAAATGATGCACGAGTGCATGTCATGCGAGTTAAAGCAAGGCACCATGATGTTGATGCCGCATCTTTCCGGGTTTAACTTGAGCGGATTGTATCTGGCCCAGGTCGGATTCAAGTTTTTGACCCTCGCCATCCCCAACCCCAATAAGGGGTATGCATGGCAAAACAAGCTGCGCAATGATCGCGGTATGGAAGTGGTGCCCTTGAACATGGAAGCCCTGCAGCATGCCCGACAGCGTCTTCAAAATGGCGGTACCGTGCTCACCGGCATAGACCGTCCCATTGAAGAACCTGAACTCGAGCCGCGGTTCTTTGGCCGGAAAGCGGCTTTGCCAGTGGCTTATGTTAAGCTGGCGCTAAAAACCAATGCCAGAGTATTTGTGCTGGGATTTCAAACCCTGAAAGACGGCACCATTTTAGTGGATGTTTCACCCCAGGTCGAATTCGAACATCGTGAAGACGCTCATGAAGAGTTGGTATACAATGCAGAAAAGGTGTTAAAGATCGCTGAACAGTTCATCCGGCTTGACCCCAGTCAATGGATGATGTTTTTGCCGGTATGGCCAGATGCAAAAAATGAGGTTCCAACGATATGAAACAAACTTCTCAAACGAGAATATTCATTGTTATATCGATCGGGTTAAGCGCCATTATTCTTGGGGGCTGCGCCTTGAGTTCCGCCATATCGCGATTAAGCACCACACCAACTCCCCTGTTTACACCAACACCCGAGGCGACGTCCACCATAACGCTTACAGCAACCTCGACTGAGACCCCAACCCCTACTGCCACTGCCACTCCGACCATCACCCCCACCGCTACACCGTGTGTGGCAACCAGCGGTACGGTTGAACGGTTAATGGTTCCTTCTAAAGCCCTGGATGTTCCCTTGCCGGTGACAATTTACCTGCCGCCTTGTTATGATCCATCCGGTAATTACCCCGTGCTCTATCTGCTGCACGGTCAAGGTCAGGATGACAATTATTGGATCAGCCTGGGCGTAATTGGCATCGCAGATCTTGCCATCAATAATGGACAGACGCCCTTTATCATGGTCTTTCCTTTTGAAGAACGTTACATGGATGATAATTCCACCTCAAAATTCCCGGAGGCCATGATCAATGATCTCATCCCCTGGGTGGATTCGAATTACGCCACCTGCACCCAAAAGGTATGTCGCGCCGTGGGCGGAATCTCACGGGGAGGTGGTTGGGCAATCAAACTTTCCATGAGGAATATTGACCTCTTCGGTACTCTTGGTGGACATTCCTATGGCTTGATGTTCGGAGACGCCAATTGGGTCCAAAAACAACTCGAAACCCACACCATTGATGATTTTCCACGCATTTATCTTGACCGCGGCGACAAGGATTCCCTGGCACCTGACATTGATTACTACGTCAAAGTATTGTTGGCAAATGGCATCCGTCCGGAGTTTCACATCTACCCGGGTGGGCATACCCGTTCCTATTGGAGCGACCATGTGCAGGAATACATGGATTTTTACATGAGTTCCTGGCCTGAGCCGATTCCTCAACCTTAACTGCTTCGGTTCCCCTTGTTATAATCTAACCAGATCAATCCCATTCTGTTTGTGAAAGGACATTCCATGCCCTCTTCCCTGCGTCCGTTTTTTGAAGCTACCGGTGTTGCCGTGATCGGCGCTTCGGCCAATCCTCGCAAATTAAGCCACGGCATCCTAAAGAACCTGATTGACTATGGTTACCAGGGTGGAATTTACCCGGTAAACCCAGGCTCTGAAGATATCTTAGGCCGAAAATGTTACGCGGATGTTGCCGCCGTACCAGATCCAGTGGATCTGGCGGTCATCATATTGCCGGCGCCGGCCACCCCTGATGCGCTTGAGGCCTGTGGTAAACGCGGAATCAAGGCGGTGGTGATCATTTCTGGCGGGTTCAAAGAAACGGGTTTGAGTGGTCAAGATCTTGAAGCGCAGTGTCTTAAGATCGCAGCAGATCACCAGATGCGGTTAATTGGCCCCAATTGCGTGGGTCTAGTTAACCTGCATAACGGATTGAATACCACTTTTATCAATGGCCTGCCTGATGTGGGAGGAATTGGTTTTCTCTCACAATCAGGTGCAGTTTGTGGTGGCGTGGTGGACCTGGTGCAGGGCAAGAAGGTTGGTTTTTCTCATTTTCTTAGTCTAGGCAACGAAGCGGATGTTACCGAAACAGACATCATCGAATACCTGGGGGATGACCCCCACACAACAGTGATCGCAGCCTACGTTGAACAAATTCGTGACGGGCGCCGATTCCTTGAAGTGGCCCGTGAAGTCTCGCGTAAAAAACCGATCGTGCTGCTCAAAGCGGGACGAACCAGTGCAGGAGCCCGGGCAGTTTCTTCTCATACCGGATCGCTGGCAGGGGCGTATTCAGCCTACCAGGCTGCTTTTAAACAGGCAGGTGTGATCGAAGTGAACACGGTGGCGGAGCTCTTTGATGTTGCCATGTGTCTGGATTTTCAGCCGCTGCCGACCGGCAAACGGGCTGTCATCCTCACCAACGCGGGCGGACCTGCCGCTCTGGTTTCAGATTCGCTTTCAGCTCACGGCATCTATTTGGAAGACCTTGAAACCGAAACACGTGAAGTGCTACGGCAGCATCTCAACCCGGCGGCTCAGGTGGGCAACCCTGTGGATATGCTGGGTGGGGCTGAACCTGCGGATTACCAGATGGCAGTCGAGCAGCTTATCTCGGACAAGAACGTGGATATTGTCATTCCCATTCTGGTGCCACAATCACTGGTCAATCCCGCCAGCGTAGCCCAGGCGATCGTGGATGCTGCCAAAGGTTCCACCCGGCCGGTGCTGACCTGTATCATGGGAGATATATCCGTCCATGAAGCCAGGCTGGTGCTTCAGGGCAACCGTATGCCCATGTTCGTGCACCCTGAATCCATGGGGGGCGTTTTGAAAGCCATGCTGGATTACGCAGAATGGCGCAGCCAAAAGGTCGAAGCTGTCTCTGCACTAAAAAATGTGGATCGTTTCACCGCGGAAAAAATTCTGCGTGCACCTGGGGCTTCAAAAGTCTTTGGTGAAGCTGATACCCGGCCCATACTGGCGGCATACGGCATTCCCATGATCAAAGGTGGCGTGGCTGCGAATCCAGTGGCGGCAGCCAAACTGGCTGATGAGATCGGTTTTCCGGTGGTCATGAAGATCATTTCTCCGCAGATCCTTCACAAATCGGATGTGGGCGGTATTTATCTGAACCTGCAAAATGAAACCGAAGTCATGGCAGCTTATGAACGCATGTTCATCGAAATCGGGCATAAGATGCCCGAAGCCAAACTTGAAGGCGTGATGATCGAGCAGATGGCTGGTGGAGGACAGGAAGTGATCGTAGGCATGCGCCGCGACCCCGGTTTTGGCCCTTTGTTGATGTTTGGGTTGGGCGGCGTCTATGTGGAATTATTCAAGGACGTTTCTTTCAGAGTGGCACCCATCTATGAAAAAGAAGCGCTTGAGATGATCAATGAAACCGGAGCAGGCAAATTGCTGAGGGGCTTCCGTGGTGCGCCTGCATCCGACCTGGAGGCAGTGGTTTCATGCATTCAGCGCCTGGGGCAGCTCGCCCTGGACTTTCCTGAGATTGCCGAAGTCGAGGTCAATCCACTTCTCGTCCATGCGCAAGGGCAGGGCGCACTTGTGTTGGATGGCAGGATCATCCTTGGTTAGTTGAATTTGTGCAGGTAACCTTACAAATCCATCCATTGATTGACAAAATTTGCTATAATTAAATTGATCTTCTGCTGGTTGCCCCCCTCAACCAGTGGAAGATCCTTTTTTTAACATTCTTCTTACATTTCTCTTGCAATTATTTAATTCCCCGGTTTTATAAATGGATTATCCAAAAATTCAGGTGACCATAAGGAGGTCAATATGAACAGTAACATTCTTCCTTTACGGCGCCGAGGCAATACAATGCCAACCCGGCGCGAAAATGAAAGCCCCGTGATGGCGATCCAGAACGAAATGAACCGCATGTTTGATCAGTTCTTTAATGATCCCTTCACCTTGCTTTCAGTGCCTACTCTTCGCAGTGTTTCAGATTTTATGCCACGAATTGACGTCAGCGAAACTGAGACAGCCATGCAAGTGACTGCTGAACTGCCAGGCATGGATGAGAAAGACATCCAGCTTTCACTCGAAAATGATTCGCTGATCATCAGTGGTGAAAAGAAAAACGATGTCGAAGAAAAGGGTAAAAACTTCCACCGCGTGGAACGCTCTTATGGCTCTTTCCAAAGAATTGTTCCGCTGGTAAGCGAGATCCAAAGCGATAAAGTGGAAGCCACCTTCCGGAATGGCGTGCTCAATATCAACCTGCCAAAAACACCGGCAGCCGCCAAACAAGCACACAAAATTGAGATCAAAGCGAGTTAACCTCAGGGTTAACCATCCCGGGCGGTGTCGGGAGATTGAACCCTCACCGCCCGTTAACATAAATGATAAAATCCCTCCTACACAAGTGGAGGGATTATTTTTATGACTGATGAACTTAATCATAATTACATGGAAAGCAATCGAAGGTTGTGGGAAGAATGGGTTCCAGTGCATGTGAACTCTGATTTTTATCGGGTTGACCAGTTTTTGGCAGGAGAAAACTCATTAAATACACTTGAAGTTGGAGAGGTGGGTGACGTTGCAGGTAAAAACTTGCTTCATCTGCAATGCCATTTTGGCAAGGATACACTCAGTTGGGCAAGATTGGGTGCCCATGTGACCGGTATGGATTTTTCAGAATCGGCCATTGAACAGGCCAGGCAATTAGCCGAACGCTGTAACCTGGATGCGCGCTTCATTTGTTCCAATCTTTATGATCTCCCCAACAACCTTTTGGGACAGTATGATATTGTTTTTACTTCTTATGGCGTTTTAGCCTGGCTGCCAGATATTCCGCGTTGGGCAAAAATAGCTGCTTCTTATGTGAAACAGGGTGGTTTCTTCTACATAGCAGAATTTCACCCCTTTGCAATGGTTTTTGACGACAACGATCCTGAATTGAAATACCGTTACCCCTATTTTGATAAAGAAGCCATGCATTTTGAGGTCGAAGGTTCATACGCTGATCGAAATGCTAAGATCCAGTCCAAAGAGGAAATCGGTTGGAATCATACCCTGGCTGAAATTATCACCAGCCTCATTGATAACGGTCTGCAGATCGAATTTCTGCATGAATTCCCGTTCAGTGTTTACCAGCAGTTGCCGTTTCTCGTGGATGACGGGCACGGAATTTACAGTTTCCCTGATGGGCAGCAACCCATTCCGCTGATGTTTTCGCTTAAGGCCACCAAGAGATAGAAAAAAACCACGAGTTACTCGTGGATTTTTATTTGATAATGTTTGGTTGTTAGCCGCACCAGGATCAAAAAGGTTGCATGATCTTGATGCGGCCTGTTTTAGAGGTTGCTGGTTATTTGTTTATTTGGACCAAAATCCAAAGAGGCCAAATGTGCCGGCTTCAGTTGTGGTGGCACAAGCTGTGTACACATTTTCCTTCGCAGTACCAACATATCCTGCAGTGGTGGGAAGTTTGACCCATACACCTTTTTTCAACTGGCGAATTTCAGCAGTCCATCCGAATGGACCAGCAGGGAAGGCATGGCAGATCTTGGTGTCTTTATCAGCTTTAACGCCTGTAAAGAACAATTGCAGATATTCTGGCGGAGGGGTTCTTTCGGGGTCAATATCTACCGAAACACCGGTGTTCCAACCTGCCGAAAGATCGGTCTGGGGGGCTTGGGTTGGGGCAGTTGGATTGTAGTAATACCCCATCAAGACATATGTTCCAGCAGCGGGTGCACTGGCACAGGCTGAATATGTCCCTTCAGTATTGGGAACCCATTTTGTGGTGGTCGGTATCTTCACCCATTTGTGTTCCACTAACTGATAAATATTGCCTTTCCATTTATCGAGTCCTTGGGGGAACGGATAGCAAATGGTGGCTGCGCCATCGGTTTTAACCCCATCAGAGAAGATTTGCAGCCATGATGGAGCAGGATTGGCCTTATAGTCAATCGTGACAGTAGTTCCAGTATTCCACTGTCCGTTGAAGGCAAAAACGGATGTTGGTAAAGCAACAAGCATCATGATGAGAAGCAGCGAAATGGATGATATTCTTAATAAACCCTTTTTCATACTAAAACCTCCTTAAATATAGCGGGTCAACATTTTGATAATAGCACTTCTCATTCCAGTTTTGACTTTACATTGACCTTGCAATTTATTTAAGAATGTTTTTGTATACTTTAAGAAAATAGATCGAAATACATGATTATTTTTAAGATTCCCACTCGTACTCTTTACCCCTTTTGGCAGGCGAAACCGTGATGACAATCCGGCCTTCTTTGAGAATGGGTTTGACGCTTTCACTGAAGAGGATGCGGTCATCCAATGCCGGTCGTTTGTGGTGCTCACTTTCGATGCTTTCAAAATGAATATACTGATCTATTTCGGTCTGTGTGCAGATACCGCGCAGTTTCTCAAGACCGGGCATCCAATAAATGAAGCCATCATTACCATCATAACGCAGCCCCACTGCTGAGAGTGCGCCGATCACGCCTGCTCCGCTCCCTGAGATACCCGCAGTGTAGATCCCGCATCGTTTGGCTAATTGGATGGCATCCATGCGTTGAACGGGGGCTATTTTTGCAGTTTTGCCCCACGAGACGATCTCAGGTTCAATCTGATTCCATGCCGCCAATGCATATCCCGGGTTGGCGGTGGGGGAGCATTGACCGCGCAGCATTAATCGGGTGGTCATATCTATCTCGCGGATCTTTTGAGCATCGGTGTCCAACAACAGGCAGGATGCAATATTACTCGTGGTGTGTGGGATGGAAGGATGCAAGAATAATGGGTGGCAGGATATGTTCAACAGCCTGGCGAGGGTCATGGATTCCAGTTTTTTACCGATGGTTAAAGCCATTGAAGCGGTGTCTGGCCGCGTGGAGGATGCATCCCCGTCGGTTGGGGAGTCGGTGTCGTCAACGCCTAATAAATAGTACACAGGAACCTCTGATGGGGAGTATGTTTATCATTCTGATTGTAGCTGATTTTGGAAAATCAGATAATTGTGAGCCTTGGACTGAACAAACGCATCTGTAATCTTGACTGTTGAAGCGGTGTGATAGAATATTGCTCACAAATTCACACAATCCCGACCTGTTAAGGCCGACTTATTGGGATGGCGTTTGCCAAATTTCTGAAAACAGGATACCTCGTGACTATTCAAAAGAACCGTCTTGTAAACCTTCTACTGATCTTTGCCTTGTCGGCGTCCTTTATCGGCACCAGTGGCAGTACCATCGTGACATCGAAGGACGTCCAATCCAGCGCTTCAGATACCTGGTTGGTGATGCTCTACCAGGATGGGGATGATGAAGTTATTGAGGAAGATACTTTATACGACTTTAATGAAGCTGAGTTGGTCGGGTCCACAAAACAGGTCACCATCGTTTCACAACTTGATCGTTATGATTGGGGTTCGGACGGAAATGGTGAGTGGACTGGAACCAAACGATTCTTGATCACCAAAGATAGCGATCTGTACGCCATCCATTCCAAAGAACTGGCGGATCTCGGTGAATTGGATATGGGCAACCCCAAGACCTTGATTGATTTTGCCACCTGGGCGATCAAAACCTACCCTGCGGATCATTATGTACTGATGCTGGGGGACCATGGGGCAGGGTGGAATGGCGGATGGTATGATGACAACCCGAATGAAGGCAGCTTCTTCAAGATGCAGGATATTGATGATGCCCTGGGTGCGATCATCAAGAAGACCGGCATCGGACAATTTGAACTGGTAGCCTTTGACGCCTGTCTGATGGGTCAGCTTGAGGTCATGAGCGCCATCGCTCCGCACGCCAGGTATGCGGTCGCTTCTGAAGAGCTCGAGCCGGCCATCGGATTGGCTTATGCAGCCTGGTTGGGTGCCATCACAAAAAACCCTGGCATGACTGGCAAGGATCTGGGAAAAGTGATGGTGGACACCTACATCAAGCAGGATATCCGCATTACGGATGATGATGCGCGCTACATCTATAACGAAGGAGAAGGCTCAGCGAAAACGGTGACAGAAGAAACCATCGTGGATGTCACCATGTCGGCCATTGATCTGGGAGAGGTCAAAAACCTGATCGCGGCGCTTAATACTTTGGCGCTTGTTCTAAAGGATGTAAATCAGACGACAGTATCGCAGGCGCGCACTTATGCCCAATCCTATACCAGCATTTTTGAAGAAAATGTTCCCAATTCCTATATTGACCTTGGCAGCTTTGTGGATTTGCTGTTGGAAAATATTAGCGATCCGGCTGTTGTGAAAGCAGCAAAACAAGTGAAAGCGGAATTGAAGAAAACGGTCGTTGCTGAGATGCACGGTGATAACATGGCTGGCTCAAGTGGGTTATCCATTTTCTTTCCAACATCACTGCTGTATAAGAATTCCTTTGCCAAAAATTCCGATTACCGTTACAGCGAATACGTTGGCCGCTTTGCCAAAGCTTCGTTGTGGGACGATTTTCTGACCTATCACTACACTGATCAATCTTTCAAAGCTGCGGATGCGGATATTTCCGTACTGAATTCAGCTGCTTCTTCACAAACTGATTTTTCGCAGGCGGTTGCGGAGGCAGCCCCTGCAGCGGGTGCGGTTGTCGAGGCTCCAGGTTCGGGTGAGATCACCATCAAACCGATCAAGGTGTCTGCCAAAGAGATCGGACCTGATGGCAGCATCACCTTATCCACCACTGTGACCGGTGGCAATGTCGCCTATGTTTACTACGATGTCAGTTATTGGGATGCTGAATACGAGTCCTACCTGACTGCCGATATGGGTTTCATCAGCGCAGAATCCACCCAAAAGATCAACGGCGTTTATTATCCCGATTGGGGCAACAGCACGACCATTCCGATCAAGTACACCTGGGAACCCACCCTGTATTACATGAGTGACGGTAACAGCGATCATGATCAATTCGCCTATTTTGAGCCTGAAACCTACGGTGTTGATGCCAGCCATAACACTTATCTCGTGCATGGCACCTATACTTTTAAAGACACTGGCTCACAGAGCGATGCTGTGATCCGTTTTAATGGGGACGGTGAAATGCAAAGCGTGTTTGGTTTCAATGAGCAGGGCTCCCCGCACGAGATCAGCCCCCAAAAAGGCGACACTTTTACCATCCGGGAACAATGGTTGGAATATACTGATGCCAATCCGGATGGCGTATATAATAATTATGATGGTGGCACCATGACCTTCGGGAAAAATGGTTTCAGCATGGTTCCTTATTATGCCTATTCAGGTGATTACACAATAGGCATTATGGTTCAAGACATGAACGGTAATATCACCGAGGAATATGTGGAAGTAACGGTAACCGAATAGGAGCGGACAAATGGAACTTGTGAGAACCTTTGTGGTCAATGATTGGGAATTAAGGGTCGCTTTCAACGAACCCGAGAAAAATGATGTTCCAGCCAAAACAAGTGATGTCGTGAGTGTGCCTGGAGCGGGTAAATACCAGATCAATTCACTGACACTGGCCTCCGACAAGATTGCCCCCGGTGATTCGTTGACTCTTTCAGCTCAGATCAGCGGCGAAAACATCGCTTTTCTCACGACAGAACTGTATTTCAAAGACAAGGAATTTGATTATTATTACGGTCCAGTGACACAGGATTATGTGCGGTCAGCCGTCGAGAAAGAAGCCAATGGCATGGTTCATCCCTCCTGGGAGCCTGAGATCAAGCTTTCACTTGAAATAAAACCCCTCTTTCGTGTGATCACTGACGGGATCGGCGCCGCTTTTGCATTCATGCATCCGGTTGGATATGGTCAGGAGGAATACCAACTTGAAGGATTGTTTACCAGGAAGGATTCCGGCAATGCCAGCCGTGCCCGTCTGAAATTTGACAACAGCGGTGAAATGACCGACAAACGTGTCATCCAGGAAAAACACGGTCGTCTCGCGACCCATGATCTGGCCATCAAATCTGGCGACATGTTCATCCCTGCTGTACACGTGCTGACCAACATGAACCTCTCCAACCCTAAAATGCACACACTCCATGGTATTTCTGGAACGCTAACCAAACTTGAAGACTCCTTCCACTGGGTGGATGAAGCCGCCCTTCCCGGTGACTACCTGCTTGGTCTGGTGGTTGAAGATTTCAACGGCGACAAGTATCACCATTATGTGCCGTTTAGTATTGAAAGTAATCAGATAAATCGTAGGGGCGTATGGTAATACGCCGAGAGATTTAAATATTCGTGCGGCTTATGCCGCACTTTTTTTTCGGTTAAAAAAACCTTGCCAATGTTGCCTGCGTAGATATCGCAACCCCCCCAAAAACTTGTCATTGAAATCCAGGGCTTATCATACGCGGCAAAGTCCCGCACAGGGGGAATTCCCACAAGGTATTCCCAAATACTCCAATGAAAATGATGGTTTCTTCAGGTTCTGCTTTCTAACCCTCTTGACACATGGATTATACTTAATATAATAGAAAAAACATTCTATTATATTTGGCATAGTCCTTTACCAACTGAATCCTGGTCACACAAGAGGTGTTTTTTGAAAAATAAAAAAAAACCAATCAACTCAATAAGGGTGTTTTTTGAGATCAAAAAATATATGTACTCGAACGAGATGAAGGGTAATTGTTTTGAATTGTTTTTGATTTCACGTAAAGAAAACAATTATTTTTACGCCTTGAGTATCTTTGCGTTGATAAGCTTTTGACGGTTCACTAATCACTAATCACTAATCACGATTCTTGCGTGTGATAGAATATCCTCTCTAAATCATTTCTTACAGGATTTCTAATGGTCAACTTTGCTCAAGACATCGCCAAAGCACTCAATATTCGCCCCAACCAGGTAGCTGCCACCATCGAGCTGCTGGACGAAGGCGCCACCGTCCCCTTTATTGCCCGTTATCGTAAAGAAGCCACCGGCACACTGGATGAAGAACAATTACGCCACGTGCAGACCCTGCTCGAAAAAGGCCGCACCCTCGAAGAACGCCGAGCCGCGGTGATCGCTTCCATCGAGGAACAAGGCAAGATGACGCCCGAATTGCTTGAAAAACTGACCGCCGCCGACACCATGACCGCGGTGGAAGACCTCTACGCCCCCTATAAACCCAAACGCCGCACTCGCGCCTCCATTGCCCGTGAAAAGGGCTTGCAGGGGCTTGCAGACATGATCCTGACCCAGGCACGCACCCCCGGAGATGCCCAGCGCATGGCGCAAGGCTTTTTGAATGAACAGGTCGAAACCATTGAAGATGCCCTGGCCGGCGCCCGCGACATTACCGCGGAGACCATCAGTGATTCAGCGGAAGTGAGAGCTTCCACCCGCCGCAAGGCCATGCAGTTTGGCACCCTCACCAGTGAATTCATCGAAGATGCCAAAGACGAAAAATCCGTGTATGCCACTTATTACGAGTTCACCTCGCAGGTCAGCCGGCTTCGACCGCATCAAGTCCTGGCCATTAACCGCGGTGAAACCGAAAAAGTGCTGCGCGTAAAAGTGACCGTGGATGAGAAGGATTGGAAAAGTTCCATCGTGGACTATTACCGTCCGGACGTGCGTTCACCTTTCTGTGCCGAGCTCGAAACAGCCATAACGGATGCCGCAGAACGCTTGCTGCTGCCTGCCATCGAACGCGACGTACGTCGTGAACTGACTGTCACCGGTGAGACGCACGCCATCAAGGTATTTGCCTCCAACTTGAAAGCCCTGCTGGGGCAACCTCCCCTGCTCGGGCAGACCGTGCTCGGGCTGGATCCCGGCTTCCGCACCGGCACCAAGCTGGCCGTGGTCGGCCCCACCGGCAAACTGCTGGATACCGGCACCATTTATCCTCATGCTCCCCAAAATGAGTGGAAGGAATCCAAAGAAAAGATCAAAGGGCTGATCGCCAAACATGGCGTTACCCTGATTTCGATTGGCAACGGCACCGCCTCGCGTGAAACGGAGCAGCTTGCCGCCGAGATCACCCGTGAATTGACCACCGTGCGCTACCTGATCACCAATGAAGCAGGCGCCTCTGTCTATTCCGCCAGTCCACTGGCCCGCGCTGAAATGCCCGATCTGGATGTCTCCATCCGCGGCGCAGTCAGCATCGCCCGCCGTGTGCAGGATCCGCTCGCAGAACTGGTCAAAATTGATCCGCGCTCGATCGGTGTGGGCATGTACCAGCACGACGTGGACCAGACCGCCCTGACCGCCGCCCTGACCGGGGTGGTGGAGGACGTGGTCAACAGCGTGGGTGTGGATGTGAACACTGCGTCACCCGCCTTGCTCAGTTACGTCTCTGGCATTGGCCAGAAACTGGCCGAGAAGATGGTGGCTTTTAGAGATGAGAATGGCATCTTTGCCGACCGTGAAGCTGTCAAATCGGTCCCCGGGCTGGGACCCAAGGCTTACGAACAATCGGCAGGTTTCTTGCGTATTCGCGGCGGCAAGAATCCGCTGGACGCTTCAGCAATTCATCCAGAAAGTTATGCGGTGGCGGCGGCTGTGCTTGACCTGGCTGGCATCAGCATGTCATCTTCACTGGATGAGAAACGCAAGGCTATTGGCAAACTGCAAACCAACCCCATGCACGAATTGGCCGAGCAGATCGGCTGCGGCGTGCCCACCCTTACTGATATCCTCGAGCAGTTGGTCCGCCCGGGTCGCGACCCGCGCGAAGACACACCCGCCCCCATCCTGCGTTCTGATGTGCTCAAGATGGAAGATCTGACCGTGGGTATGAAACTCAAGGGCACCGTCCGCAACGTGGTGGACTTTGGTACGTTTGTGGATATCGGCGTCAAGCAGGACGGCCTGCTTCACCGCACTCAGGTGCCTGTCGGCGTCACCCTGCAGGTGGGTGACATCATCGAAGTCGCCATCCTGAAGGTTGAAGTGGAGCGCGGTAGAATTTCGCTGACCATGGAAAAATAAGTATTATTTTATAGACTTTAAGAAAAAATCACCACTTCACAATTATTTCGAGGTGGTGATTATTAAAAATGAACAGAATAAAAAGAATATCACTTTATTAGTAAGTCAATACTTTGTAAATAGAAATTTCCATTCACTTTGGTAAGATTGCCATCATAAATACTGATTCCAAAGTTAAAGGTTTGATCTTTAAATTGTTGGGCTTTTTCTTTTGAAAATGAGTATTCTCCCAAAATCTGATCATTTACACTAAAACGGGTTTTCATTAATGTTGGATCTATTATCTCAATCTTGAAAGTATATGGTATTCCAGGTTGCTCGGTAATTTGTTCGGTTTTATAAACCAACTGGCCAGATTCCTTTATTTCACACCCATCTGTTCCTAAACCGCAAACAAACATCAGGTCTGTATTATTGGCTGTCCCAAATATCAACCCAAACGATGGATGCGGCAAGAGGGTATCTGGTGAGCTTAATATCGTAAAATCCAGTTCTTTTATTTCCGAATACGTTTTAATGGGAACATCAGCAAAATTAAAGTGACAAGAGGGCTGAATATTTTCTGGTACCTGAAGTTCCAACATTTTAGCATTTTGGAGCACAGTAATATCTTTACAATTGGTTTGGTCAATTGAAATCGTTTTTGGAAGAGATCCATCAAATTGAGTATTAAGAAAATCTACATGGTAAGTTGATGAGGCATTCATATCCGATGCCACAATTGGGGTGGATTTGGCCAGACCGTTAATTGTCGTAAGTTTTGGAATAATATAAAGCCCCAGCAACAATATGAGCACGAACAATGGTATTCCTATTAATAATCCAAGATTCTTTTTGGACAATTTTTGTTTTGGTTGATTATTATGAAAGGGCGCCGAATTGTCTTCCGGCTTGTAAGATAAATAATTCTTTACAGTACGAATAAGAGTGTTTATTTGTTCAAGTGTTGGAGGCGTCATGGCATCCAACCAATGGGTACGGCCTAAATAGTAAGCTTTTCCGGGTTCCGGTTCAACATTTTCGATTTTAAAAGGAACAATCGTGATCTTATTGTTGAATGCAAGATAGAGTTCGTTGGAAATATCTGCAGATTGGTTGGCATTTTGTGAAAACACGAGCACTACAATTCGGCTGTTGGCAATTGCTTTGGCAATTTCAGTTGGAAAATCAGCTCCTGGGTTTATATCACGAGGCGCAATCCAGCATCGAATCCCTGCATTTTCAAGATTGGCGCAAATTCCATCAGCGATCAGTTTGTCTTTTGAAGAATATGAAATGAAAATATCATGTGCCATAAGACCCCAACAATTGAATCTTATCTGACCAATTCTTTTTTATTACTTATTCTACATTAAACAAAAAAAACTAATAATCAATTGGTTAAAATATTGTATTTTCTGATGTTAATAGGGTTCTAATAATATACATTGAAACTAAATGACAATCTCACCGTATATTAATCATAGAAATCATTTGTAGAACTATGATGATTCAAAATTCACGACTCACGAATCTCGGTTCTGCGGTTTACGCGCCCCCGAGCCGCACAGCGGAGAGAGGGGACGATTTACAAGAAAATGGAGATAAAAATGTTTGATATTGGCAAGAAAATCTCACGAGCTTGGTACACAGTTTGGAATTACAAGGTTTTATGGATCTTTGCTTTCTTGTTGGCTTTGGCCGGCGGCAGCACGATCAACGGTGGTGGCGGTGGCGGTGGCGGCACCGGGTACAGATACAATAACAACCCCTCCGATCAATTCCATTGGGATGGTAATCTGGATGGCAATCGTTTTATGAACGAGATGCCCTCCTGGATGAATGACGGCGTAAAGTGGTTTAATAGCGATGTGATGCCCCTCTTTACCCCAGACCGCATTGTCAATACCATCGTCTGGTTGATCGTCATCCTCTTTGCGATTAGCCTGGTGATCAACCTTCTTTTGGCGCTGGTTCGCTACCCAACAGAAACCTCACTGATGCGTATGGTGGATCAGTATGAAACCGACGGCAACAAAATGAAATTCAAGCAGGGTTGGTCTTTGGGCTGGAATTCTCGCGCCTTCCGCATTTGGGTGATTGATTTGATCGTTGGTGCTCCTGGCCTGGTTATTGCCCTGGGTATTGCCATTGGTGGTGCGATTTTTGCCTTCAATGCCGTCAAAGGTGATTTCAGCTTTGCCCCTGGCATTATCGGCTTGATGATCCTGGCGGGTTTCCTGCTTCTCTTGTTGGCCATTGTGATGATCTTTGTAGGTCTGTGGCGTCAGTTCATCGTTCGCGCCATTGCCATTGATGACGCTTCGATAGGCGAAGGGTTCAAGAAGGGTTGGGCTATGATGGCTCACAACTTCAAGAACGCCTTCCTCACCTGGTTGGTCATGGTTGGGTTGAAGATCGGATTCGGTATTGCATTCTTCATCGCATTGATCGTTCTTCTGCCTGCCATGGCGATCATGATGATCCCTGGCGCAATCGTCGGTGCCATCCCCGGCGCCATCGCCTTCGGTATCACCAGCGTCTTCTCGTCTGGTTTGGCGGCCTGGATTGTTGGCGGAATTGTTGCCCTGATCTTTTTCTTCACTGTGGTTGCCTCACCTGCAACCCTGGTAGGCAGTTGGTTTGACCTTTTCAGCTCCAGCATCTGGACTCAGACCTACCGTGAAATGAAGGCTGGTGAAGTGCCTCCGGTGCTTCAGACCTCAGAGGTAGTTCCTCCTCCGCTTGTATAATCGATTAATGTAACCGGGTAAGGGCGTATAGCCATGTACAAGGCAAGGAGATAGGTAACAACTAGTGCAAAGACATAGGTAACACTTTCACAGGATAATTCATGGCATAGACCTGAAACGAGGAGGTTGAAATGCCGTGGATGGAAAGAAGAGTGAAAAT
>JAKAFP010000012.1 GCA_021825925.1 Chloroflexota bacterium
CAACAACCACAGGATTAAGGTTAAACTAAAAGGACTGAGCCCTGTTCAATTCCGAACTCAGTCCTTCAATTCTACTTAATTACTGTCCAATTATTGGGGTGCACTACATTGACGGGTGGTTTTGATTTAATTAATAATTGAGCACAAATTTATCCTTGTTTTACGGTTGATTTATTCCGGATTGAGTATAAATAATACACATACAGGAGACGATTATGGAAAAACAATTAGTCATTTTTGAACTTGGAAGTGAGAATTTTGGCATTGACATTGCTTCAGTGGAAGGCATTGTAAAGCTTCAAGAGATCACAAAAATTCCACAAGCGCCCTCTTATATGGAAGGCATCACAAATCATCGCGGAAGCGTTTTACCCGTTATTGATCTGCACAAACGTTTTGGCATTACCGGTCAGGAACAGACAAACGAGACCCGTATTGTTGTGGCGAATGTTGGCGCCTTGAAAATTGGCATGATCGTCTCAGCTGTGTCAGAGGTTTTAACCATAGATGACAGTGTCATCGAACCCCCGCCCCCCATGGTCAGTAATGTGAACTCAGAATTCATCGTGGGCGTGGCAAAAATTGACAAGCGGCTGGTAATCTTGCTCGATCTGGTGAAGGTTCTCACAACCGAGGAAAAAAACCAAGTTGCAAAAATGTAATACAGAATAATTGCAATGCTCCCCAATTTTATGGGGGGCATTTTTTTTATTTTATTCCACATATTTTGTTGAGGAATATCCATTTAAAAATAACCAAACGAATTGACTCATTGTTCAGAGGGTTACCATTATCCAATCAATCAACTTTTGATTTTAAAAACCTCAACACAAGAATTAATTCATTTTTTATTTGCATGAAACGTGCCGGGTAATACTATTTTGTTGCTAAATTTTTTGTAATTTTTGTTATTTGTTATTTCGGAGGCTAAATGAAATTCTTGAACAACATTAAATTGCGCAGCAAATTAATTGGCGGATTTCTAATCGTTACATTAATTATGGCAGGACAAATTGTATTTAATTCTTTAAATTTATCCTCCTTGGGGAAAATCCAAGATAAAGGAGCAAAACGTGCGGATGATATCCTGGTTATTAAGGAGACTGAATTTCAGGCACTGGAGCTCTATCAAGTTGTTGCAGTATTACAGATAACCAATGATTTTTCAAAAGCTCAAATTGATTGGAGCACCGCTAAGAAGAATATTGAAGCAAATCTCGAAAAATTAAAATCCGTTGCAGACACTCCAGAAGAAATTGCTTTATTAACGGAAACTGAAAATCAGTATAAATCGCTGGTGAAGTTTTACAACAGTACGTTACTACCAGCATTAAAAGCGTCGAACGGTACCACTACCGCGACAAAACAAATGGATGATGAAATAAAAAAATATTTAAGTGGCATGACGGAATCTCTAAACAGTATTGCAGTTTTTTTAGTTGAAGAAAATGTTAAGGGTGATCAAGATTTTGATTCAGCAAAAAGAGCTAATATTACCATTTCAATTATTGTTGGCGCGGTCTCCCTAATTATTTCAATGTTATTGGGATTAGTCATAAGTTCCTCATTAAGCCAACCTCTTAATTATCTTGTAATGATCGCCAATTCTGTATCCCAGGGGGATCTGGTCCGCGATATGGATGCCAAAGTAAAAGCAGCTCTGACCCATAGAAAAGATGAGGTTGGTGATATTGCAAAATCATTTGACAGTGTCATCCTTTATATGCAAACCATGGGTGACGCTGCTAACTCGATTGCCAAAAACGATCTCACCACTCAAGTGGTTGCCAAAAGTCAAAAGGATGAGTTGGGAGTTGCTTTTAGCGCCATGATCGAAAATCTTAAAAACATGATCTCTGAAGTTGCAGAAAATGCAACTGCACTTACTGCTGCGTCAAGTCAGCTGGCGACTGCGGCCAACCAGGCAGGCCAGGCAACCAGTCAAATTGCAACAACCGTTCAACAGGTGGCAAAGGGGACGACTGAACAGACAGTGTCCATTACAAAAACCGCTTCAGCCGTCGAACAGATGACAAAAGCGATTGAAGGTGTGGCTGCCGGTGCACAGGAACAAAGCAGTTCTGTCGCATCGGTTTCAAATGCCACAGAACAAATCAACAGCGCAATTCAACAGGTGGCAGGCAATGCCGCCATGGTCACCACCGATTCCGCAGCAGCAGCAGAAGCCGCTCGAAAAGGCTCCCTTACAGTGGAAGAAACACTGAGAGGCATGCATAACATTAAGACCAAGGTGGGAGCTTCCGCAGCCAAGGTCGAAGAGATGGGCAAGCGATCTGAAGAAATTAGCAAAATTGTCGAGACAATTCAAGATATCGCCTCTCAAACCAACTTACTCGCACTGAACGCCGCCATTGAAGCTGCCCGCGCGGGTGAACATGGTAAAGGGTTCGCAGTCGTGGCCGATGAAGTTCGCAAGCTTGCTGAACGTTCATCACTGGCGACTAAAGAGATTGATACACTTATTAATGGCATTCTCGCAACAGTCGCAGAAGCCGTCAAAGCAATGGAAGACGGATCAAAAGAAGTAGAGTTGGGTGTTCTCTCAGCCAATCAGGCTGGAGCAGCTTTGAATGATATCCTTGAAGCAGCTGAAGCAGTTAACAAACAGGCTGTATTGGCAGGTGAAGCCAGCGAACGTATGAAGATTGCTTCAGAAGACCTTGTTTCGGCCGTGGATTCTGTCTCCGCGATCGTGGAGGAAAACACAGCGTCCACTGAAGAAATGTCGGCAAACTCATCAGAAGTGTCATCGGCCATAGAAAGTATTGCCAGCGTAAGCGAAGAAAACAGTGCCGCAATCGAACAGGTAAGTGCCAGCACTGAAGAGATGAGCGCCCAGGTGGAGGAAGTGACTGCTTCGGCCTCAACCCTGTCAGAAATGGCAGTTGAGCTTCAGAACCTCGTGGCTCAGTTCAAATTATCTGCCTGATTTGGATCGTTTGCTGACCTCAACCTATTATGAAGGTAAAACAACCCCTCGAATTCGAGGGGTTATGTTTTTTGCTAGCGTTTGATGACTGCGTTTCTTTCTGAACCCACGGATACCTGTGTGACAGGCACACCGCAGAAATCTTCGATGATCTTGATGTAATCGAGCACTGCAGACGGCAAGTCGTTCCACTTGCGGATCTGGCGTAGATCATCCTTCCACCCGGGTGTGGATTCATAGACCGGCAGGCAACGTTCCATATCCGTCGCACTTCCGCTGAAATCCAGCTCATGGATGGTATGGCCGTCTTTCTTATATGCGGAACAATACTTAATATTCTCCAGCCCTGAAAGAATATCCATTTTGGTCAGGAACAACTCGGTCACACCGTTGACCTCGATGGAGTATTTGAGTAATACCAGGTCCATCCAACCCACCCGGCGCGGACGGCCTGTAGTGGTGCCAAATTCATCCCATGGGTTTGAACCGCTGCCACGCAGAAAAGTGGCGGTGGCGTCAAACAATTCGGTCGGGAAGGGCCCAGAACCCACACGGGTTTGAAATGCCTTGGTGATGCCAATCACACTCTCAACCGGTTGGATGCCAATTCCCAGGCCGCTGAAAATGCCGGCCGCGGTGGTGCACGAACTGGTCACAAAGGGATATGTACCCTGGTCTAGATCCAGCAGGGTGCCCTGGGCGGCTTCAGCCAGGATACGTTTGCCGGATTTCAAGGCGGCTCTGACGAGGTTTCCAACCGGCTTTATATAAGGCGCAAGCTGGCTTGCCAGTGTCGTGAATTCTTCGGTCATGGTCTGGATGTCTATTGC
Organism: Chloroflexota bacterium; assembly: GCA_021825925.1. Taxonomy (GTDB): domain Bacteria; phylum Chloroflexota; class Anaerolineae; order Anaerolineales; family Anaerolineaceae; genus UBA6107. Next base: position 3,781 of record JAKAFP010000012.1, read on the forward strand.
GGGTTGATGATAGTAAACGGTCAGCATCTCGTTGGCGTCAGTGAAATGCTTCCTGACTTTTTTCTTGAATTCTTCAGGCTGTAGTAAATCGCCAGTTCGCAGCCCTCGGCGTGAAGCTTTATCCATGTAAGCCGGACCGATGCCCCGGCCGGTGGTCCCGATTGAGGATTTTCCAAGAGCGGCTTCCTGAGCTTGATCAAGCAGGCGGTGGGCAGGTGTGATCAAGTGGGCAGCGTCTGAAATCCACAACCGTTTGGGGTTGATCTCAATGCCTGCTTCTTGCAGGGTTTTGATCTCTTGAAGGAGCGTGCCGGGATAGAGTACCAGGCCATTGCCCAACACGCCAATCGTGTGGGCGTGAATAATGCCCGATGGGATGACATGCAGTTTGAATATCTTGTCACCCACAGTGACGGTATGACCTGCATTATCACCGCCATTAAAACGGGCAACAATGTCCACGTTCTCAGAAAGCAGGTCAACAGCCCGCCCTTTACCTTCATCTCCCCATTGCATTCCAACAGCCACACTGATCGGCATGGTTTATCTCCTATTTCCGGTATCTTTTTAGATCCACTGAGGCGATGTAGGGCAGGTTGCGGCCTTTTTCGTCAATATCCAAGCCGTAGCCGACCACGAAATAGTCCGGGATCTTAAAGCCGTAATAATCAATGGTTAAACCAACTTTATGGCTTTCTTCCTTGTCCAGCAGTGCGCAGACTTTCAAACTATTGGGCTTGCGGTCCAGCAGTAATTTCTTGACGGTGGAGATGGTGTATCCTGAATCAACAATGTCGTCAATCAGGATGACATCCCAGCCCTGGATGTTGGTTTTATGGTCAGAATCAATTCTGACAAATCCGCTCGAAGAGGATCCGCTGTATGAGGATACCGACATGAAATCCAAAGTCATCGGAAGGTGAACGTTGCGCATGAGATCGGTCATGAAAACCACACTGCCGCGTAAAAGACCCAGCAACAACAGGTTTTTTGAGTCCTTGTAATCTGAACCGATCTGTTGGCCAAGTTCAACCACTCTGGCTTTGATCTCTTCTTCAGAGACGATTACCTTGTCAATGAAATCATAGGGAAACCTTGGAGCTTGTTCCATGCGCCATCCTCTGGATCCTGAGTTGAGTTTTGTTGAGGAAATTCTCAAAAACAATCCTCATTGTACCAATAGTTTCACAGAATTAAGATTAATAAATGATGAAAAACAATTTTCTAATGCAGTGTGAGTCAGGCAGAGGTGCTTGTTTCTCACAATCAGGTACTTGCAATCGTATTTTTTTTATGTTATAGTATTCTAACTATTGAGAGAGAACTCATATTGACTCTCAACTTTATTGAAATCGCTCCCCGAGGAGTGGTTTTTATTTATTGGTCGGGGAAACACTGATCAATTTCTTCATATAAGGAAAAATAACACAATGCCTACCTCATTTTTGACTCGAGAAGGGTTCGACAAATTGCAAGAAGAGTTGGATTTCTTGCGCTCTGACAAGCGGGAACAGATTGCCGTTCGTTTGCATGAAGCAATCGAAGGTGGAGAACTGCTTGACAATGCTGAACTTGAGGCAGCAAAGAATGAACAAGCCTTTGTGGAAGGCCGTATCAAAGAGCTTGAAATTTTATTGGCAACGGCACGCGTAGTGGATGATAAGACCATTCAACCTGGGTGTATTCAGGTCGGTTCGCACGTCACAATTCAAGAAGAAGGCAGCAAGGATAAAGAAGAATATACCGTGGTGGGTGCTGCAGAAGCTGACCCCGCCAAGGGAAAGATCTCAAATGAATCACCTCTCGGAAAAGCGATTATTAATCACGAGGAAGGTGATAAAGTACAAGTGGAAGCACCAGGCGGTGCCTTCACAGTCAAGATTCTCAAGGTGAGCTAATCCATTAAACGGGGATCGTTTGACTGCGAGTGCCAGAAAGACGCACTGAACGGAATTCTAAAAGCCTGCTCCCCTTAACCCTCGGGGCAGGTTTTTTAATGAAAGAAGGATGACATGGAATTAACTGATCTTGAAAAAATTCGTTTCGACAAAATTGCCGCGATGCGGGCCAACGGGCTGGAACCTTTCCCCACTCGTACTGAAGTCAACCAATCCATCAGCGAAGCAATAGCCAGTTTCGAAAAGGCTGAAGCGGAAGGCAAGACATCTGTTTCCGGAGTGATCCTTGGCGGGCGGTTGCGCGCCTCACGTATCATGGGTAAACTCGCCTTCGCCCACATCGAAGACCGCAGCGGACGCATTCAACTTTTCTTCAGGATTAATGAACTTGGTGAAGAAGCACTGGCTCGTTTTAAGGATTACTTCGACCTTGGTGATTACATCCAGGCCAGCGGAGATGTTGTGCGTACACGAACCGGTGAGATCAGTTTGCAGGTTTTGGATTTCAAAATGCTGGCCAAGGCGATTACCCCCTTGCCGGCTGCCAAAGATGAGATAGTGGATGGTGTGTTGGTGAGACATGCCACTCTGGCAGACCCTGAGACCCGTTTTCGTCAGCGTTATGCCGACCTGGCCGTCAACGAGGATGTACGCAAGGTTTTTCGCACACGGGCCGGGGTTGTCAAAGCCATCCGCAATTTCTTCGACGATCATGATTTTATCGAAGTCGAAACCCCCATCCTTCAGCCGATCTACGGTGGAGCCGCGGCCAAGCCCTTTGTCACTCACCACAATCAGTTAAAACAGGACCTCTATTTACGCATTTCTTTCGAGCTTTATCTCAAACGGCTGACCGTTGGCGGTCTGGACCGTGTCTATGAGATCGGTCGAGATTTCCGCAACGAGGGCGTCTCTTACAAACACAACCCTGAATTTACCCAGTTGGAATTTTATTGGGCGTATGCTGATTATTTACAGGTCATGGAATTGACCGAGCAGTTTATTGCTCATGTCTGTGACCAGGTGCTGGGCACCCGCAAGGTCATGTTTGACGGCCATGAAATTGATTTTAATCCCCCCTGGAAGCGGGTTGATCTGCGTCAGGGATTGATTGATGCGTGCGGAATTGATATTAACCAATACCCAACCGCAGAGTCACTGGCTGAGATCATGCAGCAAAAGGGGATGAAGTTTAAACCGGATGAAGCCCGGGGTAAACTGATTGATCATTTATTGGGTGAATATCTGGAACCGACTTTTATTCAACCCACCTTTCTCTACGACTATCCACGCGATATTTCGCCTCTGGCTAAAAATCGTCCCGGCGACCCCTCCACTGTGGAGCGATTCGAAGGTTTTGTCGGTGGCATGGAATTGTGCAATGCCTTCACTGAACTGAATGATCCCCTCGAACAGGAAGCCCGCTTCCTCGAAATGGGCCGCGAATACAAGGCGGAAGACGAAGAACGCCATCCGATGGATGAGGATTACCTGCGAGCCATGTCTTATGGCATGCCGCCTCAAGGTGGTTTCGGCATGGGCATTGATCGCCTGTGTATGCTCCTGACAGATCGCCGCACCATCCGTGAAGTATTGCTCTTTCCTCATTTGCGAGAGCGAGACGACGACTAGTTTTTTCACCCCAAATGGTTTACCAAAACGAATAATCGAAAAATCCGGTTGCCCGGATTTTTTGTTTAAGGTCGTTGATGCTCTTTCTAATCCTTGGTTGTTAATTAAAGGGCTTTTTTACCCCAAGGTTAAAAATTCTAATGTATTCTAAAAATCCATTGCTATAATTAAGTCCCAAAGATTATATTGGGTATTGGTCTAGACAACTTCTTATTCGTTGAAAGGAATTAGGCAAGGAGGACAAAATGTTAACCAGCGATTGTGTCACAACGATCGCACTTGATGGAGCCTCTGATGAACTCACTTCCATTATCCAGAAGGAACGGGTTGTGGATGTCGAGATTCCGATAAAAGGGCTTATGTTAAGAGAGAGCGTGGTCGTGTGTGATTGCTCTCCGGATCAGGTTGAAGCGCAGTGTTCCAATATCAGTCATTTCTGCACAGGTAACTTTAATTACCCATTGTTTATCAAGCTTAATCGCACCGACAAGGCGCTTTCCTGCCGTTTGAGTGATCTATTGGTTTATTCGGGCAAGCTTGTCTTAAATGATTTTCGAATAATGGATCAAACCTGGATCGAACGCCAATCCGATCGGGTTCAACCCAGATATCCCATCTTTGTTTCGGTGGTTAATGGAAAAAAGACAACCAAGGCAAATTTATTCGATATTTCATTAACCGGTATGTGCATGTTGATTGATAAAAACAATGTGGAAGAGCCTGACCAACTACTGGATTCGAAATTACAAATCCTTTTAACTCTACCCACATCCAAAACAGCGTGTAAGATTACCGGTCAGGTTGTGCAATGCAGGCATATTGGCAATAATTTGCTGCGTCTTGGCATGAACATCACCATGGGTACCAAAGATCGTGCCGTCGTGGCACACTACCTTTCAGAGCGAAAACGCGAAATATTGGATGAACTTTTTATCAACTTCACCGGATTATTGAATTACCGTGAAACGAAGGACCAATATTTCTAAAAGACAGGGGCAAAATGGATGAGATAAAATAAACACTCCCGCTGCATTTCAGACGGGAGTGTTTTTCTATGGAAAGGTGAAAAAGATCAGGCGCGCCAAAAGCCGCGTCTTACGGGGCGAACATCCTCGGCGGTTACAAACGCCTGCGGGTCGGACTCCAGCACGATGGTTTCAACCTGGCTGACATCCTTTCTGAGTACACTGGCATGCAGTTCAAACACAGTGCCGTTCATGCCGCGGCCTGCTATTTCGGTTACAGCATATCCGCTGGCGCGTAACCGTTCTGCAATAAATGTTCCACGGTTTGAGCTGATGATGTTGATTAAGACATGACCAATGGCCAGGCGGTTCTCGATCATCATGCCAACGATATTTCCTGTAGCGAACCCTGTAGCATAACCAATTACGTTTAAGACGTTGTTGAGCTGGGTGAGCACCGAACTGATGGCCACCACAAAGATCAAAGCCTGGAAAAATCCGAGCACCCAAACCAACAATTTCTTACCGCGTACCATAAAAAGTACACGGATGGTATCCAGGGACATATCTCCGACACGCAAGGCAAAGATCAATAGAGCAAACAACCACGCATGTGGATCACGTAAATATTCCATCCGACCTCAGCTTTTTACTGGTTACGTTTTTTACCTTCGATGGAAGGCAAATAATAATCAGTGACATATTCTTTGAGCATGCGTCTCAGACTGAACTGCGGGGTGAGGGTGCGCATGTTTTCTTTGACCATCTTTAACCATTCGGCTGGAGTATTCTCACCGTTTCGTTCATAGAACAGGGGGATGATCTGGTTTTCAAGCGTCTCATAAATGCTCTGGGCATCCGCGGCATCTTGTTCTTCAGGATTGGTGTATTCGGTATCCGTACCAATGGACCAGCCGTTACGGTTGTTGAACCCTTCACGCCACCATCCATCAAGGATCGAGAAATTAAGACCGCCATTAAGCGCGGCTTTCATACCGGAAGTACCTGAAGCTTCGTTTGGACGGCGGGGTGTATTCATCCATACATCCACACCCTGCACCAGGTAGCGGGCCAGGTTGATGTCGTAATCTTCCAAAAAGATCAGCCGTCCGCCAGAACGGGATTCCTTCACCGCGCGGTAGACTTGCTGGATGATCAGTTTTCCTGGTTCATCAGCGGGGTGTGCCTTACCGGCGAAAATGATCTGCACCGGCATGTGGGGATGGTTGATCATTTTCATCAAACGGTCAAAATCGCGGAACATGAGGTTGGCGCGTTTATAGGTGGCAAACCTTCTGGCAAAGCCAATGGTTAATGAATAAGGTTCCAAAAAGACGCCGCCGGCCACCACCTGAGATGGGGTGAGCGTTCCGTTGCGCCACTGAAGACGGGTGCGTTCATTGGCGAAATTGACCAGCTTGTTTTTCAAATGTCGGCGTACTTCCCATAATTCGTGATCGGGAATGTTGACCACTTTTTCCCACATGGATTGGTCGTCAAGGCGGTCCACCCAGTCGCTGCCCAAGTATTTTGCAAAGAGCAGCCCCATGCGTCGGGCCAGCCAGGTTCCGGTATGAACACCGTTGGTGACATATCCGATGGGCACGTTTTCCACTTTTTCGTTGGGCCAGAGAAAGCTCCACATTTTTCTTGAGACCTGGCCGTGCAACTCAGAAACTGCATTGGCACGTTCAGAAAGTTTAAGCGCCAGCACGGGCATCACAAAGGTCTCGCCCCAGGGTTGTGCCTGACGGCCAAGATCAATGAACTGGTCGCGGGTCATGCCCAGCTCGGTCCAAATTTGGGCGAAATACTTGTCAATCAGCCACAACGGGAACTGGTCATTACCGGCCGGGACGGGGGTATGGGTGGTGAAGACGTCGCCGACCCTTACCTTGGCAATGGCGTCATCCAAAGACATGCCGCCTTTAACCAGACCGCGCAGACGTTCAACCGAAAGGAAAGCGGAATGACCTTCATTCATATGCCAGACATCGGGATTGATCCCAAGCATCTGAAGTACACGCACGCCACCAATACCCAACAGCACTTCCTGTGAAATCCTGATCTCGGGATCGCTGTTGTAAAGTCTTTCTGTCAATTGGCGGTCAGCCGGGCTGTTCTGTTCCAGGTTGGTATCCAGCATGTAGAGGCGAATACGGCCGACTTCCAACTCCCAAATGCGCGCGGTAACGTCGCGCCCGGGAAGGTCTACACAAATGGTCAACGGCTGCCGGTTTTCATCCAATAATGAAACCAGTGGAAGCTCGTTGTAATCAATCAAGGCGCTACGGGTTTCCTGCCAGCCGTCTTCGGTCAGATGCTGAACAAAATAACCCTGGTTGTAAACAAAACCAACCGCGGTTAGAGGCAGACCCAGATCTGAAGCTTCTTTGAGATGATCGCCTGAAAGGATGCCAAGACCACCGGCGTACACCGGCAGGGATTCATGCAGGCCGAATTCAAAAGAGAAATAGGCGATTTGTTTGTTGTTCAACTTGGGATATTGTGTGGCAAACCAGGTGTCTTTGCGCGCCACATATGCATCCAGTGCGGCCATGACCTTGTCATACCGGTCAAGGAAGGTGGGTTGATTAAGTGCTGCATTGATGCGTGTACGATCCACCCGGCGTAAAAAGGCGATCGGGTTGTGATTGACCGCATTCCAAAGCAGCGGATCAATATGGCTGTAAATCCTTTGTCCATCCGGATTCCAGGCCCACCATAAGTTATGTGCCAGTCTGGCCAACCCCTCAATTCGTTTTGGCAGGTTGAACGAATTTGGATATTCTCGAATAATTTTGGTCATGTTTACTCACAATGTGTAATATGGTTGATTCATGGCAACAATTCTCATCCTTGCCTGTGATATCTTGAATTCTTTTGAGCAGCAAGGGGAATGTTAAAAAAATTATACCAGAAAGCAATGTAAGAAACATTGTAAGCGTGAGCGGTAACGTTGTATCTGAAAAAATTCTTAATTAATAAAAAAGAGGTCTGTAAAGACCTCTTTTTGTTGTTAGTAAGAAGGGAATAATTTATTGAGAATCTCAGGCGCGTATTTTTCGACCATCTGGTTTGAGATACCGTTCTCTTTGCAGATCTCCTCATAGAGATCCACGCTTTTGCGGCGGATGCGTTCCTGGGTCTTCACGTCCAGACCCCACAGGCCGAAGCGTTGGCTCCAGCCGCGTTCCCATTCAAAGTTATCCACCAGCGACCAGTGGAAGTAACCCTTGATACGCCAGTTGTAATTGGCGGCCTTCCACACCTGATGCAGGTGCTCGATCAGATAACGCGGACGCAAGCTGTCGTCTTTGTCTTCGACGCCGTTTTCGGTGATGATGATGGGCAGCTCAAAATGGTGCGCCCATTTCAGCCCGTCCCACAACCCCTCAGGGATATTTGCAATGAAACCGGTGGTGCTGAGATCGGCATCTTTCGGATATTCCAACCGGCCAAACAAGTTGCCCGGTTTGGTGATGTCGAAATGGACGATGTCACGACTGTAATAGTTCAACCCGATGAAATCCTGGGTATTCGCGGCCTCAGGGATCTTCACTTTTTTAAGCACCATATTGAGTAGGCCTGTTTTCAGGCAGGAGTGGAAAGCGTTGTTGAATATTTGATTTTGAAAGGCCGCAGGCATCTTATCCAGCGGGTTCCAGTCATGGGCAGGTTTGAGACTGCGGTAGTTGACAGCCACACCCACCTGGGCGTTTGGCTGCAGTTCGTGAATGATCTTATACGCGGCAGCATGTCCCCTGACCAGGTGTTCAAGCACCGTGGCGGCCAACCCGAGGCTGCTCTTTCCGGGTGGAAATTTGCCTTCGATCCAGCCTTCCATGACGTATACATTGGGTTCATTGATGGTGATCCATAAATTGACATAATCTTTCAGGGCGTCAACGGCTTTGCGGCAGAATCGTGCAAAGAGGATGGGAGTATTCGGGTTTTCCCAGCCGCCCTGATCCACCAGCCAGAGTGGATCGGTGAAATGGTGCAGCGTTACCATGGGAGTCATCTCGTGATTGACCATCCAGCGCACGATCTCTACATACTTATACAGAGCTTTATCATCCCAGGTTTCCTGGGTGGGCTGAATACGACTCCACTCGATGGAAAGCCGGTGGGAATTCTGACCGCTCTCTTTGGCGCGGGTCAGGTCTTCTTTCCAGTTTCCGTCCCACCAGTCACAGGCGGCCCCGGATTTTTCGTTGTTTTTGATCTTGCCGGGGGTTTTCTCCCAGCGGGACCAGTTATTGTTTGTGTTGTTGCCTTCAACCTGATGGGCGGCGGTTGCCGAGCCCCACAAAAATCCGCGTGGAAAATGATAAATCCCTTCGGGCATGGTATTTCTCCTCAATCAAGATGCGTGTAACAATTATACGCTGATTAAAAACAAAGAGGTTTTGGATGACTCCAAAACCTCTCAAGAATCCGAAAATTGATTTACATCCCTGCCATGTAGGCGATGCTGATGGTGCCGGGGCCAACATGACTACCGACCACCGGGCTGACAAAGCTCAATATACCTTCCTCGGCGTTGAAGTGCTTGACGGTTCGATCGAGCAGGGTTTGGGCGGCTTCATCGGCCAGGGCGTGGAAAACGGAAATACGCACAGGGGTGCGTCCGGCAACATCTTTTTCCACCAGGGCGATCATCTCATCAAGGGCTTTGCTGAAAGTGAACACACTTTTAACTGCTTCGATCTTGCCGTCGCGAATTTCTAGCACAGGTTTGATCTTTAGTGCAGTACCAAACCAGCGTTTGGCGCCGCCGATGCGTCCGCCAGCGTGAAGGTATTTCAAAGTATCTACAACAAAATAGACGCCGATATGGTCATACGCTTTTATGGCAATTTCTTTGGTCTCTTGCAGGCTTGCGCCGTCTTTTGCTGCACGTGCAGCGGCCAGAACTTGAAATCCAAGTGCCATCGAAACCAATTTTGTATCAATGATTTCGATGGACGCTTTTGGGAACATTTTTTGCGCTTGGTAGGCAGAATTGATCGTACCCGAAATACCTGAGCTGATGGGCAGGGTTAGAATATCGTAATCTTCAGCAACCAGTTTTTCATAAACATCGGCAAAATCTTTTACCGTTGCCTGACTGGTGGTGGGCATTGAGGAGCTTTTGGAAAGCCGCGTATAGAATTCATTTGGCAAAATATCAACCCCATCGCGGTATGTTTCACCATCCCAATTGACAGTTAATGGGATCACACTAATGGGGAGATTGGCGACATATTCCTGTGGGAGATATGCAGTTGAGTCGGTTACGATTGCGACTTTTTTCATTGATTCACTCCTAATGGCGAATTGCTTGTATAGTATATCAACTTGCCTATCCAATGGAATAGGAATTTGGTCACATTTTTTTGACTCGTTCAAGGCTTGTCATCTTTAGCATGAATGAGTAAACTTGTGAGTAAGTATGAGGAATATAAATGACTGGAATTAAGACCTATATAATGAGAACCCTGCTAATTGCCTTTTGTTTCGTTTTTCTGGCAGGTTGCAATAATGATAATCCGCTGATTGGTACCTGGCAGGAATCCGATTCAGGCATAACCATGCAGTTTAAGGATGATGGAAACGTCGTTATGAGCAATGATAAAACTTCCATCACCCTGCCATTTACGACCCAGGAACCTAACACCATTCTGGTGAAAGCCAGCACGGATGGCACCATCCCGGATCAAACCATTATCTATCGGGTGGAAGAAAATAAATTGATCCTCACCGTGGATGGTGTGGACAGTGTATTTTCTCAGGTTAAGAAATAGGAACTAACCGGCCAGAAAGATCAAGGCGACACCGGCAATTGAAAGCAGCACGCCAAGCACAGAACGCAAGCTGATTTTTTCTTTTTGCAAGGCAGAAACAGGCAAAATGAAGAGGGGACTGGTGGCCAGCAGGGTTTGTGCAATACCCACATTTGTGAATTTAAATGCGAGTTGCTGCATCCAAATGGCAATGTATGTGCCGAATAGGATCACCGTGGCTAATACTCCAAACAGTTGTTTCTTGGGGGCAGGGTTTAGCCAGGTACCAATTCTTTCGCGGCGGATCAGGATCCACAGCAGCAATACTGCTGTACCTGCCAACAAGCGGATCAAGGCACTTTGGAGCGCACTGACAGAACTTTCGGTTAACGCCCAGCGTGAAAGCACAGCACCTGCCGCCTGCGTTAGAGCTGCCAAGAAACCGAAGAAAACTCCCAACCAGGTGAATTTGTTTTCTTCATTTTCATCTTTGTTCTTTTCAGTAATGACCCAGGCAACCCCCAAAATGGTGATCAAGATTCCCAACCAGGCTGCCAGACTTAAGGATTCGTGCAAAAAGATCCAGGCAAAAATGACGGTCATGGGGGGAGCAAGAATGGTGATCAATAGAGAACGCCTGGCACCCAGACGGTTAATGGCTTCAAAGAACATGGTGTCACCAAAGCCGATGCCCACGGCTCCGCTGATTGCCAGTGCGATCACCGCTGCAGGTCTGATGGTAGAAAACACCTCGCCGATCACGAGACTGGTAATGGCAAACATAATAAACGCCGCAATCCCTTTGATCAGATTTAATTCAAGAGGGCGGATGGTTTTTCCAAGTGTTTTAAAGAGGATCGAAGAGAGTGCCCACAACAAGGCTGCGCCAAGAGCATAGAACTCACCCTGGAAGTTACTGATACTTGCAAAGAAATCTGTCATAATAGTGATATAAATCCGTTAAAATAGAATGAGCAATTTTACCGTATTAAAAGGAACTTTCAGGCTGGGGTATTCGTCTGAACATGGGCGATGAGGAGTATTTATGAAGACAAAGCTGTTTAAAATCCTTACTTGGGTGTTGGTCATGGGCTTGCTCCTGACCGCCTGCAATGTCTCCATGACCTCCACTGAAGAGGTTACTCCCGGGCAGGTAGCAACTGTGATGTGGGCAACTGTTTCCACCCGCTTGACCCAGATCGCAGTGGGTACTTTGATCGCCGAAGCTACTCAAATTGCCATGTACACCGCCACACCCACCGTCACCGAAACGCCAACCATAACCGTAACTCCCACGATCACTTCCTCAGCTACATCAACTTTTACGTTCACGCCGACTTATACCTATACACCGATCTATACCTCAACACCTGTAACTCCTACGCCAACCCGGACCAATACGCCCAATCCAACCCCATGTAATCAGGCAACGTTCGTGGCGGATGTGACCATCCCGGAAGGGGCAGCGGTATATGCCGGTCAAAGCTTCATTAAAACGTGGCGCATCAAGAACGCCGGCACTTGCACCTGGACCTCGGCTTATTCACTCAATTTTGCCAGCGGCAACGCATTCAGCGCTCCTTCATCCATCCCATTTACTCAAACTGTTAAACCGGGCGAAACCGTGGACCTCTCGGTCACCATGATCTCGCCAAGTACGACCGGAGATTTTACTTCCAGTTGGATGATCAACGGTCCCAGTTCGATTACTTTTGGCGTCGGAACTGCTCCCGGCGCGGCACTGACCGTAAAGATCAAGGTGACCGCATTACCTCCCAACCATGATCCGAACATGGTGTACGATTTTGTCGCCAATTATTGCTCCGGACAGTGGCGCACTAATGCTTCGTTTATTACCTGCCCGACGGCCAATTACGACTATAAAAATGGCACCATAACCCGAACTTACGCGCCAATTCTTGAAAACGGCACCATTGATGATGAAGGTACTTTGATCACCATCCCTTCGATCGGTGGTGATGGTTTCATTCAGGGCCAGTTCCCTCAATACCTTGTTCATTCTGGTGATCATTTTAAGGCAGCCCTGCTTTGCACGGCTAATGCTCCAAAGTGTTCTGTGACCTTTGAACTGTTTTATAAGGTAAATGGCACGGAAACTGTAACTTCATTAGGTACCTGGGATAAGGTGTCTGATAACACCATCATCCCGGTTGATATTGATCTATCCGCAATGGATGGACAAAGTCTAATCTTTTTTTTGAAGGTCTCTAGCAAATCAGACCCCACCGATGACTTTGCCCAGTGGATGGCTGCACGTATCACCCATCCTTAACCTTGCTGGATTGAAAACCAATACAATGCGCGGATTTCGCTATTTCGCGCTATACTAGAATTTCACAATGCATTTTTTATTGTGTGGTTCTAAATGATGAACAGGAGTGGACAAAATGGCACTTTCAAATATCGGGAATTTTATTTTTCAGAAAAAAGCGGTCAGAACTCTGGTTATTTTAACCGTGGTTTTGGTCATGCTCCTGGCAGGCTTTACCCCTGGTTCTGCTTCAGGCACCCCCTATACAACCATCGTGTCTGTCAACAAGGATGTCAGTGTTACGATCTCGGGGGTAAATTTTCCTGCTGACCAGACTTTCACAGTGCGCATGGGACCTTTCGGAACCCTGGGCGTGGGCGGTACTGTTGTCGGGACGAAGGAACCTTCTTCCAGTACATCATTTACTGCCACCTACAACATTCCGGCCTCTTTGGTTGGTGCATCAAAAATTGCCATCCGGTTTGACAGCCCGCAAGGCTACTATGCCTATGACTTTTTTGTGAATAACGCTTCTGCTGCCACGGCTACGACCGGACCATCTAAAACCCCCGGTCCCACCAAGACCCCCGGCCCCACCAATACTCCGGGTCCCAGTCCAACCCCGAAACCCACTTCTGCATATAAGGGTGTCATCCCGACCATTAACATCGTCGGCGTACAACAAGGCGTCAGCGTTTCCATCGTGACCAAAGACTATCCAGCTGGGCAAACTTTTACCGTTCGTATTGGCGAATATGGAACTCTGGGTATCGGCGGCACGGTAGTCGGCACATTGAATTCCGGTGCCGGCGGATCGGTCGCCCAGATCTTTAATATCCCGGCTGCCCTGGCAAGCCGCGAAAAACTCTCCATCCGGCTCGACAGCCCGCTTGGATACTACTCCTATGATTGGTTTAATAACAACGCTTCCTTTGGTACCAGTGCGGCTACAGCCACTGTGACCACGACACCGGGTCCAACCTCCACACCTGCCCCAACCGCTACACCAGGTGGCCCCACCGCTACTCCTACGACTGTTCCCACTGCCGGGCCCACAACCACCGGACCGGTTGCAGGATATGTCGGAATTCCCACATTCTCCATCTCTTCGGTGGTAAAGGATCAGAGCGTGACAATTTCTGCCGTGAACTTCCCGCCCGGACAGACGTTTGTCGTGCGCATGGGAGCATTTGGAACCATGGGCATTGGTGGACAAACCATCACTACTTTCAATACTGGAAATGGCGGCAGCTTTACTGCCACGTATCCCATCCCGGCCGCTATTGCTGGCAGCACCAAGATCGCCATCCGCCTGGAAACAGGATATTATTACGCCTATAATTGGTTCTGGAACAATTAATCATTTTGACAACTAACCATCGCCGCTCTTTCAAAAATACTTTATTTCTCCTGTTGGGGCTAATGATGCTGACATCCTGTCAGCTCAAAAACACCCAACAGGAGAGTTTGATTACCAATACTCCTGCGATTTCCTTGGAAGCCTCTTCAGTTGTCTTGGAGACCCCTGTAGTTGTTGAAAATCAATATCCTTCGACCCCAGAAGAAGTCATCCGGGCGTTCTTAATTTCATACCCAACCGACCCGGTATTTGCCGTTCAATATTTATCTCCTTCTTATGTCAGTAAACTGGATTCTGTTTCAGTATCTAAATTGCTGCCCGCCACGGGGGATATCTCAGGTTTTATCATTGAAAAAGGGGATACCAGCGCAGAATTAGAAAAAAGTGAAATTTTGACCAACATTGCTTTTCAAAGTAAGAGCAGTGAGGTTCAGTTTAACCTTGAAATTGTAGATAGCCGTTGGGTGATTAATCAGATTATTGCCAAATGAATGTGAATATTACCGGGGGAACTTGCTTTTGGTAAAGTTAATGTATATAATAATTTAAGTAATTGTAACATCTCTCCATTTTTATACTCAATCGTATTCAAGCCACGGATTCGAAACTTGGCTTCTTGTACTTGTCGAAGTCTGGGGTGGATTTTCAAACTTTTCAAGGGTCTAATGGATAAATCGCAATTGTTGCTTGAAAAGATGGAATTGCCGCGAACGAAAAATTATCGCTTTTCGGTCGTAATGAAGAATTTCTCCCTGATCAGTCTCATCATTATATTTCTATACGCTGTGCTTTTTGCCATCCTTTCGGTTTGGCAAATGGTGCTGGTTTGTGGAATTTGTGCAGTCATTTGGATTGGCATTCTCTTGATCAACCGCCAGGGGCTGATACAGGCTGCTTTTCTGGTGGGTGTATTAAACTCCACTGCTTTTGCCTTGTTGACCACCTGGCTGCTTGGCTGGTCCTCTGGGTTTTTCTTTATGGCCTTGTTGATCATTCCCATCATCTTCCATAATTCATATTGGAATCAATTAGTAAAGATCACTCTGGCTTTCGCCATACTGGCAGTCATTATTGGGTTATTCATCCTTTCATGGCAAAACGCTGCTTTTTGGCCTCTGGATCTTCTGGTTTTACGCGCATTGGCAGGGATCAATCTGGTGATCACTGTGGTAGTGTTGGCGATCACAGGTCATTATTTCGAAACCTCCGCCGCGGATGCTGAGAAAGCTCTCATCCAGGCTAACAAAAAACTGGCGGGGATGGCAACAACTGATCCGGTCACCAACCTGGTGAATCGGAGGATTATCTTAAGCCGGATCGAACAGGAAAAAAATCGTATGGAAAGGGGTAGTAAACCCTTTACCTTGATCATGGTGGATGTGGATAATTTTAAACAGGTTAATGACGAATACGGCCATAATGGTGGTGATTACGTATTGGTTAACCTGGCTGAGGCCATCAGCCTGACCCTGCGCAAGCAGGATGAAGTTGCCCGATGGGGTGGGGACGAGTTCTTGATCATGCTGCCTGAAACTGATGTTGAGGGTGGGGTGGTCGTGGCTGAGAAGATCCGCACCAAGATCATTGAAACACCCTTTATTTATCGAGAGATGGAAATACCGGTCACCATTACACTAGGTGTTGGCGCTTGTGAACCTGGCAGCGGGGTCGGCAGCTGCATCCGCAAGGCTGACCAGGCATTGTATACCGGTAAACAAGCAGGCAAAAACAGGGTGGGAGTATTGCAAGACAGGTAGTACCTTACTGGTAAGGATAAAGGGAAAAAATGATCGAGAAAAATGAGGCAGTTCCTGATCAACGAGAAGCTGAAATCCAGAAGCACAACTACTCTCGTTTGATGCAGTTGCTTTCATTAACCATGGCAGCCATATCCACGCTCATGGTGCTTGTGCTGTTGATCATGAATGCCAGAATGGATCTCATTATCTATGTTGTTTCCACCATCATTGTGCTCTTCATCCTCTATTTTGTGTTTCGATTGCATTATGTCACTGCAGGTTTTCACGGTCTGACTTACCTGATCTGTTTAAATTGTTTGATTGGGAATACCGTCATTGGTTGGCGCAGCGGTATCTACATTTTATTCTTGATCCTTATTCCTACAATTTTTTATAATCCTGTAATCAATAAGACCCATAAATTGTTATCGGGGATATTTTTTGGAATTACCTTTGTTACAACAATTATTCTCAGTTTTATGATCACCCCCATGCTGCGGTTTTCACCTTTTCAATTGCAGCTGATCAACAGCATCAATATCCTTGTTACGTTTTTAGTCCTGACCGGTGTTTCAATACTTGAAATTCGGAACTCCAATCGAATTGCCATCCGGTTGATCGAAGTGAACAACAAACTGGCTTATCATGCCAGCAGGGATTCGTTGACCAATCTGCTGAATCGCAGAACCATGAGCCAGTACATCCAAATGGAATATGTGCGTTCCAAACGATCTGGCAAAGCGTTTGGTTTGATCATGGCCGATGTGGACGATTTCAAACGCGTTAATGACAATCACGGCCACGCCGCAGGAGATCTGGTATTGATTGAACTTGCGGGTATGCTCTCAGCCACCTTGCGAAAGCAGGATCTTATTGCCAGGTGGGGTGGTGAAGAATTCCTGATCTTGCTGCCTGAGACAGATTTTGAGGGTGTACAGATCGCTGCTGAGAAGGTGCGGGAACTGATTGCCCACAGCAGTGTGCCCTTTCAGGGGCACGATATCCAAATTACACTTTCCATCGGCGGGGTGGTATGCGAGCGTGAAGCCAATTGGGATGATTGCATAAAAATTGCGGATCGTGCCTTGTATTACGGTAAAACCCACGGTAAAAATCTGGCAGTGTTTGCCAAGGGAGAACAGTATTGTGTCCTGGGATACTCCGATTCAGGATTCACTGAATAAAATAAAACCTGATTGGCACTTGGATACTGGCTTTACCCGGAAGAACATCAAGCGATCAAGTTTATAGTTAAAAAAACATGCCTGTTGTATCAGGCATGATTTTTTTTCATGATCTTGAACAGGGATTATAGTTCCTTGACCATATAAAGTTCTCCGCGTTTAAAACCGCGGCTTTCATAATAAAGACGTGTGCCAATGGCAGCGATGACCGCCATCTTGGTAAACCCTTTAGAACGCGCGATCTTTTCCGCTTCGAGCAGCAGCGCTGTTCCAAGGCCGATGTGTTGGGCCGCGCCTGTTTTCTCAGCACCTACTGCCAGCGACTGGCCGTAAACATGCACTTCGCGGATCAAGGCGGCGTTTTGCAGATCAACCCAACCCAGTTGTGGCGATGCTTTGGTGGGCAGTGAGAGGCGCAGATAACCTGCCAGTTTGTCATCCGGTGTGTCAAATGAGATGAAATGTTCCTCAGCCTGCGAGGGGGTGTAGACCAGGTCTTTCAGTTTCAGGGTTGAAATATCCACCTGTTGGGTTTTTACTTCGCGGCAGCGGATGCATCGGCAGACCTGACCGCGTTTCTTAAGTTCGGCACTCACATCCTGTCTCAGGCTGGTGCGTTTATTGCCTTCCACCACGTGAGTCGAGGGTATGTCGCGGATGATGCGGTTGACCCGGCAGTATTCCGGAATGGTTGATTTGATATCCGCGATCAGTTGGATCAGTTCTTCTTGTGAATACGGGTGGTATTCACCCCGCTGCCAGTAATGATAAAGTTCAGCCGATTCCAGCAGCTGGGTGGGATATATTTTGATCTCATCCGGGGCGTAACCATCCTGCCACAGCTTTTCAAAGTCGCGGCGGTCAGATTCAAGGGTGGCACCAAGCAGGTTGGGCATCCAGTGCAGTACGATCTTGAACCCAGCTGCCCTCAGCAGGGTGGTGGCTTTGAGTGTTTCAGCGGCTGTGTGTCCGCGCAAGTTCATCGCCAGCACCCGGTCATCCAGGCTTTGCGCGCCCATCTGCACCTTGGTAACGCCCAGCTGGCGCAGCCATTTCAATTCATCCGCATTGATCTCGTCAGGCCTGGTTTCGATCACCAGACCCACGTTGCGGTGGTTGGCCGTTTCGTTGTGTTCATGGACGGTTTTTAGCAGCGACAGGTTATTCAACTCTGCTGATGGGTGGTGGTCAGGTTGCTCAGGCTGTTGGAACTCGTCTTTGGCATTACCGGCGTCCATATTCATCGCGTTAAAACAGCGTCGTACGAACCACTCCTGGTAGCTGCGGGTATAAGAACTCCAGGTGCCTCCCAGGATCAGCAGTTCGATCTTGTCATTGGGGTGGCCGACGGACTGATATTCCTTGATGCGCGATTGCACTTGATTGTAAGGGTCAAACTTGTTTTGGAAAGCCCTGGCTGCACCCGGTTCATCCGCCAGGTAGCTTTTGGGCATGTAGTTTTCGGTTGGGCAGAAGATGCATTTGCCAGGGCAGGGATACTCCTTGGTCAGCACGGTGACTGTGGTAACGCCTGAAAGCGTCCGTACAGGTTTCATGCGGATGCGTCCGAGGAATTCAGCGTCTTCCTTCCATTCGCCGCTGGCCACCAATTCGCGGTACGCCGCCACCAGTACATGCTTGGCGATCAAACGACCGTCTTGCATGGGGTGAGAGCGCAGGGCGCGATCAAGCTTGCGGCCTTCGCGCATTTCCTCCAGCACGACCTTGGCCATTTTCAGGTCTTCAGAAGAATACTGCCTGGCTTTATGCCAGTTTTCGATGTACTCCTGATTATGCATTGGTCGGTATAATTGGGAACATGGATGAAACAGTAAGTAAAAAATTATTAGACATTAACGACAAATTTTACCAGAGTTTCGGGGCTGCGTTTGCCGAGACCCGCCATCGTATCCAACCTGGTGTTCAACGCATCGTGGATGAGTGGATCAAAACCGGAAGCTGGCTGGATGTTGGCTGCGGCAGCGGTGTGCTGGGACAGCGTCTGGCCCACAGCGGCATGCAGGGGTCTTATCTTGGTCTGGATTTTAGCGAGCCGCTTCTGGCCGAAGCCCGGCAGGGGGCAGCGAGTTTGGACGCCCACGATGGCTTTATGTTGGCATACGGATCGGCGAATTTGATGCTACCGGATTGGGCGAAGGGTCTGGCCGGGCAATCATTTGATGGTGTTTTGGCTTTTGCCGTTTTTCACCATTTACCCGGCGCGGAAAAACGGCGACAATTATTTGCGCAAATTCATGATCTGCTCAAACCCGGTGGCGTGTTCATCCACTCTGAGTGGCAGTTCGATCGCAACCCCAAGCTGGCGGCGCGTGTTCAGCCCTGGGCGGTGGCGGGACTATCTGCGGATGACGTGGAGCAGGGTGACTATTTACTGGATTGGCGGCATTACACCGCCGGCCAGGCCGATGAGCCGGGTTTGCGCTATGTGCATTTATTTACAGAAGTTGAGTTAAAAAACATGGCGGAATTTGCTGGTTTTACCCTGCTTGAACAATTTGACTCGGATGGCAAGACCGGCAACCTGGGGCTTTATCAGGTTTTGCAAAAACAATCCTAATCTTCGTTGGATAACAAAGAGCGTGGA
Organism: Chloroflexota bacterium; assembly: GCA_021825925.1. GTDB lineage: Bacteria > Chloroflexota > Anaerolineae > Anaerolineales > Anaerolineaceae > UBA6107. The sequence continues at coordinate 23,204 of JAKAFP010000012.1, forward strand.
AATAGTTCCGCCTGGGGAATTTCACCCAGGTGCATGCGGTTTTTTACCTGGTTGAGATGATAGTTGACTGTACGCCGTGAGAGGTGCAGCATCACGGCTATTTCTCCGCTGGTCAATCCGCGGATGGCAAGTTCGTGCACCTGGGTCTGGCGCCTCGAAAGGGAAGCGGAAGTTTTCTTTTGTTTGAACGGCATGTTTTTTGGGGTCGTCGGAGCCACCACCACGGTCCCGCCCATTTCACTGGCGATCAGCTTTTCTGGTGGGGCGCTGCGCAGCACCGGCAGTGGTCGAATGCCGGCATTCACAGCCGCGCAAAGTTGAGCGGCTGGCATATCCACTTCAAGTTGGATGACCGTTACGTCATCCGGCAGGTAGAGCAGGCGGGTCATTTTATCTCCAAAAAAAGAAATCTGGATTTTCATTCCCCTATAATAGAACAAATATACTAATATTATGACACCGGCAACTGCCTTTGTCAAGAGCGGGTGAGAAGGTAAGACCCCCGCGGTTTTGAACGAAGCGATTGCAAGACCCCCGCGGTTTGATTATTGAATTTCTTCTACATTGACCAAAACCGCGGGGGTCTGAATTAAAAGAGGTCTGAATTAAAAGAGGTCTGAACTAATAGGGTTGATCTTAATGGGGTCTCAATTGTGTGTAATGAAAAATAATATAAAATATTCTCATGGCAACCCGAGAATTTCCACTCGAGCCTGATCAAATTTATCACATCTGTAATCGTGGTGTGAATAAAGAAGATATCTTTTTTTCCGACAGGAATTATCAGTTCTTTATAAGGCAAATGTATAAATATCTATCTCCCAGGTCGGAAATTATTTCGTATTGCCTGATGCCCAACCATTTTCACCTATTACTTAAAGTTACCTTTACTGATTTTACAAAACTATCGCTACAGCTTTTCTTAATGTCTTACTCAAAAGCAATAAATTCTGAAAGAAATCGCGTTGGATCTCTATTTCAAGGACGTTTTAAATCGAGCCTTATCGTTGACGATGCATATTTATTAGACTGTTTCAAATATATTCACTTGAATCCGGTTAAAGCTTTGCTGGTAAAAAGCCCTGAGTTATGGCCATATTCAAGCTATTTGGAATATTTGAATCCTAAACCAATAACACGAATTGATACTTCAATGATTATGCAGTTTTTTGAAAATCCCGAAGAGCTTAAAGATTTTGTAGAATCAGGTATTGAAGAGTATCAATCGAAATATTTTAGAGAAGAATCATAAAAGTCAGACCCAACAGTTAAATCAGACCCCCGCGGTTTTGGTCAATGCAGAAATAACTCAATAATCAAACCGCGGGGGTCTTGCTTGCTCTTCATCCAAACCGCTGGGGTTTGCTTGTTCCTAGCTCGTTTTTCTCTTTTCCAACCAGGATTCGTACTCTCCCACCAGTGTCTTCCACTCCACCAACTCGAGGGTTTGCGCCCGACGGGTCGGATCAATCCCCGCAGATTTCAATAATTCCTCGGCCTCGGGGGCACTGTAGTGCAGCCCTGCAGAAATGGTGTTGCGCAGCATCTTGCGTTTCTGCGAAAAACCGATCTTGGCCAGGGTGAAGAACATATCCAGTTGTTTACCAGTGATCAATGGTTGCTCGTAGATCTCCACCTTCAAGGTGGCTGAATCCACCTTGGGGGGAGGGAAGAAGGCCGAAGCGGGGATGTTGACCCCGATCTTTGGGGTGCCAAACACCTGCACGCTCAAGGCTAGCAATGAAAGGTCGCCCGCCTGGGCGCAAATGCGTTCGGCCACTTCCTGCTGCATGGTGAGCACGATGCGCGTGGGTTTCACTGAGCTGCTCAATAGATGCCGGATGATGGCCGAAGTAATGAAATAGGGGATGTTGGCCACCACGATGAAAGGCTTGTCGCCCATCAGGTCAACTGGGTTCAATTCAAGTATGTCGCCTTCAACGATCTGAACGTTGTTGAACGGAGACATCACTTCTTCCAGAATGGGTACAAGGTGATGATCAATTTCGACAGCCACCACTTTGCCTGCACCTTTGGCCAACATGCGCGTCAAACTGCCCAGCCCGGCGCCGATCTCCAATACGGTGTCATCCTTGCTTAACCCAGCATAATCAACGATCTTGCGCAGGGCTTTGTGGTCCACAAGAAAATTTTGTCCCAACCCTTTATGCGGATCAAGGTGGTGGCGGCGCATGATGGCTCTTACATCAAAAGTGGGAAGTGGCAGGTCTATGGCAGCTCCAAATTGGTACCTTCAGGAAATGGCCCCAACAAATATACCGTCAGGTTGAAAAAAGTTTTCTGGGAAGCGGCGGCGAATTCTGCATCCGTATATCCCAAGTCTATCCAATAATGTGTGCCCGGATAGGATCCTGTGTCTTCCACAGTACCGGTGCCGTAGCCGGGTACGTAAATTTTAGTGCCTTTCAATATGCCATACCAGGCTGGATCCACCGCGAGAACGCCGTGTTTGACCACAGCACCGCTTGCCGCATAAGGATAACAGGTACTCGCACCTGAGTTGCAGGGAGAATATGAGGTGGCGGTCACTGTAATGGCTTTGTAATAATTGACAGGCACTCCGCCGACATCCGTGGTCTGCTGAACCATCTTGGATCCCACCACTTCAACGGCAGTGACAGGCTCCTTAAGCACAACGGTCGCTTCAGTAGTTCGAGAGACTTCTTTGCCATCTTCATAACGGATGCGTACCGTTGCCACCTGCAGGCCGTCTTCACCTGCGGTGATGATCTTTGTTTGGCCTGATTCAAGTGTGTTGTCGGTTGAAGATTCGGTCGTAAAGGGGATGGTTTGTTGTTCGCGTAGCACTTCTTCTCTCACGCGTACCACGAGTATGCGTCCGTCTTCAGGCAAGGCATCAGTTTCGGCAGGCTTACTGTAATCAAGATCTTGCAGTGTGATGCCGACCTTGGCCAATACTTCACCCACGGTGGCTGCAGTTGCATAGGTGGATATATCCCTGCCGTCGGCGGTAATGACCAGCGGTCTGGCTTTGTTGATTGACAAGACAGATAAGGGGTCAAGGCTGCCCGTGAAGGATTGGCTGAGCGCGTCTCCGCCGTGAAGGGTGATGCCCTTATCCCACAAGGCTGTACCAACACTGAAAGCTGCTGTATAAAAACTGGACTCGGCTCCATCCACATTAACCGTAAGGTTCACGGCCGGGGTGTATTGCAGCACGAAAGGACCTGTAACCGTGAGGGGTTGATCCATGGGCACGACTAATCCGTTGAGGCGGATGATGTCACCAGCGCCCGGCAGGATTCCGGCAGTGACTAATATCTCGGCAGGTGTTTTTGCGGAGGTATCCACTGCGGTTAGCTTTTTCGTGCCGTCGTTCCACACCTGGACTGGATGTGAGAGCTGTACCTTGATCTCTGTCACATTTGTCAGTGATTTCGAGGCGGGAGGAATAACCTGGTCAAGCGGGGTCAGTCTGATCCCTGCCGAGCGCAGTGCCCCGCGGACGGTCATGGCGTGGGTTGTCACCTGGCGGCTTTCTCCATCCACAATTATGGTGAGTTGGCGTCCCATCAAAAGGTACCCGGCAATGATGCCAACCAGGGGCAGACAGATGAGAAGGATCAATTTCGTATTATGTGTCACACAATGATTTTAACCCATATTTAGATGTCATTGCGAGGCGCGGTTTTCTCTGGCACTTGCAGCCTGGGCAAGTGTGCGCCGCGGCAATCCCCAATAAAGAAGGTAAGGTAGAGAGAAACGAGAATAGAGAGTCGAGAACCGAGAATTGTAAAAACCAAAAGACTACTTATTTCATAAAACAAAAAATTAGCAGATCAGGTTATACAAGCCCCCTACTCTCTTTTTCAAGAGTAGGGGGCGGTTATTTTTAATAAAACTTTCGTGCTTTTCGTTTTTTCGTTGTTAGTTTTTAAATGGTAGCTATTTCACAATCCTCGGGTTGACCCAATAAGCCCAGTCCTGGGCAGAGCTGCCGTTGGTGACCACCTGGAGCACGAAATTGACATTCTTGCCCGCCAGCGAAGAGAGGTCCACATCAAGTTTGAGCGGCGCATCGGCATATTTTACATCCCAATGATTCAACTCTTGCAGGGTGCCGCCTTCTATGCGGTAGCGCAGCATGAATCGGACGTCGCAGGCGGCGCCGCCAAAACCGCAGCCTAGCGTGGCTCTGAATTTCATGCCATTTTCAACGGTCATGATCGGATAGGTGCCCGAGATCGAACCGCCGTCAATCCACTGCGGATGGGTGAATAAACCAACACCATTGGCTGTGTTGCCGTCTTGCAGCTTCGGTGAATCCACCTGCACCACAAAGCCGGAATCATCGGTTTTTGCACCCGGGCAGGCCAGAAAACCGACGGCGGTGGCATTGCGCCAGTTGGCCAGGCAGTAATTGGCGCCGAAGTCGTATGCCAGCAATTCGAGGGGGATGAAAGGCAGGAATCCGCCGAAATTCAGCGTGGGCACGACCTGGGCTTTGACCACTTCAATGGAAACAAAAATGGGAGCCATGTGTGATGCTCCGGTGCCAAAGATCAAACCGGTGTCGCTGCGCAGCATGAAATTGCCGGCATATTTGCCGTCTGCAGACGGGCTTTTCATCTGGACTGAAACATCCACGGTTGCGCCGGGGGGAACATTGCCGGGCAGATTGGTGGCTGCCAGCGCGCCCAACTGGTCGCCGCCAGAATAAACAATGGCATAGTTGGTAGTCCAGGTGCAGGTACCCGTGTTTGTGAGGCGCCAGGTCTTGATAAAGGCGGTGTCGGGAGCCATCACGCTGCCGTCAGGAACAGTGATGTCGCTTTCATATTTGGCACGATTGCAATTATCCGTGGTGGGCGTGATGGAGGGCTGTTGCGCCACGGTAGCCAACGGCTGCGGAGTGATGGAAGGTTCAGCAGTGGGGAGGACCGCCGACTGGGGTGTATTGGTGGGGGCAATTACGCTGTTGGCCGCCAATGTTTGAGCTACTGCAGTATTAATGGCGTTTTCATCCAGGGGCGGCGTATTACCTTGAATTGTAAAGCCGCACGAGGTCAGGAGAATAGCCAGGATCATCAGAACTGAAATAGGAACTAAGCGTTTTTTCATTTCAACCTCCCAATAATGAATATTATTCGTAACAATGATTATACAAACTTCCATTCTGAATAACTCTACGCCTTCCTTAAATGTTCACGCAAAAACAAAGATCCGCAAAAGGTTGCTGCGGATCTTTGAACAAGACCAATGAGTAATTCTTAGCTGAAATATTCCAGCATGGGTCTGAAATAATACTCTTCCCAGCCTTCGCGATACATGTCTCCCTGTCCATCTGGGATGTTGGTGTGTTTGAGTGTCAACAAAGTGCCGTTTGTGATGGTCTGCAGAAGGATCTCCAGCATGGAATCAGAATCAGCGTCTGAGAACTCCGTGGTTCTCCAGCTTTGTAAAATTCGGTTGGGGGCATCCATTTCGAGCGTTTTACCAGAGATGTAACCCTCCCAGGCAGTGAAGCTGCCTCCGATGGATGGATCTATCACCGCTTCAGAGCCGGTGAAAGCGGAATGCTTTTCGCTGTCCAACCAGGCATTAAAAACAATTTCCTTTTTATCTGGAAGTTCAACACTGACGGTTATATTTTCCATCCTACTCCTCCTTGGGGCTAGATGACTTTGTCGTTTTTTCCTGCCAATTGCCTTAAGAGTTCAAACTGTCCGGTGTGATACGTTTCATGCCAGTGGATGTATGCGATGATCGCGCCAACAGGGTCTTTACGGGTGCCGGCTTCGGCCATCTCTGCCAGCCTTTCGTGGGTGATTTTTTTAAGACCCTCCTCAATAAGCTGTTGCGAGAGTTCCAGTTTAGCCATTAATTGATCAAAAGGCAATCCGTCTTTATAACCTGTGACTGGTTCAGATTCTCTTTGATAGCGTTCTGTTTCAGCTTGAGTGAATACCGGCTCGTAGCCCAATAATTTCAGAACAAAATTGCGTTCGGTCAAAAGGTGTCCAAGGATCCAGTTCATGCAGTTACCGCGAACAGGGGGTTGAACGACACTTTCTTCGTTCGTAATGCCTTCAGTTTGCCGGTGGATGATATACGAGGTTAATTGAAATTTCTGGATCAGAGTTTCAGCATCGGGATATTTCATTTTAATAAATTCCTTGCAATTTGAGATTTATGTCAAATAAGACCAAAAATGGATTGATTATTTGCGTTAAATGCAATATGATAATTATATATATATTTATTGGAGGAACCATGGCAACTGTTGAGGCAATGCTAAATGATAAAGGGAAAGTGATTTTTTCTTTAACGCCTGATAAAACCATTCAAGATGCATTAAAAATGATGGCGGATAAGGATGTCGGGGCGGTGCTGGTCATGGAAGGCGAAAAACTCTTGGGCATTTTTACTGAACGGGATTATGCCAGAAAAGGAACCTTGCAGGGGAATCCTGTCACGACACCTTTAAAAGATGTGATGACCCGTCAGGTCTATTTTGTCAGCCCTGATCAATCTGCAGAAGCTTGCATGGCCCAAATGGTGGATAAGCATTTCCGCCATCTCCCTGTAGTGAAAGACGGTAAAGTGGTCGGTGTCATTTCGATCATTGATGTCATTAAGACGGTTGTCAGTGATAAAGAAGCCTTGATCGCCGGCATGGAAAACTTCAGAATGGGTATGGAATTAATGTCGTAACACAATAAGCCATGCGTTTGCATGATATGCGTCTGCATGATATGCGCCTGATCATCATTCAGGCGCATGGCTGTTTCTCTTGCCTGATGCTATAATCCAAAGGTTGAATGTTGTTGTGATCTCTTGAAGCCTGTCTTCAAGTGACATCATTTCCAATCTGAGGTGATACATGTCTCCAACCAGTATTCTTGTGATCATTATTGCTCTGATTCTTTTTTTGTTGGCATTTATTCTGATCAAAACCCTGATTTTTGCACGAAAATCCTCATCCACATCAATATCATTCAAATACGGTGTTCCCAGGTTTGCCCAGGACCCGCAAGTGTTGGCGGAACATCTGGCTTCTGTGATCAAGATCCAGACCATTTCACATGAAGACCCTCAGGAAGACATCAAAGAAAATTTTGAAACAATGCAGGCTTTGTTGGCCAAAACCTATCCGCTTACCCACAAGAACCTTAAAAAGGAACTTGTGGATGGCCATACCATGATCTTTACCTGGGAAGGCAAGGATGCGTCCTTGAACCCGGTGGTTTTCATGGCCCATCAGGATGTCGTCCCAGCGGATGAGCACACCATTGACCAATGGACTTATCCTCCTTTCTCCGGCAAAATAGCAGATGGTTTTATCTGGGGCCGTGGCACCATGGATATCAAGAGCCAGATGATCTCAGCTTTTGAATCCGTTGAAGCCTTGCTGGCTGCCAAATACAAACCCGACCGCACTGTCATTCTCACCTTCAGCCACAACGAAGAGGTTTTGGGTACCGGCGCCATGGCTGTGGTCCAACACCTGAAAGAAAAGGGTATTCGTGTTGAAGCCGTGATTGATGAAGGCGGTTCCGTTTACGATGGCATCATCCCCGGCGTCAAAGGGTATGTGGCTACGATCGGTATTTCTGAAAAAGGTTACCTCTCACTTAAATTCACAGTGCAGGCCACCGGTGGTCATTCCTCCACACCTCCAAAAGAGACCGCGATCGGCATTCTTACCCGTGCCATCCATCGGCTCGAAACGAACCGCTTCCCAACGGATGTACGCATGGTCAAACCCATGTTCCAGGGTTTGGGCAGCGCAGCTTCTCCGATCATGCAGGTGGCTTTTGCCAATCTCTGGCTGTTCGGCGGTATTATCGCAAAAATGCTTTCAGCCAAAGGTGAAACGGACGCCACCATCCGCACCACCACGGCTCCCACCATTATTCACAGCGGCGTAAAAGACAACGTTCTCCCCTCTATTGCCGAAGCGGTGGTCAACTTCCGCATCCTGCCCGGACAATCCATTGCCGATGTGTGCGAGTTCATCCGTTTTGTGATCAAAGATAAACGCGTCACCTTTGAACCCATGGACCAGAAAGCCTGGGAGGCCTCACCGCTTTCACCCGTGGATGGTGATGCCTACCGCCATATTGCGTCTGTGATCGGCGAGATCTGGCCTGGAACGGCTGTGGCGCCTTATATCATGCTCGGCGGCACGGATTCCCGTAATTTCTGCGAGATCAGCGATTGTGTCTACCGTTTCACCCCCATGGTGGTGACCGAAGAAGACCTCAATCGGGTGCATGGCGTGAACGAACGCATCGGTATTGATGAGTTCCATCAAATGGCAGACACCATCTACCGCATCATGGTCCGCTGGACTCAGAAAGACCTTTAAACTTTATTAACCACGAAATACACAAAAAACACTAAAGAAAAAATCAAAAATCGCCGTTCTGGCGATTTTTGATAGTTATTAATGGGCTTTAGCCTGTTGAGAGAGCGAAGCGAGCGAAACAAACAACCACCCGCTATGCGGGTGGTGACGAAAGGTTAAACCACAAATCACCTAGATTGCTAGAATAGTGATTGTTCAAGTCT
>JAKAFP010000009.1 GCA_021825925.1 Chloroflexota bacterium
TAGTCAGTATCCCGCCCAAGTTGAGTGTAAGTAGCTTTATGGGGTACCTGAAGGGGAAAAGCGCGTTGATGATATTCGACAAGCATGCGAACCTAAAGTACAAATATGGGAACAGGCACTTTTGGGCAGAAGGATACTATGTGAGTACTGTAGGGTTGAATGAGGGGACGATCAGGAAGTACATAGAGGAACAAGAGAAGCACGATATAGCGATGGACAAGCTAAGTGTGAAGGAGTATGAAAACCCCTTCAAGGGGTAGCTGGTAACAAGGAGTCCCTTAAGGGACGCGCGAAAGAGACAAAGGCACAGGGGCATGAACGAAGTGAAAGCCAGCGCCTTTAGGCGCTGGCCGGTTTAAGAGGCTTATAGCCTCAGAGCAAACCACCCGTTTGACGGGTGGTTTTGATTGGTTTTACCATTTCTTTTGAAACATTATTCGATTTCACAAACAATTACCAACTCTCTATTAGATTTTAAGCGCCCAGTATTATATCGTATAAAAGTGGCAATCCGGTTAAATGAGAAAACTCTCATTGGTGAGAATGAGAGTCGGGATGATGTTAATCAATAAAACTAGATCGCTTTTAGCACTCGCAACACCCGCAGCGTCACCCATTTGTTGGGTTCGTTCAGCTTGCCGTAGCTTCTCCAGGTTTTGCCGGCATAATCGTATTCCAATGGCCAGCGGCCTTGATTGTCTTGTTTTTCAAGGATGAGGTTGATCGTACTTTCCAGCGCCGGATCCTTTCCTTCTCCCAGCGAAACCAGGGCTTCGACGACTTGCAGCAGATCGGTGATGTAGAAAACCGGAAAACCAAACTTCCACCAATTGCGGCTGGGATGGTCGTTCAAACCGTTTGGAAAGTCCGCTTTTGCCAGTTCCGTTGAAAGGAAGAAATTCAACCCCATTTGAATGGCTTTTTCAATCATGGGAGTGCGGGATCCCTTGGGTAAAAGCCCGAAAGCCAGCATCACCTTGGCCGCCCCCCAGGCACAGGGCATCCTGTCGTTGGCGCCGCAGGCAAAATTCGGAGCGCATTTGTAGGCATAATAGCGGACGGGGGCTTTGCGGTTCGTGTTGGGTGCAATGCCGTCTCCGGTCACTGAACGGGCCATCCAATCGAAGGCGGATTGGAGGCGCGGATCTTCGCAGCCGAGCTTGAGCAGTGCCCAGCACAGGTTGCCCTGCAGGCAGTCAATGGTGCCAGAGGGTTCGCCGTTATAGGCAAATTGTCCACCAGAGGCGAGGGCTTGGTCGAGCAGGTAGTTGCATGCGATGCGGATGCGCTCATCCTCGCGGATGTCGGCGCCCAACTGTGCCAGTAAGAGCAGCGACCACACCGTGGACTTGTACTTGGGTCCGTAGCCGGGGCCTGGTTTCTGCCAAAAACCTTCGGGGTCCATTTTTTCAAGGATGCTGGCGATCGGTCCCTGCCGGTGAGCTGCCTCACGCGCGGTTTTTAACTCAGCATCCTCATCAGGCAGTTGAACCAGATCACGCAAGGCCAGATAACGAACCTCGGGGGTGTCTTTTTCCAAAAGCCAGTTAAGCGGATCGCCATTGATCTTTATATTCATGCTCATTCCCTCCGTTTTTATAACATGTATACTAATTGATCCCCCACTGCCGGTTCAAGGCATCAAAGATGGCGGTACTGGCAATGGTGTCTTTCCATGGGATCAGGTCGCTTTCAATTTTTCCGGCACGCAGCAAATCGGCGCAATGGCGAATTTCGTGTTCAAACCCATCCGGAACGGGCTTTTTGAACTGCTCGATCTTCTTTCCTGCTTCGTCAAAAAGGGTGCAGGTTTGAGGCCCAAAACAATTATCCAACATGATGCGGCCTTGGGTGCCGTAGATATAGGCTTCTTCCATGGCGCGGACGTTAAAGCCGCAGGCCAGATTGGCCAGGGCGCCGCCCGCAAACTTCATCGAAAAAGCCGCGGCTTCATCCACGCCGTTGGGGGCGAACTGAACTGATCCGGTGACGCTGAGCGGGGCTTCGCCGATGATGCCTGTGGCGAAATCAATGGGGTAAATGCCCACATCATAAAGGCTGCCACCTTCGGTTTCTTTTGAAAAAAGTCTGTGATCAGGGTCAAATGGAATATGAAAACTGAAGTTTGCAGTGATCAACTTCACCTGTCCGATGCGGCCGTATTTGATCCATTCCCGGGCTTTGAGATAAGCCGGCATGCAGCGCGTCCACAGGGCTTCCATGAGGAAGGTGTTGTTCTTTTTAGCCAGATTGACCAGCTCCACCGCCTGTTTCTGGTTGGTGACAATGGGTTTTTCGCACAAGACAGGTTTGCGTGCTTCGAGGCATTTCTTGGTGAACTCATAATGAAGGTTATGGGTTAAACCGATATATATTACATCCACCTCGGGGTCGTTGATCACTTCTTCATAAGTGGAACAGGCCTTTGGTGCTTTATATTGTTGTGCGAATCTCTGGGTGCGTTCCAGATCGCGTGAGGCCACCGAGACCAATTCCACACCTTTTACGGTGTTCAATACTTTTGCGAAACGGGCTGATATGTTGCCGAGTCCGATGATGCCAAATTTGATATTCAATTTAGCCTCCCTGTAATAATGATTTCATTAATCATAAACCAATAGTCAAGGGATGACAAAAAACGAGCTCTCCCTATGGTCAGGGAGAGCCCAGTGTAATTGATTTTAAACTAGTTGCTTTTCTGCGGCACCTGAGGGATGATCCAACTGATCAAAGCCTGCGGGGAGCGGGTCTGAATGTAGATCTTTCCGGGTCCGGTCAATTCAACCACCAGGCCTTCACCTGACAGGAAAGTGGATTTCAATCCACCCACGGATTTGGTTTGAACGTCCATGGTGGCCGAAAATGCGACCAGGTGGGAAGTGTCTACGATGTATTTCTCGCCTGCAGCCATATCTTTTTCAAAGATTGCGCCGTAAGAGGAAACGAGCAGCTTGCCTGTTCCGGTTGCCTCAAGCATGGAAACGCCTTCGCCGGCTTTAAAGGCTTTCATGCTGAATTTGCTGTTGAGGTCAATTCCATTCTCAGAAGCCAGGTAGGAGCCGGATTGAACCATGAGCGGGGTACCAGTCATGTCAATGTGAACGATATCACCCGGCAGGTCAGGGGCAAGGGTGACTTCGCCGCCTTGAGGACCGGCCACCCAGAAATTCTGGAAGAAAGACTCCCCGCCGAGGACGGCGCGTCCAAGGGATTTGAACAATCCGCCCTCAGCCTTGGTTTCCACTTCAACACCTGCGGAATGGCTGACCATGGCGCCTGAATCCGCGCGGATGCGCTCATTTGGAACCAGTTTGACAACTGCCAGAGAATACGAGGGGCGAAACTGAATATCAATTTCCATTTTTATCTCCTGTTTGATCATTATTTAATCTGGTAAATACAATATGATTCCCAAGACCCATACAGTTTATCCCAGGATTGTCTCTATTTCATTAGATTATACAAATCTGAAAGCTGTATCGAAAAGCTTAATTCCTTGGTTTAATGATCTATATCTAAAATTTATGGATTATCCATTCATTATTAGTGATAATAAAAAAACATATAAATAACGCCAAGATATTGGCGATCGTTTTTATTGTTTGTATATTCTTGGTCACCCCCACTTGAGTGAATCCATTTTTTCCATGGCATAATAACTGCCACTATAAACTTGAAATAAGGACGGTACAACATGAAAAAAGCAGCCTGGCGCGTTCTAACTACTTTATTGATCGCTACAATGTCAATTAGTTTGTTAACGGCTTGCGGCGATCTGAGCAGTTATGTGGATGAAACTGCCGGACCTTATGATTCAACAGATGTGGCTTCAAGCCAATCTTCTAACATTAATAGCCAGGGCGAGCCTGGAACCTGGTTGGTCATGCTTTATCAGGATGGCGATGACGAAGTACTTGAGAGAGATGTATTCCTTGATCTCAATGAAGCCGAGATTGTCGGCTCCAGCGATATGGTCACCATTGTCTCCCAATTGGATCGTTATGATGGTTCGTTTGATGGCGATGGTGATTGGACGACCACCAAACGGTTCCTGGTGCAGCAAGACAGCGACCTCGAGACCATCGGGTCAGAAGAATTGGCTGACCTGGGTGAGTTGGATATGAGTGACCCCCAGACTTTGCAGGATTTCATCACCTGGGCGATTGCCACCTATCCAGCTGACAATTATGCACTGGTCATGTCGGATCACGGCATGGGCTGGCTGGGAGGCTGGACCGACATGGATTCCGGCGACGGAGACATGAGTCTGGCAGAGATTGATGGCGCATTATCGGCCTCAGTCAACCAAACCGGAATTGGTCAGTTTGAATTCGTTGGATTTGATGCCTGCTTGATGGCTCAACTTGAGGCATTCAGCATGTTAACCCCCTACGCAAAATATGCAGCGGCTTCAGAAGAAACTGAACCTGCAGTGGGTTGGGCTTATGCTTCGTTCCTGGGTGCCCTGGTGGATAATCCGGCGATGAGCGGCGCGGATCTGGCAAAGGCGGTTGTGGATTCTTATATCAGTGAAGATTACCGCATCACCAATGACGATGCCCGTGTTTCCTTTGTCGAAGAGAATTATGAATCCGGTGCAGATCTTTCCGCGGAGGAAGTGGCTGCGGATATGAGTGTGGATGTGACCATGTCAGCAGTGGATCTTTCTCAGATCGCCGCGCTGAATGAAGCCATTAACCAACTGGCAATCAGCCTCACGAATGTGGACCAAAGCAATGTGGCAGCTGCACGCTCTTACACCCAATCTTACACAAGTGTGTTTGACAAAGAAATCCCCGATTCGTTCATTGACCTCGGTAATTTTGTTGAATTGGTGTCTGATGAAACCGGGGATTCAGATGTGGCCAATGCGGCACAACAAGTGACGGATGCAATACAGCAGGCGGTCTTGTCTGAAAAGCACGGCGAGCAAAAGCCTGGTTCCACCGGTATCTCTTTCTATTTTCCAAACTCCGAATTGTACACAATGACCACGGATGAAGAATGGGTCAGTTACACCACAACAGCAGACCGTTTTGCAGCTGCCTCTCTGTGGGATGATTTCCTCGTCTTTCACTATATGGGTAAGGATCTCAACGCGGACGCCGCTGATCTGACCGTTCTGGCTCCAGTGAGTGGAAGTTCCACCCAGGATTTCAGCGATGCGATTGCAGCGTCTGCACCTGAAACCGGAGCGACAGTTGAAGCCCCTGGCAGTGGCAATATTTCAGTAGGAGAAGTGACCTCGACTTTATACGAAATGGCAGCGAATGAAACAGCCACCATATCGGCTGACATCAGCGGTAATAACATCGGGTATGTTTACTATTATGTCAGCTATTATTCTGAAGAAGATGATTCTTACCTGATGGCTGACATGGAATTTTTATCCTCTGAAAACACCCTGGATGTCGGTGGAACGCTTTACCCGGATTGGGGAGATGGCAGCGACTTTACGGTTTCAACCGATTGGTCCCCGACGGTTTATTATTTGAGCGATGGGACCAATGAAGCCTTCATCTACCTCGAACCCGAAGTCTACGGTGCAACCTATGAAGAGGATGTATACACCCTGTATGGCATGTATGCACCTGGTGGAGATGAAAGTAAACAACAAGAGGCCATGATCAAGTTTGACGGCAATTTTGAGATGAAAAGCTTCTGGGTCTTCACCGGACAAGACGGCACGGGTGCCCCCCGAGAAGCCACACTTGAAGATGGAGACACCTTTACTGTTTATGAGTTATGGCAGGATTACAATGCCGACACTGAAGAATGGGAATTCAATTATTACTTTGGTGATGTTTTAACCTTCGCCGGTGAACCGTTCACAGTTGTGGCATATGAGGCTTTCCCTGGAACATATGAAGTAGGCATTACCGTCGAAGATTATGACGGAAATTACACAGAATCATGGACCAACATCACCGTCCCCGAAAACTAAACATTGATGATACATCGAGAAAGGGTTACAGGATGGCAAAGAAGATCACATTGATGTGTAACGGCAAAAAATTGGAATTCAATCCATTGATCAGCGATGATGACGAAGGAGATTCAACAAAAAATCCAGATGTGCAGGGCCCCGGCCAAGGTGTTTTTGAGTTGTCTGACCTGGTGTTGTCTGCCAATGAGGTTGAAGTAGGTAATGCGGTTTCATGCAAGACAAGCATCAAAGGCAAGAACATCAGCCAGGTCAGCTATGAGTTGATGGTTCAAGTCAATAATTATGCTATCGGTCCTGTTCAACGTCATTTTCTAAGATCACCGAAAGAGCGTGAGGTGAAGGGTGTTGTTCACCCACGTTGGCCTGAGGAAAATGAAATTGAGTTTGAATTCAGGCTGGCGGGTCGCTTATTGTTTTGCGGCGAAGGATTCACTCTGGCTTGTATGACCCCAGAACGGTATGGGGTTGAGCCAGATGCCCAAATCTGGAGTCTGGAGGGGGTCTACCAACGCGGCGGGGGTGAACCTTTCAGGGTGAAACTTGAATTTGACAGCCAGGGTGCTCTGGTGAAAAAAACCGGATTCTGGCCGGCTTCTGTGGGAGGCGTGGTTTCGCCTTTTGAACTCCTGATCGAAGATGGTGACACCTTTGAACCGTATGTGACCATGATCAACGAAAAAGGTGAAATTATCACCGGACTGGTAAATCCGATCATGTTGGGTGGAGGTAACCAGCTTCGCTGGGAACAGGTCGAGGCCTGCCCAGGAAATTATCTGGCATGCGTAGTGATTGAAGATTTTGACGGAAAGAAAACAAGGATCAATTCTGAGATCATAATCAAGGCGTAAAAAACGACTCATTAACATTCGGAAACAAGGTTTTAAAAAGGCATAGTAATTGTGACCTCAATGGATATAGGCTGAGTGATCAACGATGAATAATCAATTCTATTTTTCCATAGCCATTTTGTTGTTGGGGTTAGGCATACTCTTGTTGATTGCGGCCTTGTTTCCGATCAAAGAAATAATTCGCCGTCTGCCAAGGGGAAAACTGAGGCAAAGATGGTTCTTGCTTTTAGGTTTCACAATTTTGTTTCTGGTTTCATATTTTGTTTTCTTGTTCGCTTTTTGGAATCAATTTGATGGTTCCGTGGATCTGATCGTTCCAGGTGTATTTTTCTTTGGAGCCTGTTTTGTGTGGCTCATCTCATCACTCTCTCTGCAAACTGCCATAGATATTCGACGTATCTATCGTCTTGAAGAGGAAAGCATCACTGATTCATTGACCGGGGTTTACAACCGGAGATATCTGGAACGCAGATTAGGCGAAGAGTTTTCTCATGCGAGGCAATTTGGTTCGCCTCTCTCCATCTTGTTGGTTGACGTGGATCATTTCAAAGCGATCAACGATAGTGCCGGTCACTTTGCAGGAGATCAAGTGATCGCGCAACTTGCAAAAGTGATGCAAACGATCATCCGAGGGTCAGATGTGCTGGTAAGGTATGGTGGAGATGAATTCATCATCGTCGCTTTGAATACATCCGGTGAAGCGGCGGGCGCATTTGCCAAGAAAATCGGGAAGTACATCCATACCCATCCGTTAATTGTGAATAATGACAAAAATTCAACCATTGAAATAAAGGTCTCTGTCAGCATTGGTGTCGCCAGTTTGTCTGAGGCGATCACGGAGACAAGCCAAATCATCCAAAATGCAGACAAAGCCCTATATTGTGCCAAAAAAGAGGGCCGAAATTGCACCGTGATTTATCAACAACATCTTGATTAATTATTGATCCGAAAAAGGGTGGCAAGAAACGCAGTCCAAGTCCATTTGTTGATGGACTTTTTTTTACCCCTTGACAGCCGACTACAGAGTGATATTATATAGTCACGCTATATATAGTTATGCTATACAAAGATATACTATATAAAGAAAGACGATATAGAAAGGTTGGTTGATGAATCTAAACAAATTGCTTCCACTTACTGAAACCACTTATTACATCTTACTGGCGCTATTGGAACCCCTGCATGGATATGGCATCATCCTGCGGGTAAAGGCGCTCAGTGCTGAATCCGTGGATATCGCGCCAGGGACGCTATATGGTGCACTTGAAAACCTGAGCAAACAAAATCTGATCGCCCTGGTTGCGGAAGACGCTGAAAAACGGCGCAAGATCTACGCCCTGACTGACCTGGGCAGGCAGGTGTTGGGAATGGAATTTTCAAGAATGAATAAACTGGTTGAGATCAGCCAACCTTTATTGGGAGGATCGCTTTAATGACCGCACAAATATCACAGATCAAGTTCTTTTTTCGTTTTGAGAAGGAAGAGGCGTGGCTTGAATCCATGTCTGCTTCAGGCTGGCACCTGATCAGCGCCAGTTATGGATTTTACAGATTCCAGGCTGGAAAACCCGAAAAAAGAGTCTATAAAATTGACTGCCGCAATATCAGCAAACAGAGCGATCTGGTTGATTATGTTTCGCTCTTTGCAGACAGCGGCTGGACGAGCATCAGCCCCAGGAAAAATGTCGGCAGCTACTATTTTTACTCTTTGGCCGATCAACCCGGCAAGGATATTTTTTCTGACAAGGCCTCCAGAGCAGGGCGGTATCTGCGCTATGCCCAGTTGACAGGTATGTCCCTGGTTCCTCTGATTCCTATCTACGGTGCATTGGTTGCCACCGGTGCGTTGAAAGTGGGAAACTGGGGATATCTCACACCTGGATTATGGGAGATGAAAGGGGTGGAATTCACCAGGCACTTTTTATTTGAGACACCGTTTGTGATATTAAGAGCAGTCGGGTGGATGCTGCCGTTGTTGGTGGTTCTAGCCTGTTTGATCTTTATCTACCGATACTATCGTGTTTATAAAAAGGAACTTGCCTCCGACCAATAACCGTGGTTAATATCGCTTTTCATCCCTCCGTACTTGAAAGAGCTTTCGCCAAGTATGGAGGTTTTTTTTATTGGGAACCAAGGACAACATTTTCAGCCTGAAGCTGAAGCTCGCGGGCAGTTGAGGCAGGCAAGCCGGCATAATACTTCAATCCGACCGGGCTTTGTTTGAAGAGGGTCGCGTAGAAAACGCAGGCGGCCAGATAGGTTCCGCTCATTTCCGGATGAACGCCGTCATCGTTCCAAAGTTGAAGCTGGGGGTTTTGGCGGTGTTCCAGCATCCAGGCATAACCCACCGGAGCCATGGTGACATGCAGTTCCTGGGCAATGGTTTGATAGCCCAAAAGGATTTGTGTCTGCATGCTTTCAAAATCAGGTTGACCCATTTCAGACCAACCATTTTGATGCGCCCAGGTAACGAAGAGCACTGGCTCTGCGCCGTTATCCTTGATAGTTCCAACCAGCGAACGGACCGCCGGGAACATGTATTGTGAACGCCATTCGGGGCTGGCAGGAATCTGGCTTTGTTCCTGAAGCACGACGTAATCCCATTGTGATCCGGTGATCAAGTTGAGAGTTTCTTGTGTGTTGTTCCAGCGTCCAACCGCCGGGTGCTGAAAGGGCAGTTTCGACCTTATGACCGCCGGAACGCGCCAGTTTGGCAAAGGTACCGGGCAGGTCGTTAACCGAGGTGTAGCTGTTGCCGATGAAAAGCACACGGGTACAAGATGATCTTCCGAGCGAACTGCTGCAATCAATGAGAAACAAATATCCAACCAATAAAAGCAAAAATGCAAGCGCAATTCCCGGCCAAATGAAGAATTGCCAGGCAAAGGTTTTGTTGGATCGGTTGTTCATGGGATGGATTGGCTTTTCAACGTTCATGGTCAAAAGTCGGAATCCCTACCAACAGAGTATGTTAACCATATTATCGGATGGTGTATAAAAAACTCTCCTGAACGACAGTTCAGGAGAGTTGAATGACTTGACTACCAAAGCGGATGAACGCTTTCGCGGATGTAGCTATCGTAAATTGAGCGTACTTTCTGCATGGTTTCATCAGACAGGGCGGGCAGATCTGCAGCGCTGAAGTTCTCATCCGCCTGTGAGGGACGTTTGGCACCCGGGATGGCGCAGGTGACTGCGTCATACATCAGGATCCAGCGCAGAGCAAACTGAACCAGGCTCATCCCTGGTGGACAGATCTTCTTTAATTCTTCGACGGCTTCCAGGCCAAGATTATAGTCCACGCCTGAAAATGTTTCGCCGCGATCAAAGGCTTCGCCATGCCGATTAAAGGCGCGGTGGTCATCTGCAGAAAATTGGGTGTTGACCTTCATTTTGCCGGTCAACATGCCGGAGGCCAGGGGCACACGAGCCAGAATGCCAACCTTGCGCTTGAGCACTTGTTCAAAAAGCAGTTCAGACGGCCGTAAGCGAAACATGTTGAAGATGATCTGTACCGTCTGGACGTTTGGATATTCGATGGCCTTGAGAGCTTCTTCCACTTTTTCCACACTGACGCCGTAATTGCGGATCTTGCCAGCTTTGACGAGATCATCCAGAATGCTAAAAACCTCAGGCCGGTAGTAGACCTCGGTGGGTGGGCAATGCAGTTGTAGCAAGTCGAGCGAATCGGTTCCAAGATTTTTCAGACTGTGTTCCACAAAGGCGGTCAAATTGGTGCGGTTGTATCCTTCCGTTGTGTGCGGATTGAGTCTTCTGCCAGCTTTGGTGGCGATATAAATGGTTTCGCGGGTTTCTTTTTTCAATTTGGCGAGCAGTCTTTCGCTTAAACCGTCGCCGTAGACATCTGCGGTGTCAAAGAAATTGACACCCAACTCAATGGAGCGATGCAGCGCGGCCAGCGATTCCGCCTCATCCACCGGCCCCCATGTTCCGCCGATGGCCCATGCGCCGAAACTCAAAGCTGATACTTTAAATCCGGTTCGACCCAATTCGCGATATTGCATGATCCACTCCTTTGTCGCCCTAAAAAGTTTTTATGCCATAATCCGCTTTGGGAGTTTGGTCTGTAAACATTTCAGAAATATGGATTACTGACTTTCCAACCAATGCATGGCTAAATCAACATCCGAAAAAAACATCACGTTTATCCCTTGGGCTTTATAGTCTTTAACGACTTTTTCCAAGTTAAGCTGGGCAATAATATGTTTGGGTTGAACAATGGCCCAATGTTTCCAGCCGGCTTTCACTGTCCGAGGAAACCAAAATTCAACACCCCATTGAAACTCATCTTTAGTGGCGCCAACTGTATCCCGGTCGTCGGAAAGCCATTTGTGTGCCCCTTTTTCTTCCAATGTTTGAGACCCCAATAACATCATGCTGCGAAATTCTTCCGGCCGCCAAGACCCTTTATCTGGATGAGTTTGATGATGGATTATCTTACTCTCGGGGTGATACCACATCGTGGCAAATGGACTATCGTAAATAACTTCAGTACTCATTCAAAACTCCTTGTTTGTAGATACCAATAAGAAGTCTAAAACAAGAGTAATTATTGTTTACAACATTCTATCCGAATTCAATCCTTGTTTTCAACCCTACAAATAAGTAAAGCTTCTACATTAGTTATTGTAGAAGCTTATTAATAATAAATCAAACTATGGTTGTTATTGATCTACTGTAAATACCCCAGCCATTTGGCTTGATATTCCAGCATGGTGTTGAGCATTTCTTCAACCCCTTCATACTGGCTGACGTTTGGATCCACCAAAAGAGCCTGGAGCGCCAGATCTTTGGATCTTTTTAGGATAGCTTCGGCAGTCAAATCATGAACAGCCACCTGATTCATCAACAAACCGGCAAATCCTTTGGGCAGATGCCCCATGGAGATGCCATGAACACCATTTTTGTCCACGGTCGCGGGAACCTCGACCACGATCCAGTCGGGAAGATCGGCGATCAACCCATTGTTGGGAAGGTTGACCGCTTCTTCGAAATATCCTGAGTCTGTGATGATGCCTTCCATGATGGGAACCACACGTTCTTTGAGCTTCAACTCAATGTGCGGTTCGATGGTGGAGAGGAAATCCTTGTAGAAGCGATAGAAATCGAGGATACCCTTGTGGTCCACAGCATCGTAAGCCCACTGGATATATTCGCCAAAGTGGCTGTCGCTGGTGATGGGGAAGAGGTGGAATTTCTCGAGGATGACCTTGAAGAGGCGGTGCTCAGACCAGGCTTCAGTCTCAAGCTGCATCAATTCTTCCACGGCTTCAGGGATGGCGCCGGTTTCTTTGGTGTATTTATAGACAGCTTCCATTTTGGGCATGTTCTCGAAGAGGTACGGCGCCCTGGCGAGGATATCAGGGTAAGCGTCAGCGCCGTTCTCTTTATATTTGGCTGAAAGAACGACACTGAAGTGATTGAGCCCCGCGGCTTTGAGATCCAGGGCTTCGTAAGGCACACCCAGAACGGGCGGCAGGAATTTGGGCAGGGAGGCGATCTCGTGGCAGAGACCGATGAACTTCAGCTCAGGGAAAGCCCGATGAACCGTGGTGCAGATTCGGCTCATGGGGTTGGAATAGTTGAAGATGGTGGCCTGTGGACATATCTTTTGGGCATCTGCGCAGATCTCGAGGATGGGGGGAATGATGCGCATGGCATGGAACAATCCGCCGGGGCCGCCGTTCTCACCGTAGACCTGTTTGATGCCGAACTGCTGCGGGATGCGCCAGTCTTCTTCCCAGAGTTTGAAGCGGTCACCCACTTCGATGGAGATGATCAAAAAGTCCGCACCGGCAAAAGCTTCAGCCCGGTTGGTCGTGGAGGTGATGGTAAACGGCAGTTTGTTTTCTTTGACAAACTGGGTCGCCGTCTCTTGCACTTTTGCCAGGGTGACGGGATTGATATCGTGTAAAACGATGGTGCTGCCCTGCAACACCTGGCTTTGCAAAATATCGCCGATGGTTCCATAACCGAACTGGGCACTACCTGCCCCGATTAATACAATGCGTTTTCCCATGGATGACTCCTGATCAAATGAAAATATCAAAAATGCTACAGCCGTAAACCTATTAAACCACGATTTATGAAAGCAGCTTATGAAAATTCAGGGCAATGGTGTGAATGGATATAATTATGGTATGTCTGTTTTAAAGGTCAAAGCCATCATCCGTCTTTTTCGCCCCGACCTGTCACTGGCGGCTGGCATCTGCGTGGTCGCCGGGCAAATTTTGGCGATAGGCAAATTGCCACCCTTTCTCACTGCGGTAGCTGGTTTTTCTACGGCCTTCTTTATTTCGGCAGCAGCCATCATCTTGAACGATTATTTTGACTTCGAAGTGGATCTGGTCAACGCGCCGCAAAGGCCGCTGCCTTCCGGGCTGGTCAACAAGCGTGAAGCACTCTGGCTGACCGCGGCAACGTCGCTGCTCGGCTTGGCCAGTGCGCTGTATTTTGGGTTTGTTGTTCTAGGTTTGGCGATTGTGCTGTGGGTGATCGGGGTTTTATACAACTGGCGGTTCAAACAATCCGGGCTGCCGGGCAACCTGATGGTGTGTCTCTCGGTGGCAAGCACCTTTCTGTTGGGTGGCATATCCGCCGGGGATTTCTGGAACGGGATCATCTGGGTGTTTGCCGGTATGGCTTTCTTCATTGACCTGGGGGAGGAGATCGCCGGGGACGCCATGGACATGGAGGGCGACCGCAAGCGTGGATCGCGATCCATTGCGCTGAAGAAGGGCAAACGATTTGCCACCACCCTCAGTGTGATCTGTTGGGGGATCGTCATCCTGCTGGGGCTGGTTCCGCTGATTACGGGTTGGTTTGGATGGAGTTACTTGCTTTTCATCGGCATTACCGATCTGCTGCTGGTCTTTTTCTCATACAGACTTTTGAGATCCAAAATGCCAGAAGAAGGTCGGAACGCGATGCGCGGTGTTTACATCGGCGCGACACTGGCCGTGGTGGCCTTCATGCTGGGGCAGTTGATCAAATAGGTGAATTCCGACCCTTTTGAAAGAAGAGTCATCATTTAGAGCAAATCCCCGATTTCTGAAAGAAATCGGGGATTGATAATTGCTTTAGAGCAGAAACCCGGTTTGTGAAGCTATTTTGACCAGATGCCTGTGCATTCAGGCAGGGTGATACCGCGGGCATCGCTGACGATTTTTTCGAGCATGGGTTCGCCAAAGAAGAATTTGGAGAGATCCCGGGCGATCTCGATATTCTCAAAGCGGTAATCGGTGCGCACCCAGGAGCGTGAAAAGCCTTGAGATTCAAGATATGCATAATACTCAACCAGGTGATCAGGTGGGGTGGGCTGTTCAAAACCGGTGCCCAGCGTTTCGATCAGGATGATCTTGCCGCCGGGGACGAGAATACGGTCCATTTCTGCCAGCACTTTGTCAATCTCGGCTTGCCAGCTCTGGGGATGGTCAACCACCACGTAACAGACGCTCCAGCCTGAGAGTATCACCTCGGCGGAATGGTCCGTGGCGGGGATGCTGCGGTGGTCCGCGGTCTGGATGTGCCAGTTGGTCAGCCCACTTTGGGTGAGTTTTTGTGCAGCCAGATCAAGCATGTGCTGCGAAATATCATAAGCCTGGATGGATCGGGCGAGGGGGGCGATCTGGGTGGTCAACCGGCCTGTGCCGGCGCCGAACTCCACCACCCTTTTATTATTGAAAGGGGTAATTTTCTGAAGGGCGGGCAGCAGGTTGCCCTGATAATCTTCCCTTGAAACCAGGGCTTCGTATTGTTCGGCTTGACTGCGGTAGATCTCTGGATGATCCGGCATGGTTTAATTCCGATCGTAAATATCTTTATTTGCCGATTACCTCAAGCATTTCAACCCGGGCTTCCGGGGTAACCAATTGAACCAGGTCGCAAATATCCAGCAAGTGTCTTTCCACTTCTTCATCTGAGACGCCGTTTGGCGCATAAACCGTAAAGAGTGCACTTTTGGTCTCTGAGGTAATTTGGGTCCGTTGGTCCGGTCCGTAAATAATGGCAGATAAGATTCCCTGCTCGTCTGCGATGTACATGTCACCCTTTTTCAACTGCTGATCCTCGCCGCGCATCACCTGGTAGTGTTCGTCACCGTTGGATACGTTGAGTGAAATGTCCCCTTCGATACGATCCAGGTCGTGGCCGGCGGTCAGCAGACCGTTTTTGAGTTCCGCGATGAACATGGATTCCACAAGGCTGGCGACGCTGGGGATGGGTTTGTTCTTATAGATGATGGATTTCAGCTGCCCCAATACATGGTAGGTTTTATCAAAACGTTTGTAATAAGCCGTATAAGCGGGCAGTGGATGGGTGTTATCCAGAATTTTGGCATCCTTGTCTGCAAAACGCAGGCGCAGTTCAGATTCCAGTTCTTGCTTGCACGCTTCAAGTGCGCTGTTCGCGGCCATGTTTTCAACATCGCGCATGACCAAAATGCCGATATGCGCGGATGGATAAGTCGTTAGAAAGTTTTCTGTCACATTGATCATGTTTTGCTCGTTTGTAGGTTTATAACTTCTTTTGCAATATCAACCCGTCTTCACCGCCCTCGTAATAACTCTTCCAGACATCAATCTGTTGATATCCGCGGCCGAAATAGAGGGTCTGTGCGCTGAGGTTTGAACGGCGAACGGTTAACTTGACGATGGGCATGCCCATCTGCTGTTCGCATTGATCGAGGAGGGCGGTGGCAATGCCCATGCGCTGATATTGGGGCAGTACACCAAGGGTGGTGATCCAGCCCACGTTTTCAAAGCGGTGAGCGTCACCTCCCACAAAACCGACCATGTTGTCGCCAACTTCCGCTTTGATCTTGACCAGATTCGGCATGATCAACACGGCAATTAATTCCAGCATGGGCCAGGCATCCAATGGGAAGCAGGCTTTTTCGATGGCTCGAAGCGGGTTCAGGTCGCCGAGACCTGCTGGTGAGAGTTGGTAAGAAGGATTCATCGTCATGTTTGTATAAAACTGTGGGTTGAGTGAAAGCCACCCAACCCACAGAACCTATGAATTAACTAGGGGTGCCTATTTTGCCTTGCCCTTATTGACGAAATCACTGATCAGGCTGGTGAATTCCATCGGGAAGATATATTTTGTAGAGGGGCTGGCAGCCATACTCTTCAAGGTTTCGAAGTATTGAAGGGTCATGGTCTGCTGATCAATCTCTTTAGCCGCGGCGTAAATGGCTTCAAGGGCTTTCTGGTAGCCTTCAGCACGCAGCAGTTGGGCTTGTTTTTCACCCTCAGCACGCAAAATGGCGGCCTGTTTCTCGCCTTCTGCCTTCAAAATGTTGGATTGTTTATCACCTTGTGCCACATTGATGGCGGCTTCACGGGTACCAGTGGATTCAGTCACCACGGCGCGGCGGGTACGTTCTGCCGTCAACTGGCGATTCATTGAATCCTGTACGTCCCTTGGAGGAACGATCTCACGGATCTCAACGTTGGTGACTTTGACACCCCAACGTTCGGTGACTTCATCCAAACGGGCGCGGAGGGCGGTGTTGATCTTTTCACGTTCAGAAAGCACACCATCCAGCAGGATGCCGCCGATGACGGAACGCAAGGTGGTGGTGGCAATACCCTGGGCAGCCAATTCGAAGTTCTGAACCTGTAGCACGGATTGCACGGGATCGAAGACTTTGTAGTACCACAAGAAGTCAATCGAGATCGGGGCGTTATCCTGGGTGATCGAAGTCTGTGCGGGAATTTCTCGCACCTGTTCGCGCAGGTCAACGCTCACGGGGCGATCCACAAACGGGATCAACAGGATCAGGCCAGGGCCTTTGGGTCCGATGCAGCGGCCCAGACGGAAGACCACGATACGGCGGTATTCCGGGACGATCTTAATGGCCGAGATCAAAAAGACGATCACGACAAAAGCTATTGCAGCGACCAGACAAATCAAGGTAATATTTGCACTACTCATTCCAATCCTCCTTATAAGGTTTATTTCAAAAAACTAGACGGATTCAACCAGCAATACCAAACCGTCTCGTTTGAGCACTTTTACTTGAGAACCACTCTTGATCTTTTTTTCACTTCTGGCGGACCATTCTTCACCGCCGACATAAACCGTTCCATCCATGGCGATATCCGTGCGGGCTTCGCCGATCATGCCGATCAATCGTGAAAGATCCTGGGTCGGGCGGGCTTTCATGGCCTCAATAGTCTTGCGGCCAACGAACCATAAGAAGACGGTGGCAAGGATGCTCACCAGACTGGCTAAAAATGGATTGATGGCCAGCGCGCCTGAATCCAGTTTGAAGAGGAAGATCGAGCCAACAATGAGAGAAAGAATGGCCGGGATCAGCCAGTACCATTGTTTGGATTTTCGCAGGGCCAACAAGAACGGTACGACCCCCACCACCAGCAGTATCAAAGCCCAGGTGTTTATGGGAAGGTTGTAGATGGAATATCCCGCCAAAAACATGGCCAGCAGGGTTCCAATTTCAAGCAGACCGGTACCCGGAGTCAGGAGTGCCAATACCCCCAAAACAAAACCCACAACGAGTACCAGGTAGGCAACATTGGGGTCCAAGAAGATGTTCATTTTTTCCTTTCTTTGTCACCGCAAATGGAGACAATGTGATTATACACTAGAGAAAATATGAAATTCATTAGAAGATTGCATATTTCATGTAGAATAGAATGTCGAAACGACTTCATTCGAAGGATAAATAATGGTGGATATTTCAGAGATACTTTGTTCAATAAACGCTTCAAATGTGCTTGATATTGCCACAGGCAGGGGGGATTTCTTGCTTTTGCTCAAAGAGAACCTTGGCTCCTTTGGTTCGGGCATCGGCGTGGATGTAAAAACCTCCGAGGAATGGGAGTCGGACAAGTTCTCTGACCAACCCATCACTTTCATGACGATGGATGCATCCAGATTGGAGTTTGCGGATGCGTCATTTGACCTGGTCTCGATCTCCAATTCTTTACACCATCTGCCTGATCCATGTCTGGCGTTGGCTGAAATGGTGAGGGTGTTAAAGCCCGGCGGTCATTTTATTTTGTACGAAATGTACACGGATAACCAAACCCCAGAGCAGCAAACACATACTTTGTTGCACCAATGGTGGGGCAAAATTGATACTGCTTCTGGCATCTGCCACCGTTCGCCTTACACGAGGGAAGAGTTGATCAAACTGATCGAGTGCTCGGAATTGGATCACTGGCAGATCCTGGATGACGTGGATCTATCGGGCGACCCCTTTGACCCCGAAACCCTCGCGATCCTTGAAAAGAATATTGACAATTACCTGGCAAAGACCAAAAATGCTGACCTGATCAATGAAGGCGCCAGTCTTCGGCTGCGATTGCAGACCATCGGATTCCAATCCGCCACGGAGCTTTTCGCTCTGGGTGAAAAAAAGGGCGGTTGAATCTCAAGCCGGAATGAAGTATAAAGACCTTATTGATGGTGTGAGTATTGGTGAAAGGATATGATTATGACGACTGAAGTGATCTGGTATGGACATGCAGCCATCGGCATCAAAACGGCCGGTAAGTTTATCCTGGTAGACCCCTATTTCACCGGCAATCCGCAGGCAAGCGCCAAGGCGGAGGATCTGTCACCGGATTATATTCTGGTGACCCACGGCCACGGCGATCACCTGGGTGATACCCTGGCAATTGCCAAACGCACAGGCGCCACGGTGGTCAGTAATACTGAGATCTCTCAATGGCTCGGGAAAAAAGATATCAAAACTCACGGACAGCAGGTGATGGGCGGATTTCAACATCCCTTTGGCTATTTGAAGCTGACCCTGGCGCTGCACGGTTCCGTTTTGCCGGATGGCGCCTTTGGCGGAAACCCGGTAGGGTTGCTGTTGACCACCCAGGACCACAAGAAAATCTACCTGGCCGGTGACACCGGGTTGTTTGGCGACATGAAGCTGATCGGCGAAGAAGGCATTGACCTGGCCATGCTGCCGATCGGCGGCAACTATACGATGGACCCGGATGATGCCCTGCGGGCGGTCAAGATGATCAATCCCAAACTGGTGGTGCCGATTCACTTTAATACTTTTGATGTGATCAAACAGGATCCGAATTTATGGGCGGAGCGGGTGAAGGCTGAGACCAAATCTGAAGTGCGTGTACTGAAACCAGGCGAAAGTATCACCTTATAATCCCATAAACTGACAATATCATTACTCTGGCATTATTCATGCAACTACCAATACGCTAATAATTATCGCGGAGGTAGCTGCATGAATACATTCCTGGAATTGTTGATCACCGTTGGCCGCTTTGCGGTCGGATTGTGGCCTTTAATGTTCCTGGCCGTCTTGTTTGGTGTCGTGAAACGAAGGAAAGGCTTTGGCGCCGTTCTTCGCACTTCTGTGAATGCACTCATGCTGGCCTGGGCTTTCTTTGCATTGTTGAACCTGGCCTTCTATTTCTTCAAATTGGACACCTTCCATCTGCTGCCCATTGAAGTCAACATGAAGTACTTCCTCAGCGTGGGGTTGATCCTGCTGCCGTTCGAGGTTGCGATCGTGCTCGAACAGCGCCACAAGCGGATTGATGCTGAAACGCTCGAAGAACTCAAAGCCCTTTCCCCCTCCGATTTTGAAAAACTGGTGGCCGAAACTTACCGCGCTCAGGGACACAAGGTTGAGATCGTTGGCGCCACCGGCGACCACGGCATAGATCTTGTTGTCAAAACTCGCAAGGGTGAAACCTGGATCGTGCAATGCAAGAAATACCGCGGCAAAGTGGGCGAACCCGTGATCCGCGATTTCTACGGTGCGCTGCGTGCCTCTGATGCGGATGCCGGCGCCGTGATTACCACCGGTTTGATCACCACCCAGGCGCGTTTATGGGCCGAAGGTAAACCGATCTTCCTGTATGACGGCGATGAATTCCTGGATGTGATGAAGACCACGCGCATCCGCAAGTCGCTGCCCGCCCAGGCGATCAAAAAAGCAGCACAGGCTCCTGCGGCCACGTCGTCTGCGCCGATCAGTATGCCCATGATGCAAACGGCGTTTGCTTCAGCCACCATTGCCTCCGCCCCGGTGGTTGTGCCTGCTTATGATTACACCCCCGCCAAGGAAGTTGCAGCGCCTGAACCTGTGACCGCGTATGTGGCTTCCCCGTCAGTTTCGATGAATACCCCTGTAGCATATGATGAGTACCCACCTCAGGATAAACGTCCGTTTATGAACATGGATACTGCCCCTGTCTGCCCGGCTTGCGGCGTGCCCATGCTGCTGCATTCAGAGAAACGTTTTTTGTTCAAACCCAAAGAGGAATACATCTGCCAGAACGCTCCCTCGTGCCCCGAGACGATGCCGGTGGATTAAACAGGATAAATTAGAGCAGAAACCCGGTTTTTTTAAAAAAACCGGGTTTTTTGTCAGAAACCGGGGATTTTTGACAATCCCCGGTTTTTAAACCTCAGCCATTTCTAAACAGACTGTGGATGAACTTGCCACGCGGGGTGTCGTGAAAGTGGATGAAGCCGTTAAATTCGTAAGAGAAACCGCGTTTGGAGGCTCTGCGGCGGGCTTCATCCGGGAAAAGGTAGGCGGTGACGGATTCGGCGAAATCCTCTTTGGCGTTGAAGTTTTTGTCCACACCGCAGGGGGCGGGGGGAGATCCGATGTGATACCAGAACTGTTTTCGTTCGCGATATCTCAGATGCAGCCAGTGGAAACGAAATCCGCTGTGGGTGTCACGGCGCAGCAGGTCCGATATCAGCCAGTTGTTGGCGGCATCCCAGGCGTGGGCGAGCTCATGAACGACCGTCCACTCGGTGATGTATTTTGGATTCAGCCGTACCAACCCCTTGCTGGTCAACCCGAGTTCCTTGATGTCTTCAAAGGTATATCTCACCGATTCCACCCAGTCAAAGGGTAAAACCGGGGGTACATAAGCTTGCTGCAATCTGTGGATGGCGCTGCACAGGATCTCATCCGCGGCAGGGGTTCTTTGCCCCTCAATATTGAGTTGAGCGTAAAAATCGTACTTCTTTTCAAGCTCCGGGTACGTATTCATAGTGTTAATTATACGATTTTGTGAGCAGGTTGCAATCTTGATAGGTTTTGCGAGGGTTGCCTGATTAAGATAGCAGTGTTACTTAAGTGGAGAGTGTATGACTGATCCTACGCTACAAAAATTTTACGAGCTTGACCTTCTTGACAGATTAAACCAACTCAGCCGCGAAAGCGGTGTGCCGCTGGAGGATATGAAAGTGTTGAGCGGCGCTGGCGGGTTGAATGCGAACCAGGCGGATCACATGGTTGAGAATGCGGTGGGCGTGTTTGGCCTGCCTTTGGGCATCGCCCGTAATTTTTTTGTGAACGGACGCGAAGTGCTGGTGCCCATGGCCGTTGAGGAACCCTCGGTCATCGCCGGGGCTTCATTCATGGCGAAACTGGTTCACCTGGGCGGCGGATTCACAGCGAAAGCTTCCGCGCCGGAGATGATCGGACAGCTTCAGGTGCTGGACGTTGCAAACCTGGAAGAAGCACGACAGCAATTGGAAGCACACCGCGATGAACTGCTCGACCTTGCAAACAAGGTTGACCCGGTGCTGGTGCGGTTTGGCGGCGGAGCACGAGACCTGGAAATAAGGCTGATTGAGAATTCAGCCATCGGTCCGTTCTTGGTGGTGCATTTGATCCTGGATGTGCGGGATGCGATGGGCGCCAATGCCATCAACACTGCGCTTGAGCGCATCGCTCCGCGAGTGGCGGAGATCAGCGGGGGCAGGGTGCATTTGCGCATCCTCTCAAACCTGGCTGACCGCCGGCTGGCACGCGCCACCTGCACCATCCCGCTGCAGGCGCTGGCTTTTGAAGGCTACTCCGCGGAAAAAGTACGCGATGGCATCCTTGAAGCGTGGGCTTTTGCCGAGGCGGACCCCTATCGGGCAGCCACCCACAACAAGGGCATCATGAACGGCGTGGATGCCGTGGTGCTGGCCACCGGCAACGACTGGCGCGCCGTGGAAGCCGGGGCGCATGCCTATGCAGCCCGTAATGGACGTTATACCAGCCTCTCGACCTGGTCCAAAGATGCACAGGGCAACTTGTGCGGGCTGCTTGAAATGCCCATGGCGGTTGGTATCGTGGGGGGCGCCACGCGCGTGCATCCCGCAGCCCAGGCTGCGCTTAAGTTAATGAAGGTCACTACCGGGGCCGAACTGGCAGAGATCATTGTCTCGGTCGGGCTGGCACAAAACCTGGCGGCGCTGCGCGCACTTGCGACCGAAGGCATCCAACGCGGACACATGAGCCTGCACGCCAGGCAAATTGCCGCGGCTGCCGGCGCCCAGGGCAATCAAATCGAAAAATTGGCACAGCAACTGGTGTTTGAAAAGGCCATCCGTGCAGAGCGCGCGGAAGAAATTCTCAAAGAGTGGAGAAAATAAGCTCATGACTGAAAATTCATCAGCACATGCTTCGCATGCAGACCAACTTTTATTACGCACAGACCGCAAGACCGGCATTGTCGGCTACGGCGCATACGTTCCGCGCTACCGGCTGCCGGGGACGGAAGTCGCCCGCGTCTGGACGGGCGGCGGTAGCGGCACGGTCAAGGAAAAATCCGTGGCCGGGTTGGACGAGGATGTGATCACCATGTCCATCGAAGCGGCGCGCAATGCCATTCTGCGGGCGGGGATTGATCCCTGCCAACTGCGGGCGGTGTGGGTGGGGTCAGAATCCCATCCCTACGCAGTGAAACCTACGGGTACCATTGTGGCGGAAGCCATCGGTGCTTCGCACAACATCCAGTCGGGTGATTGGGAATTCGCCTGCAAGGCTGGCTCCGAGGCCATGGTGGCCGCCACCGCGTTGGTGGGGTCTGGCATGGGCAAGTATGCACTGGCCATTGGCATGGATACCGCCCAGGGGAAACCGGGCGACGCGCTGGAATACACGGCCGCCAGCGGCGGCGCGGCTTATGTGATCGGCCCCGCGGAGGAATCCGTGGCGAAGATCGAAGCCTCCTATTCGTATGTTTCAGACACACCGGATTTCTGGCGGCGGCCTGAACAGAAATATCCAGAGCACGGACAGCGCTTCACCGGCGAGCCTGCTTATTTCAAACATGTTGAGACCGCGGGCCGCACCATGCTTGAGCAGATGGGTCGCACGGCAGCGGATTATGCCTATGCGGTTTTCCACCAGCCCAACCCAAAATTCCCAATGAAAGCCGGGGCGGACCTGGGGTTCACCTCAGATCAGATCAAACCCGGACTGCTGGCGCCGGTGATCGGTAACACTTATGCGGGGGCATCCCTGATCGGGTTGACGGCCGTGCTGGATATCGCCAAACCGGGTGACAGGATCCTGATGGTTTCCTACGGTTCCGGCGCCGGGTCAGATGCTTTTTCACTCGAAGTGACTGAAAAGATCAACGAACGCCGCGGGTTGGCTCCCTCCACCGCGGACTATATTGCCAGGCGCACGCAGATTGATTACGCCGTCTACACGCGCTTCCGCGACAAAATTGACATGGGTTAGGCCGAGATGAATTCAGACGTGGTCATTGCAGGGGTCGGACAGATCCCGGTTGGAGAGCATTACGAACTGAGTCTGCGCCAGATGGGTGTCAGAGCACTGCGAGCCGCCATTAAAGACAGCGGCGGAATGAAACCGCAGGCGCTTTATATCGGCAATATGCTGGCCTCAATGGTGTCGCACCAGGCCAATTTGGGCGCGCTTTTCACCGATTACGCCGACCTGGGCGCGATCGAGTCTTTTACCACTGAAGCCTCCGGCGCATCAGGCGCCGCGGCGCTGCGGCTGGGTTACCTGGCCATCCTCTCGGGGTATGTGGATACGGTGGCTGTGCTGGGCGTTGAAAAATGGACCGACATGGCACACAGCGACTCCGAAACGGCGGCGGCCATGGGTCTCGATTTTGATTACGAGTTCATGCAGGGCATGAGCGAAACCGGTCAGGCCGGGCTGCTGATGCAGCGCTATTTATATGAACACCATCTGCCTGCGGATGCACTGGGCGGTTTTGCCGTGCAGGCGCATGCCAATGGCGCTCACAATCCCAACGCATATTTCAGAAAAGCCATCTCACTCGAATCTTACAGTAATTCGGGGTTGACCAACCCGCCGTTGAATCTATATGACGCCGCTCCTTATGCGGATGGCGCCGCCGCGGTGATCCTGACCCGGCGCGACCTGCTGCCCAAGGACCATCCGCAGCCGGTGGTGCGCATGCTGGGGTCGGCCATTGCCACGGATACACTGGCGCTTCACGACCGAAAGGATCCGCTGGCGTTCGTTGCTGCCAAGGAAGCGGTGCAAAACGTCTGCGCACAGGCAGGCATCATGCCGATCTATACGGACGTGCTCGAACTGGATGATTCCTATTCCATTTATGCCGCCTTGACGTTGGAAGCCTGCGGTTATGCAGACCCCGGTGACGCGCCGCGGCTGGCGCGGGAAGGAATCCTCGCGCCGACCGCCAAACTGCCCGCCATGACCATGGGCGGATGCAAGGCGCGCGGCAACGCAATCGGCGCCAAGGGCGTCTACCAGGCGATCGAAGCCGCCATGCAGCTACGCGGATTGTGCGGCCCCAACCAGGTGCCCGACGCTCGGCTGGCCGTGACCCTGGCCCTCGGCGGACCTGCCTCCACGGCGGTGGCGCATGTGTACGACAAGATCAGTGATTAGGGAACAGTGAATCGTAGGTAGAGAGCTGAGAACTGAGAACTGAGAACTGAGAGTAGAGAACTGTCAAAGAAGCACGTAAAAGATACGGATTAATACAAATGGATTGTTGGTAAATCAATTACTCAACGGATTTGACGATTCTCGGTTCTCTACTCTCAAATGACCGCTCTTTGGTCAACTTGATAGTATTTGATAGGGTATCGCGCATAAGATTGACCTACAGTAACACATTGATGAACGGAGATTAAAATGGAAGTACCACGCAATTGGCGTTTAAAACAACAAAGATATGCCCTGATGGGCGAAGTTTGTCCGCACTGTGAAGCCAAGATCTTTCCACCGCGGGATGTATGCCCCGAATGCGGTGGTGAAGCCAAAACCCAATTTGCATTCAGCGGCAAGGGCAAGATCTATTCGTACACCGTGATGCGCGATGCCCCGGCCGGATTTGAACACAATGCCCCTTATACCGTGGCAGTGGTGGCTCTCGAAGAAGGTCCCATGGTCACCGCACAGTTAACCGATTTGGGTGAAGAACCCGTGGCCATTGGCATGCCGGTGGAAATGGTGACCCGCAAGATCCGTGAAGACGGCGAGCGCA
Source organism: Chloroflexota bacterium (assembly GCA_021825925.1). Lineage (GTDB taxonomy): Bacteria > Chloroflexota > Anaerolineae > Anaerolineales > Anaerolineaceae > UBA6107. The sequence goes on from JAKAFP010000009.1 coordinate 25,083, forward strand.
AGGGGATGATCGTGTACGGGTACAAGTTTAGACCGGTGATGAGTGCGGCGTAAATTTGAGAATAGAGAATTGAGAATAGTAAATGCCTGTCCTATGGACGGGCATTTTTTTTAATTTGTTTTCGTTTCAGAAGAAAATCAGAAACAAAGGAAACGAATCGGTTTAGGTTGAATATAACTGAATTTGAGATCAAAATCAGCCTAAAATTGGGGGCAGGTTGGAGTCTGTCTTGAGATTCGTTTTTGTTTTTATATACGAATCTGTTGCGTGGTAACGAGATTTCAACCATGAGTGTTTAGTTGTTAACGAGCGATACAAATAAGAATATATGTTCTATCAATTAAGTGTAACATATGTGTCAAGGGGGATAATTACGAGTTGCAATGTGATGAATGTCTATGGATTTAAAGTTCAGACCTGTAATGAAAGTTGTGTAAATCGTGAATCGTAATATGTGAAATGTGAGTGCTTGTCTGATGGACTGATACTTTTCTGTTGAGTTTAGTAATAGGTTAGATATAATAAAATGTATTAAGGGGTAATCCCAAGTATTTTATTCATTGTTTATCATTCGGCATAATTGTCGTTTATGAAGAGTCTGTATAATTAATAGTCAAGCGGATAAAGAGAATTACAATTTTGGGGTGAGAAATTTGAACCAAGTAACGCATGATAATCATTATGTACCCAAGGTGTATCTCAAACAGTGGAGCGATGATGGTCTTCATATATGGGCATATCGATTGTTGGTATCCAATGAGAATGTTCGTGATTGGTATCACAGGTCTATGGAAAAAACCGCGTTCTTTCGAGATTTGTATACTGAAATAGAAAATGAAGAAGAAATTGACGAATTTGAAAAATGGTTGGAATCTGAGTTCGAAAGTCCAGTTCAAGAAAGTATAAGGAAAGTATTAAAAGACAATCCTCTTTCCTCAAGAGATTGGGAACAATTAGCAAGTTTTCTAGGTGCACAAGATTTACGAACCCCCCAGAGTTATTTGGAATCTACTGAACGGTGGAAAAGAACACTACCTGACCTTATGGAAAAAACTTTAGCTGATTCTGTTCGCAAACTTGAAAATAATGAGTTAAGAAAAAATATAAAAATTTTACCTAATGAGTACTCAAATTTTTACAATGAGGTTTTGGATATAAATGTTGTAAAAAGTAGTGAATCAGAAAACGGACAAGGTTATGTTAAAGCAGAGGTAACTGTTGGAAGAAAACTCTGGTTACAAAGCCAAAGATTTGCTTTGACAAAAACGATCAAAGCATTAAAAGGACATAAATGGTGTATTGTCCATCCTGCTCACGGTCATCAATGGTTTACAAGTGATAATCCCGTTATCAAGTTGAATGATTATGGTAATGGTACTTACGATTTGAGAGGTGGATGGGGAAGAAAAGGTGGAAATATACTTATGCCAATTTCTCCACGTCATCTTCTTTTTACACAAATCGGAGACGATCTTCCTGATCGTCTTACTCTTACCTCTGAACAAACAAAAAAATTCCAAAGATTAATTGCTGAAAGAGCATTTAGATGGCTATTTGCTCGTGAACCAATGAGTATTATTAGTCAAATGCGGCCACGACACGTGGACACAGAAGCATTTACGAATGAAGAAAAACAATGGAGAAACTGGCATAAGTTTCAAAAACAGGCAGAAAAAACAAAAAAACCACCTAACCCTTAATGAAACCGACCATGTTGTGAAAAGGATGTCAGCGTGTTAGTAGGTTGAAATTCGCTTTAGTTTAACGGCATCACTTGCCAAACCTCACGACGGCTTATTATCTCGTTAGAATGAAACTCGCACACCTGGACGGGCACTTTTCTACTCCCTAAAGAATCCTGTTCTCAGGGTTATAATCCAAGGCCACCTATCGCAATTAGTCTAAACTATAAGCTTGCGCTTATGGCGTGCGCAATATAAAGTCTACGTTAAGGATGAGTAATAATGAACATAGGAAACATAATTACTTTTGGTGATTATGATTGGAGAATTCTGGATATCAAAGAAAACAAAATGTTGATTATTTCTATTCAGATTATTGAACAACGAGATTATCACGATAAAAAAGAACCTGTGACATGGGAGCAATCAGAAATTCGTTACTATTTAAATAATAGTTTTCTTGAAAAATTCAGTTCCTCTGATAAAGAAAGAATAATGACTTCACATAATTTGAATGAAGATAACCCCTGGTATGGAAGCATGGGTGGAGCAGATACCTATGATCAAGTTTTCTTACTATCCTTGAATGAAATTGTAAGATTGTACTTTGGCGACAGTGGTAGGTTGCTGGATAATCCAAAACAAAATCAAAAATACTGGTTTGATCGCAAGGATGAGAATAACATCAAAAGAACCGCACTTTTCATGGATTCGCCTTGGTGGTGGTGGACCAGAACTCCTGGAAAAAATAACAAGGTAGCTGTTTATATTCATGGTGATGGAAACATTGGAATTCAAGGGAATGGTATTTCAAAAACATCATTCAATACGCTTCATCGAATCACTCAAAGCAATAAAGGTGGCGTAAGACCTGCTTTATGGGTGAAGAAATAAATAAAGTATTAATTTGTCCATTGAGGGTTGATATTAACACACCAGCAAAATATTTTATGAGTAACTGATTTAGCTGCGAGCGATAGATGACGGCGATTTTTTGAGCTTTTTACCAGTGATTTTGGTTCGAGTGGTCAGCGCGTTATCAAATACAAAAAACCAGGTATAAAAGATGGTCAGCATTTGAAGGAGGTGTATGTGGATGATTTACACCCAAATGAGTTCCAGTTCCTTCTCCTAACTACTCAATCTTTGGTTAGTTTTCCAATAGCTTATTGTTTGGACCGATTTGGATATAAGGGTGAAAATATAGACTGATGAAGCAAGTTCAATAAAGTGTGAATCGCAAATTGTGAACCGTGAGTGCCTGTCCGATTTGGATGGGCACTTTTTGTATATGATAGAATATTAAAATGGAAAGAAAAATGGCAGCGGTTGTGCGAAAAACAAGTCTCTCACAACAGGGCAATGATTTTGCCTACTGGCAGACTCAATCCTACGAAAAACGGATAGAAGCCCTGGAAGAAATCCGGAAAGAATATAAACAATGGGATCAGTCTTCACGAGGGGATGGTGAGCATGTTCAACCAGGATTTCAAAGAGTTTTTCGAATCGTTAAACGATAACCACGTACGTTATCTTGTCGTTGGGGGTTATGCAGTCGCGTTTCATGGGCATCCTCGTTTCACAAAGGACATTGATATTTGGGTTGATCGGAGTATTGAGAATTCTCACGCTCTGATTTTGGCCATTGAACAATTTGGAATGGGTTCACTTGGTTTGAAGGAAGAAGACTTTTTAAATCCTGACCAGGTTGTGCAAATTGGTTACCCTCCCGATCGAATTGATATTTTGGTCTCGATCACCGGGGTTGAGTTTTCTGAATGCTACCCTAATCGGATGGAAACCCTCTTGAATGGAGTAAAAATAAACTTCATAGATCTTGAACATCTTAAGCAGAATAAAAAAACTACAGGTCGTTTGCAAGACTTGGCCGATTTGGAGAATTTGGAATAACAGACCCTGAAAGGACGGCGAGCGCAAGGGCATGATCGTCTACGGTATTAGTTTAGGCTAGTGATGCAAGTTCAGTAATTCGTAAATCGAGATTAGAGAAATGTGATTTTTGAGTTGCAAGATGAAAGTGCCTTTTCGGATGGGAGGGCATTTTTGATTTCGGAAAACAGGATTAATCTGTATAATGGAAACAGGGCGTGAAAATATTTATTAGTTTCCCGAAATCAGTTGAACCAGCGTGAAAACGTAGAGTACAAACTCTGTGAAGCAGTTGAATCATAGAAAAAACTGTTGATAAATTGCATAAATATTGCATATAAAACCAACATTACATAATGGAGGGAAATTCAAGTGAAGATACGGCTTTTAATTTTTACAATTTTACTATTTCTATTGACTGCCTGTTGGCCAAGTTTTGGAAAACAAACAGCGATGACTGCTCAAGAGAATACACCTACTATACTGCTAACGGATTCACAAATACCCACCTTAACAATAACATTACAAGAAACAGATACTCCCGAACCTACTATTTCATCAGCGAATAATGGTTGGGACCGATATTTGCCTCGAACAATGGCAGAAATCATTGAATTAGCTATGATCGAATCTGAATTGGACACCATGGTGAATAATGCGGTCTATCTGGAAACCGCTCCGGATTATCAATTCCCATCCAAAGTACGTATGATTTATACTGGCGAATATCGAGAAGTAAAAGATCCTCGAAAAACCATGATAAACATTTGGTTGGGCTCATTTGCGCCTCAACTTACAGCCAATGAGCGTGAAGAGGTATTTGAAATGGAATTCCTTTTTTTCGAGGATGGTAAAGAATTCTGGATACCAGTCCAGAAGCCACTCATCGGGTTCATGAAAGATGAGTTGAATGCAGGTGATGAGGTTAATTTATTTCTACTTTTTATAGGTGCGAACCGAACAGAAAACAAATTGGACCTCTTATTTTTGGTGAATGAATTCAATTGATTGATAGAAGATTCGCTTCAAATTGAAAAACTGTCGTTTGAAATTCCACAAATGACTGGGGGTATATCGAACGATATTGGCGTTATGTTTTTCCGACACTCAGGCGTGCCTGATGCCTGGTGGAAGCAAGCAACTTGTAGGGTTGGTTCGATTTTTTACCCCACCTGTTATGTTTTTATCAGTCACTTCCAGAGGAATGACCCTCTGGAAGATTTTATCAATGTCTACTTAGCTGTCTAAGAAATCCAACAATAGTTTGGCAAAAACTTCAGGTTGTTCGAAACTGGGAACATGCGCCGTGGATTCCATGATCGTTTTTCGGGCCTCCGGGATCCGTTTGGCCATTTCGTCGGCGGCACGCAGGACCTCGGAATTATCGAGCGCTCCGGCGGTGATCAGGGCAGGGCATTTCACCGATTCCAGGCGGGTGAGGGCGGGCGGGTCAAGCGGATTGGCTGGCTGCATGTCGGCAATGAAGAATGTGTTTTGCGAAACGGAGATCCGATTCATTTCGAGTGCTTTTTTGCGCAAGGCTGCATCCACCTGGTCTGGTTCACGCTGTTCGCCATCCAGCCAGATGCGGATCTGGAGTTCGTTGGTGCGGTCATTGTCTCCGTTTTGCGCGGCCCCAAACATCTCCATCAGGTAGCGGGGAGGTTCGCCCTGCAATTGAAATCCGCTTGGGGTTGAGCCGACCAGAGTCAGGGATTTGACGCGTTCTGGCTGTTCAAGCGCCAGGTCGAGGGCGATCTCTCCGCTCATGGAACACCCCACCAGATGGGCATGAGTTACGCCGAGGTGAGACAACAGCCCTTCCAGGTCATTGCGTCGGCAGATTGGACCTGTGACCGGGCTGGACATGCCGAATCCGCGCATGTCGTAGCGGATCACCTTGAAATGTTCTGCCAATGGCTCCCAGAGGGCATCAAACATTCTACTGTCCAAGAAGGCCGCGTGCCCCAATACAAGCGGTGTACCCGCACCGGCTGTCTCATAATACAACCGCCCATCCCCCAAATCAAAGTAACTTTTTGTTGTGTTCATCATTTCGTTTTTCCTTTTCTGTGCTAATCTGTTTTGATGATACACTTCGTTGGGTGACATCTTGTGTCACCCAAGATGAGGAATTATGCGAGCAGACCGGTTACTATCCATCATTCTATTGCTGCAAACACGCGGCAAGCTGACCGCCAAGATGTTGGCTGAGGAGTTGGAAGTTTCGCGCCGAACGATCCTGCGCGATATCAATGCTTTGTCGTTTTCGGGGGTGCCAGTCTACAGTGAAGGTGGGCATGGCGGCGGGTTTTCACTGGCCGAGGAATACCGCACTACGCTGACGGGATTAAATACCTTGGAAGTCCAAAGCCTGTTTGTCAGCAGCAATAATGAGGCATTGCGCGATGTGGGGCTGGGCGATGCCGGAGAGCGCCTCGTGCTTAAACTGTTGGCTGCCCTGCCCAATGCACATCATTCCACTGCGGATCATATTCGCCAGCGGCTGATGATTGACCCGACGTGGTGGTGGCATGATGATGCGCTCTCTCCTTTTTGGGAGGACATCCAAAGGGCTGTGTATGAAGACAGGATGATCAAAGCGACCTATGAAAATTTTGACGGCGAAAAACGAGAGCGGATTCTGGCACCCTACAGCCTGGTGTGCAAATCGAGTGTGTGGTATTTACTCGCCGAACGGGATCGAGAGCTGCGTACTTATCGCGTTGACCGGTTTCATTCGGTAATACTGCTTGACGAATCGTTCACGCGCCGTCCTGATTTTGACCTGCCGACCTACTGGCGTGCACACGCTCAGAGCACGGATTTATTCTCGTCTGGGTTTCATTGCATACTGCGCATCCACCCCGAACGGTTATCGCTGGTCAAGACGCTGATGCCCGGGCGCTGGCAACTGGCGGATGATCAAGAAGATCTGGGGTGGAAGACTCTTTCCCTTTCGATGGATTCTGAATTACAGGCGAAAATGCTTGTCTTTGGCCTGGTTGGTTTTGTCGAAGTGGTGGAACCTGGTGGGTTGAAAGAGGCGGTGGCTGCTCAAGCGCGTGAACTTTTAAAACAACTTGGGTGACGTTGTGATTTTTCTTCTATAAGCCTCAATATTCAGCATGAAAATGCACCATGTGCATCCCGTTTAAGGGGTTAAAGCGTTGCACAAAAAAGAATATATGTTCTATAATATGAGGGTTGCCTCAGGTAATCATTTTGGATCACAGGAGTAAAAATGGAGTTTGGTGCGACTTTATATGTCAAGAATTCGGTTGAGGCTTTGGATTTCTACCTGGATGCTTTTGGAATGAGCCTGGGCTACAATGCCAAAAATGAGGATGGTTCTTATCTTCATGCTGAACTTGCAAAAGATGGTAAATCTATCTTTGCGGTAAGTGAAAGCAACGAACCTGAAATCGTCAAAGCCATGCTGGCGACAGAGCGGCCAACCATGAGTTATGGGATAAGTCTCGGCGACGAGGATGAACTTGGACATGCCTACAAGAGACTCGCCGAAGGCGGACATATTCTGCGGGAACTTGGCTCGCTTCCATGGAGTCCGTGTTCGGCAGACGTGGTGGATAAATATGGTATCTATTGGTACATCTATGTTTCGCAGCATCGTCCAGATTAATTGGATCATTTGGAGATGGGCGGCTGGTCATTCTTGAGTCGGAATGCGGAATCCTATTTAACCAGAATTTTTGAGTTATATTTATTAAGCTAACACAAATAGTCGGGGATAGTTTTTTTTGTTACTACCAGAAGGGAAGGATTATCATGTGTCCTGAATCCATTGAGAATCGCTGGGATATTCTGTATAGAGATTATCCGCAAGTTTATGATGCTTTTTCCAGTGTGCCTTATCAACCGTCAATATTTGATCAAGTTCCCAAGATCATTAACATGCAAAATTTGACCGTTGCAGATATAGGCGCCGGCACGGGTAAATCCAGCCTGGCTTTGGCAAAGATCGCACGACAGGTCATTGGAGTTGAAATTGAACCGGCCATGTTGCTGAAAGCCACTCAACAAGCACATGAGAAGAATCAAACAAATATCATTTTTTTATGCGGAGACGCACTTGCGATTCCATTATCCACTGATTCTGTGGACGTGGTAACCGGTTTTACATTGGCTTTGTTTCCACCGGCGCAATATCGTGAATTTATCCGTGAAGGCTTGCGGGTGGCAAAAAAACAGGTTGTTTATGTTGGAATTCCACCAGGCTGGTATGGAGGCGAGTTGCATGGTGTCATTGATAATCCTTTTAAGGGCACGATTGACCTTGAAATGGATCGCATCTTTATTGAGGAATTTCAATTTCAATATCAGGATGTTTTTTCAATTCAGGAGTATGGGACCATTGAAAATATTGTCAACTTATATGGATTCATATTCGGGAAAAAAGTGATTGATTATTTAAAAATAGAAAACAAAACATCCATTCGGTGGAAGTTCAGGGTCTATTGGCGGGAGTAACCAGCCAATTATTTTTGAAAATGCCATAATCATTTTATGGATGGGCTCTTTTTCTTACTTGATTTGATTCACGTTGTTAAGCATGGGAAAATCAACAAATGGATAATTTACTCGACCGATCAATAACCCGCTGTGAATGGAATCTCAACGATGAGCTCCTTACCCGATATCATGATGTGGAATGGGGCGAGCCGCTGCACGATGACCGCATGTTGTTTGAATTTCTGGCATTGGATGGCATGCAGGCTGGTCTGAGCTGGAACACGATCCTGCGCAAACGGGAGAATTTTCGGCAGGCATTTGACCATTTTGAGATCGAAGTCGTGGCTGCTTATAACGAGATGAAAATCCAGGAATTGCTTATGAACCCAGGGATCGTGCGCAATAAGGCCAAGATCAAAGCCATCATCCATAACGCCAACCGGGTTATCGCGGTCCGCGAGGAATTTGGTTCGCTGGATCATTATTTATGGGGGTTTGTCGGAGGAAAAACCGTTCAGAATTGTTGGCAATCCTTGTCTCAGATCCCGGCCACCAGCGCTATATCAGATGCGATGAGCAAAGACATGGTTGGGCGTGGATTCAAGTTTTGTGGAAGTACCATCCTCTATGCGTTTATGCAAGCAGCCGGGATGGTTAATGACCATATTGAGTCTTGTTTTAGATACAAGGAACTGAAAAACGATCATTGATATGCAAGCTGGTTTGAACCGACCCCACTCGCTTCGCTCGGGGGCGCAAAATTCGCGGAATTGAGAATGGCAAATGCCCGTCTAAATGGATGGGCGCTTTATATATTAAACGTAGTTGAAATGAAATTGGGAGTGAATTACAATGGTGATAAGGAGTAATAATATGCAAAAAGTAGACTTTGTAACAGTATCCACAGCAGGATTGGAATCTTCACCGGTGGCGCAGGCGCTGGCCGGTTTGCGCGCCAATGAAGCCCGGTATTTCAAGAATAAATATGACCACGATTTTGTGGTGACGCCCGCCGAAGAAGACCCGGGCACAGTGGAGTATGTTCATAACATCCTGCTGAAAGAACGTAAACTGACGATTACCTCCAAGCCGTTGGAGACCTCGTTCTTCACTGTGGAAGGCATCCGATGGGCTTATATTTTTTATGAAAGCGGACTCTCGATCAATGTGTTATATACCCTGGATGACCCAAAGAAGCGGGCGGTTGGTTTCAAGCTTTCCGAAGGCATGGAGGTACCGGCTGAACTGGAGACTAAATTCAAATTCGCCAGGCAGAAATCAAAACTGGCAGGTGTTATCCGCGGATCGTTTTTTGTGATAAAGGGTGAATACTGACCTTCATAGTTTTCAGCTAATATCTCTTAGAAGGATTTAATCAGGATCCAGAAAAACTAAAGGAATTATTATGCCCAGACAAGCTCTAGGTCAAATGAAATTCGCGGGCGTTTATCCGCTGTATGTGCAAAAAGCGGAGCGCAAGGGTCGCACCAAAGCTGAAGTGGACCAGATCATCTGCTGGCTGACCGGTTACAGTCAGGCAGGTCTTGAAAAGCAAATTGAACTTGGTAACAACTTTGAAACCTTTTTTGCCCAGGCGCCGGCATATAATCCAAAAAGTGAGTTGATTACGGGGGTGGTGTGCGGCATCCGTGTGGAAGAGATCGAAGATCCGCTGACGAAGAAAGTGCGTTACCTGGACAAATTGATTGACGAACTGGCCAAAGGCAAGGCGATGGAAAAGATTCTGCGGCAATGATCCTTCCCAAAGTACGAGACCCGCGTTTGATCACAATCCGCCGAGGTGGAACGCTTACGGATTCAGATCATCAACTGCTGGTATTGTGGGCATTGACTTGCGCGGAACATGTTTTACCCCTCTTTGAATCCATGATGCCCTCAGATCTGCGTCCGAGATATGCCATTGATCAGGCTCATGCCTGGGTGCGTGGCGAGACAACGATGATGGCATCACGCGCGGCTGGTGGTCATGCGATGGCCGCGGCCAGACCCTTAATTGGAGCAGCACGTTTTGCGGCTTTTGCCGCCGGGCAGGCTGGCGCGGTTCCGCATGTCGCAGCACACGAATTGGGAGCCGCGGCATATGCCATCAAAGCTGTTAAGGCGGCTGTACCTGAAGGCGAAAGTGAAGAACGAGGTCACGAGGAGTGCCTCTGGCAGAGAGAACAGTTACCTGATGCGATTCGTGCTCTTGTTTTGGATGATCAGCGGCTGCGGAATGATATCTGCTGGCGGGTATTCAATTGCTAAGGTTTGGTCACTCACTATGTTAAAATGTTTTTAATCTGAGTTTTTTCTCGCCTTATTATCCACTAATTTTCCCAATTGGAGGTAGTTCATGTCTGAAGCAACCAACGCCCAACCAATGCCCATGCAGGTAGGTTCATTAACCCTGGAGCAGATCAACCTGATCCTAACTCATTTACCCGTGGATGTGACCTTTGTGGATGAAGGCAACGATGTTCAGTTCTACTCGGGTGGACCGAATCGCATTTTCGAGCGCACCCCAGACATCATCGGTCGCAATGTCTTGAACTGCCACCATCCTGACAGCGTGCAAATCGTGTTCAAGATATTGGAAGACTTCCGCGCCGGAAAGCGCGATACCGCCGAGTTTTGGATCCAGACCAAACCAGGTGACCCTAGCAACCGGGTCATTCATATCCGCTATTTTGCAGTGCGCGATGCTCAGGGCAAATTCCATGGCACGATGGAAGTGACCCAGGATGTGACCGAGATCCAGAAATTGCAGGGTGAACGCCGGCTTCTGGATGAAGAGAAATAAGAATCAGGCGATTAGTAATGTGTAATCAGGAAGTGCCCCTTCAAAGAGTGGGCACTTATTATTATCGAATGAGAATAAGATCTTTATGACTAAACCGGACAAATTATGTAAACTGGGTAAAAGGCATAACCTGGCCAGTCAGCTAGTTTGATATCCGCATTTAGTCCAGGATACATTTCGTATGCATAGTGTAAACTGAGATTATGATGGTGGAGCGTGTTGTCTCCCTTTAGTTCAGTTTTTAATAGGTGTCATAATGGTGGCATGTTCTTTGTATAATTGTAACTAATCCCTTATTTTATTGTGTTATTTCAACTTATTTCAATTTTTTTTACCAAAGAAAGAAAGCATGATGAACGATGATATTGATCTCGAAGATGCTGCACCGTGGTTAGTGTTATTCGCAACGATCGCCGGGGGTTTTCTGCGTATTCTATTGCTTGATGCCAAGGGTTTATGGTTGGACGAAACCTTCAGTATCTGGATGGCAAATTTGAAAGTCAGCGAGATGCTGCAGTGGGTGATCAAAATTGATCAACATCCTCCCCTTTATTATTTTCTGCTGCATCTCTGGGTGGGTATGAACGGTTCATCCCCCTATTTTGCCCGTCTTTTGTCCGTCCTTTTTGGTGTTGGCACGATCCCCATATTCTATTTGATCGGCAAACGCCTGTCAGGACCTTTGATGGGGGTGGCGGCGGCAGCTTTTTTGGCGTTCTCGCCTTTCAATATCTACTACGCCCAGGAAGCACGCATGTATACGCTTTTGATGTTCAATGCGTCTGTGGCGACTTTAGCCCTGGTCAGGCTGTTGACAGATGCGCGCTCCAAAGCTCCCATGGGCAGCCAAATTAGGAATTATCTAAAAGTATGGAAATCCGCGGCGCCAGTGGAGATGGTTGAAGAGAAGCCATTCACTTACAAGGTTGAAAGTGGGTTCCAAAAGCGCTGGAAAGCCTGGGTTTCGCGCCATCATTGGCTGCCCGTTAGTGAGATCGAAACGGATCTGTCATGGTTGGCATTTATCCTGTTTTCGACCTTGACCCTTTACAGTCATAATACGGCAGTTTTCTTTCCTGTGGCCGCCAATGTTTTTGTGCTTGGTTTGATGCTGTTTCAAAGAAAAAATAAACCCGCTGCCGAGCTGGTTTTTCAGCCACCCTCTTTCTTGAATTGGGTGAAATCTCAAGGGGTGATCCTCCTTTTGTGGATCCCGTGGATCATTCCTTTCATCAAACAGTCCAGTGTTGTGTATAACCGGTTTTGGATCCCGGCGCCCACCTGGGAGGCCGTGGCGCAGGTACTCAAATCGCTCATCAATCCTTCCGCACCGCTACCCTCCAACCTGACAACCGGCATTTGGATCTTTTTTGGAGTGGTGTTCATTCTGGGATTAGTCCGTTTTTGGGGCCAGTTTTCAAAATTTCTATTTCTAGTTACCCTGTTTGCGATTCCACTGGGGGGTGAGCTGCTGGTCAGTATTTGGCGGCCCATCTTCTCGGGGCGCACCCTGATCTGGATCAGCATTCCACTGATCCTTTTGCTGGCAGCCGGGATTGCGAGATTGAAATATAAGATTTTGGTCATCATCGTTTTAGGAAGTCTGGTGACCATTAACCTCTTTTCGGTCAGCGATTATTTCAGATTCTTTCAAAAGGAAGATTGGAATACTGCCGCCCGAACCGTGGCCGGTTGGGCAGAAGATGATGATCTGGTCCTGTTTAATTCCAATTTTGTCGAGATCCCGTTTAATTACTATATCGAGTCATACGAAACCCACCAATACTTGCGGCTTGAAAAAAGGGGGTTGCCGTTGGACCTGATTGATGATGGCGTGTTGGAACCCGTGATGACCGAGGAAGATGTTCCCGCTTTGCTCTCATTGTTGAAGGACCATGAACGGGTGTTTCTTGTTTACAGTCATGATTCATACACTGATCCATTAGGGCTGATCCCGCAAACAATCGCTTCACAGATGAAGCTGATCAGGACTAATGAGTTTTATGGCGGGGTGGTTCAGGAATACGAAGCCCAATAATTTGGAATAAATTCTTCATTACAAATTGCCGGTAGTTTTTCTACCGGCTTTTTGTTGTAATTCACGATTAAATAAGATAAATATGAGGATAAATAGTATAATTTCATTTTGAAAGTCAAAGCTGATGTTTACTCTCGGGTTGCAGATTTTTATATGGAAAGATAGTAGTTATACAAGCAAAAGCCGATCAAATCGGAGGTATAAAAGTGAATGCATCGAATCCAAAGGTAAATTGGTATTTTGAAAAAGAAGTGAAGTGGCATGATGAAGTCAACAAGTTAAGGACCATCCTGCTCGATTGTGGTCTGTCTGAAGAATTGAAATGGGGTGTTCCCTGCTATACCTATCAGCAGAACAATATCGTTCTCATTCATGTCTTCAAAGAATATTGTGCGATCCTATTCCATAAGGGAGTCTTGTTGAAGGATCCTCAGGGGATATTGATCCAACAGACTGAAAATGTACAATCTGCGCGCCAGGTGAGATTCACTAATCTGAACGAAATTATTGCGCTTGAACCCGTTTTGAAGTCTTACGTATATGAAGCCGTCGAAGTGGAAAAATCCGGGGCGAAAGTGCCGTTCAAGAAACCTGAAGAATTTGCTGTTGCGGACGAATTTCAGGTCAGGCTGGATGAAAACCCCGAGTTGAGCGAGGCTTTTTATGCCCTGACCCCCGGCCGGCAGCGAGCCTACCTGCTCTTTTTCTCCGCACCAAAACAATCTAAAACCCGTGCAGCGCGCGTGGAAAAATGCATTGAGCCAATTCTCGCCGGAAAAGGATTAAATGATTAACACTGAATAGCCATTTGGGTGGATTATTTATCGGGTGATTCATGCCAACAGATCAGGAACATTTTTTGGAGCAATCAAATAAATTTACTGTATCAGGTCAAAAAAACCGTTGAACTGTCCACCCCAAACTGCTATACTTTTATGAAATATCTGAAGGAATATGTATTTCCGTTGTTAAAGCTGAAATTTGGCTTCAACACAACTGATAGTTAAATTGAAACACAATCTTTATGGTGAGTTCCACCTTATTGGTTAAGTATTCATAGAGAGCGATTTAGATTTGACACTGCCCAAACCGAACCCAAACCAACAAGCGGCTCCCCGGTTGAGTTCAGATTCTGCAACAGCAGATCTTGTGAACCAACGCGAGTATGTGCGCATCTACTATCCGCTCGACTGCCCAAAAAAATATCTGCCCGAACTCACCATCCGTTATCACACCTACCAGTTATTGGACATCAGTGAAGCAGGGGTTCGTTTTCTTGTTCCGCGTATGAATCTATTGCCCGATGATATTTTAAAGGGGACGATCAAGTTTCTAGATGAATCAGTGATCGAATTTTCGGGAGTGGTGGTGCGCCGTACGAAGGACCAGATCGCATTAAAACTGATCGTTGGAATTCCCTACAGTTACATTTCATCCGAGCAGGTGAGGCTGCGCATGCTCGAATCCGAGGGTGAGATATCGTATTTTAAAAGGTAAAAATACATTTAGTAAACCGAAATGACAATTAGGTTTCAGAAAGGCGACTTTTATGAAGTCTGACAACAATAACATCGAAGGTGGATTTTCTGCAGAGGAAAAAGCCGCCATGAAGGAACGAGCTTTGGAACTCAAAGCAGAAGCACGTGCGAATAAAAACAAGGCGGATGGCGAAAAAGACGTCAATGAGAAGATCGAAGCAATGGCAGAACCGGACCGATCCATGGCGAAACGGTTGCATGAGATCATTAAAAAAGTCGCGCCAACCCTGATGCCAAAAAGCTGGTACGGCATGCCTGCTTACTACAAAAATGACAAGGTCATCTGTTTCTTCCAAAGTGGATTGAAATTTAAGACCAGGTATTCGACCCTGGGTTTCAGCGATGCGGCTGCCCTGGATGACGGGGAATTGTGGCCTTCCGCTTATGCGGTAAAAGAACTTACCCCTGAAGTGGAAGCCAGGATCAGCGAATTGGTGAAGCGGGCTTGCGGATGATGCGGAACTATATTGTTATAGTTATGAAGCGTTTGTGCCTTCCTGGGCTTTATCTGGAAGGCACACTTTTATCCATGTGATCTGCATGTTTCATGTAAAATTTATTAAGGTAGGGATGGTCATATTATTTTCGTCATCGGAGAGGGAAAATGATTAAAAAAGCAGGGTGGGTTTTTGTTGGAATTTACAGCGCAGCGATTCTTTATCTCACCATCTCGGCCATGCTCAATGCAGGTTCGGGTGGATTTAGCTTGAACTCAGTGATCTCCATGCTGCTGATGCTGCTGCCGGCAGGTGTGATCGCGTTTGAACTTTTGGGCATGAAAGTACCTTTCATTGTCATTTTGCTTCCATTTCTGCTGACGGCGGTGTTTTTCGTGGGCATTATCAACTTTAACAGTCTGAGCATTGAGACTGTGGCCAAGGCGGTGCTCTTTGGCGCCACCCTATTGATCCTGGGATATTTGGGGGTCAAACGGATCAGGAGGAAATAAGTCGAGAACCGAGAATCGTGAATAGTGAATCGAGAATAGAGATTTGTAATAGAAGAAATAGGAAGATTTAATTAAATGAAAAAAACGGAAATTCGACTGGCTCAAAAAGGGGATTTCGAGGCGATTTCAACCTTGATTGCTTCGCAAAACAAGTCCCCTGAAACCCACTGTATCCACAGCGACACAGGCGGGGATGAAAAGTGTATTTTAGGTGAGCTGAACCGCCTCGCCGGGGATGATGAAATTCGGCTCGTGATGTCATCGGTCAATGGGCATGTGTCAGGGGTTTTGGGCTGCGAGTTTGATCTGGAGTTGAAACGCGGCTGGCTGAGGGGACCTTTCATTGTTGAACCTTTGACGGATTGGCAAGCGATGGCCACATTGCTTTTTGAGGAACTGCTAAATACGCTGCCTGTGGCAATTCATCAACTGGATACTTTCTTGGATATCGCCAATAACCGTGGAAATAGTTTTTATTTCAACCGGGGTTTTGAGCAATTACGGCTGGTGCACGTTTACGTGTGTCCGCCGCCGAGAAAGCCGGTTTTGGTTGAGGAACGTTGCATGTTGCTCCATCCACGGCAGGCGAAGAAGTTCGTTGAGTTGCATGATAGTGTATTCCCCGGCACATACGCCACCGGGCAGCGTATTCTGGATAAGCTGGATTATCTACACAGGGTTTTTGTTTATGGCAAAGACGATGAAGTCACGGGGTACCTTTACGCAATCATTGATGATGACACAGGTGATGGATCGGTTGAATATGTTGGCGTGCATGAAGAGGCGAGGGGTAAAGGCATAGGACGTCTGTTGCTGCAGAATGCTTTACAGTGGTTGTTCGAGGTCAAAAAGGTCCCTCAGACAATGCTGGTGGTCAATGATAATCTGGGGAACGCACGTTCATTGTATGAAAGTGTGGGGTTTAGGTTGAAATATTCGGGGGTGCACAATAGGAAAATCTGGGAGTAGGGAATAGTAATTTCGAGTGTGGCTCCTGATAGCCATTGCGCTTACCGACAGCGGTAAAAGTGTGAAGTCACTCTTTTGGGGAATAATGATGGGTCTTCTGCCTGGAAGTTTTGGGGCAGATGTTTTTCTGTGATTTAGCCAACAGGTGGTTGGAAAGTCCATGGCGACGCCAAGATACGACATATTAACCCTTGACAGTTTCATTGTTGATATTATAATCATTATTGATAATGATAATAGTGATGAGCTTGTATAGCAAGGAGGCAGGATGGAAAAATTAGTCGACCTGGTGCTGCACCCCATTCGGATGCGCATTGTGATGGCGCTGGCTGGCCGCGAAATGACCGCCCAGCAGTTGGCCGAAACCCTGGGCGACGTACCCCCGGCGACACTTTATCGCCATCTAAACCGCCTGACCGAGGCCGGCGTTCTGGTAGTGGCATCAGAACGACGGGTTCGCGGAACCCTCGAGAAGGCTTACACGCTGGGCAGTCAAGGCGCGTTTATTGACCCCCAGCAATTCGCAGCCATGAGCCGCGAAGAACACCTGCGATATTTCACCACTTTTGTGGCCACTTTATTGGACGATTTTTCCCGTTATATTAACCAACCGGATGCGATCAATCTGTTGACTGACGGGGTGGGGTATCAAAAATTTCCGCTGGAATTGAGCGATGAAGAATTTGTTGCCGTAGCGCAAGGCATCAACGCAGCCATAGTGCCACATATGTCCAACCCACCCGCGCCTGGACGCAAACGCCGCATTTTTGCGACGATGGTCGTGTCCGACGTCGTGAGCAAGCCGCCGCAAGGCGGACAGGCGCCTGAAATTTACAACGAAAAATAGTTCATATTACGGAGAAGAATGACAACTTTAACAGAAACAACTCAACCAAAAGTAAATTGGAAGCAGGTGGGCCTGTTCACCGGCCTGACCTTTGGATTTACATTTGCATTAGATTTGGCATTGCAATTGAGCAGTGGATATGGCAGCACCAGCTCAATGATCTTTTTGCAGCTGCAGATGTTGATCCCGGCCTTTATTGCCATGCTGCTGGGTATGTTCGTGTTCACTGACAGCCCCTTCTACTTTCGCAAACCAATGCCGGATGGTCGTAAGGATCGGGCGCGCGGATTTTTTTACCTTTATATGGTATTGACTGTGTTTTATATGGTGCTGGCGGCACTTTCCGTACTGGCACCTTCACTGACCAACCTTGCCAGTCAATTGAGTATTCTCCCCATCATCCTGGGGTTGCTCGGGCTGGTGGTCTTCCGCGTCTTGAAGGGCAAAGACTCGTTTGCCCGTGCCAACCTGCGGGGGGGACGGTTTGTGGATTGGGTCATTTACGGCGGTGCGATCGTTGTTTTTCTGGCGATCCAGACCGGATTGAATGCGCTCTTCCATCTGGGAACACCGGTGGATGCCAACCTGCTGGCGGCGCAGATGGGAACCACCATGTCTGGTTCCACGCTGGTGATCGTGCTCGGCCTTCAGATGATCTTGCAGGGATCGTTGTTAGGACTTGTGATCGCCTTTGGCGAGGAGTATGGCTGGCGCGGATTTTTACAATCGCAGCTTATCCGTTTGGGCAAGAAGCGCGGCGTGCTCATTCTCGGTTTGATCTGGGGCGCCTGGCACTATCCGGTCATTTGGATGGGACACAACTATCCCGGCCAGCCAGTATTGGGTACACTCATGATGACTGTTTTCTGTGTATTGTTAGCCTTTGTCATCGGCCACGCCGTGCTCAAGACAGGCAGCATCTGGTTGGCAGCCTTCATGCACGCCATCACTAATCAGACCGCCAACTACTTTTACAGTGTGATCTATGCTCCCAATAGTCAGATCTTCAGCTTTGGCATTGGTTTGTATGGCATGGCCACGTTGGCTGTCGTGGTCTTCTTCTTGCTGCGCGACCCGGTGTGGAAGGATCTCTCCGCCCCGGTGGAACAAACAGCAACAGTAGCCGAATAAAACCCAAATAACGACCCACTGGCAAGGATGGATTCATTATCGAGTCCATCCTTGTTTTGTTTCTTTGGCAAGTATCCAATATGCTTGTAGAATAGAGATTATTGACTCCAAACAATGGTGAGGGTTTAATGACCATAGATGATCTTTTGATTCGAAATGACACCGAGATGGATTGTGCATCAATTACCGATTTAACAGCCAAGGCTTTTGAGACTTTGGAAATCAGCGACCACACTGAACAGTTCATCATCATGGGGTTAAGAGCTGCAAAGGCATTGACCCTTTCGCTGGTGGCCGAAGTGGATGAGCAGGTGGTGGGGCATATCGCTTTTTCGCCGGTGACGTTGTCTGATGGTACAACGGATTGGTATGGATTGGGGCCGGTATCCGTGCTGCCGGAGTACCAAAAACTGGGGGTCGGTTCGGCGTTGATCAATGAAGGACTGGCGCGCTTGAAAGCCATGGGGGCAAAAGGCTGCTGCCTGGTGGGGCATCCGGGTTATTACGGCCGCTTCGGGTTTGTGAACACTGACGAATTCACCCTTGAAGGCGTTCCGCCAGAAGCGTTCTTTGCGCTTTCGTTCGATGGAAAGATGCCCAAAGGAAAGGTTGCTTTTCATGAAGCATTTTTTGTCGGTGGCGGACATTAAATCATTATGACGGTTAGTTCTTGCAGGTCGTGATAATGAGGACCGGGTTTGAATAAATCAATGTTGTAGAATTACCGGAGTAGGAACATGGAAACGATCAACACAATAGAGCTCAAAGATGAAGCCATTTATCCAGATGAGGAAGTATTAAGAAGGGTGTTGGGTGATTCTTATTCGGCTTATGAAGAATTGATCAAATTGTTTGAGATCAATCAGATGGAATCCACCTGGCGTTATTACCATGATGGCAAAGCATGGTTGTGCAAGGTGCAGAAAAAAAAGAAAACCATCGTGTGGATGTCTGCCTGGAAGGGATATATGCAGGCTTGCATCTACATGCCAGAAAATTCACTTGACCTGGTATTATCGCTGCCAATCAGTGCGCCACAAAAGGAGAGGATCAATCAGACTCGAGGTGTTGGTAAATCCAGGCCATGTATTTTTGAAATTAGAAGCAGTGAAGTGTTGAAGGATTTTGAACAAGTGATGCTGCTAAAAATGTCCCTAAAATAGTGAATTGTCCAAATGGGAAATTTTATTGAAGGTTTGGTTTAATGCAAAATGATTCAGCACACCAAAAAGGTTGGCAGATATTTGAAGTGGTCGTCGGAATTCCGTTTCTCGCGGGGATCGGGCTCCAGTTTGTCTGGCCGATCGCTTTTCCATTTCAACGATTGAAATTGATATTTGTGTTGTCGGGAATTTTAATGGTGCTGGCGGGCATCCTTCTGGTCTCACTTACAAGACGCGAATTTTCACGCCATGCCCAACCAACAGATCCTGGGTTTTCGACCTCCAGGATCATCACAACAGGTGTTTTTTCTTATTCCCGGAACCCACTTTATCTTGGGGGGTTCCTTTTTTTGCTTGGGATTGACCTTGGATTTGGTATTACCTGGGGTTTGGTTTCGCTCATCCCGGCTTTGGTGGCTTGTCGTTTTATACTGATCCTTATAGAAGAGAAGTACCTGGCAGCAAAATTCGGTGACGAATACTTGATGTACAAAACAAGAGTTCATCGCTGGATCGGCCGCAAGTAGGGATAAAGCGGACCCAATGAAAGGTTTGAAAATAATATACAATATTGAAATATATAAACCATGAACCGATAATTATTCAAACAGAGCGTTGATTCCGACACCAGAGATTATTAGATTTAGTCGTATCAAGGAGAGAAAAATGAAGAGTTTGAGGTTATTTGGGGTGGTATTGGCTTTTGGTTTGCTGATAGGAATGGCAGCCTGTGCTCAAAAAACAGACATGTCCACGCAACCTTCACAATCCGTGGGGGGAGACACTCAGGTTTCTGCGACACCTGCTGCTGATGGCGAGGCTTTGATTATTGAGAAATTGCAGAATCATCATGATATTGAACGGATATTAACCGCCAAACATACCCGTGAAGAATGGAACGCGACCCTGGATCGCATGATCGGCTATGGAGCCAAGATCAGCGAAGAAGAAAAAAACTCATCATTGATTATTTATTGAGCAGGTAGCAAATTATTCTTGTTTGAAAATTATGAAACGCTTTCCATATAACGGAAAGCGTTTCTTTCGTTAATCAAGTGAAACAAATTGAACGGCTGCCCTATACCAAAAATAAACCAATCCATCACTGAATTCTCTTATATTAGGCTTATCACTTCAAATCTTCAGGAGATATTCATGAAAAAGCGTTTATTCAAGACTTGTTTGGTAATTTGTATTGCATCCATGATGCTGATGGCTCTGGTTGGATGCGGTTCAACGGCAACCAGTACCACGTCAGCCTCCACGGTGGAAACAACGGTCAGCGAGACCGCGGTGGCGACACAAACAGAAACAGCAACTAGTACTGAGGCATCAAACGTCCCTCCTGCTCCGCCTGATGGGGCTCCTGGCGGCGCGCCTGGTGGTGGCTCACAGAGTGTGAACACCGGAACCGGGGCTTATGTGCTCAGTGATGGAGAAGCCCTCAATGGTGGTACCTATAGCTCCACGAATGCGGATGAAAATGCGATCAGAGCAGAGGGAACGGTCACTGCAACTTTGAACGATGTGACCGTTAACAAAACCTCTGGCGACGCATCAAGCAGTGATGCAAGCAGTTTTTACGGGTTGGATGCAGCCATTTTGGCACTCGATAACGCCACCTTGACCATCACCGGTGGCACAGTCACAGCCTCGGCAGAAGGCGCCAACGGCGTGTTTGCTTACGACGGCGCGACGATCAACATCTCAAATACCACCATTAATGTTACCGGTGGCAACGCAGGCGGCATTGAAGTAGCAGGCGGTGGAAGCATGTATGCGACCAACCTGACTGTTAATTCCACGGTCAAAGCGGCCATCCGCAGCGATCGGGGCGGTGGTACTTTGGTGGTGGATGGCGGCACCTATACCACCAGCGGCAGCAGTGGTGCACCGGCTATCTATAGTACAGCAGATATCAAAGTCAGCAATGCCACCCTGACCGCCAACACTTCAGAAGCAGTGGTGGTTGAGGGGTTGAATTCGGTCACCTTGGTGGATTGCGACGTAACAGGCAACATGGACGGCACATCTGCAGAAGCCAACGGTGAAAATGTTCACAATGTGATGTTGTATCAAAGCATGTCTGGCGATGCCGAGACCGGTACGAGCAGCTTCAGCATGACTGGTGGAACCCTGGTGTCAAAAAGCGGAGATATGTTCTACGTGACTAACACCAGCAGCATCATTTCTCTTAGCGACGTTGATCTGACCCTGGCGGATGGTACTTACTTGCTGCTCGTCGCCGGCAACGACTCATCAAGAGGGTGGGGTACTGCTGGCGCCAATGGCGGCAATACCACCTTCAACCTTTCAAAGCAGACTGCAGTCGGCGATATTATGGTGGATGCCATTTCAACCCTGGCGATGAATATTTCGGATTCATCCTCTTTTACGGGTTCGATCAACTCAGATGGAACATCGGCTTCCTATTTGGTTGTGACAATTGACAGCTCAAGCACCTGGATTTTGACCGCCGACAGCTACGTAACGGCTTTCAACGGCAGCATTTCCAATGTGGTGACCAACGGACATACGCTTTATGTGAATGGAAGCGCGGTAACGAAGTAATCAGTAAATAGGAATTAGGAACAAGGAAGTGCCCTCGAGATCGAGGGCACTTCTCTTTGCGGTAGAGAAGTAATGGAAGAAAAATCATGATCATTTTTCGCTATAATTGTTCCTATTAATAAGTAACGATTATTTGCAGGAGATAAAATGACGACTATTCAATCCGAGCATTTCACGAAGGCTGTTTTTATGCCTTTGGACGAGAGTTTCGAAAATGTTCAAGGTATTTACCTGGATAAAGGTACATCCATGTTTGAAACGCTGGCAGGCATCAGCGCTGAAGAGGCTTCTGTTCCGGTAGGAGGAAAGTGCGCTACACTGGCTGCGCAGGTGAAACACGTGTCGTTTTATCTCGAGGTTATCGAACGGTTTATGCGTGACTCCAATGCACCAAAGGCTGATTGGGGTGAAGTGTGGCGTACGGTCAGCAGTGTCACTTCTGAAGAATGGCAGTCCATTCAGGACGAGCTGCGCACCAATTATCAAAAGCTGCGCAATTTCTTGGGTTGTGTGCAGGAATGGCCGAATGCGGAATCGGTGGGCATGGCCATGGCGATCATTGCGCACAGCGCGTATCACCTGGGTGAGATCCGCCAGGCATTGTGTGAATTAAAGTCATAGACAACTTATTTTTATTAGCAGGAGATGGATGGACAAAACTAAACTCCTTTTGAGTCGTTTAAACGAGATCGGAAAAGCGCTCTCTAAAAAAGAGTCTGCACTGGCGTTAATTGGTTTGGGATCCGTTGGGACCGAGCTCGACCGCCTGGATCAATTTTCCGATCTTGATTTTTTCGTGATCGTAAAAACCGGGTTCAAGCAGCAATACCTCGAAGATCTGAGCTGGTTGAAAGAGATCGCGGACGTGGCTTACTGTTTTATGAATACTCAGGATGGCTATAAACTTCTCTTTGTTGATGGGATTTTTTGCGAATTTGCGTTGTTTGATGAGAATGAGATAAAAAATGCAGTTTTTACCCCTGGCAGGATTGTTTGGAAAGCAGAAGGTGTATCTGATCAGATTGCTATTCCGCAAAGGCAGTTAGATGAACGACAGCAACATTCCGTAGAGTGGCTGATCGGCGAAGCGCTGACCAATCTATATGTAGGGTTATGCAGAGAGAAGCGCGGCGAAAAACTTTCGGCAATGCGGTTCATCCAGTTTTATGCCGTGGATCGTATTTTGGAGCTGATGGAAACCATGGAGACTGCAACCTCGACATCAGGCGATTTTTTCAATCTTGAACGGCGATTTGAAAGCAGATATCCTTGTCCTTCAAAGGAGCTGCCTGTTATGTTGCAAGGGTATGAGAAGAATCGAGAATCAGCCAGAGCGATCCTATTGTTCTTGGGTGAGCATTTTGAGATCAATCCGGATATGAAACAAACCGTGTTGGATTTGATCAATTTATAATGGAGGCGTAATGCAAGAACCTTTGGATCCTGATTTATTAAAACCGATCGAAAAAGTGGCGCGGTTTTTGGAAACCGGCGATGAAACATTTCTTTCTGCTTTTGCGAAAAAAGGGGTGGTGATCATCGAAAATTTTGAACCGCACATTTTTGAAGGTGAAGATGCAGTTGAACGTTGGTCCAGGGTCATTAGATCATGGCACACCAAGCCGCTCAACCTGGTGCACACTTTTGGTGAATATCATGATCTGAATGTTGTTGAGGACCTTGCTTTCGTTTCGCTTGCCACGCACTGGACGGGATTGCGCGGCGGCAATCCGTTTCAGGAGGATGGGGGTTGGGCGTTCGTGCTTGTTAGAGAAGATGGCGAGTGGAAGGTAAAGGGGTACGGTTGGGCCGTCATCCATGACGAAGAGGGCTAAAAACTCAAAAAACCGTCTGTCGAGTTAATGAAGCATCTTCTCTTTCATCGGTTTGGAGTAGCTCGAGGAGATGCCGTAGCGGTCGCGTAGTTCGTTGACCATCAGGTAGAGTTGGTCTTTATACGCCTTATCGGCAGCACCGGTTTTAAAAAGCGCCTGCAGCTTGGGGTAAAGTTCCGGGTAGTCGCGCTGAATGAATTCAAAGAACACTTTGCGGGTGTCGCCGCGCAGATAGAGAACGCCCGGCAGCAGGTAGTGAACGCCGCTCTCTTTGGCACCAATACATAAGGCTTCAAAGTTCTCGCGTCCATCGGTCAGGTATGGGATGATGGGCATGAGATGCAGGCCAACCGAGGCATTGGTCTGACGGAACTGTTTGAGCATGGCAAAACGTTCTTCTGAGGGTGCGCCGCCGGGTTCGATTTTCTTGCGCACTTCTTCATCCATGGTGGTGATGGTGGCGGCAATATTGATGTAAGTGATCTGTGAGAGTTCGTTGATCAGGTCATAATCCCGCAGCACCAGAGTGGACTTGGTGGAGATGATGGCCGGCGTCTTGTATTTGATCAATAGTTTCAAGACTTCGGGCATCAGTTGATACGTTTCTTCCGCTTTTTGGTAGCTGTCGGTCACTCCGCCAATGTTGACCACTTCACGCTTCCATTTGGGGGAACTTAACTCCCGCTCCAACTTTTCCACGATGTTGGTCTTGACGTGGATATCGTCATAAAAGCCGTCTGAGTTGAGGTAGGCGTGCGAATAGATGGCATAACAGTAACGGCAGGCGTGGCTGCATCCGCGGTAGATGTTCAGATCCCAGCCGAAGGGCACTTTGCGCTTTAACTCATTCAGTGCGCTTTCGCAGTGGATCTCTTTGTATGACGTGGGATTATCCATGATTCTCATTTAAGTGGTTTTAGAATATTTATTCTAAATAATATCATAAGAATACATAATTTAGGTGAAAAGTCCCGAATTTACAAAAAGAATTCGGGACTTGAAAATCTTAGTTTATTGGTCCAGCAAGGTCATGCCTTTATTTTTCACCACTGAAAAGCCACAGCGCGTTTGCCCAGGATCATGTCATCAAAGATCAGTTTGGCTGGTTTTTCAGCCAACCCCTGGCAAACATGAAGGGGCAATAAATGTTCCTCACGCGGATGGCAATAGCGGGCGGCTGGCGCCTTGGACCAATCCAAAAGACGTTGCTCGCGCTCTGCCTGTGTGAGATCGCCTGCGCAGGTTTCGATCAACCAATCTTGAAAGGCGTTGTTGCCGGGGTCCGGATCGGTTGAGGCTTGCCACGAAAAAGCGCGCATGTTGTGGAATGAGAAACCTGATCCAATGACAAGGATATTTTCATTCATTAATTCTCTTAAGGCTTTACCCAGGGCAAGGTGGGTTGCCGCGTTCAAACCGGATACGAGGGAAAGCTGCAGACAGGGGATATCCGCTTCAGGATACATCAGTTTGAGCGGGATGAAGTGACCGTGGTCAAATCCGCGCTGGGGATCAATTCTGGAGGGTACGTGATTCTTAACAAGCATCTCGGCGATCCGTTTTGCGTCTTTTGGGCTGCCGGGCGCAGGATATTGGATCTCGTAGGCCTGGGCGGGAAAGCCGTAATAGTCGTAGAACATGACGGGGTTCGCGGCGCCAAGCAGGGTGGCGGCGTTCTCTTCCCAGTGAGCGCTGATCACCAGGATCAGGTCGGGTCTGTGCAGCTGACCGGGCAACTGCTGCATAAAAGCCACCATGGCCTTATGACCTTCATCCCCGAGGATGGGCAGCGGGCCGCCTCCGTGAGAGAAGTAAACAATTTGAGCCTTGGATTCTGAAGAAGATTTTTCCATAATACCCTTTCGGATGTTTGTCTCTGACTATATTGTACTTCTTTTAGCTGAATTATCCGGTTAATTTCAGTGGAAGTGGCGTGAATTGTGAACCGTGAGCCGTGAATTGTGTGTTGAAATCTCTTGTAAATAATCTATTTTTGAAGTCTGGTCGTACAACATTTCATTTGTTTTGGGTTTGAAATATTGATACAATGACCCAATAGACAAATAGTGGTGATATACGAAAGAAAGGTTAATGATGAGAAAACTTAAACTGCAAGTGCAGATGACGGTGGACGGTTTTATCGCCGGTGCGAACGGCGAAATGGATTGGTTGGTGTTTAATTGGGATAGTGAGATCAACCAGTATGTAAAGGAATTGACAGAACCCATTGGCTGTATCGTTTTAGGACGCAAACTGGCGCAGGGATTCATTCCGCATTGGGCAGGCGTAGCTGCCAACCCCCAAGCTCCGGATCATGCCGCCGGGCAGAAATTTACTGATACGCACAAGGTGGTTTTCACCAAGACACTGGAAAACTCCGAATGGGAGAACACCGTTCTCGCCAAGGGCGAACTGGTGGAAGAGATCACGCGTTTAAAAGAACAGGAAGGCGGTGACATCATTGCCTACGGCGGCGGCACTTTTGTCTCCAGTTTGATCAAGGCCAATTTGATTGATGAGTATCATTTATTCATCAACCCGACAGCCATTGGCAGCGGGATGTCTATTTTTAAAGGTTTGGAAAACCGGTTGGCTTTACAATTAAAAAAATCAACAAGTTTTCCGTGTGGCATTGTGACGTTGTGTTACGAAGTTAAAAGATGATCGTAAATGATCAATCTTCTCGTAAAAAAGAGTGTTGAATGATGGGTTGAGGAGAAGCCAATGCGAAAATTCATGGAGGGAACCAGGTACCTGGGGTATATAGGTGTGTTTTCTTTGTTGGCCTCTGCACTTGCTGCATTTGGGTGGGGGGTTGTAAAAACAATAAACGCCATCAGTGTGATCATTACCAGTTACGGCAAGGATGCTTATATTGCAATTCAACTCATAGAAGTTGTTGATAGTTTCCTGATCGCTACGGCGTTATATGTATTCTCTGTAAGCATGTTCGAACTTTTTATTGATGACCTCAATCTTCCCGACTGGATGATCGCCCACGACTTGCATGAACTGAAAGACAAACTGGGCGGGGTGATCGTGCTGGTGATGGTGGTTAAATTCCTTGAATATCTGGTGGAATGGAAAGATCCGAACGCCTCATTGTTTTTTGCGATTTCAGTTGCGGTAGTTTCGGCAGCCTTAATTGCACTTGGGTATTTTGGCAGGAAAGAGAAAAGCTGAGTTCGATAGGGAGGATAAATGTCTTCATTGCAGGAGTGTGTAACTCAATACAAACAATTATTGGCTGAGGGTTCGCTACAAAAGGCTTATAAAGGAATTCTCGAATATCTCCTGGCGCTTCGCACGGTATTTGAAAAGCAATACCCGGAATGGACGGTGCCAGGCGGGTTGTACACAGGTTACATGGATATGAGCTACTTTTCAGTCATTCCACCTGCCCTGAAAGACAGAAAGTTAAAAATCGCTGTGGTGTTCATCCACGAAGCATGCAGGTTCGAGGTTTGGCTGGCCGGGGTAAATAAAGGGGTGCAGGCAGAGTATTGGCAAAGGATCAAGGAAAACGGATGGACCAAATACAAGACCGTTTCCACTCTCGAAGGGGCGGACGCGATCATTGAACACATTCTGGTGGAAGATCCGAATTTTGATGATTTGGAAGGCTTAACTCAAAAGATCCGTATCGGCGTGAAACATTTCACCTGGGATGTTGAAGAATTTATTATCAGGAACTTTTAAGGATTGATCCGATGGAACATTACATTGCACTCTTTCGCGGCATTAACGTCGGCGGCCACAGCAAATTACCCATGACTGAATTGGTAAAGATCCTTGAAGGGCTGGGCGCTCAGGAGGTCAGGACTTACATCCAGAGCGGTAATGCTGTCTTTCAACATAAAGAAATGGATACAGAAGCATTTTCCAAGTCCATCAGCCTTGAGGTCGAAAAGCAGTGCGGCTTCGCGCCCAAAGTGCTGCTGTTGACCGAGGAAGAGCTTGACCGCGCGATAGACGAAAATCCATTCCCGGTACCTGAAGGGGATGAGAGTACCATGCACCTGGGGTTCCTGGCTGCCGAGCCCGAGAATGTGGATTTTGAAAAGCTTTCAGCCTTAAAGATTGAAAGCGAGCACTTCTGTCTGACTCCCAAGGTGTTTTACCTTTATGCTCCGGATGGGGTAGGCAAATCCAAACTGGCGGCAGGGGCGGAGAAGATCATCGGGGTGGATATGACCGACCGCAACTGGAACACAGTGTGCAAATTGAAAGAGATGATTGGCAATAGGTAAACCGTGATTTTTGAAGTGTGGAACACTTCAATCTGATTTGTAAAATTGAGGGTATGTCATGTCATCAGAAGAGGATTTCATTCGATTTCTGGCCGAACAAATGGAAGAAGCTGGAGAAATTCGGTTTAGAAAAATGTTTGGAGAATATGCCATTTATTGTAATGAAAAGGTTGTCGCGCTCGTTTGCGACAACAAACTGTTTGTAAAACCTACTGAAGGCGGAAGAAAGTTCATCGGCAATGTTGTCGAGGCACCGGCCTATCCAGGGTCAAAACTATTTTTCTTCATTGAAGAACAATTTGAAAACAAGGATTGGTTGAGCGAGTTAATTCGAGTTACTGAAAAAGAGCTGCCAGTTCCCAAACCCAAGAAGCAAAAAACAGTCCCAGGTAAAAAGTGATCAACACATTGCATACTATAAAGATGATTTTGTGTTACAGGTATAAGCATGGATAACCCCGTTGAATCGCTCAATGAATATGTGGTCAATGAACTGGCTAAAATGACAGATCGCGATCTGATCATTAAAGAGGTGTGCCTGCGGCAGAACTGCTTTTGGGATGAAGGTGAGCGTTTGGTTTGTAAAATTGAGGAAGAGAACAGAAAGCAGCTGGAGAAACGTAAAAGTCCGTTGATGTTGGTTATGAGCTCCCTTTTTGCAGCAGCGGGGTTGGTGTGGGCGTTGTTTTCTTTCTATGGGCTGGTGGCTCCGATCTACACCATGTGGAAGGAGCAAGGCGGTCTCGCGGAAGGTGTCTTATGGATTTACAATTTCTGGTCGTTGTTCCCGTTTCTATTAATGAGCACGGGGATGACCATTTCAGGCACGATTGGCATTATCCACTCCATAAAGCGGTTAAGGGGAGAAGAAGACGTTGACCCAAACGATTCGGCTTTTGAATAGATCGTATAATTGATTATTGGTGGTTGAGATTCTAGCGGAGGACTTATGATTTATACGATCTTGAGTATAGCGGCGATTATTTTTGCGTTACTATTTATTTTGACACTGGCGGCACTGCATTTTCTTGAGCCGGAATTCGATCCCAAGTGGCGCATGATCAGCGAGTACGAGATCGGCAAGTATGGCTATCTCATGCAGGGCGCTTTTTGGGCCTGGGCATCCAGCCTGCTTTTGATGGCGATCGTTATATGGCGTTTTGTCGGAACTGCAGGCGGGATTATCGGCTGGATCTGGCTGCTGATCATCGTGTTGGCATTGGTGGGCGCAGGTCTTTTTAAGACCAAGGCGATCACGGATAATTCCACCAGCCGCGACAACACCCTGCATACCCTGTGCGGATCAATCGTAATATTAACCTTCCCCATAGCTACGACGCTGGTGGCCAACGCCCTGCTGCGCAGTCCGTTTTGGACGCCATATACCCTGGCAGTGTTCAATTTCACCCTGTTGAACTGGTTGGGCATGATCGCGTTTTTCGGTTCGATCATTTGGTCGCGCAAGAAGGATCCCAGCGCCGGGCGGGTGGGACCGAAGGTGCTGCTGGGCTGGCCGAACCGCATCATGGTGCTGATCTTTAATGTGTGGGTGATCGTGCTGGCGGTTTGCGTTATCCAGATGATGAAATAGATTATTTGTTTCGCGTGTTTTGTGCCCTCTCGAGAATTCGGGAGGGCCTTTTATTTATCAAATAACCACGAAAAAACGAAAAACACGAAAGAAAATTATATCTATACTGTTACTAAAGGGGGATGTTGAATTAAGAATATTGGAGAATACTTATTACAAAGATTATTAAGAATCACAGGTGAGGGAATTCATGGAAATCATCAAACTCGACCCCAAGAACAAGAAGAAAGCCGCCGCGGTGGTGGCATCCGCTTTTTTCAACTATCCGATGTTCACCTTCTATTTCCCCGACGAAAAGCGGCGGGAGAAAGAACTGCCCTGGTACATGGAACAAACGCTCAACTGCGCACTTGCCTACGGCGAGGTCTATACCAACCCGGAGTGCTCGGGTGTGGTTTTCACTCTGCCGCCTGGTCACACCAAGCTTTCGCAGTGGGAGTATATGCAGCACGGGTTCCTGTTTACCCCGCTGGTGTTGGGGTCGAAGGATTTCGATCGTTCGCAGGAGTGCGAGGCTTTTGTGTCAGAGACGCACGAACGCCTGATGCAGAATCGTCTACATTATTACCTGTGGGGATTGACGGTTGACCCGAAGGTGAAACAACAGGGCATAGGGTCCGCGCTGCTGCAGAAGGTGCTGGAGATCGCGGATGCCGCCATTATGCCCATGTATCTCGAAACGCACGACGAGAAGAACGTGGCTTATTACGAGAGCAAGGGCTTTAAGCTGATCAGCACGGAGAAGTTCCCGCATTTTGAATTGGACATCTGGTGTATGGTGAGAGAATTTGTATCGTTGTAAAACGATCAACAATGAAACTCTTTGAGTTTTTTATGAAAAACATTTTTTCACAATAATCCGGCACTAATCGTCGCACTGTGCCAGAGAAAATTTTATGGCAAGCACCCGCATGGAATTGAAGAATGCTTTGAGAAATTTACTTGGTTTTAGGGATGACCAAAAACCTCCTTTTGTATTCGAAAATTGACCAATAACATATTTATACCTAACTTATAACTTATTATTTTGTTAGGTAAAAAACTAAACTTTTCAAAATTTTTTTATTGATTACGCCATAAAGAATACTATTACTTATATAATAAAAGCGTATTTATTCAAAATGAATTAAGGGGTTATATGGTATGACTGATATCGATACAATCACCAGTATAGAAAAATTCACTGGGGAAAGAATATCTATTTTTTCTGAAAAATCGTTCTCAGATGAAAATGGTTATTCTATAAACAATAAAAGACGAGTTACACGAATTTCAATAAATCCGAATAATAGTAAAAGAACGAACACATCTTTTGTAACATACTTACAAAGACTGACTGAGTTAAGAGAACTAAGATTATCAAATTGTCCTTTAGAAGATATTTCCTTTTTAAAAAAACTTAGAAAATTGCAAAAATTTGAATTAATCAATTCCAATGTACAGGATATTTCCCCATTGATAGATTTACCTAATCTAGTGGAGTTATCATTAATTCATAATGATATTACTGATATTATTCCAATAATTAATCTATTAAAACTAAGAAAATTAAACTTAGCCTCAAACAAAATAAGTGATATTACCCCAATTGGTGCCTTGATAAGTTTAGAGGAATTAGATCTTAGTTCTAACAAAATTATTGATGTATCTGTGTTAAGAAAATTAAGAAAGCTAAGAATTCTAAATCTTAATTCTAATAAAATTGAGTCCATGTCTAGTCTTGCAGACTTAAAATATATAGAAGAACTTCAAATAGAGAGTAATAAGATTATTGATATTTTACCAATTCGAAATATGAAATTATTGCGCTTATTAAATTTGAAAAAAAATCCTATTAATGAGTTACAACCATGGATTGCAGAGTTAAATTTAGAAATACACGTAAATAGCACCGTGGAAAGAGGTTATATATCTTTTGAAAATAACCCCATAAAAATACCACCTATTGAAATAGTTTATAAAGGAAGAAAGGCAATTAGTAATTTCTACAAACAATTGTTAGAACAGAAAGAGGATTATTTGTTCGAGGCAAAATTATTAATTGTGGGAGAACCAGGGGCGGGTAAGACAACAATGGCCAGGAAAATTGAGAACCCAGAATGTTCCTTACCACTCGAAAAAGAAACGACAAAAGGAATTGAAGTACTTCAGTATTATTTTCCCATGGAAAAAGATAATATTTCGACTTCAATAAAAATTGATGAACGAACTTTTCGACTAAATATTTGGGATTTTGGAGGGCAGGAAATTTACAAGGCTACTCACCGTTTCTTTCTTTCCAAACGTTCAGTCTATGCGTTAGTAGCTGACAGTCGTAATGAAGATACTGATTTTAATTACTGGCTTAATATTGTTGAAATGTTTGGTGGTGAAAGCCCCTTATTAATAGTACTGAATGAAAAACACCAACGGAAAAGGAACATTGACACAACTTCGATGAGCCGAAGATTCACAAATATATCAGAGGTGATTGATGTTGATTTTGCTGAAAGTGATAAGAATCGAATTAATCGACTTAGAAGGGCAGTAAGATATTTCTCATTGAGATTACCACATGTGGGAAATCCTGTTCCATCAAGATGGACTGACATTCGAGAAGCAATCGAGAATAATCCAAATAATACAATTACAATACAAGAGTATTTATCAATATGTGCAATAAATGGAATATCCCTTTCGCAAGATGCAATGGTTTTGAGTCAATATTTTCATGATATAGGTGTTTTTCTCCATTTTCAAGAAGATAGTTTATTATCTAAAACAATTTTCTTGAAACCTAACTGGGCAACAAATGCAGTGTATAAACTTCTTGATCATGAATTATTGAATATGAATAATGGTAGATTTAGTAGGGAAGACACAAGAGCGATATGGAATGAGGTTCAATATGAATTTCTAAGAGATGAATTGCTTAGATTAATGCAAAAATTCTTTTTAACTTACGAAATAAATAATTCGGGAGAATATATAGTTCCTGAAAGATTGCCAATTGCACAACCGCATTACTCTTGGGTTTCATCTAATAATTTGTTCTTGCGCTACCAATATGATGATTTTATGCCCAAAGGAATATTAGCACAATTGATTGTGAAAATGAATCAATATATTCATAATCACAACCTTGTTTGGCGTAAAGGTGTAATCTTTGAGCGAGAAAATGGGATTGCAGAAGTTATCGAATACTACGATTCAAGGACCATTAAAATCCGAATTTCTGGAATTAATAAACGGGATTTTATGACAATAATTATGGATCAACTTGACCAAATCAATAGACAATATGAAAAATTAAAAGTTGAAAAACTAATCCCTTGTAATTGTAAATCTTGTAAAACTGATAACGAACCCTATTTTTATCGGTATACTGACTTGAAGAGACGCCTAGAAAATTCGAGATTTAAAATAGAATGCAATAAAAGTTTTGAAATGGTTAATGTTCAAAGCATGCTCGATGAAATTTACTTTCCAATTGAAAATAGTTTCAATGATGAGAGTTCAACAATTGATAAAGAATTAAAAGATGGGGGGGAGAGAAATACAATTTTCATCTGTTACTCTCATAAAGATAAAAGTTGGTTAGAAAAAGTAAAATTAAATATAAGCGTTTTAGAGAATTTAGGTTATTCTGTAAATATTTGGGATGATACAAGAATACATCCTGGAATGAAATGGAAATCCGAGTTACAACACTCTTTATCGATTGCAAAGGTTGCGATATTGTTAGTGAGTACAGATTTCATGGTCTCTGAGTTTATTAGTAATTATGAGCTTCCTCAATTATTAAAAAACGCAGAGAATGCTGGCGCAATAATCTTACCAATCATAATAAAACCTTGTCTTTTTTCTAAAAATGAAGCATTAAATAAGTTTCAGACTGTAAATGATCCAAAATTACCACTCTCTAAAATGTCAGAATGCGATCAAGATGATATTTTAGTATCCTTAGCAGAACGAATTGCAGAGATTATTAAAACACGATAGAACCACTAACAAGTAATTCATAGCACTAAGAATTTAATCGTCGGTATTCGTACTTTGTAATAAATTACTAAGTACATGTATAACATAAAAACATACCTTACGTTAGGTATTTTATGATGTAAAATAGAATTGGAGAGTCAGCAAAAGGCTTCCACTCTCCAAGAGGATACTATGAATGAATTCAAAGTGCTTGAGATCAAAGAAAGTGTCTTTGAAGACAACAACCGGCAGGCGGATGTTCTCAGGGGAGAACTGAAAAAGAACAAGACCTTTTTATTGAATTTAATGTCCTCGCCCGGGGCGGGCAAGACCACCACCCTGGTGCGGACGATAGAGGCGTTGAAAGATGAACTGGCCATCGGTGTGGTCGAAGCGGATATAGATTCCGCGGTGGATGCCGACACGATTGTGCAAACGGGCGCCAAGGTGATCCAGGTGCACACGGGCGGGATGTGCCACATGGACGCCTACATGACGGAGCAAGGTCTGCACGAAATGGGCATAGGCGGCCTGGACCTGGTCATTCTTGAAAATATCGGCAATCTGCTCTGCCCGGCTGATTTTGACACCGGTGCGGCGCGCAACGCCATGATCCTGAGTGTGCCGGAGGGCGACGACAAGCCGCTCAAGTATCCGCATATGTTCTCGATCGTAGACGTATTGCTGGTCAACAAAATGGACGCCATGTCTTTCTTCAATTTTGATCTGCAGGTCATGACCGAACGGGTCAAGAAGCTGAACCCAAAGGTCAGGATCATCCCCATATCTGCCAAAACCGGCGAAGGCGTCGCCGCATGGGCAGACTGGCTTTGTACTGAAATCAAACAGTGGAACACTGATTAATCATTCCAAGATGGAGAGGTAATTCTGATGGCTGTCAAACTAAAAGTGTTGGAGTTCGCCAATAAAGTCAGTCGCAAGAAAATGGGTTCCAAGGCCGGAATCAAAGCCACCGATCCCGAATACATGATCCTCGAACCCGTGGTCACTGAAGAAATGGCCGAAGTGGCCATGTGCCTCGGCATGCGCATTCCGCGCAGCGCGGAAGAGATCGCGGCCATGTGCGGCAAGCCATTGGATAGAACCAAGGAACTGCTGTGGGATCTCTCCATTGCCGGTGTTTGCTTCGTCAACACCATTGACGGAGTGGATAAATTCTGGCACGACACCTGGGTGCCGGGCATCATGGAAATGATGAACAATAATCTGGAGAACGTTAGAAAGTATCCCCAGATCGCTGAAGCCTTCGAAGCCTATGGCCGGGTGCGCGGCAAGATGACCGCGGGCAACTTCCCCGTAGGGGTTGGTCTGATGCGCGTCATTCCCATTGAAACGGCGATTGACGGCAACAGCCGCAAGGCGTCTTATGAAGAAGTCTCCAAATATCTCAATGACAACTCCATCTTTTCGGTCTCCAACTGCTCCTGCCGTACGGCCAGAGAAGCCATGGGCGAGGGCTGCGGACATCTGAAAGAAGACATGTGCATCCAGATGGGGCACGCCGCGGAATATTACATCCGCACCGGGCGCGGACGCGAGATCACCCGAGAAGAAGCTTTCGAGATCATAAAGCGCGCCGAAGAGAACGGCCTGATGCACCAGATCCCCAATATTGATGGGGTGGGCAAGACCCACGCCATTTGCAACTGCTGTGGATGTTCCTGCCTTTCACTGCGCACGGCTGAAATGTTCATCAACACCGACATGGTGCGCTCCAATTATGTTTCACATGTGGATAAAGAAAAATGTGTGGCCTGCGGCGAATGTGTGGAGGCTTGCCCCACCAACGCGTTGAAATTGGGACAGAAGATCTGCGGTAAAACCCCCATCGTGGTTGCCGAGCGTTTAACCCCACGTGACAACGACTGGCCAGAAGAAATGTGGAATACCGAATACCGCTACAACCGTTCGGATGTGGTGGATACCGGCACCAGCCCCTGCAAGACCAACTGCCCAGCCCACATCGGCATCCAGGGCTACATCAAATTGGCTTCTCTGGGCAGGTACACGGATGCGCTGGAACTGATCAAACGTGAGAATCCCTTCCCGGCGGTATGTGGACGCATCTGCCCGCGTAATTGCGAGAACGACTGCACACGCCGCGATATTGACGATCCGATCGCCATTGACGAGATCAAGAAATTCATTGCCGAGCAAGACCTGAATTCTCAGCACCGCTATGTGCCGGCCAAACGGCATGCCTATGGCAAGAAGATCGCCGTGATCGGCGCCGGCCCGGCCGGACTCTCCTGTGCGTATTACCTGGCCATTGACGGTTATAAAGTGACCGTGTTTGAAAAACAGAAAGCCCCCGGCGGTATGCTCACACTGGGTATTCCCTCCTTCAGACTTGAGAAGACTGTGGTCAACGCCGAGATTGAGATCCTGAAGGATCTGGGCGTGGAATTCAAACTCGGATTTGAAGTGGGCAAAGACGCCAGCCTGGATGACCTGCGCAAACAGGGATACGAGGCCTTCTATATGGCCATCGGCGCCCAGGGTGGGCGTAAACTTGGTATTGAAGGCGAAGATGCTCAGGGCGTGATCTCCGGTGTGGATTTCGTGCGCAACATCAATTTAAACGAAAAAGTGGAACTCAAGGGCAAGGTGGTGGTGATCGGCGGCGGCAACGTGGCCATTGATGTGGCTCGAAGCGCCGTGCGCGTGGGCTCTGCCAGTGTGGATCTTTACTGCCTTGAGACCCGCGAACAGATGCCT
Source organism: Chloroflexota bacterium (assembly GCA_021825925.1). Taxonomy (GTDB): domain Bacteria; phylum Chloroflexota; class Anaerolineae; order Anaerolineales; family Anaerolineaceae; genus UBA6107. The sequence continues at coordinate 61,512 of JAKAFP010000009.1, forward strand.
GCTCTTGACGACGAGATCGAAGAGGCCGAAGCCGAAGCGATCAAGGTCAACAACTCCTGGGGACCGAAACGCATCCTCACCAGCAGCGGCAAGGTCACAGGTGTGGAATTCAAGAAGTGCGTTTCCGTGTTTGACGAAAGCGGGCGCTTTGCACCAAGTTACGACGAAAATCAAACCATTACTGTGGAAGCTGATCACGTGCTGGTCTCCATCGGACAATCCATCGAGTGGGGTGCCCTGCTGGATGGCTCCAAGGCGGAGTTGAACCGCAACCAGACCATCAAGGCCGATCCGCTAACCTGGCAGACCGCCCAGCCGGATGTTTTCGCCGGCGGTGATGTGGTCACCGGACCGAAGTTCGCCATTGACGCCATTGCGGCAGGTAAACAAGCTGCCATCTCGATCCACCGCTTTGTGCAGCCCGGTCAGAGCCTGACCATCGGCCGCAGCAAACGTCAGTATAAATCGCTTGACCGCGCTGATCTTGTGCTTAGCGGGTACGACCGCCTTCCGCGCCAGAAAGCCGGCCATCTGGATGTTGCCAAGGCGAAGATCGCCTTCAACGACTTGCGGGCAACCTTCACCGAAGAGCAGATGAAGAAGGAAACCCAGCGATGCCTGAGCTGCGGCGCCACCGTGGTGGATACCGCGCTGTGCGTGGGCTGCGGCATGTGCACCACCAAGTGTAAATTTGATGCGGTATCGCTCGTCCGTGAATATAACGGCACGGGGGCGGCTTATGAAGATCTGAAACCGATCGTGATCAAGCAAATGCTCAAACGCAAGATCAAGATCGCCGGCAAGAAAATCAGCCGCGTCTTCACCAGGTAAACCGAGGTCTTATGCACGAGTTAGGCATCATGTTCAACATCGTCCGCTCGGTGGAAAGTTTCGCCGCCAAGAACCAGGTCAGCAAGATTGACACTCTGGTGCTGACGGTCGGCGACGAGTCCCCGGTGGTGCCGCATTATCTTGAGGCTTGCTACCCCGCCGCGGTGGATGGAACCATGATGGAAGAGACCAAACTGAAGATCGAGATCGTGCCCGGAAAAGAGTTCATGATCAAAGAGATCGTGGCTTGTTAAAGACTGTAACCACGAAAAAACGAAAGAAACGAAAGATTATTCAAAAAACCTTAGTCCCCCGCAGATTTAAAATCTGCGGGGGACTGGTCTTAAAAACATGGCATAATGAGAGTGAGATGAGTGAAAATTCAATAGTAATTGGAGATGATTTGATGATCGCAAAACATCCTTTTGGACGGACCGGACATATGAGTTCACGGGTGCTGCTGGGGGCAGCCGCCTTTTGGGATCTGCCACAAGCGGACGCGGATGCCTCCATCGAGCTGGCTTTAGCCAGTGGCATCAATCACTTTGATGTGGCCGCCAGCTACGGTAAAGCCGAGGATTATCTGGGGGACTGGATCAAACGGCACGGCAGGCCCTCCTTTTTGGCGACTAAAACCGAAGAACGTACCGCTGACAAGGCATACGACTCCATCCGCAGGTCGCTGGAACGTCTGCATGTAGACCAGGTGGACTTGATACAGCTGCACAACCTGGTGGACCCGACCGAGTGGCAAACCGCCATGGGGTCAGGCGGAGCGCTGGATGCGGCCGTGCGCGCCCGCGAAGAAGGATTGGTGCGCTTCATCGGTGTGACCGGCCATGGGCTGACCGTCGCAGCGCAGCACACCAAAGCACTCGAGCGTTTTGATTTTGACTCGGTGTTATTGCCCTACAGCTACCTGATGTGGATGAATGCGCAGTATCGCAGTGATTTCTTGAAGCTGCTTGATATTTGTAAGAAGCGCAACGTGGCCGTGCAGACCATCAAGTCTTTGGTGCACACCCCCTGGGGTGACCGCGAACACACGCGCAATACCTGGTATCGTCCGCTCGAAGATCAGGCGGACATTGACCTGGCAGTGCATTGGGTGTTGGGCAATGATGGGCTGTTCCTGAACTCGGCGGGAGACATCCATATTTTGCCCAAGGTGCTGGATGCCGCCAGCCGGTTTGAAAGCAAACCCTCTGACGCGGTGATGCAGTCCATGGTGGATCGGCTGGAGATGCAGAATTTGTTTGTTGAGTAATTTCAAAATTTTTTTAACCAGAACCCCGGTTTCTTTTGAGAAACCGGGGTTTTTATTGCCGTTAATGTTGAATGTGTTCCAGACCACGCAGGAAGAGTTCGGCGACGTGACGATCATCCAGGCAGACGTAGACGTTGCGACCCTGTTTACGGGTGCGGATGATGCGCCGGTCACGCATTCCGCGTAGTTGATGCGATACGGCAGATTTGCTTAGGTTGAGCTTGGCGACGAGTTCAGAGACGCCGACCTCGTCTTCATCCATCAGCAGTGAAATGATCTGAATGCGGGTAGGGTCGCTCAGTGAGTCAAAGAGTTCGGCCAGTTCAGAGGCAGATTCCAACGACAGAATTGAAAGGGTCATATTGCTCCTTATAGTTGAAAAGTTGTTCAACCATTAGTAGTTTAAGGGAGTTTTTGGAACAAATCAAGGGTTTCTGCAACTTGTTGCATGGATATCCAAACTATAATTACGATGATGCACTCATCATGATCCTGGGCATGGATAAGGAACACAGAATGGAAGAAAACAAACAACTCGGCAAGAAACTGACCCGCCATTACTCCTTGATCCAGGCGATCTACATCATGGGGTATTGTTCCGTCTATTCCTATTCGGCGGTGTTTTTACTGGCGCGCGGATTCAGCAATTCACAGGTCGGGCTGACGTTGACGCTATCGTGTGTGTTGGGGTTGGTGGCTTCTCCGGCGGTGGCCAGTTTTGCCGACAAGACCAAAAAGTATGCGCTGCGATCCATTGTGGGTGCCCTGCTGGTTGGGATGATCCTCTTTGCACTGCTGTTGTTCGTCATCCCCAGACCGGTGCTGGGGGTGGGAATTCTTTATGTGATCCTGCTCGCTTTTTTTGCCACCCAGATCCCGCTGGTAACGACCATGTCCATGGATCACATCAACAACGGGGTGCCGATCAACTTCAGCCTGGCACGGGGGATCGGGTCGTTCGCTTATGCCGTGCTTTCCATTGTGCTGGGCTACCTGGTGGATGATTTTGGCGCGGGCGTGATCATGCTGGTCAACATCGCGCTTGGGCTGCTGGCTCTGGCGCTGGTGCTGAGCTTTCAAAAGGCCAGGAGGGTTGGTGAAGACAGCGCCGATGGCGATGTGCAGCCCTCAGGGTTGCTGGGTTTCGCTAAACACAACAAGCGTTTCATCGCCCTCGTTGGCAGCATCTCCGTGCTGTTTTTCTCGCATGTCATGATCAACTCTTTCATGATCCAGATCGTGGAGCATGTGGGTGGCAGCAGCTCGGATATGGGGGTGGCAAACTCGATCGCTGCCATCCTGGAACTGCCGGCCATGGCGCTCTTTCCGCTGCTTTATAAGAAGGTGCGTAACGCCGGTCTGCTGATGAAGATCTCAGGCCTTTTCTTTCTGTTAAAAACTCTGGTGACCCTGCTGGCACCCTCCATCTTCTGGGTGGATGCCGCTTCTGTCATCCAGTTCTTTGCCTATGCCATGTTCATCCCCGCTTCGGTGTATTATGTCAATGAGGTCATCAGCGGCGCGGATCAGAACAAAGGCCAAGCCTTGATGGGCATGGTGATGGGCATCAGCGGGCTTGTCGGCAATTTTTTGGGCGGTGTGATGCTGGATACCAGCGGTGGTGTGATCTTCATGCTGACCGTCGGGCTGGGCGTTTCTGTGGTTGGCTTCGTGATGCTGGTGGTGATAGATCGAAGAAAGGCAGTGATTAGGGATTAGTGAGGAGTAATCGGTAATCAGGGTAAATCTTCACGCGAAGCCGCGGAGGTCGCTGAGAAAACCTTTTTCTCACAAAGAGCGCCAAATAAACGCGGACTGCATGATGGAAACCGATAATAATATGAAGGTAAACTCATCCAATTGGTTATAGGAATAAGGCAACCGATGAACTTTCTCCCAGGACTTGAACTGAACGAACGCTATTACGCCGAGATCGTCGGACCGCTGTTGAAGCAGTACGATGCGAGTCTCAAATATTCGGCCGGCCTGATCGGCTACGGGTCGGACGTGCTGGGGTACGATAACGCCACCAGCATGGACCACAACTGGGGTCCGCGCATGCAGATCTTTGTCAGCCAAACGGATGCCGGACGGATCGAGGCGGTCAAGGCTTTTCTGCGGGCGCATCTGCCGGGCGAGTTCATGGGCTTTTCGACGCATTTCAGTGAAAAAGGACCCGACGGCACGCAGCACATGCAGGCGTACGCCGGGGGCGAGGTCAATCACCTGATCGAGGTGTACGAGATTGACCGATACTTTGACGAGATCCTGCACAAGGAGGCCTCCCAGTTAACCAACCTGGACTGGCTGTGCATCCCCGAGCAGAAGCTGGTGGAAGTGACCCGAGGCCGGGTCTTTTACGACGGACTGGGGCGCCTGAATGAGATCAGAGCGGCACTGCGCTACTATCCGATTGATGTAAAACTAGCCAAGCTGGCGGCCTACTGGAATTGTGTGGACAACGAAGAGGCATTCGTGGGCAGGGCGGTCGAGTTTGGTGACCTCGTTGGGTTGAAGCTGCTTGCCGCGCGCATGGTCAACCTGATGCTGAAGGTCTGTTTCGTGGCGAAAGAGACTTATGTGCCGTACTCCAAGTGGTTCTCGCGCGGGTTTGACGATCTAGGTTTGCCTGAGATCAAGGCACAGGCGCTGGGGGTGCTGACCGAGAATGCGCCGGCTGCCATTGAGAGCAAACTGGCCGGGTTGTATCTGGCGGTGCTGGCGCTGCAGAACGCGTCCGCGGGGGTGCCGATAGTGGAGTGCGAAATCTCGGATTATTACAACCGTCCATACAAGGTGATCAAGGCGGGCGGGATCGTGGATGTTCTGCGAAACGCGATCTCAGATGAACAGTTGAAAGCGATTGATCTCACCCTCGTGGGGTTGGATAACAAGTTGGATTCATCGGATTTCACCAATGCAGATGTGCTGGGAAAAATATTGAGGAAATGACTTGAATCGGTGGGTTGAAACCCCTCTCGCCGCTGACGGCTCGGGGGCGCGATGACCGCGTCCAACACACCCTATGGATTTAAAAAGGTCAAAACCCAATGGGGCGATTCTTTGACCTTTGTGGCATAATTGTGACCTATCCAAAAAATCTGTTATTGGCGTTTGTTCGCATACACTGGAGGGACCCTTGCCTGACTCAAAGTTTTATCATATCTCTGAAGAGGGAAAACTCATCCCCGTTAAAAACGTGGATGCGGCCCTGACGGCAGTCAAATCCGGAGGGTTTGCCTGGTTAGACTACAACCATCCGAGCAAAGATGAACTCTCAGCGTTGATCAAACCATTGGGGCTCCATCCGCTTTCCATCGAAGATTGCTTTGATGAAAATCAAATCCCAAAAATTGAGGATTTTCCAAAGAACACGTTCATCCTCTTTAATGCTTTTTACTATTCAAAGGGCTCCTTGTTGATCGGCGAGATAGATCTTTTCATTGGCGAAAACTTTTTGGTGACCGTCAATCAAAACGACACCCGCAATGGAAAACTGCTCAACGGAATCGAAAGGATCGTAGAGACGGATATCGAAAGCGCCAAACAAGGTCCTGCGTTCCTGATGCATGTCATCCTCGACCATATTGTGGATCAAAAGTTCCTGGCCATCGAGGCTTTTGAAGATGTGCTCGATGCGACGGAAGATAGTCTGTTAAACGATCCCTCCGGATTTAATGCAGGAGATTTGGTTCAACTTCGTCGGGACGTGTTGGGACTGCGCAAGAGTTTGTTCCATGAAAGGGAGATCCTGGTTAAGATCTGCCGCAAGGATTGTCCTTTTATATCAGAGAAGGCGATTTTCCATTATCGCGATATCTACGACCATCTGGCGAAATTCTTTGAGCTGACCGAGTCTTATCGCGACATCCTCACCAGTTTGATGGAAATGCACCTTTCGATGCTAAACAACCAAATGGCAAAATCAGCCAATGAAACCAATGCGACTGTTAGACGGTTAACTTTTATTACCACGATCTTCATGCCGCTGACGCTCCTGGCAGGGATTGGGGGTATGTCAGAATGGTCCATGATGACAGGTCCGCAGAACTGGAAGATCGCGTACCCGGCTTTTATCCTGGCAATGGCAGTGATCGGTTTTGCCAATTTCTATCTGCTCAAATGGTTTGAGAAAAAGAGGGCCGAACGCCGCAAGAAAATGGGAAAGATCGAAGAAGAAGATTAATGCTTAGCGATTTTCTTGCAAACAAATTCAAAAAAAGCACCTTTTCGAAGGTGCTTTTGTTATCACAAGTCATACTTCCCTTGCTCTCTTTGAGATCAGAGTTAATTCGTGAGGTTAAAAAATAATGAGATTATGTCACACGCAGATGGAAAGACCGTAAAAATGATTAAAAATCAATTTTGTATCACAATTATGGTTAAGAGAAGCCTAAGGAGGTGGGTTCATAATGCGAACCCACCCTACCAGATCTATAATAAGGGCTATTATTGACTTGGATAAGGGGATGGGATGTCTGAAAACTGGAATGCTGTTTATCAAGATCGGCCGTATGTGAATAAGAACCCTTACGAGGGGGTGATCGAATTTCTCAAGCTGATCCGCGAGAGGGGGTTGCATGAGGTGCTTGATCTCGGCTGCGGGGATGGGCGGCATTTGGTGTATCTCGTGCGGGAGGGATTCTGTGCCACGGGGATGGACTATTCACTTTGGGGTACGCTGCGGACAAAAGAATGGTTGACTCGCGAGAATCTGCTGGCGGAGCTGGTCTGTGCAGAAGCGGCTTGTTTGCCCTGGTCAGGCGAACGGTTTGATGCGGTGATGTCCGTGCAGGTGATCCACCATCAGAAGATAACCGCCCTCAGGCGGTCATTCGCCGAGGTGAAGCGGGTGCTGCGGCCGGGGGGATTTTTCTACGCGGTGGTGCCTCACTTTCCGCCCGAGGATTGGAAGGACGGCAAATATATTGAGATCGAAGACCATACCTTCGTGCCAATTGAAGGATTCGAGCAGGGTATTCCGCATCACTTTTTTACCGAAGACGAACTGGTTTCAGAATTGAGCGGGTTTAAGGTGTTGGAAGTCAAAGAGGACCAGCGGGGCAAGTTTTTTGTTCTGGCAAGAAAGAAGGTGGTCTAACCAACATTAATCGGGAGATTGAAGAAAACATTTTTTCGATCAATTTTTTCGGCGGGTGTGGCAATGGAAACGAGTAAGGTTTGGTAGGCTATCTCAGTGAATTGGCCGCAAGTTGGAGACTTGTATACCACGATATTTCGCGATTCAATCGCGAAATATCGTGGTATTATAAAGCTATGATTAACAGAGAGAGGCTTAGACAAACCCTTTTAACTAAACTTGAATCAAATCGAGTTGTTGCACTAATTGGCGCCAGACAATGCGGTAAAACAACTCTTGCGAGAGAACTTGTTCCCCTTGAATCAATTAACTATTACGACTTGGAAAACCCGATAAGCCTGGCAATGCTTGATCAACCCATGACAGCATTAGAGAAATTATCAGGACTGGTGGTGATTGATGAAATTCAACGCAGACCCGACCTGTTTCCTATTCTTCGTGTTTTAGCCGATCGCGAAAAACTTCCTGCAAGTTTTCTCATTTTAGGCAGTGCTTCACCTGAATTACTTCGTCAATCATCTGATTCACTGGCAGGACGTATTGCTTATTTGTCTATGAGCGGATTTAGTTTGGAGGAAGTAGGAGCAAAAGAACAAGATCAACTTTGGCGAAGGGGAGGTTTCCCCCGGTCTTTTTTGGCGTCAGATGAAAAAACAAGCAATAACTGGCGAAGAGATTTTATCAATACTTTTCTTGAACGAGATATTCCTCAATTTGGATTTTCAATTCCTGCCACAAGTTTATACAGATTTTGGAGTGTACTGGCAAACTATCACGGTCAAGTATGGAACGCTTCAGAAGCTGCACGAACAGTAAATATCAGTGAGAACAGTGCGAGAAGATACGTTGATCTACTTCAAGACCTGTTTATGATCCGGTTATTGCAGCCTTGGCATGCCAATATTGGGAAGCGACAGATAAAATCACCTAAACTCTATTTTCGAGATACCGGTCTTTTACATGCTTTATTGGGTATTCAAACTGAAAAAGATCTAAACCTGCATCCTCGCAGTGGTGCTTCTTGGGAAGGGTTTGTAATTGAGGAGGTGATTAAAGCAGTAAACCCCGATGAAGTTTATTTTTGGGGAGCCCATTCGGGAGCAGAATTGGATTTGCTTCTTTTTAAAGATGGCAAACGGATCGGGGTTGAATGCAAACGAATGGATGCACCTCGTATAACCCCTTCCATGAAAGCTGCCATGCAGGATTTGGATTTATCAGAACTAATTGTTCTGTATCCGGGAGCCAAACCATACTCTTTAACGGAAAAGATTAAGGTAATACCACTTTCAGAATTAATGAATAATCAAATAGGTAATACTCAATAGATTGTGAATTATCCGTTATGCAGCGCCCATTGGCAGGGCCCTAAGGTGAAGTCGGAGAATTCGGCCTGCATGGAGCAATCCAGCGGACTGCAGGCGTAGACGCCGATATTGACAGAGGTCAAGGGTAGGTGCATGTGGAAGATGCGCATTTGTTTGAAGGCGACGCCATCCACTGAGTTTTCGATGCAGAAATCCTGGCCGCGGCGGCTGAGGCGATAGGTCATCTCGTTTTGAGCGGAACTGATGTCGGTGGTGGCCCAATCGGAATATCCCAGATTGGTGACGACACTTCCGAGTTTGGAGACTTGCGGAGACTCGTATTCCACGGAAGCCTTGAACCAGTTGTCGGAATCTTGATAAAGCACAACCCCGCACTGGTCGAAGAGTTTAACCGGTGACCACCTGGTTTTAACGGTGAAGGAGAACTCCGTTTCGCTGACGGCGGTGAGAAAAGCGGGGGCGTTGTCATGCTGAAAGCCGTAGTAGGTGCGCTGCCAGTAATCCGTGTCGGGATCGGTGGACAGGGTTAGTTTGTCTGCGGTCAGTTTAAAGCGTTTGGGGGGATAGATCCAGTGAAATTGGGTGAGATCCATGGACATGTATTGACTCCTTTTGAATAAAGAGCCTCATCATCTGAGGCTCAATAGTTATCTATCTGGATTCTACACCTGCTTTTGAAAGACAAGTCGTTTTTGCAACAGCTATTTTTTGTTGCAGAGATTAATTCACACAACTTTGACAACCACTTTCCCAAGCGCGTGTCCGTGGTTGGCATATTTCATGGCTTCAGCGGTTTCCGCAAGCGGGTAGGTGCGGTCAACCACAGTCTTGAGTTTTCCATCTTCCACCAATTTGATGAGGAATTCCAGGTCTTTGATATTAGGTTCGGCTTTGAGTAAATACATTTTTTGTCCGCCGATGGAATACAACCAGCCAAAGGCCATCTGTCGAAACAACTGCAGCAGCGCGCCGCCGGCCATGACCATGATTCCGGTGGGGGTCAAAGCGCGCCGGTATTGTGCCAGACGATAGCTGCCGTGCACCGCCAGGATCAGGTCATACTTGATCTTTTCATCCGTGAAATTAATACTGGTGTAATCCAAGACGCGATCGGCACCGAGGGATTTTACGATCTCGACGTTTTTGGGACCGCAAACGGCAGTGACCTCCGCGCCAAAGTATTTGGCCAACTGCACACCAAAATTGCCCACACCGCCGCCGGCGCCGAGGATCAACACTTTTTGACCGGGTTGGATCTTACCGAGGTTGCGCAGCCCTTGCAGGGCGGTGATACCCGCCATGGATATTGTGCATGCGGATTCGAAGGGCACGGCAGCCGGTTTTTGGGCGACCGCGATCTCAGGTACGGCCACGTATTCCGCAAAACCACCCGAGCCCCATTTCAAAATATCACCAAAGACGTCATCGCCAACCTTGAACAGCTTGACCTCTGGCCCGACGGCTTCGATCCGACCCGCCACATCGGCACCGTAGATCTTGTGTGGCGGGATGATGCCGTAGCGCATGGAACGGTAGTCCGCGGCGTTGACGGAGACAGCCATGATCTTGATCAGGACCTGGTCCGCTTCAGGAGTGGGTTTTTCCACTTCGCGCAGAACGAGAACTTCGGGGGCATTGCTTTTGTCGTAAACAACTGCTTTCATGATTACATCCTTTCAAAACACACAACCAATGACTTATGCCTTTTTGGGCTGAGAGAGCAGGATGATTCCGAGCCAGATGAACCAGACGATTTGAAGCACTCCAAACACCATGGCGAGATTGTTAAGCATGGGGGCGAGTGATACGATCCCAACCACGCCGACCAACAAGCCCAAAATATTCAACGCTTTAGGTAGTTTACCTGATTTCAAGGCTGCCCAACTGACCAGCAGGGTGAACAATCCGCCCAGGATCTCTCCGTTGGCATTACCCAGGCCGCCCGAGATGGATTCAACGAGTGACCAGTTGTTGGCGGCAAGCGCGGGGTCGCTGCCATAAAGAGCCACGGTGGGAGCGATGGCCGCGTTCATGACCATGCCGCTGGCCACAAGAGAGCCTGCCCAGATGATGCCGAGCACCACGGCCACTTGAAGCATGCCGGTGGAACCCTCTTTGAGGCGTTCATAAAGCGCCAGGCTGAGAACGACCAGAAACACGCCGAAGAACACATAACCAAGGATGTTGGTCAAAAAGAACATGTTGGGTTGTGCGGTGAGCAAGGCCAGTTTTTGCGCCGGGTCCGTGATGGTCGCATATTTCAGCACGACCACAAAGATCAACATCATTGCCACATAGGCAGCCGCCATCAACAGGGCGGCAACCCCGCCCATTTTCTGTAAATTTTTCATTTTTTCTCCTAAAAAGAATTGTGATTGTGGATGAGATTTATTGCCTGCTTGAAAAGTCAACTTATGCTGTTTTTTCTGTGAGTTTGAATCCTTTCACGATAAGCCATACCGCCAGAACCAATTCCTGTACAAGGATGGGCAGGCTGCAGATGGTTTGAAGGGTGCCCAGATTGGGCGAGATCATCACTAAAACGCTGCTGATAAATGTCAGAGTGATTCCGATCAGACCCCAGAGTGATAGCCAGCGCGGCACCAGATTGAACTGATAGAAGATGACGTAATACAAAGCAGCGCCGATGATCCAGCAGATCAGGAGAGGACCGTTGGCCGTCCAATCTCTGATCGAGAGGACCAGGTTGGCCAAGCTTTGCAGCTGGAGCGCGGAGGAAGCATCCGCGAAAATGAATTGTTTGCTGATCATCAAGACCGCGCTGGTACCGACGGCGATGAGTACACCCAACACGCCTTCCATAAGTCTATAACCCACTGCACCCATGGCCATGCCTTCGCGATATTTTTTCAAGACCGGATACATGGCAATGCTGATGCCTGCACAGGCGATCCCCATGATGAATTGCAGTAATATGGCAATGGTCATTGTGGATTGATGAGAAGCCATGTTTTGCAGATAATTCTGGCCTTCCATGATCGGAGTGGATAACATGCCGCCTACTATCGGTGCTGTGGTTCCCAATATAAACAGGATGCCTGTAATTTTTGCGTTGATCTGGTACGGTTTCATTGATTATTTTTCCTTAACTTCGTGAGCGAAGACTTCTGTGATCGAGACACCAAACGCATCTGCAATGCTGAAGGCCAGTTCAAGTGAAGGGGAGTATTTACCCGCCTCAATGGCGATGATGGTTTGACGGGAGGCGCCGGTTTTTTCGGCCAGTTCCTGCTGCGTCATTTCGTTGGCAAAAAAGCGCAATTTGCGAATATTGTTGGTGATCACGAGTTTGTTGGGCATACTAGATCCCTCGGCGATAGTAGTAGATTTGGGTAAACCCTTCACAGATCGAACCGAAACTGAAGCTGATGAAAAGGATGTTGAGCATGACCACGGCTGAATAGTTGAAAATAAGGGCCAGCAGCGCGGCGATGAATCCAAACCCGGCGACAGCGAAACCAACGCGGTTGGATTTAAGTTCGATCATCTTGTCGCGTTCGTCTTCGACCATTTCGGATTTGATATTCTTTTCGATATCCTTATCATCCGCCTGCATGTTCTGCATTTTTTCGCGGATGGCGATCGAGATCGAGAGAAGAATGTGGAACACGATCTGGATGATGATGGTGGCCCCGATGCCAATGGCAATGAAGACCAGTATGGTGGTGGCCCAGGGTTTAAGGTTTCCGGCGGTGAGTGAAGCCAACCGTGTGGGGTTGAATGCATACAGGCAGTAAGCTGCCAGGATCAGTGCGCCGGAGGTGATGCTTGCGAGGGTTCTTTTTTCTTGGTAAGACATTTTGTTCTCCTATTTGAATGTATCGGTTACTTTCCATATAGTATCATTAAGTTTACACAATGTCAAGTATTTTTTACATTAAGTATGTAATATTTGTCATTGATAATTGTCATACGCCTTGTAAATATAAAGATTGAGGGGTTTTGAAAGAAAATGAGAGCAGGTGAGACCTGCATTCCCATACAATCATGGCATCCAGTTCATCTGGAATTTTCGATGTAAAGGCAGGTTTGATATGAATAAATTGGAAAAGAGTTTTTTGGGCATCCTTTTGGGTGCGATCTTTCCGCTGACCGGGTTTCTGGCAGGCTTGTGGATTGCCAGCGTTTACTACTCGAACATCCGCATCTTGATATCCGCATTAGGCGGATTGGTGTTGGGGATGATCGTAGACGTGATCTTTTTGAAGAAATGGGTGACAGGCGTATTCGAGATGGATCATAAACTGTGGATGGCGATGTACTTTTTCTATGCTTTATGCATATTCACCTTTTTTATGGGGGTGCCGGTGTTTAATGTGGCTTTGGGCATTCCTGCCGGAATATTCATCGGGCGCAAGCTGGCGCATGGGGAGTTATCAACCGAGGCGGAACAGCGGTTGATGCTCAGGACCAATCTTTATACCACGGGGGTGATGGCGTTCATCTGTATTTCGTCCGCGTATCTGGCGCTGCGCGACCCGACCACCGCGGCCAACCTTGAAGGCATGCTGCGGCTGACCTTTGACGTAACGCAGGGGATGATCATTGCACTGATCGTCGTGGGCGGGGCTGGCTTGCTTGGCTTGCATTGGTGGCTTGTTGAAAGGTCTTGCCGGGCAGCGAAAAAATGGTGAATCACCCAGGTATATCGTTCAAAAGAGGTTTTATGATTTACAATTTTTAGATGGCATATAGTTGGCCGGGCTGCATCCCGACTTGGATCATGGTTCTTCAAAAAAATATACGGATATATAAATGACAACATTACACAATGAAAATATATTAATTGAAACTCAGCGCCTGCAACTTCGCCGTGTTGAAGAAGGCGACGGCGAGTTGTTCCTTCACCTGTTTTGCGATGACGGGATGATGCACTATCTGGGCGGCACCTGGACGGTTGAACTGGCAGAAGAAACCTTGCAAGAATGGCAGAGAGAATGGGGGAAAAACAATTACTACTACGGGGTGATGGTGATAAAAGAAAGCGGCCAAATTGTGGGCATTGCAGGGTTTACTGAAGATACCAACCCCGAAGAACCCGGGATCGAATTTTCGTGGTTTGTGCTGCCTGAATATCAAAAACAGGGGTATGCCAGTGAAATCACAATTGCCTTGCTTGAGTTCGTCTTTGGGGTGCTCAAAAAGGATCGGTTGTTCGCAGAAACACATCCTGAAAACATCGCATCCAACCGTGTTCTGAAAAAACTTGGGTTCAAAAATGCAGGTGAGCGCAAGCATGAATATGAATCACTGCCGGGTTTTGAACACCAGGTTTTGTGGGAATTTGAACGGACAGACTGGGAAAATTCTTAAGGGTTAGGATTCACAAAGATAACATCTTTGTAGCCCAAAGCCAAAAACAATCTCGTAAGGTAGCTTTCAGCGTTTTGTTGCGCCACCTCAAGAATGCCGTCGTCAATGGCGGCTTTCTTGATCTCCTGCTCGGCGGATTGCCTGGCCAGGGTTTCGAGATTGGGGTCGGATTGGCGCAGAATGCTGGTTTCGCGTTCAAAGATGTATGATTTTTCGTTATCCAATGAGGCGATGAAAACTTCCGCGGCGGGCAGGCGCACGTTCAATACGCCGTTCTCCAACCAGAGATCAGCGGGGGTGAGCCTCTCGAGATCCACACCGGCGATGACCGTGCCATGTGCCACCAACAACAGGCGGTCTTTATTGAGGAATTCAAAGGTGCCGCCGCCAATTTCAGCGGTGATGATCTTTTCCACGGAGTATTGAATCGTCTCAAGGCGGGCCAATCCGCGTACTTCGTGGATAATGGTGACGGGGTCCGGCAGAATGGTGGGGGTGGGGTGGAGCAGATCCGCGAGTTGGGTGCTGAGGGATTGGTTGGCCTGTTTCAGCGGTGCCAAGGCGTTCGAGATGCTGTTGTTGATGGCCGTAAAGGCCACCCATGCCAGAATGACAAGGATGACCGCCAAAATGATACGGAAAACTAATTTATTCATGTTCAGATTATACAGTTGCGGTCAATTTATTCAATAGTGAAACTTATTACGCCGTAAACATAAAATGATATTTGGGACTATACTTATTTTATGCAGGATGGCGAATGGCCATCTCACTCATCATGATTGATCCATTAATTAAAAAGGAGATATTGAATGGGAGATAAAGGCGGCAAGAAAGACAAAAGCAAGGCTGAAAAACAAAAGAAAGAACATCTGCAAAAAGAGCAGGAAATAAAAAAGAACAAACTGCCCACTAAAAAAGCTTAGCTTGTTGGAATACAGTTGGGTAATTTTTGGTTGAGTCTAAGAAAAAGGGGTTTTCTTCCACTTTCTTTAATTCATCATCCAAGTTTAAAATAGTGCATTTGAAATAATGAAAGATACCTCGACATCGTTATCCGTTGAGGTGTCTTCTTTAATTTTGGTTATACTAAAGTTACAGCAAGCAATAAATAATGAATTGTCAATAATTGAAGAAAATTATTCATCGCTTTAATTGATTGTAGTAAAACATATGTTCTAGTATAATTAATTTAATAATAAGTCAAATATCATGGTTCACTATAAAACGCATTCCTATTCAATAGCTTATGCCGAATACGGTAATCCGCATGGATTTCCGATTTTGGTTCAGCACGGTTTGATCGCCAGCATCAAGGACGGCGGGTTGTTCGATCGGCTAACACGAGCCGGCGCGCGGGTGATCTGTTTTGCCCGACCTGGTTACGGCGAATCCTCTCCTTACAAGATGGGCAGCATCGGTGAGTGGGGGCAGTTGGTGGCAGAACTGGCCAATGAACTAAGACTCACGAAGTTTGACGTCCTGGGCATGTCATCCGGTGCGCCGTACAGTTATGCAATTGCTTGGGCATTGCCTGAAGAAGTACGAAATATATATATCTTTAGCGGCATCCCGGCCATGTATGATGACAGGGTGCTGGCAAGGTGGCCGCATCCGGTCACCAAAAATGCGGATCTCGCCGAGATGAAACGGCTGGCGCACGGACTTTTCTTTTCCAATCTGGCGGCAGAAGATCGGGTGCGGAACGATACCCGCGATTCAATGGCCAATGAAGGGTTTGGCATCGCACTGGATTTTCGTTTGCGTTGCATGGATTGGGGTTTCAAACTGGTAGAGGTCAAGCAGCAAGTGGTAATGCGGCACGCGCGTTTTGATCACGGTGTTCCGCTGGCCTCGGTTGAGCTGACGGCTGCATTGCTGCCTAAAGCCACTTTAAACGTGGAAGAAACGGACATCCACTTTTCACAGGAAACATTGGATGCCTTTTTTGATTCGGAAATCATCTCCAGACTGCCAGACAGGATGTGAAATGCCTACTTCATCCTTAACGATCACCAGCGAACCGGATGCGCCTGAAACGGACACAGGTTTTGTACGCCAGGGGCTGCGCGATTATAACAACCAGTTCATCCATGATGCCGGCTTTCAACCGCTCAACCTTTTTCTGCGGCGGGAAGACGGCTCCATTGCGGGCGGGTTACTGGGTGATATCTATTGGGGCTGGCTGCACATCAACATTTTGTGGATTGATGAAAGTCTGAGGCGTCAGGGTTACGGTGAACGTTTGATCAAGCTGGCGGAGGAAGAGGCGCTCAAAAATGGCTGCCTGGCTGTGCATCTGGATACGATGAGTTTTCAGGCGAAACCTTTTTACGAGAAATTGGGTTATTCGGTTTTCGGTGTGTTGGATGATCTTCCTATTGGGCATCAGCGAATTTTTCTATTCAAAAAACTAATTTCAGGATAAACACATGACTTACATTGAATTAAGTAAAGAAAACATTGCAAGTGAACATATCTGTTGTGCATTTTCTGATAAAAAATGTGCCCAAAGTTATGAATTGAAAAAACAATGGCTGACCAACCAATTCGAACATGGCTATGTCTTCCGACGGTTGGATGAACGTGCTAAAGTGTTCATCGAGTATGGACCCACTGAACAGGCGTGGGCGCCGGTTACTACTCCAAACACCTTAATGCTGGGCTGTTTCTGGGTTTCAGGCAGTTATAAAGGCAAGGGACACGGCAAGGCATTGCTGGATTCCGCGATCGAAGATGCAAAACGACAAGGCAAAGATGGATTGGTGGCAGTGGTAGGCAGCAAGAAATACCATTTTATGAGCGATACCAAGTGGCTGTTGGATCAAGGTTTTAAAGTGTGCGACACCACACCCGCGGGTTTTAGTTTATTATCCTTGAGTTTTAAGGAACCCAAGTGCATGCCTGCTTTTAACGATTGTGTGAAAAGCGGAGAATGCCCCGAGAAGGCTGGACTGGTGGTTTATTACTCGAATCGCTGTCCATATTGTGAGTATCACGTGAGAGAATCTCTGGTTGAAACAGCGGCCAAACGCGGACTGCCGCTTAAGATCATCAAGTTGGAAAACATGGCGGAGGCTCAGTCCGCGCCAACGCCAGCAACACTCTTCAGCCTTTTCAAAGATGGTAAATTTGTAACCACTGATCTCAGCGTCTGTATGGATAGTCGTTTTGACAAAGTGATTTGCGAATAGGAAAAAACAAGATGCCCATTGCTGATCTCAGCTTGTTGATCAAAAGTATGGAGCCGGTTTTAAACCCGGGTGTGTTTGCCTTCGTTTCGGTGGAAAATGCCGGGCAACTGGCTTCGGTTCAAGTGATCGCCTCGATCGTGGAAAACGAAGGATATTCCGCTGTAATATCGGAGAGTGATGCTCTTGCACTTGGACTGCAGGTCTTTTTTCGCGCGAGTTGGATTACATTGAAAGTCAATTCTGATCTGCAGGCGGTGGGGTTAACCGCTGCCTTCGCGAGTGCATTGGGAAAGGACGGCATAAGCTGCAATGTTGTGGCGGGCACCTATCATGACCATATTTTTGTGCCGGTGGATCGTGCTGCCGACGCGATGCTAGTGCTCAAAACACTAGAATCCAGTTAGAGAATTGTCATTTGAAATAAATAGGATTAATCAATTTAAGCGATAGTTTATTGGGAAGACGTATTATTTGTAATTACCCAAAAAGACTAAAAGAGGTGTGTGGCGTGCAAAACACCCCACACACCTCATTATTTGAGGCTTTCACACCTGTGCTTAGTTACAATACATGCATATTTAACACAGAATAATACCTTATCTAAATTAACCTTCTTCAGTCTCTAACTTATTCACAAAATCCAAATTGTAACGCACAGCACCATGGTCTTTAAATATCATGCCTCTTGTTAATCGGATTGCCAAAATAATACAGTTTTCATTCTGTTCATTGTTTGCATAGTCGTACCAATCTGAAAATGCTTTACGAAGTTTTGCTCTTCGTTCGGCGTTTTTTGGGTCTAAAACCCAACCAAGGTTTTCGCCAATTCCATTTCCGGAGATCCCCTCGAGATGGACCACAAATGCAACCTCTTTGTTTCGAGCTATTTGCTGCATTTTGTTTGATTTTGCCCAAGTAGTAATATAGAATACGCCGTCTTCATAGTAAGCGTCCACATCACGGGCATAAGGAAAGGGGGTTCCATCAGCGCTCGGTTCCATTGCGATGGTTGAAAGAGCGATGACATTATCTTTTCCGTTACCACAGCTTTCTTCAAGTATTTTTAATCCTTCTTCGTATCTGTTCAATTCTATCTCCTCCTATTTTTTTATCGTAACTACTCAATCCGGGGCGGAAGAAGTTCCCGCAGGGGTTGGTAAAAACAGCGTTATTATAGAATATAAGTTCTATTTAAACAAGGGGGAATTTGAAAAATCCCCCACTCCGATCAGGCCAGAGGACGCCTGGAAGGTCAGGAAGAGACTGGGTTTAGGTGGACTCTCTACCGATCTTGAGCCAGGATAAAGGTTTGGGGTCGTCAGGCGAGTAAGGCTGCTTCGTGTGCACCCAACCATGCGATGTGTAGCCGGTACACGCGCACAGCATGGGTCATGCTCAAGATCTGCTCTGGTTTGCCGGCGGTTGGGTTAACCACTGCCTTCACCGGTGCATCTGGCAAGGCCAGTATTAGTTGCAATGTAGTAGTGGGCACTTTTCATGACCACGTTTTTGTTCTGGTAGGTTGGGCTGACGATGCAATGAAAGCGTTAAAAGTATTGCAAGATGCCTCGAAAATGGCAGGAAAGGTTTTCTATTTTGGTTTCTGGTAGGAGATCAAATTCAAATGTGAATCAAATAAGATTAACATTTTTGGGGAATATCCTGTTGCGAAGGTATAATTTTTTATTCAATATATTGGAAAAAATTGGAAAATGAACAAATTGAGAACTGAACACGTTAAACTGGATGACATCCATATCGCTTACACCCAATATGGTGACGGCTCGAATTTACTGTTGTTGCATGGCAATTCCGGCAGCAAGAAGTTCTACAAACAATATCAGCTCGAGCACTTCTCCAATTTCCACAGCTATGCACTCGACAGCCGAGGACATGGTCAAAGCCGATCCAAAGACAACGCTCTGTCTTATGAGCAACAAAGCATGGATGTGCTGAATTTCTGCAAAGTCAACGGTATTACCCAATCCAGTGTGATTGGCTACAGCGACGGCGGAAATCTGGCGTTATGGCTGGCGGTTAAAGCGCCCGAGATCTTTACCAGGGTGGTGGCGATCTCTCCAAATACTTTGGCCAGCGGAACCAGTGAAAGGACGATCTGGGCCATCCAAAAAGCCATCAACTCCATGAAGAAATTACGAAAATTCGGTTTTCCAAACAAGAAACCGTTGATGCGATTTGAATTGATGCTGACAGACACAGGGATCACTAATGCCGATTTGCAGAACATAAAAACCAGTGTGCTGATCGTGTATGCTGAAAATGACATGGTCACTGAGGAGCATATTTTAGAAATTTCGTCTCAGATCCCTGGCGGGGAGGTCAAAAAGATCAACGGCTGCAATCACTTTACAATTCCGTTTCAAAACGAAACCATTAAAACTATGCAAGATTATCTCTTGTAAAAAGGAATGTTTGATGAAACTACTTGAAGATAGATGGGCACTGATTACAGGTTCAAGCCGGGGAATTGGCCAGCAGATCGCACTGGGGTTGGCAGAGCGAAAGTGTAATGTGATCATCCACGGAAGGTCATTGGAAAACACGGCCAGAACAATGGAGCTGCTTAAGCCCAGCGGGGTGAAAACCTATGCAGTCTCAGGCGTTCTGGATAGTTCCAACGGTGTGGAAGAATTGATCAATAAGGTTAATGACCTGCCAGTTAAACTGGATATTCTCTACAACAACGCCGCGGTCATGAGTCAATGGCTGCCGATGTGGCAGATCCCACAGACTGAATGGTTGAAAATTTTTCAAACCAACCTTTTTGCTATGGTGCAGCTTTGCACCGCTTTTGCCCCCGGCATGAAAGAACGCGGATTTGGACGGATCATTAATCTGACTTCCGGGATTAAAGACACCCCTGAATTGACCCCTTATAGTGTCTCAAAGGCGGCAGTGGATAAATACAGCCGCGATCTGGCTTATGAGTTAAGAGGGAGTAACGTTTTAGTTAATTACCTTGATCCAGGTTGGCTGAAAACGGACATGGGTGGTCCAAACGCGGATCATCCGGTTGAAACCGTATTACCCGGCGCACTGGTGCCCGCACTATTGGAGGATAACGGTCCATCGGGTCAGTTTTTTGCGGCACAAGATTACAGCATGTTGGAAAAATAACCTTAATCAACTAAAAAGCAACGAGCCGATACTGGTGATCGGCTCGTTGTTTGTTGGTGGTACAGTGATTCGTACTAGACAGCAGACAGTGAAGAGTTGATCTTGCTGAAGACACCGCCAATTTGAGGTCCGAGCAAGCGCAAGACAACGATCACAACCACAGCGATGAGCACGAGGATCAGTGCATATTCGATCAAACCTTGGCCTTTTTCTTTAGGGGCGAATAACATATTATTTCTCCTTTTCCAATAAATGAATGTTAATTAAATTATAGCGATAGAAAAGCGGATTTCAAGGGTTTGACATTACAGCGACATTACAATTAAATAATAAATTGGATTTTGTGCAATTCAACCAATTTGATTTTGACCAACATCAATTGCGGACTTTTAGTTTTCTCACAAACCTGCTCTATAATTGAGAAATGCAATTATTTTTCATCAGGAGAGTCTACAACATGGCATCGAAAAAACTCCGTTCCATTGGTTTTGTGTTTCTTTTGGTTATCGTATTATTGGCAGGATGCTCCCAGCCGGCAGCGGTCATTCCGGCTGCCACACAGGCAGTTAGTGAAGCGGCCACCGAGACCGCAGTCGTCACCTCCATGCCCACCTGGCAAGTGACTGATGTCGGTCCGCTGCAGTTTAACCCCGGCACAACTTTCATGCAGACGCCAGGTGATCTGCAGCCTAATACCGCCATCCGTTTTACCGTCACGGCGTTACAGGGGCAGCAGGTTTCGATGTGGTTGACCACGGAACCGGCCTCTGTGGAATCGCCGCTGGCAACACTTTCGATCATGGATGCCACCGGGACTGTGCTGACGACTGAGCCTGAAGCTTATTGGAGTCAGGTATTATCTGCAGATCAAAAACTGACGGTTGAGATCAAATCGTTGGCAAAAGAGAATATCCTTTATTCATTCATGATCGAAATCCCGGCAGAGACTGTTGACCCGGCTTTTGGCGCAGTTTACGAACCCATTGACCTTGGGATATGCCAGCTGCTGCAACAGGAAACCGCCACCGCACTCAATAAAGAAGTTGCTTTTGAATCTTACGCGCCGTTTTTGGACGCCGTTGGCCGCGAAGCCGGCCAGGGCTGCAGGTTGAAAGCCATTGGCACAGGCGCTGATTTCTCCGACCCGGCCAGTGTGGTCGGTACTTTGGTCAAAACGTTAGGTGCCGGTTGGACCCAGGCACAAAACTATTCCGCCGACGGCGTGACAGGGTCGGCTGCAGGGTTGTACCGTGACATGGCATTAATGCTGATCAAAGTCAACTGGAAGCCTGATATGGGTGTGGAATGCCCCGCAGACCAGCCGTTGGATGCCTGTGGATTGACCCCGGAACAAAAAATTTACACGGTTGAAATTGACCTGGCGCAATACAAAGCCGATTTTTCGATGGACGGCCATTGGGTGGATTCCAGCACCGGTTTTACCCTGGACCTTTACCAGGATTGGAAGCAGATCTATGGTCAGCATGAAGTGGTGGCTCAAGGCGGCAACAAAATTGATTCGCTTGAGGCTTCCATTAATGGGTGGCTGAAAGACAAAGTGGCAACTGTGCAGTTCCAAAGCTCGTTTAGCGATCAACCCGGTACAGCCGAGATCACGTATATTGATGTGAACACCATCCAGTGGAAAATCACCGCTGCTCCTGAAGGAGAATTTTATTTGCCGGCAGAAGCCACGCTCACTCGAATGCCTCAATAATGAGATAGTAAATCTGCAAAAGGTGCCTTCCCGAAAAAATACGGAAGGCACTTATTGTAATCTGATCAATGCCGCTATAATTATGGGCGTGGTTGGGAAAAAGAGGAGCATATGAATCTGAAAGATATTGTTAATCGAAGTGAAATACCGATTCCGTGGACGGAAGGCGAAAAAATCCCTTGGGATGAACCTGCTTTCAGCCAGCGCATGCTGCGCGAGCACCTGTCTCAGGAACATGATGCTGCCAGTCGCAGATTTGCGATCATTGATCAACATGTGACCTGGATCCATACAACATTGTTGAAAGAACAACCTTCCAGGCTGCTCGATCTGGGCTGCGGACCAGGGTTTTATGTTTCGCGACTGGCCATCCTTGGGCATACCTGCACGGGGGTTGATTTCTCACCCGCCTCCATTGAGTATGCAAAAAAAAGGAATGAAGAACAATATACCGGCATTAATCTCTTTCAACACGACGTGCGCACTTTTGAATACGGCAGCGGTTACGACCTGGTCATGCTGATTTATGGAGAGTTCAACACCTTCCGTAAGCCTGACGCGCGGAGTATTTTGAAAAAGGCGCAAGATGCGCTCAAAGAGGATGGGCGTTTATTGATCGAGTTGAATTCTTATAGCTGCCTGCACAACTTTGGGCTGACTGCTCCCGGCTGGCATGCGGCTCCAGGCGGATTGTTCTCAGCGCAGCCCTATCTATTTTTGGAAGAGAGCTTCTGGAATGAGGAACTGCAGGCGGCGACACGTAGGATGTATGTGATTGATGCGGCCAGCGGAGATGTACAGCAGATGGCGGATAACCACCAGGCTTACACCAAGGATGATCTGCGCCTCATGGCAATTGAATGCGGTTTTACAAAAGTGGAGTTTCATGCCAACTGGCCGGGACAAATGGATGATTCGGGTGACTACCTGTTGATGGTGTGTCAAAAATGAGTTGGAATACTCCGATTTTCCTGAACTGCACTTTATGAGGCATAATAAGGGCGTAATATATTATTTTTTGGGTGATCAATATGAGTAAACGCATAATTTTGGTTACTGGCGGGGCCGGGCATGTGGGTTCACACCTGGTGGAACTGCTGGTGAAGGATCCGGAAAACAGGGTGATCTCGCTGGATAATTATTTCAATGGCAGCGAGGATAATCACATCTCCGGGGCGGAGTATAGGCGCGGACACACCAAGGACATTGAGAGCCTGGTTCCAGAAACGCCTGACCTGGTCTATCATTTGGGCGAATATGCGCGCATCACCCCCTCGCGTGAAGAACCGGCGCTGGTCTATGACATGAACATCACAGGCACTTTTGCGGTGGTTGAATACTGCCGCCAGCATAAGGTAAACAAACTGGTGTATGCGGCGTCCAGCACCCGTTTTGCGGTGGAAGGCAACGGCCGGCATCAGAACATGTACTCGTTTACAAAATCGGTCAATGTGGACCTGATCAACGATTATGGTAAATGGTATGACCTGCCATATGCCATCTGTTACTTTTACAACGGCTTCGGTCCGCGTGAGCGGGGAGACAGCAAGTATGCCACGGTGATTGCCAAGTTTGAACAGCTTTACCTCAAAGGGCAGCCGCTTCCGGTGGTCAAACCGGGCACACAGAAACGCGCTTTTACCTATGTGAAAGACCTGGCAAGAGGCATCATGCTGACAGGCGAGAGGGGCTGGGGTGACGGCTACGCTTTGGGGGCTCAACACAGCCATTCCATCCTCGAGATCGCCGAGGCCTTTGGCGGGCCGGTGGAGTGGGTGGACGGCTATCCCGGGCGGGAAGAATCGGCAAACGACACCACCAAGGCGCGGCAGGAACTGGGTTGGCAAACCACAGTGGATATAATGGATTACATCAGAGAGTATGTGAAGGACCATCCACGAAAGTAAAGGTTTGAGGCCAGTTTTTTGATAAGCGTTTTTTGTCAGGTTTCCATGGTTTCACAATTAGTGAAACCATTTTTTTTATTTTAAACGAAACTGTCATTGGGTATAATGTACCCATTAAATCTTGGTTCAGAAATTCAGGTCGCCTTATGTCAACCCCATCCATAGAATATATCATTTCGATCACCTCGCGGGATTGCAACGGCACCCTCCATGAGATCTGAGGCGCGCTGGCTGAACTGGCCGGCAACATTGCGGATTTACGCCCAAGCCTGATGTGTGCTTAATACACCATGATCAAGCGGGCGAGCTTCCCTGCTGCGGTCAGCCAGCCGGCCATTGAGGCAAAACTAGCCATCGGCATGATCAACGGCAAGACCACCGCGGTGCGACGCGTGGGCAAGTCGGGGCGGTTCATTGCCTTTGGCGGCAAGATTCCGCCGTCCATCCACAGTTTGAAGAATTAACTTTTCAAACACTTTTTCAATTCCAGCAGGATTCCTTTCAAGGTGGGTCCTGCTGTTTTTTTCATATCCATATAATGCATAACTAACCCGGGTTCCAGTGTTAATAAACCTAACAATACGAGTGTTTGTTAGGTTTATTTCGTGTTATGAAAGGCTCTTTATAAATGGATTCATATGATTTCATTGTGATCGGTTCAGGTTTTGGCGGAGCGGTATCCGCTTTGAGATTGGCGCAAAAAGGCTACAAGGTGGCGGTACTCGAAAAGGGTTTGCGCTACCGCAACCAGGATTTCCCCAAGACCAACTGGAATCTGCGAAAATCCATCTGGATGCCCAGGCTGGGAATGCTTGGTATTCAGTCGCTGACACTGCTTCGCCATGTTTTGGTGCTTAACGGCGTGGGGGTGGGCGGCGGCAGCCTGGTGTATGCCAACCAGTTGATCGTGCCCAATGACGATATTTTCGAGAAACCCGAATGGGGCGGCAGCGGATGGAAGCAAAAGCTTGCTCCACATTATCAAGAAGCCAGCCGTATGCTGGGGGCGGTAACCTGCCCAAGCATTGGCAACGCGGACTCGGTCCTACGTGAAGTGGGCATCGAACTGCGCGGCGAGGATACATTCCACATCAACCCGGTGGGGGTTTTCTTCGGCGAAGCGGATAAAACCGTGCCTGATCCCTACTTTGGCGGTGAGGGCCCTGAACGCACCGGCTGCAAGTTCTGCGGCGCGTGCATGATCGGATGCCCAAACGGCGCCAAGAACACGCTGGATAAGAATTACCTGTACCTGGCCGAGAAAATGGGTGTTGCCATCATTTCCGAGACCGAGGTCAAGGAAGTAAAGCCAATCGCGGGAAACCGCTATCAGCTTAAGGCGGTCACTTCGCACGGCCTTTCTCATAAGGAATCCATATATGAATGCAGTGGGGTGGTGTTCAGCGGCGGCGTGTTAGGAACAGTAAAACTGCTGATGGACTGCAAAGAAAAGGGTCTGCTGCCCAGACTCTCGGATAAATTGGGTGATTTCACCCGCACCAATTCAGAGGCCATATTGGGGGTGGATTCACGCGATCACAGCAAGGATTGGAACGACCATATTGCCATCACCTCGGGCATATACCCGGATGCGAACACTCACATTGAAGTGGTCCGATATAACAAGGGATCTGATGTGATGTATGCCCTCGCCACGGTATTGACCGATGGCGGAGGGAAGATCCCAAGGGTGCTGCGCTTTTTCGGTAACATCCTCAGGCACCCGCTTCAGTTTTTACGGGGGTTGTGGATCCCCGGACAAAGTGCACGCACTTCTGTCATCCTGGTGATGCAATCCACCGAGAATTACCTTCGCATCAAGAGAACACGGTTTGGATTGGATTCACGGCTGCCCGAGAAGGGTCAGCGCATCCCCACCTATATCCCCATCGCCAACCAGGTGACACGCAAGATGGCTGAGAAGATGAAGGGGTTCCCCAAGGGGAGCTGGTTTGAGGTGTTGCTGGATGCTCCAACCACTGCTCACATTCTGGGGGGATGTGTCATGGCAAAATCCCCGGCTGAGGGTGTGGTGGACCAGGAGGGCAGGGTTTTCGGCTATCCAGGCTTGTATGTGGCGGATGGATCGGTCGTGCCGGTCAATTTGAATGCCAACCCGGCGCTGACGATCACTGCTTTGTCTGAATACATCATGGCTCAAATACCAAAGAAAATTACGCAATAATTGCAGGCATTCACTATAAACTTGACAAGAAAAGTGTGGGAAATATTCCCTCTCCCCCGCCCCCTACGCTATGCGTGAGGGGGCTTTCCCCTCTCCCAGGCTTGGGAGAGGGGTGCAGGGGTGAGGCTGGGATTAGCAATTCCGAATTATTTGCCTTCTTCGATGGCTTTGGCAGCGATCTTATCCACCAGACCAGGTGCGATCAGTTTGAGCCATTGACCGAGCTTTCCGCGCAGGGTCATGACTTCTTCGCGGCGGCGATCTGCAATGGCTTTGATGCACAGGCTTGCACATTCAGGCGTGGACATGATCTTGCTTTTTTGCAGTGGATTGATGCCCAGGGGTTTGCCGTCCGCGCCAAAGCCGCGCTCCTGCACGCCGGTATCCACAAACCCGGGATAGATCATGGTGACGCTGACGCCTGTTCCGCGCAGCTCAACACGCAGCGAATCGAAGAAACCAACCATGGCGTGTTTACTTGCGGCATATCCCGTGCGGGTGGGCACGCCGGCTTTGCCGGTCAAACTGGAAACAGCGGCAATCCGGCCCTTGGAGGCTTTCAGATGGGGCAGGGCATAATAGGTGCAGTAAACGCTGCCCAGATAATTCACCTGCATGATCTTTTCGAAGATGGATATATCGCTGATCTCATCCAGACGGGCCCACATGGTGGTTCCGGCGTTATTGACCAAAACGTCAATTCTGCCGAAGGCTTTTATAGCGGCATCAATGAGAGAGCTGCACTGCCTGGGGTCAGACACATCGGTGGGTACGGCCACGGCCTTGCCGCCCAGTTTATAGCATAGGTTGGCCAACTCGATCAATTTATCATCCTGGCGGGCGGCGAGTACGAGGTTCGCACCTTGGGCTGCCATTTGTCTGGCCATTTCCCAGCCGATGCCGCTGGAAGCGCCGGTGATGATCACTGTCAGATTGTTAAAGGTGTTATCAGGCATGTCTGTCTCCTCTTGATACCCATTAAAACCAAGAGCACCCCAAAAAGGTACGCGTATTATTTGACAAATAGCGACCACTTGCATGATAATATGACCAAGTTTATCCGGTTATTAGTTTTTTTATAGGAGCCGATATGGAAAAAGGTAAAGCACTCCCAACTTCGATAGATCAATACATTAACGGGGCTCCGGTTGAAGTGCAGCAAAAATTAATTAAACTGCGATCAGTGATCAAGGCTGAGGTACCCGAAGCGGAAGAGCGCATCGCCTACGGCATGCCCACTTTCAGCCAGGAGGGCAACCTGGTTCATTTCGCCGCGTTCAAGAATCACATCGGATTCTTCCCTGCGCCTTCCGGGATCGAACATTTTCAAGATCAATTAGCCAGATACAAAACTTCGAAAGGGACAGTGCAAATCCCTCTGGATGAAGAGCTCCCTTTGGACCTTATCAGGGAGATCGTGCGCTTTCGATTGAAAGAAAACCTGGCCAAGGCAGCGGCCAAGCGTAAGAAATAGAACCATCTGACATTCAGTTCATGACCGATCCCTGGTAGCATCCCCGGATGGATTGAATAAAATGGTAAGATTCTCATCAAATGACCGAGAGAAAAAGTGACCGTCATAGCAATTGCCCGATCACGGCTGATCCGCTGACAAGGGAAGAAGCCAATCGAACGACAGCAGCGATCAAAGACAACCTGCCTGCAGGTTTGGCCCAGCCAGCTTTGCGGGCGTTGGCTACCGTGGGGATCAAGAGTCTGACTGATTTTACTAAGATTAGGGAAAGCGACCTGGCCAGACTGCATGGCATTGGACCGAATGCGCTGGCAAAGATCAAAGCGGCTTTGATAGAAGAAGGTCTTTCATTTTTGGCATAGTCTCGTTTTGAAGGGTGGGAAGTTAATTGAGAAAAAGTACACCAGCAATCATTTTGGTTATTCTATTACTAGGTATCTTGTTCCCCTTTGCGGCGCTCTCACAGGTTTCAGGGGTATATGCCAGTGGTTTTAATTTTGTGTTTAATTCACTGCTCTCACATATTTTGATGCACATGGTGCTGTTTGGTGGTCTGGCTTGGATCGCGATGCGCCTTTCTGCAAAGCGTCCAACCTGGCAAAGGGTTCTTTTGAGTCTGGGGGGAGTTCTGTTAGTGGGAATGCTCCAGGAGCTCATTCAAATGGTCAGCGTGGGTGTATTCAATATTGGCGCATCGCTTTTTGACCTGGGGATTGACCTGGCGGGGGGATCCATACCCTTATTCATCCATTTGGTTCTCTCAATGAGGAAAACTGCTCAATGAGCTATTTGGTTTGATTTCATCTATAATTGAATGGTGATCTGAAGAAGAATGCGGAGGGAATAGTTTATGATATTGGAATTTATTCAGGAATTTGAACAGCAACTTTGGACGGCTGGGTATACGATTAATTCCAATGCGAGTATTCCCAGCGTACGTGCCTTGATTTCAGCGGTTTCACCCAAGATCACCAGCGTGGGACCGGTTAAGTTCATCAACTATTATTTATTTTTGGATTGGGACAAGGATCTTTTTGGGCGTTTGGAAGCCCTGATCGCTGCGCAAAAAAGTTTTAGAGAAGTAGTGAACAAGGATTTTCGCGTACCCAATGTCTGGCGTATGACGCTGCCTAGCATAGTGGTGGCAGCAGTGTCATCGGATGAATTTACACAAGAGGCTATTACTTATGTACAAACCCGATACCAAATCCCATGGAAAGGCGGGGAGGTTGGGCAAATGATGTTATTTGATCTGAAAAATCACAAGCAGTACTGCCATTTTCCACGTGGATATAAACAAACCGGCTCGATCCCATTGGGTTATGCTGTGGATGAATTGTTTGGGATGTACAAGACTCTTTACCCTGATGCCAAGACTTTTATGAATTAGAGTAAGTCATGCGCGTTTGTTTGATCCATTGGAACGAAAAAGAACGCCAGGAGCGCATTAATCAACTTACCCTGGCGGGTATCGATATAGTGGAAGGTATAAACCCAGGACCGCTCTTTTCAAAGGCGCTGGAGGCTGCCAGGCCGGATGCTGTGGTCATTGATCTCTCACGCCTGCCTTCACAGGGACGTGACCTGGGGGTCATGATCCGAACCCGGGCGGGTACACGGCAGATCCCCATCGTGTTTGTGGAGGGTGCAGCAGACAAGGTTGCATCCATCCGTGAGCTACTGCCGGATGCTGAATTCACGACCTGGGAAGACATTTTACCCATACTCACGCGCGTCGTGGATTCCAAAGAAAAAGACTTCCTACCGCAATCCTCCGTTTTTGCTGCCTATTCACAAAAGCCTCTGGCGACCAAATTGGGCATCAAACCCGGATTCCTGGTGTGTTTGATTGGCGAACAGGAAGACCTTTTGGGCGATTCTGATCACCTACCCGCAGGGGTAAGAGTTGCCAACGAAATTGTCAATGATGCCAATTTATTCCTGTGGTGTCTGCACTCCCAGGCAGAATTCTCGGCCAGTCTCGCACTGATTAAAACACATGTAAAACATGCCCCGACCTGGGTGGGCTGGCCTAAAAAAGCGGCCGATCCTGGCTGCGACCTGACCCAAACGGTGGTTCGCGAACAGTGTTTGGCGGTGGGCATGGTGGATTACAAGATCTGTTCGATCAATGAAAAGTGGTCCGCTTTGCTTTTCAAGTGGCGGGGATAAGAAAATTTTTTGATTCTTCAAAGGTGGTTTTATCTGTAATTCAGTTATGCTATACTCTTTTTAACTCACTGTAACATCACATCGAAAAATCCCATCAAGACCTAAAAACATAAAACATTGCACTTTCATTGCAGAATGACAAGTCATTTTGTATTCCCCAAATATTAGTTGTCATTATTGGTAAAAAATAACACGAAAAGGGAGTATGCGATGAAAAAAATACTTCACGTTTTTGTTGTTTTTGCCTTAGTATTTCTGGTTTCTTGTGCACAGCAAAATATTGGAAATGTGACCTACGCCTGGATTGATGCCCCCATAGACAATTTATCATTGGAAAACCCCCAGCTCATCCAAATTGAAGGCCACGCTTCCTCCCTTGGTATGATCGAAAGGGTGGATATTTCGATCAATGACACGCCATTGATCTCGCTGACAGATTTTTCCAATCAATCCAAGTTGGTAAGTTTTCAGGCTAGTTGGCAGCCGACCTCACCAGGAGATTATGCCATTCACGTCATCGCATACGCCTCGAATGGCACAGCGAGCGCACCCGATACAGCACTGCTTCATATCGGGGGCACTGGTGAGTCTGACATCCCGGCAGCTGAAGCCACCACTCCAACCCCGACGAACACCTCTGAATTCACCCCAACCTTTACCTCAACGCCGACTCCGACCGCCACGCCCACAAAGACATTAACGCCGATCTTAAAACCAGTGATCAAATTCTGGGCGGAACCCAGTCAGGTTTCAGCGGGAGGATGCACATCCATAAATTGGAATGTCAGCAATGCCCGGAAAGTGATATTTGGGAATATTGAACAGCCTCTTGTGGGGGCTGATGAAGAGTGCCCTTGTGAAAACAAAACCTATACGATCACAGTCGTTCAACTTTCAGGGCAGGAGGAACAACGCACCATCACGGTAAACGTCTCCGGCATCTGTGATTCGGCGGCACCTCCGGCGCCTGTTTTGGCCGTCCCTGCCAACGGACTTTCCATCGCATGCAAAGCTTCTCAATCACTCACCTGGCGGCCAGTGGATGACCCCAGTGGAATAGCGGAATATCAAGTCAACGTGCAAAAATCCGGGGACAACAGCAATTGGAACACTCTGCCCGGAACGAGTTTTACCGGCCTAAAAGATAAAACGGTGTCGTTGTCTGTTGAATGCGGATACTATTACCGCTGGCAGGTAAGAGCCATTGATGGAAAGGGCAACGTCGGTCCATGGTCAGATTGGTCTTACTTTGCGATCCTGCTGAGCTAAAGGAGGGAGAAATGAAAAAACGACTCTGGATCCTTTATGCAATTTTAGGCTTGCTGGTGGTATTCCTCCTTCAATTGGGCGTGTTTTACTGGATCATGAAGGACCGGGCGGCCAATTCACATCCCCTGGTATTAATCCAGGCACCGCTGGATCGGCAATCATTGGTGGTTTCAAAAGGATTCATCGTCCATGCCACCGCCAGCGCTGATAAACCGCTTCAGAAAATGGAACTGTGGGTGGACGATATGCAAATTGCCAAAAAACTTCCACCAGCGGGGGAATCTCCCAGAATGATGGTCCTTTCTGAAGCGTGGGTTCCTGCCACGGCAGGCGTACACACCGTGACAGTCAAAACGGTGACCAATAACGGTGTGATAGGGCAGGCCAGCATCGAGGTGGATGTGGTTGAAGCATCCCTGGCTTCAGAACCCAAATACATTGTCGAAGAGGGGGATACTCTGGAATCCATTGCTGATGGTTTTGATATCAGCGTGGATGAATTGACTGCCTTAAATGGAGGAGGTGGATCGGATCTCACTCCGGGCGATGAGCTGGTTGTTCCTGTATTTTCTTCCGGTGGTTCAGGAGAGATGGAGCCGATTGCAAGTAGCGACACCGGCGGTGAAGGAGAGCCGCCACTGGAGGGGGCTCCCAACAGCGATGGCGCTTCGCCAGAATCCATTGAGTCAGTGGATATTGAATGGCCATTTTTCAGATTCATGGCTCCCGTTGACCCCGTCCAATTAAAAGTTGAAGTCTTAAGACTTGATACCCCCAACAGTTTTGAATCACTGCATTGTTATGTCAGCCTGGCTGGCAGCACACCGCGCTGGATGCCTGATGTGGATTCCAACCAGAATACGGATGAATCATTTGACATGTCAAATAACGGCCGGGCATGGGATGTTGCTTCACATATGGCCAACGAGAATGCGCTAAAAATCTTTTGGGATGGCGACCAGTCCGTCCCAGTGGATATCAGTTGTGTCGGGGTGGCAGATGGCGGGCTGGATGCGGTGGACTTGGGGACGTTGCACAAAGATATCTGGCCGGAAGCATGGGGAATTATCCAACACGCGGCAAGTTCGGGCGGCGAAGATCGCTTTTCACTGGCATTTCGGGTCACCTGGCCAGAAAAAGGGCTGGATCCAAGCATTGCACCTCCGTGGAACACGGCCGTTGATGTCGGGCAGCATCAATTAACCTGGGATTATTTTCCCAACGATGGCAGTCATCCCACGATTGATGGTTTTGCGATTCTATTGAACGATACTTTTCAGTGGACTGTTGGCAGAAGCGCCCGCTCAACGCGGCTGCCAGAACAATGGTTCAACCTGCCTTGTGGGGATGAATACCGTTTTCAGGTGGTTGCTTTTGTTGGCGGTTTTCCCTCCGGAAATTACTCGTTGCCTTCCAACACTGCCATCATTAGCGGCGGTGACATCGGCGGACCGGGGTGTGGACAATCCGTGCGGGTCACCTTTGAAACGCTCAAAACTGGTGAGGTTGGCGGAGACCTAAGCCCGGTGTACGGCGATTTTTATGCCAATGAGCAGCAGCTTAATTTCGACGGGCGGCCGCCTGAGGACGATAATTTTCCGTCCACTTTTGGACTGCGCCGTAATTCGGAGGTGCAGGTCAGCCAGATCATGACCGGATTTGGCAATGGAGACAGCCAAATGCTGGTTGAAATTCCGGCTGGGAACCCTTCTGTTCTTGAAATCCCGCTGGCGTTGGGATTTGAAATATTTCACGGGTCGCAAAAGGTTTGTTCAGGCCAGCAATTCATTGATGAAACGCAGTTGGCTTCCGCTTTTGAAGGTGAAATCACCACCGACTTACCGGTTGGATCCATGCCCGATTGGTGCAAGGTCACATTTAATCTATCACCGGTCGGTGAGACGCCGGTGGTTGATCCGGGGGCGCCGCCGCCGCTGCCGGATATTGTGGTCGAAAACTTGAGTGTAGACCCCAGTTCTGGCAAACTGCGAATTCATGTCCGTAATGTGGGCATGGCCACCTGGACCAACAAGGATTTGGTGGCCCGTGTTTACTCTTTTGATGGCACGGAATTCGGCACATTTACCTGGCCTAATTCCACTCTTGCTCCTGGCGAAACACTAATTCTTTCGCATGGTGGCATGGATCCACAGCCTGCGCTGGGCGCCTGTGTACTGATGGATCCTGAGAATGCCGTACAAGAAGAAAGAGACCGTTACGTTGACTCCGGTGTTTTAGCAGAAAAACCTCGCTATTGCAGACCTTTGCCAGATCTTTCCATCCCCAGCGTATTGTTTGACCAATCCACAAATCAGTTGAATATCGTTTTGCAAAACAATGGTGAAACCACGCTGACCAATGCAGACACTGATGGATCGCTTGATCATGCCATTCTTGTGGTTTGGCTCGAGTTCCCGGAGGGCAGACCGGTCATGAAAAATTTCGAGAATTTTGACCTTGGCGCACGGGAATCCACAACCTTGTTGATTGATGTTAATGATGCGTTGCGACAAAGAATGCGTGACGGTTATACAGTACGTATCAACCCTGAAAATACAATTGCTGAAAAAGATACTTCAAACAACGCTTATCAAGTCGAAGCCACTGAACGGCTGCGTTTGGTTTGGAGGACGGGTTGGGCGACTTTTTGTCCGACCAATCATTATCAGATGATGGGTGAAAATGTCAGCTACCACAACACGTGGGATATGCACTTGTCAGCCTATATCAGCGGAGGGGGTTCCAGACGCACCGTGGTGGATTGGAATTCTCCTGAATTTGAGGCGACTTGGGATGAAATTCAAGGTGCGGGTTGGTGCAGTGATTTTGTATCTGATTGGTTTGAAATCGCAGGTGACGAAGAATTAACCATCACCCGTTCAGCAGGGTTGGATATTCCCACCCATGGTTACCGCTGGTACAACGGAGGTGCCGAAACGGTCTCCGCTGCCAATGGATTTGGCGGTACTACCTTGGTTGCTTCTGGCACGGGCGAGGAATGTTTTGTAGACAGTCTGCTCTTTAGAAGACCGGTCATGGGGTTATACACGATCGGCACTGGAGCCTGTGGACCGATCCGCTGCAGTGGAATGAGCGAGGATGGCATCCGCATGTTGAGCCCGATTGAGGCGCGCAGCGACGACTTGACCGGTTATTGTTGGTGGACTACCACCTATAGGCTTTTCCAGGAGGAATAATCACTCAAGTTCAAACACCTCTCTTATTTGGACCGAGTGGAATTCCATACGGTCCTTTTTCATTTATACTATTTGAATCATAAGAGATTTGGAGCCATGCACATGACAGATACCATTAAGGACTTTCATTCAATGGATCACGAGATTCTATTTGAGCGAGCCAAAGGTTATGCCTTTGATTATTTACAGAATGTGAATGACCGTAATGTTTACCCCGATGAGAGAGCGCTCGAGGGTTTGAAAATGTTTGATGAACCGCTTGCCGAGAAACCCGGTGACGCCGAAAAAATTCTTGGTATGCTGCACGACTACGGGTCCCCGGCGACAGTGGCGACTACCGGCGGCAGGTACTTTGGGCTGGTGGTGGGCAGTTCTTTTGCGCCAGTGATGGCGGTGAAATGGCTGGCCGATGTGTGGGACCAACTGGCGCCGCTGTATGTGACCTCGCCGATCATGGCCAAGTTGGAATCCGTGTGTGAAGTGTGGATGAACGACCTGCTTGGGCTGCCCAGCGACTGCGCCATGGGGCTGGTGAGCGGAACCTCGATGGCGACCATGGCCGGTTTCGCGGCGGCCCGTTACGAACTGCTGCGGCGTGCCGGCTGGGATGTGAACACAAAGGGGCTCTTCGGAGCGACGCCCATTCGTGTGGTGGTGGGGGCTGAAGCGCACAGCTCGGTGTTCAAGGCGCTGGCGATCCTGGGTCTTGGCCGTGAACGGGTGGAATTGGTACCCGCGGATGAACAGGGCCGCATGCGCGCTGATCAACTTCCATCGCTGGATGGCAACACACTCTTGATCCTGCAGGCAGGCAACGTGAACTCCGGGTCTTTTGACCCGATTGATGAATTGTGCGATGCGGCAAACAAGGCTGGCGCCTGGGTCCATGTGGATGGCGCTTTCGGTTTGTGGGCGGCAGCTTCTGCCAATAAGAAATACTTGACCAAAGGCATTGAAAAAGCGGATTCGTGGTCCGTGGATGGACACAAGACGCTCAATACGCCTTACGATTGCGGCATCGTGATCTGCAAGGACCGCAAGGCAATGATCACAGCCATGCAGGCCAGCGGAGATTACATCCTTTACAGCGACCAGCGCGACGGTATGCTGTACTCGCCCGACATGTCCCGCCGGGGGAGGGCCGTGGAGCTGTGGGCAACGCTCAAGCTGCTGGGTAAAGGCGGGGTGGAGGAGCTGGTGGACGGTCTGTGCGAGCGGGCATCCCAGTTTGCCAAAGAGATCAAGGCAGAGGGATTCAACGTCTTGAATGATGTCGTTTTCAACCAGGTGCTGGTGACCTGCGATTCCGCGGAGGAAACCATGGCAACGCTGCGGCATTTACAGCAATCTGGTGAATGCTGGTGCGGCAGCGGAAAGTGGCACGGCATACCCGTGATCAGGGTGAGCGTGTGCTCGTGGGCAACCACCGAGGAAGACATCAGCCGCACGGTAAGGGCGTTCGTGAAGGTGAGAAATTAAAATAGAACAGACTCCCGCAGACTTTAAGTCTGCGGGAGTCTAAAAACAACGCGGGTCTTTTTGAGAGGTATTTATAAAAGAATCGGAAATCTTTTTAGAGATTTCCGATTCTTGCACTTATGAATTTATTACATGGAAAAGCAAACCCCCGCGGTTTGATGATGGGGATTCTTCTCAATTCAACAAAACCGCGGGGGTCTAGAACGCCATCAAGCGTGATGGATGGTCCCGCGACCGTGACGGCCGTCCACCTTGATGTGCAGGGGGGCTGAGAGCCGGGTGTGGCGCGTGAAGTGCATGGCATTGGCCACCGGCTGCTGCAGGAGCCAATCCCAGTCTACACGGAAGGGGCTGGTAAAGGGCATCGAAAAGTGTTTGACGCCCAAATTGATGATGTTGTGGAAGTAATGGGAGCCCTGACTTAATTCCACTTTGACGTTCTGCTGGGTGGCTTCGATGATCACACTTGCGCCGCAGATCTGTCCCCAGGTGACGGGGATGCCCAGCCAGGCGTCTTCAGTGCCCAGACGTCCAAAGACGATCAACAGGTATTTTCGACCTTCCTGCATCAACCGGCGATTGTGGGCTTCAAGTTCCTCGGCCATGGGGCGGGTGTTCTTCAGATCAAACAGCTCGGGGACGACATAAACAATATCCGTGATATCGTCCTCCACGCCGTTGCCCAGCACCACTTCTGAAGAGGCCAGAGCTTTGGGGTTCTGCATTTCCTTCGGTGAGAGTTCAAGGTTGCCTTCGGGCACCACCATGGGGCGCACCTGCAGAAAACCAAAGCGGGGCGGATCAAAAGTCATGGCAAATTCGACTTCCACGGGGCAGCCGAGTTTGGCTTCGCAGCTGGCCAGCATGCGCTTGATCAGCGCGTTAACCGGGATATCCTTTTTTACCAACAAGGGCGAAAAAGTCAGGGCGCGGGTGCCTGTGCCATCCGTACCGACACTGAGCCGTTCGGTCTGAGGGTCATAAGTTGAAGCCAGGTGAACGAGGGTGCCATCCTTGTCGGCGGTCATCAAATTTTCGACCTGCAAGAACTCGGTTTCCTTGATGGGATTGAATTCGGGTGGTTCGCCCATGTTGATCATCCAGAAATCCGTCTGGGTTTCTCTAAGCAGTTCATCGGTGGAATCGTACGGCGGCGGCATTTCGGGGTAGGCCGGGGAATAGATCCAACAGCGGCCGCCATCCACGATGGTCTTGCCAAGCCCGAGCGCCAGGTTGACCACGCCGTCTTCAGGTTTGGCCGGCTTGAGCGGATAGAAGTTATAAGAGCGGGCCACACCTGAAAGTTCAGGATAAAAACGGTTCAGGTGACGGCGGCCGATGACTTCCTGCAAAATGACGGCCATCTTTTCCTGGCAGATATCCAGACCGGTGGCCTGACAGTAATCCCTTGCGATCTTGAAGTAAGTGGAAGCCCATACGAACTTGACCGCTTCGGTCAGCTTGGCAAAGCGCGTATCCGGGTCGGGCTGGTTATTGGGGATCATTTTGGTGAGGTAAACGCCGGCAAAGGGACGTTGGGTCTGGTCTTCGAGCAGACCTGAAGAGCGGACGGCCAACGGGGTCGTCCAGGTGGTGGAAAGCGCACGCAGTTCACCCAGGGCTTCAAAGGGCATGTCGGCGCGTTGAAAGGCGTTGGCAATGCGCGCATCTGAGAGACCGGAGTGGGCAATGTCTTCCAATCCGTTGCGCTGGATGAAGGCTTCAAAAATACTGGTGCCCAGCACGGTCAGCTTGGGAATATCCAGTTTTATTTCGGGGAAGGAGGATTGATCCAGTTCGGTCAGGGTCTGATGAACAGAGAGCAGCCCCTGGGCTTTGCCGCCCAATTCTTCACGGCCGTCGCCTACCGCCATGCGGTCCAGCTCGGATTTACGCCGCATGGATAACAGTTGAAAATGATCCGCGATCTTGATCATGGAAGCAGGCAGGTGCTAGATCAAACCGCGATCGAGGCAGGCGCGCGCCACTCGATCCACGGCGAGCATGTAAACCGCGTCTCTCGAGGTGGTGTTGTTCTTTTTGGCAAAAGCGGAGACATCAATGTAAGCCGAGGTCATCAGCGAATCGAGTTTGCTTAACACCTCGTCTTTGCTCCAATAATAATTCATGTTGCTCTGCACCTGTTCAAAGTAACTGCAGATGACGCCGCCGGAGTTGGCAAGGATGTCGGGGATGATGAGGATGCCGCGTTTGGTCAATTCGGGGTCCACGATCGGGTTGGTGGGACCGTTGGCCGCCTCTGCGATGATCTTGACCTTGGGGCTGATCAAATTGACATTATCGGTTCTGATCTGGTTTTCGAGCGCGGCGGGTACGAGGATGTCCACATCCTGCTGTATCCAGGCGTCGCCGGGCAGGCACTCAATACCGAGGGAGAGAGCCTTGAGTTTGTCAATTTCGCCAAAACGATCGGTGATCGAAACGAGTT
This sequence comes from Chloroflexota bacterium, assembly GCA_021825925.1. GTDB lineage: Bacteria > Chloroflexota > Anaerolineae > Anaerolineales > Anaerolineaceae > UBA6107. Next base: position 99,554 of record JAKAFP010000009.1, read on the forward strand.
GGTCGAAATCAATACCTTCCTTCTTGCGGAAGGTGTAGGTGGTGCGGTCGGTCTGATTCCAACAGGCGACGGAGTGGATCAATCCACCCATCTGGTGATAGAGCTGGGCGGCGTGCATGCCGACCAGGCCGAAGCCTTGAAAGCTGGCGCTGGTCTTTTCCACCGCGATGCCCATGTCTTTGAGGGCTTCACGTACGGCGATCATCACACCGTAGCCAGGGGCTTCTTTGCGGCCCTGCGAGCCGGCGTGGTGGATGGGTTTGCCGGTGACAAAACCGGGGCTTTTATGCCCCACGATGGCTTCATATTCATCCAGCATCCACAGCATGTGCTGCGGGCCGGTCATCACATCGGGGCCGAGCACATCCCAATCGGGTCCGGAATGGTGGGCGACCTTGCGCACGAAACCACGGCAGATGCGTTCCATTTCCATCGGGCTGAGGCTGTGCGGATCGCAAGCCACGCCGCTGGCGCTGCCACCCAGGGGCAGGTTGACAATGGCTGTTTCCCAGGTCATCCACATGCCCAGGGCGCGGATGGTGTCGAGGGTCTGGGCGGGATGAAAACGCACCCCGCCTTTGCCGGGTCCGCGGCTGTCGTTGAACTGCACATGAAAACCACGCAAGACTTTTGACTCTCCCGTATCCAGTTTGATGGGCAGGCTGAACTGGGTTTCACGCATGGGCAGGCGCAGGAATTCGCGTACGGGCGGTTCGAGGTCGAGCAGATCCGCGCAGCGGTCAAACTGCTTCTGCGCCATTTCAAAAAGGTTAAAGGTGCCGTCACTATCCATGAATTATTTACCTTTGGATTTTGGGGAAGGGGAGGAAACCAGTTTGTAGCCAATGCCCGAAAGGCTGACGATCATCGCAGGCTGAGAAGGCGTCTTTTCAAGTTTCTTGCGCAGGATGTGCACGTAAGAACGCAGGTAATCGAGTTCGTGGCGATATTCGGGTCCCCAGACTTCGCGCAGCAGCTGTTCATGCAGCATGACCTGGTCGGGATGTTTGGCAAGTTCGAGCAGCAGGTTGTATTCGGTCTCGGTGAGGTAAACGGGCACTTCATCCACACTGACCTGGCGGGAAACCTGGTTGATGGTGAGTGAGCCGCACTGGATGATCTCGGGGGCGGCAGGGGCGTTCTTGCCGCGGCGGAGGATGGCTTTGACCCTTGCCAGTAGAATGCGCGAATCATAAGGCTTGGCGAGATAGTCATCTGCACCATTTTCGAGGGCGCGCAGTTCATCATCTGCAGAAGGCCGGTCAGACAGCATGACCAGGGGAATGGTCGAAAATTCACGGATGTCGTGGAGCAGACCAAAGCCGTCGAGGGTGCCATCCAGCCTGGATTCGGTGATGACCAGGATGGGAATCTCTTCGGTGACCAATTGAACAGCGCGTTCTGGTTTGTTTGCGCTGATGACTTCGAACCCGGCGGAGGAAAATACCTGACGCAACAGCGATATGGATTTGGAATCAATATCCACGACGAGAATTTTTTCTGGTGACATAAAAAGGGGCCGCTCCTCTTGATAAATATTTCAATGTTTAATTATCGCACAATCCACGGGGATTGATGGGTAATCTTTTAAAGTAATTGAAAAATCGTAGGGTAATCGTTGAATAAGAATATTGACAAATGACTGAGGAAGTTATACTATATACCCAATACAGGAGACGCATCTACTATGCGAGTAACAGAAGCACTGATAATTGAGGTAAATCATTAAGGCACGCGGTATTTCCGCGTGCCTTTTGTTTTAACATCTTCCTTAACCAAACAAAGGAGAACCACATCACATGGATTACAGCATGATCGGCAAAATTGAAAAAGCAAAACGTTATGCGCAAGAAAGAGATCGTTTTGAATTTCATACGTTCTCTGTGACCGTGAAGGGTGACAACAATTCCCACGCTGTGAAGTATACAGACGGGAAATGGGATTGCGACTGCGAATTTTTCATCACCCACAGCCGCTGTGTACACACCATGTCGCTTGAATCCATTTTAAGCGGAATGGCCCAGCCCATTGATGTTGCTGCAGTAAACTAAATAGTAATGAATTCGATAAGCCCTGACTGCGGAAAGCGTCAGGGCTTTATTGATTAAAGACATTTATAAAAAAACCACGAAAGGACGACCCCTCTCGCCTCAAAGCAGCTCGGGGGCGCATAGATCGCGAAAACACGAAAGGGTAATTATTCAGGTTTTGGTTGGCGGGACTTCTTATGACGCTGATAGAGGATAAATCCAACAAATATAGCGATCATTACAAATTCAGCAATGTGCCAATTGGTATATCCCCTGATGCCTGGCAGGAGGGCAAAAGCCAACAGGATAAAGAAATCGCCGATGATGAGTCTTCGTGTTTTTGGATTCATATTGATTCCCCTTTCTTGCTATTACTTTACATCAGTGGCAGAGAAAATTCAATCTGCGATTTTTACGGATGTCAAATCACGCAGGGGAGGTTCACGCGAAGCGTCCAAAGTCTGGATGAACCTCCCCTGCGTGTTTATCCCCTCTTTTTGCTGCGAGCATAAGTCAAGGCGCCGATCAGCCCCACGAACATCCCCACTACTGAGGCGGTGTAAGAAAGGAAGCTCAACCCAAGAGTGGATGGAATTATCTTGATTACCATCAATAATGGTAAAACGACACCCAGCACCAGAAGCGAGGCGCCGATCACAATCATTAGACGAGGTGAGAGTCTGATCATTTGAACAACCAGCATTTCACCAGATGGCCGGCCAGGGGTTCAAACTCGGGGGGTTCCTCCACGTCGCACAGGCCGCTGATCATTTTGGCGCAGCGTGGATTGAAGCGGCAGCCCACAGGCGGGTTTACCAAACTGGGAGGTTCACCGGGGGGCACTTCCTTGAAGGTGGCGGCGTTGTCTGCATCGGGGATGGAAGTGCCGTTCAATAGCGCCTGGGTGTAAGGGTGACAGGCGTGGTTGATCAGGCGGTCCACGGAGGCTTTTTCCACGATCTGGCCGGCGTACATCACGAAGATGCGTTCGGCAAAATAGCTGACGGTGGAAAGGTCATGGGTGATGTAGATGACCGAGAGGTTATGTTTCTGCTGCAGGTTTCTGAGCAGCTTGAGAATTTCAACCCGCACGGAGGCATCCAGCATGGAGACGGGTTCGTCGGCCACCAGCAGTTTGGGCTCCATGATCATGGCGCGGGCGATGACCACGCGCTGCTGCTGTCCGCCAGAGAGCATATGGGGATACTTTTCAAGGAAATCGTTGACCGGATGAAGTTTGACCTCTTCCATCACTTTATTGATGCGTTCGGCCCGTTCTGCCTTGTCTTTGATCCCGCCGATGATCAGCGGCTCCTCGAGGATGCGTTTGACGGTTAAAAATGAAGCCAGCGCGCCGTAGGGGTCCTGCTGCACGTAGCCGACGTGGCCGTGGTACCAGCGCAGCCCGGATTCATCCATTTTGGACAGGTCCCGGTCAATGAACGCGATCTGCCCGGCAGTGGGCTTGTAGAGCGCCAGGATGGTCTTCATCAGGCTGGATTTGCCGCATCCACTTTCTCCGACGATGGCTATGGCTTCGCCTTTGGAGAGGTCGAAGCTCACCCCGTCCACGGCGCGGACGTGTCCCGCGCGGCCAAAGCCAAAGCGGCGCAGTTCAAACCAGACCCGCAGCTCCCTGATGGATAAAAGCGGTCCACCTGTATTGAAATTTTCATCTTCATTGATGAGATCCAAGGGAAGGTTGTTGGTGTTCATGGTTTCTCCTGTGAAGATTGGTAAAGCCAGCACTTCACGCTGCGGCCATCCACGCGATAAACGGGAGGTTCCTGCGTGCAGCGATCGAATTTCTTTGTGCAGCGTTCCATAAAGCGGCAGCCGCCGGGTAAGTTCACCAGGCTGGGAGGCTGGCCGCCGATATGTTCCAGTTCATTCGTGCTACGCAGGTGGGGTACGCTGGCCATCAATTTTTGCGAGTAAGGATGCAAGGGTGCGGTGAAAAAGCTGCGGGCGGACCCGGTTTCGATCAACTGACCGGCATACATCACGGCCACTTCATCCGCCAGTTCACTTGAGGTGGCAATATCGTGGGTGATGAGGATGAAGCTGGTGCCGAGTTCTTGCTTGATGCGTTTGAGCACATTGAAGATGTTGGCCTGGGTGAGCACGTCCAGGGCGGAGGTGGGTTCATCCAGGATGATCAGGCTGGGGGAGGTGATCAGCGCCATGGCAATGGCCACGCGTTGACGCATGCCGCCGGAAAGTTCAAAGGGATAGCGGGTTAAAAAGTCCGCAGGAACCCCCACGTGTTTGAACATCTTCAAGGCCATGCTGATGGCTTCATCCTTGTTCACCCCCAGGTGGATCATGGCGGGTTCGTACACCTGTTCCCCCACGCGGATGACGGGGTTCAGCGAATTCATGGCCGCCTGCGGCACCATGGACATTTGGATCCAACGGACCTGCCGCCTGAATTCATCATCACTCAGGGGCATTACATCCTTGCCGTTGAGATTCACCTGACCACTGTAAGCCACGACGTTACGCGGCAGCAGGCGCAAGATCCCACGGGCCAGTGAGCTTTTTCCACAGCCGGATTCACCCAGAACCACCACGGCGCGGTGCTGCTGCAGCTCGAGGTTGACCCCGTCCACAGCCTGAACGGCTCCACGGGTGGTGCGGAAATGAAGTTTCAGATCTTTAACTTGCAGCAAAGTGGAGTTATCCATATCAAGCCTCTCTCAAGCGCGGGTTAAAGATGCGATCCAGAGCAAAACCAAGCAGGGCGAAAGCCAAACCGGTAAACATCAAAAGCACGGCCGGTTCAAGGATCCAGTAATACTGTCCCTTGTAGAGGGCGCCATTGACGAAAGCATCGTTGATCAACTTTCCCCAGGTGGGCAGGGTGGGGTCGCCCAACCCCAAAACTGCCAGTGAAGCTTCAAGAAACACGAAGGTCGGCACGGAAGAAACCAGCCCAGGGATCAGGGTGGGAATCATGCGCGGGATCAAATACATCAGGATCAAACGACGGTTACTGGCGCCGTAGGCCTTGGCGGCTTCGATGTAGGTGGATTCCTTGACCTGCATGAAAGCGGCGCGCAGTGACTTGATCTGGCCGGTAAAAATGCTGAGCAGCACCGATACACCCAGTATGACCCAGATGCTGCGGCTGTAAAAAGTGCCGACCATCACCAAAATGGAGAGGAAGGGCAGCACCAGATTGACTTCGGTGATGCGTTGGATCAGACCGTCAATCCAACCGCCGTACCAGGCGCCGATGGCTGCAAACACCATGGTCAGAATGGAAGTTCCCAACGCAGCCAGCAGCCCGAAAGCCAGTGCCACGGGCACCCCCCATAACAGGGCAATTTTGAGGTCGCGGCGGTAAATATCCGTGCCGGCAACGCCGTAAACCTGGCCATGCATGACAAATTCCGCATCCACGGTGGATTCAGGTTCCCAGGCGACTGCAGACAGGATCACCTGGTACTTGCCTTTCAGAGGGGCAGGGTTGTTGGGGTCATCGCTCAAGAATAGACCGATCTGCGGGTCTTCGCCTTTCAATTTAAGCTTGAGCTTTTCATCTTGAGAAAAGCGATAAGTAGAGGATGTGTCGAGTCTCAAGTCGCCGACCCTTACCTGACGGTCATCAGGTGTCACCCAGGTGATCGAAACAAACGGTTTTTTCTCCGCAAAAGTGGATTTGATGTACAGCAGCATATCCTGCGGGAACGCATCGTACTGATAATCGAAGGTGTAGGTCATGGTAATGACGCTGCTGCCATCGCTTTTTGTGTCTACGGTACGTTGATAATCACCGGCTGAGGTATTGATCACAAACGATTCCGGTTTCTTTTCCTTGGAGAACCAGTTGAACCAGGCAGGCGGCACAAGTTTGGGGTTCTGATACCAGACATCTTCTCCGCCGCGCCAAAAAACGATGGCCTGCGAATAGGGGATGGAGATCATGGCGTAGGCGGCAATGATGATCAGGATGAAAATCATCACCATTCCGGTGACCGCAGAGGGGTAACGCATCATTTCTTTGAAGGTACGTTTGGCGTTTTTCATGGTCATTACCCTCCCACTTTCACACGGGGGTCAATCAAGACATAGACGATATCAAGAACGAAGACGGTAATCGCCAACAGGTAGGCAAAGATGATGGTGTCGCCCACTATGACTGGCACATCAAAAAGACCAATGGCTGTATACAGGGTGCGCCCCAAACCGGGCCAGATGAACACCGTTTCGGTGATGGTCGCACCCGTCCAGATGCCGATCAGTGAAAGCGCGAATGAGGTGACGATGTTCGGCAGGGTCGGACGCAGGATGTAGCGGCGCTCAATGTCGCGGTCCACCACACCCTTGGCCTTGGCCATTTCAACGTAATCTTCACTCGAGTAGATCAAGAAGAAGGTGCGCCAGGTGTAAATGCTCAAGAAAAATCCGCTGATGACTAATGAGCCGGCCGGTAAAATAAGGTGTTTGAGAAGGCTCAGGGTATAGAGCCACTTGCTATCGGGAGGGGGAACGTCCAACATCCCGCTAAAAGGCAAAACCCGAAGAACTGCGGCAAAAATCAGGATCAGAAAGATGCCATAAAACCAGGGTGGTGCTGCGGAGGTTGGGGATAGTGCAATCGTAACCTTGTCCCAAAATCCGCCGTATTTACGCGATAGATTCAACGCGATGATGACACTGAGAACGAAAAGGAGGAGCTGTGAAGTACCCATCAGTAACAGGGTTGGTGGCAGCCGCTCTGTCAAGATCAGGCGAACCTGGCGGGAACCGCTGTCGGCTGTCATGTAGGTTGCATTACCCAGATTCAAAGTAAGAGCCCTACTGAGAAATCGAAATGAACGGATCACGAAGGGGGTATTGAGACCCAACCGTTGTTCTTCAAGGGCAATTCGTTCATTAACCATTGCCTTGCGTTTATCACTATCCATCAATTTGAAAGTAATGCTGCTGTTCAATTGCGTGTTGACACGTTCACGAATTTGCGAACGCATAATGTTGTCAACATAGCCGCCCATGTTGGCGATCATGATGGTCAGATAGATACCGACCACCACTGTGGCAAATAAGGTTAAAAGCCGTAAGAAAACATACCAAAAAACCCGTCCAAAAGTGCTTTTGAACTTGGTTCGATCTACTGCTTTGGAGGAGACCTGAGACTCAACAGTCATATGCTTCCCTCATTAATTAGTCTGGACAGGGGTAATCCAATTACCCCTGTCCAGTTTTAGAGTTAAAGGTGAATTATGGTGCCAGAGTGACGAAGTTGATGCTGCTGAAGGTCGGTATGGCCACCGGGATGGGAACCACTGCGACGGTAAGTTTGTTTGAACCGGAGGCTAATTTGTCGGTGATCTCTTTTGTCAGTTTGACAAGGTATTGACCATCTGTAACAGCTTCGGCCGGTGCAACCGCCACGATGTTATTGTTCGCATCAAACACCAGGAACTTGACTGATTTAATATCAGACTGCGGATAGGGTTTGTCGTTAAGCGTTACGCTCACGGTAAACTCGGCTTCCTGACCGATGGTTACCTGTGCAGGGCCATCCAGAGTGACCACGGCGATTTTGGGCAGGCCAAAACCGGACCAGCGATCAGCCAAATCGGGATAGGCGTCAAAGTGTTTGAGGGTGAGAGTCTTTTCGGTCATGTAGGCTTTGTCAAGATAGTACGGGCCTGTACCGATCCAGTAATGACCATGTTCATCAGCCCATGCCTTGAGGTTGTTGTAGCGGGCGAGGGCTTCTTCTTCGGTGATGTATTTGCTCATCGTTGCGGCATAAGGGATATGTTTTTCCGCAATAGCCTGATCAAGGTACTTTTTCATGATATCCAGGCTGGGTCCACCAATGAAGTTGGTCCATTCATTTTCTTTTTCGGTGGATTTATCGGTGGTGTAAGACATTTCGCCTGCTGCTTCAGCCAGATCAGCCACAGCCAGAACATGCCATGCACCTTCACCAAAGGTATACGATTGGAATGGAGCGGCAGTGGGTCCGGGCCATAAGGAATAAACATCCAATTCGGCATCCGCGGCAACGGCATCGGTATAGAACTCGATGGTTAAGGGGTCTTCAGATGTGATGCGGAATCCTCTGAAAACATTGGCAAAAGATTCAAAATTGGGAACAGCCTGGGGATCATAGATGGCGCTGGCAGGGTTGGCACGGTCATATTCCAGGATCATGCCCATCATGATATCGGCCGCGCTGATCTTGCTGCCATCATGCCAGGTTACCGCATCGTAGAAATCAGGACGGTAGGTGACCACACTGCGTACTTTTGCGGTCAAACCATCAGGGTTTTTCTCGCCAACGGTAATGAACTCTTGCTTTACAGGATCCCAATCAATGAAGGCATCTGCAGGGACCTGAATTTCGGGAGCGAAATCGAGGGTCAACCAATCATGCGTTTTGCTGACGGGTATGCCTTCTTTGACGGTCACAGCCGCTTTTTCGATCATGAACGGCCAAACCAAACCGGTATAGGGATCATTCATCGTGCCGCCGCTGTTGGTGGCGCGGATGGCCATCTGGTCAAAAGCCCAGTTGGTGCCACCGATCGGGTTGTAAGGCTGGCCAAACATATCCTGTTCACCCACTTTGAGGATTCCGCCTTCTGAATCACTCATGCGCAAGGTGAATGGCCATACCTGGGCTCCCTGAACACCCGCAGCCAGGTCATAGCTGACTTGCAGTTTCTCGTTATAGGGGATGAAGGTTTTGCCGTCAATCAACCAGACCTGTAAAGAATCTTTCAAAGCCATTTCCATGGCCTGGGCGATCATCTGGTTTCGTTCATCAAGAGTTGAGAAATTGCCATTGGCAAGATCATTGGCAACTTTGCGGAAGTCTTCAGCAGGGGTGGCTGAAGAGAGAGGTTCAACACCCTGGGTGCTTTCAGCAGTGTAGTAGGCCTGGAAGAGAGTTCTCTCTTCGCGGTCAATGATGGTGGCGCTCCAGGCGGCTGTGTAAAGATTCCACTCGCAGTTGGCCGGGACACTGGTTTGCCAGATGGGGCCGGCTTCTGTGGCGGTCTTATATTGCCTATCCACGGTAAAGCCAACGCTCTCCAGCTGATTGGCGACGTAATCACCGATGGGTTTGCGGGTTCCATCGCTGTCAGTACGGATGAGGAACTTCAAGTTTACCAATTGGCCTTCAAATTCCCATTTGCCATCGGCATTCTTGGTGGCGCCCAATGCTGTCATTTCTTCTGAAATGGCCTTTTCAGCTTTGGCGGGATCGTAGGCGTAAATGGTTTCAAGTTTTGCCGCCACATCAGCAAGCGCGGCGTACATGGGGAATTCTGTGGTGATGGGGAACCATTTTAAGAGGTTGGCTCCGGAATAGATTTCTTGATTGATGTAATTGCGGTCATAAAGCCAGTTCGTGGCTTCGCGAATCTTGGGGTCAGAGAAGGGATTCAACACCTTCTTATCAGTACAAACACCAGGGTTGTAAAGAATGTCGTACTGCAGACCATTATTCTCTACATATGGCAGACCGGCTTCTTTGATGGAAGGAAAATCAGAGGATGCCAAACCGTCTGAGTAGATATCAATTGCGCCGGCCTGGATCTGGGTTACGGCTGAATCGTTATCCACCACGGAGAAGTCAATCTCATCAAACCAACCGCCCTTGCGGGTGGTGGCCACCGGCGCTTCCGTCGGAGCGGCTGTGGGGGCTTCTGTGACTGCTGCGGCTGTTTCAGCTTCAGTGGCTGCCGGCGTTGCAGCAGGGGTCTGGGTGCATGAAGACAAGAGCAGGCACAAGATGAGCATTAAACCGAAAGCAACTGTCAAGCGATTTCTTAACATTTCTATTACCTCCATATCGTTTTGAATTTTGTTCTGAATGAATTTTGAAGAGGGGGATACTCAATTGACTGGATCACCTCCTTGATAGTGTCTGTGTCAACGAATTACCAAACAGGTGCCCCGGATCAATTTACTGGGGAAAATTCAGCACCCTGTGCCGTCAGGCTGCGGGAATTTTCCAAGCCAGGCGAATGCCTATTCTCACTTCTCTGCAATAAATGAGATCAATTTATTAATGTGGCCGCGCTGGCTTATGATTTGCCTATCTATCGAGTAAAATGCTCCGATTTTAGGAGGAAAAGCAAGAGAAATATCGGAGTCTCCGGGACACCTCTTTGATGATCAGATGCCGCCATTTAAATCGAGTGATGATCTCGTTTTGCTAAAACAAGAGTAACAATTTATAAAATGACTTTCACGAATCCATGGACGGGTTTTATATCCCCCTACAGGAGGGTGTTCTGGCTGATCATATAGTCCTCCAGACCCGGAAAAACCGACTTTGAAGGATTCCACGGGAGGGTTATAAGTACGTTCTCAAGGTTTGCATGGAATAGAAACTGAAAGGTTATACTGGATGAATAATTATGAGCGATAATTAATTGTTCTTATTTAATCTCCGGGTGTTGAGCGATGAGCTTAAAACGAACGCTTCAGGGTCATCAGATTCTTAGATCAACCTTATCCCTCCTGGGAGCAACCACTATCGTGTTGCTTTTGGCCAGCGGATGTTTTTCTGCACCCACTGAAATCAGTTCCCCAACGGTCACACCCACTGAGGCAATTCAGGCTGTTCTTGTTGAATCCACTGAGACTCCCCAAACACAGGGAGTTCCCCTGAGTCTGCGATTTACAAAAATTGACAGTGATGATGGATTAACCCAAAGCACCACCTATGCCATCGCACAAGATGAGTTGGGCTTCATGTGGTTTGGTACGGAAGACGGATTGAACCGTTACGACGGGTATAAATTCGAAAAGATCAACATTCAAGGGCAGAACCCTGAGATGCAAGGCGATCAATGGATCACTTCGCTGGTTTCTGCCGGTGGCGGTGACCTTTGGATCGGCACCCGTCAGGGCGGTTTGAGTTATTACCATGCCGAGACCGGGCTTTTCGATCTTTATGTTCATGATGATCAAAACCCCGACAGCTTGAATGGCAACCATGTCACCATTCTATTCAAGGACAGGGTGGGCAGGTTGTGGGTGGGGACTACTGCCGGTCTGGATATGCTCGATAATCAAAAAGGCGTTTTTACCCATTTTTCCATCGGCCTTGACGAAACCAGTGCGGATAGTTTTACCATCAGTGGGTTATGCGATGATAAGGATGGAAATGTTTGGATCGGAACTGGCGCTGAAGGATTGTTTAAACTCAATCCCAAAACGGCCGATGTGGTCCATTTTTCGTTTGATCGCACAGATCAAAGCTCACTTATCAGCAATAACATCAGGGGAATATCTCCCGCCGACGAGGATTCTTTTTGGATTGCCACCACCTCTGGACTAAATTATTTCACTCCGTCTGAAGGAACATTCATCCGCTACCAACATTCCACGGTGGATCCTGATACGCTTTCTGATAACCGCATCCGCACCATGACCCGTGACCCTTACGGAAATCTATGGCTCGGCACCATGGCCGGGTTGGATTATTTCAATACCAAAACACGTGAATTTACCCACTTCACACACGATTCGCTGGACCCTAAAAGTCTCAGCAATAACAGTATTCTTGACATTTATGAAAGTAAAGACGGTGTATTGTGGGTTAGTACTTTTGGCGGTTATTTAAACAAGTATTACCGGGGTATGGACCAGTTTGCTTATTATCACCACAGCTCCAAAGATTACCGATCCATTGGCGGCAACATCATTTTCAAGATCGCGGTTGATCCAGACGGATCCATCTGGGCAGCTTCCCTGGATGGTGGCTTGAGCCGTCTTGATCCGGAATCTGGCAGATTCGAAGTTTTTCAACACGATCCCGCAGTCATAGGCAGCCTGGCGAGTAATGAGGTTTGGTCCGTTTTTAAAGACAGCCGTGGCATATTGTGGGCAGGCACCAAACTTGGGTTGGACCGACTTGACCCTGGCAGCAAAGAATTTGTGCATTATTTCTTTGCCACCTTGACTGCCCCGGATTCGATCAGCGGGTTGGTTTACGATATTGCCGAAAGTAAGAATGGCGATCTTTGGTTTGCCACCAGCAATGGGCTTGACCGATTTAATGTTTTGAAAAACTCTTTTACTCATTACGGTTATGATGAAAATGATCCGGGCGGCATCAGCAGCACTGAGATCACCAAGGTTTATTTTGATCGCAACGGTACACTCTGGGTTGGCACCTTCTCTGGCGGGTTGGACCGGTATGACCCGGCAGGCAATCGCTTTTTGCACTATCGCAACGACCCTGATAATGAAAACAGCCTCAGCAACGACTCGATCTTGTCGGTCTACCAGGACAACCAGGGGAAAATATGGGTGGGCACCGATGGTGGCGGCTTGAACCTATTCAATGAAACTGACGGCACTTTTACCAATTATTCCGAAGAGGATGGATTGGCTAGCAACGTGGTTTATGGCATCCTCGAAGATGGGCAGGGGAATCTTTGGCTGAGCACCAACAACGGTTTGTCGCGTTTCAACCCTCAAAGCGGCGAATTCAAAAACTACAACGAATCGGATGGATTGCAGGGTAACGAATTTAATATGAATGCCTATGCCCAGGACGCCACCGGGACGATGTACTTTGGTGGTATCAACGGCATGACCAGTTTCAACCCGCTGAAGATCAAAGTGAACCCCTACGTGCCGCCGGTAATGTTGTTTTCTGTGACGCAGAATGGTAAAGAGATCACACCTGAACTCAATAGCGATGGACAGAAGCAGATCGTGCTGCGCTGGCCACAAAACAGTTTTGAATTCGAATTTGCCACTTTGAGTTATGTGGATCCCAAGAAGAATCAGCATTCTTATCTACTTGAAGATTTTGACCAGGATTGGATTGATGCAGGCTCCTGGCGTGAGGGACGTTATACCAACCTGCCAGGCGGTAGGTATACTCTGAGGATAAAGGGTTCCAATGAAGACGGTGTCTGGAATGAATCCAGTCAGCCGCTGGTGGTCAAGGTTATCCCAGCCTTTTGGCAAACGCTGTGGTTCCAGATCAGCGCAGTATTGGTGGTGTTTGGGTTGGTGTTCACGATCTACAGTTTGAGAAATGCCAGCGTCAAAGCCAATACCCGTGAATTGGAACGGCAGGTGGGTGCACGAACCAAAGAGATCGAAAGGTTGTTTGAAAAAACCAAGGAACTGGCTGTAGTCGAGGAAAGGAATCGTCTGGCGCGTGAGCTGCATGACAGTGCCAAGCAAAAAGCCTTCGCGGCACTGGCGCAGTTGGGTACGGCCAATGGGGTGCTACCCGATAACCCCAAATCTGCAAGGATGCACCTTCAGGAAGCCGAGAACCTGGTCTATGAAGTGATCGAGGAACTTACCTTCCTGATCCAGGAAATGTATCCCCTGGCGTTGAAAGAAAAGGGGCTGGCGACCAGCATCCGTGAATATGTGTTTGATTGGGAAGGGCGAACCGACATTCAGGCACAGGTCTCAATTGAGCATGAAAAACGGCTTGCCCTAAATGTGGAGCAGGCCATATACCGGTCCATCCAGGAATCCCTTTCGAACATTGCCCGGCACAGCAAGGCGACATCGGTGAAGATCCGAATAAATTTCCTTGACCAGGAAGTGACAGCTGAAATTGTTGACAACGGCTGTGGATTTGACATGAAAACCCGGCAGAACGGCATGGGCTTGCGAACCATCCGTGAACGCATTGAATCCATTGGCGGTAGTCTAAAAATTGTCAGTGCGCCTGACTGTGGCACTTGTATCTCGTTCAATGCTCCATTACAATCACCTCAGATCCATGAAGGAGACAAAAATGACGAATCCCATCTCAATCATTCTGGTGGATGACCACGAAGTGGTGCGAAACGGTGTGCGCGCCTATCTTGAAACGCTCAAAGAGTTTCAAGTGGTGGGTGAAGCTGCCAATGGAGAAGATGCGATTCAATTGATCTCTGAAAAGGTCCCTGATGTGGTGCTGCTGGATCTGATCATGCCCGGCATGGACGGAGTGGATACCATTCGCGGCATCAAACAGGTCAGTCCGCGTACCCAGGTGGTGGTGCTCACGTCTTATCATGAAGACGCAAATATTTTCCCTGCATTGAAGGCCGGCGCAATCTCGTATATTTTGAAAGACATGAAAATGGATAAGCTGGTGGAAGCCCTTAATCGTGCTGTTCAGGGCGAAGTGACCCTGCATCCACGGGTGGCAGTGAGGGTGCTGCAAAATATTCGCGGCGAGAACCCCGAGGCTGAACCGTTGTTCACCGAGCTGACCGACCGCGAAACGGACGTATTGAAGTTGATCGCCAGCGGCATGACCAACAGTCAAATTGCGGAAAAACTAGTGATCAGCGAGAACACAGTCAAGGGGCATGTCAGTAATATTCTGAGCAAGCTACACATGGCAGACCGCACACAGGCGGCTGTTTACGCCTGGCAGCGCGGCATCGTCCACCGCGATGGATTTGCATAGATTTTAAGATCAAGACGTAATTTTCCCTTGAATTTTTCTGAGGAAGAGGGCAGTTACAACCCTTAAATAACAAATCCCGCGAGATCCGCGGGATTTGTTTAGGAGAAGAGAATCAATTACTTTCTCTGTTTGCGGGTTGCTACATCAAAGATCACTGCCGCTGCCAGAACAGCACCGCGGACAATGTATTGAAGCGAGATATCAATGCTCATCAGGTTCATACCACTGGAAAGTGACATCATGACCAGTGCGCCGATGAGGGACCCAACGACTTTACCCACACCACCGGCGGCTGATACGCCACCGACATAGGCGGCCGCAATGGCGTCCATTTCGAACAGGTTGCCAGCGGTAGTGGTCGCAGATTGCAGACGGGAAGCAAACAGGATGCCGGACAAAGCGGACAGCATACCCATTGACCCGAAAACGACATAAACGATTTTCTTGACGCTGATGCCACTCAGTTCGGCAGCTTCAGGGTTGCCGCCGACGGCATAAATATGTCGGCCCAAAACTGTTTTTGAGGTAATGAAGTCGTAGACCAAAACTACTACGAGCACGACCACCAGGGTCCACGAAATACCACGATAACCGGCCAAAACCCAGGTGATGTAACCGATGATGACAGAGATGAAAACGAGCTGCACAATGAACATGTTCATGGGCAGAACTTCGAATTTGTAAGATTCCTGTTTTCTTCGGTTTCGAATGGTATTAATGACAAACAAGATGATGGTGATCAATCCGAGCAGGAGGGTGAATTTGTGAACGCCGGGGAGGAATGCATCCAGGCCGGGGATATCAGGAATAAAACCATTACCAATCGCATTGAAAACTGCGTCGGGGATAATGATGGTGCCGGTACCCATGGTGACCAACAGGATGGCGCCGCGATAGATCAACCAACCGCCCAGTGAAGCCACAAAAGAGGGGATTCCCAATCTTGCGACCAAGGTGGCTGTAAACAAACCGGCGATAACACCCAGAATCAAGGTTGCGGGCAGCACGATGTAAACCGGCCAATGCCAGAACACCAACATGATGGCTGCGCAGGCGCCGAGGAAACCGGCAAGAAAACCAACAGAAAGGTCAATGTGGCGAATGACAATGACCAGGGTCATACCCACCGCTAAAACTGCAATATAGCCAGTCTGGTTTAGAAGGTTGACGATGTTCCTTGAGGACATGAAGACGCCCTTGGTCGTGATCGTAAAAATGGCCATGATCACAAACAAGGCGATATACATGCCGTATTCACGAATATTGGCACGCAGAACTTTTTGTAAATCTTTTGCGAATGACATACTGATCCTCCTAATCGGTGGCTAATTCCATAATTTTTTCTTGCGTTGCTTCTTCAATGGGTAATTCTCCAGTGATTCTGCCTGAAGAAACCACATACACTCTGTCACTCATGCCAAGAACTTCCGGCAATTCTGATGAGATCATAATAATGCTCATCCCATTGGCGACCAGCGCGTTCATGATGGTGTAGATCTCAAATTTGGCGCCGACATCAATACCGCGGGTTGGTTCGTCAAGAATTAGTACATCAGGGTGTATGAACAGGTTTTTTGCGACAGAAACTTTTTGTTGATTACCACCGCTTAAGTTCATTACTTTTTGTTCAATCGAAGGTGTTTTAATATTCAAGGAGTCTTTGTACTCAGTGGAGATGTGAATTTCGTCAATCACATTCACGACACCGCGTTTGGAGATCTCTTTCAGGTTTGCCAATGTGATATTGGATTTCACGTCCTGGATCAGGATCAATCCATCACGTTTTCGGTCCTCAGTGACGTAGGCCACGCCATGTTTCAAGGCTTCACTGGTGTGATTAAAATGAACCTTCTTGCCTTTGATATAAATATCACCTTTGGTATTAAAACCATCAGGGTTGCCATAGATGCTTTTGGCTAATTCTGTTCGACCAGAACCCATGAGGCCAGCAAAACCAACGATCTCGCCTTTTTTGATGTTGAAATTGATGTCTTTCAGAATGTCGCGTCCGACCAGGGGGTTGTACGCAGACCAGTTTTTGACTTCCATGGTGACTTCATTACTGACTTTATGTTCGCGCTGAGGATAAATATTGTTGATCTCGCGTCCAACCATGTATTTGATCAGCAAATTTTCTTTGACTTCACCCTTGGAAGCATCCAGGGTGCAAATGGTCTTTCCATCTCTCAAAACAGTAACTGTATCGGCAATTTTAATGACTTCTTTGAGCTTATGAGAAATCAGAATGCAGGTAACACCCTGATGTTTCAATCCAAGTAATAGATTTAGTAAATTCTCACTATCCACTTCATTCAAGGCTGATGTGGGTTCATCAAGGATCAACAGTTTTACATTTCGGCTGAGGGCTTTGGCAATCTCGACCAACTGTTGTTTACCAACTCCCAATTCTTTAACTTTTGTTGAGGGATTCACTGACAAACCAACTTTTTTCAACACATCAGCAGCCTGTTGAATGGTCTCATTCCAATTGATGATCAAGCCTGATTTAATTTCGTTACCCAAAAAGATGTTTTCAAAAACTGTCATCTCAGGAACCAGAGCCAGTTCTTGATAAATAATTGCAATGCCTGCCTGTTCACTACTTAAAGTGCCATTGAATTTCTTTAACTCACCATCAAAATAAATTCCACCTGAAAAAGAGCCGAAAGGATATACCCCGCTTAATACCTTCATTAAGGTGGATTTACCTGCTCCATTTTCGCCAACCAGACAATGTATCTCCCCTTCTTTGACTTGAAAGCTGACATTATCCAAGGCTTTTACGCCAGGGAATTCTTTGGTGATATTTTTCATCTCCAGAATTGGCGTATTCATCCATTAACTCCGACATTGAGGTTTGCTTGATTTTTTGATTATACAGGGAATAGTGGTGAGTTCAACCCACCACTATTCCCGGGGAAACAGCTAAAAGATCATTTTAATCCGGTGAATTTGTCAGCGGGCCAGTAGCCAGAGTCTACAATGGCGGCTTTGACATTCGCCTGATCAACAGTCACAACTACAGACGGTTTGGCGGGGACATCAATAGTGCCATTGTTGTAGGTTGTGGTCTGGGGAGGAGTTTGTCCACCCAAGAAAGCCTGGGCAGCGCTGATGGCGTCGGCCACGAGGGTGCGGACGTCTTTCAACACGGTCATGGACTGTTTTCCGTCAATGATGTATTGAACGGAGGCGATCTCGGCATCCTGTCCGGTCACAATGTAGGATTTCACATCGGTATCGGCGCCAAAGGCATCGGCGATGGCGCGAGCGGTACCATCATTCGGTGCAAGGATGAAGACGTTGCCTTTATCGGCAGCGGTAGCCTTGGTCAGGTTGGATTCGGCCAGGTTCTTGGCGGTGTTGAAGTCCCAGTTGGTGGTGATTTGGCCAATGATCTTGCCCATTTCATCACGGGTGAGTTCAGCTTTTTCCTGAAGAGCAACAGCTTCGGAGGAGTTCTTGATGACGAAAGTGCCATCGGCGATCTTGGGTTGTAAGACAGCCCAGGCGCCCTGGAAGAACAAGAAAGCGTTGTTGTCAGAAGCGGCACCAGCATAGAGGTACAGGGGATTGCCGGTTCCAGTGGCTTTATCAACAAGGTATTGACCTTGAGCGGCACCCACGGCAACGGAGTCGAAGGTTACATAGTAATCAACGGCTTTGGTGTTGAGGATGAGGCGGTCGTAAGAGATGACTTTGATACCAGCAGCGGCGGCTTCTTCAGCGGCTGCGGCAGCGGCTGCACCGTCTTGCGGGCAGATGATCAAGACTTTGATTCCCTTGGTGATCAGGGATTCAACGTTGGCTTTCTCTTTGGCGGAATCGCCCTGGCTGAAGAGGATCTCGACATCAACACCGGCTGCAGTGAAGGCGTCTTTGAAGCGAGTTTCGTCCTGGATCCAGCGGGGTTCGTCTTTGGTCGGCAAAACGATACCGACAGAACCGGCTACAGCAGGAGCTGCAGTTGCGGCGGCAGCACCCAAGCCAGTGAAGTTGTCAGCAGGCCAGTAGCCGGAATCCACGATGGCGGACTGTACATTGGCTTTGTCAACGGTCACAACTACAGACGGTTTGGCAGGGACATCAATCTTGCCATTGTTGTAGGTTGTGGTCTGGGGAGGAGTCTGTCCACCCAGGAAAGCCTGGGCAGCGCTGATGGCGTCGGCCACTAGGGTGCGGACGTCTTTCAACACGGTCATGGACTGTTTTCCGTCAATGATATATTGAACGGAGGCGATCTCAGCATCCTGTCCGGTCACGAGATAGGATTTTACATCGGTATCGGCAGCGAATGCATCGGCGATGGCGCGAGCGGTGCCATCATTCGGTGCAAGGATGAAGACGTTGCCTTTATCGGCAGCGGTAGCCTTGGTCAGGTTGGATTCGGCCAGGTTCTTGGCGGTGTTGAAGTCCCAGTTGGTGGTGATTTGGCCAATGATCTTGC
>JAKAFP010000013.1 GCA_021825925.1 Chloroflexota bacterium
GAGACTTGAACAATCACTATTCTAGCAATCTAGGTGATTTGTGGTTTAACCTTTCGTCACCACCCGCATAGCGGGTGGTTGTTTGTTTCGCTCGCTTCGCTCTCTCAACAGGCTAAAGCCCATTAATCGAGCCGGCTCTGAAATCAGAGCCGGCTCTTGAAGCATATTGATTAGCTATTTGAAGAGGGAGAGTAAGAATTGAGGAGCTGCGTTAGCCTGGGCTAACATTGCAGTAGAGGTCTGCTGCAGGATCAACAGCTTGCTCGCATTCACTTGCTCTTCTGCCATATTGGCGTTCATGATACGGTTGTAAGAAGCTTCAACGTTGATCTGGGAAGAAGAAACCTGATCTTCTTTGAAGGTCAATGAACCGGTCAGGGAACCAATCTTGGAGAGCTGGGAGTTCACTGTCTTCATGGCAGCATCAATAACGTCCATGAATGCCGAGAAGTCAGCCGACAGCGAGGTTTTCGTAAGCGTCCCCGATATCGTCCCATCCACCGTAGTTTTGCCGATGTTCACGACCCCCGTTTCTGCCGCCGAAGATTGGGTGTAATCAAATGCGTTACTATTGCCCAAAGCGTAGGAATCTGAAACTGCATTTACATTGACCAATTTGCCAACTTTATCATCACTTGCTGCGATTGCGGCAGCTACAGTAACTTTAATGCCATTTGCCAATGTAACTTGCTGTGAGGATGTACTGGCATAGGTAAAGCCAACAGTTGCATAAGATGATCCAGTACCAAATCCGATCGTGCCGGTGGTTCCATCAGCGCCAATGGTCACCCGCAGATCATAGGTTCCAGTTGCGACGGTGGTTGCACCACTCATATCAATTGAGGAAACGTTCGTGCCCAAAGTCTGGGATACAGTTGCGACAATCGCAGCAGTATAAACGGCACTGCCTAATGAAACGGCCAAACCATTTCCAAAATCAATAACGTTATTTGAAATGCTGGCGCCAGTGGCAAATGTACCGGTCTTGGTTGCCATGGCGGTTGTGCCAGCGGTGCCGTTATACAATGTTGCGGTCCAGGCTCCAGTGGTGGTGCTCATGGTTGTTTCAACACGATATTTGCCAGAGGCAAGTTCAGCTGAAGCAGTGACTGCGGCTGTGCCAGCGGTCATATTGGTACCAATGGCAGTGGTGGAGAATGAAGCAGCTGTGGCAGTCGTGTTTTTCAACAGAGCGAGGCTGAGGGCATGCATGTCAGCCAGACCAGTGAGTTGGGTCGTTTCGCCACTATCAACACCAGTTTGGAAGGTCAAGGCAGCAGTATTGTAGCTACCGCTAATAAGTTTCTTGTCGCTCCATTTGGTCTGATCAACAATATCGTTAATCTGTTGGGCATAAGAAGCCAGTTGTTCTTTAACGATATCGCGTTCTTCAGTACCATTGGTATCGTTTGCGGCATTCTCAGTGATCGTTCTCATTGAGCTCAAGATGTCATTCAAACGACCTAAACCTGATTCAGCAACAGCCAACAGGTTTTTGGCATCGCCAATGTTTGAGAGAGCGGTTTTTAAACCTTCACTGCGAGCCATCATTTTTGTGGAAATTGCCAGACCAGCGGGATCATCAGCAGCGCTGTTGATTCTTTTACCGGTCGCCAGACGAGTCTGGTGAATTGACAATTGTTTGTTGATGTTTGTTAACGAATACAGCGCATTCATAGCGCCAATGTTGCCAGCAATTCTAGTTACATCATTATCAGCCATTTCAAACCTCCATGTTTGAATATCGATTGGGGATCCTTCCCCATTTTATTGAGCTGAGAAAAAATTTTGTACCGTTGTTCAGCTCCTGGGTTCCGGTACTTTTGAAATTACAGTTCTTGTTTGTATTTTTCGATAATCACACTCCGTTATTATTTTTATATCTACATCCATTAACGGACTATCCACTTAAAACTTTAGCAAAAATAAAGACACATTCCTTTTTATAGGAATGTGTCTTTTTCCAGAGCAATAATTATTTTGTATATTTTTGGATTACCTTTTGAATTTCTGTGTCATCCGGTTGAAATTTTAGATACATGATCAACGCGAATAACCCGTCTGTTATTCTATTCGTTTTAATCCAGTTTAATCCAACTTTTTTAATCGCCTCAACCGGTGACAATTCATTGATCTTTGCTATTTCTTGTACGTTGTTTTGGAAATTCTGATTTGAGGGCTCTTTAACAAATGCATCTACTGCTTTTTCCAAAGCTTTTGCATAGTTATTTTCTTGAACAAGAATTAAGGATTCAAAATTAGGGATCAAGGCTGATTTTGGTTCCAGTATTTTTGCATCATCCAACAATGTATGAGCCAATCCATAGTTTTTAACCTGGATCTGACAGTACGTCATATTCAAGTAATCTTGAAAATTGAGTTTACTTTTTGAAGCGGCTCTGATGGTTAACCTGTACGAATCAAACCATTCGCCCTTTTCCCTTTGCGTTTGAGAACGTGCACGCAGTTCATCTGCAGATAAAGAGTTTAATTCCTTTTCCTTTCTTCTTTCTTCAACCAAATATTCGTCACTCAATTCATCACTTTCATAATTCTCTACTATTTTTTCCGCTTTCAGAAAAATCCTGCGCGCTTTCTCGAAATCACTTTCCAACACCATTGTCTCTGCCAATAACTTTAGACTGGCCCATTTATTGTACTTACTTAAGGGAAAATGTCCCTCAAAATCGCTAGTCTTAGACTCTCGAGAGGAACTCCAGGTAAGAAATTTATGAGCCTTCTTTAGATCACCTTTTGTGTATAAATATACTTCCCCAATAAACTGCATCATCCGAAAGTCAAAAAAGAAATCCGTTTGCATTTCAAGAATGATCCTTGAAAGATCAACATCCCTTTTTTGGAGAATGTAATGGTTCAAAAGCGTTATATAAGCCAATCCAAGGTATCTTACAGATAACGAATCATCTGGTAATTTTTGGATCACATCTTCAAAATCATGTATAGCTGCTTCATGAAGAGAAGTATTAAGTAAGAACAAGTCTCTAATGAGATGCACATAATAATCATCTGGATGTGTTGCAAGATATTTTTCACAAACATCCACGTTTCTCTTAGACTTCTTTACATCAGCGCCTTCCTCTTCAAAAGTGTATCCTGTGTGCTGAAATTCGATGTTTGCCACGCATTGCGTCAACCCAAGTTCTTTGACGCTGAAAATAATGGTTTCGTGAATCGGGAACCGATATTTGACTCCCAAATGATTTCTAATCAGCCTGACATTATTATCAACTTGCTTTCCATGCCTGGTTTGGCTTATGGTTGGACAGATGTATACATCTGCAAAGTTGCTATTGACACAGTGTAGTAATTTGGCTTTTTGAGAATCTTCAATATATTCATCTGCATCAGTTCTTAAAACCCAATCACAAGATGCGTATTTTAGACTTTCATTTCTGGCCGCCGAAAAATCGCTGCACCACTCAAAATACTCAACCCGGGCGCCAAAAGACTTCGCGATTTCAACGGTTCGATCAGTAGAGCCAGTATCTACAACAATGATCTCTTTTACAATATCTCTAAATGATGATAAGCACCTGGCAAGATCTTTTTCTTCGTTCTTGACGATAAGTATTAATGATATTTCCGGAATTTTTTCAGGCCATTCAGTTTGATTAAAACTTTTTACGATGGTTTGTCCGTTAATCTTAAGTATCTGATCATTTAAGATCCCCAACGCTTCTGTATTATTTGGATAATCCAAAATTTCTCTGAATAAGAATAACCGTGACTGTCTTCGTTTGTTTAGTTTTAGACAACACAACCCGATGCTTAGCTGTAAACCTTGAATATCCACACCTTGGTTGTAAATGGAAAAAAAGTGATCGAAAGCATGGATATAGTCACCCCGATCAAATTCATCGGAAGCCTTTTTGATTAATTCTTTTTCTGCCAAATCCAATGCTGACGTATTTAGGTTGATCGTTTTCATTTCTTTCCTTTAGTGTCTTTACAAACGAACATATTGGTTATATAGATCTAGTATTCATATCAACTTAACCTGTAATCCAAACCTATTGGAGAAACCGAATTATTTACTCCAAAATCCAGCCTGTCATTTTTTTACAATATCAATCGAGAAGTTCCGAATAATTGATCGGTTATAAATTTCTTGAGGATTTGTATTCAAATTAATTGCAGAAATTGCCTTGCTGATGATTGGTAAAAGATTTTGATCAACCGGCCAATTCTCAGGAATAATCCGATTATGACGATATCCTAGTTTGTCAATCTTGATCAGGAAGTCATCAATACTCATCTGGAATATCAGCTGACGATCTTCAAATTGCTCATTCATGGTCACGTTGCCACCGAGTGATTTGATCAGCGAAGTAAAATCAAATGAGTTACGCAAATTGACCAACAAATGTCCATTGGTTTTGACTAGTTTTAATAAGTTTTCCAATAAACCCAGCGAATTTTCAAAAGAGTTTATTGGCTTGCCCAAAATTATGATGTCGAATTTTTCATCATTGAAACACGAATTTATATTCCCAATCCTGTCAACCACCACATTTTTTGTACATATTGACTTTAGGTCTAACCAATACTTGGCGTGGGTTGAAAAAGCCGAAAGATTGGTCGAAAAAACTGCATTTTCCTTTAATTTATTCTTTACTTCTAGGATCGGTGTGCCGCAATAGACATCAACTCCCAATACTTCAACGGATTCTTTGGGAGAATACTCCTTTGGATTAAGCAAAGTGATTAAAGCAGGTTCATAATTATTAACATCTGACCATGCGTCAACACCATAATACTTATTTTGGAAATCTTCTCTTCCAGATTCGATTGATCTGTCAAAGGCTGCAACTTCTTCACTACTCATATTTTGACGAATGTGATCATGGTGCACAAAAGTATCTCTACAAAGCATGAGCTTGTACCCTGCTCTTCGGATTCTAAATGATATATCGTCATCAGCAAAATCATGGAAAAATCCATAATCAGCCAACCCGACCAGATCAAATATTTCTCTTTTATAAAGTGCTAATTGGATTACGAGTCTTATTCTCTCCTGCCAGAGACAAGGATTAGAGACGTTATGCAACGCCGCTTTTGCTTGCATTTCGTCAAGGCTATTGAATGAGATATCGGCACCTTGATTATTACTTCCATTTGATATTACGGGGACAGCTATACCAATGGTTTCATCACTTTTCATGCATGTGAGTAAGTTCGTCAACCAATTTTTTGTTACATAAGTATCGTTGCATACATTAGCAACATATTTACCTTTTAATTTATAGATAGATGGGACGTAGCTACCAATATTCTTTGTCACATGGACAATGGTTTTTTGAGGATGTTTAATTGATTTAAAATAATCCAATGTGCCATCAGTGGAACCGTTATCAATCAGGATCAATTCATAGTTAATGTCGTTGGTGTATTTAAGAATACTTTCGACACAATTCTTTGTTTTATCCAGACGATTGAAACTTTGCATCACAATGCTAACCAAGTCATTGTTTGAACCCAATGAAGCTTCAATTCGATTCTTCCTTGATTCAAATAATCCTTTACCGGGTTTTGGAGCTTCAACATTGTCTGTGTTTTCAATAATCAAAGTATATTGATCAGCACTGACACTCTGAGGATTCATAACATTTACTTCAGCTTTTTTTTCCATGGTTGTCACGCTGCCCTTAGTGTGTTTCATTTTATTTGACATATGATTTCCTGTTTTTTGAATAGTTGATCGGAAAATGCAGATTGTAAAACCATTCAAAATATCTTTATGTTAAGTGTGATGTGTAACATCTCTGTTGGTAGGATTGATTTCACCTTTTAATTGATCGCTCAATAATGCCGCCATATAACAAAATGCGCTTTGAGACATGATCAACCATTTACAACAAGAGATCAACTGCATATCCACGTAATTGGATTGTCCATCATAATTACCTTGAACATACTCAAGTTGAGGTTTTACCTGATCAAATCCAAGCGCTTTTTCGTTTTCTTTGCACCACTCAATATCATCTGAAAAAACAAAATAATTCACTGAGTTCCCTCGAAGCCTGATCATCTCATTAATTGCCCCGAGATAATAATCAGTGTTCAAGTTCCAATTGATCTTGACGAAGTCACCCCGTCTGATATGAATTCCACAGGAATCCGAATTAAGGATTCTCGACTGTACAGCGAGGTTGGCCTTGTTCTTAATGGGAGGAAAACTGAACTCTTTTTTAATATCTTGATAAATATCATCCAACCAATTGTTAGTGATCCAATAACCATGATAATAAACATTACCAATCACGTTTTTTACGCAATACTTAGTAGATGCATCTTGGTGATTAGCTGGCATCATGACAACATTTCCGTTATATGAAAAATCCGATGTTTCAGCAAACATTAGTAAGTTAAAGCCGTTATCCTGAAGTTGTTGTTCTATGCTGATACCGGCTTTTCGATTATCAAGCATCTCCTGCCACAGCTCTTGAGTAAAAATTTGACTAAGTCGCTTAGGCTTAACATTAAATATTTTTTCAAGTTCATATCCATTATGTTCAACATTGTCGTCGAAAAATGCAGAATCATCAACAACACATGGATCAGTGGTGTTAAGTTCCAACCAGCGATAAAAAATATACTGGAACATTTGGTTACCCAACCCACCGTTCATTATTACAATTCTCATAAGATCCTTTAAACCAAAACAAAATAAATAACCAGGTGGCTACTTTTTCTTTATCATCAATGATAAAGTATAGCAACTCAAATAGTCATAGAAATAAAAATACTATAAAAAGGAACTGTTCAAATGTATAAAAGGTATAAATATTTTTAAATAATGTCCGATTATATAAATTTAATCCATCAATTAAATTGCTATTAAGTGAAAATCGAAATTTCCTATAAAAAAACCACTCCTGAAGTGTTCTTCAGGAGTGGTCCGTTGTTAGCTGTTCTCAATTATGGTTTTGACTTTCGCAATTTCTTCTTTCTTTTTTGCCAAAGACCAATGATATTCATCTGCTATGATATCCGCAAATTCATCAATTACATCTTGTGAGGCATTTCCTAACCACATGATGGTTGATCTGCGGACGAACAGATCATCGAGGTGTAAGGGTTTTTCATTTTGCAGAATGTAGATCAATTCGCCAGAATTCCAATTGGGAATTGACTTTAACATTTTGCCCTTGTTCTCCTTGATAAACCCAGCAATCTTTTCCGCGTATGTTCCGTAGCGGGTTAACAATTCCCTGCCGTAATCTTCAGTAAACCCAAAATTAGTAACCAAGCTCTTGATATAAGCATCTTTTTGAGTCTTTAATAAAGGCAAATTACTACCACCGCGGATCGGAAGACTTTCGGTGCTCTTTTCTTTGGTCTTGCCCATTCTGGCCATCACCTTGGTGGCAACCTGTTCGGAGAAAGCTCTGAAACTGGTCCATTTACCACCGACCAGGCTCAAAACTGGAATGCCCTGAACAACATCTTCCTTGATGCTGTGATCGCGGGTAATTTGACCGGTGGTTTTCGCATGTTGATATTCCAAGGGTCTGACCCCGGAGAACCTGAACACGATCTGGTCGCGGGTGATCTTGATGGTCGGGAAGACACGATCCACCAAATTGATGAAATATTCTTCTTCTTCGGGTGTGCAGCGTGCGTTATCAGGATTATCAATGGGCAGATCGGATGTACCAACTATAACTTTGTCATAGAAAGGCAGGCAAAGAACGATACGGCCGTCTTTGTTTTCAAAGAAGAATTCTGATTCGCCAACCGCTTTACGCAGTTCGTCGTTCTTAATAACCAGGTGAGATCCTTTTGTGCCACCTATATATTTGGTTGTAAAACCGGCATTCTGGTTGACATAATCAATCCAAGGTCCTGCTGCATTGATGACGACTTTTGGCTTAACCGCGAGTAGTTCTCCAGTCTCTTCATCCTTGATCAACACCTGACCATTCTCAATTTTGTTGAAGGACGCATAGTTCAAGGCTTTGGCATGTGGTCCTTCACTTTCGCCATCCAGAATGATCTCAACAGTCATACGTTCAGGTGATAGCAAATGACCGTCATAGTAGAGTGCGGCGTATTTGATCTTGTCATTGAGGAATGGATACCTGGCTAAAGCTTCACTTCGCCCAAAGAATTTGTGACGCGGAACAGTTTTTTGTTTGCGCGTGAAGGAATCATAAAAGATCAACCCGATCTTGATCACCAAAGCACCACGTTCTGAAGGGCGATCAAGAAGATTTACGAATTTCAAAGGAGCATTCAACAAACCAGACCAGACCTTAAAGATCGGGATCACAGTCGGTAAAGGCTGCACAAGATGCGGAGCATTCTCAATCATCCGGTTGCGTTCGGCCACGGCCTCTTCAACCAGTCGGAATTCACCGTTTTCCAGATAACGGATTCCTCCATGGGCCATGTGAGATGAAGTGGCTGATGTGCCTGAACAGAAATCCCCTTTATCAATTATGAGCACGTTCATGCCGTTCAGTGCCAGATCTCTAAAGGTGCCGGCGCCATTAATGCCTGCCCCAACGATCAGAACATCAATATCAGGATTCTTCTTTACAGCTTCAATGATTGATTTTCGATCCATATGCATCCTCGCTCTAATTTATTCTGGTTTGTTTTTGTCATCAACAACCAGTTTGCTTTTACCCTTACCCAGTTCTGTGGAACGTTCGTAAGCCGCCCAAATGGCGCGTGAGATCGCCGTTCTGAACCCTGCCTTCTCAAGATAATACAACGCTTCAGCGGATGTACCGCCGGGCGAAGTCACATCGTTGCGCAGCCGGGCTGGATGTTCGTGGTTTTGGATGAAAAATTCCGCGCTGCCACGGACCGTCTGAGCCACAAGTTTTTCGGCTATACGCCGTGGGAACCCCATGTGCACTCCCGCATCAATCATGGATTCCATGAATAGAAAAACATATGCGGGGCCAGAACCGGATAGCGCGGTGGCCATATCCAGATAACCTTCATCTTCGACAAAAACTTCCTCGCCAAGTGTCTGAAGGATGTCCGTGGCCATAGCTTTCTTTTCTTCGCTTACTTGCGGGGTCTTGACCCAAACCGTAATACCCATGCCAATCTGTGCAGGTGTATTGGGCATAGCCCGGATCACCTGATTCACTCCAATTTTGTCATTCAAAGTAGCCAGTGAAACACCCGCCATGATCGAGATCACCAGCGTATCAGGTCTGATGTTCCCTTTTACTGATTTTGAAAGCTGGTTCAACCCTTGCGGTTTGACAGCCAAAATAGCGATATCCGCTTGACCGATCACATCGGCGCTATCCGCGTATCCCTTGATTCCAAACTCCTCTTGAAGGACTTCCAACCGATCAGGGGTCGGTTCCACTACGATCAGGTTTTCCGGTTTAACTTTTCCGTCGCTGATCAAACTGGAGACGATCGCCTTGCCCATGACCCCATAACCAATGATTGCAATTTTCGATTTATCCAACATTTTTAAACTCCACACTCAATGATTGGATTATTATACTGATAACCGGGGTTTTCTACCTATTGTTTCTGCGTAATTCAAGTGGATTCATGGGAATTGGTCTGGCCATTTTTTCTACCGGGTAGGACTGCAGCAATGGCTGCAATTCTTTGACCGGTTTATCTTCAAGCCAAGCCCAACAGGTATCAGAGTCAAAGATAACCGGCATGCGGTCGTGATACTCCGCCACCATTTCGTTTGGCGCCGTAGTTATAATGGTGCAAGAATACAATTCGTTGCCCTGCGTGTCCTCCCAATGCTCCCAAAGCCCGGCAAAAGCGAGCGCTTTTTGGTCTGCAAGCTGGAAATAGTAAGGCTGTTTTCGTCCGCCCTCCGCGCGCCACTCGTAAAATCCGCTGGCGGGGATCAGGCAGCGCCGCCTGGCAAAGGCATTGCGAAATGAAGGTTTTTCGATCAGGGTCTCCGCCCTGGCATTGATCAATTTATTGCCAATGGAGATGTCCTTGGCCCAACTTGGCACCAGTCCCCATCTGAAGAAATCCACGCTGCGTTTGAGACCATCGGTGACCACTGCCACCCCATCACCAGGGGAAACATTAGGGTTGGGCTGCAGGCCGGCCGGCACGTCCGCCAACCCCAGCATGTCTTTCAACTCTTCCGGGTCGTACATGATTGCAAATCGGCCGCACATGATCATCCTGCCTTTCAAATTTTAATGGCAATGTTATTGTAGCGGAGTGTGCCCATTGTTTCAATTCCTCGATCTCTATGCCAAACGGATAAAGCACACTTGAGGCCGCCCTGGCCATTAGTTCAATGTATTTCTCCTTGTCCAGCCGGGAAGGATCCAATTTTTCACTGGACTCCCAGGCGCTGACATCCTGCTCGCCGCGGGTGTAAACGAAACGCATCTTCTGGCCAGGCCGCACGCGTTTGCCGGTCTGCTGAAGAAGCTGCATGGCAGCACGCACCGCCGGCGTGGGGGACTTGTAAGCCTCCAGTTCGTGGGTGATGCGGCAGGTGACCACCAGTTTTTCGACCGGCACTCGGCCCTCACGCATGTCAGATAGCGCAGTACGAAAAAGCTGAAAGGCCTCGTTCAACCGCTCGGGCAGCGCCTCCATGGAATAAGCCCTGGCGAGCGTATCCATCATGCGGGTCTGGGTTTCACTCACCCAGGGCGGCGTATCGCGCCGGCGCACCTCAATGCCACGCACCTTGGAGGACCCGTCTTGAAAGACGCCGAAGTAGCGGTTGGCCACCGGAATGCGGCTGTCGGCCCGTGACGGCAGAAAGGCCACCCAGCGGTAGACGCCATCCAGCGAGACCCCCAGCCCGGTCTGCTCGGTGATTTCATTGAGAACATCCTGGAAGTCACGTTTATTGACCGCACCTGGCTTTTTCAGCCACAGGGCATCCACAAAGAGGTGCAGCACCTCAAACCCCATGGATTCGGCGATCTCCTTGGCGCGGATGAGCACCTCTCGTCCGCCGTTGGTGACCGCCTCGTGCGCCTCGATGCGTCCAAAGCGCGCGTTCTTGTAACCCAAAAAACCGAAGCACACCACCAGCAGCCATTTCAAGGCCGAGGCGCGCGCCGAATCCCTTTTGGCAAGCGGATCACCCTTGCGCAGGTTGGCCTGGTTGAGCTTGAGCGCGACCCGCTTCTCATAGAGCGGCTTGAGGGTCAGCGGCACCACCCCCAGTTCCTCGCTGGCAGGGACGATGCCGTTGGGCAGCGGCACCTCGGGAGAGATGTTGCCCTTGATGATGATGGCCGGGTACATTGAGATGAAGTCAATCTGGCCGACATCCGAATGCAGGCCAACAATGGGCTGGTAGATCAATCCACCGCGGTCACGATGGATCAGGTCCATGCCGTTTTTGAACTCTTCTACCTGCTGCTTGTGCCAGGGTACCAAAATTTGATGTTCAAGCGCGGTGAGCATCTGCATGGCAGAGATGCCCGAGCCCGGCGAGACGCGCGCCGCCCGCTCAATGGATTGGGCGGTGACGCGCGCCGACTCGAGCACGCCATCCAGGCCGTAATCCTTCCACATCATGGCGTTGCGCTGGTCAATGTGGCAGCGCCCAAAGAGGTGCGCTTCTTCAGCGCGGTAGATGATCTGCCCATATGAAAAGTAAGTTAGTTCCTTCTGCCAGCGTACGTCGCGGTCGCGGTCGCGGTTAAGGTGCAGCGTTTCGCCGGCCTGCCCAGACAACTTTAGCAACTCGGGGATCAGCCAGTTGTCGCCCCACTGGGTGAGGATGAAATCGGGGTCGAACTCGTCCAGAATGGCATTCAGACGCGCGATCAACTCGGCAGGGTCCTCCAGACAAAGCGATTTTTGGCGCTGCTGGAAGTGCAGTTTGAGAGTTTTGGGCGTACCGCGTACCGGGTCACAATCCGGTTCGATGGTGAGCGTGCGGAAGACGGGGAAGACCGGCGAGAGATCCCAGCGGGTGTTGAGCACACGCAGCGACTGAAGGGAATCCCCTTCATCCACTTCAAATTCGCAGAAGGCCATCGGAAAGGTGCCCCAGACGGCCGAATGACGGGTGGTGACGCTGATATCCGAGTCGTAATAGGTGAGGTGCGGAAACTGCCTCTGCACGTCTCGGAAGAGCCGCGTCTGGCGGATGGGGTTATCAATCACCGCCTGCAGCACCGGGATGGGTTCGGGCAGAAAAACGTCGCGCCGGGTCTCACGGCTGAGCGAAAGCACCCCCGGCTGCTTTCGCAGAAACTTCCACAGCGCACGAAGCTGCTCAGCCTCACCGGCTGCATAAAAGGTGATAGGCATGGGCTGTTTCAGGCATAAACGCTCGCCCTCTTCGGAGATGATCCACAGCCGCAAGCCGTCTGCAGCGTCTTCGTAAAGATCAAGCAGCCAGCCGCGGAACGCCGCGCTCATGTCAGGCGCTTTCCTGCAGGTCCACGTATTCGGCGGGCGCGTCTTCGTCTTCGTCAAGCGAGGCGGATGCCTGGAGTTCATCGGCAGGGTCGTCCTCCTCCTGGTTGACAAGTTCAAGCAATGAGACCAGCCCGCGCGAGGGATTGATTTCGGTCACCGGCAGCACGCCGTTCTGTTCAAGCTTCAGTTCAAGCTGCTTGACCTTTTTGTAGAGCTCCAGCAGCATGGAGACCAGATAGATATCCATGGGGTAAAGGTTGCTGGCATAGGAGGCCTCGGCCACATGCGAATGCGAGAGGGCGATCAATTCATCAATCAAGACCTGATCGCTCTTGCGCAGGGCGCGTACGAAACGCCGAAGGGCCTGATCCTCTTCGACCCAGGTCTGGGTCGCGGACTGGATGGTGCGTCCCATGGCTACCTGCCTTCCCTTGGCAGCAACGCCCCGGGGAAGAGCGCTGGTTGATACTCAATGGGCGGCGGCGGATCGAGGGAAAGCTCCTCCCATATATGGGTGGCCTGGCGCTTGAGCATGCCCAGCAGCACCAAGCGCGGACTGGAGATGGAGAGCAGCGGCTTGGCGCTGACCACCACCGGAACCAAATGGCTGATGCGCTCAATGCAGGCCAGGGTCTTTTCGAAGAGCATGACGCTTTCGTCGAGATGCACACTCTCATCCATGAAGGTGCCGAGCAGGTCAAGGATCAAAACCGGCACCCCCGCTTCGGGTCGGATCTTTTCGAGCAGTGAGAGCACCTGGTAACAGGTAAAGGCGCGCGAGAGACGAATGTTCTTCAGCATGCCCACCGGGTCGCCGGTCAGGGTGCGCAGTTCTTTGGCGACGTGGTACATGTTGCTGCGGTTGCCGCAATCAAGCAGGTAGACGGGTCCGCGCAGGGTCAGGCGGGCTGAGAGATCGAGCATGCGCCTGCCCCCGGCATGCGGTCCGAAAACAACCAGCAGTTCGTTGGCGAGGGGTAAAGCGAGTTCAGAGCGCAAATTATGTTCCATATCTTAATTATATAGAACATTTGTTCGTTGTCAAGTGGAGGGAAGAGCGGTGAACCGTGAATCGTGATTAGTGAATAGTGAATAGTGAACTGTGATTCGTGAAAGGTGATTCGTTTTTGTTTCAAGAAAAATAGAAAACAAAGAAAACGAATGTTTTTAAGTTCAAATACCTTGTTGAGTCATGTTTGTTTAGCTTTGCAGCAATTTTTGGAACAGTTAAGCGATATTTTCCGGTTGGAAACGAATATTCGTGTTGTTGATTTCGAATCCTTCATTGTTGATCGTATCCAAGTGATACTATTTATAGTTCTATTGTTCTATTTTGTAAAGAGATCATTTTGCAGGACATTTTTTCAAGTAGATCTTATAATGGCAAATCTACTTTTTTTGATGGATACATTACTTGTTGGCACAACCGATCACGCCTTGTATCGCAGTTATTAATACAATATCGTTTCGACAGCCTGTATACAAAAAAGCACATGTCCAGGTAATCAACATGTGCTTTTTTGAGTTATCTGTTTATGGTGATCTGATTCGGCAACGGCCCTATGGCATCTCTATACTCATTAGTTACAAAGACGCCATTGGTATTATTGCGGTAAAGACAGTGATAGCCCTTTTGGGTCAGGAAGTTAACAATCTCATCACCCTCTTGAACCTTGCTGCCCCAGGCAACCAATTCAGCGATGATCATCATGGGATGGTATTTATCAAAATCCATGGTATTTAGCACCGCCAGATCCAGCCCTTCAATATCAATTGAGAAGACTTCAGGCGTTTTATCCATTTTCTCAAGGATGCTGTTGACCGTGATGAGATTGACCATATAGGATTCTTTCACATCAAATTCATGGAAACTTGCAGCATAATTGCTATCCAGCTTGTCGTAAGCAATGGTTCCAAGTTCATTGGAATTGGTTTGAAAGAATTTGGCAGTGCCCTCTTCTGTACTGATGGCGTTGACGTACAGCCTGTCTCTCTTCCGAATTACTTTGATGATGTTTTCCAGATTACGGTTTGGCTCGACCAAGACACCATGCGCTCCGTATTTGGATAACAAGTAAGTATTATTTAGCTTGACCGGATGATTGGTGCCAAGTTCCAGATATTGAATGTTTGCGATATTAATTCCCAGTTTTTGCAGTGCCCATATGACGACAATGTCTTCGTTGGATTGGCTGAAGGTTTTGATCAGTGTAGGATCAGCGTCAAACTCATCCACAAGAATCTTGGCAGTAGATATTTTGTAGTTTTTAATTAATGAGGATAATTTTTCATCACTGATTTCAGACGGAATCATCAGATAATCGAAATCCAATTTTCCATCCTTTAATTCATCAAGCGAAAACATATCTGCCGAGGTGTTGCCATCAAAATCCGTAAAACCAATGACGTTATAATGTCGTTGGATCAGTTCTTCAAAAGTCTTATACCTTTCGCCGTGTCCTAAAACAATAATCTTTGGGTTTAGATTTTTGGGTAATACGTAAGCGTAAGGTTCAGATTGATTGGCAAAATTTCTTGGATCACCAAAAAGAAAGACCGTTTTGGTATCCCCGTTGATCCATTGCGTAAAATCAATCAAATGCAGCAAACAGCAAAAGGCATCAAAACTATCATATTGAAGATAAAGCTGTCCTTTTGTTCTTTCGTAGAGTTGTTTAAGTTCGAATTGATTAACGACATTGTGGTAAAAATTCTGACTATCACTTATCGGAGCTTCCCCATTAAACACAAATTCAGAATATTCTTTTGTTGATTTATTGTAAAAACAGGCAGTAGACTCGTAGATTGGGAAAATCGCAAAACCCAACTCTTCAAAGGGCTTAAACGCCTTGTCCATAATGTTATCGTAGATGCGCAAGAATTTACAATTTTTGGCATAAGTCTGTTTCATCTGCCCCAGATTTGGACCGATAAAAAAGTTTGATAAACTAGAGAAGATTTGGTCAATGGTTGTGTTGGCATGGAGGCATACGCTATTTAACTCAACCAGGTCATGGAATCCTTCCTTTTTATTATCAGTCTTAAGTAACAACAATGCCTTTTCATATTCCTGGTTTAGGATATCCCTCATGGTGTAAACCTCCTTAATCAGACAGATGAGTTAAATTGTATTACCTTTTCAGAATATGATTTCAATTTGTCAATAAGGATCAGATCTTATCTATTGATTATTTAAAGTATTCCTGATAGAAAACATTAATTGCATCGGATGGATCAGGATGCATACACTTGATAAACTCATCCCAGGTAGCGATCTTTCCGTTGTAGCTATTGGTGTAAGTTCGCAGACCATTGAAGAAAACTTCATCACCCAACGCCTGGCGCAATTGATCGAGAAAAACGGCACCCTGCAAGTAGACCGCGTTGATATATGTCCGCAGATCGGATTGGTCATAGATGGTCAGGTTAACCCTGCCGTCAGGCTTGTAGTAATTTACGCGGTAATCCCACCACCAAGCCGTCAGTTCGGGGTAATAGCGTTCAATATAGAGGTATTCGCTGTAAGTGGCCAGGGATTCATCCAGCCAGGGTTCGAGCGCCTGATCATTTGCGACTAGACCAAACCACCACTGGTGAGCGGTCTCGTGTACGGAAAGAAGGGCCAGATAATTTTGGAATGTGCTGTCGTAATTCTTGAAATAGAAATCACTGAGGTAGTACAGACCGTCGTATTCCATACCGTCCTCGAAGTCGCTTTCGACCACAGTCATGGTTTGATGAGGATAAGGCACTCCAAACAGCTCTGAAAATAATTGGAGGGCATTGGTGGAATAATTCACAGAGGCCTGGCAGGCAGTTTCGTCCCCTTTGAAACAATATCCCCTCACAGTGATCCCATTAGAGGTATTGTTCAAAACGGTGTATTGGTCGCTGACCGAAAAGGTGATGTTGCGTGAGTCGAGTTGTACGATCTTGAAGCTATCTAGATCCAATGGTGCAGCTTCCGCACTGGCAGCCACGACCAGGCCAGTTGGATTCACAAGGTTGAGGGTCAGCTCAAAATCTGCTTTATCATAAACCAGGTACTCACCCACCTCAGCCGGCTGATGGATGACCCATCCGTTCACGGTATCATATGGCGACACAAAGGGATACCAATCTGAGAAATTGATCTGTTTGGCTGTATAACCCAGAACTCCGCCCTGCAGACGCGGCGATAACTCATAAGTCAGATCAATGGAAACACTGGCGGCTTCAGGCAGCGGTTGATCCAGGTGAATGGTTAAGGTGATGCCGTCGAAGGAGTAATCCAACATTCCTACATCACCGGACAAAATCAAAGAAGACATGGAAAAAACATTTGGGCTGGAATTGGGAGGAACAACAAGCTTGATCTCGGGCAAAGCCTGCCCTGTTTGATTCTGATATCGGATGGTTTGCCGCACAAGCAGGTTATGCTTGTTATAATCGAGGTCAGCCGTAAAAGTATAAGCCGTTCTTTCAAGTGATATTGGTTCTTGAGTCTGAACTGGCAATGGTGTGATGGTGGAAGTCGCTTCAGGCTGATTTGTGGCAACTTCAGTAACCGTCTCGGCTGTCGACGGCATATTGGTCAAAGCTAGTGTAGGTTGATCATCAGACAGTTTGGCACAACTTGAAATCACCAAGCTGGCATTAATGATGATTGCAATAAGGACTACGCGCAGTGTGTTGTTTTTATCTTTTCTTCCCATAGGATGTTGAGCAATCCTTTTCACCATGAGCCTTAATCATACCGCAACCTCTTTTTTCATAGGCAATATTCCCATCAACGGCAGGCTTATCCTGGCGCCGATGGACGGCTATACCGATTCGCCGATGCGGTTGATATCCAAACAATTCGGTTCCGCCGTTTCGATCTCGGAATTCATCAACGCCATAGACATCAAACAAGGACACCCCCACCTGCTCAGCCAGATCACCTTTGCTGAGTGCGAAAGACCCTTTGCCTATCAAATCTTCGACGATAAACCTGAACGCATGCTGGCTGGCGCGTTGAAACTGCGTGAACACAACCCTGATTATATTGACATTAACATGGGGTGCTCGGCCAAGAATGTCTCGAACCGCGGCGCAGGTGCGGGTCTGCTCAAGCATCCGCAGAAGATCGGCGAGATCGTCGAAAGCCTGGTCAAACACCTGGATGTGCCCGTGACCGCCAAGATCCGTCTCGGCTGGGACGATAATTCGTTAAACTACCTTGAGACTTCACGCATCATACAGGAAAGTGGCGCCAGCGCAATCACCGTGCATGCACGCACACGCAAGATGGAATACTCTGGTTCTGCCCGGTGGGAAGCCATTTGCGAGGTCAAAGCGCAGCTTTCGATTCCCGTGATCGGCAACGGCGACGTAAAAAGCCTGGCAGACGCCGAACGGATGATGGCGCAAACCGGCTGCGATGCGGTGATGATCGGACGGGCCGCCATCGGTAATCCTTGGATCTTCAGCGGCTCACAGCGCGAAGAACAACCGCGCTCAGAACTGCTGCGTGTGGTTGAACATCACCTGGACTTAATGGTGCAGCACTATGGTGAAAAGATAGGTGTAATGGTTTTTCGCAAGCACCTCACCCGCTATTTGCATGGTTACCTTTCCACCCCTGAAATTCGCAGGAATATTTACTCACAAGAAAAAGAGATGGAACTGTTTGAATCCATCTGCAGTTTACTCAATTCAACTGATCCACTGGAGAGCTGATGAGCACATTAAACTGGTCCGCTGATGTCCCCTTTGCTATAACCGTTTGTGATACGAACGGGATCGTGCTTGAAATGAACGAAAAATCCGCGCTGACATTTTCAAAAGACGGTGGCAAGACACTCATCGGAAAATCGCTGATGGACTGCCATTCTGAAAAATCCAGACAAATGATCCTTGAAATGATCCATTCTGAAAAGGTGAATATTTACACCATCGAAAAACAAGGCAAAAAGAAATTGATCTACCAATGCCCGTGGTATACAGATGGAAAGATGGCTGGATTGGTTGAACTATCGCTTGAACTGCCGAACGATATTCCGCATTTTGTGAGAGGTTAAAATGATCTATCATATTACGACCCCTGCTGCATGGAAAAAAGGCCAGGAAGACGGCTGTTATCTGCCAGAAGCATTCGCACAGGACGGATTCATCCACTGTTCAAAGCAGGAACAAATTGTTGGTGTCGGCGAGCGCTATTACGCGGGCCAAACCGGACTGCTGATCCTGGGCATAAACCCTGACAAACTTATCGCCAAAGTGGTTTTTGAGAACCTGATCGGCGGTGAGGAGTTGTT
Source organism: Chloroflexota bacterium (assembly GCA_021825925.1). Lineage (GTDB taxonomy): Bacteria > Chloroflexota > Anaerolineae > Anaerolineales > Anaerolineaceae > UBA6107. Next base: position 18,654 of record JAKAFP010000013.1, read on the forward strand.
TCCGCACATCTACGGTGCGTTGAATCTGCAAGCTGTGGAATCCACTGCCAGTTTCGGAGCCAACCCGGACGGCTCATTTAGATTTCCCGAGCAGTGGTCACCCGTAAATTAGATTTTTGAAACCAAATACTTCGAGCTGCGTATATGGATGTATACAATGATTCGAGGATAAATACATGACTGAAACTACCAGAACTGAAGAATTCCGTGTCAACGGCGAAGCACTGCTTGCAAAGATCAAAGAGATCATCCATGAAGGCAACGTTCGCCGCATCATCATTAAGGATGAAAAAGGTGCCACCTATATTGAAATTCCCATGACTGTGGGTGTGATCGGAACCTTGCTGCTGCCAGTGTGGGCGGCAGTGGGTGCCCTGGCGGCGCTGGCGGCCAACTTCAATATCGTGGTCGAAAAAACGGTTGAATGACATTCTTAAGAGGACGAACCGTCAATCTCTGGTAAAATAGTACGGTTCGTCCCCGTGGCGCAATGGATAGCGTGCCGGCCTCCGAAGCCGTCGGTGTGGGTTCGAATCCCACCGGGGACACTCCTATAAGCAAAGCTTTACCACTTTTTACCAACTCCCTCGATGGGGAGTTTTTTTATATATCGTTGATATACTTCTTATGATTTCTTCATGCGCTAATGTTAGAATCTAATTATTGAAAATGTACAAAAGGAGTAAAAAATGTACTTTGGTGGATATGGTCTTTATCTTCTCTTCAGTTTGCCCGCCCTCCTGCTTGGTTTATGGGCGCAGGCCAAGGTGAAGGGAGCTTTTAACAAATACTCCAGAGTGGGCACCACCACCGGCCTGACCGGCGCTGAAGTAGCCCGCCGTATGTTGGACAGCAACGGCTTGAACTCCGTGCAAATCGAAGAGGTCGGTGGAAATCTCAGCGACCATTACGACCCTTCACAGAAGGTGCTTCGTTTGAGTTCTGGTGTCTACCGCAGTGCCAGTGTGGCTGCGGCGGGTGTGGCAGCCCACGAAAGCGGACACGCTATTCAGGATCTTGAACATTACGGTCCGCTCAAGATCAGAAGTTTCATGGTCCCCTCTGTGCAGATCGGCAGCTGGCTTGGCCCCATCATCTTCATGATCGGTCTGTTCATGGCCTCTTCCATGGGTACCACCCTGGCCTGGGTAGGCCTTGCTCTTTTCACCCTGACAGCCGTTTTTTCGTTGATCACACTTCCCGTGGAACTGGACGCCAGTAACCGCGCCAAAGCCTGGCTGTCTGGTTCGGGGATCATCTATTCAAGCGAGAACGAAGGCGTCAGCAAAGTGCTGGATGCTGCAGCCTGGACCTACGTGGCTGGCGCTCTGCAAGCCGTTACCACGGTTTTGTATTACGCATTTCTCTTAACAGGAAGATCGTCTTCAAGCAGAGATTAACGTTTTCTTATAACCTCAAAATCAAAAATAAAAAAACAGATCAAACCCCATATACCGGGTATCACATGCAGATACCCGGTATTTTTTTCTAAATATTAAGTCAAGAATCGGAAATCATATAGCAGATTTCCGATTCTTTTTAAGGCAAGACCCCCGCGGTTTTGATTTATAGACAAAAACTCATCAATCAAACCGCGGGGGTCTAAACCAAGTTAACTTAATCTCTAACCAGAGGCAAGGCTGCGTTTAAGCAGGTCTTTCATTTCGAGGGCTTTCACAGCGCCTTCGACCGTGCAGGTCAGCGGATTATCCACCATATAGACAGGGATGCCGATGGCACGGGTCAGGAACTTATCCACGCCGCGCAGAAGCGAACCACCGCCGCACATGGCTGCACCGCGGTCAATGATGTCTGAAACCAACTCTGGCGGTGTGCGTTCGAGTACTTTCTTAATGGTCTTTACCAACTCAGTCAGGGGTTCCTGAACGGCTTCCACAATATCATCCGTGGTGAGCACAACGGGTCTTGGCAGACTGGTGACCTGGTCCTGCCCCTGAACTTCGATGGATAACTGTTGGTCCTGAGGTGTGGCTGCACCGATGGTGATCTTGGCATGTTCCGCAGTAGGAGCGCCAATAATAACGCCAAAACGCTTGCGAACGTAATTGACAATGGCTTCATCGAGTTCCTGGCCGCCTGTTCGGGCTGCGTCTCCTGATACAATGCCGTTCAAGCTGATGATGGCGACCTGATTGACTCCGCCACCCAGGCTGATGACCATGTTTCCGGAGGGCGTACCCACGGGCAGATCCACCCCTAATGCGGCTGCCAGCGGCTGCGGCACCAGATAAACTTCGCGGCTGCCGGCGCCAATCCCTGCTTCGTGAACGGCTCTGCCTTCCACGCTGGTGACGCCGTAAGGAACGGTGATCATCATGCGAGGTCGGAAAAGGCGCATCGGTCCGCAAACCTTTTTTGTCAGGTACTTAAGTAAAGTTTCAGTGACTTCGTATTCCGCGATCACACCGTGTCGCAGCGGACGCACCACTTCGATGCTGTCAGGTACTCGGCCTTCCATGTTCTTTGCAGCCTGTCCCCATTCAACCATCTTATCTTCTTCAATTACAATCGCTACGATGGTAGGTTCCTGCAGAAGAATTTGCGATCCTTCTGCAAATATTGTATTGGTTGTACCGAGGTCAATGCCCAGGTCCCTTGTTATGCCTGCCATATTTACGGTTTCCTTAATTTTTAATGTAGAAAATCTTCAACTTATCTCATTGACTTGAGACCAACTAATTTCAATGCACAAGTGGAAATACCTTGAGGCTTTATTTTACTTCATAATATAGTTAAAACTTGCAATAGTGTGATTCGTCAAAAAGCAAAGCTATGAAAAATACTGGAGCGCCAGACGGATGCGTGACTCAAGATCATCGGGGGCATCCTTCGGGATCATCTGCAAAGCGGATTGGGCTTCCACCACACTGTATCCCAGACTGGTCAGCGCCGCGATCACGTCACTGTCCACATCCCGGATGGTTGAAAGCGGTGAACTTGAACCCTTCTTCACTTTGCCCTGAAGCTGCAGCACAATGCTTTGAGCTGTTTTTTTGCCTACCCCTGACACCCTGCTGAATACGTCTGGTTGTTCCTGAATGACCGCATTGCACACCAGATCGAGTGAAAGGGTGGAAAGGATGGCCAAGGCGGTACGCGGACCAACCCCGTTGGCGCTTAATAACAGCACAAACATATCGCGTTCTTCTATGGATTCAAAACCAAAGAGCGTTAGGGATTCTTCTTTAACCACCAGATAGGTGAAAAGAGCAATGACATGATGAAGCTCAACATCGCGGGTGACGTTGGAGGGCACAAACACCCTGATCCCAATGCCTGAGACAGAGACGACAATGCTGTCATCTAAGATCTGTGTAACATTACCTTCTATGGATGCGATCATATTGACCCTTTCAACGCCCCTGCTGCTGCCAAGAAATCTCATATAAGACGATCGAAGATGCCACAGCCAGGTTTAGTGAATCCGCACTGCCGAGCATGGGAATGGATACCACATCCTTGCAAATGCCTGCCAACGATGCTGGCAATCCCTCTCGTTCACTGCCCATCATTAAAATACCATTTTTCGGGTAGCGATACTGGCGGTAATCCGTTTTTGCGGAATCCGCTGTGCCCGTAACCTGGATATTATTTTGAGCCACCCATGCTTTAAAATCTGTAGAACTCGTTTTTATGATCTTCTTTGAAAAAACGGCCCCCATACTGGCACGAATGGCAGATGGGTCAAAGGGATCTGTGCAATGATCCAGAAGGATCACTCCAGCTCCGCCCATGCCGTCCAGGGTGCGCAGAATCGTGCCCAGGTTGCCAGGGTCGGCCACCTGATAAAGCGCGATCCAGATGCCGCTTTGAAGTGTGGTATCAGTTTTTAACTCCGTCCATTTTTGCTGTGCCACGGCAGCCAACCCTTGCGGGCCGTCTTTACCTGAAATTGATTCAAAGACTTCCTTGTTCACTTCAAGAATGGGAATCCCATTTATTTCAGCTTCTTCGACAACCTCCACTGCTTTAGCGCTGCCGATCAGCTCGCGTGAGACGATCAATTGGGTAATCCACTCCCCGGCTTCAAGCGCTTCGATTACAATGCGGACTCCTTCAAGAAAGAACAGCCCACTTTCGGCGCGGAACTTTCGGTCTTTAAGTTTTCGGATCGTTTTTATTTGTGGGTTCGCGGTACTTGTGATCATATCCATATTATTGGGCAAGCCTTTTCTTGTATCCAATCGAATGCAGGTGGCAAATGGCAATGGCCAGCGCATCGGCGGCATCATCCGGTTTGGGAAGCTCTGAAAGTGACAACATGGTTTGGACCATGATCTGCACCTGTTTCTTCTCGGCTGCACCATACCCGGTGACTGCCATTTTTACTTCCTGTGGGGAGTATTCGGCGATCTCAACCCCGGCTTCTGCCATGGCCAGAAGAATGACTCCCCTGGCCTGACCAACCGCCAGTGCAGTGGTGACGTTCTTCTGAAAAAACAATTTCTCCACCGCGCCTGTTTGAGGACGGTGGAGATTGATTAACTCACTCATTTCTTTAAAAATGATCTGCAGTCTTTTTTGGGCGGAATCATTATGGCTGGTCTTTATCACGCCATAGGTTACTGTGCGTAAAAAACCAGTTTCATCTTCTTCAACGATCGCGTATCCGGTCGTTTCAGTGCCAGGATCCACTCCCAATGCCAGCATCGGGACTACTCGGATTCGAGAGCCGCCATTGCTGCTTCTGAGATCTTGAGGTTGGAATAGACGTTCTGAACATCATCCAATTCTTCAAGATTCTCGATGGTTCTGACCACCTGAAGGGTATCTTCGACCCCCAATTCCATTTCATTGGTGGGGATCATGCTGAGACCGGCATCATTAGGCATGATGTTGGCTGCCCTGAAGCGATCGCTAAGTGTTTTAAAGGATTCAACTGGAGCAATTACGGTAATCTCACCGTCATCTTCGTTGACATCATCAGCGCCTCCTTCAACGGCCAGTTCAAAAACTTTTTCGAAATCATATTTACTGGCGTCAAAGGTATATGTTGCAGCACGTTTAAACTGCCATGCCACGGAGCCCAACTCGCCCATATTACCACCAGAACGAGTTAAGAGGTGCCGGACTTCGGCCACCGTGCGGTTTCTATTTTCAGTAACGCATTCAATGATGACTGCGATCCCATTGGGAGCGTAGCCTTCATAGGTCACTTCTTCGTAAACTTCACCTTCCTTGCCTTCACCAGAAGCGCGCTTGAGGGCGCGATCAATATTATCTTTGGGCATACTTTGTGCGCGTGCTTTATCAATGGCCAACCGTAATCTAAAATTAGAATCTGGATCAGCTCCGCCTTCGCGTGCTGACATTACGATCTCTCTGGTCAGCCGGGTAAAGATCTGACCACGTTTGGCATCAGTCGCGCCTTTTTTTCGTTTAATGGTAGCCCATTTAGAATGCCCTGACATATTGATATTCTCCTCAAGAGACTTTTAATTTAAGATTTTCATGGATTATACCATGCAATAAAAACTGGAAAAACTTTTCTTAGGACTGGCTAATTTACTGGACGTGCCACCAGGATCAAACGGTGGGTATTCGATTTTGCGGGCCAGCAAGTCACCAGTGTAAGGCGCACATCATCCGTCTTGCCGAGCCAGGTCGCGTTCGCCATGCGTACTTCAAGGGGTTGACCACGTTCCAATAGGATCATTTTATTGGCGATCACAAAAGTATATTTCTTACCTTTGGTATAAACATAGACCATATCTCCTGATTCAAGGTCAATCAGTTTTCCGAACACCTCGCCAAATTCATTATGATGCCCATTCAAGACTGTGTTGCCATTCGACCCAAGAAGGGCTGAATCAGGATGCCAGGCAGCCGCAAATTCTTCAGCCGGGACCCATTGTCCAAAGGTTTCACCTTCAACATCAGTAAAATTGAAATTCGCTATGACTACGGGGGCGGTCAGACCAATGGCAGGGATCTCGATCTTGTCAGGAATCAATGGAATTTCAAGAGCCTTGGAGATCTTGGGGTGAACCAGGTAGGAATTATTTTCAATACTGTTTTTGACAAAAACATTTTCGACAATTGGGACTAAGACAGGATTTTCTTCAAGGTTTGCTGTTTCAGTTTTTTCCGGCTCGATCTTCTCAACATATCGAAAGGCACCGGTGATTTTGGGCGGATCACTTTTGAAGAAAGTGACAAAATTACCTATCAACCCTGCCCCAATCAGCAAGATCCCAAGCCCAATATAGAATAGGTGCCGCTTTGCTTTGAGTTTTTCAAGCATCATTGGAGTATAAACCATTCTCGGGCCCGTTTCTAGGAAACGCGCCCGAGAGTTATTGGATTGAAAGGTCTATTTTTCTTTTTTCTTGCTGAAGCCTTGCAGAACCAAACCTAATCCGATAAATCCGAATCCAAAGTTCATCATGACCTTGGAGGTCTTGTTGAAACCGTTATCGGTCAAATCCATGCCGGTGACGGGGATGATCAGCTGTTGGTCACCGCCGGTAACTGGGATCGGCAGGGTTGGCACGATTGTCGGTGTAAAGGTGTTGGTAGGGACGGCCGTGTTAGTAACGGTGGGTACGGTTGTGTTCGTTGAGGTTGCCGTCGGCGTAAAGGTGTTGGTGACCGTAAAAGTAGCTGTGGGTGAAGAGGTATTGGTTGCCGTTGGAGTAAAGGTGTTGGTCGGCGTATTGGTAGGAGTATTGGTGTTGGTCGGTGTATTAGTAACAGTTGGAGTGCTGGTATTCGTTGGTGTACTGGTGCTGGTTGCAGTATTGGTCGGAGTGTTGGTATTGGTAGGAGTAGCCGTTGGAGTTAAGGTTCCTGTCGGGGTAACCGAAGGCGTCAGTGTAATGGTGGGTGTATTGGTAACTGTTGCTGTGAACGTTGCCGTAGAAGTACTCGTCTGAGAAGGAGTCAAAGTCAAGGTGACTGTTGGAGTATTCGTAATGGTAGGAGTGCTTGTAAAGGTAGAAGTACTGGTCTGTGACGGGGTCAGTGTCAAAGTTTCAGTGGGTGTATTGGTTTGAGAAGGTGTCAAAGTCAAAGTTTCGGTTGGCGTCTCAGTAATCGTCGGCGTATTAGTGATTGTCGGCGTACTGGTTTGAGAAGGAGTCAAAGTTAAAGTTACAGTAGGTGTCTCAGTAATCGTCGGCGTATTGGTGATCGTCGGCGTGCTGGTTTGAGAAGGAGTCAAGGTTAAGGTAACTGTAGGTGTTTCAGTAATCGTCGGCGTGTTGGTAATCGTCGGCGTGCTGGTCTGAGACGGTGTCAATGTTAAGGTTATAGTAGGAGTATTTGTGATGGTCGGGGTATTGGTGTTTTCTTGAGTACTGGTCTGTGACGGCGTTAAAGTCAAGGTAACCGTGGGTGTATTGGTGATCGTAGGTGTGTTTGTATTAACATTGGTCGCAGTTTGTGAAGGAGTCAAGGTCAACGTAACGGTTGGAGTATTGGTGATGGTGGGCGTATTTGTATTTACTTTTGTCGCCGTTTGGGAAGGTGTCAAAGTAAAGGTTGAAGTCGGAGTTGACGTAGGTGTGCAACCAACTGATCCTGTGTAGGTAGTATTAGAACAAAACTCAAGCGTGGTTCCCCCGTTGGTCACAGTTACACAAGCCGATGTTATGTTGTAATTTCCATCTTTTAATTCAACAGAATAATTAAAGGAAGTCCCAACATACTTCGTTAGTCCTGTGTTTAGAGTTAATGCATCGCCACCGTCAATGACTTTAATGATAGTAGGCCAATCTCCGCTGGCAACATCAACTTTAAAATTAGCAATTGCTTTTCCGTTTACACATTGGACATTACTAAATGAAATCGTGCCTGAACAGGCTGAAACAGGTTTGGCTGGAAAAGCATTTATGGCAAGTGAGGCAATGATCAAGGCAATGCCAAACATGTATGAGATCTTGGCTAACCACCCCGAGCGTAATAATTTTGAGATATTCATGTCAGGCATCCTTGAAAATAAATTAACAATTACTTATTTATTACAATTGATTCTATAACATTATAACTACGAATTTACGTTGATGATGCATTGTGCAAGTAAAAAATTTCCCAATTATGTACTTAATTTAACTTCTATTTAACGCATATTTTACGCAAAGCGACAATTTACCGGTAAATGCACGAAAAACCTATATTCTACCGATAAATAACTTTAGCGAGTCTTAAGCAAATAAATTTACAATACTCGTGATTTGTATTGGGATTATACACTTGATGAGGCTGGTATACATGAAAAATCGAGATAAAGAACGTAAAATTTTTTTCGCATTTAACCCCCAGTAATCAAAGGAACTGCTTATTAAATATAAATTTTTCTGTAATTATTCTTCATTAATTACATTTATCTAAAACGCTTGTACTATTTTATTTTTCTAGAGCTTCTTTACTTTATTGTTTTCCTTCCGAGACCCTGAAGAACAAGTCCAAGTCCGATAAAACCGAATCCAAAATTCATCATGATTTGTGACAATTGGTTGAACCCATTTACAGCAAGATCCATACCGGTAACGGGAATGACAAGCTGTTGATCTCCACCGGTCACGGGAATCGGCAACGTGGGTACGATAGTTGGCGTTGATGTGTTGGTGGGAACTGGCGTATTAGTAACCGTAGGTGTCTGGGTACTGGTTGAAGTAGCTGTGGATGTAAAAGTATTGGTCACCGTCGCCGTATTAGTTGGCGTACTCGTTATGGTAGGTGTGTTGGTGATCGTAGGGGTGTTGGTGATTGTGGGGGTATTGGTTATGGTAGGGGTGTTGGTAATGGTGGGTGTATTGGTAAAGGTAGGAGTAATAGTGATGGTAGGGGTATTGGTTGTTGTATAAGTCGCTGTTGGGGTCAATGTTCCAGTGGAGGTAGGCGTAAAAGTAGCTGTCGCCGTTGTGGTTAAAGTCATGGTCGAGGTCAGCGTGAGTGTTGGTGTAAATGTTTGAGTCTGGGTCACTGTGGGTGTTGGCGTATTTGTGTCTTCCGGCGTACCAGTCAGCGTGGGAGTTAAAGTCAAAGTTGAGGTGCCTGTCGGCGTCTGTGTCGTCGGTGTAAGCGTCGGCGTGTGTGTGGGGGTACTGGTCTCAGTTTCGGTTGAGGTGGAAGTAGGCGTAAACGTTATTGTTGTAGTGGGCGTGTTTGTATTGGTCGGGGTTAAGGTCAGTGTTTCCGTGCTGGTGGGGGTTAGAGTTAGTGTATTGGTCGCGGTTTGCGTAACAGTCGGCGTGTTTGTTAACGAAGGCGTAAGAGTGAAAGTTGTTGTAGGGGTTGGCGTGTCAGTGGAAGAACATACATAGTTGCCACTGTAAGTTCCTGGGTTTGCAAGGGTAACTGTGATGCCACCTACCAGAACAGATGCAGATTGGATATCGAAATAGCCATTACTTTTGTAGTCAAAAAAATGCCAGACATTACCACTTTGACTGGTGGGAGGAATTGATCCGTAAGTGTAATCCAGTGTTCCAGGGGTGATGCCATCGGGAACATTCAACAACACAAAATGTACCTCAACCTCTCCATTGACAC
>JAKAFP010000015.1 GCA_021825925.1 Chloroflexota bacterium
AGATTGATGTTACCAATGGTGACTTATTGAGCAGAAAGGCATACCGATTAAGAAGTCTGTATAATCAATAAAGTGTTACCCATGTGGTTGCACAATCTGTTACCCATGTTGCTGTATACATCATGAACCTCCCCTACTTTTTTATTTTAAAACGGTCCGTAGCCGATCACTGTCCCCAGCCACAGGAAGAAGATGGTCACCGGCACGATCACCAGCCAGAGTTTGGCCGTCCACTTGATCCATTTACCGTAGGTGACCGCCGCCAACCCAAGCGTAATTAACAGCACCGGGTTGGTGGGATAAGCCAGGTTTGAAAAGCCGTCGCCGAAGCAGTAGGCAGTGACGGTCAGCTGGCGGGTGACTCCCACCAGGTCCGCAAGCGGAACCAGGATGGGCATCATTAGAACAGCCTTGGCACCCGCTGAACCGATGAACAATTCCATCACCAAAGCCAACACATAAATGATCATGATCGCCACCAGGGGTGAGGTGGTTTGCAGCAACCCCGCCGCGCTGTGAAGAATGGTATCCATCACACCGCCAGAAGTAACGATGAACTTAATACTGGCCGCCATGAGCAACAGCGGAATACCTGGCGCCATGCCGCCAATCCCCTCAAGCATGGCTTTACCGATCAGTTTGCCCTTGGCCCCTGAAATAAAGCCGGAAGTTAATCCACCGACAAAGAACAACACCCCTACCAACGGCAGGGCGTAATCCGACAGGAATTGAATTTTGGAACTACCGAACAAGGTCAGGATGATCAACACCACAAAGGCACCAAAGGTAAGACCAGCCAGTCCAAGTCTTCCGCCGCCGGCGGCCATGCCCTCCAGATCCAGTTTGGCATAACGCTTGCGTTCAGCCTGATCTTCCTTAAAGATATAAGAAGCTTCAGGATTGCGGTCAATTTTCTTGGCATAGCTGACCAGGAACCAGATCAGCACAAGGTAAACCGCAATGAAAATGGGAATGCGGAAAGCCCAACCAGAAAAAGCGGGTAAACCGGCCAGCTTTTGAGCCACCCCTATGGTGAAGGGGTTGGTGATGGCCGCGGAGAAACCCATGTTGGTGGCGAGGATGCTCATGCCAAGCCCCACCAATGCATCCCAGCCCAGGGAGTAAGACAACGCGATCATCAGCGGAACGAGTGGTACGATTTCTTCAAAGAGTCCCAGGAAAGCGCCCAATAACATAAAGAAAAGACACACGACCACCAGCAGCATATACTTCTGCTTGCCGAAGGTCTTCACAATGCGCGCCAGCACCGATTTGAGAATGCCGCTTTTATCGAGCACTGCAAAGGCGGCGCTGACCAACAGGATGAAAACGATGATGGTGATGATCACCAGGGCATCCGGTCCGCCGAGCACTTCGATTGGGGCGGTCAGCCAGCGCCAGATGGGGTAATGCACTCCGGTGGTGGTCTGATATGAATCCGGGTTGATCACTGAACGTCCGTCCACCAGAGTGCGTTCGTAGCTGCCGGTAGGCAATACGCGGGTCAAAACGCCCGCGACGAGCATTAATAATAAAATGATCAAAGCTGATTGAATAAAGGCTTTCTTGCTGATCTGAGCGCCAGCTTTTTCGTCCATGGATGACCTCGTTGTGATGATTGGATTTGAAATAGTGTATAAGCGAGTGACGGGATTGTCAACTGGCTAATAGGAGTTGTAGTTGAAAAATAAGATCTTTTTTAAGCATATTTTTTACCCAAATCTTTTGTTTGTCTGAAAGTACCTCACCCATCCCCGCAAGGATCGTTTTGTTATTCATGTTTTCTAATTGTTCGCAACACTTTTCGAGAAATTCTCTATAAGGCATATTCATTCTTTGTTCAATCAATTTTTGATTAATAGGCCAGTTATTGACTAAGAAAAACCAGGTGTCATAAATATCCCGGTTCGTCTTGCCAATTCTTTCATAAAAGGCAACCATTTTATTGGCCGCCATATCGTCCCTTTCCATCACTTTCATCGGAATTCCAAGGTATGACAATATTGCATATTTTGAACCAAAGCATCTTAGGTTTATTTCCACTTTGACATTCTGCGAACCCGGCACTTTTTCTGAGTAATCAAGAATATATACGAAACAATTCCTTTTTTTATCAACTCTTTTCAAAATACCGTGTTTCTTCAATAGCTCGTTGACTTGGTCAAACAAACGATCTGTCCTCGAGTTATCCAGCAGATCAAAATCAAGATCAACCGAAAACCTGTCCAGATCATAAAACAGGTTCGCAGCAGTTCCACCCTTAAAACCCAAAATCGGTCCAATTGTTGATTCAGAATAAATGTCTTTTAGTATTCTGATCAAGATTCTTTTATGGAGAATAGGATCAATTGTCATTTTTATCACCCTCCACTGATCTTCGATAGACATTTACCCGGTTTATAAATGTTGAAATATTGCCATATACAGGAAGAATTCGATTAACCAAATCCCAATCAATTGAGCCTAATTGGTCAAAATGATACTCCTTATTAAGGTAAACCGTATCAAGAAAAGCTCTCTCGGGAGTTGCAATCGAATATGAATTCTGGTTCTTTATCCCAATAGAATTTATTAGGATTGAATTTCTCAACGTTTTAAATACGATTCGCTGACCATCAACCTCGACTTCTTTGGATTGATAAGAAGCGACAAATAATTGTCCGTAATATTGAAAAGTAATTCCGGCATTACCTAAAACGGTCTCAAAACTGATGTATGCCGGTGTATAGATTTTTGTTGCCAGTTCAAAACGATCATAGTTTTCATCCTTGGCGTAGATTCCACGTCGAATGGGATATAGCTCCTTGGATTGGACATAGTAATTAACACGTTTTCGGGCTGTCGCCACATCAATTCCATTCCATTGCAAAAGCAAATCTTTAAAGGTAAAGACTGTTTGAGAGGAGCGCAGGATTGACTTCAAGAAACCGTTTTTCATATTAAGAGTTAAAGGTGATAATAATACTCACTTTTAACTCTTAATATAGCACATATCAATTTTATTTCAAGTGGCTGATTGATATAATCCTGATAGTCAATAGATTTCAGCTTTTGATTCTGTGTCAGCAAAAAATACATTTTTGTATACTAAGTTGACACAGTTTTCACAAGTAAAGTCCAAAAAACTACAAATACTGGTAAGATAATTCAGTTTTAATATCTTCTGGTCAGATCATAAAAGGCTGCATGCCCGAAACCGCACACTCCATTTCCATCGCTGGAAAAACCATCCCCTACAAGATCAGGGTATCTACACGCGCCACCAGGCTGCGGATCACGGTCTCTGCCTCGGGGGTGACGGTTACGCTGCCCAGAGGTGTGCCCCAGCGTGAAGCCGAGAACTTCCTGAAACAAAATGCGGTCTGGCTGAATGCCCAATTGGAACGCACCGCCAGGCTTGCCAAACCCTCCCCGCTCCCTGCAGATGTAATGCTGTGGCACGGCGAAGCCGTGCAAATACAACGCATTGAAGAAGCGGACCGCAAGTCGCGCGTCAAGGTGGAACCCAGCAAGGGGCGGCTCCGTGTTTACATGCCTGCCGGATCCAAAGCCTCCACCCGTCTGGCAGCCGAAGCATGGATGCGCGCCTACGCGCGCGCCGAAATCGAACAGGTGGTGCTGGAGCAAGCCCGCCGTATGAACGCCAAGCCCAAGGCCGTCAGTATCCGCGATCAGCGCACCCGCTGGGGAAGCTGCTCAAGCCGGGGGAACCTGGCCTTCAACTGGCGCCTGGTAATGACCCCACCCAGTGTGTTGGAATATGTGGTGGTGCACGAACTGGCGCACATGTTTGAACTCAACCACTCCAAAGATTTTTGGGATATCGTTGCCCGGTACTTTCCAGATTACAAAAAAGCACGTACCTGGCTGCGCAAGAACGCATCCTCGCTGCGGGTTGAGTAAAGCTGGAAACTGAAACCTGCACAGGGTATAATTCTTCATCATGGAATTCACTTACTATAAAACTTTCCCAACTGAATTAAAAGAAGAATGGAACCAACTGCTTTCAAAAAGCGTGAATGATGTACCTTTTCTGCGTTTTGAATACCTGTCAGACTGGTGGCAGACGCGCGGCGGAGGCGAATGGCCTCAAGAAGCAGAACTGGCCATCCTCACTGCGCGAGAAGGCTCAGAGCTGGTGGGTATCGCCCCTTTTTTCCTCACCGAACAAGAAGGTGTCAAGAAGCTGATGCTGCTCGGCTCCATCGAGATCAGCGATTTTCTTGACCTGATCGTTCCTGCTGATCGGGAACAGGCATTTGTGACTGCCCTGCTTCAATACATTAAGAATCAACTCATTCCACTGGGGATTGCTGTAATTGACCTTCATAATCTGCTTGAAGATTCGCCAACCATCAAACAGCTCTGCGAAGCAGGCAAAGCCGCGGGATTTGAAGTAAACAAAACGGTTTTACAGCAGGCTCCCTGCATCACCCTGCCAGGGGATTGGGAGCTTTACCTTGAATCCATAGACAAGAAACAGCGCCACGAGATCCGCCGAAAAATGCGCCGCGCCGCCGAAGCGGATGCCAAGGTGGAAGTGTATTACACCACCGACCCGGCCAGGGTGGAGGTTGACACACAGGCTTTCCTTGGCTTGATGACTCAAGACCCTGAAAAAGCAGCTTTTCTGACGCCGGCAATGCGCGAACAATTCTTACTTAGTGTTCAAACCGCGTTTAAGCACGGCTGGCTTCAGTTGGCTTTCCTCACCGTGGATGGCGAGAATGCTGCCGCTTACTTGAACCTTGATTATCAGAACCGCATCTGGGTCTACAATTCAGGCCTAGACCGCCGCTTTATGGAATACTCCCCCGGATGGGTGCTGCTCGGCCATCTGTTGATGTGGGCTAACGAAAACAAGCGCAGCGCTTTTGATTTTATGCGCGGTAACGAAGATTACAAATACAAATTCGGCGCCGTGGATCGGTTGGTGTGCAGAGTCACATTAACAAAATAGTAATTGGAATACCTTTTTTAACCACGAAACACACTAAATACTCGAAATCTATCTTTAAAACAAAAACTCAACTCATGAATCAAAACCACCCGTCAAACGGGTGGTTTGCTCTGAGGCTATAAGCCTCTTAAACCGGCCAGCGCCTAAAGGCGCTGGCTTTCACTTCGTTCAAGCCCCTATGCCTTTGCCTCTTTCGCATGT
>JAKAFP010000010.1 GCA_021825925.1 Chloroflexota bacterium
AGAGACTTGAACAATCACTATTCTAGCAATCTAGGTGATTTGTGGTTTAACCTCGGGTCACCACCCGCATAGCGGGTGGTTGCTTGTTTCGTTCGCTTCGCTCTCTCAACAGGCTAAAGCCCATTAAAAAAAAGAGTCCGGTAAAAATACCGGACTCTTTGCGTAAAATGAAAAATGACTACCCTTTTGCCAATACCATGGCACCCACCAGACCAGCCTGGTCGCCCAATTTGGCGTAGCAGATTTGCAGCTGCTCAAGGTAAGCCGGGGTCATAACGCTGTTATCAATAGTGCGTTTGACCGGATTCAACAACAGGTCACGAGCATTGGTAACTCCACCGCCCAACACGATCACGGTCGGATTGAAGATGTGCAGCAAATCGGTGATGGCACGTCCGAGGAAGGTGCCGGCGTATTCAAAGGCTTCGATCGCCAGCGGATCTCCCTGGGCGCCTGCTTCAGCAATTTGTCTGGAAGTTGGTTTTTGTGGTTCGAGTGACAATGAAGATTTTGCGCCTTCTTTTAGTCTACGCTCGACATAATTGGCAATTCCGGTGCCAGATGAAACGGATTCCAAATGGCCCCGCCGTCCACAACCGCAGAGCGGGCCGTCTGGCAAGACTGTGATGTGCCCCACTTCACCGGCGATCCCTTGAGGACCAACCAGCATGCGATCGTCAACAATGAAACCACCGCCGATGCCGGTGCTGATGGTGAGGTAGATCACGTCGTGATGTCCCACGCCGGCGCCATAGCGCCATTCACCCAAAGCTGCCAGGTTGGCATCATTGCCGAGGATGACGGGGGTATTGTGGCGTTTTTGAACCAACGGTCCAAGGGGGATGTCAATCCAGCCTCGTACGTTTGAAGCCTTGTAAACAACACCATTTTTGGGGTCCACCGGGCCAGGGACGGCAATGCCAATGCGTTCAACACCACCCTCATCAGGCCAGATCTCACCAATCAAATCATTTAAACGATCTTCCGGTTTTTCATCGCCATTGTGAGTGGCAATGATCTTCTTTTTAATAGGTTCTATCCCTTCTTCAGGGTAAAGCGCTGCACGCAGTTGTGTGCCACCAATATCAATGCCAATGTATTTCTTGTCTTTCGCCAAAGTACCCTCAAATTCCACCGGGGAGAACATCTCAACGGTATAATAAAAATAATATCATGACTATACAATTGCGCATGAATTTTACCAATAAAAACCATTATTGTGGTTTGGAAAATTGACATAGGAATTCCCCTTTTTTTGAGAAACCTTGTGGTATAATTTTGCTTCGCGCCGTTAAAACGGCAGGAAAATAAAAGGTCAGGTGTAGAAAATGAGCGATTTATTAAAAGCCTATGATGCCCCCGTTAACCCGAACATTCCGGAACTCCGCACCGGTGATTCCGTTAGCGTTCATGTGAAAATCAAGGAAGGCACCCGCGAACGTATTCAGGAATTCAAGGGTGTTGTCCTCTACATGCACAATTGTGGAAACAATTCCACATTTACTGTGCGCCGTGTTGCCAGCAATGGTATCGGAGTGGAACGCACCTTCCTGCTTCGTTCACCCCGCATTGATAAAGTGGTGGTGGAACGTCACAGCAAGGTTCGCCGCGCCCGCTTGTACTTCCTGCGCGAACGCTCTGGCAAGGGTGCTCGCCTCAAACAGAAATTCAGCTAGTTTTTTACCCGTTGATTTTTTCAGGGTGCAACCAACGCCGAGGTTGCGCCCTTTGTTCTTAAGCGGATGTAATGGAGATAATAATGACTCTTCCCATTATTGGCATCACAGTCAGTCGAAGTTTCAGAAAAAATCGTTGTTACAATCAAAATCCATCGGCATACTCAGAAGCTATTGTGCGGGCAGGTGGCTTGCCCATTCTAATTCCCATTGAATTTCCCATAATCAATCTTTCGTCACTAATGGATCGAATGGACGGATTACTTCTCTCCGGCGGGGATGATATTGACTACCATCTCTACAATGGCAAAGCCCATCCATCTGTGGGAGGAATATGTGCCGAACGTGATTCATTGGAAATCAATTTGTTTAAAAACGCCATCCTGATGAACAAACCGGTGCTTGGCATCTGTCGCGGCATGCAGTTGATCAATGTTGCGCTGGGGGGAACACTTTATACCGATATTCCCGATCAATTCATATCGCCGCTGCAACACAATTCTCCCAGAGAATTGGGGCGCGCCAGCCTGGTCCATGAAATAACCCTTTCGCCAGACAGTAGACTTGGTAAGATCATTGGACAAAGCCGATTTTCTGTGAATAGTTTTCATCATCAAGCCATAAAAATACCTGCTCCAGAATTAGTGGTGACAGCAAACGCAACTGATGGTTTAATAGAAGCAGTGGAATTGCCAGGAGATCCTTTTGGCGTGATCGGGGTGCAGTGGCATCCTGAGAACCTGATTTTCATTAAACAACAGCTTCGGCTGTTTGAAGCTTTTGTGGCTGCCTGCCAAAATTAACCGGGAGTTGAAATGGTCACAACTATTGGAATGCTTGATTCAGGCGTCGGAGGGCTCACCATACTGCGTGCCATCCGAGAACAATTACCCGGACAACCGGTAGTTTATCTTGCCGACCAGGCGCATGTTCCTTACGGCGTCCGTAAGATCGAAGAAGTACGTGGCTTTACCAAAGAAATCACCCGGTTTTTACTAGCGCAGGGAGCAAAGATCATCGTGGTGGCTTGCAACACCGCCTCAGTTGCGGCGCTTGGTTATCTGCGCGCTGAGTTCCCCGAGACACCCTTTGTCGGCATGGAACCAGCAGTCAAACCTGCCGCCGAACAAACCAAAACCGGTGTAGTGGGGGTGTTGGCGACCTACGCGACTTTCCAAACCGATGTGTACAATTCGGTGGTTGAACGTTTTGCCAAAAACGTCACCATTCTTCAAAACCATTGCCCCGGCCTGGTCAACCAGATCGAAAAAGGGGATCTCTCTGGATCGGAAACAAGAAGAATCCTTGAGAGCGCATTGCGTCCCATGCTCGCACAGGGGATTGATACTGTGGTGTTGGGCTGCACCCATTATCCTTTTGTGATTCCATTGATCCAGGAAATTGTCGGCCCTGGCGTGCGCGTTATTGATCCAGCCCCCGCCATTGCCCGACAGACCCAACGCCTGATGACCGAAAAAGGCTGGCTTGCCGACGGGATCATAGGATCAGAAATTCGTTTGATCACCACCGGCAATGCCCAAAACATTGAAAACAACCTACCCCTGTATCTGGGCTATCACCTTCCAATCGCCTCCATCCAGTGGCAGGATGGTAAATTGGGATAATCGCATTAAATAGTATTCAGTTGTAAAAAGTTAAGTGAAACACCAGGAAGGGAACAATATGAAGGAAGTCAAACTGGCTTTGGTGGGATTTGGCAACGTTGGTAAAGCACTGGTTCAACTGTTGGATACCAAACGGGAAATTCTTTTTCAGGAATTTGATTTTGACCCAAAAGTGATTGGTATTGCCACCGGACGTCACGGCATGGCGATCAACCCATCCGGATTGGTTACCCATGAAGCAGTAACGCTTTCTGAATCAGGCAAAAACCTGGATTCTCTTTCGACCGTTCCGCAACCAAAATCCATCATTGAGTTCATCCAAAACTGTAAAGCGGACGTTTTATTTGAAAATTCACCGGTGAACCATCACACCGGGCAGCCGGCCACAGACCACATCAAAACTGCACTCCAATCGGGGATGCACGCCATCACAGCCAACAAAGGACCTGTGGCTCACGCTTATAAAGATCTGACCAAGCTCGCGAATGAAAAACAGCGGCGTTTTCTTTTTGAATCCGCGGTAATGGATGGCGCGCCCATCTTTTCATTGTTCCGTGGTCCGCTGCCAGCAATTGAGCTGAAGGGTTTTCAAGGCATCTTGAACTCATGCACCAATCTGTTGATCGAATTGATGGAACAGGGCAAGGATTTTGAGGAAGCCGTTGATTACGGACAATCCATTGGTATTACTGAAACTGACCCGGCCGCAGATATCGAGGGCTGGGATGCCGCCATAAAAGTCGCTGCCTTGTGCAATGTTTTAATGGATGGAACCGTTACACCCAACCAAGTCAAACGGACGGGGATTAGCGGATTAACGCCCGCCATGATCCAGGAGGCATTAAGTGCCGGAGAACGCTGGAAGCTGGTATGCACCGCCAAACGCACAGCAACCGGTCTTGAAACCTCCGTTGAACCCCAACGCGTCGCTGCGATCAGCCCGCTTTACAGCGTCAATGGCACCAGTTCCTTTGTCCAATTTGAAATGGATACCCTGCCCGGTCTGGGTATTCTCGAAAGCAACCCCGGACCAAAAACAACTGCTTACGGTCTGTTGGCGGATCTTATAAATGTCATGCGCGGAGCCTGAACTTGGCAACCACTGATCAAACATGTGTCTATTTGGCACTCGGAACCAATCTAGGAGACCGATGTGACAATCTGCGCCAGGCATTGGAATTGATCTCTGAAAAAGTTAGGATCCTCAAAGTCTCAAGCATCTACGAAACGCCACCCTGGGGATATACTGAGCAGCCTGTTTTTTACAATCAGGTGCTGCACGGAAAAACGGCCCTTACCCCTTTGGATTTATTGACTTTTGTAAAAGAGATTGAATCTGATATGGGCCGGGTGAAGAATTTTCAAAACGGTCCCAGGTTGATTGACATTGATATTCTTCTTTTTGGCGAACAAATAATAACCACCGAAAGACTGGTGATTCCACATCCGCGCATGACGGAACGCGCTTTTGTGTTGATTCCACTTTCTGAAATCGAACCCGACCTGGTCATCCCTGGAATTAGTAAAAACGTAGCAGAACTTTTGCGTAAAGTGGATCAAACTGGCATAAAAATATTGCCATTAATATGATGGAGTGAAGCATGGAAAAAGTTGTGGGTTTTTCTTCCAAGACGCTGATCATGGGAATTCTCAATATTACTCCGGATTCGTTCTCGGGTGATGGGATGCTGCAAGATGGGAATACCATGGCTGCGGTATTGGATCGCGCCGAGAACATGATCAAAGAAGGTGCGGATATTCTGGACGTGGGAGGCGAAAGCACCCGCCCGGGAGCACAACTCGTCACTCAACAAGAAGAAATGGACCGGGTGATTCCGGTGATTGAGGCATTGCATCAAAGATTTGACGTACCTATTTCCATAGATACCTATAAAGCGGATGTAGCTGAAGCGGCTTTGAAGGCTGGTGCTGCATGGCTAAATGATGTTTGGGGATTACGTGCCGATCCGCGAATGGCGGCTATGGCGGCCAAATTCAAGTCTCCTATCGTGATAATGCACAACCGCAGCAAACCCTCCCAGGCTGACCTTCAGCAGCGGCTTGGCGGCCGCTATATTGGGGTGCCCTACGAAAACCTGCTTGAAGACGTAAAACAGGAATTGCTTGAAAGTGTTAAAATCGCCCACTCGGCAGGGGTGAATGATGAACAGATCATCCTCGATCCAGGCATCGGATTTGGCAAAACCGTGGAACAGAATCTTGAACTGATCAACCGACTGGATGAGATCAAGGACCTAGGCTACCCTGTGTTGTTAGGCGTGTCGCGAAAGTCATTCATTGGCTATACGCTTAACTTACCACCAGAAGAAAGACTTGAAGGGACGGCAGCCGCGTGTACCATTGGCATATTACGGGGCGCGAACATCCTGCGGGTTCATGATGTAAAATTCATGGCGCGCATTGCAAGTATGACAGATGCCATTATCCGCAGTAAGAGGAAGTAATGAGAAAACAAAGGCCTGAACTATTTTTTTCCATTTTAATTTTGATCATCGGTATGATCCTGGTTTTGATCACCCCGGCAGGCGCCAATTTCGATGAAGACACTTACGTGGCCAGAATTTGGGAAATGGCCTTGGGGCACGCAATCCCCAACTCGTATCTCGGCACCCCTGAAAAACTTCCTAGCGGGTTCTACACTATTTCATACCGCAGACACATCAATCTACCAGCTATTGATATCGAGACCCTGAGACAACAATTAAAACTGAAAATTGATGACTATGATCTGATGACCTATCAAACCCGCGCAAAGTACTTTCCTACTTTGTTCATGGTGCAAGCAGTCATTATGCGGTTTTTTGGTCCCCACTTGCGTTTTCCCATCTTAGTCCTTTATTATTTGCTGCGGTTATCTTACCTTTTGATGTACTGCCTGTTGATATACATCACCATAAGGGTGCTTCCTTTTGGAAAATGGGTATTTGGCACTTTGGCAGTGATGCCCATGTGCCTGATCCAGGCTGCGGCCGTGTCAGCTGATTCGTTGATTTTCGGCATATCCTTCCTGTTCATTGCCTGGGTCATCAGAATGGCCGCTAATGAAAAGGAATCATTATCAAAAAAAGAACTGGCCGTCCTTTGTTTACTCATCCTGGCATTGGGAACCCTAAAACCCAATGCAGTTTTTTTACTTCCCTTGTTAGTCATTATTCCATTTAGATTGTTGAAGAAGAACAAAGCCTGGATTCCCATTCTGATCGCGAGTCTGGCAAGCCTTTCCATTCCTGTAATTTGGAGTTATTTGGCACCTGAATTGTTGGAAAACCCGGGCATTGAGCCTGCCAGACAATTGGCGAATCTATTCACTAAACCTCAAATTTTTCTGCAAAGCTTATGGACGATGCTTTCTGGCAGTCTGCCGATCTACTACAAACAGGTCATTGGCGTCGCCGGTTATGGCTATTGGAACATGCCCGGATTCATATACTGGCTAATGCCTTCTGCATTGGTCCTGGCTCTGTTTTCAGAATCTTCCAAAGTTACTTTAAAAGCCAGACAACGAGCTTTGATCGCGCTGGTTGGATTATTCAATCTTTTGATGGTATTTCTGGTTTTCTATGTGGTGATCACCCCGGTGGGTGTTACCAGGATTGATGGCCTTCAAGGGCGGTACTTTGAACCATTTATCCCATTGTTTATCATTCCCTTCCTGTTTACCCCCAAACTTCAAGTAAATAAGCTTATCATCGGCACAGTACTATCCCTTAGTTCAATTGTATGTGCTGCAAGTCTCTTTTTAAGCTACCACGTGGTTTGCGGATATGCGATGGCGACCAACCAGCCCTGCAGCCTGCCATATTACAAAAACTGGGATCCATCAACCTTTATGGGTATTACTCTGGATAAGAACACTTCCATCAAACAAAGCGAAGTGATCACATGTAAACAATTAACTGGTATTCAGGTGTGGGTAGGCAAGAACAACGCCCCCGCCGGTCAAAAAGAATTCTTTGCTTTGGAAACCTTGGAAGGTAATACGTTGCGATCGAGTTGGATCGAATCAGAGACGCTGCCACAAAACGGTTGGGCAACCATACCCATTGACCCGCCTTTAAGTGCGCTGAATTATGAGCTTCAGTTCGAAATTTTGCCAGATGATGGCATCGGAATTCCGGGGCTTGAATTGGGACGCTTCCCGACCAGTGAATTCAACCGTGGAGCGCTTTGGCTCAACGGCAAGGAAACCGAGAATGATCTGGTCTTTAGGTACAGCTGCGCAGACGACTTCTCAACATTATTCAAATAATGCTTGATTTTTGAAAAAGATCATGCAATAGTCACCTGGTTATTGGTAACCAGGTCTTTGATATATCCGCTCATCAGATCATCATTGATCAAACGGCTTGTTTGAACTTTTGTGGGGATATCCGAAATATCCAGAGAGATCGCCTGGATCAATAACTGAAATCCTAGAATAATTGGCAAAACTGCGATCAGTACAGTGCCGGTCGTTGCTGGAATCCCTGCCTGTGAAGCTTCACTCCATTTAACAAGACCCCAGATGCCGCCAAACAAACAAAGCAATGTGCCAATAATGATATAGAGCGATACTGCGGTGAAATCATAGAGAAAATAGCGTGTAAAAACACGGTCAATTATGCGTGAGATCAAGTTTGTTGAAAAAACGACTATTTCACGCGGCACCTTCACAGAACTGCGTTCGCTTTGATAAATGGCCGGCATGGAAATATCCATCACGACTGCATCCAACTTGCGCAACTCACAAAGCATGGAAGTCTCAAAAAAATAACTGTGCGCGATATTTTTAGGATCAAGACTGACAAGCTTGGATGTTGAAATTGCTGTATAGCCGTTGGCCGGATCAAAAATGTTCCAATATCCGCTGGCAATTTTGGAAAGAAATGTGAGTCCCAGGTTGCTAATTTTGCGCCCAATCGGCATTTTTTTCAAAGCCACAGAGTGTAAAAAGCGATTGCCTTTCGTGTATTCCGCCTCACATTTTTCGATGGGTTCAATTAAGGTAGGTATGAACTTAACATCCATCTGGTCGTCACCATCCAGCTTGACCACTATATCCACCCCCAAACCAAGCGCATAAGAATAACCGCTCAGCATGGCTCCGCCGACCCCCCGGTTCTTGGTATGGTTGATCAAGGTCACCCTGGGATCTTTGACACTTTTTACTTTTTCAACAGTGTCATCCTTGCTGGCGTCATTCACCACAATGATAGCTTCCACACTTTTAGGAATGCCGGTGATCACTTTGACAATGGTATCCGCAACATTGTAAGCGGGGATGACCACCGCAATTTTGGAATGTGAATTATCCATGCAAGCTCCAGATCAGTTTGTTTTATTCTTTTGCCAAAATATCATTGCAAAAAATGAGTACTTCGGGGTTACCTGTAAATTGTAATTCATTATTCAGAAAGCATTGATGCGTACCTGAGATATTATCGTTATCCATAATCAGACATTTTCAAGTTCAGGGTAAAACAGCCGTCACTGGACCGGCTGGATCGGTTTCTGGTTGGGCCCTTTTTTTCTTATTGCGCAAGATATTCACACACATAATTACTTCCAGCAGCAGCACCCAGATATATTTATTGCGGATGAATGGCAGGTCCTGACTGATATAAGCAGGAGAACGGCTCAGCATGATCAGTACACCGATCAAAAGTAAAACCTGGATAAGGTCAAGCCAGGAAAATTTCTGCAGAAATTGTCTAATGACCAACCCAAACAGAAGGATGATCGCCACTCCGAAAATCACCAATTTGTAATCAATGCTCACAGTAGGCAACAGGCTCATCAAAGGTACGGTGACCATAAAAAATAAAACCGCATTCGGGGTGGTGTATTTTCTTAAAACAATACTGATGCAGGTAATCCCCCACATCACTAAAGGAAGCAGGAATGTAGTCGCCCACATGACGAAGAACGTACCTGATAGGTATTTGTCATCAGTTTTATCAATACCTACAGTAAACGAATAAGCTGAATGGTTGCCCGCACTGGAATACGCATTTCCGAGCCCCGCACCACCCCCACCTGCGGTAAGTGATTTGAAGAACTCCCAGGCCATGTTCGGCCCCAAACAAAAAAGGAAAGCAACGTTGACCAATATGGCGGGCAAAATAAGCTTTTTGCCATGTTTGAACAATAACAGAGGAAACAAGACCAGAGGGTAAATTTTTAAATGTACTGCAACAGACAAAACGATCACTTGCAGCCAGACGTTATTTGGGCGCTTGGTTAATAGCCACAGCGTCAACACACATAAAAACATGACCAGAATATCAGTATTTCCACGTTCAATGCCATAAAGGAAGAAATAACTGCTAAAAATATAAATGGCTGTGAAAAAAAACAGGCATAAAGAAATGATGTTTACCGTGGTTTCAGCCAGACCCAGATCTGATAACAGGTAACGTTTCACCATTAAAACCGCCATTAATAAACAGGCAAGGTTTGCAATGATCAAAATCACAACGTGGATGGCGTATGCCGTTGAAAATTTAAAGAGAACAAAGGGAACATAAAGAAGTGCCACCAGGGGTGGATAAAAACTGTCATAATTGCCGGTTTCGCCGATGCTGGTGAAATGGCTTTGAACCAGGTAATAAGCCGGACGGTAATATCCAACTCGAAAATCATTGCCCGATGGGGGGTAAGTAGGAAATATTCTGGCATCATGATAAGACCAGGTGCCTGGTTCGAAATGCGACGTGACGTTGTTTAATATAAAAACCAATAAAAAACCCGCCATGAGTAGGGTGATCATGACGAAAACCCTGTAATTGGGATCTGTTTTCAGTTTTTCGATCACGCTGTTTTTTTTCATAACAACCGCATTCCTGATATTGGTTTACTAATTTTATACTGATTATGGTCTTTCCCGGCGGTCAAATTCAATCCACAAACACGGTCATGCTGGACTTGCCTCGATTTGCCCATAACATATACGGAATGAACACGAGCGGCGCCCCGTTAACATCTTCTCCGCGGATCACCCAGGTGCCATCAAAAATGTCTGGGGCAAACATCGGCTGCAGACTTTCTGGTTTCACATTCACTGACATGATATCAATGGAGTGATCAATACTTTCAAGACAGTAAACGATTGGTCCCCGCGTCACGGCAAATTTTCCACCACACTTTGGTAAGTGTTCATTCTGCTTGATCAACCTGATGGGCATGCCAAAGTTCAAATCAATTTCATCGTTCGCATTGAATTTTCTTGAGAGCCGCATCCATCTTGCGGAAAATAGATTCAGCCCGTTCGCGGAGGGTACTGCCGGTAGCAATGAAGAGACGTGCACCTCAGGCTCCTGCCCATTAACCAAGATCTTACATCCTTCCGCCCAAGCCGGCAGGCGCATGACCAGGTCAAAAGTGGCGGAGTTTTCCATGGAGAAGCGCAGCTTCACCCTGTTACCCCATGGGAGTTCAGAATCCATATGTAAAATTATCTGAGGGTGTGAATCAATATTGATCTGGCTGCTCAAGTATTGGTTGATGTGGATCTCAGCATGGTCAAAACTGCAAACGTGTTTGCCAAGTGAAGCCCAGGTTCGCGAAAGGTTGGAAGGACAGCACGGAATGTCATACCATTCTGCACGGCTGATCTTGCCATGACTGGCCAATGGATTATTGTAAAAATAAGAACAGCCGTCCCTGGCAATACCTACCGAAGCGGCGTTGTAAAGCTGCCACTCAAATAGGTCTTCAAAAGGAGCCTCGCCGGTCAGGTTTGCCATTTCATGGCTCCAAAACATGCTGCCGAGCGCGGCACAGGTTTCAGCATAGGCCACTTCGGGATCCAATTCATAGTCGCGTCCAAAACCCTCAGAGAGCGGCAGTGAACCGATGCCGCCGGTCACATACATGCGGCGGGTTACCATTTGCCTCCAGATCTCGCGCAGAGGTTTTATCCGGTTCTCCTCCCCGGGGATCTGCGCCAGCATGGCTTCTGCGGTCTTCAGGTAGCAAAACCGGACGGCATGACCTTCGGCTCTTTTTTGCTCTGCAACCGGTTCATGCTGCTGGTTATATTTTCCGCTTAAGGCGCTGATCGCAAAACGCGGTCCAGCCCAAAACGGCACCACATTCTTATTGCGTTCCGGGAGTTTGAAAGTCCCATGGTCCGGATGTTCCTGAAGCCAAATCTGGCGTTTCTTTGCCACCAGCTTCATTCGTCTGCCAGAATCCAACACCTGCTTGAGCATTTTAAACGGAAAAAAACGGATGGTTCCACGCCGTTCAAGAAAAGCCTTGGCTAACGCCAGATACTCGATGCGGTCCGTCACCTTCCACAATTTGATCAATGCAATTTCAATTTCTTCATGTCCATCGGTAAATTCAGGCACAGAGTCGCTAAAATCGGTCACCAGCAGATCGGCTGCTTTTTCAGCAATCGCAAGTAATTTAGTTTCAGTGGTAGCTTCAAAATGTGAAACCGCTGCTTCAATGAGGTGTCCCAGGCAATAAAACTCGTGCTCCACCTGCAAGTCAACCCATCTTTGGTTGGGGAAATGGATCTGGTTATAGGTATAAAGATATCCGTCAGGCTGCTGAGCCTGAGCAAGCAACTCAATAAAGTCATCCACAAGTTTTTTTAAATCCGGGTTTGAAGAATGAAACATTATGCGCGAAGCTGCATCCAACCATTTGTAGGCGTCAGAATCCGAGAAGAAAAACCCTTCTCGGAATCCGGTTTTCAAACCTGCGGCAATGCGAAAATTATCAATACAGCGTGTGGATTCGAGCATTTTCCACTGATAAAAAATGGCTTGCTCAGCATTCAGTTTTTGTTTGTCAGCCCAAAATCCACCGGTAATGGTCACGTCATTAAGCTTCGGTTCTCTCATCGCAGCGTCCTTTTTGTGAAAATTGCATTGCCTTGATTTTAGTCATTTTACAATATAATCAAAATCAAAATAGAATCCAAAAGTGGAGGGATCCATGGAAGAATTTGATGTAGTGGTGATCGGTGCAGGCCCGGGTGGATATGTGTCTGCCATACGCTGCGCCCAACTGGGTATGACTGTAGCCATCGTGGATAAACAATGGCTGGGCGGAGTGTGTCTGAATGTGGGCTGCATTCCCTCCAAAGCACTGCTCAAGAATGCGGAAGTCGCTCATACCCTGCGCGAACGCGGAAAAGAATTCGGCTTTTCATTCGAGAACCTGAAACTGGATTACGCTGCCGCGGTAAAACGCAGCCGCCAGGTTTCTGACCGCCTTACCCGCGGCGTTGGCTTTTTGATGAAAAAGAATAATATCACCGTCATCATGGGGACAGCCAAAATTGACCCTACTGGTAAAGTGATCGTTACCGAAACTGAAGGCGCCATCCGAGAGTTGGAAGCCAGAGACATCATTGTGGCGACCGGATCGCATCCTTCCAGCATCCCCGGCGTGGTGGTGGATGGTGAAAAAGTACTTACCTATCAACATGCCATCCTGCAAGAAAAGCTGCCTGCCTCGGTGATCATCATCGGCGCCGGCGCCATTGGGCTGGAATTCGCCACCTTGTGGAATGCCTACGGCAGCCAGGTAACCCTGGTTGAAATGCTCGCCAACATCGCCCCCCTGGAAGATGCCGAAGTCAGTGCGGAACTGGCCAAAGCCTTTAGCAAACGCGGCATTGGGATGCATGTAAATACCCGGGTGAAATCCGTTGAAGCGACCCCCACCGGTGTTAAAGTGACCGTTGAAGGTGAAGACGGCAACCAGGTTTTGGAAGCAGAACAAGCGCTGGTCGCAACCGGATTCAAACCAAACACTTCAGATCTCGGCCTTGAAGAATTGGGCGTCGAATTGACCGAACGCAAGTTCATTGTCGTTGAAGATGATATGTCTACCAGTGTTGAGCATGTTTGGGCTATTGGCGACGTCACCGGCGAACTACTGTTGGCCCATGTGGCCTCCAGACAGGGCATCATTTGCGCCGAAGCCATTGCGCTTGAAGAGATCGAACCGATCAATTATTTATATGTGCCGCGGGCGACGTACTGCCAGCCACAAGTTGCCTCCTTTGGTCTTACTGAAGCCCAGGCTCGTGAGCGCTTTGAATCTGTCAAGGTTGGCAAGTTCCCCTTCCAGGCAGCGGGCAAAGCGCTGGGTCTTGGCGATTATGCCGGGTTTGTGAAGATCGTCATGGATGGAATGGACGATACAATCCTGGGTGCCCACATGATCGGCCCTGAAGTGTCTGAACTGCTGCCTGAATTGACCCTGGCGCAGCAAAACGGTATGACCGTTGAAGATATCGCGCGCAACATCCACGCCCACCCAACCTTGAGTGAAGCGTTGATGGAAGCAGCCGAGAGCGCTTTGGGGCGCGCCATTCACCTGTAAAAAAGATTAATTCTTAAGTTGTATTTCAATCCTCCTGAATGGATAATGATAATATCGTCATCGTATTCAGGAGGATTTATGTATACAGATCAGGATATCGCCAATCTGGTAGCCAGAGTGCAACAACTTGAAATGCAGGCCGCCACCCGCCAGGCCGCAGGGACACCCAACATAAAAATGCTCTCTCAAAATTTTCTAACGAGAGCCTTTGCAGTGTGGGGCCACAACTTTGTCGCCAGTCTGTTGATCGGGATTGCCATCTCTTGTGTCATGACTGTCATCGGATTGATCCTTGGTGCAGCAGTGGGTACCACTGTCATCAATTGGATCAATCAATTGATGGGATCTCTTCCACAATAATTAATAAAAGTCATATAGTCGCTATGCTATAATCACCTTTTGATAAAAGAGGTGACTATGGTTTTAAAGAAAATTGCAGGTGTTTTTGGGGGCGACCCACATAAACGCGAGATCGAGAAACTCTCTGAGATCGTGGATGAAATCAACTCATACGAAGCCGCCTATGAAGCGCTCAGTGATGAGCAGCTCAAGGCTAAAACGGATGAATTTAAAGCGCGTCTTGAGGCGGGTGAAACTTTGGACGATCTTTTGCCCGAAGCTTTTGCAGTTGTTCGCGAAGCCGGCAAACGCACCATCGGCTTGCGTCATTACGACATCCAAATGATCGGCGGGATGACCCTGCATAAAGGTCGGATCGCGGAAATGCGCACCGGTGAAGGCAAGACCCTGGTGGGCACCCTGCCTGTTTACCTCAACGCCTTGACCGGCCGCGGCGTCCACGTGGTCACCGTCAATGATTATCTTGCCCGACGTGATGCCCGCTGGATGGCACCGATCTACCAGTTTCTCGGCATGAGCGTGGGTGTGCTGCAAATGGCCACCCGTACCGAGAATGGCAAGAAAGCGTTCATCGTAGACCTTGAAAAAGAAAATGCACGCGAGGACCTGCACCAGCTTACTCTGGTGGACCGCGCTGAAGCCTACAAAGCGGATATCGTTTACGGCACCAACAGCGAATTCGGTTTTGATTATCTGCGCGACAATCTGACCATGAGCCTGGCTGAACGTGTTCAGCGCGGCCATTACTTCACCATCGTGGATGAGGTGGACAACATCCTCATTGATGAAGCCCGAACCCCGCTTATCATTTCAGGCCCTGCCTCGGATGATACCGAAGGCTATGTCAAAATGGCGCAGGTGGTACGAGCCTTGAACCCTGAAGATTATGAAGTCAATGAAAAAGACCGTCAGGTCAGCCTCACCGAGATCGGTGAAGCCCATGTGGAAGAGATCCTCGGCGAAACACTACGCGACCCTGACCGACCCGAAGATATTACCCCCGAACAAGCCCGCTGGCTGGGCTTTCTCGAACAAGCCCTGCGCGCCCAGCACCTTTTCCGCAAGAACAAAGATTACATCGTTCAAGGCGGCAAGGTGGTCATCGTGGATGAATTCACCGGCCGTTTGATGCCCGGCAGACGCTGGTCCGAAGGCTTGCATCAGGCCGTGGAAGCCAAGGAAGGCGCTCACATTGAACCTGAAAATGTGACCTACGCCACCATCACCATCCAGAATTATTTCCGCATGTACGAAAAACTATCCGGCATGACCGGTACGGCCCTCACCGAGGAAGAAGAGTTCCACAAGATCTACAAACTCGACGTGCTGCCCATTCCGATGAACTTGGAATACGTGGCTTCCAAGCAAAACTCGCCCCTGACCATCGTGGATAAAAAAGATGCCAAGGGTTACAGTGTGCAGTACTACGCCAAGCGGGACGACCCCGAGAAGAAACCGGTATTCTGGAAGCGTCAGGATTTTCCAGACATGGTGTATCGCAGCGAAGAAGGCAAAATCCGCGCCATCATTCGCGAAGTGGTGCATTATTACGCGCTCGGACGCCCCCAACTGGTGGGTACCACCTCAGTGGAACACTCTGAACGTCTCTCGATCAGACTTGGAGCAGAGAGCCTTCGCCGCTTAGCCCAAACCCTCATCATCCGCGATGCCTGGATCGAGAAAAACGACAAATCACCGGAACTTGAGATTGCTGAACTGCAATTCCTCAACCGTCCGCTGGATGAATTGAATATTGCTGAACTCCGCCCCATTGCCAGGCAGGCAGGATTGGTCTCGACCAACCCGGAAGACCCCGAAAATCTGAAACGTTTGCTGGACATCCTTGACCTGGATGCCTCGTACGCTGAGCGGGTGAAAACAGTCCTTCAAGCCGGTGTTCCGCACAAGGTGTTGAATGCCCGCAAGCATGATGAAGAATCCCAGATCATTGCCAAAGCCGGCGCTTACGGTTCAGTGACCATTGCCACCAACATGGCAGGTCGTGGTGTGGATATTAAACTCGGCGGCGAACTCTCTGAAGAGATCCTGGCCGACGTTATTCGCGTGCTTGAGAAGAACGGGGTTACCGAACCCTGGGAACTTACCAACCAGGTCAGGCTCGATCACCTGCGTGGTTTTAATGCCGATCAAATCGGTATTTATGATGAATCCGTTAAAGCCTTTATCAGTTATTTTGACGATATGGAAAAAGTGCGTGAATTGGGCGGTCTGCACGTGATCGGCTCGGAACGCCATGAAGCCCGCCGCATTGACAATCAGTTGCGTGGACGTGCCGCCCGCCAGGGTGATCCCGGATCTTCCCGTTTCTACCTGTCGCTTGAAGATGAATTAATGCGCCTGTTCGGCGGCGTGCAGATGGAATCGCTGATGGGCCGTCTCAAGGTTGATCAGAGTCTTCCGATCGAGAGCGGCATTCTGGGCAGAATGGTCGAACAAGCCCAGGAGCGGGTTGAAGGTAACAACTTTGACATCCGCAAGCACTTGCTGGAATATGACGATGTGTTGAACGCTCAGCGCAACCGCATCTACGGCGAACGCAACCGAACCTTTGAAAAGACCGACCTTCACGACGATGTGATCGAACTGCTGCGTGTCGAACTTCAGGAGCGTATTCCAAAAGCCCTCAAAGACGATGAAGGCCCCTGGAAACTGCTGGCTTATCTTGAAGAGGTACAACCCTCGATGGCTTTTGAACAGGAAGGTATTAAAGCGCCTTCCTTTGGACTGCATTTGATCATCCAGGACATCCTAAACCAGCTCACTGACTTGAATGATGAAGAAAAAGTCAAAGAAGTCTTACTCAAGATTGCAGGTGAAGGCCTTGAGACTGAAAAAGAGCACATCTTAAAGACCGCTCAAATGCTGCTTGACAAGACCGACATGAGCATTGACCAGATCAAAGCAGAACGACTTGAGACCCTGGATACTTATTTCGAGGGTTTGGAATCTGGTGAAGTGGAAGAAGGCACCCAGCCGCGCCGTCCGCAGGATATTTTGGATGAATTAGCCAACCTGGTGCACACTCCGCTGCGCCTGCCCACCGATCTGCTGCGCCAGCTCCCCTCAGGTGACGAAGATGTAAAAGCCGCAATCTCAAACCAGATCACCACCACGCTCAAATTGCTGGCCATCACCCGCACCCTGGGCGCCATCGAACGGCGTGTGGATGACAGCCTTGAACTTAGGCCCAATCAGCTCATGGAACTGGAATGGTTTGAAATCTCCAACGGCATCATGCAGGCGGTCAGCAGTCTGCTCGAACGCCGCAACGAAAACCTGCTTTCCCCCCAAGGCCAGATCAGTCAGAACCTTGATGCCCTCTTCAGCAAGCTTGCACCAAATGATGACGACGAATATCGTTTATCAGACCTTTTGATGTTGATGGGCACCGGCAACAAAATGGGAATTGATCCACGCACCCACCAACGCGTCATGCGCAAGGTGAACTACATCAACTATACCTTCCTGGTGGCACGCATGATCCAGGATACGCCCGTAGCAGAGATCACCAACCAGATCCTCGACCACCTTGAAGAAACCCGTGAACGGCTTGAAGTTGCCTGGGGCAAGATGGAATATGACCGCTTCAGACTTGCCGGTGTTCCGTTGATGCAGTTGGATGGCAGGATCAAAGCATCATTGATCGAAGAGTTCGGACAAGAGTATTTCGATTTCATTGAACCCAAGATGCCTGACGAACTGAGTGATGAAGATCGCGAAGGCTTGACCGTCATCCTTGGCAAAAGGATCCAGAACGATATTTACCGCCATATTCTGGTGAGTGTGATCTCTGAACTGTGGGTTGAATACCTGACCCGTGTGGACGCCCTGCGTGTTTCAATCGGCCTCGAGGCCTACGCCCAGCGCGATCCGTTGGTGCAGTACAAGAGCCAGGCAGCCGAAATGTTCAAAAACCTGCTCAGCGACATCCGCGCCGGAGTGATCAGCCGCATGTTCCGCTTCCAACCCAAGCGGGCAAGTACCACCATTGACAAATCTACGCCACAGGTTGCCAGTAAAAATGCTGCCGTGATCAATGTGCAAGCCACAGATACAAAAAAGAAAAGAAAGAGACATTAATCTGGCGTAAACTTAATGCCATTAATGCCAAGCAAATCTTGGATTAATGATGTATAATAAAAAATCTATACAAGCCCATGGCAATGTTATTTTAATTGCCAGTATATAAAAGGTTTAATGGGCTAATCTCATCCATCGGAGTACAAAGATCGTATGGACACAAATGATGCCCAACTCGAGAATGGGGTAAATCCCGAGAACAATTCAGCGGAAAACAATATGGCTTCTCTGCTCGAAGCAGAAGGATTAGCCATTGATTTCCCCACTCAAGGCGAAATCCGTCAAGGTGTGATCGCCAGCATGACCCCCGGACAAATATTAGTTAGCGTCGGAACCAAATCCGAGGGAATTATCAGTGGTAAGGAATATGAGCTCATCCCGACTGATGAATTAGCCAACCTGAAACTAGGTCAGGAAATTCCCGTCTTCGTGGTGAATCCAGAAGACTCAAATGGCAACCTCGTGCTTTCTTATATGCGCGCACGCGAAGAAGAAGGCTGGCAGATCGTTGAAACCATGGTCTCCAAGAAGGATTCCTACCACAGTTCCGTGATCGGCTACAACAAGGGCGGTTTGATCGTCCCCGTTGGCGGCCTGCGCGGATTTGTTCCTGCCTCACAGATCAGCTTTACCCGCCGCGCCGGCATGACCGGGGATACCCCCGAACAACGCTGGAGCCGCATGATCGGACAGGAAATTGATGTTTGCGTGATCGAAGTAGACCGCGAACGCCGCCGCCTGATCCTCTCTGAGCGCCAGGCCAGCAGCGAAACCCGCGATTCACTCAAAGAACGTGTGATTGACGAATTGAAGGAAGGTCAGATCGTGACCGGCCGCGTAACCAGTCTGGCAGAGTTTGGCGTGTTCGTAAACGTCAACGGCGCCGATGGCCTGGTTCACCTTTCCGAAATTTCATGGGACCGCATCACCCATCCCAACGAAGTTCTCAAAGTCGGACAGGAAGTCAAAGTCAAAGTCATCAGCATTGACCGCGAAAAGAAGCGTATTGGCCTCTCCATCCGCCAACTGCTTTCTGATCCGTGGGATAAGAAAGCTGCAGAGTTCCAGGTGGGTCAACTCGTGGAAGGTACCATCACCCGTCTGACCAAGTTTGGTGCTTTCGCCCGCCTCACTGACGACATTGAAGGTTTGATCCACATCTCTGAGATCAGCGAAAAACGCATTGAACACCCCAAGGAAGTCTTGAAAGAGGGCGATTCCTGCACTCTGCGCATCATCAAGATTGACAACGATAATCACCGCATCGGTCTGAGCCTGCGCCGTGTTGATTCAATGGCCTACGCCGACATGGACTGGGAAAGCCTCGAAGGCATTCTCACCACTGATGGCGACGAAGCTGCGAAATCAGACGACAAAGAATAATCAATAAGATACAAGTGAGCGCGCCCGCAGGGGCGCGCTTTTTTTTATTCACACGTAAGAACATTTTTGAAGATATTTGATACAATTATCATCTGAAGTAAACACCCTTAACAACTTTTTTAATTTCAATCAAGAAGCCCTGCGGCTTAATATTCACTTTACCTTGATCGTTTGCAAACCCGTTTTTTAAAAATGAGATATACTCGTAAACATCCGCGCTGAAACAATAAGACTGATGACTAATGGAGATTATCCAGACGTAATGACGAGTCCAAAAGAAAAATCCACGCAATCAGCGAAACAAATGGAAATCAATATTGAAATTCCCCTGCCGCCATTACAGCGCGCCAGAATTCGGTTTTCATTATCTGTCGCCTTTGTGGGATTTGTTTTCTTTTTGGTCGGCGCCCAACCTGGCTGGTTTTTCCTGGATCGCAGCCCTGTGGTTGGTTTTGTTCAAATTGCAGTCATGCTCATTGGGTTGGCCATCATGTGCCTGGGAGGATATGTTGCCATCCATGCCTTGTGGCGTAAACAAACGCCCAGCATCCCTGCAGACATCGGTCTGAGATTTGTTAGCACTGGTTACGTGGTGGCAGTATTCTCTGGCATGGCTGACATCTTTGGCATCGGGTCGCATCCCCTGCCCGGGGTACCCCTGTTTGGAGTTTGGCAGGCGCGAGGCATGGAGATCGGTCTGGCCATCATCGCCATTGGGTTCGTCATGATGTTCCCCTTCAGACCCTCCACAAAGAAATAAGCTCAAGAATCCATTTTCAAACCCATCGTTTTTAACATCACTTCGTTGGTGGAATATTTGAATTCTTCCAATCCAAGTTTCTCAGCCTGAATTGTCTCTTCAGCTTCAAGTAATTTTAATTTTTTATTGGTCACATAATTGACACCCAAGGCATCCAGGTGCTTTCGAAGATCCTCAGATGTGATTGAAGTATTATGCTCTCTTGAAGCCAAAAATTCGCCAATGGCGGTGGCCGCGAATACCCCGTCACGACGGGCAATGCCAGCCAGCCCGGTACTCGGATTCCGCGACCAGCCGGCATAGAAGATGCCTGGTAACGGGTCGCCGGTGGATGGATTGCCTACTTCAAAGGTAATGCCCTCCACCAGGTACCTGGGGTGAACAGCGCTGGCAATTTGACTCTGCCGCATGGGCAATTCAAGATCGTCATTGACACTGTCACCGATGGCAAAGATCACGGTATCCACCTCAATTTTAGAGAGTTCCCCCGTTCCTCTGGCGGTTACCACCTCATCATCGCGCAGGAGCATGTTATGCTCAAGTTTTACGGCAGCCGCGGCACCATTTGAGTCTGCAATAATTTCCCTGGGGGACAGGAGGAAACGCAGCAAAATTCTGCCATCGTTTTCTTTTGGACAGGCTTTCTCGAGGCCTGCCAAGATCCAGTGCTCGGCTGCTTGAGGGTCCTGCCCAATGGCAAGCATTGCGGGTGAAACCCGTTTCATTTCGGCTTTAAAATCTTCCAGATCAAGATTGGCGATGATGGGCAGCATCTCTTTTTGATCGAATTTCACTTCGTCGGGTCCACGGCGAATGACCACAACGATCTCATCCACGTTGCGATACTTTAGCAGGTAATGGGCAATATCGGTCATGACATTGCCGGCCCCCACGATCATCACTTTTTTACCGATCGGGAAATCATATCCGCTGAAAGGCGGCAGTTTATTGTAGTGGTAGACCAGATCCTTGGCGTGATAGACCCTTTTGAGGGTTTCTCCCGGCAGATTGATCAACTTGGTGCCCTGTGCACCGCAGGTCACTAAAACCGCCGAAAAACCCCAGTTAAGCAGGTCTTCGATGCGGATCTTGCCGTTTTTACCGATGGTGACATTACCAAAATAGCTGACGTTTTCAAGATCAAGGATCTGCCGAAATTGAGCACGGAAACCGTTCTTGATCTTGTGTTTATCCAAAAAGATGCCGTATTCCACCAATCCACCTGGTTTAATATCCCGGTTGAAAATGGCAACGCCATATCCTTGCGTGGATAGTTTCTGGGCAGCATAAAGACCTGCAGGGCCGGCACCAATAATTGCGACATGACGATCATTTTGATTACTCATTTTTAATCCCATCCAAATGATTTGGCAGTGTAGACCCTTTAATCATGGTTACCTACCCTTAGTGATTGGCTTATGCTATATTTAACGAATAATTATACAGTTGATATGAGGTTGCATGACCGATCAAATCGTAAGTTTTAACCTGAATAATGGTTTAAAGATACTGTTGAAAGAAATTCACACCTCACCCATCATCAGCCATTGGGTGTGGTATCGGGTGGGTTCACGGTATGAGACAGCCGGAAAAACCGGCATTTCGCATTGGGTGGAACATATGCAATTTAAGGGGACCCCTTCCTTTCCGGCCGGGGTGCTTGATCGTGCAATTTCACGTGACGGCGGAATGTGGAACGCTTTCACTCATTTGGATTGGACCACCTTTTTTGAAACCATGCCAGCCGACAAGATTGACCTTTCGTTAAATCTTGAAGCCGACCGCATGGTCAACAGCGTTTTTGATGCCGAGGAAGTGGCATCTGAACGCACCGTGATCATCTCTGAACGGGAAGGCAGCGAAAACGACCCGCTGTTTAAGCTTGAAGAAGCCATGCAACTGGCCGCCTTTAAATCACACCCGTATCGCAATGAAGTGATCGGCAGCATTGAAGACCTGCGCGCCATCACCCGTGATGATCTGTATCAACATTACCGTTCTTACTACAACCCGGCCAATGCTGTGGTTGCCGTGGCTGGCGACTTCAAGACCGATAAAATGTTTGACAAGCTGCGCCAGCGTTATGAAAACATCCCGGCACAAAAAGTGCCACCCACGGGTGACCTACGTGAACCACCTTTGCAAAAAGAGGAACGCATCGAAGTCACCGGTCCGGGTGAAACCACCTATATTGAAATGACCTGGCGGGCTCCTGCAGCATCCGAGGAAGATTTCTTTATCTTTACCGTTCTCGACAGCCTTTTCACCGGACCTTCAGGACTTAACATGTTCGGTGGCGGTGGCATATCCAACAAGACCAGCCGCCTCTACCGCGCCCTGGTGGAAAAGGAAGCTGCCGTCAGTGTCAACGGGTCACTGCAAGCCACTCTTGATCCGTATCTCTATGGCATTACCATCACGGTACGTCCAGACAGCAGCCCTGAGACAGTGCTGCAGAAACTGGATGACGAGATCGCCCGCCTGTTGGACAGCCCGGTGACTCAGATCGAAATAGACAGGGCTGTGAAACAAGCCCGTGCCATGTTTGTTTATGGCAGTGAGAACATCACCAACCAGGGCTTCTGGCTTGGATACTCGGAAATGTTCAGCCATTATTCCTGGTTCCTGGAATATGTAAAGAACCTTGAACAGGTCACCGCTGAAAAACTGCTCGTCAAGGCGCGAGAGTACCTGACCCCGCAAAGAAGAGTGCTTGGCATTTATCGCCCCGAGGAGAACCAATCATGAGCACCCCCATCATCAACACCTCCATTCCAGGGCCGCACGATATACACCGCAAGGTGCTCTCAAACGGCATCACCCTTTTGGTACGCAGCAACTTTAACAGTGCATCAGTAGTCATTGCAGGCATTCTGGGAGCCGGCAGTCAATTTGACCCACTTGAGAAACTGGGGTTGGCACACTTCACCTCCATGTCACTCATGCGCGGCACTAAAAATGCCGATTTTCAAGCCATTTTTGAACGGCTTGAATCCGCCGGCGCCAGCCTCGGATTTGGCGCCAGTGTACATAACACCAGTGTTGGCGGCCGGGCTCTTTCTGAGGATCTGCCCATGCTGGTCAGCACACTTGCCGACAGCCTTTTGAATCCCATCTTCCCTGAGCTTTACTTTGACCGGCTGAAGAAACAACTGCTGACTGGGCTGGCCATCCGCGCCCAGGATACCTCCGACAGGGCGTCTCTTGCTTTTGACAGCCTGCTTTTCCCCGGTCATCCCTACGGTTATCCTGAAGATGGATATACTGAGACTATTTCTGCCATCTCGAGACAGGACCTGGTGGATTTTCATGCCACGCATTTTGGTCCCAATAACATGGTGGTCGTAGTAGTGGGCGCCGTGAAACCTGAAGAAGTCTACGCCCTTTTTGAAAAAGAACTTGGCGGATGGAAAAACCCGAATCTTGTTTCAGTAAAAGCTTTCCCGGCGATCAACCCGCCACAGAAGACCCTGCGCGAACATATTTCCTTGTCAGGCAAAAGCCAGACGGATATTGTCATGGGCACCCTGGGTCCAAAACGTAATGCTCCTGAATACCTGGCCGCCTCATTGGGCAACAACATTCTTGGCCAGTTCGGCATGATGGGCAGGATCGGCGATGTGGTACGCGAAAAAGCCGGTCTGGCATATTACGCCTCCACCAGCGTCAACTCATGGATTGATGGCGGTTCCTGGGAAGTGGCTGCCGGTGTCAACCCGGCCAACACCGAAAAGGCCATCAAACTGATTATCCAGGAACTTGAAAGATTCCGCAGCGAACCTGTACTGCAATCCGAGCTGGATGACAGCCAGGCCAACTACATCGGCCGCCTGCCTTTGTCTCTGGAATCGAACTCAGGGGTGGCCAATTCCATCCTCAATCTTGAACGCTTCAACCTGGGTTTGGATTATTTCCAACGCTATCCTGACCTCGTACGGGAAGTCACCCTTGATCAGATCCTTAAAGCGGCCCAAAAATACATTGATCCTGAACGGCTGGTGATTGCCTCTGCCGGTCCTGGCAAGGGTAAGAAAAAATGAACGCAATTTCCACCGGTGTGGATCTGGTAGAAGTGGATCGTTTTTTAAACATCAATCCGCGTATCAAGGAACGTTTTTTTCGCCGGGTTTTCACCCTGCAGGAATTAAGCGATCCTGACCAATCCATGCAGCATCTGGCGGGCAAGTTTGCCGCCAAAGAAGCCGCCGCCAAAGCCCTGGGCTGCGGCATCGGCATCGTAAGCTGGCAGGAACTGGAAATCCTAAATGATGCCAATGGGAAACCCGAACTGATCCTTCACGACCATGCTCAGCAGGTGGCCACTCAATCGGGGTGGAGCACCTGGTCGCTTTCGATCTCTCATACCCGCACCCATGCACTGGCGTTTGTCACTGCACTGATCAATTCACAAGGATATTAAGGGTATGTTGCGATGAAGATACTGGCAGTCAGTGATGCGGAAATCGGCTTTATTTACAGCCCGATGATCGTTGAAAAATTCCCGGACATAGATCTGGTGATCTCATGCGGCGACCTGCCCTATTTTTATCTCGAATACATCATCGGCATGTTGAACGTGCCCATGTATTACGTCCGCGGAAACCACGCCAGCAAAGTGGAATACACTGAATCCGGTGCTTTTCGCACCTCACCTTGGGGCGCTTATGATCTGCATCAAAAGGTGCATGAAGATGACACTGGCCTGCTGCTGGCCGGTCTTGAAGGCAGTGTACGTTACAATCGCGGACCCTACCAATACACCCAATCGGAATACTGGATGAAAGTTTTCCAATTGGTGCCGGGGTTGCTGATCAACAAAGCCCGCATGGGGCGCTACCTTGATGTTTTCGTCACCCATGCCCCGCCTTACCACATCCACGATATGGATGACCGTCCCCATCAAGGGATCAAGGCTTTCAATTGGCTGATCAAGGTGTTCCAACCCAACCTTCACCTTCACGGCCATATCCACGTTTATAGACAGGATACAGTGATGATGACCTGTGTTGAAAAGACAAAAGTGGTCAACACATATGGATACCGCGTACTGGTCATTGACACTCCTCAAAAAAGATCCTGGCACAAGTAATATGCGAGGTTTTAATGTTCAAGAAATTTTCATCGTACATGGATAGTCCCTACCAACACTCAAGAAGTGATTTCTCGCGCGCCTACCGCAGAGGTTTTTGGCGTTCCATCTTCAGTTTGATCCGCAATACTGACAACCACCTGCTGCCCTTTGACGAGGTCATGCAGCATATTCCCCTGCGTGGAGAACACTCACTGGGGGTCAAGCAAATTGAAACCAGCAAGATCATCGGAACCGTCAACCGGTTCCATGATTTCGACCGCGCCTTTTTACCGCGCCAGACGAATACGCGCTCACGCTGGGAGAGTGTCAATTCCGCCTATTTCAGAGACATCATTCTGCCCCCCATTGATGTATATAAGGTGAGTGACGTTTACTTTGTAAGAGACGGCCACCACCGTGTTTCGGTCGCACGCGAACGCGGACAGGCTTTTATGGATGCCTACGTCATTGAAATTGATGTGCGCGGCAAATTGGATGAGACCACCAGCATCCAAGACCTGGTGATGGCGCATGAATATGCCATTTTCCTGACCCGCTCAAAATTGGATCTGGTCGTCCCCGATGTGGATTGCCGCTTCTCGATCCCTGGCCAATATGACCGGCTGCTTCAGCATATCAGTGTTCACCGCTGGTACATGGGTGAAAAATTGAACCGCCCCATTACGGATGAAGAAGCAGCCCTCGGTTGGTACAAAGAAGTCTATATGCCGCTGGTCAAGATCATTCGCAAGCACAAGATCCTGAATGAATTCCCACAGAGGACCGAAACGGATCTTTATTTGTGGATCATTGAGCATCGTTGGTACCTGGCAGAAGAATCGAAAGAAAAAATCAGCCTCGAAAAGGCTGCCACGCACTTCATGAACCGTTTTTCGAACCGCCCTTTTAGACACATCAGGCAATTCTTTAAGTGGATGAAGAAAAAGATCTTTAAAAAGAAAAAGGCCTGAAGCAGTGCTTCAGGCCTTCATTTTTGTTGAAATCAGACTGACAGAGAAGCCTGTTTAACACCCAACCAGAAGTGATTGGGCAGGATCATTTGATTGACCTGAACATCCACACCGATCGATTTGGAAGGGATCTCCACTTTCATACTGGGATGCACGAAACAAACATCGGGGATCTGTCCGTATTTTTTTTGATAATAGTCAGCAGCGCGCATAATTTTGACGTAAAACTCTATCTTGGGGTCATTATCGAACCAAAGCATTCCAGTATTCATGTCATTCTCCATTAGTCTCTGCTCCTTAATATGCAAGTTACGCGCCAGTTAAATTAGATATTTTGTTCTATTTCAATTATAGAACTTTAGTTCTTGTTTGTCAAGCGGGCAAATAAGAATCCTTTATGGTCATTCCATCCATGTGATGGATTTTTTTAGCTTTTTAAGGTATCCTTAATCAGTTCAGCTTTAAAACAAATCGACATTCTTCTTTTTGGAGGATCCAATGATCAAAGAGACCGTAAAAGATGCCGAACATCACATGAAGGGTGCACTTACTTCCCTCGAAGAAGATCTGACCGGCATTCGTACAGGCCGTGCCACCCCGGCGTTGGTTGAAAAACTCCCCATTGATTACTATGGGATGCCGACTCCTCTCATGCAACTGGCTTCCATTTCCATTCCTGAAGCACGCGCCATTCTGATCAAACCCTTTGACCCGACCTCTCTAAAAGCCATCGAGAAGTCCATTTTAGCTTCAGATCTAGGCCTGACCCCCAATAATGACGGCAAAGCCATCAGATTGAACCTGCCCCCATTAACCGAAGACCGCCGCCGGGACCTGGTTAAAGTGGTCCATACACGCCTTGAAGAAGCGCGCGTTGCCATCCGCAATGTTCGGCGAGACATCATCAAAGACCTAAAAGAATTTGAAAAAGAGAAAATGATCTCCGAAGACGAATTAAAGATCGGCGAAGAAGAAATTCAAAAACTGACTGATCATATGGTTTCAGAAGTGGATGTGATTGGCCACAGGAAAGAAAAAGAGATCATGGAAGTCTGATTCCATGAAAAGAAAATGAGCGAAACTCAAAAAAAGATCCCTGAGCATGTTGCCATCATTATGGATGGCAACGGCCGCTGGGCTGAATCACGCGGGTTACCCCGTTTCGAAGGTCACAAAGCCGGCACTGAGAATCTTAGGCAGATCATCAAAACCTGTGTCGAGTTTGGTGTGAGGCATTTAACCATCTACGCCTTTTCCACTGAAAACTGGGGACGGCCGAAAGATGAAGTCAATGGCTTGATGACCATCCTCGAAACGGTGATCGACCGCGAATTGAACGAGTTGAATGCTGAAGGCGTAAAAATCTGCCATATTGGGCGGCTTGAAGCCATGCCCAAACGGGTGCGCAGTAAAGTGGAACACGCGGTGCAATTGACCGAAAGGAATGACAGGCTGATATTGAACGTTGCCTGGAACTACGGTGGCCGGGACGAGATCGTTCATGCCATCCAGGAAATCGTAAAAGCGGGAATCCCCGCCGAACAAGTAACTGAAGAATTGGTCAGCCAGCACATGTATACTCAATGTTCTCCTGACCCTGATCTGATCATCCGTACTTCTGGTGAGATGCGTCTTAGCAATTTTTTGATCTGGCAATCTGCCTATTCAGAATGGTACGCCACAGCCACTTTATGGCCGGATTTTGACAAGGAAGAATTTCAAAAGGCGATTGACGCATATGGACAGCGTAAAAGACGGTTTGGCAAACGCTAAAACACCTCCCGTTTCGACTGACAAATCATTTCGCACACGGCTTCTCGTTGCGGATATTTTCGTGCCCATCACAGCCTTTTTTGCCATCCAGGGGGGCACGGCTTTTGTAGTCTTTGTCACCGTGGTGCTGGGTGTGGCGGCCTGGGAATTCTGGCGCATTTTTCAAAAGGGAGGGTATGCTCCTTCTTTATCCGTATTGCTGGTTTTTTCGACCAGCGCGGTGGTCATGCGTTCGATCTGGGGTATGCAATACTTCGAATTCTGGATTGGAGCATTGCTGTTGATCTCATTGTTTATGCACGTACTGCAGCAGCAGCGTGGTAACGACAAAGCCGCCTCCAACCTGGCTTTAACGGTCTTCGGCGCCCTGTACCTGGGCTTCCTGGGCAGTTATGCCATATCCGTCCGTTTTCTCGAACAAGGGCTTTATTGGGTCATGCTGGTCTTTCCGATCATCTCATTGGCAGATTCAGGCGCCTATATTTTTGGTCGTCCTTTTGGCAAGCACAAAATGCTCACCGTTGTCAGTCCCAAGAAATCCTGGGAGGGATATATTGGCGGTGTCATTGTTGGTGCCCTGGGTGGATGGGGCCTCGCAGCATTATGGCATATCGGCTCCTCTGCCATCCTGCCCATCCATGGATTGATCCTGGGCTTCGCCATCTCCATTGTTGCCCCATTGGGTGATTTTGGTGAAAGCATGATCAAACGGCAATTTGAAATCAAAGATTCCAGCAATTTACTGCCCGGCCATGGCGGCTTTTTCGACCGCATTGATTCATCCTTGTGGGCGGCCATTCTGGGTTATTATCTGATCCTACTTATTCGTTAACAATTCCCCATTTCAATACCAACAGAGGACTCCATGATCAACAACCCACCGACTAAAAACTTGGCACTTGATCTGGTAAGAGTAACCGAAGCGGCAGCCCTGGCAGCCGGCAGACACATGGGCCGCGGCGACAAGATCCAGGCGGATCAGGCTGCCGTGGATGCCATGCGCCTGATGCTCAATTCCATTGAGATGGACGGCGTCATCGTGATCGGCGAAGGCGAAAAAGATAAAGCTCCCATGCTGTTTAACGGTGAAAGATTGGGCACGGGTGAAGGTCCAAT
The DNA here is from genome assembly GCA_021825925.1 of Chloroflexota bacterium. Lineage (GTDB taxonomy): Bacteria > Chloroflexota > Anaerolineae > Anaerolineales > Anaerolineaceae > UBA6107. Next base: position 29,184 of record JAKAFP010000010.1, read on the forward strand.
TCTGGACATAGCCGTGGACCCGATTGACGGCACCCGCCCCCTCGCCCACGGACTGCCGAACTCCATCGCCACCGTGGCACTGGCCCCCCGCGGCACCATGTTCAACCCCGGTGTTTTTTATTACATGGAAAAAATCGCCACTGGTCCGCTGGCCAAGGATGTGGTGGATATCAATGCCCCTGTCGCAGACAACCTGAACAAAGTCGCCAAAGCCAAGGGGGAGAAAGTTGAAGACCTGACCGTCGTGGTGCTGGATCGTCCCCGGCATGACAAATTGATCAGTGAAATTCGCCGGGCTGGTGCTCGCATTAAATTGATCCCCGATGGCGACATTGCCGGGGCGATCATGAGCGCCATGCCCGAAACCAACATTGACCTGTTGATGGGTATTGGAGGCACCCCTGAAGGTGTGATTGCAGCCGCAGCCATGCGCTGCCTGGGCGGTACCATCATGGGCAAACTGCATCTTCACCGCCAGGATGAAATGAACCAGGCAAAACAGCTTGGCCTTGACCTCAATAAACCGATCCTAATGGATGACCTGATCTCATCTGAAGATGTATTCTTTGCCGCCACAGGCATTACCACCGGCGATCTTTTGGATGGTGTTTCCTATTTTCCGAACGGCGCGAAAACAGACAGCCTGGTCATGCGCGGATTAACAGGCACCATCAGGCGCATCACAGCCACTCACCGTTTGAACAAACTTTCCGAGATCAGTACCATCCCTTATTAACCAAAAAGAGCATCGGTTTAAGCCGATGCTCTTTGTTTTAGCAACCTGATTTACTTGATTTCGTAGGTCATGCTTGCGCTGGCACTGATCACCAATTGGCCGGCTGAGATGGGCACATTGACCGCTGCGGACATGCTTCCACCCTTGGCGTCGTACATGGGAACAGGTACGTTGTTGGTGTAAGCACTCACATATTGCAGATCACCCAACTTGACACCTGAGGCTTTGGCGATTGATTCAGCTTCTGCTATCGCATTGGCAATTGCCAGGTCACGCGCTTGAGCCATCGCATCAGCTTTATCTTGAACATCAAATGAAATGCTGTTGATGGTATTGGCACCAGATTTCACCACTGCGTCAAGAAGGGTGCCGAGTTTGGTCAAATCACGCACAGTGATGTAAACCGTATTCTCGACGACAAAGTAGCTGCGAGAGACGGTTCCGTCAGGGGCATAATCCTGCATGGGATAAACATTGAAGCTGGTGGTTTGAATATCCTTGGCTTCAACACCCTGGTCTTTAAGGGCGGTTGCCACAGCGTTTGCCTGGGTGTTGTTCTTGTTGAGTGCATCAGAAACATTATCTGCGTCGGCTTTGACACCCACGTAAATGTATGCCACATCAGGTACCAGATAAACTTCACCTGTACCAGAAGAACTCAAGGTACGAACAACGGGTGCATTTCCTGCCGCGGCGGGCGTGGTGCTGCATGCGACCAGGGATCCAACGATCAAAATACTTGCCAAAACAACCAAAAAGTTACGTTTCATTTTTTCTCCTTTTGTTTTACTCTACAGGTAAGACGTATGAATTGCATAAAAGTTCCCGAATTAATATAGTACTCGTAAGAGCAATTCATTAATTGTCCTTACGAGTATTTTTAGTAACAACAAATCTACAAGTTGTACCTTTAATAAAACATCAAAAGTACTACCTATTCAATTTCTTCTATGTCTATACTGCCGATCGCCAGATCCACCTGGATGGTGATCTTATCTGCCCCGGCCTTGGCTTCAGGTGATGAGATGGTGTCACCATCTCTGACATACCCATCAGGGATGCTGGAACCTACGATAGCCTTGTCAGTCGTGATGACCACCTCGGCACCTTTTGGCACACGGATGACGAGTTCGCCAACAGCGCCACTGACTTTGGCATCCACGTCCATGCCAGAGGGAAGGGTCAGGATGGTTTGTCCAACACCCATTTCAGTCGCAATTTCGTTGACATGGGTACCGGTCAGATCAATTCGCATCTGGCCAACACCCATCTCGGAGCATAATTCCATCGGGATCTCGGAATTCAGATCAAAGATCCATGGGCTGATATTGGTGTTGATCGGAACGATCACCACACCGTTGCCTTCCAGCAACAGGGAGCTTTTGCCGTTCACGGGAGCCGTATAACTCGGCTCAAGTGTCATTTCTTTAGGCAAGCCGGCAGATCCACTCACCAGCATATCCTTATCCGCGCCGCCCGAAAGCTTCATTTCGCCCACGGCCATGGCAAAACGGACATCAGAAGATGTGGCTTTATCAAGCGCTTGTTCAAAATCCACGGATTTCACGCCCACGCTGAAGAAGGGCGAAAGCGTGGCCAACCAGACTATACCGCCAACCAGCGCCAAACCGATCACCACTCTGAACAGGTTGCTCCAGACAGAACCACGGTGCCCGAAGATCACGTCAAGACCGATGGCCACCAACAGGATGGGCCAGAGCCGCAGGAACAATGCAAATCCGCCGAATTCAAGATAGTGCAGGTTGCCAAGCAGCATGATGGTGCCAAGACCCAACAGTACCATGGGTCCCACCCAACCATCGCGGCGGTAAAGACCATCCAAACCGGCGATGATCAAGATCACCGGCCAGTATTGCATCAGGTTTTCCCAAAGCGTGCCAGATACTGTTCCAATATTGATCAAAAAGATGAACACACCCAGGGCAACCAACAACAACGGAAAGAATAAACTTCCGGGTTTCTTTTTCTCTTCCATCGCTAATCCTTCTTTGTTCCTCGGATCACCAGTGCAACACCTGCCAACAGGATCAATCCTGCCCAGAGCACACCGCTATCCAGCCAGCTCAACCAGGGGATGTTCAACTGCTTGAGCAGGAAGAATCCACCTGCCAGCACGAGCGCAATGCCGATGTAACGGGCAGTGTTCTGGTTGGGTTGTTTGACTGCACTGATAAAATCGTCCCGCACCATTTCGGCACGTTCTTTAATGTCTTCCCCATCAAACCGTTCGGGGTGAGTGTCGGTATAAACATGGTCTTCAAGCGGGATCACGATCCACATGATCAGATAGATCACGGGGCCAAATCCACCCAGCAATGTAAGCACCACGAAAAAGAGCCGGGTAATGGTGAGGTCAATATTGAGATACTTGGCCAGGCCGCCGCAAACCCCACCCAACATACGATCCTTTTGACTGCGATACAATTTATTAGTCATGGCGAGCCTCTACTCTTTCTTCATGAAAGAACGAACGACAAGGTAAACACCAGCGGCCACGAAAGCGATCGCCCAAATCCAGCCGAAAACGGAATCCACAAGGGCTCCGGACCCGATCAAGATCAAGGTTCCAAGAACGAAACAAACTGCTGCCGGAATCCAGGGCCATTTTTCAGTCTTAAGGTTGGGAAGCAACCCGAGTGCGGCAAATGTGGCGCCGATGCCCAAGAAGAAAACACCGCCTTGCAGCATACCGTGTCCGTTCTGAATGCCGGCCACCAAAGCGATGGTTGCCACTGCTCCAGCCGGGATGACCGCCCACCAATTGGAAGGTTTAAGCAGGTAAACGCCTACAAATCCCAACGCGATGGCACCCAGGAAAATAGTACCGCCGAATTTACTGGCAAAGTGAGGAGCCAAATCGCCAGTGGCAATTAAAACTGCCAGACCCACCAGGGTGCTTCCAGGGATCAAAGCCCACCAATGTTCCTTGTTTTTCAGGACCACATAGAGGAAAACAAGTCCGCCGGCCAGGAAGAACATGGATACAAACAATCCGCCGATGGGCAGGTGGAAGATCTGCTGCACCAAGAAGACAACACCTGCCAGAACCAGTAAAGTGCCAAACAACGCCTGTTTTGATAAGTTTTTCATAAGGTTACTCCAATCAATTAATTTCGACGGAACCAACGCCGCCTTCGTAGGAAATTTCAACTTTGTTGGCCGCCGTGTTGTAATCAGCGGATTGATACGTGTGGCCGTCCTGCGGGAAGCGGTTGGTATCCACTTTGATGCCTGAAAGGCCGCTTGATTCATGGATGGAAGCCGCCACACCTTGAGGGATGTGCAGCTTCACTTCTGCTGCACCAGATTTCACCACCACACGGGTAAAACCGGCAGCTTGCGGAAGTTTGACATCGGTTGAACTGGCACCGGTTTCGATGGTCAATTCGGTCACCTTAAGGTCGGTCAGGTCAAGCCTGGCTTCACAGGCACCGGAGTGCACGCGCAGCTGCAGCGGAATTTCGTTAGTCAGGTTGACGTTCCAATTAAAACCCTGCTGACCTGCCGCCCAGACACCCGGGAAAATAAAATCGGACGGGGTGTTGATCTTCAAGAAAGCCTTGCCATTTGAACGGTGCAGTTCTTCAGTGATGCCGCCTGTGAAGGAACCACCCAGTAATTCCTGCGGTTTGGCTCCCGGACCTACAACAAGCCGGCCAGCGCCATAATTGAAGTGAATCTCGGCTTCGGTGTCATTCATCATTGGAATCGAACGTTCCACTGACTCAAGCGTGCCCTTTGAAAGGTACGGTCCCAGCAAAAACCAGACGCCCAGCAGAACGAGCACCAGAGGCCAGAAATAACGCCAAACGCGATGATCCACTACCCCAAGGTTGATACCCAGAAGGACGACGCCCAACAAGATAATTGCAGTGCCAAAAAACAATGCCGATCTTTTCATTTTTTCTCCCAAACCCAGGAATTAAGACTTGCGTGAACGCAGCAGGGTGCGCAGGCCGATCAAGACACCGGCGGCAATCAGCAGCAAAGGCCAATAATCGCCAAAGGCTTTGAACGCGCCAAAGAATGCACCAAAGATGATGAACATCACCAGGCTTGTACCAATCGTATCCAGTGCGGAGCCAAGAGAGTAGCGGTCGCGGGCGCCTAAAAAGTGCGCCAGGATCATACCGATGCCCGAAAAGCCGGGGATTAACGCCCACATATAGGCCCAACTACCCCAATTACCGGTAATATTTTGATAATAAAGAATACCGCCGATACCGCCCACGATCACAGCAGGTACGGCCATATCCGGTGCTCCGATGATTAAGCCAAGCACCAACAACGCAGCAGCCACAGCCAGAATGATGGTCGGCCACGAATAGCTGATGTTCAGCCATTGATTGAATTGAGGAACCATATTGGCCAGAATGAAGTACACACCCACCAAAACAAGGATGACTCCCACGGCCAAGCTGGAACGCTGTGAACGATTCATAATTACCTCCGATTAAATACAAGTTTATTTAGACAATATACGGATGAAAATTATTAAAGTTGCATTAACAAAATGAATAGACCGTTTTGTTTATGCAATCATCTGCGAGTACTTAATTCAGAAATTACTTCAGGGCTTACTTCCCCAAAATGGGGGTAGTGATGGGCGGCCAAATCGGTAAGGGAGTCGGCGTCAACAGTAATGTTGGTGTGGGAGTCACTAATTGAGGTTGAACACCAAACTCCGGACAGGTCGGATCCTGGTCGGACATGCCATAAAGAATGCGTTCGTCAACACTCATGTCACTACCCAGAAGTGTAATAACTCAAGCAAATAGCTGGTATTATCTAATTACTTTTCCTGTTGCGATTTGAGAGGAGATCACATCAAGTATGAATAATTTACGTGCTTATTCTGATTTATTCTTCGATGATCTTGAAATCTTTGAAGATATCCAGCGTGGCCATTCTTATAAAGCGTTTATCCGCCAGGCTGTGCGGGAGTTCCTTGAAAATGAAACCAAAGAAACAGCTTTTGCAGTATATGAATCCTTCTTTGATAGCTATCGCATCACAATTGAAGGAAAGAAAGCCACATTCATTGATCTGTTGGATATGCTGCGGGCTTATGAAGAAAACGCCGCGACCCTTATAGACAAACAAAGGGACCATTTCATCCACTCGGTGAACGTATTCATTCTTGGGTTATGTATCTATTCCCGGAATACTAACTTCAGGGCGGCTTTTGATAACATAAACCTGAATAAATCAGAATATCCTAATTCCTACGACACCAAACATGAAGAGTTCTTTTACCGCTGGGGTCTCGCTGCCTTGTTTCATGATGTGGGCTATCCGGTCGAGATCATTTGTAAGCAAATAAGCAAATTCATGGCGTTTGCCTCCGAGGTGGACGGCGATCGCAAAGTAAATGCACACCTTGAATTTGAAAACTTTGAGGTTTTAAACTCCGTAGCCGAGATTGTTCCAAAAATCGAGTTTACCCGTTCGCATATCGAAAAATATGCCTCATCCGTTGAAGTGGATCTTTTAAAACCCATTGATCTGCTCTCACACAAATTGCACCTGGCGTTTGGCGTGGATTTTAAAACCATTAAACGCGATCTTGACAGCTTTGTCAGTCTCATGGCAAAAAATGGATTTGTGGATCATGGTTTTTACAGTGCTCTTATCGTATTGAAATGGTATGGATATCTGATCCAGGTTGCCAAATACAAGCCCGATTACTTTTTCAATCCTGTTTTGGATAGTGCAAGTGCCATCCTTCTTCACAATTATTATCGCAATGTGTTGATGAAATCACCGTACATCCTTGAGGCGCTCTCACCGCAGCAACACCCCATTGCCTATTTGTTGATCCTGTGTGATGAATTGCAAGAGTGGAACCGCGAGGCATACGGAATAGTGGATAAAAAGCTTAATCCGGTGGGAGAAGCCTCCATCGCGATCACCGACAAACGCATGGATATTACCTACCTGGTCAAAAAAGGAACCATTCCAAATCAGTTTTCTATTGAAAAAGAGAGTTACTTGAACAAAGTTCTAAAAATGGACTCCGTCTTCACGGGCGGTTTTTCGATCGGCTGCGAAATTGTCGAACATTTAACCACCCTGGCCGGGGATTTAAAAAAAGACTCCGCAATCACCCCTCGCCCGTTACTCGACAACCTTGAAAAATTGGCCATTGCCATCCACGAAAAGTTCAACCAGAAACAAATCGAAAGGCATCCTGAACAACCGCTGGACTACCCCAGATTCACTGATCTGCCTGATATTTTAAAATACTCCAATTTACGCCAAGCCCGGCATATCCTGACAATACTGGACTTAATGGATTGGGAGATGCGCCCTCTCAACTCACAAGGTGAAATTATTGAGAAAATATCACCTGAGGTCGTGGAAGTGCTGGCGAAAAAAGAACATGAAGCATGGATGAAGGAGCGATACTCCACAGGTTGGATTTATGGAAAAACAAAGAACGTTGATCAAAAGGTTAGTCCTGATCTCATACCGTACGAACAACTAAGTGAAGCATCAAAAGATAAGGACCGTGATTCGATCAATAACATTCCTGAATTGCTGGCCATGATCGGAATGGCTATCTATCGGAAGAACCGTTTTTAAAAACAGCGATGGAATATTTTATACAAATCTAATAAATATTACTATTGACTTTCTCAATTAATCCGATACAATAAGACAAATTAAGTCTAATATTTGGAGTATCAATGAAACAAACTTGCTTGTGTAGAAGGCGGGGCACGATCTAACACCGCCAGAGTCTAATCCTCACGGTCAACTTTTTCTGGCGGCGGTAGACGTCCCCGCACGTATGTCGTGCAGCGCTCTCCGTCGCTTTTGATTTAAGTTGGCCGTATTTTATTTAAACATAGGATATTAAAATGAAAATCGCAAATGATGTCACCGAACTGATCGGCAATACCCCACTGGTTAAATTGAACCGGCTGACCAAAGGCAGTGTCGCCACGGTTGCCGCAAAACTGGAATATTTCAACCCCTCCCACAGCGTAAAAGACCGCATCGGAGTATCCATGATCAACGCCGGAGAAAAAGCCGGATTGATCACCAAAGATACTGTGTTGATCGAACCCACCAGCGGAAACACCGGTATCGCACTGGCTTTCGTGGCCGCCGCCCGCGGCTATAAACTGGTGCTGGTCATGCCAGACACCATGAGCAAGGAACGCCGCATGCTGCTGCGTGCTTATGGTGCAGAACTGATCCTCACCCCAGGCAGCGAAGGCATGCCCGGCGCCATCCGCAAAGCGGAAGAGATCGCGGCTTCTGACAAGAAGTATTTCATGCCGCAGCAATTTAAGAACGGAGCAAACCCCGAGATCCATCGCAAGACCACCGCGGAAGAGATTTGGCGTGATACTGACGGTAAGGTGGATATTGTAGTAGCCGGCGTTGGCACCGGCGGCACCATCACCGGCATCGGTGAAGTGTTGAAATCGCGCAAACCCGGTGTCAAAATGATCGCTGTTGAACCGGATGCTTCGCCAGTGCTTTCAGGCGGCGCAAAAGGTCCCCATGTCATCCAGGGTATCGGCGCCGGCTTTGTGCCTGATGTACTCAACACCCAGATTTATGACGAGATCATCCGCGTCAAGAACGATGATGCACTCGGAACTGCACGCGAAATGGCCACCCGCGAGGGGCTGCTGGTGGGTATCAGCTCAGGTGCAGCCACCTGGGCAGCCTTGCAGGTGGCTGCAAGACCAGAGAACAAGGGCAAGCTGATCGTAGTGATCATCCCCTCTTTCGGTGAACGCTATCTCAGTACTGCTCTGTTTGCCAACCTGACCGACTAAGGACGCATCCAATGGAGGGAACTGTGTCTTACTCACTTTTTCGTTACATTCGCGAGGACATCCGTTCGGTCTTTGAACGCGATCCGGCGGCACGATCCACACTTGAGTTGTTACTGTCCTATCCCGGTCTGCAAGCCGTGTGGGCACACCGCACCGAACACTGGATGTGGGTTCACGGCCTCAAGCTATTGGCCCGTTGGTTCTCACAGATCACCCGCTTTTGGACGGGGATCGAAATCCACCCGGGGGCCAAGATCGGTCACAGTTTCTTCATTGACCACGGCATGGGAGTGGTGATCGGTGAGACCGCTGAAATTGGCGACCGCGTCACGCTTTATCACGGGGTGACCCTGGGCGGAACAAGCCTGCAAAAAGGCAAACGGCACCCAACCCTCGAAGATGATGTAGTGGTCGGTGCCGGCGCCAAAGTGTTGGGAAACATCGTGATCGGCGCTCACAGCCGGATCGGTGCCAACGCCGTGGTGGTCAAACCCGTGCCCCCCAACTCGGTGGTGGTGGGTGTACCAGGCCAGGTGGTCAGCCGCAGCCAACCTGCCGCCAACGGGCCGGACCTTGAACACGGACGTCTGCCGGACACCATCGGCGACTCGGTGGCCTCCTTGATGCTAAGGCTCGAAGCCGTTGAAACCCGCCTGAAAACACTGGACAAACACAAGCACGATGAACAGCTTGAACATGTCTCCGTGCACAAACCGACTGACGGCGTTTGGCATGGCGAAGATTTCATGATCTAAAACTTGACGTAAGAATCCGATTTCTTTAAAAGAAATCGGAATCTTGTCCTTCACCCCACGCGGTTTTAAAAACCGCGGGAGTCTTATCAATAATTCATTTTTTATAAATCCCCGCAGATTTAAATCTGCGGGGATTTTTGGTTAAGCAAATAAATCGTGATTATTTTTTAAACCTGGGTCTGATAAAGAAGAAGAACAACACCACAAACAATCCAACCGCACTTAAGACCAGCAGCCCAAAGCCGAGATACTGGCGGTCAATTTTCTGAAAAACGCTGACCTTGGTTGGTGTTGGTGTTGGGGTGAGCGTATGGGTCGGGCTGGGCGTGGTGGGCATGAGCGTCTGCGTCGGCGTCCGCGTGGGCATCATCACGGTTGCGGTACGGGTGGGAGTGATGGTGGGTGTGGGTTTGAGACTGATCTTGAGCGTCTGTCCCGGTATGATTTGGTCAGAGGTCAGATTGTTGAGCGTTTTGATCGCTCCGATGGTGGTACCGTAATTAACAGCAATGGTATAGAGCGTATCATTGGCCTTGACGACATGCCAGATCGTCCCATCCAGATCAGGGGTGGAGGTGGGAAAAGAAACCACATAATTGTTCGTCACCGGTGTGCTGCCTTCAGGCACGTCCGTGGATGAGGAGCCCGAACTGACTGTTGTGCCAGAACCGGAATCACCTGCGATGGCACCCGCCTGAAGCACATAATATGTTCTTCCATCCGAACTGGAAGCAATACCTACCCCAACATAACGGTATTGTTTTTCAGTTGCAGGCAGCATATGGGCTGAGTCAGCCCAATAACCTGCGAGCATATCTATGGTCATGGCGGTGTCCATGGCCCAGTTTTCGGTGACAAACACAGTACTTCCACCACCGAAACCAAACCCGGCACATCGGACACTTGCCGAAGTATAACCGTAGTAGGTTAAATGACCTGTTGCGCCCATGCCGGCCATTTCTTCTGCCGTCCATTGGGCGCAGCTATCCAACGCGGAGTCTTCTATCAACGCATTGGACCAGTAGCCGGCACGCCAACCATTGATCAAGGCGATCATATCGGCGCCCGTCACAGAACCGGCTGCCTGCACCTTGTTGAGTGGCAACACCAACAAACCGGCAAGTAAAATGACTATTAGTGAGAGATAAAAATATCGGCGCATCGTTGGGTTATTATAACCGATGCGCCGAGAGTGGCAATTCTATAAATGTCAAGAATTAATGGAGGCTGCGTTCCTCAAAGTTGGTGCCCATGGCTTCTGCGATCACCAAAAAGTCAGTGGCCGAGATCATGCCCACGATCATACCCTGGTCATCTGCAACCGGCAGATGATGTACGCGAAGTTTTTTCATCAACGCTGCGCATTCAGAAACCTTCATGTCAGTCGGGACGGTGACGACAGGAGACACCATGATCTCGCGAATTTTTGTCTTTGAGGGATCATTTTTCTGTGCGACAATTTTGTCACAAATATCTATGGACGTCACAATGCCGTATTCGGGGTTTGTGGGGGTTTTGTTGACGATGACACTGTTCAAATAGCGGTGGCGCATGAGGGATAATCCCTCGTTGACGCTTGCATCTGGATCAATAAAAATCACAAGGTCTTTCATCCAGTTCTTGACGGTCAAAAGCTTCATGCATCTCTCCTTGAGTCATTCTAAAATGGATCGAACAAGAAAATTGTCAACGAACGATAATAATAATTTAACGTTTTCTGAGATAAAAGTCAAATGTGATTTGTCAGACAAATTTTGGTACAAACTTCGTAATTGCAACTATTGGTTTGGCCACTGCCAATTTTGTAAGTCTTCGAGGACTTTGTAGGCGGTCATATCCAACTGAATGGGGGCGATCGAAACATACCCCGCTTTAAGGTCGCCAAAATCGGTGCCAGTTTCATCCACTCCTGTGGGCGCCTCGCCGCCGATCCAGTAGTAGGGTTTACCACGCGGATCTTCACGGCGGATCAATTCATCACGGTAAATACGCATCCCCTGCCGGGTGGGTCTGAATCCCTTTAATTCGGTTTCAGACAGGTAAGGCACATTAACATTAAGCAAGATATCACGCCCAAAGGGATGTTTGAACATTATTTCAACGACCTTGCGGGCGGCTGAAGCCGCAGATGAATAATCCAGCACACCACTGAAATGTTCAGGGGCATCGAGCGAGACGGCTACCCCAGGAACACCATTGATGACCGCTTCCATCGCAGCTGTCACCGTGCCTGAATAGGTGATGTCGTGTCCGATATTGGCGTTGGGATTGATCCCTGAGACCACCAGGTCAATCGGTTTTTCGATCACGCCCATCAAGGCCAGCGCCACACAATCTGAGGGGGCGCCGTCACTGGCGAGTGCCGGGCTGCCATCCGCAAGGGTGACCGGTTTTGCACGCAGCGGACGGTGGAGCGTTTTAACATGGCCTGATGCTGACCAGTTGTGGTCTGGAGCAAGCACGCTTACCTCACCCACCTTGCGCATCTCTTTTACCAGCGCCAGCAAACCCGGGGCTGTCACACCATCATCATTGGTAACCAGAATGTGCATTATGACCTCATCCTCAATCAATAAGTTGTACCTGTTTATTTTAGCATCTCTCAGCCTTCAATCCAATTTACATTGACATAATGAACAATGTTCAGTAAGATTAGGTTTATTATGAACATGGTTCATATAAAGAGGCTGACATGCCAAAAATACTGCCCGATATTCAAAACACCATCTTAACCATTGCCGAAAAACATTTTAAAGACCATGGTTTTGAGAAAACCGACATGCGTGAGATCGCACTCGAATCCAACATTGCCGTTGGAACGGTCTATTTACACTTCCACAACAAAGAAGCGCTTTATCAACAAGTGATCAAAAACAATTGGACGAAAACGCTGGAGAAAATTAGCGCCATTGCTCAAACCCCTGATAACCCGGAGACGCTTCTCGAAGAGATCCTGGATGTGCTGGTGAAGGAAATGTCCAACCGAAAATCGCATGAAAGTCTATGGATGGAAATCGGTTCATTTCATCATCACGAGTTTGCCAAAAAGCCGCCCATGGACCATTTCTCTGGCATGCGGGACCCCATCACCAGCATCCTGAGCGATTTGACCCAAAAAATGGCGACCCAAGATGGAAAACAAATGGATGAAAGCATCGGCAGCCAACTGGGAAGTTTTGCCTTCATCATGACCGTGGATCTATGCATGCAGGGTTCTGTCCCCACCGGGCAGCAAACCCAATTGATCCGTCATCTGCTTGCTTCCTATATAAATCAATTAACCTGATGATCCAAAAAAGCCAACTGTAAAACACACGCCCCCAATGGATGGCGCGATAAATCAATATTGATCGGAGACAAAAATGAAAATCCTCAAAGCAGTATGGAATTACCTCAAAGACTGGAGAAACCTTCTCACTCACGGACTGATCGGAGTGGCAATTGTGGTGGTTGCCCTGGTGATTCCCGTCGCTCCCATCTATCGGGTAGGAATTTTAGTGTCGTGGTTGGGTTCAACTTGATCCGCATGAATCACGCGAAACGCTTTCTCCACCAGAAGAATGACCCAACCATAGAATCTTAAATTCACAAGTTTGATTTTTAGGGATTTATGATATAATTCACCGGCTTAGGTAATGTCCAAACAATGGATGGAGCCTGGCCTATCCCACACGTGCCCCGATCTTGTCTGCGTGCTGTCAAAAAAAAACAGTGATGACAGGGCTAAAGGGTGCGGAAGAATAAAACGCAAAGGAGTACTACCCATGAGTTCCGTAATTTCAATGAAAGCTTTGCTCGAAAGCGGTGTCCATTTCGGCCATCGCACCAACAAATGGAATCCGTTGATGCGCCCCTACATCTTCACCGAGCGCAACGGCATCCACATCATTGACCTGCAGCAAACCGTCAAACTTTTGAACACTGCCTACAACCTGGTTCGTGACACTGTCGCCAAAGGCGGCGTGATCATGTTCATCGGCACCAAACGCCAGGCTCAGGAAACCATCGCTGAAGAAGCCATCCGCTGCGGTATGCCCTATGTGACCGAACGCTGGCTGGGCGGCATGCTGACCAACTGGTCCACCATGCTGGTTCGTATTTCAGAACTTGATCGTCTCGAAAAAATGACCGAAACCGGTGACATTCACCGTCTGACCAAAAAAGAAGGCCTGCTCATCGGACGCAGCGTCAAGAAACTTCAGACCCGCCTCTCTGGTGTGCGCACTCTCAAACGTGTTCCCGATCTGGTCTTCGTCATTGATACCGTCCGCGAACACACGGCCGTACATGAAGCCAACTTGAAAGGCATCCCCGTGGTTGCCCTGGTGGATACCAACTGCGACCCCCGTGTGGTTGATTATGTGATCCCCTCCAATGATGATGCCATCCGCGCCATCAAACTGCTGGTTGGTAAGATCGCCGATGCAGTCATCGAAGGCAAGACCATGTACAAAGACGAAGACCAGGATGTCGTTGCTGGAGCCGAAGTTCCCCAGAGCCGGCCTGTTTCTGCAACCCCCCGTCCCCGCATGGATGAAGAATCAGACATGGACGATACCGACCTTTTGGGCGCTGCAACCCTCGCCAAAATGGGCGGCAAGGCTGACGAAGTAGAAGAAGCCACCGAAGCCTAAGACCGATCAATACTTTCCTGAAAATGGAAAATAAGACTAATACGCCTGATTTGAGCGACTGAGACTGATTAGAAAAGGAACCTGAAGCAATGGCAATTACAACTGAAATGATCAAAACTTTACGTGAAAGCACCGGTGCCGGCATCCTCGACTGCCGCAAGGCTCTTGAGCAATCCAATGGCGATATGAATGCCGCCCTGGATTTCTTGCGCGAAAAAGGTCTGGCCACCGCCACCAAACGATCTGCACGTGCAGCCTCTGAAGGTGTTGTTGAACTTTATTCACACGGCAACGGCCGCGTGGGTGTCATGGTTGAACTGAACAGCGAATCCGATTTCGTCGGCCGCTCTGAAGTTTTCCGCACCCTGGCCCACGAACTTGCCCTGCAAATCGCAGCCACCTCACCCGAATTCGTTGCCGAAGCTGACATCCCCGCTTCTGTGATCGAACGTGAGACCAAGATCGCAACCGCCAAAGCCAAAGAAGACGGCAAACCGGATGCCATCATGCCCAAGATCGTTGAAGGCGCCATCAAGAAGTTCAAAGATGAATTCGTGCTTTTGAATCAAAAATACATCCGCGATGAATCCATCACCGTTCAAGAATTGATCAATCAAAAGATTGCCGCTTTGGGTGAAAACATCATCGTCCGACGGTTCGCCCGTTGGGCTCTCGGTGAAACCACCTCCGAAGCATCTGAAGAATAATTTCTAAAAAAGACCAACCTTTGGGTTGGTCTTTTCTTAACCCAAGGAGGAATCATGCAGGAGTTACGCTATCATCGGATCTTGCTCAAATTGGGCGGAGAATCTCTTGCCGGAACCAGCGGTGCTGGCATAGACGCCACCCAGGCGCTTGAGATCGCCGGCCGGATCAAGGAAGTCCGCGAATTGGGTGTGGATGTAGCCATCGTGATCGGCGCAGGCAACCTGTGGCGTGGCAAGGTCGGCCTTGAAATGGGCATGGACCAAGCTACCGCAGATTACATGGGTATGTTGGGCACGATCATGAACGCCCTTGGACTGATGGACGCGCTTGAACACCAGGGTGTGGTCACCCGTGTGATGACCTCGATCGAAATGAGAACTGTGGCGGAACCTTACATCCGCAGACGTGCGATCAGACATCTTGAAAAAGGCCGCGTGGTCGTTTTCGGCGGCGGAACCGGCAACCCGTATTTTTCAACTGACACGGCTGCCGCCCTGCGCGCCATGGAAATTGACGCCGATGTGTTGATCAAAGCCACCAAGGTGGATGGGGTCTACGACAGCGATCCCAAGAAGAACCCCAATGCGGTCAAATTTGATGAGCTGAGCTACATTGAAACGCTCAACCGCCGTTTGGAAGTCATGGATTCAACATCCATCACCATGTGCATGGAACACAAACTGCCAATATTAGTGTTGAACCTGTGGGATCGGGGTGCTCTGAAAAAAGCGCTTTTTGGTGAGAAGGTCGGAACGTTGGTAAGGTAAGAGTTGATCGTTTTGCACATGTAATCTATTTCAAGCCCCCGAACTCTAAAAAAAGGATTCGGGGGCTTCTATGTTAAATCTGGTGCTCCTCGTAATGGCCAACGACATCCATGCTGAGCTGGCGCTTGATCGGGTCACTCATCAGATCCACTTCAGTGAGTGATTTGACCAACTCAAGCATTTGAAGCCGCCTGCCCTCATAATGGGCGATCACTTCAGCCTCAGAAAGAGCCCTGACACTTGCAACGGCCTCTGCATTGAACGCATCCACATCCACATCAGGGGGTTGAAAACTCGAGTCGCGCTGGTAGACCATGATCAGCTGCATGCCGCGCTGCCACCAGGCTGCCACATGCGCCAACAAATCCGCCAACCGGGCGTACCCCTGATCTTCCAGATATTGACGTTGTCCCTCCGCCTTGAGAGCGTTGTAACGTTCCACATAAGTTCCCCACTGCTTCGTCAAACACTTTTTTACAGTTACCAGTGAAAATTCATCCATAATGTTATCCCATGCCATCAAAGTCCACTGATTTTACTCCAAAACGGTACGATTATTGCACTAAAATGCAAGGTATAATAGCGCCTCATCATCTCATTTTTGGATAAATCATTCATGATCCCTTTGGAAATAGAAATACTGATCGGCCTGGCGACCGGACTTGTGGTTGGAATCACTGGAGCCAGTGGTGTATTGCTGGTTGTGCCCCTATTGACAATTATACTTAACGTTCCGATGCACACAGCTGTCGGTACCAGTCTTTTCGTGGATGTGATCACCCCCCTGGTGGTGGCCTATTCCTACTATCGGCATGGTAATGTGAACCTGAAAGCCGCTTTATGGCTGGCTGTGGGAGCCATCATCGGCGCCCAGGCAGGCGCACTTGTGGCCAATGAATTTGTTCCCAGCGATCTGATGAGCAAAGGCTTTGTCTTGTTCATGATCGGCATGGCCGTTTCATTGTGGATCAAAAGCTACCGTCCGAAACGTGAAAATGCACGGGTACGTTTGTCGGAAATGAACCACAAAAACAGGCTGATCACCTTTGGCATCGGCCTTTTGTTGGGCATCAGCAGCGGACTTTTTGGCGCGGGCGGCGGATTAATGTTCCTGCTGGTTCTGATCGTGATCCTCAAGTACCCCACCCGCCTGGCGATCGGAACCTCCTCATTGATCATGGCCATGACCGCTGCTTCAGGCACAGTCGGTTATGCCATCCAGGGTAACGTGGATTTCCAGACCGGCATCATCATAGCCATCGCTGCAGTTGGCAGCGGTCTATTGGGCGCAAGGATCGTCAATAAAGTGGATGAGAAAATCCTCAACCGCATCGTCGGCACGGTTTTCGGTGTGATCGGGATTGCCATGTATTTCTTGAAGTAAATTGTTTCAGTAAATCCACATGGAGCCGGGTTTTGGAACCCGGCTTTTTTGTTACTATTTTTATAGGCCGTTATATACTTAATATGCGATTTATTCCTTAGTCTCAGAAAGGATTTCAATATGCCACTTCACCTCTTTCTTGTACCGGTGAACATTATTCTGATTGTCATCTATCTGATTGCGCGTAATCGCGAAAACCTGAGATTGACAGCCTGGATTCAACCTCTTACCACTTTTCTTTCCATCGGAATTGCCGCATTAAGTTTGCTTAACCGTGACACTAATACAGCTTATACGGTCTGGATCCTGATCGGGTTGGCACTTTGTTTTGCGGCTGATATTTTCAATATTGACATGAACAATGACAAAATTTTCTATGCCGGGATTGCCTGTTTCATCGTGGCATACCTGGAATATGCCATCACCTATACCCGCTTTAATAACGGTTTTCATCGCCAAGACATCATGATCGGGATTATTTTTGTTGCCATTTATGGACTTTTGATAGCTATATATTGGAAAGGTCTAGGGAAATACAAATTGCCAGTCATGATCTATGGTTTGTTCATGCCATTCATGGTCACCCGAGCAATATCCACCCTCTCGGGAGGAGTCTTCCCATTAACCGCTGCAGTTCTGGTGACCGCAGGCAGTTTGATGCTATTTTTAGGCGATGTTGAATATGGCATGCAGCGTTTCTATAAACCGGGCAAATTCACAGTCGGCCCCATTTGCTATGCCGGCGGACAATTGTTGATCGCATTAAGTTGCGCTTACTTCATTTCATAGTGACGGAGCAAAAAGTGAATAATAAACTTTCTTTTAGATCGAAACTTGGATTTGGCGTAGGTGAATTCAGCAGCAGTATCTTTTTTACGTTAACGTCCTTTTGGTTGATGAATTTCTTGACAGATGAAGTGCGCATCAGCGCAGCCATCGCCGGAACCGCTTTACTGGTTGGAAAAATATGGGACGCAGTGATCGATCCGTTCATCGGATATTTCTCTGATAAAACCAAATCTCGCTGGGGACGCAGGCGACCTTACCTGTTGTTTTTCGCCATCCCCTTTGGCGCAGCGTTTGTATTGATGTTCCGCAATCCCGATATTGCCAGCCAGGGTGGAAAATTCGTTTGGGCAATGCTGACCTACATCTTTTTCTGCACAGTTTATTCCTTCACCAACATTCCCTATAACGCCCTTCTGCCTGAGATGACCACGGATTATAACGAACGTACCAACATCTCGGGGTTCAAGCAATTGTTTGCGGTCATCGGCACCCTGCTGGGAGCCGGTGCCGCCATGCCCATTATGGCCATGTTTGCGGGCCGCACTGCTGGATTCATCGGCATGTCTGCCATCTTTGGTTTTCTCGCTTCCCTCTCATTGATCATCACCTTTTTTAGTGTCAAAGAGCCAAAGGTCCAGGAGAGTCAAAAAAACGGAAACGTGATCGGCTCACTTAAAGACGTCTTTTCAAATAAACCCTATCTCCTGATCTTGACCACCTGGTTCGCAAACTCCACCGCAGTGGCCATCATGCAAACCATGTTGATCTATTACTACAAATACCTGATCGGCAATGCCGATTCCGTCACCCTGGCAATGATCACCTTGTTGATCATGACCATGGTCACCATTCCTCTGTGGGTATGGTTATGCAAGAAAATCGGCAAGAAAGTCGCCTACATCAGCGGCATGACCCTGACCCTCGCGGCCGTGTTAACCTTCGCGTTTATCGCAGATAAACTGGGCCACATTCCCGCCCTGATCCTGATGGCGTTGGCAGGTATCGGTTTTGCTTCTCATTACGTCGCACCCTGGGCGATCGTACCCGACACAATGGAACACGGCTATGCTGAAACCGGTAGACGCAGTGAAGGTGTTTATTACAGTGTATGGACCTTTGTGATCGCACTGGGCGGCGCCCTGGCTGGGTTCCTGGTTGGGCAAGGTCTGGATCTTTTTGGTTATGTACCAGATGTCACGCAATCAGTGCAATCCGTTTTAGGGATACGCCTTTTGATCGGCGTACTGCCCGGATTTTTCATCCTGATCGCCAATATTGTGCTATTGATCTATCCCCTCAATAAAAAGAAGTATGAGCAGGTGCTTGAGAAGATCAAAGTGATGGAAGCAGGCAAGGAGGTGCAATGAGAATAGCCGTTATCGGTAGCGGAATTGCCGGGTTGACTGCAGGCCTGACTCTGGCGAAAAAGGGTTGCCAGGTGGAGCTTTTTGAACAATCCGCACGGATAGGCGGCGTCACCGGCGGAATGGAAGCCGAGGGCTTCGAGTGGGACTACGGACAGCTGGTGGTCGAAGGTTTTGGCAAGGATGAACCCATTGGGAGGATCCTTGACGAACTTGGCGTGCTGGATAAACTCCAAATGGTGCATGACGAACGCGAGTATGATTTCCCCGATTTCAAAATCAGGGTGCCCGAAGAATACGGTGGCATCCAATGGCGCATGGACCTGCTCAAACAGATGTTCCCGGAAGAATCTAACGGGTTGGATGCCTATTGGAAGGATTATGTGCGCTTCACGCGCCTGGTTACACTGGGTGGCCGCATGGAAAAAGAAGGGCTGGGCACCAAGATCGCTTTTTATCTGACACTACTACCCTTCCTGCCCAAAATGAACTGGAGCGCGGAAAAGTTGATGGGGCATTATTTCAAGTCGGAAAAATTGAAGTGCGTGTTCATGTCCATTCTGGCAGATTTTTTTACTCCCCCCTCTAAATTTCCCGGTCTGGGAATATTCACCCTCAACGGTGAGATCACCTTCGAAAAGCGAATGCCCCCGCAGCTAGCCAAAAACGCGGTCATGACCCGTTTCTATTCGCTCATCGGTGGATTAAAGACGCTGATCAATGCCTTGGCCGACGAGATTGAATCCGCAGGTGGAAAGATCCATACCCAGTGTGCCATAGAAAAGATATTGGTCAAGGACGGAAAAGCCTGCGGAGTCATAGACCAGAACGGAATCTTGCATGAATGCGACCAGGTGATCGCCTCTGGGGGAGCAAAAGAGCTCTTTACGCAACTGCTGCCTGCCAACTGCCTGCCGGATGGATTTGTTGACAAGGTGCTCACCATTCCGCTGATGGACTCAGTCTTCATGATCCACCTGGGTGTGAACTACGACCCCTCAGATGTATTGAACACTGTCTGCACGTATTTCTACGGCTCATATGACATTGAAGGCGAGGTCATCCGCGCCAAGCAGGGGCTTTACCACGAAGGCGCTGCCGGTTTTGTCGTTCACTTCCCAAGTTTGCGGTCGCCGCGGATGGCGCCTGAAGGCAGGCACGCACTGACCATCTATACCATCTGCCCTGACAAACTGGCTTCAGGCGATTGGGAGGCTGATAAAGAAAAATATGCCGACAGCCTGCTGGCTTGCGCCGAGAAAAAGATGCCCGGCTTGCGCAGCCACATCGTCACCCAACGCATTTTGACCCCGGTGGATTTTCGCAAGCTGACACATCTGGATCATCACGCCTTTGGCGGATTGGCTCCGGTGATGAACGCCTGGAAGATCCCGCACAAGACCCCTGTGCAGGGGTTGTGGTTCATTGGTGCCCAAAGTGAAAGCGGCGGCGGGATCAACAACGTGCTGCCAAGCGCATATAAAATTGCTAAACGAGTGATTAGGGATTAGTGATTAGGAATTAGCGGATCAATAATGAGTAATCAGGTCTGAGGTTTTCCTCATTACTGATTACTCATTACTTTTTAATTGGTTTACTTCATCAAGGAATAAGTCAACATGCCGTCGTCAAATTGGACGGGACGCGGGCCATTGGTGTCATCACGGCCATACCAGACCGTCTGGCTGCCCAGGGTTTGCTTCCAGGTCTTGAACTCGCCAGCAGGCAGATTGAGGGTTTCTTCGCCGATCAGGTGGATAACCTCATCCTGCACAAGGGTGACGCTCTGCTGCGCGTCATTATCCCATCGGGATAGATATACGTAAGGCGACTTGAAGAAGGGTCCGCCTGTGCCGTCTAAAGCGTTGACCTTCCAAGCCCACTCCCAATCCATCAGGTATTTGTCAGGCAAAACCGCGGACTTTTCAATGCCGGAAGCAGAAGTCACCAGGCTGCCGTCTTTGAGGAAAGCTGAGAAAGTTCCACCGCTGGAGCTGATCATCTCGTAGGAATACGCTTGAAGATCAAAGGCATCGCTCCAGGTGACGGCCAGTTTGGCCGTGTGGCCTTCATCAATCCACGTGCTGTTGTCTTTTTTGACTTCGTAGGCCTCAATCTCGCTGTCACAGGCCAGGGTAAAAGTCTCACCCTGCGGGGTGATGGTGCAATCCATTTCCCCAACCACATCTCCGGCACGGTTGACGGCCTGGTAACGGCTCTCAACGGGGGCGGTGATCATGGGCGGGTTGAACTTGAGGGTGGTGTTAGCTGTGGCGCCGGATAACTGGGCTGCCAGGGTGGCGCCAACCACAACGGCATACAGGATGCCGGCCACGATCAGGGTCCAGTATTTCTTGAACCAACCGGCAGGCGCTTCTTCTACGGGTTCATAGGCTTCGGGTTTGGTCTGCAAGCGGATGAAGATGAAGAGCAGCACGAGGGTGACGGCCAGTCCTCCCCCAAGGATCCAGTAGTTGCTCAACAACGTGGTGGGGAATTTGCTGCCACTAAGTGCCAAAATGGTTATGGTGGCAGCAAAGCCATTCATACCAAAATGGACCAGCATGGTGCTGAAGATGGAACGGGAGCGCCAGGCGATATAACCGATCAGGAAGGCGACCGGCAGCAGACCGGGCAGGCCTGAGAGACGGAAGTGGTAGAAGGCAAACATCAGCGCGGGAACCGCAATGGCAAACCAGGTGGATTTGCGCTGCTCATACGAACTCTGGATGGCGCCGCGGAAGAGGATCTCTTCACAAATGGGCGCGGAAATGGCGATGGCCACAAAATAAAGCAGGTATTGCAGGGTGCTTTGCGGCATGGCGGCCTGCCCAAGATCCACGGAGGGTAAACCGGTAAGGTTGGCCATGACCAGTTCGATCAATACGCTGAAGAGGTAGGTAAACACACCCAGGAGCAGGCTGACCACGGCTACCGGCAGGCTAATGCGGTTGAGGCGCAGGCCTTCCTTGAGGGGGACTTTTCTGGCACGTAAAAAGAGGATGGCAGGCAGGGCGATCAGCACCACTTCGGTGGCGATCAATCCCCATGAGAGATGAAGCATTTGAACAGTGGAGCCAACGAGGATGACTAGCAGCATGGTCACCAAATAGAGCAGGTTGGCGGAAGTAATGGAAAGCGACTTTTTCATTTCGAGAAACCCCAATGGTATGGAATGTGACGGCATGACGCCAATATAAATACGCAAATCAGGGCAATTAGTTGCGATTTACAACCTGACCGCTCATTCGAGCGGTCAGGAGTGTGTCTAGGCTTTGCGGTGATACTGGACGAACTCGCGGGTGCGGCTCATGCCGCTGCGCTCATAAAACTCCACGGCCTTCGGGTTGAGCGAGACCACGCCCAGCGCCACGGTGGGGATATCCTTCTGCCCAGCCAGGGCGAAAACCTGCTTCAAGAGCAGCGAACCGATCCCCTGCCCCTGCAGCTCTTTTGAGACCGCCAGCTCTTTGAGCCAGATGCGCGATTCTTCGTCGTAGCAGATGGCGGCGCCTACAAGTTTGCCCTCCAGATGCAGCATCAAGAACAGTTCGGGGTCGTACCGGCCGCCGCGGAAGATCTGTTTGTGCCAGTCTTCAAAGGAGAGCGGCTGCACACCCTGCCAGTCGAAGGCCGCGGTGATCAGGTCATGCAGTGGGTGTTCGTCCGCGGGGGTGATGGGGGCAAGGGTGAACCCTGCCGGCCATTCAGACGCCGGGTGGGGTTTTGTGAAATCCATCTGCATGCGGTAGTGGAACTTTTCGACCGTGAAGCCGCGCGATTCATAGGCAGCACGGTTGCTTTGGTTCAACCCGTTGGCAAAGGCGGTGAGAATGCAATCCGGCTGGCTGGCGCCTGAGCGGACGAGTGTGACAAAACACTCCACGGCCAGATCGAGCAGGGCTTCTGCCAGCCCCTGAGGGGAACGGCCGGTATGCAGGTAAAGGTCAAGATAGCGCCGGTCGTTGAACTCATCCGAGAGCAACGCGTAGCCGGTCAGTTCGCCGGCATCATTGGAGGCGATCCAGGCGTCGGCGGCAAGATCCGCCTCGGACCATTGGTCAGCCAGGTCGTCTTTATCTGAATCCTCTTCGCCGTACTCAGCAATGTCAGATTCGATCATGAAGTTGAAAACCCGGTCGAGATCGTCGGGGGAGGGATGTTGCAGATTAAAAGATAAAGAATCCGCTTTCATGGGGCATCCTTTCAGGGATAATCGGTGATTAGTGAAAAGTAATGAGTAATCAGGGATAATGCGAAAGGGTTACAGAACCATTGGAGGATCCTTTTGTTAGTCGGAATGAAATGATTATAAGGGAGAATTGTGCGGAATGTAATGCTGCGGGCAGGTCATGGACCTGCCCCTACAGTAGATTACTCTTCTTCAGGAACGATCTCCCAGCGCAGAAAGCGGCGGATGACGATGTTCTCGCCGATCTGGGCGACGGTCTGCTGCTGCAGTTGGGCGATGGTGATGCTCTCGTCGCGGATGTAGGGCTGGCGCAGCAGCACGTTCTGATTCTTGAATTTCTCAACAGTACCCTCCACGATGCGATCAATGATGGCCTGGGGCTTACCGGCTGCCCGCGCGGCGTCGGCGGTTTCGGCTTCCAGGCCGCTGATCACGCCGCAGGTGAGATCCGCGTCGGAGACGAAGAGCGGGTTGGACGAGGCGATCTGCAGCGCGACCTCGTGGGCAAAACGCCGAAAGACCTCGGAGGAGCTGGCAAATTCGGTCTCGGTGTTGACCTCGACCATCACACCGATGCGCCCGTTGGCATGGTTATACAGTTCGATGATGCCTTCAGTGGCTTCATGGCTGGATCGCATGCGCGCATTCTCGGCGGCCTGCTCCCGCAGCAGTTCAAGCGCTTGGGGGTAATTCCAGTCGCTGGTCTCAAGCGCACGGCGGCAATCCATGACCATGGCGCCGGTCTCTTCGCGGAGTGTTTTGATTGTTTCGATTGTGGTTTGCATTTTATTCACCTTTTTATGATGGGTGGGTCGCCCACTCGGTCTCAAAAATCGAGACTTCGGGGGCGCAAAGTTCGCGGGACCCACCCCTACAAATTACCTTCACTTATCGCCTTGCGCGTTTCGCTCGTCCACTGCAGTTCGGTCTGGGTGGCGAGGATGAAGTTGTCGGCGATGCGCCGCCAGAGGTAGGCTTCACGCGCTGTGCGGTGCGGACTGTTCTCGCGGCGCTCCGCTTCACCCTGCAGCAGTGAGAGGTGCGAGATCAGCTCCTGCTCGTAGAAATTGAGCAGGTCAAGCACCTCGTCGTCGGTCAGACAATCTGACCAGGCGAGCTGGATGAGGAAGCTCTTGGGCCAATCGGAGACCTGGGGCTTTTGCAGCAGACTCTGGCGCAGCACGGCGCGTCCCTGGTCGTTGATGGAGTAGATCTTCTTGGCCGGCAGGCTTTGCTGTTGCTGCACCTCGAAGCTCACCAATCCGTCGCGCTGAAGTTCGAGCAGCACCTTGTAGATCTGGTTGTTGTTGCCCGACCAGTAGAAGAGGTTGGAGTCCGAGATGATACCCTTGAGGTCGTAGCCCGAGAAGGGCTTCCAGCTCAGCAGGCCGAGGATGGTGGAGTGAAGGTCCATTTATTAGCGCGCCTTTATGTGGGTTATGTCGTACATATGTTATTAATAACATATTAAACGGTTTAGGTCAAGAGCAATCTCACGCAGGCCGCTCGTAAAGGCAACTCGCGGCCGCAGAGGACGCAAAGAAAACCATTTTAAAAAGGATTTAGATAGCTATGGTAGGGGCAGGTCCGCGCGATCGTTGCGCCCCCAAGCTGTTTTTGTGAGAGGGGTGACCTGCCCAATAACGGTGCCGTAATGAAGAAATATAGATTCTGTGCGGTTTGTTGTGAACGAAGGCGATTCATCCCGTAAAGGGACACAACAACCGTGTGAATCACCCCTACCAGCCCCCCATTGCAGTAATTTGAACACGACACATGATAGCCATGGTAGGGACACGGCGTGCCGTGTCCCCTAACGACGCCATGATGCTTGCATTTGGACGCGGTACGATTTGGTGTAAAGGCGGGCGAATGACTATTCGCCCCTACCAGCCCCCTATTGCAGTATTTTGGACACGACACATAATAGCCATGGTACGGGCGTCCTGCAGGACGCCCGTACAAGAAATTAAATTAGGTATTGTGGACTGGGATCATTGAAAAAGTCGTATAATGTTTTTACGAATTTGTATCGTTAAGGAATGGTAAAAATGGATGTTTCAACCTTATCTTCCAAGTTTCAAATTGTGATCCCCAAGGCGGTGAGAGAAAAGTTGAACCTGACCCCCGGTCAGAAGGTGGTGTTCATCCCCTACCGCAACAGTGCTCGCATGGTGATCGTCCCAAGTGCGGAAGAGGCCTTCGGGTCGCTCAAGGGCATTGATACGACCATCGAACGCGACGAGGACGAACAGCCATGATCGTGATTGATTCGTCAGGGTGGATGGAGTTTTTTGCCGGGTCCGAGGTGGGGAGAAAGCTGCTGCCGTTCATTGAAAAGCCGCAGGAACTGGTGGTACCGGCGACCACGATCTACGAGGTGTTCAAAAAGATTTTGCAGCAGCGCGACGAGGAAGAGGCATTGAGAGCCGCGGGTTTGATGTCCGCGGGGGAAGTGGTGGATCTGACGCGCGATCTGGCGATAGAGGCGGCGCTGATCTCAGCCGAGCACAAGCTGCCCATGGCCGACAGCATCATTTATGCCACCGCGCGCAACCATGATGCCGAAGTGTGGACGCTGGACGCGCATTTCAAAGGGCTGCCAGGGGTGGTGTGGTTGGAGAAATAGGGTTTTTTCTCGCAAAGACGCCAAGAGCGCAAAGAAAACCTTTAATGAAAAGAATAAAACGTTTGCATAAAAATTCGTTATTCGTTTAAATGCACGAATCGCCTTTTTAGGCAAAAGCCCATCTCAAAACGGATGACATTTTATTCGTATTCGTTTCAGAAAAAAATTGGAAACAAAGAAAACGAATCACTTGTTAGTCGTTTTAGAAAAAACAATTAAAAACAATTCCATAAAAACGACTCGGACATGTTCAGCGCAATGGTATTCAGCTATTAAAGAACTGAAAACCGATAACACACCGATAAATTGGACGCACCTTTATTGGGAGATATAAATATTAGAATATATGTTCTGTTTTGTCAAGGGTGGAAATATCCATGAGGAAGATTTTGGAGTAAAGCCTACTTAATGTTACCGAGGGCACAGCGCACTGTGCCCCTACCAGACCCTCGTTGCAGATTTTTGGACACGACACATAATAGCCATGGTACGGGCGTCCTGCAGGACGCCCGTACAAGAAATTAAATTAGGTATGTGGACTGGATTACCAAAAAATCAAAAAGGCAAACCTGGGTGGGGATTCGCCCGACGCTCCGCATTCACTAAGATTGTTCGGGGGCGCAAAGGACGCGTCGCACCCTTCATTTAACCGTAATAGTCTGGGGCCTTGGCGGCTCGCAATACTGGCACCTGCTGCCTGTGCAGGTGTGACAGTTTAGGTGTAGGGTTATGGACGCCGTGCGGTTTGGCGTAAACGCGGGCGAATTGCCATTCGCCCCTACCAGACCCGTGTTGGGGATTTGTGGACTGTATTGCCAAAATATCAAAGATAGGTGCATCAAGTAAGCTTACAACGACCAAGATTTCACGACTCACTCTTAATATTCAGAAATTGCTATAATGAATAATAAATATAGTAAAAATCACTAATTTTTAGTATTAAGGGGAAGATCATTATGTCATATAAATATTCCGAACTTGATAACAGAAACTTACGATGGTTCCCCAGCGACGATACCCGTGCCACATTATTAACTATACATGTCGATTCCGGAAAAATTCGTGGATTACAAAATCTAAGGATTGACTTTTCTTACCCTATTACCGCAATTGCTGGTAGAAACGGTTCAGGTAAGACCACTATCATTGAACTTGCAGCTTGTGCATATCACAATACTGGAAAAGGTTTTAAATTATCTGGTCGGAAATACCCTTACTATACCTTTTCAGACTTCTTTTTTCAAACTTCTACAGAAGGTTCATTATCAGGCATAAAAATTAGATATCAATTTATTCACAATAAATGGCGTTCACCAAAAAATCCAGCAGGACGAATTGGACCAGGATGGCAAGAACGAATTAAAAGGCATGGCGGACGTTGGAATGATTATGATGGAAGAATTAAAAGAACTGTTGTTTACTTAGGGATCGATAGAACTGTTCCTCACTCAGAAAAAAGTGTAGCAAAGAGTTATAGAAAATTATTCGAACCAATGGTAGAGCGAGGTTGGGAATTAGAAGTAAAAGATGTAGTAGGTAGAATTATGGGGAAAGATTATTCCACTTTTACATATATGGAACACTCAATTTACAGAATACCCATTGTTTCTAATTCAAATTTTACTTATTCAGGATTTAATATGGGGGCAGGTGAAGGATCAATATTTGAACTCTTTTCAATTATTAGAGAGTGCCCAGATGGAACATTAATAGTAATCGACGAAATTGAACTTGGATTACACGAAGATGCACAAACTCGATTAATTAATGAATTGAAAATAATTTGTGAACGAAGGAAATTTCAAATAATCTGCACTACACATTCACCTCGTATACTAGAAAGCCTACCTCCAGAAGGAAGGATATATCTAGAACCTATTGGTGAACAAACAAATGTAATAAAGGGTATTTCACCTGAATATGCAACCGGAAAACTCTCTGGGCGTAAATATTCCGAATTAGGTGTTTTTGTTGAGGATGAAACAGCAAAATTAATTGTTGAAAATTGTTTAACTGCAGAAATGAGATCTAGAATAGATATTATTCCAATAGGCTCGGCAATTGGAGTAATGCGACAACTTGCAGCACGGTACAAAGAAAATGAACAATCAAAGATTTGTGTTCTCCTTGATGGAGATAAACGCGTTACACATAACGACCAAGTTAGAGCATTTATTAATGCAACTGAAAAACCACAAAGTGAGATATTAACTGGTTGGGTTGAAAACCGAACAAATTATTTACCAGGAACCGAATGGCCTGAACTATGGGTAATCAGGCAACGCAATGAAGAAATATATAAAAAACTTGCTGTTGAGTTTGGACTGGAATTCGAGAGACTAATAGAAATTTTAGAATCCGCAGAACGAGCAGGGAAACACAATGAGTTTCACGAAGTAGCTCGCATCATTAATTTCAATCAAATTGTAGTCTCTTGCAGTTTAATAAAAGCAGCTCTTGAAACCAACCCAGAAGAACCTAAGATAATATTTAAATGGATTAACTCATTCTTAAATTAGTCCATAACGGATAAAACTATTGCAGTGTTTGGTTTTAGCTATTGTAAACATACTTATTCGGCGTGAATTGGTTCAGATTTATTTGAAGTTATTATGGCTACTTACAAAGAAATTCAAGCATGGATGAAAGATAAATACTATTTTGTACCAAAAACTTGTTGGATTGCCCATGTAAAAAAATTATCAGGATTACAAGTTCGAAGAGCCCCAAACCGGATTGGTGATCAACAATTAAATCCTTGCCCAGAAATTCATCTAGAACCAATAAAAGGGGCATTAAGATATTTTCACATGATTTAATATAATGAATTGATAAACAATTTTGTGTTAATTATCAAGAAATGGAAAATAAAATAATCCATGAATGATACAAAATCAGCTACTATTGAGGAATGTTGGATAATATGGAAAGATTGTCTCGGGGGTTCAGACAATAATTCAATTATTAATCAAATATTGTCTATGGTTTGGGATACTGGTGTTTATAAATTAATACTCGAAAGTCGCCAATTACGTATTAATGAGGAACCAAGAAACCCAAAAATCAATAATTCATTCCATTCATTTATTGATCGTAACTATTTTCAAAGCCTTGCTAGTTCAATCAGAAAAATAACAGATGATCGATACTGCGTTTCAGGAAAGCGTGGAGTTTTTTCACTCTTATCATTAGTCTCAGACTTGAAAAAGCATAGATATGAAATAACCCGAGCAAAGTACTTTGAGTTAAGAGGATTAGAATATGATATCGAAATACTCAAAGAAAAAGAGTCAAAATACATTCGAGAAAATATTGAACACAGCTCAATGGCAATCAGCATTCCTCAAGAAATAACACCAGAAAGAAGTATAGAAGCCCATTGTTTGTTTGATAAATTTTGTGCCATCAATTTTGGGGATCGATCTCCATATGATCAAATAGATCTTGAATTCCTAGAAAAATTAGAAAAACGGTTAAGTTCGAGTAAGAAAATATCAGGATATGTTGATAAATTTATTGCACATGCATCTAGCCCTGAAAGTAGACTTTTGGATGCTTATGAATCCTCAGTAATATTTATTAGTCAATGTTGGAAAATTCAAAAAGAAATTTGTGAAATTACTGACATTCTTGCATCATTTTTATTAGGTGTGAAATTCATGTTTTTGCCTTTAGAATCACCACACTACTTAAAATATATGGATATTCCATTAGTAGAATCTAAAAACATTAATCACATTCGGAATTGTTTTGAAAAATATCGCACTGAAACCGAACAATGGAAATTTGAATAAAAACCACTCTTTGTTTTAAGTTATTTTAAGAAACAATACTGATATAATACCCACACAGGCAGTGACGGAGGAAAGTAGGCCGGACGAAACCGACAGGAACGCAGTTCATTAGCTGAGAGAGCTGCACGGTGGATAACGGGTGAAGTTCCCTCCTGAGTTGCTCGGGTGAAACCCTCGCGGTAATCAGTGATTAGTAATTAGTAATCAGGAAAAGCAAGGGCAAGTAGTCCGAGACGCATTATCCAGCGTTAGAGGGATGGCCAGTTTCGAGTGATGAGATTGGGTTAAGTGGGCCTCATTGAGGCCAAGCCGGGTGGTACCGCGGGAAATGTCTCCCGTCCCGATTTTTGGGATGGGTTTATTTTTTTAATGTGCAGGAGACAAAAATGGCAGAAGAAAATGTGCTGCAAGAACTTGAAGCCGCGCAGGCGGCCGGGCTGGCAAGCCTGAGTTCGGTTGAAACAGAAGAGGCGCTGCTGGCCTGGCGCAATCAATACCTGGGCAAGAACACGGCCATCACACAAGCCTTCCAGGCGATGGGCAGGCTCTCCGCGGAGCTGCGTCCGCAGGTGGGGCAGGCCGCCAACCGTGTGAAGGTGGCGCTGGAGACGGCGTTGGCCGAGCGTACCGAAAGCATCAAAGAGTCCGCGCTGGCGGCCTCGATCGCCAAGGAGAAGCTGGATGTGACCCTGCCGGGTCGTCCGCTCAACCCCGGGCGGCTGCACCCCGACACGCAGATGCTGCGCGAACTCTATCGCGTCTTCGGCGAGATGGGCTTTCAGGTCTATCGTTCGCGCGAGGTCGAAACGGACGAGTATAACTTCCAACTGTTGAACTTCCCCGTCGGGCATCCCGCCCGCGACATGCAAGACACTTACTTTGTGGAGGCCGGCGAGCGCGGTGACAATCCGATCGTGATGCGCACGCACACCTCCCCGGGTCAGGTGCGTTCGATGCGCGAGTATGCGGCCACCAACCCCGAGAATCCCCCCGCCATCCGCCTGGTGCTGCCAGGCATGTGCTACCGCTACGAACAAACCGACGCGCGCCACGAGACCCAGTTCGACCAGATCGAAGGCATCGCGGTGGGCGAAGGCATCACCTTCAGCAACCTGAAGGCCACGCTCTCCGACCTGGCCCGCCGCCTTTTCGGACAGAACGTGCGCACCCGCTTCAGGGCGAGCTTCTTCCCCTTCACGGAACCCTCCGCGGAGTTCGATGTGGAGTGCTTCTTGTGCGGCGGCAAGGGCTGCCCGGTGTGCGGTGGCGGCTGGCTTGAGATCGGCGGCTGCGGCATGGTCAACCCCAACGTGCTGCGCAACGGCGGCTACGACCCCGAGCGCTACAGCGGTTTCGCCTTCGGCCTTGGTCCGCAGCGCATCGCCATGCTGCGCTACGGCATCAACGACATCCGCTATTTTTGGGATAATGATCTGAGATTTTTGGAACAATTCTAAGTAACGAGAGCAGAGAACTGACCCCTCTCGCCGTTTCACGGCTCGGGGGCGCAAAGGTCGCGGAACCGAGAATCGTCAAAATCTGACGGTTGATATTGAAAAGTGATGAAAATTGAGTTATGAAAAAAGTAAACAAAAAAACGGATCAATCGGAAGTGGAGAGAAACGAATCGAAAAACTAACCGGTTTTGACGGTTCTCTATTCTCTACTCACGGTTCTCATATAAATTACGAATGCCCTTAAATTCATAGGCTCATGAAATGAAACTCGAGCAAATTGGAGTAAACAAATGAAAGCCCCTTTATCCTGGATCAAAGAGTTTGTTGACATTGACCTTCCGCTGGCGGAACTGGCGCACCTGATCACAATGGCCGGCATGGAAGTTGAGGAAGTAAAGATCATCGGTCTGCCCATGCCCGCACCCGGTACGCTGGACGCCAAGGTTACGGGTCTCGCGTGGGACCGCGAGAAGATCGTGGCCGCCTCCATCAGCGAGGTGCTGCCCCACCCCAACGCGGACCGGCTGACGCTGTGCAAGCTGTTTGACGGCGAACGCGAGCACCTGGTGCTGACCGGCGCGCCAAATTTATTCGAATATAAGGGCATCGGTCCGCTGGCCAAACCGCTGATCGTTGCCTATGCGAAAGAAGGCGCCCAGATCTACGACGGACACGCCGAAGGGCTGGTGCTGACCACCCTCAAGCCCGCCAAGATCCGCGGCGTGGACTCGTACTCGATGGTGTGCTCCGAGAAGGAGCTGGGCATCTCTGACGAACACGAGGGCATCATGTTCCTCGCGGATGACGTCAAGCCCGGCACACCGCTGGTGGATGTTTTGGGCGACGCGGTGATCGAGGTCAATTTGCTGCCCTCCTTCGCACGCTGCGCCTCAATGCTCGGGTTGGCGCGCGAGATCGCGGCCATCACCGGCAAACCGCTCAAGCTGCCCAAATGGGATGAACAGCCGCCCGCCGGTAAAGCGGATTTCTGCAGCATTGAAATTACCGAACCCAAGAATAATCCGCGCTTCATGGCAGGTCTGGTGCGCAACGTCAAGATCGGCCCCAGCCCTGAAGTTGTGCAGCGCCGGTTGAAGATGTACGGCATGCGCCCGATCAACAACATCGTGGACGCCACCAACTATGCCATGCTGGAACTTGGGGAACCGCTGCATGCCTTTGATTACGACAAACTCGTCAAGCGGGCTGGCGGCAAGCCGGTCAAGATCATCACCCGCGCCGCCCAAAAAGGCGAATTGATCAAGACCCTGGATGGCGTGGAACGCAAGCTCGACACCTTCTCGACATTGGTGTGCGACGAGGCGGGGTCACTCTCGATCGCCGGCATCATGGGCGGTGAAGAAACCGAAGTGACCGAAGCCACCACCAACGTGCTTCTGGAAGGCGCCGTCTGGAACATGATCAACATCCGCAAGACGGCCAAAGCACAAAACCTGAACTCCGAAGCCTCCTACCGCATGTCGCGCGGGGTGCACCCGGTGATGGCGGAACACGGCCAAAGGCGCTGTCTGGAATTCATGCGTGCCTGGGCGGGCGGCGAAGTGGCTCCCGGCCTGGCGGATTCGTATCCGCTGCCGGTGAAGAACCCGACTGTGGAAGTGACCGAAAAAGACGTGAAACGCTGGCTGGGGATTGACATCCCGGCCTTGAAGATGGCCGAGTTGTTGGCCCGACTTGAGTTCAAGGTGGAAGTGAGCGGCACATCCGTCAAGGCGACCTGCCCTGATCACCGTCTGGATATCAACGAGGGCGTGGTGGGCAAGGCCGACCTGGTGGAAGAGATCGCCCGCGTCTATGGTTACGATAACATCCCCGAGATGCGCATGGCCGATACCCTGCCCCCGCAGATCGGTAACCCTGTGCTGGTCAAGGAAGAACGCATCCGCGACCTGCTGGTGGCAATGGGGCTGCAGGAAGCCATCAGCTACCGCTGGTCCACGCCCGAGCGCGAGGCAAAACGCCTTTCGCCCGATGCCGAACAGGATAACAAACCTTACGTAAAGATCGCCAATCCGTTGGCGTATGAAAAAGCCTTTTTGCGCCACAGTGTGCTGGCGAGTGTGATGGACGTGGCCGAGCGCAATTCGCGCATCCGCGAACGGCTGGCCTTTTTTGAAATAGGCCCGATCTTTTTGGCCGGCGAGGACCCCAGCGGTCTGCCGGACGAGTTGAAACGCCTGGCGGTGGTGCTGGGCGGCGCACGCTCCGTATCAGGCTGGCAGCCTGCCGACACCACCGCCATGGATTTTTACGACCTGAAGGGCGTGGTGAACGGTCTGCTGCAGGGCCTGCGCCTGCCGGGCGTTAAATACGAAGCCGGCGAGCATCCCAGTTATCACCCGGGCAAGTGTGCGCGGGTGTTGGTGGGCGACAAACAGATCGGCGTGATGGGCGAGCTGCACCCCAAGGTGAAGGGCAATTACGACTTCCCCGCCACGTTCAAGGCGCCGGTGCTGGCGGCCGAGTTTGACCTCGACCTGCTGATCGAGCTAGTTCCTGCCCTTTACCAAACCGTGGATGTGCCGGTATTCCCACCAGTGATCGAAGATCTAGCCTTCATCCTGGATGAGGACCTGGCTGCCGAGAAGGCCGAAGCTTTGATCCGTCAGACGGGCGGCAAGCTGCTTGCAGATGTGAAGCTTTTCGACATCTTCCGCAGCGAGCAGATCGGGGCGGGCAAGAAGAGCCTGGCCTACAAACTGACCTACATCGCCCCCGATCGCACCCTCGAGGCCGCCGAGGTGGCCACCCTGCGCAACAAGATCATCAAGCGCATGGAGTACGAGTTCAAGGCGAAGTTGAGGGGATAAGGGCCGAAAGCTGACCCCTCTCGCAAAGAACGCTCGGGGGCGCCAAACCCGCGGAATAGAGAACCGAGAACAGAGAATCGTCAAGAACAGTTATTTAACGAGTTTTCTACTTTGCGTAGATCAAAAGAGAGAGCAAAGGCCACCCGGTTGAGGTGGCCTTGTGTTTTCATTTCTTCGCGTTCTTGAGTGCTTCTTCCTGGATATGACGGTGGGTGCCGTCGCAGAGGGGTTTCTTGCCGGATTCGCCGCAGTTGCACAGGGTGACGCGGTTGCGGGTCTCGAAGGGCTTGCCATCCGCGCGCTCGACAGGGATGTTGCCGGTGACCCACAGCGACCCCTCAATGGGGCCTTCAGAGGTGATCTCGGTGGTGACGGCGATCTGCACGGGATAATCCGCTTCGATGTCTTCGCTGTCTTTATCCATGGCGTAGCTGTAGGTGCCGGAGGGGCAGCGGTCAATCATGGCCATGATCTCGGCTCTCACCTTGGGTTCGGCGGTGTCGGCCAGCATTTTCTTGATGTTGGTCAGGCGGTTGCCGCAGAAGCCTGAATCCATGCACAGGGTGAAATCCGTTTTGACCACGATGCCGGTGCCTTTGTCATGGATCTTTTGGCGCTCGGCGAAGGTATCCGTGGGGGCAGTCTCGGTGCCCATGAAATCACACTCACAATGCGTGGAATCGCAGAAGGGTTTGTCGTGCGACTGTCCGCAGCGACAGAGTTCGTAAGGACCTTCGGTCTTGAGCACTTCGTCGGTCTTCCAGTTTAAGGGTTCTCCGTACTCCGAAACGATCTGGGTCTTGTGCACCAGCGGAATGTCGCCCTCCACCAGGTAGGAACCGTAGGGTTGAACAGTGATCTTGCCTTTAGTGGTCTTTTTCGCTTGGTTTTCAGCGGTCATTTTTACTCCTGGTAATTGGCGAGACAGGCAAAGATGCGATCAATGTCCATTTCGGTGAATTTTTCGTAGGCTTCAGAGGCGCCCAGGTTCTCGTCCAACTGCTCGAGGCGGGTGGCGCCGGTGATGACGCTCGAGACTTCCTTGCGCCGCAGGATCCAGCCGATGGCCAGCTGGGCGGGCGTGATTCCAAGGTCATTGGCGACCGTGGTAAGCTGGCGCACGATCTCAATGCGCTGCGGGGTGATGCGTTCCTTGATCCAGGCATAATCATCCAGTGAAGCGCGGCTGCCCTGGGGGATGCCCTCGTTATACTTGCCCGAGAGGATGCCGTAGTAGAGCGGGCTGAAGGTGGTCAGTCCGATGCCGAGTTCACGGCAGACGGGCATCAGGTCGTCTTCCACGCGTTTGCGATGGAAGAGGTTGTACTGGGGCTGGTCCATGCTGGGCGGTATGAGTCCGAACTGGCGGGCAGCGCCGTGGGCTTGCATGATCTGCGAAGCCTCCCACTCTGAGGTGCCCCAATAGAGGATCTTACCCTGATGGATGAGGTCGGTCATGGTGCGCACGACTTCTTCCACGGGGGTGTCGGGGTCATAGCGGTGGCAGAAGTAGAGATCCACGTAATCAGTGCCGAGCCGTTTCAGGCTGGCGTGGATGGATTCGGTGATGTGCTTGCGCGAGAGTCCGCGGCCGTTGGGGCCTTTCCAAGTTGGCCAGAAGACCTTGCTCGAAATGACCAGTTCCTGCCTGGGCAGGTTCTTGATGGCTTTGCCCATGACGGTTTCTGCAACGCCGTTGGCGTACATATCCGCATTGTCAAAGAAGTTGATACCCTGACTGAAAGCTTCCTTGATCAGTGAGATGGCGGCATTTTCATCCAATTGGTTGCCGAATGTGACCCACGATCCGAGTGAGATTTCGCTTACCTTTAATCCTGAATGGCCGAGTCGTCTGTAGTGCATATTAACTCCTTGGAGTGTTTGTCGAGAACCGAGAACCAAGAACCGAGAACCGAGAACCGAGAACCGAGAACCGAGAACCGAGAACCGAGAACCGAGAACCGAGAACCGAGAACCGAGAACCGAGAACCGAGAACCGAGTAAAATTATAAATCTTGATTAGGTATATTATCCTCTAGGTAAATTGCCTGCTCTTCGTGTATTGATTTCTGAGAATTAAATTCTTTTTCGCCTTGTTTCGTCTTTCTTAAATAAGTAATATACCCATTAAGTAAAAGATCGAGGTTATTGCCTTGAGCAATTGCTTTTTCAAACACAGTATTATTAATGTACCCGAAATCATGAGAAAGCACCAGATGACTTATTAACTCTTCCAAGGAACCTCGTGCATTATAACAAAACTGAATATTGGATTGATAATAAAATCTACCATAACCTTCTGCAATATTCGCTGGAATGCTGGCTGCTGCCCTTCTCATCTGAGAATTTAGATTGTATTTTTCTTCAACCGGTAACAAGGGTAATACATCATGATAGATAAGATTTGCATATTCTCGAGCTCTTACCCAACAATTTAAACGTTCAAGACCGGTTGTTGTCATTATTCCGCCTTTGGTTTTGACGGTTCTCTGCTCTCTGTTCTCAGTTCTCGTTAGAGAATTTTCCTATTCACCACTCCCCGCCTCCGGCCCAATCCCCAACGGCTTCCATTTATCACTATCTGCCCGTAGGCGATGCTGGGCGCCGCCGCGGTTATGAAGTTCTTCAAAGCTTTCAGGTTTGATGAACATGGATTCACCATCCAACAGGCCGCTAACACCGGATTGACCCGGCTCGACACGTTTATGCTGGCAGTAGCTGCAGGTCTTGGGATCGTGGGCTTTGTAATCCTGCGGTTCTTCGTAGGTGGTGATGTAACCTTCGTAATTGCGCAAAACGATCTTGTGATCGGAGGAACTGATGTGGTAATTGGGCATGACTGGGATCTTGCCGCCGCCGCCAGGGGCGTCCACGCAGTAGGTGGGCACGGCGTAACCGGAAGTGTGTCCGCGCAGTCCTTCAATGATCTCAATACCCTTGGAGACCGGGGTGCGAAAGTGGCCGGCGCCTTCCACCAGATCACACTGGTAGAGATAGTACGGGCGCACGCGGATGCGCACCAGTTTCTGCACCAGGTCGCGCTGGATGTGGACACAGTCATTCACGCCCGCCAGCAGCACGGACTGGTTGCCGAGCGGGATGCCAGCGCGGGAAAGTTTATCCGTGGCGTCGGCCAGTTCCTGCGAGATCTCGTTCGGGTGGTTGACGTGGATGTTAAGCCACAGCGGGTGGAACTTCTCAAGCATGTCGGTCAATTCCTGGGTGACGCGCATGGGCATGAAGACCGGCACGCGTGAGCCGATACGGATGATCTCAATGTGCGGAATTTCGCGCAGGCGGCTGAGCAGTTCTTCGAGCACTTTGGGGGCCAGGGTGAGCGGATCGCCGCCGGAGAGCAGCACATCCCTTACCTGGGGGGTGTTCTTGAGATATTCGATCTGGGCATCAAAGTCGGTGCGCGAGAAGGTTTGGGTGGGGTCACCCACGATGCGCGCACGGGTGCAGTAGCGGCAGTACGAGGCGCATTGGGTGGTGACGAGCATCAACACCCGGTCGGGATAGCGATGCACCAATCCGGGGACGGGCGAATGGCGATCTTCCGCCAGGGAGTCTTCCATCATGCCGGTAAAGACATCCACCTCACCCGCGGTGGGGATGATCTGCTTGCGGATGGGATCATCCGCGTCGTCGGGGTCAATCAGTGAAACATAGTAGGGCGTCACATCCACCCTGAACAGACCCGGGGTGGAAAGCGCTTTTTCTTCACTGGGGGTTAGCTTCAAAACCTTATTAAAATTTTCAACCGAGTTGAGGCGGTTGGCCATCTGCCAGCGCCAATCATTCCACTTTTCATCCGGCACATCTTTGAAAAAAGGAGCACGTTTTGATTCAAACGAAACTGGTGACATTTATTCTCCTTTGAAATTTGTACTTCATTTATCATTTCATTTTAAAAGGGAATCGAATTAGGGTCAACACTAATAATAAACCCTGCGAGGTTTTGAGAGAATAATTGGCTAAAATTAGAATAGTTGTGATCAACAAAACTTCAGGAGTTCGAAATGACGGATCTGGTGGCAAACCAAGGCAAAGGTAAACGCGATATTGTCGTGACGGCGAAAGCGTCTTCGATCGAAAAGTGGCGCAAGCAGGTGGTAGCCGGCCAACCCGAGACCGGCAAGGAATTTGCCTTTATCAGTGACGAGGGCAGCTACATTCCCGGCGGGGAAGGCACCGCGCCCAGCCCGCTGACCTATTTTGTTTCGGGCATGGCACTCTGTCTGATCTCTCACATCACCCAGGTGGCCAACAAGAAAAAGTTGGAGGTTCGCAACGAGAAAGTCACCGCCACCGCACACTTCCACGAAGAAGGCTCCGTGCTAAGGGGCGATGCCGAGGGATTCTGCGATCGTTTCGAGGTCAACATCAGTATGGATTCAGAGGAAGCTATCAACGAGATCAAACAACTCATCCGCATGGCACACCGGCTGTGTTTCGCAGAGAAAGCGGTCATCGGCAGCGTGCCGATGATCATCACTCAACACTTGAATGGTCAACCGCTGATCATTGAATAAATTCACTGAGTGGTTCTAAAACGGGCGACCCGCAGGTCGCCCGTATCCATTCAACCAAGAAAAGTTCCTGATTCAACAGTGTTAGTTTTTTTATTATTAACGATCACTTACCCGCATTGCGGGTGACCAGGTCCGCGATAGTCAGGTTGTGGCGCGCTTGAAGCTGGCTGTTCATCATTTGGATCTGCTTGCGCGGAGAGTAAAAGACCTCGCTCCAGCCGTAGCCCGCGCAGGCAGTGTCGGCAATTGCGTTGCCGGCGGTATCCTTGCCCCACCAGGCTCGGTATTTTTCTTCGAGATCGGGGCAAATATGGAATTTTGGATCCGCAAAGTGGGCGGAATAATAGAAATCAGGGGGAAGCGCATTGAGGAGGGTTTCAAAGACGTGCACGCGCACCGGAATGTGGCGATTGGCTTCCGACTGCGCCAATCGGCATAATCCGCGGATGGTGGCAAGGGGCGAGATCACCTCGATCTGTTTGAGGTTCTCAAAGCGCTCACTCACCCTGGCAACCACTTCCTTCATGACCAGGCCGCTGGCGATGCTGTCAGCCAAAAAAGCCACGGCAATGTTCTCTTTTTGGGTCTGGTCGAGGTCTTTGTCTTTGAATAGGGTCAACTCAACGGTACGATTGTAGACCGGTACGGAACTGTCAAAAACGTGATGGGCGTCCAGCACGACCTCGTCACAATAGTAACCATAATTGGAGTAAATGGCTTCAGCCACCTGATACTTCAATCCCTCGCGCGCGATGGGGAAAACGGCCAGATTTTGCTGTTTGTACTGTTCAAAAGTGGAGGCCAACGGCGAAGCACCAATGATCTCTGAAACGGCATTACCGATCAGCTGTGCCCGATCCGAGCCAAGGCAAAGCTGGCCGGGGAGTGTCTGAACCGCCATGGGAACCACGGTTTTAGGATCCACACCGATGATATCCAACAGGTTGGCATCCAGATTGTTTTCGTGCAGGTAAATGAATTTGGCGGTGGCGTCATTGTGGTACAAGACGATCTCAAGCGCCGGGCAATCGTTTATTTGAAGCTTTCCCATGCGGAAAAAACCGCCTCCTGATTTATGGTCACAGGGAAGCGGTTCGGACAGCTCGAGGGAGCCTTCAATCTTATGCGTTGCATCTTCTGAAAAAGTAAACGGGTAATGGAGTTGAGACATTTATTCTCCTTAATGGTGGTGTTGTTTGTTTCATTACCAAAAAGAAGCAAGTCTCATTGCAGTTTAATCACCGACCTGCCCAAAAGATTTTATACCTTAATTGCGAAAATGGGATATTTTTTTAATATTAAAAGGTTCCGGGTTTTCCACCGGAACCTTTGCTGATAAATACCTCTAAACGTCAATCCACCTGATAAGGAACTTCGGTAATGACAATGTTCTTGCGATGCAGCAGCGCCTTCCGCAACGATTCAGCCGTTCGCATGTGCAAGAGATTGGTCCACCAGTGTTTGGGTATGAATTGCGGCACTACAATGGTGATGATCTCATTGGGAGCCTGGATGGCCGAGATCTTATCTATATATTCCAACAGTGGCTCGAGGAACAGGCGGTAGGGTGAATTCAATACCACCAGGCGATAACCGTCACCCCAGTGTTCCCATTTATCCTTCACCTTCTGCGTTTCCTTTGGATCCACTGAAATGTGAACCACAGTTACATCCTTGGATAGCGTACTCGCAAATTGAAGCGCGGCCACCGTACCCACATGCACACCGCTGACCGGCATGATCACGCGGTTGCGGCTGATGCGCTTGCGCGGCGGATGATTTTCAAGCGAGAGCTGGCGAGCCAGGTTCTTATAATGGTGATGGATCGAGAAAAAGATGGTTACCAATAGCGGGGTCAATAAAATCACCACCCAGGCACCGTCTTTGAACTTTGTGACTGCAAATATTATCATCACTATCAATGTACAGACAGCACCTATACCGTTGACGATCATTTTGAATCCCCAACCCTTGTCATGAACCACGATCGAGCCGGGTTCGACGATCTCTTCGCCGGGTTTCAAATGGCCGGATTTCCACCAACGGCGAGCCATGCCCGTTTGTGAGAGGGTGAATGAAAGGAACACGCCGATGGCGTACAAAGGCAGCAACTTGGTGACGCTGGCTTGAAAACCGATGACCAACAAAGAAGCGATGGTGGCCAAAGCCACGATACCACCAGAATAAACCAGGCGGCTGCCCTTAAAGGTCAGCTGACGAGGCAGAAAACCATCACCGGCATGCAATGCGCCGAGCCGGGGGAAATCAGCAAAAGCCGTGTTGGCAGCCATGATCAAGATCACGGTAGTCGCGCTGATGCTTAAGATGTAAAGCAAGCCGCGTCCCTGATAGATTGTGCGGAAAAGTTGAGAAATGACCGTTTCGCTTTCAGCGGGAATCACGCCGATATGAACACTTAAGAAAGTGATCCCCAGCAGCAAGACCGCCATGATGCCAGCCATCCAGATCAAGGTTCTGCCGGCATTGGTGCTACGTGGTTCCTTAAAAGCGGTGATACCGTTTGAAATAGCCTCCACGCCGGTAAGGGAGGTTGTACCATTCGCAAAAGCGCGGAGGATGAGGAATAAGGATAAAGGTTGCAAGAAGCCTACTTCAAGCGTTGGTGGATTGGCAACCACTCCCAGCGATCCTGTAAGGTAACGAACCAAACCA
Source organism: Chloroflexota bacterium (assembly GCA_021825925.1). Classification (GTDB taxonomy): domain Bacteria; phylum Chloroflexota; class Anaerolineae; order Anaerolineales; family Anaerolineaceae; genus UBA6107. Next base: position 70,249 of record JAKAFP010000010.1, read on the forward strand.
ACAATTACAGCCGTGAACATCATAAAAAGGAAAAAATATGTAGGGATGGCAAAGGTAACCCCAGATTCTTTGACGCCACGCAGGTTAATAACCATAATAAACAAGATCATGGCAACGGATAACCACACACGGTAGGGATAAAGAATCGGGTAAGCCGAAACAAGCTGTGCAACGCCTGAAGAAATTGATACAGCTACAGTAAGGATGTAATCGGTCAACAAGGCCGCGCCAGCGGTTTGCGCAGGCAGTTCTCCCAGATTATCGCGAGCCACAATATAGGCACCACCGCCGCCAGGATAAGCGTGAATGGTTTGTTCGTACGAAAAAACCAAAATAACCAACAACCCGATCAGTGCCAGAATGATGGGGACGGAAAACTTCAACATACCAATACCAGCCGCCGCCAGGATCAACATCAGTTCCTGCGGGCCGTAGGCCACGGATGACATGGCGTCGGATGAAAAAACAGCCAGACCGATCACTTTGCCAATGGTTTGATGGCCGGCATCAGCGGTGGCCAGCGGGCGTCCGATCAGCAAAGATTGAAAGCTGGTTTTTGGCTTGTGTTCGGTGGTCTCTTCAAAAATATTGATGGGTTTGTCAGAAACGATCACGGATAAATCTCCTTCAACTTCGTCTTCTAGGCGAAAAACTTCGCATATTTACAATAAAAGTACACTTTTCATTAGTGATGAAAAGTGTACTTTTTAGGTGTAAGTTTCAGACAAAGAAAAAGAGAAAAAGATAAAGAAAAAATAAAGATTATTTATTGGTTAATCAATGGTTTTAAATCGGTATCCAATACCTGGATCCGTGATCAACACCTGTGGCTCGTCTGGATCCAGTTCGATCTTGCGTCGGAGCTGGCCGATGTAGACCCGCAGGTATTCTATGTGATCCGATTCGGCAAACCCCCAGACATGGGTCAGGATGGCCTGATGGGTCAGCACGCGGTCGGCGTGGGCAGCCAGATAGGAAAGGAGCTTGAACTCGGTGGCAGTGAGCTTGATCTCTTCACCATTAATGGTGGCCAGATGCCTGGCCAGATCAATGGCCAGCTGGCCAGCTCGGATGATGGTTTCTTTATTCCCGATGGATTGCGCAGAATGGCGTAGCGCGACCCTGATGCGTGCCATCAACTCTTCTATATTAAAGGGTTTGGTCAAATAATCATCTGCACCCTTGTCGAGGGCGGCTACTTTATCCCGTTCACCATCCCTCACCGAAAGGATGATAATAGGCACCTGGGACCACTGCCTGATCTGCTCACACACTTCAATGCCGTCCATGTCGGGCAAGGTGAGATCCAATATGATCACATCCGGTGATTGCGACGCCGCCAGGGCGATGCCCTCTTCACCGTTGACCGCCGAAAGCACCTTGAAATGGCCTGAGGTTAAAATAGTCTTCAACGCCCGCAAGATCTGCGGCTCGTCATCAATCAACAAAATGAGCGGGTCTCTATCCATCCAGTTCATCCTTGGGGATGTTCGGCAGCGATCCATCCAGGGTAATGGGAAGGCGAATGATAAATGCAAAACCTTCCTTTTGATTCTCTGCCCATATTTTACCGCCGTGCGCTTCTATAATCCCTTTGCAAATTGAAAGACCCAGCCCAGTGCCAGTGACCCTATCGGCTTGAGTGACCCGATGAAATTTATCAAAGATATGCTCCAGGTGTTCCTCTGGCACGGGGGAACTCTGGTTAATCAGCGTGATGATGACGTTGTTCTCAACCAATCTTGCGGTTATTCGGATGGGCGTATCAGCAGGTGCGTACTTGACACTGTTGCTGAATAGATTGGTAAACACCTGGCCGATCATGACAAAATCGGTGGGCAGCAGCGGAAGGTTGTCTTCAAATTGGTATTGAACCCGATGATGGACCAATTGTCCGCGCATCTTGGTGGCAACGCTTTTAATGATCTCTTCGATCGAATTCCACTGAACCTTGGGCTCAAGTGCACCGGCCTCAATGCGTGACATATCCAACAGGTTACCCACCAGCAGGTTAAGCTGGTCTGTTTCTTCTTCAACCGTGGCCAACAGCTCGGCCCGCGCAGGAGTATCCCAATCCACCGCACCGCTGCGCAAACTGGATGCCGAGGCCTTGATGGCCGCCAAAGGGGAACGCAGTTCATGCGAGACCGAATTCAACAGGGAGGTCTTGATGCGGTCGCTTTCTTTTAAAACCCTGGCGATATTCTCGCTTTCTGTAAGATGAATGCGTTCAATGGCCAGCGCTCCCTGGTTGCCAAAAGCAGCCATCAAACGCGTCTCTTCCACGGATAAATTGTTTTGATCAAACCAGAGCCTGATCTCGCCTTCCATGTTTCGGGCAGTATACATGGGGACGGATAATTCACACGGTTTGGAAGGTTCCACTCCACCCGGGATCAGGTAGGAAAGATTAGCCCCTTTACCATGACTGTTGACCAGAATTTCAACCTGATCAAACTGAAAGGTGCGGATGATCTGCTCTGCCAGCGTATGCATGATGCTTTGAATATCGGTAAGGCCCGCCAGAGCCGAGATCAATTCGTACATGCGGGTGGCTTCCCATTCACGTTTCTTGGCTAACAGTACGGCTCCCCTGGCCTGGCCAACAAACTGGCTCAAGACCACTGCCACGATCAGGAAGACGATCAAGGTGATCAGGTCTTGAGATTTATGCACCTGAAGTGAAAAATAAGGTTGGATAAAAAAGAAATTGAATGCAAGAAAAGAGAGCAAACCAGCCAGTATACCTGAGGTCAACCCCCAAAGAACCGTACAGATCAAAACAGGCAGCAAATAAAGCAGCGCGATGATCTGAATTTCAAGCGCATTCTCGACCACCTTCAATAAAATGGTCACCAGACTGATGATCAGCATGGTGCCGAGATAGCTCAGGATCAAACGTGGAATGGAATTAATGGAAAATGGTTTCATTCGGTCCTTCTTGAACCATTATAGTGCAGAAAAAACTGGAAATAAGGAAATTTTCCCGTAATCGCAACTTCGGCAATTTGTTAATCTTTTATAAATAATTTCATGTTTGATATTGCCTTTCTTGACCTGTTTTTTCAGGCAAGGTATAATTGTTGTCAATGATTTAGCACTCGGAGCCTTAGAGTGCTAAAAAATAGGAAGAAATGAGCGAATTAACTGAAAGACAACGCCTGCTGCTCTCACTCGTGATCCACGAGTATATCCGTTCGGCTACGCCGGTCGGATCGAAGCATATGGTGGATCATTATTCGCTGGATATGAGCTCTGCCACAGTGCGCAACGAACTGGCAGAATTAACCGAATTAGGTTATTTACGGCAGCCCCACCTTTCAGCAGGCCGCGTGCCCACTGAAGACGGCTACCGTTTGTTTGTCGGCAGCATCGTGCAGGAATCAGAACTGCCGGATTCCACCCGCCGGACCATCAGCCATCAGTTCTATCAGATGCGCAGTGACGTGGAACAATGGACCCGGCTGGCGGCCTCCGTGCTGGCGCATCAATCACGGGGCGCCTCGCTGGTCACCGCTCCGCACCCCGAGCAGGCGCACTTCAAGCATCTTGAACTGATCTCTTCACGTGGCAGGCAGGTGCTGATGGTGTTGGTCTTGATGGGCGGCGAGATCTTGCAGCGTTTTATCACCCTGCCGGAACCCGTTTCACAAGACACCTTATCCGCCACGGCGCAGCGCTTGAACAGCCTGATGGAAGCCAAAACGACCAAAGCCATTGAGCAAATGAACCTGCAATTGAACGCGCTTGAAAGCGATCTTTTTGATGTAGTGCTTGAAGAAATGAAACAAGCGGATTCGATGGTCTCGGGCGAAGTGGTGCTGGACGGATTGACCAATGTGCTGGCCGAACCTGAGTTTTCTGGTTCTGAAGACGCACGCCGCGCCCTGCGCGTGCTTGAAGAAAAACCATTGCTGCACGACATCCTTTCAAAGACGGTTCTACATGGGTCTTCGATCGGCGGCGTGCAGGTGTTGATCGGCGGCGAGGGGATCTATGATGCGCTGTCACAATGTTCGATCGTGCTGGCCCGCTACGGCACCCCCGGCCTGGCAACAGGCACCCTGGGCGTGCTGGGCCCTATGCGCATGTCTTACGGAAGAACGATATCCATTGTCCGGTTCCTCTCGGGATTATTAAGCGAATTGGTTACCGAGACAATTACAGAATAATTTTTTTGCCATTGAGGTCAAATATGGAAGAGCATCACAAGAAAGCCAGTACCAAGAAAGCCGTGTCTGAATACCAACAAGCTGAAGAAAGCCACAAACCTGCCGGCACTTACCCGGTGGAAGACACCCAGTTTAAGCCTGAAGTCACCCTTGAGGCTTATGAAGCGCTTAAGGCTGATCTCGACAAAGCCCTCAAGGAATCCGCCACCAACCTGGATGGCTGGCAGCGTGAACGGGCCGAGTTTGTGAACTACAAGAAACGCATCGAGCGCGAAAACGCACAACTGCGCAACAACATTACCGGCGAAGTGATCAAGAAATACCTGGTGATCATGGATGATCTCGATCTGGCCATGAACCACCGTCCCGGTTGTGAAGAAGGCTCGGTCTGGGCCGAAGGAATTGAATTGATCGTACGCAAGCTGCAAACCGTGATTGACGGCGAAGGCATCGAACGCATCAACCAAAACAAAGTGCAGTTCGATCCAAGCCTGCACGAAGCCATTTCAAATGAAGATAATCCCGAGTTTGCCAGCGGCGAAATCATCGAAGTCGTCCGTCAGGGCTACAAACTTGGAGAGCGAATTTTGCGCCCGGCAATGGTTCGGGTAGCCCGATAGGAGAAGAAATCATGGGAAAAATCATAGGTATTGATCTCGGCACCACCAACTCAGTAGTCGCAGTCATGACCGGCGGCGAACCGGTTGTCATCCCCTCCGCGGAAGGCGAAAGACTAGTCCCCTCCGTGGTGGCGGTGAACAAGAATCACGAACGCGTGGTGGGCCGAACCGCCCGCAACCAGGCCATCGTCAACCCCGAGAACACCGTATTCTCGATCAAACGCTTCATGGGACGCAAATTCAACGATCCCGAAGTGCAGCGCACCATCAGCCGCGTGCCCTATAAAGTAGCTGCCGCCCCCAATGGCGACGTGCGCGTGGTGATGGATGGCAAGGAATACAGCCCTCCCGAAGTGAGCGCCATGATCCTCGGCAAACTCAAAGCGGATGCCGAAGCCTACCTTGGCGAAACTGTCACCCAGGCGGTCATTACCGTTCCGGCTTACTTTAACGATGCACAACGTAACGCCACCAAAGACGCCGGCCGCATTGCCGGGTTGGAAGTGCTGCGTATCATCAACGAACCGACCGCATCCTCACTGGCTTACGGTCTGGATAAGAAAAAGAATGAGATCATCGCCGTGTATGACCTTGGCGGTGGCACCTTCGATATCTCCGTTCTGGATGTCGGTGAAGGCGTCTTCCAGGTGCGTTCAACCAACGGCGACACCTTCCTCGGCGGCGATGACTTCGATCAGCGCATCATGGACTATTTGATTGATGAGTTCAAGAAATCCAATTCGATTGACCTGCACAACGACCGCCAGGCGCTGCAGCGTCTCAAAGAAGCTGCTGAAAAAGCCAAGATCGAACTTTCGACCACCCAACAAACAGAGATCAACCTGCCCTACCTTACCGCGGATGCCAGCGGCCCGAAACATCTGGTGCTGACCCTCACCCGCGCCAAACTGGAACAATTAACCGGCGACCTGGTCCAAAAGACCATGGAACCGATCCGCCGCGCCCTGTCAGACGCCAACCTGAAAGCCTCCGAGATCAACGAGGTCGTGCTGGTGGGCGGCATGATCCGCATGCCCGCCGTGCAAGAAGCCGTGCGCAAGGAATTCGGCAAGGAACCCCACAAGGGTGTGAATCCTGATGAAGTGGTGGCCGTGGGCGCTGCCATCCAGGCCGGCGTTTTGGGCGGCGAAGTGAAAGACATTCTGCTGCTGGATGTCACCCCCCTGACCCTCTCGGTCGAGACCATGGGGTCTGTTTCCACCCCGATCATTGAACGCAACACCACCGTGCCGACCCGCAAGAGCCAGATCTTCTCAACCGCCTCAGACTCACAAACCCAGGTTGAGATCCACGTGCTGCAGGGCGAGCGCCCCATGGCAGCGGATAACAAATCCCTGGGCAAATTTGTGCTTGACGGCATCCCGGCTGCCCCCCGCGGCATCCCCCAGATTGAAGTGACCTTTGACATTGACGCCAACGGCATCATCAACGTCACCGCGCTGGATAAAGCCACCAACCGCAGCCAGCACATCACAATCACCGCCTCCAGCGGTTTGAGCGAATCTGAAATTCAAAAGATGAAACAGGAAGCCGAAGCTCACGCCGAAGAAGACATGAAACGCAAGGAACTGGTTGAAAACCGCAACAACGCCGACAACGCCATTTACACGGCCGAAAAACTGCTCCGTGAGAACGGCGACAAAGTACCCGCCGAGATCAAAAAGGAAGTGGAAGATGGTGTCAGCGAAGTCAAAGCAGTGATCAACACTGAAGACAGTGCTGCCATGAAAACCGCAACCGAAAAATTGCAGCAGACCATCCAAAAGGTGGGCGCCAGCATGTACCAACAGACTGCCACGCCTCCCCCAGGCGGACCCGCTGACGGCGGCGCAGCCGGACCCGGCGATGCAGGCAGTGCACCGGGCGGAGACGCCGGTGATGTCGTAGACGGCGAATTCAAAGCGGTCTAGTCATGGCTTGTGCTTTACAATAAATAAAATACTGGGCGTTTTGGACAAAAAGTCCAAAACGCCCTCGGTGTTAGAAAAACCACCGCCTGAAAGGTAAACACAATGGCGACTCAACGAGATTATTACGAAATCCTGGGCGTAAGCCGCACAGCCTCCGCGGAGGAATTGAAATCCGCGTTTCGCACATTGGCGCGCAAGTACCATCCCGACGTCAATAAAGAAGCGGATGCCGAGGAAAAATTCAAGGAAATCAACGAAGCCTATGCCGTGCTGTCGGATGCCGACAAGCGCCGCGCTTATGACCAGTTTGGACACGCCGGCGTGAACGGTGCAGGCGGCGTGCCCGATTGGAACAGCATGGACTTTGCCGACATCTTCGGTGAATTCTTCGGCTTTGCCACCGGCGGCGGTCGGCAGCGGCAGAACGCTCCGCGCCGCGGTGTGGATCTGAGCTACACGGCCATGCTGACCTTCGAGGAATCCATCTTTGGCGTTGAAAAGGTGATCGAGATCACCCGTGACGAAGTCTGCGAAACCTGCCACGGAACATGCGCCGAACCGGGGTCCAACCCGGCCAAATGCACCAACTGCGGCGGACGCGGCGAAGTACGCCAGGTGAGACAGACCTTTCTGGGTTCAATGGTGCAGGTAACCACCTGTCCCAACTGCGCCGGACGCGGCGAGATAATTTCGCATCCCTGCCACACCTGCAAAGGCCGCGGACTCGAACGCAAGACGGTCAAGAAGACCGTGCCCATCCCCGGCGGTGTAGACAGCGGCACCCAGATCCGCCTGGCGGGCGAAGGCCAACCCGGCGTCAACGGCGGACCGACCGGCAACCTGTATATTGAGATCAAGGTCAAGTCTCATCAATTCTTTAAACGCAAGGGCAATGATATTATCTTGAACCTCGACATCAACATCGCCCAGGCCGTTTTGGGGGCTGAACTTGAAGTACCCACCGTGGACGGCAACGCCAAGCTGGTCATCCCCGCCGGCACCCAACCCGGCAAGGTGTTCACCATACGCGGCAAGGGCAGCCCGATCTTGCGCTCTTCAGGGCGCGGCGATCAACTGGTGGTGGTCAACGTGGATGTTCCCAAAACGCTGACCGCAGACCAACGCAAGTTATTTGAACAGCTGGCAACCACCCTGGGCACGGAAGTGAGACCCCAGGAAAAGAGTTTCATGGATATTCTAAAGGATGTGCTTGGTGGATAACGCAAAATGGTTAGAAATCTCGCTCACGGTGGACGGCGAACTGGCCGAAGCCGTGGCGGAAATCCTCGACCGCTACAGCGCCAACGGTGTGGTGGTGGAACAAAATGTAAAGTATAACGATGCCGAAGACCTGGGCACGCCTTACGGCCCCATGAAGGTCTACGGCTATCTATCAATTGACGATCAGCTCGAAGAAAAACGCACCAAGCTGGAACAGGCGCTCTTCTATTTGAACGCCATCCGTCCGCTGCCGCAGCCGGTGATCAGAGAGATCGCCGACCAAAACTGGATGGCCGCCTGGAAGAAACACTATAACCCAATTGTGATCGGCAAGAAGCTGATCATTCTGCCCGCCTGGGTGGAACAAACCGATTTCTCGCGCCTGGCAGTGAAGATTGATCCAAGCATGGCGTTTGGCACGGGCACACATCCCTCCACACAGTTGTGTCTGGAACTCACCGAAGACTACACGCTCGAAGGCCAGCCGGTGATTGACCTGGGCTGCGGATCGGGCATCCTCTCGATCGCGGCGCTCAAGCTCAATGCCAGCCACGCCCTCGCCGTGGACATTGACGAGGAATCCGTCAATTCAACGATAGAAGCCTGCGAAGCCAACGGCGTGGCAGAGCGAACGGAAGCCGGCGTCGGCTCCGTGGATGAGATCAAGGCCGGCAATTTCAGCCTTAAGCAGGCGCCTGTGGTGCTGGCCAATATTCTCGCACCGGTGCTGATCCGTCTGTTTGACGGCGGCATGGCCGACCTGGTCAGCCCTGGCGGCGTGATCATCCTGGCCGGCATCCTTGAGGAACAGGGCGCAGGCGTGCGTGAATCCGCGGAACAACACGGGTTGACCTACGTAGAAGAGCGCCATTCCGGGGATTGGGTGGCGTTTGTGATGCGGAAGAGCAGTAATCAGTAATCAGTAATCAGTAATCAGTAATCAGTAATCAGTAATCAGTAATCAGTAATCAGTAATCAGTAATCAGTAATCAGTAATCAGTAATCAGTAATCAGGAAACCCGGGAGTCAAAAATGAGATTCTCGGGTTTTGAAAATAATTAAGGTATATTTGTCACGTGGATATGACACTCACCAAGCAAACGAAGATCCTGTACGCCTTGTCGCTGATCGGCATGGGATTGGTGCTGCTGACGCATTTCGTCCGGCCAAACCTGGTGGCACCGCAAGCGTGGGTGGGATTCGTCTTTGGCGTGCTGCCCAACTTCGGCGCGGGGTTGGGACTGCCGGGCGTACTGTCTACCGTGATCAGCGGGGTGATGAAAAGCCAGGAACGTGAGATCAACCCGATCAGCCTGGTGATTTTTGCCGCCATGATCAGCGAGGCAGGCTTGTTCGCTTGGGAGTTTTTACAGTACTTCTTTTGGAAGTATCCAGTGGACTTGTTCGACCTGGCGGCAACCTTCCTGGGCGGATCCATTGCGCTGGGGTTGGGGTTGTGGGGAGCGAAGAGCAAAAGCGAGTAAAAAGTAAAGAGTAATCAGGAAGTGCAATAACAAGAGCATAAACCGGGATTCTTCAAAGAATCCCGGTTTATAAAATCAAAAAAATGCGATATAGTAGAGGGCAAATTTATGACGCAGGGAGTGAACCATGATCCGAGCCGCGACCGAAGCTGATGCTGAAGCAATTGTCAATATTTACAACCATTACATCACCGATACGGTGATCACGTTTGAAGAAACACCGGTGACGACCGAAGAGTTCGCCGGGCGCATCCGCAAGGTGCTGGAGGGCGGCTACCCCTACCTGGTGGCCGAAGAAGATGGTGAGATCCTGGGCTATTCGTATGCGTCACAGTTCCGCACGCGAGTGGCATACCGCTTTACCGCCGAAACCACGGTCTACCTGAAGCACGGTATCACCGGCAAGGGGTTGGGCACCGCGCTCTACACCGCGCTGCTCGAGGAACTCAAGCAGCGCAAGTTCCATGTGGCGCTCGGCGGCATCACTGTGCCGAACGCGGCATCCCAAGCCTTGCACGAGAAGCTGGGCTTCAAGAAGATCGCGCACTTCAGCGAGTGCGGCTTCAAATTCAACCAGTGGCTGGATGTAGGGTTCTGGGAATATAAATTGGAATAACTAGACTCACTAGAAAAAAATAATTTGCTATAATTATTAAGTAATTATTTTGAATACATTAAGGGGAAATATGACTCCAACAGTAAAGATAAAGCTCGGTAATCTTTTTGATGGACCATCTGATTTAATAGTCCTTCCTTGTTCAACAACTGGATCTGTAACGGGTTTTGTAGCAAGATCACTGGACGATTACTTAATACCGTACCCTTTGACAGATATGACTCTAGGTCAAGTCGAAATTCTTCCATTTGAAGGTGGAGAAAATCTAGCTCAATTTGTAGCTTATGCAGCATCTGTACATCGAAATTCATCTGATGAAAAAGTAATATTAAAAATCGGAGAAAGTTTGGGGACATTTTCTAAAAAAGAACCTTCAGTAAGGTTAATTTCAGCCCCATTATTGGGAACCGGGTATGGGGGTTTAAAATTAGAATTAGCATGTTTTGAATTAGCCAAAGGCTTTACAAATACAGCTCATGATGATGCTACTTTAATAATTCGAGTACTACATGAAGATGATTTCGCACGTTTACGTTTTAGTCATAGAGCAATAATCGGAAATTACAAGAAACAAATTCGTGTGTTTATTAGTCATACATCAAAAGACGATAATGCAATTAAATGGGTAAAAGAATTAGCATATTATTTAATGGATCATGGAATTCAAGCAAGGGTTGATCAATTTCATCTTCGCAGAGGAATGGATTTGCCTCAATGGATGAGCAATGAACTTACACTAGCTCAGAAAGTGGTTATTGTTTCTGATGAGGCATACAAAATTAAAGCGGATGGACGTTTTGGTGGTGTTGGTTGGGAGACAATGATTATTCAAGGTGACATATCCCAATTGCCCCCTGATAGTACGAAATATCAAGTTGTGGTGAGATCTGAAATATTGGAAAACGGATTACCCATTTATTTAAAGTCAAAATTCGTGTTTCATGCTCCTCCATCTGATTTATCTAATTCATATAAAAAAGAATTACTAAAAGAACTTCTAGACCTTCCGCTTGATGAGAGGGTGGAAGCTAATGAATTCTTCATATAGTTAGTATATTTTTTTTACTCAGAAAAATTAAATTAGATATCTCAAAATTTTCCGGTTTCATCCCCATATTTATTGATTGAAATTTTCTCTTGTATCCGTTATAAATAGTTATCGGAATTCATTTCATCACGGGAGGAATTTGCGATGAAATCTAAACCCATCTTGCATGCAATATCTTTATTGTTAATCATTACGTTTCTAGCCGGGTGTATGCAAACCACGCCGACCGCCCTTGTCATAGAAACGCCCGCCCCATCGGTTGAAACTGAAACCACCGCAGCCCTGGTCGAAACTTCCGCGCCGACGGCGGAACCCACCACCGTACCGGAGGTGAATGCCAATCTTCTGCCGCCTGATCCACAGATCGTGACCATCACCACGGAAGACAACTTCACCCTGACCGGCTACTATTACCCGGCGGGGGTTGAGAATGCGCCGGTGGTGGTGCTGATGCACTGGATGATGGGTGACCACAACGACTGGAACGAAGTGGCAGTCTGGCTGCAGAACCGCGGTTTCAAAAATCCGTTCGAGAACCCGGGCGACGGCGCGCAGTTCCGCTGGTGGGACCCGAGCTGGTTCCCGGCAGTCCCTGCTGAAAAATCATACGCGGTGCTGGATTTCTCTTTCCGCGACTGCAAACCCTGGACGGCCGGCTGTCAGAGCATTCAAAAAGCCAACTGGGTCAAAGACGCCATCGCTGCGCTGATGTTCGCCCGCGGGTTGGAGGGGGTGGACCCCAACCAGATCACCGCCATTGGGTCAAGCATCGGTGCGGATGGCGCGGCAGACGGCTGTGCATTGCTCAACAAGGAATTCCCCGGGGCGTGCAAAGGAGCGCTTTCACTTTCACCCGGCGACTATCTGGATGTAAGTTACGTGGCCACGATCAAAGAACTTGGCAGCAGCGACCCTCCCACACCGGCCTGGTGCATTGCCGACCCGAGTGAATATGCGCTCTGCCAAGCCGCAGAAGGCGCCGGCAACACCGCTTTCAAGGGTTTTTCGATCACGGATGGGGACCACGGCAACATGCTGCTCCGTCCAGACCTCGATCCGCTGCCAATGCAGTTGATTCTGGACTTTTTAGACATTGCTCTAAAGTAAACAAGTGACCTACAAATCGGAGGGGACAGTTGAAAAATAAATTTTCGCTTGTTGCAGGCATAACTTGTCTGTTATTTGTTGTTGCAGGCTGCGGCAATACACCAGTAAACGGCGAGGATGACAGGAATGAACCCTCCATTGCCACTGAAGTTGAAGCAACTATTACTGAAGCGCCTGTTTTACCCACAGCCACAGCAACTGACGCCAGGCCGGCTCCTCTGGCAATGGAACCACAGGAAGTCACGTATACCAATGCAGCTGGTGAAAGCATTAAAGGGTTATATTATCCAGCTGCGGTTAATCCCGCCCCGCTGGTGGTCTTGATGCACTGGTCTAACGGGGATATGAGCGACTGGTACGAAGTGGCGGTCTGGCTGCAAAACCGCGGTTTGAATAATCCTTTCCCCAACCCTGAAATACCCGGGCAGACTGAACCTGCAAGTTGGTGGAATCCCCTCTGGTTCCCCAAATTGGAAGAAAACAAATCTTACGGAGTGTTCATCTTTTCTTTCAGCGGCAGCTACCCTTTCCCCAATATTGATAAACAGGTAGACACCTCTGGATGGCTGGATGATGCGCAATCTGCCATGCTCAAGGCACTTGACTTGAAGGGCGTGGATACAACCCAAATTGTGTCCATTGGCTCCGTCCAGGGAGCAGACGCTGCAATCGCTGGCTGCCTCTATCTCAATGAACAGCAATCCGGTGCGTGCAAAGGAACACTAGCCCTTTCACCAGGCGGCTATTTAATGAAAGACTATCCTGAGACAGTGGATGCGTTGGGAAAAATAAACCCACCCACAACAGCCTGGTGCATTGGGATGGAATATGAAATTTCAGTTTGTGAGTATGCTGCAACACTGGGCAATAGTTCTTTTAAATACTTCACCATCCCCGGCCAGAACCAGGGCAACATGCTGCTCAGTCCAAATCTGGAGCCGCTGCCGATGCAGTTGATATTGGATTTTTTGGAGGAAACTGTTAATTAATTCTTATACATTTACCTAATAGAACGTACTTCGGTTGCCGCATCTATGATCAATATGACACATTATTATTCATCGATAAATAAAGATTGTATACCACACAACAAGTAAACTTAACAACAAGGAAAAACCTTAAGTCTAAATATAAGAGCAATAGAGGTTTCCGCTGAAAAATATAATACGATTTAAAGTCAAAATGGTATGGTTTTTGGTATCACTAATTCTTCTTGGATTGTCAGCTTGTAGTCCAAAAACAATTGATATCCCTGGTAGATTATTCTTCATCAACAATTATGGAATTTGTGATGAAAATCCAATATCTGTTTTTGAATTAAAAACGGGAATGAAATCTCCCGAACAACTTTGGACAAATTTGCCTTGTAACAAAACTGGGTTTTCATCAATCTTAGTATCACAAGATAATAAATTTGCGTTACTGATATCCGATAGCCTGCCAAACAGACTTGTTCAACTAAATCTGTCAACAGGAGAAACCAAGATTATTCTTTTGCCTGATTTCGAAACCCCCAAACCAATAGAACTTAAGGGGGCATTATCACCAAATAATCGATATTTTGTCTTCTCAGAATATAATCCAGTTGATTTTTGGATAAAACCCCGAGTTTATCTAATTGACCTTGCTTTAGGGTCAAACTCAATCCTATTTGAAAGCCCATGTGCACCATATGGCAACTTGGGCGACAAAAATGGAACCATAGTCTGCGCATCCATTGGCTTGCCACAATGGATTGATAATGAAACTATTATTTTCAGCAGTTATTCCGATGATTTGCCAAAAACAGTAGAATGGGGTGCAGATATTGATCCCAATCGCACATTTGTAATGGATCTGAATGGAAATATACTCCAAGAAATTACCCCAGCCTTATATATCGCCGAGATAGCTGGACCAACCATGCTATATTACGAATATGACAAAGGAAATGAAGGATATAAATGGATCGAAACATCTGAAGTGAAACAAGGAGTAATTAACCCTCATTTGCTTAACGTCAACAGTCAATTTAGAAATAACAATATTGGAGATCCTGGATATTTGGAAATCCCAAATATTTCACCAGATGGACAATTTGCTTTACAACGGATTGATGGAGTTTGGCATTTAATTGGATTACGTGATGGTACGGATATTGTGACACCGATTTCAAGAGAACATTGTGGCAGGTGGTCTCCTGATCAAAAATTTATATGGTGTGGAGATTCAGGCTCAGAAATAATTTCTTTGGAAAGCTTCAAATCAACTAAATTGATATTTCCTCAAACATTTTGGCCTTTTGCGTGGTTACCTTAACTCAATATAAATAATACAAGAAATCTGGGTACAAAATACAAATTGATTTCAAATTCAACATACCCTTCAGGAATCCAGAAATTCTTGCAGGTCTGTTCATGCTTGATTACTGACTTTTTTGAACCAGGTACTTTAAATTCATTACTTATAAATTAATAGTTTTAGACTTCATTCTTTACTAGTTACACGCCCGCTCCATCAATGCGGTGGTATCAAGTCCATTGGCGACCAGGGCGAATTTACCCTTGGTGATGCCCAGGGGTTCGAAGGGCATGACGGCCTGCATGCCCGGGTTTGACAGGTGCAGGGTATAGCAACCCACAAAGACCTGTGTTGCCCCGGTGGTGGTCTGGACGGTTTGAGTAACGGGAACCTGGTAATAGAACTGACCAGCGCCGGCGTCTGAGAGGCCCGTGCCAAAGGTGGCGCTGATCAAACCTGTATCTGCAAATCCGGCGGCATAATCTGCATAATTTCCGACCGCGGCCGGATCCTGCCAGTAAGAGAAGGCTCTGACGTATTCCTTGCGGTTGATGGCGTTGAAGAGCGAACTGACCATTTCCACAGCGCCTGAACGATTGTCAATGTAATTATCCGGTCCAAGGTTGGCCAATGATTCGAGCGCATGCGGTTCAGGCGGATTACCGGCTGCAGCGGTGCTGTAATCCGTGCCATAGCAGGCAGTGATCAGCGCATCTTCATCGCTGGTTCCAGGTGTTACAGCTGTAAAGCCACCCTTCTCGATATGGAGGAGATCAATGGGAGGTTCTGCAAAATTGGCAGGCTGCGGAAAACGCAGTAAAAAGCAAGCGGATGACTTTTCGATTGTATTATCCACGTGGGTAAAGGTGAAAACGACCGGTGCGGAGTAATAAATACTGCCGGCGGCGCCTTCACTGTAGATTGTGCCAAGCGTGACCTGCACTGAAGCGACATTAGCATAATGATTGCTGAAGGCATCCAGAATGCCCAAATAATCCATGGGGCTGGACCAATAGGAATAGCCGCGGATGAACTCGTGGCGGTTAAATGAATTGGCCAGAGAATAAAGCATGGCGGCCGGGTTTGAGCGGTCATCCAGATAAACCGCGGCTGAGTAATCCACGTTGGCTGCGGGGTTATCGGTCGGTATGTTGGCTGCTGGAGTTTCTGTGGCAACCGGTTCTGTCTGGGCGGAGGCTTCTGTGGTCAGGGGTTCAGGTGTAATGGTTGGAGGAATGGTGGCAAGGGTTGCCTCGGGGGTAAGTGAAGGCGCCGGCGTTTGGGTCTTGGGTCCGCAGGCCGAAAGTAAAAGGAACGCTACAGTAATTAAGGGAATCAGTGATCGTTTCATGATAATGCCTCCATTTACACCCTTATCTATACCACAAGTTGCCACTTTAGACATAATTCTATCCAAATAATTCATTCTTGACATAGGACGTATGTTCGTGTATTATAATAGTACAAATGACCGATAATAGGTCTAGGAGGCTCAAATGGCTAAAAGACATCCCGGGTTAAGTGAACGGCATCGCAAGATCATGGAATTCTTGACGAAATTTCAGGATGCCAACGGCTATTCCCCTTCCATCCGTCAAATTGGCGACAGCATCAATGTAAAATCCACATCATTGGTTGATTATTACTTGAATCAGCTGCTCGAAATGGGTTACATCGAACGCGAGAATCGTATTTCCCGCAGCATCCGCGTTCTTCAGCCAGTTCAAGGTGAACCTTCCTTGCCCACCAAAGTGGCAGACGCCATTCGCAACGCCGGTAGCGCGCTGTCTGACCTGATCAGCATTCCGCTCGCCGGGCGCATTGTGGCCAGTGCACCGCTGCCTATGCCGACTTCCGATCTCAATTATTATGACGCCGAATCCAGCGTGGATATCGCCCGCAGCCTGCTTCCCAGCCGCGACGTAAGCGAGCTCTTCGCGCTTGAAGTGGATGGCGATTCGATGGTTGATGCCATGGTTAACGATGGCGACATCGTGGTGATGAAGAAAACCTCCACCGCCAACAACGGCGATATGGTGGCCGTGTGGCTGGATGACAAGGATGAAACCACGCTCAAGTACTTCTACAAGGAAGCCAAACGCATCCGTCTGCAGCCTGCCAACCCCAATATGGGTCCGATCTACGTGGAAGACCCCAAGAGCCTGCGCATTATGGGCAAAGTGGTGTTGGTGATCCGCCAGATCAAATCCGTGGCGGGATGACCATTTTAATATCGTAGGGGTAAATCATCCTGCAAGTGGTCGCTTTGAGTGAATTACCTTTACAACAAACAAAATAACCAAACAAAAACCGGGAATCTTCGCAGATTCCCGGTTTATTTTTGCACTTCGCAAAAAACTAGGCGAGTTCGACGACGCCGCCAGCTTCTTCGAGTTTCTTCTTGGCATCGGCAGCAGCTTCTTTGCCAACAGCGGAGAGGACTTTGGCACCAGCGGTTTCGGCCATGGTCTTGGCTTCAACTAAACCAAGGTTGGTCAGGGCGCGGATGACTTTGATGACTTCGATTTTCTTGGGGCCGGCGTCCTTGAGGACGACATCGAATTCGGTCTTCTCTTCCACGGGTTCAGCAGAAGCGGCAGCGGCGCCACCAGCGGCAACCATGGCCACAGGTGCGGCGGCGGAAACGCCCCATTTTTCTTCGAGGGCTTTCACCAATTCAGCAGCTTCGAGAACAGAGAGTTTGCTCAACTCTTCAACAAGTTTATCCATATCAGCCATTTCAATTACTCCTTTGATCAAATGTTAATAAATTTTTAGTTCCGGTACAACATCACCGGATTCGGTGGCAAATCAGGCAGCGGTACCCGCTTTATCTGCATGTGCCTGGATAACAGCCGCAAGTGAGCGGGCAGGTTCAGCCAACGTACGCACCAATTTGGTCGCAGGGGCTGAGATGGTGCCGAGTAAAGTGGCACGCATAACGGGAAGCGGCGGCAGGTCAGCAAGAGCCTTGATCTGTTTGTCTGAGATCAATTCTTTGCCAAGGTAACCACCCTTCACTTTTGTGGTTTCTGAACCTTTGGTTGCGTCGGTAAAGGTTTTTGCCAGAGCAGGGGCATCATTGAATGCGAAACCGACCAATGATGTCTCTTCAAAGAATGATGCTTCGGCATATCCTTGTGAGGCCAGGGCGCGTTTGAACAGGGTGTTCTTTACGAGATGGACTTCGCTGTTGCTCTCACGAACTTTGGCTCGAAAGGCATCAATCTCTTTCATAGTCATGGATTTGTAAGTCAACACGATCACAGCCTGACTTTCGCTTAACCACTTCTCATATTGGGCGGTAATATCGCCCTTTTCTTTCTTTGTAAAGGCCAATGAAAAATTCCTCCTTCCTGTAAAGATAAAAAAGTCTTTGTCTGGTTTCGCCAGGCAAAGACTTTTTTCGAAACCCTGATCACTCAGAGGATGAATCGAAATTGGAGTCTCCACCTCGGCAGGATATTAAGCCCATGCGGGCACCAGCTTTCTTCGGTGAAACGCTGAAGGTCTCCCTTCAACGGTGAAGATTATACCACTAATCTTCCAATGAAATTGTGACTGCCTGCAGGGGATCGATCTTGAGGCCGGGTCCCATGGTGGCGGCAACAGTAACCTTGCGGATGTAAGTGCCTTTGGCGCCGGTAGGACGAGCCTTCTTGATGGCTTCCATTAAGGCAGCAAAGTTTTGGAACAGTTTTTCAGTGGGGAATGAGGCTTTGCCAATGGCAACGTGAATATTGGCGGTTTTATCAAGTCTGAATTCCACACGACCGGCTTTGGCTTCGTTGATCACGCGGGGCAGATCTTCCGGGGCGCAGACGGTTCCAGCTTTGGGGTTCGGCATCAAAGAGCGGGGACCCAAGACACGGCCCAATTTACCTACTTTGGCCATCATGTCGGGGGTGGCGATGGTGACGTCGAAATCGGTCCAACCGGCGGCGATCTTATTGATCATCTCGTCGTTGTCGGCCACGTAATCGGCTCCGCCTTCTTGTGCCTTGGTGGCGCCTTCGCCCTGGGCGAAGACCAACACACGTACTGTTTTACCCAAACCATTGGGCAGAACGACTACATCACGCACCTGTTGGTCAGCCTGACGTGGGTCGAGACCCATGCGCAGGTGAACTTCAATGGATGCATCAAAATTTGCATAGGAGGTTTCTTTTGCCAGTTGTACTGCTTCTTTGGGTGAGTAGACATTGTCCACATTCACCTTGGCAAGAGCTGCCATGTATTTTTTACCGTGTTTCGCCATTTTTTCTCCTTCGTGGTATTAACGGGTGACAGAATCACCCTCCCACAAACTATTTCTCGACGACCGTTAAGCCCATGTTGCGGGCGGTACCTTCAATTTGGCGCATGGCGCCGTCCAAGTCAATCGCATTCATGTCTTTCATTTTTTGCTCTGCGATATCGCGGATCTGGGCCTTGGTGACCTTGCCAACTTTTTCCCGATTGGGGATGGCAGAACCACTCGCCACGCCAGCAGCCTTCTTGAGAAGGACGGAAGCAGGGGACGACTTCAGGACGAAGGTGAAAGATCCATCAGTGTAAACGGTAATTTCGGCAGGGATGATCTCACCGGCTTTTTGCTGTGTACGAGCGTTATACTCTTTGCAGAAAGCCATGATGTTGATGCCGTGTCCGGCCAGAGCAGGACCAATAGGGGGTGCAGGATTGGCCTTACCGGCCGTGATCTGCAGACGAACGATTGCTTTAAATTTCTTTGCCACTTTATCTCTCCTTGGTGGTTATAGCGGGTGATAGGGGAGCACCCTCCCACAAATACGCCTAAAAGGCGTTACTACGCTTTTTCGACTTGCAAGAAATCCAATTCAACGGGGGTTTCACGGCCAAAGAAATTGACCATGACCCGGACTTTGGTTCTTTCCATATCAATCTCAGAAACCTGACCGCGGAAGTCGTTGAAGGGGCCGTCCACAATGCGAACGCGCTCGCCCACTTTGAAGGAAACCTTCACCAGTGGAGCTTCAGCTTCCATACGGCGCAGGATTTGCTGCACTTCTTCGGGTCGCAGGGCAGTAGGATCATTGCCCATGCCAACAAAGCCGGTAACGCCCGGGGTATTGCGAACCACATACCATGATTCCTCAGAGAGGATCATGTTCACCAGCACGTAGCCGGGGAATACATGGCGCTCAACAGTGCGGCGTTTGCCGTCCTTGACTTCTATCTCTTCCTGGGTGGGAATCACGACATCGTAGATCTTGTCTTTCATCCCCATTGTTTCGATACGCTGCTCAAGGTTATAGCGCACCTTGTTCTCGTACCCTGAATAGCAGTGAATCACGAACCACGCTCGTTCGGAACCTGCTGCCGAAACACTTTCAGGGATCTCATCCATTGGAACGGATGGATCCTTGAACATTTCAACAGGCTCCAGTGAATCATTCAGAGGCGCGTTGATTTCACTGGGTACATTCTCTTCTAGTGGAGAAGTCCCGTCCAGTTCGTCATTATCAAATTCGTCTCGCGCATCCATCTTTCACCAAACCTCACTGCGTTGCAGCAGAAGCTATCCGACAATCCATCCAATTAGTTTCGTAAAACCAAAATCGAGACCACCCAACAAAGCACCCATGATCAAGATGACATAGATCACGATCTTGGTCAGACGCCAGGCTTCATGGGGAGTCGGCCAATTGACTTTTTTCAACTCGCCAACGGTCTCACGCCACCATTTTGCAATCTTGTTTTCTTTTTTTGCTTTCACAATTTTATCGGCCACGGCTACTCCTTGTTATGAGTGCTAAAGCGCCGCCATGTAGACGGCGCCGACTTTCTTGGCAGGCCAGGCAAGAATCGAACTCGCAACCTCCTGTTTTGGAGACAGGCACTCTGCCAAATTGAGCTACTGGCCTGTATCGGGCAAGGCTGTTACCAACCTTGCCCGTTTTTCAACAGACTACTTTGTTTCGCGGTGAGTGGTGTGCTTCTGACACCGCTTGCAATATTTCTGGATTTCCATTCGTCCAGGATCGTTGCGGCGATTCTTCTCGGAGGTGTAGTTTCTCTCCTTGCATTCGTTGCACGCAAAGGTGATTACCGGGCGAACATCTTTCTTTTTAGAGGCCATGCTAACTCCATTCAGTCATTCGAGCTGACTGAGACTTCTTTACTTAGGCAATGATCTTAGTGATCACACCGGCGCCAACCGTCAGACCACCTTCGCGAATAGCAAACTTAGAGCCTTGTTCCAATGCAACAGGGATGATCAGGTCGCATTCCATGGCGATATCGTCA
>JAKAFP010000006.1 GCA_021825925.1 Chloroflexota bacterium
GTCGTAGGCAGCAAGGGAGTATTGCCTTCACCAAGAGTGATCCATTTACAATCTTGTTCCAATCCAAAGAGGCTTGCATATTTCATCATGCCAAATTTGGACAGATCAATTTGATCCGCCACATAATCTGGGAACACAGCAAAATCGAATGAACCTCCGCAATCACACTGGTAAGGAATCCGGTCTGAGGGAAAGGGCTTGTTACACTTGGTGCAGGCTATTTTTGTCATATTGATTCCGATCAGGTTTTCATGTTTATAAGAATAATTATAGCCCGACATGAAAAATCCTAAAAAATGCGGCCAGCCATGTTGATTCTGCTATAATAACCGCGTGGATTTTCAAATCGCAAGTCACCAATCTGAAGCATATCAGATCAACACCGAGGTTTATTCAGGGCCTCTTGATCTGCTGTTGCAGCTTATCGAACGCGCAGAATTGGATATCACCCGTCTGGCGCTTGCCCAAGTCACAGATCAATATCTTGAATACCTTCATCACCTTGAGGAACAAAATGCCGCTGAAGTGTCGGCTTTTTTGGTCATTGCTGCACGTCTGGTGCAAATTAAATCCTCCGCCTTGCTGCCCAGACCCACCCTGCCTGGAATCCAATTTGAAGAGGATCCCGGCGAAGCCCTTGCTCGCCAGTTGATCATCTATAAACGTTTCAAGGAACTTTCCGGTTTTCTTGAAGAGCGTGAAGTCAAAAAACTGCGCACCTATTTACGTCTGGATACCACGCCTCGTGCCCAGATTGCAGCCAAACTGGATCTTAGTGATCTTACATTAGAGAATCTGCTTCAAGTTGCCCACGAGATCTTCCATGACAACAACAATCTGCCGCCGCTCAGCGAGGTGGTTTCTTTTCCGCGTATCACCATTCGTGACAAGATCAAGGTCATTCTTGACAGATTGCAAAAAGACGGCGGACTTTCCTTCTCAAAATTGGTGGGCAAAAAGAGCAACCGCGTCGAAATTGTCGTGACTTTTTTGGCCATGCTGGAACTGGTTAAACGCCATATTGTCGGTGCCAACCAGGAAACCCTGTTTGGCGATATAGACCTTATCTCTGAAGGGGATGTCGCCGGAATTGAAGATCAGGATCTTGAGTTTGTTGAGTAACAACTTTCCATTAAATTTAAATCCCCAGTCGTGCTTATTCACGAACTGGGGATTTTTTAATAATTACTGTAGCTATTCTGGTTTAGACTCTTCTTCAGAGAATAAATTATAGGGCAGTTTATTACCCACCCAGACAGCCATCAAACTGATGTTGTCATCAGATTCCTTTAGGTCAGGTTTCGCAGTTTGAATGCCCTTGATGAGTGATTCGAAATTATCCGTCTTGGGCCAGTCAATTTGAAAACCAGGCAGCAGACTACGATCTGCTTCAAGCGGCTGCAAAGTCCAATCCCGCTCGGTCAGGAGGGCATGCATGGCGATTTTAAGTTCAGGATGCAGGTTGCTCCAACACTCCATGATCGTGGCGGAAAATTCGTGTGACCGTTCAAATAAAGTCGGGCTATTTTTGATCTTGATTGCCAGAGGGGCCAATCCGCTGTTGCGAAAGCCGGGAATATTGACGTTCTTTGAAAACATGCGATTGATCAATTGCTTTTGCATGGGTGTTGCCTGATCCAAAGCAGAAAACACTTCATGCAAAACATCCAAGCGGTAATCGTCTCGCATAAATTCATTGACCGCATGAAATGGTAAGACCTGGATTTTCTTTTCGTCACTCATAATTGTTTTCCTGTCGTCCTATGAAATGATCTTGCTTACCGCATCGCTGGATTCATCCAGTTTGCGTACTTCGTCTTCAGTCAGGTACCAGCCAATGGCGCCTGAGTTTTGTTCCACCTGCCCGATATTCTTTGCTCCAGGAATGGCTAAAGTGCCTTTGCTGATCACCCAGTTCAAAGCCACTTGAGAAGCCGTCTTTCCTTCATGATCCATACCAATACTTTTCATCAGTTTGATCAGAGGCTGTATGGCTTCCAATAGATTACGGTTGTAATGGGCTGAACGCGTCCCCTTGGGCGGATTGTCAGGAGTGTATTTTCCACTTAAGATACCCATGGCAAGAGGGCTATACGCAATTACCTTTATTCCATTGGCTTTGCAGAAATCCAACAACCCCTCTTTTTCAATTCTCCGTTCCAGCAAATGGTATTCCATTTGATTCGAAGCCAGAGGAATTCCCCTTTTCTGCAAGGCATCCAGGGAACGCTTGATTAATTCCAAATTGTAATTAGATACCCCAACTGCTGAGATCAAACCCTCTTCATACACATCAGCCATCTGCTGCATCCAACTCTCAACACTCACAGGTGGCATTGGAAAGTGCATTTGGTATAGATCCACCTTTTTAAGCCCCAAACGCTTTAAACTGGCTGTCAGGGTCTTCCGTAAGGCGTCTTTTGAGAGTCTCCAAGGAAAAGGCATGATCTTAGTCGCCACGATGATTTGATCATTCACCGAAGGCAATAGTTGTCCGATAAATTTTTCTGACTTCCCCTGACCGTATACTTCAGCTGTGTCAAAAAAACGGATCCCGCTGTCAATGGCGGCGTGAAAGGTTTCTTCAATCTCCGCAGCAGAGTACTGGTTGCCGTATCCCCAAACCAGCCTGTCCCCCCAGGCCCATGTGCCAATTCCTAATTCTATCCCATCCAATACAGTTGATTTAGAAGATATTTGCGCATCCATATTCTTCTCCGATTATTTCGATTCAATGATTATACACATGTTTAATACTCTCATAACTAAATACCATCCTATGAAATGGGATATAATTTAAAAACTAGAAAAACTCCAGGAGGATTCAAATGGTAGAACACATTGAATTTGTAAACAATTACAATGACCTTTCTACGGACGAGGGTTTCCAGTTCGAATTTAAATGCAATCGCTGTCAATCAGGCTATCGTACCAAATTTAAACCTTCAGTCACCGGAAAACTCACCAATGCCTTGGAATCCGCCAGTTCAATATTCGGGGGCGTATTCGGAACCGCCGCAAATATTGGTGAAAGAGTTCGCTCTTCAGGTTGGCAAAAAGCAAACGATGATGCGTTTTCAGAAGCCATTGCTGAAATTAAGCCTTATTTTATCCAATGTCCCCGCTGCAACGCATGGGTATGCCGTCAAAGATGCTGGAATGTAAAAAAAGGACTGTGTAAATCCTGCGCTCCCGACTTGGGCGTTGAGATGGCCGCAGCTCAGGCCTCAAAATCGGTTGAAGAAGTCTGGGCGCATGCCGCCATGGCCGAAGAAGACAAGAAATTAGGCACTGAATATTGGCGCGAAGGTATTACTGCCACCTGCCCCAAATGTGAAGCCCCACTGGCGTCCAATGCCAAGTTTTGTCCGAATTGTGGCGAGTCTTTAAAAGCAAAAACCAATTGTCCCAAATGTAACGCCGTGCTATTACCGAATGCGAAATTCTGTGCTGAATGCGGTCAAAAGATAGATTAACTTTTTTCAAATGTTTCGCGAATGGGTTCTCGCGAAAGCCTGAGCCCATATTTTTTTGAAATTCGGAATACGTATGACTGATGAAATAACTCCAATTCGACAACAATACCTGGATATTAAGAAAAAATATCCGGATACCATCGTATTTTTTCGCCTGGGTGATTTTTATGAGACCTTTGACGAAGATGCAGAGATAACATCTCGCGAATTGGATATTGTACTCACCGGCCGCGGCTCAGCCGACAAAGGTAAGCGCATCCCGATGGCCGGAATTCCCTACCATGCCGTCGAGAATTATCTCTCAAGATTGATTGATAAAGGTTATCACGTTGCCATTTGTGAACAGGTGGGTGCCCAGCCCAGCAAGGGGCTCTTCCCGCGTGAAGTGGTGCGTGTGGTCACCCCTGGTACTGTCTTTGAACCTTCATTGCTTAAAAGCGACCAAAACAACTTTCTTGCCGCTGTAATCGCCACTGAAGATCGTTTTGGCCTTGCCTATGTTGATATTTCAACGGGTGAATTTCAAACCACCGAACTCGCCAGCCTCGATACGCTCAACGATCTGCGCTCGGAATTGACGCGTATACATCCTGCAGAAGTTTTATGCCCGGAATCACTCAAGTTGAACGGCTCCTATACCGGCCATATCACCCGGCTGCCCGATTGGCGTTTTGAATCCGGCCGCTGCCGAGAAACCATCCTGCGTCTCATGGAAGTCACCACCTTGAATGGTTACGGCATGGAAGGTCTGCCCCTCGCAATTCAAACATGTGGCGTGATCCTCCAATATCTAAAAGATACTCAGCCCTCCTCCTTGTTGCTTCTCAAGGGTATTTCGGTCTATTCCACCTCGGAATTCATGACCCTGGACGCAGCCACAAGACGCAATCTTGAACTCACTGAAACCATTCGCCGCGGCGACATTCACGGCTCTCTTCTCTCGATCCTCGACCAGGCCATAACCCCCATGGGGCACCGCCTGATCCGTCAGTGGGTCAGCAAACCCCTGCTCAACCTTGAGACCATCCGCGCACGCCAGCAGGTGGTGCAGTTCTTTTTTACCAACTCAATGCTCAGACTGGGCTTCCGCAGCCTGTTACAGCACCTGGGCGACCTGGAAAGGCTTGTCAACCGTGTAACCGCTGGCAATGCCATGCCACGTGACCTCGTGGCCATCCGCGCCATTATTGGACGATTGCCAGAGATCCGGGCGATCCTGCCTTCGGAAGAGCCCGCCCTGGCAACCTTGCTGCCTAATTATCATCTTTGCCCTGAAGCATTGGACTTGCTCGATAAAGCCATTGATGATGATCCTCCCGCCACACTGGCAAACACCGGCATCATTCGTCCCCGCTACTCTGAAGAACTTGATAACGTCATCGAAATGTCCCGTCACGCCCGAGAATGGATCTCAAATCTCGAAAGCGTGGAAAGAGAACGCACCGGCATCCGCTCACTCAAAGTCGGATTCAATAAAGTCTTTGGATACTATCTGGAGATCACGCACAGCAATACAGACCAGGCGCCGCCTGAATATATCCGTAAACAAACGCTGGTGAATGCAGAACGCTATATCACACCTGAAATGAAAGAATATGAATCACTGGTGTTGAATGCCGAAGAACGCATTCATGAGATCGAGTTGAAGCTCTTCAAAGAACTATGTCAACAGTTGACCCTCTCGATACCGCGTCTATTGGAGACATCCAGAACCTTGGCTGAATTGGATGTGCAAGCTGGTCTCGCTGAAATAGCCTCGCTTGAAAAATATGCCCTGCCTGAAATGACCGAGGGCACGGACCTTGATATCACCGATGGCCGCCATCCGGTGGTTGAAACCACCCTGCATGAAGAACGTTTCGTACCCAATGACATCATTTTGGAACCTGCCGAAACCATCCGCATCATCACTGGCCCCAACATGGCCGGTAAATCCACATTCCTGCGTCAGGTGGCCTTGATCGTATTGATGGCCCAAATAGGATCCTTTGTACCGGCTTCGAAAGCCAAAATTGGGCTGGTGGATCGCATTTTCACACGCATCGGCGCCCAGGATGAGATCCACGCAGGGCAATCCACCTTCATGGTGGAAATGATCGAAACTGCCAACATCCTCAACCACGCCACTCCGCGCAGCCTGATCATTCTGGACGAGATCGGCCGCGGAACCTCAACCTATGATGGACTTTCGATCGCATGGTCGGTGGTCGAATTCCTGCACAACCATCCTCGCTTGAAATCGCGCACCTTTTTTGCGACCCATTACCATGAATTGACTCAGCTCAGTGAACTTTTGCCTGGCGTGCGGAATTACAACGTGGCGGTCAGCGAAACCGGCAACACGGTCGTCTTTTTACACAAGATTGTTCCTGGCGGTGCGGATCGCTCTTACGGCATCCATGTGGCTCAGATGGCTGGCATTCCGCGTCCTGTCATCTCACGAGCAACCGAGATACTAAAACAACTTCAAGAAAGTTCTGGATCGGCAGTCAAGATCGAAGCGCAGCCTTCAACACAGATGGCGCTCTTTCCCGAGACCAATCCGCTGCTGGATGAACTCAAAGGGATTGATCTAAACACCATTCCCCCTTTGGAAGCGTTAAATATTATGTACGAGTGGCAACGGAAGTTTATAACTCCCAAGAAATAGATCTTGGGAGTTTATTTTTTCGTAACAAACCAAACCACCATCAGGACCAAACCAATTGCGAGGGCTCCAAGACACCAGACCAGAAGTCCCTGGCCGGCGGTTTGCAGTCCCTGTTGAAAAACATCAACCAGCAGTCCTTCAAGGCCTTGTAGTGAACCTAGGCTTGAATTGGCAAAAATACTGCTTAGATCCCTTCCCCCAAATAAATAAAGCCAGGCGCCTGGGATTGAAGAAACAATACTGGCAAAGATCAGCGGGGTTCCCAGTGCTCCCGTCATCCAACGCATTGAGCGAATGGATAATATAACGATCATCAATGCCAGCAATAAGGAGATCCAAGGAAAAAGCGATAGTACCACTCTAAAACTTCGATAAAGTTGAAATAATGGTGATCTGATGAGGTTTTCAGTAATGCCAGCTTGACCCTCAGGCGGAAGGATGATGACTGTCGGAAGACTGGCAGAAAATGAATAGATGACCGGGTCCAGCATGGTATCCATATTAAACAAATCACTGGATGGCGGATGGCATAAGGCAAAACCGCCCTGTCCACTTTGCATGGCGATCATGATTTGTGTTAGTTGATCATCAGAACAATCTGGCAAATTTTCCAGAAAGGTCACTAGAGCCTGCTTTCCAGCTGGACTTTCAAGGTAGTCTTTGATGGGTTGAAAATCAATAATGATGCTCAATTTATCCGTTCTGAGATTCATATATTCCAAAACGGATGCCATTGCAGCATTTGTTTCTGCCTCGATCCATCCGGGTGGCAAAAGGGATGTCATCAGCCATTTGAATTGCTGCTGATCCAGCCCTGCCAAAATTCCACCTTGCAATGCTGTTGTTCCTGAAGACATCACAGTGTCCGCCAACAAAACGGGCACTTGATCATAAAAATTGGTTTTCTTTAGTACCCCGGCGTAAAAATCCGTTTTAAAGAGGGTTTGGTTGACTGAGAGATTAATAATGGTAGGGATCAGGCACACTGCCAACAAAATTGACAGGCCGATGATCAGCCCTTTTCCGGCTGTATTTGGGTATGTTTTTTCAGGAGGTGTAATCATAAATTTTCGTTTTGCTTAATATGGGAAAAGCAGGCCACCAGAGAATGCTGCAAGTCTGATCGTCACTTTTTGGTCTGTCACCAGGTACTCTTCTGTTGCCAACACGTTGCGCAAACTTTTATGAGTTGCCAGAGGAGTACCGCTCAAGTCTATGGTCATTTCTGAAGGAGAATTTTCAAAATTGATGATAGTCAGACCGCATTCATTCTCTATCGTCCTGACAAACGCCAGACAATTGTTGCAGGGCTCAGTATTCAAGAGTTTGAAATTTCCTCGGCGCAAGGCGACTTTGTCTTTTCTGTAACGGATCAATTTCTTGATCCAATCCCTCAAGGGCGTCATCCATTGTGACTCATCCCAATTGAAAGTTCTTCGACAGTCGGGGTCGCGGCCACCCAATAAACCAATTTCATCGCCGTAGTAGATCGCTGGGGCACCACTCAGAGTAAACAGCAGCAGATACCCCAATTTTGCTTTTGCGAGGTCTGCTCCCACCTTGGTCAAAAAACGTTCAACATCGTGACTGCCTAACAGGTTATACATGGCACGGCTATTTTCATCATTGTATTTTGTTTGCCATTTTTGAAGGCCTAATCGAAACTCGTCTATTTTGATTTCATTATTTAGCTTATCAATGATCAAATCCCGAACCGGGTAATTCATCAAACCATCAAAATGCGAATCGCCCACCCAACGCTCATCGCCATCCCAAATCTCACCCACCAGATAGGCATCTGGATTGGCGCTTCTAACCACATTTCTGAAACGCAACCAAAAAGCGTCATCATTGATCTCGTTTGGAACGTCCAGACGCCAGCCGTCAATCCCCTGTTCGATCCAATACCGGGCAACTTTGAGAATATAGTCTTCGACGTCAGGGTTTGAAGTGTTAAATTTCGGCAGACTTTTATACTTCCACCAGGCATCATAAGTGGTGGCATCGCCCGGAGAATACGCATCCACGGGGAATTTCTTTATATGAAACCAATCCAGGTAGGGAGAATCAGCCTGATTTTCGAGCACATCATTGAAGGCAAAAAAACCTCTGCCGCAATGGTTGAATACGCCATCAAGGATCACTTTCATTTCATTGCGATGAGCCACATCCAAAAGCGTAAAAAACTCGATCTTGCTTCCTAATTTTGGATCAATCTGAAAATAATCAACGGCATTATAACGGTGATTGGATGGTGAGAGGAAGATGGGATTCAGGTAAATGGCGTTAATCCCAAGATCCAGCAGGTAATACATATGATCAATGATGCCCTTGAGATCGCCACCATGGAACCCCAGGATGGTTGGTTTGGCATTCCAAGGCAATGCTGATTTTGGATTATTTCCGTTAATTCCATTCGCAAAACGGTCTGGAAATATTTGGTAAAAGATGCTGTCTTGAACCCAACCAGGAACACTCATTAAGACCTCTTCAGCCATTGATCAAGTTTTTCAGGCTGGTCGGCGAAATCCTCTTTTGCAATATTTCCAGCCGCCATTTGTTCCAATAAAAGACACAATCCGGTATTGACAGGAGAAGGAACACCAACCTTTGAGGCATACCTGGAGACTGCTCCGTTTAAATAAGTAACTTCACTGCTCGTCTTTCCCGAATATAGATCAATATGGAATGAGGGCATTTTAGCTCCCCTTCCTTTGGCAAGTGGTGCCCCGATCAGGGTTCTGCTTAAGTCTGACGGCAGGCTTTTGAGAAGCATCATCAACGGTTTTACAGGTGTTCCAGGCAGATCCACCAGGTGAATGTGCATCCTATCCATCACAGCCATGGCTTCGCGAATTTGCTGAAGTTCGATGCGCCAGGTAAGCGGATCAGAATAAACCTGTGCCGGTGTCCAATTCAAAATGGCGGATGTCGCGTTTGCCAGCAGATTGGTCAACATTTTGGACCATTTCATATCTGCACGTGACGCGTATCCCCTGGCGTGCAAGCCGGATAAATTAAACCAGTCAATCAGGGTTTGTGAGATGGGGTGTCCGGTTTCAATGCCCACACCGCGCAGTTTTTCCAACTTTATGTTTCCAAGACCTGAGCGCCCCACTGCACTGGTGATACTGCCGCCGATCACTTTCTCCTCACCCAACTTGCGGGCGATCAGACCTTCATTTTCAACTCCATTTTGCAAACATAATACCGGAGGGAATTCGTTTTCGAACCCGGTGAGTAAATCAAGGACCAAAGGGGTGTCATTTGATTTAACCGCCAACAATGCGATATCCATACTTTCGCTTGATATCGCCTGGCTTGCATCTGATGAAATTTTGATATTGGTTACATCAATCTCTTTACCGCCTACGCTCAGGTGAATCCCTTTCGCGGCGGCGTCACTTATGAATTCTTTCTTTTCAATAAAAGTAACCCTGGCTCCATTGGCAGCCAGACTTCCGCCTATATAGGTGCCGATGGCGCCCATGCCAAAACAGATCACTTTTAATGGTAATTTGGTGGATTCACTCATATAAATCACTGGTTTTCCAGTTTTGAATACCTCTCAAGAAATCGGCTCCTGGCATCCACTTTTTACCGGCGGGCTGCACTTCAAGGAGCTGAACCCATCCATCCGGAGTACTGATGGCAGGAACTTTATCTAGAACACTGCGAACGCCGGCGGGATGTGCGTCAGTTTGCTGGATCTTAACTTTGCGTATCTTTAATACCTGACCATTGATCTCGCAATAAGTCCCCGGCCAATCGTTTAATGCGCGAACCTTGCGATCTATTTGAACCGCGGAATTGGTAAAATCGAGCAGACCGTCTTCCTTGGTGAGCATGCCAGCATAGGTGTCACCGACTTCAGGTTGTGGAGTGGTCCCCAAACGACCGGCAAGATATTCCTCAAGTGCTTTGAGAAGTAAAGATGCACCTAGTGAAGATATCTTTTCCGTCAATGTTGAAAGTGTCTCATCTGGTGCCAAAAATACTTTTTCCTGGATCAGAACCGGCCCAGTATCAATTCCCGCATCCATTTTCATAATGCTTACACCGGTGAATTCATCCCCGTGGAGGATGGCAGCCTGAATGGGAGCGGCGCCGCGCCAGCGCGGCAGATAGGAGGCATGAACATTGATGCAGCCATATTTTGGCAGATCCAGCACCCGTTGGCGCAGGATCTGTCCAAAAGCAGCCACTACGATCACATCCGGATTCCAGGCTTGAAGTTGGGCAAAGGCTTCATCGCGCAGCCTTTCAGGTTGAATGGTGGGGATGCCCAATTGATCGGCCAACACTTTTACCGGTGGAGAAGTGAGTACTTTTCCACGCCCGGCTGGACGATCAGGCTGGGTGACCACACCCACCACTCGATAGTTCGCAGCCAGTGAATCCAATATTTTTGCAGCTAATTCGGGGGAACCCATGAAGACAACATTAACAGACATGCCATGATTTTAGCATAATCATTGTGAGGTTTGAATAAATCGAAGGTAAAATTCATGCATGGATGGATCACTGGCAGTCCAGGAACTAAACAAAGCCTATCAAGCCCGCCAGAAGGGTAACGAAGGGATGGCCAGAGTATTGGCTCGCAGGGCAGCAGGGTTGTCCATTCGCGAATTTATGTTAAGAAATGGTGTGGATCAAAGCGGGCTGTCTTTGAACGAACTGCTTAAGAATGATGTCGTGCGAAAACATCTGCCAGCTTCTACCCACGAAGCATTGGATCGCTTGTCAACACGTATTGGAATGGACTTTAGTTTTCCTCCAGATTTTGATCTCTTATTGGATTCAAAAAATGTCGTTGATCAATTATCAATAAACCATGGAGCGTAAAAATGACTGAAACTGAGCAAAAGATCAAAATGTATGGCACAACCTGGTGCGGCGATACACGCAGGGCCAGACAGTTTTTTGCTGATAATCATATTGATTACGAATGGATTGATATTGATGCCGATAAATCCGCGGCGGAATATGTTATGAGTGTCAACAAGGGCTGTAAAAGTGTCCCCACCATCCTTTTTCCTGATGGATCACTCCTGGTGGAGCCTTCAAGTTATCAATTAAAGGAAAAATTTAACCTGAAATAATTTTGGTTTTTGATTATTTCTTTTTTAGTTTTCCAATAATCCAGACGGTCAAGGCGCCTGCAAACAATCCTGCACCCAAAACCATTAGCCCCATACGGCGTTTGGAATTTTCGATCAAGATTGTCGGTGTTTTTGATAATCTTGTTTTAAGATTATTCATAAAGACCGGATCAGGCATTACCGGTTTTAACATGCTGGATAATTTCTCTTCCAGCCCAAACATGCCATTATTGTTCAATTCCTTCATTCGACTTTCCATCCCGTAACCCCTGAATTATTCTGATTTATACCCTACGGCTTCCATCTCTTCTCGTAATGCGATCAGTGCCCTGTGATACAAACTCTTGATCGCACCTTCACTGCGTCCCATGATTTGGGCTATTTCTGCGTTGGACAGGTCTTCAAGGTACTTCAACAAGATCAGTTGCTGTCGGTCAGCAGAAATTCTACGGATCGCTTTAAGCAACAAGACCATTTCCTGGTTCTTTTCGAGCATTCGCTCGGGTTGATCGGCCTTATGCGGCAGATCAAGGTGGTCTTCCAGCGGTACTTCCTTACGGCGCAGGTTGTCTCGATGCCAGTTGGCGATCAGATTGTGAGCAATCCGATACAACCAGGCTGAAAAAGGCACGCCTTTATCAACATAACTGTTGATGTGCCCGAAGGCCCGATAAAAGACCCGCGAAGTAATATCTTCTGCATCTGAAGCAGAGCCGATGCGATAATAAATATAGTTATAAATGCGGGTGACGTTCTTTTCATAGAGATAGCTGAAGGCCTCCGGGTTTCCCCCGCAGGCTAACGCCACTGCATTGTCATCAGTGATGAGGTCTACTTCGCTTTCAGGCATCTTTTTCAATAGATATAACCCATAATAATTATCATAGTTACACAAGAATCATATCATGGTTGCCAGGCGATTGCACTCTGAACAGCAGCATAAGCATCCACTAAGCCGGATTGTATCTGGCTTACATCTGAGACACAATTTGGCAGCTGTCCCTGATAACCATGAGAGGTTTCAAGCAGGATTTTTGTGGTCTGATCAATATTGCCAATTAATTTTGGATTAGCAGACCACATTAACGCCACCACCCCGCTGATATGAGGTGCAGCGAATGAGGTTCCACTGGCCATTGAATAAGCACCGCCTGGGTATGAAGAAATGACATCTTCACCCGGAGCAAGGATCTCAGGTTTTTGTTGGTTCGGATTATCCACTGCAGAAGAATCCAGGGATGAGAAATCGGATATATTGCCTTGCTGGTTTACAGATCCTGCAGATAGCACCTCTGAGTAAATGGCGGGGGGGTCCATGACCGTACCGCATCCGTAATTGCCCGTGTTGCCAGCCGCCACAGACATGAATATGCCAGCTTTCTTCAGTGCATCAACAGCAGGCAGGAATACGTTGGAATCGCATCCTTCAGCACCCGGGCATCCCCATGAATTATTGATGATCATGGCCCCTTTTGACGCATCTCCATCTTTAAAGGCGTCTCCACCGTGCGGAAAAGGTGCAAGCATAAATTGCATGCAGTCGAGATAGAAAGCGGGGTTCCCCTGGTTTCTGGCAAGATTGACGCAGCCAATCCATTCTGCGCCGGGGGCGACACCTGTGTTTTTACCCAACATGATCCCCAAAGTTTGGGTACCGTGTCCCGAGATGTCCGTTGGGAAGGAAGTGTCGTACCATGGGTCATACCAATTGTAATCATCATTGGTGGTAGCACCGCGATAAGCGTCGGCAATTTCAGGGTGTCTTCCGTCCACACCGCTGTCGGTTTGTCCGATCAAAATGCCTTCGCCGGTCACCCCCAGATCTTTCACCACCTGGTCCGCATGGATCATACTCAGGTTCCATAAGGTTCCATCCGGTAAACTGGAAATTTCTCCTGTCCCTACACTAAGCGCTTTTGGCAGCGGACGAAGTTGAGGATTGTTTAGGATCCGATCTACGGATGAAACATTTTGAAGTCTCAATTTAGCCAACAACCCACCATTTACTTCGATCGCATTGACCAAATAATATGGGGTGTATTTTATATGCATGCCATCCAGACGTGCCCTCAGATCCGCCTGGGTCATCTCAGCGGTTTTGACCAATTCGTTGTAGACAGCCGTTCTTCTAGCCGAATAATCTTGAATCTCACTTACCTTGGATAGATTGGCTTGTTGTTTTAAGATGATAAATTGATTGTCACCGAAAAATCCAACCTGTCCCCACCCCAGATAGATCATCGCAATTGCGACAATTCCAATCACCATGAAACCAAGATGAATGGGGCGCGGTAGTTTTATTTTTCTTATGTTTTTTATGTTAGGCAATAATAAAAGGGTGACCATCAAAATTGCCATGAAGGTGAACCACGCTGACTTGGTCGCCCATTCCAGGGTTTCGCCAGTTCCGCCCGTAAATATTGCGGTCAACTCATCCATATCAAAAAAGAGCAGTGGAAGTGTAAAAACTAATCCAAGGATGATGCCAACCGGCAAACGTCCATGTCCTTTATTGTTCATCCATATTGAAGATAGAATGGCAGCGAGCCAACCGGCGATGGGCACGGTCACGACCAGCATTTGCTGCGATCCATTGATCGCCAAAGCGGCCATACTGATAAGCAAGAAGATTGAAACCACCAATCCATCGAGAAGAATTCCTGAGAATTTGATCTCACTCCCAAAAGTCTGGGATTTTTCAAGATAATCCTTAATAATGAATTTAACCGCGTAAAAGCTAAATAGAACGCCAACGACGATTTCGAGTGCAGTGTCGAACCATGAGCCAAGCGCTCCCCACAGCAACCATGGCACGCAAAAGATAGCGCCAACAAAAACGATCAGCCCTGGAAATTTGGCCTTTTCGAGTTCAGGTCCATGTCCATCCTCTTTTCGTTTTGTCAGCAAATAGCTGCCGGCAATGACCATGAAAAGAGCCGCTGCCTGAAGAAAGGCTGTTATATTTTGATCAGAAACCCCTGCCGTCTTCGCGGGTATTGAAAAAATAGCGAGGATGGCTGCATACATCCATAGTTTAAAAATTCGTTTGATGCGTGGCTCTTTCACCAGCCAGGACATTAATAAACAAACCACCAGGATCAAAACACTGGCAATCATGTGCGTGATCCAGCGAAAATCAGGAACATATCTCCCGACTTCCATGATGGCTTGTTCAGAAGCCCAATTAATAAATAGATCAAGGCCACTAAAAAGCGTTACCCAAATGAAACCTAGGATCGTTAAAATAATCATTCCGCAGCCAATGGCTTTTGTTGAGTTTGTGTTTTGCATGGTCAATTAATTCTCATTCTTCGCAAGATAGGAGTTATGACAGGCTTGTAAATTTTTGTCTCAAAGACTAAACTAAATAAGTACAATGTGATTATAAATTCAAAATATTGTTCTTGACAAACAAATACTTTTCCGGAGGATTGGCATGCAGCATTCTGAATATTTTTGGACGACCCGTGATGGATTGAAGCTTTATGGCCAGGAATGGAAACCGGATGGAAAACAAAAAGCAGCCATTGCAATGGTGCACGGTCTTGGAGAACACTCAGGCCGCTATGAACACGTGGCTGAAGCATTTACCGCAGCCGGATATAGTCTGACTGCATTTGATCTGCGCGGACACGGAAAATCCGAGGGGGTTCGCGGTCATGCCGCATCTTATGCAGTCATTATGGAAGATATCACCCATAACATTGGCCTAGCAAAAGAACATTTCCCTGGCTTGCCTGTATTCATATATGGACACAGCCTCGGTGGCAACCTAAGTTTATATTACTGCCTCACCCAAAAACCGCAGCTCAAGGGCGCCATGGTCACCAGCCCAGGCCTCGCCACTGCCGCTCCGGTTCCTCCTGTAAAATTGGCTTTGGGTAAAATGATGTACAACCTGATGCCCGCCTTGCAAATGGATAACGGTTTGCTTCGTGCAGGTCTTTCACGTGACCCCGAAGTTGAAAAGAAATACTCAACCGATCCATTGGTCCATCCAAAAATTTCAGCCCGCCTTGCACTTGACCTGATTAACAATGGCAAGTTTATTGTGGACCATGCAGCGGAATTCCCCATTCCCCTTTTGCTCATGCAAGGCACCGGTGATCTGCTCGTCAACCCACCTATGACCAAGAAATTTGCCAATGCCGCCCCGCTTTCCAAGATTACTTATAAAGAATGGGATGGTTTCTACCACGAACTGCACAACGAGCCAGAAAAAGCTCAGGTACTTAAAACCATGACAGATTGGCTGGATCTCGAAATAAAATAATCACAAGCAATAACACAAGGGTCAAGTAAAAATCTTGACCCTTGTTGCTCTTCAAGCTAAAATAGATAGTCTGTAAGGGTTAAGGCAATTCCTGATCACTTGAATAACGGTAATCGAGTATTCTATGATGGAATCACTTGCTCAAATAACCACCCGCAGATGAACAATTCATTGTCATCTAAAGGTGGTTCTTTAATTTTTTACCACGAACTATAGGGAGAGTTACCATGACCGATTTCTTGATGCGCGGAAGCCTCGCCGACCTCGACCCGGAAGTTTTGAAATTAACCGAATTTGAAAAAGAGCGTCAATTTCGTAAACTGATCTTGATCCCCTCTGAAAGTACTGCTCCGGCAGCCGTGCGCGAGTCCTTGGGCTCCGTATTTCAGAACATTTATGCCGAGGGATATCCCGATGAAGAATCGCGCTGGATGAGCGAATCTCAAATTCTGGATTATCCCGCGCGGTTGACTTACTATCGCCGCAATGCCGATCCCCGCTACTACAAGGGTGTGGAATATGCGGATATGATCGAAAGCCTTGCCCGACGCAGGTGCGCCGAAACTTTTGCCACCGACCAGGTCAGCGCAGATCAAATCTATGTTAATGTTCAAGCCCTCTCAGGGGCTCCTGCCAACAACGCAGTTTATAATGCCTTGATCGAGGTTGGTGATTCCATTCTGGGCATGAATCTGCTGCATGGCGGTCACCTCACCCACGGATCTTCAGTCAACCGCTCTGGAAAACTCTTCAAAGTATCCCATTACAATGTGGACCCGGCTACTGAACAAATAGATTATGACAAGGTTCAGCAGCTTGCCCTGGAATGCAAACCCAAGATCCTTATCTGCGGCTATTCCTCTTACCCATTCGTGCCGGATTGGAAACGCTTCAGAGAGATCGCCGATTCTGTGGGCGCTTATCTGCTGGCCGATGTCTCGCACATCGCCGGTTTGATCGCAGCCAAAACCATCCCTTCACCGGTTGGTTACGCCCATATCATTACTTTCACCACCCATAAAACCATCTGCGGACCCCGCGGTGCCTGCATCCTAACCACGGATGCTGCCCTCTCAAGAAAAATTGACAAGGGCGTTTTCCCAGGCGAACAGGGCGGCCCTCATGTGCATGTCTTTGCCGCGCTGGCAACCACCTTTAAAATTGCTCAATCCAAGGCATTTGCCGACCTTCAAAGTCAGATCATCAAGAACAGCACTGCCCTCACCAATCAACTCCAGGCCCGCGGCATGCGTATCCCCTTTGGCGGCACCAACACCCATCTGGCTAATCTCGATTGCAAACTGATCAAGGGTCCTGACGGCACGACCCTTTCTGGTGATATGGCCGCTCGTATCTTGGATGTGGCCGGTATCGTGTTGAACCGCAATACCATCCCCGGTGATAAAACTGCCAATAATTCCAGTGGCATCCGGTTTGGCACCCCCTGGATGACCCAGCGTGGATTAAAAGAAGCCGACATGGTTGAATTGGCCAATATCATGGTGGACCTGCTGCAAGCCTGCACACCCTATTCGGTTGAAACCCGAAAAGGTCTGGTGTCCCGCGCCAAGGTGGACTTCAAAGTACTTGAAGACGCCAAGAAACGTGTTAGAACATTGTGTGAAAAAGCTGGATCCGACCTGGATTACAAGAAGAATGGCTATCCGCAATTCTATTATCTTGATGACCAATCACAATCGAAAACAGACCTGGCCACATTAAAACTGTGCGGTCCCAGCCTGCGTCAATTTGTGACGTATTGCTTCAGCTCAAACGTTGAATCCCTTGAAGCCGGCCAATCCCAAAAGACCTCCCTCTCCACCCCACTCGGAACCGTGGAAGGCGCCATCGCCAATGTGGATGGACACACCTATCTCTTTTCCTTCCCGCGCGAGCAATTCGGCCTGGCCGCCACCTTCCTGCGCGGATTGGCTGAAGGTTATATCACCTTTGATAAAGACATCCCGCGCCGTATCCCCGGCAGCGTCGTGGTCGTTGAAGACCTTGACTCTGCCCCGGTCAAATCCGAGGGGGCGCTCTCCGTCAGCCAAAAACCTTACTTTATCGGGCAGAACCAGCCAACTGGCAGCGCCCTTCCTGAGTTCGAGTGGAAAGAGAAAGAATCCACAGAATTATTCAGAACGCCGCTCTATGAAACTCACAAGAAAATGGGCGCAAAGATCATCCCCTTTGCCGGTTGGGAAATGCCCGTCTGGTATACCTCAGTGGTTGAAGAACATCTGGCATGCCGCCAGGTTGCAGGTTTGTTCGATGTTTCACACATGGGTGTCTTCCAGGCGGAAGGAGCCGATGCAGCACTATTCCTAGAAACGGTCTGTGGTAATGACATCAGTTCATTGGCCGTTGGAGAATCCTGCTACACCCATTTCCTTGATCCCAATGCCAACGTGATTGACGACACGCTTGTTTATCGCCGCGATACGCTCAAATATCTGGTTGTGGTCAACGCATCCAATGATGCCAAAGACTGGGCCTGGTTGAACGCCGTCCGCGAAGGAAAAGTGATGATTGATCCCCAACGGCCGTGGGTAAAAACATTTGGCGCCAATGTCACCCTGCGCAACCTCCGTGATCCCAAAGCTGGCAAGGATATGCGCGTGGATATCGCCCTGCAGGGTCCAAAATCAAGAGACATTCTTCTGTCACTCGGCTCTGACGCGGCTGCTCAGAAAAAAGTCAAAGCCTTGAAACGGACTGAGCTGTGTGAGGCCGTGATTGGCGGATTTGACCTGGTCGTTTCCCGCACCGGCTATACCGGCGAGAAAATGGCCTTTGAACTTTTCGTCCACCCTGAAAAAGCCGCAGACTTGTGGGATTCCATTTGTAAAGCCGGCGAACCTTTGGGCATGAAAGCCTGTGGTTTGGGTGCTCGCGATTCGCTGCGCACCGAAGCCGGTCTTCCTCTTTATGGGCATGAAATGGGCGGCGAAGATAACTTCAGCGTTTCTGAAGCCGGATTTGGCTCTTATGTAAAGATCTATAAACCCTGGTTCATCGGACGCACCGCCTACATCGAAAAGGAAAAAGCACGCACTGGTATCGTGGTCCGGTTCAGATTCCTCGAAAAAGGGGTACGCATGGCTCATAATGGCGATCCGGTGTTGGATGCCAAGGGCAAAGTCATTGGCAAGGTTACCAGCTGCGCTATTGACAAAGAAGGATTCCTGACCGGCCAGGCTTTTGTTGAGACCCGTTGTGCAGTAGTTGACACCCCCATATCCATCTTCCAGGGTGCTGAAAAATTATCACCTGTAACGCCCGCTTCGTTAGAAACCGGAGACCGCATCTCACTGCCAACTCCGGCCGTTGTGGTAAGCCGTTTTCCAATTTCTTAATTCAAACAGGATAAGAAGAGGAGCAATAGAGAAAATATGCAAACTCCGTGGGATTTTCGGTACGCGCAACGCACGCAACGTATGAAGGCTTCAGCGATTCGAGAATTACTGAAATTAACTGAACAACCAGATGTGATTTCGTTTGCCGGTGGTCTTCCTGCACCTGAAGTGTTCCCCGTCGAGGAGTTTCGTAGGGCCTGCAATTACGTTCTGGATCATCAAGGAGCCGAGGCACTGCAATATGGCACCACGGATGGCTACGTCCCTCTGTGTGAAATGATCGCCCGCTACACCAATCGTTTGGGAATTGGCGTCAGCAAAGATAACATTCTGATCACTTCCGGATCCCAACAGGCTCTTGATCTGATCGGAAAAATCTTTATCAACCATGGTGACCGAATTCTGGTGGAAAACCCGACCTACCTGGGTGCCATCCAGGCCTGGAATGCCTATGGCGCTGATTACATCCCCGTAGCACTTGATGACGAAGGCATGGATACACGTCAGCTGGAAGACGCTTTGCGTAAAGGTCCCAAATTCATCTATGTGCTGCCCAATTTTCAAAATCCCACTGGCTGCACCCTTACCCTTGAACGCCGTAAACAATTGATCAAACTGGCTGATCAATATGGCGTTCCCATTATTGAAGATGATCCTTACGGTCAATTGCGTTACGAAGGGGATGACCTGCCCGCGGTGGAACTGCTTGATTCCCAGATGCGCGATAAAACCAATGCCTATTCCGGAAACGTGATTTATCTGAGCACATTCTCAAAAATCCTCGCACCCGGCATTCGCCTTGCCTGGGTGATCGCCCCGACGGAAGTCATCAACAAGCTGGTGCTTGCCAAACAAGGTGCAGACTTGCACACATCCACTTTCAACCAGATCGTGGCCCACGAAGTCGGCCAGCACGGTTATCTGGACCGACATGTGAAATTGATCCAGGATACCTATCGCGAACGCCGCAACGTGATGGTCGAATCCTTGGAAGAACATATGCCCAATGGCGTCACCTGGACGAATCCACAGGGAGGATTATTCCTGTGGGTCAATATGCCGGAACAAATCAATGCCATAGAAATGTTTAAAGATGCAGTTATCCAGAAGGTGGCTTATGTTCCAGGTGAAAACTTCTTTGCCTGTGGCGGCGGAGAAAACAGTATGCGCTTGAATTTCTCCTGCACAAAACCGGAGCTTATCAATGAAGGAATTGCCCGGCTTTCAAAAGTAATTAAAGCCAAGCTGCGGGAAGGATAATTCTGCTTACTCTTTTGGCGACCACAATTTAAAATCGTTGAATATTGATCCCCCCACAAATTCCAACAAAATGGAATTGTCGGGGATCAATTCTGTATCAATAGGGAGGAACCA
The DNA here is from genome assembly GCA_021825925.1 of Chloroflexota bacterium. Taxonomy (GTDB): domain Bacteria; phylum Chloroflexota; class Anaerolineae; order Anaerolineales; family Anaerolineaceae; genus UBA6107. The sequence continues at coordinate 20,232 of JAKAFP010000006.1, forward strand.
ATCGAGAAAAGCCAGCAATCTTTTGGCTTCTACATATTCCATGGTGCCGTAGGTTACCTGCCTCAACAACGGTTCCACCAATGTTTTTAGGACCGAAAGTTCGTAGACCAGGGCGGAGTTAAACAATTTGTTGCCATATTCCTGGTATGGAAAAATGTATTCCTTTTCGCCGTGCTGCACAGAATCCCAGTTGCGGATGGTTTGTTGGGCAGTGTAGCCCCTTTCGCGCGAGTCACGGACAATTCGCCTGATCAATCGTGTATCCGTGGTCGAAATACGGTTGTAACGATCTAGGTTAAGTTGAGTCAAACAAGAAGCATAGATCTTAAAAGTTGAAGAAGGATCAATATCCGGCAGCAATTTTGGATTCAAACCATGGATGCCTTCAAGAATGATCATCTGGTCAGGCCGTAATTTGAGCACCTGTCCAGGTTTACTTTTCCCCTCCCTAAAATCATACATGGGAATTTGGATCTCTTCACCGGCGATCAATCTTTTCAGATCGCTCGCCAACCGTTTGGTATTCATTGCCCCTAGAGATTCAAAATCATACTTTCCTGTCTTGTCTTTGGGGGTATCTTCCCTATCCACAAAATAATTATCCATTTCGATGGGGACCGGTGAAAAACCATGCGCCAACAGCTGGACGGTCAAGCGTTTTGAAAAAGTGGTCTTTCCGGATGAAGATGGGCCGGCGATGAGAATGATGCGCGATTCATCGGATTTTTCGGCGATATGCTGGGCAATATCAATGATCTGCAGTTCATGCAGCGCCTCTGATATGAGGATGATCTCGCGGATATTGCCAGCCTGGATGGAATCGTTCAGCGCACCCACCGATTCGATTCCCAGGCGATGCAGCCAGTTGCCGTATTGTCTGAATGTGCTCAATAGCTTGGGGTAGCTTGACATGGGACCAATGGTTTTCGGCGAATTGCGCCGTGGAAAACGCAGCACAAACCCATCCCCTACCAGATCAAGGTCAAACCATTTCAAGTATCCTGTGGAAGGAACCATGTAGCCGTGGTGATAATCTTGATGTTCACCCAGGCTGTAAAGTACCAGATATTCTTTTTGTCTATACTTAAGCAGCTGGACTTTATCATTCAATCCCTTGGACTGAAAATAGGTAATGGCTTCATCGAGCGGAACGGTCTTGCGAGTAAATTGGTGGTTTTCTTCCACCAAATCCTTCATTCGTTTTTTAAGCTTCTTGATTTCATTTTGTGTAAATTCTTTTTCAGAAAACACCTGACAGTAATATCCACCCGATGAAACTGAATGATCCAGCGTCATATGCGCTTCAGGGAACAATTCTTCAAATGCGGCTTCCATTAAGAAAGTGATCGAACGCCTGTAGATGCGCGAACCATCATCATCCCCCATCGTGATCAATCGGATCCTTGAATCCAACTCGATTGAATACGTTAACTCCCGTAATTCACCATTCACCACTGCTCCCATGATGGGGGGATTATCCCATTCGGGTAGCATCTTCAATAACGTTTCCAGTGTGGCGCCACGTTGCCCGGTATAGACCCTCCCATCCGGTAGAATGATTTCAATGGTTGGACGTGAAGAGTCTATTTTTGGGTTTGGAGTTTCGAGAGTATTTGCGATCATTGGATTCTCAATTTTTAGATTTTAACTGATTATAATTCTCTTATTGTTTACTAGGAATTTGATTTATGTTTCGCACAGAAAATTGACCAAAAATGGAGCAATAATGGAACCCAATTACTCGAGTCTTGACCCTGAAGAACGAATCAACAAATTCCTGGCCGTGGTTTCGGTTCTATTGGGATCCGCAAGCGTCTGTGCCGGTATCGTTCCAATCATAGGCGTAATAGGCGGAACCATAAGCCTCATCGCTGGAATTCGTGGCCGACGGTCAGAATCGAATAAACTGGCAACTTTTGGTATTGTGGTTTCGGCTTTTGCACTGACCGTTTCAGTAGTGTATGCCATTTTTGTTCAAATCGGCAAAGCAGGTAAACCCTGAAACAGGGCAATCCTCTATTTTTTCTGAGATACGAAAAGCATCCTGTCTAGAAGTGTGTTTTGCAAAAATGCAAAAATGACAACAATGGGGATGGACATAATGATAAACATCGAAGCTAGAATACTCCAGGGTTGTGCATTACCGGTCTGAACCATGGCATAAATGGACATAGCAAGCGTTACCGTATCAGCCTTATCCACAAAGAGCCATCCCATGGCAAATTCAGAATAGCCCATTAGAAATGCGATCACCCCGGCGATTGTGATCGAAGGCAAAGCCAACGGTAGTGATATAAACCAGAATGTTTGAAGGCTGTTAGCCCCATCCAAATAAGCGGCTTCTTCCAGTTCTTTCGCAATGGATTGAAAACCTGCTCGCATATTCCAGATGCAAAAGGGCAAAGCAAAGGTGGCATACACCAGGGTCAATCCGAGCAAGGTTGTTCTCAATTGAACAATGCTCAAGACGATATAAAGGGGTGTCATGAAAGCCACCGGCGGCAGCATCGCCGCAAGAAGTAATACAAACAGCGCAGGCTTTTTCCCAGGAAATCGGTATCGGGCAAAGGCGTACGCCAAGGAAGCGCCCAATAATAAGGCGATCAACGCCGCGCCAATTGAAACCACCAGACTGTTTTTCAATAAGATTGTAAAATCAACCGATTGGTACGGTCTATCCAATACAGACAATAACGGATTGAAAGAAAAGACTTTTGGAAACAACCTGAATTCAATGGGTCTGCTTTTCAATGAACCATCAAAAGCCAAACGGATTGCGCCCCAGATCGGAATAATGACATAGATCCCCACCATAATCAATGCCAATTGAGTCAGTAATTGTCTCAGCCAGCCGATCTTACGCATAGGTCACCCCCTCACTGGCATTACTCCATTTGTTCAAGATCCAAACAAACAGAATAAGGAATACAACGGTAATCACATTGATTACCGCCGAAACCGCAAATTGCCCGTTGATGAAAAATCCGCTGGGATTGAAGAAATTGTAAGATAACCCAGCCAATGTCAACTGCCCTGTTGGAAAAACCTGGAACAGATAAAATTGATTGAATGCAAAAATACTGCGAATGATGACTGCAGGAATCAACAAAGGTAGCAGCATGGGCCAGGTGATCCATCTGAAAATATCAAACCCATTTGCCCCATCTATGGCCGCGGCGTCATAGACTTCACTGGGTAAAAGCTTCAAACCTGCCGAAGCAGCCAGCATCATGAATGGAAAACCATACCATACCCCTGCAATAAGCAAAACCAACATTTGCAATGAAGATGAGTTTTGCCAACCATTCAAAAACGAAAATGGGAAACTTGCTCCAAATTGGCTGACACCCAGACTAAGCCAGCCGGTTTCAGGTTGAAAAATATTCACCCACATTAACGCCCCTATCATTTCCGGTATGGCCCACGGAATAATGAACAGGATTTCCCACCCCTTTTTAAAGAACACCTTCTTTTGTTTTAATAACAGGGCTAAAAATAAACCTAATAAGGTTTGTATTGCCACCGAAACGATCGTCCAAAAAATATTGAAGAACAGAATGCCGCTGTCTGTCACGTAACTCAAGATCGAAGGATAAGCGCTGGTTCCGATATATCCAACCAATTTATCTCTGAAAGGAAAAACTGATTTAACTACATCAATTTTTCCTGTAAGTCCCCCCCAGACTTCTCTAAAAATTCCACCTGCAAAGCCATCCTTGATCGAAATACTATTAAAGTTTGTTAACGAAACCCCAATTTCGAAAAGCAACGGCAGTATTGTGAATATGAGAAAAACAATGATCCCAGGGATCAACCAAGGGAGTGCTTTTTTTGTATCCTGCCTATCAACCATCTTAGGCTTGGTTCTGTTTGCTTTAATTCGCTCAATCCATTGTGAAATGGGATTGAGGATCGTCACTTTGAAACCCTCACCTGCAATAATGCATAATGGTGCGGTGAGGATGACAATATACTGAGGCCATTTCACAGGGTAAATGAATAGAAAAACAAGCGCTGTGATCACCCATACCGGATACAGCCTTTGTTTCTTCATTTGTGACACAAATCCAAGAATGGCAAACAAGGTAATTAATGGATCCAAAGCAACAAGAATTGCATCAGGCTGCCAGGATTTTGGAGTTGAAAAAAGGTATACCAATGGCTGCCAGAATGGATAACCTGCACTGGTGACTTCGCTGGCAGTTGATGAATATGAAGCATAATAAAGCAAAGTCTCCCTTATTCTTCCAATGGGATCAGCCCAGAAGTAAGGGTTACCAACAAAGAATATGAGAATCGAAACCGTTCCCCACAATAAAACTGGGACGATTGCTTTTTTAAATTCTTTCATTTGAATTGCCGAAATCAACCAATCAACCAGAATGGCGATCCCCACGACACAATAAACATATTTTGAAGCTGCAGTCAGCCCCAGGAATAATCCTGATAACAAGAGCCAACCGGTTCCCCGATATTTCCTTTGTTTCCATTTGATGTAAAAAAGGGCGGTCAAAAAACTTGTGAGTGCAGGGAGTGCTTCGAGCATCACTTGACTGACATATTTGGTTGTAAAGGCATGAATGGCAAGAAAAAATCCGCCGACCGGGTTTACAAGCGCCACCAGCCCAGCAGTCAAGGTTCCAAAAATTGCACTGGATATTCTGGCATTTCGCAAAAGATCGCGAGGCAGGTATTTGTTGGGTTCCGCTGATGTAGGTCTATCCGGGATCAATGGTTTGTCTGGCAAGGGTAATAAACTGAGACCAAAAACGATCTTCGTAAGAGGAGGATGCTCTGGTCGATAATTCGTCTCTTGCAAAGAAGCCCAATCACCCGTTCTAAAGATCGTCGTGAATTGTTGTGCAGCCCTTAAATAGTCATCTTCATCGTAATCCACATTGAGAGTGGTCAGGGCATGCCAACGAATATATCCTGCCAAACTGGCTACCAAAACCGCCGCAAGGAGGAGCAAAAACTTAATGGTGAAATTATTTTTCTTCATTTATCTTTGCCTGTATCGCTTACTTTTCAAGTTGAACCGTATAAACATTAATTGAATATGGAAAAATCGAATCTATTGGGTTATAGCTTGATACTTTTGAGCTACTTACAATAAATGGGTTGGCATTTAGGTTCCCCATTATATTAGTCAGCGTGTAGTTTCCATCACTTAATCCCGCACCTTCCCAAGAAAGGGTCACATCAGATATTTCGCTTTTGGAGAGGTTGATAACAATCAAAACAGTCTCGGACTTTGATTGGCGCAAGGCGGTATAGATTCCCTTGTTTGAAGATTTAACGACTGTATAATCGCCTTCCATCAAAGCCGGATGCGCGTTTCGCAATGCAATTAGCTGTTTGTAGCTGTTAAGTAAAGAATTGGCATCATTTTCTTCGACCGCAACATTAGCTGTCACGTATTTCTGGTCCAAGGCACGGCAGGGAGTTCCCGTTGTGAACCCACCATTTGGATCATCTGACCACTGCATAGGTCGCCGAATATCCTCATCAGGCTTGCTGCCTAGCATGCCAATTTCTTCACCATAATAGATGAATGGTGTGCCAGGAGACGTCAGTAACAGCGCGGCTGCCACTTTGGCTTTATCTACGTTGCCATTCAAAGTACTCATGACCCTGTTTTGATCATGGTTGGTCAAAAAAGTGGCAAAATTCCAATCAGGCGCATCTTTTTCGATAAAACTGATCGCACTTCCAATTCCTGAATTGGATTCCCCTTTTGCACTGTTGACGAATCCTTGAGCCAACTCAAAGTTGAAGATCATGTCCATCTGGTCGCCAGAATAGAGTGTGGTCATTCTGGCATCGCTGCTTGCAACTTCTCCAACCACATAGGTTTCAGGGTCTACTCCCTTGTAAAACTTATAAAACTCTTTAAACCAGTCATGAGTCTGCTGGGTATTCTCAACCTTATCACCCTCTTCGATCAAGTGTTTGGCCGCATCTATCCTGAATCCATCCACACCTATATCACTTATCCAATAATTAACAACCTTTTCCATTTGTTGGGTCACTTGAGGGTTCAAATAATTTAAGTCAGGCATACAATCACAAAAATACCCATAGTAATACTCTGGATTGGGTCCCACTTTGGTTTCATGCCAATAATTACCATGACTTGCGTCTGACCAAACGTACCAATCGTGGTACTCAGAGGTATCGCTGCTGCGAGCATTGATAAAAAAAGGATGTTGATTGGAGGTGTGATTTAGAACCATATCAATAATGATCTTGATTCCTCGTTTGTGTGCTTCTGATAGCAGCCGCTTGAAATCATCCAAGGTGCCATATTCAGTGTTTACGGCGTAATAATTGATCACGTCATAACCGTGATAAGATGGCGATGGATGGATCGGCATCAACCAGATGGCATCAACTCCCAAATCGGTGTGGGTATTGGGATCGCCATCATTTAAATAATCAAGTTTTTCGATGATTCCGTTGAAATCACCAATTCCATCGCCATTACTGTCGTTGTAACTACGCACAAATATCTCGTAGAACACAGCGGTTTTCCACCAAGGCTCAAGTGGATTTGCTGTTTCATCAACAACCTGGGGTGTTGAAACAGGTTCGGCTGGCACAGCTGGTTGACTGCAGCTGACAAGAAAAACAACCACCAGAAAAACAGATAATAAGATCCTGGATTTCATAACATCCCTTTTGGATTGAAAAGGCGGTCTTTCGACCGCCTTTGTAAGTTAACCTTTGACTCCGCCCGTCGTCAGCCCGTTGACGATTTGTTTTTGCAGCAAGATGTAAACAACCGCCACCGGTAAAGCCACGATGATCGCCATGGCCGCAAACCGATTCCATGGAATAGAGTTTGCGTATTGTCCAGTCATGTTGTATAGCGTCATGGCAAGTGTGTAATCTTTAGGCTGTGTCAGGAACAACCACGGCATAACAAATTCCTGCCAGTGTCCGATGAATCCGAGGAAAAAGGTAACTGCCAATTGTGGAGCTGCCAGTGGGATGACAATCTGGAAGAAAACCTGGTTTGGATCTGCACCGTCAATGGCAGCAGCTTCCTCAAGTTCATGCGGGATGGTATCGAGATACCCCTTCAGATTCCAGACAGCAAAAGGAAGCGCGGTAGAGATCATGGCAATTCCAACACCGATCAGCGAGTCGCGCAGGTTAAACAACAGCTTCGCCGCTACCCCCGGATCGCAGGCGGAGAAGGGTTGAATGATCATCGCCCCATCTGCGCAAGTTTTGATCTGAAAACTATTCATCAGCAAGAAGAGTGGTGTTGCGAGACCAACGGCAGGCATTAACAATGGAATGAAAACCATCAGCATTAACACTTGCCTGAGTTTAAATTTAAACCTTGAAAAGGCATAAGCCGCGGTGACTGCGATCAATAATGCCGCCAGGCCGACACAGATCGAAACCAATGCACTGTTCTTTAATAATTCAAGAAAAGTAACCGGGTTCGCTGTTGGTCTTGAAAGCACTTGTTGAAAAGCGACCAGTGATAGTTCCTTGGGGAACAATTCCAGGCTGGAGGGTCTGGTTGATTTTGAACTCAAGGATAAAGTGATGATGTACATGATCGGGAACATCACTTCTACTGTGATGAGCAGACAGACCAGTTGTATCAACAGTTGACGCCAGAGTGGCAATTTCTCACTTCCACCTTTATTTCCAGAGGTGTCCCAGTTAAAAAATCGCACCAGAAAATTTTTGCGTTTAGGTTCTTGAGGATGGATTGTCATCTTAGGACTCCGTAAAACTTTCTGTCGCTTTTGTGATCCGATTTGTGATCAAGAAAATGATCAAAGCCACAAAGAAGATGATCACAGAGAAAGCTCCAGCTGCGCCATAAAGTCGTAAATTCCTAACCAGATCATAGGCAAAGGTCACCAAGATCTCAGTGGACCTTGCGGGTCCGCCTCCAGTCATAAAGAACACAAAATTGAACAGGTTAAATGACATCGTAAACCCGTAGACTGCTGCGGGGATCATGGCTGGGCGGATCAAAGGCACTGTAATATTCCAGAATTGGAATCCTTTTGACGCCCCATCTATGGATGCTGCCTCATACAATTCTTTTGGAATACTCTGTAAAGCACCCGTTGCCACTAATACCATGAATGGCCAACCCAACCAGAAGTTGGCGATCATCATGGCATAATACGCGAGGGGTAAAGGTCCATTTGGCAATAACCAGGGGATTGGGGGTTTGTACTCGAACAACCACCTGATCTTTACCGGATCCATATTTCCAAAAATATGCGATATAAAAGTAAGCGCTTGATTCATTGCGCCGTATTGTTCATCAAAAATATTTCGCCAAATGGTGGCAACAACGATGGGAGGAATTACCACTGGCAAGACGTAGATCGCTCTGTAGAATTTCTTTAACCAGACACCCTTAACATTTAATAGAACTGCGATCAATACACCAGCGGGGACGTGAACCATCACGTTGGTGAGTGCCCACCAAACATTATAGGTGAGAACCCTGAAAAACTCAAAATTTTGAACTGGCAATCCGCCAGTAATGATATCAACGTAATTTTTTAATCCGATCTGATTGAGTTTTGGTGAATTCAAACCCAACAATAGATCTTTGGTCTGAAAATCTGTAAAAGAGATGATCACTTGGTAAATCAAGGGATAAAATGTAATTACCCCTAAAACAATAAATGCTGGTAATAGGTAAAGATATGGAAGAAAAGATTTCTTGAAATTGAACTTTCTTTTTACTGGTACGGAAATTGTTGCCATCAGTCCCTCTTATTAGGATATCCGGAACATTTTTGAAATGTCAAAGCAAATGGAATTTCTTCCATTTGCTTTGACCATCTGGATTAGGCCACAAGTATTTAACTTATGGCCTGAGAAGCTCAGAATTACTTGTTTGCAGCTTCAGCGCCGGCTTTAACCCAGGCGTCGGGTGCAATACCTTGTTCGTAAACCTGGTCGGTTCCGCAGAAGTTGGACCAGTAGAGGCCTAACTGGGGAACCTGCGGGCGAATGGTGGCACCAGTATTGAAGGCGTCAACAAGACCCTGGATCAGGGGATCGGTGATGGTGATGTCAGTGCGCACAGGAACGTGGCCGGCATCCGTCATCATGACAGTTTGTGATTTGACATTGGTCAAATAAAGAGCAACCTTCAAAGCAGCTTCTTTATTGGCGCTGTTCGGATTGAAATAGAAACCATCAACACCGAGCATGGGTTTGGCTGGGCCAGCAGGGCCAGCGGGTAAGGGTGCAACACCCAATTTATCGCCAAGAGCAGTTTTGTAATCGCCCATAGCCCAGTTACCATTCACGATGGCAACAGCTTTGCCTTCGGTGAAGGGTGCGAGACCATCAGAATCGTTCTTGGTCCAGGAATTGGCTTTGGAGATTTGATAAAGTTGATTCAACCAGGTCATGGCATCCACGACACCAGTACCCTGATCGGCAATAACTTTCCAATTTGAATCGAAGATCTCACCACCGAAAGCGCTGAAGAAACCATAATCATGGTAGCAGCCGTAGGTGAAAGCAACTTCGGTTCCGTCTTGCATCAACTTCAACAGTTCGTCAGTTGTAGCAGGAGGAGTCGGGAGCAGTTCTTTGTTGTACCAAAGGGTAACAGCTTTGAGGGTTTCAGGAATACCATAGAGTTTTCCATCCAGGCTCATACCATCAATACCCAATTGGCTCACGCCATCCAATTGTCCAGCAGCAAGGTCGGTAATATCAGCAAGCAAACCGGCACGGGCTTCGTCACCAAGGTTGTCATTGGGGGCGATGAACATGTCTGGTCCACCACCAGCTGCAACATCGGTTGTGTATTTGTTGAAAATATCATTAAAGGGAACCTGCAAGACATTGATCTTGATATCGGGCATATCAATGGCAGCTTGTTCAAGGTTCTTGGCCAGAGCTAATTCTTCTGCTGATCCGGTGCCGTAAGCATGCCAGAAAGTCACTTCAACAGGAGCGGCGGCTTCAGTAGCCACAGGAGCTTCTGTTGCAGCAGCGGCGGGGGCTTCGGTTGCAACGGGGGCAGCGGTCGGTTTGGCGGCGCATGCAGTCAGGATGAGCACCAAAACCATCATCAAACTAATTACGGGTAGTAACTTCTTAGTCATTTCTCTCTCCTTTTTACAAGTTATCTAAATAACAAGATAGTACACATTACCCAACTAAACAAGTATTCCGAACCACCTCCTTTAATAATCCCATAGTAGCATTAAGCAGTTTCCCTTTCAATAACCTTCAAAGGCAACCTTATATGTTGGATGGGTTGTGAAGATTCTGATAGGCGGGACAAAAGTAAATTCGTGGCAATTTTTCCAGATTCGTCCAGGGGTTGGTGAACAGTGGTCAACCCAAACGAATCAGCCACGTCGATATCATCAAAACCAATGATCGCCACATCTTCTGGCACTCTCAAACCAAGGATTCTGGCTTGCTTGATCAATGCAATTGCTTGCAGGTCTGTGGCGGCAAAAAACGCAAGAGGAAGTCCATATTTCAACAGGCTTTTTAATACTATGCCGGGATCAAAAGCATATTCGTGGACGAAATCCTCAGGCAAATTTATTTGGTTTTCATCCAGAGCCTTTTGATAACCTTCCATACGCTTTAGGATCGGGTTATGTCCAAATTCAGGCTTGATCTGGCCGCCGATAAAACAAATCTGTTTGTACCCTTTTTTGATCAGGTACTTGGTGGCCATGTATCCCCCGGCAACATCGTCTATTTCAACCGTGGAAAAACGGGAATGATAATATTCAATTAAGACAGTTTCGAGATCGTTGCTTAACAAACGCTGTGCAATGGTGTTGTCAAAGGCTTGAGAAACGATGATCAAACCATCCAGGGTGGAACGGAGGGGTAAAGTCTCGAGATAACTGGTTTCCTGTACCTTCGAGTTGACTGGATAGATCACCAACTCATATTCATTCTTACTCAATATTTCAGCGATCCCGCGTAATCTTTGCACAAATGAAGGTGTGGTAAAAAATGGAATTAATACCCCTATACGGCGGGTATCCATAAATGCACGTGCTCGTGATTCCGCTTTGGGAACATACCCCAGATCATCAATGGCATTCATGACGGTCGTGCGGGTTTCTTCTTTTACTCGTAAGGGGAAATTTAATACTCGAGAAACAGTCGCTATACTGACGCCTGCTTGTTGAGCCACGTTGTAAATTGTTGCTTTTGAACTGGACATTTTATCCGTTTCTATGTAACAACTTTACTGAAAGCTCTTACATTATAAAGATTTAATTTATGGAAGTCAATACCCCAAATTAACTTTTTGTTAAATCAGCAGGGATTTTTACGCCCATTCTTTTCAGCCGTTTTGTTTTATAATTTTTTCATGCCCAATTCAATCGGAACATCTGGTTCCAACCCCACTGCACAATGGCGTTTAATAAAATCACCGGCTTCTTCCGCCTCCTTCAATATGGCTTTGGATGAAGCTCTCCTATCCTCCACAGCTCAGAAACGTTTCCTCCCCACTTTGCGCCTATATTCATGGAGTGTGCCGTCGCTTTCACTCGGCTATGCCCAACCGGCTTCGGATGTTGACCTGACCGAGCTGGCAGCAAAAGGTTGGCAGTTGGTACGCAGGCCGACTGGTGGCAAAGCCATTTTGCATACCGATGAACTAACTTACTCCATTACAGCTCCCCTGGATGATCCCCTGGTTTCAGGTTCACTGCTCGAAAGCTATCAAAGGATCTCCGTTGTCCTGAAAAAAGCACTCATTTCTTTAGGGACACCCACTACCGCAGAGGACAACCCCGGACTCCCCCCAGCCCATTCCAAAACTGAACCAGTTTGTTTTCAAACCCCCTCCAATTACGAGATCACCTGGAATGGAAAAAAGTTAATCGGATCTGCCCAAGCCAGAAAACTTGGCGGCGTTCTCCAACACGGCTCCCTTCCATTATGCGGGGATCTTTCCCGAATCACCCAGGTCCTGACCTATCCCAACCCGGTGGAACGCCAAAATGCCGCCATTAAAACCCTGGCACAAGCCACAACCCTCGAGGCTGCATCGGGTAGATCGGTCTCGTTAGACGAAGCCTCTGAAGCCATCATTATGAGTTTTTCAACTGAAATTGGCATTTCTTTTATTCAGGATCAACCCACCCAGGAAGAACTTGAAACCACCCAGGAGCTGATGCGATCTAAATACGCCTCAGATTCCTGGAATTTCCGCATTTAATAAAATGAATATCCAGGGTTATTAATCCTTGGATAGCCAAAGGTTTAATTTGCCAGAAGGATAGGTGAGATAATTACTAATATATTTGGCTGGTTGTCAAAGACATATAAGGTTTTGAGTTAATGGAATTCAGGCACAATACTCACAAAACACCAGACTATACCTTGTACAGGATGGCGTTACCATCTTCACTGACCTTGGTAAGTGTCGGAAAGGGATACTTGTTTGAAATGATACGGGCACCAGGAGGCAGCTCCTGACGAAACTTATCCTCAAGTTTTTTTAGTGCTTCTGGTAATAAATAACACATGACGACAGTAGCATCGCTGAGATCCTTATTGAATATGTTGCCTAAAACAATCCTTACCCTCTTGCGTTGACCTGTGAGAATCACCATTAATTGACACCAAAGGTACCGCAGTGGATCAATTTCGACGCCAACCGCCCGGGCATGATATTTTATAGCAGCCACAAGCACCAAACGTCCGTCTCCACAACCAAGATCGTAAACCACGTCATCCGGTCCAACATTTGCCAAAGTCAACATCCGGTTTGCAATTTCAAGTGAAGATGGAACCCAGGGTGCTCCTACCATTCTTGTCCAATAAAGCCACACGACAATCAGTAACAAAGGAAGGGTGTCTAAGAAAGACTTAAAGTATCCATTAACATCAACCATGCGCTGTCTTCCTGTCAATCTTTTTTGAGTTGCCTACAATCCATTATTGTAATACCAAGGCTATTAATCCAAAACATCATACACTATTCGTATAAAAATGTAACCATATCCAAATACTTGAAAGTCACAAACAATAAATCATTTTAAAATCTAAAGAAAACTGATTTGGTACAATTCTTGCTATGATAAAAAAGAGTATAAAAATGTTGATTCGATTAATTATCTGGCTGATCATTGCCTTTCTGGTTGTTTTTGGGCTGCCCCGTCTGCTCACTGAACTTCTGACCATAGGCAAGATTCAAACGATCGAATCCGCCAATACTGCCAGAGTAGCCATTGTTTTTGGCGCCGGTTTACAGCGGGATGGATCACCCTCACCCGTCTTGCAAGACAGGGTAAACACCGCAGTTCAGCTTTATAAAGCAGGGAAGGTTGAAAAGCTTCTGATGAGTGGAGATAATCGGTTTGTGGATTATAACGAACCAGGTGCGATGCAAGCTTTCGCCATCTCTCTTGGCGTTCCTCAAGAGGATATTGTGCTTGATTATGCTGGACGGCGAACCTATGATACCTGCTATCGCGCACTCCACATCTTTGGCGTAAAAGAGGCCATTTTGGTGACCCAAAGATATCACCTGCCGCGGGCGCTCTTTACCTGCAACGGAATTGGCGTGAAAGCGACCGGTGTCGCAGCCGACCTCCGTTATTATCGCAAGTACTCAAGATTGATCTGGAACACCCGCGAACTACCCGCGACAACCGTGGCTCTATGGCAGGTCTGGTTTAGCCATCCTTTGCCTGTATTGGGTGATGCAGAACCCATTTTCCCAAGTGAGAATTAACAACCATGAAAACTCGTGAAGAAGCGCTCGCCATTGTCAATCAATATGTCAAAAGTCCTCAATTGGTCAAACATATGCTGTCCGTTGAGGCTGCCATGCGTTTTTATGCCCGCAAATTGAACCAACCTGAAGAACTCTGGGGCATTACAGGTATTTTGCACGACTTTGACTGGGAAATCCATCCCACCTATCAAGACCATCCTCGCGCAGGCGCACCCATGCTGCGCGAACTCGGTGTGGAAGAAGAAATTGTGCAGGCGATCTTGAGCCATGGAGATCATCTTGAAATTCCACGGGAAACCCTTTTGCAAAAAGGCTTATATGCCTGTGATGAGATCACCGGTTTGATCACGGCCGTCGCCTTGGTGAGACCCTCAAAATCACTATATGATCTCGAGTCCAGTTCGGTAAAAAAGAAATGGAAAGACAAGGCTTTTGCGGCCGGTGCCAACCGTGAAGAAATGGAACGCAGCGCGGCTGAATTTGGAGTTCCCTTATGGGAACATTGTACGAATGTGATTCTCGCCATGCGCGAGATTGCCAAAACGCTTGACCTCGAAGGGTCATTGACTGCCGAGTGATCAAGAAACGCGTTAAAACGGAGGATGAGAGATGGCACTTCAAGGAAAAGGTACCTGGATTTGGAAAATCCCCCAGTGTGAAGGTGGAAATGCACAATCCATCGCCAATGTGGCCAAGGACTGCGGCTTTTCACATGTCCTGATTAAAGTTGCGGACAGTTCTTACGCCTACAACGTAAACAAGACCACTGGCGCCGATTTGATTCCCCCCGTAGTGGATGCGCTGCGCGCCAAAGGGATTTTGGTTTGGGGATGGCATTATGTTTACGGTTACAATCCCAGCGGTGAAGCTGCCATTGCTATATCACAATGTAGAAAATACAACCTGGATGGCTATGTGGTGGACGCAGAAACCGAATATACCCTGGCCGGTCGGGATGCAGTCGCCCGATCCTTCATGTCACAGCTTCGCAGCGGCATTCCAAATACCCCGATCGCGCTCAGCACCTTCCGCTGGCCTTCTTATCACGGTAATTTTCCGTATGCCGCATTCATGCAATATTGTGATTACAGTATGCCTCAGGTTTACTGGATGCAAGCCCACAATCCTGTTTATGACCTGACCAAATCCTATAAAGAATTCATGGCAATTAATTCATCCAAACCGATGATCCCAACCGGACCCGCTTTTCGAGAATCGGGCTGGCAGCCCACGCCTGGTGAAGTTAAAGACTTCCTTGATTGTGCCAAATCATTGGGCTGCACCGGTGCCAATATGTATTCCTGGGACGATTCCCGCACCCTGCTCCCTGATGTTTGGAACCAGGTGGCCAATTACTCCTGGCCTGCCCCAAGTCAGCCCATTCCCCCCAGCAATGACATCCTTGATAAATTCTTCGATATGTTAAATACCGTCACCTATGATAAGGTGCTCGATCTGTATACTGACGATGCAGTCCATGTCTCTTCAGAAAGGACCATCCAGGGTAAGGATAACATTCGTGTATTCTATGGCCAACTGCTTGCCAATAATCTTCCCGGCGGAGTATTCAAGATCACCGGCCAGACGAACAACGGCGAAACACGGCATTTTACCTGGACCTGTGATTCAACTCGCGGACATGTGTATGACGGCAGCGATACCATCGGCATCAAGGATGGCAAAATCGCCTATCACTACACGCATTTCACGTTATCATAACAGACTTTTTTGCACCAGCTTGTCGGTTCCTACTGGCAGGGCAACGTTATCCAGTACCGCCACAATGCCTTGAACTTCATCACCCGGTTTTAACTCGACAACAGTTTTACCTACAGTCGCCCTTTTTCCGGTTGGAATTTCATCCAGCCGGATTATTTTTGCTGCCGCTTTCTTTAGGTGCAGCGCAATTTGAGTGTTCTTCTTTCCGATGGTCAATCCAACCATTTCAATTCCAGGTTTCAACTTGCAGGTATTAACACCCTGTCCATAACGTCCCTGGATCGGAAATTCTTTCTCTTCCATCCTCCAGCCTTTACCATCCGAAGATACGGCAAAAACCTCCTGGCCTTTGATGATTTCTACAAAACCGGCAACCTGGTCCCCATTGGCCAGTTTTAAGGCGTTCACACCGGCAGCAACAAGGCCCATGGCGCGTACATCATTCCCTTCAAATCGGATGGACATGCCGTGGTTGGTCAGGATGAAATATTGCGCCTCATTTTCATTCAACATCGCCCACCCCAGTTCATCCCCATCGTTAACCTTGCACAACACAAAGGAATCCGAAGAAGGACCAGGCAGTTCAGAAACCAGCGACTTCTTGATCATCCCCTGTTTGGTCAGTGTGGTGACACACAGGGTTTCTGAATGCTTTTGATCATGGCTGAGACAGAACAAAGCCTCCGGAGTGTCTCCCTCCTTCAAGGAACAAACCCGATGGATATCACTGGCGCTGTCAAAATCTTCAACCAGCGCAAGGGATTGCACTGCCAGACAGGCACATTTGCCTGATTTTGACACCAGGTATAAGTTCTGGTGAGAATCAGTTTTAAGCAGCAATGCGGGCGCCTCGCGGCCCCCCATCCTGGGAGGATTCTTATCCGCGGTCTTGGCGATCTTGCCTTCTTTTGAAATGGCAATCCACACGTTCTCAACAGGAGTCACCTCTTTAACAGTTAAGAGGTCGGCGGCAACCTTGCCCTGCTTGAGCATCACAATTTGTGTCTTGCGTGTGTCACCGTACTTTGATTTGATCTCTGCCAGTTCGGTAATGATCGCCTGCCGCCGCTTGGCCTCTGATTTTAACAACAATTGAAGCTCTTTTACGAGATCCAATAGATCCTTGTATTCCTGTTCGATTTTCTTTCTTTCGAGTGAGGCCAATCTTTTCAACGGCATATCCAAAATGGCTTGCGCTTGAACCACACTCAGTTTGAAGCGCTTCATCAATTTTTCTCTGGCTTGTTCCGTATCCGCAGCACCGCGGATGATGGTGATAACCTCATCCAGGAACTTGATGGCAATGCGTAACCCTTCAAGGATGTGAATGCGATCTTCGGCTTTCTTCAGGTCATACTCGCTTCGCCTCTTAACGATCTCAAGACGATGTTCAACAAAGACTTTTAAGGCCTGTTTAAGCGAAAGCAGCTTGGGTTCCCCATTGACCAATGCCAACAAGTTGATACTGTAAGTGACTTGCAGAGGTGTTCGTTTATACAAGGCACGCAAAGTCTTATCGGCATCGGCGGCTTTATTCAGCTCAATGACAATCCGCATGCCATGGCGGTCAGACTCATCCCGCAGATCTGAAACGCCTTCCAAATCTCCATCACGGGCGAGCTCAGCGATCCTTTCGATCAAGCTGGACTTGTTGGTCATGTAAGGCAGTTCGGTGACAATGATGCGGCTCTTGCCACGTGCCATTTCTTCAAGGTTCAGACGCCCTCTAAGCGTGATTCTGCCCTTGCCGGTGGCATAGGTGCTCTGCAGCTCGTTTTGTTCGTGTTCTTGCAGGATGATGCCGCCGGTTGGAAAATCCGGTCCCTGAATGAATTTCATCAGGTCGCCGACAGTGATATCATCCAATTTTTGCCAGTGTTCCAGCATGTAACTGAGAGCGTCAATCGTTTCACAAAGGTTGTGGGGGGGGATGCTTGTGGCCATACCCACGGCAATACCTGTGGCGCCGTTCACCAGCATATTGGGGATGGCGGATGGCAGTACACTGGGTTCACTTAAAGTGTCATCAAAATTTCGATCAAAATTGACCGTATTGCGATCGAGTTGATTGAGCAATTCCAGCGCAAACGGAGTGATGCGCGCTTCGGTGTAACGCATGGCAGCCGGGGGATCGCCATCCACACTGCCAAAGTTGCCCTGGCCATCAATGAGTTCATAACGCATCGAGAAATCCTGCGCCAAACGTGCCATGGATTCATATACCGCCTGATCACCGTGGGGATGATATTTACCAAGCACCTCACCCACGATCCTGGCAGATTTTTTGTAAGCGCTGTCTGGACGGATCCCCATATCATACATGGCATATAGAAGTCTGCGCTGCACAGGTTTGAGCCCATCCCTTGCATCAGGCAGTGCACGTGAAACGATCACGCTCATCGCGTAATCAAGATATGATTGCTGCATCTCGTGATCAATATCTACTTTTCTAACAAGTCCAAGTTCCATAATGACTCCGTTCAAGACAATGAATTTCAGGTTAAGTTTACCCCACCCTGCTTGAAATAGTGAGTAATTTAAGAGGTTAACAAAAGAACCCCGAGAATTCTCGGGGTTCTATATTTCTTTTCAGAGATTATTCGGCTAAAGGTTCAACGGGACCAGCGCCGTCAAGATCTACCACTTCTTCGACCACAGCTTGTTTTTCCAGCGGAACACTAAACCTTCCGTGGACAAAACCGGTTCCAGCGGGGATGAGCTTGCCGATGATCACGTTTTCTTTCAGACCAAACAGCGGATCTTCCGTGGAAGCGATAGCTGCACCAGCCAACACCTTGATGGTGTGTTGGAAGGAAGCGGCGGACAGGAAGGAATCGGTGCTCAATGAAGCCTTGGTTACGCCCAGCAAGATTTCGACGAACCGTGCGGGTTGTTTGCCTTCAGCAATCAGTTTCTCATTGGTGGCTTTGATCTCAAGACGATCAATCACGTCCATGGGCAGGTAGTGTGAATCACCCGGGCGAATGACCTGCACTTTGCCAACCATCTTGCGGATGATCACTTCAAAGTGTTTGTCATTGATGTTCTGACCCTGGGCACGATACACCTTCTGGACCTCGGTCATCAGGTAGATCTGGGCAGCTTCGCGGCCTTTAATCTTCAAGATGGTGTGAGGATTGATGGAACCTTCAGTCAAAGGTTCACCAGCTTCCACTTTTTGTCCATCACGGATGATCAAGCGTGAGGTGCTTGGAATTTCGTATTCTTCGCTCTCTTTTTGTTCGTAAGAGACGATAACTTTACGTTTTTCAACACGCACGCGGCCATTGTGTTGGGCGGTGATCTGTGCTTCACCGAAATCGGCGATGACATCACCCATGGCGACATTGGTCTCGTCCTTGGCAACAATATTCCATTCGCCAGGAACTTCATACTCATCAGAGACCATTTCACTGTGTTCGACTCTGACAATTCTCTGATCT
This sequence comes from Chloroflexota bacterium, assembly GCA_021825925.1. Classification (GTDB taxonomy): domain Bacteria; phylum Chloroflexota; class Anaerolineae; order Anaerolineales; family Anaerolineaceae; genus UBA6107. The sequence continues at coordinate 39,129 of JAKAFP010000006.1, forward strand.
GAAGATCGTTCGGTCTGCAGCAGGCTGGCAACACCGGCGATACTTGAAACAACCGCTTCGCCTTTCGGCATACGGCGGGCTTCGAATAACTCTTCAACACGAGGAAGACCGGTCGTGATATCGCCTCCAGAGGCAACACCACCAGTGTGGAAGGTACGCAGGGTCAGCTGGGTACCAGGCTCGCCAATGGATTGGGCAGCCACAACACCGACAGCTGAACCAAGAACCACCAGTTCACCGCGGCCAAGATCCATACCGTAGCATTTGGCGCAAATACCATGGATCAGTGAGCAGGTCATGGCAGAGCGTACAAACACCTTGTCAACTCCTGCAGCCATTACCTTGCGGACCATTTCATGATCCAGCAATTGATCACGTTCACCGATCACTTCACCGGTTTTCGGATCAACAATTCTTGCAGCAATGGAACGACCAAACAAACGCTCACCAAGGTTCTGACCGGCAACATCGTCTTCCTTGCGGATCCAGATGCCATCTTCAGTACCGCAGTCTACTTCGTTGATGATGATGTCCTGGGCGATATCCACGAGACGACGGGTCAGGTAACCTGCATCTGCAGTACGCAGAGCGGTATCGGCCAGACCTTTACGGGCACCATGTGTGGAAATGAAGTATTCCAGGGCGGTCAAACCTTCGCGGAAGTTTGAGGTGATCGGCAGACGAATGATACGTCCGGAAGGATCAGCCATCAAACCGCGCATACCGGCCAACTGGGCGATAGGACCAAATCCACCTTTGGTGGCGCCGGAACTGGCCATGGTCGAGAGGTTACCATTGGGATCCATGTGCTTGCGCACGGCATCGCCAACTTCTTTGGTGGTATCCTGCCAGACTTTGATGACCTGTTCATTACGTTCCTGTTCGGTCAACAAACCACGGCGGTAACCCTTGTTGATCTGATCCACTTCGGCCTGTGAAGCAGCCAGAATGGAAGCTTTTTCTTCTGGAACAGAAATATCTGCCACGGCAATGGTGATACCGGATTTCATGGCATATTGGAAGCCAATATCCTTGATATTATCAGCAACGGTCGTGGTCACTTTTTCACCGCAGATATCATAAACATCCGCGATCAGGTTTTTAATTCCAGTTTTTTCAAGTACACGGTTGTCAAACTGAACTTCTGCCGGCAAAATGCGGTTGAATAAAACGCGTCCAACCGTCGTTTTGATCATGCGGGTTTCGGGTTTGGCAAGACGAACGTGTTCGTCTGTATACCAGGTGAACAGTTTCACATTGACATCTGTGTGCAGTTCGATTTGACCCAATTGATAAGCCAAATCAACTTCATCAATATCAGCAAATGCACGGCCATCACCCTTGTGGGGGCGATTGTCTTCCATGGTCAGGTAATAGACACCCAACACCATGTCTTTACCTGGGCTGATGATTGGTTCGCCATCAGCAGGTTTCAACAGGTTCTTGGAAGAAAGCATCAAAGTGCGGGCTTCGCGCACAGCTTTTTCTGAGAGCGGAACATGAACAGCCATCTGGTCGCCGTCGAAGTCAGCGTTGAAAGCGGTGGTGACCAATGGATGCAATTGAATGGCGCTGCCTTCGATCAGGATGGGCTCAAAAGCTTGGATACCCAAACGGTGAAGGGTTGGAGCACGGTTCAAAAGAACGGGACGTTCCTTGATGACTTCTTCGAGGACTTCGTACACTTCAGGACGGTTGCGTTCAATGAACCGACGGGCACCTTTGACGTTGGCTGCATAGCTGTGCGCCACAAGGCGGGAAATAACGAAAGGTCTGAAGAGTTCCAATGCCATGGATTTCGGCAAACCGCATTGGTACAGTTTCAACTGGGGACCAACCACGATTACAGAACGACCTGAGTAATCAACACGTTTACCCAACAGGTTGCGGCGGAAACGACCCTTCTTGCCTTTGAGCATATCGCTCAAGGATTTCAATTCACGGCGTCCACGGCGAGAGAGTGCCTTGCCGCGCTGTGAGTTGTCAATCAGGGAGTCAACAGCTTCCTGGAGCATACGTTTTTCGTTGCGGACGATCACATCCGGGGCACCAAGCTCCAACAGTCTTTTCAGACGGTTGTTGCGGTTGATCACACGGCGGTAAAGATCGTTCATATCTGAGGTGGCAAAACGGCCGCCATCCAATGGAACCATTGGGCGCAAGTCAGGAGGAATGACCGGGAGAACGGTCAGGATCATCCACTCGGGACGATTACCGGAACGGCGGAAAGATTCGACCACTTTCAAACGAGTGGTGGCTTTTTTGCGTTTCTGTTTACTCTTTGAGGTGCGGACCTCAGTCCACAGGTCAGCAGAGAGTTTCTCGAGGTCGAGGCGGCGCAGCACATCATAGAATGCTTCAGCACCCATGTCAGCGCGGAACACCTGTCCCCAGCGGGATTTCAATTCACGGTAGCGGCTTTCGGTCAGGAAGGTGAACGGGTGAAGTTCCTGAAGTTCATCGCGCAAGTGAGAGTTCTGATCTTGTGAAACGCTTGAAGAATCTTCGAGTGAATTGCGCAGAGTTTCCATCACTTCATCGGCTTCAGCCTTGATGGTCTCGATGCTCATCTTGATCTGTTCCAGATCGCGTTGCAATTCTTTTTTGAATTCGCTTTCGATCTCTTCAAGACTTTCTTTGACTGCTTTTTGAACACTGGCAATGTGCTTGGAATTGACGGTATCGCCAATATCCGCAATGGTCACATCAGCAGCGGTGAAATCAACTTTTTTCTTCAAGACCTGACCCATTTTTTCGGTCAACATCTTTTCGAGGGCCTGGCCTTCTTGAATTACAGGTTCAAGGCGTGACGCTGTTTGTTCATCAGCTTTGGACTCAATATCAGCCTTTTTCTGCATGAACTCGGCAATTTTCTTGTCACGGCCTGACTTAACATCCAAAATCTTGGAGTTAATGGAACTGGCCTGTGCGCGTTCAGTGTCATTGATCTCGTCTTCAAGACGTTTCAAAGCCTTCTGTCGTGCATCGTCATCTACGAAAGTGACAATATACTGGGCGAAATACAAAACGCGATCCAGGTTGCGGCGGGAGATATCCAGCAGCAGACCGAGATATGAAGGAATACGGCGTGTATACCAGATATGCGCCACAGGAGTAGCCAGATCTATATGACCCATGCGCTCGCGTCGAACCGAGGCTCGGGTAACTTCCACACCGCACTTGTCACAAATGATGCCTTTATAACGTGGGTTTTTGTACTTGCCGCAGTAGCATTGATAATCACGTGAAGGGCCAAAGATGGCCTCACAGAATAATCCGTCCTTTTCAGGGCGCAAACGGCGATAATTGATGGTCTCCGGCTTCAAGACCTCTCCATAAGACCAACTTCGAATGGTCTCAGGTGATGCGAGGTTAATCCTAAGAGCAACTAAACTTTTTGTTTCCACTAACGCCTCCTGTTGGGAATCCTGGAGCTATTAAAACGCGTAGCAGCGCACGGACTAATGTTCTTGCGCTGGTTAACTGAGGTGGGTGCAGTCTATAAAAATCATGCAACCAAAAATTATACCACTTTTTTTAGAAAATCAACTGGCAATTTCTTTTTCCGTTTTGGTCTTTTGAATGATCGGCACTTGCAAGAAGAAGGTGCTTCCCTTCCCCAGAGTACTGACAGCCCACACCTTGCCATTGTGCCTTTCAGCAATGGATTTTACAATGGACAACCCCAGACCGGAACCTTTAAGTGAACCGTTGTCTTTTCCGCCATTGCGGTTGAATTTATCAAATATTTTATCTATATCCAGGGGTGCAATGCCAGGGCCGTGATCCTGGATTTCAAAAACCACATTTTCAGGGTTGACCTGCAGTCTCAGGGCGATCTTTCCACCCAGCGGCGAGAACTTTATGGCATTATCCAGCAGATTGTAAAGTGCCTGCTGAAGAAGTGCCTTGTCTGCCTCAATTTCAAGACTTTGGGCAATTGTCAGTTCGCGCATGATCTGAACCTTGCGCTGGGTCGCCAGAGGCTGGAGTACCTTCATCACCTCATCAAACAGATCCATGGGGGCGATCTTCTCAACCTGCAGCACGCTGCCGGATTCGATCCGTCCAAGATCCAGCAGCTTATCCACCATCTGATCAATTACATCCAGATCGTTGACCATCTTGTTGGCATATTCTTTTTGCTGTTCATTCAATTCACCCACCATTTGCAACATGGTGGCGTAGCCACGCACAATTCCCATGGGGGCGCGCAGGTCGTGACTAACAGTGGCCACGAAATCTGATTTCATTTTTTCCATGTCGCGGAACTCGGTGATGTCCCGCAGAACGCAAACGGTGCCCACCATGGCATTTTCCACCTTTACAGGCGAAACGGACATCTCGAAGATCTTGCCCAGAATGGATATTTCGCCGGTCTTGTTGACCTTGTCGCGGTTGCTGTTGAGGAAATCAATAAACTCGGAAGATTTGATTTCCGCAATGAAATGTTCCTTTTCGCCGCTGGTTTCGATCAAGCCGGCCACGTTCTCAGCAGCTTCATTGGCCATTAACAAACGCCCCGACTCTCCCACGACCAGGACCGGTTCAGGTGTGGAGGAAAGAACGGATTCAAGCCGTTTCTTGCCCACTTCAGCATTCATAAACAAGGATGAATTCGAAATGGCCAGGACGGCCTGTCCGGCAATAGTATTCAGAAAATGGATCTCTTCATCATAGAAGCGATGCGGTTCTGCATAGGCGATCCACAACATACCGTAGTCCGTGGTCTCGTCCGCCAGCGTCATGGCCACCACCGCAGATGGGATGGGTCCCTTGATGCTGCCGATCCTTCTGATGCGTGGCTTGGAGGGTATGACCAAAATCTTGTCGGTTCCCATCTGGTCAATTAATAATTTATCCAACTCAAAATACTCGTCCGCCTCTGGACCAGCTGAATAAGAGATCGTTTCTTCATCAAAGCCAAAACTGTATCCATTTTTGAGGATCAGCCTGGCCGAATCAGCGCCGTATGAAAGACATGCCTTGAGCAAATGGGACGAGGTCTTGCCAATCTCAAAATTGGATGCCACTCCCTTTGAAACATTCAAGAGCACATCCAGTTCATCCAGTCTTGATTTCAAGCTGGTGCGCATTTGTTCAAAGGCCGCGCTTAACCTGCCCACCTCGTCTACGCTGTTGATGGCAATTTTTTGATCAAGCCCGCCCTTTGAGATCTCATCGGCCTGGTTGGCTAATTGCACCAACGATCTCGAAAGCGAACCAACCATATATCGCAGAAGCAGGTAAGCCCCAATGGAGATGAGGATCGAGATGGCCAGCAGGGGGACAGCAATTTGTAAAGAGAGATCCTGGGTGGTACTGGCCGGCAGCGAAAGCAGGATCTTCCAATCCTTGGCTTCCGAGATCGAAGCATACACCATCCGTCTTGTACCGGTTCCACTGGTGTCATCGAAGTATTCTGAAGTTTCTGGCACCCTGCCCTGATAAGTGGTCAAGATCAAGCTTGGATTGGAGTCATAAAGAATTCGATTTTCCCCATCCAGGATCACCCCTTCACCACCGGCTTTTTGTATTTCTTGAAGCGCCAGTAACGCAGGTTGAGAAAACAGGTTGACCCCCAGGTTGGTTCGAGCCGCAATGACCCCTTTGGCCAAACCATATTCGTCGGGGATAGCCGCGATATAGGTGATCTGTGCTGAGTTTTCACCAGCTGCAGGCGCTATGACATAACTTTGGATCAGTACGCCGTTCAAAGCGAGTTGCACCCCTGCAACTTCTTCTGGTGTAAGCACGGATTGACTAACATCCGTATCAGGGTACCCTGTAAGCGGTGCGCCTGTCAGATCAAACAAATAGAATTGGGTAAAGAAGGGTATTGCCCGCAGTTTTGCTTTGAGGAAAGCCTGAGCTGTTTCTGGCAGGTCCATGGGAATATGGCTGTCCACCATATCCAGCAGCAAGCCCTGACCGGTATCAATCAAAGAAGGGATGTTCTCTGAGGCAATTTCAGCCGTACTCTTAAGCCGGCCTTCAAGCATTTTCTCGGCAGCCTTGCCGGCTACCACCCAGTCGGCTATTGCCAGTGTCAACAGCAGCACAAAAATGATGGGCAATGCGATGTAAAAGACCTTCTCCTGTAAACCTGTTTCGTACGGAGAAGGAACATACGATTTCTGTTGGATCCAATATTTTGATTTGGTCACCAATGCCAGGTCAAGCACAAAACCAGCAAAAATGATCTGAACCGCGTTGACCAGCATCACCATCCACGATTGGGTGAAGGCAAAATCCAGTCGAGCCGCGATGGTTCCGTTGGTGCCAAAGAATGTAGTAAGCAGATAGACGGGGACGGAAACAAACGCAACTGCCACCGCTGCCCCAATAGGTCTGCGCAGCCATTGGAAAAGCCGTGAACGATAATTTTGGCGCAAGGCATAAGAGATCAAGAGTGCCAATGCAGCGGTTTCGAGTGGGGTAAAGAGGTTGTGGGTATTCCACAATGCGGTCACTAGACCGGTGACAAACCCCATCACCACCGCTGGCCAAAAACCAAGAATGCCTGCAGCCAGGATCCACGGTATGGCGCTGAAAAGCATGATCACCGGTGATGTGGCTTCGCGGGTGATGTTAGGCAGCGGCAAACTGGATTGCCATGGAAGCTTGATCCCAAAAAAGAGCGGAACCAGGATGGCAAAAGCCAGCATGACTGCAAACACAGTCCAGAATTTTTTCGAACTGATGAACTGTATTTTTTTGCGTAATCCCCAAAAAAGCAACGCTGCCAACCCAAGCCAGCCCAACCAGCCAATCAGATGGTAAAGCAGGTCAATATAGGGGGCGTTGTTCAGCAGTGTTGCAGTTACCATAATAATCCGGTTTTACTCTCTACAATTCAAGGCTGATCCATCTTGGCTTCATCATTAAACTTCTTCCAGGCCATGTTGTAAAGGAGCCTGTTCTTGCGTTTGGTTTGATGCAAATTGACCTTACTTAACCAGGTGAACTCTAATTCTTGTGCCAATTTGAAATACTTTTCAGAAATACTCTTCCGTTTATTAAATGATCCGGCGAGGTTTTGGATCACCTCGGCAAGCATTTGTTCCTCATAATTAACCTGGTCCGTCTTGATCAAGGGGATTCGGGCCGCATAATCTTGTAATATAGCCCGATGGATGGCCTCATGACGCCAATAAAGGGTCTTCTCATCGTATGTCCCTTGCGGTGCGTTTCCATGTTCCGGAAGGCTGCAATCAAGCCATACCGGCTTGAATAGAGAAGTACACGGGGCAGAGGTTCCTGTCAGCCAATGCATAGTATCACTGCGGTCAAGCAATGAAACCATTGATCCCGCACTCTGACTCCCGCGGATGGGTCCCCACCCTGCGTGCATACACACGTCTGCACCGGTAATGCCTTTATCGGGGGACCAATCGGGCTCTGATTTGTCATCGTGATGCCGGAGGATCGCCATCATCATGTCAGGCGTGATTCCACCTTTTGCATCTTTCAATTGTTGAGTCGTGCAGTGCTGCCGTTTGCGGGCGTCACTAAAAAGGGTATACACCGGTTCGGAATAGCATTTGCTGAAGTTGAATTTTTCTTTATCCTTACACCAGCCCTTGTCCATTGCGTGCTGCACCAGGTTGGCAGATGCCATGTCCCAATCACTTTCAATGGTGATGGCATTCGAAATAGAGCGAACATCTCTAACCTTTTCTGCGGCCCACTCTTTACCTGATGTTTCGAGCACCCAGGCTTCATCTGGATCACAGATCAAGAAACTGTTGTGATAAAACATTTTGTGGGCAAATCCGCAGTTACCACTCTGACCATATTGTTCAAGCAGTTCAATGATCTTCAAAAGTGCTTCGTGAGCTGTCTTGGAACGCTCCAAAGCCAAACGCAGAAAATCCATACCAATTAGGCCGGGTTCCTTGCCATAAGCATCACGGGTGAAAACCGCTTCGTTACCAATGGTTACAGAAAACTCATTGGCTCCCATCTCGGCTCCCCATATCCAGAAAGGCTTTGCCAGCAGCACCTGATAAGTTTCTTCCACCTGGGGGATCTCTATATAGGTACACTTTACCATCTCGCCAGGCTGGTGCTGGGCGCGGGGAATGATGATCAGTTCATGGGCTTCGTTCGGCTCGCGATCAGAGTTCTTGGCAAAGAGCACTTTGCCATCAACCGTTGAATTACCGAGTGCAACAATGGTATCGCACATAGACTCTCCCAATAATGATATTAATCAAAACAAGTGTTTTTCAGCAAATGAAAAACATTAACTAATTATGCAACATTTTTGGAATCATGAGACAGGATTACCAAGTATTTGTAAGGCTTCTTCTAAAACAATATCAATGTTTTTTCCATCAGAATCAATCACATGGGCATCATCTGCTGGTTTAAGGGGTGCAACCGCCCGTGACGAATCCACCTCATCCCTCTTACGGATGGAGGCTAGAATATCCTCATATGATGTGGGTTCCCCCCTTTTCTGGACTTCAACAAATCGCCGTCTGGCTCGTTCTTCTGGTGATGCTTCAAGGTATATCTTATATTTGGCGTCAGGGAAAACAACGGTTCCGATATCCCTGCCGACCATCACCATGTTGCCACGTTCACCTATGCGCCGCTGCTGTTCTGTCATGGCTTTACGTACACCTGCGTAAGCAGACACTTTTGATACCTTACGATCCACTTCTGGCGTTCTGATCTGCCAGGTGACGTCTCTTCCATCCACCAAAATATCCATCACCCGTCCGTCCTGAACGGATGCCGGTTGAACATCAATCCGGATGCGGTTCGCCACATCCGTTACCTTGGCTTCATCATCCAGGTTTTTGACCTGTTCCAAGGCTGCCAGAGTGACTGCCCGATACATGACACCGGTATCAAAAAAGAAATAGTTGAGTTTATTGGCGATGAGTTCTGCCAGGGTGGATTTTCCAGATGCGGCCGGTCCATCAATGGCAATCAGATTAATAAATGACATTTCCTATCCTTATAACGTTAATTTTGTGCTGAAGTATCTTTGAAAAGATCGTTCCTCACCCATAAGATGAGATTGGTCTTTTTCTCGGGAACCTGACGGTTGAAGAACCATTTGACCCAATCCTGCCATTGCATGGTGGAAAAATCAGGCTGTAAACTCCATACAACCATCTGCCCGCGATACAAGCTCTGAGTCTGAATGACTGCATCCATGCCAGAAATCACAACAGAAGGTGAATTTGTAACAGGAAATGCCTCAGAATTTGTAACTTTTTCAAAATTTCTAAAAGCCCAGGCAACCGAGGGCGATTCGGATCCAACCAATTGCACATCAATTCTGTTCTTTTGACCGTTGTTCCAAAGTGAAACATCTTCAACGGTTTGTAACAAATCCTTCTGCCCAACGATATAGCCTGAATTTGCCAAGAATTCATTTTGCGGACGGCTGCCTAGTTGGGCCGCTTTCCAACCACTGCCAACCAACAATGCGGCCAGCATCAATCCCAAGCCGATCACAACCCCGCTCTTACTCGAGGTGGCATCCCAGCCCCAAGACAATAACACGGTAAAGGCGATCCACAAAGCCAACGGCAGAAAAGTTCCGAGAATCCGATTGCGCATGGTGACCGTATCGCCTGGCGGAAAGTTGATCATGTTGAGAAAATTCAAGATCGAAAAAAGCAGCAAACTGATGGTGACGACTGTTTCTGCAATAAAAACAAATTTTGAATGCACCTGCAACCCTTCGACCAATCTGGCGGTTTGAATGGCGGCCAGAACAAATATAGGCAGGTTGAACATTGCGATTTGGAGAGGTTCTTTTGCAGGCGTGATAACCGCCAATAGCAGTCCGATTATCCACCACAATCCCAACATTCGAGCGATGGGTGTTTTTTCTCGTAAACCATTCACCAATCCCCAGATCCCAAGTATCAAGGCGGGGAACTGAGTCACAAGCAAGATCAACAAATATTGGCCTTGTCCCAGGTCAGTCTTTGCTTGCCATTGTGAGAGAAAATCAGTAACCGTAGAGCCAATCCCGCTGATGCCATAAGGATGAAGCAGGTACTGCGAACTGACCAAAACAACCGATATCAAGACAGCAAGCGTGAATTTTAACCAACCCGATTTCTCAAGTTTCAACGAACCGGTTTTTTCTGATTTTTTCATTTCAGGATCGAGCCAATAGATCAACAACCAGGCCAATCCCAGGGTTAGGATAAGTGGCCAAAAATTTTGGCTGCCAATAACTGCCAGACCGGCAAAGACTCCAGCCAAGATCAACTTTCGATTTGCAAACAATCCGCTGGCCAGAAACAGTGAAGCAATGGTGATCATGGTTCCGTCTGCAGAACGTGAAAGTGCGACCAGACCGGGTTCAAAGGCGACCAGGAATGCCAAAATTACGGCTGCCAAATCACCCAATTGTTTGCGGAATAAAACAGGCACAATCACCAGAATGACGCCAAAAACGGCAGGCCAGAATCGGGCAAAGAAGTTGCTGCTCTCGAAAATTGTAAAGAGAAACGAGGTCAGGCCGACATAACCCGGCTGACCGCCAATCAAGACTTCCTGGCCATTGGCTACTTTATAGGCCTGTAATGCCAGAATGGATTCATGATCCGTCAATCCAATTGCACCGAGTTTTACAACTCGAAGAAATGCTGCAAGGAGCAATGCGATCAAAATGAACACCGCAAAGTATCGTTTCATAAAAGAATTTAGTTGTTCAGCAAAAGTCATGGTGTCACCTCACTGCTGCGATCTGGAACCTCATATATGCTTACACCATTGTTTTGATAGACCAGGGGTAGATTGGCCTTAAAAAGAGAACCATCAGTTTTATACAATGAATTTTCCAGGTAACCCAAGTAAATATAACGAATTTTGTAACGTTCGATCAAACTTGAAACCAGAACCCAATCATTGGATGTGTAAATGGTCTTGATATCTGATTCGCGCGATCCAACCTCGGAATACCCGCCCCGCCATTGGCCTTCATGACCAGGCCACCCCAAAACGGTAGGCATTCCTGTTCGGGTCGAGACTCTGGCGTATTCTGTGTAACTTCCGCCAATGGCTTCTGAAACAACCCCCAATGGCTGTTGACTTAACCACTGCATGGCCGTGTAATCATCGGTATTATTGCGTGCCAGATAATCGTTGCCGTCCAGTGTGAAAGAGACGGGTTTAAAGTTGTTTGTTTTATTGGTGAGCATCACCACCGGATAAGCCAAACCCGAGATGACCACCACGGTCAACAGGATGGTAAACAGTGCGCTCTTGATTCCCCTTAAGCGTGACAACAACTCAACACTTGCATAAGAAGCCACAATCCCCCACAAGATCCACGCCTGGAAATAGAATTTGAAAATGGTGTTCATGCGGTTGCCGAATTGATCGCGTAAATAAAAGAACTCAGGGAACGCCGTTAACGCAATACCGATCAAGATCAATATCGCAACAAACGCACGAACACTTGAAGTATCCACATCAGCGGATTCATTAACGGCTTGGTCTGCATCTTGTGATTCGGTTTTGCCTGGTTTGGATTGTCCGAGCAGCGTCCACGTGACGGTCAACATGAGCAGCAGCGTGATCCAGGTGCCAGGGGAATTCAACCTGCGTACCAGCGCTGCAACAACAACCGCTCCGGCACTGAAGGTCCCATGAATGCCCGAAAAAGCCTGACCGGCCATCTGCAATTTTTGTCCGAGCGCTGCCATCGCTGCATTTGATGAAGATGCCAATCCCAATCCGTTAGTCCCAAGGCCAAAGATGAGGCTGCCAAAAAGCAATGAAGCTGCAAAAAGCCCAACAAACAGCAGGAGTGCAAATCGTAATGCCGATAAAACGGCTTTGGCATTCTTAATCGGCCAGAGTTGAAAGATCAACCAAATGGAGATAGGGATCAAAAGTGCCCCAAAGAACACCCAGAAATGGATGCCTCTGGTTACGAACTCCAGGCTTGGCAACAATCCGCCAGCCTGTGACTTGAACCCAAGATAAAATGGTAAAAACAAAACCACGCCAGTAATGCCGGTAAACAGACCAACTTTGATGAAATCCCAAATGCGTTCTGCTTTCCAGCCAATTTCCTTGTATCGCATGAAAGTCACAACAAGACAGAACAAACCAACATAGATCGGAAAATCCCAGGTGTTGATGAAAGCAAGGCTGCCTAGGATCAGCGCCGTAAACCAGAAATCCCAGCGTTTAAGCCATTTGAAAATGGATTCATTTGAGGTGAGATAACCCTTTACGCCCAGGAACAAGTTCAGGCACAAGCCAATGGCCAGCAAACAAAACGGCATCGCCAGCAAATGCGGATGCAAGTCCGCAAGCAGGTAGGTAAAAAAGGGAAACTCATCAATAATTTCGATCTTCCCACCCGCCATGTTTAGGTCTTGCAGCACACGCGATCCGCGCCACCAAAGCCAACCGCTGGACCGATTTGGCCACATCGAAACAGGCATGGTTGGAGCAGTATCCAGTTCCGCGATAGACAACCAGGTCCAAAATTTCGAGGTTAGCGCGCCAGAAGCATCAGCTTTCCAGAAAACGCGGTTTGAATACAAGAATTCAAGCACACCTTCAAAGCAACTGATGAGGAGCACGAATAAAGGTGCGAAAAATGCTCCCAATCGGGTTTTCACAAGGTTTTTATACTTGCCACCATCAGCATGCTTCCATGTTGCGATCAGATCAAAGACGACGCCATAAGCCGCAAGTGACGTCAGGGCAAACCACAATGCCGAGCTAAGATTGAATCCAATCGAGGATGTCACCCCCGTCACACGAATCAAAATGGCAACAATTACATAGCCAAAGTAATAATATGAAATGGCATAACCTGAAAGCCAGGGGTCCATGGGAGGGAATGCCGGCGATCTCAGGATTGCATTGATAAATGCCAGTTCCATTGGTTTTTCAGTGTATGCAGCATCAGGGTTGGCTGCCCTTACAATCGTCCATAAACCAAAAGCAACAAAGAAAAGAACTTCCATCACGATGATGGTTTTTTTATTATCCTTGATCCAACTGACCAACTCCTGCAGTCTGCCTTTAGTAGCACTCCATACTGCCAGGGCAAGCAGCAGTACAAAAGCCAAAACAACACCACCGGTGTTGTTTTGTAATACGCCCAAAGAGCACAGGAGCCAGAAGAGATACCCCCAAACAAGAAGGCCTAAGGGTCTGGCAAGTGCAAACCCTTTACTGGTCAAATTCGGCAGCAATCTAAAGGCGATGGGCAAACTCACCCAGCCCACCACGCTTATGGCCAGATACCAACTGAGAAAACGCAGAAAATCAGTCATTTTTACTCGCTTGTCACCTGATAGATGACGGTATCCTGATAGCTGAACACTTCTTTCCAGTATACCCCGTCATATTTTGTGAACTTGTCCAATCCTTCACCGGGATAATATGCCCGTTCCATCTGCCCTAGAATAATATAGCTCACATGATATCTATTTATGAAGTTCAGAGCTGATTTAATATCAGTCGTCGTATAAAAACTGATGATGTCATTTAAACGGTTCGCAATTCCATTTGAGTCAATGAATCCACGCTGCTGTCTTTGATGCCAGTTCCAACCCATCACGCCAGGCAGTCCTGTATAAATTGTATAACGATTTCCCCAACGGTATTCAACAGTGTTGGCTTCAACCACAACCGGAGAACCCACCACATTCTGCTGCATCCAGAGAATGCCTTGATAATCCTGGTTGAGGTCCATTTCCACTCCCTGATCACCATATTGGGATGTAGCCATGAATTCGATCCCGTTCAAGGTATGGGGCGCTTCAACGGACATGCGGTCTCTGATCTTGTCGGTTGCAGCAGTAATCGGATATAAAGCAGCACCGAAAACCAATAAAACCAGCCCAATCTGCCAAATTATGGATACACTCTCTCGCCAGCGGGTGCTTACCGCAGGGATGAGCCAGACCAACGCAGCAGCCGCAGCCAGACCAAAGAAAGTCCAAGCCTGGTAATAGAACTTGAAGACGGTATTCATGCGGCCGATATCACCGGTCAATACGAACATCTCAACAAATAAAGTGAGTAGCAAAGCTGTTCCGGTGATAAACAATACCAATCTTTTCGTATCGGGCTGTTTGGGTCTGAAGATGAGGATCAATGCCCAGGCGCCTAAAATCCCAGCCAGCCAGGCGATTTGTACCCCCAGTAATGTCAACAGGATCAGAACCAACCCAAACAAGACCAGAACGATTTGCATCAATCCGACGTAGGGCTTTAATTTTTTTAAAGATGATACAGGAGTGGATGCTAGCCATTCACGCGTTTCCCACACAAACCAACTGATCAGGATGAACAGCTGCACTCCCCAATGCACAAGGTAGGATGAGAGCGGCGAATGATCCGTGGTCCAGACGCTGATGCTGCCATACGAAGTGGCAAAATTCTTGGTGAACGGCAGATAGAACAGGGTTGTAGCCCCGATCAGTACACCAATGGTTCCCAAGATGAAAACGATCTTGGCCAGCCAGGCGGGTTTTCCGGGCATGAATTTTTCAGGCATTTCAGCATAACGGATGATGGTATAAACGATCACCAGACAGCTTAATAACAGATAGGTCGGGAAATCCCAGGTGTTGGCCGCGCGCAGGAATCCAATGGCCAATCCACCAAATAACAATGTAATCCCGGCACTAACCCATGGTTTGATACCATCATTGGATTTCCAATTCCATTTGCCTCGCAGAAAACCAAGTGCCCAACCGATGATCATGATGGTTACTGGCAGAGCGATCAGATGCGCATGCAGATCAGCATAAGTAAACGTGAAGAAAGGGAACTCGGTAATCGGTTCATTCGGCAGCGCACGTGAGGGGATCCAATACCAATCGCCAATTCCATAAGGCAGGGCACTGCCGGTAAAGAACCTGCCCAAACCCTGGAAGAACCAGATAAAGCGATTTACGAAACCTGCATGATCAATCACTCCGCCAGGAGCCACGATGCGCTGCAGCCCCTGCCAGATCATGCGAATGGTGCCTAAATTACCCATGATCAAAACGGTGAAGATCGAAATTAACCCGGCCATGGTGCTGCGAAATGTATTTGCCCGAATGGCATCCGGATCTTCGTCTTCATGGAGTTGTTTTTTAGCAAAAAGATTCCAGCCGATGCTGAACGCACCAAGACCCGTCAATCCGAAAAGTGTTGGGATGATCAGGTTATAGGCAATTGCAGGGATGATACCCAGCAGCTTCACCGGCACCCCCACCAGTATGAATCCCCAATAGTAATAATTGATATATCCGCCTGCGTACCATGGATCGTAGGGCGGAAAGACGGTGCTTTTTAACACAGCGGTAAAGTAGGAGAGATCCATGGGTTTCTCCCCACCCTTCCACGGATGCCAAAGGTCGGGATTTCCGTAACGAATTCCCAGACTGACCAGGAACAAGGTCAGCATGACGCATTCCACCGTCAGGAAATATTTCTTTTTGGTGTGCCATTCCACTGATAATTCAAAACGTTGCTTATAGGCTAGAAAACCGCTGACCAGAATTAATAGAACCATGACAACGACAATGGTCAAGCGCGAAAATGTAAAGAAGGTGGACCCTGCAAGCCAGGTGAAGTAAGCCACCAACAGCATACCCGCCAGACGGCTGAATGGATATCCACGGTCGGGCAGACCTTTGAAGATCACTCGCACGATGGGATAGGCGATCAACCCTAAAAGGGTGATGAGCAGATACCAGATAATGGCCGCCACGCCTGGATTTGTATTCAGAATTGAGTCGGTTGAAAATATCTTGCTCCAAGTGCCACCCAATTGCTGAATCTTGGCTTTTACATCACTCAGCAGTAAATTACCTGCGAACCGACTGGCTTGGCCTGGCGTTTTATGGACCGCCAGTGAGATATCCACTTTGTCGAGGATGGCGCGCATTTTTGCCGCGTCATAATCCGCGGTCTTTTCAAAGATCAATACCTTGGGATGATCGTAGACCGTAAAGGCTTCTTCTGAGGATTGATCGTTGATCTTGATTCCCGCAATGGTGGGATCATTCTGGAATACCGCAGTTAACTTGAAGCCCAATTCTTCTGTGAACATGCCTGGCTGGGCAACCTGATAACACCACAAGATATCCTTATCTTCAGGGCAGCCGATCAATGCCCGATAGTATTCCGTGGTCAGGGGGTAACGTTCAGGCACCCTTACCGTGGTTCCCCACTGCCGGTTGGAACTGATGAAAATGGTATCCGATTGATCCAGAGTGGTATAGAGTAGATCCTTCTTGCTCTGCGTATCATCAAAATACAGTTCCATGTTGCGAACGTTGCCAAACAATCCGAGTTCATATCCAAACAGGTTGTAGCCGTTCTCTGAAAGAGGCAGCGCATCATCCCAGGTGGATTCGATTGCCGGCACATCATTATAGATGGCGAGTTCACTACCTTGATCGCTCACGCCAATGGATAAGACATACATCTGGGCAGCATTCAGGTTGACCGGATGATCTAGATTGACCCAATATTCCTCACCACGAGGGTCCTTTTCTGGTGAAAAGGTCGCAGATAATTGACCTTTCCCTACCACCAGATCGTTGTAAGCCGGGTCGGTGATAATTACGGTTAAGTTGGTTTTAAGACCCGAATCCATCAGGTCAACCACCCGATTGAGTCTGAAACCTGATACAGTTCCGCTGACGAGTGGGATGAAGTTTTCTTTGAAGGGATACGCCGATGAAATTCGAAGCGCAGGAGGAGGCAGGTATTGTCTGAAATCATTAGTGCCATCATTGGCGTTTAACCAGACCCCACCATCCAACTTCAAATTGACTTCAGGTTCGATGACTGAAATGACCAGTTCATATTTCTGGTCTTTTTGTAGATTCAAAAAGGGGTAGAAATCAAGTCTTATGGCATCCCCGCGCGCATCCGAAACCTGCAGGAATTGCGATTGGACGATGGCCGTTGAAACAACGCCATCCTCACTGCGGATGGCAGCCTGCAAAGTGATAATCGTTGGTGTGACCGTCGCCAGGGGATTGTTTTGATTGCTATAAAGTACATGTTCAAGCGTCAAACTTGAGACAGTTCCATCTGCATTCGCTTTAAAACCATAGACATATGGCTGGGATGCATTAATAATTGCAGTGTTTTGATACGCCAATAACTGCTTGGTTTGTGAGCCGTCTTTAAGTGTGATCGGCATTTCAATTGCACTTGAAATATTTTGTAAGATCCAATCGCTGGCTGCCACACGCGTCACAGGACGGGTATAGATCGAGGTAAAGGCATAAGCCCAGATCGCCGTACCTGCCACCGTGATAACGGCTGCTGTCACAGCCACCACTCTGCGCCAATTAACCTGGAATGGAGTGATCTTCCTCACAGCGCCGGCGCCGTTTTCCCATAGTTTGAAGATTGCCCAGGCCGAGATCAAACACAAGGCCGGATAAATCGGCAGCAAATATCGCATACTGCGCACCCAGTTGATGGACTGAGTCACGAGAATGAAGGCTGTCCATCCCCAGATCACAATATGTTTCTGCCAGTCTCCCTTGATCAAACGCCAACCCATCCACAGGAAACCAAAGAGTCCCAGCAATCCTAATGAGAGTCCAAGACCCCATTGCATAAGGTTGTCAGCAGCAAAAGTGATCGGTCTTCGCGCCCATTGCAGAGCATAGGGAACATCAACATCCCCTTTGCTGATAACGCTCAACTCTTTGAGGCTGGCAATCCACCCTTGATTGATCTTTACACCCAAAAAACCAGGTCCCATGAAAGCGTAGGGTTGGAAAATCCTGAAAGTTATTAATGCAATTATTCCTGCGATTGCCAGGTTACGCAGGATCAAACCTGCTTCTTTGCTCCTGGACTCTTTGGAGAGTTTTGAATAATAAACGATCGAAGCGATCGGCAACAGAAAAGCCAAGGCATAAATACTGACTTTTGATGCCAGCGCCATCCCGAATAAAAGTCCAAACAAGGCATACTTGCCAATGTGTGCCCCCACCTTAAAATATGGCTTCCAGTCTGCAACTGGGGGTTGATCTTGTTCGTGGTCCTGTTCTTGGTCGGTATCAGATTCGTCAATCGTGAAGCGTTCTTCTTCAATAGGTTCTTTTATGGCTTTTGGTTCTGCCATCATGATGAAAATTGCAACGTAGATGGCGGCATAAGCAAAGAAGTTGGCCACATTATCAACAGTGAAATAATGCGAGAGTTGGATCTGCAATACAGCCATGGACGAAAAAAGGGCAGCCAGCAACCCAAGTTTTGTATTCTTATAAAGTTTCTTGCCGATCAGGTAAATGAGCAAAATGGTGCCAAGATCAAACGCACCGGATACTGCCCTTCCCACCAGATGGATGCTGTCATATCCGACCTGGCCGGTCAACTCACCGATATATCGCACTATAAAAATTGGCAAGGTTCCATAAACATAAAATGTATAGCCGCGGTTGTTGGGGTTTAGCGATGAATTTGCAGTATCAAAATATTGCCCCAGGTTTTCCACCGGTGAAATGGCACTTTCCACCATGGTTAAAAACCGCTCGTCGGGATGAAGGTGATAATTGGTATCCCAATTGAGTCCGGTGAACCTGAAGTATGCGCCAATCAACAGGATGACGATGATCAACAAATCCCAAAGCCAATTCAGTTTTATTGGTTTGGGTGTTTTCTTGGGGCGAATTAGTGTGGTTGGTTCATTTACACTGTTCACGGTCTGGAACTCCGTAATGATCAAAGAGTTTGTTGGATCTCTTGGAACAATTCTTCATAAGCACGGGCAATATCATCTGGTTGATAACGGGAAAAATCCAACTTATTTTGATAATTGTTCTTGCCGGTTTTAAGAACAGCGATCAGGCTTTGCGCAAGTGCTTGAGAATCTCCGATCGGGAAGATGGCCCCCATATCATGGATCTTCACAGGTTGACGCACGCCCGGCAAACTTGAAGTAACACATGGGATTCCATTCATCATGGCTTCGATTTGGACTAAACCAAACGCCTCGGTGGAGTTTAAACTTGGCACCGTTAACACATCCAAATTGGGATAGTATTTCGCCATTTGCTCGGGATCCAGTTCGCCTAAAAACTGCCAATTGCCACTTGCCTGGAATTTTTCGATCTCAGGCCGTAAGCGTTCAAAATAGGTTTCCTCACTGAACACTTTTTGATAAGTCCCTACAAATTGAACCACTGCAGTAGGAAACTCTTTCAATACATCAGGTAGGGCTTTAAGTAAGACTTCAACACCTTTTTCGCTTGCGAAACGGGTGGCCATGCCAATGACAGGATGCCTGTTTTGCGGATTATGCTCCCTGGCAAATTCAAAAATACTTTCCTTTGTTACTTCAGGCAGCACTACGGGCGGCGGAATGATCTTGAGCTTTCCCAAGCGTGGTTTCAAAAAGGAGGAATTCTCCGCATAATCTTGGGTATACGTCACGATGCGATGGGTAAAAAGACCTGTGAGCTGGTTCATAAAAGAAACACCGATATTGGCGATTCGATTAAACAGCCCGGGGGGCATCAACAGATCACAGTGATAAGTGATGACAGTTGGTTTTCGCAGCAGTCGTCCTCTGAAAGAAATTCCTGCTGCGTCAAACTGCGGAAGATGCAATTGGATCACATCTGTTTCGCGCACCAAACGGTTGGCGATCAAACCAAAGGTGGGCATGATCACGCCTTTGCTCAATCTGAACAAAACAGGAGCCCTGACAATTCTGACACCATCCACAACTTCTTCAGAAGGTAATTCTTTTTTAAAACGCGAAGTTAAAACAGTGACTTCATGCCCACGCGCAGCAAAGGCTTTCGCCAGCCTTTCAGCGTAGATGGTCAATCCGCTGATATGGGGACGATAGTAGGTTAGAACAATTAATATTTTCATACAAGTTAGAAGAGGTCTTTATTTTCTTTGACCCATGTGAACAATCGCCTGATGCCCTCTTCGACACCCACCTTGGGATTCCAATTTAAAAGTTTGTTGGCTTTCCGAATATCCGAAATAAACACAGGTTGATCACCTGGGCGCCAATCACCATTTGAGGTTGCGATCTTTTTTCCTAATAATTGCTCAAGAATGGGTTTGAACTCCATCCAAATGGAGATGGTATTCTTTCGTCCGCCGCCAATATTGAATACTTGTCCGCCGATCTGGGGTAATCTTTGGAAGGCTGCATCATAGGCATCGCACAGGTCCTCGACAAACAAGATATCCCTGACCTGTTTGCCATCACCGTAAATTGAAATGGGACGTCCCGTAATAGCGGCGATCACAAACCAAGCCACCCATCCCTGGTCCTCGACCCCAAATTGCCTGAGGCCGTAAATGCAGGATTGCCGAAAGACAACGGTATGAAGATCATAGATGCGAGCGTAGTCACGGACATATTGGTCCCCACAACCTTTTGAACAGCCGTAAGGCGAATGGAAATCCAGTAATTGCTCTTCGGTTGCACCTTCAGGAAGGTCGGCATAATCGTAGCGTGTATCTTTTTCGACTACGCGCACATTCTCCATGCCACCATAAACCTTATTTGTGGATGAAAACAGGAATCCGGGTTTGTTGCCTGAAAGCCGGGCTGCTTCAAGTGTATTAAAGGTGCCCAGTGCGTTAATATCAAAATCGTTACGCGGGTCAGTGACCGAGGTTGTCACAGCGACCTGTGCCGCCAGGTGCAATATTTTGCTGGCATTACGGGCTGCCGCTTGAATGGCATCCGCATCCCTTACGTCACCGACCACAAGCTCAAAAGAACCTTTGCCATATTTATCTTCGAGCCATTTCAGGTTTCGTTTTGAGCCGGCTCTAGAAAGGTTGTCAAAGATGACAATTTTTTCACCGCGAGAAATGCAACGTGAAGCATAGTTCGAGCCGATGAATCCCGCTCCACCGGTGATTAACGTCAAATCGCTCATACTTCCTCTTTTTCTAGGGAGTCCGTTTTTACGTCACTTGAACCAAAAGTGGATAATATTTTTGAAAAACCCAATCCTTCTCGAATCAGACCCCAAATACCAAATATTGCCGAAAAAGAAAATGCAAGCAGGTGCAATATGATGGCATATGCCAATGCCGTTCCTGTTTGTCCGCCCAGGATTGCGATTGCGGCCACAAAAGAAGCTTCATAAACGCCAAGTGCTGATGGCGCGGAGGGTATGGCAACCCCGAGAGCCATTACCCCCGTAAGGAAAATGCCCCACCAGATCGGTGCCCCAGGAATGACTGCATTGACGGCCAGGCAATAAGTTGAGGTCCATACGACCCAATTGATCCCGATCCAAAGCAGGCTTAAATAGAACTGGGATGGATTTGCCAGCAATCCAAAACCTTCAATGATGTTCTCAATTTTTGGCAAAATGAATGCCACGATCTTATTTGGTTTTGTAATTTTGTTAGCCCAGGTAAGAACCTTATCCTTGTTTCTCGCAATCAGAAACAGTAAGAATAAGGCTGCAAATACAAGGATCAAGGCAATTGTAGCGACAGGCTTGATCCAATCCATACCCAGTAGAAATGGTAATGTGATGATCACATATACTGCAGCGAAGGCAATATCAAAAGCACGTTCAATGACAATGGTTGATAAAACATAAAAAGTGCCCTTGCCAGTGCTTCGCCCAACAAAAAACGATCGCGCAACTTCTCCGGCACGGAAAGGTAATACATTATTGAGAAAATATCCTTCACTCACCCCAAAGAAAGATTGTTTGAAGGTGACACCTTTTCCCAATATAACCTGCCAGGCTTTTCCGCGAATCACATACCCGATGACACTGATCGCACATACGATCAAAATAAACCCAATTTTGACCGTATGAAATGCGTTCTTTAAATCATCAATTTTGATAAATTTAAATACAGCGTATAACGCAATGGCGCTGATCAATACGCCTGGCAGCCATCGCAGCAGTTGCTTCCAACCAGATTTCTTTGCCTGCATTAGTCGTCCCCAAGTCGAAGCACAGCCATGAAGGCTTCCTGTGGAATTTCAACATTACCCACCATCTTCATGCGGCGCTTGCCTTTCTTTTGTTTTTCAAGCAGTTTCTTCTTGCGGGTGATATCTCCACCATAACATTTAGCCAACACATCTTTTCGCAGGGCTTTTACATTTGCGCGCGAGATCACACGTCCACTTGCCGAAGCTTGAATAACCACATCAAATAATTGACGTGGAATCAACGCTTTTAGTTTCGTTACCAAAGCCTGACCCTTATGGTAAGCATCTTCTTTGTGGACAATTGCAGCCAGAGCGTCCACCGGTTCGGTATCCACCAGAATTTCCAACTTCACCAGGTTGCCTGGGCGGTAATCAAGGAGATGATAATCCATCGAGGCATAACCCCGGGTGCGTGACTTCAAGTCATCAAAGAAATCCACAATCAATTCCGAAAGGGGAATATCGTAATTGAGCTGGACTCTTTTGGGGGCTGGATAGTCTTGTGAAATATAGGTCCCACGGCGTTTGGTCACCAACTCCATGATCGTCCCATAAAAATCAGTGGGCGATATCACTTCAAGCCGCATCCACGGTTCGCGAATCTCAGAAATGGAGTTCTCATCAGGCAGCATGGCAGGCGAAGAGACTTTCACAGTCTCGCCATCGTTCATTACCACTTCGTATTCCACTGAAGGGGCTGTGACAACAATATCCAGGTCATATTCGCGTTCAATACGTTCCTGAATGATTTCCATATGGAAGAGTCCCAGAAATCCGCAGCGGAAACCGAAATTCAAGGCTTGAGAAGTCTCGGGGTCAAAAATTAGCGAAGCATCATTGAGCTGAAGTTTTTCCAGTGCTTCCTTGAGTTCAGCGTAATCTTCACCATCCACCGGATAAATACCGGCAAAAACCATGGGCTTTGGGTGCCGGTAACCCGGCAACGGATCACTGGCAGGATCACTGGTCAAAGTGAAGGTATCACCCACACGGCATTCCTTAACAGTCTTAAGCCCGGTGGCAACATAGCCAACATCACCTGCCAGCAGTTCATCAATCACGATCATTCCGGGGTGAAAAATTCCAATCTCAACCGGTTTAATATCCGTACCATTTGCCATCAAATGCAGCGTGCTGGTGGATTTGATGCTACCCTGCATGACACGGATGTAAGCCACCACCCCTTTGTAAGAATCATAATGGGAATCAAAGATCAAAGCCTGCAGTGGAGCATCCACTTTTCCTGTAGGTGCTGGTATCTGCTCTACAATGGCGTCCAGTACTTTTTCGATATTGAGACCCTCTTTGGCAGACACCCTCAAAATGGATTCTGCAGGAACCCCCATTAGCGCTTCAATCTCTTCGGCAACCTCATCGGGTTGTGCAGATGCAAGATCAATTTTGTTGATCACTGGAATGATGGTCAGGTTCGAATCGAGCGCCAGGTAGAGGTTTGCCAGGGTTTGCGCTTCAATACCCTGGGTTGCATCAACGATCAACAAGGCGCCTTCACACGCGTTAAGCGCCCGGCTAACCTCATAATTAAAATCCACATGTCCTGGAGTATCAATAAGGTTTAGCTCATACTCCGTTCCTTTATATGGATATTTCATTCTGACTGCGGAGGCTTTGATGGTTACACCTTTTTCACGTTCCAGATCCATGGAATCCAGAACCTGCTCCATCATTTCGCGGTCAGAGACAGTGCCCGTAAGTTGCAGCATACGGTCAGCCAGTGTGGACTTTCCGTGGTCAACATGAGCGATAATACAGAAAT
Organism: Chloroflexota bacterium; assembly: GCA_021825925.1. Lineage (GTDB taxonomy): Bacteria > Chloroflexota > Anaerolineae > Anaerolineales > Anaerolineaceae > UBA6107. The sequence goes on from JAKAFP010000006.1 coordinate 62,819, forward strand.
TTCGGATCGTTTGCGAGGACATAATCGGAGTTTAGTATACCTTAATAGTTTTAATTGCTGGCGATTTCCTCGCCCTGTGATTCAATTGGATAAAGCTTTTCCACCCATTCAGCCGCATTACTTTGACCGGTTGCCGGATAGCAAAGCAGTGTAAGAAATTCGATATTCCCCTTTGGCCCGGTCAAAGGGGATTGGATCAAACCCTTGATCTCGAACCCCTCTTGAACGGCAAAACTTAAAACTTGTTCCAAAATGCGTTGATGGATCAACCCATCGCGAATTACACCCTCCCCCTTGGCGGCATCCTGTCTGCCCGCTTCGAACTGCGGTTTGATCAGCGCCACAACCTGTCCACCGGATTCTTCCAGCCATTTCTTTACGCTGGGTAGAAGTGTACGTAAAGAAATAAATGAAGCATCAATGGTAACCAGTTGAACGGGTTCACCAAAACCTTCCACATATCTGGCATTTGTTCGTTCCATCACCACCACTTGAGGGTGATTTCGCAATTTCCAGTGTATGATGCCATAGCCGACGTCCACGGCAAAAACCTTGGCAGCGCCATGCTGCAGAAGACAGTCTGTGAATCCCCCGGTGCTGGAACCAATGTCAGCACAAACCAATCCATCCAGATGAAGCAAATCAAAAGACTCTAGAGCACCCAGCAGTTTTTCGCCGCCGCGCGACACAAATTGTGGAGGTTTATCCACCTCGATCAAATCCGTGCGATTGACCTTGGCGGCAACTTTCAAGATCACCTGTCCGTTGACCCTGGCTTGGCCTGCCATGATGATCCTTTGGGCAGAAGACCGGCTTTCGGCCAGTCCCAACTCTTCCATATATACATCCAAACGCAATTTTTCCATGTTTTCAATTTTACATGGTAAAAACCAACTTGTGATATATTATCCCTATGCTCAAATACATTTTTAAGGCTATGCGCCCCCGCCAATGGACCAAGAACGCTTTCGTTCTTGCAGCCCTCGTCTTTGACCGGCAGTTGTTTCATATCCAATCGCTTGAAAGAACTCTACTGACGTTTGTGATCTTTTGTCTGGTTTCAAGCAGCGTGTATCTGATCAACGATGTGATGGATATTGATTCTGACCGGCTTCATCCCGTCAAGAAAAATCGTCCCATAGCCTCAGGAAAAGTTCCTGTGAGTGTGGCAGTCATCACAAGTGTGATCCTTATCCTTGGCTCACTTGTTGGTGCATATTTCTTATCCATCGGATTATTGGCGATTGTAGCGGTTTATTTTGTATTAAATCTTGCCTATTCAAAATGGCTCAAACACATGCCGATCATTGATGTTCTCGTGATCGCGGCATGTTTTGTTTTGCGCGTCGCTGCCGGTGTTTCAGTCATCCAGGTCGAGCGTTTTTCACCCTGGTTATATGTCGTGACTACCCTATTCGCGTTGTATATAGGTTTTGGCAAACGTCGCGCTGAGTTAATGGTTTTGGTCCCTGAAAATGGTCAATCACATCGCAAAGTGTTAAGCGGCTACTCCATTGAATTTGTTGATCAGCTGATCACCATTGTCAGTTCCACTACCATCATCGCATATTCGCTCTATACTTTTTCAGCGCCAAACCTGCCTACCAATCATGCGATGATGCTGACCATTCCTTTCGTGCTATATGGGATCTTTAGATATCTTTCCATAATGCAGATCAACAAAATGGGTGGAGAACCCGAAGAATTATTGTTGAAAGATCGCCCTCTTCAGATCACAATTGTGCTCTGGGCTATTTCAATTATGATCATCTTTTACCTCTTCTAGAGTCAATCATGCCGGCAATTTCATGCTCAGCCCCGGGCAAGGTCATCTTATGCGGTGAACATGCGGTGGTTTATCAAAAACCCGCCATTGCCATTCCAGTATTTGAGGGTTCCACAAAATGTTCCATCGTCGCCAAACCAACAGCGCCTCATGATGAAACTATGATCATTGCTCCAAATATTGCTCTAAAATGTCAATTGCGTTGTTTGGTCGAAAATCACCCCATTCGTACCGCGGTAAACCTGGTCTTACAAAAACTGAGCCTGGATCACCTGCCAGTTTGCGAAATTCGTATTCAATCCACCTTGCCAACTGCTGCCGGTCTCGGATCCAGCGCTTCCACTTCAGTAGCCCTCATCCGCGCCCTTTCCACTTTTCTGGGGCGCTCACTATCAGATGAAGAAGTAAACTCACTCGCTTTTGAGATCGAGAAGATCCATCACGGTACGCCTTCAGGTATTGACAATACAGTAATCACCTATGCGAAGACGTTGTTCTTTATTAAAGCGCGAGCCTCTGAATTCATCCTGCCGGGAGAACCCCTAACCCTGGTGATCGCCGACACAGGCATCAAGGGTTCGACCTCAAAAGCAGTCGCTGATGTTAAGTTAGGGTTTAATACCGAACCTGAAAAATTCGGAATGCTTATTAACCAAATTGGCGAACTCGTTTATTCATCAAAGGATTTTTTGATCAACGGTGACCTTCGGTCGTTGGGCAATAATCTCACAAAGAACCATGAATTGCTGCGAGAAATGGGTGTTTCATGCGATAAACTGGATCTACTCGTTGATGACGCGTTGAGTCACGGTGCACTGGGAGCAAAACTTTCAGGTGGAGGTCAGGGTGGCATTATGATTGCACTCGTTGAATCAGATCAAGCCGAATCAGTGGCCTCTGCTTTAAGATCAAAAGGCGCTGTGAATACCATCATTACCCATGTACCAGCCAAAGGACAAACGGGATGACCACGTTATTGTTTCTAAAGCTCGGTGGATCCGTCATTACTCATAAAGATCAGACCAACTCCGCTGATCTTGAAAAAATCAAAGCCATAACCCTGGGTATCAAAAAAGCCATGGATCTGGACCCCACCCTTCAACTCCTCATTGGTCATGGGTCAGGGTCCTTTGGACATCACGCCGCCAGGAAATACGGCACACGAAATGGCGTCACCTCTCAAGAAGGCTGGACTGGATTTGCCGAAGTGGCGCTGCGCGCCCGGGATCTAAACCAGATTGTGATGGAGAAATTGGTCAGTGGTGGTTTAAATGCTGTATCAATCTCGCCTTTTTCAAGTATACAAACCGATAACAATCAAATAACCTCCTGGGACACTTCGATCATTTCTGATTGCCTCTCTAAGCACTTAATACCGGTTATTTATGGAGATGTAATTCTTGATCGCCATTTGGGGGGGACCATTCTTTCAACTGAAGAACTTTTCGCCTATTTGGCCCCACGTCTCCAACCACAAAAAATCCTGCTTGCCGGTTTGGAAGAAGGGGTATGGAAAGACTTTCCAAAGAACACTGAATTGATCAAAGAAATTCATCCGCATGACTTTAGTCTCATTCCCGCAGCGATCAAGGGCTCCGATAGCCCTGATGTAACCGGAGGCATGTACTCGAAAGTGCAATCCATGATTTCTTTGGTTAAACAGGTTCCATCGCTTGAAGTACAAATTTTTTCGGCTAATACTACAGGCAATATTCTCAAAGTTTTAACTGGTGAACAAACTGGCACAATTATTAGAAATCCGAAAGGATGAAGCATGATATATAACCGCGAATATCAGGAGTCCATCGAAGACAAAATTCTTGCTCCTTATGCCATTCATTCAAAGAATTCAAGGGGTAGAAAGTACCCCGAATCCGAACCGGATTATCGGACCTGTTTTCAAAGGGATCGTGATCGTGTTCTGCACACCACTGCCTTCCGCAGGCTTGAATACAAAACTCAGGTGTTTATCAATTATGAAGGCGATTATTACCGCACCCGTTTGACCCATACCCTTGAAGTAACCCAAATTGGTCGCACATTGGCAAGAGCACTCGGCGCCAGTGAAGACCTGGTTGAAGTCATCTGCATGGCGCATGACATGGGGCATCCCCCATTTGGACATTCAGGTGAATCCACACTTAACCATCTCATGCAAGGCTTTGGTGGATTTAATCACAATCATCATTCCTACCGCATCGTAACCGAAATTGAAAGGCGTTATCCGGATTTCCCAGGCTTGAACCTGTCATGGGAAGTTCTCGAAGGCATGGTCAAACATGAGACGGAATATGATAAAACTGATGCTCTTGAATACGATCCCTCATTGCGCGGTAATCTTGAAGCCCAAATAACCAATGTGGCCGATGAACTTGCTTATACCTCCCACGACCTGGATGACGGACTGCGCTCTGGCATTATCACCCCCGATATGCTGAAAGGCATTGAGTTATGGGAATTGGTTGCCTCAAAACACCTCAACCGGGAGTGCAATTTGGATGACCTCACCAGACATATGATCATTCGCGACCTCACAGGGTTGCAGGTCACCAGCATGATCAAAACTTCTGCAGAAAGAATTTCTAAAAGCAAAGTTCAAACGGCGAAGGAACTTCAGTCCCTTGATTACAACGTGGTCGGTTTTGATGATGAAATGAAAAGCCTGAACCGCATTTTAAAAGATTTTCTATTTAAAAACATGTATCATCAATACCGGGTGGTTCGCATGCATAAAAAGGCAGAAAGGATCCTTTCTGAACTTTTCAATGCTTATGCCAACGAACCGAGCATGCTGCCCTTGCAGTTCCAAAATCTGATCGAAGAAAAAGGCAAGGAACGCACAATATGCGATTATCTCGCCGGTATGACCGACCGTTTTGCCGTGGACGAGTACGCCAAACTTTTTGACCCTTCCCTGTTACCCTAAGGCGCATTAGAATTAAATACAGCTTACAGAATTGGAGAATTAATGAACAAAGTATCATATTTGACCGAAGAAGGTCGCAAGAAACTTCAAGCGGAATTGGAAAATTTATCAGGACCCGTCAGGCACGAACTCTCCGTCCGTCTTCGATCAGCCATTCAAATGGGTGACTTGTCAGAAAATGCAGATTATAAACAAGCCAAAGAAGATCAGGGTTTTCTTGAAGGACGCATTCAAGAGCTGATCCAAATTCTCGGCAATGTGGTCATTATCCAGGAAAACGATGCACCCAAAGACACCGTTCAAATTGGTTCTAAGGTCACCATTCAAGAAACAGGCGAAGACAAGGAAACCTATCTATTAGTAGGACCTCAAGAGGCCGACCCTGCCAAGGGTAGGATTTCTTACAGCTCACCCATCGGAGAAGCCGTTCTCAACCATAAAATCGGCGAAACAGTCACTGCAAATACTCCCGCCGGACCGATCAATTTCAAGATTCTGGAAATCCAGTAAAAAAGTTAGGTAAATCAATTAATGTAGTAACCATAATGTGCTTGCGAGAGCACATTTTTCTTTAAATACTAAAAAAGCTGATCCAATTACTAAAAATAAGGCATAATTAATTTAAATAGTAAAGGAAAAGGATTCTTATGGCTGAAAATTCAAGAATTACCGAAAGTCAGGAACCTTATTGGAGTTTTACTCAAGAGCAATTATTTCAGAACCTTGATTCTGAATTTGCCGGATTACATACAAATGAAGCGTTAACCCGAGCACAAAGATCAGGCAAGAATTCTCTCGAAACGCATAAACAATCAACCCCGCTAAACCTGCTATTGAATCAATTTAAAAGTCCAATTGTCTTGATATTGATACTGGCAACCATAATCTCAGCGTTTGTCCAAGACTGGACCGATGCCATCATCATCCTGGCGATCGTGATTGGAAGTGCGCTGCTCAGTTTTTTCCAGGAATATAGCGCCAACAATGCCGTAAATGAATTGAAAGCAAAAATAAATGTAAAAGCCTCCGTTTTGCGGGATGGAAAAGAAATTCAGCTGCCGGTTGAAGATATTGTCCCTGGTGACATTGTTAAACTTTCCGCGGGGAGTCTCATCCCAGCAGACGGTGTCATGCTTGAGGCGAACGACTTTTTTGTGAATCAAGCTGCATTAACCGGAGAAACCTTTCCGGTTGAAAAAACACCTGGAGCCCTGTCCGTAGACTTGTCTTTGGCAGATCGAAAGAATTGCATCTACATGGGAACCAACGTCCGCAGTGGAAGCGGTACAGCCATCATCGTCAATACAGGCACAAAGTCGGTTTTTGGTCAGATCTCCAAACGACTGACCCTTCGCCCACCCGAAACTGAATTTGAACGAGGAATTCGCAAACTTGGATTCTTGTTAACCGAGGTGATGTTCGTATTGGTTATCGGAATATTCGCCGTCAATGTGATTTTTCAAAAACCAGTTTTGGATTCCTTGTTATTCTCAATTGCCCTGGCAGTCGGGCTTACCCCGCAGTTGCTTCCAGCTATTATCAACATCAATTTGGCCAAAGGTGCCAAAGACATGGCCAGGCAGGGAGTGATCGTCCGAAGACTGTCAGCAATTGAAAACTTTGGCAGCATGGATATTCTCTGCACCGACAAAACAGGTACACTCACCTTGGGTGTGGTCAGTCTGGATCACGGCCACGATGCACTTGGCGACGAATCCGATCACGTAAAAAGGTTGGGTTGGTTAAACTCCCATTTTCAAACAGGTCTCGATAATCCATTGGACGAAGCCATTATTGCATCAATAAATGAAACCGAAGACGGTGCTGAAAAAATTGATGAGATCCCTTATGATTTTTTCAGAAAACGCTTGAGCATCGTGGTGCGAGAAAAGAATGTCACAACTCTGATCTGCAAAGGTGCGCTCGAAAAAATCCTTGAACAATGCACCCGGGTACATCTGAACAATAAAATCGAGCCATTGGACCATGAAAGGTTGACTTCAATACATCAGCAATATGCAGATTGGAGCGAACAGGGATACCGTGTTTTGGGTCTGGCAACGCGTGATTTGGCGGGTTCTGGTTGTTGTACAAAGGAAGATGAGAAAGACCTCGTTTTTGAGGGATACCTGCTTTTCTTTGACCCTCCCAAACCCGACGTCAAAGAAACCATACTCAGATTGAAACAAAGAGGGGTCAGTCTCAAGATCATCACGGGCGATAACAAACTTGTTGCCAGTCATATTGCCAGTACCATCGGCCTTGAGTCTGTCACCATCATGACCGGCTCCGAAATGGAAAAATTAAGCGATGAGGCTTTATGGCACGCTGCGGAAAAAACTGATATTTTTGCCGAAGTGGACCCCAATGAAAAAGAACGCATCATCCTCGCACTCAAAAAAACCAATCATGTTGTTGGCTATATGGGCGATGGGATCAATGATGCATCCTCATTGCATAGCGCGGATGTTGGAATTTCAGTTGAAAACGCGGTGGATGTAGCCAAGGAGGCTGCTGATTTCGTCTTGTTGAAACAAGATTTGGCTGTTTTGGAACAGGGTATTTTGGAAGGCCGCCGCACCTTTGCCAACACTCTGAAATATGTCTTTATGGCAGTCAGTGCCAACTTTGGAAACATGTTTAGTGTCGCCGGCGCTTCACTATTTCTTCCCTTCCTCCCTCTTCTTCCAAAACAGATTTTGTTGATCAATTTCATGACCGACCTGCCCGAAATGACCATCGCAAGCGACAATGTGGATAACGTTTACATTGAAAAACCCCATCGCTGGGATGTCAATTTCATCCGCCGTTTCATGTTGGTTTTCGGTACATTGAGTTCCGTATTCGATTTTGCTACCTTCGGTGTGCTATTGTGGGCTTTAAAAGCCACCCAGACACAATTCCACACGGGTTGGTTTATTGAATCCATTTTATCGGCTTCTTTTGTGGTTTTTGCCATTCGCACACGATTGTCGCTAGGTAAGAGTCAGCCCAGCAAACCTATGCTGCTGGTGACCATTCTGGTTGCAATTACGACAATATTGATCCCCATATCTCCTTTCGCAAAGATATTGGGATTGACCCCTTTGCCGATCAAGTATTTGGCTATCATTATTGGACTGGTTCTTGTCTACCTGTTTTCAGCGGAAGCACTTAAAAAGTGGTTTTACCGCTCTCTAAAAAATCATGATTGAAAAAGGATCTTGCCAATTTTTATCATTGGAGCAAAAATGATATGGAAGAGTTGAAATTTTCTCGATTAGCCAAAAGAAATATGTGGCTCGAAATCTGGGGGGTTCGCATCACAGCGCTGGCTGCGATCATGATGGGATTGGTGAACATCCTCTCGGCGGTTCAGCCGGCACTTCAAAACCGAATTGCCATGATCAATGCTTTCATCCCGTTGGAAGTAAGGCACGGCGGCAGACTCGTCTCAGCTCTGGCGGGGTTTGCGTTGATTTTGATTGCCGGTAATCTTTGGCGGCGTAAACGAACAGCCTGGATTGTTACCGTGTCACTGATTTCAATCACCTTTGCCTCTCATTTGATCAAAGGACTTGATTTCGAGGAAGCCAGTGGTTCAATAGCACTCCTAATCCTTTTGATTCTTTTAAGAAACAGTTTTCATGCATCGTCTGACCGCCCATCGCTCAAGCAGGGGATTTTCGTTTTGGCAGTGGCTTTCTTTTTCACTCTGGTTTATGGTTCGATCGGATTTTTCCTTTTGGATCGCCATTTCAGTGTGAAGTTCAGTGCGCTGGATGCCATTCGACAGACTGTGGTGATGTTCACCTCTCTCTACAATCCAGGGTTGGAACCAATAACCGGTTTTGGCAAATACTTTGCCTTTTCCATTTACATCATCGGTTTCAGTACACTTGGCTTTGCATTGTTGATGCTGATCAGACCGGTTTTGGTGCGCGGATTTGCGACACCCGAACAATACCAGCATGCCGTGGACATCGTCACAAATTACGGGCGAACTGCTCTTGCTCGTCCAGTTCTATTTGAAGATAAGACTTATTACTTCACCGGGGATGATTCGGTAATTGGCTATGCTGCGTATGGACGGGGTGCCATCGCTCTTGGAGATCCCATCTGTCCGCCAGAAAAAGCTTTGGATTCGATCTTGGGGTTTAAGAATTACTGCATTCGCAATGATTGGAAACCTGCATTTATCTCCACCCTGCCCGATTATTTGGAAGACTATAAAACCGCCGGCTTTGATGCCATCTGTCTTGGATATGAAGCTATTGTAAAATTGGACAGTTTTTCATTGGAAGGCAAGGAAAATAAAGACATTCGTTATGCAGTAAACCGTCTCGATAAACTGGGGTACAAGGCAGTGGTTCACCAACCGCCGCACAATTTGGATCTTATGACCAGGCTGCATGAGATCAGTGACGCCTGGTTGACCAGCCGTCATGGTGGAGAAATGCATTTCTCTGATGGCTGGTTCAACGATAAATACATCCAATCAGCACCGATGATGGTTATTCATGCCGCGGATGGTTCGCCCACGGCGTTTGCCAACCTGGTACCGGAATATCAAAACAATGAGCTCACCATAGATCTGATGCGCCATCTGCCCAAGGTGGAGTATGGCACCATGGAATTCTTGTTTGCACGTCTGCTGCAATACGCAAAAGACAATGGTTATAACACCTTCAGTCTTGGATTGAGTGCCATCGTTGGAGTCGGTGAGAAACCGGATGACCCGCGGGTTGAAAAAGCGCTGCATACCCTCTCTGAATACGCTTCCCGGTATATCAACTTCAAGGGGCTGCATAATTTCAAAGAAAAATTTCATCCCGATTGGCAGCCCAGGTATTTGATCTATCCCGGAGCAGCCAGCCTGCCGCAAATCCTCTCCACTCTGCTTCAGGCGCATTCGGGTCGCGATTATTTGTGGAAGTTCCTTCGCAAATAAATAAGCGTTCTTCATAGCAAGGAAACGCCGTCGTTATCAGTAATCGTTAACCTATTAATTCGTAAGAATCGAAATTGAGAGCATGAATCGGAATTCTATTCAAGAATTCCGATTCATGCTTTTCTGTCTTTAAAAAAAAGAGCGATGAAGTAATTCTCCATCGCCCTTTTTGATTATACTTATTTCGGCCAGACTGCGATCTCGAGGGTCAGACGTTCAAAGAAGCTGCCTTGAGGCAGAGCGCCTTGTCCATAGACCAATTCGATCACACGGGCTTCCAGTTGAAGCGTCGCGGTTTCCAAAAGGATCTGTTGTCCGGCTTCGATCTGGAGGGGTTCACCCTTGGAGGCCAGACGCTGACGAATGGCAGGATCATTCATGGCGTGGGAGCTCATTAAGACCTTGGTAACAGTCTGGATGTCATTCTTGTCAAATAGCCAAACTTCGAACGCGGTTACCTTCTTGGGGTCGCCAACGCCGATCGTATCAGAGATGCCGACGCCACACTCACCCAGGAATTCTCCTGTTTGGGCATCAATGCTGAAGGAATCATCATAAAGATCGTCACCGATTACATAGGTGGTCATAAAATGGGCAGCAGGACCACCTGAAGGTACACCAGATGCTGGGATAGTCTTGGAAGGCATGCTTTGATTGGCATAAGAAGAGGGTTCTTCTTCCATGTATTCTTCTTCCATTTCAGTGCCTGCATCCACTTTGCCTTTTTTCCGATTACGGATGAAGAAGATGTAAACCAGCGCACCACCTACCAGCAGGAAAAGGGCACATAACGCAGAAAGCAGAATCGTGGAAGTTTTGTTTACTGGTTTGGTAGTGGTGCTGATTGCAGTCGGTAACGCAACTGGATTGCTTCCTTCTGTTACAGCCGCTTCTGTGCCAAGTGGTAATTGTGCCGGGGTTCCAGAAAGCAAAGCTGATTTCAATTCAAGAATATCAGGATCGCCAGGTTGATAATTGCATCCACCGGTTTGAAGTGTATCCAACATGAAAGGCGATGTCTGCAAGTTCATGCCCAGGCTGTCAATTCTTGCCGCAGCAAGGCTTGGATCACGGTTGATCTTGTAAGAGTCAACCACCATGCAAAGATATTGAGCTTTTAGGTCAGCCCGCAAATAGCTGGCGTCAACATCTTTCCATCGAACTGGAATCAACCACCAACCCAATAATGGTAGGCCGATGATCAATCCCACAACCAATCCAAGAATTCCTGTTATCAGGGGACGAGCGAGAAGCGATTTAATCTTGTCCATGTAAGTACTCCTGCAGGGATGCATGCCCTGTCACGTCAAAATTGCAATATGTTGAACAATTTAAACATCAACAATTATTCAACAATACTGATGCAATTTTCGTGCCTAATCCTGGACTATGACTCCCACTTGTTCATTAAGAAAACTCTCTGAACAATTGGTACATTGGACTTCCTTTTTATTGGAGATAACCAGTAATCCACCGCAATTCGGGCATGGATTGGGCACCGGTCGCTTCCAATTGGTAAAATCGCATTCAGGATAATTGGCGCAGCCATAGAAAACGCGCCCCTTGCGTGTTTTCCGCATCACAAGGTCGCCACCATCTTTCGGGCAGACAACCCCGATTTTTTCGAGGATGGCCTCTGTAAACCTGCAAGTCGGAAAGTTGGAACAACTGATGAACTTGCCGAACCTGCCCCATCTGATGACCAGATCATGTCCGCATTTAGGACATTCCCTGCCAATTTTTTCAGGCTCTGCCTTGGTAACAGGCATCTCAGCCTGTGCTTTTTTAACCTGGGGAGCAAACCCGTTATAGAATTCGCCGATCACTTTTTGCCACGATTCATTACCTGCGGCGATCTGATCAAAATCCTCTTCCATTTCAGCGGTAAAACCAAGATCCACCACCTCAGGGAAGTGATCCACTACCAGATCATTGACCAAAAAACCGGTTTCGGTTGGAGAAAGCCTTTTCGCTTCACGCAGCACGTATCCGCGCTGCTGGATGGTCGAAAGAATCGGAGCATAGGTTGAAGGTCTGCCAATACCGTTCTCTTCGAGCATCTGTACCAGCGTTGCCTCAGTAAACCGCGGTGGCGGTTGGGTGAAATGCTGTTCGGGAATCAAATGGATCAGTTTCTGCTTTTGGCCTTCTTCCAGTCCGGCAGGGATCTTGATATTCTCGCCTTCCTCGGTTTTAGCATCTTCATCAGCCGTCTCTTCATAAACCACCAAAAAACCTGGGAACTTGATGGTTGAACCGGATGCCCGGAAAAGATATTTATGATCCTGCCCGTCAGCCATGACGTCCACTGATAGGGTGTCATAAATGGCAGATTCCATTTGTGAAGACACAAAGCGCTGCCAGATCAATTGGTATAGTTTGAATTGTTCAGGAGCAAGGTAGGATTTAATGGATTCCGGCTGCCTTAAAACAGATGTCGGCCTGATGGCCTCATGCGCTTCCTGTGCAGATTGGGCGCGTGTCTTGTATTGTGGCGGAGTATCAGGCAGGTAATCTTTGCCATACGTTTTCTGGATATAATTGCGGGCTTCTTTTTGGGCAACATCTGCAATGTTGGTGGAATCAGTACGCATGTAGGTGATCAAACCGGTCGCGCCACCTTCACCAAGATCAAGACCTTCATAAAGCTGCTGTGCAATGATCATAGTACGCCGTGCGGTATAGCCCAATCGGCGAGATGCTTCTTGCTGCAATGTACTGGTAATGAATGGAGCAGCCGGCTTGCGGCGGCGCTCGCTCTTTTTGATCTTGTTGATGGTAAAAGGCGCTGCTTCAATATCAGCCAGATAGCTCTCTGTTTTCTGCTTGTTGGTCAGATCCGGATCAACATCGTCAATCTTGGCAAGTTTGGTAAGGTAGGATGATTTTTTACCTTCAGGCGTGATCTCTGCCTGGATGGACCAGTATTCTGTGGGAACGAAAGCATCAATTTCTCGTTCACGTTCGACCACCAACCGCAGAGCAACAGATTGCACGCGTCCGGCTGAAAGACGACTGCGAACTTTTTCCCACAACAATGGGCTGATGGAGTAGCCAACAAGACGATCCAGAATACGCCGGGCCTGTTGCGCATCCACCAGATCCATGTAAATATCACGTGGATTGGCGAAGGCTTCATTGATGGCGCCTTCGGTGATCTCGTGAAATACCACCCGGTGTGCCAGCTGCGGATCAATTTCGGCAGCTTCCATCAGATGCCATGCGATCGCTTCACCTTCGCGGTCAGGGTCAGTCGCGAGATAGATCTGTTCCGCTTCTTTGGCAAGTGCTTTCAATTCTTTTACAACTGCCCTTTTTTCATTGGGTACTCGATATTTCGGCTTGAAACCATCTTCAACATCAATGGACATTTCAGATCGAAGCAGATCGCGGACATGTCCAACAGATGCCCTTACGGTGTATCCTTTACCTAGAAATCTGCCGACTGTTTTGGCTTTGGCTGGGCTTTCGACAATCACAAGCTTTCCGCTGCGTGGTTTTACTTTCTTGGCAGGTTTCTGCATCCCTTCATGAGCCGGAGTGCTGCCCATACGATACATGCTGGTCCCGCATTCAGGGCATTTTCCTCGCGTGACAGGTGTTCCAACGGCATTAAATTCTGCAATCGCGTCTTTAATTTCCCTTTTTGTCTTGCATTTTACACAATAAGCTTCCATGGCCTGACCTATAAATATTGGGTATAGTTATGCTCATTTAAATATTGCACAACTTCTTTAATCTTTTGACTGTCACCACGTGGACAAATTAATAGAGCGTCCGGCGTGTCTACGATGATCATGTTCTGTGAACCGATGGTTACGATCACACGATCCTGCGAAGTTGAATATACCATTGTATTGTCTGTTTCCATGCCAATATGTTTTGCATTGATGATAATGTTACCATTGAGATCAGGGTCAAGCACATCAAAAAGTGAATCCCAGCTTCCCACATCATTCCATCCCAGAGTGCTGGCGGGTAAGACCACCACCCTATCCGATTTTTCCATAATGCCGTAATCAATGGTTTGCGGTTTAATACTTGCCCAATGTTCTGAGAATTCAGATCCCAAGTGGTTAACGGTTAACATGGGAGTCAGCTTTGTGATCGTATCAAACAACACAGGCATATAGCGTTTGATCTCTGCCAGGATCACATCCACCTTCCAGATGAACATGCCCGAATTCCAACTGAACTTTTCATTTCGCAAAAACTCTATCGCACGAGCTTCTGAGGGTTTTTCAAAGAATGTGTTCACTTTATAAGATTTAACAGATTCAAAGCTTTTAAGTTGTTCTCCCCTTTCGATATAACCGTAGCCTGTCGAGGGAAAAGTGGGTTGAATCCCCAACGTGACCAAGACATCTGTTTTGGCGATCTGATACGCGGATTCCAATGTTTCACGAAAATCTATGACATTTTTAATGAAATGATCTGCAGTCAGGATGGCGATCACGGCATCCGGGTTGATTTTTTTCAATGAAGCGGCCGCCATGGCCACCACGGCTGCCGTCCCTCTGGGCATGGGCTCAATCAGGAAGTTTTTCAAGGGAATTTCTGGGGCTAGTGAACTTAATGCCTCAACCTGGCTTGCAATGGTTACCACATAAATGTGATCCGTTTCAAATACACCCTGCAGTCTTTCGAGTGCGATTTCAAACAAAGACTTTCCATCAAACACCTTCAGCATTTGTTTGGGACAGGCTTTTCTGGATAGCGGCCACAAACGTGTTCCGCCTCCACCTGCCATGATCACTGCGTAGAAATCTTTATTTGTTGTCATTGAATATATAATTACCTTTCGTTTCTCTGGCAGCAACATAATGCATGCCGCCAACTTGAGTCACCATACCTTTTAATTCCATCATCGTGAGTGTAGCCGATACTTCGTTGATAGGCAACCCTGACAAATTGCACAAATCGTCAACATGCAAAGGTTCCTGAGATAAACAATTCAATAGATTCTTCTCAATTTGACTCGTTGGATTCAGTTTGCGGGTCAATTGTTTTTCTGGTATCTGTTCAAGTTTCAAAGCATCCAAAATTTCTGACATTTTCAATAACGGACGCGCACCCTGCTCGATAAGGCGATTGGTTCCCTCGCTTTGAGGAGCCAAAATGCTGCCTGGAACAGCAAACACATCCCTGCCTTGTTCAACTGCAAATTCAGCGGTGATCAAAGCGCCGCTAGTTTCACCTGCTTCAACCACTACCGTGGCCAAAGATAGGCCTGAAATGATCCTGTTCCTGGGCGGAAAATTCACACCGTCAGGCTGTGTGCCAATCGGATAATCGCTCACCAATGCACCTTGAGTTGCGATCTCCGCCGCAAGCTTGCGATGTTCAGGAGGGTATACAACATCCACCCCGTTGCCGAGGACCGCAATTGTTCTTCCGCCTGCCTGAAGGGCCGTTTGATGGGCAATGGCGTCCACACCACGCGCCAGGCCACTGACCACTGTGATACCGTTTTGTGCAAGAAATCGCGCTATTTCAGCTGCCACTTGTCGGCCATAGGGTGTGACCCGCCGGGTGCCGACCACTGCCACAGCCCAATCGTCTTCCACATTGATCGAACCATTTACAAATAATACCGGTGGAGCCTGGTTTATTTCTTTCAACCGCCTGGGGTAGTCTGCGTCTTCCCAGGTCAAAACTTTAACATGTTTTTTTTCGATCGTCGCCATGATGAGATCAAGATCCACCTGACGGCGAACCTGCAAGAAATTCTCAACAATTTTTGGGGGAAGACCCGCAGCTAATAGTCCTTCAGGGGGTGACTCCCATGCAATATCCAGGGTCCCGAAGAAGTCAATTAATTGACGAAGCCGAACGGCGCCGATGCCTTTAACTCGATTGAATCCCACCCAATAGGCTTTTGCATCCACCCCAACCTCTTATTCCCATTCAGGTAACCTGACCACCATTTTTCGAGAGCTGCGATCAATGGATCTCACCGCATCCCGAATGGCAGGCAGAAGTAGCTCCTCACCATTTTCTTTGTTAATTATATAGACATCGTTCGCGCCGGTAACAAGAATCTCACCGATCGTACCCACCAGGCTGCCATCTTCTTCAACCACAGTCATGCCGATGATCTCATGATGATAAAACTCGCCTTCTGGAAGTTGATTGGCATCTTCAGTTTTAATGGAAACGATCTGATTTCTCAGAATGGAAACCTGGTCACAATCAGTGAAACCCTTAAAACTAATCAATATTTTATCCGCCGTGGGTCTTACGCTGGCAACCTCGTAAGGTTGTTGTTTGCTGCCAATATACACGATATTCCCTGGCAAAATTTTCTCCGGGAAATCCGTCATCACTTCCATCACGATCTCGCCTTTAACGCCATGTGTGCGTTGAAGCTTGCCGATGGTCAAAAATACAGGCCCACCCGACTGGGGCGAGCCTGTATTTTGTTTACGTTTCGAAGAAGAGGACTCGGCAGTTGTCATCGAGGTTCTGCAACGTCCAGGGTTGCTTGCTTGCCTTCACGGGCAGCGGCAACACGCAGAAGAACACGCATAGCGTTAGCCACTCTGCCGCTCTTGCCAATTACCCGACCCATGTCTTCTTTTGCGACATGCAGTTCAAGGTTTTCCCGTCCGCCATTGCGAAACTGGGAAACGACCACTTGAGAAGGATCGTCTACGAGCGAAAGTGCAATGTATTCAATCAGCTCTTTCACAGTTCCTCCTTCCGCCATAATCTTCGGCGGACGATATGATGCAGTAGGCCTTTTGTCCATCTCGTTTATTATGCTTTGATCTTGGCGGCTCGATCAGCGTACGATTTGGTCGCTTCATCAACCAAAGTAGCGATTGCCTCGCCTTTTTTGAAGCGTTCGTAACGATCCAGCAGACCAACACTCTTGAAGATCTTCATTACTGATTCACTTGGAACAGCACCATTCTTCATCCACTCATACACGCGGTCTTCCTTCACATCGAAGGCAAACGGCTCGCTGGTTGGATTGTAGTTGCCCAGAATTTCAATGAACTTGCCATCGCGGGGGCTTTCAATATCAGCCACGATGATGCGATAACTGGGTTGGTGCCTTAAACCGGTCCGGCGTAAACGAATTCTAACCATCGAAAAAATCTCCTGTTTCTTGTCTAAAAATGATCAAATATGCGTGATTCCAAAAATTCCACGTTGGCTGGGGGGCGCTGAAGGAAGCGCAAACCGCCGTTTCATTTCTGATCACTTGAACAATCGGGAAAGTCCCTTCCCGTTCGTTTTCTGGAGTGTCTTCATCATCCGCTGTGCATCGCGAAATTGCTTGATGAGACGATTGACTTCCTGTACTTCAGTGCCTGCTCCGGCAGCAATCCGCCGTCTGCGTGAGGCATTGAGAATATCCGGGTCTCTGCGTTCTTTGATCGTCATCGAATTGATGATCGCCTCTGTCCGCTTCATTTGTCGTTCAGTGTCAGCCGGATCAACATTCCGAGCCATTTGACCCATTCCACCCGGCAGCATATCCATCACCTGAGTAAGAGAGCCCATTTTTCGAATCTGCTTTAGCTGACTGGAGAAATCCTCAAGGTTAAATTGTCCCTTAAGCATTCGATCCGCTTGATCTTTCTCCATCTTCTGATCAAACGCAGCTTCAGCTTTTTCAATCAACCCAATCATATCACCCATTCCCAAAATGCGTGATGCCAATCGGGAAGGATCATAATTTTCTAATGCATCAACACCTTCGCCAACACCAAGGTATTTGATGGGAACACCTGTGACGCTTCGGACCGAAATTGCTGCGCCGCCTCTCGCGTCACCATCCATTTTTGTAAAGATCAAACCGGTGATTTTTACCTGATCGCGGAAACCTTCTGCAATATGCAGAGCTTCCTGACCGATCATGGCATCCACCACCAGCAGGGTCTCAGTGAGTTTAACTTTTTTCGATATGGATTGAAGTTCATCCATCAGAGTTTGGTCAAGCTGGGAACGGCCAGCGGTATCTATAATCACGACCGTATAACCGCCCTTTTGGGCTTTGTCAAAGGCGCGTCCTGCCAATTCGGGTGGCTTGATCTTTTCGTCGGCAACAACTTCCACACCGATCTTTTCACCCAGGGTTTGAAGTTGTTTCACAGCCGCCGGCCGGTAAGGATCGCCAGCCACCAGCATGACTCTTTCACCTTCAGATCTGAGCTTGCGTGCTAATTTGGCCGCAGCTGTGGTTTTACCGGCACCCTGCAGACCCACCAGCATGATGGCGTAAGGTTTGACGCCGCTCAAATTGAGTTTTTCGGCTTCGCCAAGCGTGGTGATCAATTCTTCATTGACGATTTTGATCACTTGTTGGGCAGGATTTAATGCCCGTGAAACTTCTGCGCCAACAGCACGTTCACGCACCCGGGCAGTAAAATCTTTGACTACGCCGTAATTGACATCAGCTTCCAGCAACGCCAGACGCACTTCGCGCATCATGGCATCAACATCAGCCGCAGATAACTTGCCTCTGCGGCGTAATTGTTGGAAAACTTCGTTCAGTCGGCTGGTTAAATTTTCAAACATTTATTTTCTTTTTCGCTGAGAATTAACGAGCTGGAATTTTAGCTTGGATAAGATGCCCGGTCAAGGGCTTCTTCTTCCAATCGCTAATTTCCCGTAGCACCGTACAGCACCATCGGATCAAACATCTCAAATTGTCCACTGATGCGCCACATACAGTAATTGTGTCTTTCCTGGTCAGTGGTGGTCGTATCGTAATGCCCCATACTTGCGAATGTTGCGTTCGCAGGTCCGATCCGCATTTCAAGGTGCAAGTGCGGAGAAGAAGAAGCGCCTGTATTGCCGACCACACCCACCATGTCGCCCATTTTTACGGTCTGTCCAAGTTTCACAGTAGGAGGTTCACCCATGTGCCCGTATAACACATACAGGGATTTTTGGCTTGTATCCCACCAATCTGCGAAACCGGTCGGGCAGGTCAAGCGGTTGCTTGCACTTGACGGAGTGGAGGAAGCCTCAGGTAATTTGATGGCATCAATGATTTCTTTTGGTAAGTTTGAAAGCGGTGTTTCAACAATAACCATATAGCCATATGGATTGCGGATTTTTGAATACGCTGATGCCACTTTACCAGGGAAGATGGACAGCACAGGGGTGCCCTCTATGGCGCCGGCGGTTTTAAAGTTCCAATAGGCAAAATCAACACCATGGTGTCCAGAGTCTTCACCAGTAGGCGGCAAGACGAAGGGTTGCGAAATGATGCTGGCTAGATCAGAAGCAGCGATTCCCTGCAACGGAGATGCCACCAGACTGGTTAATGCGCTGGTGGATTGAGTAGCCACGCCCAACGGTGTTGGCGTCAGGGTTGGATATGAAGTCGCCGAAGGATTGAGCGTCGGTGAAATCAAGACCATCGTGGTTGAAGTTGGTTTGCTGGTTTCAGTCGGAGCGGGTGTATTTGTTGGCTCGCTGGTAGCAGTGAAGGTACCCGTTGGAGCTGTGGTATTTGTCGGCAGCAGCGTAGGTGTGAAGGTGAAAGTTGGAACCATTGTTGGAATTGGTGTGGGCGTAGTCAATTCTGACAGTCCCAACGACACTTCCGGTAATGGTCCGGTGCTGTTCGGTGGATACAAGACGGAGGAAATATAAACCGGAGTCCGATTGAGGTTTTTTAGACCTAATGTGAGAACAATGAACACAAAGACGATCACGACAAATGCCTTTACGGCCAACATCGTCAAAATGGAAAAATATTCAAGTGGTTTAATAAATTCGTCTTTGCGCATTAATACTTAGTCTTTCTTACCCTTTTTCTTACCAACAAGATTGCCGTAGAAAGCCTTAGGTAATACTGGCCTGGTTCTACGGCAACACAACAATCATCAATAATTTACTTGCGAATCGTCGGCTCAGTAAAGAGATCGCCTGGAGCGTCCAACACTTCAGGAGTAACGGTTCTACGGGCTGGTGTTTCACGAACTGGTGTCTCTTTAACCTTTTGGGCTTTTGGTTGTGCCTTGGTTTGTGATTTAACCTGAGGTTTGGCTTGTGGTTTGGCTTTGGGTTTTGGTTCAACCTTTTTTTCAGGAACCACTTCCAATTCTTCTTCTTCATCAACTTCATCTATGAAAGTGGAACGAATTCGATTTGCTATTGAATTGGCTTTGAATTCTGGAGTATAAGGCTCGCCATAAAACATCGCCCGAACCCGTTTATTGAATAAGAAGGTTAATACAGCCAGGTCAAGGACTGTCAAAAGTGCATATCCGCATAAACCGCCGACAATTACACCTGCAACAGCTGCCATATCAGGTAAAAGTTTGTTAATGGTCGATATGCCTGCTCCGATTAGGACGAACAAACCGGCAATTGTTCCGAAAAGAGCCAAAAATACTGCTCCCATACGAGCTGAGTTCTTTAATTTGATCAAACCTGAACCAGTGACCGCATAGAAAATTGCCAGAAACACACCAATTACGATACCAACAACTGCGATAAAAATGGAATTTGATGCAGCAGGAGCATTAACAGCCGGGAGGACAGCAAATATCACGATCGCCAAAGAACCCACCAAAGAGAGAATGGCTAACAAAAAATGATAAGATGCCACCAACATTACGCCATCACGAACTGTTTTATCACTTTGGGTCATGATTGATCCTCCTGTTTTTACAACACTTCAAGGTTTTTCTAAAACCATTTTTTCCCATTTATATCCTAAAAATATTACCACAAACGCCATGGAAGTGTCAATTTTGATGAAACGAGATTGTTTACTCTTGAATTTTTTAAAGATTGAAGTAAAATAGTTCCCATGATCAACTTAACCATGCAATTGCAGCAGCAACAGGCTCAACAACCCCAACTTCGATTGGGCGTTTTGCGTTGGTGAGAATAAGATAAGCCAGTTTAACTTCTTAAGACACAACCAGCCGAGACGCCAAAGCCTCGGCTGGTTTTTTGTACCTTGACATCGAATATTGGCGAATCGTCTAATGGCAGGACACGGGACTTTGAATCCCCTAATGCAAGTTCGATTCTTGCTTCGCCATCCTTTTGGGATATAGTCTAACGGCAGGACGTCTCGCTCTGGACGAGAAAATAGAGGTTCGAATCCTTTTATCCCAGCCTGACAAAAAAACAGACCGCCGAAGGGTCTGTTTTATATTTGAATTTTTCCTTACTTTCACATACCTTATGAAGTTTTGTCGGGTACTTTTGTTTTCAACACATGCTGAGCAATATTATCAAATACAGGAATAAACCGCTCCGGGAAGGGTTGCGTGACCCATTCGCTGTGGATCAAGGTTTTGGAATATGGAAGTCCCTTGAGGATTGGTGAGTTGGCCAACAATGGCGTTGATTGCAGACGTTCCTTCCAACTTTCCATCGAACTTTCTTCCCACTTGGCGTTGCCAATACCCACAGGGATCAGGCCGCCCAATTGTTTGCGCTGCCGAAGGATCAATTGAATGGTATCAGCTGTCGGTTTTCTGTTTTGAACTGAAAGCATCAGCGGAACAAAAACCTGGTCGTTAACAGCCGCAATGGACATGTTCACCAGGAACGGCGAGGTTCCAGAATCAATCATGACCAATAGGTCAGAAGCAAATCCGGCGTCGTCCAAGGCGTATTTAAGCAGCTCGGGGGTTTCGCCCATGCTCATCAGACTGGTCACACGGTAATCTGCCGGTAAGACAAACACATTTTCGTTATATGGTGATTTCACCAGTGATTTTTGAATGATGGATCTGGCATTCTGGTTATCCCTCACAGTCTCAAGCACATTAAAGATCGTGGGGGTTGATTTTCCGTCAATGATTTCGCGTGCTTCCAAACCCAAAAACAGGGTGGTGCATCCTCCCTGGGGATCAATGTCTATTAATATGACACGTTTATTTAAATACTTTGTTACATAGTTGGCAAGCAAGCCAGTGATGGTGGTTTTTCCGGTGCCACCCTTCATTGATGAAAACGTCGTTATCATAGATGAAACTTCCCTTCATTTGTTGAACAATATGAAATTTTAGCACAATATTCCAAATCGGTCAGGCGCGCCCGATCACTTCGCAATGCATGGAATAACATACTCTGATCATCAAGCCTGGTTTGAGTAACCAACCCATGGCTTGTGGGTTCTATAGTCATCAAAATGGATTCAATTATGAGTATTTTGGAGATTTCAAATGTCAAAAGTGATGATCGTAACAGATAGCACATCAAACATACCGGCAGAGTTAATGAACGGAAACCCGGTTACCATACTTCCTCTGCAAGTGATCTGGAATGGTGAAATTTTAAGAGATGGTGTTGATATTCAACCTGGTGATTTTTATAACCGCCTTACAACCGAAAAGAATATGCCCTCCACTTCTCAAGCCACCCCTGAAGAATTCAAGGCAGCATATTCCAATTTGTTGGATGCAGGCTATGACATCCTCAGTATTCACATTTCCAGCAAACTATCTGGCACCCTCGATTCAGCCATCCAGGCCAAGCGTGCATTTACTGGTGCCTCCATAGAATTAGTGGATTCGTTAAGCACAAGCATGGCAATGGGTTTTCAGGTGATGAGTGCAGCCCGTATGGCAAAAATGGGCGGCACAATTGAAGAATGCAAAGCTGTTGCCCAGGCGGCATTAAAACACACCGGTGTTTATTTCGCAGTCAACACGCTTGAATTCTTGCATCGTGGCGGACGCATTGGCGGAGCAGCCGCATTTATGGGGCACGTACTCAACCTTAAGCCGATCCTCGAACTTCGCGACGGCCGCATTGAAGCAGTGGAAAAAGTCCGTACGCTTTCAAAAACCATTGACCGCTTGCTTGACCTGGTTGAGGCTAAACTGGATAAAGATAAAGGCCCCGTTCGTTTATGTGCCATCCACGCAAACGCCCCGGCCGAAGCCGAAGATCTTTTGGCTCGCGCAGTAAAACGTATCCCTGGCCACCTGGTCTCGGATGCGGTCATTTCGACAGTAAGTCCCGTGTTGGGTACCCATACTGGGCCTGGAGCGCTCGGCCTGGCATATATGTCTGGAATGTAATTTCGCTTAAGATAAAAGACCTGACAAGGATTGACATCCTGCCAGGTCTTTTTTGTTGTATTTTGGTAAAATCAAATCATCTCACTGTTGAGGATGCCAATGAAAAACTTTCCAGATTTGGGTGTGCAAATTCCAGAAATACAACTTCCCGTATCGTCTGTTGATCTTCAAAAATGGTCGGTGATCGCCTGCGACCAATTCACATCCCAACCGGAATATTGGAAACAAGTTGCCGAATTTGTCGGGGCTTCACCATCCACGCTACATTTGGTTTTTCCTGAAGTCTTTCTTGGGAAGGAAGATGAAGCTTCACGCATCAAAAACATTCACGCCAATATGCAGCACTACCTTGAGTCCGGACTGCTCCAATCTCACCAGGGCATGATCTATGTTGAAAGAACTGTCGCCGGCAAGACTCGCCGTGGATTGATGATGGCGCTTGACCTTGAAAAGTATGATTTTAACGCCGGCTCCACGACACTTGTTCGCGCCACGGAAGGTACCATTCTGAATCGCCTGCCACCTCGCATAAAAATTCGCGAGCAAGCGCCGCTTGAATTCCCTCATATATTAATGCTTATTGATGACCCAGAGGACAGAGTACTTGGCGGAATTGAAAAACAAAAAGAATCCCTGCCGCTGGCCTATGATATTGAATTGATACAATCCAGCGGACATCTCACCGGCCGTTTTGTGACACATTCGAGTCTGGAAGAAAAAGTTATCCGCGGATTGGAAGCACTCGCAGACCCTGAAGTATTTTCCAAGAAATACAACCTGCCCAAAGACACTCCGGTGCTATTGTTTGCCTCAGGCGACGGCAATCATTCTCTTGCCACGGCAAAATCCTGTTGGGAAAAACTAAAACCATCTGTTGGCATGGATCATCCCGCCCGATATGCCCTCGTCGAAGTCGAAAACGTGCATGATCGCGCCCTTGAATTTGAACCCATCCACCGCGTGCTATTTGACGTCAAAACCGATCTTCTTCAGGCAATGAAGGATTACTTCGGTGCAGATATTACGTTTATGCCTGTCAGTGATTATGCAAGCATGGTCAAGGACGTCAAGACAGCCCAAGGTCCTGCCCATCATTTTGGTTATGTGGACACAAAGGGATGTCAAGTCGTCAAGGTCGAGCACCCCAAACTTAATCTGCCAGTGGGTACGCTTCAAGATTTTTTGGATCAGTGGCTGCAAAAAACAGAAGCTGCGGAAATTGATTACGTACATGGGGATGAAGCCGTGTTTTCGCTGGCGACCCAACCCGCCAATGCCGGTTTTTACCTGGCTGGCATGCCAAAAAGCGATCTTTATAAGACAGTGATCATGGATGGCTCGCTTCCAAGAAAAACCTTTTCCATGGGAGAAGCTCATGAAAAACGTTTCTATTTTGAAGGTCGCCGCATTTCATAGAAAAGGATTGTAATAATGGCAGACCCTTTGGAAAACACAATCAGATCAATCACTGGAACTGAAATTTCAAATCGCCGTGTGCAAGTGTTGGTTGATCTTGAAGAACAGCACACCAAACCCAACCTGGCCATGATCCTCACCGATGCACATGGCAATGAGGTTTCGAGGTCGCTCATTATGGGAATGATTGATCCGCATGTGGAATTTACCCTGCATATCCGTGTTCCTGATGCTCAACCCCCGTTGATGCTTACGGGCATTACTTTTATGGAAGAAGATCAACCTTTAGATTCCAAAAGCGTTGAAGTGAAACAAATCGCTTAGCCGAAACCTGGTTTCTGTTACCGCTCCCCATCAGGTTGTTTAGATATAAAACGGTACAATTATTGCATCGTGATTCTTACAGGGTATATCACCCTGTAATTTATCAATGATTGCAGGCAGTCTATGAAATCAGGAAACCAAGCCTTTTCCAAACATTTTGCCCTGTATTTGGCAGTAACACTAATAGCCGGTTTAGCGCTTGCCGCCTGCAAACCCAAGGTAACTGAAACCCCTGCCCCAACTGAAATAACAGGCTACCCAACCATCGAAAATCCTGTCGTTTCTACTCCCGCACAACCAGGGAACAATCAGACCACTTCTGCAACTTTGGTTCCTATATCTCAAGGTAATTCATCTGCGATCAATGCCGGCTTGATCATTCTATCAATGAGTGATGGCGCATACAAACACCTATTTGCATACCACCCTTCTTATCTTGCTGTGACCCGTTTAACCGCCGACGCCTGGGATGATGATTCTCCAGCGATCAGTCCAGACGGAAATAAAATCGCATTTACATCCAACCGTTTTGGTACCCGCGAAATCTACATCCTTGATCTGGTAACCAATACCCTCACCCAAATGACCAATTCAAGCGCTTTTGAAGGCACAATTGATTGGTCTCCTGATGGCAGCTATATCGTCTATGATGTTTACCAAAACGAGCATTTTGATCTGATCATTCAATCCGTCACTGACCAAACTGAAGCCCCCATCCAATTAACCGATGGCACGACCAACAATTTCCAACCTTCATGGTCTCCAGATGGCAGCGAATTGGCCTTCGTTTCTGACCGTTCCGGAAGGAATTCCATTTGGCTGGCGCGGTTGCAGAATCCAGAAGAACGTTTCATAGAAGTGATCGGCTCATCGGATGCTGATTTCGACCACCCGGTCTGGTCGCCTGATGGAACCAGGTTGGCTGTAAATCGCCATCAATTCAGAAGCGAGATCCTTTTGGTCCAACCGCATGACCCCACCCTTGAGCCATCGGTTCTTGGCAATGGAGATAATCCTGTCTGGATGCCGGATGGCAGCGGCGTGTTGGCAACCATAAATCTGCCCAATGAAACCGAAATATTAGCTTATTCAGTTGGTGACCATCATCTCATGCTTCCACCAATTCCCATGACTGGGAGCGTTTCAGCCTATGATTGGAATTCAGCCAATCTTGTTCAAAACATTCAATTATGGGTTTCCAAGAACGCTTTAGTCCAACCTGCCCCGTTATGGGTAGATACGTCAAACCTTCCAGTTAATGCCAGTGGTCGTCGCAGTCTGGTGGATTTACCAGAGGTTTCTGCCCCCCAGGCCAAGCTTTCTGATGCGGTTGACGACAGTTTTATCGCTATGCGCAATCTCGTTTCACAAAGAATTGGCTGGGATCTGCTGGCTACACTTGATAATGCTGTCATTCCACCTACCGCCGCTCCCATGCCTGGGATTCCAGAAAATTGGTTGTATACAGGCCGTGCCATCGGATTGAACCTTGCTCCCTACGAAGCGGGTTGGATGGTGGTTACGAGGGAAGAATTTGCGGGCAATCTGTATTGGCGCGTGTGGGTCAGATGTAAAAATCAGGATGGAACCTGTGGAGAACCTTTGAAGACCCCGATCTGGGATTTTCAAAGTCGCTCCTCTGGTGAAGCCCTTGCATATGAAAATGGAGGTGCATATAAACTTCCTCCCGCGGGTTATTGGGTTGATTTTACAGATCTGGCCAATCGGTTTGGCTGGCAGAGGATGCCGGCACTCAATAATTGGCGTTCCTATTTTCAGGGTACCCAATTCAACGTTTTTGCACTTCAACAGAACCTTACATGGCAGCAAGCCATGCTTGAAATCTATCCTCCTGAACAGGTTGAGTTGTTAACTGGAGTCACAAATGAAAAATAAAGTTTCGATCAGTCTTCGGTTTTTCTTGATCACTTCATGGGCTCTAATTGCAATGATAGGCTGGCTTTTTCCCATCTCGCCCATCCCAGTCTTGGCTGACGACGAAACACCTGCTCCAACCGAGGAATTGACCGAACCCGTTTTCCCATTGGTCACACCAGAACCGGAACAGGAAGGCCAAACTCCCCTTTATGACGTTCCCCTGGCACTCAACCCCCACGATCATTTCTACTTTACCCGTCCCATCGCCATGGATTCAAACTCGGCACCCTCTTCAGATTTCAGTTATGGATTCTATTATCCGAGCGACACCAACGTCCATACGGGTGTGGATATCATCTCTCCATTTCATAAACCAGTGCTTGCGGCTGGAGATGGTCAGGTGGTTTTTGTTGGTTATGGATTAATGAACGGCGGTGGTGATGTTAATGATCCATACGGTCTGGCGGTATTGATTAAACACTCTTTCAGTTATGGAGACAAGACACTTTATACCGTCTACGGTCACATGGATAGAATTGATGTCGAAAAAGGCCAATTTGTTAAAACAGGTGATCAGATCGGTATCATCGGTCTGACGGGCAATACATCAGGCCCCCACGTTCATTTTGAGGTACGGATTGAAGACAGTGAAGGTGGCCGGGTGCAGAATCCCGAACTTTGGCTGGCACCGCCGGTAGGCAGCGGTGTTTTAGCAGGCCGATTGAAAGATAGTTTTGGTTATTTGATTTCTGCACAACAGCTTTGGCTAAAATCACTTGACACAGGCTATAAATACGACATAACCACATATGCCCCGGTAAAACACATCTATTCTGATGATTATTTTCATGAAAATTTCGCACTTGGCGACATCCCTGCCGGCGAATACGAAATTTCGATGCTCTATAAAAACAAGTGGTATCGCCTCAACATCACCATTGCACCTGGTACTGTCAATTTTGTGACCTTCAATGGCAAGAATGGATTTGCCGAAGGCTTGCCGGCGGCGCCGGATATCGAAGCGTTTTTACAATAATAATTCTCTCATCCTCCAATGTTCAAACCTTGACAGGAAATACAACCTGTCTGACAATAAATGGTTTGATTAGCTAAATGGAGGATTGTTTCAATGGTTTCAAAGAGAACGTATTTTGTAGTCGTGGCTGCACTAGTTTTACTATTCGCGCTTTCTGCATGTGGAACTGCCACACCCACCGAAGACCCTGCCTTAAAGATCACTTCGATTGCCGCAACCGTGCAGGCTGAAATTACCCAAACTGCACTTGCCATGCCAACTGCCACTCCCACACTGACCCCTACGGTAACAGCTACATTATCACCTGTTACCCCCACTCAGCAAGCACCCTTTTCAACGGCGACCAAATCACTTTTCCCCGCTACTGGAGATAATGCAAAATTTGACCAGGATATCACCATTCCTGACGGCTCCATTATTAAACCAGGCGCATCTTTCAATAAAACATGGTCCCTGATCAATACCGGCACCACCACATGGACCACAGATTATCAATTGGTCTATATGTACGGTCCGTTAGCCACCGTGATGAGCGTCAAGATCACCAAAAATGTTGCACCGGGTGAAGCCATCCAGGTGACTGTCCCCTTTGTAGCCCCAACCCAAAATGGTTCCTACGTGAGCTGGTGGCAGATGTACAGCGCCACAGGTTACTTCTTTGGCGATCAGGTGAGTGTTGTTTTCAATGTAGGCAATGAAACAGCCACACCAACCTCTGGGACAGCTGTTCCAACCACTACCGGAACACCAGCCACCCCAACCGCTACTGCAACCCCCTAACTTGGTTTATGCAAAACTGGCAGGTCGGTTCAGCAAATCTTGAAGGCAAAATTAAAGCCGAGGCATTCCGCCTTGGCTTTTCTTTATGTGGTTTTACGACCCCTGATCCGCCAGCAGGTTATGATCTATATGAAAACTGGCTTGACCAGGGATCAAACGCCGGGATGGCTTACCTTGAATCGTCTCGCCACCGATTGTTACGCAAGCATCCAGATCAATTATTCCCCGGGGTAAAGTCCATCATCTCTTTGGCTTGGCCATATTCTTTAAATAAAGAAAAAGAGGACACTACCTCAAACAGGGGATTAATTGCAGGATACGCCGCAGGTATGGATTATCACCTTGTCCTTCCCGCCAAATTGGACGAATTGATCGCTTTTCTCCGTCAAGAGATCAACCCCACCATAAAGGCTCAGGCCTATACCGATAGCGCTCCAATCCTTGAACGCGAGCTCGCGTCGCGCGCCGGGTTGGGTTGGATCGGTAAAAACTCATGCCTGATCTCGCTTGAGATCGGGTCTGCGTTTTTGTTGGCTGAACTCTTTACAGATATTCCCCTTCAACCCGACCCACCTTTTATTTCAGATCGCTGCGGAAGCTGTCACCGCTGTTTGGATGCCTGCCCTACCGGTTGCATCCAAACGGATCGCACCATTGATTCAAACCGCTGCATCAGCTACTTGACCATCGAAAACAAAGGGAGCATCTCAGAAGTTCTACGTCCTTCAATCGGAAAGTGGTTGTTTGGATGCGATGTCTGTCAAAGTGTTTGCCCATGGAATAAGAAAATCACTGTGAGTCTTCCGAAATCGAGTGAACTCAATTGGACCATGGAGGATGTTCAGAGCATTTTGTCTATGTCCGCAGAAGCATTTTCAGATCGGTACCATGAGTCTGCACTTTATCGAACAAAACTTAAAGGCCTTCAACGCAATGCACTGATTTGGCTTGGTAATAATGGTGGCAACAAAAGTCAGGGATCAATAGAAGTGTTTCTTAAACAAACCAATGATCAGATCCTATTGGAAACAGCCAATTGGGCAATTAATATACTAAATAACGAAAACTCCTCTAATTAATCACAAAAACCCGGGGTGTGAACCTCGGGTCTCTTTATGTAATACCTAATACCTTACGGCGTCGCTGTAACGCTTGGCGTCGGTAAACCTGGGGTTTGATTGGCCAGAGTGCTTGTGGCTCTTACCGTTGGCGTAGGCGTGACAATATTTGCCCTCACAGTGATCACATCGCCAACATTGATGGCATTTTGATCTGTAATATTGTTGTGTAGCAAAATATCTTCGACTGTGCTGTTGAAGTACTCAGCGATCGTCGCCAAGGTGTCACCTGATTGAATGATGTAGGAGTATTTGGTCGCTCGGGCTACATCACTGGGAACCCTGGTTGGAGTGGGCATTTTTTGTCCGGGAGCCGGGATCCAGATCGGGTCACCAGCATTGATCGGGCACGGATTCTTGGGGTCAGTGAAGAGGTTGATCTGCTGCATATACAACAGATCCGCATTATGAGTATAGGCAATCGTCCAGCAGTCATCACCTTCTTGTACAACATATTGATATGGAGCTGAAGGTGTGGCTGAAGCCTCAGGTGTTGGCGTCAATGTTTCAGTTGGCGTCAATGAAGGCGTTGGAGAGGGTTGGGTAGCCGTTGGGGTTGAAGTTTCAGTGGCTGTTGGTGTTTTCGTTGAAAACAAACCGGATAAGGGTTTTTTCTGTCCACCAATGACTGTAACGATGATGAAAATGCCTAGAATGACAAGAACCCCAGCCAATCCGCCTAAGAAATAAGGCATCATTTTTTGTCGATTTTCAAATTTCTTGATCACATTTTGTGGAGAGTCTTTTCCGCTCATATAGAATCCTATTGTCTTGTCCTTATGAAATTTCTTAACAAGTATTCTTGTATTGTAAATGATGCGAACTGAATTATCGAGTATCTACCCGCTTCACTCAAAAACATCATACCACAAAAAAACACCGTCTTTTTCCACTATTTGTGCGCATGTTATAATAAACCTAATTATTTATTCGTCAATAATTTTTGGAGGCTAGGTCAA
Organism: Chloroflexota bacterium; assembly: GCA_021825925.1. Taxonomy (GTDB): domain Bacteria; phylum Chloroflexota; class Anaerolineae; order Anaerolineales; family Anaerolineaceae; genus UBA6107. Next base: position 92,985 of record JAKAFP010000006.1, read on the forward strand.
TGGACATCATCTCAAGTCAATTCAAACACTGTGATGTGGTTAAAGTAGTTGGAAGATTGGATAGTTCCACAGCGCCCGCACTGATTGACCAATTGAAAAAAATCACTGATGAGAATCGTTTTAAAATCGTGATGGATTTCAGTGAACTAACCTTCATTTCCAGCGCAGGATTGAGAGTTTTAATTTCAACACTTAAGAACTGCAAACGCTACAATCGTGGAGAACTGGTTCTTGCGTCCCTGGCGCCCAACATTCTTTCAGTGTTTGATCTGGCTGGTTTTACAGCCATCTTCAAAGTATATCCAGATGTTCTCGCTGCAGTGGGGGCATTTTAGACGCTTTTTAAATGCCGACACAAACTTTTCGCGGTGTTTATGCAAGCTTGTCTGAAATCGCTGAATTTGTCAGAGATTCAGTCGGAGAAATAGGGTTCAGCTCTGCTGATTTGTTTTCACTGGAGACAGCCGTTGATGAGGCTGTCTCTAATATTATTGAACACGCCTACCAGGGGGAAGGTAAAGGCGATATAGTCTGCACCGTTCTGCCGGCAAGCGATTCTGTAAAAATCATTCTTGAAGATCACGGCCAATCTTTTGACCCTTCTTGTGTGCCTGTTCCTGATGTAACCGCCGATTTGGATGATCGCATGGACCACGGTTTGGGTGTCTACATGATGTGCCAGCTTCTGGATGACATCCATTTTGAGTTTTTGGATGGAACCAATCGCCTGACACTTCTCAAGAAGAAAACACCTGAACCTTTGTCATTGTCTCTGCTGGAACCTTTGCAGTTGTGGAAACACTTTTTACACCTCGGAGAAGAACTGCTCAAACAGCCCAATGCACTGGTTTTATGCAAGAAATTTGGACAAACCGTTGAAAAGGAATTGGCTTGTACCGCGAAAATATGGTTGTCAAAACCATATTACCCTCTTCCCGGCGAACCTGAGGTCGAGACCCTGCCCAATCATGCTGCCCCAATGATCGTTCAGCAAGCATGTTCTGAAAACAAAATGATGGTCGGGACATCAGATTGTGAATTGGCGTTGCCGATCATCACCCAAAATTATACGCTGGGGGTTTTACATGCTGTACGTGGCGCGGATCATCCCTTTAGCGAACAAGAAAAACAACTGCTAGACGCCCTGGTGGCAACCGTCGCGGTTTCCATGCAGGTGAACCGTCAGGTCGTGCTTAAAAATTGGCGTTTTGACCAAATATCCCTTGTGAGGTCAGTCAGTTCCCAAATTGCCAATGTTCTCGATCTGGACGAGTTGTGCAAAAGAGTAACCAATCTGATCCAATGCTCTTTTCATTACTATCACGTTTCCCTTTACACTATTGAAGAAGGGTCAACAACTCTTAAATTCCGGGCCAGTTCGCTGAATTGCTCACCAAGTACAGAACCTTCCCTCTACAACATCAAAATTGGAGAAGGATTAATTGGGACCGTTGCGTTAACTGGAAAAGAGATCATCGCGAATGATGTAACCAAGGAACCACGATTTAGAGAGTTGATTGACCTTCCAGACACAAAATCGGAGGCAGTCCTGCCATTATTGGTAGATAATCGCATTCTCGGTGTTCTGGATGTGCAAAGTGATACCTTTGGCGCTTTTCACGAGATGGATTTGCTGGTGGTACGCACTCTTGCAGATAATATCGCACTGGCAGCCGAAGGTGCTCGCATTTATGAGAAACTGCAAGAACGGGCGAAACAAATGTCAGCCGTGGCTGAGATCAATTATGCCCTTTCTTCAATCCTTGATCTTGAAAAATTGTTGAAAGAAATCGTCAATGTCATCCACGAACGGTTTTCCATCCCGCTTGTTCATATTTATACGGTACATCCTGGCCGACAAAAGGTCATATTCCAAGCCGGCAGCGGCAAACGCGCCCAAAACTTAAAGATGAACTCTTTTGCTTTTGACCTGGATTCTCCAATCGGGATGATCCCACATGTTGCACGCACCGGCAGATCCATGCTTGCCAATGATGTATCAAAAGAATCGCTCTTTCGTCCATCTCGGAACGCCCCCAATGAAACCAAGGCTGAAATGACCATCCCCCTCAAATTCGGGGATAACGTCTTGGGTGTGCTTGATCTTCAAACCAACGAAACCAATGTGTTCGATGACAGTCATCTTGATCTATTTGAAGGTTTGGCATCGGGTATTGCCCTTTCGATACGTAATGCGACACTGTTTCGTACGGAGATCTGGCGCCGCAGCGTGGCAGAAACCTTCAAAGACGTGGCCGGTATGCTCTCCTCCAACCTTGCCTTGGATGAGCTGCTGGAGCGTATTCTCACCCAGCTTGAGAGCACCCTGCCCTGCGACGCTTCGGCCATTTGGCTGCTGGATCGTCATGATGATGACCAACCCAGAAACATTCGTTTGGCAGCAGTTCGCGGTACCAGTAGAAAAAAAGTGATCGCTGCTCGTGATGATTCATTGGCGGTCAGTCAATTCCTCGACCTTCCCATTGACCAGAAAATTCCGATCATTCGTAAACCTTCTGATCCATACGGTCCTTTGGGAGCTGCAGGTGGATATCCAGCTGACTATTCGTCAATTGCCGTACCGCTTCTTTCAGGGGATGAGGTCATCGGGGTGCTGACCTTGGCGCACCACGCCACCGGCCGCTATGGGTCGGAAGCCAGTTTGATCTCTTCCACGTTTGCCAGTTATGCAGCTGTCGCCATTGAGAACGCCAGCCTTTATGCCAACGCTCAGGCTGATGCATGGTCATCCACTGTTTTACTGCAGGTGGCAGAGGCCATGCAATCCATCACCAATGTGGAAGAACTTCTTTCGACCATGGTTCGTTTAACTCCGCTTTTGGTGGGCATCAATCAATGCGCCATTTTTCTTAGGGATGAAACCGAAAGTTCCTGTCGTCTTGATGCCTGGTATGGATTCACCCCAACAGATCAAGAAAAAGTATTACGAGACGACCAATCCCTCTCCTTGTTAAAAATGCGCCTCACGCAAGAACCGGTTTTCATCAGCGACCCTTTTTCTGACCTGGGCATGTCTTCTCTGGCTCATGATGCTGAAACGGGTACGCTCGTGCTGATCCCTCTGCTCTCACACGGCGAGATCCTCGGCGGATTCCTTGTCTCTCACAACAGCTCTGGAGAATTTGGCATCCGCAATGTTTTCAATGACCAAACACTTGCCATTCTTCAGGGAATTGCCCGACAAACTTCTATCGCTTTGGAAAACATACGCCTGGTTGAGAGCAGACAGGAAGAAGCCTACATTACTGCTGTATTATTGCAGGTCGCTCAAGCAGTGGTCAGCCAAAATAAACTGGAAGATATTTTGGATACGATTGTCCACCTGATGCCAATTTTAGTGGGTGTAAACACCTGTGTGATTTACCTGTTTGATGAAAAGTCTCATAATTTTATTCCGGCAAACGCCATTGCTCCGACACATGATGAAACAGAAGAACTTCTAAATCAATCCTATCAATCTGGTATTCTGCCATTGCTGGATGATTTGATGAACGCTGATGGATTGCTATCCTGCCCACTTGATAACCCTGATATTTTGCCTTCTCAATGGAGTTCGCTTCAATGGCTTCAAACCGATGATTCGAATTTCTCTACCAGCCGAAATTGGCTGTTGGGTATGCCGCTTTCAATAAAAGGGGTTGTTTTTGGGGCATTAATTGCAAAAGAAACGAATATTCTGCCGGCGTTTCACCCCAAACGGCTCGAATTGATCCGCGGTGTCGCACAACAAACCACCCTGGCCATCCAAAATGAACGGCTCAAACAAGAGATGGTCGGTCGTGAACGCATGGAGCGTGAATTCCAGTTAGCCAGGCAAATCCAAAAAGCCTTTTTGCCTGAAACCCTGCCGGAGCACAAAGACTGGCAGATAAGCCGTTTATGGCAAACTGCCCGCGAAGTGGGTGGAGATTTTTACGATATTTTTGAGACAAAAGACAAACGGATCGCATTGGTCATTGCCGATGTCGCCGATAAAGGCATGCCAGCCGCCTTGTATATGACCGTTACCCGCACCTTGATCCGCGCTACGCTGCAAAGCAGTAATTCACCTGGCAAGGTTCTCGCCAGGGTCAACGATCTATTGGAGTCTGAATCCAGAAATGGAATGTTCGTAACCGCATTTCTGGCTCTCCTTGATCCAAAAACCGGTGTTCTTGTGTATGCCAATGCCGGCCACAATCTGCCATTGTTAATCCATACCTTGCCAGCCAAAATCAGCAGTCTTGAAAAAGATGGGATCGCCCTGGGCGTTTTACCGCAAGCCGAGTACAAAGACAAGAAGATCACGCTCGAACTTGGTGAAACCCTCTTGTTTTACACGGATGGAGTAACTGAAGCATTTTCTGCTGAAGGCGAACTTTTTTCCGAGCCTCGCCTGGTGAACGCACTATTGAATTCGCCTGCAGCCAGTGCGGATGAGTTGTTGGTCTCTATTGATGAATTAATTCAGGAATTTCGAAATGGAGAACCACCCTCTGATGATCTGACCATGATCGCCCTTCGGCGAACTGGACATTAAGAAGGTTATTTACCTGATATCAAAGCAAACCAAATCTGCCAGTTGGCTACTGGCTCAGGGGTTGCACTTAACACAATTTCCGGGATGGGAGTGGTACCTGGAGGTGAAAGAGGAATGATGAGGTTTTCTCCTGGACGGGTCATGTGTCCCTCTTCGTAAGCCCAATCTTCCACGGCACCTTCCGAGTTTGAATAAGCAACCTGTGTATCCAAAGCACTTAGCGTGTTTTGTAGTACAGCGATAACAGTAGATGCTCTTTCTTGTTGAGCGCTTAATCTCGAAAGTTCATTCAAACGGTTGTTTAGATCCATCACCAAAAAAAACAATACAATCGCCACAATACCCAAGATGACTTTCTTGAGATCAAAGGGGATCTTTGGTAATTTGATTTTCCGTTCCATGGTCATATCTTACACTATTCTCACAGGTCAGACAAGACAAAACCCGTGGAATCATCCACGGGTTTCTATGTGTGCCGGAGGAGGGATTTGAACCCTCACGAGCGTAATGCTCACTACGCCCTGAACGTAGCGCGTCTGCCAATTCCGCCACTTCGGCCCAGATACGAGCTAATTCTATCAAACTATTTTATATTGTCAACGTAATTCGTTCATCTGCCAAATTATTGACCTGTTTTAGAAAATTGAAGGATAATTACTTTCAGAATTATTGATTGCTTTCAGGGTTTATTCTGGTAAACTCATATTGAGATATCACTTATGGATGATCACATGAATTTGCAGTCCCCAACTTCAGACGAACCCAAACCGCCATTCCTTCCACAGGAAGCCAACCCGCTCCCATCCAGGAAAAAATCCTCTGAAATGGGACACATGGAAGCTGAACTAAGGTTGACCCTGGAAGAAATTGCCCGTCTGCAAAATGCACTTGCAGAAGCGAATATGAAGAATATCGCTTTGCAGGCTTCTCTTGACAGCCAGCCCACAAAAATAGAAGGGGCTCAGGTTCTAAAGCCGGTCCTTCAGGAACTTAAGCAACCCATTCATACCATTCAAGGGTATATTGATCTGCTCTCCAATGAGTCTGTTGGTATATTGGGGACTTTTCAAAAAAGGTTTGTTGAACGTATCTCTAATGCCGTAAATCACCTTGATGAGATCCTAAGAAACCTCGAAATTGAATCCGGCGAGGCGGAAGATGAAAATCGCATTTATTCAAAAGATTTTTCATTAACTTCTGTGGTTGAAGAGACTCTAATGCTTTACAGCGACCTGCTGCGGACTAAACTGATCACCTTAAAGGTGGAATTTGAAAAGGACGATATAAATTTCACCGGTGACCAGGAAAAAATCGAACGCACCTTGAACATCATTTACACAAATTGCCTGAGCGCTGTTCAGGATGAAGGTGTTGTAACATTGGGGTTAAAACGATTGCAAGGGAAAAAACCTGCCCAGGTTCTGATCAGTGTCCAATCTTCTGATCATGATTCTCCAAAATCCAAACCCCTGCCGGTCAATCTGGATGAATTCAAAGACCTCGAGATCAAGCTTGAAGGTTTTGGAAGTTCATTAAAAGATTTGTTAAAAGCCAAGACGCTGGTCGAAGAAATGCACGGAAAAATGGAAATATTCTCCATTCCGTCCTCTGGCGCGCTGATCCGCGTAAGACTGCCGGTAACTTCCTGAAACTCGGACCAATCCCTGTAAACTCAAAAATCAAGAGTAAAATATGGTTATGCGAAAAATCGTTGCAGGGCTATTGGTATGCGTCTTCTTACTCACCGGATGTGGTGCACTAGCAGCGCCCAAACCAACCCCTACCCTCATCCCGATCACGGATATTCTTTTGCAAAGTAATCCAAATGCGGCGCCTACCTTAACGCCTTTTCAACCCATTGCGCCAACCGCCACACAGGGGCCCACCAATACACCGGAACCCACCTATACCCCCACCATCCAACCCAGCCCCACCCTTGCCACGGTTGTCCGCCTTGGATTACAGAAACCGGCAGGCCAGGTCAACATTTTAATCCTTGGTTCAGATTATCGCCAAAACCAGGGATACCGCACGGATGTCATCATGGTTCTTTCCTTGAACCCTGACAAAGGTACAGCTTCCTTAACTTCATTTCCACGTGATTTGTATGTTGATATTCCAGGTGTGGGCATGAACCGAATTAATGCCGCACAACCTTATGGCGGTTTTGCTCTGACTGCGGCCACCCTTAAAGAGAATTTTGACATCTCGGTGGATTATTACATCATGACCAACTTTACCGGGTTTAAAGGCATTATTGATATTCTCGGTGGCATACCGGTAACCGCTGGCGCAGAACTTTACGATACCTGCGACCTGCCCCAGGCGGTTAACAAACATTGTTATGTCCCAGTGGGCACCACTCTGATGGATGGTGCCACCGCTCTTTGGTATGTTCGCTCACGTTATTCTTCATCCGATTTTGATCGTACCCGCCGTGCACAAGAAGTGATGTCTGCGATCTTCTTGAAGATCATGAGTCTCGATGCACTCAACAGGGGTTCTGAGCTCTACAATATGTTTGTAACCAATGTCGAAACCAACCTTCCTTTGGATAAAGCCCTGCAGCTCCTGCCGTTCAGTTCGCAGATCGTGGCTAACCCTGCTATTGTCAGACGTTTTGCCATTGGACCAAATAATACCAGCAGTTACATCGTGCCAGCGAATGGCGCAATGGTGCTTATTCCAGATCCGGTCTCGATTGGTGAGATCATCCGCCAGGCGTTTTATCAATAATCATATATTGACAATCAAGTAAATTCCTTGTACACTGAAAACAAATAAGGCTATGCGAAACTATAAGAACAGGTGAATGCCATGACAACTCTTCCAGAAATCCATATCACCAGCGATACCACCCTCTTGCCCACCATTCAATCGTGGGAAGTCTTTCTACAAGACCAGGGGCGTTCACGCTTTACCATCAAAGCATTCATTGGTGATTTGAACCTGTTTGCGTCTTTCTTTGCACCAGATACCACCATCGGCAGCGTCACTGAACGAGATATCAACCGTTTTCTCGAATGGCTGCAAAAAGAAAGAGGTGTTTCGTGCAGCCCAAAAAGCCTTTCAAGACGGATTACCTCCATCAAGTCCTTTTTTAGGTGGCTGACCCAAACCGGCAGACTTTCGATTGACCCTGCTGAAAAAGTATTACAGCAAAGTGTGATCAGTCCGCTGCCTCAAGTTTTAACCCCTGATGAAGAACTGAAAGTTATTGAAGCTGCCACGGCTCAACGCAATTCATCAAAAAAAGATCCTCGTTCTTATATCCTGGTGACGTTATTACTCTCGACAGGGATAAAAAAGGGTGAATGCCTATCTCTGAACATGAACCACCTTGACCTGGATGATCCCAAGGACGCCAGTTTTTACGTCCGTTATTCAGGCACAGCCAATCGCTATAAAGAACGCAAGATCGCTTTAACTCAGGATTGGGTGGAAGTTTTTGCCGAATATGTTGCCAAATATGCACCCATTGAACAGGTCTTTCCTTGGTCTCCCCGACGGTTGGAATACCTGTTGGAAGACCTGGGCCGCGAAGCCGGCCTCGACAAACACCTTTCATTTGACATGTGCCGCTGGACTAGCGCCATCAATGACTGGCAATCTGGTATGGATAAAGATCAATTACGTCAGAAGTTGGGAATTTCAAAAATTCAATGGCGTGAGATCAGCATGAAACTTCACCAGCTTGCAGGCGAAAGGTAATTCGCTTTCTACAATTGGATTAGTTCCAGGGTCAATACTCGTTTTGTCGCTGCCGTGATTTTGTAACGGTCAGATATTTGTGTTCCGATAATCCAGACAATATCACCGTTTCCATTTCGCAGCAGCGGCCATTTTGAGCGCGCCTTTTCTGCCAGACCAATATTGGTCCAATAGTCTCCCAGCTTGACCGACTTCCCATTCAATCCGTAAGGTAGAAAACGATCTCCAGGAGAAGTTGTATTCAAATACATGCCGAATAACAGGTCAGCATCCAATACGGCTGTCTGACCATCCTTTTTAAAGGCAGGCACTTGTTGCGATTCCACACATCTAATTTTCCAATGATTTCCAAGCTCTATTTCGTTTTGGCTGTCAGGCAAAAAGCTCACCATGAGTTTAATTTGAGGCCATAGATCGTCCAATAATTCGTCTTGTTTACAGATCAATAATTCACTTCGGCGATTCTTGATCATCTCAATATTGGAAATCAAATGGATATGATTCCCTCGATTTTTTGGAGCTAGGAAATTCACCGCCCGTTCGGTGGCTGCAAAATCCAGGTCGCGCAGCTCAGGTTCGATCTGAGAAATGGCCTTACGCAAAACCCTTCTCAATAATGCTGGGTGCAGCTCGGACAATCGAGGTGCATTGAACAGGACAAAACGCATCCCTTCTTTGAGTGCACAATTCTGCCAAGCTTTATTTGCTTCGACTTCCAGGAAGGATTGGTCAACCGTGATGACATCAGACATACTCGCGAGCAGTTCCATAACCCGCGGATTGTAAGTCATCAATTCCGGCAGCAGTTCAATACGAATTCGATTACGAAAATATTTAGTATCTTGATTTGATTGATCATAGGCTGGCGAGAGACCTTGTTCTGCACAATACGCCAGGATCTCATCTCGGCTGGTCTTGAGTAAAGGTCTCACCAGGGCAATACTGTCACTCCAAATGGGTTGGATGGAACGCATCTGCATGCCTTTCAACCCACTCAAACCCGATCCCCTTAATAAATGCATCAGCACAGTTTCAGCCTGGTCGTTTGCGTTATGGGCAACCATAACAGCCTGAGCCCCACCTTCTCTGGCGTGTTCAAACAAGGCGGCATACCTGAAAAGCCTTGCCGCCTCTTCCACCGAGATTTTCTTTTTGGAAGCCAGCGACCTTATATCCACCGTTTTGATCAGGCAATTTACCTTTCGTTGCCTGCAAAAATCTTCAACAAGTTTTGATTCTGCATCCGCCACACTGCGCAGTTGATGGTTAACGTGCAAAACGAAAACGTTCAACCCGCATTTGATCAGCAGGTCCAACATGCAAAGGCTATCCGGTCCGCCGGAAACACCTGCCACGACAGGCTTTTGAAGATCGAGCAGACATTTTTGGGTTAACAAATCTGAAAATTGGGCAATTTGCATAGAAAAATTATAGCATTAGAAAAAAACAGAATCTATTTTGCTTGCCTTGCACCAAACATTATGCTAGACTTTTCAGGTACAGGCAAAGGACAGGTTATGACAGAAAAAATCTTGATCGTTGATGATGATGTTGAAACCCTAAGGCTGGTGGGATTGATGCTGCAGCGCCAGGGCTATCAAATTGTGGCTGCCAACAATGGCACACAGGCCATATCCATAGCCAGAGCTGAGACTCCTGATTTGATCATCCTTGATGTGATGATGCCTGACATGGATGGCTATCAGGTTACGACTGAACTGCGTAAAGATCCACAACTCGCCGACACGCCGATTCTTATGTTTACAGCCAAAAGTCAGGTGGATGACAAAGTTGCGGGTTACGACGCCGGTGTGGATGATTATCTGACCAAACCGGTTCACCCTGCCGAATTGATTGCGCACCTCAAAGCACTTCTTTCGAGGACAAGAGCCAGACAGCCAGCTCAAAAAAACACCCCTGCAGCCTATATTGTGGGCGTGGTCGGCTGCAAAGGGGGGCTGGGGTCTTCCACCCTGGCCATCAATCTGGCAGCCAGTTATGCCAAATTAGCCAAAAAGGATGTCATTGCCATTGAATTAAAACCTGGTCAAGGCACTTGGGCTTCAGAGTTGGGCTTTACTTCAACCGATGGATTAAACTCCCTGTTGAAATTAAAACCCAGCGAGATCACCCCGGCTGCAGTTGAAAAACAACTGACAGCTACACCCTTTGGTGTGCGCCTTTTATTAACTTCCAATCTTTCTCTCGATACCGATTACGCCACCCTTGGCGAAAAACTGAGTAGTATTATTAAGGCGGCTGCTCAACTTTCCACCTTTTTGATCCTGGATATAGGTTCACCTTTTATCCCTGGTTTTGACAAGATCTGCAGCCTCTGCAAGAATATTTTAGTCATCACAGAACCCCAGCAAAGCACGATCAAACGCACCCGTATTTTGTATGACGAATTGCGCAGCGTTGGGGCTGGAATGGGTCGTGTGATCAATCTCATCCTTTACAATCGCGTGCGCTCTGAAGTGCAACTCACATCCACTCAAGTCTCTGAGCTGCTAGGTGGAACACCCATCACCATGATGATCCCCCCTGCACCGGAACTTGCCTATCAGGTCAGCCTGAACAATTTACCCCTCATCAGTATTCAAACAGATAGCCTGGTCGCACAACAGATCACCCAACTAGCAAGGATCATTCAAACCCAGATCGCTTAATGACTGCGCCGAAACCTTATGATCTAATTCAACGCGCCGCCGGAATGATTTCGGCTGCGCGTTATGTTGTGGCTTTTACTGGTGCGGGAATTTCGACACCTTCGGGTATCCCTGATTTTCGCGGTGAGAGAGACGGCCTGTGGAAGAAGTTTGATCCGATGAAGGTGGCTTCCCGCAGTGCTTTTTATCATTCTCCGGAGCTTTTTTTTGATTGGTTCCGCTCATTGTTTATGACTTCCTGGAAAGCCCAACCGAACCCCGCCCACCATGGCTTGGTGTTCCTTGAAAAAAACGGATATCTAAAATCAGTGATCACCCAAAATATTGACGGATTACATCAAAAAGCGGGGTCATCTGTGGTTCTTGAATTGCACGGTACGGCATTGACCTTTTCTTGTCATAAATGCCAATCGCGAATTTCAGCAGAAGCTGTTTTCAACCAATTTAACGAGGGCGCAAAAGTCCCTCACTGTCCGAATTGTGCTGCCATTTTAAAACCGGATGTTGTCTTATTTGAAGAAGGATTGCCACAAGATACCTGGGAACAAGCTGAAAATGAAGCCCTTCAAGCCGATCTTATGCTGGTCATCGGTTCCTCCCTTGAGGTGTATCCAGCCAACACTATTCCTCAAGCAGCCTTACGAAACAGTTGCAAATTGATCATCAACAACTTATCCCGCACCCCCATGGATGGGATGGCTGACCTGTGTATTCCAATGGATGCTGCTTCGTTATTTCCCCTCTTGATTGAAAACATTTAGCATTAAGCCTACATGGATCGCGCCCCGCGCCGTCCAAATTGTCTTTCCAAGAGATCCACTGATAAATGGATCATGGTCGGCCTGCCGTGAGGGCAGGTGCGCGGTGAGTCGCATTTTTCAAGTTCACTCAATAATGCGGATTGTTCCTGTGCAGACAGTGTCTGTCCACCTTTGACCGCCATCCGTTTGCAAATTCTTGCGATCAGTTTATCAGCCAGCATCCCCTGCAGGGGGGTTTCATCTTCCTCAAAATCCTCAACGATGCAGCGCAATGCAGCCTGTGCATTACCATTTTGAAATAATGTCGGGATGGCTGAAATTCTGAAAGTATTCAAGCCAAATTCTTCCACCACGAATCCATGGTGGTTCAATATTTCAAGACTATCGGTAATTAACCGTGAAGATTGGGGAGAAAACTGAACTACTTCTGGATGCAGTAATGCCTGAGATGTAATGCCGGCCGCATGGTGTGACATTTTTTCAAAAAGGATGCGTTCGTGCGCCGCATGTTGATCTATAAGATAGAGTCCGTCAGGCCCTTCCGCCACCAGGTAGGTCGCGCCAATTTGCCCCACCAACCTTAAGAGGGGTATGCGAGAAGGTTCCAAAACGCTCTTTTCTTCTCCCGTGATGGTCCTTGTTTCTTGTTCAGCCGTGGGTGACAAGTTTTGTAAATCCTGTTTTTCATCTTCCATATTTAACCTGGCATTGATCCAGGCTGGGTCAGGCTGACGGCTTGTAGCATTGGTCTGCCACTGGGTAGGGTTCAACTGTGGTACCGGTGAATAAGCGAGTAATGCTCGTTTTACCGCTCGTTGCACCATTGAAAACAGTACATCCGGCTGCTTAAAACGTACTTCAGCCTTGGCTGGATGAACATTGACATCCACCTCTTCGGGTGCCAATACAATATTCAAAAGGGAAATTGGATAGCGTCCCACCATCAGATAGGTTTGATAGGCACGCACCAGTGCAGAAGCCAGACCAATATCCTGGATCCACCGTCCATTGACAAAAAATGTGATTTCCTTGCGGTTTGAACGGGTCACCGAGATCGGACTGATGTAGCCTGTGATCTTGGTCCCTTCATCCTCAAAGACAACTTCAAGCAATCCTTTGGCTATTTCAAACCCATACAGTTGAGCAAGAATTTCCCGCCGATCTCCATTGCCGCTGCTGCGAAAGGTTTGTTTGCCATCCATCTCAAGCTGTATTGCCAGGTATGGATAAGCAAGTGCATACCGGGTGACCAGCGTCTCAATTTGCTGGCGTTCAGTTTGATCGCTCTTGAGAAATTTCAAACGGGCGGGTGTGTTATAAAAAAGATCATTGACTGAAACAACCGTACCATTTGGCACACCTGTCGTTTCTATAGAGACAATTTTTCCGCCTTCCACCAAAATTCGGGAGCCGTTGCTTTCCTGGCTGCTGTGAGAGGTCATGATCATACGTGAAACGGACCCCATCGAGGCGAGTGCTTCACCCCTGAACCCCAGCGTTCGAATATGAAAAAGATCTTCAGCGCTCGACAATTTACTAGTGGCATGCCGCGTGACCGCTAATTCCAGTTCATTCCTGTTTATCCCCCTACCGTCATCTGAAATCTCGATCAGGCGTTTACCAGCCTCCAAAATTCGAATGGAGATGCGTGTAGCGCCAGCGTCAATGGCGTTTTCAAGAAGTTCTTTAACTACAGATGAAGCCCTTTCAACAACCTCGCCGGCAGCGATTTGTGAAGCGACTTCATCAGGTAATATCTTTATTGGCATGGGCCAATTATAATGGAAAACCAATACTGCAAAAAATCTGCACTTTATCTAATTCAATATTAATCATTCGAGGGTATACTACACACCATGCGTTTTGAAACTTTGTTCTTTGATCTGGACGACACCCTTTATTCACCTACATCTGGTATCTGGGAAGCCATTGGTGATCGAATGGTGCAATATATGATCACCAAACTGGATATTTCAAAATCCATTGCCCCTGCTGAGCGTGAAAGACTATTTCACACTCATGGCACCACCATGCGCGGTCTTGTTGCAGAATACCACATTGATGAAGTGGATTTTTTGGAATATGTCCATGACATCCCCATTAACGATTATTTGTCAGAAGATCTTTCCATGCGGCGAATCCTTGAATCATTTCCGCAACGAAAAGTGATCTTCACCAATGCAGATACAGGTCATGCCGAGCGGGTATTAAAGACACTTGGGGTTCAGGATCTTTTTGAACAAATCATTGATATTCGTTCCATTAATCCCTGGTGTAAACCCCAAAAAGAAGCTTTTATCAAGGCTTTAGAAATTGGCGGCATTACCGATCCGAGTCACTGTGTCATGATTGATGATGCACTGCGCAACCTGGTTTCCGCCAGTGAATTGGGATTATTTACCGTTCAAGTTGGCGCAAAAGAATTGGTATCACCTGTGGATGCAGTTGTGGAGAAGATTACAGACCTTCAATCAGTGTTTGCTCTACGAACCTGATTTTCATTGCTCTTCGACAACGAACAATCTAATGATTGGTAAATTTAAGGTGAAGAGATAAGTAAGGAGAAAAATGGAAAGTAAGAATACCGGACGAAACATCCTTCTGGTTTTTGTAGCAATCGTTTTACTGGCAGGCACCTTTTCTGGAGGGGTTCTGGTCGGTTGGATCCTGCCTAGCCAAACCTCTCTGGAATCCGCAACAACTGCCACTCCATCTGCGGTTGATATTCAAAAAGCAGCATTGGATAAATTATTTGCACCTTTCTGGGAAACCTGGCAATATGTTCATGAACAATATATAGATCAACCAGTAGATGACACCAAACTGATGCAGGGTGCAATCAAAGGCATGCTGGAGTCTTTGGGCGATAAACATACCGGTTATATGGACCCAGACACCTACAATCAAGTCACAGCTCCACTGGACGGTTCGTATGAGGGAATAGGCGCCTCGGTGGATACAACCGGCGACTTATTGACCATCATCAGTGCCATGCCTGACAGCCCCGCTGAAGCTGCCGGACTTAAACCCGGAGATGCGGTCATTAAAGTCAATGGCGCGGATGTCACCCAGTCCGACCCGAATGTTGTTCTGAAATCTGTAAAAGGTCCGGCAGGTACGGATGTTACCCTGACCATCCAACGAATTGATGTTCCTGATCCTTTCGATGTCACCATCACCCGCCAAAAGATCGAACTCAAAAGCGTGACCAGCAAAATGGAAGATGGCAATATCGCTTACGTTAGAATTTCCACCTTTGGTGAAACAACCACGGCAGAACTCAAAAATGCTCTTTCGACCCTCATGGCGCAAAACCTCAAAGGCTTGATCCTTGACTTGCGCTATAACAACGGAGGCTACCTCACCACTGCCATCGAAGTCATCTCGCAATTCATTCCAAGCGGTGTAGTGATGTACGAACAGGAACAAAATGGCGAAGAAACCGCTTATTCAGCCGAACCAGGCGGATTAGCCACAAAAATTCCATTGGTGGTGCTTGTAAATGAAGGATCTGCCTCCGCATCAGAGATCACCGCTGGCGCCATTCAGGATTTTGCCAGAGGGACGATTGTTGGAGTCACTACTTACGGTAAAGGGTCTGTCCAAAACTGGATTCCGCTGGATAGCAATCAAGGTGCCGTCCGCATCACAGTAGCACGCTGGTTAACCCCCAAACACCGCCAGATTAATGAGACCGGTTTAACTCCCGATGTCGTTGTCGAACTAACTCAGGCAGATTTTGAGGCTGGAATTGACACCCAATTAAATAAAGCTATTGAAATCCTTAGCCAAGCAGAGTAAAGTATGATATGATTGGCAGGATTAATTAATAAGTAACAACAACTAATTTGACAGTACTTCCGGCAGAGTGTATAATCACCCTTCGCTGATAAACGAAATTGGAGAAACCCTTATGGATATGAGTGTTGTGGCGGATACAAACCGCACAATCGAACCAAAAATGCAATTTTCAGGAAAAGTAGTAAAAACCCGTCTGGCTGGAGCCGTTATTGATATTGGCGTCGGTAAACCAGCGGTTCTTCACATCTCACAGGTCGTTGCACCAGAGGGCGTTCAGATCAAACGCATTGAAGATGTCCTCAAAGAAGGTGAAATGATTGATGTGTGGGTGAAAAAAGTCGCCCGCAAAGACGATGAAGAACGCATCGAATTAACCATGATGCGCCCTCTCGATCTTGAATGGCGCGAGATCAAAGTTGGAACAGCAGTTAAAGGCAAAGTGGTTCGCCTTGAAAAATTTGGCGCTTTTGTTGAAATTGGTGCTGAACGTCCCGGCCTGGTTCACATCAGTGAAATGGCTCATGGATATGTCAAAGTTCCCGGTGACGTGGTCAAAGAAGGCGATGAAATTGAAGCCCAGGTGATCGAAGTCAACCGCCGCAAGAAACAGATCAAGTTGAGCATGAAAGCCCTACAACCTGTTCCAGAGATTGTGGAAGAGAAACCAAAACCAACCGCCAAACAGAATCCTGCCCGTTTTGCAGCTGATCCTAATCGCGAAAAGAAACCGGCGCGTAAACCTCGCCGTCGCACTGAAGAAGACAACACCGCTTTGTTGAATTCCTTCAATGAAACCAATGAACCGGAACCCACGGTTATGGAAATGGCAATGAAAGCTGCCATGGAAAAAGCCAAGGATCGAAAGAAGAAGCAGGAATCCCACAAGGATAAAGCGGGCACCAAGGAACAAGAAGACATCCTCTCCCGCACCCTCGAGAACAAACTCGAAACCAAATAAAACCCTTAAAAAACCATCCCCCAACCCCGGATGGTTTTTCATGTTTTTTAATGAAAGTTATGATAAACTGACCGAGAGGTCAAAAATGATGTGTGATCTGAATGACTGATTATTGTGTTCTGAAATTTATTTATCAATAATCATCTCGCCTGGAGGTGCTGTTCAACAGCCCTCCTCGCTTTTTAACTCTTATTATGGTGCTTGGAGGAGTGACAATGCCAACCAAATATATCTTCTTTACTGGCGGAGTTGTAAGTTCGGTCGGCAAGGGTGTTACCGCAGCCGCGGTAGGAAGACTCTTAAAGCAACGCGGCTTTTCTGTAGCGGTTCAAAAACTGGATCCTTATATCAATGTAGATCCCGGCACCATGAGCCCTTACCAACACGGTGAGGTATTTGTCTTGGATGACGGAGCAGAAACCGATCTCGATCTGGGTCATTATGAACGCTTGATTGATGTCAGATTGAACAAAACCTGCAACATTACCTCAGGCCAGGTCTACGCGGATGTCATCGCCAAAGAACGCCGCGGTGATTACCTCGGAGGCACCATCCAGGTCATTCCCCACATCACCAATGAGATCAAACGTCGCATCGGCCTGGTCTCAAAAATGACCGGCGCTGAAATCGTGCTGGTTGAAGTGGGCGGTACTGTGGGCGATATAGAAAGTCTGCCATTTCTAGAGGCCTTGCGCCAGCTGCGTACGGATATGGGACGGGAGAACACGCTTTACATCCATGTGACCTGGTTGCCCTATATCGGCGCCACCGAGGAGTTAAAAACCAAGCCCACTCAACATTCAGTGCGTGAACTGCGTTCGATTGGTATTACACCGGATATGATCGTGGCGCGCAGCGATACCCCCATCGAAGATGTGCTGTGCGAAAAAATTGCCCAGTTCTGTGATGTCGAAAAACGTGCCGTGGTCCCCATGGTCACAGCCCCCATCCTATATGAGATTCCGCTGCTGCTCGAACAAGCGCACGTCGGCGATTTCATCGTGGAACGCTTGAATCTCACTTCTAGCAAAACCCCCAATTGGAATGCCTGGCAGCGTCTCATTGTAGAAACCAAGCGCAATAAACCCGCCGTTTCGATTGGTCTGGTAGGTAAATACGTTGAACTGCACGATGCCTATATCAGCGTTCGTGAATCCCTCAAACACGCCGCCCTTGCCCTTGGCGTTGAACTGGACCTAAAATGGATCCATTCAGTGGATGTCGAAAAAGGTACAAATCCCGATAAGTTTGAAGATGTTTTTGGTATCGTGGTTCCAGGAGGTTTTGGCAGCCGGGGCATCGAAGGCAAGATCATGGCCGCCAAATATGCCCGCGTCAACAAGGTCCCCTACCTTGGCTTATGCCTGGGTATGCAGTTAATGGTGGTTGATTTTGGACGTGCAGTTTTGGGGACCGACAATGTTAACTCATCTGAGTTTGACCGTACGACGCAACACCCTGTGATTGATCTGATGCTCGAACAGCAGGACGTCACAGATATGGGTGGTACCATGCGTCTTGGCTTGTATCCCTGCCACTTGCAGCCAGGCACCATTGCTCGCAAGGCTTATGGAGTGGAAAAAGTTGAGGAACGCCACCGGCACCGCTTTGAGTTCAATAACGCCTACCGCGAACAATTTGCAAAGAATGGTATGAAGTTTTCCGGGTTATCTCCCAATGGCAATCTGGTCGAAATTGCAGAATTGGAAAACCACCCATTCATGGTCGGAACCCAGTTCCACCCTGAATTCCTGTCACGTCCAACGCGTCCACATCCGCTTTTTGTGCAGTTTGTACGCGCCGCGTGTGAAAAAGCAGGCATCCCAACCGAAGAACCTCCGCTCTCTTTTGACGAGTAAAAACGCGCAAAAAATGGTTGTTATTAACAAATTCCCTGCTCTTAATGTGTATAATGAAAAAGAGATGATGATTTCATTGCCAAACAATCATTTTCTTGATTCGTTATCCAGTAAATGGAGTCAAGATGAGATGGCAAACACTAAATTCTTATTTCTATTATCCATGGGTTTTTCATAGCGATTTTTATGTACAAGATAGTCAATTCTATAACTCATTGATTGATAGATTTCAAACTATTTTAAGATTTTATTTTCTAAATTCAAATCAAATACCTGCCAGGACCAATTATCTAAGGATCAATTGGTCCTCATTTTTTACATGCGTCAATAATCATATCTTCATTTATTGGAAAAATATTCTCAATTAATGCTAAATGCTTGATCCTTAATATTAGTGATTTTTGGGAGGAAACTACGTGAAGAATAATTCAATTATGGGTATCATTCCATTGTTCTTCCTGCTCTTAATGGTTTCAGCTTGTACCAATGATTTGACTTCTATATCAACTAATGAACCCAAGTTTGAAAGAACTCAATCAGATAACCTTCTTTTTTTGGGAAACAAGAACATTCCACCTATTGTTTTCCTTGATGGTAATAGTCCTGCAGGAATTGCGGTGGATATTGTTAATGCACTCGCAAAACATCTCACTCAGCCCGTCGAAATCCGTGCAATGGATTGGAAAGAAGCACAAACTCTTGTCTCACAGGGTAAAGCAGATGCGTTGATTCAAATAAATCCAACTGAAGAACGCAGAGAGATATACGATTTCTCCGATCCCTTGTTGGAATCTCATTTTTCTATTTTTACTAATCTTGATAGGATGGGCATTTCAAACATTTCAGACCTAAATGGATTGCGGGTGGGAGTAGAAGCTGGAGGTTTACCTCAACAACTATTAGCAGATTATCCACAGATTACCACGGTTATTATTCCAAATTTCATTGATGGTTTTAAACAGATTAACGAAAGATTCATTGACGCAGTGATTGTTGATTATCGCGTCGGTTCATATGTTATTGCAAAAAATAGCATTCACAACATTAAAGTAACTGGTGATCCAATTTTAGTATCGTACTCAAGGATCGCTGTAAAAAAAGGGAATATTGAACTACTTGATGAGATAAATCTAGCACTACAAATAATGAAAGAAGATGGTACTTATCAAAAAATAATTGACCGATGGGAACCAACTGAAGCTGTTTTTTTAACCCAGGAACAAATAAATGAAAAAATCTATCTTGTAATTATTGCTGTTTTACTGCTGCTATTTATTATTGCAGGATCCTGGATGAAGACGCTCAACAATGAATTATTAAAGCGGAAACAAACTGAGATAAAAGTCAGGAACCAATTCTTAACCCTGAATGGTATTCTTGAAAGCATAGAAGCAATCATTTTCTCGATTAATAGAGAATATAAATATACAAGTTTCAACAAAGCGCATTTCAATATAATGAAAGAATTATATGGGGTTGAAATTGAATTAGATAATAACTATTTAGAGTACATTACTATCCTTCAGAATCAAGAAAAGGATTTTACAAAACTTCAAAGAGCTTTTTCGGGTGAAAGGATCGTAGAAACTGTTTTTTCAGGTGAAAACTTATCTGAAAGACAGTATTATGAAGTTTCATATAATCCAGTTGTTGGTCCTGATGGATCGTACGACCAAGTAGCAGTACTGGCAATTAATATCACGCATCGTTTTCAAATGGAAGAATCGCTTCGCAGAGTGAATCGCGAATTGCAAGCAATCAGAAATTGTAATCAAGTGTTATTAAGAGCCAATAATGAACAGACTCTTATTCAGGAAGTCTGCAATATTATTTGCAATGAAGCAGGATATCGTATGGCTTGGGTTGGATACGTTGAAAATGATCCAGATAAATCCGTCCAACCAATGGCTTGGGCTGGTAATGAAACTGGATATCTTGCTGTGGCAAATATTACCTGGGCTAATAAAAAAAGAGGCCAAGGTCCAGTAGGCAGAACCATACGGACAGGAAAAATCACCAGTATTCAAGATTTCATTTCAGATCCAAGCGCAGCTCCTTGGAGAAAAAATGCGTTGAAACGCGGATATCGTTCTGCAGTGGCATTGCCTCTTGAAAATGAAAAAAAACAAATTTTTGGGACACTTTGTATTTACTCCTCTGAACCAAATACCTTTACATCAGAAGAAATGAATCTTTTAGGACAATTGGCAGGTGATTTAGCTTTTGGCATTTGTGTTTTGCGAACTCGTGCAGAACGAGAATTTACAGAGAAAGCTTTACGAATAAGTGAAGAAAAGTACCGGAATATTTTTGAGGAATCATTTGATGGTCAATTTATCACTTCACCTGCTGGCAAAATACTCGATATGAATAAAAAAGGTATACAACTTTTTGGTTACGAATCCAAAGAAGAAATTCTACAATTAGATCTTGTAAAAGACGTTTATGCTAATCCATCAGATAGAAAACGAATTTTAGAAATGGTAAATACGAAGGGAACTATTGAGTATGAAGTAGTGGTCAAGAAAAAAAACGGCCAACCCATTGACACCTATTGTGCTTTGACTGCAGTAAAAGATGAATCGGGAATAATCACAAGTTATCGGGGCATAATAAGTGACATCACGGAACAAAAATGTACTCATGAAAAAGTAAATCGTTTAGCAGCCATCGTGGAGTCCTCTGAAGACGCAATTATCAGTAAGTCTTTGGATGGGATTATAACTAGTTGGAATAAGGGGGCTGAATTAATCTATGGTTATAAGGAAAGTGAAATTCTAGGTAAATCTATATCCATCCTCATACCTCAAGATCGTAAAAATGAGCTTACTTTTATGCTTGAAACTATAAAATCGGGAAAATCCATTGACCATTTTGAAACAGTTCGTGTACGAAAAGATGGTCAGGTTATTGATTTATCATTAACTTTATCACCCGTGTTCAATTCCGAAGGAAAAATTATAGGAGCATCAACTATTGGTTACAACATCACTGAACGAAAAAAAATTGAAGCTCAAATCCGAAGTATTAACCAAGAACTTGAACAACGCGTAAAGGATCGTACCGCGGAACTTGAGTTTTCAAACCACGAACTTGAGGCCTTTGCATATTCAGTTTCACACGATCTACATACACCATTACGTCACATCATTAATTACATAGATCTGTTTAATGAGACTCAAGAAAACAATCTTGATGACCAAAGCAAGCATTACCTGGATAACATAGTTTTATCTTCAAAAGAAATGAATTTACTTATCGATGATCTTCTTAGTTTTTCCCGTCTTGGTTAAAACTAATGTTGATATTTCATTACTGATAAAAGAAGTCATTGCTGATTTTGAACCTGAAATCAAAGGAAGAGAAATTGAATGGCAAATATCCGAGTTACCTTCAATTACAGCTGACAAGGCCTTGCTCCGCCTAGTCATAATCAATCTCCTTTCAAATGCTTTGAAATTCACAAGACAGAAAGAAAAAGCAAAAATAGAAATTGGATCAATACAAAAAGATCCATCTGAGACGATTTTCTATATAAGAGATAATGGCGTTGGCTTTGATATGAAATATGTTGATAAACTATTCATGGTATTTCAACGTTTACATCATATAGAAGATTTCGAAGGAACGGGAATTGGTTTGGCAAATGTTCGCCGAATTATCAGCAGGCATGGTGGAAAAACTTGGGCAGAAGGTGAGATTGATCATGGTGCCACATTCTTTTTCTCACTTCCAAATTCATAAAAAACGGTAGTCGGAGTTTTTCACCACCCGTAAGTTTTGTATTATACTTAATTTGTTATGCAATCAATCATGGCAGCGTTGCTGCCTTAAACTGATAAAAAAGGAAAAATATTATGGAAATCGTATCTGTTGAAGGTCTCGAAGTTCTGGATTCACGCGGCAATCCCACAGTGGATGTGAGAGTCATCCTCGAAGACGGCTCCTATGGAACCGCCATTGTACCTTCTGGTGCCTCCACCGGCATCCACGAAGCGCTCGAAATGCGCGATGGAGACAAAGCCCGCTACAACGGCAAGGGTGTCCTCAAAGCAGTCGAGAACGTCAATGGCGAAATTGCTGAGAATCTGCTCGGCATGGAAGCTTTCGAACAAAAAGAAATTGATGAGTTCATGATCGAACTCGATGGCACCAAAAATAAAAGCCGCCTTGGCGCCAATGCCATGTTGGGCGTTTCTTTGGCTGTTGCCAAAGCCTCTGCTAACTCACTTGGCATGCCCCTTTACCGCTATCTGGGCGGCGTTTACGCCCACGTTCTCCCCACCCCCATGATGAACATCCTCAATGGTGGCGCTCATACCAACTGGCAGTCCACTGACGCTCAGGAATTCATGGTCATGCCTCTTGGTGCTCCCACTTTTGCAGAAGGTCTGCGCTGGGGTGCTGAGATCTATCACAAGCTGAAAGAAGTCCTCAAAGGCCGCGGATATGCAACTCTGGTTGGCGATGAAGGCGGCTACGCGCCTGCTCTGAAAGCTAATAACGAAGCCGTGGAAGTGATCCTCGAAGCCATCGAAAAAGCCGGTTACAAGGCCGGAGAGCAGGTCTGCATCGCATTGGATCCTGCCGCCTCTGAACTCTACGACGAAGAGACCAAAACCTACAATCTGCGCAAAGAAGGCAAGAAACTTTCAAGCGACCAGATGGTGGATTTCTGGATCAACTGGGTCAACCAATACCCGATCGTTTCCATTGAAGATGGTCTCGCCCAGGATGACTGGGAAGGTTGGAAGAACCTGACTGCCAAAGTCGGCAAGAAGATCCAAATTGTCGGCGACGACTTGCTGGTCACCAATCCCGAGCGTGTTCGCCGCGCCATCAAGGAAGATGCCTGCAACGCCTTGCTGGTCAAATTGAACCAGATCGGCACCCTCACTGAGACCATCGAAGCCGTTGAAGCCGTTCATCGCAACGGCTGGCGCGCAGTCACCTCTCACCGTTCCGGTGAGACTGAAGATGCCACCATCGCCGACCTGGCGGTTGCCCTCAACATGGGCCAGATCAAGACCGGTGCCCCTGCCCGTTCAGATCGTGTGGCCAAATACAACCAGCTGCTGCGCATTGAAGCCGAACTTGGCGACACTGCCAAATATGCCGGCTGGTCAGCCATGCGCGGACATTAGTTCCTGATATTCAAGAGAGAAGAGGCAAAGTGTGAACTGTGCCTCTTTTTATTTTCAAACCTCTGGTGCTCTTTCTATTGATTAATATTTATCAGTAAATTAAGGGTAGCTTGAATCACTTCTTTTTGCTGTTCTTCTCGTGATATGGTGGCGGCATTATCCCTTTTTTGCGGGCCGTACCAGCCAAATTGGGCATGATTACCGCCTTGAATCACGGCCCATTCGGTTCTATCTGGCAGCAGCCCAACTGAATGGGCTATTTTATCTGGTGTTGCCAGGCCATCCATTGAAGCAGATACTGATAATACTTTGCCGGTGTAATTTGATAAGTTGTTGCTATCCGCCGGGTAAGACGCCAAAAAAACCAGCCCGTCAATTTGACCGGGATGTTCGTAAACGTAACTGGCAGCCATGGACCCTCCAAGGGAGTGTCCGCCCAAGACCCAATGTTTGATTTCGGGATGAGCAGCCATGACATCTGCAGCCTCGTTAATCCCAAACACAGCCAGATTTAGTGGCATGCGCGGAATGATCACAAGAAAACCCTCTTGTGCCAGCGATTTTGCCATGGGGGCGTAAGCTCTGTAATCCACTCTGCCTCCAGGGTAAAATATGTAGCCTGTTGTGGCAGAACTATTACTAACCGGCGTGAACACCAGCCATTTTCCTGTTTCTACTTTAACTTCATCAGAATTTGATAAAGCCGAAATCGCTTCAGGCATGGGTCGAGCTGGAGTGGACCCCCAGATGACAAAACCAAGACTGAGAACACCAATAAAAACCAGTAAACCAAAAATAATCTTTTTGAATATTTTCATTTTTTCTCCAATAATATATTAATTCTACTAGTAATAGATTAAATCTCAAGTCTCCTATCCAAAACCTTGGACATGTGGTTATAATTTGCCATTGCATTGCATTCAGTCAGGAGAACGCACGATGTCCTTATATAATGAATTCGCCCAGGTCTATGCCAAGGGAGATTATCCCACCCTTTCACAAGCGGTCGCCGAAATTCTTCCATCCATACTAAAACAATACGGCATTCCCACCACAGGTAAACTGCTTGACGTGGCCTGCGGAGAAGGCAGTTTCGCACTCTCCATGTCTAAAGAGGGCTGGCAGGTCACCGGCATTGACCAATCGGATGAGATGCTGCGTCTGGCTCGGCACCGGGCACAACAAGCCAAACTTGATATTAATTTTGTAAAACACGATATGCGTTTTTTGGATTTTTCAGATGAATTTGATGTGGTCACCTGTTGGTTTGACAGCCTCAATTACATGCTGACCACGGATGATCTGCAATCCACCTTCAACAACATCGCTAGGGCGCTAAAACCCGGCGGCTGGTTCCTCTTCGACATGAATACCACCTACGGACTGGCGGTCCATCGTCAGGAAGAAAAATGCTACGTCCAACAGGAAACCCCTGATCTGCTTGAACTTCACCGTACCAGTTATGATTTCGAAAACCAAAAAGGATGTGTCAAAATCACCTGGTTCGTTCGCGAAGGTGAGATCTGGCAGAAATTCGAAGAGAAACACACTGAACGTGCCTTCTCCATCAATAAGATTGAAGCCTGTTTGGATTATGCGGGTTTTAAGGTGGTTGACCGTTTCGGCAGCCTGAAAAACATGACCCCGTTACAGTCGGATTCCAACCGTGTTTGGTATCTTGTCCGCAACGACGGGTCAACCCACTAGAAGCTGATTCACCTGATTCCAAATATCATCGAACATGGCCGCCGTCAGGCGGCCGGTTTGTGTATTCTGCCGGCTGGGATGATAGGAAGCCACTACCCATACCCCCGTTTGATCAGAAAAGTACATACTACCATGTGAAAAAGCCGGGATGGTCTTGCCCTGCGACACGCCATATTTGACGATCAATTGATCCCAGGCAAGTTTGCCGAGCGCCACGATCACCTTCAAGTTATGGAGAAAACCAATTTCTCCATCCAACCAGGGTTGGCAATTAAGGATTTCTTCTTTAACCGGCTTGTTATCAGGAGGCACACAACGGCAAACCGCGGTAATCCACAGGTCTTTTAAGGCCAATCCATCACCGACATTCATACCATCCGGCTGATTGGCAAACCCAGCCCGGTATAGCGCCGGATAAAGGAATTTGCCTGAATCGTCGCCGGTAAACATCCGCCCGGTACGGTTGGAACCATGTGCGCCTGGCGCCAGCCCCACCACCAGAACCCTTGCATCTGCATCCCCAAAACCGGGGACAGGTTTGGCCCAATAATCATGGTCACGATATGCTTTTCGCTTGACAGTTCCCACCTCTTCGCGCCAAGCCACCAGTCGCGGACAATTGCGACAGGAGATCAATTCTTTTTCAAGCTGGTCAAGGTCGGTAAATTTCATCGGATTTGAGTTTAAATAATAAGCATGGCATCGCCAAAGGAATAAAAGCGGTATCCGCGCTGGATGGCTGTTTCATAGGCATTTAAGACTTTTTCTCGTCCAGCAAATGCGCTGACCAGCATGATCAACGAAGATTGCGGTAAATGAAAATTGGTAATCATGGCATCCACTATCTTGAAGTGAAACCCCGGCAGGATGAACAGCTGTGTGGGGCCGGAAATGGCCGTCACCTGATTGGGGATGCTGCATCCTGCAGCCGCGGATTCGAGGGTGCGCACACTGGTAGTGCCCACCGCGATCACCCGACTGCCATTTGCTTTGGTCTTGTTGATCTGTGCAGCCGTCTCCGGGGTGACTTCACACCATTCACTGTGGATCACATGTTCAAGCGGATTCTCTTCAGACACCGGCATGAATGTATCCAAACCCACATGCAGGGTTACCTTCGCGATCTGAATCCCCGCCGCTTCAAGGTCGGACATCAAGCGTGGTGTGAAGTGCAAGCCGGCCGTGGGTGCGGCTGCTGATCCGCTTTCTTTGGAATACACTGTCTGGTAACGGTCAGGATTGCTCAAAGGCGTGTGGATATAAGGAGGCAGGGGCATCTCTCCCACGTTGGGCAGCAAGTTTTCGATCGGTGAGAGGAATCGGATCAACCTGCGGCTTGCACCCAGGTCTTCAAGAATTTCCGTTTCTGGTCCATCTTCGACGGTGACTTTAACACCGGGTTTCAATCCCTTGCCACCTACCAGCGCTTCCCAAACATCGGGTTCGATGCGTTTGAGCAGCAGCAGTTCCACTTTGCCGCCGGTCACTTTGTGAGCAAAGAGGCGCGCCGGAATAACCCGGGTCTGGTTGACCACCAGCAGATCTCCTGCTTTCAGATAGCTGCCAACGTCCTTAAAAACCGCGTCTTCGATTGTTTCAAGGTCGCGGCGCAAGATCATCAACCGTGAATGATCGCGCGGCTCTACGGGCGTCTGGGCAATGCACTCAGGCGGAAGATGGTAATTGAAGTCTGATGTTTTCATACGATTATGGAATTAACCTGGGTTGGTTTTCTTTAACTGTATAAGGATATTTTAAATGATCATAAGCAGATTTTGTGATCACCCGTCCCTGGGGAGTGCGTTCCAGGAATCCAAGCTGCAGCAAATAAGGCTCGACCACATCCATGATGGTGTCGGGTTCCTCGCTGATCGAGGCGCCGATGGTGGCCAAACCTACGGGGCCGCCGTTATATTTTTCGATGACCGTGATCAACACTCTGCGATCGACATCGTCCAGCCCGAGTTCATCCACAGCCATCAGATCAAGGGCGTCGCGTGCCACCTGGCGGTTGATCATGCCATCAGAGCGTACCTGGGTGAAATCACGCACCCGGCGCAGCAGGCGTAGCGCCACGCGCGGCGTTCCGCGCGCACGGCGGGCAATTTCAGCCACTCCATCAGGATCAGCCTCAACCTTGAGCATATCGGCTGCACGCTTTACGATCTTCTGCATGGCAGGTTGGTCGTAATAATCGAGGCGGTAAACTGCCCCAAAACGGGCCCGCAGCGGAGAAGTCACGAGCGCCAGGCGGGTGGTGGCGCCGATTACGGTAAACCTGGGCAGTTTCAAGCGCAAAGAACGGGCTGCCGGCCCCTTGCCTATGATGATATCAAGAGCGTAGTCTTCCATGGCCGGGTAGAGGATTTCTTCGACCGCCCTGCCCAAGCGGTGAATCTCGTCAATAAACAGAACATCCCCTGCACGCAAATTGGTGAGAATGGCCGCCAGATCCCCTGTCCGTTCAATGGCCGGACCAGAGGTGATCTTAATGTTGACACCCATTTCATTGGCCAGCACATGCGCCAGGGTGGTTTTTCCCAATCCTGGGGGACCATAAAACAGCACATGGTCAAGAGCTTCCTTGCGCTGCCGTGCCGCCGAGATCAGGATATCCAGGTTCTGTTTCACCGAATCCTGTCCGATCAGTTCATGAAGCCGGGTGGGCCTGAGTGCCTGGTCAATGCGATCTTCAGGTTGTGGATCCGGATCGGTGAGGCGTTCTTTATCTTCACTCATGTGCTTGATTATACCCTTACCTGAAAACTGGATTTGAAAAAAGCAAATATTTTAAACTTTCATTTTTGAGTTTCCGGTATAATGAAAAAAACCTCCGGGAGGACGTATGGACAATTTATTCGTTTCACAACATCCCATGATTGCACACAAATTGGGACTTTTGCGCAGCAAGGATACAGATCACCGTCAATTCCGTGAACTGGTTAGAGAGATCGCAGGCTTGCTGGCTTACGAAGTCACAGCCGATCTGCCTACCCAACCCATTGATGTTCAAACCCCTCTCGCCATCGCCAAATGCCGCCAGCTCAAAGACAAAGTCGGACTGGTGCCCATCTTGCGCGCCGGTCTTGGCATGGTCGAAGGTTTCTGGTCATTCATCCCCAGCGCAGAAGTGTGGCACATCGGGCTCTACCGTGACGAGCATACCCTCAAGCCGGTGGAGTATTACAACAAGCTGCCAACCGCCCCAACCGTGGATATGTGCCTTATCCTGGACCCCATGCTGGCCACCGGCGGATCCGCCACCGCGACGATTGACGTGCTCAAACGTTGGGGTGTGACGAACATCAAATTCGTTGGCCTGATCGGTGCCCCTGAAGGAATTGCCCAGGTTCATAAATTCCATCCGGAAGTGCCCATTCATCTGGCCTGCATTGATGAGAAGCTCAACGAGATTGGCTACATTGTTCCCGGCCTGGGTGACGCCGGCGACAGGCAATTCGGTACGGCATAAAAGGTTTATTAACCCGGTTTCGTAAATAATACCCTGAGTAAAAAAGAGCAGACCCCTGCGGATATAAATCCGTAGGGGTCTTTTTGTTCACACCACCGATTTCATGGAAGGAAGCGGGGGCAAAAAAGTTATGGTCTTGCAGCTTCGACGATCTTCAAGAAATCAGGTTTGAGGCTGGCGCCGCCGACCAGGGCACCGTCAATATCGGAGGTCTTGAAGTATTCCGCGGCATTGGCTGCGGTCACTGAACCACCGTACAAAATGCGAATGCTCTGCGCAATTGCAGAACCAAACAGGCTGGCAAGCACTGGACGGATGAAATCACGATGAACAGCATTGGCGCCTTCACTGGTGGCTGCCTTGCCGGTGCCAATTGCCCAGATGGGTTCATAAGCAACCACGATTTGTGAAGCAATGGCATTGTCAATTTCTTTAAATCCCTGCAGAACCTGGCGTTTAACCACTTCACTGGTCTGCCCGGCTTCGTATTCTTCCAAAGATTCACCAATGCAAACGATGGGGGTTAATCCGGCTGCAAGGGCGGCTTTCAGTTTCTTGTTGACTGTCTCATCTGTCTCGGCAAAATACGCGCGTCTTTCTGAGTGGCCGATGATCACATAGTTACAGAACTCTTTCACCATTGAGGGGGATACTTCGCCGGTATAAGCTCCGGAAGCCTCCCAGTGAAGGTTCTGGGCGCCCAGACCAACGCCTGTTTCAGCCAATTGGGCTGAGAGCACCATCAATGAAGTAAAGGGCGGGCATAAGACTTTTTCCACTTCGGGCACAGCTTGCAAACCAGGCAGCAATTCCTGAACCAATACACTGGCCTGATCTACAGTTTTATTCATTTTCCAATTACCTGCTACGAAAGGTTTACGCATGATTACCTCTTTCTAGAAAATATAGGGTGAACCACCCTTTGTTTTTGACGGTTGATGAAAAAACATTAGTCGCAATTATAGTACAAAACTTGTGCAGACATTCTTCTAATGAAACTTTTATATGTTTTCAATTCCCTTTGGAGGGTTTTTTGTATACAATTGAATTGCAGTCATCGCAAGTCATTGACTCAAAAATTGAAAGGAGTTACTGCCATGTTAGTGAAAGAACGTATGACCAGCCCGGTGTTGACCATCACTCCGGATGTATCCATTCAGGATGCGCTTGCCCGCATGCATCAAGATAAAGTACGACGCTACCCGGTGGTAGACAAACACGGAAAATTGGTCGGTATCGTCACAGAAGGCGACCTGCTCAACGCCAAACCTTCTGAAGCCACCACTCTCAGCGTATGGGAGATCACTGCCCTGCTTAACAAGATCACCGTGGAACGCGTGATGTGCACCAAAGTCATCACCACCACAGAAGACTGCCCCATCGAAGAGGCAGCCCGCATCATGGCCGATAACGAGATCAGCAGCCTGCCTGTGATGCGCGACAAGAGCCTGGTCGGCATGATCACCGAAACGGATATCTTCCATATCATGCTCGAACTGATGGGCGGACGCACCCCCGGTGTGCGTTTGAGTGTGGAAGTTCTCAACAAACCTGGCAAACTCTATGAGATCGCCGGCATCATCCAAAAGCTGGGCGGGGATGTTTTGGGACTGGCTGCCATTTTAGGCTCACGCGCCGAAACCCGCATCTTCACCATCAAGGTGGTCGGTATTGATCTGAACACGTTGAAAAAAGCCGTTGAGCCTGCCGTTGAGCAGATCGTGGACATCCGCGAGACCAAGATCGGCTAACAAGCATTTTTGTTTCATCTGGAGCGGCGATGTATATCGCCGCTCTTTTTATGATGCTTATTGACGCCCATCCGGCTTGAAGGTAAACTCAAAGTCCAGGCTGGTCAGATGGTCGCGGAGCCTTCGGGCTTCGAGGAAAGTCCGCTCTCCACAGAGCAAACCGCCGGGTAACTCCCGGGGCGGGGCAACCTGCCGGATCGGGCCACAGAGACATACCGCCAGAAATGGTAAGGGTGAAAAGGTGGTGTAAGAGACCACCGGCGTCTGCAGTAATGCAGCGGCCAGGCAACCCCCGGTTGGAGCAAGGCCAAGCAGAGACCAAATTCACCTTCGGGTGAAGGGAAGCGGCTCGTTTTCTTATGAGTCTCGGGTAGGCTGCATGAGTCTGGCGGCAACGTCAGACCTAGAGAGATGACCGTCATGTTTGGAGTCGTGCTTCGGCATACCCTCCGAATTACAGAAAGCGGCTTACAGGCTAGCCTGGATTTTTTGAAAGTCACAAATCACTTATGAGTAAACTACACGCCTTTTTCACCGCCAGCATGACCACCCGTTACACCATTGACCTCCCTGGAGAGAAATCAATAACCCTTTCCATCGGTGTGCCAAGCCTTGAGGCGGACCGGCTTCTCACCAGCCGCCAGGCACGTCATTATGCGTACCTGACCGCTTTCAACCCTCAATCCACCACGCTCAGCGCGGAAGAGAACCTGCAGCGCCACCAGGAATTGTGCCGGGAGATCGAAGCCCTAGGCTTTCGTTTCCTGACCGGCAGGGCCATCCCCGATGCGGGTGAATGGGAACCCGAAACCTGCGTGTTTGCCTTTGATATGCCGCGCGCTGTGGTGCTCGAACTTTGCCAGATGTATGCGCAAGACGGCGCCATGGTCGGAGAACTCGGGTCCGCGCCAAAACTGATGTTCACCCACCCCAAACTGCGCGAAGATTTCAAGCACCTGCTGCAAAGCTGCGTGCTGGAATAATGTTGATTTGTTTTACCAATAAAATTTGTGGGAACGCCCTTCGTTACGCTCGGGTGCAGGCGAAGAAAACGAACAAGCTTCAACTCATATTCTTTAACTACTCTTATTTGTTTTTGATTCAATTGAATTAAAAATCAAAAACAAAAAAAACAATTAATTGCTATTCAATAAATAGTATTCATCTCAAATAAAGAACTTTTGTTCTATTTTTAATAGTATAACATACTTGTCAAGTGGTTAATAAGTGTGAATTTACCCCTTGAAACCAGGTTTTTGGCAAATACCAATTAATAAAACGCATTGTTATAACCGCGGGGGGATACAGAAAAAAAGGTGCATCCCTACAATCAGAATGCACCTTTCGAATACTTCTTCTAATCTAAAAATATCGTTGAAATTTGTTGTCTGTTAATTTTATGATCGGTTTCTCTGGACTTTCTTCTTTCTCTAATTCTTTTCTCACTGCCGTCAACCTCTGCGCCATTTTGGTAAAGGCCTGGCTGGTGGAGGTGCGCGGCGCGAGGGTCATGTAGGGTGTTCCCTGGTTGATGGCGCGCACCATGTTGACATTGTCGTATGGGATCTCTGCAAAGATCTCTTTTTTTAGTCCTTCGGCGATCTTGGCAGGGATCAACGAGCTCTTTTGGAAGGTCTCATTGACCACGGGCAGCACTTTACGGCGGTCAATGCCCATTTCTTCAAACAGGCGCAGCGCCTGGTAGGCAGCATTAACCGAAGCCAGTTCCGGCGCAATGGGCACGATGATGGCGTCGCATCTTTCCAGGATCGAGATGACGGGATCGGTAAAATGGTTGCCCGCGTCCACCACGATGTAAGGCGCAAGCATTTGAAGGGGCGTCCAGACCAGATCAACGGTGGCACGAGTGACCAGGTCGCCTTCTTCAAAGAACTGCGGTGAAGGCAGCAGGCTGATGCCTGAAGCGTGGTCGAGGATCATGGAACTGAGCAGTCCTTCTTCGATGCTGCCTTCAGGCCAATCAGCCAGGGAGGCCAGTGTGTTTTTAGGTTTGAGATTGAGCATCAGGGCGCACTGTCCACCCGAAAGCGCCATATCCCATAGGCAGGTTTTGATCTCGAGCAATTCAGCGATGGCCACAGCCAGGTTGACGGCAATGGAGGTGGTGCCCACCCCGCCGCGCAGACTGAAGACGGTAAAGACTTTTGAAGAAGACTGCGAAATGGAGGATTTTTCCTGGTTTCTGGTTAAAAGCGCTTTGACCCTTAACTCCAATTCGTCGGGGCTGACGGTCTTGCTGATGAAATCATCCGCGCCGGCTTCAAGCCCGGCGACCTTGTCTTTGAGATCGGTCTGGCTGGTGAGCATGATCACCGGCACTTTAGCCGTCTGTGCGTTGGAGCGGATCATTTTAACAAAGGTGTAGCCATCCATGCCCGGCATCATCACGTCAGAGATGATCAGGTCAGGCGTTTTATGAGAAGTATTCAGCCAATCCAGTGCGTTCTGGGGACGGTCATGCGCGGAAACCTCGTAACCCAATCGCAACAAAATGGCTTTTAATTTATATAAGGTGATCTCGCTGTCTTCAACGATCAGAATTTGATATTTTCCGTTCATGGCGTCCTCCAAAGCAGAAACAACGAAGCGAAATTAGTCTTTATCCAAATAATCATCCAGGGCGAGCCGCAATTCAAAGAACTCCTGCTTGACGCCTGATATAAACACGGCGAAGGGTTCAACCCCTGATTGTTTGACCAAGACTTCAAGACGGGCGCAGAACTGTTCCATGCGCCGCCCCCCCACCTGGCTGCTGCTACCCTTCAATGTGTGCAGCGACCGTAATAGGTCATCCTTATTCTTTTTATCCGAGGCAACCTCGATCTGTTCGATCAGTCCCGGGGTTCCGCTCTTAAACAACTCCACCAGGTGCCTGGCAGAATTCTTGCCATCCTCCCCCATCAAGGTCATGAAATCATTCATGACGCTTTCATCAAGGATCGGAAAATCATTTAAAGAGGTGGATTTATTCTGGTCCCGCTGCTGCCCCTCCGGGTCCTCGCTTTGAACGGAAAGGTTCGCCAGGATGTTCACCAGCGCATCTATTTGCACGGGTTTGGTGAGCACATCATCCATGCCTGCGGCCAAATATTTTTCGCGACCTTCCGCGGATGACTCGGCCGTCAGCGCAATGATGCGCGGCTGCTTTTCGGGGGCGTAATGTGCACGGATCAATTTGGTCGCGGTCACGCCGTCCATCTCAGGCATCTGAATATCCATCAGAACAATGTCGAAATCCTGCCGGTCCATTTTATTGAGAACCTGGATGCCTGTTTTTGCCAGCACAGCGTCATATCCAATGCGACTCAAAATGCGCAGCATCAGATGCTGGTTCACTTCGTTGTCTTCAGCCAACAAAATTCGTAAATCAGAATTTGCCATTTATGGTACCTATGTTTGTCTGATCCCGATGAAATAATCTTGTACCATTATATCGGCTCTGCCCCAATCTGCAACTCAATTAAGCCTGCTAAATTGATCAGCCGCCAAATATTTTCAAAATGGATGCGCCCCCGAAGGCAAACAACAACATTTTGCCAACTTTTCCGATCCAACTCATTAACAAATAGCGCCACACCGGCAAACGCAGAGCGCCAGCCACCATGCCCGCAACATCAAAAATCGGATTGGGAACAAAAGCCAAAACCAGAATGGTGATGTCGCCGTATTTTTTCATCCAGCCTGAGACTCGTTCATACCACTTTTTGTTTTCGATCATGGCCTGTCCGCTGAACCCCGCCAGGTAACCCGTCAGTTCGCCGATGGTCGCACCGGTACCGGCCGCCAATGCCACCCACCATGGATTGAAGACCGCCCCCATGGCCGAGGTGAATAGCACCCCCGGAACAGGCAGGATCAATGTGGCATTTGAAAACAGCGAGACAAAGAATATGCCAGGGTAGCCCAGTGCCCCGAACTTTTGTACTTCATTGCGATAGATGAACAATACCACGGTCACGGCAATGACGGCCGCAAGCACGAGGCCACGCACCACATTTAGCCGCCAACCCGTCAGCTTCATTCTTCCTTGTGTTCTTCTTTTAGCAGGGATTCAATGCGCGCTATGACCATATCCATGGCGACCACGTTCAACCCACCTTCGGGGATGATCACATCCGCGTAACGTTTGGAGGGTTCGACAAATTCAAGGTGCATCGGTCTGACCGTGCTCATGTACTGTTTGACCACGTTTTCAGTGGTCCTGCCGCGTTCGGTGATGTCTCGGTCAAGCCGGCGAATGAAGCGGATATCGGAATCGGTATCCACAAAGATCTTAACATCAAATAATTCACGCAAACAGGGATCGGCAAAAATAAGAATACCCTCCACCAGGATCACCCGCTTGGGTTCCACGTGGATGGTCTCTGAGGTACGGCTGTGGGTGGTGAAATCATAAACCGGCACCTCCACCGCCTGCCAACTTTTGAGCTGCAAGATATGATCACGCAGCATCTCGGATTCAAGCGAATTCGGATGGTCAAAATTGACCTGGGCACGTTGAGCAGGCTCAAGACCGGTCAGTTCGCGATAATAGGAATCATGCTGCAGAAAGGCAATCCGCTGCTTTCCTACTCTTTTGAGAACCATATTGGCAACAGTGGTCTTGCCGGAGCCTGATCCGCCGGCTACACCGATCACGAGGGGGGTTGTTTTATTGGGCATGGGCTAATTATAGTTGAAAGTCGTAAAAATAAAAAAAGGGATTGACATGAATACCAAAATGATTATAATTAGTTAGTAAAACCTAACTAATTATGAAAACAAACCTTGAGCCCCTCGAAAAAGTGATCGAAACTGCCAGCAGCATCATGGCAGAGATGGAAGAACGTGCCTTTCAAGACGAGCGGTTTTCTGAACTCTCCATGCGCCAGATGCTGTATCTTAATACCATCATCCGCATGGGTCACCCCACCTTCAGCGACCTGGCCAGGGAACTTAATGTCTCAAAGCCTTCAGTGACGGCCAACGTGGGAACTTTGATCAAAAAAGGCTATGTCGAAAAAGTACAGGACCATGAAGATCTGAGGTCCTTTCACATCGTGACCACGCAAAAAGCGCTTGATTTTGATGAACTGCATCAAAACGTGCACAAAAACCTGGCCCATCACCTGTCTGCGCAGCTCAACCCCGATGAGATCGAGCAGCTTGCCATGCTGCTGACGAAAGCATTTGACGGCATAAGGTAATTTTTTTATTTATATAGTTAGTTTTGCCTAACTAATAAAGGAGAACAAATATGACACAACTCGAATCCAACTACACCTGTCCCTGGTGGCTGCTGTTCACCTTTGACAACCCGCTGCGAAAGTTGATCCACAATCCACACAAGATCCTACGCCCATACGTCAAAGCCGGCAGCACGGTGCTGGATGTGGGCTGCGGCATGGGCTATTTCTCGCTGGAGCTCGCCCGGCTGGTCGGCCCCCAAGGCAAGGTCTTTGCCGCGGACCTGCAGCCGCGGATGCTGGCAGGGCTTGAAAGACGATCCCACAAGGCAGGTCTTCAAACCGTGATCCAGCCCCACCTGTGCGGTGCGAACAGCATTGGCTTGACCGAACCCGTGGACATGATCTTTGCCTTTTGGATGGTGCACGAGGTCAGTGACCGCAAGGCCTTTTTGCAGGAATTATTCAGCCTGCTCAAACCGGATGGGGTACTCCTGATCGTTGAACCCCTCATCCATGTTACGCAAAAAAACTTTGAATATACGCTTGACCTTGGGAATGAGATCGGTTTTTCAGAGATCTCCCACCCCGAGGTTGCCGTCAGCCGCTCGGTCGTATTTTTGAAATAAAAACTAAAAAGGAAAAAAATGAAAACAAATATTAAATCCATTCCGCTGTCCAAAAAATTCTTCCCCGGTCTGCTGCCGCTGGTGGGTCAGAAACAGTATGAACTTGTGCTCGCCCGATACTCTGACCTTTATTTAAAGTGTGACATGCCTGAAAACGCCATGCTAAAACACCACCTCGTTCAGGGCATTTTGCCAGGGCTGGCCTATTACCAACTTCTACGCGAAGAAGGTAAATCACAAGAAGCCGCACTCGAAAAAATTGATCAGATATTTGAAGCAGTTTTTGAAGATCACATGAAGGAATTTCAGAGGCTTGGACGTCTGCCTTTTGTTTATACTCTCTTAAGAGCAGTGATTAAAACGGCCATGCGAGAATACCCAGCCGAAGGGTGGGAAATGATCTGGCAGCAGGTGGATGGAAACGCCATCCGCTTCAGGATGAACACCTGTTTCTACTACAATACATTATCGGCTTACGGCGCCCCGGAACTGACTGCTGCTTACTGCCGCGTGGATGACCTGATCTACGGAAACATGTCATCTCAGGTGCTCTGGCAGCGCACGCAAACCATTGCCCGCGGCGCGGAATACTGCGATTTCTGCTTCGCCAACGCTCGCAAGGCGGCCAAATGAAGATACTGGTCTACGGCGCGGGAGTGCTGGGCAGCCTATACGCTGCCCGCTTTTTCCAGTCCGGATATGACGTGACCCTGCTCGCCCGCGGCAAACGCTATGATGAAATTACCCAAAATGGCGTCATCCTTGAAGGAGCGATTTCCGGCGAGCGTATGGTCTGCCATGTGCCGGTCTGCCAGACGCTTGAACCTGAGGATGATTACGACCTGATCGTCGTGCTGGTGCGCGCGGACCAGGTTGCCGGGCTGCTGCCATCGTTGTCAGCCAATCGCCGCTCAAAGCAGATCCTGTTCATGGTCAACAACCCCGGCGGCTATTCCGAATGGTCAAAAGCGGTGGGCCGCGAACGCCTGCTGCTGGGCTTTGCTGGCGCTGGCGGCACCCGCCAGAACGGCGTGGTGCGTTATCACGTGGTCTCACCCCTTCTGCAGCCGACCACCCTGGCAGAGCTGGACGGCCGCAAGACTGAACGCATTAAGGACATCGCCAGCGTATTCAGGATTGCAGGTTTTGCCACCGCCCTCTGCACCAACATGGAAGCCTGGCAGAAAACCCATGTTGCCTGGGTCTCGCCGGTGGCCAATGCCATCCTCGCGGCCGGCGGAGACGGCAGGGCGCTCTCGCAGCGGCCTGACCTGCTGCGGTTGCTGGTTGAGTCCATTCACGAAAGTTTTGCCGTGCTGCGCAGGCTGAAGATCCCGGTCACACCATCCAAATTGAAGAGCCTTACTGCAATGCCCAAATGGCTGACCCGTGGGATCTTAAAAGAATGGAGCAAGACCAGCCACTTTGACACCATCGCCACCCGCCACACCCTGGCTGCCTACGGTGAAATGAAGCTGCTTTCGCAGGACTTCCAGACCATTGCCAGGTCCGCCAAGGTCCCCACCCCGGCGCTGGATCAACTGCATTGTTATATGCTGGATTGGAAACAATCAAAATAGAAAAATCAGTTTTTGTTTTAGTAAGGACCTTTTTGTAATTTCTTACAAGAGGAACTGAATGAATAATTAATAAAAATAAAAATACAAAAGCAAAATGCGATTAGCAAATAAAAAATCAAGCTCCAGGCACTAATATTAAGTGCGAATTTCCGATTTTCTACTTCAGACCCCCGCGGTTTTTCTTATGGTGACAAAACTCCATATTCAAACCGCGGGGGTCTTGATTGAGTGGTTCTCACGCTACAATAAACCTAGTGATAGGGTCGTTTGCGGTCCTCTTTCCGCAAGACGCACACAAGCCGCTGCTGACGGTTGCGGAACCGGTAATGGTTAAGAAGGTTGTGGTGAAGTGTGAAATGACGCAATAAAAGAGGGAGAAAAATAAAGGTTTTTACAACTCTCTATTTTCAATTCACGATTCTCTGGGTTAAATAAAAAGAGCCACCACAGGGGATCGAACCCTGGACCTACCACTTACGAAGCGGTCGCTCTACCAACTGAGCTATGGTGGCGTATAATTACCAACGCGACGCAAATTATATCAGCACCCCCGCTGAAAAGGCAAGGAAATCACTTGAACATCGCCATGATCTCATATCACACCTGTCCGCTGGCAACCCTGGGCGGCAAAGACACCGGCGGCATGAACGTGTATGTCGCCGAACTCACCCGCCAACTCGGCGCCGATGGCATCCACGTGGATGTGTTCACCCGCTCGCAGGATGAGCACGTGCCGCACGTGGTCCACTGCCTGGGCTACGGTAACCGCGTGGTGCATGTGCCCGCCGGGCCGGAAATTCCGCTGCCCAAACCCGAACTGGCCACCCACATCCCCACCTTTGTGGAAGGCATCAAACGCTTTGCCGCAGAAAAAGGCATCCACTACGACTTGATCCACAGCCACTACTGGATGTCAGGCATCGCCGCCGAAATGCTCAAAGCGGAATGGAATGTGCCGGTAATGCAGATGTTCCACACCCTCGGTTTGATGAAGAACCGCATTGCCCAATCCCCTGATGAGATGGAAGGCGATTACCGCATCAACGGCGAACGGCAGGTGATGCGCATGGCGGACCGCATCGTGGCTGCCACCCAGGCCGAAGAAGCACAGCTCGAGTTCCTCTACGGGGTGGATGACCAGAAGATCGTGATCATTCCGCCCGGCGTGGATGTCAGCCGCTTTTATCCCATCCCAAATGACGAAGCCAAGGAAGCCATCGGCCACACGGGCTGTCCGCGGTTGCTGCTGTTCGTGGGGCGCATCGAACCCCTCAAAGGGGTGGATACCCTCATCCGCGCGCTGGCAATCGTGCGTGAATCGGGTGTGCTCGAAAAGCAGTGTTATTCGCTGGCCGTCATCGGCGGCGACCCCGAAGCCCCCACCGAAAAAATGACCGCCGAAATGGTGCGTCTGCAAAACCTGTGCACAGAATTGAATATGGAAGACGTGGTGCTGTTTTTGGGCAAACGCGCCCAGGATACACTCCCCTACTACTATTCCGCAGCGGATATCCTGATCATGCCCTCTTATTACGAATCCTTCGGCATGGTGGCGCTTGAGGCCATGGCCTGCGGCACCCCCGTGATCGCCTCACAGGTAGGCGGCCTGGCCTTTTTGGTGCAGGACGGCATTACCGGTTTCGTCGTCCCCGGCGGGGACGTGTGCGCGCTGGCAAAGGCGCTGACCAAACTCATCCAGCAGCCAGAACTGCGCACCCGGCTCGGCAAACAGGCCGCCGAGTATGCCAGCTGGTACAGCTGGGACAAGATATCTACACGCATCAGAGGTGTGTACGATGAATTGTTGGGTCTGCCCGGATAATATTCAGATTTAGAAGAACAGAAAAGTGAATAACACGCTGAAATAAAGCGCCAACCCGCCGTATTTACGTTCCAGGCTGTTGCGGCTGCGCATCACGATCCACCAGATGCTGAAGAGGATGCCAAGAATGCCCAGGTAATGCGCCGAGGTGTAAGCCTGGGCGATGAACTGCGGCCAGACCCCTGCCCGATCCAGCGTGGCCAGGTAAATGCCGCCAATCCAGTTTAGCAAAAAAGTAAGCAGTGTGAATCGGAATCCCACACTCAACACATGCTTCCACAAGACCAGTGTCAGCAAAGCCATGCCCGCCCAATACAAGATGCCGGCCTTGCTCACCCATCCCCAGCCCGGGATCTCGGGCAGATAACGCGTCACCTGCCACAGCAGCGCACCGGCAGCCATTCCGCACCAGGCTTTTTGGCGGGCTTCAAAACCGGGGTTGAATGAGCGGTAAATATAAAATAGGGAGAGTAAAAGCAGTACGGCCAGCAGCCCCACCACACCAAATAACCCAAGGTGCGTTTTTAATGGAATAAAAGCCAGGGTGGTTAACACCACAAAGGCCAGCAGTTTTAGGGCGCTGCCAAAACCGTCTGCGATCTTGCTGATTGATTCTGTGATAAATCCGTTCATGGGTCCCCGCCAATTACAATCTCATTTTCATATTGATTAACGAAAAAGAATGAATTGAGTTGCGGAAAAAGGGACTTTTTTGGAACGATTTTATGAATTGCTTTACTGTCCAAAGCGACGAAGGCAATTAGAATAAACGGCCATTACCGAAATAGCTTTCATTTTTAGACCAGACCTTGTATTCATTGATGTACACAAGCAGCTCCCAATGCTCATCGCTCAGCTTTCTCGGTTTAATATAAGTCAAAACCTGTTCATAAATAAAAATAAAGCAAGCGAAAAGTCGAGCCAAGAGACCCATTCACCACTCTACACTTCTTGAGATTCCAATGCGACCTTCATGTATTGGTTTTTCCTTGGTACGATCCTGCCCAGGCGAAATAGAGTCTGAAACAAATAAACAGCCAATTTCGAAGCGCCAATTGATAACATTCCGATCATTCATTCTCCTCTTTAAATGACTTGCTTGGTTTTTGTGTAAACAAAATAGACGCTACAATGAACGTCTTTATTGTTGAGACAGTCTGATGTTTTCGAGAACGAGTTTGGCCGTTTTTGCCCAAGACCCATAACCTTCCGCATCCATATTTTCATATTGGGCTTGCAGGGTCTTGCATGGATACTGATTGCATACGGCACAGTTTTCCACCTGATTTTTTTTGGCACACTTTCGTACTGAACATCCGCCGCAACCAAGACTGCATGTTTCACCCAGGCATCCCTCAGGGCAGCCTTTTTTGTATTGCGGGCAGCGCTCACAATTATTACCGCAATAAGCGATATAGCGGTCTGCCAGATCGATTTTGGGTATGTTCGGTGGCGTTGTGGCTGTAGCCGTTGGGGTTGGTTCCGGCGTTGACGAAGGCAGGATAGCATTTTTCAAAGCACATCCTTCAACTATTGCTGTACTGAGCACAATACCTGTGAATCCTAAAAATTGCCGTCTATCGAATGTCTTCATGGATCTTGAACCCTCCCAGTTTTATAACCTGTATTTTCGTATTACTGGTTATAATAATAGCAATCATTTAATAACCTGTCAATGACTTTTATCGGTTATAATTATGACGATGATAATGAATGATATTTATTCTTTTGTGAAATACGGGGATCCCTGTCTGGATTTTGTGAACAGCAAGGTGTGGAATACGCGCGTCCAGCCTTTTGCCGACCTTTTCGTGGATTATGAACACATGGTCCATTGGTTCAGGCACCTTTCCATCATTGACAATGATGCAGTAAACCGTTTACTCGAAGGTGCAATAAACAACCCCCAGGCGGCCCAAAAAGCGTTTGATAGGATCCTCAAACTACGCGATGCCAACTACCATATTTTGACGGCCATAGCCCATCAAGAAGTCCCCTCCCCGCAAGATCTGGAAATCCTCAATAGTTTTTACAGTGATGCCATGAAGCACCGCCAGGTTGCAATGACAACTGAAGGAATGGGATGGATCTGGGTGGATAAAGTAGACAAGCTGGATTGGATGTTGTGGCCCATCGCTTACTCCACAGCAGTGATTCTGACATCCGAGCGCGCCCTGCGTATCAGGGAATGCAATGGCTGTTACTGGATGTTCATGGATACCAGCCGGAACGGATTACGCCGTTGGTGCGACATGAAAACCTGCGGAAATCGCGCCAAGGCTCACCGCCATTACGAACGAGTGAAAGCCACCAACAGCTAGCCAACAATCAATTGAAAGAAATCTGAAAGTTTGAAACTTAATGCCCGAGCTTGTGACCACGTTTAACCGCCCCCTTGCCATAGCGTTCGCGCAGGTCATCCAGGGCATCAAGCAGACGGCGTTCCTTGTCGGTGGGGGTCTCCCACAACGACATCTGATGCGAGGTCTCCACCAGGTCCGCGCCGCCCACGCCGATCAATCTGACCGGTTTTCCGCTTTCCCAAATAGATCTGAAAAGCGTTTCTACATTGGCATAGATCACCCCATCCTGATCGGTGGGCTGTGCCAGCGACACCTGGCGGGTGTGGGTGCTGAAATCCGACCAGCGGATCTTGAGCCGCACCACCCTGGCGCAATAGCCCTCCTGCCGCAGTTGGTAGCCGACGTGAGCTGAAAGATCCTTCAGGGTCTGACGGAGGAAAACTGGATCGCTGGAATCTTTGGCAAAGGTGGTTTCCTGACTCATGGATTTTACGTCCCGTTCAAGCGTGATCGGACGGTCATCAATGCCAAGCGCATGATCGTAAAGTTCGAATCCATACTTGCCAAATAATCTTTCCAACTCGCTTTTGGACCGTTTGGGAATATCTCCCAAAAGCCGGATGCCGGCGTCATTCAACGCCTTCTCCATCTTCGGTCCCACGCCCCACATGGCTTTGACAGGCAATGGAGCCAGGAATTCAGCCTCCTGGCCGTTTGGAACCACCAGTATGGCCCTGGGGTAGCCATTGCCTTTATTGCGAGCCTTGCCGGTGTCTGTGGCCACTTTTGCGACCAGTTTATTACTGGCCACACCGATGGAACAAGGCAGCCCGGTTTTCTCCAACACATCCGCCTGAAGCTTGCGGGCGATGGTTCCG
Source organism: Chloroflexota bacterium (assembly GCA_021825925.1). Taxonomy (GTDB): domain Bacteria; phylum Chloroflexota; class Anaerolineae; order Anaerolineales; family Anaerolineaceae; genus UBA6107. The sequence continues at coordinate 135,756 of JAKAFP010000006.1, forward strand.
CCGTCCTCCGGCAGATCGGTCACATCCATGAAGGCTTCATCCACTGAAACCTGTTCGACCAACCCGGTCAACTGGTGGATGATGTCCATGACTTCGTGTGATTTGGCGCTGTAATTGCTGTGCCGTCCTGAAATAAGCAGTAAATTGGGGCACAACTTCAGGGCCTGTGCGGTAGGCATGGCAGAATGGATGCCAAACTGGCGCGCAGCGTATGAGCAGGTGGAAATAACGCCGCGATGGTCAGCCCGGCCTCCCACTGCAAACGCCTTACCAGCCAGTGAAGGATCGTTCAATTCCTCCACAGCACAAAAAAAGGCATCCAGATCGAGATGCAGGATCTTGCGATAACGGATTGTGCTCATAAGAACATTTTAGCACATCAGTTCTAGTTGTCAATTCCCTTTGGATTTTTTTTTATTATTCTGCCTGGATCAACCAGGAATAAGTGGCAAACAAAAAGAAACCATCCGGCACCTGGTCCGGATAACCTTCTCCGGTTTTTAAAGCTTCGGAAATCTGCAAATTTGTATCGCGGAACTTGTAAACCTGAATGAGGACTTTGGAGAGATCCCCCTGGTTGTCATCCAGGTAGATATCCAATCCAATTTGACGGCTGCCCTGTGCCATAAACCGCTGCTGCGATACATCCATCCATTCCTGCACGTCCATGAAAAGGACGTCAACGCCATTTAATGAAGCGGTGATGTCTTTATGGGTGGGATCGTAAGGCTCAACATAATGTCCACCAATGATCACACGATAAGTATGGGCAATTCCGTTCTTGTCAAAGAAGATGATCTCGTTCTCATAACCATTTACCACTTCATCGGGATTGCTGACTTTGCCTTCATCATTTTTCAAACAGGTGATCACAGAGACGTAATCCCTGACATCATCGCTGGTCTTTTGGAACCTCACAAGTTGGGTTGGTGAAATGGTTCCGTTATTATCTTTGAAATAATAACCAACATCAATCAAACCACCCGAACCACATTGAGCATACTCATTGCCGCCGGGGGTGCTGGTGGTCATATCAGACGATTCGGTTGTCTCTGGTTGGGAGTTTAATGTCGCTAATACTGTTTCAGTCTGTAAGGAAGGGGCATTAGCTTCAGGTTGTTTTGTAGAAACCTGGGTGGCATTTATCTTGCCGCACGCTGAAAGAAACAGCGTCATAATTGCTAATGTCACAATGCTTTTTCTAAGAAAATACATAACCAATCCATCAATGATTTTACGATGTTCAACATCGTTTTTTATTCTAGTCCCGCTGTGTTAAAAAAGCAATTCACAGAGTGCGCTTATGAAGCGATTTTATATATTATTTACCCAGAGCTTCCTTCAATGCCCAGATCGGATCAATGGCAGTCGGATCAACCTCGTATGCCATAGCCAAATAATAAGCCACATAATCGCTGAACAAAACGGTCGTCCATAATTGTTCAAGGCGACTCTCGCCGCGGGCATCCACCAGATCGGTGTTAATGCCTTCCAGCATCATGATCTGTTTGGTTTCAAGCACCCGCTTTTGGTTTCGTTCACCATCCTGCGAGGCCTGCAAGAACACAGCCATTTCCCTATCCAACGCCTCCTGCGGAAAACAAATACCCGCCAGGGTGTTATGGTCCGCTTCAGGAAGAAACTCAAAACTGGCGATGGTTTTGGCACATTCATTGATCTGGCATTTTAAACGTCTGGCGACGGGGGCCATGAATCCGCTGCCATAAACGGTAATATGACGACCGACCATCTGCCCAGCCAGACGTTTGGCCGGATTATTCTTAACCGGAACACCGGCATCCAGCTTGGTTTGCATCTCTTTCATCAGGGCTACTGTTTGATTCACCTCCAGGCTCATGTCCGCGACCAATCCAAGTCGGACAAATAACGCCAGCAGCAGTCCAAAGGTATATCCCAGTGCAGAACGCGGTTGACCGGCATGAACGAACACCCAGGCTGGCACATGCGCAGATTGGGCGTCAGAGAGAAGTTTTCCACCTGTGGTGATCACCAGCACCTGGCAGTTGCTGCGGCAGGCAGCCTCAAAAGCCGAAAGGGATTCTTCGGTGTCACCGGAATGCGACGAAATGACCACCAGCGTTTCTTTGCCAAAGACATAAGCCGGCAATCCATAATCCCGTTGAACCATGACGGGTACCGTGACACGATCACTTAAAAAGGAGGCCAGCAGGTCTGCACCAATGGCGGATCCCCCCATGCCGGCAATCACGACACTTTTTACCGCAGACATGGGTGCAAGAGGCATGGTCAAGCCCAGCTTCCAGGCATTTTGTAACTGATCCGGCAAACCTACAATGTGACTGAGCATATCCTCAACATCAATTGAGGAGAATTGATCGTGTGAATCAAGATTCATCGGTTAACCTTTATTTTTAAGATATTGATAACTTGTGTGATTTTACACCATATCCCCGGCCCGGAATTAAAAAGATACAGGCAGACCAAAAGGCTGCCTGTATCACTTGCACAAAATGCCTATTTCAACTTCTTGATCAGGGCAAGGAACTCTTTCCACTCTTCATCAAACATGTGAATGGTCACGTTGTTCAATTCAAGATTGTAAGTTGTTTCGCCATCGGGTTCTTCTGCCGACCAGATAGCATATCCATCGGTTTCTGCAAGGGTAACCACTTTCGGTTCGTATTCGTCAGCCATTTTAATCTCCTTTTATATTGGCACTTGCTTGGTTATGAAATCAGTAAAAATTGGAATTTCAGATCTTACCGTCAGTTTTTTTCTTGGGTTTGAACAGATGAAGAACTCGATTCCAAATTTTCTTAAAAGAGTCTCTGATGGAGATCGGGGGTGGAAAGGTTTCCAGCCCTTCCCATGGATCCTGATCCATCAGTTTTCGAACAACATAGGTCGAGATCAATTTTATCGTTGCCAGCAGTGGTGCCGAAAGCAGCACACCCACAAACCCAAACAAGCTGGCGGAGATGATTACCATCACCAGCACTGCGGCAGGGTGAACCTTAAGCGCATTTGACATGACCCGCGGACTGACAAAATTATCCAGCAAGAGGTCTGTGACCCATGCAACGCCAACCACGATCAAGGCAAAAACAATCGGTTGGACTCCAAAATAATTGGTCTGGAACAACGATACCAGGGCATAGGTCGTCCAGGCGACGAATGGGCCAACGTATGGCACAAACCTGGCAGCACCGGCAAGCAGCGCCAACAGGAAGAAATAGCGGACGCCCAGAACACTTAAGAGGATCGAATAAATAATGATGGTGATACCGATGACGATCAGTTGGCCGCGTAAAAAGGCATTCCAAATTTTGGTGATCTGGTTGCCCATTGTTTTGATATCCGCTTCATAAGCCGGGATATTCAATTTGAACATTTCTTCGCGTACGCCGCCGGTCTCGATCATGATGAAATATGCGATCAAGATGATAAAGATCAACCCTACGATGGTGGTGGCCGCACCCGAAGCAATGGATCCGATCAAGCTGGCTAAATTGGTCAGCAGCGGTTCAACCACACCTTGAACCTGAGTCCAAAGCGAATTCAGATCAAAATGGGATAAGTCAATCGCAAATGGTCCGATCATCAAGGGCTTGCTTGCGAGATCAGCGATCAGGGTGGGCAGGTCTCCGATCAGCTTTTGCAAGTAATTCACAAGATTCTGAATCTGCTCCACAATGCTGATGCCGCCCCAGGTGAGCAGCCCCATAATGATCAGAAACAGGAAAACAAATATCAAGGTTGAGACGACCCGCCATGGAATTTTGAAACGGCGATTGATGTAGCTGGCCAGCGGGTGAAATAAATATGCCAATAGGAATGAGACCAGAAGCGGTCCAAGATACACTTTAAAACGATACAACAAATAGACGATGACCAGAGAGGAAAGCAATGCCACTACCAATTTGGCCGTGCCGCTCCAATGGGGTGAGGTTTGGTTTTCAGAGTTGTTCATTGTTGTCATTTTCGATCACCTTATAATTACAATTATAAGAGATAAAAGAACAAAAAAAAACTGGCTTTGCAATCATCAAGCAAGCCAGTTTTTTGTTATTCTTCAAACAGGTTAAACGGGACAGGCGTTCGTAATCAGCATATTCAAGATGCCCGGGAAGAGATTGCAATAACTGTTGGTGGCATCAATGATGATCCATGGGACGACACAGAAAAGCACCAGAATACCCACCAGGATCAGGATGATCACCAAAGCGCTGGATTTCTTTTTTGGAGCGACACCAGGCGGGGGTACCTGCGCCACCGGCTGCTGATAAGCAGGCGCGGCGGAAATGGGCGGTGTGGTTCTGGCAGGCGGAGGTGCAACGACAGGCGTGGGCACGGCCACTGGCGGAACAACCGGAGCCTGCACTGGGGGAACAACAGGTCTATCACCTTGCTGGGTATTGGAACTGACACCGCGCTGAACTACAACGGTGGCATTTGGATCAGTGCTGATCACTTCATAACGCAGCACGATCTTCTCGCCCAGGGTGACCACTTCGCCCGGCTTTAATAATGCAGGCGCCACGAGACGTTGTCCATGAATAAAAGTGCCATTCGTGGAACCGAGGTCTTCCAACCTGTAAGTAGATCCATCCAATACCAGCCGTAGATGCCTGCGCGACACTTCAGGATCATTAATCACCAGATCGCTGGTTAAATCCCGGCCCAGGAATAATTCATTTTTCTCAAGAGGGAATTCAGTCCCTGTTCCTGTACCGCTTTGAATGATGAGCTTATAAATATTTGCCATGAATCCTCCTTCTCAATGCGAAATCGCACCTTAAGTTTAGCAACGCAAGGGACTAAAGTCAACCAGAAATATGGTGGAAAACTGAAAGATTATTGAGAAAATGGTACAAAAAGACCCCACCATGCCGTGTGTTGTAGAGTTTTGAACCTGCCGAAGCAGGATGGGTTCCTCCACTGTCGCGCCGCCTTGGCCGAAGCCTATCGCGTTGCTCAAATGATATATGGAATCCTTTTTTAAAGTGTTGGCTCAAAACCGATGTTACAACATCACGAACACAGCAGGGCAATTTCCTTATACCACTATTTAATTAAAATGGGTAGACATAATTTAACAGGTCAATGTCAAGACTTCAAAAATGTGATAAAAATGGAGCATGGCAGATAAATTACGTGCATTTGTGGCAATAGAATTGGATCCAGAACTAAAGAAGCTGATCAACACATTCGAAGCTTCAGCCAAAATAAAAGCACCTTCAGGGCTGCGTTGGGTTAAAGCAGATCTTCTTCACCTGACCTTAAAGTTTCTTGGCGACATCACTCCGACTCAGGTGGAGGAACTTGGCAAAGCGCTTAACCGCGTGGTGGCAAACTGCAAGCCGTTTGAGCTGCAAATTTCAGGTACGGGGGCCTTTCCAAACTGGCGAAACGCGCGCACCTTGTGGGTTGGGATCAACAGGAATGACATGCTGACCGGTCTCTTTCAACAACTTGAAAATGAATTTGCCAGGCTAGGGTTTTCGCCGGAAGGCAAACCTTTTTCTCCGCATTTAACTCTTTGCAGGGTTTCAGATACGGTTGATCCGCGCATGGTTCAACCCATGCAAAAAGAGTTTGACGGGTTCTCAACGATCTCACTGCCAACCTGGAAAGTGCAAGAAGTCGTTCTCTTCAAATCGCAATTGCAGCCTGGCGGCCCCATTTACACTCCCTTGTCAAAGCATGCTTTAAAATAATGACAAAAGGTGTGATAGAATTTTTACCTATATTGAAAAGAGGTGTCTTCTGGAAGCGTTAGATAAAGCACATGCAATAATAAACTTTTTGGAGGAGAAGAAAGCTGAAAAAATCGTCCTCCTCGACATCCAAGTTGTTTCAACTTTCACCAGCTATTTCATCATCTGCAACGGCACCAGTGACCGTATGTTGGATGCGCTGTCTTCTTCATTGAGAGAATATGCCAAAAGTGAGTTCAAACAGCCCATCACCGTTGAAGGTGACTCACGAACGGGTTGGATGATCGCCGACCTGGAAGACGTGGTAGTGCATTTCTTCTCTCCAGACCAACGCAAGTATTACAGCCTGGAACAGCTCTGGGATAAAGGTAAACGCCTGGTCAGTCTTCAATGATGACAAAAGCGGATGGTGAAAATCACCATCCGCTTTTTTTATATTTGTGACAAAATCTCTTTGCTGTGGCCTGCCGGTTTGACCTCTTCAAACACTTTCTTGACCTGACCTTCTTTTGAGATCAGATAGGTGGTGCGCAAGATGCCCATGTATTCACGGCCCATCATTTTTTTCTTTGCCCACACGCCGTAAGCTTCACATACCTTATGGTCTTCATCAGACAATAGCGTAAATGGCAGCTGGTATTTTTCTTTGAACTTCATGTGTGATTTCGGGCTGTCCGCGCTGACGCTGAGCACGACCACGCCTGCTTTCTCATAATCGCTGTAATCGTCTCTAAATGCACAGGCTTCGGTGGTGCAGCCAGGGGTGTCGTCTTTCGGGTAAAAATAGAGCACCACATCCTTGCCTCGGTAATCAGAGAGTTTTCGGGTCGTACCAGTCTCATCCAACAAAGTAAAATCAGGTGCAGGGGATTTCTCTTGTATCATCGTATTCCTCCAATTATGACCTGATTATACCTATTTGATATTGTAAAAATATTAGAATTTATGACAATATTTATGAGATCCAAAGAGTGAAGGAGACCAGGTAAGCCATGACCACAAAGGTCCCAGCGGCGGTCAGCTTGAGCATCTTCCAGCGTGGAGGTGCACCGTTGATGATGCCTTGCACCTGTATGATCTGGAATACCCCGATCAGCAGCGGCAGGAACATCGGCCAGGTGAGCGCCCAGGGCTGGCCAAGCAGCGCGAATACCGCCACAAAGAGGAAGGCGATCAAAATCAGGTAATTGTGAGACTGCATGGCTCGCAGCCAATCCAACCGGATGACCATGGATTGCACCCGGTGAGTACGGTCAAAGGCGTAGGTTTCGAGGGCATAAACGATCTTGAGGGCAAGATAAAGCAGGGTGATCGGCAGGGTCAGCATGATCAGCAACACATGCAAACTGGGCTCGTTCAACAGGTAGCCAATGGCAGGCACCAGGTTGCAAATCAAAATGGCTTCTCCAACCTCGCCGTATCCCCTCTTATCCAACTGCAGCGGAGGCGTGGCGGCAAAGAAACTGATCAAGAAAGCCAGCCCCAACATGATCACTGCCGAAAGGTTAATGGCATGCCGAAACATTAACAACACAGTATCAAGCGCGCCGGCCGTCAGCACGGTCATGGCGATCACAAGCAAGGTTTGTCTTTCCATCCCTTTTAACAAGGTGTAGCGCGGATCATCCGGGTGTAATTTGCAGGTAGGCGAGGTCGGATGATCAAAGAATGCAGAAAGATAGCTGCGCATCAAGATCAAGAAGATTCCCAATAGAGAACCAAAGAGAATACTGATCCAATCCAGATTACCGCCCTGCAGCTTGACCAGCCCAACACCGATGGAATATGTGAGAAGCACCCAAACCAACAACTGCGGCTGTATGATCCGGAGATAACCTGAGCTTGTTTTTTCTTCAGATGGCATCTTTACCTGCGTTTTCACTAGGGTTGAATCTAATCATAAATATTCTAACATATTGGTTTTTCCAATACAAAAAAAGCCGCAAGCAGCAGCTTTTGCAAAAAGCAACTCTAGCTTTTATGGTTTTGGCGTCAAACTGGGGGTCAACGTGACCTGGGGAACATTGAGCGTGGTTGTGACCGATACGGAAGGATCCAAGGTGGGTTCATTCCCCAAGATGGTAAATCTGCCTGATGTCTTCCAGGTTTGGCCGATGAAGATCTGCACTTCATAATCGCCAGGCTTCCACATGTCGGGGGTGATCTTTTGGTTGCACCAATCCGAGTATCCGGCGCCGCCAGTCGAAAACTGCCAGATCTGGGATTCTGCACACAGGTACTGCCCTTCGTACAACCACACAGCCGTCCAACGCAATCCGGTGGTCATTTTGTCAAAGGTGTAACCGGCATAAAGGGATGTGATCGGCAAGGTAAAAGTGTCGGTGGTATTGATGACCAATCCATCCTTATCCACTTCTTCAGAGAACTGGATCGGACTGAAAATGGCATCCCCATTGGCAATCACAGGAGTCAGAATGGTGGCCATAACCTCAGTGGGCAGCATGGGGGTATAAGTTTGCGCCAGGGTTGGCGTGATGGTCGGCGTCAGTGAATTCTGCAGCGTAAGTGTAATGGTGGGTGTGGTGGTCACAGTGGGGGTGCGGGTGATGGTAGGTGACGGCGGAAAATAGTGATAAGCCACAGGTTCGCCAAAGCGGTACAGCACAAAGCCGGCTCCGACCATTACAAAAGCAAAAAAGATCAAGCGCCAACCGTATTCGATCAGGTCCTGACGTTTGCGGTAAAACTTAAGGTTCCTGGCGGCATTCAGAGATTTGAAGGCCATGACCATACTGGCAATGACCCCAATGCCCAACATGACCAGAAAAACCTTGAAAGTGGTATCTATATCGAGATTCATTTACTAACTTCCATATTATTCAACAATGCGCCACCAGTGCTAATCATACACCGCTTAACGCACTTCCTGCTGCAGACGTCCACGCCGCAGAAAACGGGTCAGATCCAAAAAGCGCGGCAGCACCTTGTGATAGACAAAATATAAGGCAGGTTTGACAGGAAAATCCCATGCCCCAACGGTGCGGATGACAGTGGCGCCCAGCCCATCTTTGAATCGAAAAACGCCGAACATGGAATCCGATTCATTGAATACATCAGGTGCGCCCCACAAATCGTAGACTTCGCATCCCTTGCTCCTGGCCAGCCGCATGGCTTCCCATTGGAGCAGATTGTTGGGCATTTTTTCACGGTGCAGCGGGCTGGACATGCCATAGAGGTACCAGGCGCGTTTGCCAAAATGGAAAAGCATCACTCCTGCCACCAACTGGCCTTCCACTTCCGCGATCAGGGCATCCGCCATGCCGGCCTGGATGAAACGGCGCCAGACACCCAGATAATAAGCCTCTTCACGAATGATGAAATGGTCTCGTGAAGCCGTCTGGGCATACAAATGGTAAAGCAATGGCAGTTCATGGTCTTCCGCCAGACGAACCGAGACGCCGCTGCGTTGCGCCAGGCGCAAGTTATAACGCGCCTTCTGCTTCATGCGCTTGAGCCAATCTTCTTCAGTGCCTGTCAGGTCAAGTACGGCTGTATTTTTAAACTGAATTTGTTCAACAGAAAAACGCCAATTACGTTGGGTCCATTCCGCTGTAACAGTACTGCCAAGCGAATCATCCTCGGCTTTTTCCTCGCCAGGGATGCCCCTGCCCAGCTCGAGCTCGGGGTCTATTTTCATAAAGATCAAGCCTTGGTCTCTTGTGAACTTTTCGATATCGGCCATCACTTTTTGCCGCAAACTGGAATCGTTCCAATCCAGCATTGGTCCGCGCGGAATGTAACCTATGGCCATTTTGGGACCGAACCCCAGCGTTTTCACCGTCCGTACCAGAATATTGGCAGCAGCTGCTATCTCATCCTTTTCGTTCTTCCAGGTGAGTGGATGCGAACGCCACCCAACCTCGCTCTTCACCTCGGTCCATTCCGTGGTTTGCAACACATGGCTGTTGGGCAGGTTGACGATCGTTTCATTCCAGGAAGTATCGGTCATGCTTGAACTTCCTTCTCACAGCCTTTTAAATGCAGCCAATCGTTGACTTCCTTTGTGACGGTTAAACCAGCAAACTTCATATTTAGAATTTCATCAACGGAATAGAAACCTGCATCCATGGTTTCAGGCGTTAATCTCAGCTCGCCGCTTTCGATCTCGGCATCATAAAGCACCACGATCCCATTCCCTCGCGGATCATCGGTGTAAGTATAAACATCAACAAGTTTGGTAAGTTTGACCTGAAGCCCCGTCTCTTCAAACGCTTCTCTGATGGCGCCCTGATATGGTTCTTCGTCCACTTCCACGAAACCGGCAGGCAAATACCACAATCCTTTCCATGGATGGATACCGCGCTGAACCAATAACAGCCGACCGTCTTTTTCTATGCGCACACCAGCGCTGACCTTGAGTATTTCATAATTGACCCAGCCGCAGGCCGGGCAAATTTCTCGATCTCTGCCGTCATTTTTTTTCGTTATGAGTAGTGTGCCGCACTTCAGGCAGAAATGGTTCATCCGACTTCTTCCCCACCCCTCAGATGCATGATCTGACGATAGATCTTGTAGATACCCGGCAGATAAAGACGATCCCAGGCGCCAATACTGCGGAACACTTCGCCGCCGAATCCGCGTTTGAAGCGATAGACCCCCCATAAACCTTCGTGGCTGTGCTTTTTTGAGAATTCCTCTTCGAGCACTTCTTCGTCAACATCCGGAATCCCCCACAAGTCATAAAACTTGCAGTTCATTTTCCGAGCCCACTTCATGGCTTCCCACTGCAGCAGATAAGTTGGCATGCGGTTGCGTTCTTCATCGCTTGATGCACCGTACATATACCAGGCCATATCGCCAAGGGCAAAGACGATCAATCCGGCGATGGGACGGTTTTCATAATAAGCCACCAGCAAATCTGCGTGACCAGCGGGTTTGAAAAGATCAAGCGCCGTTTTATAGTACTCCAGTGAATGAACACCAAAACCATCACGCTTGGCGGTTACCTCGCTCATTATGTGAAATGCCTGAATGTCATCCGTAACCCTGATTTCGATCCCCTTCTTCTCTGCCAGACGGATGTTATAACGCGTTTTCTGTTTCATACGGTCGAGCATCTCTTCTTCGGTGCCGTTGAGTGAAATCACCACCGTGCGCTGCGGTTGGACGGTCTTGGACTTGACCCAGCCTGGCTGCTCAACGATGGAAAGCGCCTGTTCTGGCTCCCAAATATCAGGCTCCACCTTGAGGAAGATCGCCCGATTCTCACGGCAGACCTCGTCCAACTCTGTGAAAAGTCCGCAGCCCTGCCCGATGGGACCTTTGGGGATGTAGCCGATGGAAAAACCGCCAGGCAGCTTGCGAAACAAGACCTGGGCGCCGCATTCTTCGTTGATGACTCGCACTGCTTTCCAGCCAAAAGCGGACTTCAATTCACCCCAGGCCCCGGATTGCAAAATATGGGCATTGGGATGACGGGCGACAAATTCATTCCATTGTTCGAGAGTTGCTTTCATAATTAATCTATGGAGATAAGTTCCGGAGGCGGGGTTGAGGCCAATTCAGAACCAGGAATATTGGCATCCACAAATTTGACAATTTCAACGGCGTCACCTTGATCTGCCAGAACCAAAAGTTGATCAATCCGATCACCCAGCTCAGTACCCATTAAATTGTTGGGATCATCATATTGGTAGATATCAGGATGCTGGGTGGGCACAAAACGATTGCCTTCCTCCCAAAGATCCTCGCTCAGTTTTTCACCTGGCCGGATACCGGTAAAGGCGATTTCAATATCCTTGCCGGGTTCGAGACCTGAAAGCCTGATCAAATCTTCAGCAAGGTCGAGGATTTTCACCTGCTGTCCCATGTTCAAGACGTACATCTCGCCGCCCTTGCTCATACCGGCAGCCTGCAGTACCAGATAAACCGCTTCAGGGATGGTCATGAAATAACGCTTCATGTCAGGGTGTGTGATGGTCACCGGTCCGCCCCGTGCGATCTGATGCTTGAAGAGCGGAACCACACTGCCCCGGCTGCCCAATACATTGCCAAAACGGACGACACTGTAAGCATTACCGGTACGTTTGGCCGCGTCCAACACGATCATTTCAGAGAAGCGTTTGGTGGCGCCCATGATGTTGACCGGTTTGATGGCTTTGTCGGTCGAGATCATGACCAGGTGTTTGACATCGAATTTCTCACAAGCATTGACCACATTGCGCGTACCGCGGACGTTGTTGTTCACAGCTTCGTCAATGTTCATTTCCATCAGGGGTACATGTTTATGAGCTGCTGCATGGAATACCACATCGGGTTTATGTTTCGAAAAGACTTTTTCCAGCCGTTCGCTGTCGCGCACATCCACGATCACAGGGTAGATCGGAAGTGATGGGTGAAGTTCCTGGATCTCAAGCAAGGTTTCGAAAATACTGTTTTCACCGTGTCCAAGCAGGATCAGGCCGGAAGGATTCCAGCGGGAGATTTGCCGGCAGAGTTCACGTCCAATAGAGCCGCCAGCTCCGGTCACGACTACGGTCTTGCCGCTCAGGGTGTAACCTACCAGCTCTTCTTTCATGTGTGAGGGTTGCCGTCTGAGCAAGTCAGTGATATCCACTTCACGCAGACGGCTGATGTTGACCTTGCCACCCAACAATTCGTAGATGCCCGGCATGGTGCGAAAAGGAATACCCTTCAAACGGCAGATATCTGCCACCATACGAATGGTTTTACCGCCTGCACTGGGGATGGCGATGATAACCTCGTCAATCCGTTTTTGTTCGAGCACCTTGCCCATATCGGTGACGTTGCCGATCACGGGAATGCCGTGGATCTGTTGGCGCTGTTTGACCGGATTGTCGTCAAGGAATCCAACCGGATTCAAATTCAACTCGGTATTCTTCTGTAGTTCGCGGACCACCAGTGCACCGGCGTCACCCGCCCCGACGATCAAGGCACGTTTGGCCTGATGGCTTTTTCCATTCGTAGAAGATGCGGTGACGCTTTCGGCCATGAAGCGCAACATGAAACGTACCCCACCGACCATGACCATGGATAGCAGCCAGTCAATGATCAATACAGACCGGGGAAAACCGTTAAAGACTTTCAAGGTGGAGATAAAAATCATCACACCGGTTACCAGTACGGAAGCAGTGGTCACCGCCCCAATGATCAAACGTAGTTCTTTAATACTGGCATAAACCCACATACGCCGGTACATGCCAAATGCATAATAAACAATGGTCTTGAGGATCAACGAAACGCCGATCATCCAATAGGCAGATTTCAAGTAGAAATAGAACAGCGCCCCCATTTCAAGCCGCAGCGCATAAGCGCCAAGCACAGAAAACACCATCAGCACCAAATCGAAAATTAAAACATAACGATTACGAATGTTGGGTTTGGATCTCATTACAGACCTCTGAATCCCAGGACCGCACCGATCGTCCGGATGGCGATATTCATGTCCAGAAGCAGGTTCCTGTGTTTGATATAGTATAGATCGTATTCCAATTTGACTGCAGTGTCTTCAACCGTTGAAGCATAGCGTTGGTTTACCTGCGCCCAACCGGTGATCCCCGGTTTGACATACAACCTGGCACGGTAAAAGGGAATTTGCTCTTGAAACTGGTTGACCAATTCGATCTGTTCGGCCCGTGGACCAATCAAACTGTTTTCACCCTTTAAAATATTGATGACCTGAGGTAATTCATCCACATGACTGCGGCGTAGGAATTTTCCCAGGCGGGTGATGCGGCTGTCGCCGGTGGTCGTCATTCGCGCCACGCCATCACTTTCAGCATCCTTGCGCATGGTGCGGAATTTGTAAATTTTATAGGGTTTGCCGTTTTTGCCCACCCGCATTTGACTGTAAAAAATGGGGAAGCCGTCATCCACCAGAATGGTCAAGGCTACGAACGGATAAAGGACCACCAGGAAAACCAGCCCGATCAGCCCGCTTAAAAGATCCAAAATACGTTTGATGGCTTCGTAGATGCCTGAGGTTTGAGCCTGGTCCAAGAAGGAACGCAGGATCCAGTCTGACTGCAACAAAAAGATGGGAACCCTGCCAAATACGTCTTCATATATGGTGGGCAAAGAGATCAGGTCGGTACCTTCTTCTTGTGCGTATAAGACCGCCCTGAACAGATCAGGGTTGAGATCCCCTGAAATGGCAAAGATCATATCCGTGATCTTTTCCTTTTCAATGCACTCAAGCAAAGTGTTGGTCGAACCGATGACCGTCACGCCTTCGATGACCTTGTTTAGTTTTTCGGGATCATCATCTATGTAACCGACCAATTCAAAGGGTTCGGGTTTGATGCGTTTCACCATCCCCACCAGAGTGGAACCCGCCTTGCCGGCGCCGATGACCAGCACCCTGCGGTTGAAGACAGGCGCGTTAAATATGGCGATGTAGATAAACCGCCAGATGATGGTAAGCATGGTCACCGAAACCAGAAAGACAGCCACGCCTCGCCGCGGAAGTGAATTGGATTGAGAAAGAAAAAAGATCAAAAGATAAATGAGAACGCTGAAACCTGCTGCTGTTCCGACCCCCCTTAAAACATCCCCGTGCCGGTTGGCTTTTCGGATGTCATAGAGTTCAATCAACATGACAGACCAGATGATCGGCAGTAGATAAAACCAAAAAGGCGCCCGCTGGTTGACAAAACTCCACGAAAAATCAAGCCAGTCTTTTTGAGCCCAAAAATAAAGAGAGATGAAAACCGAAAGACTCGAGACTATCAAATCGCCAAGCAATAAAATGAATTGCCTTTCACCACCGCGAATTCTGAGTTTTCCGGTTGTTTGTTTACGCTCCATACGAATCCTAGATTCCTTCTTTTTTCGGGTTCAGTATGCTCCACCAAAAACCAGCACCCCAGCAGAAATGCATGCTCATGATGGCCAGCGGAATACCGAAGACCAGGCGCAGATCCGATTTATTGAGGGCTACTTTTGCAGAAGCTGCAGTCAAGACCAATAAGTATACTCCGAGGCAGATGATTAAGAGAACCCTTGCCCATGAAAAAATAGCGGAAAGTAATAATAACATCAAAATGCCAAGTACGAATACAGGCGGCAGTGCCTGTCGCCAACGCAGCGTTTGCGGATTGTTACGCAGCATGCGGAATTTCCAGAACCCATAGGAAAAATACTGCTTTGCCAGTGATTTGAGAGTCGAACGGGAGTAATAAACAGCGCGGATCTGCGGATCTATCCAAATCTTGCCGCCAGCAGCTCTTAGGCGTGAATTGAATTCGTAATCTTCATTGGCTCTCAACTCTTCATTGTAATAGCCAATTTCTTCAACCTTGGCCTTGTAATAGGTCCCAAATGCCACCGTATCAGCTTCACCCGCCCTGGTCGTCCAGCGGTACTTGGCATCACCCACCCCCAGAGGATGAGCCGTAGCCACCGAGATGGCACTCGCCATAATAGTATTGGCGCCAGGCCGTACATCAATGACGCCGCCTACATTATCCCCCAACCCTGCTTTTAGTGCAGCCACACTGCGCTCGACATAATCTGGTGCAGGGAGGGTATGCGCATCCATGCGACAAATGATGGGAGCGCGAGCCGCTCTGATCGCCTGGTTTAAACCCGTTGGAATTCTGCGGGCAGGATTATCTACAACTGTGATCATTAACTCTGGATGCTCTTCCTGGAAATCGGCAATGATGGTTCGTGTTCGGTCTTTTGAAATTCCATCCGAAATGATCACCTCCAACCCGCCAGGGCTGCAAGTTTGATGAAGAATCGCCTCCAATAATCCCTGGATGGTTTTTTCTTCATTCAAGCATGGAATAACTATGGAGACTTCAGGCAACGTCACAGGAGTTTTCCCTTAGCAATATTTTACTTGATATTCAACAAAGACAATAATATGCGATTAAAACAGTTTTCCGCCCCAACGTATCAGGAGTGTACACATCCCGAACCATTGGGGCGGATAACTAAACAAGATCAGCTTTTGTTGGTGAGGCTGATGGCTTCAATTTCCACGGCGCCGTTCTTTGGCAAGGCAGCCACCTGCACCGCCGATCGGGCAGGAGGATTCTCAGTGAAAAACTCACCATAAACCGCGTTCATCTTGGCAAAATCATTGATGTCACGCAGGAAGACGGTGGTCTTGACCACATTATCCAGGCAGGAATTGGCTGCTTCCAAAACTGCAGACAAATTTTGAAGTGCCCGACGGGTTTCTGCTTCTACACCGCCCTCAACCAGGCTGCCTGTCTTGGGGTCAATTCCAAGCTGACCTGCAGTGAACACGAACGGTCCACCTGCCACTGCAACGGAATATGGTCCAATGGCCGCTGGGGCCAGATCCGATTTGATGATGGTTTTATCTCGACAAGTCATGCGTATCCTCCAAGCAAAATAATGTTTATGGAATTCTATGCTAAAAGTGGATGAACGTAAATATAAAAATTCAGATCAATACCAAGCAAATCTGGATTTTATCCATCAGATTTATGTAAATATATCAAAAATGCTTGCAATCACATGGAAGACAAATATATAATAAGAATCAGGTAGGTTAACTTGAGGAAGTAGAAAGGATTGATTATGGGATTATTTGCTACGATTCTTGAAAAGCTCGGCTTAAAGAAACCTGAACAAGACGCTAAAGTTGTGGTGGGCACCGCCCCTGTTGCCCCCAAACCAATGCCCCCAAAACCGTTACATACCACCCAGGTTGATTCCAGACCCAATCCAAATGCGGTCAAACCCAATGCCACCATGGCTCCCGGTTCCATGCCGGTTCCTCCCAAACCAGCCGTTGTCGCCATGAGCGAAGTGGATGTGGTCAGCAAACTGGATGGTCTGGCTAAATCCAATCCGCAGAAACTGGATTGGAAAGTTTCGATTGTGGATCTGTTAAAGCTGCTTGATCTTGACAGCAGTCTTGCATCACGCAAGGAACTGGCTGTCGAATTAGGCTGCCCGGCTGAAAAGATCGGTGGAGACTATTCAGAAATGAATGTCTGGCTGCACAAGGAAGTCCTAAAACAGATCGCAGCCAACGGCGGAAATATTCCGCAGACACTGCTCAAATAGGGCATTCATTACTCGTTTAGAAAAAACTGAACCCGGCCGGGTTCAGTTTTTTTATTATTTCCCCTCTTAAATCATTGGAACGCTTCATACTGGTATAATACACGCATATAAACTAAATTAATAATTGATGACAGGTCATTATGCTCGATAAAATTGTTCAGATTCAAGAAAGATACGCCGAATTAACCAGGTTGATGGAAGTCAACGTGGAAGATTATCAAAAAATCACTGAACTCGCCAAAGAACGATCTGAATTTGACGAGATCTATCCTATAAGCCTTGAATATCGCGATCTGATCGCCAAAATGGAACAGGCCAGAGAGATGGAAAACAGCGGCGACTCCGAGTTCGTTGAATTAGCCAAAGCAGAGATCGAAAGCCTGACTCCTCAAATCGAAGCCATGGAAAAACAAATCAAAACCCTTTTAGTTCCCAAGGACCCTAGAGATGACCGCAACGTTTACATCGAGATCAGGGCTGGCGCTGGTGGGGACGAATCCGGTTTATTTGCAGCCGAACTGATGCGCATGTATTCGCACTACGCTGAAGCCCACCGCTGGACCATCGAGATCATGTCTGCCAACGAAACAGGCATTGGTGGATATAAAGAGATCATCTTCATGGTGAAAGGCAAGGGTGCTTATTCACGCTTCAAATTCGAATCCGGTGTACATCGCGTGCAGCGCATTCCAAGCACCGAGTCATCAGGCCGCATCCACACCTCAACCGTCACCGTAGCCGTCATGGCCGAGATGGAAGACGTTGATATTCAAATTCCTGATTCGGATATCGAGGTGGATGTGTTCAGGTCTTCAGGCGCAGGTGGACAGAACGTTCAGAAAAACGCCACCGCCGTCCGCATCACCCACAAACCAACCGGTCTGGTGGTCGCCTGCCAGGATGAACGATCGCAGCTTCAGAACCGTTTGCGAGCTTTGAGCATTTTACGCTCCAGGTTGTACGACATGGAAATGCAGCGCGTTCAGAGTGAACGCGAAGAAGCCAGACGCTCTCAAGTGGGCACCGGCGACCGGTCTGAAAAGATCCGCACATACAATTACCCTCAAAGCCGGGTAACCGATCACCGCATTAATGTTTCCTCTTATAACCTTCCCGGCGTGATGGCCGGTGACATAGATCTCTTTATTGATGAGTTATCACAACGAGACGAGACAGATCGCTTATCAACCAACGGGGAAGATGACGAAGACTAAAATAATTGAGTGGCTGAGCACATCAACCAGGCTGTTGGCCAACCATTCCGAGTTTGCTTCGCTGGAAACCCGGGTGATTTTGTGCCACGTGCTGGAAAAATCACGGGAATGGATCGTCACTCATCCAGACCAAGAACTCGATGCATCTCAAATACAAAAAGCCAATGGTTTGCTTGACCGAATTATTGAAGGTGAACCGCTGCCCTATCTGGTTGGCAAACAAGCGTTTTATGGTCTGGATTTCAAAGTAACCCCGGATGTGCTCATCCCCAGGCCGGAAACAGAATTGCTTATCGAGGAATGCATCACCTGGCTGGAAGACCATCCGTCCAAACGCCACATGGCAGATATTGGGACGGGTTCAGGCGCCATCGCCATTACCCTGGCCGACCGATTTGAAGATCTTGAAATAACAGCTATTGATATCTCTGAAAAAGCGCTGGAAGTTGCCAGTCAAAACGCAGCGTGTCTTAATGTGGATTCCAAAATTAGTTTTGTTCAAAACGACCTGTTATCTGATTATGATGGACGATTTGATCTGATCGCCGCCAATCTCCCCTATATTCCAACTGAAAAACTAAAATCCCTGCCGGTTACGCGATACGAACCGATGCGTGCCCTGGACGGCGGACCCGACGGGTTGGATCTCATTCGCAAACTGCTGCAACAAACACGTGAACACCTTAAACCCGGTGGAATGCTCATCCTTGAAATTGAAGAAGGTCAATCCATCAGTGCATCGAAATTAGTCGAAACACTTCTCCCTGGGGTTGAAATAACCATACTGAATGACCTTGCCAATCACCCCAGAATCCTTAAAATAATGGTATAGAATGAGGTTTAGATGCAGACAATAACCCTACCCGCGGAAAACCCAGAGTCAATCAGTTCGGCCTTGTCATTATTTAAGGATGGAGAAATTGTCGCTTTTCCCACCGACACTGTATACGGGTTGGGAGCCGACCCTTTTCAGGCGTCGGGGATCATTAAGCTCTTTGAGGCCAAAGGCCGGGATTCCAATAAAGCCATCGCGATCTTGATCGGCTCCGTGGAACAGGCCAGTCTGGTTACCGATCACATGACCGACATGGCCATCCGTTTGTGTGAAGCATTTTGGCCTGGCGGATTGACCGTCATTGTTCCACGCAAAAACACGTTACCGGAACTCATCTCCAACACAGACAGGGTGGGCATCAGAATGCCCAACCATCCTGTTGCACTCGAATTGTTACAGACTTTTGGTCCACTGGCCACCACTTCCGCAAATCTCTCGGGTAAACCTGATGCTGTCAGCGCAAAGGATGTGTTTGACCAGCTTGGCAACCGTGTTCCACTGATTCTTGACGGCGGCAAA
This sequence comes from Chloroflexota bacterium, assembly GCA_021825925.1. Taxonomy (GTDB): domain Bacteria; phylum Chloroflexota; class Anaerolineae; order Anaerolineales; family Anaerolineaceae; genus UBA6107. The sequence continues at coordinate 155,051 of JAKAFP010000006.1, forward strand.
TGCCATGGCGGTGTACCCTCCACAGTTATTGATTGCAGCGGTGAAGAACCCGTCATTTTACGTGAAGGGCCGATCAGTCGTGACCAAATCTTCAAAGTGCTAGAGAAGCAACAAGCTTAAAATTTTCTAACCTGTTTTTAATCACACACTTAACTTAATACGATAATATTCCTCGTATTCTCCTCTTAGAAACCCACACTCATGGAAGGGTCCATCAGTGTGGGTTTTATACTAAGCCAGGCTTTGTTTTTGCAAATTCAATAATTCTGAAAATCGTCCATCAAGATTTACCAGGTCCTGATAAGTCCCCCGCTCAACAATGGATCCGTTTTGCAACAACAGGATCTCATCCATTTGATCAAGCCATGAGAAATCGTGAGTGATAAACAAGACACCCCGATCTTTGAAAAGGTTGAAAAGCGTAGACATGATCTTGTTGGCCGTGATGGCATCCAGGTTCTCCACGGGTTCATCCAATAACAGATAAGGCCTGTCTTGCAGCAGTGCTCGGGCGATTGACACACGCTGACGTTCTCCCCCACTCAGCCTGAATCCCTGGTCGCCAAGCCAGGTATCCAATCCTTGAGGAAGCCTGTTTAACCAGTCTTCCAATTCGGCTAGTTTCAAGGCCTGCATCAACTTTTGATCATCCGCACCTGGATCAGCCAAAAGCAGGTTTTCACGCAGGCTGGCGCTGAATAGTGTTGTGGATTGTGAAATAACGGCAAAATGGGACCGCACCTGATAGGGATCAATTATCCTGCTATCCAATTTTCCAAGAGAAATACTTCCTTCCTGAGGGCGCCATAACTGCAAGATCAGGTTGACCAGGCTGGTCTTCCCTGATCCGCTTGGACCGACCAGGGCGAGTTGTTTTCCTGGCAGCAGTGTTAATGAGATATCCTTGAGTTCAAAATTTTCACCCTGCTCATATTCGAAACAAAGGTCTTTGATCTCAACGCTCGTGGACTGCCAGGACTCCGGCAAGGGGTCATAGACTCGGATTTCTTGTTTCATCCCGCCCAACTCAAAGATCCGTTTGGCTGCTTCCAGACTCGAATTAAGCATAACTGCCGCCTGGGGTAGATTAGCCACAGATTCAAAACCAGCCATACCCATGAGCAGGATGACTGCCAGCGAGACACCGCTCAAAACCCCTTGGGTAACCAACGGGATGGCAAACCACAATAAACCCAGCAATGTCAGGTTCAGGATAAACAAACCCAGGCCAGAGTTGATGCCATTAAGGGTGGCAATGCGGGTCTGCCATCGGCCTCCCTCTTTCCCTTTATCCAGGATGCCGTCAGACCAACGATCCTGGGCGTTGCTGCTCTGCAACTCTTCAAGCCCCTGCAGCCATTCCACGGTGCGCGAGGATAGATCAGAACGCATTTCGAGCATTTTTTTAGCCAACGGACGGGTGATCAGGATGGAAAGGATCGGCAATAAAATGCCGTTGACTGCCAACCCGGCAGCCAGGATCATCCCGAGAGCATCATCAAAAGCTCCGATGAACAAACTCACGCCAGCCGCCACCACCAGGGCTACCACTACCGGGCTGACCACTCTCACATAGAAATTTTCGAGAATTTCCAGATCCCCCATGACTCGATTGAGCAAATCCCCTGACTTGCGGGTATGAAGTTCGGCAGGCGGCGAAGATTCGACCTGGTGATAAAACCACTCACGCAGGCGGGAGAGCACCCTCAGGTTTACCGAATGTGAAACCAGTCTTTCAAGATATCTGAATCCTGCACGGCTGATGCCAAAGAAACGCACACCAACGATGGCCACCTGCAATTCAGCGATGGAGGGGTGCAGCGCAGCGGATGCAATAAGGAAAGCCGAAGTTCCCAGCAGACCGATCCCGGCGCTGATGGTGGCAATCCCCAGCAAAATGGATAAGCAGATCTCCCAGAAGAACGGGGTCAGAAACCGAAGCAGCTTGAGTATCGTTCTCATGGACGTCTCCTTGCATCTGCAAGCAGGCGTGCATATTCACCCCGCGATGAAAGCAATTCCTGATGGCTGCCCTGTTCGATCAACTGACCCCGTTTTAATACCAGGATCTGATCAGCCCGGAGGACGGTGGCAAGACGGTGGGCAATCGTCAGGGTGGTGCGCCCCTGCTGAAGCTTTTCAGAAGTCTCAAGAAAATCTAGTTCCAGGTCCACATCCAGGTGGGCAGTTGGTTCATCCATCAGCAGCAAGGGGGCGTTTTTCAAAATTGCTCGGGCCAGGATCACCCGACGTGCCTCACCTCCGCTGAGTCTGATCCCTGCTTCCTGAAGGGAGGTATCCAGCCCATCAGGCAAAGTGCGCATCAAGTTCTGCAATCCGGCCTGTTCAAGCGCCCCCATGACCGCCTCTTTACTAACGGCAGGGTCATATAATCTCACATTTTCAAGCAGACTGGCATTAAACAATCTGACATTTTGCGGGACCCAGGCAATTTTGTTGCGCCATACATCTAGGTTCCAATTCTGATAGTCAATGTCATCTACGTTGATGTGTCCGCTTTCAGGAAGGATAAAGCGCATGATCAACTGTGCCAGAGTGCTTTTGCCGGCTCCACTTTCACCCACCAGGGCATAATGTTTACCACTTTCCAACTCAAGGTTGATCCCTTCAAGCGCCGCCACAGGCTGGTCAGCATAATGATAGGTCACCTCTGTAAAAGTAAGTTTGAATCCATTATCAAAAGGATCAGGTTGGCTTGCCGTTACGGGTGCAGCGATTTCAATTTCTGGGGTATCCAGCAGTTGAAAGATGCGTTCGGCTGCAGACAGACCGTTCATGCCGGCGTGGTATCGTACGCTCAAATTGCGCAGCGGAAGGTAAAACTCAGGAGCGATTAGCAAGATAAAAAAGGCTTCCTGAAACGCCATGCGGGCGTAAAGCAGACGCAGACCAATTTCCACCGCGACCACCGCTGTGGAGATAGTGGCGATCATTTCGAGCACAAAAGCCGAAAGAAAGGTGATCTTGAATACAGCAATGGTCACATCACGGTATCGTTCACTCACCTGCCTGACCTTTTCACCCCGTTCACGACTTCTCCCCAGCTGCATTAAAGTGGAAAGTCCCTGCAGCGTATCGAGAAAATAAGCGCCCAGGCGTGAAAGCGCCGTCCATTGGCGTTGGGTGTGGTTTTGTGAGAGTTTGCCGATCAAGATCATAAAGAGCGGGATCAGCGGCGCGGTGATCACGAATACAAGACCGGTTAAAAGATCCATGGGGAACACTACGACCAGGATGGTGATGGGCAGCAGTGCTGCCAATAGAATTTGAGGAAGGTATTGACTGAAATAGGCGTCCAGTGCGTCCAGGCCTTGCAGCGCGGTGGTGGTCAACTCTCCTGCTCTTTCGCCCTTGAGAAAAGCAGGACCGAGCCGATTGATCTTTTTGATCAACTCTTCGCGCAAACCGTCTTTGATCTTCACCGCCAATCGGCCGGCCAGACTTTCATTGACAAAGGTAAACAATGCACGCCCGAGAACGACGAACAAGGCAGTGCGTAATAATGGCACCACCTGTACCAACGAAAAATGATCAAGAAATACTTTTGAAACAACCGAGCTTAAAAGCCACGATTGCCATACCACCAACCCCCCAGCCAGAAAACCAAAAAACACGATCAGCGGAAAAAGCAATCCCGTGGCGCGGGCTTTTTGGATCAAGCGGGCATTTTTATTCATGGCTCAATTGTGCCCGATTGGTTGGAAATCGTCAAATTTTCTTAAGATTAAAGGTTGGACATGCTCATCATAAAAAAGCCCCGGTCTCTCTCAGGAAACCGGGGCTTAGGAATTTCTTACTCGTTAAACTGAAGGATTTGCAGCACATCCCTCACACTGGCGGCAAAGATCTCGCCCATGATGGATTCATCCACATGATACGGCCCACCATATACGCCATCGCCAATGGCTTTTTTCACCTCTTCAGAACTGAGGATGAGATTGGTGACGAAGGCCGGTTTATCCCCGGAGGGCATGTTGGCCTGACGCACGAACGGAAACGCTTCTATCCACGAAGCATGATACCCTTCGAGGTTGTGTTGTTTGGCAATGGCGTTGACTGTTGAAGATTCATACCAATCGTACCAGGCGATTTTGATGCCTTCCAATTCATTGGCCAGTTCACCCAGCGAGACCTTGGCGGGTTTATTGCCGCCATGACCATTGACGATCATTATCCGTTTAAATCCCTGTGCATAAAGAGATCGGATCATGTCCTCCACCACTGCAAGTAAGGTGCTTACGCGCATACTGATGGTGCCAGGATATTTGGTGAAATAAGATGAACAGCCAAAGTTAAAGGGTGGTGCCACAGGTACCCCTGATTGTTGAGAGGCAGCATCTGCAATCGAAAGCGGAATCTTGACATCCGCGCCGATGCTGATGTACCCGTGCTGCTCAGTGGCACCAAGAATGACCATCACCCGGTCGTCTTTCTTCAAATAGGCTTCAATTTCCATCCAGGTAAGTTCGGCAAGTCTCATAATAAGCTCTTCCTCTATAAGATCAGGTTATCATATTTTCATATAAATCGTTTCAAACAATAAAATAACTCACGTTATGCTGGTTTTGCTTTTGCTGAATATTGATTTGTTCTGTCCTGATAATCCATTTCACGCCCTTCGCGAATTGAACTCAATATTTCATCGCGTGTAAGGTTTGTAGAAATGCAGGGTACATCCAGTGGAGACCTGTTCTGTTTTGCTACCTTTACAGTATATTTCCTTCCGTCTCGATGAGTAATAGTAACTTCGCCATCTTGATCCGCTTGTAAAAGGACGGACGCTAAGTTTTGTCGAGCTTCAGTATATGTATATGATTTAGTCATATTATTTTACCTCCAACGTTTTTACTCCGATAGTTGCAGCATTTTTAACCATCTGATAGTCAAGAGTTAACATAGGTAATTTTAGATTACTCGCACAGCATAACATGAATGCATCGTAAGCATAGATGTTTAGTTTTGACGCAAGTGAGATTGATTCTCCAAGATCAACATCAAATAATCGAATTCCCATTCGTTGAAAATTTGAATTAGCTTCTGAAGCTTGATCTGGATTAATCCTATTTTTTCTAATATTAGCCACCAGAGCATTACCCACTTCCCATGGTAGACTGGATGCAGAAACGACATCTGCTCCTTGAGTCATACCAACGATTGAACGATTTAAATCCTCATTCAAAAGTAATGCAATGACTGCAGAAGTATCTATCAGAACTCTCACATTTTTCTCCTGTACAATTGTACAGATAGTATAACAATTTCTATTACATATTTCAATAACAAAAGACTCTTTCCTTGTTTATAAAGAAAGAGTCTATAAATATTGCCAAAAAATTGTGTCTAAATGACGATGTTGACCAATCGTCCTTTGACATAAATGACCTGCCGGGGGGCCTTACCTTCGAGTGTCTTTTTGACAGATTCACTCTCCAACGCGATCTTTTTGGCATCGTCATCAGAAATACCTGCAGGCACGACAATGCGGTCACGCAGTTTACCATTGACCTGTACCACCAGGGTGATCTCGTCCTCAGCAGCAGCGGCTTCATCCACCTTTGGCCAAGATTGGGTATGAATGGAGTAGGGTTTGCCGATCATCTGCCACACTTCTTCACTGATGTGAGGAGTCACCGGAGCAAGCATCTTGAGATAGATCTCAACAGCCTCATTCCAGGCCGGGCTGCCGTAGAGTTCTGCTTTTACACGAACCATTTCATTGAGCAGTTCCATCAACCCGGAGACAATGGTGTTGAATTCAAAGGTCTCATAATCTTTGGTGACGGCTTTGAGGGTTTGGTGGACCTTCCGGCGCAGCGCCTTTACAGAATCCTCACCGGGTTTGCCGATGTTCACAGGTTCCAATATGGTATTCCACACGCGACGCAGCCAACGGGATGTGCCATCAATACCACCACTACTCCACGGACCGCCCATGTCCCAGCGGGAGAAGAACATCAGGTAAGCGCGGGTGGTATCCGCACCGTAAGATTGTACGAGACTGTCAGGAGCAACCACGTTACCACGGCTTTTTGACATCTTTTCTGAGTCTTCGCCCAGAACCATGCCCTGATTGCGCAGCTGCAGCATGGGCTCATTTCCTTCAGTAATTCCCATATCACGCAGCGCTTTGTGGAAGAACCGGACGTAAAGCAAATGCATGGTGGCGTGTTCAATGCCGCCGGTATAAACATCCACCGGCATCCAGTAATTGTATTCTGCGGGGTCAAACGGTCCCTTGTCATAATCAGGGCTGAGATAACGCATGGCATACCATGAGGAACACATGAAGGTATCCATGGTGTCGGTCTCGCGTTCTGCTTTGCCACCGCATTTTGGACAAGTGGTGAAACGCCAGGTGGGATGCAGTTTCAACGGGCTTTCACCGGTTGGCTTCCATTCTACATCTTCGGGTAGCACCACGGGGAGCTGATCTTCAGGCACAGGTTGGGTGCCGCAGGTCGGACAATACACCATGGGGATGGGTGCACCCCAATAACGCTGCCTGGAAATTAGCCAGTCACGCAGACGGTAGTTGGTCGAGCCTTTGCCTGCGCCAATTTTCTGCACATATTCCACAGCCTTCTTAAAAGACTGGTCGCCTGGGGTTCCACTCAGTTCACCGGAATTGACCAGAGTGCCGGCTGCCGGGACGGAAGCGGTCATATCGTCAGGTTCGATCAGAGAAACGCCCGCCGGCTGTACCACCACCTTGATGGGCAGCTTGAAGGCACGGGCAAATTCAAAGTCGCGTTGGTCGTGAGCAGGCACGGCCATGATGGCGCCGGTGCCGTAGGTCATCAAAACATAATCCGCGATCCACACCGGGATCTTTTCACCCGAAACCGGGTTGATGGCATATCCACCGGTGAAAACGCCGGTCTTGACCTTGTCGCTGGCTTCGCGTTGAATATCCGTCTGGCGGGTGGCATCGAGGATGTACTGTTCGACTTCAGCCTGGTGCTCGGGGGTGGTCAGTTTCTGTACCAGCGGATGTTCAGGTGCCAGCACCATAAAAGTAACGCCCCACAGCGTGTCAGGTCGGGTGGTGAAGATCTCAAGCGGGTCACCGGCTTCGGTTTTGAAGGTGACCAGTGCCCCTTCTGATTTACCGATCCAGTTGGTTTGCAGGGTTTTCACACGCTCAGGCCAATCAATGCCGTCGTAACGCAGCAATTCTTCGGCATAATCCGTAATGCGGAAGAACCACTGAGTCAGGTCCTTTTTGATCACAGGCGTACCACAGCGTTCGCAGTGCCGGTCATCGCCCCACACCTGTTCACGTGCCAGCGTGGTGTTACAGTTCGGGCACCAATCCACTGGGGATTGCTTGCGATAAGCCAGCCCTTTTTTGTAGAGCTGAATGAAGAACCACTGAGTCCAGCGGTAATATTTCTCGTCAGAAGAGATCATTTCGCGCCGCCAGTCAAACATGGCGCCCATGGTCTTGAACTGTTTGCGCATCTTGTCAATGTTGGCATAAGTCCAGGTCTTTGGATGTATCTGGCGTTTAATGGCTGCATTCTCAGCGGGCAGGCCAAAAGCGTCAAATCCCATCGGGAACATGACATTGAAACCGTTCATCCGTTTGTAGCGGGCGCGAGCATCCGAAGGAGAGATGGCGTACCAGTGCCCGATGTGAAGGTCACCCGAAGGATACGGAAGCATGGTCAAAGCATAGAACTTGGGTTTGTTTTCATCAATGTTGGATTCATAGAGATGATCGTCTTCCCATTTCTTTTGCCATTTGCTTTCGATCTCATTCGGGTTGTATAAGGGAATCTGTGGATTTGCCATTCTTGCTCCATTCGGTAGGATTTAAACAAAAACCTCTTCTCCCATCAGGGACGAAGAGATTCTCCGCGGTACCACCCTGCTTGTCTGAAAGCATCAGACCGCTCAGAAGCTGTAACGGGCATACCCGTCACCGGTTACTTTCGTTGCGTTCGCCGGTAAAGCTACCCTTTTTCAGGGATTCAGGCGAGTTCGATCTATTGCGCTCCGTTGCACTATGTCGGTCTCTCACTTCTTCCACCGGCTCGCTGACGGATGACTTACTACTCCTGATTTTGCTTTAGTGGACCCAGGGAGGTTCGAACTCCCGGCCTCCTCAATGCCATTGAGGCGCGCTCCCAACTGCGCTATGGGCCCATGTGTTCTTTTGTCGAGCCTGTCTTACCTGTGGACCTGGGGGGATTCGAACCCCCGGCCTCTTCAGTGCGATTGAAGCGCGCTCCCAACTGCGCTACAGGCCCGTGTTTCAAACTGCAGACAGGATTTTACCTGAGAGGTTGTGCCTTGTCAAGGAAATGGACAAAAATTAAGTCCAAGAAATAGCTAAACGGAAAATTGACCATGTCATTTGTTTGCTAACCAATCATCATTAAATCTTTTGCGAAAGTCTTCTAAAACTTCTTCAAAACGATCGAACCCTTGCTCTTTCATCAAATCAGCAAATGTAACACTATGTTCAGTCCCAACAATCGCACTCCAAAAATATTTAACCATACCTTCAACATTTCTTTGATTCATTCGAGCGATTGTGAGATTGACCCCCGCTTTAATATTTCGGCTTGCTTTAGGAGAATTTAAAACTGGGTCAAACACTCTTTGATGTAAAAAATCCATGATTTCTTTTTCTTTTATCATGTTCCCTCCTTCTATTTTTCAGAAATATGTAATTTACGTGAGGCCAAACATCTTTTAATTTGGTACCTTTTTTTTGTAAAGAAACTCTTGTAATGAAAATACATCATTTTCAATTATTTCAACAATATCTGTTAATCTTTGAGCACCGTGATCTAGATTCTGTATTACTTCAAATATTTTTACAATTTCATCTATATTGTTTTTTATCATTAATTCATTTGTATTGTACAAAAAAAACTCTCTCCGAGTCATTATTGCTGATGTGATAAGGAATAAATTATGCCAAACTCTATTAACAAATAAATAACCATCACTTTTCTTTTTGAAAAAATTAAAGCTTCCATACAAGATTTGACAAGGGTAAATATTTAATTCGCTTGTCTCTCTTAATATTTCTTTCAAAAATAAATAATCATGTCGATTCTCAGCCAATCCGAATCTCAATTTTTTTAAGATATTTGTTAGTTTACAACACTCAGCACAATACTCAAGGATAAGTTTTTCTTTTGAGTCACAATAATTAATAATCTCTGTAGTTAAAACAACAAAACTACTTCCTGTGACTCCAACTAATATCCAAAAAAGTACTGAGAAAGAATAATTCAAATCAAAATTTGAATATTTAGTAAGGGATAAACAAATAAATGCAAGTAATAATGTAATAATCGACGTAGCATAGATTAAGTTTTTATGGAGAGTCATCTTTATCCTTTCAAGGAATGATGAAAAATTTTACAAAGAAGCAGATTACTAATAAAGTTACGGATGGTTGACTGATTTATTAATAAAAAAACATTGACTTCCCATAATATTATGACTTAATTGTTTGATTCCCCCTTTTTGAAATTTTCAATACTTCCCGCTCGAAATCACTTTCGAAAACACGATCCTGCCCCACCCTGAAACACTCAAACTCATCTTTTGCCAACTTGGCTGCCACCTCATGCGAAACTCGCCCGGCATCGTTCAAAATATCATACTCATTGAATTGTAAAAAAGCATCCAGTTTGGTGACCCAATCTTGCATTTTCATCGCGATTTGTCGTGAAGCCTGGTTTTCAGCATAATCGAGGAACATGGTGACGATGCGTTCAAGCCCTTTGATCTCTTTCTCATTCAGGTAGTTCTTGGCAATTACTACATCCGATTTATGAATCTTTCCTTTGGGCGCATCCTTCCAGGTGGTCAATCCCATGTGAGGCAGCGAGGCTTTAGCCTGGGTGGCGACTATCTCGGCGGCCGTCTTTCCGGTTATAGCCCAATGCAGCTTGTTCTGAACAGTCTGGAAAAAAGATCTTGTGATTTCAGCACTGGGAGAATAATCAATGCTGCATTGTTCGTAGATATCGGTGATCTTTAGGTAAAAACGCCTTTCACTTGCACGGATCTCCCTGATCCGTTCAAGCAGCTCATCGAAATAATCTGGCCCAAAACGTTTATTTAACTTGAGGCGTTCGTCATCCAACACATAACCCTTGATAATAAACTCACGCAGCGTCTGGGTGGCCCAAATGCGAAATTGAGTAGCACGCAAACTGTTGATTCTGTATCCTACAGCAATGATTACATCTAGGGTGTAGTATTCGAGTTTTCGAGAGACTTTTCTTGAACCTTCTAGTTGAACTGTCAAAATTTCTTTGACAGTTGACTCCTTCACGAGTTCTTTTGTTTCAAATATATTTTGAATATGGTAAGAAATATCTTGCTTGCTAGTTGAAAACAAATCAGCCATTCGATTTAGTGGTAACCAAAACGTCTCATCTTTAAAAACTACCTCCACCCTGGTTACGCCTTCGGGAGTGGTGTAGAAAATTATCTCGCCTTCTTTTGAATTACTTGTATCAGTCATTAACCCCAACCTTACCCATGGTTAAATCAAATATAGAACTAATGACCTTATTATACAAGGTTTTTATTTGTTCTCGAAATGAAAAGCCTGAACATCATTAGGATTAGTATTGTGAAAACGACATTCCCCCGCGTCTCCGCGTGATACCGCAATTACATTAATCTAAACTCAAAAATATCTCTTATCCTCTCAGCGGAACCGGCTTGACCTCACCTTTATCGTAAATGAACATCGTCCGCCCCAGGTTTTCGTGCACATCATAGGTGTTTTTTACGATCGTCACCTTCACACCAGGGTAAACTTTTTGGGTGGCCTTTACTGTGCCATGATCCAATTTTGCAAGTTCATCTTCAAATACTTTTAATTTTTCTTCAAGTGCTTCAATTTCATTTCGCAAGCCAGAATAGCTGCGCAGGCGTTCATTCATGGTATGCCTGTAAGATTCTGAGATTTCTTTTTTATTTTCTCTATAATTCTTATACTCGTTGATATAACCTTCCAGAGCCATGATGGCTTTTTTCTTTTCGCCATATTTACCTAATAATTCTACATACTCCTGCCTGAATTTGGGTTCGATGCCCAGTTCCAATTCTGTTGGAATGTGTAATTCAGAGCCAAAAGCGCCAGCCGTGATCTCTTCGAGGGCTTCTAGATGACCACCGATAATATCACCCTGATAATTATTCACTTTGATCTTGCCGCCAGCTTTGATGTGAGAACGAGAAATACTGTCATTCACAATAACGTCTTTCAATGCCTTGATGGTTGCATTTTCAACATACTTGGCCACCACGTTCCCAGCGGCATATAGATGACACTTCCCAGCTCCGAAGATGCCGTTCTTGATCAGAATGTTCCCTTCAGCATAGATCTCGGCGGCCTCAACCATTCCCATGATCTCCACGTCACCACCAGCGCGAATGCTGAATCCCGATTTTACATCGCCCTTAATTTGAACGTTACCCACAAAATCAATATTACCGACTGCAAAGTTGACGTCATGTTGAACGGTATAAAGTGAAATAATGGAGGGCCTGTTCTCAGACATGCAGGCATGCCCATCTTTGGCGGCGAGAAGGCGCACCCCGGAAGAATCAAAAGCAGTATCACGCCCGGCCACCAGAGCTGGATTCTTAACCTTGGGTGGATAGATCACCTTGCCGGTTACGGTTTGCCCGGTTTTGCCTTCTTCAGCCGGGAATCGCTCGGCGAGTAGTTCCCCTTTTTTTACATTATGGATCAGATTTAGGTTTCTGAAATCCACTTTACCGTCTTCTGATTCGACCACGGGCATCAGATCAACGGTCGTTGGGAAATAATACTCAATATATCCATCCTTCCCCTCTTCTGGTTCGGTGCCGGAGGCCACCAAATGGGGATGGTCCCAGAGCTTCAAGTAGACGGCCTGCTCAACCACCAATTGGTTAATCCCAACAGTTACTCCATTTTCCAAAAGGGCTTGATTTACCATACCAAGCGTAACTTCAGCACCACCATTTAGGGGGGCTGATAAGGTAATCCAAGCACTCATGCCATCTTCAGAAATGGCAACGGAGCAAGTTCCGTCAATTGGATCTGTGGAATTTTCCATATTCAATAACTTTACACGACTAATCTTAAGAAAAACATAAAAAGCAGATAAAAGGAAGGCAAATTTTCGCCTTTGTATGACAATTCTACTAAAACCTGCATAAAAGCAAAATGCTAGTTTTTAGTTTTGATATTTTTCCTTCAAACCATTCAACATTGCATGTAATTCTTCGTGCCTGCCGTGGCCGATCACCTTTTCTTCATGCTCTTCGAAGGAATGATAAATACCCTCCATTTGTTCAGGAGCAATAACCCGGTCTGCCATGGGAAACAAAATGGTATTTTCTTTTTGGATATGCAGGCGAAGCAGATCAATATATGCCCTGCCTGCTTTTTCAAATTTTGCGTAATCTTCTTGTTCCTCGAGAGCTTCGAGCATGGAGTGGATATATCCCCTGCCCTGAATGTGCTCCGCCATCATCACCCCGATCGGCCCGCCCCGGTCAGGTACACCGGCAGCGATCATAGCCGGAAATAGGATCCCTTCTTCTTTTCCGTGATGGCATTTATCTGCAAATTCCATGAGAAAATTCATGAAATCCAATAACTCGTCAGGATTCGGTTTGTTTTCTTCGGCGATTTTTTCTAGAATACAAGTAAAAACATCAAGCGCGGATAGGATCGCGTCATGATCATTCATCAGATCTGTCATTGCCTTGCTCATGTCTTGGCCTCCATCAATAAAACCAAAACCATACATCTTTTGTAAAACTTAGTATAAGTATACAGTAATCAACAGATTAAGAGAATTTTAATGTTGAAGTTCTTTAGGGTAGTGGACCGCTCCAGGGAAGCAATCTGATAAATTGGTCCAACGAAAAGTCATTCTGAACTTCAATTCGAGATAAATAGAAAATGGAATTCATTCCGTGTGCCAATTCATTTCCTAGTCCCACTGCTGATTTGTAACCGTAGCTGCTGGTCAATCTGATGATATTGTCATTAATCTCACCGAAAGGATAGGCGAATGAATTGATGGGTACACCTAATTTCTCTTCAAGATTTAGCTTTGACAGCCGAATTTCGTCTGGAAGCAAATCTTCGCTAACTCCCGGAAGATGAGCATGGGTCTTGCTGTGGGATCCAATTTCCCAGCCATTTTTGTACAATTCTTTCAATTGATCAGTGGAGACCATGTCTTTGCCATTTACGTAAATTTGCACGACATAAAAAGTGGCGACAAAACCATACTTCTTAAGGATCGGGTAGGCATTATTGAAAACATCAATGTTGCCATCGTCAAAGGTGATCACCACCGGCCGTTGAGGGATCTCGCCTCCGTTATAAATCAAATTCGCAAGGTCGCTCACATTAATGGTTTGGTAATGGTTGTCATACAGCCACTTGATCTGTTCCTCAAATTTCTCGGGAGGAATGTTATATCGGCTGTCCTGGGTATCGTTGTTTGTACTAACATGATGATACAGAAGGATCGGAGCAGTCACCGAACCTGCTGGAATGACAACCCTTGAGGGTGTGGAGGTGGCTGTAGGTGCCAAGGTGGGTGTGATGGTAGGCGTGGCTGTCTCAGTCGCAGTTGGAAGAGCTGTGGCTGTCGCAGTGGGAGGGAGAGGGGTTTCAGTTGGTCTCAAAAAACTCAAAGGGGATCGTCCCTGACAGGCAGTAACTCCGAGTAATACCGAAATGATCAATCCAGCAGTTAATAGTCTTCGTAATTTCATTGGTCATCCATTCGCAAAAAGATCGGCTATGATTTGGTTTAATTTGATAGAAAGGGGTTATGCAACAGCTCTTCACGGACTGTCGTCTCTTCACCATGGCCCGGTATCAAGCGGGTTTCAGGCGGCAAAGTGCATACCTGTTTTCGAATACTCTCGATCAGTTCGTCATGGCTTCCGCCGGCAAGATCGGTGCGGCCGACACTGTGATAAAAGATCACATCTCCACACACAGCCGTTTTGGCTTCAGGAATGTAGAAGATCACTGACCCGGCAGTGTGGCCGGGTGCATGCCTGACCTGGATCGGAGTATTTCCCAACGTCAATTCCATGCCATCGTCAAGAATGAGTTCGGGGTCATCAGGAGGCAGCATCGGCATGTGGAATTCCTTTGATCCGCCGCCATCTCTAAGCAGCTCAAGATCATCCCGATGCAACGCCATAATCGGTTTTTCAGGCAGTCTGGCTTTCAGATAATTCACACCGGCAAAATGATCAAAATGCCCATGGGTCAACAAGATCATTTTGATCTTCAATTCCTGGTCGTTAATAAAATCCAACACGATCTCGGGTTCGTATGAAGGGTCCACTACAACAGCCTCATTGGATGCTTCATCAATGAGAAACACAACATTATTCCCCAATTGACCTGTTGAAAATACCCAGACTCTGATACTCATTCTGTTCTTGCCTTTCGTTTATTGATCACCATAAAGATAAATATATTGATCACCAAAACTGCCGCCAATAGAATTAATCCCACCTGGTACATGGAATAGGGGTCATGACGATACAGAGCACCTGCCAAAATTGGGGCGAGGATCAAGGTTACGGCGTTCATGGTTTCCATCAAGCCGTAAGCCAATCCCGTCTCGGCCGGGTGGATCAATGAACGGCCAATCGAAAGCACCATGACCCGGCAAAGGCGATAGCCGCCGATGAAAACGTATCCCAATCCAAACAGGATGGTATTATCACCCTTCAAGAATAGAATGGCAAAAACGACCAGCATGATCTGACTGATAAAGAAACCGGTAAGCGACCCAAGGTGGCTTAAGAACAGCATAGCCAGGGCGGACCCAAGACTGCCAAATGCACCAAGAATGCCGATGGTTGAGCTGGTCAGGTGTTGTTGATTTTGCAAAAAGCTTGGTGTAAAAGGCTGCGGCAGGTATAAGGCAAAAGTGGTTATGAAAACCACACCCAAAAATGCCATGAACCTGGTGTTTCTTAACAGGCCTTTTGAATTCAATGATTCCTGGTCAACGTGATGAACTTCTGGTTTCTTTTGGACGAACAGGATAATTGTGGTTGATACAATAAAGATCAATCCTGCGATGATATAAACGGCCTTAAACCCCAGTTTGTCGGCCACCAAACCGCCAATGATCGGTCCAATGACCGCCCCCAGGCTGTAGATGCCAGAAGGTATGGCTATGGCTCGGCCAACCGACAAGTTGCCACGCACATTGGTGATATAGCTGTTCATTGGCGCCATCACAAAACCGGCCAGACCATAAAAAACGATGCCAACCACAAAAAGCGGCAGTGAATTGGCCAGCGCCATGGTCCAGGCAGAAACAGTCCCCAAGATCCATGACAGCCACATAATGTTTCGGGACCCCAGACGGTCAGATAGGTAGCCGGCAGGGATCTGCGCCAGCGCCATGGTGATACCCATTGCACCGTAGATTCCCCCAATTAAAAGAGGATCCGCTCCCCACTGCTGTAAATAGAGAGGTTGAAAATAAATGAAGAACCCCTCGCCCACGCCCCATGCACCCATGGCAAGGGTGACTAATAAAAGATTGCGATTCATTATTGAGTAATCCGCTTAACGAATTTTTTAACCTCTGCAAAGATCAATTCCCGTTCCGGTTCACGGATGACAACATGTCCGCTGTTTTCAACCCACAAACGCGATTTATCAACCGAAGCAATCTTCCCGTAAAGCGTATCCATACTCTCAGCCGGGATGCCATGATCGCCATGAGATTGTACCAGCATGGCAGGCACCTTCACCCTGGGCAGATCTTCCATCATGATATTGATCAACTTCTGAAGTTGAAGCACAGAACGGGTTGGGTAGCCAGGATAATCCACATGATCTTGCATGGCCTCCAGGTTGCGCCAATCGGGTTTGCCTTTATCCACCTGCCTTACCAGCCAGGTAATATATGGAAGAAATTTGGCTCGCGGGTCAGGTGGCAGCGCACATGGGGCAGAAAAAGTGACCACCCCTTTGACGTCATATCGGGCTGCAGCCATCATTGAAAGCACGCCTCCCATTGAAAGTCCCATCACCACCTGCTGATCCGTACATCCTTTAAGAAGGTTGAGCCCATCTTCCACTGAAGCCAGCCAATCGCGCCAGGTCGTATGTCGCATATCTTCAAGCTCGGTGGCATGCCCGGCCAGCCTGACCCCAAGAATGGTGTATTTATCTTGTACCAGCGAATCTGCCAGCATACGCATTTCTTTTGGGGTACCTGTAAACCCGTGGATCAGAAGACATCCAGTTTTCCCGCCGGGGATGAAAAAGGGTTCAGCCGTAGGAATGGTCAATAAATTGGTCATTTTCATCTCCACAATTTATCTGGACTTTTATAGAATCTTCAGATCGCGAGACATGTCGCTCAGCGATTCGCAGCCATGGTCAGTCACAACGATGTTATCTTCTATCCTCACTCCGCCCCTGCCAGGCAGGTAAATGCCGGGTTCAACCGTATAGGTCATCCCTGCTGCCAGTTCCAAGGGGTTACCGGCAAACATGTAGGGCTGTTCGTGGGCTTCCATGCCCAGACCATGACCTGTTCGATGGGTGAAATACTTACCGTAACCTGCCTGATCAATCACACGGCGGGTCACATCATCCACAGCACCGGCCGGGAGCCCCGGCTTGCCTGCCGCACGACCGGCAGCGTTGGCACTTTGGACGGTTCTGTAAATTTCCACCAACTCAGGAGCAGGTTCACCCACGGCAAAAGTTCGCGTCAGATCTGAAAAATAGTCTTCATATGCAGCACCCCAATCAATCACCAGCAGGTCGCCAGTTTGAAGTTTTCGAGAAGTGGGAACCGCATGTGGATTGGCACTATTTGGTCCGCCAGCGATGATCGGCATGAAAGGTAGTTCGGGAGATGAACCGGCTTTGTAAAGTTGAATGATCAATTCAGAAGCCAGGTCAATTTCAGTAAGGCCTGGTTTAATCAAAGGCAGTGTGGCGGTCAACCCCTTTTGTGCAATCTGAACAGCTTTGCGCATACATTCGATCTCTTGGGCATCTTTTTGGCTGCGCAAGACGCTGATCACGGATTCACCGGATATAAATTTTGCACTTTTCGCCGCTTTTTGAAGGTATTCCATTTCCAGAAAACGCAAACGAATGGGTTCTACACCAACGTTTAAGGATTTGTTCTTCCATTTGGAAAAAGCATGATCAAATACTTCCTGCCAGGTGGCGGGATCATCGCCAAAGGTGTGCACTGAGATCGGCATTGAAATGGAAGCCAGTTTTGCGCTCTCCAGTTCAGGCAGGATTAAAATTGGCGTTTCACCCCGCTGATAAACGAACAGTGTGGGTCTTTCCATGAGATGAAAATGCAAACCGGTTAAATAGACCAGGGATGGTCCCGGGTTAAGTACAATGGCGTCAATATTATTTGACGCCATCAATTTATCCAAACGCGATAATCTACTCTTGAGCATAATAATGATCTCCCGAGACGATTATAGCGCCAAGTAGGCTGTGATGCAAAAATTCGTGTCTGGACCGAACCTGTTAGTGGTTTAAGATTTGTGAAAGGAAAAGACGGGTCCTATCCTGGGTTGGGTTGGAGAAAAACACAGACGGAGAAGCCTTTTCGACAATTTGACCTTTATCCATGAAGACCACTTCATCTGCAGCCGCCTTGGCAAAACCCATTTCATGGGTGACCACGATCATGGTAATACCGGCTTTTGCAAGATCAAGCATGACCTCAAGAACCTCCTTGATCATTTCAGGGTCAAGGGCGCTGGTGGGTTCATCAAACAACATCAGTTTGGGATTCATGGCCAAAGCACGGGCAATGGCTACACGCTGCTGTTGTCCACCAGATAATTGCGTTGGATAATTATTGGCTTTTTCGGGGATGCCGACGCGCGTGAGCTGGGTCATGGCATTTTCGATCGCTTTTTCTTTGGTTATCTTTTTCACGATCCGTTGAGCCAGGGTGATGTTTTCGAGAACCGTCAGATGCGGATAGAGATTGAAGTGTTGAAACACCATGCCGATCTCGGAACGGATCTTATCAATCTGTTTCGAATTATGGGTCAGCTTTTCACCATCAATCCAAATTTCGCCGCTGGTCTTTTCTTCAAGTTGATTCACACAACGCAGAAGAGTGGATTTGCCTGAGCCGCTGGGGCCAAGGATCACGATCACCTGCCCCTTATTCACGGTCAAGCTGACACCATTAAGGGCTTCGATCCCGGTGAAGTGTTTTTTTAGATCTTGAATAACCACCATTTCATCAGCGCTGCTCATTTTTTTGGATCCGTTTCTCGATAAATTTCATCAAAAAGGAAAGTAAGATCGTCATGGTCAAATACAAAACGGCAAGGGTAATGTATGACTCTTGATATTGAAAAGTTCTTCCGGCATAAAGCTTGGCAATTTGGGTGATATCTCTTACCGCCAGCACCGAAACCAGCGATGAATCTTTCAACATGGAAATAAAATCATTGCCTAAAGCAGGCAAGACATTGCGAATGGCCTGCGGCAAAATAATGTAACGCATGGCCTGCCAATAACTCATTCCTTGTGAACGGGCGGCTTCCATTTGACCGCGGCCAATGGATTGAATGCCAGCCCGGAATATTTCAGCTAAAAATGCACCATAAGTGGTTGAAAGCGCGATGACTGCCCGGGTATTCATGGGCACTTCATTCTTGATCGCAGACAGCCAGGTACCGATTCCAGTGACGCCCATTTGTGTCAACCACACACCTAATGCTTTTATCCCATTGACGACGCCAGGAATACCCACAAATGCAATAAAAAAGATCAGCACCAGCATGGGGATGCCTCTGATCAATTCAACATACAAAGTTGCCAGATTTTTGAAAAAGGTATTATCAGAGATACGTCCCAAACCGGTTAACAACCCAAGAACAAGCGCAAAAATAAAAGCGATCAGGGTTGTAGTAATGGTGACGCTTAACCCTGCTTTGATGAATAAAAATGCCTTCTGAAATGGAATGTTTGTAAGAATGGTGACAAAAGTTAATATGGCAATGGCAATTATTGCATACAGCCACCAGGGTGCCGCTTTGAGCCTTAATTTCACATACTCACGGTATTCTTCAGAATTTCGTCTGGGAGGTTTTGCATTGGCATTCGTTATTTGTGCCATCAGTACTCTTTCTACGGGCTCCCTGAAGTCTTCAAGGGAGCCCGTTTTTTTAGGTAAATGGGATTATTTAATATCGTCGTAAGTAATTTTGAAATCGGGACCAAAGTATTTCACTTGCAAGGCCGCAAGAGTACCATCATCAATCATTGCCTGAAGGGCCTGATCAACAGGCGCTTTTAATTCGCTACCTTTGGGATAAATGAAACCCAATTCATCGCTTGAGATCGAATCACCAATAAGTTCAAGTTGGTCAGCATTTGTTCCTTGATAACCCAAACCAACCACCTCATCAATGATGATGGCATCCAAATCACCGGCCAGTAAAGCTTGAACGGCAAAGGGGAAGGTTTCAAAGGCCTGGATGCGGTCTTCAGGAAGGTATTTTGCAGCCGTTTCATAGTTGGTGGTGCTTACCTGAGTGCCTAATTTGAACTCAGGATTGGCAACAATGTCTTCGATGCTGTTGAAACGGGTCTCACCTTTGCGCACAAGCAAACGTTGTTGGATCTGTTGATATCCGATCGAGAAGTCAACTTGCTGCTGGCGATCAGGAGTATTGGTGACACCGTCGGCGCCGACATCATATTGACCATCAGCCACGGCCTGGATCATTCCGTCCCAGGCGGATTCAACAAAGACAGGGGTGCAGTGCAGACGAGTGCAGATGTCGTTCCATGCATCATAATCCCAGCCGCCGGCTTCACCGGTGGTGGCGGAAATATAGTTGAAAGGCAGGTACGCATTCTCGACGGCGATTTTGACCTCGCGGCAATCGAGATCAACGATCGCGTCCTTGGCAGTTCCCAGACAACCGGAAGCAGGCTTGCTGCCTGCGCAGGCGCTCAAAACAACAATACACAGCGCCAAAACAATAGCTAGTACGACTTTCGTGTTTTTCATTTTTCTTCTCCTCAAATTTTTTTTACAACATTTTCAACCTGCAAGAGAAGTACAATTGCAGATTGCGGTTACCAAGCAGGGCGTTAGGTAAAAAAAACCTCCCCTATGAAGGGAAGGCGGGAAATCTTGTAAAAAATAAGCTGCTTCTTGGTCTACCTAAATCGAATCAGCGCCCGTTACCCTTCAAGAGTTTGGCGTTTGGCTTTCGATGATGCTTAGGTGTGTAGACCGATATCATAGGTATGTTTATAGCAAACTACATTTTAAAAGTCAATAGGTTTTAATTAATTCTTCATATTTTGGTTTTTTGTAATAAATGAACGACCAGATTTGGTGAAAAAATAGAAAAATCGTATTGTAATTTTTAAACACTTTTTTTGGATTGTTTTTCGACATACATGGCTTGGTCTGAAGCCTGGATCAATTTTGTCAATGACAATGGATCCTTCCAATCGTAGAGGGATGTCCCGGTGCTGAATGAAAGCTGGTATTTTCTATCAAATTCTGATTTATAGTTTCTATGCTGTTCTTTCAAACGCAACAACATGGATTGATGGGAATTTTCGGCGTTTTCGATCGCAAAAACAGTAAATTCATCTCCGCCGTAACGGGCAATAATATCTGAAGACCGAAATGACCTTTTTAGGATCTCGCCCATATCTTTGATAGCCTGATCACCAGCGGAATGCCCAAATTGGTCATTGATCTGCTTTAAATTATCCAGATCAAAGAAGAATAACACGGCGTTCATATTCATGCGCAGGCAAAAGGTACGCAGTTGTTCAGAGAGCACGAAAAAACCCCGGCGATTGATAAGCCCTGTCAGATCATCCACCAGGCTGAGTTCTTTAAGTTCTTGTTCCACCTTTTTTCGTATTGATATGTCGTGCATGACCAATAGGTAGCCGACCACAAAAAGGTCTTTGTTACGTAACAGTGATACTGTAATTTCAAAATCTATCTTTTGGCCATCTTGAATGATCTGCTTCTCAAAACAATAATTGCCTCTTAAGGATTGAAAAAGGCCCTTATCAATAAGATTGAGTTCCATCTGGTCAAACCGTAATCCTTCAGGCGTTTTCTTCCAGCCAAAGATGGTTTGCGCTTTTGGATTGGAATCCACAACCCGGAATTGCTCATCCAAAACAAGCACCCCGTCGCCAAGGATTTCGATAAGCGCATCCCTTGCAATCGGTACCAGATCAAACAGTTTATATCGAAGTATGGCATAACTGATCGCAAATCCCCACAAGGTATACACAAAGGGATTGAGGTCAAGATTTGCCAGCTTTGGGAAAATACTTTCACCACTTAGATAAAAAAGGAACAAAGCATATAAGAGTATTGAGACCGCGAGGATAATATTCGTCTGGCGAAGATAAAGTGATGAGGCATGCCGTCTTTTAAAGATCAATAAAAATGTGGCAAGCGTCACCATGATCAGGTTAAAAGCCACCGTAATGTAATAAACAGGCCCTTTTTCAAAAGCAAGCAATGGAATAATGCCACTGTTATCTATCGAAGAAGAACGATAGATCAAGTGTAGAGAATTATCAAAGAATTTAATAAATAGACAAATAGCAGGAATGATGAACAGGAGTGGAATATTCTTCTTATTTATCCATTTGTTATGTCCGCTGAAT
This sequence comes from Chloroflexota bacterium, assembly GCA_021825925.1. Taxonomy (GTDB): domain Bacteria; phylum Chloroflexota; class Anaerolineae; order Anaerolineales; family Anaerolineaceae; genus UBA6107. The sequence goes on from JAKAFP010000006.1 coordinate 176,775, forward strand.
TGGCTGGCAAACAAAAAATAGAGGGTTGGAAAAGTCATTATGCCAATATATTGCAGCTTGTTCCAAAACAACATTAATGAATAATCAAAACTGGCCAGTTCAAAACTGTACCCCAAGATATAGATATCCATTGAGAACATAAAAAGGGCAAATACTTTCGCCCCTTCCGTTTTGCCTTGCTGCAAGGCATAAACGGCAATAACCGCGATCATAATCGCACAGATAAAAACTATTAAAGCAATCGGATTCAATGCCATTTGACTAATCCATAAAAATCTGGGATTCCAACATCAATCATGACACTCTTTTTTCATTATAGCAAGAGGAATGCCAAAGGGGAGATTCCCTTTTTACGGCAACAAACAATTCATTGTTTATAAAAAAAACAGAACATTTTCGACAACTGCAAGTAATTTTGAAAAGTTCCAGAACTTTAATATATGCCTTTTCCATTTTACAAGTTTTGAATTCTTTTCTCTAATATAATTTATTCAATAATTCAGGAGGACTCAGATGGATCAAACCTTAAACTGGTTGTTATCTTCAACCCCTTATGTTGAATATCGAACACGATTGGACCTGCTTCACCAATCCGAGAATGATCTGTCAGTGACCCAGGCCCGCGAGGCCATGCTTGAAAATCCGTTGATCAAAGGGCTGATCCAAGAGATAACCAACTGGCCTGGGTCCATTCTGGTCAGCCATAAGAGCGCCGGCCACTCACTCCACAAACTTGTCTTTCTGGCAGATGTAGGGCTGAAGGTAACAGATCCAGGGATGTCGCCGTTAATCGAAAAGGTCATGGAACATCAAGATCCTGACGGTCCGTTTGATATGTTAACCAATATTCCAACTCAATTTGGCGGAACCGGGGAAGATGTATGGTCATGGGCTTTGTGTGATGCTCCATCTGTCCTGTATGCTTTAGTAAAATTTGGTTTGGGTGATGATCCACAAGTCAAAAATGGAATTGAATATCTCTCAGTTTTGGTTAGAGAAAACGGGTTTCCGTGTGCCGGTTCAACCAAGTTAGGGTCCTTTCGAGGTCCTGGCAGGAAGATTGACCCCTGCCCTTACGCCAACCTGATCATGGTAAAACTTCTGGCTGCTTCGCAAGGCACGCTCTATAGCGATGCCTGTCACATTGGTGCAGAATCCTTGTTGCATTGTTGGGCTGAACGCCAGACCTTCCACCCTTACATTTTTTACATGGGGAATGACTTCAGCAAACTCAAAGCCCCAATGGTCTGGTTTGACATTGTTCATGTTACCCATGTGTTGTCTCAATTACCCTGGCTCAATGAAGATGCCCGTCTGTTGGAAATGAAAGCCATCGTAACCCAGAAAAGCAATACCGAAGGACTTTTCACACCAGAATCCATTTGGACGGCCTGGAAGGAGTGGGATTTCGGGCAGAAAAAAGCACCCTCTCCATACCTCACATACCTGGTTGCAAGTTTTCTTAACCATTAAACAAAAAACGATCTGAAAAATAATTTCAGATCGTTTTGATAAGTGGAATCTCTTACTTCGCGAATTCGATCGCCCTGGTTTCGCGGATCACGGTTACCTTGATCTGACCGGGATACTGCATGGATTCTTCAACCTTCTTGGCCACATCACGGGCCAGACGGGTGGATGCCAGGTCGTCAATTTCTTCAGGGCGCACGATGATGCGAACTTCACGACCGGCCTGGATGGCATAACTCTGCTGAACACCCTTGAAGGAATTGGCAATCTCTTCGAGTGCGCGCAGACGCTTGATGTATTGTTCCAAATCTTCGCGACGGGCACCTGGACGGGCACCTGAGATGGCATCAGCGGCTTCCACGATCACTGCTTCGAGTGATTCCTGGTCCACTTCATGATGATGTGAAGCCATGGCGTTCACAACCTTGGGATGCACACCGTAACGTTTGGCGTATTCAGCACCCAACTGGGCATGCGTACCTTCGGTGTTGTGATCAAGCGCCTTGCCCAGATCGTGCAGCAAACCACCAGCACGGGCAACTTCGACATTGGCGCCCAATTCAGCGGCCAGTACTGCAGACAGCTTGGCCACTTCAACAGCATGAGAAAGTTGGTTTTGACCATAAGAAGTACGGAATTTCAACCGACCAAGAAGTTTCAGAACCTCCGGGTGGATGCCAGCCACGCCAGCATCAAAGGCAGCGCCTTCACCTGCTTCAATAATGGCTTTCTCTACTTCCTTCTCTTCTTCAGCCAGGATCTTTTCAATGTGGGCTGGGTGAATTCTACCGTCCACGATCAGACGATCCAAAGACCGTCTGGCAATTTCACGTCTTACAGGGTCAAAACAAGAGATGGTGACTGCTTCGGGGGTGTCATCCACGATGACATCCACGCCGGCAGCCTGTTCAAATGCACGGATGTTGCGTCCGTTGCGACCAACGATACGACCCTTCATTTCTTCATTGGGCAGAGTCACCAATGAAGTGGAAACGCTGACCACATGCTCAGAAGCGACGCGTTGGATGGCATCGGTGATGATCTCGCGGGCGCGTTTTTCACCTTCGTTGCGGGCTTCCGCTTCGATCTGGCGAATAATGCGGGCCATATCATTGCGACCTTCTTTTTCGGCTTCTCCAAGTAGAACCTGCTTGGCTTCTTCCATGCTCATCTGGCCAATGCGCTGCAGTTCTTCCAATTCAGTGGCGTACAGCTTTTCAATTTCGTTGGCGCGTTTATCCAGCGCACTTTGCCGCTTATTGATATTTTGTTCGCGCAGCTCTAGTCTTTCAATACGATTATCAAGTTCAAGACGTCTTTTTTGCAAACGATCATCTTCGCGGACGATCTCGCTTCTTCGGCGAGAGTTCTCAGATTCGGCTTCTTGAAGGATCTTGAGTGATTTATCTCTTGCTTCCATCTCAAGGTTCTTTGCTTTTTCTGTGGCCATTCTGACCAGATTGTCCGCTTCATTCTGCTGGTTCTTTTTGAATCTTTCAGTAAAGCTTTTTACCAGAAAGTAAGAAACCCCTCCGGCAATAACCAACCCAACTAAAATTGCAATGAGAATTGTGGCTAGATTAACATTTTCCATTATCATCCTCGATATCCAGTGTATTGCTTTGGTCTTTTTCCAACTCACGGATCAAGTCCCTGGTAACGGGTACGATCGTCCCGTATAAGAAACCTCGCCTGGCCAGGTAAGCACTCAACTTTTTTCTAAACAATTCACGATCCTGAAAATTCAGTTTTCGCGCATATTGTGAAGCTGCCCGTGTGGCCAATTCAATGTCATCCGCGCTGTCTGCCAAAGCAGAGTCAATCATTTGTTCAGGTACACCTTTAATTCTTAGTTCATATCGCATCAAGCGTTGGCTGCGTGGATGATAGTCGTTGCGATTCTCGATCCACATTTTTGCAAATTGCTGGTCTTGAACCAGGTTTGCCCTTTTCAGCCGCTCAACTACTTGTTCGATCTCTAATGTGCTAAAACCTTTTTGCAACAATCTTTGGCGAATTTCTTTTTCTGTTCTCGGACGATAATCCAGAAGTCGTGTGGCTTTTTGATATGCCACTTCTGATGAATCCGAATTGATCAAGTAAGTGATGCGATCCTCACTGAGGAAATCGCCTACCTTCAACCAGGCCGCTACCAATCTTGAAAGTCCAAAAGCGAATTCCCCATCCAGCTCGATATTAAGCCTGTCGGGATCGTGTTTTTGAACGTGAATGGCAGTGATCTGACGTTCCATGATCCTTTAACAAAAAACAGCCAAATTCACTTAAAATGACTTGGCTGCTGTTCTTCAATTAACTGGATGTCAAATCGTATGGAGAATTACTGTTTTACACTGATCAGTCTATTCATTTACGGGTTCACAATATTTAGACTTGTTCAAAGAGATCCTGGTCAATTTCTAATTCGGATAAACTCTTCTAAACGTCATTAAAGTTCGCCTCAGTGGACCCAATTCGTAAAAGAAATCTGAGAAACCAAGTGACAAAACATCCAAACTCCAAGTGGAGTGAAAAAACTTTCCAGCCAATATAGGAATCGATCAGCAATGAGGTTTTTAAGGATTACCTCTGAATCAAATCATTCCAAGTTATTACAATTATACATGATTTTTTACATTATTGCTTATAGATTAATCGAAAACGTGAGGTTGCATTCAAACCCATTGAATCATGCTACAATTAAAAAATGAAAACTAAGAAGGATCAAATCCCACCTGAACCGGAACAGATTCATAAGCAACAAACCATGTTGCAAGTATTGCTACCTGTTGTCGCTGCCGGTGTGATTTGCTTGATTGTCTGCATCGGATTACTGGTCTCCACGTACTCGGAACCTCAATCCACTGAACAGTGGGCTCAAATCTCCACCATGTTTTTGATTTTGCCTGCCCTGTTTTTAGGACTTGTTTTACTCGCACTATTGGTTTTCATGGGAATTTATGCCGGAAAATGGAACAAGAGTTGGCCTCCTGCCTTGCGCAACGTTCGCTTGATCATCATCCATTTTGAATCACTCATTCAAGGGCTGGGGCAAAAGCCGGCACAACCCGTAATTTGGATTAAATCCGCATTTGCTGGCCTAAAGACCCTCTTTAAGAAGTAACCGCACACATTGGAGGCAAGATGGAAGAAAACACAAATTGGAAGACATTAACTTATATCATCGGCGGAGCTGTTGGTCTGGCCACCGGTGTAGCCGCAGCTTATTTATTCATCCGTGCACGCAGTGAATCTGAAGGTGATCACAAGATCACATCTGGCCAGGGTGTCAAAATTGGAATGGGGATCATTACCTTATTACGCCAGATCACTGAAAGCACGACCCGATAATTTTCAAAATAATTTTTCCAACCATGGGGGAAATTCGAATACCGAATTAATTATATAATCCGGTATGCCTGATTTTGAATTCTTTGATTTTTTGGTAGTGGGAGACATTTCCACAGAATATATCATTGATTTGCACAACCAATCTCATGCAAATGTCATTGGCGGTTCTCTTTTATATACCGCCGGAGGTCTGCGTTGTTGGACGGATAGGATTGCACTGGTCAGCCACGTTTCATCGAAATATCGCTCACATCTTGAACGGATCAAAAAAAACTACAAAATTGATTACCAGGGGATTCAGTTCCATAACGAGTCATATGATGACCGCCAGTTTCTGGGATACATATCGCCAAATGAAGTGGTATTTGAAAATCCAGTGGCTTTTTATTCAAGCCGAAAATTGAGGTTTCCAAAAGAATTATCCGGCTACATTAAAAATGATCCTGAAACCCAAAGTCATAAAAAATTCAAATACTATCCCGAAGATTTTCCCCTCCACTACCGTGAAATTACTGCAGGCATCATTTGCTCGGCCGACCTCGCAACCCAAATTCAACTCTCTACCCTCTTATTGAATGCCTCCACAAAGAATCTGCTGATCCATTCAAATCCACAATACATGAATATATCCAATTTCGAGACCATGCCCATTTTGCTCAAAGATGCCACAGCCTTTATCACAACCTCTGATCAGCTTCGAAATTTGTTCCGCAACCGCACGACCGATCTTTGGGAAATGGCAGATCATCTCTGCGGGTTGGGCTGTGAATATCTCGTCATCAGCGACGCGGTCAATGGTTTTAACCTCTTTGATCGCAAAACAAATCGCCGGATACAATCCCCAGCTTATCCAGTCCAATGCGTGGATCCCACGGGCATGCTTGCCTCTTTTTGCGGCGGTTTTCTCGCAGGATATAAAAGAAATTACGATCCTCTTGAGGCATTGACTTTGGGGATTGTTTCTGCATCGTTTACGTGTGAGGGCAGCCATCCCTTCTATGGTGCGGATGCCATTCCAGGGTTGTTTCAAAATCGGCTCAAATTGATCCGAGAATTGGTGAAAATAAAATGAGCATAAGTCCACATTCCAATATTATTTTGATGGCCAAAGAGATCCAGACCATCCCCTCACCCACCTTCAGTGAGATCAAACGAGCCGAATTTTTGGCGGAGAGCTTTTCCGCGCTTGCGCTTTTGGATGTGCACATAGATCCCGCCGGAAATGTCAGTGCCCGGATCAAGGGTGGTGATGCCCTGCCGTTGATCATTTCTGCTCACCTTGATTCCGTAACGATGCCAGATGAAAAATATCCCTTGGTCGAAGGCGAGCGACAAATCACTGGTCCTGGAATAGGCGATAATGCCCTGGGTCTGGCAGCATTGGTTGAGATCGGACGAAATTTGATAACCCAAAAAACTCCACCCCCAGGCGACATCTGGCTTATTGGCAACGTCGGTGAAGAGGGACTAGGAAACCTGAAAGGTATGCAGGGTATAGTGGATAAGTTCCAAAACCAGGTGAAAGCCTACCTGGTCTTGGAGGGAATTGGTCTGGGAATGATCCAAAATGCCGCACTGGGAATACATCGCTACAAAATTGAAGTCAATACCATGGGCGGACATGCCTGGAGCAATTACGGAGACCCCTCTGCCATCCACGAATTGGTGGCGTTATCCACCAGGATCCTGGCCATAAAACTCCCGGGTAATCCACGCAGTTCGATCAATATTGGGGCAATTTCAGGCGGTGGATCCATTAATTCCATTGCCAGCCACGCCGAAATGCAAATTGAAATCCGGTCTGAAGATGAAATGATCCTTGAATCACTTTCAAGGACCTTGCACAAAATCGCCTCACAACCTAAAACCTCAGAGATGAGCGTGTCCATCTCAGAAATTGGAATGCGGCCTTCAGGCAGAATAGCTGAAAACACTCCTGTGCTGCTCACGGCACAAGCCGCCCTCCGCAGCACTGGCATTTCGCCTGTCTTTGCAACCTCTTCATCGGACGCTTCTCTGCCTATCTCTCTGGGATACCCCGGCACGTGTTTGGGAATTACCTCCGGCAGGCAGGTGCATACGCCCCAGGAAACCATTGATCTCCTCGCCATTCCGAAAGGCATGGCTCAAATCTTCCACTTCATTGAGCATGTATGGGATTACTAAAAGAGCACAATAAAAGCCTCCATTTTGATTTATTGTGGGCTTAATGTAAAATCAATGTTGTCCGGTCTTCAAAAAGCATAAAATAAGGAGCATTGCAAATGGATTCATTATTGAATTTCGAGGTGAGCATTACACTTTTCCTTCAAAACCTGGGAGCATGGTTGGCCACACCGTTTCAAGCCATCTCCTTTTTGGCCACTGAAGAATTTTTCATCATGATATTACCGCTCATCTATTGGAGTATTGATTCCTTAATGGGCGTGCGTCTGGCATTTATGCTGGTGATCAGCGGAAGTTTCAATAATTACTTCAAAATGTTGTTCCACAGTCCAAGACCATTTTGGTACGATGCAAGAGTGAAATCGTATAGCATGGAAACCGGCTTTGGGTTGCCTTCAGGTCATTCTCAGAATGCAGCCAGCCTGTTTGGAATTATGGCCGCAACGCTGCGAAAAAAAGGATTTACCATCGCCGTGTTGGTGGTAGTCTTCCTGGTGGGGCTTTCTCGACTTTATCTGGGGATGCATTTCCTGCGGGATGTCCTTACCGGATGGCTTCTTGGAGGATTATTTGTCTGGTTATATATGCGGTTTGAAAAACCGATTGCCGGATGGTTGGGTTCAAAATCACTTTCAATGCAAATTTTCCTTAGTTTTGTACTGGCACTGGTCTTAATCCTGCTGGGATTCGGATCAAAAGCATTATCCGCTTCATGGCAGATGCCCGCCGAGTGGATCAACAATGCCGCACTCACAGGCGGAGCGGTTCCCGACCCCTTCAACATGGAAGGGACCATCACCCTTGGCGGTGTTGCTTTTGGATTTATGACTGGCTATGCGATTTGGTTAAAAAAGTACGGTCAACCGAAGGCACTTGGGTCTGCCGTGAAACGTTTTTTGAGATATCTCGTAGGTATTATTGGAGTGGTCGCCTTATATCTTGGTTTGAAAATGATCTTTCCTGAAGAACCGTTGGCATTAGGGTTTGCACTCAGATTTGTGCGTTACACCATTATTGGCTTATGGGTCACTTATTTCGCACCATTGATTTTCAAAAAGTTGAAGTTGGAAAAATAACACAATATTAACAAAAAGCAACGACAATAAACTAATGATCTTGTTGTAAACAGTTTTTGATAGGAGGAAAAATGAATAAAATTGGAAGTTTTGTCTTCGGCGTATTCTCCGGTGCCCTGGTAGGCGGAATCCTGGCTCTGTTATTCACGCCGCTGAAAGGAACGGATGTTCGCGCCCGTCTTGGTAACTCATTTGTTCATGTGCAAAATGAAGTAAAGACAGCTGCTCAAGCACGCATGGATGAGCTTAATCAACAATTAACCAGGCTGCAAAACAAAGCCAGCGAATAGAGCGGATATAAAGTTTTACCCTGCCTGGCTCCCATTTCACTTCGTCGGGAGGCAGGATTCAAATATTGTCTGAGTTTGACGATTACAAAAAGCCAGTTCATTTCTGAACTGGCTTTCTTTTTATTCTGTCAGAGTAATGGTGTATTGTGCTTCCTGCCGGGTGTATCGTGATGATCCGCTGACCACGAGGATGGGATCATCGCCGTAACAATTGGGGTCAAGCATAAAGTCCAACTCTTCACCCGCAGAGACCATATACTTTTCAATGGGAACATCCGGGTTTGAAGTAATGATGGAAACCAAAAATGTCTGAGGGATTGCATTTTTAATTCGTGAAAATCCATCAGTCACCCAACCACCATCGCCACCTTCAAAAGTTTCTTCATAGCCAGTTTCGGGAATCCTTATATCATCAACGGCAAATCCTTCGTTGCTTAATGCACCGTCGCTGATCATTTCAAAACGCAGCCAAACTTTATGCCCTGCAAATTGGGTGAGATCAACGGTCCTGTTGATCCAACCGTTAGTCACACCACTATAGGCACATCCAAGATCGCTATTTCCATAGACACCCTGATGCAAGCAGTATTCTGTATCAAGTACATGCCAGTTTTCGCCATCCATGCTGGATAAGACATAGGCGTAATCGTAATCTTCTTCGAGGTCATACCAAACATCATAGCTCAAGGTTAGCTCTCCCTGGCTGCCAGAGAAATCGAATTCCCTGGTCAGGGTGGTATCCACTGAATCACCCCTATTTGACCACATAAAATTGGATTGGTTTTCACCGTTATCAGGAAGAATATTTATGGTGGGGTTTCCGGAGAACTGCAGTTTAAATGGGTTATCACACGCAATTTGAAGGTAATCAGTGCCAAATTGGTGAACACTTCCCGTTACGGCGGTGCCGTCGCATTCGTTCAACCATTCAGATTGGGTGACCATTGGAACATCGAGGTATTGAGAATAGAAATAACGGCCGCCACCAATAGCCTGAGTGTTAACATAATTGGTGATGGTCCAATCCTGAAAGAATGTGTCTGCGGTTAGAGTGTTTCCGGTGAGAGGATCCAACACCTGGTCGGTTTGAAAAACATTATCGAGGCTGTCGAATCCATTGAAAGGATTGGAAGCCCAATCTTGGGTAAGCTTCTCTCCAAAGCGGCCGTAAAAATAAGTAGTAAACAGGTAACTGGCACCGTAATTGAGATCATTTAGATCAGGATCGGAGGACCAGTTGTTCAGTTGAAAATCTGGATCCCTCGTAAAGTAATAATCAAATCCGCCGGCTTCATACCCATTCACGAGGGTGGCCAAATCGGAAAACCCTTCATTCAGCCACAACTCTTCATCAGGATCGCGATAGCCCTGAATCACATGCTGAAGCTCGTGCGCCATGGTACTCAAGGTATATGGATCGGTGATCAATTGACTATCAGCATTGATCGCAAACATCTCATGCGCGTTGGAATATTGGTAGACATCCTTAAGGACGTAGTCTGAGGAAAGCGCATAACCTGCCAGCGATTCACCCAAGTCTTTGGCATAGAGAATAAAAATATGAGGGTCATTATCCACACCGGGGATCCACTCTGTGCCAAACATGGCGTGATCGGTCGGATATATCTGGTTTGAAAATGCGACCATGAGTGTTTTTAGATCGTCCTCATTGATCGAGATATCGTTTTCAGCCCAGAAATAAGCGTTATCGGTGGCATACCGCAAAGTCGCCACTGTTTCAAGCATATTATCGTCGCCATCAAGCTTATAAAAAACCTCTTGATCACCAATCTGGTATTGAACAGGAGGTGTGGTCAATTGGATGGAGACTGCTGACCCGCTATGTAACCGTTCAAATATCCTGTTAAGGTCGGCCGTCGGGAGGATGGTTTTCTCAAGTTCCGCCTGTGATTGCAATGCTGATTGCAGCACACTCTGATCCACAGCGATGGGTTGTTTTGATTCCTGTAAACCGACACTGCACACTGGTTGAGTTGGCATGGCTGGTGTGGCCACTTCTGGGATCAGATCTGGAATTAAAGGTGTAGAGGTTGAAGACAATTTATCAGCAATAAGATAAATGGCAGCACACATGCCTGAAATAAAAAGACAACCAACAACCAAGCCGATTACGATGAAAATGATGGTTTTTTCAGATTTGTCCATGAACATCCATATCTGTCGTTTTGAGCCAGCGCGATGCGGCAGCCACCAGCCCCAGTGTGAACCAATAGTATGGCAGCGCAAAGCTATCCACGCTAAATTCCTCAAGAATGAAAGTAATCAACATGAAGATCCCCATCCAGCCGATGGTTTTACTCAGTTGGTCTTTGCGGTTCGAAAGGTCTTTTGCTGTAAAAGCAATCACGACTAAAAAAACCACGAACAATGAGAATCCGATGATCCCTGTCTCCGCCATCAAGCGGGTCCAGAGGTTCTTTATATTTAAAAGTCCACTGCTCCAACCCGTTAGTTTGTTCACTTCAGGCAGCTGCCAGGCATAATCAGGCATGTACTGGGGGAAGTAGTACCCTGAAAAACCAACGCCCACCCCCGCGATGGGATAGTCATTAAAAATATTCCACCCCGTCTGCCAATAGATCACCCTTTCGCCGAACTGCAGATCATCGGCATATTTCAAAAGCGGATTTTCGGCCGTGGAAGAAAATTGAAAAACCTTTTCCATGCGCGGATCAAGTTTGCTCAAAACAAACAAACCGCCAACAATGACGCCCAGATAAAGGAGGAACATGGCCAACCCGGTGAAGATGCCCACCAGCACGGTATTCCGCGCATTCCACTTGTTGATTAGCCATTTCGCGAAGCGGATGTTCGCCAGCACAAACAAAAACGCCAGCACCAGCATGAAGGCCACCAATCCGCCGCGCGACAAGGTAACAAACAACACCGCAAAACCGGCAGCCAGCAGCAGGTTTTCTAAGGTGAACTTCCAGATCCTGAAGCTGTGAGCGCTGAATTTATTCTTGGCAGCCGCCATCCAATACATTAAATAGACCAGGTTTAATTGATGCGCCAACCAGGAGGGTTCAGAGGCAAAGCCGGTGGCTCGTCCGTCAAACAAAACCGTGGTCGAGAATAGATGCTGAAAAGCGCGCATGCCATCTGTGTAATCATGATAGAAAAACGACACCGCAATCTGGGTCAAAGACCAGATAATGATCACCAATCCGCCCCAATTGACGATCCGCAATGTTTGCTTGATTTTTTCTGAAGAATTAGGGATGGCAGTGGTGACAATATAGAATAATGCACCTAACCCGAGCGTGGCCACCCCCTCAAGAGCAGCCTTGAGCATGGAGGCATTTTTATAATCAGGAATGTATCGCAAGAATCCCATCGCGATGGTGAACAACGCAAACAAGAAGAATATAAGGGCTGGTTTCAGTTGAAATGGAAAACGTCCGTTTTTAACCAGATAGACTGGCAGCCAGAGTACGGCCAGGATTAAGACAAAAATACCCGATGCGGGGGCAACGGAACTTGTGTGCAGCAGCTTGGCAAAAACTGGAAAGCTGGTGATCGGAAGTGCTGCCACCAGGCACAACCATAAGAACCAGACACTCTTTTGCCAGATCGGCTCAAGTTTCTGCAATTTTTGTCTGATCATTTTTGATTTTTCCCGAGTATGAGGAACCCCAAGCCGATCAATAATCCACAGATGCTGCCCGCAAGCGTTGAAAGATTTTGCTTGAGCAGCACTGGATGCGTCGGAAGGTAGGCATCATCCGTGACCTCAGTACTGATGTTTGAGAGCAGGATCGCGTCAGGTAAACTGGATAATTTAGTGGTTGTGGATGTCTGCGCCAGCACTTCGCGAATGGTAGCCAAATTTTCAGTGGAGCAGTACCCTGAGGCCGGATCCACGATCACGGTTTGACTGAAACAATTCTGCAAGGCCAATTGGGCGGAACGCATTGCCAACACTTCTTGGGTTTGTGCATTGAATTTAATCAACGCCTCATCCGCTGCATCCACCCAAATTTGGGTCAGGGCTTGGGTGGTTTGTGGGTCATTACCCCTGACGGTCAATTCCCAGCGGTAGCCCTGCCTGGCCTTTGAGAACCGCTCCTTGATCGTCTCATCCGTGACAGTAATCCCCAAAGCGGCGGCTTTTTCCTTTACTGCATCCATTACAAGTGTGGAGCCTATTTCATCACCGACCACCGAGATGAGTGCATCCTCCTGGGCTTCGTCTATCCTGCCTGCATAAGCAAAATCAATGGAGGTTGTGATGGAAGCCTGCGATTCGTATACCGGTTTTTGCAGTTTGACAGCCAAAATTCCAACGGCTCCACCTGCGATCATGATCATCAAAACCAGCCACCACCAACGGATCACCCGTTTTATGATTTCAGAAGGGATCACATCTTCCATAATACTTTCCTCCGGTATTCAATAATTATACACGTACAAAAAACCCGGCTTCAAAGCCGGGTTTGGTTTTTCAAAGAAGATCGGGTTATTTTGCCTGGAAATTGATGATCTGCAGATTCTTCGAGCACGAGGCAAACGTATTAATGGAGACAGGGCCCATGACTTCTGTTCCGCTCGGATCGAACACCTGAATGGTGAGCAAATCTGTGGAATCCACCAGGGTTGAGCCCAAAACAAATTCAAAACTGCCGGGACCGTAAGGTGTATTGGTCACCAACCCGGATAATCCGATCATGTTGACCGAAGCGCCGTTGTAGGTGCCTGAGAGCTTCAAGATGTAATTGGTCAAAGGAGCACCGGTTTTGCTTAGGATCTGGCCTGCGACACCCTGCCAGTTGCAGGCTGCATCAGGATGAGCAAAATTCACGGTAAAGACCGGGCTGCCGGTTTGGACTGCAAAAAGGTCCGTGTTGGGGGTAGCCGTAGCAGTCGGTGTGGCGGTTGGAGTATTGGTTGGGGTGGCAGTGGCCGTCTCGGTCGCAGCAACGGTGGCCGTCATCTCTTCGGTAGCTGTCGGCATTTCAGTGCTGGTGGCTGATGGAACTTCCGTCTCGGTAATAACTGCTGTCTCTGAGACCTCCGTGGTTAGCGTCGCAGCCACCGTTGTCGTTATGGCCACCGTCCCGGTTGGATCAGGGTTGAGAAAATTAAAACCCTCACCGAACAAAACAGTGAGTGCCGTCCCGGCCAGCAAAATTACCAACATCACAAATCGTTTGATCATCACGTCCTCCAGACACCATAAGTTCTCCCTATCCTGGTGCATTATTCATGCCAACGATGCATTTCAATGAATCGTCATCTTCAATCAATCATTCGCCTGATTTAGTGGCAGGAAATCAAAACTCACCATCCATTTATGGAATATAATTTGGGAAAGGTGAAAATATGAAGCAAATTCTGCAAAACATGAGAGACGGAAAAACCTCGATCGTTGACCTTCCCGTTCCTTCAGTCAAACGTAAATCTGCGCTGGTCCAAACCTGCAACTCCCTGGTTTCTGCCGGCACAGAGCGGATGCTGGTGGAATTCGCCGAAAAGAATTTGGTCAGCAAGGCAACCTCCCGACCCGACCTGGTCAAACAGGTGCTCAACAAGGCGCGCCGTGAAGGGTTGATCCCCACCATTGAAGCTGCCTTCAATAAATTGGATCAACCCATGGCACTGGGTTACTCATCGGCAGGCATTATCGTGGAAGTCGGTGACGGGCTGCAGGGGTTCAAACCTGGTGACCGCGTGGCTTGCGGCGGTGGCGGATTTGCCGTCCATGCAGAATACGGCGTGGTTCCACAGAATTTGCTCATCCACCTGCCCGATAACGTGGATTTCGAATCGGCTGCCTTTACCACCCTGGGGGCGATCGCCCTGCAGGGGTTCAGACTTGCACAACCCCAACTGGGTGAATCCGTCTGCATCATCGGCCTCGGACTGCTCGGTTTGTTGACTGCCGAAATTGCCAAAGCCGCCGGCTGCCAGGTCTTTGGCATAGACCTCTCCCCTGACCGCATCAAGCTGGCTGAAAGCATGCAGGTTCCATGTACGCTGCGCACCGGTTGCGAAGAAACTGCTCTAAACTTTACCCAAAATCACGGCTTTGACCATGTTTTGATTTGTGCCGATACCTCGTCGAATGACCCGATAGATCTCGCTGCGGTTTTGGCACGCGAAAAAGGCACCGTGGTGGCCGTTGGCGCCGTGGGCTTGAATATCACCCGCAAGCTCTATTATGAAAAAGAACTTGATTTCAGAATCTCCCGCTCCTACGGCCCCGGCCGTTACGATCCAGTTTATGAAGAAGGCGGACAGGATTATCCCTTCGGGTATGTGCGCTGGACGGAAGGCCGCAACATGCAAGCTTTCGTGGAGCTGTTGGCCCAAAACAAGATCAATCTCAAACCATTGATCTCACACCGTTTTCCGATCGAAGATGCACCACAAGCCTACGAACTGATCACGGGTAAAACCGGTCAACCTTTCTTGGGCGTGCTGATAACCTACCCGCAAAAAACAGAGACCAACCCGGTGCGTAAAGTGGAATTCGCCCAATCAGGGCAACCCACCGGCAGCATCCGTCTGGGAGTGCTGGGCGCAGGCAATTATGCCCAGGCGGTCTTTTTACCCATCGTCCAAAAAAGCGGCGGCGTGACCCCTGTTGGCATCTGTACGGCCTCTGGGCTGACTGCCAGCCATGCGGCCAAGAAATTTGGTTATCAATTCGCCTCCTCCACCGAATCGGACGTGCTCGAGAGCCAGGACATTAACACCGTGCTGCTGCTCACCCGCCATCAACAGCATGCCCGTCAGGTTGTCAGTGCGCTTAAGACCAATAAAAATGTTTACTGCGAAAAACCGCTGGCGCTCAACGCGGATGAACTTTCTACGGTCGAGACCCAATTACAGCAAAAGGATTCCCCCCTGCTGACCGTCGGATTCAACCGCCGTTTCGCACCGTTGGCGGTTCAACTTAAATCCTATTTCAGCGGCCAATCAGAACCACTGGCGATCAACTACCGGGTCAACGCCGGTTTTCTGCCTGCCAATCACTGGCTGCACGACCCCCAGCAGGGCGGCGGACGCATCATCGGCGAAGGCTGCCATTTCATTGATTTTGTTGTCTGGTTGTCCGGTTCGCTGCCGGTGGAAGTCAGCGCCCAGGCACTGCCCGACGGCGGCAAATATCACCAGGATAACTGTGTGATCAACCTGCGTTTTGCCAACGGATCCATCGGCACCGTGACCTACCTTGCCAATGGCAACAAGAATTTTGCCAAGGAACGGGTGGAAGTGTTTGGCGCGGCCAAGATCGGCGTGCTGGATGATTTCAGATCGCTGGAACTGGTGAGCGAGAACAAACGGCAGATGATCCGCTCAAGGTTGAAACAGGATAAAGGCCACCAGGCCGCCTGGCAGGCCTTTATGGGTGCCATCACCAGCGGAGGAAACCCGCCCATTCCTTATGAGCAATTAATAGCCGTCCACAAGGCTTGTTATGCAGCCGTCGAATCCTTGACCAACGGCGAAACCGTCAAACTGTGAAGCGCCTCACGGCCTTTTGAGAGCCTTATTGAATAAGCTGCAAAAACTCTGGTTTTCCTGCAAAGAGATCGGCATACCCCAAATGGCGGATTATGCCGTATACCTCATGCAAAAAAAGACCGGCCGTCTGGTTAATAAAACACCTTTGGGCGGTTTTGCGTTGGATTTCGATCCTCAAGCAGTTGAAATTTACGTTCCTTTTGACCCGTTTGATCCCACATTGTTGGAAATACTGGAAAAAGACCGCACCCGGATCCTCCAAAAAGCGGATGAGATATTGGACGGCTGGTATCACCCGTTTGGCGGAGTAAAGGCGCCACCGACCTTTGACCCCGGGATCGAAAATCCCCTCCATTGGTCTTCGGTTGGCGACCAGCTCAATGGTCGGGATATCAAATGGTTGTGGGAACCTGCCCGCTTTACCTGGGCTTTCGATCTGGCCAAAGCCTGGCTGCTCACCCGAGACGACCGCTATCCCCGCTTCTTTTGGGAGAAGTTTTCAGAATTCATCATCCTAAACCCGGTGAACAGCGCACCCAACTGGACCTCTGCACAGGAAGCCGCCATGCGCATCGTCGTCTGGTTAATGGTTTACCAGGTCTTCAGGCAATCCCCGGCCACCACTGCCGGGTACACAACCCAATTGGTCACCACACTCTGGCAGCACGGTGCGCGCATCCCCGCTACAATAGGCTATGCCCGTTCTCAAAACAACAATCATTTGCTCAGTGAAGCGCTGGGTTTGGTAATTGCCGGCTCCCTCTTTTCAGAAAAATCCCCCCTGGCCCGCAATTGGCTCAAGACAGGCGTTCAAGAATTTAATCGCGCCATCCTGAATCAAATTGAACCAGACGGCACCTATTCACAGCACAGCACAAACTATCACCGCCTGATGCTGCAGCTGGCTTTGATCTATTGTGGCTATGCGAATAAAATAGGCATCGAAATCCCAAATGAAGTTACAACCCGCCTGGCCGCAGCAACCAGTTGGCTGGCTGCCCAATTGGATGCAACTAGCGGCAGACTCCCCAATCTTGGGCATAACGACGGCTCATTACTGCTCCCCATGGGTACGGCCGAATTCCGCGATTACCGCCCCACGCTTCAAGCGACTGCAGAGGCGTTTATGGGTCAACCCTGCCTGCCTTCCGGTCAATGGGATGAACTCGCCCTCTGGCTAGGGCTGCCTGTGAAAAACAAAGAAACCATCATTCCAACTATAACCTCCCCTGCGGTGCATGTCATCCGCTCTTCAAACAAACGAGCCATCCTCCGAGGCGTCACCTTTCACGGAAGACCTGCCCAAGCCGATCAGCTTCATCTCGACCTGTGGTGGGATGGGCTGAACATCACCCAGGACGCAGGAACTTATTCATACAATGATGCCCCACCCTGGCAGAATCCACTTTCGTCCACGCTGGTACACAACACGCTTTCCGTTGACGATCTGGACCAGATGGAAAAGGCGTCGAAATTCCTTTGGCTGCGTCAAGCCCAGGCACAATGGTACGATGCACCCTCCAAAGACATCTTAATGGCCAGTCATAACGGCTACAGTCGTGTTGGCGTGATGCACCAAAGAATCGTCACCTTTGTGGATGAGCGGCACTTGGAAGTGATTGACCAGGTGCATTTCATCCGCAAAACGGATGAGCGTCTTATCACCCTGCACTGGCTGCTGGCCGATGGTCTGTGGCAGCTGGATGACAACCGACTGTCGCTGAATTATGGCTCAAAACAGGTGAAGCTCGATTTCAAAGCCATGCTTAAAGATGATGCCTCAACGATCACCCCGGTTGATATTTCGATCGTTAGAGGCGGAGAGACCCTGACTGGCAAACGCCAGAATCCCATAATGGGATGGGCGTCCGACACTTACGGCGAGAAGCACCCTGCGCTTTCACTTTCCATCCAATATCACACCAGAGCGGATATTCAAATCGTCAATGGTTTCGAGTTTTCCACCAGCCCATCAGGCTCACAAGGATAGGCATGCACATTCTTCTCATTCATCAGGCTTTCGCGGCCATCAACGAACCCGGCGGCACCCGGCATCACGAAATTGCCAGGTATCTGGTCAAACAAGGCCATCAGGTGACCATCATCACCAGCCCGGTGAGCTACCTGACCGGTCAAACCGCCCAGGCCAAAAACCGTTGGGTCACCCGCGAAAATTCTGAACCCGGCATCACCATTTTGCGTGCCTACACCTATCCCGCCCTGCACCGCAGCTTCTTCCACCGCATCCTCAGCTTTTTTAGTTTTATGTTCTCATCCTTCTTCATCGGTTTGGGTGTCAAGAATGTCACCGTGGTCTGGGGCACCTCGCCCCCCATCTTCCAGGGTTGGACGGCCTGGCTGTTGGCCCGACTTAAAGGTGTACCCTTTGTATTCGAGGTGCGCGACCTATGGCCGGCTTTTGCCATTGCGGTGGGCGTTCTCAAAAACAAGACGCTCATCCGTATGTCCGAGTGGCTTGAACGATTTCTATACTGTCATGCAGATGAAATGGTGGTCAATTCGCCCGGCTTTGTTGCGCACATCAGTCAGCGAGGCGCCAAACACATCACCCTGGTCGAGAACGGTGTGGATGTCGGCATGTTCGACCTCAGCAATGACGGCTTGGAGTTCAGAAAAACCCATCACCTGGAGCACAAATTCATCGCCCTATATGCCGGTGCGCACGGCATTTCAAACAATCTCGGCGTGATCCTCGAGTCGGCCGCCATCACCCGGGGTGACCCCAAGATTGCCTATGTTTTTGTCGGCGATGGCAAAGAAAAAGCCAACCTGATGGCCGAGGCTGCCTCAAAACAGCTTGATAACGTCCTGTTCCTGCCCTCCGTGCCCAAGATGGAGATGAACACCGTGCTGGCTGCTGCGGATGCCTGCATCGCCATTCTCAAACCCATAGAAATGTACAAGACCACCTATCCCAACAAGGTCTTTGATTACATGGCTGCCGCCAAACCGGTTTTGCTGCTGATTGACGGCGTCATCCGCCAGGTGGTTGAGGATGCGGATTGCGGAAGGTTTGTATCACCTGACGACCCAAAGGCTCTTGCAGATCAGATCAAAATCATGCACAATGATCATGAAAAGACTGCATGGATGGGTAAAAACGGCCGTGCTTATGTAGAGAGCCATTTCAATCGTGCGGTTCTGGCAGAAAAAATGGAACACGTCTTTATAGGTTTGTTGAGGTCTGATGAAAAATAGCATCCTGATCGTAGAGGACGAAAAAGCCCTGCGAGAAACGTTGGAATACAATCTCACCAATGAAGGTTACGAGGTTGAAACTAGCGCGGATGGACTCGAAGCGTTTCAAAAAGCCCACACCGGCAATTACAACCTGATCCTGCTGGATATTATGCTGCCGGGTATGGACGGTTTTGAGATCTGCCGCAAGATCAGGGCAGAGAAAAACACACCCATCCTGATGCTGACCGCAAGGGACGATGAGATTGACCGCATCGTCGGGCTTGAAGTCGGTGCAGATGATTACATGAGCAAACCTTTTTCTATGCGCGAACTGCTGGCGCGGGTAAAGGCCATGCTGCGGCGTGTACGCTTGATGCAGGAAGAAACCGCTCCGGTGGCAGTCGAAGAGCCTTCCAAGGAAGTGTTGGTCTTTGGCAACCTGGTCATAGATTCCATCCGCCGTGAAGTTCGCATCAATCATCAGGATCTCGAGTTAAAGCCCAAGGAATTTGAGTTATTACACTACCTGGCCATCAATCGAGGCAGGGCATTATCTCGAGACAAGATCCTTGAAGACGTTTGGGGTTGGGATTACACTGGTGAAAGCCGTACAGTGGATGTGCATATGCGCTGGCTCAGGCAAAAGATCGAAATGGATCCAAGTCAGCCAAAGCGATTAATTACAGTCAGAGGTGCCGGTTACCGTTTCGAGGGATAAACCATGAAAGGTCTATCGTACGTTCAAAAGACAGCCATTCCTTACCTGATCTTGCTGGCCCTTTCGCTCGCAAGCATTGCAGCCTCAACCTCAGTGTTTTTTGACCGATTTGTCCTGGCCAATCTTGAAAAAGAATTGATCGCTGAGGCAACACTCTCTTCAGAATCGCTTGCCAACAATCCATTTCTTTCTTCAGTGGATCTAAACGCCAAACATCTGGCAGAAATTACGGGCAATCGGGTCACCATTATTCTCGCAGATGGCACCGTAGTTGGCGAATCGGACCGAAGCACGGCAGGGATGGAAAACCATCTGCAGCGTCCTGAAGTTCAAGCCGCCTTGCAGGATAAAATAGAGCCTTTCATCCGTTTGAGCCTGACCATGCACCAACGCTACATTTACGCGGCTGCGCCCGTCTATAACAATCAAAGTATTATTGGCGTGGTGAGATTGGCCAAATCGCTGGAAGAATACGATGCCACCATTAAGAGATTCCGCAATGTTTTGTTGATCACTGCCGGCATCAGCTTATTGATCGCGCTGGGTTTTATGTTCCTGCAAACATCAAAAAGATTCAATCCGCTGCGCAAGATCAGTGAAGCCATCTTTACCTCTTCTGAAGGCGAGCTCAAAACCATAGCCGAAAAAGGCCGCAAGGATGAGATCGGGGTGCTGATCACATCGCATAATACCCAGGTCGAACGCATCAACCTGCAGATCCAGAACCTGCGTAATGAACGCACCAAACTCTCCGCCATCCTTTTTAACATGACCGACGGCGTCATCCTGGTCAATGCCCATGGCGTGGTCACGATGATCAACCCGTCTGCTCAGAAGTTGTTTCAGACCAGTTTCCAGGCGGACCAAAACAACACCCTCATCGAAGTGGTACGTCAGCACCAGATCGTCGAACTCTGGCAGTTGACCCTGCAAACAGGCAGAACCCAAAGCATCACCATCCAAACCTCGATGGAAAAAGACAACGTGCAGGTGATCGCCTCCCTGCTCGGACCGATCCTTCCAGGCGAAGTGCTGCTCCTATTCCAGGACCTCACCCTGCTGCGCAAGCTTGAAACCGTCAGAAAAGATTTCATCAGCAACATCTCGCATGAACTGCGCACCCCGCTGGCTTCGCTGAAAGCCCTGACAGAGACGCTTCAAAACGGCGCCATTAATGATCCCAAGGTATCGAACCGCTTCTTGACTCAAATGGACGAGGAAATTGACAATCTCACCCAGATCGTAACCGAGATCCTGGAACTTTCCAAAATTGAGTCCGGCAAGGTCCCACTCGAAAAAAAACTGTGCACGATTAGTGACATTGTTACCCGACCGGTTGAACGAATGCGGTTGCAAGCCGAACGTGCTGGAATCACACTCGAATCCTCCCTGGCTGATGACCTGCCCCAAATTGATGTGGATAAAGTGCGCATACAGCAGGTGTTTGTTAACCTGATCCACAACGCCATCAAGTTCACCTCGCCTGGCGGCTCCATCAAAGTCAGCGCGATTCTCAAGGATCAGGCCATTCATTTCAGCATAGCGGATACTGGCGTCGGCATCCCGCCCGCGGATCTAAAGCGTATTTTTGAGCGCTTCTACAAGACCGATCCTTCGCGCTCCAGCAGTGGAACCGGTCTGGGACTTTCTATCTCCAAACATATAGTTGAAGCACACGGCGGCAAACTCTGGGTTGAAAGCACGCTGGGATTAGGCAGCACGTTCACCTTCTCTCTTCCTTTACCCGTATCTCAGCTCAAAAATTAAAAGCCTTAACCAACCGTTAACAATTCATTTTTTACTCCTTAACCTTGGCTTTGTAAGATTAAGCTAACTAAACTAAGGAGACGAAAAATGCGTTCAAAATCATTGTTGTTGGTTGTGAGTATCGTTCTAGTAAGTGCGTTTGTTTTATCGGCCTGTTCCACACAGGCACCCGCGGCCACCGAAGCCCCTGTTGCTCAGGCCACTGAAGCTCCTGTTGCCACTGCAACTGAAGCCCCCGCAGCTGTCGCCACAGAAACCGGCATCTTACCCGAAGTTGATCCTTCCACCGTCACCGGTGACATCATCTCAGCCGGTAGCTCCACGGTCTACCCCCTGAGCGAAGCCATCCAAGCCCTTTTTGAACAGGAAGGCTACACCGGACAGCACACCCTTTCCTCCATTGGCAGCGGTGCTGGTTTCGAGCGTTTCTGCAAGACCGGCGAGATTGACATCGCCAACGCCAGCCGCAAGATCAAAGACGCAGAAGTGGAAGCCTGCGCAGCACTTTCCCCAGCCCGCACCCCGGTTGAATTCCGTGTAGGAACTGACGCCATCGCCATCGTGGTCAGCAAAGAAAACACTTTCCTCACCAACGTCACCATGGAAGAATTGGCCAAGATCTTCACTACCGCTCAGAAATGGTCCGATGTGAACCCCGCCTGGCCTGCTGAAGACATCCTGCGCTACACCCCCGGCACAGACAGCGGTACCTTCGATTTCTTCACCGAAACGGTTGTTCAGAAACCCCAAAAGATCGAAAAACTTGACGACGCCAAAGCCCTTGTCCTGGCCGCTAGCAATCTGCAAACCAGCGAAGATGACAACACTCTCGTGCAAGGCGTCGAAGGCAGCCCCTACGCCATCGGATACTTCGGCTTCGCCTACTTCAAGGATCAGGCTGAAAAACTGAATGCAGTATCTCTAGAAGGTGTTGTTCCTTCCTTCGAAACTGCTGAAGATGGCAGCTACAAGCTCTCCCGCCCTCTGTTCCTCTACTCTGATGCTGAGATCATCAAAGCCAAACCCCAGGTAGGCGCTTTCATCAACTTCTACCTGACCCGTGTCAACGATGTCATCGGTGAGGTCGGTTACTTCCCCGCCAGCGATGCAGCCCTTAACGAATCCAGAACCAAATTGGCAGAGATCCTGAAATAGTTCTTCTCCCTCTCCTCAGGGGATTGGCTGAGCATCTCAAACTCAGCCAATCCCCATCTACAAAAAAATGGAGCAACATCCATGCAGAAAAGTTTAGCCATGCAAAACAGTTTACCCAAAAAAGTGGAAACACCCTCGCATGATCTTTTGAAAAAAAACAGGCACCTGTCAGAAGTGGTGATCAAAGGTTTCTTAACCTTTGCGGGCTTGGTTTCGATCCTCACCACGCTCGGTATCGTTTATGAACTCGGCAAGGAATCATTGTTGTTTTTCAATCTTCCAGGCATCACGCTGGGAGGTTTTTTGACTGGAACAACCTGGCAGCCCTCCGTCGGAAAGTTCGGCGTGCTTCCCCTGGTCACCTCCACCTTGATCACCAGCCTGGTGGCCATGTCAGTCGCCATCCCTTTGGGGCTGGGCGCTGCCATTTACCTTAGCGAATACGCGGCTGAAAAGACCCGCAAGGTGCTCAAACCCATCCTCGAAATCCTGGCAGGCATTCCCACCGTGGTGTATGGCTATTTTGCCCTGACCTTTATGACCCCCATCCTGAGAGGCATTTTTGGTCAGGACAACGTTGAAATCTACAACATGCTTTCAGCTGGTTTGGTGATGGGCGTCATGATCCTGCCTCTCATAAGTTCCATGAGCGAAGATGCGCTGCATGCTGTTCCACGTTCACTGCGCGATGCAGCCCTCGGGCTAGGCGCCACCAAATTTGAAACGTCCATCCAGATCATCCTGCCGGCGGCGCTTTCGGGCATCATTTCAGCGGTTATTCTCGGAATCTCACGTGCGGTGGGCGAAACCATGATCGTGGCCATTGCCGCAGGGTCGGGTCCGAATTTCACCTTCAATCCGCTCAAAGCCGCCGAAACCATGACTGGCTACATTGCACGCATCAGCGGCGGCGACCTTGGATACGATACAGCCGATTACAACAGCATCTTTGCCATCGGGCTGCTGCTCTTCCTCGTCACCCTCGTTTTGAATATGGTCAGCCGAAAGATATCAAGAAAATACCGCGAGGTATATGAATGAAAAACCCCGTAGCCCTGGCAAGCATGAACGATTACAGCAAAGATCTGAATCTTGAGCGGCGGCAGAAGAAGGCCTCTATTTGGAAGGCACTCTTTCGATTTTCAACCCTGGTGGGAGTGATCGCCCTGACCATCCTGATCCTTTCGATCGTCAATCAAACCTTTGGATTGGTGGCCATCCAGGATAAACACCCCCGCACGGCCATCATCTCCAAACCAGTTGATGATCTTTCACAGGCAGATTTGATCCAGATCATCGAATCCAATCTCTCCAAGAATCGTGTACGCACTCTGGATCGCGAAAAACCACTGCTTGAACGGACACACAGAGATCTGATCGCCCTGGTGGAAAACGAAGTCTTTCAACAACGCGTGGTAGACAGCTACCCGCTGCTGAAATCCATTTTCAGCCCTGCCGAGTTCAGAACCAGGGTCGCAGCGGACTATCCGGATGCGACCATTCAATTCAAAAGCTGGTTTTCGCTGAGCTTCATTACCAACAGCATGTCCAATGTACCTGAACTGGCCGGTGTGCGGACGGCGCTGCTGGGATCGCTGTTTCTCATCCTGATCACCATTCTGGTAGCCTTTCCACTGGGAGTCAGCGCCGCTATATATCTTGAGGAATACACCAAACAGAACACCTGGCTGGGACGCGTCATCCAGACCAACATAGACAACCTCGCAGGTGTGCCTTCCATTATTTACGGTATTCTGGGACTTGCCATTTTTGTGCGTGCCTTTGAACCGCTGACCAGCGGCAAGCTGTTTGGCGTCGAAGGCGCCAACGGACGCACCATCCTCTCGGCCGGATTAACAATGGCGCTGCTGGTACTGCCCATCCTCATCACCAACGCGCAAGAAGCGATCCGCGCTGTGCCCAACTCACTGCGCCAGGCCAGTTACGGATTGGGCGCCACCCAGTGGCAGACCATCTGGCATCACGTACTGCCCTATTCACTACCGGGCATCCTGACGGGAACCATCCTCGCGATCTCCCGCGCCTTGGGAGAAACGGCTCCGTTGATCATAGTAGGTGCCGCCACTTACATTACCAAAGACCCCACTGGATTATTTTCAAATTTCACCGCAATTCCAATTCAAATTTATAATTGGACTACACGCCCTCAAGTGGAGTTTCGCAATATTGCAGCAGTGGCTATTTTAGTTTTGATGATTATGCTATTATCAATGAACGCGGTCGCCATTCTTTGGCGAAATAAGATTCAGAAGAAACGGTAAGGTTAATTAATAATGACTGATCAAACAAGCAAACAATGGGCAATCGAAACACACGATCTCGACATCTTTTACGGTGATTTTCGAGCTGTTAAAAATGTAAACTTAAAAATAGAACCCAAAAAAATCACTTCCATTATCGGCCCTTCAGGCTGCGGTAAAAGCACCGTTCTGCGTAGTTTCAACCGCATGAACGATTTCATCCCCGGCGCACACGTCACCGGCGAGATCCTTTTTCAGGGACAGAATATCTATGATCCACGCATTGACCCTGTTCAGGTTCGACAGCGGATTGGCATGGTCTTTCAAAAACCCAACCCCTTCCCCAAATCCATTTATGACAACATTGCCTGGGGTGCCAAGATCAACGGTTACAAGGGCAGCCCGAACGACCTGGTGGAAGAATGCCTGATCAAATCAGCCTTATGGGATGAAGTCAAGGACCAGCTGCAAAAGCCTGCCCTCTCACTCTCAGGCGGACAGCAGCAGCGTCTGTGCATCGCCCGCGCCCTGGCCGTCAAACCCGAGATCATTTTGATGGATGAACCCTGTTCCGCGTTGGATCCGATCGCCACATTGAAGATCGAAGATCTTATGCGCGAATTGGCTAATCAATATACAATTATCATTGTCACCCACAATATGCAGCAAGCCGGGCGCGCTTCTGATTTTACGGCTTATTTCACAATGGATACTGATCGGGCAGGAACCATGATGGAATATGGTGTGACCAGTCAGGTGTTTACCAACCCGACCAATAAATCCACTGAAGATTATATTTCGGGAAGATTCGGCTAATTCGAGTTAAGAGGTCATTATGTCAAGAGAAAACTTGATGCTTCACATTCATGAAATTCAAGATGAGATGCTCGTGATGGGCAGCCTCGTCGAACAAGCCACCATGCAATCCATCGAATCATTGAAAAAACGTGATCGAAAATTGGCCATTGAAGTCTACAACGCTGATCGCAAGATCAACGAGAAACGTTACGCCATCGAAAACTCGGTGCTGATCTTGATCGCCACCCAACAACCTCTGGCTCATGATCTTCGCCTGCTGGCTGCGCTGCTCGAAGTCTCTGCCGAGATTGAACGCATGGGCGATTATGCCAAGGGCATTGCCAAGGTCGTCGTTAACCTTGGTGATGTAGATATCCCCGTTCCGATCAAAGAAGTGGAACAGATGGCCAACATGGCCTTAAGCATGCTGCACCGCGCTCTGGGTGCCTTTATTATCGAAGATGCGGTTACTGCCAAATCCATCCCCCCTGAAGATGACAAGGTGGACGAGATCTACAACAAGGTACAGCGTCAGATCGTTAATTTGATGATCGAAAAACCACAGATCATTGACCACGCCAATCTATTGATGTGGGTGGCCCACAACCTGGAACGCATGGCCGACCGTGTCAGCAACATTTGCGAACGCACCATTTTTGTGACCACGGGTGAGTTGCTCGAGATCGAATCCAAAAAGAAAGAAATTAAAGCATAACAGTTTCGTTAGCCAGATTTATGACCGACAATAATATAATATTCATGCAATTCGTGATTATTATTTTGGAAAACAATTATTTACAGGAGAGTAAAGAATGGCTGCAGACCAGGTGAACCCAATTGAAAAAATTCGATCTGAGATCAATTCGGCCAGAAGTGATCTTTCGCGATTGATCAGTGAGTGTAATCTTTCGACCATTAAAGAGGAGATATCATCACTCGATACCAGTGTCGCCAATATGGGTTTACGCATCACCAAGATCCGCGACCGCAAGTACGCCTACAACAAGATCTCCGAGCAGCAAGGCGCTGAGTTCCAAAAACAATGGGCGTCCAAAAAGCTTACCATCCAAAACCAACTCGCTTCTGAAGCGCTCAATCTCCGCAACGGAATCAGACCATTGGAATCCCGCGTTTCGGCCTTACAGGTGAACATGGGCTCCGCATCATTGGTCAAAATGGCTCAAAACGAACTGGATAACTACGAATCCCGCATCAATGCTTCTGAAAGCATGCTGCGCAACCTGTATGATGACCTCAAGACCGAAGTTGAAAAATTAGCAAAACAACTTGACCTGGTGGAATATACGCTTGACAACAGCGACGCCGCCAGTTTTGGTTTCCTGCCCGGCGAAAGCGTGGTCATGGCCGTCAAAGCCGTTTGGGCGCGTGATGGCAAAGAGAAAAAAGAGGATCCTGAAGGCGTCCTGTTCCTGACGGACCAACGTCTGATCTTTGAACAGAAAGAAGAGATCGCCACCAAGAAAGTACTCTTCGTTACCACCGAGCGCGAACTGGTGCAAAAACTGCAGTTTGAAACCCCGGTCGTTTCGATCGAATCCGTCAAAGCCACCAAACAGGGGCTGTTCAAGAACGAAGACTGGATCGAACTGGTGTTGGCGACCGGATCATTCAGTCGGGAGGTGTCACTCCACCTGGATGGACAGGAGAGCACGGAATGGCAAAAGCTGATCAACCGGGTGAAAACCAAAGAGATTGACGCAGACCGTGCCTTTGCCCTGGATCAGGCCGCGGTGGAAAAAGCCAAATCTGCTCCGACTCAATGCCCCAATTGCGGCGGCGCCATTACCAAACCCGTCTTGCGTGGTATGGACACCATCACCTGTGAGTTCTGCGGCAACGTTATCAGGTTGTAAAAAAATTGTTGGGTGGGTTTTGCGAATTTTGCGTCCCTGAGGATGCGATTTCTGCGTCCGAATGGGGGCGAACCCACCTTTTTTGTTAGCAGCGCACACATAAAACCCCCGCGGATTTAAATCCGCGGGGGTAATTTATTGTTTATATTCCTTCAAACAGATCACGTTCGATGTGTTTGGTGGGCGCCGGGTACGCCCGCATAAATTGATCGGATACACCAAAGATCTTACGCATCAGGCCCATCGCCCCACTGGTCATTCTGGCCCCGCCCTGGCTGGCATGGCAGGCTGAAGCCTTGTCGCGTTTTTCCAGCACGCTGCGGTAATCCACCTTGGCATTGATCGGAAAATTGGCTTCAGCAATGGGAACCAGGTTAATGTCACCATTATTGCCAAACTTGGTCGGGTCCTTGCCAAACAGGCGCAAAAAGAACAATGCCAATTTCATGAACCCTTTGGGAAAGGTGTGAAAATAGAGTTTGTTGGATTGGAAAGGCGCTAGACCGTCTTTGTACTGATCACCATCCGCGGCGGCATAAAAAGCCTTGACCGTGGCATTATGGATGGCAATATGGTCCGGATGGTGATAACCGCCAATGGGATCAAAAGTGATCACCACCTCGGGCTTCAGTTCACGAATGTAGCGGACGATCTCTCCAGCCACTTGCTCAAGAGGTGCAGCAGCCAAGGCCCTGGGATGGACATTATCTATGGAACCGGGCATGCCTGAATCACGGTAATCCAGCATGTGTACCTGGGTCAGCCCAAGAGTTTCAGCGGCGCAGCGCAGTTCACTTTCACGCAGATCGGCGACGCTGTCAAAGCCCTTCAACAATTCGGGTTCAACGTCACCCACTTCGCCGCGCGTGGCACATATCAAATGGACTTCCACACCCTTGCTGGCATAATATGCCAGGGTTCCGCCAGTACCAAATGTTTCATCATCGGGATGGGCCATCACAACCAGTAATTTTCTTTTTTCAGTGGACATATGCGACCTTATTAATTTTATAGATAATTTTCATAATTATAATCTAAACGATGAGTCTGATTGCCAGGATACATGCTTTTTTGCATTTTCTAACGAATCTCTGACACTACCATAAGACGAAATCCAAACAATCGCTTAATGTTACAATAAAAAAATGGAAATCATTCTCACTCACGAACAGGCAGATTTTGACGCAATGGCAGCCCTGCTGGCAGCCTCCCTGCTCGCAGAGGAGGCGCGGCCGGTGCTGCCCAACCGCATCAACCGCAACGCACGCAAATTCATCAACCTCTACGGAACCGAGCTGCCCTTCGTTGAAACCCGCGATTTGCCAGGCGAGAACATCTCACAGGTCACACTCGTTGATACTCAATCACTGGTCACATTAAAGGGGATCCACAAGAACACCAAAATCCAGATCGTGGACCATCATCAACGCAAGCCTGACCTCCCGCCTGATTGGAACTGCAAACTTGAAAAATTAGGCGCCACCACCACCATCTTGGTGGAGATGCTGATGGATCAAGATGTCCAACTCTCAAGCATTCATGCCACCCTGCTGCTTCTCGGCATCTATGAAGATACCGGCTCTCTTACTTATGCCGCCACGACCATCCGCGATGTCAAAGCCGTGGTCTTTTTGCTTGAAAAAGGCGCCAGTCTGCGCATCGCCGCGGAATATCTCAACCCTGCGCTTACAGTCAATCAGCGTGCACTGGCCGAAGACCTGATGGTGAAAGCCTCCACCCTCACCATTCAGGGCAAGACGATTCTGATCTCGAGCGCCGACGCCTCCAACATGGATGAGGAAATATCCAGTGTGGCCCATAAACTGCGCGATCTGCTTGACCCGGATGCCTTGTTCCTGATCGTCCAAACCAAGGAAGGCAGCCGCATCATCGCCCGCTCAACCAGCGATGAGATCAATGTTGCGCGCGTCTTGACCCCTTTTGGCGGCGGAGGACACGAACGAGCCGCATCTGCTTTGCTGGTCAAAAATAACCTGGCGAACGAAAAAACCCTTCAAGAGATTACCGAAAAACTGACTGAAGAGATCAAAAAGAACATCCAACCCTCTTTGACCGTGCACAAGATCATGTCAAAGAAACCGCTGCTCTTGAAACCTGAAACCACCATCTCAGAAGCGGATCTCTTGATGCAGCGCTACGGTTATGAGGGCTACCCGGTGGTTCAGGACGGCAAAGTGGTGGGGCTGCTCACCCGCCGTGCCGTGGACCGCGCCCGCAACCACAAATTGAAAATTTCTGTCGGAAGCCTGATGGAAACCGGTTCCTACTCGCTTGCCCCCAACCAATCCCTCGACCAGGTTCAGGAATTAATGGCCGCCACCGGCTGGGGACAGATCCCCGTGGTTGACCCCGAAACCAACAAGATCATGGGTATTGTCACCCGCACTGACCTTTTAAAGAATTTGACTTATAAAGATGGCGCCAGTCTGCCAGTGGTGAAATATGCCGACCTGATCGAAAAAGCGCTGCCACCCTGCAGGTTGGCACTCCTACGCCAGATCATCGAACTGTCCCGCCAGGATCACCAGGCGTTGTATATCGTCGGCGGTTTCGTACGCGACCTGCTGCTGGGCATTCCTTCGCAGGATTTTGATATTGTCGTGGAAGGCGATGCCATCCGTCTGGCCTGCATGCTGGCTGAAAAATTCGGCGGTAAAGTGACTGCCCACCGGCGTTTTGGCACTGCCAAATGGCAGATCAAAGAGATTCATGCCTCGCTCAAGATCCAGCTCGGCTGCACCACAAATGACGTCTCAGACCTGCCGGAAGCGCTCGACCTGATCAGCGCCCGCACCGAGTTTTACGACCGCCCCACCGCCCTGCCCATTGTTGAAAGTTCGAGCATAAAACAGGATCTGCACCGCCGCGATTTCACCATCAACACCCTGGCCCTGCGCCTCGATGGCTCCCATTTCGGCGAATTACAGGACTACTGGGGCGGATTGAACGACCTGAAAAAGAAACAGGTCAAAGTGCTGCATTCCCTCTCCTTCGTGGATGATCCCACCCGCATGTTGAGAGCAGTCCGCTTTGAACAGCGCTTTGGCTTCAATATCGAAAGCCGCACCCTGGAATTAATGGCCGAAGCACGCGAAAACCTCAAACAGATCAGCGGGGATCGCATCCGGCATGAATTCAACTTGATCTTTGAAGAAAACGATCCCGTCAAGGTGTTGAACCGTTTGACGGAACTTAACCTGCATTCCGCGGTACATCCCGGTCTGGTGTGGCAGGATGCATGGTCAACTGGATTACATAAAGCACTGACTGGCTCTCCCGCAAAACCATGGAATCTCGCCGTTCAGGCGGGACTGGGCGATTTGAAAACTGCCTCAGCTTACCTGGTCTGGTTTTCAAACCTGCAGCCGGAATCCGCGCTTGCCATTGCCAGCCGCCTGCATTTCTCCAACCCCATGGAAGTTGCTTTGAAAGCAACCCTTGCACTGCAAAAGAACTTCCGTGCGCTGGAATCCATGAGTGCTAGTCAGTTTACCGAGACCGTTCAAAATCTGCCAGAGATCGCCCTATACGCCCTGGATTGCCTGCATGAGGAAGTGATATTGAAACAGCAGATCCAGAAATATCTGACCGTGTGGCGAGGAATGGAACCCTTTACCACAGGTGAAACGCTGAAGACCATGGGCATCCCGCCTAGTCCACGTTATGCCGCCATTTTAAAGGAACTCAAACGCGCCAGATTGGATGGCAAAATATCCTCCCAATCCCAGGAGCTGGAATACCTGGATCAGTTGATCCAAACCCTTTAAAGGCAGTCTGGCAATATGGAAAACACCAGCCAAAACCCTAATTCCCCTGAACCGACAGAAGAGATCATCCTTCGGCCGCTGCAAAAATCCGACCTGCCCGCGCTTGAATGGGATGGTGAATACCTTCATTTTAGAAATGTATTTTTGGATGTGTACAAAAAGGTTGAAAAAGGGACTGTCAAAGCCTGGGTGGCAGTGACTCAAGATGGACGGATGGTCGGCCAGGTCTTTTTACAGCTTACCAGCGACCGCCGTGAGTTGGCTGACGGCTGGAACCGTGCTTATCTCTATTCACTGCGCGTCAGGCAAGCCTGGCAGAATTTGGGCATCGGAACTCAATTAATTGATGTGGTCGAAGAAGATTTGCGAAAGATGGGTTATACCCGTGTGACATTGAATGTAGCCCGTAACAATCAAGGCGCCATCCGCCTGTATACCCGCCTTGGATTTCAAATCGTGGCTGAAGAGCCGGGGGTCTGGTCCTATCCCGACCACAAAGGGGTCTGGCGCACAGTATCTGAACCCTCCTGGCGTATGGAAAAGAAGATGTGATCATTTTGTGTCAGGCAATAATCTGACACGCACCTTGTCCGTTGATAAATTTTCCCCACCCAGCAGCTTGAAAACAGATTCACGAAAAAGGGTATCAGCACTGAGCTGAACCATTTTCGTAGCGCGATCCATTTTCAATGGCATGATTTCGATTTCACTGATCTTTGACCCACTGAATGACAATCTCACCAGCGCGGATTGCAGCGTACTCTCCAACATCCATTGGTCCGCCAACAGGTTGCCCAGGCTGTAAAGCACCAGTACCTGCCGCCCATCCGCGGAGCTCAGCCACTCCATTTTTTGCAGCACATGAGGATGGTGCCCCCAGATCACGTCTGCTCCGGCATCCGCGAGTTGCTGGGCCAATGACTGTTGGCGTTCATCCGCGCCTGCCTGATATTCGTTGCCCCAGTGGATGGCAACCACCACCACCTGGGCCTGCTGCCGCGCAGTACTGATCTGAGCCAACAAGGCAGGTAGATCCAGTGAACCTGTCACATCCTCCGCGGCAATGATTACCACCCTGCCCCCAGGGGCATCCAAATAAGCCGGTGCGGTCCCCATCACAGCCGAGTTGATTTTTTGTTCATCCAGAATAGACTTCGTCGTAACAGTTCCATCTGGTGAACAATCATCACGGTGGTTGTTGGCCAGGCTGACCAGGTCCACCCCGCCGGCGGTCAACACTTTTACCTGCGCTGGGTCGCTGCACAAATTCATGTCGCTGACCTCAGGCGGAGTGTTACCCAGGGGTGACTCCAGGTTGGCCAGAAAATAATCAGGAACAGGAGAATCATCCCCGATCAATACTCCCTGTTTTTGCAGGTCACTCCATGGATCATATACCTTCCCCTGGTTTTCAAACAGCGGCTCACTCTGTCTGGCCAGCATGATATCGCCGCCCAGCGTCAGGGTGAAATCAGCGGAAGGGTGGGTGCACGAGGAAAGTGCGAGGAGCGCCGTTGCCAGCGCTCCTCGAAGTAAGACTTGTTTCAGTTTCAAGGGATGATGTACGAATTCGTCCACTCAGGCATGGCCGGGGCGCTGCCAGACTCAAGCTGTGCGCGCCAGGCTTCGTCGGTCATGCGTTGATCGGCCGGGAGAGAGAATTCATAATAGGTGTAGACAGCCCCATAGGTCAAATGATAGGGCGCGAGCGGAGAAACTACCAGGATGGTCGTGGGATACCCAACGCCTTCTTCAAGGGCAAAACCGTATCCCGAAGCCACATCCGCCACCAGCGCGGATTTCTGATCTTCAAGATAGTTGCGTCCCTCGCCATCGGCGGGGGGATCTGCTGCCGCAATGGTCATGGCTTCCATCCAGCCACCGTAATACTGTATGCGCCAGTAGTCGTCGTCACTGATGGTGGTGCCATTGAGTTCGCTTTGCGCGGTCGTTAGCAGGAATTGCAGTTCATCAATCAGGTTATCCAGGTTGCCCCGGGTGGTTTCGTCAAGCAATCCACGCTCTTCCAATCCGCTGCGGGTCATTTGGGCCAGCGCCAGCAAGCGGGCAAAAGCTTCAGGGTTGGGCTCTACATATCCCTTGGGAGGCACTTCGTCTCCGCCGCCGCCCATCTCGGCCATCACCTGTTTTGAATACAGGATGGTATCGTGTTTCAGTTCCGTCCAGGTGCTGAGGGCGGTTGCCATGTCTTTGTGCAGCCATGCCTGGTTCTGCATAAAGGCCGGGTACTGCGGACCCTTGACCGCAAAGATGGGTTGCATGGAATACAACCAGGCCCAATATAAGTTCTGAGTCCAGCTGTCCGTGCCAAAGCCGGCCACTTCGGTCTTGACCTTGGTCATTTGGGTATCATAATTCTCGTATTTGGTTTCACCCATCTGGTTCAACAAATTGTAGGCTTCATCGGATCCCATGGCAGCCAGCAGATCAAGCCCTTTGGGCAGGCCGCGCGGGTTTTCAAGTGTGCCGACTTTTCTAAAGATCAATTGTCCAAATACATACTGATCGAGCGTGAAACGCTGCCCCATAAAGCGAAAACCCTGGGTGGCTTCGTCGCGGTCCTGCCAGATGTATACCCACATGGAATTGATCTGCGGCGGCGGCAGGTTCTTGGCGGCTTTGGCAAATGCTTCCATTTTTGTTTTATCGGCAAAAGTGATCAGCTCAGGGGTTGCGCCAAACACTTCGTCAGAAAGCGCACCATATTCATGGAAGGAGAGATCATCCGCCTTGCCAACGATGAACACGGTCGGGTCATATATGTTTTGCCAAAGTTCGGTGGCTGATTTGCCAGAGGATGTTTGCGCTGTGCGCATGGCCTGGATCATCAGCAAGGCCCGCTGGGTTTCAACCGTGTTTTTCAGGCGGAAAGTCAACCTTCCATACCACATCATGGACTTGAAATACTTTTTAAGTTCGGGGCTGAGCGTGTAATGTCCACGCGGCGTATATTGTGAATAATCCTCGTTGAGCAGATCATCATTGGCTTCCCCGCCCATCGTCCAGATGGGAGAAGCCGCGATGGGCGCCTTCGATTCCATTAATGCGATTTCCTGGTCGGCCAAAGATTTGGCTTCGGCTGGAACATTTACAGGCAAGCCCAATATCTCAGCCGGCACGGTAAAGTAAGCCACGTTTCGCAGCGCCGCTGCCTCGAGATCTGTGCCCTTTAAGGAGTCATATTGTTTCATGCTCGAATCAAGCATGGCCGCGGTCAATTCATTTAAGATCGGTATGAATGAGGTCTTTTCAAGATCCCTCAGCATCTTGTCAAAGATGAGGTGGTAAACGTGGAAGATCGAATCTGTCGTGACAAAAACAGGCATTGAGCCGTAGCGACTGCTTTCATAGAGCTGGTAAAACTCCGAATTGATCTTATTCGGGTCGCTGCTCGGCGGCGTGACCACAAAACCATTGGTCAACAGTGCCTGCCGCTGTGCGGCTGATAAGGTCAGGTTTTGATCATCCAGCCCAACCACCTGGTCGGCGGTTAAGGGCAGTGTATACCCTCCTGTAAACGTTGCGGGCAGGTTCACCTGCTGAATTTGATAGCTGGCAAATGCAGTGCCGTAAACGCCCTGCGGATTAGTGGTTGCTTCTGGCGTCGTCTCAACGGGGGCTGATGTGGCTTCAGGTGCGGCGGTTGATCCGGCAGCCGGTGTTTGAGGGTTGAGTTTTTGACCGATAAGAGTGGATAAATTACAAGCCGAAAGCAGCAGCGTTAATACGATCAGACCGCTTGTCCAGGCCCAAATGCGATTCTTTTTCATATTCTCCTCCTTCACTTAATCAGACACAATCATGACGTTCTGATTTGCTGAAACGATCCCAAATTCCGAAAACTTTCCCTGCTGGCGGTCTCTTAAGCGAAAACCAAAACCGCTCCAATCCCACACCGTTAGATTTCCGGTGATATTCCTATTATCATACTTTCCTTCCAGGGTTACCAGTTCCTGATTGCCATCCCGGTCCAGGTCGGCGGCACGAATGTTGAAAACCGGGTCAATCAGTGATGACCCCGCCCACAATTCGCGGTATTTCTTCCCATCCCAACCCACCAGAATTAAATGGCAGCTTTTTCCATTACGATCGTGAAAATCCGCAATGCGGCCGCCGGAAGGCAGAAAGCTGTCAATCGGCCAGGTCTTGTGCTCCCGCCACACCACCATCACCAGTTCATTCCTTCCATCACGGTTGAGATCGGCAGTTATCGCTTCCGTTACTTTCCAGTTTTCGGGGCTTTGCCACTTTATCACTGTTTTGTTTTGACAATCCACAATCTTGATGGATTGTCTGTCATTTTCAAGACAATGTTGTCTGCTGCCAAATTCAAAATGGTTCAGCGGGTTTGGGGAGATCAGAGTCCAATTGAAAGGAACTGTTGAATCGTGCAAGAGGGTATCACCTGACAGGCTCCACCTCTGAATCGGCACAGGAGAGACGAGCAGTAAAACGAAAAGTGCAATTAGAATTGATCTACGGTTCATTTTTACTTTCAGGTGTTTCTTGCTTTTTCTCATTGTACAACCATTATCCGGTGATGTTAGACAGACACATATCTTGATTTTTTTTGGCAGGTATCTTTTGACCTACCTTGTGGATAGTAATAATGAGGATCCTCAATTCACTCTCAAAGGACTGACATGGAAGAAAGCAAGGCCATCGCGCTGCTGCAACAAGGTGATTTGAATGGGTTGGAGACCCTGGTGGAGCTTTATCAGGTCAAAGCCGTACAGGCAGCCTGCCTGATCGTTCAAGACCGGGCTCTGGCAGAGGATATTGTACAAAAAACGTTTATTATCGCCGCTGAAAGGATCCACCAATATGATCCGCATCGGCCTTTCAAAGCCTGGTTTTTCCGCAGTGTAATAAACGCATCCATCAAAGCAGCCAAAAAACAAAAAAGACAAACCAGGCTCGATGATCCCCTCCCCGGGCAGAATTTTAGTTTGGCAGACATGCTTGCGGATGTCAACCCCCTACCCGAGGATTGGCTCGAAGATCAGGATCATCGAGCTTCCATCCAGGCTGCAATTGACTCCCTGCCCGCAGACCAACGTGCTGTGATTGTGATGCGCTATTTTCTTGATTTTAGCGAAGCAGATATGGCTGGCAAAATGGAAAAGCCCCTCAGCACAATCAAATACTGGCTCAGAACTGCCCGTAAATCACTTATCAGACTGCTCGATCCGGATAGTGATCAACCTGCTGTAGATGAAGATCCAACAATCCACGTCCAACGATCAACAGACAAAAGAGGCATGAAATGAAAACCAATCTGTTTGAATCCTACTTAAAGCAGCGAGCCGAAGAAATGGCGCCCGCCACTAATATCAATCTCATGCCAGGCATCCTTACCCATTTCTCTTCCAAACAGTCAGTCCTCCCCTTTTCAACAGGAGGATTAAGAATGAAACACTCACTCAATACAATAACAATTCTTTTGACGGTTGCACTGGCGCTGACCTTAGCGCTCGGCTTCTTCATCGCCACGCCAGCGGGCAGCACATGGGCGCAAGAGTTCATCGCATTGTTTTTTAATAAAGCTCCTGACAGCAGGCCTTTTGATGCAGATGATGGCACACCAGTGATCACACCGGTTGCCAGTATTGCCGAAGGAGAAGCAATGACCGGATGGCACATCTACCAGCCCACTTGGTTGCCCGATGGGTTCGTCTTCTACGATACAGAATATCGTCCGAATGCTGACTGCATCACACAATCGTATGGTTATCAAAAAACAATTGGCATGGTTTCAAGTTATTTCTTTATTGGTCAACGCAAGTCTCCTTTTAACGAGCTTTGGCCTGTGGGAGAAAGCAGTTTGATCGAAACCGTTCAAATTGGAGACACAACGGGTGAATACGTGATTGGTGTTTGGGGCGGAGCCGGCGACCATCTGGAATGGGAAGCCCTCCCTCAATTTCAACATCTTCGCTGGCAAAAAGATGGAACCTATTTTGACCTTGAATTCGCAATGTTTGGAGTTGACGCCAAAGACCTGACGAAAAGTCCCTATTATCTCACCAAAGACCAATTGATCACCTTGGCAGCCAATATGAAATAACAATAATGATTTCCGATTCAGCCCCGGTTGGCAGAGATTTTTGGCCAGGCGGGGTTTTTAACATCCAGGAAACCTGTATGAAGTCCATTTGCAAATTCACGTAAAAACCCGGTTAAGAATTGGTGGCTTTACTTTGACAAGAATCTACTATTCACTTAAAATGGGAAGATTGAAATCATCTCAAGTTAAGAGAAGGGCCATCTTTCATGAAAGAGTACTCGACCGACAAGATCCGTAATGTTGTACTGGCATCTCACTCCGGTGCAGGCAAAACAATTCTGTGCGAGGCTTTACTTCATTTCACTGGCGCTACCACTCGCATGGGGAAAATTGAGGACGGCACGACCGCCTCTGATTTTGATGAAGAAGAAATCAGGCGCAAAATTTCACTTTATACATCCGTGATTCCGGTTGAATATCGTGATTCAAAGATCAACTTTTTAGACACCCCCGGATACACAGATTTTATTGGCGAAGTCATCTCCTCCATGCGCGTTGCTGAAGGCGTGGTGGTGTTGGTGGATGCCGTCAACGGTCTGGAGGTCGGCACCGAATTCGCACTGAATTACAGTTCCAAATTCAACCTTCCGCGTTTCTTGCTCATCAACAAGATGGAACGCGAAAACGCGAATTTCCAAAAATCCCTGCTGTCTGTTCAGGAATACTCAGACATCCGCCTGATCCCCGTTCAACTTCCCTGGGGTGAAAAACAGGATTTCAAGGGCGTGATTGACCTGATCTCCATGAAAGCCTACAAGGGCGATGGCAAGACCGCTGAAGAGATCCCTGCCGAATTCAAAGCGGAAGCTGAAGAAGCCCGCGGCAAACTCGTTGAGGCCGCTGCTGAAGGCGATGACACCCTGCTTGAGAAATATCTTGAGTCTGGCGCGCTCAGTGATGAAGAAGTCATCAAGGGTCTGGCTGAAGTGGTGCGCTCCTGCAGTTATGCACCTGTCCTGGTAAGTTCAGGTCATTCAGGAATTGGTGTACTGAAATTGCTGGATGCCATCCTTGACCTGATCCCTTCACCCGCCGCCACAGCACCTGCAGTGGCTGAGGGTAAAGCCGGTGAAGAAAAAATCGAAGCCAAAGACAACGGTCCTCTGGCCGTCTACGTTTGGAAGACCACCGCTGATCCATTCGTTGGAAAACAAACCTATTTGAGAATCTATTCCGGTACAGTTGCTGCTGATTCACGTATTTGGAACCAAACCAAGCAGATGGAAGAACGTATCGGCACCATCGGCGTTCCCCGCGGCAAAGAAGCCCTCGGCATCAAGGTCGCCCACGCCGGTGATATCTGCATCGTTCCAAAACTGACCGAAACTTCCACATCCAATACACTTTGCGACAAGGCTCACCCCTTGACGCTGCCCATCCCCGAATATCCGACCGCCTTGTATTCGGTTGCCCTCTTCCCCAAGACCCAGGGAGACTCCACCAAGATCACCTCCACCCTGCACCGCCTGGTCGAAGAAGACATGACCCTGAAATGGTACAACGACGGCACCACCCTGCAGACCATTCTGCAAGGCTTGGGCGATCAGCACATTGACGTTGCGATCCGCCGCGCTGAAACCAAATTCCAAGTGGGTATCATCCTTCAGGAACCCAAGGTTTCTTATCAGGAGACCATTACCAAACCGGCATCAGCCATGCACCGCCATAAGAAACAGACCGGTGGTTCAGGCCAATTTGGTGAAGTTCATTTGAAGGTTTCACCCCTCACCGATAAAGAATTTGATTACACCTGGGATGTGTTCGGCGGCGCCGTTTCACAATCCTATTCATCCTCCATTCAAAAAGGCATCGCCACCGTCATGAAAGAAGGCGTCATTGCCGGTTATCCTGTTTCCGGTGTGCATGTGTCTGTCTTTGACGGCAAGGAACACCCCGTGGATTCCAAACCGGTTGCCTTCGAGGTTGCTGGACGTAAAGCCTTTGAAGAAGCCGTGCGTGAAGCCGGCCCAGTGCTGCGTGAACCGATCATGCTGGTGCACATCACCGTCCCCGAGATCAACATGGGCGACGTGATGGGCGACCTTAATACCCGTCGTGCCCGCATCCAGGGTATGGAAACTGAAAAAGGCCGTTCTGTCGTAACCGCCACCGTTCCTTTGGCCGAGATGCTGCGCTATACCACCACCCTGCGCTCCATCACCGGTGGACGCGGTGTGTTCAGAATGGAATTCGATCATACTGATGTCGTTCCGGCTCATATTGCCCAACCCATCATTGATGCTCGCACCAAAGAGATGGAAAACAGAAAAGAAGAGTAGTTGCCCAACTTCTCGCAAAAGCTGGACGGGTGACCGTCCAGCTTTTTATTTCAAACCCTGCTTGACGCTGTACTTTATGTCTGGTAATCTAGGAGCATCAAAAACAGGATGACCGCCATGGATGAAACCTTTCTCGAACAAGCCTGGGATGACCTTCTCTCTCGGGAGCCCGAACGCATTGAATCGCGTTTCAAATCACTTGACGAAAAAAGCCAAAAAACGGTGGTTGAACATCTTAACGCCATGGTTACCGAGAGCGGCTGGCATCCAGTGCAGGTCATCTCTGCTCAAAAAGCACTTAATATCCTTTCCAAATTAGGACTCTAGCCTGTGGACTTCCGTGAATTGACCGAAGAAATGCATCGTTTTGTGACCGCCAAAGGATGGTACGAAAAAGACACCCGACGGCCGCAAACTCCGCGCAACCTTGCGGTCTCACTTTCACTTGAATCCGCTGAGGTACTTGAACATTTTCAATGGAACGAAGAACTCAAAGACCTCAAAGAATTTCGTGGCGAACTTGCAGATGTGGCACTTTACCTGCTGCAGCTCGCCAGTGTCACCGGTGTGGACCTTGAACAAGCCATTCTCGAAAAGCTGCAGACCAACTACGGCCGCGAGTGGGATCAACAATCAACCAAAGAGGAAATCCGATGAAAGTAGCTGTCTATGGCGGCGCGGCGCCCAAACCCGGCGAACCAGCCTATGAAGATGCCCGTCAACTAGGTTTTCTGCTGGGCCAATCTGGACACACCATCATGACCGGCGGCTACATCGGCGTAATGGAAGCCGCCTCTCGCGGCGCCAATGAAGCCGGTGGTCACGTGATCGGCTCCACCTGCACCCAGATTGAAGAATGGCGCGGCACCAAAGCCAACGCCTGGGTCAAGGAAGAATGGAAACATGAAACCCTGCGTGACCGCATGTATGCACTGATTGACGAATGCGAAGCAGCCGTCATGATGCCAGGCGGTGTGGGGACTCTCGCCGAGCTGGCCGTCATGTGGAATGAAGAGATCATTTCAATGAAACCCGCCCGCATGATGGTGTTGGTCGGTAGGGGCTGGCAAAAAACCATCGAGGCATTTATGGCTGAATTGGGCAGTTATTTAAAATTGCACGACCAAAAACGGGTATATTTTGCCGAAGATATTCAAACGGCAGTTGATCTGATCAACCAATTTGCGACAGAAAACCAGAAATCATAGATCATCAGGATTAAATAATGGACAATGAAAAGTTAACTCCCCGTAGCGAAAATTTCTCAGAATGGTACAACCAGCTCATCCAGCGCGCAGAATTGGCCGATAACGCCCCCGTCCGCGGATGTATGGTCGTGCGCCCGCACGGTTGGGCCTTGTGGGAAAACATTCAATCCGCGCTCGACAAACGCTTTAAAGAGACCGGCCATGTCAACGCGGCCTTTCCGCTGTTGATCCCCATGTCCTTTCTCCAAAAAGAGAAGGAACACGTCAAGGGCTTTTCACCCGAATTGGCCGTGGTAACCCACGGTGGTGGATCTGAACTTGAAGAACCGCTCGTGGTGCGCCCCACCTCGGAAACCATCATCGGTTACATGTATTCCAAGTGGATCAAGTCTTACCGCGATCTGCCAGTACTGATCAACCAGTGGGGCAACGTCGTCCGCTGGGAAATGCGCACCCGCCCCTTCTTGCGCACGCTGGAGTTCTACTGGCAGGAGGGACACACCGCTCACGCCACTGAAAAAGAAGCCGATGAAGAGACCATGCGCATGCTTGAGGTCTACACCCGCTTCGCGATTGATGAAGCTGCCGTTCCAGTCATCCCCGGACGCAAGAGCGACACCGAAAGGTTCGCCGGCGCCGTGCGCACCTACTCCATCGAAGCCATGATGGGCGACACCAAAGCCCTGCAATCCGGCACCTCTCACCTGCTCGGACAAAACTTCGCCAAGGCTTTCGATATTGAATACCTGGACGAGAACAATACACAACAGTACTGCTGGACGACCTCATGGGGTCTTTCGACCCGTTTCATCGGCGCCATCATCATGACCCACGGCGACGACCAGGGTTTGGTGCTGCCGCCCAAGCTGGCACCCATTCAGATCGTGATCGTGCCCATTTATAAAAATGACGAAGAACGTGCCAAGGTCATGCCCTTCATTGAAAATCTTAAGGGATCCCTGAGCGACTTCCGCATCAAGGTGGATGACCGCACCGAGGTCACCCCCGGTTTCAAA
Organism: Chloroflexota bacterium; assembly: GCA_021825925.1. Taxonomy (GTDB): domain Bacteria; phylum Chloroflexota; class Anaerolineae; order Anaerolineales; family Anaerolineaceae; genus UBA6107. Next base: position 218,769 of record JAKAFP010000006.1, read on the forward strand.
TACAACGATTGGGAAATGCGCGGTGTGCCCGTGCGCCTCGAAGTTGGCCCGCGCGATGTTGAAAAGAATTCCGTCATGTCTGCCCGCCGCGACATCCCCGGCCGGGATGGCAAGAAGATCCTTTCCATCGAAGGGCTCAGCGGCGAGATCTCAAATCTGCTGAAAGAAATTCATGTCAGCATGTACGAAAAAGCCAAGGCCTTTAGAGACTCACACATCTTTGATCCCAAAGATTACGATGAAATGAAGTCCATTCTTGAAAAGGGCTGGGCTTACTCCTGGTGGTGCGGTGACGCCGCCTGCGAAGCCAAAGTCAAAGAAGACACCAAAGCCACCACACGCTGCATCCCGCTCGACCAGCCAGAGGGCAAAGGCAAATGCATCGTTTGCGGCAAAGAAGCTCACGAAAAGGTTTACTTCTCAAAGGCGTATTAGTGGAAACCTGGCATGCCAGCCATTGAATTCAGCCGTTTACGCACAAAAATCGAACTGCTCGGAAAGGTTTATCACCTGCCCGGGCAGTTCCTCAAGGATTTACAAGACCTTTATTTTTTCTATTCCGATCTCACTTTTCAGGCTGGAAAATCAAATGCGGCTAACGTCAATGCGCTGCAAACCTACCGCACGCCGGTGATCATCAACCGCGAACTCGAGCGGATGTTGAAGCCGCGCGCGCTGGCAGAGCCCGAAAACACTCTCAATATCATTGATATCTTGTGGCTGACAAAAGTACTTGAACCCTGCCAGCTTGCAGCCGGGCTTCTAGGATCACTTCCGATGCGGTTCGCCGAAGCCGTTATCGAACGCATCCAAACCTGGTCGCTGGCGGGTGAAAAAACAGAACTCCTGGATATGCTACACATCAAGGCGACCGAAACCATCCGGCGTGACTCCCCCGCGCTGTGGATCGCCACCTTGCGCACCTGGGTGGATGCCAAAGACCCTGCGCTGCAAAAGTTCGGCGTATTGGGGTTGATGCCCATGTTGAACGACCCCGATCAAGACAACCTGCCGATCATCTTTGATTTTCTACAGCCGGTCATTGCCAAAACCGATCCGCATTTGGCGGTGACCTTATTGTCAATCATCGAAACCCTGGCCCAAAAATCGGAGTCAGAGACCGTCTACTTTCTCAAACAGATCATAAAGGAATCGTCGAATCCCGACCTGCCCCGCTTCATCCGCCGCGCCTTGCCGGCCTTCTCAGAACAGGCTCAATTGTCGTTGAAGAATTGCCTGCGTGAAAACCCCATCCCATAAATCTATTTCAATACATTACAACCTACCCACCACCCCTTATATCTGGTATAATACTTGGCTGTGACTCGACCAATCTGTGGGGTTGACCTGCGGATTTGGAGACATAAATTTAATCAGGAGATATTGTCATGCCCTTAGCAAAAGAAGTAAAAACCGAAAAGATCGCTGAATTCAAACTCCACGACACGGATACTGGTTCAGCCGCAGTGCAAATCGCACTGCTCACCACCCGCATCAAACAGCTCACCGAGCACATGCGCAACAACAAAAAAGATGCTTCTTCACGTCGCGGTCTGCTCCAATTGGTTGGAAGGCGACGCCGGTTGCTGGCTTACTTGCGGCGGACTGATTTCCCCCGCTTCGCAGCCATCACCGAAAAGCTTAACATCCGCACACGGTAGGGACTAACTTAAACGAGTAGATGGCGAACAACACCATCTACTCGTTTTGATTTACACCTATTCGCGGAACCGTAGCCGCCGGTTGGGTATTGAAAAATGGTGAGGACGTGCGCGTCCCCGACAATTTTCAGTTCCTGACTGGGCGGAAAATGAAAGGAACTTATATGAAACCAGAAAGCAAGAAATATATTACCAGTGTTGGTGGACGTCCTCTGACGTTCGAAACCGGCAAACTGGCTGCCCAGGCCGGCGGTGCTGTCACCGTTCAGTTTGGCGACACGGTTGTGTTTGCAGCCGCCACCATGGGCAACGAACCCCGCATGGGACAGGACTTCTTCCCCCTGACCGTTGAATATGAAGAAAGAATGTACGCCGGCGGCAAGATCCCGGGTTCCTTCTTCAGACGCGAAGGCCGCCCCGGCACTGATGCCATCCTCGTTTCCCGTTTGACCGACCGTCCCCTGCGACCCCTGTTTAACCAGGCGATCCGCAACGAGGTTCAGGTCATCATGTTCTCCCTCTCTGCTGACACCGAGAACCCCCTCGATGTTCTGGCCATCAACGCCGCTTCGGCTGCCTTGATCATCTCAGACATCCCCTGGGGCGGACCTGTTGGCGCTGTCCGTGTTGGACGCGTCAACGGCGAATTCATCGTCAACCCGACTTACGCCCAGATTGACGAAGGCGATCTTGACCTGCGCATCGCTGGAACATCCGACGCCATCTTGATGGTGGAATGCGGTTCCAACGAGATTGACGAAGAGACCATGGTTTCAGCCCTGCTCTTTGGTCATGAAGCCATCAAGACCATCTGCGAAACACAAGTTCAAATGGCCAAGGAAATTGGCAAAGCCAAACGCGAAGTACAACTCTTCACGCTTGATGAAACCATCGCCGAGAAAGTTTACAACCGCGCTTCAAGCGACATTGACGAACTTCTCGAAGCACCCCACACCAAACACGAACTCCAGGATCAATTGGACGCCCTGCGTGATTCCGTAGTGGTTGAATATGTTGACCCCGAAGATACCGAACAGGTTTCTGCCTACAAGGAAGCTTTCGAAGAAACCCTCAAACGTGTCGTGCGTTCCCGCATCCTCGATCAGCACAAACGTCCCGACGGCCGCAACATCACCGAAATTCGCCCGATCTGGTGCGAAGTGGGCATCAGCCCCCGCGCCCACGGTTCAGGCCTTTTCACCCGCGGTGAGACCCAGGTCTTGACCCTCGCCACCCTTGGCACCCCCAAGGAAGCTCAGGAGATTGACACCCTCTCTCCCAACGATACCAAACGCTACATGCACCACTACAACTTCCCGCCCTATTCCACCGGCGAAGTAAAACGCACCGGCGGACAATCACGCCGCGAGATTGGCCACGGCGCCCTCGCCGAACGCGCCCTCGTCCCCGTGATCCCGTCAGAAGCTGAATTCCCCTATACACTGCGCCTGGTCTCAGAAGTGCTCGCCTCAAACGGCTCTTCCTCCATGGCTTCAGTCTGCGGTTCAACCCTTGCCCTCATGGATACCGGTGTGCCCATCAAGGCGCCTGTAGCCGGTGTAGCCATGGGCCTTATTAAAGAAGATGATAAGTTCGTCGTCCTCACTGACATCCAGGGCGCTGAAGATCATCTTGGCGACATGGATTTCAAAGTTGCTGGCACCACCCAGGGCATCACCGCCCTGCAAATGGACATCAAGATCAAGGGCATCACCGCCGAGATCATGCGCCAGGCTTTGGCCCAAGCAAAAGTTGCCCGCCTTTTCATCCTCGATCAAATGCTGGATGTACTTCCCGCTCCCCGTCCTGAACTGCGCTCCTTCGTTCCCCGCATTACCACCATGAAGGTGCCCGTGGACAAGATCGGCGCCATCATCGGACCTGGCGGCAAGATGATTCGCGCTTTACAGGAAGAAACCGGCACCAAGATTGACATCGCCGACGACGGCACGGTCTTCATTGCAGCAACAGATGGCAAGAGCGAGAATGAAGTTCGCGAACGCATCGCTGCCTTGACCGAAAGCGCCCAGATCGGACGCATCTACACCGGCAAGGTTGTGCGCGTGGCTGATTTCGGCGCCTTTGTTCAGATCCTGCCCGGCATTGATGGTATGGTGCACATCAGCCAACTCGACACCGAACGTGTTGAGAAGGTTGAAGACGTGGTCAAGATGGGTGATGAACTCACCGTCATGGTCACTGCAGTGGATGAGAATGGCAAGATTCGTCTCTCTCGACAGGCTGTGCTCGAAGGCTGGACCCCTGAGGAAGCCCTTGAACATGACAAGGGTGGACGCAGCGGCGGCAGCAGCCGACCCCGACCCGGTGGAGATCGCGGTGGTCGCCCAGGCGGTGATCGTGGTGGTCGTCCCTCTGGCAATCGCGGCGGTGGAGATCGCGGCGGACAAAGAAGATAGTGATCGCAGAACCGGGAGTTTGAAACTCCCGGTTCTTTTTTTCTATTCCTGATAGACCATGTTTATTTGCTGAGCAAAATCCTGAATGCTCGCCCTGAGTGCAAGGGGAGAGATCACCTCAACTGCATTGCCCCAACCCAATAAATAATTCCTGGCCGTTGCCAGGTTCTCAAACGCCAAAGTACACCTTCTCCAACCGTGGGCTTCAATATCAGGGCTGATTTCTTGAATCCGAAAAGGGATTCCCCATGTTGGTTCGTGTAAATAGGGGATCAATTCAGGTGAGAACCGGATTTCAACAACATATAAAAAGTAGTTTTCTTCCTCTTCAAGGCACAACCTTTTCCAGGTGGATTCAAGATCAAAATCCTCCGGCCTTATAAAAGTTCGGCTTGTCACAGTGATATTTCTAAAGTCAGATATCCGCCGCATACGGCAGCGCCCGGCATTCGCATAAACCAGATACCACTCCCCCGCTTTGGCCACCACCCCATATGGATCTATCTCCTGTTCGAACTCCATGCGGTTCCACAACGGAAAACTCACCTGCAGTGATTGACGATTGCACACCGCATTGTAGATCCGCTCTAAATGACTGCCCTCTTTACTTTTTGAGCGTCCCCACCAGTTCCAGTCAATATAGAGATTGGGGGACCTTTCGGGTTGGTTTGGAAGTGAGGCAAACAGTTTTAGTAATGCGCGCTGCATGGTCTTGCCGGTTTCAAGAGATGTTAACGGATCAGGGATGCGCATCATCTGAAGTGCATCCACTTCTTCCACAGTTAAAGTTTTCACTCCACCCTGGTATTCATCAATCATGCATACTCCGCCGCCAGGTCCGTGTTCAGCATAGATCGGAAAACCATTGGCGCTCAACACCACCAGGTCACGGTAGATGGTTCGAACGCTAACCCCCAACTCTTCGGCCAGTTTGTCTGCGCAGATCTTTTTTCGCTGCTGCAGCAATAAGACGATCGAAATTAATCTGTCTGCTCTCATAACTTTATTTTATTTGAAATAGCTGACATAAGGTGTCATCTATTATTGAGATAATAGTTTCAACCGCGCGGTAACAAAAAATATGGAGAAAACATGTCATCAATCGAAGTAAGTCTTAAGGAATTACCCTCAATGCAAGTCGTGAGTTTTCATGGGTTCGGTGCAGGGCCTGAAGGGATCGCCCTGACAGCCATGTTCGAGTGGGCCGAGAAACACGATTACTTCAAGCTGAAAAACCCCAGATGTTTTGGTTTCAACAATCCCGACCCGACCCCCGGCAGCAGTAATTATGGCTACGAAGTCTGGCTGGCCATTCCTGAAGGCATGACCGTGGAAGATCAATCCGTCAAACAGTTTGAAGGTGGTTTGTACGCTGTGGCAAATTGCCATGGAAATGTCGAGGAGGCAGGTTCTTTTATCCCATCCGCCTGGAAGAAACTTGTCGAATGGGTGGAAAACAGCCCGTATCAAATGGGAAAACACCAGTGGCTTGAGGAGCAAGTTCCATTAGACGGAATGACACTGCCCGAAATGAATGCCCGGAGAAAAATCAATCTTGATCTTTATTTGCCGATCAGAAAATAATGATCTAAGCCCATTTAAACAGCAAAGTCTCCGATTTCTTAAGAAATCGGAGACTTTGAAATCTGGTAACTTACGAGAATTACTTAATGGAGGTCGGAAGTTCAGGCATGCGCGGACCATTGACGTGCATGTATTCCGCCAGGGCCGCCCGCAGTGCGGTGCGGTCATCCCACGGGTACTCGACTGTGCCAAAACACATGGATTGTTCATGCCCTTTACCGCAGGGCATCACCAGGTCGCCTGGCTGCGCCAGCTTTACTCCAAGACGGATGGCGTCGCCGCGATCAGGTACCCTGAAAAAGGTCTTCCCTTCCACCCCACCGGCTTTGACAGCCTCGTCAGCCATTTCCGCCAGAATGTCATCCAGCGATTCGGTGCGGGGATCTTCCGCAGTGAGGATGGTGATATCGGCCATTTTGACCGAGGTTTCTGCCATCATGCGCCGCTTCTGACGGTCACGCAAACCGGCTGAACCAAACACCGCGATCACCCTTCCGTGCGTCATCTGCCTGGCGGTTTCGATGGCGCGCAGCAGTGCATTGGGGGTATGTGCAAAATCAACAATGGCGGTAAAAGGCTGGCCAAGATCAATCCATTCCATGCGACCCGATACACCGGGCAGTTCAGCAATGCCTTTTGCCGCCACTTCAGCATTAATACCCAACCCTTCGACGGCCGCCGTGAAGGCCGCCAGACAATTGGACACATTGAAGGCGCCAGGTAAATTGCAGTGCACTGAAACAATGGCTTTGTTGACTTCGACCACAAAATCTGTACCGTTCGGTGAATATCGAATACTCGAAGCATTAACATTGCCAACACCTTTAATGCTGTAGCTGCTTTTATTACCTTTAATGAATCCATTGAGGTACTCATAAGCGCCATCATCGGCATTTAATACGGCCAAGCGCGGATTTCCGAACGGTTTCTCTTTTGTGTCCTTTAACATGGAAAACAGGCGTGCTTTGGCATCGCGATAGCCTTCATAGGAGCCGTGATAATCGAGGTGTTCATGCGTGATATTGGTCACCACGGCGATATCATATTCACAGCCCGTCACACGATGCTGCGCCAGGCCGTGCGATGTGGTTTCAAGCACCACATGGGTCAACCCGGCTTCGACCATTTTCGCCAACAGCTGCTGCACCTGGGTGGCTTCAGGCGTGGTCACATGAAAACCGGTGTCTATCACCTCGTCCCCAATGACCGCATTCACCGTTGAGACCAACCCGGCTTTGATGCCGGCTGTTTTCAGAATTTGAAAGATCAGGTTCGAGGTGGTCGTCTTGCCATCCGTGCCGGTAACACCGATCACGGTCAGTTTGCGTCCTGGATGGCCGTAGAAGGATGCCGCCAGGTAGGCCAGTGCTTCGCGGGAATCCTCAACCTTAATGTAAGGTACGCTCAATTGTAGGTCTTTGGTCCCCACCACGGCCGCCGCCCCATTGGCAATTGCAATCGGGATGTAGTCATGACCGTCCGCGCTGCCGCCGGACATGGCCACAAACAGGCAGCCGGGATGAACCTTGCGGGAATCAAATTGAATTCCGGTGATATCCACATCAGTGAAAGTACTGGTTGGTTTATATTCAATTTCATCAATGAGTTGGCTGAGTTTTTTTATCGGGTTGACTGTCATTTGATTATCTTATCCATGGTGTCACAATAATGGCATACCTGATATTTAAATCTTCAGGTTGTGGAAATAATCCTCCCAAATTATAACAAGTAATATATGTCAATTTTTTGAAAAACAAAAAAAATAATTTGAGTTTTGTATATACTTTTTATATCTTCTTTATTTATTTTTTCGCACGAGAAGGTATAATACAAAGATTGAAATTCAGTTCGGCACGAAGAGGAGAATTTCACTTTGAACGAAAAACGAATTCAAGAAGTAATTGAAATTGAAAAGAAAGCTGACGAGATCTTCAACAAAGCTGTTGCAGAAGCAGAGCGTTTGCCTCAACAAGCCGAACAGGAAGCAAAAGCCCTGATCGAAAGCGCCCGACTGCAAGCTGAAAAAGAAGCTCAAGCTTTATTGGCCAACGCCCAGACCAAGGATGAAACTGAAAAGATCCTGAATCAGGCTGAGGAGACAACCCATAAGAACGCCACCCTGGCAAAGCATAACTTTGAGCGTTCCACCACTTATGTCATATCGAGAGTAGTGGGTCGAGGATAATCTAATGTCCTTTAACGCAACCTCAGATTATGCTGCAGGCAATGCGCGGGTACGTGTTAAATACTCTACCTTGCTGACAAGAAAAGACTTTGTAGCATTAAGTGAAGCGACTGACCTCGATTCGCTGCTTACTCAGTTAAAAACAACACCTTACGGTGCCTACCTTGAGCTTGCAAAAGACAAAGAGGTAACCGCGAGACGTGCTGCATTTCTGATCAGACAACGGTTGAGCGATGAGTTTCATACCATCATTAACGCTTCACCAGATTCGGTAAAAGATGTTTTACTTCAACTTTATCGGATGCATGAAGTCAACAACCTGAAAGCGGTCCTTCGTGGAATTGTGATCAATTCCAGCTGGGATAAAGTGCGCTTTGTGCTTTTTCCGTTTGGACCCGAAGGCGTTTTACCTGCCCAGGCCATGGTTGAAACCGGTAATGTCGCCCAGGCAGTCGAATTATTGCGCGGCACACCCTATTACGACACACTTGCGTTTGCCATGAACCGCTTCAGTGCTGAACAAAGCCTCTTTCCAATTGAGGTCGCACTGGATCTCGCCTATTGGCGTGAGCTTTGGAGTGATGTCAAAAAACTGCCTCGTGAAGACCAGGAATACGCCTCACGGATCATCGGTTCCATGCTCGACATGAACAACCTGATGTGGGCCATCCGCTACAGTGTTTATCACAAACTTTCAGAAGAAGAAGTCATCAACTATACCCTGCCCATCGGTTATCGGGTTCACGACGACAGCATCCGCAGCATTGCCGCCGGTGCCGAGATCACTCATATAATCAAACATGTGTACCCTGAGCTCCGCAATGTGGATGATGTGCTTGTAGACCTGCATACCGGATTGCCAAGGCTTGAGATGATGCTCGAAAAACAGATCGCTCAAAAATGCCACGGCGTTTTCGAGGGCAATCCTTTCCAAATAGGTATTCCACTGGGTTACCTGGTGCTGTTGGATTATGAAATCCGGGATTTGACCGTATTGCTTGAAGCCAAAGCCAACCAGGTTCCTGTAGATAAATACAATGAGTTCTTAACTTTTGATCTGATGAAATAATTATCAACGTACCAACGGAGAGAATATGTTCTATCCGCAAGAAATGACCGAGATCGAAATTATTGCACCTGCCAAAGACTTGATCACCGTTACCAAGGTCTTGAGTGGTCAAGGAATTTTTAGTCAGACGGATGTCAATTATTTAGGCACTGACAAAAATCACCCCCAGGCAAACCTGTGGCAAGAAAAAGCCGCTGCTTACTCCATCCTTGAACGCAGACTTCATTCGATCCTTCTTTCGTTGAGTGTGCAAAAAACCACCCCCAAACAGAGAGATTACGATACCCTGATAGATACTGAAAAAGCCAAGGGCATCGTGGATGAGATCGAAAAACAGGTCAAGGATTTGGTGGATCAAATCAACCTTGAGACCAAGAAGATTGAACACCTCAAAACGGTTTTAATGCAAATCGAACCGCTTGCCGGCATAGATGTTGATTTCTCTCTGCTGCAAAACGCCAGGTATGTGGCTTCGATCATTGGCATGATCCCCAACGAGCACATTGAACGGTTAAGCACCAGCCTCGCCCGCATCCCTCATGAATTATTTACACTGAACCAGAAACCACAGAAATCAGTGGTTTGGCTGGCAGCCAGCCGTGATAATGCGGATATGCTTGATCGGGCAGCCAGAAGTGCCTACCTCGATCCCATCAGCATTCCCCAAGATTTCCAGGGAACGCCTGCCCAGATCGTTGAATCAGTCAAGAAATCCATTCAGGAATCCGAAGCCAAGATCGAAAAACTCAAGGGTCCGCTGGAAGAGATCCGCAAAGCAAAAGAGGCCGAATTGACCGACCTGCTTTGGGATATCAAGTGCAGCCATTTGACCACCAATGCGATCTTGAAATACGGACGCCTCAAATATACCTACATCATCGTCGGATGGATCTTCTCATCCCAGATCAACACCCTCAAAGAAAAACTTAAAGCCGTCTCCCAAGACATTTTGATCGAGACCCGCATCGTAAAACGCGAAAAAGACAATAAGGATGTTCCGATTGCATTGAACAATCCGAAATTGCTGCGCCCCTTCCAGATGCTGGTATCGAACTATGCAGAACCAAAATATGGCGAGTTGGACCCCACCCCGCTGGTGGCGATCCTTTTCCCGCTCCTGTTTGGCACCATGTTTGGCGATGTCGGTCACGGTTTGATCCTTACCATCCTGGGTTATCTGGGAATGACCAAAAAGCTCAAGTTTATGAAGGGTCTTGGTGGTCTCAACCCGATCATCTTTGCCTGCGGTTTGGTTTCGATCATATTCGGCTTCCTTTATGGCAGCATCTTCGGATTTGAAGAAATCCTTCACGCGGTCTGGCTGAAACCAGGTGAAGATATTATGACCATTCTGATCATCACCATTGTGGCCGGCGTGGTTGTGCTTTCCATTGGCTATCTGCTCAACATCTACAACCTGATCAAGATGAAAGATCTGCCCAATCTCTTTTTCAGTAAAAATGGGATTGCCGGGCTCTGGCTATATTGGTCCTTGATCGGCACCGGTGTGGCACTTGTTCTGCCCAATTTTGGACTGCCAAAAATCCCCTTCATCGTGGCAACTGTTATCGGCGTTATTGCCATCGGTGGTGCAGAAGTCTTTATTCGCATGATGGAAGGCCATCGTCCGTTGATTGACGGCGGGATCGGCATGTTTGCAGTGCAGGTATTCTTTGAACTGCTCGAGGTTGTGATCAGTTATTTGAGCAACAGCCTTTCCTTTGTCCGTGTGGGCGCTTTCGCTGTGGCTCACGGCAACCTGAGTGGTGTGTTCTTCATCCTTGGCAGAATGGTCAGTCCATCTGAAGGGATTGGCTATTGGATCGTGTTCTTGATCGGTATGGTATTCATTGTAGGCTTCGAAGGTTTGATTGTCGGTATTCAGACCATGAGACTTACATATTATGAAATCTTTGGTAAATTCTTTAACGGTGGAGGCAAGCGGTTCGAACCGTTGTCTCTCCATCCAGCAGAAAACGATTAATCTATAAAGGAGAAACATAATGATTCTGATTGTTGCAATCCTCGTTGGTTTGGTTCCCTTGATCCCTGCCGTTATCTTCTTTTTGCGCGATCGCAAAAATGAACCCGCTAAAGCTACTCGCAAATTGATGTTCGGATTGAACGGCTTTAATGCGATCGTCGGCTTGATGGTTGCCGGTTTCGGTATCGTCTGGCTGGCTTCCCCCTCCACAGTTATGGCTGCTGGATTACAGGAAGCTGCTGCTGCCGCTCCTGATGCCTTCACCTCCCTTGCAGCCGGTCTTTCCACCGGTCTTGCCTGTATCGGCGCCGGTATTGCCGTTGCCAGCACAGGTGCTGCAGCCATTGGTGTCATCGCAGAAAAACCCGAGTCCTTCGGCCGTTCATTGATCTTCGTAGGTATGGCAGAAGGTATCGCCATCTACGGTTTGATCATCTCCTTCATGATCCTGAACCGGTAATCGGACATGAAAGTCCTTGTAATTGGTCATCCTCAAGCAGTATTGGGTTTCTCTCTGGCTGGTGTTCAGGGTATAGCCGTATCCACGGCTGCTGAAACCAACAAAGCGCTTGACGAGGCGATGGCTTCGAGTGATGTTGGCATCATCTTGATCACTCAAGATGTTTCCAGCCTCATCGAAACACGCATGGACCAGCTCAGACAAAACAGTACTGTTCCCTTGGTCGTTGAAATTCCAGGTGTAAACGGGACAAGTGCAGATCAGCCCTCGATTGGCGACGTTTTACTGCGCGCCATCGGGATCAAGATCTAGCGTAATCCAGGCCAAAGACCCTCAACAGATCAGATAGGTATAACGTATGACACAAGATGACAATATTCAAAGACTCTCTCGAGAGATCATCCAACAAGCCGAAGCAGATGCCGAGAAAATCCTGACAGAAGCCAAAGCCAAGGCCGAACAGATCAGAAACCACGCTCAAGAAGTGGTTGCCGCTGATAAAAAGCGAATTCTGGAACAAGCCAAGAACGATGCTGACCGAATTCGTGGTCAGGCAATAGCCACCGCCCAATTGAACGCTCGTACTTTGATATTGGAATCTCGCGAGAAACTCTTGGTAAGTGTTTTTGAATCTTCCATGGAAAAAATTCCTTCCGTTCAAAACTACAGTGATTACCCTGCCATCGTTGAAAACATGGCGCTTGAGGCCATCACTCAATTGAATGTCAAGAAAGTCATCCTCCATGCAGATAAAATAACCAACGATTTATTAAAAGACTCGGTCCTGAAAAAGATCAGCACAAAATTTGATGGCACAATTGAATTAGGTGAACCTTTGAAAAAAGGAACAGGAATCATTGCAGAAACAGCAGACGGGCACCTCAATTATGACAACACTCTTGAAACCCGTTTACACCGGCTTGAAGGTGAATTGCGTTCTCCTGTGTATCACCTGCTTATGGGAGAGACTCTATGAGTGAACGCGTAGGAACCGTCAAATGGATTAACGGCCCCGTCATCCGCGCTGAAGGCTCGCGCAATGTGGGTATGATGGAACTGGTGGAAGTTGGCGAAGAACACTTGATCGGTGAGGTCATCGGCTTGAATGGCAACATCATCACCATTCAGGTTTATGAAGAAACCTCCGGCATGCACCCTGGCGCCCCTGTTTTCGGTACCGGCTTGCCCCTTTCGGTTGAATTAGGCCCCGGTCTTTTACGCAGTATTTTTGACGGCATTCAACGTCCCCTGCCCGTCATTGAAATGCGTACCGGCTCTTTCATCAGCCGCGGTGTGCATTTAACCCCTCTATACCGCAAGGACCGCTGGGAATTCACCCCGATCATGAAGGAAGGCACCGTTGTCACGGGTGGTGAAGTCATCGGAACCGTTCCTGAGACTCCCTCCATCGAACATCGTGTCATGATCCCGCCTGATGTTTCCGGCACCGTCACCTGGGTGGCTCCCGCCAAGGCGTATACGATCGTAGAACCCATTGCCCGTGTAAAAACCGCGGACGGTGAAAAAGAGTTGACCATGCTGCAGCGTTGGCCCATCCGCCGCCTGCGCCCTTACAAGACCCGTTTGGATCAATCCATTCCTTTGATCACCGGCCAGCGCGTGCTGGATACCTTCTTCCCGCTTGGTAAAGGCGGCGCTGCCGCCATCCCCGGTGGGTTTGGTGCCGGCAAGACCGTGACCCAACATTCCATCGCCAAGTATGCAGACGCCCAGGTGGTGATCTACATCGGCTGCGGTGAGCGCGGTAACGAGATGACCGAGGTACTGCAGGAATTCCCCGAGTTGATAGATCCCCGTTCCGGCCATCCACTGATGGAACGGACCGTGCTGATCGCCAACACCTCCAACATGCCTGTGGCGGCTCGTGAAGCCAGCGTTTACACCGGCATCACCATTGCAGAATATTACCGTGACATGGGCTACCATGTCGCTTTGATGGCCGATTCCACCTCCCGCTGGGCTGAAGCTCTTCGTGAAGTTTCCGGTCGTCTTGAAGAAATGCCAGCAGAAGAGGGTTACCCCGCTTACCTGGCTGCCCGTTTGGCCGAATTCTACGAAAGAGCCGGTTATGTTCACACCCTTTCAGGTGAGGACGGTTCTGTCAGCATCATCGGCGCGGTTTCACCTCCAGGTGGTGACTTCTCTGAACCGGTCACCCAACACACCAAACGTTTCATTCGCTGCTTCTGGGCGCTGGATAAATCACTGGCCTCCGCGAGGCACTTCCCATCCATCAACTGGTTGGATAGCTACAGCGAATATCTCGAAGACGTTGCACCCTGGTGGCATAAGGCAACCGACCGCGACTGGCTGGGCATGCGTAACAAGGCCATGGGACTCCTCAGCGAGGAAAGCCGTCTTTCTCAAATCGTGAAATTGGTTGGTCCAGATGCTTTGCCAGATGAGCAGCGTCTGGTGCTCGAAACTTCACGTCTATTACGCGAAGGTTTCTTGCAGCAGAACGCCATGGATACCATTGATGCCTACTCCACTGTGCAAAAACAGATCGGTATGCTGGCATTGATGCTCTACTTCCATGACCGCGCACACGACATCATCAAAATGGGTGCCACCATCAGTGTCATTCACAAATTGCCAGTAGTGGATACGCTTATCCGTATGAAGACTCAGATTCCAAATGACAAATTGAGCATGATTGAAGAGATCCATGAAGCGATTGACACGCAAATGACTCAATTGGAGGCAGATTACAAATGAGCGAATTAGTTGATCGCGGTGGTCAAGAAGTTGTCGGCGTAAGCCGAATTGAAGGTCCCATCCTTGTCATTGAGAACGCCGGTAACCTTGGTTACGATGAAGTCGTCGAGGTTACTGATTCTACCGGTCACATGCGCCGCGGACGTATTTTGGAAGTCAGTGAAAAAATGGCTGTCATCCAGATCTTTTCTGGCACAACCGGGCTTTCCATTGACGGCACCAAAGTTCGCATCACGGGTACCACGTTAAAGATTCCTGTTGCTGAAGAGATGCTCGGCCGTGTGTTTGACGGCCTCGGCACCCCCATTGACGGCGGTCCGGTACCATTAACCAATCGCTTTGCCGATATCAACGGTCAGCCTATCAATCCAACCTCTCGTGTGTATCCTCGCGATTACATCCAGACCGGTATTTCGGTGATTGACGGTATGAACTCACTGGTAATGGGTCAGAAACTGCCCCTTTTCTCAGGTGCAGGTCTGCCTCACGACCAATTAGCAGCACAAATCGTTCGCCAGGCCACCCTGGGTGCTCCAGCTGGAGAAACTGCCAAGCATGCTGAAGATTTCGCCATCGTGTTCGCCGCCATGGGCGTCAAACATGATGTGGCGAACTACTTCAAGAATTCCTTTGCTGAGAGTGGAGCTCTTGCCCGCGTGGCAATGTTCCTTAACCTGGCAGATGATCCCCCAGTGGAACGTTTGATCACCCCCCGTGCAGCACTTACATTAGCTGAATACCTGGCTTTTGAAAAAGACATGCATGTGCTGGTGGTGCTGACTGATATGACCAACTACTGCGAAGCCCTTCGCCAGATCTCGAATATCCGCGGTGAAGTGCCGAGTCGTAAAGGTTACCCTGGCTATCTTTATAGCGACCTGGCATCCATGTACGAACGCACGGGCCGTATCAAAACCAGCAAGGGTTCCATCACGCAAATTCCGATCTTGACGATGCCGAATGATGACATCACCCACCCCGTGCCTGACCTGACCGGATACATCACCGAAGGCCAGATCGTGTTGGGACGCACCCTCTATCAACATGGCATCTATCCTCCAATTTCGATCCTGCCAAGCCTTTCCCGTTTGATGAAAGACGGTATCGGTGAAGGTCAAACCCGTGCCGACCATCCTCATTTGATGGCTCAGCTATACGCAGCTTACGCTCACGTCCAGGACGTCCGCTCGCTGGCTTCCGTTATCGGTGAAGAAGAACTTGGTGAAGTGGATCAAAAATATATTGCTTTCGGTAAGGCATTTGAAAGTCAATATATCAGCCAATCCTTCACTGAAAACCGCAATATTGATCAAACCCTCAGTATAGGTTGGGAACTGCTCGGCCTGCTGCCCAAGGAAGAACTCACCCGTGTCAGCCTGGCTGAGATTGAAAAGTACTACAAAGGCGTTTAATGGCTAAGATCAATGTCGCGCCCACGCGCAGTAATCTGATTCGCATCAGAAAAGAACTTCAGTTTTCGAAAGAGGGTTATGAAATCCTAAATCGAAAGCGTGAAGTCTTGACCACTGAGCTGATTCAGATGGCTCATAAAGCTGAAGAATTGCAAACCGAGGTGTGGCGTTTGCTGGCTGAGGCTTACGCCGCCATGGAAAAAGCCCAACTCAATATGGGCCGCGAACGTGTCGAATGGGCTGCCCTGGCCGCCAACAAGACCGTGGAAGTACAGCTCAAATTCCGCGGCATCATGGGCGTTTCGATCCCTGTGATTGAATCCAAGGGTGCGCCTGCCGAGATGCTCTACAGTCTTGGCGATACCAACGCTTCGCTGGATGAAGCCAGTTCAGGCTTTGCCAAGGTCACCAAGCTGATCCCCGAGCTTTCCATGGTCATAACCACGGTATGGCGTCTGGCAACTGAATTGCGCAAGACTCAGCGCCGTGTCAATGCCCTTCAGTACATCTTCATCCCCGAATATGAAGAAACGGTAAATTTCATCGTCAGTTCGCTTGAAGAGCGCGAACGTGAAGACACCTTCATGTTGAAAATGCTGAAAAATCGAACAAAAAAGAAGCATGAAGCGGAAAACGCTGAAGCTGCCTAACACAAATCAAAACCACCCGTCAATGAACTGCACCCCAAAAGTTGGACACAAACCAACTTAAGGAGTGCAGTTTTTATGTCTAAATACAGTAAGGAAGAGAAGTTAAAAGCAATAAAAGAAATAGAGGCT
>JAKAFP010000014.1 GCA_021825925.1 Chloroflexota bacterium
ATAGGGGCTTGAACGAAGTGAAAGCCAGCGCCTTTAGGCGCTGGCCGGTTTAAGAGGCTTATAGCCTCAGAGCAAACCACCCGTTTGACGGGTGGTTTTGATTTACTGTAGTCGGGGCGAGAGGATTTGCGAGTAACACGAGTCCGACCTCTTTAAACAAAAAGACAGACGCCCGTGTCTGTCTTAGTCTTACTGTAGTCGGGGCGAGAGGATTTGCGAGGCGGAGCCGAGTGCAGAGCAGAGCAAAGCGAGTCCAACCTCATATGTACTTTAACTAAAAAACCAAAGGATCAAATCCTTTGGTTTTTGTGTGTCAGTCGGGGCGAGAGGATTTGAACCTCCGACCTCTTGCACCCCATGCAAGCGCGCTAGCCGGGCTGCGCCACGCCCCGAACAACGAGCAGAATTATAGCCGTCTTCGCTCCATTTGGCAATACCTAAAGCGAAGATCGGCCGTATTTTTTAAGTTAAGCTTCGTGCGCCTTGATCAACTCTTCTCGCCGATCCGCCATCTGTGCACGGATCTTGGCGGCATCTTTTGGATAGGTGAAATAGAAGAGGGTAAAGCCGATGCCGCAGATGATCCACGGAAAGGGGATGGTCCAGAGCAGGGCATTGGTCAGGCCGATCTTGACCGCCAGAGCGCCTGCGATCATGCTCGAGAAAGCGGATAAACCACCTTCGATCAGGTTGACCATGGAATAGGCACTGGAACGTCTTTCAGGAGGCACCACGGCCTGCATCATGGGCTGCTTCGCGCCTGTTCCCGGCCATCCTACCAGCAGCGCGGTCATAAACGCCCAACCCAAAAAGAGTCCAAAACTCATTTGGGCACCGTATTTGATCAGCACGAACATCAGGGGGACGCCGATAAAAACGGAGAATTGTCCGATGATGGTGCGGCCATATTTGGTGTTCTTCTTTTCGGCATAATCACCGATAATGCCGCCCACATAATTACTGATGGCTGCACCGATAACCACAAAGGCGAACACGATCGGCGCGCTGCCCTGTGGATTGGATAATGAGATCTGGTTGGAGAAGTGCAGCTCATTTACCATCCAGTTGATCAGGAACACGCCCATGACCACCCACGGCATGGATCCTGTGACGCCCTGGATGACGGCAGCCCAGATGGTGGGGATCTTTAGCGTTTCGATCATGTCTTTGACATTGATCTTGTATCGGCTTTCATCTGCTTTGGTGATGATGCCCTGAAGTTCAGGTTCCGAAGATCCGCGGGTGGGTTCTTCAACAAACAGCAGGATCACGAAACCGGTAATAACACTTGCGATGCCAAGCCCGATGAAACCCCACTTCCAGAGATCCACAGTGGCTACAAAACCAAGTGCGATCACGCCGATCACGGTTCCCAATAAACCAATCAGACTGATCATACCAAGCGCGCGTCCCCGTTTATCCTGTGAAAAATGATCTCCCAGCAGCGAAAAAGTCGCGGGCATCAAACAACCCAGGCCAAGGCCTGAAATGATGCGGATGATCATCAATCCGGTGAAGGAAGGCATCAAACCCACCAGGATGGTCCACACGCCCCAAATGCCGGTGCCAAAGAAGAGCACCTTCTTGCGGGACCATTTATCTGAAGCATAGCCCCAAAACGGAGCGCTGACCGTCTGGGTTATGCTGCGCAGGGTTTCCATCAGACCGATCAAGGCCAGGTTGACACCAAAGATTTGAACAATGATGGGCGTCATGACTCCCATGGATTGGCTTTCTCCTGAATCAACCAGGTTGCCCAATCCCAGGGCAAACAAGGTACGGCCTGACTTCTTGTGTTCACCTTTCATGAAACCCTCCGTGTTTAAGGTATAAAAAGAGGTCAGAAAACATTAGCAATGTGAGCAATAATGTGTTCTCTGACCTACGGACTTTAGTTTATTACCAAACCCAAATGCAGATAAGTGACATTTGACCTGAATTGTAATAAATTAGTAATGCTTCTTGCCGTAGGCATAAAAAGTCGGCACCCAGCGGACGCGAGAACCATTTTGATAGGCTTCCAAATCTCGCGTACGAAGTTCTTCCAACTGCTTCGAGGAAGCCAGAGAGGCCAGGTCATGCTCTAACATCAGCCACTCAGAATCAAACCAAGCAGGAGGGGCGTCTGTGTGTGTTTGGAATCCAGATATCCCATATTGAACTTCAACAAATCCGGCTTGATGAAGTTGGGTTGAAAGCTGACGTCCGGCCATGGGATTGGCGCCTTGCTGGATGAGGGCTTTGGTCTGCATTTCTCCCAGTCCCCATAATTCCTGCGGATTGTCAATCCGCGCCAGGTAATCCGGTTCAGCCAGTGCCACCAAGGTACCGCCAGGTTTGAGCACACGCAGGGTCTCAGATAACACCTGAAGAGGTTGTTTGAGCCACAAGAATAGATAATGAGCGATGACGTAATCAAAACTGTCTGAAGCAAACGGCATGTAATATCCATCAGCGCATTGATAGTTATTCATACCGTCTTGCTTTTTGGCAATTTCAACCCGATCAAACTGGATATCAATTCCGCATGCCGGGATTTTTGAATACAGTCTCAATTCCGAGGTGATAACACCTGTCCCGCATCCAATTTCTAGGATGCGGGACTTTTCATTGATTCCAACTTGCTGATAGAGATATTGGCGCAGAGATTTTGTCCACTCTGCCTGAACGCTAAAACGTTCATGCCAGGCGAGGTTATCCATGGCGTGCGATTTTTGCCTCAGACCAGATCCTGTTCCACGGGTCGGTCAGGAAGTTCCCCAGAACGGCTTCCTTGCCCTGTCCGGCCAGCACATCGCCATCAGGTTCCACGTAAAGCCAGCTTGTTCCGGCGCCTTCAGTGCGGACTTCGCCCAGTTCCATTTCCAGGGCGATGGGATTGAATGCTGAATAGGGAACTGGTAGATCCCAGACCAAAGAGAAACCGGCCTCAACTGCTTTTTGAGTGTACTGGGGTAATAACTTCCACAACTCTTGTGAATCAGCGCTCAAAGAAAGCGACTTCACCTGCATGGCGGCCAGTTTTTGGAGCGATTTATCGAAATCTGCCTTGTTGCGATTGTTCAAGGTCAGATGAACAGTTAAAAAGATATCTTCCGCAATGGCATCCCTGATCGCTTCCCAGGATTGGTCATTAAACGGATTGAGCACGATCATCAAGTGGTCCAACCCGGCTTGCAGCAATTGATGTAGGTAGTCTTTTTCAGTCAAGCGGCTGCCGTCAGTGATCAATCCGCTGACCTGGCCGAGTTCCTGGGTAAATTGCACCAGTTCGGGGATATCAGGACGAAGGGTTGGTTCGCCGCCGGTAAAGACCACGTGCGGAATTCCGGCGTCCCAGGCGTTTTTGAGCACTTGCTTCCATTCTTCTGTATCCAGCAGGCGTTTAACACGGTCGTTGGGGGCATAAACACTGTTGGAACCTTCCACCACCTGGTAGGTGAGGGCGCAATCCAGGCGCATGGGGGCGGTTAAACTTTGATCATGGGGATCCACTCTTTCCATATCCAAAAAGGTTTCAGGGTCCAGATCTGGGGTGGAAACCAGGGTTTCAAGGCGTTCCTTGAACTCTTGAAAATCCTTGATCGCTTCATCTTCAGAAACCCTGTATCGCTTCAGCATTTCAGCTGTGAGGGTTTGAAGCGGGGTTTCTTTGATCAAGTGATAGGCATATTCAACCGCAGTGGCGTTCAGGTGCAGGATGGTGCTGGCATTAATGATCAAAATGCCGGTGCCTTTATCGTCAATGCGTAAGTGCAGGCGATACGTTGGTCCGGTATCCAGTTTCAACATGGCCTGGTAATTGCCGGCCGGGATGGGTTTCGGGGTGTAAAGGATATTATTGATAAAAGTATTGATCCTGGCTTTCATTTTTCCCTCCGGGAAGAACAAGTTTAATTCACCTTTGCAGCCAGCGGACATCCGCCGCCGCATTCACTTAATAAGGAGCAATCATTACACTTCTCAGGTAGTTGATGCCGTTCACGTAACGAAACGGCCAAATCGTGATTCCAAATCTTGTCCCAGGGTTGTGTCAAAATGTTCCCCAAGGATTGATAATAGGATTGACAGGGGATGACATCACCGTTGGGTTCGACACACATGTTGTAAAGGGCCGCAGTGCAGCCTTTGACACCCAACCCCATTTGCACGGGATCAAAATTGCAATACTGGGTTGGTGTGTACCAGATCAGGCGTTGATGGTACTTGTTGGTGATGATCTGGGCAGTTTCAAGAATGGGCTGCAGTTCGCTCTCTGACAATCCGGTTCCCACTGTCGCACCGTGTCCTGAGTAGATCAACGCATTCAGGCCGATGGTTTTCAATCCCAGTTTGCCCAAAAATTCGAGTGTTTCGGGAATGGCCGCTTTGTTGAGCGTGAGCATGGTAGTGTTGGTCATCACATACAGGTTTGATGCCAAGGCGTTTTTTAAACCTTCCACTGTTTCCTGCCAGGCTCCGCTGTGACAGACCATTTGATCGTGGATTTCCGGGAGATGCGATTCAAACGTGATCTGCACGTGATCCAGGCCGGCATCCACGAGTTTTTGAAGATAGGCTTTGTCTTTAAGTTTACGTCCATTGGTGTTGATACCGGTGATCTGGCCGTTGGCTTCCGCATGGCGGATCAACTCTGGCAAATCTTCGCGCAAGGTAGGTTCGCCGCCGGTGAATACAATGTGCGGAATGCCGATCATCCAAAGATCATCCAGAATTTTGAACCATTCTTCGGTTGTAAGCTCCGGGTAATTACGTGGACGTCCGTTGTAGCAGTGTGCGCAGGCATTGTTGCAGCGGTAGGTGATGGCAAGATCCATGCGGTAAGGCGCGGACGGCCGGGATGAAAATGGAGCGGTCGTCTCAAGATCAAGTTCGCAGATCGGGCAGGATTCATTCGAGACTAATGCGACAAGCTGGTCCTGGATGGTTGCGTAATCAGACAGGATGGTAGCCTTGGGCGCGTTGAATTTCTTGTGAAGCTTTCCTGCTGCCTGGTCTGCGGGAGTTTCGTGCAAGGCAAAGTACATCATGGCTGCCGCGGATGGATTGAGTTGAAATACCCGATTGGCATTGATCATCAACAAACCCGTACCATCGTTATCAAGGCGTAGATGAAGCCTGGATTTCTCATCCTCCGATTGGCGCAAAAAATGGTACACACCAGCAGCAGGGAATTCCACTGCTGGTGTTTTGGATTTCGCGAAGGAAAAGCGGTTGAACAGGTTCATTGGTTTTGTAAACTAACGTCCGCCACCGGCACAGGCACAGGCGCAACCAGCACAGGCACAGGCACAGGCGCAAGAATGTCCGCCGCTGGAACCACCAGAACTACGATAAGTCGAAGGAGGCGGGGGAGGGTTGGTCACATTGGTGACGCCGCTGGTGAATCCGGAAAGTCCGCCCATCACCTTGGACGAGAAGTTGGAGACACTGCCAACCACAGATGCCGCAAACGCAGAACCGGGCATGGTGGGCATCGAAACGGAATGCCCGCCTGATGTGGAGAGCGGAGGAGGCGTCATACCGCCGCCGATCGTAGAAACAGGGGTTGAGTATGAAGGTCGTGCAAAGGTGGGATCATAGCGCCACCACCATGACGGGGTTGGGATGACCATTGGTCCGCTGAAGACGTTGTTGGTACGATCTTCATATTTCTTATCCAGCATGGTCCAATCCATGTTCTCTTCATAAACCTGGGCTTTGACGTCGGGGGTGCCTGCGGTTTCGACCTGCGCCCAGGCGCGTCTCATAATGTCTTCATAGAACGCCAGGGTTTCCTTACGACTGAACCCTTTCATCTTTTCGCCAACGCTCTTGATCAAATTAACCATCATGGTTTGCAGTAATTTCTTGCGTGGAGCTGTTGCTTTTTCGGCGAAGGCGGCCAAAAAGTCAGTTTCGTACCCGTAAAGATCGGCAGGCGCTGGCACGGAGGCATTGATATCAAGGGGATCCTTGGTCACCACCTCAGCCGCACCTTTTTTGAGCAGGCCAAACAGTACCATGGTGAAAATCTTATCCATGGGTTGTTCCATCAAGACGGCTGCTTCAACAGCAGTCAATCCGCGTTTCACGCCGTGGCCTTCCATTGAGATCTTGGGGGGCAAATATGCCATTTTACGTTTCTTGGCACCAATCGTGGCGGAATAAATGATCAAGGCAAAGAAACCGGCAAATCCCAAACAGAAAATGAAGGGACAGACGCTGTCGAGATTAAAACTGGTGGAGTTGCCGCCTGAAGATGAAGGGGGAACATACGCCTCTTGCACCACAGCGCCTTCTGCAAGATAACGGGCAGGAAAACTGGTGCCGAAGGTATATTGGGTATAGGTATCTGCCTGGGTGGAAACCCAGGTATAGAAGATGCGGTCCTCGGCAGTGATCTTGGATTCAGGCGCATCTGAAGTTGGCCAATTTTCAGGGATGTAGTATCTGGACTCGCCATCCTTGATGCCGGGAGGCAGCAGGAAGGTGAATTGATAGTTGGTGTTACCGTAGCAGTACTGTCTGTCATACCAGTTGGGTGAGAACACCAGGCTGGCATAAGGCTCGGATTCTGTTTGCGTTCCTGGATAAATGACGGTTTTAACATTGGTAATGTAAGCGTGCACCTTGCCGGTGCCGCCTGCCGGGATTTCGTTGGATTCAAGATAGAGTGAAATGCCCGGTGACACGACATCAGAGTTGGTGATACGTGTGATCTGTACGCCATCCACCTCAGCCGTGATGTTTCTGAGTTCATAATCGTAATTGGGAAGACCGATATCCACGATATCAATGGCATGTGCGCCAGAATCGTTTAAAAAGGTCATGGTGTAATCAATATTGATCGAACCGTCATTATTAACTGAAACGACCACAGCCTGATCAGGAACCTGAAAGCGGTAATCCTGTGCGTAAACTGGTGAAACGCTTCCTGCCAGCAGGATCAATATCAAGCAGACGCAAATGTATCGTAAAACTCTCATCACAACCCTCCCAATAAATCGAGTGCAATTACCATTTAGGTTCTTCAGTCATTTGATAGACAGTGTGGCAGTAGGGACAAGTTACCATCGGAGCACCTTGCACCATGGTAATATTTTCGGCGGCCAAAACACCACCGCAGGATTTGCATTTGATCTCGTTCATGGCGACATTGCCGGGCAAGTCCACATTAAGGGTGACATTGGTGGTCGGGCTGACGGCTTTACGGCGGGCTGCAAAGAAAATGATCACCAATCCAACGCCGATCAACACCAATCCGATGGGAAGCCAGCCGATTTGTCCGTTATATGGATCTGTTGCCCCGATCGCCATCAAGGCGCCAAGGACAATGAGCAAACCAGCTCCGATAAATGCAACGATTTTCATGCGTCCTCCACTAATTATTTAAAACGTGAGTATAGATAAACTGGATTATACAATCATTTGGCGTTGAAATTTTATAAGAAAGGCGTAAGTTTTTCACTGCTATAATTTGAGTATAAGGAAGGTAAATATGACCGATAACGCTGAAATTGACGAGATCAAGAAACTACAAAAAGACATCAATTTTCATTTTTATCGCTATCATGTTCTGGATCAACCATTGATCAGCGATTATGAATACGATACCTTGATTAAAAGGTTGCGTGTACTGGAAGCGAAACATCCCGAAATGGTCACATCAGAGTCGCCAACACAGCGTATTGGTGCATTGGCTGCCGATAAATTCCAAAAAGTGGCTCATCCAGCGCCCATCCTTTCTCTGGCAAATTCATTTAATAATGAGGATCTGAGTGCCTGGTATGATCGCATCGTTAAACTGGACCCCAAGGTTTCTCGATCAGGATTCGTTCTTGAACCCAAGATTGACGGTTTAACGGTCGTGCTGCGCTATGAAAAAGGTGTTCTGGTGCAGGGCGCCACTCGTGGCGACGGTGAAATAGGCGAAGATGTCACTGCCAATGTGCGTACCATCAAAAGCGTCCCCCTCAAAATCCCGGTCGTGGACGGTGCCAAAAAAGCTCCTGACCTGCTGGTGGTCAGGGGAGAGGTGTTCATCTTGCGTGATGATTTCATCAAGCTCAATCAAGCGCTTGAAGAAGCCGGTGATAAAACCTACCAGAATCCACGCAATACGGCGGCTGGATCATTGCGTCAGCTTGACCCAGGGTTGACCAGTTCCAGACCATTGACCATCCTGACTTATGCCATCGTGCAAAGCTCCGATCCAATGCCAGCTACTCAGTGGGAGCTCCTTCATACATTAAAAGACCTGGGATTTCCCGTCAGTGACTTGATCGAAAAAGTGGATTCCTTTAATGATGTCCTGAAAGTAACCCAGCGCTGGATCGAGCGGCGCGACAGCATCCCCTTTGAAGTGGATGGGGTAGTGATTAAATTAGACGACCTTCGTGTAGCCGATGAGCTTGGTTTTGTGGGCAAGGATCCGCGCGGCGCGATTGCATTAAAATACCCCGCTCGTGAGGTTACCACCATACTGCGTGATATTGGCGTCAATGTGGGGCGGACAGGGGTCCTTACACCTTACGCCATCTTCGAACCTGTTGAAGTCGGCGGGGTGACTGTGAGCAAAGCCACACTGCACAACTTTGATTTCATCACGGATAAAGACATTCGCATTCAAGATCGGGTGTTGATCAAACGCGCCGGGGATGTCATCCCTTACGTGATCGGCCCGATAACAGATGCCCGAACTGGTAATGAAAAACCCTACCAAATGCCCAAAGTTTGTCCGTCGTGCGGACAGGAAGTGGAGCATCTGGCTGGCGAAGTCGCCTGGTACTGCGTCAACGCGGCCTGCCCGGCGCAGCTGGTGCGCAATCTGGAGCATTTCGTTTCCCGCGGTGCCATGGATATTGTGGGCATGGGCATCAAGATCGTGGAACAATTCGCTGAAACGGGCATGGTCAAGGATATAGCGGACCTCTTCCTTTTGAAAAAGGAAGACCTGCTTGGTTTGGAAGGATACAAAGACAAGAAGGCGGATAACCTGATCGAGGCCATTCAGGCCTCCAAAAAGCAGCCGCTGGCACGCCTTATCATCGGTTTGGGCATCCGCGGCGTGGGTGAAGTGGCGGCTGCAGATCTGGCCGAGAAATTCAATGATTTATCTGAACTTTCCAAAGCCACATCGCTGCAACTTCAACAAATGGAAGGGTTTGGACCCAATACTGCTGAAGCAATCGTGGATTGGTTCGCCAGACCTGCCAACCAGGCCTTGGTCTCTAAATTGAAAGACGTCGGCGTTTGGCCAATTGCATCTGAAACCTCAGGTCCAGCCAAACGCTGGTATTTGGATGGCAAGACTTTTGTCATCACCGGTACACTGCCGACGCTCTCCAGAGACCAGGCCAAAGAGTTGATCGAACTTAACGGCGGAAAGGTCACTGACAGCGTCAGCAAGAAAACGGATTACCTGGTATTGGGTGAAAATGCCGGTTCCAAACTGGAAAAAGCCCTCAGTCTGGGGATACCGCAATT
This sequence comes from Chloroflexota bacterium, assembly GCA_021825925.1. Classification (GTDB taxonomy): domain Bacteria; phylum Chloroflexota; class Anaerolineae; order Anaerolineales; family Anaerolineaceae; genus UBA6107. The sequence continues at coordinate 9,469 of JAKAFP010000014.1, forward strand.
AAGTGAAGAGGCATTGAGAACCCTGATCGCAGATCTGGAGAAAGCCAATGGCTGATGCCGTAATTGTATTAAGAGCGGGTCGTGAGAAATCAGTTCTGACCCGCCACCCGTGGATATTTGCTTCTGCCATTGATAGCGTGGAGGGAACACCCGGTTTGGGCGACACTGTCGTGGTGCTTGATGGCAAAAAGAAATTTCTGGCAAGAGCAGCATATAGCCCATCATCCCAGATCCGTGCTAGAGTGTGGAGCCTGGATGAAAATGAGATCATAGAACGAGCTTTCCTTGAGAAGCGGATCAAAGCTTCCATTGAAAGGCGAGCTGGACTAAAAGCGTATGAAAACACGGATGCGCTGCGTCTGATCTATGGCGAAGCAGATGGCATTCCCGGCTTGGTGGTGGACCAATATGCCAATACTCTGGTCATGCAGCTTCTTTCTGCCGGCGCGGAGAAATTTCGCAGCGAGATCGTTGAAATCCTGTCAGAAGTGGTTAAGCCGGAACAGATCTTCGAGCGTTCTGATGTTGAGATCAGGCAGCTTGAAGGACTGCAGCCGCGTGAAGGGCTCGTTTGGGGCAAGCCGATGGATCACGTCGTCGAGATCTTCGAAAACGGCCTCAAATACCAGGTGGATGTCACCGGAGGTCAGAAAACAGGTTTTTACATAGACCAGCGGCGCAACCGTCAAAAAGTATATGAACTTTCCAAAGGCAGGCAGGTTTTGAATTGTTTCTGCTACACCGGCGGGTTTACCTTGAACGCCCTAGCAGGTGGCGCGACCGGTGTCACCTCCGTGGATTCTTCCGGACCGGCACTTGAACAGCTTAAACACAATGTCAGCCTGAATGGCCTGGATGAAGCAAAGTCTGAGATCATTGAAGGGGACGTGTTCACGCTGCTGCGCAAGTTTCGCGATCAGGCCAGGTCGTTTGATTTGATCGTGCTTGATCCGCCCAAGTTTGCTCCTACCATTTCTCAGGCTGAAAAGGCCTCGCGCGCTTACAAGGATATCAACCTGCTGGCCATCAAATTACTAAGACTTGGTGGCATCTTGGTCACTTTTTCGTGTTCAGGTGGGATCTCACGTGATCTGTTCCAGAAGATCATCGCTGGCGCCGCCCTTGATGCCAGCGTGGACCTGCGCATCATAGACCAGCTCTCACAGTCGCCGGATCATCCGGTTTTGGCGAGCTTTCCTGAGAGTTTCTATCTCAAGGGCTTGATCTGCGAGAAATAAACAAATACGAACAAGACCCCCGCGGTTTCGATTGAACAGAGAAAGTCTCGATCATCAAACCGCGGGGGTCTGCTATTAGATATCATCAAAAACAAAACCCCAGCCATTGGCTGGGGCACGGGAAAGGTGGAGATGGCGGGAATTGAACCCGCGTCCGAACGAATAGACCCTCGAACTTCTACAAGCGTAGTCCGTTTTGGATGTCGCCTGCCTGTGTGAAACGAACAAAAACACAGACCGGCCAGTCACTCAGACCCGAAAGCCCTCTTTTGCGCAATCCGTGACGTACTGCACAGCACTTGAACTTTGTGACGTCCGCTCTGCTGCCGGTTCAAGAGCGGAGCAGGAAGACGTGACGCTTCTTAGGGCGTCAGGTGAGCTTTGCTCTTAACCTAGGCGGCTAAAGGCATTGCTGCATATTGAGTGCGATTGGCACTTAAATTGTGTACGGATTTTACGAGTTCGGTACCTCTCGGCTTGCCGTCCGGGACCAGCCTCGCCCGTCGAAGCCTGTCATCCCCGGTACTTTCATTATAACTGCTAGATGTCAGAAAAACATATAAAAAATCACTTCTCATAAGAAGTGATTCGTCATGGTGGACCGGACAGGACTCGAACCTGCGACCTCCGCTGTGTAAAAGCGATGCTCTAACCAACTGAGCTACCAGTCCGTCGCCCATTATACCAGAGAACAAATCCCTGACAATGGAATGATTAATAATATTGACAGTCCCCCAAAAATCGCTGATCCTTGAAATCCTATTATGTATTCTTGTTTGATAGCTGACGCATCAGTTCAAGGAAAAGACTTTTCGAACCGATAGTTATGTATAATGGGTTTAATTATTAATGAAACCTTAATATTGGTTATTCATAAATTGGGGTATCCATGTTGAATTTGGACCTTAGAACTGTACTGCTAAGCTATACCCTTTGTAACCTGATTTGTGCAGTTGTAACCTTCAGTCTATGGCGCCAGAACCGATCCCGTTTCGGGGGGCTTGGGCTGTGCATGACCAATTTCTTATTAAATTTTGTTGGCATTTTGCTTTTATCGCTGCGGGGAATCATTTCGGATTTTCTTTCAATAGTACTAGGGAATACTTTACTCGCTGCAGCAACCCTGCTTCTTTACATGGGTTTGGCGAAGTTCCTCGAAAGAAAAATAAACCAGGTTCATAATTACATATTCCTTGGTTTATATGTTGTTTTGCAAAGCTGGTTTACCTATGGAAATCCGGATCTTCAATATCGAACCATCCTTTTTTCGGTTGTAATCGTTTTTTTCATAGGTCAAATTGTTTGGATGCTATTTACCATCCACGATTCCTTCATTTTCACAATTATTAAAGAGCTTCGGATTATCAGCATCTTTTATGTTTTATTGGGTGTTGGCCGAATCATTTATGCTTCCGTAATCCCTCAGGGTGATGATCTTTTAAAAACCAGACCATTCGAAACATATGTTTTTCTTGGTTTCCAAGTTATATATGTCTCGGCGACTTTCTATTTCTTTTTAATGGTCAACAAGCGGCTGGTACATAAACTTGAAGCGGATATTGTTGAACGAAGAAATACCGAATCAGAACTTTTGTTGAGCCAGGAAAAATTCTTAAAGGCGTTCATAAACAGCCCAGATCCAATGTTGATCTCTCGGATGGAAGACGGCTTGATCTTGGATGCCAATGAGGCTTTTGAAAGGTTGGTGGGCCATAACCGGGCTGAGGTATTAGGTAGTACAACCTTAAAGCTGGGAATTTGGGCTAACCCTGATGAACGGGCAAAAGTGATCAAACACATGGAAACTTTTGGCAGGCTGAGAGAATATGAGTTTCTTGGCAGAACCAAAGAGGGTCAGGTTATTAATCTGGTTTATTCTGGTGAAACGATCATCATTAATAGTGAAAAATGTTTGATCTCCATATTGCAAGATGTATCGAGCCAAAAAGTTTCTGAACGGATAGTGCAAATCAGGTTGGACCTTTGGGAATATTCATCCGATCATTCAATCATTGAATTAATGACCAGGGCTTTAGATTTATTAGAAGACTTAACCTTTAGCAAGATCAGTTTCTTCCATGTTGTGTTGGATGACGGAAAGGATTTGCTTTTACAAGCATGGTCCACCCGCACAAAAGAGATTTTCTGTAAAGCAGAAGGAGAGAACAAGCACTATTCTCTGGATAAAGCGGGTGTTTGGGGAGACAGCGTCCGTGAAAGAAGACCAGTCATCCATAACGATTATGCCAAGCTTGCTACTAAAAATGGACTACCCGAAGGTCACGCTCCGGTCATCCGTGAATTGACAGTTCCGATTTTTTATAAGAACAAGATCGAAGCGGTGTTGGGGGTTGGGAATAAAGACTCAGAATACACCGATAAAGATGTTGCACTTATTGAGAATGTGTCGTCTGTGGTTTGGACGATCATACGTCAAAAACAGGCTGATGATAAGATCTTGCAGTTGAACGAAAAACTGGAATCTCTCGCCATGACGGATGAGTTAACTAAAATTGCAAACCGGCGCGCCTTTTTTATTAAGGGCGCTGAAGAGATCACACGCGCCAGGCGTTATCATCTACCGCTTTCTTTGATCATGCTGGATATTGACAGGTTTAAACTAATAAACGATACCCTGGGACATGACAGCGGTGATTTCGCACTTCAGTGTGTGGCTACAACGCTTGTAGAAGGGGTTCGAGAAGTGGATATCGTTGGCCGATTGGGAGGAGAAGAATTTGGCGTGATTCTTCCCAATACCAAAATTGAAGATGCAAAAAAATTAGCCGAAAGACTGAGGATCGCGATTGCTGATAATTCAGATCTAAAGACTAAATTGAAATTGGATATTACTGCCAGTTTTGGAGTGGCTGAGTACCTGGTGCAGATCAAAAACCTTGACGAATTGCTGAAGAATTCTGATACGGCCATGTATAAAGCTAAAAATGGCGGAAGAAATCGTGTGGAATTATTTACCAGTGAATTAGGCTGAATGGTAAACTTGAATCCAGTATGATCTAAAAAAATGATTTATGTGATTATGAATTCAACTGCATCAGGGAGTTGTAAAAGATGAAATTTGCAAGGTTTATGACCAGGGAGAAAACCATTCATGTGGGTTGGATCAACGATGACAGAATAGGATTGGTTGAAGGCGATATATTTAACGAGTATAGGCGCCTCGAAACCAGCATTTCATTGAAAAATGTCACCCTTTTGCCTCCTGTTGAACCTGGCAAGATCATCTGCCTCGGACGAAACTATGTCGAACACGCCCGTGAACAAGGCGCTGAAGTTCCAGAAAGCCCTTTGGTTTTTTTGAAGGCCCAAACTGCCATCCTCGCTGATCGCGGAGAAATAATTCTGCCAGTGCAAAGTGAGCAGGTGGAGCATGAAGCCGAACTGGTGGTGGTGATCGGGAAAAAAGGAAGATGGATTCCGGTCGAACAAGCCTTCGAATACATTTTTGGTTATACCGTTGGTAATGATGTCACTGCCCGCGACCTGCAACACAAAGATGGACAATGGACCCGTTCCAAGAGTTTTGATACTTTTTGCCCGGTGGGGCCGTGGATCGAGACAGAGCTAGACCCTTCAGATACGCTGATTACTTGCCGGGTTAATTCCGAACTGCGTCAAATGGCATCCACCCGTGAAATGGTATTTACCGTTCCTCAAATTGTGGCATATATCTCAACCATCATGACTCTGTTACCCGGTGATCTGATCTTTACCGGCACACCCGCCGGCATCGGCCCTTTGGTGAATGGCGACGAAGTAGAAGTTGAGATCGAAGGCATCGGGATTCTTCGAAATTTTGTAACAAATTCCTGATTTATTAAAAAATGTATTGTAATTGTTGTAATTATCTGTTATTATTTAGTAATAAGATAAATAAGGTAAAGTTAGTAAGTATAGCTAACTAGTCCCACAACTTCCTTATTTATAAACTTTTGTCTCATTGGTGTGGGTGATATAGGTAGGATGGTAAAAATGAAAATTAATAAGGTTATTCGCTCAGGTTTATTGGCCAAAATATCTTATGTCTTTGGGATTGCCTTGATTTTGGCTTCGGTTTTTACAAATATGATTCCAGTCAATATCGTTTCTGCGCATTCAAACGATGTCACCGGTTCTTCAGTTTGTCTGAATAATGGAACAAGACAGGTTTCTTGGACGGTCACAAATGACTACGGTACAAGTTCCACGATCACTTCGGTCAATCGTACCGTGTCAAATATTGTTGTTGGGGCGGTAGTCCCCAGCAATTTTGGTTCCATTTCAGGAACTGAAATTATCAGCGGTTCAATTACTGGAACAATTACCCTTACGATCACTTCACTCTGGACTGACAATTATTCACGCAGCAACAGTGGATCTGTAAATCTGGGTACTGTTTGCCCGACACCCACTCCGACCAAAACACCCACCAACACAGCGACGGCAACAGTAACCTTTACGCCGACCATTACAAACACACCTACCAATACTGCGACGGCTACATTGACATTTACACCAACTGTCACAAATACACCGACCCTTACGGCAACCGCCACTGCTACATTTACAGCTACAGTGACAAACACTCCTGTCAATACGCCAACTGCAACTGCCACAAACACACCGACGATCACGCTGACTCCAACAAACACGGCCACGGCAACATATACAAATACTCCCACTATTACGAATACACCAACTGAAACCTCAACCAATACACCTACTCATACGGCGACCATTACAAATACGCCTACTGAAACAGCCACTGCAACACCAACCGAGACCAGTACTCCTACTGAGACAGCCACTGCCACCCATACTCCCACTATTACGCTTACGCCGAGTGTTACTCCAACTGGAACCCAAACGCCGACCAGTACGCCAACCGTGACGAATACACCAACCAACACGCTGACGCCTTCAAGTACAGCAACGGCTACTGCGACAGAAACCTTTACTGCCACTGCCTCCAGTACTCCGACAGAGTCTTCAACAGCCACATTAACACCATCCTATACACCTACTGAAACATTTACCCCTACTATCACCAGTACTCCTACAGTGACCCCCACCGGTAGTCTGACGCCTTCTTCGACACCAACGGTTACCAATACCCCCACAATCACTAACACCCCGACCAATACTCCTACAGTGACGAATACGGCAACTGCCACCTCAACTGCAACCATTACGGCGACACCGACAGTAACCAATACCATTCCGCCAACTTCAACAACCACACCAACGCTTACGGTCACAAGTACGTTTGTGCCAACTTCAACAAATACGGATGTGCCGACCAATACCCCAACACCAACCATCGTCCCGACCCTGCCGATTCCGGTAACAGGGGGTGACCAACAACTGTTGATTCCTGTCACAGGAATGGATTTGGCTGGCAACGGTTTCAATCGGTCATCCCGGATTATGATGAATTTTGGATTCGGTTTTATCGGGCTTGGATTGATATTACAGGGTCTCGGTAAGAAAAAAGAATAAATGAAACTGGTTAATTACTGGGTGCTATCTTGATAGCACCTTTTTTTATTTATGGTTATGAGTCAAAATGAGGAATTGAATAGATCAACTCTTTTAATAAAAAATTCGACCAGAAAAGTGGACCAGAAAAGAAATTAAATTGGATTGCAAAGAAGATCAGATTTTTACGCCGCAACGAATTGACTTTTGTTATCCAATAGTTACAATAAAAGTATATTATTGGTAATGATTAGTTATTTGTGAATTATTGGTAAAAAAGGATTATTGGTATGAGACCGAAAAAGGTAATTGTGCCTGCATGGTTATCCAAGGTATCCTATGTAATAGGAATCGCATTAATCCTCGCGTCGTTGATCATTAATATTCTCCCCCCGGGCGAAGTAGCCGCTTATACAAATGTTGTTGCTGACTACAAACTCAACCTCTCCCATATTTACTGTGTCAATGGAGAGGTTGAGGTACATTTTGTGTTGTTGAATGTTCCCGATGGCATCACCCCTGGAACACTGGATTACACTTACGGATCAATTCCTCCCACCAGTCAAAGTGGTAATGTCTGGCATTACTTTGATT
>JAKAFP010000007.1 GCA_021825925.1 Chloroflexota bacterium
GAACAATCACTATTCTAGCAATCTAGGTGATTTGTGGTTTAACCTTTCGTCACCACCCGCATAGCGGGTGGTTGTTTGTTTCGCTCGCTTCGCTCTCTCAACAGGCTAAAGCCCATTAATACAACCCCCGAATTCTTTTTTAGAATTCGGGGGTTTGCTTTAAACGATCTTGCTGCTAAGTTACCCTTTGTTATTCTAAGACTCCCTCGGTTAGAAAACCGTGGGAGTCTGCAGTTTCAAATTAAAACCCAACTGCCGCCCAGTTGGAAATGCCAAACCAGGGCGTCAGGATCACTCCCAACACCACCACCAAGACCAGACACAGGATCAAACCGATCAGCCACAGGGGCTCCTGGACAGTCAGCGGTGTGTTTTCAGCCGGTTCATCCACATACATGACCTTGAGCACCCGCAGATAGTAGTAGAGACCGATCACCGAGTTGATCACACCCACAATGGCCAGCCAGGCCCAGCCAGACTCGATGGCCGCACCAAAGACCAACAACTTGGCAAAGAATCCGCCAAAGGGTGGAATACCGCCCAGAGAAAGCAGACCGATTAGCATGGCCAACGCCAGCCCAGGTGACCGCTTGTTCAACCCTGCAAATGCTGCCAGGCTGTCGGAACCCGTCTTCCGGGATATCCAGCCGACGATGGCAAAGAGTGCCAGGTTGGTGACAAGGTATGCCATCAAATAATAGATGGCGCCGCTGAATCCAAGGTTGGAGTGGCTCGCCAGGCCAACGAGAATGTACCCCGCCTGCGCGATGGATGAATACGCTAGCAGCCTTTTGATGTTCTTTTGAGGGATGGCGACCAGATTGCCCGTAAACATACTGGCGACCGCCAGCGCGGCGATCAGCGCCTGCCAGACGACGCCTCCGTTGGCATGAAAGAGGATCATCAAAATGCGGATCAAGGCAGCAAAACCAGCCGCCTTGGAAACCGTGGAAAGGAACCCGGTAACAGATGTCGGAGCACCTTCGTACACATCCGGCGCCCAGAAGTGGAAAGGCGCCGCGCTGATCTTGAAAGCAAAACCGGCCAGTACCAGTACGATCGCCACCACCACCCCGGCCAGCGGAACCTGTTGGGCAATGATGCCCTGAGCAATGTCATAAAGGTGGGTGGTGCCGCTGAATCCGTAGATCAAACTGAAGCCGTAAACCATGATCGCCGAGGACATACCGCCGAAGAGGAAATACTTGAGGCCTGCCTCAACGGATTTCTCTTCCTTGACCTTGATGCCAGCCATCACATAAAGCGGAATGGAAGCCGTTTCAACCGCCAAAAAGAGCATGATCAGATCACTGGCAGTCGCCATCAAACTCATCCCCAAGGTGGAGAAGACCAGCATCATGTAGAACTCAGGCCTACAGCGGATGGTGTCTTCAGTGCAGGAGAAGATGGCAGTTAGCGCTGCACCGAACAGGAAGATCATTCTGAAGACAAAAGTCGCCGAATCAAGGCGCAGCATGCCGCCCCAGATCAGGGCGGGTTCCGCCTTTGGCATGGCGAACAGGAATGCCGAAAGGATGGCCAGGATCATACCGCCGGCAGTGATGCATCCCAGAACCTGGTTGCACTTCTCACGTTTGATGATGCTGATCACGATCAGCACACCAGATAAAACCACAAGCAGCAGTTCAGGCAATATGGCCAGAGTCATTTGAGCAACTGTGAGAGTCATCTATGCACCTCCCACCAGAGAGAGAATATTGCTGACGCCGCCTTGAATCATCGGCACCAACAGGGAGGGAATCAAACCGATCAGGATCATCAGAAGTGATAATCCGACCACCACGATCTTATCCATGGCCGAGATATCGCTCAATCCTGCGCGGATGGGCTCGGGAGTATCTCCAAAGAACACTCTTCGTACGACCAGCAGAATGTATGCCGCTGTGACCACAATTGAAATGGCTGAAATGATCGCCACCAGGGGCATGGTTTTCCATGCGCCTAGGTAAATTGGAATCTCAGCCACGAACCCCGAAAAACCGGGCATGCCCATGGAAACCAGACCGCCCACCACGAATCCGAACATGGCCAGCGGCATGTGCTTGGCGAGCCCTCCCAGTTCACTCAGGTTGCGCGTGTGCGCCCGGTCGTAGACCATCCCGACCACGGAAAAGAAGAGAGCCGTCATGATACCGTGCGAGAACATCTGCAGCCCTGCCCCGGTGAGCCCTTCAGGCGTCAGCGTGGCAAAACCGATGAAGACCAATCCCATATGCGAGACGGAGGAGAAACCGATGACGTATTTGAAATCGGTTTGGATCATGGCAATGAAAGCGCCGTAAACCACGTTGATCATGGCCAGGATCAGCACCAGCGGTGCCCAAAAACGCATCCCGTCAGGAAGCAGCATCAATCCGGCGCGCAGGGCGGCAAAAGCGCCCACCTTCATCTCGACACCAGCCAAAAGCATTGAAACCGCGGTCGGTGCGGCCACGTGACCGTCTGGCGCCCAACTGTGGAATGGAAAGAGGCCACCCAGTACACCAAACCCGATAAAGATGAATGGGAACCAGAGTTTCTGTACCGCCAGACCGAATCCGGCTTTTTCAAGCGCCAGCAGATCAAAGGTGTGCAATCCGGAAGTGAAATAGATGGCCAGCACCCCCACCAGCGCCACCACCGATCCAAGGAAGAGGTAGAGCGTCAGCTTCATGCCGCCGTATTCCTTCGTCTTGGGTGATCCCCACATCACGATCATCAAATACTTGGGGAAGACCGCCAGCTCAAAGAAGAAGAACAGCACGAACAGGTCAAGGGAAGCAAAGACACCAAAAACGCTTGAAGCCAGGAACATGATGAAAGCAAAGAACTCGCGCGGACGGTCTTCCACTTTCCATGAGACCATCACACCGCACAGCACCACAATACCGGCCAATAATTCCAGTGGCAGACTGAAGCCGTCCACCCCCAAATGGTACGAGATCCCCAGGGTTGGAACCCATTGCAGATGTTCCACGAACTGGTATCCCGCAGCCGCTTTATCGTAAGCAGCGAACAGATAAACTGAGATCGCAAAGGTAACCAGTGCGACGCCCAGTGCGATACCGCGGATCAATCCGCGTTTACCGGCTGGCAGCAGCAGCAAGACCACACCGGCCAAAAGTGGAAGAAGGATCAGAACACTAAGAAACGGAAACGTCATGATGCTCCTCTAAAACCAGCGCATAACGGTCTGGTTGATCACGTTTAATATCCAGCTTGGCCAAATGCCGATGGAAAGTATCAAGACCATCAACGGCACGATCACAAAAAGCTCGCGCAGGTTGATCTCAGAGATCCTTCCTGCCCAGGTTTCATTGAACGGACCCTGCAACACCAGTTTGAGTGCCTTGAGCACATACACACCGGTAAACAACAATCCGATCATGCTGACGGCGGTCAAAACCATGTAAATCGGCCAGACGCCGCGCACGATCATGAATTCAGACACAAATCCGTTCAAGCCGGGCAGCCCAAGCGAAGCCATCGAAAGGAAGATCAAAATGGCGCCATACGCCGGGACAATGGCGAATAGGCCGCCGAACTTGTCCAGCATGCGGGTATGAGCCCGGTCATAGAGCACGCCAACGAGGAAGAACATGCCTGCCGCACTCAATCCGTGATTGAACATTTGCAGCACGGCGCCGTTGACCGCGATGACACTGCTTTGCCTGACCGCCTCATCCGTACTGCCGCCAGCCCAAGCTGCGGCTGCCACTGCCAGGATCACGAATCCCATGTGGTTAATGGATGAATAAGCCACCAGGCGTTTGAAATCCGTCTGACTGGCCGCCGAGAGTGCGCCAAACACGATGGCCGCCACGGCCAGAACCGCCAGCCAGCCAGCGTATTTCGCAGATTCCACCGGGAAGAGCGGAAGCACCAAGCGTAAAAAGCCGTAGGCTCCCAACTTCAGCAGCACACCCGCCAGGATCATGGATCCTCCGGTGGGTGCCTCAGTATGCGCATCGGGCAGCCAGGTGTGGAAAGGCCACACCGGCACCTTGATGGCAAAGGCGATCACAAATGCCCAGAAGGCGATGGCCTTGACAGTCTCAAGCGGCATGCCAAACAGCGTACCACTTTGCAGTGCAGGCCAGGCTTTGAGAATTTCAACAAAATCGAAGGTCCCTGTCACCACCCCGATCATCTGGATGGCTAGCAGCAGCCCCAGTGAGCCCCCCATGGTGAAGAGGATGAATTTTAGCGAAGCATAATTACGTTTTTCTCCGCCCCACTGGTTGATCAAGAAATACATCGGCACCAGACCGACTTCCCAAAACAGGAAGAACAGCAGCAGGTCCAGTGAAACAAAAACGCCGAGAATGCCGGTTTCAAGCAGCAGGAACAGGATCATAAAAGCTTTAACGTTCTCTTTAATATTGAATGAGGTCAATATCGCCAGCGGCGTCAGCAGCGCCGTCAGCAGCACCATCACCAGCGAGATGCCGTCAATTCCCAGGTGCAAACTGGAGTGAATAGCAGCAAACCAGGGAAGGATCATCTCAAACTGGAAAAGCGCCTCAGACTTGGGCTGGTAATTTACCCATAAGACAACGGCTAAAATTAGCGGAACAAGACTGATACCCAGTGCACACCACCGCAGAAGCGTCACTTTTTTAGCGGGGATCAGCAGCAGCAACAATCCACCCAAAACGGGGATCAAGATCAACCAGGCGAGAATCGGAAGTGTCAGAAAGTTCATGGTTTTTTCCTACTCTCAGATTTGAACGAAATAGATCACGACGATGGTGATCAGCACAATGAACAAAACCGCCAGACCCATGTAATGCTGGATCTTGCCGTTTTGCATGCGTCTCAATAAACTGCCCAGCCCTTTGGTGCCGCCGGCCACCCCATCCCCGGCGCCGTTGACCACGGGCAGATCAAAACCAAAGCGAAATAGTCTGCCCAGGCTGTTGCCCAAGCGGCCGATGCCATGCAGAGCGCCGTCAATCAACATGACATCCACAAACTTGTATGAGATTTTTTCGGCAAACCAACCCGCGGGTCGGATGAAAGCCACTTCGTAGATTTCGTCCACCCAATACTTGTTTTGGAAAACCTTGAAAATGAATCCAAGCCCTTTTTCCATCGGATCCTGCTGCGAAACTGATTTGTAGCCGCGATAGATCAGCCAGCCCAACGTCAGACCTCCAAGTGATACAACCAGCGAGGTCAACAAAGGAATCAGTGAATGTCCTTCAGCTTCGGCACCCTCTACCATCTGCCCTAAATAGTGTTGGAACCAGGCAGGCGAAAGGCTGCCGAGAAGCGGAAATTCTTTCGGAATCCCCACCCAGCCAACAGTGAGAGCAAAAAATGCCAGAATCAGCAGCGGTGTGGTCATGACTGGTTTGGTTTCTGAAGCATGCCTGGCAGCCTCGCTGCGCGGCTCGCCAAAAAAGACCATCGTAATCTGACGAGCTGTATAAAAAGCTGTCAGCAACGCCGCCAGGGCCAATGTGATAAACACGACCAAATGCGACCCCAGGAATGCACCTGAAAGGATCTCATCCTTGGACCAGAAACCCGCTGTGATCAGTGGAAAGCCAGAGAGCGCCAGGCCGCCGGCCAAGAAGGACCAGAAGGTGCGCGGCATCTTCGTCCGTAGGCCGCCCATCTGGCGCATGTCCTGCGGATCTATGTGCTCACCGCTGTGCAGTACGCCATGTTCCATGCCATGGATCACAGAGCCGGAACCCAGGAACAGCAGTGCCTTGAAGAAAGCGTGCGTCACCAGGTGGAAAGCGGCCGCGGTGTAAGCGCCGATACCCAAAGCCGCGATCATGTATCCCAACTGCGAGATGGTGGAATAGGCCAGCACCCGTTTGACATCGTTTTGAGCCATGGCTATGGTGGCGGCAAACAAGGCCGTAAATGCCCCGATGCCGGCCATAATGGTCATGGTCGGTGTCAAAGTCTCACCAGGAACCCAGCCCGCCGAGATCAGCGGGAAGAAACGGATCACCAGGTAGACGCCAGCCGACACCATGGTGGCGGCATGGATCATGGCCGAAACCGGTGTGGGGCCTTCCATTGCGTCTGGCAGCCAGACATGCAGCGGGAATTGGGCGGATTTGCCAACCGTGCCGATGAATAAAAGCAGCCCGACCAGTCCTGCCCAGCTAAGCCCAAAGACAGGCGAAGTACTGGTGGAAAGGGTCTGTAGAACCACAGGGTTTGACAGGATCTCTTTGAAACTCAAACTGCCGGTCAGGGAATAGAGAGAAGCCAGGCCCAGCAGCATGAAAACGTCTCCAATACGCGTGGTAATGAAAGCCTTGATGGCTGCTTTTCGCGCGGATTCCTTGCCGTACCAGAAACCGATCAGCAGGTAGGAACACAAGCCCATGATCTCCCAGCCGATGTAAAGGGTCAACAAGTTGTCGCTCACCACCAACAGGTACATGGCAAAAGCGAACAGGCTGATCAGCGCAAAGAAACGGGCGTACATCGGTTCGATCGAAAGCACGCGGTGTGTCTTGCCGTGTTCCGAAACATCCGCTCCGTGCGGGGGCAGCCCGGGGTGGTCATGATCCCCTTTGGGTTGGCCAAAGTTGTGATAACCCACGCTGTAAATAAAGATCATCAGCACTGTCCAGGCCACGAAGAAGAGCATCACCGCGGTCAAGGGGTCCACCGTTACGCCGATCTTTAACCAGGTGTCACCGGTGGGCAGCCAGTTGATCTCGCCGCCAAATGGGGCTTTTGCAAGTTCTGTAGCAGAAATCGCCTTGATAAAGACGATCATGCTGCCGACGAAAGAGATTCCGGCAGCCAGAATGGCCGTCCAATGGCTGGTGCGATTGGACCTTTTTACCAATAAGAGGATCACCGCAAAAGCCACCAGCGGCGGCAGCGGGATCAACCAGATAAGAGTATTGAGTGAAAGGAACGAATTCAATGGATTAACCTTTCATCGAATCAATTTCATTGGCAACAACAGTTTGTCTCTGCCTGTAAGCCGAGATGATCATGGCCAACCCAACAGCAGCTTCGGCGGCGGCCACCACAAAAATGATGATCACAAAGACCTGTCCGCGCAGATCACCGGTTTGGGCATAGAGGTAACGCCAGAACGCAAGCAGATTGATATTGGCGGCGTTGAGCATCAACTCGATCGAAAGCAAGATACCCACAGAGTTTTTACGGGTGATCACCCCAAACAATCCAATACAAAAAACCAATCCGGCAAGGAGAAGATACCAATACAACGGAATCATTTCTTTTTCTCCTTTCGTTCGTACGCCACATAAATGGCGCCGATCATGGCCGCCAATAATAATATGGACGTTGCCTCAAAAGGAAGTGCGAATCCGTTTGCAGCAGTCAGTGCCATCCCCAAGGTGCCGACATTGAGTTGTTCTGCGGGCAGCGGTTGGGTCATGGATTGAAGCGGCGCCCAGGATTTGAGGGATATCACCAATCCGGCGAAGATCACGCTGACGATCACCAGGGTGACCAGGGTTGCCCGATTAAATTGATTACCTTGATCTTCAAGTGCACGCCTGGTCAGCATGGTAGCGAAGATGATCAAAATGGCGATCGCGCCCACATAAACCAGAACCTGCACCACTGCGAAAAAGCTGGCCTCAAGCATGGCGAAAACCACTGCCACACCCAACAAGGCCAGTACAAACCATAAAGCCGCATGGATCATGCGTCTCGCGGTAATACTCATGAAAGAAGAAAAGACCACCACCGCAGCGGTGATCAGAAACAGGATCTGCATGCCTGTCATTGGGCAGCCTCCTTTTCAGTGACGGGGATGATCTCTGGTCGGGCCAATGGACGCACTTTGCCCGTGACCACCTGAATCGGATTGCGTTTACGATATGCGGTGATCATGCGGTCAGCCAGCAGCCATAACAACACATTGGCAACAATCAGAGCGCTAATGCGGATGGCCGTCATTTCATGCGGGATGGATTTATCCACTAAAGCGGTCACCAGCAAGGTCACCAGTGATAATGGGGTCAGGATCTTCCAGTTGAGCGCCATCATTTGATCAATTCTGAAACGCGGCACAGTGAAACGAATGGTCAGCATCAAGAAGTAAACCACCAGTGTTTTGACCAGCATATAGGCTCCACCAAGCACGGGGATCTGCTCAACACCGGGACCCTGCCAGCCACCAAGAAAGATGGAGGTAAAGACTATGGCGGAGGTAAAGGCGTGCAAAAAGTCGGCGACGAAAAACATGCCGAATTTAAGCCCTGAATATTCAATGTTATAGCCGGCTACCAATTCTGAATCCGCTTCGATCAGATCAAACGGCGCGCGTCCGTTCTCGGCAATGGAACATATGAAGAAGATCACGCAGGCCACCGGGGTATAAATAATGAAGGGAATCTTCTGTGCCTGAACAATTTCATTCAATCCCATCGAACCGCTGAACATCACGGGGATGAGCAGCACAATGACCATGGGCACTTCATAACTAATAAGCTGCGCCACGGCGCGAAAAGCGCCCAGCAGTGCATACTTATTGTTGGAACCGAACCCGGCCAGGATGATGGCCATCTCTCCCAACCCGCCTATAGCAATGATGAACAAGAGCGCCACATTGATGTTTGTCCCAAACACGGTTTGAGAAAAAGGTATCACTGCCCAGATGGACAAAACCGCTGCAACCGCCAAAACAGGCGCCAGATTGAACGGGATCTTGTCAATTCCAACAGGATTAATATATTCCTTGGTGAAGATCTTTAACATGTCCGCGATGGATTGAAAGATGCCCCAGGGTCCGACCCTGTTAGGGCCAAGACGATCTTGAAAACGTCCGCCGATCTTGCGTTCTGCCCAGATCAACATGGTGGTAAAAAGCATGGCGCCGAGACAGATCAATATCGCGCCGACAAGATATAAAAGGGTGTTGACCACGTTAGCAGGTAAACCCCAACTCAAGAGCAGTTGGGTCAGCCAGTTGATCACCCACGGAACAGGATCATAAATAAAGTTCATTCATTAACTCCAATGTTAGCCTTATACCCATTCCAATGCGCCCTTACGCCAGACATACAATAATCCACTGGCTAAAATGGCAACAAAAAGAATGACCTCGAGCACTCCAAAAAGTGGCACCTTGTTGTAAGCCACCGCCCATGGATAGAGCAGTACGGTTTCAACATCAAATACCAGAAAGACCAATCCGTAAATGTAATATTGAACCTTGAATTGGATCCACGAAACGCCAACGGTTTCCATACCGCATTCGTAGGTGGAGTCTTTGATCGGATTTGGCTTTTTTGGAGAAAGGATTCCCGCAATGAACAAAGCAGCAGCAGGAATGGCGAGAGCGATGGTCAGAAATATCCCCAGGTATAACCACTCATTTAGCATTTGCCCACTCCTCAAACACAAATAATAATACTAACTTGACTTATTTTATCATATATGAATGCAATATGCATCCAGATAAGATTGTACGACTATCGCAGTGGTTTAGTATTAATCATAGGAAAGAAAATGAGGAATAATCCTGCGATCATACTAATAATGCAAAACACTCTAGCCGACTGATAAGAAAAACCAATAAAGTTATTAACCACAAATTTCAATGGTCTTGCCAGGATCAATTCTTTTTCACCTTTTGTGGATTCAATAAAAAGCCATAACGTCCCAGAAAAACTTCCCGTTTTAGGTGAAGTTACATCCCAAATCAGCACCACAGGTTTTGTCGGGTCAACGGTTACCTTGCCCTCTCCCTTTGGGTTCACCTCCAAATTATTCAGCTCAAGTTTACTGATGAAAGACAATTCATTGTTCGCCGTTGTCTTTTGATCAATAACAATATTCAACTTGATCTCGGTGTTGTCTCCAACATGGAGCTGGGATGCCTGACTTAAAGATAAAGTTCCTGCCAATCCATCAGGAGTCATAAAAGGAATTTTTGTGGTTTGTATGGAAGCCGGCCATAGAGAAAAGAATAATCCAAGGGCTGCCAATACTAGAAGAATATTTCCAACGATTCGAGTCCATCTCATAGCTGAATTATACAGGAAACAAAAAACCGGCGCATATGCGCCGGTCATAAGGAGGGGATATCTCTTAGTTGATAAAAATTTCCACTTTTGAACCGTCTTTGTCATCATCCACCTGAACCTGGAAAGGTTCACCTTTTTTGATGGATGCTTCTGCCTCATCCAGAACATTGAGAATTCCCTGACTTCTGACTTCCTCGGGCAAGTATTGGCCGAAGTTTTTCATGACCCAGCGTGCAATGTTAAATGGCACTGGCATGCTGAAAATGAATAGTCCTTGGTTGCCTGATTTCTCCGAGTGAACTTTCACATGCATCCATGGAGAATCCATCAGCGCCCAACCAAAGATCAACAATCCTATGCCGATCAACATGGGTATCCATGATAACCAGAAACCCCAGCTCAACCCTTTTTGGGTATATCCCTGATAGATCCAATAGGCAGAAAAACCTGACAAGATCGCTCCGCCTACCAGGAACATGCTCCAGGCAGCCTTCCAACAGCCCGACACTTCATGTTTTTCAACGCCACCCATGGAAGGATCCGACCCGACTGGCGGCTCCGGTTCTGAACCCTGTGATTCCCGCCCGGTTTTCGCGTTCTCAAGTATGCCGATCAGGTCCGCCCCTTCTTCGATCGAAAGGGTGCCGTCCTCAACTTTTCGTAATATTTCCAATTTGCTTTCGTCAGTCGTCATTGTTTCACCTCAGCGATCCAGAGCATTTAACAGTTTTTCTGCTTCTTCAACATTTATTTTCTTTTCCTGCAGCATCTTCAGAACCAGCATACGCTCTTCATCACTTGGTCCTGTTTTGGCAGAAGCAGGCGGCGGATTGTCATTCATTGAGAACCCGACCACATTATGGCGAGGTCCAGGGCGGAAACGGCTATCATCCAAATCGCGGAAGACGCGTTCGACTTCACGGCCAGCCATCTTGCTGGCCTTTTCAGCTTCCTTGATCGCCATATCCATCGAATCGCCAGCGATCTTCAGGCCCTCACGTACTTTTCGCCCAATATCAAAACCAAAGTTCTTCCAGTGGTCGTCATCCCAAATAGAATCATGATCCACAGAATCTGCTTTGTCTCGATCTGTAACTTTTATACTGTCCCCTGCTGTCAGAGATACGATTGCCCCACCACTTCCCAGTGGAACCGAAAACTCGCTGCCCTCAAGCTCAACTTCCTGCCCGCTTGCGTGGACTTCGATGCTTTCACCGCCGCTTTTTAAGGCCAATTGACAGTTGGCATTTTCAGGCAGAAAAAGTTCAATGTCAGAACCAGCTTTTACCCGGATCTCTGGTACGTTAGGTTGGGAGAGCTGCAAAATAACCTCATCTCCGGCATTCACTTCAACCTTGCCTGAGAAATTGTAGATGTGGACATCGCCGCCTATGCCTCCTGCCAGCAGGGATTCGCCGCCATCAGCAGTGAGCGAACCACCTACACGCGCCAGCTCAATGGCTCCGATGGCAGCATAAATATGACAATCGCCGCCAACGGTTTCCACTGAAGCGCCGTTGATGGAATCCATCTTCAAATCACCACCAATTTTGCCAATGACCACCCTGCTTTTAAGGTTCTTCAACTGGCCGTCACCGCCAGTCTTTTCCACGGTCACCATGGCTGTGCTCGGCAAAAGTAAACGGCAGTCAGTATCAGAATGAATACGGTAGATGCCGTTATCTTCGCGCATGCGCAGACTGTCACCCTGATCTACGATCACAACCAGAGTGGATTCTTCGTTACCTTCAACGGAAAGATCGGCGTTGCACTTGACCATAATTCGTGCGTCCGATTTTATCGGGATTATTGTTTGTTTCATGTTAGCCTCTCAATTTTCTTCAACAGATATTCAATATTTCTAAAATAGTTTAGCAATATTTTTGCTTTTTGTCAATAGTTGTTGTAATTATTGCATATTTTCGGCAATATTATTAATATTATCAAAGTAAGCTTCAAGATGTTACTTGATCTTCTTCCCAGTGGCTTATATATGAAAAATATTAATTCGCCTCGCGCAAGTATTCCCCTCTCAAGGGTTGGAGGTATACTATTTTCGTCATTCCTATATAGAAAGGCTATTTATGAAAACGAGATTGATCTTTTTGGTGTGTCTTTTATCAGCAATTGTTCTCTCTGCTTGCGGTGCGCAGGCAACTCCCGTTTATGTTCCTGAAGGTGCCGACCGTGATGCCATCGTTGCCAAAACAGATGTCATCGTCAAGGATTTGATCTCAGGGATAGAAGCCAAGGATTACGATACTTTTTCCAGCCACTTCTCGGAAGTCATGTTGAATTCCATCAAGACCGCCGATATGGAGAAAATTTATGCCAGTTTTGACCCCCTTGGGAAATCCGAATCTGTGAAATTGATCAACGTGCAGGATGTTGGCAATTTTTATGCCGTACGGTATGAAGTCACCTATCCTAAAAAGATCGTGATCTTCCGTATTGTAGTGGATAAAACTGATCCCGGTGTACAAAGTGGGCTCTGGTTCGAATAAAGACTATTGGCGCGGGTTGTATAATATTTATAGTGTTGAATACTTTTATACACATTGGGTTTTGGGAACTAGTTTAAGGAGATCAAAATGAAATTAACCCCGCCAAAAGCAATTACTTTTTGGATTTCGATCCTGTTGGTTGTCTTGGGAGCCGCCGCTTCGGTTCTCTCTTTGGGTGTCATCAGCACATTCTCTACCGCCATCATGGTGCTTGGCTTTGTACTTCTGGCTCTGGGTAATATGATCAAAGGCCTTTAGAGGCTTAGGGAATGGTTCAAAACAAACCCCGCATTGTTGCGGGGTTTGTTTTATTATTGAATGGTGATATCCAAGACACTAGGTTTCTTTGGAATGATCCTCTTTCTTATGGTTCAACTCCACTACGCGTTGAGCCAAAGCGATTAAAACAGAAAGAGAAAAAGTTTGAACCTCTTCGGAATTAATACTGATTATCTGCTTCCAAATTTCTTCATCTCGAATTTCGTTTAGAAACTCGCGACCAGCGTTGGTTAATTTTGCCGGGAAGTAATGGTTGCCCATTTCTGTTTTTTGATTGATGGTTTCTATCAACTCAGAACGGCCAAAGAGAGTTACCTGTCGGCCAAAGATGCCATCCGGTATCTTTGAAAACCCCAATTGATCTTTAGTGAGTGGTGAAATCGGATCTGTTTCTTCACGTTCAATTGCAAGTAAAAAATCACGTACAAATGTAAAATCCGTATTCATAATAGACCCTCCTACGCAAGTAAGTCTTTCTGCATTGTACTCTCAAAATGATAAGTTCCTCCATACACAAATGAAAAGACACAATAGAAAATGAATGCATTGTGTCTTGGTTTACAAATAACTATAAGATTTTAGAAAACACAGCGTTATGGATGTTTGATCATCCATTCCTCCACATCTTTCATTTCAAGCTCCCAATCAAGGTCAGCGTGAATGTTATGGTAGGCGCCGGGATAGGTTTTTATAGCCTTATCTGGACAAACCAGTGAGTCAAAAAATCCTTTCGAACCATTTGGATGATTAACCTTATCCGCCTCGCCGTGGACCAGTAACAGCGGAGTGCGAATTTTCTTTACATTAGCCTTGACTTCTTTAACCGTGCGCATACATTCGGTTCCCCAACGTGCGGTTACCCGACTGCGATATAGAGGATCATCTTTCATGGCCTGCCTTTCAATTTCATCTCGTGTACCAACTTCGTAATCAACCCCAAGATCCATCGAAAAACGCGGAAAAATTCCCGACATAATTTTTGCCATAAATATCGTGAACGGACTCCCTACGCCAACCGGTTCAAGAGGCGCCCCGCTGATCACAGCGCCGTGGATATATTTTGAATGGTGTTCGAGATAATCCAATCCGATCAAGGCGCCCAGACTGTGACAAAACAGGTAGACATGCTCATGGTTGGCCATCAGATGCACCTGGTCAAGAAATAATCCCAGGTCTTCACGGTAATCCGAGAAATGGTCAATATGACCTTCCTGGCCACCCGATCTGCCGTAACCACGCAGGTCATAACCATACACCCCAATTCGCCTGGCAACAAAATAATCCACCAGGTGATGGTAATGACTGCAGTTCTCATCCATGCCGTGCACGATCACAATGACTTTATCTGGTTTCTCTTCCGGCTGCCAACTCTGGAAAAACAGTTCAATTCCCCCCTTACCAATAAAATTACCCTGATTCTCTTTCAACGGCTGCTCCTTCTCTATACCAATAGTAAATTCATTCTACAACTTATAAAATGAAGTTACAATATTAATAAGACATATCTTATCCTAATTAAATAATTGTTCTTTGCTTCTGCAATAGGGAGCGAAAAATAAAATGCCCTCCTGATGGAGGGCATCTCGACTATATGAAGTTTAATGCATACTATCTGCAATAGCGATCAAAGTTTCTGAAGGAACTTGAAATGGTGCATGAACTTCTATGTAATACTGCGTATCACCCTCGAACCAGACAATTTCATGATTACAGTTTGTACCATAAGGTTCAGAATCTGTACAAAACGTACTGTAAATGGCTGACACACCACGGACCGTCGCATTTGAATAACCACCACCCAAACGACGGAGTTCAAGGGTTTGATCCGATTGGGGGATCTGATATACAAGTATCCTGCTTCTTTCCCCGTCCAACGAGTCGGAAATATCCTTATACTCTGTTACGATCGCATATGGCCAACCTGCAACTTTACCAGCAAAGACATGATCAAATTGGAAAGTAGATAACATTACAGCTGGCTCAAGGATTTCCATCCCGATAATTTTTTCAGCATCTTTCAGCGAGAGTAACCGTTCCGGGTCAAGTTTTGAAGGATCCTCTGTTACTACCTTTCCATTTATTGATTGTGCAATTCTTTGCATTTCAAGTTTACTGACAAAACTAATTCCATCTCCATAATCTTGTCTTGCTAAAATGGCGAAAGAGCGATCTTGCTGCTGCCAAAGTAGGGCGCGACCAACGATTGATGGAACCCCACCACAGAAGGCATCAACTTGAACACTGGTTTCAAATAATGTAGCCTCTTCTCCATCAGTGTTATTAATATTGATAACTTCCTCTACAAGCTCAAATTCGCCGTTTGATCCTGCAGAGTTGATTTCTGTTTGAAAACCCTCCAAACTGGGCATCGGTAGGGTACTCTGCGCGATTACAAGAGCTGGAAATTGTGGATCTTCTTTATAGCCTCGAAAATATTGGCAGATGGTGTTTCGCTCACTGTCATACGTAGTCTTATAAAGTGCCAAACCTGCCGGTATCTGGTTTGTTTTTTTGAAAACAAATCCTGCTTTAATTTCAGCCTCATCAAGTGAAATTCCATCATCGGTCAAGGTGGTAATGCTCGTATCGCTGTCCGTTTGAACCTCTTCAGCCATTGTTTTTAGTTGTTCCATATCGTAGCCAATTGGTCCATTAACTCCCCTTTGCGGATTATTGATCAGGGTGAAATTGATATCCCCCGCTTGCCACCGCAAAGTCCTGCTGGGGATAGATTCATCCCAAACTAACACATCCTCTTTCATCCCATTCAGGCCACTCCAAGATCCCTCAACGTATTCAGCGGGGTATTGATGAACTTTCGTACTTTGAATGACTGCGTCTTTTCCGACTGTCCAAGTGTCGTTTGGATTTGAAACAATAGAGCTCTCAATCAAGGTTATTGTTCCAAAAACTCCTGAATATTGCAGCAAGACCCCATTTGGGATTGAGGTGGCACCATTGAATGCCATTCCCCCAGGTAATGTGCCCAACGCTTGTATCATAAAGGGTGTGCTTTTTTGCACTTCATCCAATGTGCAGCGTGGAAGAAGTGGTGATCCACAACCTTCATCCAATTTTGGATTGACTGCCAAAGGTGTGGCGGCCAATTCAGTGGGTTGCGGTTCCAGGCAGGCTTGCATTTGATTCACCGTCTGTTGGTTGCTGTCGCCTCTGGTAAAAAAGTTGACGATTTCTTGAGCCAACACCTTCCCTTGCGGGGTGACAAAGATAACAATTCCCAACAATATTAATGTGACACATGCGCCCGCGGTCCAGCTAATAGTTGAGGTAATTCGATTTCGCTTATTCATTTTAGTTTCTCCTTGGTTAATTAGGAGAAGCCGTTTCGCGACAAGTGCTTGTCTGACTCCCTGCCAAAGATGGATCGAACCTGGGAGGAACTCTTCTTCTGATATAGTCTGCATTTCTTTACGGATTTGTGTTTTTTTCATTTCAACCTCCCGCTTTCAAGGGTCTCTCCATCTTCGGCGGTTAACAAAAATTTCAATCGTTTTCGTGCTACCCGAAGCCACCATTTGACTGTACTGAGCGGTTGCCTTAACCTGACCGACATTTCATTTTCAGGCAGTTCCAGGTAGTAACGCATCACCACCACTGCACGCTGCTCAACACTCAATTGCTTCAATGCCTTTCGTAGTCGTTCATGGTGCTCTTTGATCTCCATTTGCGCTTCAGGCAACGGGTCGGGATCTATTAGCCATTTGGCAAGTGCTGCGGTTTCATCATCCACCTCTTCCGCTAATGGCTCTATCCTTTTTTGTTGCCGGGTTATTTTGATTGCGTCATTAACCACAATTCGAAAAAACCATGGTGCAAACGGTCGTGAAACATCAAAAAGCGCGATCTTTTCAACCACTTTAACATAGGCATTTTGAGCTACTTCCTCAGCCAGCCTTCGCTCTTGCAAGATCAAAAATGCACTGCGGACAGCCGTTTCTTGGTAACGATTGATTAATTCTTCCAAACCGGTGAAATCACCCCGTCTTAATCGCGAAATTGCTTCTTTTTCGTCCATGCATGGCCCTTTGTGGAGAATTCTCTATTAACTATATCCATTGGTGGCTAAAAAGAGAGTGAAAAAAATCTTATTTACTTACCCGGAACAATCCAATATTAAAACACACTGTTATAAAAAAACCCTGATGTGGAATTCCATGTCAGGGTTCTATATATTGAGAAATGATTCTAAACTGACTAATTACTACTATTGTCCTTTTCTGGACAAACCAATTCCTTGACACTATCCATCGAGGTCTGGCTTGAATAGTATCCCCCCTGCTGCATGGCATTAAAGGTTGTGCAGGCTTGCGACGCCACAAATGGCTGGCTGATCTGAGACATGATGCTCTTGACCTGGTCAGTCTCTCCATAATAGATAGCCCCTTGCAAGAAGGGCATCCATTCTATTTCATCTCCCGGTTTATAACCTTTCGCTTCCGCTTCGGATTTCAACCCGGCAATTTGGTCCCACTGTTCCATCTGCAGCGCCAACTCTGCTTTTTGATAAACCGCACACCAGTTGTCCTCATCCAACTTGCCAAAGATCTTTTCGTCGTAATTCAAATAGTCCTTCGGCGAAAGGATATTGGAAGTGTCCGATTTTGAAGCGAACAATAGCACCTGGTCGCTGTCAAAGAGAGATAAACGCGGCCAACGCGAATCCATGATGTGCACACAAGAACTGAGTGTTGGCTGGCTGAGAACCACCAGCTTGTCATAGCGGGTAAAGAATAAATGGGTTCTGTAACCAACGCCCAATTCACTATTCATTAATATGTTCTTGGAGGTTTCAATCTCAGGTTTTAATCCAGCAAATGGATAATGAACCGCGCCCTCTGAAACGTCAATATGTCCTGGCTGCGCATAAAGATAGTTGACCGGCGCCCAGATCGCATCCCAATTATCAACAGCATATCCGTTCGGCAGATTCACTAACAGGGTGCTGTCTGGCGCCAAACGCGGCGCGCGCAAAGTCACTTGCTGCCAGAATTTTGCAATGGTGGCCTCTTCTTTAACTATATTGACCGAGTAGCTGTAATTGGAAATTACCAGGAAACCCAACAACGCCAACAAAACACCCTGGCGAAGGTTCCTGGACCTGACCCAATTTATAAGCGCGTACAAGATCGGAGCGGCAGCCATCAGAGGATTCAGCAGATAATGAGAGTAACTGACAATGGTCACTTCACGATTCATTAACACGATCGGGATGATTCCCCCAATTACGCCTATCGCCCCCCCAATAAGTGCTTCTTTTTCCCATTGACTTGCAGCCGAGGAATTTTCGTTCTCTCCTGTATCGTCAAGGTCATCTTTGCTCATCATTTTCTTGACCACAAAGACAGCCAGGGCGCACAACACCACGGCGAT
Organism: Chloroflexota bacterium; assembly: GCA_021825925.1. Classification (GTDB taxonomy): domain Bacteria; phylum Chloroflexota; class Anaerolineae; order Anaerolineales; family Anaerolineaceae; genus UBA6107. The sequence continues at coordinate 18,164 of JAKAFP010000007.1, forward strand.
CAGAAACTCAAGCAGTCCAAGTGAGGAGAAATTATCTGCGAATGGCTTGATCCAACCAAACAGATTAATATTGAAGAAGCTTTTGATCAATCTTTCCAGCCACAACAATCCGACCTGTACAGGTGCAGCAAAGAACTGTCCCATTTGCAGATTGATATCCGTTTCGCTGCGGGTATTGGTAAAGAAAAAAGTCCGCCAGATCATAAACCCGGCTGGGATGATCAGAAACGGAAGCCAGCTTAATATTGTTTTCTTGATCCTAGCGGCAACTTTGGCAAGCGGCAGTGTGTGTCTTACATATAGGAAGACGATCACGAGCCTAAAAAGTTCCATGCCAATGGTGTAATCCACAAACATCAATCCGATCCACCCAGCCAAAGCTGAACAACCCAGCAGGAATAATTTCTTAATAATGTTGTTTGATTTTAAGAACAACAGCATGGTTACAAATGAAAACACCTGCAACAGCTGGGTTAATATGTAAGGCTGATATTCAACCCCTGATACCCACCACAAATAGCCAGGATAAAGCAGGAATAAAATCGTGATCCACAAATTGGTCTTTTCATGCTTCGGCCATACCAGATTAAGCAGCCAGAAATAAAGCATGCCGCTGATCAACCGCCATACATAAGCCAGGATTTGATAAGGAAGTGGATCAGTTTTCAATAAGGTAAACAGGTATTGCCACAAGTAGCCACGCAATGGCCTGTCAATATAGAACATCTCGCGAAAAATTCTCGGGCCACCAAAAAACCCATCCACGATGTAATACCAATCATCCTTGTATAAGGTAAATTTTGTTATGTTGGGAAGATAGGCCAGCGCAGAAACAAAAAACAGAATGAACAGCGCTTTCCAATATTTTTGAAAAAACTGGCGCAAAGAAGAACTTGTCATTATATTTCCTTATTAATGAAGGATGATTACATGGTTACAGCAATAAATTATACTAGTAAACAATCAACGAAAAATAGCGCGGAATTATTTAAGCAAACTGAAGAAGAGATCCCATCTATGGAGGTCTCTTCTTCAATAAATTGTAAGTTACAGCGTTACTTTTCTAATTCGGCAATTTGAAACTGCTCCGAAAAGGATAACACTTTGGAAAGATCAAGAAGAATGATCAATCTTTTGTCAATATTGGCGATGCCAACAATATAAGTTGAATTGACATTACTGACCATGGAGGGCGGAGGTTCGATGGTGGAATCATCAATGGTCAACACCTCAGAAACAGCCGATACGATCATGCCGATCTTCGCTGAACCCAGGTTCGCCACAACAATGCGAGATTCATTCGTTAGAGGGACAGCCTGCATTCCAAACCGTTTATGCAAGTCTATCACCGGAATCACCAGGCCTCTTAGGTTGGCGACACCTTCAACACACGCCGGGGCTTGCGGCACTTTGGTAATTTCCAGGATCTTGTTGATCCCTTCAACCGACTCTATGTCAATTCCAAAATGCTCCGTACCCAGCTCAAAAATAACCAGTTGTTTTTCCATGTAATGGTCCTTTACTGGTTAGGAAACGAGTTTAAACTGGGCAACGACAGATTGTAAAATACTGGCCATCTCTGCAAGTGAGGCAGCAGAGGCAGTCACCTCCTCAACCTGGGCACTCATCTCTTCAGCGCTTGCGCTTACTTCTTCAATGGCGGCGCTGTTTTCCTCGCTGACGCTGGCGATACTCTCAATTGCCTTGGTCACTTCAGTGGAATTCGCAGCCATTTCTTCAGTGGAGGCCGTGTTTTCCTCAACGATTGCAGAAACCGAGTCCACGGCTGTGACAAGCTCTTCAGAGGCAGCGCGCATTCTGACTGCAGCTTCACCCGCCAGTGTGGCTTGCTTGTTCACCGCTTCTGCGGCATTTAGAATATCAGCCAGGGCAATTCCAGCCTGGTTTGCACTGGCAACACCAATCTCAACTTCTTTAGAGCCTTCTGCCATTGCCTTAACTGCTTCTGAAACAGTTCTCAAAATCCCATTGATCAGCCCACCAATTTCTTTCGTGGCGAGGGAAGAACGTTCAGCAAGCTTGCGTACTTCATCAGCTACGACAGCAAACCCTTTACCGTGTTCACCAGCCCGAGCCGCTTCAATGGCTGCATTGAGAGCAAGCAGGTTGGTTTGTGAGGCAATATCTTCAATGGTCTCTACGATCCTTCCAATTTCTTCAGATCTCGTTCCCATTTCTTGTACTTTGTCAGCGGAAACACCGACCTTGTCTTTGATGCTTTGCATGCCGTTGAGCGTTTGTTCAACGGTGAGGGAACCTTTTCGAGCCGCATCGGCGGCAGAAGCAGAATCCTCTGTGACCGCTGTGGCGTTTTCGGTCACTTGTTGAATGGCGACATTGATTTGCTCTGTCGCATTGGAAACCTTCAGAACTGAATTACTTTGTTCTTGTGCTCCTTTTGCAACCCCTTCGATCGCCTGTGACATCTGCTCTACCGCACTTGCCGTCTTTGCAACAGCCCCGGCCTGTTCAGCCGTTCCTTTGGCCACCTGTTGAACCGTTGCCGCGATCTGAGTGGTTGCCTGCCCTGCCTGGTTCGCCGCAACAGCCAGCTGCCCTGATGCCGCACTTAATTCTGTGGCACTTTGTCCAATTCTTCCCACCGTCTCACGCAGACTTTCGACCATCTTGGAAAATGCAATTCCCAGTTCATCTTTATTACTCTTTGCCACCACGGTGACAGTCAAGTCATTATTCGCAATGGTATTGGCCGCATTACCCATTTCTTGCATGTACTGGATCACCTGGTCAAAGGATTTCGCAATATCACCGACCTCATCTTTACGAATGGTCAATGCATCCTTGACTTTCTGATCCAGGTCACGGACCAAATCTCCAGTCGAAACAGAAGCCGCAATTTTTACTAATTGTCCTAGTGAATTTGCCACTGAGCTACTCAGGACAATTCCCAAAGCGATCGCCAAAAAGAGACCAATGGCAATGATGATGATCATTGTGGTCACCGACCGATTTGCAGTCTTCGAGTTCTCATCTGATGTTTGTTTCGCAGAAGCTACTTTCAATGCCACGAGCTTGTCAATGGCGGCCATTTCAGCATCCGCAGCCGTTTTTCCGTCACCTCTCAGCATCTGCAGTGCTGAAGTATCATCACCACTTTTTGCAAAGCTGATGATCTTTTGCATCGGTTCATGAAAATTTTCCCGTGCGGTTGAAAAATCCTCAAATACTGCTCGAACTTCATCTGAAAGAATTGTGGCCTCGAATTCGGCAGCAAGTTCATCATTATTTGCAGAGAGTTCAGTGATCGTTTTCTCGTATCCTGATATTTCGCTGAGACTTTCTGCAAGGACCATGTCGCGCAGATTGACGCGAATCCTTTGGAAATTTGTTGAAATTTGAGAAATTTGAGATAAAGGAACGGTCATTTTTTCATACAACTTTGTATCGTCAGCATCAATGGTTCGTAGATTGATGATCCCGATTACTCCTATGATGCCAGCGATAAAGGCAACGAGCAGAAATCCACCTGTCACCTTTACTCCGATTTTTAAATTATTGATCAGCTTCATTGTTAATTCCCTCTTGAGTTAATTTGTGAAACGGTCAGAAAGATAAACAGAATCAAATCCTGGTTGTTCTCCCCGGATATGCCTGGCATATCAACAAGATAAATTGGGTTTATGCATATTTAAACTTGTAGACACCTCCTCGTACCAAATTACAGGTAACGGGTTAAAAAAAAATACAGCTCTCTTTCTATGTAGAGACTGCACCTGAGATAGACCGATAAACGAATGGGAGATACTTCTAAAAAGTGATGCGTTAGTGCGAACAGCGGATTCTTTGTACAATTTTCGGGGTAGTCTTTGTAATAAATTAATAATTAAGAAGTTGTTAACCTTGGATAAAATCCGGTTTATTTATAGGTTATATAAAATTAATTTAATTGTATTATTTTGATGATTTTTGTTTTATTTAACGCAAAAACACCTTAAAACGATCTCTTTAAGGCTATTTGGTTAGCAAATTCTATTTTTTGAATTTCACGAACCTGTGGAATACAGAAGTTTACGATATACAGGTGTGTGTGATTCCGATCCGCTGCTGGTGACAGGTGAGCAAAATATGGGTTGAAGGAGAGACCTCCATAGATAAGGTCTCTCCTTCCAACCGTCTTTCGATTCTCTACTTCAATGAAATTGCAAAAACTTGACCTTGTTCTTCGATGGAAAGCACCTTTGCGAGGTCAAGGAGAATCACTAAATGTTTGTCAATATTGGCAATTCCAACGATATAAGCTGAATTGACACTACTGACCATGGAGGGTGGCGGTTCAATGGTGGAATCATCAATCGTCAATACTTCTGAAACCGCCGAAACGATCATGCCGATTTTTGCTGAACCAAGATTCGCCACAACGATACGAGACTCATTGGTTAGTTTGGCAACCGGCATGCCAAACCGCTTATGCAGGTCAATCACGGGAATAACCTGTCCCCGTAGGTTGGCGACACCTTCAACACACGCCGGTGCCTGCGGCACTTTTGTGATTTCCAGAATCTTGTTGATTCCTTCAACGGACTCAATATCAATTCCAAAATGTTCTGTACCAAGCTCAAAGATTACAAGTTGTTTTTCCATTTTTGGTCCCTATTTATCTTAGGACTTGAGTTTGAACTGGGCAACGATGGATTGCAGATTCTCTGCCATTTCGGTCAAAGATTGGGCTGAGGCGTTCACTTCTTCAACCTGTGCGCTCATTTCTTCAGCACTTGCGCTTACCTCTTCAATGGCGGCGCTGTTTTCTTCGCTGACACTTGCAATGCTTTCGATCGCCTGGTTGACTTCGGAGGAGTTGGCTGCCATCTCTTCGGTGGACGCAGTATTCTCCTCAACCACTGCTGAAACAGAATCTACGGCACTGACCAATTCCTCAGAAGACAATTTCATCCGGTCACTGGCTTCAGTAGCCAGGTTGGCCTGTTTCTTGACTGCCTCGGCAGCCACAAGAATTTCTGTGAGAGCCGTTCCGGCCTGGTTGGCGTTTTCAACACCCAACTCAACTTCTTTCGATCCTTCTTCCATGGCAACAACTGCATCGTCAACGATCTGCAAGATTCCTGTGATCAGAGCCCCAATTTCTTTGGTCGCCAGTGAAGATCTTTCAGCCAGCTTGCGCACCTCATCAGCAACTACGGCAAAACCTTTACCATGTTCACCGGCACGCGCTGCTTCAATGGCGGCATTGAGTGCCAACAGATTGGTTTGTGAAGCAATATCTTCAATGGTTTCCACGATCTTTCCGATTTCTTCTGACCGCTTGCCCATTTCTTGCACTTTATCAGCGGAAACCCCGACCTTGGTCTTGATGCTCTGCATGCCTGAGAGTGTTTTTTCAACCGTGAGGGAACCCTTTTTGGCTGCGTCTTCAGAAACCTTGGAATCCACGGTGACCGCTTTGACGTTATCCGTGACCTGTTGGATGGCTAAGTTGATCTGTTCGGTCACCACGGCAGCTTTTGAAACCGATTGACTCTGTTCCTGGGCCCCTCTGGCCACACCTTCGATCGCCTGGGACATTTGCTCAATGGATGTCGCTGTTTTTGTGACGGCTACAGCTTGATCGGCGGTGCCTTTTGCAACCTGTTGGATGGTGGCTGCAATTTGATTGGTGGCCTGTCCGGCCTGGTTGGCAGCCTGAGAGAGTTGGCTGGCTGCGGCACCCACGCTCTGGGCGCTATCAGCGACTTGGCCTACCATCCCGCTCAATTTATTGGTCATGTTTACAAAATTAACACCCACACCTTGCAAACGCGTTACCATCGAATTGAATGCTCGCGCAAGGTCGCCCATTTCATCCTTGGCATCATAGGCAAGGGTTTTTGTTTGTACAGATACCGACTGGGTCAGATCGCCGCCTGCGATCGCGGAAGTAGCCTCATCAAAGGACGGTAAATCAATGTCGGATATTTGATTGGCTGTCGTTACCATCAACTTGGCGGCTTTTGACATTGCATTGGACAAGATCAATCCCAAGGTAACAGCCAAGATGATACCGACCACCAAAACAATGAGTACCACAAGGGTCGAATTGTTTGCAGTTAATGTGTTTGTCTCGGCGGTTGTTTTTGCTGTGGTAGTTTTCAACTCAACAAGTTTATCGATGGCTGCCATCTCGGCATCAGCAGCTATTTTTCCTTCACCTTTCAATATCCTTATTGCAGCAGCATCATCTCCAATCTTTGCCAGTTCGATGATTTTACTCATTGGTCCATGGAAACTGTCTCTGGCGGCTGAAAAATCGCCAAAGGCAACGCGCACTTCTTCAGAAAGAATAGTGGATTCGAATGCCGCTGCAAGTTCGTTGTTCGAGGCTATTAATTCCTCAATTTTGTTCTCATAAACGGATAGATCTTCATTGGTCTCGGCCAGGATCATGTCTCTGAGGTTTACTCTTACTCTCTGGAAATTTGTAGACATTTCAGCAACTTGAGACAATGGCACCGTCATGTTTTCATATAATTTCTTGTCGTTTGATGCAATGGTCCGAAGGTTTAGTATCCCGATGATGCCAATTACGGCCGCGATAATCGCCACTACCAGAAAACCTCCAGTTACTTTAACCCCGATCTTTAGATCATTGATGAATTTCATGTGATTCTCCTGTTGCAACGATGTTCAGCATTTTTCTGCTGTGATGTGGAGTGATGTCGGAGAAACTGATCAATTATGATGTGATTCATTGTTTCTCGGATATGCATGGCATATCAAAAATGTCGTATGGTTAGTTCTTTGAATTGTTTTTCCCCAAAGGCAACTCCATTTTCCAGGTTTATTAATTAAATAAATCCAACAAAAAAAAAGACAGCTCCCTTATTGATAAGAGACTGGCACCTGAGATTTACCTAATAAACGAAAAATGGGAAACTTCTAAATGGACTTCAATGGTGCGCCAAGCGGTTTGTTTGTACTATTTTCGCAAATTGCATGTAATAAAAAATATATTAAGATAATATTAATTTAAGATAAAACAGGTCTATTTAATTATATTTAATGTGAATAGGTTATCAATTTAATTGTATTAATTTGATATTAATTGTAATATTTAATAACTAGCAATAAATAATATTAATATTTCAAAAAACTTTTTACACGCCAGTATTTCTGGAATTCGCCTTTTGTTTACATTTTTACGATCATATTCAATACATTATTAAGATTTTTTTAGTCTTGGGAACCAAAGGCAGGAAGAAATTGATGGTCTATCATTCTGGAAACAATCATTTGCACTATTCTAAGTGAAATTAATTCAAAAATGGCTTTAGAATTGGGTTATGATTATCAGTAAGAGAAACTAATTTATAACGCTATTCAGAATCAGAATAAAAAAAGAGAAAAACATGAAAACCAAACGAATATTATGGTCCAGCCTTCTCATTGTTGCGCTTGTCTTGAGCGCCTGCAGTGCCAATCAAGCCGCTCCAACTATGGATGCTGCTGCCGCGAGCACCATTGAAGCATTGAATCTTCAGGTGACCCAAATCGCCAGTACCCTCAATGCCATTATTGCTGAAAAATCAGCAACCCCGAAACCCACCAATACACCGGCTGTCACGGCCACCCCCACCCTCACTCCCGAACCCACGCTTACATCCACTCCCCTTGAAGGCGTCTGGCTCACCTTTGACAGCGCCACCAACTGCCGCCTCGGACCAGCCACCACCTACGGTATTGCCGCCACCGTGGATGCCGGTGTGCAGCTGCAAGCGCTGGCCCGCAGCCAGGATAACGAATTCTTCTACGTGAGATATTTTGACACATCCAACCACTACTGCTGGGTCTGGAAAGGGACTTCATATAAGACAGGCAACCAAAACGCGCTGCCGGTTTATACCGCCCAACCCACCTATGCTCCCACCATCACCCCCACTTCGGCGGCAAGCTTCAACGTTACTTACAATTCACTGCAAACTTGTTCTTCAAAATACTTCCTGGTATTCAACATCACCAATACCGGAAACGCCACCTGGCAGTCGGTTAAAATTGTGATCACCGACAGCACCCAAAACGTCACGGTGACCCACACCTCCAACTATTTCACCGGTTACTCGGGCTGCAGCCTGACCAAACAAGAATCGGATCTCACCACCGGTGAACCCGGCCAGGCAACCACTTTCTCGCCCGGCGAATTCTCTTACGACCCAACCGGGCACTCCCTGCTGGCGACCATCAGTGTTTACTCTGAAAAGAATCAAACCGGCACGGTCATGTCGAGGGTCATCCCGGTCACACCGTAAACCTAGATTCAATGAGTACAAAAAGCCGCTGAGCATAAATCAGCGGCTTTTATTACTTTCAAAACAGCGGAATCAGCGCCGCCACGCCCCACAGCAGCAGCCCCGAGACCCCCAGATAGACCATGCGGTAATTGTTCTTCGAGATATCCTCCCGCAAGAGCTGATAACTGGATTCCCTTTCCTCCGTGTTGAGGCGGCCGTCAGACATGCCGGGAACGCGGTCATCCGTCCGGGCGCCCATGGCGTTGACCAGCCCCACCACCATCAGCACTGCACCGCCGTAGAAGAATCCGTTGCTAAACTGGATATCGGTATGCCACTTTTTGATTAGCCCTATAACCACCACGATGGCGGCCGTCACCAGCGATAAGACAAGGATAATGAGTGCAAAGCGCAGGATCCGTTTTAACATAGGTGCCTCAATTTATTTTGGATACAGATACCATTTTGACATGATAATGTAAATTAATTATATGAGCATTGAATAAAAAACAATCCAAAGATTTTGGATTGTTTTTGTCGGGGCGGGCGGATTTGAACCGCCGACCTCCCGGACTTACAGTTATATCCTCTCGCCCCGCAAAAAGGCAAAATCAGAATGTGTGATTTTGTATATGCGGATTCTGGTATTTCGCTCACAAAAAGGGAAAAAGAAACCCTTGATTTGTTGATTAAAGGGGACAGTCAATCACAGATCGCACTCAGTCTCGGCATCAGCAGAAGAATGGTTAATCGTCACATTGCCTCTCTGAGGCAGAAAACCAAAACAGTCAGCACAATAGCTGCTGTCGTCTTTTTAATTAAACATACCGATTGGGTGAGTGTGAGCGAGAGGCTACCTGCCACCTCAAATGGAGGAAAGTGATGGAACACTTTTTATGTGACTGTTGCGAGGGCGTGTATTTCCTCAACGGATATCGTGCTGTTTGTCCGGCGTGTGGAAGAATACACACATTGCACAGTATTGATAATGACACAAAAAATGTGATTATCGCCCTGAAATCACAACTCGAATCACTCCAATCGCAACTCACCACGGCGCAGGAAGAAAACAAGGTGCTTCGTGATGGAATGTACAGTTTCATCATCCTGTATGACACTGCGTATAACGAATATCATGACATGGTTACTTTGGAGCGATGCTTACAACCTGACGATTCAAGTAAATGGAAAATTAAACGACGTGGATATTGTCTCGGAAAAGAGGGTGAATGGGAATTGGAGCCAATACCATCAAGCAGAACAGATGAATTTTATTCTCGTTGTCGGTGGGGTTCATTTGACGAGGCGTTGGAATTCTGGCGTCAATCCACCTTGAATGGAGGGAAGAATGTTTCCTAGAACTCTAAGTGATTACCAATTTATCATTGATAATCAAAAAGAAACTATCGCCGCACAAGAAAAAATTATTACAACGCAACGCAATACGCTGACTGATTGCCAATCCACCATCACGCGCCAGGCTGACCTGATCAAGGCACTGAAAGAGGATGCTATGGCGCTTGCTTTAAATACCGAAGAATGGAACGAGGATTTAGGCGCATCAATGTGTCCTTATTGCAGAGAGAATGACGAGAACAAAGAAAAAATCAACCATACGTCCACTTGCCCCATCACCATACACGCCGAATTAATGAAAGATGTAGAGGGATGATTAAGTTATTCAAACCGCCTTAAACAGAGGACACTTCTTCCCTGAAAAATTGCGTAAATTAGGTTCACTTATTCCCACGTAGTAAATTAATTCTATATGCCTTATCGTTGAATGGTGATCAGTCCTGGTCACCATTATTGGTATTTTACAGGTGAGGTGTGAGATGAAAAACTTTTGGAAGTGGTTTGTTCGTGGTGTCGTGTTTCTTGTCGCCGTCGTGATCGTGCTCTTCGCGGTTGATTATGTTCTTCCCCCTGGTTGGAAGTTGGGGGCAGTCTTCCTGCTTTCGATTGCATCTGCTGCTCTGTCATTGATGTTCTCATACTTCAAAGCCTGGCGCATTGAGTTCGCCTCCCTTCCCGCTTCTTATAAATCATGGATCAATATTCTCGCAGTCGTCATTGTAGCGGGAATTGTTTTTGGTTTGGGATGCTCAAAGATTATTGTGATCGTTGGCTTGACTTGTTCTACGGCTGGACTGCAAACACTTCTTATGTATATTGCGGTAGCTCTCTTCTCAAATCAAACCCTTGATCATTTGAGTGTCGATGCTCCCGACGTTAAAGCATTCAAAGCGGGAAAGATCGTTAAGCATAATTCTCCGCAAAGTTAATTGGCGGTCTTCATGGACCCCGCTACCTCCACCCAAACAATTCAGGCAATACCATACACGGCGTGGCAACAAGCCGTGTTTGTCGTTCTCTTCATCGTTGTAGTTTTGGTATTGCTTAATTGGCAATCGAAGCAACAAGAGAAATGGCAAGCATTCATTCAAGAGCGTGATCGCCAGTGGCAAGAATGGATGAAAGAAACAAACTGCCAAACCACTGATGCAATGGAGCATGTAACTGAAGCGCTTGAAAAGCTCACCCATAAGATTGATGTGACTGTTGTTGGCAAGCTTGATGCGCATGATAGCAAAGTAGAAGATCGTATCAATGCAGCCATGGCAGAGATCAGATCAAAAGGAAAAGTGTAATGCCTCCTCGAGCTCAAAGAATCTGCAGTGTACCTGGTTGCCCAACGATCATATCGTTTGGTTCTTTGTGCTTGATCCACAAGAAAGAAGCTGATCAAAGAAGAGCATCGTCCAACAAGCGCGGATATGGTTCTGAATGGCGTAAGATTCGCGCTGCGTTTCTACGGAAACATCCTTGGTGTTCAGACCCATTCGGTGATCATCAGGGGACGAAGGTCAAGGCAGCTCATGTCGATCATATCTTTCCTCGTGAAGAAGGTGGATCAGATATGGATTCTAACCTTCAACCATTATGCCAATCTTGTCACAGTAGAAAGACAGCGCTTCTCGACGGCGGTTTTGGAAATCGTAAGCGGGTAGGGGATATTAAATCTCTACGAAGCTTGCAAAAGTAAACCGTGCCCTAGGCAGATTTTTGTGTGTACGGGTTGGGAGAGTAGAAAATCTTGAACGGATATTATGCCAGGTCCTCCACCAAAAAACCCTGTGGTTCGGCAGCGCAGAAACAAATCGTCGAGCCGGGCTATTCTCATCAGCAATCCTGCAAGTATGTTGGCCGACCACCCCATGCCGGAGCTCGGAGGAAAAAAGAAATGGCACCCAATGGCAATCATGTTCTGGCAATCGGTTTGGGAATCTCCAATGAATTCGGAATACATTCGGGGAGACGAGCCAGCACTGCTGAGGTTGTTGTTTCTGCATGACCAATATTGGAAGCGACGCAGCCTGGAAGTCGCAAAAGAGATCAGGCTATTGGAAAAAGAATTTGGTTTGACACCCATGAGTCGGAGACGGTTGGAATGGACGATTGGTGAAGTCAATGAAGCAAAAGAAAAACATGAAGTCAATCGAGCAAAAAGAGCAAGAAAAATGATTGACGCCAAAGCAGTAGATCCACGTGAGGTATTGGACCAATGACCACTTTGATGATCCCGAAAGACACGATCAAATACCCAACCCTCGGGCCGCAGATATGCGCCTGGATGGAAGAGTATTTGGTTCATGGTCCCGGGGATCTTCGCGGCCAACCCATTCACCTGGATGATGAAAAGCGTGCCCTCCTCTACCGATTGTACGAGATATTCCCCAAAGATCATGCGCTAGCCGGTCGCCGGCGATTTAGACGCGGCGCCATCAGTGAACCCAAAGGTACAGCAAAAACTGAATTCGCAGCGTTCATTGCTGCTGCAGAGTTGCATCCGGATGCACCGGTTCGGTGTGATGGTTTTGATGCCAAGGGGCAGCCGGTAGGAGTTGGTGTCATTGATCCTTACATTCCTATGGTCGCCTACACCGAAGAGCAAAGCGACGAGCTGGCTTATTCGGCACTCAAGACCATCCTTGAATATAGTGTGCTGGTGGATGACTTCGATATTGGCATCCAAAGAATTATGAGAATCAACGGTGATGGCAAAGCGGTCAGTCTGGCTTCCTCACCTGATTCAAGAGACGGCGCCAGAACCACTTTTCAAGTATGCGATGAAACCCACCGGTGGAATACCCCCAGGTTGATCAAAGCACATCGCACCATGTTGGCCAACCTGCCAAAACGTTTGATCGCAGACCCCTGGAGTCTTGAGGTGACTACCGCACCGGCACCAGGCGAAGGATCTGTGGCAGAAAACACAATGGAATATGCCCGCCAGGTGAACGAAGGAACAATTAAAGATAGCCAGCTCTTCTTCTTCCATCGCCAGGCTAGTGAAACACACGATCTGAATACCCCGGATGGGCTTAGAGCCGCAGTGATTGAAGCCCGTGGACCTGCTGCAGAATGGGCTGATATTGACGGTATCTGCGCTCAGTTTCAGGATCCTACTGCGAACAGACCATACCTGTGTCGTGTTTGGCTTAACCAATTGGTCAAAGGTGGTGACAGAGCTTTCAACGTTGAAAAATGGAAAAGCTTGAAGATTGCGAAGAAATTCAAACCCAAAAAAGGCGACACCATCACCCTCGGTTTTGATGGCGCCAGGTGGGAAGATTCTGTGGCTTTAGTCGCTACTCACCTCGAGACCGGCACCCAATGGGTACCTGGTTTGTGGGAAAAACCCACTGACAAACTAGAAGATGAATGGGAAGCCCCCGAAGGTGAAATCAATTCTGTTGTCGAGCACTTATTTGAGCAATTTAACGTTTGGAGAATGTACTGCGACCCGCCTTATTGGGAGTCACAGGTGGCTGCCTGGTCAGGAAAATATGGTGAAAAACGTGTGATCGCCTGGTGGACCAACCGATTAAAACAGACGGCCTATGCCATCAAAGCATTTAATACTGCAATCAATGCTGGTGAGATTTTGAATGATGGAGATGAAAAACTAACCAGGCATATTGGTAATGCCGTCAGGCGAGATTTGAGAATTACAGACGATAAAGGTGAACCACTTTGTGTGATTTACAAAGAGAGAAAAGATTCTCCTTTCAAGATCGATGGCGCCATGGCCTCAATCCTTTCATGGCAGGCTCGGTGTGATGCGATCGCTGCCGGTGTGGCAATGAACAATGACAGTGTTTATGAAAAGAGAGGAATCAGGCGGTTATGAGCAATCAGCGCAGCTTGTTACAAAAAATACTTAATATTCCATCACCAGCCGAACGCAAAATTGTGCAGGAAATCGAAAAACGCGGCGGGTTTGAGGTTGTACTTGAAGCACTCAAAAGTAATCGTCTTTCTGCCCAGGGGTCAGTAACACCGAGCACGTCAATGCAGGTTGCTGCTGTCTATGCCTGTGTGAGATTAATCTCTGAAACTATTGCCAGCTTACCTCTTTTCCTTTATGAAGAAAAAGATGGTGAGAAAAGAAGGGCAAAAGATCATTATCTATACCCAGTATTACACGACCAGGCAAACCCATTGATGACTGCCATGGAATATTGGGAGACAACCCAAAGCCATAAGGAACTATGGGGGAACTCTTATTCACAATTGATCTACGATGAACGAGGACGTGTTACTGAACTCTGGCCACTGAGACCAGATCGCATGATGGAAATAAAAGTTGTTGGCGATCAAAAATATTTCTACTATCAACCAGAAAGTGGTGGTGCCCAATGGATGACTGATAACGAAATTTGGCACGAAACAGGGTTAAGTTCAAACGGAATTATTGGCTATTCTCCGATCTGGTTGATGAGAAAAACTGTTGCTCTTGCAATGGATGCTGAAGATTTTGGATCCCGCTTTTTTGTAAATGATGCCAGACCCGGAATCATTATTGAGCACCCGAACACACTTTCTGATCCGGCATTTAAACACCTAAAAGAAAGTCTTGACGAAGATCACACCGGTGTTGTCAATTCTCATAAACCCATGATCCTTGAAGAAGGCATGAAGCTGCATGAAGTTGGAATTCCGCCAGGTGATGCGCAGTTCTTAGAGACAAGGCAATTTCAAGTCAGAGAGATTGCAAGAATTTTCAGGGTGCAGCCTCATATGATCATGGATCTTCAACAAGCAACCTTTAGCAATATTGAACACCAGGCTATTGATTTTGTGGTGCACTGCATTCGACCACGTCTCGTAAAACGAGAACAGAGCATTCGAGCGCACTTATTACTGCCAAGCGAACGCAATCGTTATTATGCTGAGCACTTGGTGGACGGGCTGCTTCGAGGAGATACCTTGTCAAGGTACCAGGCATACGGATATGCCAAACAATGGGGATTCATGAGCACAAATGACATTCGACGAATGGAAAATATGAACTCAGTCGCCGGTGGCGATGTGTATTTATCGCCTCTGAATTACACCAATCAACAAGAAATCGGAAAAACACCCCGATCAATTGATCCAGTTGGAACACATGAATTATCTTCTGATTCGCTAAGAGATTTGGTTTTAACACTTTATGAAGATGTCATGGTCAGAGTGATCAAGAGAGAAGTGCAGGACCTTCGGTCGTTAACAAAAAAGCTGTCCGGAACAGCTGATATTGAAAAATTCAAGACCACATGTTCGGATTTTTATAAATCACACATGGATTGGGTAAAACGTCAATTGATGCCGATTTTTACCAGTGTGCGCATGATCGCCAGTGATGTCATCCCAGATGCAAACCTTTTTGCTGATGAATTCTGCAAAATTTACGAACAAAAAGCACTAGCATCCATCTCCTTAGCCCTCGAATCTGCAAAAAATGAGAGTAGGGGCTTATCTGAAGTCATTGAATCAGAGCTGGACGGTTGGAAAGAAAGCCGTATTGACCTGGTTGTTGGCGAAACTAACCGTGCAATATTGATCAAATAAAGGAGTTTGAAATGGAAAAACCCGTGATCGAAGGTAAAGAATTAAGAAATATTGTTGCCACCGAGCTTAGAACGATCGACGGTGGTAATGGAAAACGGAAAATCGAAGGGTATGCTGCGGTTTTCAATGAGATGAGCGAAGACATAGGAGGTTTTCAAGAGAAAATCGCCGATGGGGCATTTGCATCAACCATTCAAAATGACGATATCCGGGCGTTATGGAATCACAATGCCGATTACCCTCTTGGAAGGAACAAAGCAGGCACCCTGACCTTGGAAGAGGATAACAAAGGGCTACGCTTTGTTATTGATCCGCCTGATACCCAATATTCCAGAGATCTGATCGTCTCCATTGACCGTGGAGATGTGGACCAGATGAGTTTCGGTTTTAGAACGATAAAAGATCACTGGGAAATGAATGGTGCCAAGGTTGTAAGAACCCTTATCGAGGTCAAATTATATGATGTATCGCCGGTTACCTATCCGGCATACCCACAAACGAGTGCAGCAGTGCGCTCAAAACTGGAAGAATTCACTCAAGCTGACCAGGTGGCCATGCAAGAGGCGAGCAGGAAGGCTGCGCAGGTGCGCAATCTGAACCGCAAGCGGAAGATCCAGATCTTATCCGTATAACTATTTTTGGAGGTAATGATGAACGCAAGAGAATTACGTGACAAGCGAACCACCGTGTTGGATTCTGCAAGGGCTTTAGTTGAATTGGCAGAAAAAGAAGATCGAGATCTGAATCAAGAAGAGCAGAAGACCTACGATGCTGCTCTCGTTGAAGCACAAGCGCTTGAAGCGCGGGCAATTCGTCTTGAATCTCTGCCAGAACAAACACCTGCCCCACAGATTCGCGGTCAAGCCCCTGCTTTCAATCGCACCAAACCCGGCGAAACCGAAGAACGTGCTATCGCCCATTATGTCAAAACAGGTGATGTCGGCGCGGTTCGCAGTTTGATGACTGTTGACCAGGAAGATCGTTCAAGCAACGGGCGCCCTGAAATCACCATCAAGATCCCCTCCCTGCGTGAAATGCGAGCCGTCACAAACAGTTCTATGAATATCACCACAGCAGGTGATGGTGGCAACGCTGTACCCACCGGATTTGTAAACCAAATTGCAGCCCGGCGCAGTGAAATTCGCCTGGCAGACCGGCTTGGAGTACGCAGGATCCCTGGAATTGGTACAACAGTGAATTATCCCTTTGAAAATGCGGATGCACAGGAATTCACCACAACCGCAGAACAAAGTGATGCTCATGACGTACCCTACACCAGGGATGCTCCTCAACTTGGTTCAAAAGCCTTTACCCTGGTAAAGAAAACCAAGAAGATCGAGCTCACTGAAGAGCTGATGGATGATGAGGACGCCAATCTCATGGAATTCTTGGCTGACAACATCGGTCGAGGGATTGCGCTCACCCATAACGGGATGTTGGTTACCGAAGTTGGGACTACAGGAACCGCATTGAAGACCTTTGCCAGTCAAACTGCAATTGCTGCAGGCGAACCTGACGCGATGGTCTATCACGACACCCTGGCCAACTACCTGGATGACGGCGGATCGAACCATTGGGTTATGAAACCCTCCACCTTCGGCGCCATCAAGGGCTTGAGTGGGGATGCCAGAATTTATGGTATCGCCACAAATGAAGGTCGCAATCTGCTTGAATATCCTGTTCATTATTCCAGCAAAGCAGGCTCAATGGCTGCCGATGCAAAATCAGTCTTGTTCGGCAACTGGTATTACATGGGCATGCGTGAAGATCCAGTGCTTCGGTTGATCAGGGACATCTACTCAGTAGATGGAATGGTCATCTTGAAGTACAGCTTCAGGGCTGTTTATGGCCAATTGATCGCAGGTGCCATCGGCTACGGCAAGCAAGCTGCGGCATAGTCACTTACTTATCGGATTGTTTGCTGAGGGGATTAATCCCCTCAGCAAAACTCAAGAGAAAGGTTCAAAATGGCTGAAAATGAAATTTTGGTAAAAGCTAAACAAAGTTTTGCTTCCATGACCAATGGCGAAGTTTTTCAGGTTACAAAAGGCAAAATCCTATCTTTACCTAAAGATGCAGACTGGGTGAAAGCAGGTCTTGTTGAGGTCTTAGGTAAAGGTTCTGAACCTGAAACCGCAAGCAAAACAACCCCTAAAAAAGCGACTGCAAAATCTGCAGAAAAAGAAAAAGCGGTTGTTGCCACCCCTGAAAAAACAGCCGCAAAACCTGCAGCAAATGAAGAGACTGAAGACTAATCTTTTTCATGGAGGCTAATGTGTTGAACCAGGTCTACTGCACTGTCAAAGATATTCTTGCTGATCAGGAAAAATTGGGTGTTGATAACGAAGATTCTGATCTGATGGGCAAGATCGAGGCGGCGAGCGATATTTTGTATCGAAAGCGGGATGCCTTTATTCCTGTATTTGCCACGTATAAGTTTGGCGCCAGAGCTGGCCAGGAAAATAAACCGCTAGAGATCAAGCCACTTCTTGAAGTCGTTTCGATCAAGGTGAATGGCGAAGAAATCACCGATTTTATGCTTAGACCTGTGAATCGCTTGTGGGAAAATGGCCCTTATACCTCGGTCATTCGAGATGGATTATGGGGGAATGATGATGAAGTTGAAATTGAGGGCATCTGGGGTCTTTATTACCAATTGGAAGGTCTCGGGGTCAATGTGACTCAAACTTCTGCTTCCGTGGCCACTCTCGAAGTTGAAAACGGGGCTTTGTTGAGCCCTGGCATGGTGATCAAGATCGAGGATGAACAGGAATATGTGTCTGCCGGTGCCGGTGGACCCGACAGCCCTGCTGCCATCGCAGCCACTTCAAAAGTAAATATGACTGATGGAATTGCCCTCGAGGATGAAGTAATCACTGTTGATGATGGAACAGAGTTCTTCACCGGTGAAGTCCTTCAAATTGGCCTTGAGGACCTTTATGTCCTGAAGATTGGCGGCAATGATCTCTCGGTGATCCGCGGATGGAACCGGACACAAAAGGCCGAGCATGCCAATAATGCAGATATCAGGGTATATCGCTCCTTCGCAGTGGTGCGCGGCGCCAATGGAACCACGGCTGCAGCTCACGATGACAAGGAAGTCAGCAGATATCGGGTGCCGAAGATCCTCAATTATTTGTGCCGTGAAATCGCCTGGTTGATGAAAAGCAAGGCAGCCAGTGGCTTTACAGGCATCACCGGTGATTCTGAGATGGGATCCGGACGCTTTTACAGCGAATTCCCACCCAATCAGATCGCTGAAGTGTTGAATTTGTTCAAGATTCCGAGGTTTTAGTGCCTGATGTGAAGGTTTACGGCGATATCGTCGTTGAAGGGCTCCAAGATGTAATTGACTCTCTTTCTTTGTTTGAGAAACAGAGAGTTAATGATTTTCTTGCCCCAGCGATGAGAAAAGCTGGTGCCTTGATCGTCAAAACCGAGAGATCGCTTATCCCTCAAGTATCTGGTGAAACAAGAGCTGGTATTCACACCAAAACCGCCATAGAAGGCATCGGCTGGCTGGTAACAGAGGTAAATCCATTCAAGGGTGGCAGCAATACATCCGGTTTTGTAGTGCGTTTTCTGGATTTTGGCGCAAAATGGAGCGGCCGCGGTGATGAAGTCACCACCTGGAGAGGTATTGAACGGGCAAGAAATGGCGAGAAAATCAAATCTCAACGCAATGCAAAGCCCACCACCCGAAATTACTTTATTACCGGTCTGCAGGAATGGGCCCAAAGAAAACTCGGGCTTGGTGAGAAAGAGTCACTTCAGGCAGCGTTTGCCATGAGAAAGTCGATTATTCAAAAAGGTTTACCAGGGAATAAAAAGATTGTTGAAACTTCTATTGAAACCACTCGAGGCAAGGTTTTAGAACTCATAGATCAGGCTGTTAATAAGATGCTCGAAGATTTTTTCCGTAGGAGATAGGGATGGCGAATCCATTGATTTGGGGTGTTGAAAGTTGGGGACCTGCTCTTGTGGCAAGGTGGAAAACCATTGTGGATAACCAAAAAGCATCCATGAAGGCTTTTGATTTCGACAAACTGCCATCAGCAATCAAAGAGGTTCCAACAGCGCTCTCAATGATCAGTGAACCGGTGGAGCTGAGCTATTCTGAAGGTGATTTTTGCCAGGCTGTTTGGAAAGGAAGAACGCAATTTTATCTGTCATTAAATCAGAATTTGGCCAGCTACAACTATGTTTATCCATTCTATCGGAAGATAACGGAGGCAGCAGCCGGAAAACTCACACTTGGAGGCAAGGTCGAATTGTTTACGATCGGGCAGATAAGCCCCGCCTTGCTTACATGGGGCAGCGAGACTGAATATATGGGTTTGGTTGTTCCCTGGACGATCACTGAAGACATTTCCGGAAAACTTACAGTAGGTGTATAGATCGGTATTCAGCGCGTTTTGCGCATAAATTATTGAACTGATGTTTGGAGGTATGAAATGGCGATTTTAGGGAAAGTACAAATAGGTAAAGAGAACCCCGCAGCTCACGGCACACCGGTGGCTGCCACCAGAGTTTTGCGGACGGTGCAAAAACCACTGCCAGAGGACAGCAAACCGACGTCTCTCAAGCAAGATCTGGGATTGAATGTTGATGTGACCGACAACGTCATCCAGGGCAAGCTGGTTGAAGACACTCTGGTATTTGATCAGCTTACTTTTCAGATACTCCCATTAATTTATTCGGCTCTGCTTAAGGGTGGCGTCACGCCAGTGGAACAAACCCCCGACCAGGACGATTATCTTTATGATCACACGCCTGATTTAGATGGATCTGATAACAACCTTGATTCTTACACACTCGAACGGGGAGACAGTCAGCAGGCTGTTGAAGAAGAATATATGATGTTCAAACGCTTCAAAATGGGCGGTCAGGTGGACCAATCTGGCGGCGCCAGTTTCGTGAAAGGCGAAGCGGATTATTTTGCCCGTCAGAATACGAATACCACTTTCACACCAGGTCTTTCTGCATTGGCTGAAAAATATATGAGCGCCAAGTTGACCCAGATCTTCATTGACTCCACCTGGGCTAATGTTGGCGTAACTGAAAAAACCAACTTCTTGAAAGCATGGGATGTTGAGATCATAGGCGGCGCCAACCCGGATTTTAGCGGCGGGGAAAATGAAACCTTTGAAACCCATGAACAGGGACCCATCTCTCACATGCTTGCCCTGACAATGAAACGCGGTGCTGCCACAGAAGCGTTGAGGGCAGCCAAAGGTGAGTATAGGGTGATCAGGCTGCAGACGAATGGGCCAGCCATTGGATCTGGCGAGAATCAGATGCATCAGCTCGATCTTGGCGGGTACATTGAAGAAGTGATTGCCATGGCGGAAGAGAACCAGGGTGTCAAGATGGATACGCTGGTGCTGCGCGGCATGCCTGACAAGCTCACCGGCAGAATGATCGAACCCAAAGTGGTCACAAATGTCGCGATGCTGTAATTTGAAACCATTTTTAATAATGAAACCCATGCTCATCCGTTTCACGGTTTCGCTGGGTACGCAAGATAGAGCTGTACTATGAAACTAATCATTCCAAAGATCGTTGAAAAGCTGAATTTGTCTGACTATGCCAAGGAATTTGGCGATCAGACAATGGATGTTTGGGTGAACCCCGATAAAGAGGTCGGTGAAATGCATGACCGAAACATCGAGAGAACCAACTTGATCATCAATAAATTAATCGAGCTAAAAGCCGAAAGACAGTCAAAAGGTGAGAAATGGTTTGAGGATGTAGGAAAAGGTCTACAAGCTGAATTTCTCGCAAATCTCGAAGCGGCAGACAAAAAAGCCAAAGAATGGTATTCGATCATTTGGAGCCAGGGTGAAGATGAAACCAGGGTGACCATTGAAGAAGTTAGTAAATTGGCTGAAACTGCAAAGGAATCAGACCCGATGTTCTTCCGGTGGATTTGCGAGAAAACCATTGACATGATCGTTGCTCACAGGGTCAACAGAAAAAACTGATTGAGTCTGCCCTTCTCGAAATTGCCAGGGAAGGGCAGACCAGTAACCAATTAATGATCAATATTTTACAAGCCAGGGCAATCAACCAATTTTTTGGCGGCCTGGTGATCGCTCCAGAGGGTGATTTGTTGCAGGATGAAATTTTGGAAATTATCAATGGTTTGAACAACGATCTGCCTGCCATTCAAAAAGGTGTGAATAAGGTTGAAAGTGTTTTTGAAAAGTGGCGATCGGGCATGAATTACAAATCAAAAACCCGATAGATAGGGATTGCAGCGAGGTAAAAGATGGGCGGCAGCAACCACGACGTAAATATAACAATCAATACACTGAGCAAGACCGTTGGTACTAAAGACGCCAAAGCATCTATGCGATTGCTTGGGGATGAATTTAAACGCGCTACAGGCCTGAGTCTCGGGTATGCTGGTGCTATTACCACCACGATCGCTGTCACTCAGAGGCTAATTGCTTACACTGATGCTGCACAAAAAAAATATGATGCTTATGTTTCTTCCATCGTTGCTGGAAGCAGAATCACAAGAGCAAGTCTTGAGGAAACGAGCCGACTTTTCCAAGTTGCAGATGATTATTTTGTCAAATCAGAAGATCTTGAAAAATCATTAATTATTGCGCGGAAAAATAATATTGACGTTTCCATCGAAGGTCTTCAAAGACTTTCAGACCAGTATATTGCTTCAGGCAACGATACAAAATTCCTAACTGACACATTCGGAAAGAACGGCGCAGAAATGGCAAAGCTTATGGAATTAAGCGGTGCCAAAATTCGCGCAGAAATGGATGCAGTCAGTGAATCGCTAGTCGTGAATGCTAAGAAAGTTGCCATCACTTTCGCATATAAGCGGTCCCTTGATGCGTTGAATGATTCTCAGGATGCCTTTGCATACAATATTGCAATAGGGACGATGCCAGCAATTACAGCTTTGAATTCCACGATGGCTACATTTATTGAGATCATAAATGATTCTGGTGTTGTTGTGAATAGTTTGAATTGGATTATTACAAAAGCAACCGGTGCAATCATGTTTTGGGGGGATGTATTCAGTGGTGAAATCAGTAAGATTCCAGGAATCAGGCAAGAATTACTGGATCTACAGAATCAGTACACAACACTTACCGAAGAGCAAATGGCTGCCGCTCAAGAACAAATGGATTTGAACACACAATTGGGCAATTTGAAAATAATTATGGCTGGTGGTATAGGAAAAGAAATTGACAGTTACAAGGAAAAACTGAAGGAATTAATTGATAAAGGATATGAGTATTCTGGTCGAATAGCCGAACTTAATGCCTTGAAGTATCTAACCCCTGAACAAAAAGAAGAATTAGAGGAATTAAAGGCCAACCTCGATAAAAATAAAGAAGCTGCCAAGACATTGGCTTTGGAACACGAAAAAGCCATGAAAAAGATGGCAATGGATATGATCATCGCTAAAGTATCAAGTGATGGCCTGACCACGAACGAGGTGACGAATATTGGAAAAATCATGGTCGCCTGGGGGTTGTGGGATCAAAAAACTGCCGAAGTCGTTGACAGCGTGAATGGAATTAATTTAGATCAAGCGGATGCTGAGCTTAGTGGTGTTTTGGGAACCTTGGAAGGGATTATGAATTTGCCAAGGGAGGTCAAATTTACCGTTGAAACTGAATATGTTGAAAAAAGATACACCAATTATGTCACTGGAACAGGACCAAACAGTGCGGCTACAAGCGGTGTAGCTCAGCGCGAACTAATGCTTGATAAAGACTTAAACGGTAATGGAATCGTAGGTGCATACACTGGCGGACTTGTAAAAGTTGGTGAAAAAGGTCCGGAGATTGTGCAATTGCCGAATAATTCTTATGTATATAACAATTCCCAAACTCAACAGATGTTGGGTGGCAACCAGGTTACCAATTACATAACTATCTCTGGTGCTGGTGACGCTCGATCTGTGGCCAGAGAAGTAATGCGCGAGATCAAGCTGCAGATGGGAGGCCATTAGTCCATGACCGACAAGATTGATCTGCAGGTTACCCTGGATGGCGTTGATATCACCAGTAAAGTGGCACTGGATGACGGCGCTTTTGAGCATGTAAGTGCCATCAACGACGAGCTGGATACGCTCAGTGTGTTGATCAAGAACGGTGACGCTCTCGGGATCAACGGCTGGCAGGATATTAAGGTTTTGGATGGCAGTGAAGCTCTTTTTGGGGGTTACACACTAACCACCGGCATTGTACCTGCGTTGAATTTCTCAAAGAATAATTACCCGATCGGGGCGAGCGATTATGCCGCCTATCTTGAAAAGGTTTATGTTCAGGCAACTTTCTCAAACAAAACCGACAAAGAAATGCTGGCTGAGATCTTCGCCAGTACTGATGAGCTTCTGGGTTTTGACGGCAGTTCTTTCGTGACGGCTATTCGGAGCTTCCCCACGACCACATTCAACTTGTGGACTGTGAAGCGCGTGATCAGCTGGCTGGCCACACAGGCTGGGGCGTATTGGTATGTGGACGCAAATATGAAACTGCATTATTTTGCGAATGCGGAATTCAGGGCTCCATTCAATATTAATAAGGATGCCCTGGATGCTGATAACGAGCGCTGCGAAAACTTCAGCCGGAATAATGATCATTCGAATGTTGTGAACCTGATCGAGCTGGTGGGAGGAAACACGCTCTCGGGTGATAAAACCTTCAAGTTCACCAAAGCAGGATACAGCGCGGATCTGTGGTTGAACAAATTGCTTAAGCCGTGGGCTGCTGCCAACAAGATCGCCGTACGAAGGAATGACGGCGGCGCCACCACCAACCTGGCGGTGAATCCATCCTTTGAAACCAATATCACAGACGGGTGGACGCAGAGCCAGGAAGGGACCGGCGCAGCATGGGCACAGGATGCCACCAAGTATTCTGTGGGCACCAAATCTCTTAAGATCACGGCGGGGACAGGTAAAGCGAAATCATTAGGGGGAAATATTACCCTTGCCCCAGGCGAACCACTGAGCGCACAGGTGTTAGCCCACGTCGGCGTGTTGGCCATGACCAGCCTGGTGATCTACGATGTGACAGGCGCCGCCATTTTGGCAGAGACGGTCGGCCGCAAGGCTTCGAGTTGGGAAAGACTTACCGCCACCTATACGAACAACTCGGCAGCATCAATGACCGTGCGGGTTGAGCTGCGCAATAACGCCACAGACTCCACCACTGCTTCCTGGTTTGATTGTGTTCAGGTTGAAAAACTAGCCTGGCCAACAGCCTACACAGACGGCACGCTCGGCACCGGCTACGCATGGACGGGAACAGCTCATAACAGCACCAGCACCCGCGTAAATATGCCCGTTTGGCGGACCTTGACGGTCAAAACCGGCAACAGTGACACGCTTGGATCCCGCGATGAAGTGCTTTATTACGAAAGCACAGGGCAGCTCACCCAGGAAACCAACTGGCCAACGATCGCAGACGCGATTGAAGTGGACGGCCAGGAAGCTACGCCAGTGCATGTGATCATGAAGAATTATGCCAGTTACCGTTTCTATGGAAACAGATGGTTCAAGGATGTGATCATTGACGAGAGTATCACCGATCCGATCACTGCGAGGATCCGCTGCGCAACTGAGCTGGCCAAATATGCCTACCAAACAGCAGCGATCGGCTTTGATGTACGCAAACCTGGTCTGAAAGCTGGCCAAATCATCAATGTGAACCTTCCCCACCGACAGACGACGGGCGATTTTATGATCATCAGAGTGGCCACAAAGATTGGTATCGGAAGACACATTTTGGCCCATGTTGAAGTAGGTGTGATGGACCCGAACCTGGTAGGACTGCTGCTGCAGTTGAAACAAAGTGCCAACTCAGGAAGCTCTGAGATCTTGGATGACGTGATCTTGCGGCGGGTGCTTGATTTTACAGATGAAGTGACGCTCGAGGATGACGGCATTGTGATCACCCGGACCAGCGCTCCGTATGTGTATGGCACCGGTAAGTGCGGTTATTCGACTTTTGCATAGGAAGAGACATGAAGAATATCGGGTTTCAAGGCAGTGTAAGTCTCAAGGGATTGGTCCAAGTTCGAGCATTCACGGCTGGACTCGTTCCCTCGTTGATGGCAAAAGGCATGCAGCTTCGTGACGCCATGGCTGAGGCGGAAAAGCTTGACGGCCTACAGTATGTACATAAAACCCACAACCTGGTTACGACCGCAGGCAGGCAATTTCTGGCCAGGCGGTTAAGTGGAGAAGAAACGGTGGGAATAACCTATATGGCCATAGGAACAGGGACCACTGCGCCTGCCATTTCAGACACGCAACTTGGCTCTGAAAGCCTACGCAAAACACTAACCGAATGCTACCAGGGCGACGTATTAACCTATTCGTCGATCTTCTTGATTGCCAGTGAGTGCAGTTTTTTCATCCAGGAAGGCGGTTTATTTGGAGGCGCTGCAGCTACTGCAGTGGCCAACAGCGGGTCTCTCTTCTGCAGATTCTTGATAGGGGAAGACAACACTGTCAATCGTTTTGATCTCTCGATTCAACATACTACTGAAGTGAAAGCGTAGGTGAATTATGGTCATTAGAACAGGTCAACCTTTTGAAGCAAATGAACATTTAGGACTTGCAGGTTGTAGTGACTCAACTGCTTCATTGCTCCTTTCTACCACCTATCAAGACCTTGTTACTGCTCCATCAATTGGATTGAGAAAGGTTAATCAAATCATTCTGACCAATGAAGATGCTTCTGTTTCCACTGATTTCTTTTTTAAGTTGGTTAGAAGTGGGGTTGATTACACTCCGATTCAGATAAACCTTTCTCCAAGCGAACGATTTTTGCTTGAATTTCCCTGGATATTAAAGACCACTGACATGATCCAATCTAAAGTGGCTGCGACATGTGTCGGTCATGCCAACGCCTCTTATATTCCATTTTTTGGTGGAAATGGTGTTGCCAATTTCACAGGGACAACCTGGACTGATATGCTTACAGCGGCCGGTGCCATAGATATTGGAGGAGTAGCAATCGTCAATACTGATGCAAGCACTCAAACGATCAGTATTCGGGAAATTAATGCATCTTCTACGGTTCTATGGGTATTATCCAAAACTATGCCGCCTTTAAGCACATGGTTCATAGACCCAAAAATAAACCTGCCTACTGGCTATAAATTGCAAGTGAAACATGGAGCGGCATTAAAAACAGGATCTGCTTTTGTCAGTTATTTTGATTTATAAGACCATTTGGAGGTTTCAGTGATCACAAATTATGACCTTTTATATTTTGATCGAAGGTGGCTGCTCTACGATTCGATAAAAAACATTCTTGATCATCCACGGATAACACGATTTATCAATGCGATCTATTCTGGCCTGCTTGATCTTGCAAGACATTTCAATAAAGTTGGTGAATTCATGATCATTCCGAAGGGGGTGACTATTGAAAACAAATGGACCGCCACAGGAACAGGGACTTCCATTTCTGTCCCTGTAAACTTGACTGCCGTTGGCAATGCCTATGTAATCGTTAGTGTTGCCGGATACACCAACTCAGCGTCAACTTATGGCTTTACGTCACCGGCTTTGAATGGTGTGGGCATGACCACTCATGCATCACAATCAGCAGCCAATTATTCGAGAACATTAATAGCAGGAATCATCCCTGCCACCACAGGTTCCATGAACTTTACATGTTCAATATCCACCTCGATAACCTGGTATTGTACGGTTTACTTAGTGAGCGGGGTCAGTCAATCCAGCCCAATCGTAGCGGCTGGTACCGTTACTGGGGGTGCGAATCCGAGCATTGTTCTTAATTCAACAGCAATGGGAATGTCATTTGACTGTGTTTCAAATAACGCCACAGGTTATTCTCCTTCTGCAGGCCAAACAGTTGATAATGGCGCAGGAGGTCAGACTTTGGAAAGTCACCTCGCCACTACCACAAACACAATCACATTATCTTACACAGGAACGAGTGCATATACTGCACTAAGTGGAGTTACATTGAACCCCGGATAATCAAATTTTTGTCGAGGGCTTGATTGCAACAAATTTGAACATTGGCTATCAGTAGAGGAAAAAATGAAAATATTTAAGAGTTTGAAATTTAGAGGTATTGATATCAGCGTGTTCAATTTCTTCAGCGGGCACATCCCCACGAAGGAAGAATTGAAAGCGGCCATCAACATGGGGATCCTTTTTATCTTCATCCGGCTGGGGTACGGACGGGTGATCGATGCCATGTTCAAGGTGGTGTGGGTGATCTTCAAGGCGTTGGGAGTGAAGCGGGCGCCTTATTGGTACCTGGATTACTACAGCCACAAAAAGCTGGGGATCGAGCCAGCGCAGTGGGGCAAGATCCAGGCGGAAAAAGCATGGGAAGTGTTGAAATCAGATCCAGGTGAAGGTTCGCTGGCATGTGATATGGAAGAAAGCACGTTCGGTGGGCCGGTGACGCTGTTGATGCGTAAAGAATACAACATTATCGCCAGGTCTTTTTGTGAACACTTCACCAGGTTGAGCGGCCGCAAGGTGATCATCTATTGTTCTATGGGATGGCTGGATAAACTCTTTGATTGGGCCAAGGATTATGATCTTTGGATCGCCTGGTATTCAAAAACTGTTTTGCTTAAAGGCATCTTGTACGAGCTGATGCTGAAAAAATGGCGTGGCAAGCTGCTGATCTGGCAATATGCCTCAGACGGGGATATCTGCGGGGATGGCCTTGGCCATGGCAAAGAATTCGGTATGGACCTGGCCACTCTCGACCTGAATGAATGGGTAGCCAGTGATGAGGATTGGAATGCTTTCTGGAATGAATCCCACATCCCCACATCGGAGGATCAGACGCTGCTGGATATGAATGTGCTCTTTTTACTCGATGTGAGGATCCAAAACCTTTCAGTGCGGATCGGCCCCGGGAAGGCATTCAAGGCCATCAGGAACTCCGGCAAGGGGGTGTTCAAGGTTTATGAGACCAAAAGGACACCCGGGGAGCGGTTTGATTTTGCCCGAATATCGCAGGATAAGGACGAATGGGTAAGCATGGATCCACAGTATTCCACAGCGATCAAGAAGTAAAATAAGATTATAATTAATTATTATTGGTATCAAGGGAATGTCCCTATCCCTAGGGGACGGCCCTTACAGGTTAAAAAGCAGGATCCCGGCGCCGGGATCCTGCTTTTGTTGGCTTCACTTCCGTCCACTTGCGAGTTAGAATTATTTTAGATTATTTGTTCTAAAGGCGGAGTGATGGATATTATCGGTGGTGCAACACTTTATCAAGGGGATTGTCTAGAAGTGATGCCTGAACTAGAATCGGGCAGCGTTGATCTGATCCTCGCAGATCTTCCTTATGGGGTTACTGCCTGCAAGTGGGATGTGATCATCCCTTTTGACCGATTATGGTCTGAATATGAACGGCTTCTCAAACCAACCGGCACGGTGATCTTGACGGCCAGCCAGCCCTTCACTACCAAGTTGATCAACAGCAAACCGGAATGGTTCAGATACGAGCTGGTGTGGAAGAAGAACACAGTCACCGGTCATCTGAACAGCAAATACCAACCCATGCGATCACACGAGAATATCTTGGTGTTTTCGCCGGCGAAATCCACACAGATGACTTACAGGCCGCAGGGCCTTATCCCCGTCGACCGGGTGAAGAAATTCGCCAGGTCCAGGATTTACAATTCCACCCGGGAAGGCAGCCGGCATGTGCGGTGGACGAACTTCCCAAGGTCCGTTTTGGAGTTTGCTTCTGAGACTGACCGGAAGCATCCGACACAAAAGCCGGTGGCGTTGATGGCTTATCTGATCGAGACTTACTCCATGCCGGGCGCTGTGGTGCTGGATAACACGATGGGTGCCGGCAGCACCGGGGTGGCCGCGTTGCAGGTTGGAAGAAAGTTTGTTGGAATGGAACTGAATGAGGAGTATTACGAGGTGGCGGTAGAGAGGATGCGCAAGGCTTATAAACCATAGTGATTACCTTATTAATTATAAAGAAGATATAAATTCTACGTAAAATTGGGTGTAACAGATCAATATTTAATATGATAGAATAGGTACGTAAGTGGATAAACGAATTCCAAAGAAGTCGTAAAACCAATTGGCTTTCATTTGGTATTTTTTTTAAGAACTTATAATTATTGGTGACTCCTCGACCCTAAAAACGAATATTGAAGTTCCACTATACCAGTAGGGAGGTCTATGAATGGATAGTTTTGGTTGGATAAATCTTGGCGTTAATTTTGCAATTTTGGCTTTAATGGTTGTCCAAGTTATAATTTCCTTATTCCCGTATAAAACCTCTACTCGGAAAGCTGCTTCGACCCTTTATATTGTTTGGGGACTTATAAATCTTGCCGGGGTAATCGTCATTGTCCTTAAATTAGTTTCCTTGCCAATAATCGAGTCAATTACGTTGATAAGTTGCCTCGGATTTGGAGTTTTTCTTTTTACAAACAGAATAAATACAGTGAAATTTTTGGAATCCAAAATTTCAGAATTAGAAGAAACTACAAGTGCACTTGAAAAGTCTAAAGAAAGAGAACAAACAATTTCTGAAGAGAATATACGTTTATTGGAAGAAAATTTTCTTCAAGACATGAGTAGGGGCGAGGTCAGAAATATTCTCAGAACACTTCGGCGGTTTAATCATAATTTTCTAAAAAAGATAAACCCTAGCTTCATCCCAATATTGCTAATAAGATTGTTCTCGATGGCAAATTCTGCGATTAAAGGAGAATTTGCAAACAGGTTACCGAGGGGTACAAATATCTATGTTTCAATATTCAAAAAAGAGTCAGATGGATATTTTTCCAATCTCTCCCGTTCCGATAATATACCAGAAGAGGTAACCAGTTCCATTATCGAAGACTTAAAATGGGGTGATGACTTTTATGGAATTACCGGAAAATGTGCAACAATTAAAGCGCAAATTTACATTCCAGATCTGGAAGACCAGAGGGATAATGAATGTGTAAATTGGAAAAAAAGTAAATATAAGGAAGATCATTTTGATCAACGAGGTTTCTTTGTTGCTCACCCGATAACTATTTTTGAAAATGGTGTTACTACATGTGAAGGTGTTATTGTTGTATTCAGCGACGTTAAAATGGATGCAACAAAATACTCCTTCAAGAAGATTGAAGAGTTGTTTTACGATTATGTGGAAGTTCTAAAAATCTTAATGGATTATTTATGATCCTTTTAGGCAGACTATATTAAAAATGCGTCAGAAAAAGCTTAAACTTATAGCTAAATCGGACAATTTATGTAATAATTCGTTTGGAGGTAAAAATGGCTGAAAATAATATCATTGTCGTAAAAAAACAGCCTGATGACAACACAGCTACAGCCCAGTTCATCCGCCACAATCAAGCGGTTGAAATGTTAGTTGATGCATACATGGAAGGAAAAGAAACTCCTGAGTCATTACGGGAAAAAATGAGACAAATCGAAGAAGATTACAAGAACTCCGATTAGTCTGAAAAATTGTCATTGGCTGTAAAAATTCCCAAGGAAGAGAGTATTATGCTCTCTTCCTTTCGTTTAATACAAAAAGCAGAATATACGCTAAGAGGACAATAATTATTAACAGGGATTATTTTTGCGTTACAAAATCGGTCATTGGATCATCTGGAGAGACTTTTGCTTTTTCGTCCCGAACAGCTTTGTAAAGATTGTAGTGTGGCATGAACGTGCCCTCGTAGGAACCTGATATTCCTAATTTTTTACACAATTCAACTATAGCTTTCTGAAGTTCATCGTAAGACACATCCTTCAAGTGACGCATTTTTGGACCATCGACAAGTTTCATTTCTCCTCCTTGGTTTCAATAACCGTCATTATCGAAAACAAAACAATTCTTATAACCCAGAAGAAATCCTTATATTTTAATTCGGGAAAAAGATTAAGGACATTTTTCATAAACTGCAACAGCTCCAGGAACTCCATAATATGTCCGTGGAACAAAAACAGATACTTCGCTGATAGTTCCATCACCAAAACTGAAACTGATATTTGATGTCCACAAAGTTCCATATAATGATTGATATACTTGTTCAGGAGTTAATTTTGAATCCGTTCGGACTGTAACATAACCCCGAATCACAAATCTAGTGGTTTCTCCAGGTTCAATGGTAATAGGTGGTCCACCAGCAGTAATATTTTCCATCGATTGATTTGTCTTAAATGCTAATGGTGAAAAATTTCTACTGTTGAACCATTCTTGAAAAATTGATTCGGATTCAAAAAATACATAATAAGCCTCTGCACTAATGTCTGGATTGTTAGTATTCATATCAAAAAGAAAATCCATATCAGTTATTGAGTTGGAAATTCCGCCTGTGTTTGTAATATCGAAAACAGGCGCATATTCTATCTCCCATAATCCTCTTCCTTGCGAATCCTTACAAGGATTTTTCACATAATCTCGATAGTCTGCAAATGGATATAGATATTTGACAGTTATTTGTGGTGTAACTGCTTTTTGAGCTAATTGGTTAGATTCTTTAGCAATACGATTAGCACCAATTGCCTGGAAAATTGAGATAACAGAAACAAGCAAACTTATTAAGGCAATTATGATACCGACCAGCGAAAGTCGTCTTTCAATAGCGGCATTTTCTTTTACCATTTATCACTCCTAGTATTTGTGGATAATTGTAATATGTAACATTAAAACTCAATCAACGGACCCTTACCGGCGCAGACATAATCTACCCCACCCACGCAGACCGCAGCCAGGCATTCACCCTGGTACATGAAGCGGTCACCCGCCTTGATGCGATCGATCAACATGTTTCTGTCGAAACGCCACTCTCGCACCAGGCCAGTGTCATTATTGTGCTGCAGAGCGATCACGCTCTTCACCTTGGATTGATCATCACCAAATTCGAACTCGGTGAGCTCATACCAGAAATACTCATGATTGGTCCAGGGACTATCTTTTTGAGGTAAGTTAATATCAGACATATTAATCCAAAAGTATATAAATCCCAATAGCGCCTAACAATCCAGTCCCAATCATTAAAAACAGATAGAGTTTTATGGCCTTAAAGATTTTGGGTTCTTGATCTTCAACATAATCTAATGCAGTTTTTTTTACTTTAAGAAAAAAATTTTCTCGAGCGTATTCTCTCATATCAACATATCGTCGATGAGAATAATAAATGGAGTAAATCGTCGAGATGGTCATGAATAGAATAAAAACTAAAACCAGAAATTTAATAACAAAATAAGGGGAGTAATTAAGACAAGGTAACTCGCGGTCAACTAGATCTGTTTTTACAGCAACAATCCCACCAATTACTGCTAATAAAATCGCTGAATTCCAGGTAGCTGTTGAAAATTGGGCAGCGCGGTGGTGCCTCATCTCATTCATAACTTCCTGGTAAACCATATCTGTGCTTACCATGTATTCAGAATTTACTCGAATTATTTCTTTTGGTTTAGCCACACTTCTCTCAATCCTGTTTCTAAGATTCACATCCAATTCCATCATGATCACGATCAAACCCATGCGGATCCGGGCCAACAACTCTGAACCGTTTAAACGGTATTTGCCCACAATCAAGATCTGGTGGATAAGGTGCAATGCACACATCCGGATAGGAGGCATCGCAATTTTGCGCAGGTTTGCTCGTTGGAACAATGACCACTGGCACTTTCGTTGGTTTTTGAGTCGGTTTAATCGTCGGCCGCGGGGTTGATGTTGGAGCCGGTGTATTTGTAATCGTAATAGTAGGGGTCAGTGTCATAGTGGGAGTGAAGGTCATAGTTGGAGTTGGTGGTACAAAAGGCGTATTGGTTGAGGTGGAGGTACCGGTGGCTGTTGCCGTAAATGTTGCGGTGAATGTTGGCGTCGGAGTCATGGTTGGATCAGGAATTAGATTTGAAACAGGTTCGACGAAACCAGCAATTACGGTAGCGCCCAAAATAGTCATCGCCATGGCTTTCAAAATACCTGAACGACTCATTCTCCCCTCCCATCAACTTATTGCTTGAAATTCACATCGGATAACACGCTGAAGATAATTAATAACAACACAAATCCGATAACTATGATCACGGGACCGAATGCATCCCACAAAATTTCGAAAGGGCTAGGAACATGAGGACGATGCCGGCGCAAAGATTTATGGCATTATCACTGAACAACCCTGAATGATCACACCAACTATTACCAGAACGACAAAGAAAGACAAAGTTGACCGGATGGAATTCAAAGTGTTAGTTTGCTTCTTGGATTCTTGAAGGATCGCGTCTGTTTTTGATAAAAGGATTGCCTGGAGCTGCTCAGGAGATGCCAACTTTATATCGAAAGTTGAGGCCGACGGCGTCGGATTTTCTTCTTTCACAATTTTCAAACAGTCAACACAATAATCCTGACCGTTATATTC
The DNA here is from genome assembly GCA_021825925.1 of Chloroflexota bacterium. Classification (GTDB taxonomy): domain Bacteria; phylum Chloroflexota; class Anaerolineae; order Anaerolineales; family Anaerolineaceae; genus UBA6107. Next base: position 51,712 of record JAKAFP010000007.1, read on the forward strand.
CTGGATCAAGACGCCGGGACCAAATACTGACTGTTGCTTGCCGCACTTTGAACATTGTCTATTTGCCATTATTTCCCTCTTTACTATTTTATGAATAGCCACGGAACAACACAAAAAAACACCAAAGCAATGATGGGTAGCAAACACGCCACAATTATGACGATTGTCAGTGTCTTAATGTTTTTGTTGAGTTTTTTATCTGGCTCTAGCATAATTGTTTTTTTCTATTTATGGCTGGCAAATAGTTTTACCTGTGCCAATAGTATCAAGATCATACATAATAAAATTATGATCCAAATCGAAAAGGGCACAATATGTTTGTCTATCAGAAATATCACCACCTACCGTGATGGTCATTTGATCAAATGGTCCCAAAAAAACTGGTTGCCTTTCTTGAACACCGCAGCCTGGTTCATTATTTGGATCACCCACTATCTCACTTTCTTTAACCATCATTATACAAAAACCGGTCTCTAAAACGTAATTGGGTTCCGGAGTTAGAGTTATTGTTGGCTTTGGTGTTTTTGTGGGCATTGGGGTTTGTGTTGGTGTCTCCGTGAATATCGGAGTATTAGTAATTGACGCTTTTTGTGTCTCTTCGATCGCCTTCTGAATTGCCTCAGGCGATGGAGCACAGCCAGCAATTATCAAACCAATAATGAAAATCAATATAAATCGTTTAGCTTTCATTTTCCCTCTCTTTTTGCTATTGCAATTATAGAACAAAGTATCTATAATTATTCTTGCCGATCCACCAACTGAAAAGGGGCCAAATGCCTACGCAAAATCACTCGATAATTTCCTTGAAGCTCACACCATGTTTTGAGAATATTTCTTTGATCTTTGAAAAATCTTCTGGGGTTGCCATTGACTTCCCTTTGTTTATACCTGAATCTCGAATTTCAGATATTGCAGCAATTAATGCAAATGCTTCTGATTCCGACACTAATTCTTTAAGTACAACATCAAAAGGCGGTTCTAAACCAAGGGGATCATAAGCTTCAAATCCATATTTCTCAATTAGTAAATTGCAGGATTCATCATCTGGTCTTTGGGTAATTTTTTCCAAAAGCCAGTAGCTAACTGTTTGTGACGGTCGACCTAAATACCGCGCAAAATCAGTCCCTTTCAAGCGTATATTTCCGCCTTGAAATTCTTGAAATTTTAATTTTATCCAGGAAATAAACTTTTTAGCTTCAAATTCTTTAGCCATATTAATTCCAATTATAGCAATCTCAAATAAATATACATATACCTATTGACAAAGTGTAAAATAGTTGTTATTATGTAAAAGCATTTTCAATTTGGCAATTACTTGGAGCGTAATGGCTGACAAAGTCACGAACACCTTTTCAATATTGGCCAGTACAAACAGTTCTCTCAAGGGCTTGGTCGAAAACACCTTCCTTGGTTACCCAGGCAGTGTGATCGATTTTGCGGTCAGCGAGCTGGTCAAAGCCATGCGCTCAGGTTCACACCCTACTCTGATCAAACCAGGAATGGAGCAGAAGATCAAGGACCTCGGGACTGCTGATTAGTTTTTGTTTTCATAGTTAGTTTATAGCACTTTCAGATGGTTTTACACATCCGGACGAATTCGGGTGTATTTGGGCTGCATAAAGCTGGAAATAGTCAAAAAAGGATCAATCCGGGTCGGAACCGGACGAGTTCAGGAGGAAAACATGGCAACAGAAACGAGAGAATGGCCAAACAACTGGATGCACTTACGTGATTGGATGGCTGAATGTGAAAGAGGAAATTTAACCTTGCTCATGAAACTGAAGGTTTCAAAGATGAACCCTGAAGAAGAGGAGATCATCGAAACGATCATGAATCGAACAATGATCAATCTTCGCGCCCTTGAAAAAGCAGGTGCTCAAACTGATCCTCTTTCTGAGCTGCAAAATATCGTTGAAAACAGCGAAGGTTCTCTACTTTTGCTGCCACAAACATCGAGACTTCAGCAGGTTCCTGCTTGAATTCAGCATTGCTCCTCTGAGCGCAGCCGACACCTTTGAAGCGTGTTGGATGAGCCCCCGGGCGGGTAGAACCACCTCCTTACCCCGCCCGGGTCCGAGGAGTAAAAAAACGAAGTTCACCGGTCTGACCGGATAACTCATTAGCGGTAGAAAGTGTAAGACAGGGTCCGCAAGACCGGTGGACTTACCTTAACAACAAAATACAGCAACAAAGGAAGTCCTTGCTCCTTCGTTTCTCGAAGTCGCAGGACTCCTCGATCGATCATTCTGATCGATATCGTCGCGGGATAGAGGAGTGGTCACCTCGCTGGGCCCATAACCCGGAATTCGGTGGTTCGAGTCCACCTCCCGCTACACAACCTTTTGCATGCTAACGTCGGCAATCAGAGATTCTAGATAAATGCGGCGTGACAGATCGGAGAGACGATCACCTGGCCGACGATGTCCGACGTGCCCCCCTCACGCCGATGGATCACCACCGTTCGAACCGGTGACGGCCGCCTTACTTCTTTGCCACTGTTTCATTGGGAGAACCCGGCGCAAGCGTGGCACAAGCACGCCGGCGGGAGTGCTGACCTGATAACGCGGTAATAGAAAGCCTATACCAGTAGAGCACGGCTTGACGGATCGGAGAGACGATCACTTGGACGGCCGATGGTTTTGAGGTGCCCCCCTCACCACAAAGCAGATCGTCTTTCGAAAAGAAACCGTCCGCCATTCTTTTATGCCAAAAAGAATATGGACTATGAAGAAGGTTTATCGTCGGTGGCTCTGAGGCGGCTGCCAAATCCGCCGGGCGATTAACCAAAACGTAACTCCTCTACACGTTCATGCTGGTGGAAGGCCAGCCGAGAGAGTAGCGCAGTGGATATCGCGGGATCCAACGGTTTTAGAGGATCCAGACGTCGGTTCGAATCTGACCTTTCTCGACTTTCCTGGGTGGGCTGACCCCCCACAGCCCATCCAGGAGGAGGTTACAGGGCCCTGGTGAAGCATCCAGGGTACACATAAACCGTTATGGAGGGACCAGTAATAATTGGAGGGCTGCTTGATGAATAAACCCCAAAAACAAATTGAAAAACTAAATATTACCGTTGCGCTGCGCACACTTAAACGCGCCTTATTGAATGGCGATTGGCAGAACGCGATACGCATTCGCCGAATGATCATGGCCGGCACCAGCCTCATCCGGTAGGTAGAAAAATGATCAGTAATGACAACGCAAAGCAAACAAAAGAGAACTTCCACTCTTATTACAACCAGGTGGAATATTCACGCCGCCGGCAGCTTGAGCTGATAGACCGGATTATTGCCGGCGATCAGTCTCTCGAAAAAGATTTGACCGCCGAATGCCTGCTTGAGCAATTTTTACAGAATCAGATCTGGCGCATGCTTGGATCTCTTCTACCTCAAAAGCAACCTGTGTTTGAGCCTTTTCAGCTCTCTGACAAATTATTGGTGACGAAATTGGTGGAGGTCGGGTGACTGCCTCTGGACGGAATAGTGAACGCCTCCTTCGTTTGCTATTCTCCCGGGGAGTTGTCACACCCACCAGATCGGGTGCTATACGCGCCCACAGAACGGGTGTTATACACCCCAGATCCTTTCTGACTGTGGAGCCCGGTAACGCCTCCAGCTTATCCGGGCTTCGCAGGGAATGAGGACGAATGAGAAAACCTTATCGGAATGACCAAAAAGATTACTCTCAATTAAAACTCAACGCCGGTTTTTCTCTCGAAGAGAAAAAGAAAGGGATTACCGACGAGTTGATCAACGCCATCGTAATGATCGCCATGTTCCACATCGGCCGAGAGAACGCCATCAGCCGGACAGCACTGGTCCACGAGATCCACGCAAGAGGTTTTCACCAGGATGAGCGCACGATCAGGATCGCCATCAGCGAAATGCGTCGGCAGCTGGGCATCCCCATCGCAGGCACCGGCGGCAAGAATGGCGGCTACTGGCTTCTCAAAGATAAAGAGGAATCAGATGCGTATTGTGCCGTGCAATTGCACGACCCGGGCGTCAACCTGCTCGAACAGGAGAGCTCGGTTCAAAAGAATATTAACCGTTGGTATCCAAACGGGCAGCTCAGCCTGCCCTCACAATTCTAGATCCACAGGACGCACTCATGATGAAACATATCCTCTCAAAACTTGGACTCACCCGATCCGATGGAAAACACCTTTTCCCCAACAGTATTTATGTGAAAAAGTCTGAACCGCTGCCAGTCGTCGGTGAATCTGTGGTGGTCACTTCCCTTCTTACACAAAAACAATTTGCTGGCGTGGTTACCTCAGTAGATGTAAAGAAACGCACATACGGCGCTCAGATTGATCTGGGCAAGGAAGTTACAGCATGAAAGGTCGCATGTTCTCGCCCGAGATCAGGAAGAGCCGCAATTTCTCAAAGCTCAATATGACACTGCGGGATCTCTTTCACGGTTTGATCGAGAGCTGCGCCGATGATCAGGGCCGTATGCTGGCAGACCCCCACCTGATCAAGGCCGCGGTTTGGACCTGGGACAACATCACCCCGGAAGAAACGCAAGCCTATCTTGACATCCTTGCCGGCGGAGAGCACCCATTCATCCATTTTTATGAAGCTGCTGGTGAACGCTACATCCAGATCTTAAAATGGTGGAAGTGGCAGGGTCAGATGACCTTCGCGGCGCCGAGCATTTACCCCGCCCCATTCGGATGGGTGGACCGCATCAAGATCCAAACCAAGGGTAATAAATCGCGGATTGAAAATTGGGATAAGTCCGGTGGCTGGCCAAACAACATCCCTCCGACCCACGAAGTAAATACCGATGTTCAAACTGAGGTATATACCCAGGCACATACCCTAGTAAATACGCCGGTATTAACCGAGGTAATAAAGAAAAACAAAACCAAACAAAACAAACAAGAAGAAAAAGAAAATGAAATTAACTTAAACGTTGACACGCCGGCGGTGATCACTGACGTGGATATTTGGAATGAGGCAAAAGGCATTCTGCAGCGTGAAATCAGTAAAGCGGATTTTGATGCCTGGATACAACCTATTGTTTTCCTCAATCGAATAAAAAATGAGTTTGTAGTTTTAGCCTGTAACCGTATGGGCCGTGATTGGGTAAGATCCAGGGCCAGCCCGACGCTCGAGCGTATTTTGGCTGGGCTGGTGGGTGAACCAGTGGAGCTTGTGGTCAGTACAAAGTTTGAAGATCTGAGACAAGAAGCGGTGAGGTAAAGATGTCTGAGTGGAATGAAGCACCAAAAACTGTGATTGAAATGGCCAAAAGGATCATCGCCAATGATCACCCTGAATTAATGACCGCCAGCATTGCCTTTGTAATGAAAAGCGAAGGTGAAGATGACCAGGGGCGTTCACGTTTCAAAATCAAACCACACCAGACATGGGCCAAGGCAGCAAAAATACCTGCCAAATATGATGCGCTGATGGATTTTCAATTCTTGATCTGGATTCAGGAAGAGATTTGGGATCGGCTTGACTATCACCAGCAAGAAGCCCTAATAGACCACGAGATGTGCCACTGCGGATTCAACGACAACGATGCGCCGTCCATGATTCCGCATGATTTTGAAGAATTCTCGTGCGTGATTGAGCGCCATGGCCTATGGCGAAAAAGCCTGCTCGAAATGGGCAAAGCTGCCCAACAGTACATCCAGGATGACCTGAAATTTGATCAGACAAAAAATGAAATATCAACATCAGCGGCGCCCGGGAGAGTGGCCAGCCTGACCGGTGGGCAGCTCAAAGCCATGACCAACCAGACCGCATTGTAAGCATTTATCTTCAGAAAGGATAAATCATGACCGTAAAATTTTTCAACCTCAAGGATGTTTTCCCTAATCCTTTTCAAACTCGCAAGAGCGAAGATACGGAACACATCAAGAACCTGGCGATGTCAATCGCTGAACGCGGTCTACTGCAGATACCGAGCGCAAGGATAAAAGACCATACATCTGTGGAGCTGGTTTTTGGTCATTCACGCCTCGAAGCGCACAAGTTCCTAAGAGATGCAGGCAACAAAGGATTCGACTCCATCCCGTTGAACATCGTTGAAATGACCGACACCCAGATGTTTGAAGCGGCGGTGGCCGAGAACCTTGACCGTAAAGACCTCAATCCGATCGAGGAGGCACTGGCCATGCAGGTCTACCTGGTTGAGTTTCACAAAACCAGCGAAGAAGTTGGCCAACTCTTTCACCTCAGCGATTCCGCCGTCCGCGGCAAACTGCGCTTATTGAAACTCCCCTCCGAGATCAGAGACCTGGTTGGTGACAAAATAACCGAAGGCGGCGCCCGGGAATTGGTGACTTTCTTTGATCTGCCGGAAGAAATACTTATAGATGGGCAATACGATTGGAATCGCAATAAACGGGTAACCCGCAAAGAGAAAATGATTGAATTGATCAATTCCGGCGCCAGCGCTGAATTGATCAAAGAAAATCTTGACGAAATCATTGAAGACGTTGGCCAAGATTTGGATAAAAAGCCCTGGAAGCACACCGATGAGTTGGTCGGCAATGGGATTATTGGCCAATGTAAAGGCTGCACGTTTCTACAGAAACGCGATAATCGTGAACTCTGCATGAAGCCAGAATGCTTCAAAGCAAAAACCATTGTCTGGCGCAGGCAGTATCTGTCACAAGCCAGCTTGTTAAGCGGAATTCCTATTCTTGATGACGACCGTATGGGTTGGAGTCAACATACAGAATTTAGTGGAAAAGATGCCAAACTGGAGAAGATCCGCGCTGGCAAGTGTGAAAATTTGCGATTGAAATTCTACGAATATGATCGCCCACTCACCACTCACCGAACTGTTGAAGGTTTCAAGAATGCTGAAGTGGTTTGTTGCAAAGGTGAGCGGTTCTGTAATTGTCTGAACGCGCTCGATAAAAAGATTGAAGTCGGCCAAAGCGCCGGACAAGCCGCCGAAATTCTGAAAGAACAAAATCGGTTGGAACGAGCCCAAAAGAAAATTGACAAAGAAGTGGTGGCCAACTTGGTGGATGAAGCCGCGAAAAAGTTATTCAGGGCTTTGTTGACCGACAACGTCACTGCATGGAAAAAGGTGTTAGGTGCTATGTATTCCTGGGGTTCAGTTCTAGAGGACATCAAGAGCGCCGACACGATGGATATGATCATGTATAAGCTGGCCGAAAAACGGGTCAAGCAGATCGCCTGGGAAGGGATTTCTTCAAAACAGGCAATCGGCGAATTGAACCGTCTCTTGAAAGAGTGCGGTGTCGAAGTCCTGGATGTTACTGTTGAGCAGCCGGCGCCGGTCGAAGTTCAACCCTTCACAGTTTTACAGGAAGCAGGTGTGTAATGGAAACTGGTCATGAAACTTTTGAGATTCTTTCGGTTGATCAAATTCAACCAAACCCTGATCAACCACGCCTGTTCTTTGACCTTGAAGAATTGAAAAGCCTTTCAGCGTCTATTCAAGAACATGGTTTGCTTCAACCCATCAGGGTTGAAGGACCATACCCAGGAAGTGAAAACGAATCACCAGTCTATTACCTGGTTGATGGAGAAAGAAGGCTTCGAGCCACTAAATTGGCGGGGATTCCAACGATCAAGGCTATCGTGATTGATCCGGCCATAAAAAAAGAAGAAGGAAGTTTGGTGCCGGCACTTGTGGCAAACGTGCAGCGCTCTGACTTGAATCCGATTGAAGAATCCAAAGCTTTTGCCAAGTTGCGCGAAATGCGCTACACGATCCGAAACATTGCGACAATGGTTGGCAGAACTCCGTCCTATATCAGTTTACGGCTCAAATTATTGGATTTTGAACCTGAAATCCAGGAACTTTTCTCGACCCGGATGCTGCCAATTGATCCGGAAGTGATCTATGGGCTTGACCGTCTTCCTGAAAAGATCAGGGTAAAAACCGCGATTAGGTTCGCACAGAAGGGCTCTGGAACCGAAAGTATTCGTCGTGGGTTGGCCAAGATATCCTCCAATTATTGTCAGGATCGAGACCGGGACCTTACTAAGTCAAAAACATCTCCAATGCTTGAAATTGCGGGTAATCAATCTGATAACCCAAAAATCTTTCAGGTCTTAAGCAAGGAAGGCATTGTACCGCTATGGCAATTAATTGAATTGGCTTCAAAAGAAACATGCAAATACTGTCCATTTGGTGAGACCGCTTCAATCAAAATGTGCAAAGACTGCGGAGCCGTGGACCTGGTCAGGCACTTGATCAAATTGGCTCATGATAAGGCGGTCTAGCCATGGCCAAAACACTATTACCAAAAAACATTGCCGATGAATTCAAGCGGCTGGTGAAGTTGGCAAATGGAAAACCTGCGAAGATCTCTGCGGCCAGACGCTGGGTGTATTCACGCACGATGGTTGAAATGACCTTCGCCTGGTGGAATGAGAACGCCGATACATGCAACGCCGAGATGGATGCAATGATCGCTGAGGTGCAGAATCGAATCGCGCCGGCGGTTCCGCTGATCGAGCTGAAGGGAGATTAACATGCCTACAAAAATCGAATGGGCCAATGAAGTTTGGAACCCGGTGGTAGGATGCACCCCGGCCAGTGCCGGCTGTGATCATTGTTATGCAAAAAGAATCTTTGAGCGCAATCTCTCTTTTCACGATCACAAATTTGAAAACCCGACCACTTACCCCAACCGGTTGGATACGCCCTTCCATTGGAAGAGTCCGCGCCGGGTGTTTGTCAACTCGATGAGTGATCTATTCCACCCGGATGTGCAGTTTGAATTCATATCCAAGGTCATAAATGTCGCTTTTCTAAACCCAAAGCTCACTTTCATGATCCTGACCAAAAGACCATCCAGAATGCTTGATTTTTTCAAATGGGTTGGAAAGTCCGTCAATTTGGATGTAGCACCAGCACCAGCTAATGTATGGATTGGTGTATCTGCTGAAAATCAAGCAACTGTGGACGAACGCATTCCGATTCTATTGCAAGTGCCGGCAGCCGTCCGCTTTGTGAGTGTAGAGCCGATGCTGGGACCGGTGGAATTGCGAAAAGTAAAAGGTGATCACGTCAATTTCAATGTGCTCGAGAAAAGCCGGTTTGATTATGCCAATAATGGGTTTGGAGTCGGCGCGCCCATGTCTGAAGGTATTGATTGGGTGATCTGCGGCGGAGAATCAGGGTCTGGTGCAAGATTTATGCATCCGGATTGGGTTAGAAAACTGCGTGATCAGTGTACTGCCAACCATGTTCCATTCTTTTTCAAGGGATGGGCTGGATTCAAATACGAAGCTGCCAATAATGCAGTATTCAAAGATACCCATGAACAAGTGCCGGTAGACGCGCAGCCCATGACTCGAAAATTTATTGGTAAGAAGAGGGCTGGCCGCCTACTAGATGGACGTGAATGGAATCAAATACCAAATGAATCCTTGCTCGACCGCTCACGCGGGCTCGCAGGACTCACACAAAACGCTCGGGAGGTGAAGTAATGTACCAAAAACTAATGATCATCGGACGTCTGGGCAAAGATCCGGAAATGCGCTTTACCCCTAATGGCCAGGCAGTGACCAGCTTTTCAGTGGCCACTGACCGCCAATGGACCGGAGAAGGTGGCCAGCAAGAAAAAGAAACCGTCTGGTTTAGGGTATCCGCCTGGGGAAAACTGGCCGAGACCTGCAATAACTTCCTTCAAAAAGGGAAGTTGGTGATGGTCGAAGGTCGCCTGCAGGTGGACCCCAAAACAGGCGGTCCGCGGATTTGGTCAGGCGCTGACGGAACTGCCCGCGCCTCACTTGAAGTTGTGGCTGCCACGATAAAGTTCTTGAGTCCGCGTGATGGTGGTAATGCTGCAGACCAGGAACCAGAACCAGGTCTTAGTGAAGATATTCCTTTTTAGTGGGAGCAAGAATTTTTTTAGGTGGTTTAGTTGTTGGTCTATTGGTTGGAACGATTGCTGGTTTATTCGCTCGCGGTCTTGGAACAATGGCCAAGGATGATTCCACGAGCGTTAAAGGCGAATATGTTTGCAATTACGACAGTGATCAACCGGATGGTGTTTTCAAACCAGAGTACAGGAGTGTGAAATGCCAAAAGTAATTACAGATCTGAAATTGGTCACTGATGAACTGGGTGTTCAACACCTTGAGATGAAGACGGTTGAGCTGCGCACTTTTGGCAGTCAAATGTTTGAGAATCCGATCACCGGTGAAGAATCAGAATGGCTGCCGGTACCGGTCGAGCTTGCAGAAGTTCCGGAAGAGATCATCCCTGGCAATGTAGAAGAGACGGTCCCCGTGCCTGAAGTGGTCGCGGTTGAACCTGATGCGGAAGAACTGGTCATCGAAGAAATTGAAGCCGTCCTGGAAGTGGTAGAAAAGCCGGCCGAGGGTGTTTCCACAGAAACAACCGTCAGCTCTGTGACCGATACCGGTTGGTGATCAGATGCCAGAACTCAAAGTATGTGGCATGAAAGCATATGTTAAATACACATGGCCAGGTCAAAAAGAAACCACTGCGTGCCTGGTGCATGCGACGATGGTGGCAAAGCTGGCCACCGCTATGGGTTTCAAGGTAAATATGCTCCCAATTTATGAACCTGACCACCAGGAAAAATGTCAACACGAAGTTAATCCAGTAGAAAGTTAATCGGAAAGCGAATGCCACAATTGCGCAGATTTAAACCATACACAGGTCCATCCTTCAGGCGAGCTCAGATTATCAGACTTGGTCGATTGCTGGATATGGAATACAAACCCAGCGAAATTGCCGACGAAATTGGGATCGATGTGAGCGCGGTTTATCAATCTTATCTACCAAATGGATGCCCTCACCGACGAGACAAGAACAATCACATCTGGATCCACGGCACCAGCTTTGCCGGTTGGGTAAAAGAAATCGTTGAGCGCAATAAAAAGGTTCCGGGTTTTCCTCTTGATGAAGATGAAGCCTGGTGTGTGAAGTGCTGCAAAGTGGTGACGATGCTGGATCCACACGAACGGAAGATCAAGACCAATTTGAACATGATCTATGGGAAGTGTTCTGTCTGCAGCGGAAAGGTCAATCGGCTGAAAAGCGGAAAGGTAAAGTAATGATCAACCGGGATAATTGGCAGGACGTCAATCTTTATCTTAAGTACCTTGAAAAAGTTAAGCAGCTTGATGAGCAAACCATCCATCGCCGGCGCAGTATGCTACATCATCTTCTTCAATGGGCTGGTGACAAGCCATTGGGTTTGGCTAGGAATATAGATCCCACTTTTCCTGTGTTTTTATTAACATCACGTTTTGATGGAAAAGATAAGAGCTTGAGCGCTCCGACAATGGCAGCGACATGCGGCACTGTTCGAAGATTTTACGACTGGGCTCGAATGGAAATGCCACGCAAATACTCCAAGGTTACCCCTTCCTGGTTGGATCAAATAAGGCCTCCCAGATCGCGGGGAATGCAAAGTGAAGTGCATGTTCATGAGTATTACACGCTTGAAGAAATGCGAAAAGTCATCGCTTTGAAACCCGTCACAATTCGAGAAGAAAGAGAACAGGCCGCCATGGCATTCGTGTACCTTAGTGGTATGAGAGCCGATGCTTTCGCTACAGTTCCAATTTCTTGCGTGAACATAGAGGACATGACGGTCAACCAATATCCAAGTGAAGGGGTAAGAACAAAAAACCATAAAGCAAAACAAACCTTCCTTCTTCCAATTCCGGAGTTGATCAATATTGTTCAAGCCTGGGATGATAAAGTAAGATCCTTGCTGCCCAATAATGCAATGTGGTATGCCGGCATCAGATCCAACGGTGAAGACCTGGTCCCTATATATGAAGCCAATCCACGGCGAGGGCAGGATGTTGCCGAGGGATGTGAATTGATCTGCGAGAAAATTGGGATCAAGTATCGAAGCCCGCATAAGTTGAGAAATGGCCACGTTGTTTATGGAACCAAGTTGGCCAAGACCATCGAGGATTTTAAAGCCATCAGTCAGAATGTGATGCATGAATCGATGGATATTACTCAGGAGATATATGCTGAACTGAGCGGTGGCGATGTAAAGAAAGTTATTGAGAAATTCAAACCAAATGATGACGGAACAGCGCTCAAAATGCCTGAGAACGCACTGGCCAAGCTTATGATGCAGACGCTAAAAGAGCACCCTGAATTACTGGATGCTCTCTCAAAAAACGAATCTTAAAAAAAGTGGAGGGGTGTCAATGATGCTTATTTTGTTAAAAAGGTCGGGGCGGGCGGATTTGAACCGCCGACCTCCCGGTCCCGAACCGGGTGCTCTAGCCGGGCTGAGCCACGCCCCGAACAAGAGCGATTATACCTGTCCCTCCCCCTTTCGACAAGACATTTGCCTCACTTACCCCTGCTTCACCCGACAGCGCACACGGTTGCGCAATTTTACGCACAAACTTACGCACATTGATGCTTAATGCGCCGTCCTCTGTTATAATCGTCGCGTTGCACTCGCAATGATCTGTTGTTTTTCTTCAAACCATCTACGAAAATTGTTTCTCTTTAAGGAGGAAGTACCAGATGAGTAAAGGTAAAAAAGTTCGTGTGGCTATCATCGGCGTGGGCAACTGCGCCTCATCCCTCGTCCAGGGCGTGGAATTTTACCGACACGCCAAAGACACGGATCGCGTTCCCGGATTGATGCATGTCAACCTCGGCGGATATCACATCAACGACATCGAGTTCTCCGCTGCCATTGACGTGGTGGATACCAAGGTCGGCAAAGACCTCTCAGAGGCCATTTTCTCTTACCCCAACAACACTTACAAATTCAGTGACGTGCCCAAGTTGAACGTCCCCGTCGTGCGCGGCATGACCCACGATGGTTTGGGCAAGTATCTTTCCCAGATCCTCACCAAGGCCCCCGGACCCACCGCCGACATCGTCAAGATTCTCAAAGACACCGAAACGGATGTGGTGGTCAATTATCTGCCCGTCGGTTCTGAAATGGCCACCAAGTGGTATGTCGAACAGATCCTTGAAGCCGGCGTCGGCATGGTCAACGCCATCCCCGTCTTCATCGCCTCATCCGAATACTGGGGCAAACGCTTTTTGGACGCCGGTCTGCCCATCATCGGCGACGACATCAAGAGCCAGCTCGGCGCCACCATCCTGCACCGCGTGATCACCAGCCTCTTCGTGGACCGCGGCGTGCTCGTGGACCATACCTACCAACTCAATTTCGGCGGCAACACCGATTTCATGAACATGCTCGAACGCGACCGCCTGGAATCCAAGAAGATCTCCAAGACCGGCGCCGTCACCTCCATGCTGCCCTACAAACTGGATCCCGATAATGTGCATGTCGGCCCCAGCGATTACGTGCCCTGGCTGACCGACCGCAAATGGTGCTACATCCGCATGGAAGGCACCACCTTCGGCAACGTGCCCCTCAACCTTGAAGCCAAGCTCGAGGTTTGGGACAGCCCCAACAGCGCCGGTGTCATCATTGATGCCGTCCGCTGTGTGAAACTGGCCCGCGACCGCGGCATCGCCGGTCCGTTGTATGCCCCGGCCTCCTACTTCATGAAGACTCCTCCGAGACAATACAAGGATGAGATCTGCCGTGAAATGACCGAAGCCTACATCAAAGGCGAAGAATACAAGGGCTAGTCTGCCTGATTAAGTAAGTCAAAACACCACAAATTCGTTTGTGGTGTTTTTTATTCTCACAAGGAGCTTGCGGTAAAGATCTTTTAAAACCACGAAAAAACGAAATACACGAAAAGTTTTCTTATTAAAAACTATTTCGTGGATTTCAAGATTAGTACGTTCACTTCCATAAACTCTTTTGTGGTATTTTTATATTCTCACGCACACTTGCCCAGGCTGCAAGTGCCAGGGAAGGCGCAGAGTACGCAAAGAAAACCATTTATTGAAAGAGCTTTCTCCTTTGGAAAACGCTGTTCTCGGTAGTCACGAAAATTTGTTTTTATAAGAACGGTTTCGTAATTAGTATGTTCATTTCCTTGTTTCTGGTTTCCCCAAAAGAAGAATTACTTTGCGTGCTTTGCGACTTAGCGAGAGATAAGGTTTTATCTGACCTATGTAACATTTCGTGGTATATTTTTTGAAAACCCATAGGCAAGGAACTTGCAACCAAAACAGGTTATGACAAACTGTATTTTCTGCGACATCATCGCCAAAACCGCCCCCGCGGACACCTATTACGAGGATGACCAATGCATGGTCATCGCCAATATCAACCCCCTTGCGCCGCTGCACTTGCTCATTATTCCGCGCAGCCATATTGCTTCATTAAACGACATGACCTCCGCAGATGAAGCCCTGGCCGGCCACCTCGTTCTGGTTGCCAAAGCCATGGCCGAAAAAATGGGCATCGCTGAAAAAGGCTACCGCCTGGCACTCAACACCGGCCGAGGCGGAGGACAAACCGTTTTCCATATTCACTTTCACCTTTTGGGCGGCAAACCCATGGATGATTCATTGCTCTCAAGAGGCATCGCATGAAACTGAGCAAGGCGGCTTCGTTCTCATGCCTGGTTGCGCTCACCCTGCTCAGCGGATGCCTTGTTTCCGCACCAGAGTCACGTCCCTGGCTGTTGAATACCCCCACCACCGCCAACGCGCAAGTGCAAAACCTGCCCTCCTCGCTCTCAGCCCTGCTGCCCACGCCGCGCCCAGAAGGATCACCCTACTATACCCCGACCCCTGATTCATCCCATACCCTGCCCGCCCTGCGGACCGAAGCGATCGCCTACACCGTCCAGTACGGCGACTACCTTGCGTTGATCGCCGCGCGTCACAACCTGCCGCTGGTCGCCCTGATCAACGCCAACCCAACCATTGATCCAAACGCGCTTGAACCCGGCATGGTGCTCACCCTGCCTGCGCCGCAGCCTGCTCCTGCGCTCTCCGATTTCAAGATCATCCCCGACAGCGAACTGGTTTATGGTCCTGCCAGCGCCACGCTGGATATCAGCGCCTTCATCTCCCAGCACAACGGAGTTTTGAAATCTTACAGCGAAGAGGTGGAAGGCGTCATCCTCAGCGGCGCCCAGATCGTACAGCGGATCTGTTACGGATACTCGGTCAATCCGCGTTTGCTGCTGGCGTTGCTCGAATATCAAACCGGCTGGGTCACGCATACCCAATTGGATCCTTCCTATATAACCTATCCAATGGGGCGCTTTGAGACCAACCGCGAAGGGCTTTACCGCCAACTGGCCTGGACGGCCGATATCCTCAATAAGGCCTACTACCGTTACAAGATCAACGCCCTCCCATACGTCATCCTCTCGGATGGCAGCCTGATAACCCTTTCCACCGCGATCAACCCCGGCACTGCCGCCGTGCAGTACCTGATGGCTCAGCTTCACGATCAAACCGGCTACCAACTGGCCGTCTCCGAGATCGGTCTTTTCACTTCCTACAAAAACTTCTTTGGCATCCCCTTTGACCTGGCGGTTGAGAATCTGGTTCCGGCTGATTTAACGCAACCTGCACTGACGCTGCCGTTTGAAAATGGTGCGGTCTGGTCCTTTACAGGTGGTCCGCACGGCGGATGGGGCAGCGGATCGGCCTGGGCGGCGCTTGATTTTGCCCCGCCTGGTGAAGCCTTTGGCTGCTTCCAATCTGACGCCTGGGAAGTCGCCGCGGCGGATGGGCTGGTCGTCCGCGCAAAAGATGGCGCTGTCGTGCTGGATCTGGATGGCGACGGTCTCGAACAAACCGGTTGGGTTTTGCTCTACATGCATGTGGAGTCGCGCGATCGTGTCAGCGCCGGCACATACCTTAAAGCCGGCGACCGCATCGGACATCCCTCCTGCGAAGGTGGTGTCTCGAATGGCACTCACCTGCACCTCGCGCGAAGGTATAATGGTGAATGGATTTCAGCAGATACTAATCTGCCATTTAATTTGGAAGGCTGGATCTCTTCAGGCGACGGAGTAGAGTACGATGGCACTCTCTCTCGTGACGGTCTGAGTGTCACCGCCTGGGATGGTCGCATTGCAGAAAATCAGATCCAGCGCTAAGAAGATTCAAATGATTTGCGTGGCAGCCTGCTTTGTGCTGGCTAGTCTGGCCTGTTCACAGGGCTATGTCAGCCCAATGGAATTGACAGCCACTGCCCAGGCTCAAGGCAAAGTCACCACTCCTTTTGCGCCGCTCGTCACCACTGCAGCCCCCACGGCCACCCAACCCACCACCACACCGGCCGACACATCCACCCCCACCACCATCCCCACCTTCACGGATGTGCCCTTGAACTCGCCCACGCCAGGGCCAACCGCCACGCTCGATCCGCTGGCCACCCCCAAACCACCCATCCAATATTACACACAATCAGGCGATACCCTGCCTTCCATCCTCGGACGTTTCGGCGTATCTGCCGATCAGATCACCTACAGTCAAACCGTCCCCGCCACCGGATTGATCAACCCGGGGATTTTATTGATCATCCCCAATGTGTTGAACGACGTTTTTGATTCCATTGCGGTCATCCCCGACAGCGAAGTTGTCTTCTCGCCCACGGCCATAGATTTTGACCTGACCGCTTTTGCCAACCAGGCTGGCGGATTTTTAAGTACTTATAAGGAAGAACTTTCCAGCGGACCCACGTCAGGCGCTGATATCATTAAACGCGTCTGCCAGGAGAACTCGATCAATCCCCGCCTGCTGCTGGCGCTGCTTGAATACAAGAGCCATTGGGTTTACGGTCAACCGGCCAACCTGGCGGAAACAGAATACCCCATGGGACACGTAAAACTTGAGCAAAAGGGACTTTACCGTCAGCTTTCTTGGGCGGTTTCCCAACTTTCCATTGGCTATTACGGCTGGCGCGCGGGTTCACTTTCAACCCTGCCATTCAGTGATGGCACGGTGCTGCGCATCAGCCCTGGATTGAATGCCGGGTCAGCCGGTCTGCAGTATTTGTTCGCCCAGCTTTATAACAAGGCCGATTGGGTTAGTGCGCTTTATGGCAACGAAAGCTTCCCCATCTTGATGGAAAAAATGTACGGCAACCCCTTTGTTCGAGCTGCCTCCGTTGAACCGCTCTATTCACCTGAACTCACCCAACCCAAACTGGAACTGCCCTTTGTCCCCGGTAAGGTGTGGGCGTTCACCGGAGGACCTCATTCGGCCTGGGGACCGGATGGCGCGCTGGCTGCACTTGATTTTGCCCCGCCTTCATCACAATCCGGCTGCGTTGAAAATCCTGAATGGGTGGTTGCCATGGCGCCAGGTGTTATCGTCCGTGCTGAGAATGGCGCGGTCATCGAAGACCTCGACAATGACAACCGCGAAAATACCGGATGGAATATCTTCTACATGCACATCGCGACCAAAGATCGCGTTGCCGTGGGAACCCGGGTTGAAACCGGAGACAAGATCGGTCATCCCTCCTGTGAGGGGGGTGTTTCAAGTGGTACCCACACGCACGTGGCTCGCAAGTATAATGGAGAGTGGATCCTGGCCGATGGGCCGATGCCTTTTAATATGAGCGGATATATCGCTCATAATGGATCCAAGATCTATGAAGGCACATTGACAAAAGGTGATACCATTGTTACCCGCGATGAAAATGGCGGTATAGACTCTCACATTTCGATTCCAAAACCTAAATAGTTCAAAGGTTGGCATTTTGATGGGTTCAAAGCAGAACAGTGTGAAAAAAAACATCCTTTTTGCACTCAATATTCTTTTAGTGGTGGGGCTACTTTCAGCCTGCACGCAGGTTCAACCCACCATGGTTGTGCCTCCCATTCAGAACCCGACCCAATCCACGCTAGAAGCTGAATCCTTAACCCCCTATCCGACCAGGCCTATTTACCCACCCGGCACACTGGTGGATTACACCGCCCAGGACGGTGACAACCTGGCAGCCATTGCCAGTCATTTTAATACAACCGTTGATGAGATCCTTGAAGCCAATCCCCTGCTGCCAAAAACCATCACCACCTTGCAGGCGGGATTTCAGATGAAGATTCCCATTTATTACGAGGCCCTCTGGGGCAGCCAATATCAGATCATCCCGGATGCTTTATATGTGAACGGTCCGGCACAAACAGGATTTGACGTTATAGCTTACGTGGAGTCGCAGCCGGGCTGGCTTAAAAACTACACCGTCTTTGCAGACGAGCACATGCGCACCGGTGGCGAATTGATCGAACTGGTGGCACAGAATTTTTCCATCAGTCCACGGGTGCTGCTTGCCCTGGCCGAGTTTCAAACCGGCGCCCTCTCTCAACCTGTATTGGCTGAAAACCTGAAGGAGTACCCCCTGGGATACGAGGATCAGTATCACAAAGGTTTTTACCTGCAGTTGGTCTGGGCGGCCAGTTTGCTCAACAATGGTTACTATAAATGGCGCAACGGAAGCCTGGACGCGATCAATCGCACTGACGGCACACTTGAGATCCCCGATCCCTGGCAGAATGCAGCCACCATCGCATTTCAATACTATTTCTCACAACGATTGAGTATTCTTGAATACACCCACGCCATTCATGAAAATGGCTTTGCCCAAACCTATAGATCCCTTTTCGGCGATCCCTGGTTGAATGTTCAGCCCCACATTCCCGGCAATCTGCAGCAAGCGGACCTGGTCTTTCCATTTGCCGCAGGAAAAACCTGGGCTTTTACCGGCGGACCGCACGAATCCTGGTGGGGGTCAGGTGAACCCTACGGCGCACTTGATTTTGCTCCAGCCACTTCGGCGGGCGGCTGCGGCACCACGGATGAATTTGCGGTGGCCATGGCCCCCGGTTTGATCGTCCGCACTGAACCCGCCATCGCAGTGTTGGATCTCGACATGGACGGTAATGAAAATACCGGCTGGGTGATCTATTATCTTCACCTTGGATTAAATGACATGGTCAGTCAAGGCAAGTTGGTCAAAACCGGTGATACAATCGGACATCCTTCTTGTGAAGGCGGGTCCGCCACCGGAACCCACATCCATGTGGCCCGTAAATACAACGGCGAATGGATTGATGCAGGCGGCGCTGTACCCTTCAATATTGAAGGTTGGATCGCCAAGAACGGTTCCAGACCCTATCTGGGCACCCTCACCCGCAAGGGCAATGTTATTACCGCCAGTGAATCGGCTTCAGGCCGATCAGCCATCACGGCAGGAATCAAGTAAGAATTATTTTTTAAGGAGATAGGAATGCAATTGAAAAGAGTCATCGCGCTGGCATGTTTATTGGTTTTTTTGACCTCTTGCACCAGCGCTGTCAGCCCCACAAGCGAAGCAACCCCAATTCCGAGTGAAACAATGAGTGTTGAAACGGTCACGGCGGTCATGCCGACAGAGACATCACCGGCGATGACAGATACGCCAGCCGTCGCTGAAACGGTTGTTGCGACAGACTCTCCCGCTTCGTGGCTCACGCTTCCCATCATCCCTGAACTGTCACCCGCCATGCTTGAGGTTTACAAACGTGGATTGGCATCAGGACGCGACCCCCATCGGTTTTCCAAGATCGGCGACTGTCAAAACATCCCGACCTATTTTTTGGCAATGTTTGACGGCGGAACTTACAGCCTTGGCGACGAATATGCCTACCTTCAACCCACGATTGATTATTTTGCGGGTTCTTGGGGTCGAAAAAGTCTTGCGGTTAAAGGCGGTCTGAACATTATCGCCGTCCAAAACACCATGTGGACCCCCGTTGTGGAACAATACGCCAAAAAACAAGGGGTCTGCAAAGACGGCGAAACTCCTCTGGTCTGCGAACTGCGTGATAATAATCCATCCTTCGCCATCATCAGCATGGAAGAATCATGGGATGGCAGCCTTGATATGTATGACAAATACATGCGCCAGATCATTGATTACGTTCTATCCCTGGACATTGTCCCTATTTTGGCTACACGCTCTGAAATCCTCACCCAGGAACGCCAGATCAACGATATGGTCGTCAAAATCGCCGAGGATTATGACCTACCGCTATGGAATTTCGGCGCTGCCGCAGCCAAACTACCCAACGCCGGATTGCGCGAAGACGGTTTTCACCTGACCCCCAACGATGATGACAAACCGCAGCCCCATGCCATGTTCGATGATCCTGAAAAAATGCAATACGGATGGACCTGGCGCAACCTGACTGCACTGCAAACCATGCATTCCATTATGACCACCATTAACGCACAATAGAATCGTCATAAAAAAGGAGAGGAGGTGAAAGCACCTCCTCTCCTTTACAATTACCTCTTGGCAAAAAACCGGTATTATCCCTCTCGAACCGTACACTTGGTAATGATTTTCACACTTTGTTTGAGCATTCCGTTCACCGAGCAATACTTCCCCTCACTCAATTCAACCGCCCGTTCCAGGGCTTCCAATTCGATCCCATGACCGGTGACAATATATTCCATGGTGATGTCGGTATATACCTTGGGATGCTCTGTTGCGCGGTCACCATGCAGCACCACCTCAAACGAGGTGACGTCCTGACGTTTCTTCTGTAAAATTGAGATCACGTCCATGGCGGTGCAGCCGCCAAGCCCGATCAAGATCAATTCCATTGGGCTGGTCCCCTGGCCCGATCCGCCGTGGTCCACGCTGGTATCCATTGGAACATCAAAACCTGAAGCTGCCTTGCCTGTAAAATTCAATCCGCTGTTCCAGGTGACTTTTGCGTCCATCGTTTACTCCTGTTCAGTTAACTTAAAGGCCAGGTGGGCAGCACATCCAGGTCAAGCGGATCAACCTGCCCGTTGACGAAGTGATAATATCCTGCAGCCGCGATCATGGCAGCGTTATCAGTACAAAGCGAAAGCGGTGGAATATGGACTGGGAATTCGGTTTGATTGGTAAAAGCATCTCTTAATGCTCGGTTGGCCGAGACGCCCCCCGCTACAACAATGGCTTTGACATTGAATTCCCGTGCTGCCTTCATGGTCTTTGAGAAAAGCACATCCACCGCGCAGGCTTGAAAACTGGCCGCCAGATTGTTGACCGGCAGCACCTTGTTCTCTTCCTGCAGTTTGCGCACCACCCGCAGTACCGCGGTCTTGATACCGCTAAACGAGAAATTCCACGTCCCGTCGAGGCGTGACCGTGGGAAATCGAACGCGGTGGGGTTGCCCTCGGCAGCCGCCTTCTGCACGGAGGGTCCACCCGGATATGGCAGCCCGATCAGGCGGGCAACTTTATCAAAGGCTTCACCGGCAGCGTCATCAAGGGTCGCTCCCAGACGTTGATAATGCAGATGGTCCGTGATCAGATTTAATTCTGTGTGTCCGCCCGATACCAGCAGCGCCAACAGCGGAAATTCAGGTTCGGCTGGCGGCTGCGGGGTTTCCGCAGGGTAAACCCATGCCGAGTAAATGTGACCTTCAAGATGGTTCACTCCCACCAGCGGCAATCCGCTGCCAAAGGCCAACCCTTTAGCGGTATTCATTCCGACCACCAGCGAGCCAGCCAGACCGGGTCCGCGGGTGACGGCAATCGCATCAATATTATCAAGACTCATGTGAGCCCGCTGCAGCGCTTCTTCCACTACAGGGTATATGGAAAGGATATGCTGCCGCGAAGCCACTTCGGGGAAAACCCCGCCATACTGTTTGTGCAGGTCAATCTGCGTGGCAATCACGCTCGAACGCATGCAGCGTCCATTTTCAACCACTGAAGCTGCGGTTTCATCACAGGATGATTCAATTCCCAATACTCTGACGGTTTGCACGGTCAATCCTCGATCTTTTTGAATTTCAATTATTTAACAGGTAGGATCAGATCATACGGATAGTCTGCCAGCAGTTCGATCCTTCCATCCGCATGAGCGGTGTACGAGTCTTCGATGCGTACGCCCATGCCCTTTTCAGGATAGTAGAGGCCGGGTTCCATGGTGAATACAGATCCGGGCGCCAGCACATCTGTGGGCGACGGGTGGATCATGGTGGACCAGGGTTTCTCATGCACCTGCAATCCAATGCCATGACCAACTGAATGAACATAACCCGATTGGGCTGCCTCGTTGGTCATGATGGTCACGTGGCCTCTGGCTTCGAAAAGTTCACAGGTTCGTTTCTGTGAGTCGCAGAAGTTCTGACCCACTCGCAGCTCGGAAATTAAAATTTCATAGGTGGATCTTACATCCTCATACAATTTGAGGATCTCATCCGTTGCGTACCCAAGACACCAGGTGCGGGTGAAATCATAAAAATAGCCGCCTCCCGGCTCACAAGGATAGATATCATAGACAATGGTCTGGCCCAAGCGGAGAATGTCGTTATTCTTGCCCATGTTGTGCGGCACGCCGGCATCCCGGCCAATGGCAAAGATGGTGCCCTCGGGGTTTTCTGCGCCCCCTTCAGCCAGCCACAAATTGATCTTTTGTTTGACTTCGCCAATCAACAGCGGACTTCCATCCGCGTGCACCAGCATGTCGTTTTTGGCTTTATGACCAGTCAAAAAGTCCGCTGTGCGTCCCACCACCTCAGTGGTGACCTTCCCCATGTGACGAATATGCTCCAGTTCATCGGCTTCCTTGGTCATCATGGCCTGCAGCAGGATCTCATCACGCATGAAACCTGAAAAAGTCAAACGGGGCATGCGTTTTTCAAGCCTGAGAAAAACGGAGTGCATCAAGCCAACTTCTTTTTGGCCGTAGACCGCCACACTGCCCGATTCGATCCCCAGCTCTTTGAACATTTTCTCATACCGAATGGCGTAAGCCTCGACAAAATCGCCGTGTGCTTCTGCCGCCAGTTCTGACATGGGATATTTGGAGTAAGGGATTACCTTGAGTCCGCTGAGCGCGCCTTCTTCCCTTTCCATGGCGTTACAAAAGAGCACGGCATCGCAGCCGCGTTTCTTGATCAAATCAGCATCCGAGACATGCACCGCCCCGGTGAAATACGTCATCATGGCATTATGTTGGGCTGAACCGGTGACGAGCAATACATCCATGCCCTGTTCTTGCATCAATTGATCAATATCGGATCTCATTTAAGTGCTCCGCCTTAATGGTTTTCTTCCAGCCGCTATCATGAATGCGGTAATAAGAAGTAATCCAATTATACACGCTGAAGGCTTGACCTTGATGGGGCGCAGCCCTGGATCTTTTAGCAATTACTGCTGAAAGGAATTGGACGCCATCAGGATGGACATTTTTACAGCCATATATAGCGTCTTGGATATTTCTTGATACTCTTTTTGCACTTCTGGTTGTGTGAAACCCAGGTCGTTCCAAGAACCCATGCCCCCAAAGACATAAGCCCTTGCTGCAGCACAAAGGATCTGCCGGGCTTCAAGGCTGAATCCTGTATTCGGCAGCATGTCAGGATGATATGGTGCGATCGGATTTTCAGAATTCAGCAAAGTCAATGCACTGGTAAAGGTGTCTGCCCATCCATCGAGATTGACCTCAAGTCTTCTGGAGAATTGTTCAGTTGTAATAATAGCGTTGTGTAAACGGACCTTAACGTCTTCCATGCTCATCTGGTTGGCAGCATGAGAATAACTAAACACCAACCCCCGATATTCCACGAACCAGGGCTTTTGCGGTTTGCCACCAGTTTTCCAAAGGGGATACCAGAGTTCATATCCTTCCGGAAGGTCCACCTGAATGGCGATGGGCACGCCGCTTGCAAAAGCCACGGCGATGTGTTCAGCCATGTCCGATCTGTCCCACGAAAAACCGATGTTCCAAAGTCTTGTGACTTTTCGCTCGCGTAAAATATCCAACCAGTCCGCGACGTTGCCAGCCACTTTGACGCCTTTTGGATCCAAGGTGCTTTTGTAACGGACAAAAGTGACTTCATTGACATATTGAAATGTGGAATTCGCAGACAGATCCATTTTGGAGATCTCGGGATGAGTCAAAAAGTAATTTCCGTGTGCCACCAGCGCAATGAGTTGAGCCCATTCACCGTTCATAATTTATGCGAGTCTCCTTTTAACTTTATTGATGCCGCGGCCCTAATTTGCATACTGATGCAGGAATTTCTCGATCTCATCCAGATGATCGTTGCGGTGCAGTGAACGATCCACCCAGCGCGGGCTCTCCACCTCTAGCTGGCCAATCCTTTCGGCGGAACAATCTTCAAGTTGTTGGTCAAGCTTATCGGCACTTTCAAGTGCCAGTCGCACTGCTTCTCTTGGTGGAATGGCGCGGAAAAAGGGCTCAAGAATATCGTTGAGTTGAATATCCAGCTCGGTGCGGATGACTTTGCCCTGCATCTGTGCCATCTCGATCACCCGGCTGACACGTTGATCCCAGAAAGCCAGGTGTGCCAGCGTCACCGACACCGTCCAACCATTGGGAAGCACTATGTTCAACTGTTGGTCAGATAATCCCTCAACCAGTTGCTTCATCCTGGCTGTGGATGCACGATTGGCTTGAAAACTCTTGTCTGTATCCATTCATCCTCACGAATTAATTGTGAATATCTTTCTGCAGTCCATAGACTGTGGTTTGATCCGGCATCAGGGTTGGTCCGCTGACAATGCGGAATCCGCAGCCCAACCAGAATTTTATCGCATCCGGGTTGTTGACCTGAACTCCAGAGCGGATGCTGGTGATGTCTTTGTTTTTTCTGATCTCATTTTCAAAAGCCTCCACGACAGCTTTACCGATACCCTGCTTTCTGGCTGGGGACGCGATCATCAGCAATTCCAAAAACGCACAACCCGGGTCACCTTCGAAATGACCTGGCACGTAATCCAATACGCCAATCATCTTACCATTGTCATCATGAATGCCACAAAAAACGCCACCAGCCTGCTCAGAAAAGGCAAGGTCTTGCATCACCATTTCTTTTGAAGCCGTGGAAACAGGACCCAAAGCTAGAAAATCTTCACACTGCCGATATACATTCAAAATGGCGTCCAGCTCGTTTTTTGACACAGGTCTTATTTTTAATTTAAGGCTTTCAATATTAATCTTCACGAAACCGCCAATAGCAAAATCGGATCAATTTGCGTGCACATCTTCCCAGATTTCATCGGCCACTTCTGCCACGCTCTGGCCGCTGGTGTCAATTTGCTTGCCGATGAACCCCCGCTGTGCCGCCGCAGCCTGGATCTTGTGCAGTTCGATAAACCGTTCCAGTTCCCATTTGATCTCGTCCCGTCCCCTGCCGCGGATACGCCTGGCTTGCTCCTCTTCACTGCAAGTGAGCCAGTAGGTGTGGATCTCAGGATCAAGCGGCGTCAAAAGGTCCAAAAGTTCCTGCAAGGATTCCGCACTTTCGAAGACATAATTGATCACGAAACAGCAATATCCGTTCTGCCGGTGAAAGCCGACCAATAGCGCCAAGGTGCGATAAAGGTAAGTGATACGGGCATCATCGTAAATGATAAAGGGATGCACATCCCCGATCGCGTCGCCATCCAGATGCACGGATTTTTCAAACTTGTAATGCAGTTGGTCGGCCACGCTGGTCTTGCCGACCCCGACCGAGCCGTTAATGATGATGATCATTTATTATGTCCTGATTAACTATTGATGCAATGAATTGGATTTTTAATCAAATCAATTCAACCTTTTTAAGCATCCGAAGCGCATCAAGTGTCACCCATTTACTTGGCTGATTTCTTTTTTCCAAAGGCCAGGTTCGAGAAACCGAACCGCACAACCAATTACCCTGATCGTTTTGAAGGTTTAGGAATATCTTTAGCAGTTCTTCAAAACGCGGATCTTTGCCAAAACCATGAGCGGCGAGAACTTTGAGTGCACTCAGTAAATCCCAATTGCGCGGAACCCCAAGGGTGAGCCAGCGCTTATGCTCACCTTCAAAATCGAATCCGGCGGTTAATAATTTTTCACACAAACTCGAAATGAGCTTCATTACCTCGGGTGATTTCAGCTCCGTCGGCATCACACATAATCCATTTAGGGTCGCGATAACGCCCCACAAACACTCACGGTGCTGATATCTGCCGCAAATAAATGCATTTTCAGAGGAGGCATCTTCAACGATGAATTTATATGCGTTCATAATCCGCGGATCCTCACCGAAACCAAAATAAGTTAAGAAGCCCAGATGTTGACCTGTGGTACACGGAAAAATTCCGCTGCGGGTTCTTTTGACCAGCGAGAAACCCCCGCTTACGTTCTGGCAGAACTTAAGAAAAGAGTCACACCCCAGTTTAATTCTATGGTCTGCGGGAACTCCCAACATGTGAAGCAGGCTGAGCACACCCACTGCACCTTCAGCGGTGTAAGGTTTGGTTTCATCCTCACCCCAATATCCTTCAGGATGTTGAAGTTCGAAGATCTCCTTTACCAGAGGGTGTTGAACAACAGCCTCTCTGGTTGCCTTGACGTCTGATGCATCCTCGGGTTGATCAAGAATATCAACCAGAGTCCAATAACGCACAGACGGGTTTTCAACTTCCAACAGCCAGGGAAGTGGATCACCTCTAAGATGCTGTACCATGGTCACCTCTTTTTCGTCTCGATCTTTTCCAAAGAGTCCTTAAAAGGAAAAGGTTATTTAGTATGCTCTATCAGTGAATATTCAAACGCATCAATCCAGATCGGGTTTCCCACCCTGTCCAGTCGAAAATAGGCAAACTGCTTAAAATCGCCTTCGCGGGTGAAACCGATCTTCTCGAGCAGCTTCCATGAGGCGGGATTCTTTTGGTCACACCTGGCCATGATGCGGTGCGGATGCAGGTGGGCAAAGGCATATTCCACCAAAGCTGCAGCAGCCTCAGAACCGTAACCCATGCGTTGAAACTTGGGGTTAAAGATGTATCCAATTTCCCAGGTGCGGAACTCTGGTGGCTGCCGCTGCTCAAAATAGAGATGACCGATCAACTTGCCGGTTGCCTTCACCTCCACCGCCAGAAAACACTCCGATTCGGCTCTTTCGGCTGCCAATTCAACAGCTTCATCCATGCTGATGGGCTCACCAGGTTCAAAGCGGTAAATTTCTGGCAGGCTCAAATACTCAAAAAGATCCATAGCGTCTGACGGCGTGAATTTGCGAATGATCAAACGTTCTGTTTCGATCAAGATTCCTCCCTATCAAAAACCAACTACCATAACAATTGTTCCGCCAATTTGACGAACTGGTCTTTGGTCATCCAGCCTTTGCTGGTGGACTCATTGCCGGTGTATACCAGTGTAAAAAAGTAACCATGTGCTTCCCAACGCAGCCAGTAGACAGGCGCATCGTTCTGCCAGACACCGTTATTATCACTTCCCTGAACAAACTTCGCCCACAGGTTACCCAACAAGACGTCTTCAACAATGGCGTCTTTTCCATACCTGACCATGGGGTTGACTTTTTGCTGGGTCAGAAAGATCATCTCGCCATTGAAATTGGAATTATTCCAGATATATTGAACGGTAATGGCTTGTTGTTCTGGAACGTATTGCACACTTTGAAATTTATAGTCTTTGGGCAGTTGACTTGGCAGCTTGATGTCAAACCCGGCATCTTTTTGGGCAAGGCTGATCTTCTGCACATCATTCACGGTATACACATCACCAGAGGATGATGATCCGCCATCATTACCACAGCCAACTGCGGCGAATGCAAAAATCCCAAGACATAGTACACGAATAATTGTCTTTAGCATGTATCCCTCAAATAAAATAATTGCCAACCGACTTGCATTTATTGTGAATCATGAAAACCAATGTTATCACTTATTAAAATCAATTTCCTTTATATTTCTCAAAATGGTTTCTTTGGTCCATTTTTGTGAGGTTGAAAACAGTTTTACTTGATCCCAATATAGACTGCAAAATTACTGCGCTTCCAAACCACATCCACCGTGCTGAAACCAGCCTCCTTCAGCAACCTCAGATGTGACGGGCAGTCCAGCGGCGAATCCTCAACTTGATAATTGGAGAGAATGCGCTCCACTTCAGCGGCCTCCAGACCCTGTTCTTTTAAGAAGCTGCACCAACCTTGTTCATTTAACTGGCTGAGCGTATCATTTGCACCCGCCACCACGTCACAGCAAACGAAGATGCCGCCCGGTTTGAGAGCCTTCGCGAATTTCTCATACAGCGCCCCATACTCTTCCACGCCGCGGCAGTGATGGATGGCGAAACTGGAGATGATGGCCTCGTATTTCACCTCGCCGTAATCTGCATCCATGAAATCCGCAACCAGCGTTTCGTAACGCCCGGCAAAAGGCGCCAGAACCAGCGGCACCGCCGAAAGCATGTTGGCCGAGAAATCCATCAGCACGCAGTACACACCTGGGATTGCCTCAAGTACAGTCCGCGAGAGGTTGCCCGTGCCAGCCCCCACATCCAAGATCAGGCTGCCAGCTTTCACATGCGGGGTTAGCAGCTCAGGCACCAGGGCAAACATCTGCCTGAACTCGGGCAACCAAATCGGGTCACGCTGACTGTAAAGTGCCGCAACTTCTTTATCAAACCTGCCCTGGATCTCTGCGCGGCTCATTTTCTCTGTACGTTTGGAAGTGTCCGGTCCGATGTAGCGTGGAGTGATACGGTTCTCTTCATTCATGATCAATCCTTTTATTATCTCAACCCGCGCCCATGCTGGTTTGCGCGAATACTTTTGTGCGCTCTCCGCGGACTTCAAGATTCCCCTTCGCCATGTGCTTGCCGGCGCGGGCCTTTACAAAGTCAAAACGTTCAAGCAGTTCCACCGCGCTATGATTCACGGATGGCACACAGGCGCTGACCGGGTTCTCATATTCCAGGCTCATGGCCGCCTCAAGCAGCGTTTGTTCCTGGCCGGGTTCAAACATCACCCACGGACCGATACGGTTGCGATGGGTGAAAAGGTAACCTGTGATCCTTCCAGATCCATCCCGATGCAGGAAGGCACGCGAAGGGTGAAGCTCCAACATCGTTTGAAACACCTTGCGCCGGTTCGCGCCGAAGATCGGCGTATCCATTTCCACCAGTTCATCCAGGTCGTTTGATGTTATGAATGCAACTCCATTAGGCGGCTTGGTCGCGCCGCGGTCAATCTGACGTTCAAATATCGCGGTTTCATCCAGGATCCTAAAACCCAACTTCTCGTAAAGCGGAAACCCCTTCCAGCTGGCATCCAGGGTCACCAATGGAACGTTTTGACCGTCAAGCCATGCCAGAATGTGTTCCATCAGCATCCGTCCGATGCCCTGCTCCTGCAGGTCGGGATGCACAGTCATGAACCCTACGTGCGCAAAATCCCGGTAGCAGATCGCTCCGACCGTCCCGACCATGCGTCCGTCCAGACAGGCCTTGAACCAGCCATCTGGCTGCAAACGGCGGTAAAGCCTCAGGTCGTTCAAGCGGTTGGTGTGGGATTGGAAGGCCAAATTAAGCAGGTCATTGGCCTGTTCATCGTCCGTTTCGGTCAATTGCCGGATGGTGATGTTCATTAATCATCCCCTGTTTTGTTACAGGCACAATTACATTTTTTGCGGATGATACGGCAGGTAAGACTGCCTCACCGGTGCAAAAACCTCGATCGCCACGGAATCTTCGAGGATCTCCGCACGGTGCTCCAGATTGCCGGCAAAACTCCAACTGTCGCCGGGGTGCATCTCGTGCGCCTCCCCCTCGGAATGTAAGACAATGCAGCCTGAGACCAGATAACCGGTCTGTTCTTCAGGATGAGAATGTAACGGTAAAACAGCACCCTTGGCCATCAGGAACTCAGACAGCAAGGTTTTATCGCCATAAACCAGCGTTTTGACTTTGATCCCTGGCATGATCTCTTGATAATCTTGATCGTCGTTATAAAAAAACATTTTTCAA
The DNA here is from genome assembly GCA_021825925.1 of Chloroflexota bacterium. GTDB lineage: Bacteria > Chloroflexota > Anaerolineae > Anaerolineales > Anaerolineaceae > UBA6107. The sequence goes on from JAKAFP010000007.1 coordinate 81,330, forward strand.
TCCTTTTTAATATCCGACTGTAAAGCGTTGCCTATTATGCTTCGGTTTTTCCAGTTCATCAATCATGGCCACGGCATAATCCTCCACCGAGATGTGGCTTTTACCATCGGCCGCCACCAGCAGATCGTCGTGTCCCAGGCGGAATTTACCTGTGCGTTCTCCAGGTTCGATCACAGCAGAGGGACTTAAAAAGGTCCAATCGAGCGCGTCCTCTTTTTCCAGCATGTAGAGCACTTCACGCAAACCGAGTACACCGGCTTTCCACTCCTCGGGAATGCCGCCGCCATCCACCAGTTGGACGCCGTTAACCTTTAAACTGCCTGCCCCACCCACCACCAGCAGTCGCTTGACGCCTGCCTCCTTGACGGCTTGAATGATCGCAGTGTAAGAAGTGATGAAACCGTTTAAATGGTCAGCCTGGCCTGAGGGGGCAAAAGAACTGATCACCGCGTCATGCCCGGCGAAAAGCGTCGCAGCCTGGGTCGCATCAGTGACGTCTCCCGTTTTGCCGATCAAATTGGCATGTTGGGGGAGCTTGTCCAAATGACGGGCGATGGCCGTCACGTGATGTCCGCGGCTGAGCGCTTCAGCCAGAATTTTCGATCCGATAAAACCGGTCGCGCCGATCAAAACAATTTTCATCTTAAACTCCTTCTTGATATTTCACCTGATTATAATGAAAAGCCAAAAACATGCAATCAACAATGCCCTTCATTGCCTATTTGCAATTAATGGTTGGATTGGATAAATTTTCTTTGGTATTTATCGTGTATTTAGTGGTTAATGTTTTTAAGAAAGAATTACCTTGCCACCATCACATTTTCAACCAGTGGTTCCACCCGGCTGCGGATGGCTCCCCAGTCGTGTTCGATGGTCACAAAGATCGAATCCTCGGGCATGCTCAACCGGGTGATCGCAAAAGCTGTGCCGTCCTGCCACTCCTTGTCCACACCCACAACCTGCATGCCCACCGACCTGAGGATGGCAGCCAGCGGCGCCAACAGGTTCGTCTTGTACTGCGGCAAGGCTTCTTCCGTCTGACCGCCGTGGACGATCAGCCCCACCGGTTTGTGCGCCAGCGGGAACTCGTAGTTATTATCCGCACACCAGTTAAGATAAGAGATCTCCTGGAACTTTTCGAACAGCATCACCACCTTGGCCGGGATCGTGGCGTACTGCGGACATACCATGAAGATGCGGTCCGCACCTTTGAGGGCGTTGTACACCGCATTGAAGGCTTCATCCCGCACACATCTGCCGGCTTCAAGACACTTTCCGCACATGCGGCAGGGTTTAAGCTCGTAATCAATCAACGGAAGGACACTGACTTCGGCGTCAGCTTGTTTTGCCAATACCAACTCACGCACCAACTCGCAGGTCCGCGTTGAGGCGCTCTGTTCTTTGAAGGGTTCAATATTGGAAGCGGAGAGACAAAGAATTTTCATATGTAATCTGGTTTGAAATAATTTTCAAGATTTTCTTAGCGAACTTTGCGACTTTGCGAGCGAAACGCTCTTCGAATAATACAATTAGCTCAAATATCCGCTTTGTAATCGGCCACCGGCTGCCCGCACTGCGGACAAGCCTGGTCGTACCAGAAATAGGATGTGTTGCAGTTAGAGCAGCGCCAACGCTGATCCTGCTCGACCAGCCAAGTTTCGACCCCCACTACCTGGATGCGCTTCATATTGTTCATCACCGCCAGCCCATTGGGGTTCTCGGGGTCATTGATGAAATGGACCATCTTTTCGCAGGTGCTGATCTCGGGGCACTCGATGCAGAACTCATACCCTTTGTCTCGCGCGCAAGCCTTGATCGCACATTCGGCACAGTGCCCGGCCGGGCCTTCGCTCTTGCAGCCGTAGCAGGTCTTTTCAGTTTTACCGGCTTTGGTCTCCAGCACCATTGAACATGCGCCGCAGTACAATCCGCAATAACCATCGAGTTTGAAGTCCATAGGATGTGTAGCTCCTTGTTATGGGTATTAAAGAAAGATTTTTTCGTGCTTTTAGTGTTTTTCGTGGTTAATTGCACTTACCAATTAACTTATATGTACCCACCATCCACAATGATATTATATTCGGTGATGTTATACCTGCAAATCTCCGGAGACTGTAATTCAACCTTGATACTTTTCTTATTTAACCTTACGCCAATTCGCCAACACCAACAATCCTACGCCGACAACCAAAGCAATGCCGCCATAATAGGCCCAACGAATCTGCCCGGTCATGAAGCTGCCCGGCAGAATGTTGATGCCCTGCAGGATCCACACCCCACCGCCCAGGATGAGCAAAATTCCCAAGATGTTCAGGATGACTTTTTTCATCGGATTATCCTTTCACCTCAATAACGATACTGCGTAACTTGACGATTGTTTTCTATTAAATGCCCTTTTTCGTGTATTCCGTGTTTTTCGTGGTAAATCGCTTTTAATAATTACCTCATCATCAAGCCGCCATCCAAAACCCAGAACACTTTGTCACGAGATCACTCATCTTTGGGAAACGAAAAATGCATCTGCACGATCAGCCAGCGATCATCACGCTTTTCAAGCGTCCCCGTCCAGCGGACGTTATCCCAGCCGCCGGGCACACTACTCCACTCGTAATGGTCGTCAAGAATGCAAGACCACCAGGCGCAGCTCTCCGAGTTTGAAATATTGAGTAGCAAATCCTTTACCGCGAAATCCGTGGCTTTAAATGACTCGTTTCTAAACACCCGTTCAGACATCTGCCTGAAAGCTTCAAATCCGTGGATCGTGCTGCGAGAATCAGGGTGAAAGATGAAAAAATCATCGTCATTGGCAAAGATGGAATAGAGGCGCTCAAAATCCTTGGTCAGCGCCCATCCAATGGCATCATGAATGACACGGGTGATCTCCAGCCTTTCATTGTCACTGATCATATTCCGCTCCTTTGGATAATTATTGCACAAAACTCAAAAACAGTTCCAATATGGTCAAAGGACAAAGAAACCAAGGCATTTTGCCCTGGTTTTATATTTATGTTTTTTTATGTATTTAGTGTATTTCGTGGTTTCAGTGTTCTGCACAAAAAACCAAAAACACGAAAACTACTCCGCCGGCGGCGTCCAGGTGCTGAGTATTTTGCCTCACCCCCAATACCACTCGCTCCCCTCTCGCTTCGCTCGGGGGCACATAGACCGTGTCGCTCGGGTACGCTAAGTTCGCGCCCTCTCCATCCTTGGATGGAGAGGGGTGCCTATAGGATAAAAAAAACCAAGACTTAAGGTCTTGGTTTTATAAATAATTTTTCGTGTATTTAGTGTATTTCGTGGTTTCAGTGTTCTGCACAAAAAACCAAAAACACGAAAACTACTCGGACGGCGGCGTCCAGGTGCTGCGCTCGCGAAGCCTGATCAACAGCTCAATCGCGATCAAGCCGACGGCGATAAAAGCCGCCAGGGCAAAATTCAGCGCCTTGCCGAACTGCAGCCAAAGCATCACATCCGCGTAGGCGCCGACCAGAATGGCCTCGCGCACCAGCACCCCCCCTGTGGCAGCCGGTTTGGAGGGAAAACGGCGATGCAGGTAATGGACCGCCGGCAAGGCTGGTCCGCACACCGTCAGGGTGACCAAAAAGAACATCAGCCAGCGCGGACCGAGCGTGGGCACGGTGAGGATGAAGAGCAGCACCAGTCCGACCACACCAATGCCGCCCAACACCAGGCCTGTGATCCACACCCCATGCAAGGGCGGAAGTTGTCTGCGTAATTGATTGGCTTGATCATCCATCTGAGACCTCAACGTGTCATTTATTAATTGGGTTGATAACTGAGAACTGAGAACTGAGAGCGGAGAACCGTTCTTACGGTTCTCTGTTCTCCATTCTCTGCTCTCTTCTAGTTTAATCCATTCCCGTCAATTGCGCCAAATTGAATTCAGACTAAAATTGTGGTAGAATTTTTTCCAACACAATACGGGGAGCATAAAGCGACCCACTCATTCAGAGAGGTGGAGGGACCGGCCCTTTGAAACCTCGACAACCACTCAACAGAGCAGGTGCCAATTCCGGCAGAACGGATGCCAAAAGCAAAAGTTCTGAGAGATGAGAGAGAAAAGCCAAGACCCTTACCTCTCTCATGATTTGAGAGGTATTTTTTTAATACATCACCAGGGAGACTGCCATGAAACGCACTTACACCAATCGTTCCTACCTCGATGCCATCCAGAAAAAGATCGTGGTCTTTGACGGAGCGATGGGTACCAACCTGCAGCGCCAAAACCTGACTGCCGAACACTTTGGCGGCGAGAAAACCATGGGCTGCAACGACTATCTGGTGATCTCCTATCCCCAAGCCGTGGAAAACGTACATCGCTCCTTCCTCGAAGCCGGCGTGGACGTGGTCGAGACCTGCACCTTCCGCTCGAACCGCCTCACCCTGGGTGAGTATGGATTGGGCGAACGCGTGCGTGAGATCAACATGGCCGCTGCCCGCCTGGCACGTAAATGTGCTGATGATTTTTCCACCCCCGACCATCCGCGCTTCGTGGCGGGTTCGATCGGCCCTTCCGGCAAACTGCCCTCCATGAACGACCCCGAACTTTCCGACATCAGTGTGGATGAACTGCGCTCCATTTTCTTGGAACAGGCTACAGCCCTGATCGAAGGCGGCGTGGACCTGCTGATCATCGAGACCTCGCAGGATATTCTCGAAGTCAAGACCACCATCCTCGCCATTTACGAAGCCTTTGAGAAGACCGGCAAATCGCTGCCCATTCAAGCCCAGGTGACCCTCGACACCACCGGACGTATGCTGCTCGGCACGGATATCTCCGCGGTCTTGGCCATCCTTGAGAACATGAACATTGACGTCATCGGCCTGAATTGTTCCACCGGTCCCGATTTCATGCGTGAACCCATCACCTATCTTGGTGAGAACTCTCACCTGCCCGTTTCCTGCATCCCCAATGCCGGTCTTCCTTTAAACGTAGATGGGCAGGCTGTCTATCCATTGGAACCGGAACCTTTTGCCCAAACCCTCTACGAATTCGCCGAAAAACACGGCATCAATGTGGTGGGCGGCTGCTGCGGTACCACCCCCGAACATCTCAAACAACTGGTGGAACGCGTCAGCACCCTTAAGCCTGCCACCCGCTCCGTGGAAACAACCCCCATGCTTTCCTCCTCCATCCAGGCTCAACCCATGCTGCAGGAACCGCGCCCCTTCTTCATTGCCGAACGCCTCAACACCCAGGGCAGCCGCAACTTCAAGAAAATGGTGCTGGATAACGACTACGACTCCATGCTCAGCCTGGCCCGCTCTCAGATGAAAAGCGGCGGACACGCCCTCGATCTGTGTGTGGCGCTGACCGAACGCGGTGACGAAGCCGGCACCATGTACAAACTGATCAAGAGCCTGGCACCCATCATCCGTCTGCCGCTGGTAATTGACACCACCGAACTGGATGTGCTCGAAACCGCCCTCAAGAACACCCCCGGACGCTGCCTGATCAATTCAACCCATCTCGAAGGTGGCCGCGAAAAGGCGGACAAGATCTTCGCACTGGCCAAAAAATACAACGCGGCCGTGATCGTGCTGACTATTGACGAACAGGGCATGGCCAAGACCGCCGAACGCAAGCTAGAAGTGGCCAAACGCATTTATGATATTGCGGTCAACGAACATGGTTTGCGCGCTGAAGACCTTGCTTTCGACGACCTCACCTTCACCCTGGCCACCGGCTCGGATGAATTTGTCAATTCCGCCATTGAAACCCTCAAGGGCATCACATTGATCAAGCAAGCCCTGCCCGGAGTGCTCACCTCGCTGGGTGTCAGCAATGTTTCCTTCGGCCTGCAGCCCAATGCGCGCGCCATCATCAACAGCGTCATGCTTTACCATGCCGTCCAGGCCGGGTTGGATATGGCCATCGTCAACCCTGCCACCATCACGCCTTATGCCGAAATCTCTGAAAAAGAACGCCAGCTGACCGAAGACCTGATCTTCAACCGCAGCCCCGAGGCGCTCTCCACCTTGATCGAGTATTTTTCCTCTGCCGGCCCATCCGCTGTCAAAGTGGATGCCCAGCAGGAAGAATTGAACAAAATGGGCACCGCCGAACGGCTGGCCTGGAAGATCGTCCACCGCGTGAAAGACGATGTCGAAGCCGATGTGGATGAACTGGTTGCCCAGACCAAAACCGGTCAAACCCGCAGCGAACGCGCCGTGGAGATCCTGAACACCATCCTGCTGCCGGCTATGAAAGAAGTTGGCGACAAGTTTGGCGCAGGTGAACTGATCCTGCCCTTCGTACTGCAATCCGCGGAGGTGATGAAAAAGACAGTCTCACACCTCGAAAACTACCTCGAACGGATCGAAGGCTCCACCAAGGGCACGCTGGTGCTGGCCACCGTTTATGGTGATGTGCACGACATCGGCAAGAACCTGGTCAAGACCATCCTTTCCAATAACGGCTACACCGTGGTGGATCTCGGCAAGCAGGTGCCTGCTGAAACCATCATCTCCAAGGCCGTTGAACTCAACGCGGATGCCATTGGCCTCAGCGCACTGTTGGTCAGCACCTCCAAGCAGATGCCGCTGATCATCAACGAACTTCAGCGCCGCGGACTCAACTTCCCGGTGCTCATTGGCGGCGCAGCCATCAACGAACGCTTCGGACGCCGCATTTTGATGACCGATGATCAAAAGATCTACGAACCGGGTGTCTTCTACTGCAAAGATGCCTTTGAAGGCCTTGCCACCATGGATGCGCTCAGCGCACCAGAAAGCAAGCAGAATATCCTCGAAAAGATCAAGCGCGAATCCAACATGGAATTCGAACGCGCCGCCACCGAAGTAAAAAAGGAAGTCTCCGCTGTCCGCTCTGCCATTAAGCCAGCCGCAGTCATCCCCACTGCCCCCTGGTGGGGCGCCAAAGTGGTGAACAGCATGCCGCTGGAGATCGTCTTCAAGCACCTGCCGAAGAACGAACTCTTCCGTCTCTCTTGGGGCGCCAGAAACACCCATGGTGAAGAATGGGTGGCGCTTGAAAAGGAATTTGAAGCTCGCCTGGATCGAATGACCCGCGAGGCATTAACCGAGAAATGGCTTGTGCCCCAGGCAGTCTACGGCTACTGGCCTGCTCAAGCTGAAGGCGATGACCTCATCGTTTACGATCCTGCCTCGGTACAGGCCGGCTCCCCCAAACCGCTGGAACGTTTCCACTTCCCGCGCCAACTGGGCAGCGAGTCTTTATGCCTGGCGGATTACTTCGCCCCGGTTGATTCCGGTAAAATGGACGTGGTCGCCTTCCAGGTGGTCACCGTCGGCCAGGCTGCCACGGACCGATTCGATAAACTTCAGGCTGCCGCAGATTACACCGAAGCTTACTTCGTCCACGGGCTGGCCGTCCAAACCGCCGAAGCCACCGCCGATTATCTGCATGCTCACATCCTCAACGAACTGGGGCTGCCCAAAAACCAGGGCAAACGCTATTCCTGGGGTTACCCGGCCATCCCCGAAACCTCGGATCACCGCAAAGTGTTTGACTTGCTGCCTGCTGAGAAGGAACTGGCCATGAAGTTGACCAGTGCCTTCCAGATGGTGCCTGAAGAATCCACCTGCGCCATCATTGTGCATCACCCCGAGGCCACCTATTACAACATCGGCGAATCCCGTGTGGACCAATTGATGAGGGCTAAAGATTCATGATCACCAAAGAATCGCTGCTTGAAAGACTGAAAACCGGCAAGCCCCTGCTTTCTGACGGTGCCATGGGCACCATGCTGCATTCGCGCGGCATCACCTACGAAGGCTGTTTTGACTGTCTCAATCTCAGCCAGCCAGGTCTGGTGGCCGACCTGCACCGCGAATACATCGAGGCCGGCGCCCAGATCATCCAGACCAACACCTTTGGCGCCAACCGCTACAAACTCGGCCGGCATGGATTGGCCGAAAACCTGGTCAAGATCAACGCCGCAGGTGTGGAACTCGCCCGGCGTGCGGTCATGGCTTCCTTCAAAGATATTTTGATCGCCGGGGACGTGGGTCCGCTGGGGGTACCGCTGGCTCCTTTTGGACGCGTCCAGGCTGAAGAGGCCCGCGCTGCCTTTGAAGAACAAATCTCGGCACTCTCCGCTGCCGGGGTGGACATGATCATTATTGAGACCATGACCGACCTGCATGAGATCGTTGAAGCCGTAAAAGCCGCCAAGACCGTCGCCCCCGTTCCTCCGGTGGTGGCTTCGATGACCTTCACCCGCGACAACCGCACCCTGCTCGGAGACGCTCCCGCCAAAGTGGCAAAACGCCTCCATGAAGCCGGCGCGGATGTCATCGGCATCAACTGCTCGGGTGGCCCGAATCAACTGTTGAACATCCTCAGGCAGATGAAATCCGCCTTGCCTGAAGGCCTTTTCTCGGTAATGCCGAACGCCGGTTGGCCTGAACAGGTCGAAGGACGCATCATGTATTCCGCCGGCCCGGATTATTTCGGCGAGTACGCCGTTTCGTTCTGGCAGGCAGGCGCCTGTCTGATCGGCGGCTGCTGCGGCACCACGCCCGCCCACATCAAAGCCATGGCAGAAAAGATTTCGGCCACCACATCAGTGGAAGTGATCGCCAAACGCGAGACCGAAAAAAGTCAATCAGAGAATGAATCCGCTGAAGTCTTTCCGCCCACCCAGATGGCGCAGAAACTGCGCGACGGCAAGTTTGTCATCGCAGTCGAGATGGATCCCCCCCGCGGACTTTCCACCGGCAAACTGATCGCCGGCGCGAGCCTGCTGTGTCAATCCGGCGCGGATGTGATTGACGTGGCCGACAGCCCAATGGCACGCATGCGCATGAGCCCCTGGGCGGTCTGCAGCCTCATCCAGCGCAAGGTGGGCATTGAAACCGTGCTGCACTTCCCCACCCGCGGACGCAACCTGCTACGCGTGCAGGGCGACCTGCTGGCTGCTCACGCGCTTGAAGTGCGCAACCTCTTCGTGGTGATGGGCGACCCCACCTCCATTGGAGATTACCCCGGCGCCAACGATAATTACGATCTGGTGCCGTCTGGATTGATCAAACTGGTCAAACAGGGTTTCAATGCCGGTCTGGACCATGCCGGCACGGAGATCGGTCAGCCCACCAACTTCTTTGCCGGCTGCGCCCTCAATCTCAACCCGGCAGATATGGAAAGCGAACTCAAAAACCTGCGCCGCAAGATCAAAGCCGGTGCAGATTTCATCCTCACCCAGCCCATCTACAACGCGGATCTGGTGACCAAATTCTATGAAGCCTACGAACGCGAAGACGGCAAATTGCCCATACCGCTGATCGTTGGCTTGCTGCCCCTGGCCAGCGCACGGCATGCCGCCTTCCTCCAACAGGAAGTTCCCGGCATTGACATCCCCGAGGATGTGCACAGACAAATGGCCGAAAGCGGTACCCAGGGTGCCAAAACCGGCATCCGGCTTACCGTCGAACTGGTGAAGCAGATCAAAGACAAGGTGCAAGGGGTTTACCTGATGCCCGCCTTCTCACGTTTTGACCACGCCGCCGAGATCATCGAACAGATCAGAGGGAATTCCTGACAATCCGCTCAATTGGGACTAAAATAAAACAAAAATAAATTATTTAACATCACCATAAGTTTATCTTTTTAAGTAATCCCTCACCCCTGCACCCCTCTCCTGCGAATTTTGCACCCCCGAGCTGATTTTGCGAGAGGGGCAAGCAAGAAAAGGTGGGAGTTTATGACAAGAACATCATTTTTCTAAATTCGTTTTTTACTCATCACAGGCACTTATGAAAATATTGGTTATCTCAGATGTACATGGAAATTTCACCGCCCTCGAAGCAGTTTTAGCTTCCGCGGGGACGGTTGATGCAGTTTGGTGCCTGGGTGACCTGGTCGGCTACGGCCCGGATCCCAATGAATGTGTTGAACGCATCCGAGCCTTGCCGCGCCTCACCTGCATTAAGGGCAATCATGACGATGCAGTGATCACCAGCCGCAATATCGAAAAATTTAATGATGATGCCGAAACGTCTGTCCGCTATACGCGCGATATTCTGAAACCGGAAAACATGAAGTTCCTGACCCGCTTGCGCGAAAAACATGTCACCTTGACCGAAACCCTCACTCACGGCAGCCCCAGGCACCCCATGTGGGAATACCTGGTCGAACCTTTCGTGGCCATGATGAATTTTTCACAATTCAGCACCCCGATGGCCTTTGTGGGTCATTCGCATCTGCCCATCTCGTTTACCATGGATGCCAACGGAGATAAGATCATCCGCACCATCCATGAAGGCGACCAAGAAATGCAGATCACCGGCCGCGCCATCCTCAACCCCGGTTCCGTCGGTCAACCCAGAGATAGAGATCCTCGCGCTTCATATGGCCTCTTTGACCCAGAAACCTCGATCTGGCGCATCACCCGTGTGGAATACGACATCGCTTCCGTTCAACAGCGCATTTACGCAGCCGGTTTACCCGAGAAGGAAGGCCTCCGCCTCGCGGACGGTTGGTAACCTTGGAACCTTTTTCCTCCCCGCTGCGTCTTTAGAACAGAGAACTGTGTATAATCAAATCAGGGTTAAAGTCAAGGAGGAGAACATGAACAGAAAATCGCTTATCGCCGTCATTTTGATCTTAAGCTTTGCGTTGAGCGCCTGCGCCAAGGCTGCTGCGACCGAAGAAGCCCGCGTCTATGATAATTACGCCACAGGCGGGGTCTCTGAAGCAATGCCCATGCCCGAAGCGCCAGCTGCTGCCTATGATTCAGCCGATACAACCGCCAATGTTTCGACTCAGGCGTCCACCACCCCCTTCAAACAAATGATCATTAAGAATGCCGATCTCACTGTCGCCGTGGATGATCCCGGGGCTTCAATGAACGCCATCAACGAAATGGCCAGTGGCATGGGCGGACACATTGTCACTTCCTATATTTACAAAGCCTACACCAGCTCCGGTCAGGAAGTGCCCGAAGCCACCATCACCGTACGTGTTCCTGCCGACAAACTTGATGCAGCCCTTGAACAGATCAAGAACATGTCTGGCGATGCCACCAAATTCACCATTAATGAAAGCATCAGTGGACAGGACGTCACCCAGGAATACACCGATTTGGGCTCCCGCCTGCGCAATCTTGAAGAAGCAGACGCCAAACTCTCAGAACTCTATGACAAGGCTGAGAAAACTGAAGATGCCCTGGCGGTTTACAATCAAAAGATCTTGATCACCGAACAGATCGAAGTCATCAAGGGTCAGATGCAGTATTACGAACAATCCGCAGCCATGTCAGCCATCAGTGTGAGATTGGTTGCCAAAGAGACCATCGAACCCGTCACCATCGCCGGCTGGGAACCCAAGGGTGTCGCCCGTGACGCCGTCCAGTCTTTGATCAATTTCGGCAAGGGTCTGGTTGAATTCCTGATCTGGCTTGTCATTCTGGTGCTTCCGATCGTCCTCGTCATCGGCGCCCCCATCTTCTTCTTCGTCCGCTGGTTGGTCAAACGTGGCAAACGCAAAGAAGCCGCCCGCCAACAGGCCCTGCGCGAAGCCATGGCTTCACAGAAACCGCCTGAAATGAAGTAATAAAATTACGTCCGATCATAAACGTAGGGGAGGTTCATCCGTCCATTGGACGCTTCGCGTGAACCTCCCCTACTTCTTTTTTTGGAGGGCTAACCTTGACAAGGTTTGAAACCTTGTCAAGGTTGCCTTACAGCGATTCGAAATCGCCCTATTAATTGATCACTTCAACTCCACCACCACATGCGCGAACCCATCCACCACGACGGGAATGGAGAGGATGCCATCGGCATTGGTCTGGGCCTGAACAGGCTGCCCATTAACATTCACCGAATGCACCACTCCCGGCACCCACAACTTGATGCGGCCTTCAGCCTTCCTCGGCAGCCTTAAGGTCAGTTTGACCTCCTTGTGGTCAACCTTCCAATCCGCCACCTCGACGCCTTGAGAGATGTGCAGGTCGCTGCCCAAATAGACAGCTTGACCCGGCAGCGCCTTGCGCCAGGCGGTCACTGCGCAGCCGTGTGCACCCACCCCTTCAAGCCACAGCCGTTCTTCAGCATTCACCCGGATGGTTTTCCCGCTCCAAAAATCGCTGACCCAATAATCCCCTTCATCAAGTTGATATTCTTCAGCAGCCAGGGTCAGGTCGCAGGCTTTATCCAACCAGTTGAACCTGGTCAGGATGTGCCACTCGCCGCTTTCGTTCACCTTGTCCAGCCGCAGCATGGAGGGCATGCCTGAATCGAACCAATCCACCACCCTGGCCCGTTCGCCCATGATCGGCAACAGACATTCAGCGATCTTCAAGCGGTCTTTGGGCAGAATGGGCAGATCATCCGAGACCAGCAGCGATCCGCCTGTCAGCGAAATTGCGCTCGCCAGGGACTGCACTTCAGCCAGGCTCAGGTGCGACTCTGGTCGGATCAGCAGGCAGTCGGGATCGTTGACCCACCAGTGTCCGTGGAAGTTCGCACGCGTGATGATGTTGCGGATGGAGTTGCGGGCGCACGGCATGGCCGGTTCATTCTTGATAAAGAGTTGAATGCCGTTAAAAGTCGGCTGCCAATCGCCGCTCACATCCGCGCCGATGCGCATGGCTTCCACCAGTCCAAGCATGGCGCCAAAAGGTGCACCGCAGCCCAACAAGGTCACATCAGGTCCCACCGCTTCCCGGATGGCTTCCATACCCCGGCGCAGAACCTGCGCGCGGGTTAAAGTCCGGTCTTGGTATTGGCAATCCACGGCGGCCGCGTAAAGAAAATCAAGTTTGAGATAGGGATAGCCCCATTCCGCGGAGGCGGTTTTCACCACCCGACAGGCATACTCCAGCGCTTCGGGCACGGTCAGATCAAGCGCGGTGGTTAGCGCATTCCACACAAAACCGCAGTTGACTGGCTTACCGTTGGCTTTGCGTAGCAGCCATTCAGGGTGCTGTTTGACGATCTCCGCCTTGGGATGCAGAATGAAAGGCGCCAGCCACAATCCAGGCAGCAGCCCTTCCTGCTTGATCTCGGCTGCCAAACCGGCAACGCCGTTTGGGAACTCCGGTTTAAAAGTGAACCAGTCGCCAATCTGGCTTTCAAAACCGTCATCCACCTGTACCAGCTGCAGCGGCATCGTCTCTTGTTGATCCACAATTGCCTTGAGGTTGTCGCGGATGATCGGTTCGGATATTTTGGTGTAGAAGTGATACCATGAGCACCAGCCGGTTGGAGAGTCTTCGGGCACGCGGATGTGATGCTCGCGCGCCACTGCTTCGAGGTACTTTTCGAGCGGATCACGGTGATCCAGCAGCACCGGATTATAGACTGCCCAATCCGTGGTCATGGTGCAGCCGGGGTCAAGTCGGGCGTTATCGCCGTTAACCCACATGTGCAGATCAGGTTCATTATTGAAATTCGCCAAGATGGAGGTGAACTGGTTCTTCTGTGAAAGGCTGCCGATCAGAAACCCGGTCCGTCCGACCCGGTCGCCAATAACCGCAAAGAAATCGCTGGTAAAGACGCCTTCCTGATCAGGCAGCGGCGTGCCTGTGTTTTTGATCATGGGAAGCTGCAGCCCGCCCAATTTGCTGACGTTCATCCGGCTGTCTGCACCGTACCACTGCGAGGGTGACCACGACTGCCATCCGTTGGAGAAGAATCCGAGGTCTTTTTGGGTTCGGTCTTCCGCCCATACGATCTTGCCCTCCAATTCAGGGTTCAGTTCCAGCAGGCCAACGGCTTGCATCTCGATCGGATGCTTCCCCCGGTTGAGCACGTCCACTTTCCACACCACCAGCGGATACTCCTGAAGAATGCCAAACTGCACCCGACAGGCCACCCCATTTTGGTCCTCAGGCACATTAAAAGTCAAGACTTCAATATCTCCTTGTTCAAGCCAGGCACTCTTTTTCGGCTGTGGATCGGCCAATACCCATTCTTTGAGCGGATTGACATGACCAATTCCTTTGATCTTGTAATCCAGCATTAACTGGGCATTTTGGATATTTGGAAGATTTTGATCCTCAGTCGCAATGCTGAAGGTTCCCTTATCTGGATGAAGGGTTACTTTAAAAATGGCATTGGCAAGTTGAAAGGTCATGCGCACTCCAGGATGTTGAAATTGGTTGATTTGATTTTAGCATTGTCTTGAGATTGAGTCATGTTTTGATTACGAAAAGGATCATCCCCTGTCAGGCGGATGATCCTTTTCAATATGAAAGTTATAGGAGGCTTACTGATTGGCGGCTTTGATCTGTTTGTAAGCGGCCAGATCTGAATACATTTCTTCTTTGAGAGGATTGCGTTTTGTCTTTGCAATGCGGATGATCTCATAGACCAACACAGCCACATTGGCGGCCAGTGAAAGACCGCTCACGATCCATAAAGCGGTCGGGTTATGCGAAGATTTCACTGCGAACATGGAAGTATCCACGAAGGAAGGAACGGTCATCACAAACATCATCCAGATGGCCAGGGTCTGGGCACGATGCTGCAGCCAGGCACCTTTTTTGATGAAAAAAGCCGGGATGGTGCAGGAGACCAACAAGGCCGCGCCAGCATAGAAAGCGTGATCCGAAACGCAGTTGTAAACATAAGCGAAGTTCCAAATGTCATAGGCGATGATCCAGAACCAGAGCATGTCAGGCCAGACCATGTCTTTTTTCTTGTCTTTGCTGATGATGATACCCATCCAACCGGTGATGGTGATGATGTTGATCAAGCCGGCGATACCGTTCATGATGTTCCAGGGTCCGCCGATGGTGACCACACCATCCACCAGACCATTGATACCAAAACTTTGGAAATCACGCACCACGGCTTCGAGAATATTGACCGCCAGGATGAAGGGCGGGAACATGAGCGCCCATTTATTGGTGCTCCATCCCTTCAGGTTGCGGATTGCCAAAAAGCCCAGGCTGCCTGCCAGTGCAGAATATACCTTGGCCCAATGGAACCAGGTTCCAACACTGGAACCGGGAGCCGCTGTTTTCGGCCACACAGTGATGGTTAAAACCGCAGGTACCGCAACGAAAAGCACAAGCGCAAACCACTTATTAATTCGGGCCAGCTCGTTGACCAACATGAGACCAGCCAAAACCGCGAACCACATCAAAGCTGAATACCAGGGAAATGCAGCAAACATGTTGACTCCTTTTTCAAGATTGTGATGAAATAATGTCGATTTCTCGACTTAAAGATCTTGTTATTTTTGGAGTAAAATACATACCAACTGTTAGGTATTTTTATTGTAACAGAACAAAAACAATTGTCAATCCTGTTTTTAATCACCCTCGCGGGTGTAAAATTAGGGAATAGGGAAAACCATGAGCAAACAAGGCAAACAAAAGATCATTGAAGCCGCCCAGCGCCTGATTTCTAAAAAGGGCGTTGAAAAAACCTCCATGCGCGATATTGCCATCGAAGCTGGCATCACCACCGGTGCGATTTATTACTATTACAAGAGCAAGGAAGAACTTCTCTATGACGTGATGGATTACGCCACCGCCATCACCGCCAACATCATCCAGATGCGCAATGCCGCCCAGTCCACCCCTGATCAGGTGCTGGATGAGATCGCCCGCCAAGTGGCACATCGCCTGACCCACAACGCCAACCGTCGTCTGCGTTACAACCTGGCATACCAGGCCGCTCTCGGGGACGAAACCCTGCGCCAGAAATTCGGCAGCGATTACTCCGCCCAGGCTGAACGTACCGCCCAACTTTTTAATTACGTCTTCAACATGCAATCCACACCCATGGACTTATACCTGGGCATCATCATGGTCGCCGCCCTGGATGGCATTGATCTTCAGCAGTTCATCGGCGCCCTGCCCGTGGATGCCGCCTCCCTCGCCAAAGCTTATAACGAATTCTTCGCTTTCGCCGTTCCACGCTTTTTAGCCCAGCAGGATGAAGCCCACCGCTTTGATCATCTTATTGAATAAAAACAAACCACGAAAATTTCGAAATACACGAAAAAGAACTTTTTTCAATAAAATCACTAATTATGGGTCTTAACCCTTGTCTGGAAGTTCTTGATGAATTTATTCCATTATTAGGTTTAAGTCTTTTTATATAAAGCTTTACTTTCGTGTATTTCGTCTTTTCGTGGTTTAAGGTTTTCCCGTACCTCAATACCCCGCATGATATAATCGCTGCATGTCCTCCATGGTTGCCATAGATATAGAGACCACCGGTCTTGACCCCAACAAAGACGCCATCACCGAGATTGCCGCAGTGCGTTTTTCGGGTCATCGTGTCGAAGCCGAGTGGACCAAACTGGTCAACCCCGGCCGTCCCATCCCCCCCATGATCACCCAATTGACCGGCATCACCAACGAGATGGTGCGCAATGCACCTCCCGTGCAGGCCTTGATCCAGGAACTGGCCGACTTCGTCGGAGACGCCCCTGTCGTGGGCCACAATGTGAGGTTTGATCTCGGTTTTCTGCAAAAACACCGCATCCTACTGTACAACAAGGTGGTGGATACCTACGAACTGGCGTCCATTGTGCTGCCATGCAACAGCCGCTACAACCTGGGCACACTGGGTTCCACCCTCGGCAGCCTGATCCCCAATTCGCACCGCGCGTTGGATGACGCCCGCCTGACCCACGCCGTGCTGCACGCCCTCTACCAGAAATTACTTGAGCTGCCCATCGAATTCCTCGCCGAGACCGTGCGCCTGGGCGAGAACATTGATTGGGATGGCGCGCTCATGTTCCAGCAGGCCATGCACGAAAAAGGCCGCATGCCCATCGAAGCCAAGAAGGTTTATCAGGATGATTACGGGCTGCTTTTCGGTGGCGCGGTTTCATTGCCCCCGCTCATCCCGGTTGAAACCCCGGAACCCCTCGACCCGGATGAAATTGCCGCCATGATCGAACACGGCGGACCCTTCGCCCACTACTTCGAGAGCTTTGAGAGCCGCCCCCAACAGATCGAAATGCTGCGCGCCGTCAGTGACGCACTCTCTGACGGCAAACATATAATGGTAGAAGCCGGTACCGGCACGGGTAAATCCTTCGCCTACCTCATCCCCGCCGTGGAATGGGCGCTCAAGAATTCGATGCGCGTGGTTATCTCGACCAACACCATCACCTTGCAGGACCAGTTGATCAAAAAAGACATCCCCGACCTGGCCGCCGCGCTGAATTCCGAAGTGCGCGCCGTAGTCGTCAAAGGCCGCAACAACTACCTCTGTCCGCGCCGGTTGGATGGTCTGCGCAAGAACGGACCCGAAACCGTGGATGAGCTGCGCGTGCTGGCCAAGATCATGGTCTGGCTGCAGCAAGGCGGCAGCGGAGACCGTGGTGAGATCAACCTCAATGGTCCCACCGAGCGAGAGGTCTGGAACCGGCTGTCAGCGGATGACGAAGGCTGCAAGGCCGAGGTCTGCATGAGCCGCACCGGCGGCGCCTGCCCCTTCCATAAAATCCATGTCGCCTCCCAATCTGCCCACATTTTGGTGGTCAACCACGCCCTGCTGTTGGCCGATATCATTACCGGCAGCCGCGTACTACCCGAGTACAACTACCTGATCGTTGATGAAGCCCACCATCTCGAATCCGCATCCACCAACGCGCTTTCCTTCAGGATCACCCAGATGGATTTTGTGCGCTTGCTGCGTGAGATCGGCTCCACTTCAAGCGGCCTTGTCGGTCGTTTGCTCGGTCTGCTCTCGCACACCCTGCAGCCCTCCGATTTGGCCGCGCTCAACATGGCAGCCCACAAGATCGCGGATTTGCTCTTCAGGCTCGAGAATGACTTCAACGATTTCGTGAAGACCATGTCACTCTTCATGGAGGAAATGCGCGAAGGCGGTCCGGTCAGCAATTACGGACAGCAAACCCGCATCCAGCCCGCGACCCGCACCCTGCCCTCCTGGTCGGAGGTCGAGATCGCCTGGGATAACACCGACAACAGCGCCCGCGGCGCGCTTTCTCTCGTCGCCGATTTTCACAAAGCCGTCAGCGACGCCGTGGATAAACCCGGCTCGGATATTGAAGACACCCTCAGCTCATTGGCCAGCGTTAACCGCCGCCTGACCGAAGCCGAGGTTTACCTCAACGCCCTGGTGATGAAACCCGACCAGCATTATGTTTACTGGGCCGAGATCCAGCCCAACACCTACCGTCTGGTGCTGCAGGCTGCACCGCTGCACATCGGTCCCATGATGGAGCAGTACCTGTGGCATGAAAAATCCGCTGTGGTCTTGACCTCAGCCACACTTACGACCAACGGCGAGTTCAACTACATCCGCAGCCGGTTGAACGCCGACGAAGCGGATGAACTAGTGCTCGGTTCACCCTTTGATTTTGAAACATCCACCCTGCTTTACATGGTCAACGACATCGCCGAACCCGGCGACGCCAATGCCTACCAGCGCGAAGTGGATGCCGCCATCATCCGCCTGGCCAAGGCTACCGGCGGACGCATGCTGGCGCTCTTTACCAGCTATGCGCAACTTAAACGCACTTCTCAAGCCATCTCGGGCGCCCTGGCCGAAGCCGATATCCAAGTGTTTGAACAGGGCGAAGGCGCCTCCACCAACACCCTGCTCGAAACCTTCAGAGATTCACCCCGCGCCGTGCTGCTCGGCACCCGCGCCTTCTGGGAAGGCGTGGACATCCCCGGTGAGGCGCTTTCAGTCCTGGTGATCGTCAAGCTGCCCTTTGATGTGCCCTCCGATCCGATCATTGCCGCGCGCGCCGAGACCTTTGACGATGCCTTCAATGAATATAACCTGCCCGAGGCCATCCTCAAATTCCGGCAGGGCTTTGGCCGCCTCATCCGCACCCAGTCGGACCGCGGTGTGGTGGTGATCTTAGATAAACGCGTGCTTACCAAGAAGTATGGCCGTCAGTTCATTGAAAGCCTGCCTGTCTGTACCACCAAGGTCGGCACCGTGGTGGATCTTCCGCGCGCCGCCGCCAAATGGTTGGAATAAAAAGTAGAAGAAAGTTAGTTGTTTCTTCAAGTCAATATCAGTAAAATAACTATGAATAAAAATGAAGATTATCGAGGCGCTCGAAACAAAAAATGCGATGGTGGTCAATGGCAATCGCTGGCTCGTTTTCCACAAGGGATTGTTCACCGTATTTGAGCACAGGTTTCGCAAGGTCACCGACGTTCAGCTTTATCAAGGTCCTGACGAAGACACTGCAGTCAAGTTCTTGATCGAGGGCGACACCTTGGAGAGTTCAACCAAAAACGCATAACCATTTTTCGTTCCGCGGGTTAATCCCGATAACACTAAAAACCTTTGGAGAAGTTCACATGAAGTATGTCATCGGTGTCATGCGTCCCCCTTTTTTACCCTTGGCGGTGGCCTGTGTTTTCCTCGGCCTGACCGCAGCCATCTGGGGCGGCTATACCATCAACGTCTGGCAGGCAGTTCTGTGTTTCGTGGGTGGCATTCTGGCCCACGGCGCCGTGAACGCCTTCAACGAATATGAAGACGTCAAAAGCGGCCTGGATTTCAAGACCACCCGCACCCCCTTCAGCGGCGGCAGCGGAACCATCGTGCCCAACCCTGAAAAACTGCCCTATGCGCTGTGGACTGCCATCATCAGCAGTGCCATCTGTGTGGCCATCGGCGTCTACTTTGCCGTCGTCCACGGCTGGCAGATCCTGGCCTTAGGCGCTCTTGGTTTGTTCGTGATCATCGCCTACACCCCCTGGTTCAACAAACAGCCCATCCTGTGCCTCATTTCGCCAGGTCTCGGCTTTGGCACCCTGATGGTCAACGGCACTTTCTTCTGCCTGACCGGCACCTTCTCATGGGCGGCCCTGCTTATCTCCTTCATCCCGTTCTTTTTGGTGAGCAACCTGCTGCTGCTCAACGAGTTCCCTGATGCAGATGTGGACAAGAATTTTGGCCGCAAGCACTTCCCCATTTTGATCGGCAGGCAGGCCAGCGCCGTCATCTTCGTGCTGTTTGAACTCTTCACCTACATGACCCTGATCGCGGGCGTCGCCTTTGGCCTCCTCCCCGCCTGGACCCTGCTTGGGCTGGTGACCCTCGTTTTCGCCGTCCCCGCAGCAATGGGTGCACTCAAGAACGCCAATGATTTACACAAACTGGCTCCTTCCATGGGCCAGAACGTGCTCCTCAACCTCATCACCCCCGTGCTCTTGGGAATTGGGTTGTTGATAAGGTAAATATTGTTAACCACGAACGACACTAAAAACACAAAAGGAACCCCAAAACACGGAAGTCTACTAGACTTCCGTGTTTTTTTGAGTGTATCTGGAATCGTACAGATCCCGGGTATCCGGGGATGATCATCACCTATTTCCCTCCCCGCTTCAAAAGCATTACAATAATAAAAACGTTACAAGAAAGGCTCCCCCATGCCAAACTGCACCATTAAAATGGATAAAGACAAGAAGATCGCACTAGTGGCGCATGACAACAAGAAACGCGACCTGCTCGAATGGGCCAAGTTCAACCGCGACCTGCTGGCGCATCACGATGTGTATGCCACCGGCACGACCGGTGCACTGCTCGAAAAGGAGCTCGGCTTCCCCATCAAAAAGCTGCAAAGCGGACCGCTCGGCGGCGACCAGCAGATCGGCGCCAAGATCGTGGAGAACGAAATTGATTTTCTGATCTTCTTTTGGGATCCGCTCGAACCGCAGCCCCACGACCCGGATGTCAAGGCGCTGCTGCGCATGGCCGTGGTCTGGAACATCCCCATGGCCTGTGACCGTGCCACCGCCGATTTCATCATCTCCTCCCCGCTGATGGATAGCACCTACGAACGCCAGGTGCCCGATTACGAAGCGATCCGTAGACGTAAATTAAATATATGATCAGTGTTTTAATAAAACTCTGATGCGCTTGACACACCCTGCCCTCTGAAAATATCGTATATGATGCAGAGACACATGGAGGAGATCGAAAATGTTCAAAATGAGTGAGTTGGTCGGGCGCGAATTGAAATGGGAGCAGCCTTCAGGCGCGAAACAGCTTTATGAGTTGCTGTTTTATGGTTCACCGGTCAGCACCTTGCACATGGAGAGTTCCTTTAATTCCAGGGCCAGAGCTTTTAATGACGAAGGCAGTTGGGATTTTGACCGCAAGGGTTTCTGGCAGCGGCAGTCAACCGTCCGATCTGAAGGGGGCACGGAGGATCTGGCACTGTATAACGCCAATACCTGGCGCCAGGGTGGCACACTCCTTTTGGCAAACGGCAGATCATACGTGGTGAAATCCAACTTCTGGATGACCCAATTATCCATCACCACCCAGGATGATCAGTCGTTGATAAGCATCAACAAGATCGGTGGCTTCCTGCATTATTCAGGATACGTTGAGATCCACAGCCTGGCGAAGAACCTGCCCGAACTGCCCTGGCTGGTGCCGTTTGCCTGGTATCTGGTCATGCTGCAGTACCGTGATTCCGCGGCTGCGGCCGCGGCGACGTAAACTCTTCTGCCCAGACCCCCGCGGTTTTGAAAACCGCGGGGGTCTCTTTCTGAGTTTTATCTGATTATTGCCTTTCTGGAATATTAGTTCTATAATAATCCTAACATCCAGAAAGAAGGTCATTATGATTTTTGCTTATCGCGACATACCCATTTATTATGAAGTGGTCGGCACTGGCCGCCCGCTGGTCAGCATCCATGGCTGGAGCCCGGACCACCGCCTGATGAAAGGCTGCCTGGAGCCGGTCTTCACCTCCCTTGAGTCGCCGTGGCAGCGCATCTATTTTGACCTGCCCGGCATGGGCCGGACCCCCGGCGCACCATGGATTGACGGCAGCGACGCCATGCTCGAAGTGGTGCTGGCCTTTATTGAAGGAGTGATCCCAGGCCAGCACTTTGCCATCGCGGGCGAATCCTACGGCGGTTACCTCACCCGGGGGGTGATCAAAAAACGCCTCTCGCTGGTGGATGGCATGCTGCTGATCTGCCCGGTGGCCGATCAAGCCACCCGCCTTGAACACGCCCCGGCCTTTCAGGTGATTGAAAAGGACGATGTCTTTGTCAACAGCCTGACCGAAGAAGAGCAGCAGTATTTCACCGGCATCAACGTGGTTCAGACCCAAAGAGTGTGGCAAGCCTTCAAAACAGATGTGCTGCCCGGTCTCAAGCTGGCAGAAACCGCCTTCCTTGAGCAAACGCTCAGCCAGCACGTGCCCTACTCGTTCGATGTGGATCAACTGGACGCTCCCTTTATGAAACCCTCGCTGATGGTCATGGGCCGCCAGGATCACGTAGTCGGCTATCGCGACCAGTGGGACTTGATCGAGAACTTCCCCCGCGCCACCTTTGCCGTGCTCGACAAGGCCGGGCACAACATGCAGATCGAGCAGGATGTCGTCTTCCACGCCCTGGTCAAAGAGTGGCTGGAGAGAATGTTACAGTCATAATTGTAGGGCGGGTCCGCGACCCGCCCATTAATCGGAGAACCTCATGAAACAATCCATCATCCACATCGCCCTTGTCGTGCGCGATTACGACGAAGCCATCGCCTTCTACACCCAGAAGCTGCACTTCACTTTAATAGAAGACACCTACCAACCCGAACAGGATAAACGCTGGGTGGTGGTGGCGCCTCCCAATTCTAGCGGCACCACCCTGCTGCTGGCGCGCGCCTCCAAACCGGAACAGGAACTCTTCATTGGAAACCAAACCGGTGGGCGGGTCTTCCTCTTTCTCAACACGGATGATTTCTGGCGGGACTATAATGAAATGGTGGAAAAAGGCATCAAGTTCATCCGTCCACCCAAACAACAAGAGTATGGCATGGTCGCCGTCTTTGAAGACCTCTACGGCAACCTGTGGGATCTGCTTCAGCTCAATCCCGACCACCCGCTGGCAATGCAAAATTGATCCGTTAGTCTCCGATTTCTTTTTCGAGAAATCGGAGACATGCCATAATCCTAGATAATAATTTTCTCATAATGAGGTTTTACCATCCCATGTTATCCTGTCGCCCGGTCCAAAGTTCCGATCTGCCCATCATCTGTTCCTTTCCGCAAACCGCGCAGGAACTCTTTTTCATGTTCCCCAAGGCAGTCTATCCTTTGACCGTGGATCAACTTTCACAGGCCATCAGCGAACGTTTTGATTCCACCGTCTTGATCGCAGGCACGGATGTGGTCGGATTCGCCAATTATCACAAGTGCGAACCGGGGATGAGCTGTTCGATCGGCAATGTGATCGTTTCACCCATCGTGAGAGGTAAAGGGGCTGGAAGGTACCTGGTTCAGACCATGATGGCCATCGCCCGCGATAGATACCACGCCAATCAAGTCGAGATCTCGTGTTTCAACCAGAACCAGACCGCACTGCTGCTCTATTCAAAACTCGGCTTTAACCCTTATGCAATTGAAGAAAGACAGGACCCTGACGGAAACCGCGTGGCGTTGATCCACATGCGTTATGAATGGAAAGGATAACCAGACCATGATCGAACTCGATCCCATCGCTGTGGTGAGAAACTCGCGAAAAACGGTTGAAGACGATCAGTGGGGTGAGGTGGTTTCCACCATTGAATTGCTGCCTCCCCTGACGGCAGAAGCGCTGACAGGCATTGAATCCTTTTCACATCTTGAAGTGATCTATTATTTTGATCGGGTCCAAACTGCAAAGATCGAGACCGGCGCCAGGCATCCGCGCAACAATCCCGATTGGCCGTTGGTGGGCATTCTGGCCCAACGTGGAAAGAACCGTCCCAACCAGATCGGCGTCACCATTTGTAAATTATTGGAGCATAACGGAAGCTCCATCACAGTCAAAGGTCTTGATGCCGTGGACGGCACCCCGATATTGGATATCAAGCCGGTCATGAAAGAATTTCTTCCGAAGGAAGATATCCGTCAACCCGATTGGGTGGGCGAATTAATGCAAAATTACTGGTAATCCCCCAACAAATCAGCAATAATGGTGTCAATAGTGCAGGGTTATGCCTGTTTTTTGACTTTTGCCTGAATTTGTGCTATTCTACTCTTTTGTAACTTAAAGAAAACTAAATATCGAAGGATCTTGCGGATGCATCACGAACGTGTATCGGATAATGTTTACTGGTTCCAAAGCGAAATTTACGCACAGGTTACCGCCGGAGCGATCACCGGCCCCAATTGGGCTGTGGTAATTGATACCCTGGCGCTGCCTGACGAATCACTTGAAATGCGCAGCTTCATTGAAGAACAACTGGGTGTACCCATCAAATATGTGATCAACACCCATTACCACGCGGATCACTCCTGGGGCAATTGTTTCTTCCCCGGCGCCACGGTGATTGCTCACTCCCTGAGCCACACCATGCTGCAGCAAAAAGGATTGGTTTCACTTGAATCCGCCAAAAAACAGAACCCGATCTTCAAACAAGTTAAGTTGATAGATCCGCAGATGACCTTCACTGAAGGCTCACTGTCACTGCGGGTGGGCAAAAAGAATCTCATCATGACGCTCGCGCCAGGTCACTCTTCTGATTCCATCACGGTATTGGTGGAAGAAGACCGGGTGCTCTTTGCCGGCGATGCCTTCATGCCCATCCCCTACATGGTGGATGGTAATGAAGAGGAACTGCTCGGCACGATCAAGCGCATTGGAAAAATGGGTCTGGAAAACATCATTCAGGGTCACGGTGATATCATCCTGCGCGGCGAAATTGAAGAAGCCGTGCGCGAGAACGTGGCCTATATGACCACTTTAAGGAAGTTGGTCAAAGCCGCAGCCAAGAAACGGGAACCGCTTGAAGCCCTGGCTGAGATTGATATTGAATCCTGCGGCAAGAGCCGTGTTGTGCTCACCGGTCTGGGCGTGGAGCTGCACAAACGCAATGTGATGCACGTATACAATCACCTCTCGGAAGAGGTTGAATCCAACTGAACAAAAACCGGCCTTTCGGCCGGTTTTGTTTTTTTATTGGGATTGTTTTTGTTTGAATTTCTTCTCGAACAAGGCACGCAGCCCCACGGCGCGTTCGGTGCCTTCGGCCAGGCGCTTGAGATTCGGACGCAGTGCATAAAGCACAATCACCAGGGTCGCAGCACCGTAGAACACAAACTCCCATGGACCCAACCCAGCGGCCGCTTCATAGCCGAACAAAATGAGCGAGAAGAACGCGATGCTGATGGTGGTCACTGAGGCATAACCAATACCGATGTAAACCAGCACGATCAAGGGCAAAATGATCATCCAACTGTAAGGCACGAGTGCGATGGCTCCGCCCAAAGTGGTGGATCCACCTGCACCGCCGCGCAAAGTCCATTTACCTTCGGCGGATTTTTCCATCAAGAACACAGAAAAGATCTGACCAACCACGGCCAGGATGACCGCGAATATCTTAACCCACAGACTGGAGGGCAAAATGCTGGCGGCTATAAAGCCTGCCAAAATGCCCTTGCCTGCATCTCCGGCAGCAGTTAATAACCCGGCCAGGAAACCGGCAGCCCGCATCACATTCGTGCCGCCCACCCTGCCGCTTCCATGCATGCGCACATCTGTGCCTTTAAAAATCTTCACGATCAGCCACCCGATGGGGATGGAGCCGACCAGATAAGACAAAACCAAAATTGCTACGATCTTTAATGCCATATTTTCTCTCCGTTAAGCGTCAGTAATACTAACCCCATCCTGGCAAAACGGATGCTCTTTTCATCATATCAATATCGCCAAAGCGATAAATATGATGATCAAAAGTGTCGGTTCAATCCAGATCACGTTGGCAGGTCGTTTTTCTTCAATTCCGCCGGCCAGGTTGATCAACCCGTAGGTAATGCCGATGAGAACCAAACCATATTGGATCGGTCGCAGGGGCAGATAAAACAGGCCGGTGGCAAGCTGGGTCACAAACAGGCTGATACCGATCGTCCAGGCCAGGTTCCAGCCGCCCAGTCTGAGGTGCAGCGTCTTGGCGGTCACCACGGCAGCCGCTGGCAGAATGGCAAGTAATACAATGTAAAGCCTGAGGCCTGAACCGCGGACAGCGATCAACAACACCAGAAAGAGGGCGTAAGACATGGCGCTCAAGCTCATCCTGGCAATGGGAAAACGCAAATCGCCGGGATCCACCGAGATATACTCGGCGATCATCACCGCCGTGAGCAGCAACCCACCCAGTGAGAGCACGGCCCACCACGAAGCACTGACCTGCAGATTATTAAGCGGTACACTGATGACAAGCGCCGTGAAAGCGGGAATGAGCCAGTGATGAAACCGTCTGCCACCACCCAACCCTGGATGTGCGCCGATCAACCAATCCGCACCGGCGGCGGCCAACAGTGCCACCACAACCGAGATGATGGTCATAAAATTGATATTTATGGTGAGTAAGAATCCGGGCAGCTGCAGATCGTACGAACGGGTTGGGAAGTGAATAAAGGCCGTCAAGGCATACGCCAACAAAATCGTCGCCGTCACGACACTTAAATGATCAATACTGGGAAGAGCTTCGTGTTCTTTCACTCTCTTATTTTACCTGAGGAAAGTTAAAATTAGAACATATCATCCAAAACAAGCCGTCGAGAAGGTCATTTATGGTAAAATTACCGTTTGTATGAAAAAACCGATCTATTCACTCACTGGAACACCTCCCAAATTGTTCCCCACATTGCTCAAGGGATTTAATACCATTGCCAATCATTGGTATCTGATTCTGTTCCCAATCATCATGGATGTAGGGCTTTGGCTGGGACCCAAGCTCAAGGTCAAGACCTTGCTCATGCCTTTCATCACGACCATGACCCAAAATGTGCTTAAGATCAGCACGCCTGAAATGATGCCGACGGCCAAAACCTACCAGACCCTGTGGGATCAATTGATCAGTCAGTTCAACCTGACCTCCATGCTTCGCACTTTTCCTGTCGGTATTCCAAGCATCATTGCCCGGCAGTCACCCATCACATCCCCGCTCGGACCCGGCGTTTCTTACGATCTCCCTTCCGTCAACTGGGTTTTCATTTCCCTCGGCGTCCTCTTGCTGGTCGGATTCTTACTAGGCAGCATCTACTTCATTTTGGTGGCACAGGTCACCTCGCCAGAACAAAACAAAACAAGTTTGAAGGATGTCTTTTCTGCTTATCTGCAAAGCCTGGTCATGTTCTGCCTGGTGATTATATTGTTGGTCTTGATCACCGTTCCCTTGCTGATGCTGCTCTCGCTGCTTTCATTGATCAGCCTTGGAATCGGACAGTTCTTTATGCTGGTGGCGGCATTCATGCTGCTCTGGCTGCTGATGCCCCTCGTCTTTTCACCGCACGGGGTGTTTGTCTTGAAACAAAAAGCCCTGCCTTCAATGTTGATCTCGGTCCGCCTGGTGAGATTATTCCTGCCTGGCACCGGCTTGTTCGTCATGACCAGCATCTTGATCAGCGAAGGCTTGAACATGTTGTGGACGCTGCCCGATCCATCCTCATGGATGACCTTGATCGGCATCGGCGGACACGCCTTCATTATCACCGGATTACTCGCAGCCAGTTTTATTTATTACCGCGAAGGTTTAAAATGGATGCAGGACAACCTGCAGAAGATGGCTGAAGCCACAAAAATGCAACAAGAAAACGGAGGCACCACCCTTGAGCAACGATAATGCATCCTCTTACGGCGCTAAAGATATTCAGGTACTTGAAGGACTCGAAGCAGTCCGCCGCCGTCCCGGCATGTACGTGGGTGGCACGGACCTCAAAGCGCTTCATCACCTGGTCTATGAAGTTGTGGATAACGCCATTGACGAAGCACTGGCGGGCGTCTGCAACCGCATCGAAGTGGTGATCAACGCCGACAGCAGCGTCAGCGTCATAGACAACGGCCGCGGCATCCCCGTGGATATCCACCCTGAAAAGAAGAAATCGGCTCTAGAAGTCGTCATGACCATTTTGCATGCCGGCGGCAAGTTCGGTCACTCCGCCTATAAAGTTTCGGGCGGTTTGCACGGCGTGGGTGTTTCAGCCGTCAACGCGCTTTCAGAATGGTGTGAAGTCCGCGTCTACCTTAATGGGCAGATCCACTTCCAACGCTATGAACGCGGCATCCCCCAGGAACAAGTCAAGGTGATCGGCAAGTGCGATCCCAAACAAAGCGGCACCAACGTTACCTTCAAATTTGACCGCGAGATCTTCAAAGAAGAAGGCATTGACTTCAAGTTTGATACTTTGGTAGCGCGTTTCAGAGAAATGGCCTTTGTTACCCGCAACGTCACCATCAAACTGGTGGATAACCGTCCGCCAGAACGCGAGATCACCTTCCTGTTTGAAGGCGGCATCACCTCCTTCGTGCGCTACATGAACAAGAACCGCGAAGTGCTGCATCCTGTTTTCTACGTTGAAAAAGAAATTGACAACATCGGCATTGAAATTGCGCTTCAGTATACTGATGCCTACAGTGAAGCCGTTTACTCTTTCGCCAACACCATCAATACCATTGATGGTGGCACCCACATGACCGGCCTGCGCACAGCAGTGACACGCGTGGTCAATGATTACGCCAAGCGCGCCAAATTGCTCAAAGATGTGGACCCCAACTTTAGCGGCGATGATACCCGCGAAGGCATGACCGCCATCGTCAGCATCAAACACCCGGACCCTCAGTTTGAAAGCCAGACCAAGGTCAAGCTGATGAACCCTGAAGTGCAGACCTATGTGCAGCAGGTGGTGGGTGAAGCTTTCAGCGCCTTTTTGGATGAAAATCCGGCAGCGGCGAAAGCCATCATCACCAAATGCTTAACATCAGCCCGCGCCCGCGATGCAGCCCGCAAAGCCCGTGACCTTGTCATCCGCAAGTCGGCCCTCGAAAGCCTGACCCTGCCCGGCAAATTGGCAGATTGCTCTGAACGCGACAGTACCAAAACCGAGATCTACATCGTGGAAGGTAACTCGGCAGGCGGCTCCGCCAAAATGGGCCGCGACCGCCACTTCCAGGCCATCCTGCCGCTGCGCGGTAAGATCCTCAATACCGAACGCGCCCGCTTGGATAAAATGCTCGGCAACGAAGAGATCAAGTCCATGATCTCGGCCTTCGGCACCGGCATTGGCGATAACTTCGACCTCAAGAACCTGCGCTACGGACGCATCATCATCATGACCGATGCTGACGTGGATGGCTCGCACATCCGCACCCTGCTGCTGACCTTGTTCTTCCGCTATATGAAGCAGCTCATCGAACAGGGCCACATCTATATTGCCCAACCGCCGTTGTATCGTGTCGCCCACCGCCAAACGGTCAAGTACTTATACGATGACGCCAGTAAGGATGCCTACCTGAAGGAATTGGGTCCCGTCGCCGATAAGGCCACCATGCAGCGTTACAAAGGTCTGGGCGAAATGAACCCCGAACAGCTTTGGGAGACCACCATGAACCCCGAGAGCCGCACCCTGCTGCAGGTTTCGATCGAAGATGCCGCCACCGCGGATCACACCTTCGATATGCTGATGGGGGCTGCCGTGCCGCCGCGTACCAAATTCATCACCACCCACGCCCACGCTGTAAGAAACCTCGACGTTTAAATGTAGGAAATCATAAATAGTGGCAATTGATACTATAAATGTTGGCAATGAAAACGAATAAATTGGCAGTAGACTACACATAAATAATGGCAATAGGCTTCAATAAGTTAATTAGTATTACTGACTTGTAATAGCTCACATTATCATTTATGTCGCGATTTAAATAATTGGCAGTAGCCTACATAGACGTAGGCTATTGTATTTAATATATAGCTATCAAGACTAAGTCAATATTATGCAATTACTCATTTTTCCGCAGTTTGACGTAGAAAGAAAATGAGCCTAAGATTAACAATTATTGAATAATGAGGGTTTTGGAATAATATCAATCTTTTTTTGAAAAAATATCATTATCAAAATGCGTGCAATTTGGTGGAGGACTCATGGAATTTAATAATGCAGACATTAAAAATCCTCAAATGGAAGAATTTTCCACAAAGGAAGGGTATATTACTGATTATATTTCAGGACAATTAGTGAGAGATATACCTGAAGAAAGAGAAGCTGTCCAAGTTTTTTCAAAAATTTTAGTCGAAGATTATAACTATCCTAAGAATCATATTCAGACTCATCCTCAATGGAGAGTAAAAGTACGCCCATCTGATAATAAAAAAGAATATCCAATAGACATCGCCGTTTTCTCAAATGAGAATAAAATTGACGATACTGTCCATATAATTGTTGAATGCAAAAAGAAGAATAGACGCGATGGTCGAAGTCAACTTGAAGATTATTTAAGGTTTTCAACGGCTCGCATGGGGGTATGGTTCAATGGGAATGAAAGACTTTATTTAGTAAAAACTGAAAGAGATGGAAAAGTAATATTCAGCGAGATTCCTAACATACCTCGTTTTGGTCAGCGATTAGAAGATGTCGGAAAATTTAAACGGATGGATTTGAAACCTGCCACGAATCTTAAAACTGTGTTTAAGAGTATTAGAAATTACCTTGCTGCAAATGCAGTAGGAATTACAAGAGATGAAGTGTTTGCTCAACAATTAATTAATCTAATTTTTTGTAAAATTTATGATGAAAGATTCACAAAACCTGATGAAATTGTTACTTTTCGAGCTGGTGTAAATGAAGAAAACTCGGTAGTCAAGGGAAGAATTGATAAACTCTTTGCAAGAGTAAAAGACCAATATAGTGACGTAATAGAAGTGGCAGATAGTATTACATTGGATGCAAATACTCTCACATATATAGTGGGAGAACTCCATAATTATTCATTATCAGATTCAGAGAGGGATGCTGTTGCTGAAGCATTTGAAATTTTTATTGGCCCCTCATTAAAAGGCGGTCAGGGACAATTTTTTACACCACGCAATGTTGTAAAAATGGTTGTCGATATGATTGACCCCGGAATTGATGAAAGAATAATTGACCCAGCGTGTGGAAGTGGAGGATTTCTCGTTGAATCACTTCGCCATGTTTGGAAAAAAGTGGAAAATCGTGGGGCAGATTATGGTTGGCCAGACCATGAAATATTTGCAGAGAAACAACGTGTTGCAATTAAAAATTTTCGTGGAATAGATAAAGACAACTTCTTAAGCAAAGTCGCTAAAGCATATATGGCAATTTTGGGGGATGGTCGAGGAGGGGTTTATTGTGAAAACAGCTTGGATGACCCTCAACATTGGAGTGCCGAGGCTCGTAAGGACGTTCCATTTGGTTCGTTTGATATTGTGATTACGAATCCTCCTTTCGGTAAGAAATTAGCAGTCGATACTTCCGAGATTTTACAAATGTATGATCTTGGTCATTCTTGGAATGTGGATGATGAAGGGAAATTCATAAAAGGAGTAATTCAAGAGCAACAACCTCCACAACTGTTATTTATTGAAAGGTGTTTTAATCTCCTTCGACCGGGCGGGAAATTAGGTATTGTCCTTCTGGAGAGTATCTTCGGAATGCCGAAATACAAATATGTTGTCGATTACATCAATCGAAACGCAAAAATCTTAGCCATTGTTGCCTTACCTGAAGATTTATTCCAACCACACACTCATGCAAAAACCTGTGTCATTATTTGCGAAAAAACTCCCACAGCTATACCATATGACATATTTATGTGTGACGTAAAATGGTGTGGGCATGATAGTAGAGGAAACCCCACTTATACCTATAATGAAAAAGGAGAAAAAATAATTCTCGATGAAATTCCGCAGGTAGCAACTGTTTTCAAACAAGGGAAGAATTTATGATAAGTTACTGGATTAAGTCAACGGATATTAAGGAATCTACATATATTCCAAAATATTATGACCCTGAAATTATTGAAAGTATCACCCGTTTACGCCCTTCCCATTATTTATTTTCAATTGGCGACTTAGTTAATAACCAAATTATTACTTTAACAACCGGAGATGAAATAGGGAAAAGTGCTTATGGTACAGGTGATATTCCATTTGTTCGAACATCGGACATTGCAAATTGGGAAATAAAAACAGCTCCGAAACAAGGGGTATCCAAAGAGATTTATGATGAATATTCTCTTTCTCAAAATGTTAATGAAGGCGATATATTGCTCGTTAGAGACGGGACTTACTTAATTGGTCATAATTGTTTCATAACAGCTATTGATAAAGAGATAATCTTTCAGTCACATATTCTAAAAATTCGAATAAACAAACCTGAAATATTTCCACCAGAGTTGTTTTTCTTAGCTTTGAATTCACCTCTTGCCCAAAAACAAATCAGGTCAATACAATTTACAGCCGACATAATCGATACATTGGGTCAGAGGATTAATGAAGTCATATTACCATTACCGAAAGATGAAAAAATCTGTAATGAACTGAAAATAGAGGTTTTAAACGCCCTCAAAACAAGAACAATTGGAAAAGCCTTTATTAAACACCTTCCAATAATTATCGAGACTGTATTAGAGACTAATTCGCCGAAACCTATAAGTGATTTCTTAGCTTTACCATTATCTCAATTAGCGTCAGTAGTAACTAATCGTACCGTTACTGCCGAATTTGGAGAATTTGAAACAACTTGGTTACCATCTTCTGAAATCATTAACAATATATACCTTCCAAAATATTATGACCCTAAAATTCAGGAAGAATTAGATAGATTGACTTCAACATGCGAAATAAAAAGTATGGGGCAATTAAGAAATGAAAATAAGATAAGCTACTATACAGGTGTTGAAATTGGAAAAATGGCTTACGACACTGGAGACATTCCATTTATTCGTACTTCGGATTTCTCAAATTGGGAGATTTTGTACGACCCAAAGCAAGGCATCTCTGAACAAATTTATAATGAATACGCCGAATCTCTTGATGTGCAAGAAAATGATATTTTATTAGTTCGAGATGGAACGTATTTAATTGGCACTTCCTGTATAGTGACAAAGGGAAATGTAAAAAGTTTATTTTGTGGAGGATTATACAAAATTCGAGTAAATCAAGATAAGGATATTGACCCTTTTCTGTTCCTTGGATTATTAAATTCATTTATTGTAAAACGACAAATCCGAACAAAACAATTTACTCGAGATGTAATCGACACTATTGGAAATAGAATTGATGAAATCTATATTCCAATACCGAAAGAGAAAAAAATTCGTGATGCTATTAGCAATGCAGTTAAAGCAATTATTTTTTCAAGAATTCAAAGTCGTGATGATATTAGTAGATTATCTACTTTGATTTCAATGGCTAGTAATTAGTAAAATCATAAGTTCGAGATAGATAGTATTTTACTGGTGCAATACTGATAGTGTAATAATTGAAGAAAAAAATAATTAACAAAATAATTTCAATAAGGAATTTGCTTGAAAAGGAAATGATTTTTTTTAGAATTCAATCAGAAATTTTTTTAATTTCTCCGATTTATGTAAGTATGAAATCAACAAATTGCTTAACATATGACGACCCTTATTTCTACCAGCTATCAATAAAAGAATTCTGAATCCAAATGTTTATTTATTATCCTTAACAACAAATAACAACTACAATTCCGAATATTTATGTTTTGGTGAAAAACCTATTAAACCATTTGAACCTTCAATTTGAATATTCATTTATTAAGTAAATCAATTACTTACATTAATTCCTGTTTTTCGAACAAATAATGCTTCGAGTCATCGATTCCTGGGCCAGAGATTGGCTTAACTTTTCCTTGGTGAATTCGAGTACACATCTGTGATCGACTGATTCCAAGTATTTTTGCCATCTGTGGTGCAGATAATCGGTTTTCCACTTTCAATTTTTCAACCTCGGATAATTTGAACAAATATTCATGGCAACCATCAATCTCTGAACCAGATACTGGTTTTAACCTACCGGTCCGCGCCCATTTTTGAACAGTAAGTATTCCAACCCTCAAAAATTTTGATGCTTGTTTTGAATCAATGTAGTTTTTACTGAAGTCAATAATCGAGGATTTGGAATAAAATGTGATTAGACAAATCTTTCCTACCGGGATAATCAAGCCGGATTTTGCCCAACGATGAATTGTGATTGTTTTTACACCCAAATCGTGTGCCAATTCTTTTTCCGAAACCCATTGATTCTTATCGAGAAGTTCTTCCTTTAACTTCGTTGAAGTATCTATAGGTAACATAACAGTATTGACACAGATTTCTTCCCCTTCAACAATGGAAGCTGGATATTTTCCATCAAAAACTTTTTGTAGTATTTCACCAATTTCAAACCCCCACCCAGCTAATTGTCTCGAAATTTGAACAATCGTTTTTCCCTTTATTCGAACTGTCTTATCGTTAACTGGGATGACTTTACTCACTTTTTGTAAACGTCGTTTGAAATCTTCAATTGATTCTCTCGTGATTGCCCATTCCGGCGAACCATCGGATGTTCGTCCGCCAATGGCTTCAAGATGATTATGTTTTAATAAGGAATTTACCAAAGTTTTTGATATACCTAACATTTCACAAGTCGTGGTCATATTGACAGTTTCAGACAATCTTTTTGAATATGCCAAAACGTCTTTCTGGCTGACAACAATCTTGTTTCTTTTTGTTTGTAGCTCCTTGGACTCTATTTTTCCACAATCAACTAGCCGTTGGATTTTTGTCGGTAGAGATTTTATTTCTCTCGAAGCCAAAGAAACCGTAATATATTTAAATTTTTCTTTTAGTTGTGGATTTTCGAGCATTCTTCTAGATTTTGCTATTCCTGGGTATAGAATTTCTGCTTCATTGACTAGGAATTCATTAAATGCTTCTTGTAAAAATTCAAATTCTTCAGATAACCATCTTTTTTCCAACCATCCCCAATATAGATTCCCTAATCCGAGGGAAACATTTTTATTTTTACTCTCATCGGCATAATCTCTCCAAAACCCTTCCATACAAAAAGGAAATGCAAAAAGGGGAGTTATTGCAGATATGTTTAGTTTATGAAGGTATTTATTTGGAAGTATCCATTTCTCCAAATCCTGATTTTTAAGTTTTGAAATGTCAAAATCAGGGAAGGCATGTAGATGTTTCCAATCTCCCTTTTTTTGAATACAATGCTTAAGACCTGTAAATAGTTTATATTGTGTATTTATTGAAACCCCTTCAATTAAAGACCGAGGTTCACCCATTCCCATCCAACTATTTAGTACAAGTTGGACACCTATTGACAAACCATCTTCAGAAATACTGCAAGTTTCAGAGCTTCGTAAGTCAAAATTACATTTAGGGCAATGACAATTTACGATGTCGCTTACCGATAGATTGCTTCCGCACTTATCACAATAGTCAATTAATAAATTGTTGTGTTTTAAACACACTGTTGTAGACAATAGATGCCACTCAAGTTTGTAATATGCGGCTTCAACCAAACATGAAGGACAAAAAGCAGTCTGTTTTATGGAACGACAACTTCTACGACAGGTTTCATGGCTGGAAAGGTAAACATCTTCTCCTGTAGACAGGGTAATGAATTCAGGCCTTTTTTCGAAGGGAACAAAAATATCAGCGAATTTGTGAACAGTGTGATGGATTGACCTCCCTTCTGGCAGCCCACATAACTGTTCAATCGCTTTATATGTTTCTGGGCGAGTCGGATTATCCAAGTTATCTTTTTCGCCAAACAAGCAAGTACGTTCATTAATTACACTTTTAAAAATTCCGTACGAATCATAGCTATTTGCATAAGCAGTTCGAAGTAGATATGATGGAAGGAACTCATCAGGATATATTGTTGGTACTCGTAAAAAAGATTCTGTCATAATTACCTAGTCGTTAAAGTGCCACTAATGTCAATTCGCTTTTTCGGCATTTCCGCTTTTTCTGTAGGTGATACAAAATTTTCATCCGCACCTGTTTTGAAAGGGTTCTCTTTATTTGGTAAATAATCAGAAATTCTTTGACGAAATGCTTCCGATAAATCACGAAGCTCAATCGAACTACGCTTACTTTCTACCGCACTCAAACCAGCATATCTAACTAAATTCATAATATTACCTACGATTCCATCAGTAGAATAAAATATTCGGTAAAGCATCTCTACCCTTGGAACAGCAGCCGTTAGCGGCAAATTAACAACCTTCTCTGCAAATTGTATAAACATTGAAAACTCTTTAATACTGACTTCATTTGTCCACTTGAACGGTTCAAGTTTTTCTCGACATGCAAACAATCGGGATAACTGATTATTTGCCTTCAATATTCTGCTCACCTTTCCATCAATTCCAACAACAAGAAACGGGATTCCCGTTTGCTTTATAAGCATTTTTAACCAATCTGATACCAGATTCATTATGTGATTTGTTTCGGAATCAATTAGATTCGAAAATTCGTCCAGAATCACAAGTTCAACACCACATGTTTTTATTAATCCCACCAACCTAGTATTCATCGACCATAGAGTACCTTTATTTGCACCTGGGTCACCTAATTGTTGAAGTAAGCAAGAAGCTGTTCCTTTCACAGTGGCAGGCGAAGGAATTTCGGCATAAAAAACTGGAATTATCGTGCCGTTTTCGGTTTCTCGCCTTGGGAACATACTTGAATAATCTTTTACAAGGGTCGATTTACCAGCACCAGATTCACCTTCAAGAGACATACACTGGGGTTCGAGAGTGGTTTTTGAAAGTTCTTGACATCTCTGAATTTCCTTGTGTAATTCTTTAAAACGAGGATAACGGACAAAACGTGCATTTAAACTTGCTATTGTTTGTTCAGTCATTTAATGGTTTTCTCCTAGAATGTTGTTTTTTGATTTGCTGGGATGCCGTCAGCGACTTCCCATCCTTCAGACATATCATTTGATGAAGTGATTTCTATATCCATCAGTTGATTTTTTACTACTTTAACTTCTTGTGGTTTCGGCAACAATTTTGGTTTATTCTCCTTTTCTGCGAGACTTTTTGGTTTTCCCCCAGTATCCCAACGATTAATTTTGGCTCGATGTGTAACTTTCGAACGGCTACGACCTGCATCCACAATTTCTTGGATTTTTATTTTTGCCCTTCCTAAAGCTGCCAAATTTTCTTTGTCCCCTTCTACTTTGGCATATTGTTTTATAACTTTATGTTTCCAAGAGGATAGATTTTCAGTATATTCTTGGTCTAGTGCAGGTACTTCTATATAAGTTTGCTCATATTCATTAAAAACATGAATTCGGCTTAAGTCACCGGGATGATACTTAATTTTTACTTTTTCACCTCTTTTCTTTAATCGCAAATATGCCAGATCTTGACAGTTATAGCGAATACAATCGACATCGATTCCATATTTATGAATCGTTCTATAATCGACCCTACCCAATAAAATCCGTAGTCTTTCAGCATCTCTCGGTAGCCGTGGGAAAAAATTTGTATCTAATGCATTTTCCCATCTTCGAGCTGGGACACCTTTAAGCCCTTGATGAAATCGTTCACAATACTCATCTACAATATAGATATTCAGTATTTTCTCCAACTCATTTACCGAAATACATGCCAATTTTTCACTTTGGTAATCACTCTTTTCTAAGAAATTTGAAAAGGTTGTTCCAGGCAATTGATGAAACAGTTGCGAGTTGATAGTTCTAAAATTTCTTTCGACTCCTCCCTTGAATTCAGGAGTCTTTACCGGAGCAATTGCTAAAACAATTCCAAGGGATTCACATGCATCAGTTAAGTCTTTTCCAATTAGTTCCTTCCCTTGGTCTACGACAAATGTATTTGGAATTCCATATGCAATCCAATCATGTTCAGTTCCATATATTTTTTTTACATCCGGTTTTGGCAAAATAGAAAGATACAAACATTCCAAGACAGAATAATAAGAGGGTGGTTCAAACCCCAAGTAATACCCTAGTGGATAACGAGTTGCCATATCGAGAGCAAAACTAATAGTGCATCGGCCTAACGGTAGGTTATCATTTTCATCGATAACAATTAAATCTGTCTTTGTGTGGTCAAATTCAACACGTTCCAAAGGCAAATCAGGATATTTTGTTTTACCAACTTGTTTAATCATCTTTCCAGCAATTTTCTTGCCATATTTTCCTGTCAACCTATCTTTATAATCCAAGGATTCTATACGCCTTGCTACTGTTGAGAGGGCTGGAACTGATAATTGTTCGGTCCTTGGTCGAAACCGGTTTTCTTCTTCGATTCGTGCGGCTAATACTGCCAAAGTTCCGTGCACTGATGATTCTTCGCGGGAAGATACTGGCGAATTGATAACAGAATCAACTAAGTTCAAAACCTCTATTGGCAGACGTGATTTTCCAGGGCCACCTTTTCGCTTTACATTGGGTATTAAGCAACGAATCTCCCCTCCTCCTGATTCATAGTCTGCTATCCAACGATAAAGTGACCGAACTGACATAGGTTGGCGAGCTTTTTTTGCTTCTTCATACAATTGGTTTGACCTTTCTATAAACAACTTATGTGTTCTATCAGTTCCTAGAAGCAGTAGTGGTGTTATCGCTTGGAGACGAAATTGGGCTATATCCACAAGATGTGGTGCGTAATCCGCAAGGTCAATATTAAATTCTTCTGGATGTGGAACGGAGGCATTCTCATTTTTTCGTTTTATTCGAGTTTGGGTTAAGAAACTAAGTTTTCCGTTTTGTAATTCCTTAACTAATTCATCCAATGTGCGAGTAATGATTACGTTACTATCTACTTCCTGCAGAGTAATCTTTTGACCATTATCCAGAGTATGGTTTAATACTTCATATTGGATGGAGTTGTAAGTAACTTTCGTACCGATACTAAACCGATGAGATGTCATGCGTTTTCCTCCACTTTATATTCCAATTGAATAGTCGTATTTGGGGAAATTAGGCCACTTTCTATTGGCATTGAAAGACGATGGTGATAAGTCAAGTGAAAGATGGCTGGATAAATCCTATTTCTTTCATAGCTAGTTAAATGATTTTCTATTTCCGCTAATCGAGCATTTGGGTTATCCTGTAAATACGAATATATCGCGGCAACAAGTTCTGGTTGGATTTCAAATCGTGAAAAACCAGTCAGGAATTTTATATTTTTCAATCGACAACCTGCCCTGATGAGTTCATCAGTAATAACCTGAAACCCCCATTCACCATCCTTACACCAACGTTCAGCAACTTCGAATTTAATTCGATTTTTTGAGGAATTAATAAATCTCTTTGGTTTGCATTCATAAAGCCAATTTTCTCCATTTACCACTGCATGAAAATCAGGAGTATAGGAATACGATTTTCCATTTATCTTGTAATCTATCCGAATAGGTTGTTCTTCAAAATGAGTAATTCGTTTATCGTAATCAAGGAGGTATATAAAATCCCGCTCCAATCCAGATTCAAAATGAATCATGCGATTCATTTTGAAAGACGGGTATTTCCCAGTAAAACTTCCACTGTGATTTTGCGGTTTACGAACAGGCGACATTAAATAATCCTCCGAAATTTGGTTATCAGGGTTAATTTCTAATTCTCTTTTTTAGGTAGTTCAGGTTCAAGCGATATATTACTGTTGTTGAATAATTACTCTAGTCAAAATGCTAAAAACAAAATAAAATAAATAAGAAGATGTTGCACATTTCGTGTGGCCTACTTATGTAGCGCATCTTATTTACACTACTATTATACCGGTAATTTCAGTCCATGTCAATGGTAATTCGACGGTAATATTGGCAATGTCTTTTAATTGAGGTTTATATGGTAACTTTTGGCTCATGGATACAAAAACTGCGAAAAGACTCCGGTATTGACTTACGAACAATTGGTCAAATCTCCGGCATCCATTTCACTTCCATTGGTCGCATTGAAAAGGGACAAAACGACCCGACTCTTGAAAGTGCTGTCAAGATAACTACCGCATTGAAAGGTAATCCTTCCGAGTTATGTCAATTAATCACTGGAACGACTCCCCCATCACCATACATCCTAGATAATAATTCTCATATGTTCCCAACCATAGAAGATGTTTTATTATTTGAAAAACTAATTATAGAAAAACCGAAATCCACCGGAGAATATTTTGCTCATTTGTTGAATAAGGTTGTCGATTTATTCTCTCCAAATGAAGAAATTTATCGGAAAGATTTACCAAATCCTTTTCAAAATAAGGAAGTCGAGTGGTTAAATGAATCATTATTAAAACCGACCTTTTCAGCCATCGACGTTCAAAAATTCTTACTTCATCCCTCACGAAGTAATATCTCATTTATTCTTACCCCCAAATGTAACTATCCTGAACAATTTGATCCTGGGATTATTATAAAAATATATATGAACAACGGTGTCCTAATAGCTGAAGATTTGGTACGGTACACGATAAATGAATTTGAAAACTCGGAATTTACATCTTTTACTGACGACAAAAAAATTATTCACAAATTTATAAAAATTCAACAAATAATATCAAAAATTGAAGAACAGAATCAGTTTTCGGGTATTAAACTAAGTGATATAGTTTTGGTAAACAACAAATTTTCCAACCAAGGGGAAATCTTTATGATGGCATGGAATGCGGCAAGTGAGGAAATCCGAGTTAAAGTTCAACTTAACGCTTCTAATGCTGCAAGATTATTGATAATAATGAGCCGCTATCTATCCACCCTTAATAACCCTGAACCAGACTGGCTAAATAGATTGCACAATTTATAACAATATTTTTTTATTTTCGATAATCTTATGCGCAAACAAAAAATTCCATCAAGCGACTATAGTCATCAGTATTAAGACAATTTCTATATCATTCTATCGTGTTTCATTGTTTCAATATTAATTAATTTTTGATTACAGCAGGTTTAATATCAGATAATCAATGAATCATCCATTCTCTATGTAAGGCTAAAAACTTAATTACTCAAGAAAATAATAATTATATTAATGTAAGGAAATAATATTTATTATATTATATATAATTATCTAATTTTTGATTAATTTGTGATATACTAGTAATATAAGTTTTGAAAGAATAACTTTTTTATCTTCAACAATAGATAAAGGAGATAACAAAATGAACCGACAAATAGCCCTTATCCCAACCCCACAAGACTTATACAAAATTGCTCACCATATCCCAGAGCTAGAACGAAATCAAGTCGAACAATCTACAGAAGAAAAAGAACATTTGGAGGAATTAATTAGTGTTTTTTTTCGCGCAGCACTTGACGATTCTGAAGGAGTAATTACAGAAGAAATGTTGATGGTGGCTGATAATCTCTATGGGCCAGGAATGTCAAACATAATTGCTAGTTCTCTTGGGGTTGGAACAGGAGAATTACGGAAACTTCTATCTAAGAAAATAACTAAATCATGCAGACAATGCCATAAGCCATTTACCGTTGTGGAACAACGTGTAGTTAATGGATATAGTGATAATGGTGGGACTCTTTGTCCGGCTTGCTCAAAACTAGAATGTGAAAAAAATGAGAAAACAAAACGAAGTGAGGCTGATTATCGCACTCGCATGTTAGAGTTTGATAATCAACTATTACTAAATAATGAAGATGATTTGTTTGAAAATCCAGATTTTATTGAAATGATTGAAAAATTCGCACGAAATTGGATTGTAGGAGCTAATAATAATTTTATTGATGGAGTGCCTTATCGTGGTGGCTGCATGTTATGTGGTACAAAACCTGTCCGAGTTTTTGTTCGGGATTTAAATATTCTCACTTCAACAATAAAGTCAATTTGGGATTATTGGGAAAATCGCCGCAAAGAGGTTCAACAAGAGCCATATATTCCGTTTCCCCCACTTCAGAAAAACTCTCAATTTCTTTCGCGATTTAGCCCAACTGGTTATTTCGATTCGATGTTATATTATCCAATCCTTAAATTTCCACTGATAATTTTATGTGAGAATTGTGGAAAAAATAATGCTTATAATTTTATCGATATACTGGGAGTTGATTTCAATAGTAGATAGATTGTGATTAGGTAGTTTCGTTTTCGATAATTAGAGATTATCGAAACCAACGTGTTTTCTAAAGATTGCTCAACTTTCTGGTAATTCATTACCGAATAGATGAAAAAACTAACCTTTCTAGCAATAAATTGCCAAATATCTTTTCTAAAATTTTCTTGTTAATCACGCGAAAAGATGGAGATTGCCAAGTGAGCAATGCAAAGGTATTTTTATGGAACAGTGAAGTTGGGATTGCTTCCTGGGACTCAAATCGAAATATCAGTTCATTTCGATATAATCCCGACTTTATTACTTCAGAACTTCAATTATCACCATTAGTGATGCCATTAAATAAGAATCCTTACAATTTTCCAGAACTCGAATTCATTACTTTCAAAGGATTACCGGGACTGTTGATGGATTCACTCCCAGATAAGTTTGGGAATAAGGTTATTGATAAATGGTTAGTAATGCAAAACAGAGATGAAACAAGTTTTAATCCTATTGACCGATTATGTTTTATCGGAAATCGTGGTATGGGGGCACTTGAATATGAGCCATCCATTCTAGACTCACCCTCAAAAAACAGTAAGTTAGAGATGTCCAAGATGGTTGGATTAGCCAATAAAATACTCGATCAACGAGAATATTCAGTAGATTCTTTCATCAAATATAATAATCAAGATAATATGGGAGACATTATATGGGCTGGAACTTCTGCTGGTGGTTCAAGAGCAAAAGCGATAATCGCTTGGAATGAAATCTCGAAGGAGTTTATTCCTGAACAACTCTCACTCCCACCCGGTTTTGAACATTGGTTAATAAAATTCGATGGGATTAAAAACAACCGGGACAAAGAGCGTACAGACCCAATGGGATATGGAAAAATTGAATATGCTTATTACCTAATGGCTTTAAAAGCTGGAATAAAAATGTCGGAATGTCGTCTTTATAACGAAAATGAGCGAAACCATTTTATTACAAAGCGATTTGACCGGAATCCAAATGGGAGCAAAATTCACATGCAATCGCTTTGTGCAATTGCTCACATGGATTTCAATCAAGTAGGGCGATATTCTTACGAAGATGCAATCCATGTTATGAACCTGCTTCACTTACCGCAAGAGGATTTGGAGCAATTTGTTTTACGAGCATTATTTAACGTAGTTGGAAGAAATCAAGACGACCATGTGAAGAATATTGCGTTTCTAATGAGCCAAGACAGTGAGTGGAGGCTCTCTCCTGCTTATGATGTTACTTATGCATATGACCCAACAGGCAAGTGGACAAACCAACATCAAATGAGTATTAATGGAAAAAGAGATAATTTTGTGAAAGAGGATTTTTATTCTTTATCATCATGTTTTGGAATTAATAAGACTCATGTGAACGAATTGCTCGACCGTGTTATCCAGTCAATAAAAACTTGGCCTGATTTCGCAATGAAAGTAGGAATCGATGAAAAGTATGTATTGCAAATCCATGCCACTCATCGTTTATCCTTTTGATGATGATTTCAGATGCGGGAAAATAGGTAGAGAAAATGGATGATGAGTCATTCAAGGAATTATTGGAAAGTATACGTGAAGGAATGGCAATAAACCGAGGTGAACA
Organism: Chloroflexota bacterium; assembly: GCA_021825925.1. Lineage (GTDB taxonomy): Bacteria > Chloroflexota > Anaerolineae > Anaerolineales > Anaerolineaceae > UBA6107. The sequence continues at coordinate 124,687 of JAKAFP010000007.1, forward strand.
AGAACCATCTCGTTCTTTTCATTTTTCTTCTTGTGACGTTCATTCTATTCGTAATAAATTTGGTTTTTCACAACGAGAATTCGCTATGTTATTAGGAATAAGTGTGAGAACTTTACAAAACTGGGAAAATGGTCACAGAAAACCAACTGGTACGGCTAAAGTCCTGCTTGAAATAATTGATAAATATCCAGATGTTTTCTTGAACAAAAGAAATAACTGCAAATGAAGTATCCACATTTATATAAAGATTGGCACGATTATGATTTATTGTATCAATTTCCACAAATTGAGAGGATTCAATTATGGAAAAAATTACGTGTTGAGGATGAAGAACGAGCGTGGTTATTCATTGAAGAACACTATCTTGATAAATACAGCAAGTTTGTAAAGATTGACCTTGATTATTCATCTACTGGAATTTGGGAAAATCCATTTCCTTCTAATAGAGCTGATATAAATATCAATCCGACAAGCCTTGGACTACCTGAAGAAGTGTGCAAAGACCTTGAGGAATGGCAAGATTATTTTGATTTGCATTCAAGGCCGTGGGATGCAGATGAATCCTGTGATTATGAAAAACTGGATAAATGGGGATTGATTATTGCGAAAAAGGTAAAACTTTTTACCCAACCGAATGTCTATGTAGAATATCATCCATTCCGGGAATTGGCTATTATTAGAAATGAAGTGGTCGAATTAGATGTTCCAGAATTTTTAAAAATACTTACTAATTTCTAAAATTTTTATTCAAACGTATAACGTTTTTATTAATTAAAAAGTGCTATTGTGATTATAGTCACAATAGCACTTTTTAATTCCAAAACCAAGTCACTGCAATTTTTCTGGTTTATTGTTTATAAAGTTGATAACTTTGGTTGTGATAATCGGAGTCATTACCATCATTATAGGTACAAGGTTCTGTCCAATATAAGTATGGACATTAAAATACAAAAAATATTGGATTTATTCCTTGGTAATTTAATTTATAAGAGTTTTGTTAATAATTCGCAATACACTATTTATTTCAGAACAAATTTGCTATAATACACATATCTAAGTAGACATAAGATTTTTTTCGGGGAAAGAATAGGAGTAAAACCAACAATATTTTCTGATGATTCGCAATTTTTTATGATTTTTATTTTCACCTCTACGGGTGGTTCATAAAAACGTTCAAACCTAATGGAAGGGAAGGGTTAAAATGGGTGTTGGAGAAGATTTCAAAACTTTTTGTGATAATCTCGCAATATCAAGGCGAGATGCTATTTCGAGCCGATGTAAGGCAATCACACAACGATTAAACAAAGACTATTATGGATATGATTCAGAAATATATAACAGTTTCTATGGTGGGTCTTTTGGACGAGGAACAGCTATCAATTCTACAAGTGATGTAGATTTATTGTTTGAACTTCCATCGTCTGTTTATCATCAATATGATAACTATTCAGGAAACGGTCAATCGGCCCTTTTACAAGCCGTAAAAAATTCAATTAAACAAACATACGCTTCATCAGAAGTTGGTGCTGATGGTCAAGTTGTTGTTGTAAGTTTTTCTGACGGAATCGTGTTTGAAGTTTTGCCAGTATTTTTAAACACTTCAAATTCATACACGTTTCCCGATTCAAACGATGGCGGAAGTTGGAAAACCACAAATCCAAAACCCGAAATTAAGGCTATTCAGGATATGGATAATTCTTGCAACGAAAATTTAAAACGATTATGTAAAATGATGCGCTCATGGAAAAATCAATGGAACGTGCCAATTCGGGGATTACTAATAGATACATTAGCCTATAACTTTATCAGTAGTTGGGGGAGTCGTGATAAATCATATTTGTATTACGATTGGATGAGTCGTGATTTTCTTTATTATTTGAACCAAAGGGATGCTAACCAGTCATATTGGTTAGCTCCAGGGTCAAATCAATATGTTTGGCGGTCTGGAAATTTTGAATACAAAGCCGGACAATGTTACAATCTTGCGCTTGAAGCAATCCAACAAGCACAAGACAATAAGACTTGGTCAAGCAAACAAACATGGAGAAAAATCTATGGAACAGACTACCCAGAATAATAGTAGTGAATTGGTCATTCTTGAAGGGCAAATTCGAGAATGTTATGGGAGAGTTGTTTACACTCATAAAACTCACGAAAAATGTTCTGACCAACGAGTAAAAGAACAACATAGGCTTAAATTATCACAAATTGTTCTTTCGGCAATTACTACATGCGGGCTAATCGTTGTAATATTTGGCAATCCAGATGCTAGTAAGGTATCAGCGATACTTTCCGCTCTTTTTTCTGCATCATTGTTTGCCCTGAATACATATACGAAAGAGACAGATTATGGCGCACTAGCACAGAAGCACAAACAAACTGCAAGTAAATTATGGGATGTCAGAGAATCATATCTATCATTGCTTACAGACTTAAAAATGAATTGTTTGTCTTGTGATTCTGCTAGAAATAAGCGAGATGCGCTTCAAAAGGTATTAGTAGAAATTTATGGTGACGCCCCAAGAACCACTTATTCTAGTTACCGTGATGCCAGTGGGGGACTAAAAAACAAAGAGGAATTAACATTTAATGATGGAGAAATTGATAAATTTTTGCCTAATGAGTTAAAAAGGACTAAATCATGTTAAGTAAATTATCGGCAACCTTACTTCGGTTATCCCTGCTGCAAGCAGACGGGGCATTACGCCTTCGCAAGAACATCGGTTGCCTCTAAGGGCTATAAATCCACCGGCATAGAATGCCGGTTGCGCTGCAAGCAGCGCGGTATTCAACGCTTCGCTAATAAGAATTATTAGCTTTGCATTTTTACCAATTTACAGATTTAGAATTTACTAATTATGTTTACGATAATCGGCGTTATTGAAACCATTGTCCTTCATTTAGTAATAAGCACACAAAAATATACATTTTTGTTCTATGAAAAAACAGAATGATATTTTTCTATCTTTTTCCAAATTTTTTTATAAATTTTACTTGCATAAGAGTTAGGATGGGAACGATTTGCTTTTACTATATTGAATACCTCCTTACGAACATCCATATCACATTCAGATTGAACAATTTTACCTAAAGTAAAAGCAAAGCAATCAATTATGGTCTCACTATCGGATGCAGAACTCTCTATAAAATATCCAATTACTTTATCTCTACGAATTTTGGTTACAGGCGATTGCTCTCTCACAATTCGGCCGATGGAAAAAGCACATTGATTAACAATATCAGAATTATTTGCATTATTTTTAACACAATTCCACAATGCATCAATAATTTCTAATGAAATATCATCTGTGGCTACTAGCGCAATATCCGCTAATTCTTTCGCTGATTCATCAGTCTTAATTCTTGCACCTAAATTTTTCTTTAGAAAATCAATTCTTTCTCTTTCAGTTTGATTCCGCCTAACAATTTCTTCTAATTTTTTATCTCTTTCTTTTTTACCGACTAAGTATATAAATAGTAACAATAATATTACTCCAAGAGAAATTGAGACTATTTCGCCCAAGAGATTCTTAGTTGAAAAATAGAACCACACAGCCCCCGTAAGACAAATCCCCGCTAGAAATAAAACAATTGCTTCCATCCATTCTGGAAATTTCTTCATTTTTCCCCTTTCAAGACAATCTTCGATTTTGTCAGTAGAAAAAAACTGATGCTAATGTATTATATTTTTAATCATTCGAATTCTTGAATTCTTATCCGCTGAATAGTCGCACAACTTAATCCAAAAGTTGCTTGAGCAGTAGCCACATGTTTAATAAGTCGAACTAATGAAGCATGTTGCAGGTTACTCTGTTTCACATTATACAATTAACGAAACTTCCTAATGGAAAGCCAAAACGCATTAGGAAGTTTTATTCTATCTACTTACCACTATTATTTTTTGATGGGTCAACGATATGATACGTTTCGCCAGGCTTTGGGGTTGGCGGCAAAGGTTCACCTTTTACTACGGTTCGTTCTTCACCAGTTTTCCCACCTCGTGGCCCAATGATTTCATATTGACCAGATCTATCAGCTTTTTCGCCGGGTTTTTTGTTCATTTTTTTTCACCTCCCTCTTGTAGCGTGCTTATGCTAAAATGTTAATAGTCTAAAGTAACAAAAGCAAGAAACCCTATTTAAAACACCCTTAATGAAGCGAAAACCAATAAGGGTGTTTCTATACTACGCGATTACTATAGCGCAAATGTTCGATATTTTCAATAATTTTATGATTTTTCTGACAAAAGATTAATATAAGTGCGGTTATCGAAACCTTTTATATAAGAAAGTTATGCAAGTCTGATAATGATGAATTATTACAATCAAAAACGATTTTTCTGAAATCGAATTGGCTATAAAATCAATGTCTTTTGAAAGCACGATTGTCCACTTTTCCAGTTTTGAGAAAATTGCAGACCAAGTAAAAGTACCTAAATTATTTATCTAGGTGAGTCTAATAATCTTCTTCACTAACTACAAAAGCTAATCAATAATACTGAATTTTGAAGTCGCCCGCCGTAAATTAATTCTAATGAATTCTAAGAAGGTTTTACTATAATAACCTCCTGATTTTAAACGAGGTTGAGCTGCTAGCATTATTCGAATCCTTTGTTTTTTAATTTTTCTAGTTGTCTCTATCGTATCTCCATATTTTATTTCATTTAATCTTTTTGTTAGCGAAACAATATTATTCTTTGGGGGTGACGATATTAAAATATTTTTAATGACCATTAAAATATTGTTTAAGTCAATTTCATAGACTTCTTCTTGAACAAATTCACCGTTTTGCCCAATATTATGTTTCCATTTGCATGGTGCTGCTAATGTAATAATATTTGGAATATTAGTAAAAAACGAAAAGGATTTAGCATCTGTCGACCCTTTTGATATTGTATATTGAAAGTTTAATCCATTAGTCGATGCAATTTCCTGAACCCATGACTCCAAATGGTTAATTTTCGTATTTCCATAAATAACGCCACCATCGTTTATTTTCAGTAAAAAACCATCCTCATAATTTGGTTTATGTAATTTTAATTTCTTGATAATTGGAAAATCTGACGAATCGATCTCTGATTCCATAGCTTCCAAATTAATTACATAAACGCTTTCATCTAATGGATAGAATGGTGTTTTTCCTTGATAAGCAATAGCTGTGGATGATATTTGATGCACTTCCTCAACATATGTAAAAATTACTTGAAGGTCAATATCTTCTATAGTGTTGATATCCCTTAACAATTGTATTGCAACAGCTGTTACGGCACCGTTATCGGCATTTTGCATTTTAATAATATCGTTTTCTATTGAATAATCAGGTATATCCCACAATCCGTGAGAATTTTTTGGTACATGATAAGGTGTGTCTATTTTCACAAAAGGAGAATTCCTTCGTAGAGACAAACCAGTTATGAATCCTAATCCAATATATTTACCTTCAGGGTCAAAAATTCTTATTTGTATTTTTTTCTTTCTATGTAAATAAGAACTAATTCTTTCATAACCTACACTTCCAAAAGGAATTCCCTGAAATTTATTTTTTAATACAATTCCTGGATGATCAAGATGTGAAACTACAATAAATTTATACCTAGGGCTTCCACGATAAACTCTTGCGTAGAGGGCAAATTCATCGTCTACAACAGTAAGGTTATTTATTTGTGAGTCGATTAATAACTCCTGAATAAGTGTTTTTGATGGTAAATAAACAAAGGGGGAAGATGGTGTTTTTGCAATCTTTTCAATAATATCTCTCATAAATAATACTTTCCCCAAGTTTGACCAAGATGTTTGGAAAAACCTAATGAAGTAAATTGAGATTTATAAGCAAAACGTGAAGTAGGTGATGAACCAACTCCTACTTTAAACAAATCAGGAGGAAAGTTCAATTCTTCTAAAATTGGTTTCAAAAAGGTATTTTCATTCTCATTATTAACGTTCTCATTTATTAGATATTGAATTAATTGTTCTCCCATAGGCGAAAGTGCATAATAGCCTAATGCAGTAACAAATGCAATTTTTCCATCATAATTTAGTGACTCCACTTCTTGTATAAATTTATTAAATAATAATCGTCCATAACCTTTTCCGCGAAATTCATTATTAATTGCATAGTAACCTAATTCAATAGAAAGAGTTGGTTTATTTACTGGGTGTATTTTTTCATCAATAATATTTTTAAATTTTTTTGCAACAATATGTGATATTTTTATGTGATTATTGGAATCTGTATAGAAGAAATATTGATTTTCTATTGATTCCCATAAGTAAAAATTTAGAGTCATTGCCCCTAATATTTGTTTATTTTCAGTAATTACCCAAATATTAGTAATTCTTCTCAATTCAAAATTCATTAATGGAGAAATATCGATATTTTTAGTATATTGAAGATATTTTTTTTCATAATCAATAAACTTATCCAACCTGTTTCCTGAAAAGAAATGCTTTCCAAGAATTAATAATGTTTTCGATGCCATATCAATATTATCAATTTTTGAAATCCTCATTATTTTCCACCTCTTAATAAGTTTATAATTGCTTATAACAAAATATTATTGGTTTTCTTTTTTGAATCCATAGTAATTGTGAATTTGATGGCAATTTACTTTTTTTTCCACCCAATGAAAAAAAGGTAATAACAATATTATTAGAAATAATTATATAGGAAAATTATTTTATGTCATTAATAACTATCAAATAATCCACGTAGAGGATTTACTGTTTGGAATAAAAGATTGAAGATACCAATAAGAATAACTATATCGGTCTTTTCCAGTAAAATGTTGTTGTTAGTTCATCCTTCAATAAAGAAAATTGCCTTGAATCCAAAACTGTTACCGTTACTAATTCCCACCCTTTGAGTCCCATATCATTTAATATTCCATTAAGAATATCCCTATCAAATCCATCGGCAAATGTATTAAAACAATATTCCCACTTTTGCATTCTCTTTACTCCAATTTAATTTTTTTTCAACTAAGATAATTATATAGATAATTCAAAAAAGAATTTGGTTGAATTAGTTAATTTATATAGAAGTCATCGTTTTTGCGAGAAAGAACGCTCATAAGGGGAGGAAAACAAGAGTCATATAAATCCGTTCAATTAGTTACTAATAATATTAAAGCTATCTATAAGAATTTTGATTTATTTCAATGGTTTTTTATATCAATCAGTAATAAAGGAATTAATTCATTTCCCACTCATAAATGTCCGAAAATTAATTGTGAGATAAGTATTTTATTCATTCTAATTAATTCTTCAGTTTTGACTGGAATGCATATATCTGAACAATTAATCGAAAAGTCCTTAAAGGGGCCAATAATATTCTTCATATCTAATGAAATGCGAAATTCATTTTGATGTATATATTCCTCTTGAAATTTACGAAAAATTCCCAATGGTATTGCCGGTGAATTTTTATCGTGTTTTACATACTCAACAAAATCATACCTTGGTTTGTCGTTCATTTGATTTACCAATGAATCAAGTTTTTCTTGAATACGATTTAAAAAGACTGGTGTATTAATCACAACTGCTGCATATTCACCAAACTCATCAATTACTTTAGGGTCAATTGGTAAAAATTTTTTATCGTGGCTATCACCCCATAACGTATACATGCAAAATAATTTCTTTTCTAAATTTTGACCACCACCAATTGAAGCCTCAACTAAATAATTGTTATTAATTGGCCTTCCAGCATGATTGACTGACCAATATTCATTATTGATTAATTCTAATCTCCAATAAGTGTTATTTGTTGTCTGTAAGAATAATTCACTTCCGTCATTTTCATCAAATTGACCTTTTCGTAGATTTTCTTTTTTACGAATTTCTCCAAAAGTATTCATAAAGAATTTTCCAGCAATAAATTCATCTCGATATTTTTGACATTGGCAAATTTTTATTAATAAATATGAATCAAAATTATTTGGAATATGCCAAGGTTTTATCATTTGATACCTTTTGAATAAAGAATAAGACAAACAACAATGTTTTATCAGTTCTTATTTATTGCCTTTTTTAGCTGTTTTATCTTTGTCTGTAAAGAAATAAACAAACTTATTTCTTTTTGTAACATTTCAGGATTCGCTGGAACTGCCATTGGGTCACTATGAGAATGAGCGTCGATATAACGAGATAGTCTCTCAAATCCTTCATAAATATCATCAACGATATCCTTATCCCAGATTAAGGATTTTAATGCCCCCATCCTAACTCTATCTTCAAAACGTCTCACAACTCCTCCAAACAAGTCATAAATCACCAAAACTTCATAACAAGTTCGAAGATGCCCGAAACCCGATGACAATAAATATTGTTGCTCTAGACCATGGGCAACCTTTGCTTGGTTAAGAAAAGTTTCTGCAATTATCGGGCTTTTATATTTTTGTTCAAGTGGAGGGCAATTATCTTGTGAAACGTAGCCGGGTTTATTTTCAGAACCCTCCCTCATAATCCAATGAGCTTTGTTATCCACTTTTCTTTCTTCTGAAAACGATATTAGAAAATAAAGAAATGGTAAATCATGTGTAAAAATAATCACTTGTCGATTTTTGGATTCTTCAACTAAGAAATCTGCTATTTTTTGTCGCCACTCAAAGTCCAAAGAAGTTACAGGATCGTCTAAAATAATTCCGCTACAATTTGTATCTAATTTTGCCTCGGTAATAAAATCAGCAAATGCAACAGCTCGTTTTTCGCCTTCACTTAAGACCTTTTCTGGATTTGCAATTTCGGAAGCAGATTTATGTGCTTTGAGTTGTATTTGCTTTATGGATTCTCCCTTCTGACCTGAAGTAACGATTTCTACTTGTAATGGTCTATCAAGATATTTCAATACATCCTTAAATATTTCGATATAACGGTCACGAACAAGTTCATCAAAAAGTGAATTGTGTTTCTGTGTTATTTGACGAGTAGAGCCAAGGACTGATTTTGCTTTTTTTGCCCATTCAAGTTTTTCAATCTGTATTTTAATTTGAGGTAGGATTTTTTGTAGATTTTTTCTTTCAAGCAAATTCTTCCTTTCATTTTCAAGTCTTTTTATCTGTGCTTCCAAATCCATTTTTTCTAATTCTTGTAATTCAGAATTTAATGTTAATTGAAGTTGATTTACCTCTACTGAAATTCTTGAACTCTCGTCAATTTCATCAATGATAGACTTATTTGAAACAATATTTGCAATTATTTCAGCATTCTTTCTCATCAATATAGTCACTTCATTTTGGGCAGAATTATATAATTGTGAATTGTCGTTCTTCAATATTGAAATTGAAGTCAAATAATCTTCTGACTTAAAATAATTATTTATTGCACGTTGACCACTACAGGTTGTATCTAAATCATCTCGAATTTGGCTTATGCTTACTTGAATATGTTCATCTAAATATGCCCATATTTTTTTGATTAATTCCACAGAATCACTAGATAATGGTTGTTGGCAAAAAATACACGGTTGTCCAGTTTCTGGATATTTCCTATCATCCGTTCCTTCTGCTTTTGCCAATTGATACGCAGATTTCATAAACAAATTCCAATCATCTGAACCTGTTTGTGTGAGTTCTGGGTGTTTAAAAGATTGAATGCTTAAGATTTTTGCTCGTTCAATAAGTTCAATGTAATTTTTAATATTCAAGTTAATTACAGAGATAGAATCATGGCTTACACTTTCTTCCAAGTTTCTAACCCAATCGTAAAGTCTCTTAATTGAAGCTAGTTTCCTTCTCTTTTCTTCAATCTCTATCTGATGCTGTCCTAAGCCAATTTTGCCAATTTCAACGTCAAGTTCGTGAATCCTTGTTTCTTCCTCTGAAGAAAGTGTAGCAATTTTTGCAAAATACTCGTATGTCGATTCTGCGGTGATTGTTTTTACAATTTTTTGAATTTCAGAACCCTCGGAAAAACAATTTTCAAAATCATTGGGTATTTCAAATTCTTGAATTTTCTTCCTAACTAGTTGTCTTACTTCGTCAGTTGTTACTGCCAATTCAGAAAGAATTGATAATCCAGCTGGAGAAAAGCTGAATGTATTCTTACCCACCATATGAACTTTAACACTAGTAGAGTCAAATATATAAAAAGTTGATAATTCAGGACAAGGAGTACCTATCTGGTAATCAATATTTTTTTCGACAGAATCAACTTCCATTTTTATGCTTGCACGTTTAATCGCATTTACATCAATCTCTTTATTAATATCTGGTAACACCTCTCGGTCACCTCTTGTAAATCCTGCTGAACCTAAGACTCTTACATATCCAGATTTTCCAGCACCATTTAAACCATATATTGATGTGAGATTATTTCCAAAAGTTAGATGCTGATTAGGAATTAACGCATTCACATTTTCAAGATTTGATATTTCACGAATAAATATTTTCTTTTTTGTATATTCTTTAACAAAATCAATTTGGTCGAAGATAATTGGGGTTCGATTTGTTTGTTGTGGGGCTAAGTAATTATCTTCGAAAAAATATTTTAACAATTCTTGATAATCACTTTCTTCAATCTGTTTGCCCGAAAGTAATTTTTTTAATGTCGCTTGCTCCCAATAGGATAAAGTTGAAGTAGCCCAAGTTAGGATTTCCTCAAATATATTCTTCATTTTCACGTCCCCTTAATAGAAAATTTACAAAAAAAAGAAAAATGAAATACCAGTAAATCTCCCACCGTTATTAAACAATATTATACAGTAAGAACAAAGGTCATTTGAATAGTCTACTATTTCGACAAATTGGATATTGCCAATATATTCGAAAATTCTTACTTTTCTATTTATAAGGTATTGCCAAATTTTATGTTTATAAAATAAGGCATTGCCAACATATTCATCTTGGATTGCCATTTACTTCGATAAAATCTCACCTATTGTGTGAATCTATTGCCATTATTTATGAATTCCTACATTAAACATCAGTTCTTGTCGTATCTTCTAAAGTTTGGCAATATGATACATAAAGTTTGGAAATTGTATCTTCAATAGTTCAACAAACCATAGTAAGAATATAGTATTTAGATTATTACGTGAAAAAAAAGTCCGCCAAACTTAATGTGGCGGACTTTTGAGTAAAAAATGTTATGCAATTTAATTCTAAATAATTCACATTGCAATCATGAAACAACCAAGTCCTTATGCTGTGGTCCGATTTGAAAAATTCTCACAATACCCATCATTTTTCATGGATCTCCGGCTTTCTTTGACTTTCAGGCGAAGAACCCCTTTTTGTACTAACTATATATTTTAGTTATCGGTTTACTAAGAATTAGGGTCAGGAGGATACGCATGTTAAGTAAAAATAACGAAAATACAATTTTTGAAGAAGTAGAAAAATGTATTGCAGCAATTAAAGGAATCCCATTCGATGAAGCGTTGCCGGGATTCCGAAAATCGTTCTGGGAAAACGGGGATAAACACGGAATTGGGGGAGACGAGGTACTAAAGAATTATTTTGATAATTACTCCAAAAAATGTGTATGTTTGTTAGCGGAATTATTTTGTAAATCAAATCCATCTTCCATATATAATCGCAATGTGCGCGGTTGCCTGCTCCCTCAGGTAGCCAGTGTACTTTTGTTTCGCTGCGAACGACGCACCCGGAGAATACCCACAGGAAGCCCTAGAAATGAATTTGCATCATTCTTGCTAATGCCTAGGCCTTATCACTCCACTTTGCAAAGACAAAGAGATTTCTATCGCCACTATTAGAGATTTAGCCGACAGATTTCAGGTTTCCCTTACTGCTGCTGCTTTATGCTTCATAAGTATTTCAAAAGAACCACTAGCAATAGTTTTACCGACTAATTGTTTTGTTTGTTGGTTTGAGAGTAATACTGATTTCAAGGATCTTGGTTAATTTATTGAGGTCAATAGTAAATTATCCATTCAAACCATCGCCCATCGAGCATTTCAAGGACTTACACTTCCAACAAAAGCATTGCAAGTTCCAATAAATGCATGGATGAGAACTGGTCCTTTTAGTCAAAGAGCTACATTGTCAGAACAATAGATATCAATGCCGAGTTTTAACTCAGTAATTTCACTAATTTTGATAAATGCAATAATTGATGAAGATTATTAGTCGGCATAATAGGATAAAAAATCATAATTTGTACTATTTTTTGCTCTTCTTGCTACTCATTCTGCTCTATTACGTTGAACGGCTGGAGATATTGGTGAAACAACGATTATCTTCACGATTCCATTATTGAATAATACATAGTCACTTATTAATTCTTTTATTGAAACACCATAAACAATATTTGATAAACCAAAGTTAAAATGTCCCCTTGTATCAAAGTTAAAATGTCCCCATGTGTGAAGGCAGAAAGTGGACAGAATATACAAAATGTGTGAAAAAGAGATTAAGAAAACAGAGATGCTGAGCCTGTGAAAAAGAAAATATAATCCAAATTTTAATATTGAGGTTGTTAATGAAGCATAGGCAACAAATAGCAGAATAATTCTAAAATCTCCAATCGATAACTATACTAGGTATACTAAAATAAGTACTCACATGGAGAAATAGTTGAATCATCTCCACGTGAGTACAAAAACAGCATTTAGTTTCACAAATAATCGTTTTTTTAATTTTCCACCGTTAGGTAAATTAATCACTTTTACTAATCACCAATAAAGTTGGCGATAACTACCTCAATTAAGCCAAAGGTGATCTTACAAAGATTTAAATACGCCGATTATTTAATCCTTCGATCCAATTTACAATAAAATCGAGTGCCAAAACAGAATTTCCCACATTGCAATGGTTTTCTGCTTTTTCATAGGATGTAAATAAGCGGTATGTAAGCGATTGGACATTTGTCAACTGATCAATTACCTTTTTGTAAAATTCAACAGGGATTAAATGATCTTTTTGGGCACCAAGTAACAAAAAATCCTGGACAATCTGACCTGCAATATTATCCAATCGAAAATCATTAGCCATTTTAAAATAATCGTAGGGGGTTTGTAAACCTAATACAAAAATCCCATGCTCAACACCCCATTTTGCTAAAAGATCTTTTTTCATTTGCTTGCGAATTATTAAATTGAAGAGTGATTTTAATCGATATTTTAGCAAGAATCTTATAACATTTTGAATTTTGGTTTCTCGGGTTGAGATCATTACCTCAAGAAAATTCGGAAAAATGCTCCATGCGACAACTCGTTTAATTCGTGGCTCAAAAGCCGCGGCTCTAGGAGTCAACATTCCTCCGAGTGAAAGCCCAATTGCTGTTACTTCATTCAAATTGAAGTAATCAAGAATTGCCTTAACGGGTTTCTCCCATTGATATGTAAGTTGGAATCCATGCTTGCGAATTGCCGCCCCTTGCCCCGGACCTTCAAACAGGTAGACGCTAAACCCTAGTGAACGCAGGTACAACGTTACTTTTAAAAATTCTTCCAAATAGGAATCAAATCCACCACTGATAAGCAACACTCCCCGATTTGGTCCATCTGCAGGTTCTGTATACCAAACAGGTAGAAAACCTGATTCATAGGGTACTTCCCCGCGGTTGATTTTTCCGTCCTTAAATTCCTGAGCATGCAGCTCATAAAACATTTCTCGAGCACGATCATAGGTCTTGATTTTATTGGGATTATTATCGAACATAAAAAATTCAGCCATTCGAAAATAGGCAATTGCATTCTCAATTCTCTTTTCTTTTAACGCCTTTTCGCCCAACGAAAGGAATGTATTTTCCCAGGATAAAGCGTCGGTAATTATCTTTCCTGCTTCTTGAATTTCAGTAAAGTTACCTCCCCCCCATATAAGAGTTCTGTTGAGTTGAAAATTAAAAGTAGGGTTCTTGTGAAATATATAAGTTCCGTTCTCAAAAGAGTAATCTGAATTCATCGTTTTTTCTCCTTAGGAATATTAACTAATTTACTTGGTGCGATTGATTGATGTTATCGTGGTGTCTATATACCCTTCAATTCCTTGGAAAACCCTCTTAAATAAAAGAATTTCATCATCTGAGAGTACTCCCAAGAATTCGCTAAGTTCTTTATCAGTTTGGTCATGCAGTATTTCATGCTTTTGGAAAGTGATCAATCCTTTTTCTGATAATGATAAAAACACAACTTTTCCATTAGTTGGGTTTCTTTTTTTTATTAAGTAACCTTTTTGGGTTAATTTTCCGACAATCTGAGATATAGCTCCTTTTGTAATTCCGAAACTACTGCTCAATCCCGTAACAGTCTCCTCCTCCTTTCTCCCAATTGCTTGAATAATATGAATTTCTGCAAGATACAGCTTTTCATTTTCGTCGAATGAAAAGGGTACTTCTTGCAGTTTGTTAAACTTATAAACAACTTTGCTAAAGAGTACAATTAGATCTTTTAGTTTTTCATTATAGTTATCCATACCAATAGTTTAGTACCTAAACTATTGGTTGTCAATCCTTTTTAAATTGCCAATGATTACGTTATCAACGGCGGACGTTGCCAATTATTATGAGATTTATTGCGAAACTATTCGATTTTTCATCCTTCAATTTATTTGATTATTGCCAAACATTACGAAATACGATAAAACCTAGGTTCCATCAGAACATCCCAAATTTAATTCAAACGCCAGAAGAGTATTCTGGCGTTTTTTTTCGAAAAGTATATGATTTTATTGCGCTAAAACGAAAGCAGCTCCTGCTCGTTTGGGCAGTTTCTTGCCCCGGGTTTGGAAATATTGATGGCGGCCGCGGCACAGCCTGCCCGATTGGCATATTGTAAACTCTCCCCCCTGGCGAGCGCCCAAAGAAATCCGCTGTTGAAGGCGTCTCCTGCGCCAAGTGTATCTGCAACACTCACCTGGAATGCCTCGCATGTAGATTCTCCATCTCGATCAATCACTACAGACCCGCGGTCACCCATTCTGCAAATAACGGCGCGTTTTTCGGTCACGAGAGATCTGGCCGCCTCAAGAGGGTCACTGATGCCGGTTAGCGGAACGAAATCATCGTTTCCTGACCCAAACAAGTAATCAACGGTTTCAATGGCTTTAAGGAGATGACCGCGGTTTTGTTGCTGCGTTTCTATGCGCAGGTTGATATCCAAAGAGACCTTAGTGCCGATTGCAGCACACTTTTCAAGAAACCGACAGACCGCTCCGGCAGCGGGGTCTTCAAACAGCATCAACCCGGTGGTGTGAACGAAAGAAAACTGCTGCAATAATCGCTCTGGAATATCTTCATCAAAGAGTTGAAGATGACTTGGGTTCTCTCGCGGCATCAAAAATGGAAAGCGGTCATTCTTTTCGTCAATGACTACCATTATCAATACTGAAGCCAAATTTTCATCCAGGATGAAATGATCTGTGTTGACTCCATCCCTTTGGAGCGAAGTTTTCATGGCACGCCCAAAATAGTCATCCCCTGCTTTGCCCAGAAAGGCACACTCCGCGCCCAGTCTGCCAAGACCGGATGCCGTGTTGGCACAAGTGCCGCCGCAGGTAAATTCTGGAAAAACACTCCTGCCGCTCTTTGCCGCGCCATACGGAATCACAATATCCGCGCAGGCGTCACCCAGGCAGAGTATCTGTTTCATAGCCCAAGCTCGGCGGCAGCGGCTTTTGCATTTAGAACAAACAGCCTGACTTTTTCAGGGTTTTTCCGCGAACTGCCATCCGGCAGTTTGTCACTGGTTTTCGTGAAAGAGTCCACCCCATGGGGTCTGACCACCCTGATCGCTTCAGCTACATTTTCAGGTCCCAACCCACCCGCAAGGATCACCGGGCATGACACCCTTTTAACGATCTCTGCATCAAGCGCCCAATCATGGGTGATACCTGCCGCACCTATGCCGGCTATTTTGGGATTCACAGAATCCAAAATGAGCATGTCGCAAAAACCTGCGAAATAAACCGCCTGGTCCACTGCATCAGGTCCGGTCATGGCAATCGCCTGAAGCACCTTCACGCCGGGGCATAATTCCTTGGCTTTTTGCACAAACTCCGGTGTGGCAAAGTACTCGTTCCCGCAGATGTGAATGATCTCTGGCTGAAGTCGGGTGAGCGGACCGTAGACTTCCTCACCGCTTCTGGT
Organism: Chloroflexota bacterium; assembly: GCA_021825925.1. Lineage (GTDB taxonomy): Bacteria > Chloroflexota > Anaerolineae > Anaerolineales > Anaerolineaceae > UBA6107. The sequence continues at coordinate 140,730 of JAKAFP010000007.1, forward strand.
AACCGCGATCAGCACCCTATCAGCTTTGTTCCCAACTGCTGCGAAGATCTGTTGACAGGTTTCTTCACTGACTTGAGCTGGCAGGCTCACACCCGTGTCAATGGCGACACCAATTCGATCGGCACCTGCATTAACACACTCAAGCGCTTCTTCAGCACTTTGAATTGAATAAATTTGAGTAATCATCAGAGTTTTATATCCATTTTCCAGTTTGAAACAATTTTACTGTAATATGCTCATCGAACCGCTCCATACTTTCGGAATTAACAAGTTGCTCGTTCAGGAAATGCAAATCAACTTGTATTTCATCCTTTTAATTGGGATTCCTCGCTGCGCCTGACTGCCATCACCAGATCTACCAACCGGTTTGCGTTCAAACGGACAAAACGATCCGCATCACAAAATCATTCAATTTCTCAATTGAATCGTTTATCATGCAAGCTGTAATCCTTTTCTGATGGATCTATAAAGTTGTCAATTATTCATAAATCCGGCAGGCGGAATCCCAAGCGCCTGGATCAGCCTGGCCCAATAATTCACCTGGGCGGCCGTACTTGCCAGGATAACGATTTCACGCTCATCAAACTGATTCTTCAATTTCTCTATAAATTCAGGGTGAAATTTTAATGGGGATTGCGAGATCAATCTGGCATATTGCATGGCCATCTTTTCACGTTCTGAAAAAGTGTTTACTTCTTCCAGTGGTTTCCTCCCCTGAAGAACCTCATACTCCTCGCTGGATATGTGCTTTTCTGTATACTGATAACTATTCATGTCAATACAAAAAGGACAAGCCGCTGCATATGAGGCTTGAATACGGACGATCTTCAAAATTCTTTCTCCCAGATTGCCATCTTTATGGGCCACCAAAGATTCCAATACACCTGATCCGATCGCCGCCTTAGGGTACCAGGCTAGAATTTCTGCTGGCAGCATGTCTTTCCCTGTTATTATTTTTGAAATCCAAATTCCAAAACGCAAGAATAATGGAATTTTCTGTGGGGGTTGAATGAAAGCGTTCATAAGCATCCTTTATAAAATTAAGTGAGCTTGTCCAGCTCGTGATTATTTTCCTAATTATGGATGTAACTTCCTTATTGTTGCTACATCTAATGACTTAGATGCAGAAAATACAAATTAGTTAATTCCCTAAGGAGGATCGTAAAATGAAAACAAATGAATCTGGTTTGGATCGAATTATTCGGGTTATTGCCGGAGTTGCCCTTTTAGCCCTTTACTTTACCCAAGTCATTACTGGTGGTCTTGGAATTGTTGCAGTTGTTCTTGGCGCGGTACTCGTCATCACGGGCGCCGTCGGTTTTTGCCCCCTCTATGGCTTATTTAATATTAGGACCAATAAAAAAGCATAAACTCTCATTAACCTCATCGGATCAGGGACGCATTCCGCGCCCCTGATTTATTACAAGGACCCTCATGAAAAAACTTGAATTTCAGCGAAAAATAAAATACAATCCTCGGCCAATTGTGGTGGATCTTTGGGCGCCATGGTGTTCACCATGTAAAGCCATGGCTCCTGCCTTCAAAGAAGTGAGCCAAAAGTTCGCAGGACAGGTGGACGTAATAAAGATCAATGCGGATGATTCACCAGATGTAATGAAAGAATTGGGTGTGATGAGCATTCCCACCACCATCGGGTTTGCCAAAGGTGAAGAGATATTGCGTCGAACCGGAATTCAAACCCAGGGGATGCTCGAGTTCTTTTTTGAAACGACCCTAAGTCAGAAAAAACCGGCCATTATGCCGCCTGCACCTGCCACCAGGGTCATTCGCACAATTCTCGGATTAGGCGTGGCAGCCCTGGGATGGTTTGTGGCCGGTCATTCAATAATACTTGTGATCGCAGGCGGGATCATTCTCTTCAGTGGATATTACGATCGCTGTCCAATCATTAGGGCGATTGCACCAAGAATCAAATCACTTTTCTCAAAACGAATAGCAGAAACCAGGTAAGTGCTTCACCTGAGACAATCCAAAAATTGTTGAAGTCTGTAAACTCATGCGAGAAGAGCTTACAAAACAAGCAGCCGAACGATCAAAGCTGTTTTCGACAATAGTGGTTTAACTCCTACCTCGAAAAACTCGATGTATTAAGTTATGAACCTACCTAACTAGAACTAAAGTGACTCCAACAAATGGAGTCTCTTTTTGGTTGAATAATGAGTTATTTGCAGGCTTGAAAAGCAGGTAAATGGCTGTTCAAGGAGGCGTTTTGCAGAGTTGTGTAAACTAGCAATATATCGGAATGAGTGGTCACTGTTTTTAATTCGTCATATAAAGCAGCGTCTGCAGTCTCGGCAGCCGTCCCGGCGGCACACGCCTCACTGATCGAATAGTATGCCACATCCTCTGTTAAACCGGGATTCTCGGGGATCGTGACCCCATATTTCGTGGCCTGTTTGATGAGGGCATTCACATGTTGTTGTTCTGATCTGGCGATACGATAAAAAGGTGTAATATTTCCAAATTCGGCAATTACGCTGTTGTAAAGGTTCAATGCGCCATACTCTTCAAGAATTGCTTGGGATAGTGCATCTTTTTCGGCATCAGTCAAAGGGGTTAATGCAACACCAGTACCGGTAACCGAGGTACCAGTACCGCCTCCAGAACTATTCCGTCCACCGGGGCCACCCTTTCCTTCAGTATACGCTGATACAGTTCCAAAAGGAGTTGCAAGCAGCAACCCCAAGATTAAAACGACCAATACTGAAACACCGGTAATTGCCTTAGTGCTTTTCTTTTTCATTTTTATACTCCTGTGTATATTCGACTAAGTTGATAAAAGCATAAACAAAACCTGTGAATTTATTATGAATTTCTCAAGAAGTTTTTGTTGATTTTTTATTGTCATGCATAAAACGATCAAACCAGCAAAATTCACACGATCTTCTACTCGCCTTCACTATTTATTCACATCTTCTCGATAAAATGATCAAAATCTATCATTGAGGAGAAAAATAATGACCGCCCAGTCAAACCCAAATCAGGTCATCCCTGGCAGCAACAAACCCAAGAAAAGAGGGATTCGAACTTTTCTCAATCACCAAACCTTACGTAGACTTTCTCAAATTGGGGTTGGTTCTTTCATCACCTACTTGATCGTCAGAAATGCTCTCATAGGAGAAAATAGCGGCATCGCCACAACATCACCCGAAGCTTACTGTCCTTTCGGTGGATTGGAGACTTTATATAAATACATCACAACTGGAACAAGTTTCGTCTCACACACTCACCTTTCTAATGTAGTGATGTTGATTGCCGTGCTGGTTGTGGCGTTGTTATTCCGTTCTGCCTTCTGCGGATGGCTTTGCCCGTTGGGATATCTCCAGGATCTGGTCAGCAAGGTCAGCGGATTTTTGCAAAAACGAATCCCCGGTCTGCGGCGAGGAATTTCATCACTGAAGGAAAAGGGGACACGTTTAGCCGTATTGGATCGCTACCTGCGTTATTTGAAGTACCTTGTTTTGCTGTGGGCGGTTGGTGGTGCAGCGGTATTTGGATATATGGTTTTCCGCGATTTTGATCCATGGTCAGCGTTGATCAATATTGCCGAATTCAGTTTCACTCCTGGGTTGATCATCCTCATCATCACACTGATAGCCTCAATTTTTATTGAACGTCCCTGGTGCCGATATGCCTGCCCTCTTGGTGCAGCCAGTGGTTTGTTGGGAAAACTAAGTCCGACAAACCTAAAGCGTGATGCAAATGTTTGTACTTCGTGTAAAATCTGCACCAAAACATGCCCCATGGGATTGAAAATCCACGATGTCACCACAGTAAAAAGTGTGGATTGCGTTACATGTCTTGAATGTGTAGATGCCTGCCCCATAAACGGTGCATTGGAAGTAAAAATCGGCCTACCCGTTATAGGTAAATAAGGAGACCACCCCATGAAAATTAAACCCATTGTCTACGGCATCCTAGTGTTATCAGTATTCTTTGGCATCATCCTTGGCTTTCAGGTCCTCGGTGTGTGGTCCACTTCGGGCAAATTCAAACCAAATGGAGAAGCCATCCAACCTTCCGTCTCTGACCCGGCCACCATCAAAGGTTGGATGACGCTGGAGCAAATTGTGACCACTTATGGTATTCCCCTTTCAGATATTTTGACTGAATTCAACCTGCCTGATACCACCCTGATTTCGACTCCCCTGAAAGATCTGGAGAGTGACACTTTCGATACCAACGCCTTGATAGAGTGGTTGCAAAACCGTACAACCGCCGAAAATATATCCGCTACCCCAACCGAAGAAAACCTCACCACACCTGCTCCAATTCTGGAAGCAACCGACCCCATAGCTGAGGTCACTCCGTCAGCGACAGTGCATGTTGGGCCTGAACGAACAATCACAGGTAAAACCACTTTTCAAGAACTGCTAGACTGGGGCGTACCCATGGAATCAATCCAAACCATCCTCGGAAGCTCCATCGCAGATAATGGGTTGATCATTAAAGATTATGCCACTTCAAATGGACTTGCATTTAGTGATGTCAAGGCAAAACTCCAACTTGAAGTAGATAAAACCAAGTAAACCAATCAAACATGAATCAATTTGACCGGCCTATTTATTAAGATATAGGCCGGCATTTCGTTTGAACACCAAACAAATCAACCTTGATTGATTTTATGCAAAGGATGGCTTATATTGAGAACCGATCAACCGTTCTGGATTTAATCCGATAATAGCCTAAAGCCTTATAATAGACATACAAGGACTATCCTAATTGTTATAATTATTTGGATGGTTGAATTTCTCCAGGATTAATATTTTGATTGATCTGGACGAAAATATTAGTGGGAACTTAGTTTGAAAAAGTCTGATTACCCTGACGATGAGTTAATTTCTCAATGCCTTGCAGGCCAACAATCTGCCTGGGAGGAATTAATTACGCGTTATGAAAAACTGATCTATTCAACCGCCTTGCGAACCGGATTGGAATCCTACGAGGCTGATGAAGTATTTCAAAATGTCTGCATGATCTGGCTTAAGGAACTGAAACATTTGCGCCAGACCACCAGTTTGGGTGCCTGGTTGGTCACCACAACCCGACGGGAATGCTGGGCACTTTGGCGACACGAAAAAGCAAAGCTTGAAGAATTGGATGAAAAGCTTGCCTCGGATGAATCACCGGAAAAAATCGCTCAACACGTTGAAGATGCCAAAAAAGTTCAATCCGCTTTTAAACAATTGGGTGAACCATGCCATCAACTCCTCTGGCGTCTCTATTTTAATGAGGAAAAGTCCTCATACGCCGAAATAGCCCGCGACTTGAACATCCCGCCCAACAGCATCGGCCCGACCCGCTCACGCTGTCTGGAAAAACTAAAAACAATATTAATCAGTAAGAATTTTTAGAAATTAAGACTATGGATAACAACCAGCACTACTCAACCGAACAACTTGTGGATTTTCTGGAAGGGCGTCTTGACGCTCTCGCCAGCTCTGAGTTATCGGCTCATCTCGAGAGCGGATGTCCGGCATGCAATGAGTCCATGGGCATTTACAAACGTATGTTCTCTGCCATCCAAACCCTGCATTGGAAGTCGCCATCGCAAAATGCCCATAGAAAAGTACTTCAAGCCTATTCAGCAAAATATTCAGCCAAATCGTCTAAAAGTTGGCTACCCTTGTTTAGGCCTGCCCTTATTGGGTTTGCGGCTCTCATGCTGATCGCTTTCGCTTTCCTGTTCAATCTGCAACCAGGCGTGGTTTATGCCGGCTACGTGGAAGATGTAACCGGGCAGGTTGAAATGTTAGACCCGGTCAATGGAGATTGGATGGTGGTCAAACCAGGACAATCCGTGCCAGTGGATGCATCAGTTCGATCCATGACCGGTTCGCAAGCGGTCATTACATATCCGGGTGGAGAGCAGACGATCCTGGGTGCTGAATCAGAGATTCAGTTGCTCGCCTTGAACAAATCTCAAGGATCATGGGAGATATCACTTGAACAAATCAGCGGACAAACTGAAAACTTGACCGCTCAAAAAACACTTTCCTTCACCATCCGTACCGCTGCGGGCATCGCCAACACCAACAATAGTCATTTTCTTATGAAGATTAATCAGGATGGTAGTGTGGTTGCCAGTGTGTTGTCAGGCGAGGTTGAAACCAACTCCAATTCCCACAAGGCCGTCATTCATGCAGGCGAATCCACCATTTTGCAAGCTGGTTCAGAGTTTGAATCAACTTTGATAACTGAGGAAAACACCGTTGAACCTTCACCGGATCCATCTCCTGAGCCTTCGCTTACTATCACACCGACCGTGGAACCCACCAAGACGCCAAAGAACAATATCAAGCCTACAGGAACTCCCACACTACAGATGACAACTGTTGGCTTTATTCCGACGAACAGCTCGAGCAATTCAGTGAACGCTGATGTCAATTGCAGTCCTGGAAACTCCAGTGGTAACGGAAATTCGGAAAATGCAAGCAATTCAGACAAAGCATGTAAATAATCCAAAACTCGATGTACTAAATTCGGTTTTTTATACTCTTTTTAACCAGAGAACCTAATTAACGGTAGATTATTGGTAATTTTATTGGTAGTGGATGAGAAAAAGCGGCTCCCTGGGATAACCCGGGAGCCGCTCACTTAAAGCTTTTGATAGTTTTCAAATATTCGCCTTAGCTCTTCATTTCTGCCGACTGATAATTATCTGATGGCAGAAAAACAAATACATCTATTTGTACGGGCGACCTGCAGGTCGCCCGTACCAAAATGTTTAAAATTTCTAATGCCATATCCTTTTTCTGCTATTTATGGAATTAATCCTCCCAATAGCAAGCTATGGGTATCAAGTTCGGATATCGAGTACTGCAATTTACACACCCATTAACTCTGGACTCTCCCCTGCCCCTCTCCATCCGCGGGATGGAGAGGGGTTTGGGGTGAGGCAAAAAAATACCATACTTTTCTCGCAGCAAGCTGCGGGTAAATGCCCTCTTTTGATTATTTATTATTTCAATGAAATAGTATTAATGCTCCTAAATTCAGTTCCGGCACTGCATCAATACAAAACCCGCACTTTTATCGTGCCGGGGACGGCCCACAGTGCATCAAGGATCTCTTGGGTGACGGTGCTGCTGACATCAAAGATGGCATAGCCGATATCCTGCGTGGTGCGGAGGGATTGTCCGCTGATGTTAAAATCACTGGCGGCAAACACCTTGCTGACCCCGGCGATGACACCGGCAATATTCTTGTGAATATGCAAAATTCGGTGACTTTCTGATTGCTGCTGCAGTTCGATCTGCGGAAAATTGACGCTCAAACGTGTATCGCCTCTTGAGAGAAAGTTGAGCATCTTGCTTGAAACGAACTCCGAGATCTCGCGCTGCGCTTCTTGAGTGCTGCCGGCTACATGCGGGGTAAGCAACGTGTTGGGCAACCCCTGCAGGGGTGAGGTGAATTTTTCGCCGCTGTCGGGTTCCACCGGGAAGACATCCACGGCGATGCCCTTCAATTTTCCGCTTTGCATACGCGCAGCCAGGGCATCTATATCCACAACGAAGCCGCGGCTAAGGTTGATAAAAATGGCGTCAGGCTTCATCATTTGGAACTGGGGTGCGCCGATCAGTCCGGCGTTTTCGGGTAGACCGCTGACGTGTACACTGACCACATCCGCCACTCGCAGCGTTTCTTCCATGCTGTTCATACGGACGGCGTTGCCCAGGCTTAGTTTCTCGCAGGTGTCATAATAGACCACATTCATGCCCAGACTTTCGGCGAGCACGCTCAATTGTGAACCGATGTTGCCATAGCCGATAATGCCCAGGGTCTTGCCGCGCAGTTCCACCGATCCAGAGGCGGTCTTCTTCCAGATGCCCTGATGCATTTCATTGTTCCTGTCAGGGATGAAACGCAGCAGCGCAAGCATATGCCCGAGGGCCAGCTCAGCCACGCTGCGTGTATTTGAAAAAGGTGCATTGAAAACAGGGATGCCTGCATCCGCGCTGGCGGCCAGGTCAATTTTATCCGTACCAATGCAAAAGGCGCCGATGACACTCAAGTTCCTGGCGGCACTGATCATCTCTGCCGTTACTTCAGTTTTTGAACGAACCCCCAAGGCAACAACATCCTTCAAAGTGGCTTGCAGTTCTTCCTTGGGCAGGCTCTTGGCCAGACATTCAACCTCGTAACCATGGGCTTCGAACGCACGGCAGGCGTCGTTGTGGATGTTTTCGAGCAGTAAGATCTTACCTTTTCCATTGGCCATGATTCTGCACTCCGTTTCAATGATGATGACGTTCAATAACCTTTTTCAAGCTATAACTAAAACACTAACCACGGTAATTTGAACATTTACCGCCGATCAATTGGCTAAAGGACTGACCATTTCAGAATGGGTTTATTAATATTGGAACAGACAATAATTGCTCTATTATACGCAATAATTGTTGTCTAGACCAATTGCGTTTTTATTAATCTGAGGGTATTATTACACAATATTTTTCCTAAAGAATTAGCTCTTTATAAAGAATTAATTAAAAATGGGCTGCATCCCCTTTTTAATAATCAATAATTTTTTTATAATGATTGATACATCCCTTCGTAAACCCCAAAAATGGGCAGGAGTAGCAAACTAATGCATGAGATCCACAGCCAGGCTGAAGAATCTTTTGATTTCACCAAAGTGAAGTGTATTGAAGGCTATGATCGGATTAAATCCGAGTATTCTGCTTACTTGTGCGATGAATCCAAACTGACCTCCAAACCCTTTGATTTTCTTTTCTTCCCCAAAAACGAAGCGGAACTTGCGGCTGTCATCCTTGAGATGCAGCAACGAAACGTTCGCATCACCGTGGCAGGCGCCCGCACCGGTCTGGTGGGTGGAAGTGTGCCCGCTGATGGAGCATTGATCTCGCTGGAGTTTCTAGACCTGGTTGAGGAAGTTTACTACCACACTGAATGCCGCGAATGGCGGGTGCGCGCTCAAACCAGTGTCAGCCTCAAAAGTATCGATACCATGCTGCGCTTCAAACAATTCCCCGGTTTGGAACAAAGCGCGGATGACACCATCAGGCAGCATCTCTCCCAATTCAAGGAAGATCCCGAGCATTATTTTTACCCTCCGGACCCCACAGAAATGAGCGCCTCCCTCGGCGGATCGGTGGTCACGAACGCCTCAGGTGCACGCACCTATCGCTACGGTCCGACCCGAGCCTGGGTGCGAGGACTGCGCGTCTTTCTCGCCAATGGCGAATATCTCGATATCCCCCGGGGCAAGTACTTCGCCTCGCCTACCGGCCAATTTGTGGTGTGGGATTCACACGGCGAAGCCTGCAACATCTCAGTCCCTGATTACGCTCAACCTAAAACCAAGAGCACAGCAGGTCTTTTTGCCGCCCCACAAATGGACCTGGTGGACCTGTTCATCGGCTCGGAGGGCGTGTTGGGAATCGTGACTTCGGTTGAGGTGGCACTGCTCAAGAAAGAAGATAAGGTTTCCATCATCCAGTTCCTCGATTCGGATGAACAGGCCATCAAACTGACCATGGCGCTGAGAGCTGAAAAACGTCTTCAGCTTGATTTTCTTGAATTCTATTCAGGCAGCGCCCTGGCCTTGCTGCGTCACTTACAGAAGTCAGAACCCTCCACGGTGGGCATGCCGGCCATCCCTGAAGAGGCGAAATCGGCTATCTTCATTGAAATGAGCTTCAACCCGCATGCAGACAAGTTGGATTATTCAATCCTGGAACAGGTCGTGGCCTCCTGCGGTGCGGATCTGGCGCGTTCCTGGGCCGGATACGAAAGTCGAGAACTGGATCGCTTCAAGGTGTTCAGACACATGGTGCCCGAGACCGTCAACAGCATCCTGGCCGAACGCAAGAAGCAGTATCCCGGCATCCACAAACTGGGCACCGATATGGCTGTGCCGGATGAACACCTCGAAGAAATGTGGTCACTCTATAAAACCCAATGTGATTCACTCGGATTGGAATGGGTGGCTTTTGGACACATCGGCAACAATCACATCCATGTCAACATTTTGCCCAGAAATATGGAAGAGCTTGAAAAGGGCATGCACCTGTATGAGCTGTTTGCGAAAAAAGCGGTTGAGTTTGGCGGCGCGGTTTCTGCCGAACATGGGATAGGCAAGATCAAAAGTCATTTCCTGCCCCTCATGTTTTCCTCTGCGCAAATTCAGCAAATGCGCAGGGTGAAAGAAGCGCTCGATCCCAAAGGATTATTGAACCCCAACGACATCTTTCCGCTGGAGGTACATTGATGAAAATTGTCGTCTGCATTAAACAGGTTCCAGAAGTGACCAATGTGCAGGTGGACCCGGAGACGGGCACCCTGATCCGTGAAGGCGTCAAATCCATCCTCAATCCGTTCTGCGAATACGCACTGGATCATGCCGTGCGCATCAAACAAGCAAATGAAGAGGTTTCCATTTCAGTCATCACCATGGGGCCACCCCAGGCCAAAGACGCCCTTCTGCGCTGCCTCGAACTGGGCGCAGATGATGCCATTTTGGTGACCGACCGCAAATTTGCCGGCGCAGATTCATGGGTCACGGCGCTGACCCTGGCTGAAGCCATCCGTCTGACCGTGCCCGATTATGACCTGATCTTGGTGGGCAAACAGGCCATTGATGGCGATACCGCCCAGGTGGGGCCTGAGATCGCCGAGATCCTCTCGCTACCGCAGATCACTTACGGCATTGAAGTAGGCTTGAGCACCACAAGAAAACAGGTGAGAGTCAAACAGGAAGTGGAACGCGGATACGAAGTGGTCGAAGCCAGCCTGCCCGCCCTGGTGACCTGCAGCAAAGGTGAAGTGGTACGGCGGGCGCCCTCGTTTTTGGATGTGATCAACTCCCGCAAAAAAACCATTCGCAGCGTCAGCGCAGACGACTTGGGCATCCCGGTCGAGGAATTGGGGCTCAAGGGCTCCTTCACCCAGGTGGTCAAGGTCTTTCCGCCTGCTGAAAAGAAAGGCGGACGCTTGCTGCAAAACATAGAGACCGACCAAGCTGCCAGCGAGATTTTTGATTTTCTCAAAGAAAAACGTTTTCTGGTATGAATGACCGACAAGGAAGAGACGACCCATGTTAATCATTGATCATGAACGCTGTACACTGTGTAAACTTTGCATCCGCAGCTGCCCTTTCGGCGCGTTTTTTGTTGAAGAAGATCTACTTAAGGTCAATGAAAGCTGCACCCTGTGCGGTACCTGCACCAATGTCTGCCGTTTCAACGCCCTGCACATCGAGCGTAAACTGGCCTCCAGCGAGGAACTGGCGAAATATAAAGGCGTCATGGTGTGGATCGAACTGGATGAAGCCGCTGCGCCGCCCAAACCCAAGAAAGTGTCGCTTGAATTGCTCGGCAAAGGCCGCCAGCTCGCGGACGATCTGGGTGAAGAGTTGGTCGCCGTCGTTCTGACCGATTCGGAAGAACTTGATTTGCAGTTGCCTGGCCATTACGGCGCGGATCGTGTGATATTTTGCCGTCATGAATTGCTCAAAACCTATTCCACGGATGGATTCACCAGCGTCTTGTGTGCGGTCATATCGTCCAACAAACCTGCGGTCGTGCTTTATGGCGCCACTCCCCACGGACGCGACCTTGCCCCCCGCGTGGCCGCCCGCCTCAAACTCGGACTGACCGCGGATTGCACAGCATTGGAAATTGATGAACAGCGTCAACTGGTGCAGACCCGCCCGGCTTTTGGCGGCAACATCATGGCTTCCATTATTACCCCCTACAACCGTCCGCAAACCTCAACCGTGCGCCCCAACGTCTTTCCCATCCCCGCGCGGAATGAACAACGTCAAGCCGTGGTGGAAGATTTTAACGTCACCCTGACCAAGGCCGCCATCCGCACAAAGGTGGTCGAGAAGAATTATCTTGATGAAGGCTGCGAAGAAAGCATTGAAAATGCCAAGGTGCTGGTGGCTGCCGGCAGGGGATGCCAGAAAGCCTCCAACCTCGATCTGCTTCGCACCCTGGCCGCGCAGTTGGGCGGCGGGCTGGCCGGTTCGCGCGCCATTGTCGAGCAGGGCTGGATTCCGCACACCCAGCAGGTGGGCCAATCCGGCACCACCGTCGGCCCCGAACTATACATCGCCGCCGGCATCAGCGGCGCCATTCAACATCAGGTGGGCATGAATTCTTCCAAGACCATCATCGCCATCAACAAAGACCCCGAGGCTGCCATCTTCAAGTTGGCCGACCTGGGTGTGGTGGGCGATGCGCTGGAGATCCTGCCAAAACTTTCCAAACTGATCGAGCAGCAAGAAAGCAAATAATATATTAAAGTCAAATGTCCATTGAATAAAAGTAAAGGTTATTTTGGTAAAACAACCTTCACTCTCTTTAGTTGATGCTGCTTGACTTTGCTTTATATACTAATATAATCATTGATAGGCACAATCTTATTGTTGGGGACAACGAATAGTGCCGCTTCAATCACCCATTTATTATCTGTATGTCAGCCATCCTGTAAAAATATCATTACTGGTCTGTTTATTGTCAAACTGATTAAAATAAGCCTTTTAGGGAGGGAAAATCAATATGAGGAGTCTTATTAATGGGTACTGCATTATAAAATTGGCAATTACATTCTTGATAATATTGGGGACATTATCTATTTCACCACACCCCGTTCATGCTGACCTCACCAATGGACATATCATATTGGATTTTGTCGCAAAACAATTATTGGCTTACGGATGGGCGGCCTCCACACCGGTCACATTGAGTATTGATAACCCGTCATCAGGAACAGGTGTGGACTATACAGAAACCGTCACCATGAGCTCCGACAGCACACCAGTGGCAACCTTTAGTTGGCCGACTGTTGAAATTGAAACCGGCGCCACCCTCACCGTCAGCGGGGATGGAGGTTCGATTCAATTGGTAAACAGTCTGGTTGTTGAGGATATAAATGTTTATATAGACCAAATTGGAGGCAGAGGACCGATAGGAGCGAATCTAACAATCTCGATAATAGTTGGAGATAGATTTGACCGTAACATCACCATTGATTCAAATGGATACTGGATCGCCGATTTTTCGGTTTCTCGAGCATATGATTATGGGGCAATCGTTAATTTCACAACCTGCCCAAGTGGATGGGTGCAAAGTGTTGAAGCAAACGGAAATCAAATCAAGATGGAAATTCCTTCATGTTTTCCATATATATATACCAAATTTTCAAATCCAACAAATTACATTGGTGCCCATAATTGGCCAGAAAACGCAAACCTGACTTTGACAATTGATGATCCATCCACTGGGATTGGTACGGATTATACCGAAACGATTATTAATGATGAGAACACAAGGGGTTTCTTTCTGGATCTTATTGATTTCGCATTAGCTGAAGGCCAAATTATTTCTGTCAGTGACGGTTTAACAACACTATCTATGGTTGTTCCCAGTTTTTATGTCAGGCAGATGGATGCAGTCACAGATATGGTCTGCGGCACGGCTGAAGCCGGAAGTGAGATTAGTTCAACTATCGTCCTCGGTACTTACCCAAATAATTATTTGGATATTAGATACACTATTGCAGATCAACTAGGGAATTGGTGTTTTGATTATTCAAGCCCTACGGATGAAGTTGATATTGTCGAAAATATGAGTCTGCATATTGTTCAATTTGATGAAAATGGAAATGTGGTTGAAATAGGCGATTTATCCACCACTTTTACAGATGTCCACTACATTTATAAAGAAGTTCTTAATGGAACTAATTATTATTTATATCGCTATATAGAAGCACTTTATGATGCCGGATTAACCGTTGGCACCAATTCAAATCCGCCCAAATTCAGTCCGAAATTAAACCTCGACCGTTCGATGGCGGCGGTCTTCATGCTACGCGGACATTTCGGCACCGCCTATACCCCCCCAGCCGCTCCGTGGAATACCTTCACCAACGAGAGTTGGGCTAACAATGCCTACGCGCAAAAATGGGCGGAAGGCATGTATAAAGTGCATCTTACCGCCGGCTGTCAGACCTCTCCCCTCAAATACTGCCCGGACCGAACGCTAACGCGTGAGGAAGCCGTTGTTTTTGCACTTCACTTGAAATATGACACCTTTGATGGCAGTGGCAACCTGGTGTCATCCTATTCCCCGCCTGCAGCGAGCGGCACCGTCTTTGGCGATCTGACGGATACGAGTTATTGGGCTACCAAATGGGCCGAAAAAGCCTACCTGGATGGAATATTGCCTGCCTGCGGAACTGTAAACGGTAAACCTGCTTTTTGTGCCAATGACCCGGTAAACCGCGCTTGGGCAGCTTATATGATCGTCAAAGCCAAAAACCTTACACTGCCCTAAAAACCTTTCTGGTTTCCACTTTTAAAGTTCCATCGTATTGAACTTAATACGCAAGATTAAGGAACCAATTTCATCGAAACAGGGAATCTGATCCACCGTTTTATTGAGGTTACTTTACAGTTGACACTGAAATAAACAACTGAAGGTCGAAAAATGTTATCCTTATTTATAGGTAATTTTTATTGTTTATTAATCGCTGATGTGTTACCAACAATATGGAATACTTTTTGCAACGATTTTATAGTTAATCTACCGTAGGAACCTGTCTGCGATCCAGAGCAAATGGATGCAGGTTACTATCATTAATTTGTGAATCGGTTGATCTGGCCGCATGGTAAGTTGCAGGGAAGGACTTTAATGAAAAAAACAGTGCTGCATGCTGTCGTAATTATGGCTTTGATCGGTCAGTTGATACCGCTTCAAAAAGTTTTTGCGAACCCCACTTCCATCACCTCACCTGTCGCCCGACAATTGGATATTTTGCGGGATGACACTTCAGTGGTGATCGGCGAAAGCAGCGAAACCGGCAAGGTGACCTTTATCGGTTCAAACGACGGTAATCCCATTTCGACCGGCGTAATGTCGTTCATGCCCTTCGTCGGTGGAAATGACCCCAACAGCGCAGCTCTTGAACAATACGCCCCCCTTTTCGGGATCAATGATTTCAATGCTGAACTGACGCTTGAAAATAGTTTGCAGGCAGATAAAGACCGCACCGTCTCACGTTATCAGCAGCTTTATCAGGGCATCCCGGTCATGGCGGGAGAGATCACAGTTAACACCTCGTCCTCAGGCGGACTATACTCCATGCTGGGTGAAGCATCGCCGGATCTATCCGTGGAGACCACCCCCCAGATTGAACCAGCCGAAGCTGTCAACCAGGCCGCCCAATTGATGACTTCCCGTTACGGTGTTGCTGCCGGGGATGTCTCCCTCTCCAACCCGGCATTGTGGATCTACGATCCGCGTTTGCTTGAATCATCCTCCATGCCGGCTGAATTGGTCTGGCGCATCGAAGCCAGATCGGCGTCAGATCAATCCTTGGACGTCTTGATCCTGGTGAACGCCATCCATGGCGGTATCAGCCTGCATTTCAACCAGATTGATACCGATGTCAGTAATGGTGCCTGGCAGAAAAAGTCACTTGCCCAAGAAGGTCCAACCACCCAAGTGCCCGTGACCGAAACCACGCAAGCTCCCACTGAAACCCCCACAGAAATTGTTACCGAAGTGGTCACAGAAACCCCGGTACCAACCGAAACACCGACGCCGACTGAGTTGCCAACCGAAACACCCACAGAAACGACCCTGCTTGAACTTCCCGCCATGTCTCAAAATGCCATCAACGGAACAAGTATCCGCACCTATACCATGAATAATCTAACAGAAACATCCCTGGCGCTTCCGGGCAATTTGGTTTGTGACGATACTCAAGTAAATTGTACTAATGGTTCAAATCTCGATGCTGATCATGCTGAAGCTTACGCTATAGATACGTATAATTTTTTCTACAATTATCATGGCAGAAACAGTCTGAATAATTCCGCATTAACCATTGTTCTGAGCGTAGACTACGACGTCAACTATGCCAACGCCTACTGGGATGGCAGCCGAGCAGTTTTTGGCGACAATTTCACCACGGATGATATCGTAGCCCATGAATTGACCCATGCCGTCACCCAGTACACATCCAACCTTTTCTACTATTATCAATCCGGGGCCATCAATGAATCGCTATCCGATGTGTGGGGAGAATTTGTTGACCAGACCAACGGTAAAGGGACCGACACGGCTGGTGTGAAATGGCTGATGGGTGAAGATTACGGTGCTTTCAGAAGCATGTCCAACCCGCCAACCTACGGCGACCCGGATAAAATGACCAGCAGTCTTTATCATCATGGTGATCTTGAAAACTTGAATTCTGTCAGTTTTGACAATGGCGGCGTTCATACCAACAGCGGCATCAACAACAAAGCGGCCTACCTGATGACCGATGGCGGCACTTTTAATAACTACACCATCACGGGATTGGGCATCTCAAAAGTTGCAGCGATTTATTATGAAGTTGAAACCAATTTATTGACCTCAGGCTCAAATTACAAAGACCTTTATTATGCGCTTCACCAGGCTTGTGTCAATGTGATTGGCGGCAGCGCTGGCGTGACCCTTCAGGATTGTGCGGAAGTTCAAAAAGCCCTGGACGCAGTGGAAATGAACAAGGATCCCCTGAGCAGTTTCATACCTCAGGCTCAAATATGCCCTGCCAATACCCAGCCCTCCAATTTATTCTTTGATGATTTTGAGTCCTCCAACTCAAATTGGACGTTGTCTGATTATGTCACTACCAGTTGGGGCAGAACAAGCGGTTATGCCTCTAACGGAACCATCAGTATGTACTCATCAGATGCGAGCAGTGTTTCAGACGCACGGCTATCCATGGCGGCGGGGGTTACCATACCTGCCTCAGGAACGACTTACCTGTACTTCGACCATTCCTTTGGTTTGGAAAAAGATATTACCTATGGTTATGCCTATGACGGAGCCGTTCTTGAATACAAAATTGACAGCGGCTCCTGGCAGGACGCAAGCACGTTGTTTGACAGCGGCCAAAACTACAATGGCACCATTTATACTCCCTCAACCGGGCCGAATCCTTTAGCCGGCAGAAGTGGATTTATTGGTGACAGTCATGGCTATGTTTCTTCAAGATACAACCTCAGCACCACTGCCATAAAAGGCCATTCCGTCAACTTCCGCTGGCGTGTCGGATCAGACAGTTCGGTCGGTGATCTCGGCTGGTTGATTGATGATGTCCGCATTTATCAATGCCAATCAGATGTGACCGGCAGCCTCATTTTTTCAGACAATTTTTCAACCGACCACCAATGGACGGATGCCACCTCAGGCAATGTCACCCGTGACTCTACCAATGGGCTGTTAAACTTCACCTCCAGTGAGAGTACGCCGCTGCATTATTCAATCCCCATCCATACCACCAATGCGCCCATCGAATTAAATTTCCGCTATAAGATCAGCAGCACCAGCGGTAGTTCCATGTTATGGGTTGGTTTGGCAGCTGACTCGACCGATCTCACATCAGTCTCCGCGGCGGATCGCGCCGGCACTTACATTGGTATTGACTCCAATAACAAGATTCAGTTTATGAATCTATTCCCCAACGGTACTTCCTCTCAGGTGAACAGTGCCAGTTCAACTCTTTCGTATGGAGGCACCCTGGTTTGGCGTAATGCCACCCTGATCGTTAATGGTACAAACTGGTCCATCTCGATCAAGGATGATAACGACAGTGTGATCGGCACCTTATCCGGCTCGATCCCATCCCAACAGGCTCAATACAATTTCCTGACCCTGATGTATGACAACGGCGGCGGCTCAAACAGCATCGTCGGCCAGATTGACGACATTTATGTTTACGGTACCGAACAAACGCCAACCTTTGGAGATGTTCCATATAGTTACACTGAAACTTTGGGTGGAGTCACTTACCAACTTCATGATTATGTACAAGCGCTCTACAACGCCGGCTTAACAGCTGGAACCAGTAGTGATCCCCTTTTATACAGTCCGACTTTGAATCTCGACCGCTCCATGGCTGCCGTTTTCATTCTCAGAGCAAATTACGGCATCAGCTATACACCGCCTTCAGCTCCGTGGACCACCTTTACAAACGAGAGTTGGGCGAACAACGCCTATGCTCAAAAATGGGCAGAGGGTTTATACCAGGCTCACCTTACCGCAGGGTGTCAGGCATCACCGTTGAAGTACTGCCCAGATAATACTCTCGCCAGGGTAGAAGGCGTAGTCTTCGCCTTGCATATGAAGTATGACTATTTTGATGGAGATAACAACCTCGTTTCGTACGTTCCTCCTGCAGCCACGGGTACCGTCTTCGCCGATCTGACCGATACCTCCTATTGGGGGACCAAATGGGCCGAGAAAGCCTATGCCGATGGCTTATTGCCAAATTGCGGTACCTCTGGTGGTAAACCTCTATTCTGTCCGCTTGACCCGGTGGATCGCGCCTGGGCAGCTTACATGATCGTCAAAGCCAAGTCATTGACGATGCCATAGAAACCTTACTGGTTGAATGAAACCGGATGATTTTCTCTTATAACAATTTCATTGAAAAAGGCAGAAACAGAAAACGAAATGGAGAATTCTATGCACACCAGACAGATCAAGAAAACCGTAACCATTATTTCCGTAATTTTATCTTTATCCCTTTTAACTGGTTGCGGTATTTTACAGAACATCCAGGGAGTCACCCTCGCCACGGAGGTTGTGCCCGCTGCTTCAACAGAATTAGTCGAACTGCCAAAGCTGATCGAGACCCCTCCTCCATCGCGCTGCGATCCGTTTACTGCCACCAATGATTCTGGTCTGGCCATTCTCACCATGCCCGATGGATCTCAACTGTTCCTGGGTAGTGATACTGAGATCGGTGTCGTCCCGGCAGGCTATTGTGGCGGCAACACGACTCACAATGTGACACTCAAAAAAGGCCAGGTTGCCATCCATTCTTCCGCGCCGTTGTGGACAACCATAGTGGTCACCAGCCCTGAAGGCCACATCGCCACCATCGGCGCAAGCGGATTGGTCATTTACGATGCCACCGCCCATTCCTTCTCGTTGGAATGTTCAAATATGAATTGTGCGTTAGGTCGGGATACCACCGCCATGGCACCTGTTGAATGCGGTGTAGGCGTTTCTCTGGATATAAACGGCAACCCCGTCAGTCAGATGCCGGTAGATCCCGCCTTTTTGGCATTATTCGGCAACTGGCTCGTACCGCAATGCGTGATACCGGAGGCCGTTGGCACGCCGGCAGCCGAAACCCCGACCCTTGAATTGACTGTCACGGCTACTGTTCCAACCACACCGGATGCCTTTGGCGCCACAGCTACTGCATTTTGTGACGCCTTCCACCGCCAATTTGTGTTAACCCCCTGTCCGCCGATGAATCCTTAATTCATCTGCTGGATAATAATGTCAACCAAAATTGGATGCCTCCACGAATGAAATACAAGATTTCATTGTACTGTCCTGATTCCCACATCTTGTATGATATTCGCACACTTGATCAAAAGGGTGTGGGTGGGGGCATCACCGCGCGAATTCGCATGGCTCATGCCCTGGCAGGATTGGGTCATGAAGTGACTCTTTTTATCAATTGTCCGCAAAAAAAAACCATCCAGGGGGTTCGCTACATTCACCATTCTCAATGCCGGGCGATTGACGCGGATGTTTTTATCGCCTCCACCAGCGGTGGAGCCTTCGACCTGGGTGGGCTGCAGAATTTGCAGATCAAGGCTCAATTGAAGATATTGATGCTGCACGGGGTTCCTGTGCCGCACAATGTGGATTATCAGGATTTCGATTACGTGTACTTTCCCAGTAATTTCGTCAAAGAACGTTTTTGCCGCCAGGTACCATTAAACCAAAAGCGCATATTAACCACATATCGAGGAGTTGAGGAACCCAATTTTAAGACCTCCTCGACGCGAGACCCCTTCACGCTGGTATATCTGGGGCATCCTGAAAAAGGGCTGGAAGATGCTTTGTCCATTTTACGTATGCTGCGAAAGATTGAACCGCGTTTCTGTCTGCACGTTTTCGGCGGATATGGGTTATGGGGCGATATGCAATCCTCCATCCCTCTTGAACCTGGTTTAATTGACCACGGTCTGATCGGGCAAAAAAAGCTGATCCCTTTGCTGCAAAAAATGAGTTTCAGCTTGAATCTACAGGCCATTGAGGAGGGCTTTGGCCTGGCGGTCTGCGAATCCATGAAAGCCGGCTGTATCGTGCTGGCCAGCCGGGTGGGCGCCTACCCCGAAGTCATCCGCCAGGGGTACAACGGGTTTTTGGTTGACGGCAATCATACCGACCGTCCAACCCATGAGAAGGTTGTCTCACTGATCCTTGACCTAATGAAATCCCCCGACTACATGGGTTATATACGCAGAAACGCCATGCAAACTCCATTTTCATGGCAGACCATCGCCAAGACCTGGCAGGGACATTGGGATTGGGCGCTTTTCAAAGCCAGCAAGGATTCATCCGGGAAATATTCCACCATGGAATGCACCAAATGCGGTGGAAGTTTACTTGCCTTGGCCGACGGTTTCCACTGTGTGGAGTGCGGTCATTACCAACAAGCCCTGCCGGATTCGATGCCGTATGACTGACATTTCAAACCCAAACTGGATTGTAGCTCAAAGCCATGCTCTCAAGATCGGCTTTTTGATCCTGGCATGCAACGAAGAATTGGTCATCCAAAAGACCATCCAGAGTATCCAGCAATCCCTGCAGACCTCTGACACCCTGATTGTAGTGGCCGATAATTGTGATGATCAGACCGCCAGGATAGCAGAGAATGCCGGTGTGCTTGTACTGAAAAGAGAGGACCGGAATGCTCCGGGCAAGAGTGCCGTTCTGGTTTGGTTGGTTGAACAACACAAAGATCTGCTTCGCACTTTCGATTTTATCGTCATCCTCGACGCAGACAGCATCCTTACCGATAATTTCTCAAACGAGTTGAAAAGGCATATCACTCAAACGGACCTGGTGCTCCAGTGCCAGCTCGTTCCTTCAGAATATGAAGGATCCCCAATTTCCACCCTGATTGCGCTTTCTGAACTCATCGAACAGACCGTTTTTCAACGTCTGCGTTCCCGGCTGGGATTATCCGTGCGCCTGCGCGGCACAGGGATGATCTTCAAACCTGATACACTGATCAATTTTGCACCCAAATTGCAGACCAACGTTGAAGACATCGCCCTTAGCCTTTTGCTTGTTGAAGGCAAAATTCAAATCAGGTCTCTGACTTCTCCTTCCATTTATGACCCCAAGCCTTCCGATCAAAATGCAGCCACCCGCCAACGCGCCCGCTGGTTCCGCGGTCAATGGAATTCATTATGGAAATTCAGACATACAGTATGGAACCTTGTTTTCCGTGGCCCTGATGGCTGGTCCATGCTGGGAGCAATCTTTTTAAAACCCCGCTGGTTGAAGCTCCTTCTTTTAGCATTTCTTGGTGTGCTTTTCATCCGCCATCCTGTCCTCTCAGCGATTTGTTTTGGCTTGGTGGCTTTCGATCTGGTGCCTATCCTGGTTGGGATATTCCTGCTGCCCCACCCCGGCCGCTTTTTTAAAGCATTGGTCCATCTGCCTGGGTTTATATTGATGTGGATCAAGGGTATAGTATTATCAATAAGATCAAAAACCTGGCTGCGAGTGAGAGCTACCAATACAGTGGAAAATTCAAACTCAAATGATGGTATCTTGCGCTGATGGAAGATAATTTCGCTTATCCAGTTTCTGAAACCTACGACAGCGCTCGCCGCGATCCGCTGCCCCTTGAAGAACTCAAGAGCGTGGTGAAGTATCGCGGATTGATCCTGCAGCTGGTAAACCGTGACGTCATCTCGCGCTACAAACGTTCTGTCCTCGGCATCACCTGGACCATGCTCAATCCATTTGGGACAATGTTGATCTTAACTTTGGTTTTTTCGCGGCTTTTCCATTCGCTTGAAAGCTATCCGATTTACGTGCTCAGTGGGTTGATCGGTTGGACCTTTTTCTCTCAGACCTTGTTCGCCGCCTTAAACCAGAATGTATGGGGCGGCGCCATTCTGCACCGGATCTATATTCCCCGCACCACATTTACCATTTCTGCCCTGGGTACCGGATTGGTAAATTTTCTGATCTCACTCATCCCCCTCGCATTGATCATGCTGGTGCTTAAATTCCCGTTTCATCTTTCATTGTTTTTCCTTCCGATATCCATCTTATTGCTCGCCATGTTTACATTGGGGCTGGCATTGTTGTTTTCAGCATTGGCCATCTATTTTCCTGATACTGTCGAAATGATCCAGGTGGCCTTGACTGCCTGGATGTACCTCACCCCGATCATCTATCCCAAAGAGATCGTCCCTGAGGTGATCAGGAACTGGGTCTTTCCGTTGAATCCCTTGTATTACTATGTTGAACTGCTGCGGCAGCCGATCTACGATGGGACAATTCCATCAAACCATATCCTTCTTATTGGATCTGTGATCGCGGTTATTACCCTTGTGGTAGGTTGGTTGGTATTCTCATGGAAGGCAAATGAATTGACTTACCGGACATGACAGATCATAAAAGTAGTTTAAAACCAGGTTTCAGTGTTTCATTGGAGAATATTTCGGTATGTTACCGCTCACCGATGGAACAAATGAAATCATTTAAAGAATTCACCATCCAATTCCTTAAAAACAACATTCACATGACAGATTTCTGGGCATTGAATGATGTCAGTCTCTCGATCGTCCGTGGAGAGACCTTCGGAGTAGTGGGAAGGAACGGTGCGGGCAAAAGCACGCTGCTCAAGGTCATCGCACGAGTTATTTCACCCACCCTAGGCAGGGTCATCCTGCACGGAAAGGTCGTACCGTTGTTGGAATTAGGCGCAGGTTTTCACCCCGAATTGACCGGCAGGGAAAACATTTTCCTCAATGCTGCCCTCCTGGGTCACCCTCAAAAGGAGATCAACGCCAAACTGTCGCAAATTATCGAATTCGCAGAAGTTCATGGTTATATTGACGCGCCACTGCGTACCTATTCCACCGGCATGATGGCCAGGCTCGGCTTCGCCATTGCCACTTCCTGGCAGGCTGAGATACTGATCCTTGACGAGATTCTGGCAGTCGGCGATGAGGAATTTAAAGCAAAATGTGACGCCAGATTGGCTGAATTTAAACAAAACGGATCCACCATTATCATGGTTTCGCACAATCTTGGAACCATTGAAGAGAAGTGCGATCGCGTCGCGTGGATTGATTACGGTAAAATGAAATCCATTGGAACTCCTTCCGAAGTAATC
Source organism: Chloroflexota bacterium (assembly GCA_021825925.1). Classification (GTDB taxonomy): domain Bacteria; phylum Chloroflexota; class Anaerolineae; order Anaerolineales; family Anaerolineaceae; genus UBA6107. Next base: position 163,938 of record JAKAFP010000007.1, read on the forward strand.
CAGAGGTATCTTGAGGACATCAAGCATGTCGAAGCGGCCAGGCCACTTGGAAAGCCCTAAAACCCTCGTCCTCGCAGGATATTTTGGGTTTGGCAACCTGGGAGATGAGTTGATCCTCTCGGCCATGGTCAATGGACTTCGCTCGCAAAAACGAGACCTGAAGATCATTGTCCTCTCAGGTAACCCTCAAGCCACAAAAAAAACACATCAAGTGGATTCAATCGCCTGGGAAGATTACCCGGGCATCGTCAAAGCCATCAGCGCCTGCGACCTGGTGATTCTGGGTGGGGGCGGATTGTTCCACGATTATTGGGGTGTGGATTCAAGCGCTATCTTCACCTCCGGCCATTCCGGTTTTTCTTTTTATGCCAGTGTGGCTTTGTTGGCTGCCATCCACAAAAAGAAGCTGATGCTTTCTGCCGTTGGGGTGGGTCCGCTCTTCAGTGATCAGGCTAAAACCCTGATGCAAGCCATCGCCAACCAGGCGGACCTGATCACCGTACGGGATTTCGACTCGCAGCAGCAATTGATCGCCCTTGGCATACCGGCTTCCAAAATCTCACTCGCCGCGGATGCCGTCTTTTCGCTGCCCATTATTACCTCAACAGAGTCGCGAGATCAAAATGAAGTCCCTGTTCTGGGGGTTTCTTTGCGTCATTGGGATGTAGGTGTTGAACCCGCCCAATGGCAGCATGAAGTTACCCTTGCCCTCGATCTGTTCCTGGATGCCCACGCTGCTGGACGAGTGCTTTTCATCCCTTTTCAAAACGCGAAAGACAAATTTCTCGATGATTTTGCACTGGCAAAAAACATTCAGAGCTCGCTGAAAAACAAAGCCAGAACAAGCGTACTTCCACGGATCTCGGGAATCCCTGAATATCAGGCTGCGTTTGCTCAATGCAGCCTCTTTCTCGGCATGCGTTTGCATTCCATAATTATGGCGCTCAAAAACCATATTCCGGTGGCTGGCATCAACTACGATCCGAAGGTTCATTCTCTGCTTCAGCAGTTTGCATTGACTGACGATCTGGTACCCATCGAAGAATTGGAATCCAAAGCTCTGTTCGAATTACTCGATCAAAACTGGCAACGGTCCAGAAGTGTTGCCACACAAATCAAAGCTCAACTATCTCAAGTTTCACAACTCGCAGATCGCAACCTTGAGATGACCCTCCAGCTTCTCGAATCCAATACGCCCATTGCAACCGGTCAATCCGATTACACAGAACTATTATCCTCGGCGGTATTGACCCTCTCTTCCAATCTTGATGTTATTCACAAAGAAAACCTTGCACTTGAAAAAAGCAACCAGCAGCTCCTTCAAAGGAATGAAAACCTGCTCTCTCAAAACCAGGCCAAAGAAAAACAAAATGAAATCTTGCAAGATGATCTTAATAAAAAAGGTGTTGAGGTTGATCAAACCAAGGCAGACCTCAACCAACGGTTGCTTGAGCTTGACCAAACCAGGGCTGAACTTGCGCATCATTTGAGTGAACTCGATACCATAAAATCCAGCCGCGGATGGAAAGTGCTTTTCAGTCTTTGGCAGCTTCGTCTGGGCCTTATCCCCAAAGCATCAAAACGGGAAGCCCTTTTCAACAGACTCTTTCATCCTCAACCCGGCAAAGACCGACAGTTGCTGGCAAAAGCAGGCAGAACGCTCAAGCGGAAATTGGATCCAAAATTATCTTGGCCAGCCTTTGCCTTTCGCAACTTCAAATATAAAAGGCAGCAGCTGTGGCCTCAGAACCTCAAGCATCCACTGACTCCATTCACCCCCGGCCTTGTTTCGATCGTCCTGCCTGTGTACAATGGAGAACGCTATATCGAAGGTGCCATTCAAAGTGTTTTGCATCAAACCTACCCCCATTTTGAATTGATCATTGTGGATGATGGCTCCACGGATACCACACCTTCGATCGTGGATGCCCTCGCTCAAAAGGACCAACGCATCACGGTGCTGCATCAATCCAACTTAAAACTGCCGGGCGCTTTAAACGCGGGCTTTGCAGCTGCTCATGGTGAATTTTTCACCTGGACCAGCGATGATAATCTATTAATGCCGGAGTATTTTGAGAAGATGGTGGGCTGTCTTCAACGCCATCCCGACTGGCATATGATTTATGCAAACATGGATCTGATCGAAGAAACCGGTGTCCCCCTTAAAAAATCCGGTTGGTTCGAGGGGTACCAAATTCCTCACCACAGCGAACACATCCACCTCCCCACTGATCCGTCAGAACTCAATGTCATCCCCAATAACTTTATTGGCGGTGCCTTTATGTACCGCCGGCTGGTGGCCGATCTGCTGGCAGGGTACAGTCCCTTTCAGTACACACGCGAAGATTACGATTATTGGATGCAGGTTAATTCACTCTTCATTCTCAAACATACTGATTTCAAAGAACCGGTTTACAAATACCGCATGCACTCAGCTTCCCTTACCAGTCAGGATGCGGATTTAAGAATCACTGAAGACCGAAAATTCCTGATGGCCTTTGAAGATTTCAGACGTGATTTCTACTTGATGCCGTTGGTATGGATATTTGAGGACGATCAGATCGAAACTCCCATCGTGAGGCAGATAAAAACCAGTCTGCAAAATCGCGGTCAGATCACCATCACAACCTCAGATTTTTTGCGTCAAACATTACCCATCAGATGGATTCCGTGCATCCATCTTAAACTTTGTTCAACGCTTGAAGAGAAAAAGGACTTTCTTTTCACTCCACAGGATTCTGTTTGCCGGGTGGCTGTATATTCCAAAGAGAACACAAATAATAAGTCACCAAAAGAAGTTACCTTGGTCACGGATCAACATTTACAGGTCCTTGCGGAATCATCTGTTGATCAAGAAGAATGGATGCATGCGTTGGACATCAAGTGCCGTTCGCTCTCCTTGCGTCAGATCGAGGCCCAAACCTGGCAGCCACAACCCGACAGGTTCAAAATATCGGTTGTCATCTGCACATACAATCGCAACGAACTTCTGGAATTATCGTTGCGGGCAATTGCCCATCAAACCATTCAACAGGCTGATTATGAAGTCATCGTGGTGGATAACAACCAGGATTATTCAGAACTCATACCGTTGATCGAGAAATATAGGGAAAGGGAATTCTTCAGCAATCCGGATTGTTTGCATCTGATACAGTGCCCGATCAGGGGACTCTCTTATGCACGTAACGCCGGTCTTTCTGAAGCTAAAGGCGAATGGGTGCTCTTTTTGGATGATGATGCCCTGGCTCAACCGGATCTTCTTGAAAAATATCTTGAAACCATAAGCAGTCATCCCGAGGCAGGCTTGATCGGAGGGCATATCCTGCTTCGGCGTCCTAAGCAGCTCAATATGCCATGGCAGCCCGGCTGGGAAGCCTATTGGAGCCATTTCGAAACGGATTACAGCAGCTATACTCCTGTGAGCAATTGGGCGAATTTTCCGTGGGGCGCCAATTGGTGCGCCCGCCGTCAAGCTTTATATCAGATCGGCGGCTTTCGCGGTGCTTACGGCCGCCGCGGAAAGGACTACAGCGGCGGAGAAGAGATCATTGCCGCCAGCCTGATCCAAAAACTTGGATACACCATTGGCGTTCTCCCGCAAGCCAGGGTGATCCATCAGGTTGATCCTGCCCGTTTCACAATGGACCATTTAAAACACACCATTCTGGCCGGGCAACTGGTACGTTATCAATCTGAGTTGGATCAATACCTGCCTCAGGATCTAAGCCTTCCCCTCAATCCGATAAGATGGATCAAGAAACTGTTGGCCAGATCGAACCAAACCGCAAACCAGCCTGACCCCATGCCTCAAACGCGTATGACGGAAACCGACTTCATTATCTCTGCCAAACGTCAACTGCTGCGCAAACAGTTGCTGACGGAATGTGCGCGTTTCAAATTCCTGTATCCGTTGATGAAGAAGTACTTGTAACAGAAGAGGATGCTGCATGAGATCACCCGCTCGGTTTTTTGATGCCCTCCTTGTTTTCACTCTTTTGGTAGTGGTTTATTCCTTTTTCTATTCCGGCACCTTCCTCATTGATGATGAACACATCCTGGCTTCCAGAGCGTTAAGTTTTGCCTTCGAAGGGGACTTCAACAATTCCCGTGTCTTGGGGAACAGCCGCGTTTTTGAATACTCGATCGTACCTGAACAATGGGCAAATCAGGCGATGAACATCGAACCAGTCCAGGCGGTGGCGGGTGGTCTTTTAGCATTGCTTTCTGATATTTTTCATGTTGGCCATATTCAAATGATGTTCCTCATGAATATCTGGGCCACGGCTGCCACGGCTGCTATTGTCTATTTATCCGCAGCGAAAATGGGATATTCCAGACGTGTGAGCTTTTTTACAGCCGCCGTTTTCGGTCTCGGGACTATCGCCATGCCTTACACCCGCACCTTTTTTCGCGATCCCCTGGCGATGCTCTTTTTAACCGCTGCCTGGTATTTGATGCTTGTCATCAAACAAGCCAACCAGCAGGAACGTGGTGACACATTCAAAACAGTGATATTATGGATCGTTTTTATCACCACTTTCACAACCGGAGTGCTTTCAAAAAACAGTGTGATTCTGGCACTTCTCATTGTGTTGCTTGAATTAATCCTCAACCATCCAAGGCGAGAAATTGGGATGAGAGCCAACAAGAACTTCAAGGATTGGTTGGTTCCGCTTTTTGTTTTCACGGGATTGTTCTTGTGCTGGTTATTGATCGTACCAGCCATCCCCATGCTGACACGCTTCAGCCCCTTTTATTACTTTACTGTGCTGCAAAAGTTCCTGTCCACCCCGCGGACCGGTTTATTACAGGCACTCCTTGGACCATTTTTCAGCCCGGGCAAGAGCATTTTCATCTTTTCTCCTGTGCTGCTGCTGGCTGTGTGGAGTTTATTCACCCGGTTCCGCGCTGCCTGGTCTGCCTGGCTTTACCTGGTATTGTTGGTCTTCGCTCAAGCGCTATTCTATGATGGTGAATGGGCCGGCCATGTCAATTGGGGATTGCGCTTTGTCCTCCCCGCAATACCGCTGCTGGTGCTGGCTTCAGCACCGACCGTTGAAGCGCTCATGAAAAAACGAGGCGGAACAGCCTTCCTGATTGGGCTGCTGGTTCTGTCATGCTTGATCCAGATCTTGGGCTCAGTGGTGCCAGTCCGCCAATATTATCTGGAGACCTTGAATGGCACACCTCCGATCTCTGAATTTTCGACCATTTGGAGCCCGAGAACGTCCATTATTACCTGGAGCGTCAATTGGATAATGACAGGCCAGCCGCTTGATCTGGCGATCGTCAGGGTTCCGTCCGCTCTCTGGTGGCTTATTCCATTTTCGGCGATCATGCCAGGACTTGTTTTGGCAGGCTTATCGGCTCAAAAACGGTATTGGATGGTCATGGTCGCTTTCTCACTGACGTTCATCCTCGACATTGGATTGGTCTCGATATACCGTGACGATCCGCAATATTCAAATAATCGTGCGGATTTTTTACAATCTCAGCAATACATTGAGGCCACATATCAACCCGGTGACCTGGTTTTGGTGAAATCCTACTCAGAAGATATTTGGAATAACTGGATGAACTGGAGCTCACCCTTTGTGGCTTGGACATCACTGCCCTTTGCTTATCCCTCACCCGAACAAGTTACAAACGCCACCAGAACGGCCAGCCCTGACCTCGCCCTGGATGAAACCACCTTGTGGATCTTCGCTCACAAGATAAATCCCGGCAGCAGAGTATGGTTGGTCGTGGATCAGAACTCACCACTGGCAGATTACAATTTTGAGGAACAATGGCTGGGCACTCGATCCACCAGCCATGAATGCAAGACTTATGGTGATGATTTATTTGCCACCAGAGTTTGCAGCTTCACCATTCGCAATTGAACAACTTGCCATCATTCACTTGAAATAATTAGGCCGTTTTCCCAGTTTTGACCGTTATAATAAGCCTGTTAATTCATACAGATCTGAGGACATGACCATGTCAGCTATTTCCCCGTCACAAACGGATACGTCAAAAACTGTGCTTTTCCTGAAACCCAACAAGGGTGTTGTTCCCCTTCTGGTTGTGATCTTCCTGTTATTGGGTCTCGCTGTTCGCTTTATTGATTTCACCGATCTCCCCCTCGATTTCGCCACCACGCGGCAACTTCATTCCTTGATCATGGCCAGAGGAATCTATTATCAAATGGACTCCCCGGATACGCTTTCGATGCCTCAGGATAAACGTGGATATGGCATCAACACCGGCAATGCCGAAACCAGAATCGAACCGCCCATCATGGAGTATTTGGCAGCCTACACCTACCGCCTGATCGGCAAGGAAAACATCCTGGTGCCAAGGCTTTATTCGATGCTGTTCTGGGTCATCGGCGGAATTCCGCTGTTCCTTTTAGCTCGAAAATTGATGAATATCAACGGCGCTTTTGCCGCGCTGGCTGCTTATCTTTTCATTCCATTTGGGGTTTACGCCAGCCGAAGTTTTCAGCCCGATCCGCTGATGGTCATGTGCATCATTTGGGCTTTGTATCTTCAAAAACGCTGGGCTGACAATTCAACTTTCAAAAACGCAATCCTGGCTGGTGTCTTCACCGGAATTGCCTTGTTTGTCAAAGCGCCATCCGCCTTTTTTATCGGTTTTTCTTTTGTCGGGCTGGTACTCTCAAAAGGATTCAAAAACTGGATCAAAAACCCGCAAGTCTATTTAATGGCTGCGCTGGCTTTGCTGCCTGCCATCCTCTTTAATGCGTTGAGCGCCACCGTGGGCGGTAATGCCTATTCGATCTTTGGAACACGCTTCTTTCCCGAATATTTCACGGACCCCAAGTGGTATTCCAATTGGCTTCAGTTGGCCAAGTCGGTCACCGGATACTTCCCGCTCGTGCTTGGCGTCCTCGCCTTATTCCTGATCAAATCCAAACAGGACCGTGTCTTCTTTTTTTGCATGTGGTTGGGTTACGTTCTATACGGCTTCACCTTTGCTTATCACATCTACACGCATAATTATTACCATCTTCCCTTGCTCCCCATTCTCGCCCTTGGGATTGGCTATTTCTTTTCGGTCATCTATGAAAGATTCGAGTCTGCCAATCCAAGTTGGATTTCGCGGTCTTTTCTCATGCTTGTACTTTTGGCTTCGCTCGCCATCTGCGTACAGGTCACCCGCGGCACTCTGATTGCCAACAATTACCGCAACGAGGCAAAATATTGGACGGATCTCGGTGCCAGGATCGGAGGTAACTCCGCGGTTATTGCTCTGACCCATGACAGCGGTTACCGCATCAGCTACTGGGGATTTGTGAATCCAAAATTGTGGCCAACCGCCGGAGACCGCACCATCAAATCACTGGTAGGCGCCACGGATCCTGCTTTCCAGCAAATGTTCAAGGAACTGACCGCCAACAAGGATTATTTTCTCGTGACCTTGATGGGGGAACTTGATTCGCAGCCTGACCTAAAGGAACATCTTTTCAGTGCCTTCCCCTATCAACAAGGGGATGGCTATTACTTGTTCGATCTAAGGCATCCTCTTACCAGTTCAAATTGATCCATCCAAGATCTTTTCAATAATACAAACGAACCAAAAATCAAAAAAGCATCCACATATTTGGATGCTTTTTTCTTCATGCAACTATTTATGGATCACTGCTTTACAATGGCGATTCTCAGGAAGATCAGAGAATCATTACTGGTAGCTGATCACCGGATGCGGCAGGTAGGGTTCTTCAAGGTGCTGGATCTCTTCTGCACTCAGTTTTACCGACAAGGCCGCAACGGCATCCTCCAAATGCAAGGGCTTGGTCGCGCCGATGATCGGAGCAGTGACCACTGGTTTGGAAAGCATCCACGCCAACGCGATTTGCGACATGGAGACCCCTTTTTCTTCAGCCAATAGGCTCACGCGCTCGACGATGGCCATGTTGTCTTCACGATCGTAACGGGCCTTGATAAGCGCATCGGCGTTTGCCCGCGGAGTTTCATCAAAGGTGATGGTCGCTTTGCGGCTCAAAACTCCTCGTGCCAGCGGAGAAAATGGAATGACGCCGATCTGCTGATTAATGCACAGGTTGAGCATCTCCCTTTCGTCTTCACGATAGATCAAGTTGTAGTGCGGCTGCATGCTGACAAAACGCGTCCACCCATGCATGTCGGCGGTAAAGAGCGCCTTGGCAAACTGCCAGGCATGCATGGCTGAAGCACCGATGTACCTTGCCTTGCCGGCTTTCACCACATCGTGCAGGGCCTCCAGGGTCTCTTCGATGGGGGTTTCATAATCCCAGCGGTGGATCTGGTAAAGATCCACGTAATCGGTGCCGAGCCGGCGCAAACTGTTGTCAATTTCACTCAAGATCGCCTTGCGCGACAGGCCTCCGCCGTTGGGAGCGTCTGACATCTTGCCATGAACCTTGGTGGCAATGACCACTTCATCGCGTTTGGCGAAATCCTTCAAAGCGCGGCCAAGAATTTCTTCGCTGGCGCCGTTTGAATAGACGTTGGCTGTATCGAAGAAATTGATACCTGATTCAAGCGCCTGCCTGATGAAAGGACGGCTTTCTTCTTCCTCCAAAACATACTGCCAACGGTCTGATTTTTTGCCAAATGTCATGCAGCCCAGACAGATGCGCGAGACCTGCAAACCGGTGGATCCTAATCGGATGTATTCCATTTCATGCTCCAGATTTACTGATGTCCAACGATCTGATGCGGCACATAGGGTTCTTCCAAATAAGTGACGTCTTCCTTGGTTAATTCAACCGAAAAAGCACCCATCGCATCATCCAAATGAGAAATTTTGGTGGCCCCGATGATCGGCGCGGCCACCGGCGATTTTTGCAGCAGCCAGGCAAGTGCTATATGAACACGTGAGACGCCGTACTTCTGCGCCAATTCAGCCACACGGATGATGATCTGTTGGTCAGTTTCTGCAGTTGAATCATATTTCTTCATGGCAATCTGATCAGTCTCAGAGCGCAACGTGGTTTCTGCGGTAAAATCACGCGTCAGCCTGCCGGAGGCAAGCGGGCTGTAGGGAATCACCCCGATCTTTTGATCTATACACAGCGGCAGCATCTCGCGTTCTTCCTCACGGTAAATCAGGTTCAGGTGGTCCTGCATGGAAACAAAACGGGACCAGCCATGATTCTCGGCCACATGCAAAGCCTTTTGGAATTGCCAGGCGAACATTGCCGAAGCGCCGATATATCGGGCTTTACCGGCTCTCACAATATCATTAAGAGCATTCATCGTTTCTTCTATGGGAGTCTCATAATCCCAGCGGTGGATCTGATAGAGATCAACGTAATCAGTTTCAAGCCGTTTCAGGCTTTTGTCAATTTCACTCATGATCGCCTTGCGTGATAATCCGCCACCGTTCGGGCCGTCGAACATTCTTCCATGCACCTTTGTGGCAATGACCACTTCATCCCGTTTGGTAAAGTCTTTCAACGCACGTCCGAGGATCTCTTCACTTACCCCAAGGGAATAAACATTGGCGGTATCAAAAAAATTGATCCCCAATTCAAGAGCATGTTTGATGATCGGACGGCTGTTCTCTTCATTGAGGACCCATTTATGGATCCATCGGTCGGCGTCACCAAAGCCCATACATCCCAGGCAGATCCGCGAGACCTGCATGCCGGTTGAACCTAAACGGGTGTAATCCATTTGTCTCTCTCCTTATTCTCTACTTAAATAATACCCTAAAGAGGGATGATCTTGATCGTTGCCGCTCTTATATCAGCAGACACCATCGTATTAACATAAGCAGCCCCCATTCGCCCGTATTTTGTTTTGTATGCCGTGTCTATTTGGTCATTAATTCCAGGGTCACTCACTTCATTGAAAGTAACCGCTTTACTGACTCCTCCAGCCTGGATCCGTCCATGATTATTTTTCAATGCACCACGAAACCAAGAACTGGCGCGTCCACGATATGAGCGGATGAATAGTTCTCGCCCTACTCGTACCGTCCAAATAGTAACCGGTTTTCGCAGTGTTCCATCCAAACGGGTCGTCTGGATCTGTAATTCATCCGCATTTCCAATCCGCTTAAGTTCATCTTCAGTCCAATCAATCATAGCTAACCTCACAAGAAAAACTAATCCAACTCATGTTCAAAATTCGAAATTTCATCTTCAACAGTGACTTTTTCCTTTTTCCGCCCTTTTTGCCCCAATAGCAGCGAATACAAACTGCTGCCCATGGTCAAAGCCGCGCCCACCAATGTCACCCATGAGGGGAACTGATGCCAAAGCAGCAGCCCCCAGGTGGTATTGATGGGCAGCGACATGTATTCAAAAGGCGCCACCACCGAAGCTGTGGCCAAACTGTAGGCTTTTGCGATAAAGAACATGCCGCCTACCCAGATCAAGGCCAGGCCGAAGATGACCAGAAGATCCAGCCAGCTAGGCATGCTCCAGGCATGGAAAAGGAATGCAATGCTCGGATCAGCATTCGGCATGGGACCGATCGCGATCACGATCGGGGCAAGGATGGCCGAAAAACCCAGGTAAACGAAGGTGCTGAAGTAGCCCATGGTGGCACTGCTTTCAGTGGTTTGCAGCCGGCGTGTGACCAACACCGAGAGCACGTAAAACACCACATTGAGCAGGATGAAAATGGAGCCAATATTGAAATGCGCCGAAGTGGGACGGATGATGATCAGCACGCCGATGAAGCCAACCACCAGCGCGATCCATTTCTTGGCGGGCACCTTTTCACCAAGCAGCATGACCGACAAAAGCGTGATCATCAGGGGTGTCGAAAACTTGATCGCCGATATCTCCGCCAGCGGCAGGGAGGCCAGCCCCATGAAGTAAGTGGTATACGAGAGAAAAAGGAAAGCCCCCCGCAGGATCTCAAGTTTGGGTTGTTGGGTTTTGGGCAGCCCCCTCTGCCCTTCCATTCGATAGAGGATGAGAGTAATGGGGATGGCGATCAACGTGCGCAGAATGACGATTTCCAGGATCGGATAGCTGCCGCCCATTCGCTTGACGGTAATATCTTGCAGTGAGAATATGAAAATTCCCAATACAAGCGCGCCAACACCCAATAGGTTCTTATTTTTATTTTTCACAAAGCCCTAATACCTGCTGCCAATGACTTGAATGGCTGCCATGGATTTGTCAATTTCATCAATATCTTCAGCCGCCAATTTGATTGTCACAGCTCCATTATTTTCATCCAATCGTTCCAGCTTGCGCGACCCGGGGATGGGCACGATCCATGGTTTCTGTGCCAGCAGCCAGGCCAGTGCGATCTGAGCGGGAGTAGCTGCCAGCCGTTTTGCGATTTTATTGAGCAAGTCAACCACTGCCTGATTGGCTTTGATGGCATCCTGTGTGAAACGCGGGTTGTTGTAGCGGATATCTGACTTGTCAAAAACGGTTGTCTCATCTATTTTGCCGGTCAGAAATCCTCTGCCAAGCGGGCTGAAGGGAACAAACCCGATGCCAAGTTCCTCACAGGTTGGCAAAACTTCTGCTTCAACTTCTCGAAACCAGATCGAATATTCGCTCTGGATGGCCGTAACCGGCTGCACGGCATGCGCCCTGCGGATAAGGTCAGCGCCAGATTCCGATAATCCAAAGTGTTTCACTTTGCCTGCCTCGATCAGGTCCTTAACCGCGCCGGCCACATCTTCGATCGGAACATTGGGATCAGGACGATGCTGATAAAACAGGTCGAGTACCTCAACCCTCAGCCTTTTTAGCGACGCTTCAGCCACTTGCTTGATGTGCTCGGGGCGGCTGTCCAGTCCGTTCATAGCTTCTCGCCCCATTTTGCCTGGCAATAGGTTCCACCCAAATTTGGTGGCGATCACCACTTTTCCCTTGAAGGGTTGGAGTGCTTCACCCAACAGTTCTTCATTCGTGTAAGGCCCGTAGACTTCTGCCGTATCAAAGAAGGTAATGCCGCGCTCAACAGCCTTGTGCAATAAACTGATCATTTCCTGTTTTTCAGTGGGTGTGTCGCCAAAACTCATACGCATGCAGCCAAGTCCCATGGCTGAAACTTCCAAACCGCTCTTTCCCAATATGCGTTTTTCCATCGAAATCTCTCCTTTTTCTAATTTATTCAGGCAGCACTTCATTAATACAGCGAATGGCATTCAATGATTTTGGATAGCCTACATAAGGAATCAATTGAGTAACAACGCTGATCAGGGTTTGTTTATCATTGCCAACATTGACATTGGCCTGGATGTGCCCTTTTAACTGAGGTTCGCATCCGCCCAATGAAAGCAGCATGGAAAAGGTCAGCAATTCCCTCGTTTTGAGATCCAAACCGTTGCGTGCCACAAAATCACCAAAACAGTTGGCTGAGAGGTATTTTTGAATGTGCAGCTGATTGGCCGGGCTTTCTTGATACATCACCTCAAGTCTCTCGCCTATAATGGATTTTTGAACTGCGTATCCAATTTCAAAACGGGTCTCAGGTGTTGTTGTAGATAGTCCTTCCAGCGGCAGTTGGATTCCCCGGCTTACAAGGATCTCATTGGTGGCATTTAAAAAATCATATACCTTGCCAATACCGCAGTATGGAACGGCTTGATAAACGATCTCTTTTACTTCAACGGGGGTGACACCCACGTTCAACGCCCCGCCCAACATTACCTTGTATTCACTTAATGTCTGACTGGCGATCAACGCTGCCAGGATGATCTTCATCCGGGTCCGCGTGTCGAGGTTGCCTTCGCGGATCACTTCGTCAAAGGCAAAGTTGTCAAAAACTTCAACCAGTTCAGGGTCGGTGATGGCCAATTTTGAGACGTGGTTTGGAAACAGTTCTTCATGATTTTTAAGTGCGTTTTTACAGATAGCCACAATTCCTCCTTCCTGGTTAAGGCTAAATGATCCCTTGTTCCTTGGTCAGGATCTTGTTTTCATAAACCTCGATCTTGTGATCCAGCAGATCCAGGGTCTTTTGCAGTTCCGCAATTTTTTCCGCCAACAGCTGCCGCTGTTCTTTAAGAATTTCTTTGCGGGCTTCAACGGTGGCGTCGCCCTGCTGCACAAGACCCACATAATCAATCAGCACTTCAATGGGCAGACCGGCACTGCGCATACATTTAATAAATTCCACCCGTTTGATGTCCATTTCACCGTATTCACGAATCCCGTTCGGGGAGCGGGTCACGGTTGGGATGAGTCCGATTCGTTCATAATAGCGAAGCGTATCCAAGGATAGGCCGTATTTTTCACTCACTTCTGCAATTTTCATAGGGTTCTGTCCTCCAGTAATACTATAACACCTGGAGTTAGCTCCAAGTCAAGGGGCAATTTTGATGTATTTAAAATCAATTTAAAATACGATTGAACGTTCCTCATGAAATAGAAATCCCCCGCGGTTTTAACCATGGGGGACTGTAAGGTCACAACATCAGCTTATCTTCGTCGAGTGTCTACACCCGCTTTTTATACACCTGTATTGCAAAGAGATAGGCTACGAGCATGATTCCGATGCACCAGGCTAGGGCGATCCAGATGCCCTCCCCCACCGGTTGATTGGAGAGCAAGGCGCGGATGGCGTTGACAATTGAAGTCACCGGCTGGTTCTCAGCAAACGCGCGCACCACTTTGGGCATGGTCTCGGTCGGCACGAAAGCCGAACTGATAAACGGCAGAAAGATGATCGGATAAGCGAAGGCCGTTGCGCCGTCCATGGATTTTGCGGATAGTCCAGCAATCGCGGCAATCCAGGTCAGAGCCAGCGTAAACAGAGCGAGGATGCCCGCCACTGCCAGCCAAGACAACACACCTGCTGTCGAACGAAAGCCCATGATCAACGCCACGATGATGATCACCATCACTGACATTGTATTGGAGACCAGCGAAGTCAGCACGTGTCCCCACAGCGCCGCGGAACGTGCGATCGGCATGGAATGGAAGCGGTCAAAGATGCCGCTTTGCATATCCAAAAACAGACGATAAGCAGTATAGGAGATGCCGCTGGCGATGGCAATCAGCAGAATACCGGGCAGCAGATAATTGACATAATTGGCCACACCAGTTTTAATCGCGCCGCCAAAGACATAGACGAACAACAGCATCATGATGATCGGGGTGATGGTGACGGTCATGATAGTATCGAGACTGCGGAAGATGTGGCGCATGGAACGTCCAAGCATGACCCCCATGTCGCTGAGGTGATGATTCTTTGTGGTTCCCATTTATTTTTCCTCTTTCTTGCCGACGATCGCAAGGAAAATATCCTCAAGACTTGGCTGTTTTTCAATATATTCCACCTTGGCAGGTGGGAATAGTTTTTTCAACTCGTCAAGCGTGCCATTGGCGATTATTCTGCCTTCATGCAGAATAATGATCCGGTCTGCAAGCTGCTCCGCTTCTTCCAGATACTGTGTGGTCAAAAACACTGTGGTGCCATTGGCTGCCAATTCCTTGATGGTCTTCCATACTTCGTTTCGTCCTTCGGGGTCAAGCCCGGTGGTCGGCTCATCCAGAAAGATCACTTGTGGATTGCCCACCAGGCTCATGGCGATGTCGAGCCTGCGTTTCATCCCGCCGGAATAGGTGGCAACTCTGCGGTCGGCAGCATCGGTCAGTCCAAAGCGGGTTAGCAATACTTCTGCGATCCGACTCGGATTGGCGAGGTGCCTCAGCCTGGCGATCATGACCAGATTCTCGCGTCCGGTTAATATTTCGTCCACAGCGGCAAATTGGCCTGTCAGGCTGATGGATTGGCGAACACCATCCGGTTTTGACGCCACATCAAACCCGTTGACGGTCGCACTGCCGCCATCCTGTTTGAGCAGCGTGGTCAGGATCTTAACGATCGTGGTCTTGCCTGCTCCGTTCGAACCGAGCAGGGCAAAGATGCTGCCCTTTTGCACATCGAAATCCACCCCTTTAAGAACATGAAGTGACTTGTAGGACTTTTGCAGTCCCCTTACTTGTATTGCGAAGTTTGTTTGAGTATTCATTTGATCATCCTTTCCAACCAATTGATGTTTTGGGTGCATGAAACCATCATTTTCTCGTTATAAAAGAAAACGTTTGTTTTACATTCAACGGGGTGAACCCATTAAATTTTGAATAAATTGTCAATAAAGGGGTTTAGATTAATTTATATTTGCTTCTGTTAATACCAGCATCCCTTCACTTTGTTTTACCCAATTTTTTTTTCGCAGCCTGATTGACTTCACGGTTAACAGATTCCAGGTAGTAATCAGCATATGTTTTTGAGTCTTTGATAAGGTCATCGCAGAAAGCTGCCACATCTTTTCCTGTAACTTCGAGTACACTTTTACCTGAAAGCGCACCTTCTTCAAAAAGATCAACAATTCCCGATAACAAAGAAATTCCCGTGTTTAATTCAACTGGACCAACCATAAAGAGATAATGTTGAATCTCCTTATAAACAATTTGATAGTCTTTCGGTAGGGCATTAACGCGCGCCATATGCGCCCGCCACTCTTTTTTGCCTTCTATAATCTCCTGAATTTTCATGTAAGCCTCCTATTTTCCCAGTTTTCTGGCAACATTGTTGTTGAGTTGTTCACGCCATTTATCGCGATAAGTCTTGGCATTGGCATCTCCTGCCAAAGCTGAACAAAAACCTTCAATATCATCGCCTAATACCTCTTGAATACCTAGTCCGTCTGCCGCGGATTCCTCAAGCAGAGTTAACACGCCCTCAAATATTGGCATGACATTGCGGCCGGTAAAATCTGACCGCAGCCAAAGAATTGTATTTATTTTTTCCCATACTGCCTGATAATCAACAGGTAATTTTTTGGATCGCGACACCATGGTTTTCCAGTCTTTCTTCATGTCGCTGCCTGTGATCTTTTCCAAAAAGTTCATCATTTTGTCTCCTTTAATTCATTCATTTTTGATGATACAAACTCCCATTTTTCCCAGAACTTCCTCAGTTCATCACGCCCCGCATCATTGAGCGCAAAAAACTTTCGCGGCGGTCCCAAGTCTGAGGGTTTTTTGGTGATATCTACCAACTTGCTATTTTCAAGCCTGACCAGGATCGTGTAAACAGTACCATCCACAACATCTGTGAAGCCGAGGGAGTTCAACCGTCTCGTGATCTCGTAACCGTAGGTTTCTTTGCGGCTGATAATTTCAAGAACACATCCCTCAAGTACCCCTTTGAGCATTTCTGTTAGATTATCTACCATAATTACCTTTCCTATTCCGTATGACTTGTATGCAGTATTACTTACTACTGCTATATAGTATCACGCAGTAGATGGCTTGTCAATAGTCAATTTTTCCTAATCCATATTTTGTGACCATCCCCTTTCAAAAATGGAAACTTACACGCGGCCTGCATGTAAAGATTCGCCTGTAAATGGTGATGGACTTATAATACAAACTAATGAAAAAGATACTGGTTATTGACGATGATACCCTCATGCGGCGCAGCATGGCCTATAATCTGGAACAGGCCGGGTACAAGGCTTTTACAGCAGCCAATGCTGAAGATGGTCTGGAGATCGTGCGTAATTCGCCTCCCGACCTGGTGCTGTTGGATATAGGCCTGCCCGAAATGGATGGTCTCGACGCCATCAAACAGATCAAATCCATCTCCCCCATCCCGGTCATTTTTGTCACTGCCCGCCGCCGCGAGTTGGACGAAGTCGTTGGTCTCGAACTCGGCGCGGACGATTACATCACCAAACCCTTCGACCATGATGTGCTGCTCGCCCATATCAAAGCCGTTCTGCGCAGAAGTGCACCGGCAGCAGAATTCGCTCCCACCAATCCCATTCAAGCTGGCGCACTCTTTATGGACCCGGTCACCCACACCGCCAGGTTGGCGAAAAAAACGCTGGACTTGAGTCCGCGTGAATTTGACCTGCTCTACCTGCTCGCCCGTGACCGCAACCAGGTTAAATCCACCTCCGAGATCCTGTCACAGGTCTGGGGGGCGGAATACTACGGCGAACCCCAGGTGGTCTACGTTCACATCCGCTGGCTGCGCAAAAAAATTGAAGCGGATCCCAATCATCCCTCCCTGATTCTCACCGTTCGTGGAGTGGGTTATAAATTTTCCGGAGGTGATTGATGTTTCGCACCATTCAACGCAGGATGACCTTTGGTCAGCTGCTCATATTATTGATCGTGATGCCGCTGATGGGCATCTTGTTGATCTTCGGCATTGAAAGCCGTTTCCTGATCCCCAAATTCGCCAACAACTTACTGGGCGATGCCAGGCTGCTCTCAGAAATCAGCAGCGCGGAATTTGAGCTGTGGGGCAACCCCATCCTTTTCGAAAACCTGATCTCACGCGTACAGCTCGACCCTTCCATCAAGGTCATGTTTCTGGACCCCACTGGCAGGCCGCTTTTCTCAACCGATCGTGCTGATTATTCAAATTCCATTTCCGTCAACTCACAGGGCGTCATCAACGCACAAAACGGACATGAGATTGCTCTGACTTCCTATTCCATCCTCCGCGTTAAAGAAACCCTGGTGGATGTCTACGAACCCGTTTTGGATTCGAGCAATGCAGTCATCGGCATTGTCAGATTAACATATCGGGTTGAATCCCTTTATCAGATCTTTGATGAACTCCGCTGGCAGATTGTGCTCATCGTCCTGCTGGGATTGGCCATCAGTGCATTGATCAGCGCCTGGCTTTCCATCCGCATAAGCCGACCGATCACCAAAGTAACCAGGGCTATTTACGACCTGGCCGTTGGCCGCAGCCACGTGCCGCTTGAAGAAAAAGGACCGGAAGAACTGCAATCCCAGGCGCAAGCCGTAAATTTTTTGGTCGCTGAACTGGATACGCTGGAAAAATCGCGACGCCAGTTGCTGGCCAACCTGGTGCATGAATTGGGTCGTCCGTTGGGCTCCATCCGCTCTGCCATCCATGCCCTCGAAACGGGTGCGGATAAGGACCCCGCCCTGTACAAGGACCTCACTAACGGCATGGATGCCGAGACCCTGCGCCTGCAGCATCTGTTGGATGACCTCTCTCACCTCTACGACCAATCTGTTGGCGCACTGGAACTCAACATCCACCTCGTTGATGTACAACAGTGGCTGCCGGGAGTGCTGCGCTCCTGGCAGATCCTCGCCCAGGAAAAAGGTCTGACATGGTCAGAGACGATTGATCGCAGTTTACCCTTCATCAAAATGGACCCGGATCGTATGGCTCAGGTGGTAGGCAATCTATTAAGCAATGCCGTCAAATACACCAAGCCGGGCGGCAGCATCAAAGTTTTAGCCGAAGTCGAAGGCGAAACCTTCCATCTTTCCATCGAGGATACCGGTGTCGGCATCCAGCCGGATGAGATAAAAAAGGTGTTCCTGCCATTTTTCAGAGGTGAACAGGGACGCCGCATCAAACAGGGTATGGGTCTGGGACTTTCCATCGCCAAAGACCTGACTGAAGCTCACAGCGGTACTTTGGATGTAACCTCGCACCCCGGCGGTGGAAGTATCTTTGAGGTCAGGTTGCCGATTAAGGACGAAAAAGCTCAAGGCGATTAAAGATCTTATTGCTTGCATTGCGTTTTCTGCAATAAACCAAACACCCTTCTACTGTAGAAGGGTGTTTCTCATCCTCCTTAAGGTCACCTTAAGGTTCCAATAATCTCCCTATAAAGACAGGCCGCATCATCAGATGATATCCTCCAGGTAACTTAATAGGAGGCACCTTATGAATACTCGAAAAATTTCTGCACTTTCCATCTTTCTAATTCTGGCGATTTCACTTTCCGCCTGCAGCACAAGCCCGGCCAAAGCCACCTTGCCCGCCCCGACTGAAGCAGTCCAAACTGAGCAGCCCCAGCAGAGCGCACCCACCACAACCGAATCAAACCCAGTGATCGGTTCGCTTTCTTCATATCAAGCTGCACTTGAAGAGATTTATGCAAAGGTCAATCCATCGGTGGTCAACATTCAAGTGATCGAAAAAGCGCAACTCGCCAGCAATACCACCACTGAAAACCCATTTGCCAATATACCAGGTTTTCAGTTTTACTTTGGCTCGCCATCCACTCCAAATCAACAATCCCCCAGCCAGCCTACTCAGGCACTAGGCTCCGGTTTCGTTTGGAACAAGGACGGCTACATCGTGACCAACAACCACGTGGTGGCCAATGCCGAAAAGATCCAGGTCAAATTCTCTGATGGCACCATTGCCAATGCCAAAGTCGTTGGCACGGATGTCAACAGCGACCTGGCCGTGATCCAACTCGTGGATTACACCGGTACGCTATATCCCATTACCACCTCGGAATCCACCGAAGTTAAAGTGGGGCAGGTAGCCATCGCCATTGGCAATCCATATGGTCTTGAGAACACCATGACGGTAGGCATCGTCAGTGCTCTCGGACGCACCCTTCCCACTGACCAATCTTCAAATTCCGGCACATCTTTCACCATCCCCGATATTATCCAGACCGACGCGCCCATCAACCCCGGCAATTCAGGTGGTGTACTGGTAAACGATCAAGGTCAACTGATCGGTGTGACCGCAGCCATTGAATCCTCTTCTGGCGCCAATGCCGGCATCGGCTTTGCGATCCCCTCCAGCACAGTCAATAAAGTCATCCCTGCGCTGATCAAAGACGGCAAATACGAACATGCCTACCTTGGTTTGACCGGCACAACCCTGACACCCGATTTGGCAACAGCCATGAACCTGGATGCCAACCAACGTGGTGTGTTGGTGATCGCGGTTGCCAATGGAGGCCCTGCGGATAAAGCCGGATTGATGGGCAGCAGCAAAACCGTCACCCTCAACGGCATCGAAACTCAGGTCGGTGGAGATATCATCACAGCCATTGACGGCGAATCTCTCAACTCGATTGATGACCTGATCTCTTATCTGGCATCCCATACCGAGGTCGGACAGGCTGTGAAGCTCACCATCCTTCGCAACGGAACTGAAAAAACTTTGGATGCTACTGTCGTTGCCCGACCAGCTAGCGTGGAACAAACTTCAAACCAGACCAATCCCTCTTCAAAGAACAACGCTTCTTCATCTGCATGGATGGGAGTGTCAGTAACCCCGATGACCGCCGACATCGCCAAGGAGATGGGTATGCCCACAGACCAAAAGGGTCTGCTCTTACAACAAGTTGTTTCAGGTGGACCTGCTGACCTTGCCGGATTGATCGGAAGTTACAAACCGGTCATCATCAATGCCAAACGTGTCATGATCGGCGGTGATGTCATTACCTCAATCGAAAACCAGGCCATCACTTCAGTGGATGATCTGCAGCTGGCACTTGCTTCAAAGAATCCCGGTGATCAGATTCAGTTGACTGTCATCCGTGACGGATCGGAATATACCGTATCAGTTACCTTGGCTGAAAAACCAGCCAGTTAACATCTTCTCCTCCCTATAGCATTGGAACACGACAACAGGTCCCACCGATGGACCTGTTGTTGGTTAATGATAATGAATATTTACCATAATTCTTTTAATGTTCTGAGAAAAGCTGTTTGAAAAATGAAACTTTTAAAGAAAGTTAACGTATAGACAAGTGAATTGATTCATTGTGAAAGAATTCCAGATATAATCAATACCTTATTACCTATCAATAGCTTGGAGGAAGTTCTAAATGAAAAAAGGGATTATCGTTCTATTAGTTGTTATTGTTCTCTCATTGACCTTGACTGCCTGTTCCAGCGCCGCAAAAGAAGCATCCTCAGATGCAGATGCACAGTCTGCTGTCACCGAAGCAGTTGCTGTCACCGCCGAAGCTACAGAACCTGCTGCCGCATCAGTCAACTCTGAATTCCCAATGCTGCCAGATGCGTCTAATGTCACTGATGCACAAGGAACATTAATGTATCAGACTGCGACCAGCATGACAGACACCTTTAATTTCTACAAAAAAGAATTGGCTGCCAAGGGATTGACCGAAAACGAAATTTTGACACTAAATGATGCAACCGTATCTCAATTGGTATTCACCGGCTCCGACAATGGCAAATCACTGATCGTTCAAATGACCAAGTTAAGTGATTCTGCTATTGCTGTTTCGATCCGTTACGAATAGAAATATATTAGCATTACTATAAGGGATGTTCCTTTCTTAGGAACATCCCTTTTGCTTTAATTTGATACTTTAACGACCGCCGGATTGGATCCCTTCGATCTGATCCAAATGATCACTCCCAAGACAAGAAAATAACCAAAATAGCCAATGACCATGCTCAAAGAAGGATCGCTGTTATAACCCACCATGGCTTTTAATAGCTGTCCCAAAGTGGATTGATCTGGCAGGATCCCGTTCAAGTTCCAGACATGTTCAATTACGGCCGGAACCCAGCCCAATTCATTCAATTCACGAATTCCAAGCCCTACCAGGCCGGCTGCAAAAAGCGCCAGTAAGATATTGGTGGTTTGAAAAAAACGGGTCAAACTAAGCTTTTTTGCTGAACTGAATACAATCAAACCGATCAGGATGGCCGATCCAACACCTAAAAGGACTCCAGTCGCCACCTGCAAAGGGCTTGTTTCAAGCCTGATCGCCAACAAAAACAGTACCAACTCAATCCCTTCTCTGACGATTGCCAGGAAAGCCAGGAAAAAAACAGCTATTCCACTTTGACTGTTTCGATTGGTTTCAAGTGTTTTTTTGACTTGCGTTTCAATTTTTTCCTTCATGGCGCCTGATTGTTTGCGCATCCAAAAAACCATCCAGGTCAGGATTGCTGCTGCAAGAAGCATGGCTGTCCCTTCAAAGATTTGTTCACCCTGGCCCTCAAATTCCATTCCGATTAGATTCAGGATCAAAGCTGAAACCAGGCTGATCACAATTCCACTGGTAACCCCCATCCAAACAGCCCGTCCAAGCTGTTTTTGATTCAACTTGGCGAGCACACTAAAAACGATTCCTATAACAAGTGCAGCTTCAAGCCCTTCACGCAAAGCAAGCAAGTACCCCGGCAACATGGTTGATCCGCTCCTAAATAAGACTAATTTTGTCATATTTTATCATAAAAATGATACTTATTCCGAACTGATGAAAGAGGAATCCTCCTGAAATTATTATTTTTACTATGAATCTGGAATTTACCATAAGTTTATAGAGTACACATGATAATTACGCAATAATAAGGTTGTACATCTTGTTTGCTCGCTCATTACTCTACTGCTATACTTTAATTATTAGAAATAAAATTTATTGAGTACCAACGCATAAACCATCATTATAATATTCAACAGAGCAACGGTCTTTTTTATTGGAAGGTGAATGTTATGACTAAGAAGTGGCTGCTCGCTTATCTGTTGATAGTTATCTTTTCCATCTGCTTTTTAAGTTCTTGTCAGACTCCCACCACTGCCACACCCGTCGCTTCTAAAACAAAAATTGTCTTCATACCTAAATTAACAGGGGTAGGTTTCTTTGAGTCCGGCGGAAAAGGGGCTCTTGAAATGGGGAAACAATTAGGCATAACCGTCACCTACGATGGCCCAAATGCACCCAGCGTAAATGGGCAGATTGAATACATTCAAAAATATATGGATGCAGGATATGATGCCATCGCTATTTCTTCATTATCTCCAGACGGTTTGTGCGACATATTAAAGAAAGCCATGAATGATGGCATTGTGGTACTTACCTGGGATTCAGATGTGAACCCTGACTGCCGTTCCTACTACATAAATCAGGGAACTCCCATCCAATTGGGAAGGCTGCTGGTCAGTATGGCAGCCAGCCAAATGAAGGATGTAACTGCCCCCCAGGATGTAGCGTTCTTTTATTCAAGCCCGACCGTCACCGACCAGAACCAATGGGTAAGTGTCGCCAAAGCCATCATCGCCACCGAATATCCTTCATGGACCATCGTGACCACCCAGTATGGATATCAAAATGTAGAAAAATCCCTCGAAACAGCCACCAATATCTTTTCCGCTTACCCCGACCTGGATGCCATCATTTGTCCGGATGCCAACGCCCTTCCTGCTGCCGCCCAGGCAGCTGAAGAACTTGGGATCGGCGGAAAAGTGATCATTACCGGTTTTTCCACCCCCAACGTCATGCGCCCATTTGTCAAAAGTGGCACCGTCAATCGTTTTGGTCTTTGGGATGTGGTTGAACAAGGTCAACTTTCCATTTATATTGCCAATGAACTGGTTAATGGACGCAAGTTTTCCATCGGCGAAAAAATTGACGTGCCAGGGGTTGGCACGGTGGAAATTTCTTCGAATAAAGTACAGGGATATGAATATGAAAGTGTTGGGAACGGAATCATCCTGCTGCCCAATCGAGTGATATTTGACATCAATAATATTGATGATTTTGATTTTTAAAGAGTCATTATGCTGAAAAGACTTAAAGGACAGCATTACAGCCTTCCGATCATCATCGGCAATACGGTCATGTTGATATTATTGACCATCGTTGCCATTACCGGGGTATCCGGTGTAAAACAAAACGCAAAAAGCAATGCAATTGCCCTTGAACGCCGGCGTGAGATGGCCGATATTCGAACCCTGCAGCTTCTCATTAAGACCATGGACAACAGCCAGATCAACTATATATATAATGGTGATCCGGTTGATGCCCAGGCATTTAAAAATTCAATACCACCTTTGCTGGAATTTCGTACCCAGATTAGTAAATCACTCGAAACTGAAGACGATCAGCTGAATTTCAATATCATCAATCGCCAGACAGACCAATATATCAGCTTGTTTTCTAAAGAAATAGTTCCAGCCCGTGAAAGTAATGACCTCGATTCCTTAAGAACATTAAAAGACCAATCGGATGAATTGATCTCTCAGATTGACCCTTTCATCCAGAATATGATCGCAAATTATGAGGTCAAGGCTCAAAGTGCCTATCAAGCTGCACTGGCGGTTAAAGAAAAAACGATGTTCATCGTCATTTCTCTCTCAATAATTGTTGGGGTTATCGGATTATTTACTGGTTTTGGGATGGCCAGTACCATTGGAAAGAATACTCACCAATTAATGGTTGCCACGAATCAGCTTGAGAAATCTGAAGCGGCATTAAAAGAAAGCGAGCGATTCCTTAACAGCATTATTGAGAACATCCCCACCATGGTTTTTGTTAAAGAGGCTCCCGATTTACGCTACATTAGGTTCAATAGAACCGGAGAAGCAATTCTTGGTTTTGAACCTGGTTTCGTAAAAGGAAAAAGCGATTTCGATTTCTTCCCATCAGACCTGGCCTCGTTTTATCGAACCAAAGATCTTGAAGTCTTCGAATCTAAGCATTTAGTGGATATTCCTGAAGAATTTGTTAATACCAAAAATAATGAAAAAAGAGTATTTCACACCAAGAAGATCCCAATTTTAGACGAGGATGGAAACCCAAAATACCTGCTGGGGATTTCGGAAGACATCACCGTACGCAAACAAGCCGAGGATAAGATCCGTCAGATGAACGCGGAACTTGAACTTCGGGTGGAACAGCGTACAGCGCAATTGGAATCCAGCAACAAGGAACTTGAAGCATTTTCTTATTCCATATCCCACGACCTGCGCGCACCCCTACGTGCGATTAATGGATATGCCCAGTTAATCAAAGAAGATCATGCTCAAGGACTTTCACCTGTTGCGATCAATTATTTTGATTTGATCCGCAAAAATGCCATCATCATGGGCCAATTGGTTGATGATCTTCTCAATTTTTCAAGGTTGGGAAGAATGGGTCTCTCGAAAGCCAAGATTTATCCTGTGCCGATGATCCAAAGTATTATCGAGAGCATGAAACCAGAGTTGGAAAACAGAAAAGTCAGTTTTTCGATCAAAGAACTGCCAGTCTGTGAAGCTGATGCTGCTCTTTTAAGACAGGTTTTTATCAATCTCATATCCAACGCGGTGAAGTTTTCCAAGGATAAAGAAGAATCCTTGATCGAGATAGGATATCAACATTCAACTGATATTGATTTAGCTGCCAACTCATCCGACAAAAAAGTGATCTACTATGTTCGAGATAATGGCATTGGTTTTGACATGAAATACTACGATAAACTTTTTGGAGTCTTCCAACGCTTGCACACCGCAGATTCTTATGAAGGCACCGGGGTCGGATTGGCCATCGTCTCTCGAATTGTCAATAAACATGGGGGAAGGATATGGGCAGAGGCGGTTTCAGGTCAAGGCGCTACTTTTTATTTTACGTTGGAACCTGATTAACAATAATCTTGACTGATAATGTTGTTGCTTTTTTATGAGGTCCACTTTTTGATCAATTATTATTTTGTGAGCAAACTGAAGTTATAATGGATTTATAATCTCTTTTTATTGGGATCTTGAGCTTATCAGTTCAGTTGCCTTTACACAATCCATTAGCCGTTTAAAACTTATCCGTTAGATTGAAATTGAAACGCGGAGCCTGACTCCCAAAACATTTTTCGATTATGTCCGCATTAGGAGGAATTGATGGGCAAAAAATCAAGTTTGTTTAGTCTTCTGACGATCATGGTGTTGGTAATTTCTTCGTGCAATACTCAAAAACCGCTACCCAAATTACCCCCAGCCAGTATAGCGCGACACCCGGAACCTGTGGATTTCAGTCCTTACTTTCCAAAAAGAGACTCTGTTCCCACTTATGATCCCGAAACAAGTGACCCCTTTCTTTACGATTTCCGTTCTTCTGATGTCACGAACCTGGACTTTTCAAAATCTTTGGAACTTCTCAATAATTCCAGTTACGACAGCAAGACCAAATGGCCTTCGCCTGAAAAAATGCCTGCCGGTTTCTCAGCTGAGCAGATCATGGAATTGGGTAAAGATCCGGGTTTGGGTATCCGTAGTTTACATGCTGATGGCATCACCGGTCGAGGGATCGGAATTGCGATAATTGATCAGACACTCTTGGTTGACCATCAAGAATATGTGAACCAGTTGCAGCTTTTTGAAGATGGTGCAGGCATTGAAGGGGACTGGCTGACAACCTCCATGCATGGACCCGCGGTTGCTTCCATCGCAGTAGGAAAAACCGTAGGCGTCGCACCTGATGCCGATCTATACTTTATCACCATGGGAGACTGCAACGGCGCTTTTGCGTTGGGAGGTCAAGATTTCACGTGCCTCGCAAAAGATGTTTTAAGGGTTATTGAGATTAATAAAGGCCTTCCTGAAGAAAGAAAAATCCGGGTGATCTCCATGTCAATTGGCTGGAGGAATGGGAACACCGGCTACAACGAGATAACTGATGCCATTGAAAAAGCCCAAGCTGCCGGTATTTTTGTGATCAGCACCAGCATATATCAGACTTATGGGTTCAACATCCATGGGATGGCGCGGCCGTCAATGGCTGACCCAAATGATTTCTCAGTCTACCTTCCTGGCATTTTTTGGGCAAATGATTTCTATTCAGGAGCCCAAAACCTGGAGAACACGCTCTTGATCCCCATGGATGCGCGCACAACAGCCAGCCCAAATGGGTTGAGTGATTATGTTCACTACAGTCGGGGCGGATGGAGTTGGATCGTTCCCTATCTGGCTGGTGTATACGCCTTGGCCTGCCAGGTGAATCCTGAAATCACACCTGACGTGTTCTGGGCTGCTGCAATGAAAACCGGGCGCACCATCCAGATCGAACACGATGGAAAGCAATACTCCTTTGGTGTTATTCTGGATCCTCAAAGTTTACTCAACGAGATTAAACAGACTAATTGATTTTTATGCCGAATTGAGTTTGGACAATTAGGTAATCTAAAAAGATGACTGTAGTTACTTCAGTCATCTTTTATCCACCCATTGACATATAGACGAACGTCAATATAATTGAACTATATAAATTGATTTCGTGCAAAACAGTTTTATTATGATATGGAGAAATTCAATGGCACTGACCTTTCGCCTGGCTTCCATTCCAAAGATGATGACCACCACTTCTGTCATCTCGTCTGCTGATCACTGGGACCATTTTATTGCCCGCATCGGAATCCGCCGCGATAAACACCTGGTGACGCCAGGGTTGTACCGCCTTGGCGCGCCCAAGGCAGATTCCATGGTTTTTGTAACTGCCAATTACACTCTCAGTTTCGATGCATTGCGGGCTTCATTAATTGGTGTGGATGCATACATCCTGGTATTGGATACCAAGGGCATCAATGTCTGGTGTGCGGCAGGCAAGCATACTTTTGGCACGCGTGAATTGATTCGACGCATTAAAGCAGTACATCTTGATGAAGTGGTCAGCCATCGCAAACTGATTCTGCCGCAGTTGGGCGCCCCGGGGATTGCAGCTCACGAGATCAGGCAGCAAACAGGCTTTGTAGTGGAATACGGACCAGTGCGCGCCGCGGATCTGCCGGAGTATCTTAAAACCCACCGGGCCACCACTGAAATGCGCAAGGTGACTTTTCCATTGCGGGATAGAATGGTGCTCATCCCGGTGGAATTATCCATCATTCTGCTGCCGGCGCTGGTGGTCATTGGAATTGGTTATCTTGTTGGCAACCTGCCCTTTGCCCTGGCTGTCTTGATGGTTATCCTGTGTGGCACAGTGTTTTTCCCGATGTTGTTGCCTTGGCTGCCCAGCCATGATTTCAGCACCAAGGGTGCCTTCCTTGGGGTCATAGCCGCCATCCCCTTCGTGTTATCCGTCCTTTTGCAGCATGCCGATTGGAGTTGGTATCGTCAGGCTGGCCAGATCTTGGGTTACCTTCTTGCCATGAGTTCAAGTATTGCTTACATTTCTTTGAATTTCACCGGCTCAACCACCTTCACCTCACGGGCTGGCGTGCGAAAAGAGATTTACACCTACATCCGTCCCATGGCTGTCTGTTTTGGCCTTGGGTTGACTTCATTGATCGTTTTCGCGTTTGTTCATTAGGGAGCAGCCATGTTCAACTCTTACCTTGATAACACCCTGGTTTTGGACGTCGAAAAATGCAACGGCTGCACGAT
Organism: Chloroflexota bacterium; assembly: GCA_021825925.1. Taxonomy (GTDB): domain Bacteria; phylum Chloroflexota; class Anaerolineae; order Anaerolineales; family Anaerolineaceae; genus UBA6107. The sequence continues at coordinate 191,771 of JAKAFP010000007.1, forward strand.
GTGCGTTATTGTATGTCCACATCAGGTATTCGCCATGAAAGATCACCACGCTCAGATCATCCACTATTCCGCCTGTATGGAATGCGGCGCCTGCATGGTAAATTGCGCTGCTGGAGCCATTATGGTTCAAAGCGGTGTTGGCTGTGCCTCCGCCATGATCAATGCCGCTCTGACTGGTAAAGAAGAAGCCACCTGCAACTGCGGATAAAAGAATTTAACAACAATTGAATATGGTTTTTAGCAAAGGCACTCCTGGTAAAGTAGGAGTGTCTTTTTTGGCTAAATAAGGTATGATTTATCTATAATTTTAGGAGGAACCATGTCCAACAAGATAATCGTTCGAAAAGTAACCAATTCCATTGAACCAATGGTTGTCATGGAAGGCGCAGGTGTCAGGCTGCGCCGTTCCATTGCCACCCGGCAATTGGATTATGTGGATCCCTTCCTGTTGTTTGACCATTTTGGCTCGCACGACCCTGCAGATTACATGCCTGGCTTTCCGATGCACCCGCACCGCGGTATTGAAACGGTCACCTACATGCAGACCGGTTCGGTCCGGCACACCGACAGTCTGGGCAACTCGGGCGTCATCTCAACCGGTGATGTGCAGTGGATGACATCCGGCAGCGGCATCATGCATGAAGAGATGCCCCAACAGGGCATAGACGGCCACATGGAAGGATTTCAGTTATGGGTAAACCTGCCGGCAAAACTGAAAATGAGTCCTCCCCGCTACCAGGAGATATTAGCCAATACAATTCCAGAAGTCATTCCTGACCCCGGCATTCGCGTAAAAGTGATCGCAGGTCAATACGCAGATCAACACGGACCGGTCACAGAGATCGCCGCCGACCCCACCTATTTGGATGTTGCGCTCGAACCTGGAACAAAGTTCAACATTCAGATCGCCTCTGACCATACTGTCTTTGCCTATCTATACTTTGGAGATGGTGATTTCGGCGGCACCTTTGCCTCTGCCACACGGTTGCTGATCTTTGGTGAAGGGGATTCGATTCAAGTCGAATCAGGGAAGATCGGGGCTAAGTTCCTCTTGATCTCAGGTAAACCTCTGGGTGAACCCATTGCCCGCTATGGCCCGTTTGTCATGAACACCCAACAAGAAATCATGGAAGCCATTAAAGAACTGCGTGATGGCACCTTCATCAAATCCAAGTGAAAGAAATAATAATGATCCGAACTCTTCACCAGAATTCGGATCAGTGATCTTTATTAATCCAAGACTACTATGCCGCTACATTTTCCATTTCTATGTAGTCAATGTCAGTTTTTCGTTTTGCCTTTAAGAAATACACCAGCAGCATGGCGATCAACGCGGATGCGGCCCATAACAGGAACGGGGCGCCAGCCCAATTAACCGCCAGACTATTGCCTATTGCGGGTTCCAGGGTCATGCCTAAACCGCCGATCCCATTAATGATCCCCATGGCAGTACCTGCATAAACATGGCCAACACCATCGGTCTCAATGACTGATGTCAATAACAAGGCCATGAAGCCATCACGCATGAAGCCAGCTAAAACGACCGCCGCCCAGATCCAGTTTCCTTTAACGATACCTAAAAGGCCGATCCCAATGATGGCCATGATCGCGCCGACCACCATGATCTTTTTTCGGGACCCTAACCGGTCAGACCATAATGCCATGGGCAGTACAAATGCCATGCTGACAAGGTTGAGCGCCGAAAGGGCTCCGTCTGCTTTGAATCCCTGCCACCCGATATCGCGCAGGTAAAGCGGTAAATACCCCATCACACTTTGGATTGCCCCTGACATGCAAAACATGATCATACCGATCACCCACACGTTTTTCAATCGGATGACATGACCAACACTATTTTTGATGGAGACTGAATGTCCAGATGCTGATTTTTGAATCGGTATTGAACGAGTAAAAAACCACGGAACACACAGAAATACACTGATAACCCCATAAAATATAAACACATTCCGCCATCCGTTAAGCCAGGGTGAAAGCACGGATGCACTGATGATCGAACCTAAAAAGAATCCGAGCGCCATGCCCATGGTGATAAAACCATTGGCGACCCCTAGTTGTGAATCTGGAAACCATTGCCCAATGATCTTGATGCCATTAATAAAAACAAAAGGCAAAAATGCACCAAAGAGAACCACGATGACCAACAGCCATCCATAATTGGGGACAAGCCCTCGTGCAGCCCCCAGCAAACCGATCAAAATCACACTGAAAATGATCACTTTCTTGGGTCCGATTTTATCGCCCAAGGTTCCACCCATGAGGCTGGAGAAAACAGCCGGCAGTGAACCAATGCCCCATACAATTCCGACCTGCACCACACTCAAATTCAAATCATGAGACACTTCATTTGAAAGCACAGACATCGCCATGGAGGGCATGGCTATCACAATGATATTTGTGATCAAGATCAACCCCAACAAATACCATTTGTAGTTATTTTTCTGTTCTTCCATTTTATACTTTCATCAAATCGCATTTATCAAAGATTATATTGGTCCAATAATATCATTGTTTACTCACCCGACAATAAATATATTGACCATAAGAAATTGGCAATAAGAAGATTTTTTGACAACCAATTTGTCATTGAGTTTGGAACAAGAAACAATAACTAACCCGGATTATTCTCCATCGGGATAGAAGAAGACATTCTGTTCTTCCCTTTTAGGGAGAAAACCAATCCCAAAGCCACCGCAGCGGAGCTGGCCCATAAAAGGAACGGTGCACCAGACCAATATGCAGCCAGGCTGTTACCCAGTGCCGGTTCCACTGCCATCCCAATGCCGCTTACACCGTTAATGAACCCTGAAGCCGTGCCTGCATAGGCAGCCCCGACGCCTTTGGACTCCATAACCGAGGTGTATACCATCGCCATGAAACCATCCCGCATAAAACCGGCCAACAGTACTGCTGCATAGACCAGATTGCCCTTGGCAAAACTCATCATGCCAATGCCTGAAAGGATCATCACCGATGCGATCACCATCACCTTTTTGCGGGAACCCAAACGGTCAGACCACAATGCAATGGGCAATACAAATATCATGCTGACCAAATGAAAAGTTGAAAGCGCCCCATCCGCCTTCACCCCTGTCCAGCCGATCTCACGCAAATGCAGCGGCAGAAAACCCAGGGTGCCTTGAATGGCGCCAGCCATGCAAAACAACACCAGGCCGATCATCCATACATTTTTTAGTCTGATGACATGATTGATGGATTGCAGCATGCTGATCTTTTGACTTGAATTAACAGTTGGCATGGGGGCTGAACGTGTGAAAAACCAGAGGATGCTTAACGATGCTCCACAAATTCCATACAGCATCAATACTTGCCGCCATCCCCCCAAGAGAGGTGATAACACCGATGCACTTAACATGGACCCCAAGAAAAAACCCAGTGCCATCCCCATGGAAAGAAATCCGTTGGCCAGCCCTAATTGGGAAGTAGGGAACCACTGCCCCACAGTTTTAATTCCGTTGAGCGTTATAAAAGGGGTGATAGCGCCCAGCAAGACCACGATCACCAACAAAACACCATAACTGGGAGCCAGACCGCGTGCGGCGCCTAATAATCCCACCACCAGACTGCTGACGATCAACATCTTTTTGGGACCGAATTTATCGCCTGCTGCTCCACCCAGCAAACTGGTGATGATGGCCGGTAACGATCCGATCCCCCAAATGATACCCACCTGAACGACGTTAAGATGAAGGTCACTTGAAATTTCCTTTGAAAGCACTGACATCCCCATGGTTGGCATGGCTGAACAAAGGATATTGGTTAATAAGGTCAAACCTAATAAATACCATCGATACTTGCTATATGTTCTATCCATCTTAACTTTCTCAACCTGTTGCAACAATAATAATGAAATCGGTCAATAATAACATTGTTTAAGCCATTTTCCACACCAAATCTCACAAGATGGAACTGGGTTTTGATTTTTAATTATTGGATGATGACTTGAAACTAATACTCATCTGCCTATTGTAAAAACGACAAATACCCTTAAAATGATATTAATTGTCGTTTTTATACGTTGACGTTTTTATGGTGATGGAGGAAATATGAAAAGGTCCTTAAAAGTGGTTCTTCAGCTATCTGTAATTCTTGCCTTGATCTTGACTGGTTGTAATTTACCCCGCCCTAATGCTGCAAATCGAACTGAGACCCCCAATCCCATCCCAATCACAGAAGCACCGCAGGTTCAAGAAACCTCGGCAGCTATACCGACGGAGGCACCTGTTCAAGAAACTGCCGCGACAACAGAGGCAGTTTTACCCACAGAAAGCCCTGCAGTTGTTGAAACCGAGGCTCCCATCACCCATACCCTGACACCCGGCGACCCGGTCTGGAATCCTGATCAAATTACAACAGACTGCAATACAGGCGTCCGGATGCCGGCAGGTTCAACCCAGGTGATCATCTCGGGATGTGATTACTGGAACCGCGAGATGATCGAACGTCCAGCCGATAGTGCCACAGGCACTTACGTCCCCGCCTTGGATATTATCTGGTCACAGGCAGGCAAATATGAACCCTGGATTTTCCTGAAGGTGAATGTCAGCAGCCTTGCCCAGGCTCCACAAGACCTCAAGGCCGGTTTTGAACTGGATCCCGACCTCGACAGCCGCGGTGAATTCCTGGTTACCACCAACCTGCCGAAATCAACGACCTGGAGCACCGATGGGGTGCAGGTCTGGCAGGACACCAACCAGGATAACGGAGGCGTGACCCCCTTCCATTACGATCAGAATAACGGCGATGGATACGAGACCCTGCTCTTTGACAGCGGCAAAAGTGACGACCCTGACCTGGCCTGGAGCCGGATCTCACCCAAGAATCCCAACAATATCGAATTTGCCTTTAAAGCCAGTGTGCTGCCCAATCAAAAGGTGTTTGGCTGGTGGCCTTGGGTGGGGTTGCAGCCGCTCACTGCCGACAAATTTGAGCTGGTTGACCGCGCAGATGAAACCCAAACCTGGAATGTGGATAATTCCTGCTCGTGGATCTTCGGCACAAAACCAAAACCGGAGCAGTTGATCAACCTGTGTGCCGTTGCCGAACCTACACCCTCACCGGAGCCGACCTCGCAACCGGGCGTCCCCGGCACCTGTGTCGTCAAACCTTGCGGATTCCTGCAGTACTTTGATACCTCTTCGTGTTCCTGCAAGAGGTTCTTCTTCTACATTCCTACCCCAACACCCTACATAATTTATTAATCCACATAATCAAGAGGCTGCCTGAAAATCAGGCAGCCTCTCAATAAATAATTTGGCTTTGACACCAAGGTCATGTGCAACCGCATGGTATCAGAATCCTAATTGGGTGTCTGATCCGCTTTGATCTTGAGAAACACTGGAACAAGGTCCGGGTCAAAATGAGTGCCGCTGCTTTGGATGATATGTTGAAAGATCTTCGCTGTCTGCCATGCGGCACGGTATGGGCGGTCGCTCGAAAGCGCATCCCAAACATCAACGATCGAGAACAACCTGGCCGCGATGGGAATATCGTTTCCTTTTAAACCACGTGGATACCCTGACCCATCCCATTTTTCATGGTGGCAGTATGGGATATCAATGGCTTTATTGAGATATTTAATCCCTGAGAGCAGATGCAAGGCGGTTTCTGGATGCTGCTTCATGATCACCCATTCTGCATCTGTCAACGGCCCTGGTTTTAACAAGATCTGATCGGGCACCCCTATTTTGCCAATGTCATGCAATAAAGCGCCGCGCCGAATATTGATAATATCACTTTGACTGATTCCCAGTTTTTGCGCAAACTGAACAGTGATCTCGGTCACGCGCAAGGTATGACCTTCAGTTTCTTTGTCTCGAAGATCAAGCGCCTTTGACCAGCCTTCAATGGTTGAATCATAGGCCATTTGTAGTTCAAGATTCGAGTTGATTAAACTTTCAAAAGTCTCCGCATTTTCTATCGCGATGGCGGCCTGCCCACCTAGAGTCTCAAGAAAATCAAGCCAGTCTTGTTCAGGTGGTTTGCTGCTCTTATTAAATACTTCCAAAACCCCCCTGACTACCCCTTTGGATATGATGGGAACACCCCAATAGGATTTAAAACCTTCCTTAGCCCACTCGCGTGGAACATCCACCTCTGTCAGATCAATGTTAAGTGTTTTTTGTTCCCTGACCACTCGCATCGTAGTCAGATTGCCATACTCACCTTCATCATGCAAAACATTTTGGAACCCTGTTTTTGCTGCAACTTTCATTTCATTGGAAAACTTCTCGACTAAAATAACGTCCGCTGCAAAAACATTTAATTGCGACATTACATTTGACAATAAAATGCTCAAAGTTAATGACAAGTCTGAACTGCTATTGATTGACATGTCAATTTGGTGCAGTGAAGCCAACCGCTTCATTTGAATTTGTAACTGGTTTTGATTGATCCGGTTAGTAATTGATATTGCCAGGTTATGCGTCAAAGTGAATAATATTTGTTCATCTTCTTCAGAAAAGCCTACCGGTTGAGTACTAAATAACCCCAACACGCCAAACAATTGATTGTCGTATTGAACGGGCATATAAAGCAGTGACTGAACCCCCTCTAATCCTTCCTGCCACTCAGGATCTTCCTGAACAGCATCTATCATGACGGCGGCTTTACTTTTAATGCAACGTCCTAACAACCCAAATCCGCTACCCCTGTGATCCTTCATTTCCATTTTAAATTGAGTCACTGATTGTTCATCAAATCCTACTGAATCAAAACTGACAATGTCCGAGTTTTCTAGTCTAAAATATGCCGCTTTTTCATAACCGGCGTTTTCAGTTAATGTATTTAGAACCTTGAATACAGATTCCTCGTAGGGTTTATGCAGGTTAAAAATAGTGCTCGAAAAATATAAGGCGAAAAGGCGTGCATTTGTCTTTTTTAATTGAAGCATTTTGTGTTCAAGTTTTCTAACCAGCACATCGTTATATTCACGCAAGAATTGATCTTCATCTGCAGGTCCTTCTGGCTGGTTTGGTAGTTCATTACGTTCATGAGAATCAAGCAGCTCTTTGATCGCCAGTAATATCGCATCAGGTTCCATGGGTTTGATAAAGAAACGATCCGCACCAAGGCTTAACGCAAATTCCTTGTCTTTTTCTTCGGTATAAGTAGCCGTATAGAAGATGAACGGAATATTTTTTAATTTATCGTCCATCCGCCATTTTTTACATAACGTAAACCCATCCATTTTTGGCATTAAGATGTCACTGATGATCACATCAGGCGGGTTGACTCTGGCCTTCTCAAAGGCTTCGGCTCCATCAGAAGCCTGGGTGACCTCATAGCCATTGGTTCCCATGAGCACTTCGAGCAGATATAAATTTTGAGGATTATCATCAACGATCAGAATGTTTGGCATTTTTGTTTCCTCGTAAGTGCACTATAAAAATTGTTGCACTTCCTTCATAAAAGTATCAGGATTGATCGGTTTTTCAATATAACCTGTACAACCTGATTCAAGCGCTTTCTCTCGATCACCGCTCATGGCATAAGATGTCACTGCGATCATCGGTATTTCCTTCAGTTTATCCACTTCACGGATCATTCTGGCAATGGCATAACCATCCAACTCAGGCAATTGAATGTCCAACAGGATCAGATCAATTGGATTTTCTTTCGCCAGTGTCAACCCTTCTCTGCCTGTCTGCGCCTGAAGCACATGGTAATCATGCCGCTCAAGAATAAAAGTGACCAGGTACATATTTTGTTCGTTATCCTCGATCACCAGTATGGTTTTACTCATTTTCACTCCGTTGTAAGGGCAAGGTAAAAATGAATTCACTCCCCTTCCCTAATTCGCTTTCGACCCAAATGCTTCCGCCCAGAAGTTCCACCAGACGTTTACAGATGGATAGTCCCAATCCCGTTCCTTCGTATTTTCTCGTTAAACCGGTATCAATCTGCTTGAAAGGCATAAACAAGGTCTGAATATTTTCCCTTGTAATCCCAATGCCAGTATCTTTGATCGAAATGCGAAGATACTTGCCATCTATTTTGCTATTAAGCACCACCTCACCGGATTCAGTGAATTTCACGGCATTATTCAGTAAATTGATTAAGATTTGCTCCACTCTGCGTTTGTCGCTGGTCAGGGTAAGCAGTCCATGTTCCACATTTTTAGTCAGTCTCAATCCCTTGGTTATTGCCATGGGTTGGATCTTTTCGATGCATTGGCTGAACACCTGGGTTACTTCAAACGCTTCCTCGGCGATCGTTACTTGATCGGCTTCTATCTTCGAGATATCCAGCACATCATTGATCAGATTTAAAAGATGAAGAGCGCTGGATTGCACCATTTTGAGTTGTTTTTCTTGTTCAGCGCTAAGTGGACCAACCAGTTTTTGCAACAAAATCCCTGTAAAACCAATAATAGAATTGAGGGGTGTTCTTAATTCATGCGACATGGTCGCTAAAAATGCGGATTTCAGTTTATCGGCTGACTCCGCTTTGGCAACTGCCACCTTCAATTCCTCAACTTTTTTTCGTTCGGTTATATCCGTGATGGTTCCAATGTAACCGATCAACTCGTTCCTTGCGTTGTATTCAGGAACAGCCTGACCGATGACCCAAACCACGGATCCATCTGCACGGATGAACCGGTAGTCTGCAGTGGAGGCGTTCGAAAGGGACGTAACGATTTCCCAGTTCTTTGCCAGCATCTCTTTATCATCAGGATGGACTGCATTCAGCCAACCATCTCCGAGCGCCTCTTCATATGTCAGACCAGAGATCTTGCTCCAGGTATTATTGACAAAAGTGGTTTTTCCTTCAATATCAGTACGGAAAATACCGACCGGGGAAACCCGGGTGAGCGTTTCATACCTGGTTTCACTTTCTTTTAGTTCTTTATCCGCTTTTTTCCGATCTGTAATATTTCTGACAAAAGCGATCACCTTATCATTTTCACAAGCAATGAATCGCGATTCATAATTTCGCATCTCACCATATACAGGCAGCTCAAATTCAAATAATTGAACTTCGTGACTGCTGATCGTCTTTTTAATAATGCCCAGGAATTTTTGTTGCAGATCATCAGGCAGATCTTTAAATACCTGTTGATCTATGGGAGTCGCCCAATTTTGGATCAAAGTCTCCCCGCTCGATGGATGGTAATCCAAAAGGTCCCCTTCTGGGGTTAGCCATAACACATGGTCAGGGTTATTTACGAACAACGACCGGTAATGTGATTCACTTTCCTTTAATTGCTTGGTTTGACGAGAGACTTGGATCCTTGATGTAACGCTCACCGCAAAAAGAAAAAAGAGAACTCCCAGTGTTACAAAAGCAACCTGCGGCACCCAGGGGGGGATTTTTTCGGTAACCATCCCGGTGGATTTGATGCCAAAATAGGTATCGAGTGCCTGATAATAAACTGATCCTTCATCCGACTTGATCAATTTGAGGTCTGTATCAATGTGTGTCATTAAATATGAGGTTAAAGGTCCATCTTTTGGAAAGGCAAAAGTCAATTGAGTGGGTTGAATGATGATGGGAGTTTTTACCAATTGATATTGCTGTTCATTTAAATCACCAAAATCTTTATTGGTAACGCCGGCATCTGCTTTTCCAGTTTGTATTGCCTTAAAAACTTCTGCATAACTGGCATATCCTTTAAAAGTGGCGGTTACACCAAATTTATCAGTAAGCGCTTTGATGCCTTCTGGACCGTCAAAATTCAAAGCCCCATCCAGACCGGCAATCGTTTTTCCTTCAAGGTCAAGTATGGTTTGGATTCCAGTGTCTTTGGCCACATATATTCTGGCCCAACTGGTAAGCACGGTTTCTTGTGAAAATGAGAAAATTTCTTTTCTCGCATCTGTCACCCCCACGTCCACCATCATGTCAATCTCGTTCTTTTGCAAATGATCCAGACACTCTTCCCAAGTTCCTTTCACCCACACGATTTGCCAGTTTTCTCGCTGGGCGATATCACTAAGGATGGCAGGCCAAAACCCATCCATAGTGCCATCTTCACCGGAATAAATCTTGGGGGGATTCTCGTACGCACCCACCCTGATCTGCCGTGGAGAGTCTTGGAATGCTGCCGCGGTTGACAATAAAACCAATATTAAAAAGAAAGCAATTACAGTCTTTCTACTCATCGTTTCCACCTTTAATAAACCTGAGCGAACACTGTACTACTTGAGTATAGCAATTATTTCGATTTTTAATGTATAGAGAAATGGAAAAAAGATTTACAAAAATGTGATTAACAGTCGTCTTAAACCTTCAATCTATAACCAACACCAGACTCAGTATGGATGTATGTTGGTCTTGAAGGATCTGGTTCAAGTTTATGTCTCAGGTTGCTTACGTTGACCCGCAAAATGTGCAAGTCCTCATAACCTTCCCCCCAGACTAACTTTAAAAGCTGTCTATTGGTGAGTACTTTTCCGGCATTGACCACCAGTGAACGTAAAATCTCATATTCTGTCGGGGTAAGTTGAACCTCAGTTCCATTCAAGGTGACAAGCCTATTGGCCAGATCCACCATCAACCCGCCAAAAGTAAAAATCGGTTCAGAATTGCTGCCACTCTGACGTCGCAATACCGTTCTTATTCTGGCCAATAATTCACCCACCCCAAAGGGTTTGGTTAAATAATCATCTGCACCGGCATCCAAGGCCGCTATTTTGTCATCCTCCTGTTCGCGCACCGAGAGGATTATGATGGGTATTTGCGACCATTCACGCGTTCGCCGGGTGACCTCGATTCCATCCATGTCCGGCAATCCCAAATCAAGAATCACCAGATCCGGACGATTGATGGTGATCGCTTGCAATGCCGCCTGGCCTGTATTGGCTTCACTGACAATGAATCCTTGACCATTCAACGCAACTCTTAAAAAGCGTTGGATCGCAATTTCATCATCAACCACCAATACTTTCAATCCAAATAGGGTCATGGCTTATTCACCTTTGGTAATGTGATCGAAATGACCGTACCACCACCATCGCGATTCCTTGCCTGTATGCGTCCGCCAATGGTTTCGATGATCCCCTTGCATATTGCCAAACCTAATCCAGTTCCATTCACACTCTCAGGTCTTGAAACCCTGTAAAACTTGTCAAAAATCTTTTCCAGATCTTCTTCTGGGATGCCAATTCCACGATCGCTGACACTAATGCATATCTCTTTTTCTGTTTGAGAGACCTCAATATCAATTTGTGTATCTCGCGGCGAGTATTTTATTGCGTTATCAATTACATTCACCAGCACCTGCCCAAACAATGTAAAATCGAGCGATACCAGGGGCAATCCTTCTGGAATATTAACTGCGATCGGTTTTTTGCCAATGCGATCTTCAAGCTGGTCAAGAGCGGCACCGATTGCATCCTGAATATCACAGGGTTCAAGCCTCAGATGAATGGCATTGGCTTCCAGGCGAGTCATGTTCAACAGATTACCCACCAAACGATTGAGCCGTTCTGCTTCTCCGTAGGCTGTTTCAAGCAGGCTGTTACGATCTTCCTGGTTAATGTTTAACGACTCTTCACGCAGGCTGCTTAATGCCCCTGTAATACTCACAAGGGGAGTGCGCAAATCATGAGAAATGGAATTCAACAATGCGGTTTGCAGTTTTTCTGTTGCCTGAAGCAATTCAGCCTGCCGGGCTTGTTCTGCCAGGCTGGCACGTTCCACCGCTAATGCTGCCTGGTTCGCAAAAGCAAACAAGGTCTGCCTCTGATCTGGTGACAGAAATTTCCCGGTTTCTTTCGGATGGATGCCAAGTACGCCGATCTCGCCACGCGCTGTCTTCAACGGTTGGCAGCGGATCGAAGCGGCAGGCAGGGTGTCTGTTCCAAGACCTGCAGGCTGGTCATGCTCAAAAGACCAGCTGGCTACTGCCATTTCGTTGGCATCCGGCAGATAATCAACCGTCGCGGCAAACATGCATAATTTTCCGTTTTCAGGCAGAAAGATGACCGCATCACTACCAAAGGTATTACTGATATGAGAAATAACAATTTCAGCCACTTGATGCAGGTCTGTGGCAGAAGTGAGCTCCTTGCCTAGTGTATACAATGCTGAGGTGTGCGCTTCTCTTTGATAGGCGGCTTCTGCTTGTTCTTGCGTTCTGGCGGTAAGAGTGCTTACCACCAGACTGACCAGAAATAACCCGATAAAGGTAATAAAGTACTGGGTATCTGATACGGCAAAAGTCAAATAAGGAGGAACCAGGAAAAAATCAAATGCCAAAACACCCAAAAACGAAGTCAGAAGTGCCGGCCCACGCCCCAAATAGACGGCTGCGGCGACTGTACTGACCAAATAAAGCATCACCAGGTTTACCGGTTCAAGCGTTGTATGGATGATATTGCCAATGACGGTCACGAGTGCGACCATCACTACTGCTAAAAGATATCTCCAAAAAGGCTGGTGCGGACGCAGATCAACGGGCATTTTATTCTGTTTTAGCTCAGATTGCTCGTTGATCACATAAATATCAATATCACCGCTGGTGTAGATCAATTGATCCACGATCGAGCCTGAAAGCAGGTCCACCCAGCGCGGACGGATGGGCTTGCCCACCACAATTTTTGTGACATTATGTTTTTTTGCATATGCCAGAACTGCTTCCGGGATGGACTTACCCGTAAGGGTACGGGTGCGTGCACCCAATTCCTCCGCAAGCTGCATCGTTTTGGCCACACGTTCAACATTGGCACCGTTCAATTCAGGCTTGGTGGTCAGGTTAACGTGCACTGCAAACCATTCCGCTTTAAGTTCATCAGACAACCTGCGAGTGGTGCGAACCAATTTTTCGGATAAAGGACTTGGGCTGACACATACCAGTAATCGTTCTGCCACTGCCCACGGCCCCTGGATAGCCCTGGTGCGCATGTAATTCCGCATTTGATTATCAACACGCTCGGCCGCGCGCCTTAAAGACATTTCTCGCAGCGCCGAAAGGTTGCCCTTGCGAAAGAACTTTTCGATCGCCCGCTTTGCCTGGTCCGGGATGTAGACCTTTCCCTCTTTCAATCTGTTCAGCAATTCATCTGGCGGAAGGTCAATCACTTCAATTTCAGAGGCATCATCCAGCACCCGGTCTGGAACTGTTTCACGAACCACGACCCCTGTTACCTGTGCCACAACATCGTTCATGCTTTCAAGGTGTTGAACATTGAGGGTTGTGTACACGTCTATTCCTGCATCCAGAATATCCTCAACGTCGAGATATCGTTTTGGATGCCTCGAGCCTGGTGCATTGGTGTGGGCAAATTCATCAATCAGCACCAGTTGCGGATGCCGTTTAAGCACTGCATCAGCGTTCAATTCGGGCAGCTTGATATCACGGTATTCCACTTGCCTGCGTGGAAGGATCTCAAGTCCGCCAACCAGGGCTTCAGTATCCACACGGTCATGAGTTTCAATATAGCCTATGACCACATCCACACCTTGCTGCTGTCGTTGGTGGGCGGCTTCAAGCATGGCGTAGGTTTTTCCCACCCCTGCGGCATACCCGAGAAAGATCTTTAATTTCCCACGGGTGGGTTCTTCCGCCTGGATATTCTTCAATAGCTCGTCAGGATCAGGACGTGTGTTCATTACCTTTATTTTATACCTTCCAGAGCAAGATTTAGTTTTAAGACATTCACTCTTGGCTCACCAAGGATTCCAAACTGCCGTTTCACTGTATATTGATTCACCAACGTCATTACTGCCGATTCCGTCAATCCACGGACCCGGGCTATTCGCGGAACCTGGTAAAAAGCAGCTGTAAGGCTGATATCAGGATCCAATCCTGAAGCAGACGCAGTCACCAGGTCCACAGGGATCAGATTGGTATTGGTTTTACTCGAGCCTCTCAATAGACTCACCCGTTCTTGTACATTATTCACCAAGACCTGCGATAACGGGCCAAGATTGGAACCCGACGAGCCGGTCAAAAACTCCTGATTATAGGCATTATAAGGATTCGTTGAAGTCGCAGAAGGTCTACCCCAAAAGAATCCAGGCGCTGAAAAATCCTGCCCGATCAATTCCGATCCCAATACCTGACCTTTGACTTTGAGCAAACTTCCATTTGCCTGATAAGGGAAAACGAGCTGAGCTATCCCTGTCACCAGCAATGGGTAAAAGACACCGGTTACTAACATCAATAAAACAAACAAAGTGAGCATCGGACGAAGTTGAGTTTTCATGAACTAAACACTCCAGATGAAAAAGCAACGAACCAGACAATGGCGCCAAGAAAGAGCCAAGGCCGCAGCCCCATGGGAATACTAAATGTACTCGGCGTGATCCCTATGATAAACACAGCCAGAGTGGAAACAACACCTGCAATTTTGCCGATCCGTTTTTTTGTCATACAAATCTCCTAAACCAATCGCAAGAAAGTCAACAGCATATCAATCAACTTGATCCCGATAAATGGAGCGATCAACCCACCCACACCATAAAAAAGTAGATTGTCACGCAGTAATTGTGCGGCAGGTTTGGGACGATAAGGAACTCCTTTGAGTGCCAATGGGATCAAGGCGATGATAATGAGCGCGTTGAAGATCACTGCAGAAAGGATGGCGCTCTCAGGTGAGGTCAAGCGCATGAAGTTCAACTTTTGCAAGATCGGATATGTTGATGCAAACGCAGCCGGAATGATGGCAAAGTATTTACTGACATCATTGGCGATACTGAAGGTCGTGAGCGAGCCGCGGGTCATCAACAACTGCTTGCCGATCTCCACGATCTCGATCAGTTTGGTGGGGTTGCTGTCGAGGTCAATCATGTTCGCCGCTTCACGCGCCGGTTGGGTTCCGGTGTTCATCGCCACGGCCACGTCAGCTTGGGCAAGTGCCGGAGCGTCATTTGTGCCATCTCCGGTCATTGCCACCAGACGTCCACCTGCCTGGTATTCGCGGATCAATTTAAGCTTGGTTTCAGGTGTTGCCTGTGCCAGAAAATCATCCACACCAGCTTCAGCAGCGATCGCCGCCGCCGTGAGGGGATTGTCACCTGTGATCATTACCGTCTTGATGCCCATCTTGCGCAGTTGAGCAAAGCGCTCTTTGATGCCGCCTTTGACAATGTCCTTCAGATGAATGACTCCCAGCGCTTCGCCGTTTTTTGCCACCACAAGCGGAGTTCCACCGCTGTTGGCAATGCTTTCGACCGCAGGCAGCAAATCATTCGGGATCCTTCTTCCATTAGCATCAATTAATGCAGTCATGGTGTCTGGTGCTCCCTTGCGGATCTGTGTGCCATTAAAATCCACACCTGAGATCCGTGTTTGCGCGGTAAAGGGGATGAAATGCATTCCGCTTGGAGCCTTTTGACTGGCACCCATGGGTTGCCCACGCAAGCCGAACAGTTCCTTGGCCAGTACCACGATCGAACGGCCTTCAGGCGTTTCATCCACCAGCGAAGCCAACTGTGCCGCTTCGGCCAATTCGCTCATCTTTACACCATTGACTGGCACAAAAGCGACTGCCTGACGATTGCCAAGGGTGATGGTTCCGGTTTTATCAAGCATCAAAACATCCACATCCCCAGCAGCTTCGACTGCCCTGCCAGACATGGCGATCACATTACGTTGGATTAAGCGGTCCATCCCGGCGATGCCGATGGCTGAAAGCAGTCCGCCAATTGTGGTCGGGATCAGACAAATTAAAAGGGCAATCAAGACAGTGATCGTGATGGGGCTTCCCTGCCCAGCCACATGCACACCGAATTGTGAGAAAGGCAGCAGCGTCATGCAAACCACCAGGAACACGATGGTAAAACTTGATAGCAAAATGCTGAGCGCAATTTCATTGGGGGTCTTCTGCCGTTTGGCGCCTTCCACCAGCGAGATCATCTGATCCAAAAATCCCTGGCCAGGATCGGCACTGACACGGACAATTAACCAGTCAGAGAGCAGGCGTGTGCCGCCGGTCACTGCAGACCGGTCTCCGCCCGCTTCACGCACCACCGGCGCGGATTCACCCGTAACGGCGCTTTCATCCACCGAAGCGATGCCTGAAACGATCTCGCCATCTGCCGGTAAAACATCACCCGTTTCAACCAGGAAGAGGTCATTCTTGTTTAGCTTTGTAGAAGAAACCAGCGTTACTTCATTAAGGGCTTCAATCAGGTTACTTGCGGGTCTGTATAGTTTTTTGGCGGGAGTGTCCTGCCTCGCCTTGCGGAGGGATTCCGCCTGGGCTTTGCCGCGTCCTTCAGCCAGTGCTTCAGAAAAATTCGCAAAAAGCACCGTAAACCATAACCAGATGGCAATCGTGCCGATGAAACTTGCCGGAGCTTCACCTTTCCCAACCAATGCCTGGATCCATAGAACCGTGGTTAGCAGACTGCCAATTTCAGTGACAAACATGACCGGATTGCGCACCTGGTGCCTGGGATTCAACTTCTTAAAGGCATCAAGGATGGCATGACGATAGAGGTCGCTGCGATTGTTTTTAAGAATAGGTTTGTTACGGTTCATCAGAATAACCTTCCTGTGCCAAGCATTAACTGTTGCACAATGGGACCTAATGCCAGAGCAGGCAAAAAACTAAGTGCCCCAACGATGATAATGACACCGATCAGCCACCCGATGAACAATGGAGTGTGACTGGGCAACGTACCGCTGCTGGCTGGAATACTCTTCTTTTGTGAAAGGGATCCTGCCATTGCCAACACCGGAACTATGAGTGCAAACCTTGCGATAAGCATTGAAATTCCAAGTGCGATATTGTAAAAAGTTGTGTTTGCGTTCAAACCGGCAAAAGCCGATCCATTGTTATTACCAGCGGATGCAAAAGCATAAAGCACCTCACTGAATCCCTGTGGACCTGCGTTATAAATTGAGGCTTTTCCGCTTGAGCTCACCACGGCGATCGCTGTTCCAAACAACACTGTAACGACCGGAATCAACACAATGATCGCCGCCATCTTCATCTCATGGATCTCGATCTTTTTTCCAAGATATTCAGGGGTGCGCCCAACCATGAGCCCGGCAACAAAGACGGCGATCACCACGAAAGCAAGCATGCCGTAAAGACCTGAACCAACACCGCCAAAGATCACTTCACCCAGCATCATCATCCACATGGGTACCAGCCCTCCCAGCGGGGTGAATGAGTCATGCATGGCATTGACCGATCCATTGGATGCCGCCGTGGTAGTGGTTGCCCAAAGGGCTGAGTTAACCACCCCAAATCGCACTTCCTTGCCTTCCATGTTTCCTGCGGATTGATCAATCCCCATTGAAGCAAAAGCCGGGTTGCCCTGGAATTCTGCTTTGATGGCAATGCTGGCCATCAACACCAGTATGATCGTCATGGCCGCCAAAAGTGCCCAACCCTGGCGTGTGTCTCCGACCATCCTGCCAAAAGTATACGTTAATGCAGCCGGAATCAGCAGAATGGAAAGCATTTCCAGAAAATTGGAAAAGGGCGTCGGGTTCTCAAAGGGGTGTGCCGAGTTGACATTGAAGAACCCCCCGCCATTGGTTCCCAATTGTTTAATCGCAACTTGCGATGCCGCCGGTCCAAGTGGAAGGGTCTGTGAAACAACACTTGAAGTATGATCAAGTGTCTGGCTGACAACATTACCTTGAAAAGTCTGCACCACACCTTGTGAGACAAGCAGCACCGCAAGGATAAGGGAAAGCGGCAGCAGGATATATAAAATGGATCGGGTCAGATCCACCCAAAAGCTGCCGAGCTTATTGGTGGCATGCCGTGAAAGTCCGCGGATCAAGGCGATCAAAACCGCCATGCCTGTGGCAGCCGAGAAGAAGTTCTGCACTCCCAAGCCCAGCATTTGCGACAGGTTGCTCATAGTGGTTTCACCGGCATAACTCTGCCAGTTGGTATTGGTAACAAAGCTGACTGCAGTGTTAAATGAGAGTGCCGGAGAAACTGATCCCAACCCCTGCGGATTGAATGGCAACACATGCTGGAGCCTAAGCAGCAGGTATAGGAAGCAAAAGCCAACCAGACTGAAGATTAAAACCATCAGGGCATAGGTTTTCCAAGTCATTTCATCATCAGGGCTGATCCCTGCGATCCTGAATACCAATTTCTCAAGGGGCACAATTATCGGTGATAAAAAAGTTCGCTCGCCCTGGTAAACTCTGGCCATATACAACCCCAACGGCTTCACCAAAAGCAGGAGAACAATTAAATATAGTGGAAACTGCAGCCAACTCATAATATTCATCCGAACCACTCCGGTTTAATTAACGAGATAAACAAATAGATCAACAAGATCACCGCAACAACACCCACTACCAACAAAATTCCGTTCATATCATTTCTCCAACAGTGAATTACACAGCGACACAAAACCCCACATTAAAATAAAAAATGCAGCCACAATCAAGATCATCAACAAATCACTCATAGCGCTCCTTAATTAGCAACCACAACTTTACCCCTTGATCGATAAAAAATCCGGCAAGAAAAGGGCTTTAAATGTCAAGAAAAAATCAAGATTTTTTTTTTAGGGACTTGAAATTTGCTTATAGAAAAAGTATTTAATCAAAACCACCCGTCAATGTAGTGCACCCCAATAATTGGACAGTAATTAAGTAGAATTGAAGGACTGAGTTCGGAATTGAACAGGGCTCAGTCCTTTTAGTTTAACCTTAATCCTGTGGTTGTT
>JAKAFP010000001.1 GCA_021825925.1 Chloroflexota bacterium
AACATTTTCACTCTTCTTTCCATCCACGGCATTTCAACCTCCTCGTTTCAGGTCTATGCCATGAATTATCCTGTGAAAGTGTTACCTATGTCTTTGCACTAGTTGTTACCTATCTCCTTGCCTTGTATATCATGAACCTCCCCTACAATATTATTTCACCTTTTTCAAATGCCGATATCGTCCGGGCAGCTCCCAGACCCGCAAGGCCGCCTCAATCTGGATCCTCAAATTCATCTTTGACTGACCATAGATCCGTTCATTAAAGTGGATCGGAATTTCTTTGAAGCGGAAGCCGAGCTTCTGTGCCACGTATGCCATTTCGACCTGGAAAACATAGCCGTTGGCTTTGATCTCATCCAGCGGGAAGGCTTCAAGGGTTTGACGCTTCCACAAGCGAAAACCACCGGTGACGTCTCTTAGCGACATTCCCAAAATGGTACGTGCGTACACATTGCCGAAACCAGACAACCATTTACGCCACAGGGGCCATTTGTCATCCAGGCTGCCGCCTTGGATGTAACGTGAGCCGGCTGCAACATCGGCATCCTGCAATGCGGCCACCATTTCCAGCAGTTTTTCAGGGGGATGCGAAAAATCAGCATCCATCTGGGCAATGGCGTCTGCATCGGTGGTCAGCAATTGTTTGAAACCTGAGATATAAGCGGTGCCAAGCCCCAACTTGCCGGTGCGATGCATCACACTCACCCGACCTGGATACTGCCGTGTCAATTCATCCGCGACCTGGCCGGTACCGTCTGGGCTATTGTCTTCAATGACCAATAAGCGAAGATCAAGCGGCAGCGCCATTAATTGGGCTGTGATCTTTGGTAGGTTTTCTTTTTCGTTGTAGGTGGGTATTACTACCGCTATTTTCATCCAAACTCCTGTGGTTAAAGGCCGGTTATTCGGCCTGGATTTGTTCGTCTTGAGTGAGTATTTTGACCAGATCTTCAGCGGCGTGGCGCATATCCATCAGCAGTACGCCCATTTTTGCCTGTGCCGTGATCAAGGCGGTAAGAACGGCTTTCTCGCCGGCGGCCATCAATACGATGTGCCCATCTCTGCCTTGAATGTGCACTTGTTCCAGGCTGCCCAAACTTGTTTCTTTGCTGATGCCTTCACCCAATGAAAGGATGGAAGCGGACATGGCAGAAATGCGGTCCGCATTGATCTCAGGCTTTAAGGCCGAAGCTATGATCAGACCGTCAGGGCTTATCAGGGCGGTTGCCTCCACTTCAGGTGAGGAGCGTTGTAATACGCGCATGCGATCAACGAGAGCCTGCTGGTGTGGGTGAGTCAAAGCGGTTACCTCATATGGAGGACGGATTTATGATCTGAAGGCAACTCTAACATAGCCCTTTGGCAGTGTCAAGAAACCATGCCCGTCTGGGATTTCGCCGGGGGGTCACTTTCTTCTGCTTTGGGTTGAAAAGCCGGTAGTTGGGCCACCACGATGGCAGCCAAAATGATCACACAGCCCACGATTTGGATGAAGTTCATGGTTTCCGCCAGGATCAATGCGCCGAAAATCGCTGCAAAGACGGATTCGAGGCTGAGGATCAATGCGGCATCCGAGGCGGGTGCTTTGCGCTGCCCGACCGCCTGCAATGTGAAACCGATCACCACTGATCCAAGCCCGGCATACAGGATCGAAGGCCATGAAACCTGAATGGCTGCCCAGGTGGGCGGGTTGACAAAGATGGAGGAAACCAGGTGCAGCAATCCGCAGAACAGAAACTGCCCCACGGAAAAGACGAAGACATCCACTTTTTTGACCGCAAAGCCGACCACGATCACATGGAAAGCCCACACCAGTGAACCCACCAGCACGATCAGGTTGCCTTTGGAGGGCGTCAGTTCTGCGCCGCCGGTGCTCAAGAGATAGGTTCCACCCAGGGCAGCCAGTGCGGCAAACCAGATCACAGGTTTGGTCTTGTGTTTCCAGAAGAGGGTCATCAACAAAGGTACCAGCACCACATAGATCCCCGTGATGAAGCCTGCCGTTCCGGCTGAAGTGGTGGTAATGCCGGCTTGCTGCAGCGAGCTTCCAGCGAACAAGATCGCCCCGGCGGGCAGGATCCAGAAGAGCTGGCCTGGTTTGTTTCGCAGGCGTTTGATTACGAAAGGCAGCATGACCAATCCCCCCAACAGAAAGCGTACGCCGTTAAAGGCGAAAAACCCCAAATGCGATGAGGCGCTGCGTTGGGCCACAAATCCGCCGCCCCAAACGATGGCGGCCAGTAACAGGATCAAATCCGATTTTAAACGGTCGGTAAAAAAAGATTTCAATGAGTGCATGTGTAAATGATCTGCTTTCTGTTGTGATAAAAAAAACCGCCCGGTTGAATGCCGGGCGGATGGTCGGTCATTCATTACCTGGAATGCTTAAAATTCTTACTGCCGTCGGCGAGCTGCCACTGCTTTAATAAGGTTGCCAGATCCATCATGAACTTGGCGTGCTGCCAGTCGTCTTTAAATGCTTCTTTTGGCAGGGCGGCCAGCGCCTGGTGTACTGCTGCAGTGCTTTCGTCGGTCATCCCGTCGGTCTGGAGCATGGTGATCAAACGGGTCTTTTCTTCCGCTGAAAAGGGAACCTTCTCAACAAACAGGATCATTTTGTGCGCTTCTGGATACTTGTTGGCAGACATATTTTCCTCCGATCACGTCCGTTACCATTAACCATACCTTTATTTTAGTCCGTTTTAAGGAAATTGCATCATTCTCGCGCAACTTTCTGCAACCTGATGCGTAAATATATCTAGAAAGCAATACAGGAGACAATCATGGATAACCAACCAAGAAAACTATATCGTTCAATTTCACAGCGTCAGCTTGGCGGCGTCTGCGGTGGATTGGGTGAGTACCTCAACGTGGACCCCACCATCATGCGCCTTATTTTTGTCGCCGGCTTCTTTTTAACCGGCAGTTTAACTTTTTGGGCCTATTTGGTCATGTGGATCGTCGTTCCAGAATCAACACTATAATCAGGAGAATAAAATGGAAGAACCAAGACGTCTTTATCGTTCCAGAACTGACCGCCGAATTTCAGGCATTTGCGGCGGCCTTGCTGCCTATTTCAAAATTGACCCCACCCTCGTCCGGCTTTTGTTCGTGCTTGGATTGCTGCTGGTCGGTGGCACATTTTGGGCTTACATCATCATGATGATCGTCATCCCCGAGGAACCTTTATAAAATTACCGGGCACCGCCTGATAACTAAACGGTTTTGAATTGAAAAATCCGGATGGATCCCACCTGCATGATTTGCGGGTGGGATTTGATTTAAAAAAATGCTTACCATTCTTTTACCTTTTGTTAATCTGATTGACCACAATCCTTAATGTTGCCTGGTTATTCTATAGTTGTAAATAAAGGTATATGGAGGACAAAATGGGTTATTCAGATTTGCACATTCACAGCATTCATAGTTATGACGGAACCGCTTCAATCTCGGCGATTTTAAAGTATGCATCTAGTAATACGGATCTAAATGTATTGGCCATTACTGACCATGACACCATGGCGGGTGTCTTTGAAGCAATGGATTTGGCTCCGAAATACAACCTTGAAGTGATTCCAGGGATGGAAGTATCTTCAAAAGATGGCCATGTCTTGTGCCTTTTCATCCAGCGTCCCATCCCTTCGGGGTTGAGTCTGCTTGAGACTGTTCTGAGAGTGGGAGACCAAGGCGGGTTGTGTGTTGCCGCCCATCCTATGGCTAAGGCCGTGAATAGTTTGAAATTCGGGACAATTCGTGAAACGATTTCAAATCCCGAAGCAGCTAAGACATTAATCGGGGTTGAGGCTTTCAATGGTGGATTGGTTTATACTCGCAGAAACGCCATGGTTGATAGCGAATCCCGTTCGCTGCCATTGGCGCAGTTGGGTGACAGTGATGCCCATATCTTGCGCATGATCGGCACAGGTTCTTCATGGTTTGAAGGAACCACTGCACTTGACCTTAGAGCGGCACTCTACAATCGCTCCACCGCTCCCAGGCGAGGAACTGGTCTAACGGGTGCGGCCGTTGTAACTTCTTATATCCCTAATTACTTGCTGCGCAAATTGGGCTGGGTGAGCTGGAATTCTGCTCCTGAAGCCTCCATCCGTTTTGCAAACCTGGCGAAAATCCAGGCTATGAATGGCATGACCCAATTCGCTCAACCTTAGAAACAGCGGCAATGAATGCCAACCTTATTTTGTGGTTCACATAATCAAAACACCATGATGTACGAGATTGTGTAATCGCTGCCTTACTAAATTGTCTTCTTCTCTCCCTTTTTATGCAGAAGGCGTGCTCGCCAAAATGGTTCCGACAGGATTGTTGGATCACCTCATTTTGGCGGGCAGTCATCATGCTGCCAAGGAGAATTACTTAAAAAATAACAACCCCCTAATGGATGATGGAGTGAAAAACCATCCCAATGAGAATATGCGCAGAGTCGAACGTAAAAAAAATTCTCTCTGGAGAAGTTATTTTCAGAGAGGACAACACCAACATTATGACCGCAATTTGCGGTATTTTTTTATAGCGTAGTGTTCTTCT
Source organism: Chloroflexota bacterium (assembly GCA_021825925.1). Taxonomy (GTDB): domain Bacteria; phylum Chloroflexota; class Anaerolineae; order Anaerolineales; family Anaerolineaceae; genus UBA6107. Next base: position 4,546 of record JAKAFP010000001.1, read on the forward strand.
GTGGCGTTTACCGTTATCCCTCTGAGCAAGATAGTCTATTCAAATAATAGCCTCTTGCAGCTGATCAATTGTATCCATCCAAAACGGGCGCTTATAACAGTTGTATGCAACTGAAAAGTGAGCCTGAGTACCCAATTGGCTGCCTGAAGGGTTTGATAAATTCATTCCGTTTCTTCCACTCCTGACAGGATTTTTTATTATTTTCCTGTCAGGAGTGTTTTTATTGCTGATAGGAGGAGGGATAATTGCATAGGGTTTAAAAAAGTAACTATTATTAGTCATTCAGGTTTTGTGTTTCGATCATTTGAACAAACAATTTAGTGATCTTTGGGTCAAACATGATCCCAGATTGAGAAACGATGTAATCCTTGGCTTCAGACTGTGACCAGGCTGGACGATAACAGCGATCTGAACACAGTGCATCCCATACATCAATGATGGTAAAGATTCGGGCGGCAAGTGGAATTTCTTCGCCTTTCAAACCGCGCGGATATCCAGATCCATCCCAATGTTCGTGGTGGCAGTAGGGAATCTCAATACATTTTTCGAGAAATGATATAGGTTTGAGAAACTCATAGGCGTAAACAGGATGTTTGCGCATGATCTGCCATTCCTCTTCATTCAACTTGCCAGGTTTGAAGAGAATCGGGTCAGGGATTGCGATTTTGCCGATGTCATGCAGCAAGGCTCCCCGGCGGATATCATCTATTTCACTTTGTTTTATGCCACAGGTCTCGGCTAATTCCAGCGTCAAGTTGACCACCCGCTGGGCATGGCCTTCCATTTCTTTGTTGCGCATTTCAATCGCCTTGGACCAGCCTTCAATGGTTTCATCATAAATTCTTGATAACTGTTCGTCTTTTATATCTTTTTTCTTGTGAACTGGCTTGTTTGTTAATCCACTTTGAAGCATGGTCATTGCTGTGGATTGCGCCATTTCAGCGTTCCACAAACTGACTTGATTTTTTCCAGAAGCTTTTGCCCAATACATGGCTTGATCAGCCTGAGTTAACAAGATGTCGAGTGAATTATTGGCATCTGCGATGTGGCAAATTCCGATGCTGACGGTGACAGAAATATCGTTGTCATTGACACAAACATTTCTTTTTTCCACTGCATCACGCAGGCGTTCAGCGATGGTTTGGGCAATTTCAATTGAAGTATTGGGCAGCAAGCCTATAAATTCTTCTCCGCCATATCTGCCGATTAAATCGGTCTGCCTGAGCGTCTTTTTAATTTCTTCTGCAACTGCGCGTAAGACTTGATCGCCTGCAAAGTGACCATAGTAGTCATTCGTCTTTTTGAAATTATCAATATCAATCATCAAAGCCGAGAGGTCGTTTTGTGAAGTTTGGGATTGGGCCATTTCCGGTTGTGCAGATTCAAAGAAACCGCGCCGGTTATTCAGTTGCGTCAACGGGTCAATGATGGATAAATGGTGAACTTCATCATAGAGGTTTTCGAGCACATCACACTGTGCCAAAAGTAAATCGTGGATGTTGACGAGGCGGAAATTGTTTTCAAAAAGGTGTACAACCACAGGTTCAAAAATCTGGTGTTTTTCTCTTGTCAGTGCAGTTTTTACAGCATCCTGAATGGAAGCCTCGCCGTCAATAACGAGAAATTGGTGTTTTAAAGTGTCATAAAACTCAAGCAGGGTTTTTCTCGAATAAACTTCCAATGCATAGGGTTTTCCCAGCACTTCAAAACAACGATTTCTCGATAACATTCCCAGAAATAACAGCCCGGATTTTAAAATGACGCCGGGCCACGCTTGATGAAGTTCAAAGACTTTGGCCACTTCGCGGACGGTCATATTGGCATCCACACTGCAATCAATCAAAGCCAAATCCATTACTTTCATATCAATAGCCTGTTTGATGGGAACTCCGATATTCATCGGAAAGATTGTTTGAGTTTGATAATCTTGCGTATTAATAATCACGAGTAATCCTAAAAAAGTATTTGTGTATTGAATTACTTTAAAATTACTACTTTATTGTTAAGGACTTACAAACCTTATGTTAACAGCCAGTAAAAGTTTTTCAATTAACCCTGGATTTTGTTTACCTGCGTCGAGTTGAATTTCATTCAATCATTTAGGTTTTTTCCACTCCCAGCCGTTGATCTCAGAAAGTAGATGATAATCGGTCAAATCCAACTGAAGCGGAGTGATCGAGACATATCCGTCAGACAGGGCGCCGACATCCGTGCCCAATTCGCTCACGCCGGTTGGGGAGTCGCCGATGATCCAGTAATACGATTGTCCGCGCGGATCCACGCGTGCATCCACCTTATCATGGTAAACGCGCAATCCCAGGCGGGTGCTGCGCAGCCCCTTGATCTCGGCCAGGGGCAAAAACGGCACATTGACATTTAATAAGGTGTTGGTGGGCAGTTTGTACCTGGTGAAGGCTTCCAATACCGACCCGGCAATCTCGGCCGAGGTGGAATAATCAATGGGTCCGGGGTGGTGGTTCGGAGAATCCAGCGAAACCGCAATGGAAGGGATGCCCCAGATGGCAGCTTCCATGGCTGCCGTAACCGTGCCGGAATAGGTGACATCGTGACCCAGGTTGGCATATGGATTGATGCCGCTGACCACTATATCTATTTTTTCCTTTAAAAACCCACACAATGCCAATGCAACACAATCTGAAGGAGCGCCGTCGCTGGCAAAGGCTTTAAGGTTTTTAGCCAGGTGCACTTCCTTTACCCTGACTGGTCTGTCAATCGTCTTGACATGCCCTGAAGCGGACCAGTTGCGGTCAGGTGCGAGTACAGTCACATCGCCATATTTCATCATGGATTGTGCCAAAGCGAGCAAACCAGGGGCTGTGATGCCATCATCATTGGTCACTAAAATGTTCATTTTTCATCTCTCTCATTTTTATTTTTATGGCTGAAGGCCACATTGCTATCGTAGCGCGCAGAGATTAACCGTTCACCAAGAAATTGTTAAGGTCATGTAAAGAAATTTGTTACAGAAAGCCTTTATTTGGACTTAATGGCTAATTAATCAAAATTACCTTGAAATTAATCAGCCATGAGATATGCTTTAACTCTCATTAGCGGTATTGGAGGACCCATGGGCTATGCTGATCTACACATTCACAGCCTGCATAGTTTTGATGGAACAGCTTCGATCTCAGCAATCCTTAAATATATTTCCACGCGCACTGATCTGAATATTCTTGCCATCACTGACCACGACACTCTCGCAGGTGTGTCTGAAGCCGTGGAACTGGCTCCCAAATATGATCTGCAGGTCATCCCTGGCTGCGAAGTGTCAACAAGAGACGGGCATGTGCTGTGTCTGTTTGTTGATCATCTTATCGCATCAGGGCTTAGTTTGCTTGAAACCGTAATGCGGGTAGGTGATCAAGGGGGATTGTGCATTGCCGCTCATCCGCAAGCCAAGGGAGTGAAAAGTTTGCGTTTTTCAACAATTGCAGAAACGCTTCAGAATAAAGATGCTGCCAGAATTCTGGTTGGGATCGAAGCGTTTAATGGTGGATTAATAATTACCAGAGGAAATCCACTGATCCAGAAGATGGCAGGCGTTTTTCCACTGGCACAGGTGGGCGGAAGTGATGCGCATTTGCTGAAGATGATCGGACAGGGTTCATTCTGGTTTGAGGGGAATACAATCCAGGAGCTAAAAAACGCCATCCTGAACTACACAACGATTCCACGACACGGACATGGATTATCCACAGCTACCGTGGTCACTTCATACATCCCGGCTTTTTTGCTGAAGTTGATGGGTTGGGTGAGTTGGAATGCCGCCCCTGATGCGCCGATCCGTCTGACCAATTGGATGAAGGTCAGAACGATGAAGGCCATCACTGAAAGCATCTAGATTGATCAGATAAGACGATTGTGGTTATCCGAGCTCATCCAGCACGCGCTGGACGGCCAGGCGCGCGGAGATCAGCGCATTGGGGATGCCCGTGCCGGGGTGAGTGCTGGCACCTACAAAGAACAGATTGCGGTATTTGGCATGCCGGTTATGCGGACGGAACCAGGCGAGCTGCATCAGATCGTGGCACAAGCCATGCGTTGAGCCGTTCACCAGGTTGTAATGTTTTTTCCATGACGAGGGAGTATAAACCGCTTCAAACTTGAGGTGGGCGTCAATATCTTTAACTCCCAATTTGGCCAGGTGATCAAGTGCACTCTGCCGGGCGAGTTTTTCGGTTTCGGTCCAGTTTTGGTTGACTCCATCTTTCATGTGTCCGACTGGGACGATGGCGATCAGGGTGTCGTTGCCTTCAGGGGCCATCGAGGCATCCAGGCGGGCGGGGGCATGCACGTATAGATTGGGGTTCTCCGGGATGCTGTAATGATTGATGATGCGGTCGAAGTTCTTTTCATAATCGTTACCGCCCAGAAAGAGGGTATGGCCTGGAAGATCCGAATAGACCTTATCCAACCCCCAGAAAAAGTTGATCGTCGAGCAGGAATATTTCTTCTTCTCAAGCGACTTAACCAGCGGGTCGTTGGGTAGTAGTTCCTTATAGACATAGGGCAGGTCGGCATTGGCGAAGATCACATCCGCGGTCAAAGAGCGGCCGTCATCCAGAACGACGCTGCGTGCGGAGTGGGCATCCACTTCGATGCGTTCCACGGCGGTGTTGTATTCAAACTCAACTCCGGCTTTGAGCGCCACTTCCATCAGCGCCTCGACGATGGTGTACATGCCGCCTGAGGGATACCAGACCCCGTGCGTCAGTTCGGAATAAGGCATCAACGAGAAGGTTGCCGGCGCATCAAATGGGCTTAGCCCCATGTACATATCTTCGAAGGTAAAGGCCGCTTTTAGGCGCGGATCCTTGAAGAAGGTGGACATGTGCTGATAATGCTTGAGCAGCGGCTTAACCTGGTTGAGCAGCGGAATATTGGCTGGGGTAAAAAAATCGGTCATCTTGCGAAAGTCTTTGCTCAACAGGCGTTCAATGGACACGTTGTAATGGCGGTTGCCTTCCTGCATGTAACGGAGAAAACCATCGTAGCTGCCAGGTTCAAAGGCTTCCAACTGTTCGCGCATTTTCATCATATCGGAGGTCGGCGCAAAGACGCTGCCGTCATCAAAGATCAGGTCGTAAGTCGGGTCTACACGCCGCAAGTCAAGCATCTCGCGCATGGAAGCATCAAAGGAGTTGAATTCGGATTCGATCAAGAGTGGCATCACCAGCAGGGTGGGGCCGGTGTCGAATTCATGACCTTCGCGGCTGTAACGGTCGCAGCGTCCTCCGGACTTGTTGTTTTTTTCCAGCACGGTAACGTGGATGCCGTGACGAGCCAGGTGAATGGCTGAGGTGATTCCGCCGAGGCCGGCGCCGATGATGAGAGCAGTTTTTGTATTCATTCTTTACCTTTAGTCCAGGATGATGCAGCACGGAAGGTCAACCCATCAGCGCAATGCATTGTATTTCAAGAGCGATCAATAAGAGGGTCTGAGCAGCCAGCCATCCCGCTCAATGGTGTTGAGGATGGGTGTGAAACAGGCGATGTAACTGTACCCGGCCAGGCGGCAGCGCAGGTTCTGCACTTTTGAAAGATAACGCCTGCCAATGGCGAAATACTCGCGGGCCAAGGTCACCCGGCTTTTAACGAATTGGCGGTAGCCTTCCAAATGGATGTCGTGCGGTTCAATGTGATATTTCTCAAGCGCCTCGGCGGGGATGTTGTAATAGCCGGCTGCGATATCCTCGTACGTGTCGCGCAGCATGTGGGTGATGTGAGCGGCGGTGGCAGCCAGGTACCGTGTTTCATCCTGCGGAGAAGAACCATCATGACCGATGTAAAAATGCAGCGCTTCGGTGACAGCGGTAGCCAGCCACCTTTCGTAATTGGTCAACTGCTGCTGCGAGATGACCGCACCGCGGCGTTCGGCATCGAACGCCATCACGGCCATCAGATTGCGGATGTAGAGGCGCAGGCCTTCTGCCTTGCGTTGGTCTCCACGCAGCAAATCCACCAGCAGGTATTCTTCTTCACACAGGTTGTGTGGGGGAGCTGCGCCTTCCAAGCTGTAGCATTGGTCAATCAACGCATTTTCACGTCTGACGATGGCCATACGTTCAGATTTTGAAAGAGATTCCTTGTCCAACTGATCATCCAGCCAGCGGAAGTAGGCATAAGCTTTAAAGGCATCCTCTTTTAACCCGTGATCCACTAGAAACAGGACGGTGTAAAAAGATTGCCGGCTTGAGGCGAATGTGATCGAAGACGCCAGATGTGGGTTGACGTGCAAAATTTGTTCTTGGCTCAACATTTTGATGATCCGTGTTTTGTGATTGAAAACTATAGAAATATACGTAAAAATCACTTGCGGGTTGTATCACAACCGGGCTTATAAGGTCCTATTTTTTCGCTTATGGATTCCAGTAATAAATAGTACAAATGGTAAAAGTGCAACAAAGGCCATGAGAATGATTACCGTTAGGTCGGTGATGTTAATGGTGGATGAGGAAAGAACTGGCTGCAATAACAAAAATAGAATCAAACCAAGAAAAAGAGAATTGGCTTGAAACAACACAGTCAATCCAAGCCCAAACCCAAGCGGGTGATGTTTCCATAGCAGCATACCAATTATTATCCATAACGGTGTGATCACTAGATCGGCAATATTTAACGCCAATTCAGTCCGCAACAAGCCTGAATGGTTTACCCCCGCAGTAATGATGACGCTTGCTGCGCGAAGAAAAAACAAACTGCCCAGGTTGATCAAAAAACCGCCAACCAATCTTGTTGAAACCGAACCCTCCAGAAATAACTTAATGCTTTTACTGGATAATATTCGTAGATATGTGACAAATGCGGCAATGCACAAGAGAACCAAAATTGGATAGACCGGGTAAATATTTTTGGGTTGCATAGACAGGCTGTACACCAGGTAATTGTAGAGGATGTAGAGCCAACCGCCTGGTAAACACAACAATCCGATTAGTGAACCTTGGCGCATGGCGATTAAAGATCCAAGCAAGACCGGAAGACCGATGAACAAATTGGCAAAATCATTGGCGACAAAGGTGGCATATAATTCCCGGGTTGGATAAGTATCCTTGCTCGCGAGTACGCCTGTGAGAGAAGCGAAAAGTGTCAGCAAAAAGATTATGCCGGTTAACGTGATCACTGGTTTTATATTGCCTTTGATGGGTAAATCCCGATACGGGTTTTCCATTCTATTAATTCTCCTATTTTTTTAGAAGGGTGTATAGAATAGTTCCAACGGAACTGGCCAGTAAAAAAGGTGCGATCCGGTGGATGAACAACCAGACGCTGTCAACCGTTTTCTGGATGCTCATCAAGGCGCCGGTGGCAAACAGCGCCACTACACTTAAAGATGCCATTACAAGCAGCAGGATGATCACACTTTGTAACGGAACTGCTTTTACTAAACCGGCAATCACAATGGCGGCCAGAATAACGGCAGCCAGCGCGAGAAGTTTATGCAGGGTGAAGATGCCAGTGTTGTAAGGCTTGCCGTTCTTTGATACCCAAAACCCCGCAGCAATGGTAAGTATAAACAGAATGATTGGAAGGAATATTTTTGAAATCGTCATTTTATATCCTATGTGGATTACATTTTTTCTTGATTCAGTTTTTTATCTAGAGCATTGGCCGAAACGTAGGCAAGGATCAGCATAATCATGAAAAGCAGGGTGAAAAACAGCATGTTTGCTTTAAGGAAGTCATTATAGAAATATCCAATTAGAAATTGTCCTAATCCCCAGACAGGAAAATAAACCAAAGGCCAGGGCCAGATTAGTTCCATAAACCGATTAAATCCATTCATTTTCCGTTTGGCGATTAGTTTATGAATTGACAATGCAGCAACGCCGCTGATTATTCCGATAACTGGCGGAAAGAACCCTCCACCAAATAGCAGTAATAGAATTGATAACAACATTGTCAACCAACCGCTGTTTTTTCTACTTATAAAAAAACCTGACCATATGCTTAAAAGCATACCTAACACCATTGTTATGATACCCATGACAATGAAGTTGGATATGATGGACATAGCTGGTTCGCAGGCGTTCCAGGCGATGGCAGGGTCGCATGGAGCACCCATCGAGGCAAACATAAAACTGGAAGGTTTGCCATTCCTTTGAAGAATTTCGAATATGCCATGTTCCATTCCGGCTAAACCGGCAACTATTCCTGTTACAGATGCAAAAGTCTTTGTGGCTCTTCTCATTTTTCCTCGATATTAGTGTTTACAATAGATTTGATAACATGCATAATATGCAAGGTTAATAATAGGTTTTTCATAATTTTCAACTATGATATTTGGTGTTTATAATGTGATATTTGATGCAAATTCGAGAGAAAAATGGATAATAGTAACGAATCTGAACCCATCAGCGTTTGTGTGACTGTCCTTTCGCAGATGTTCCTTTATCTACGGTCAAAGAACATTGATGCAGATGAATTTTTACTTTCCATCGGGGTCGAACCGGATTCGGTTAAAGCGCCTGACAGCCGTATTCCCATCGAAATGTACCTGTATATACAAGAATCTGCAGCGGAATACACCCACGACCCTTGTTTTGGCTTGCACATGGGTGAATACGCCGAAGCGGGGAGTTGGTCCATATTGGGATACCTGATGATGAACTGCGCCACCCTTGGTGAGGCCATGGAGAAATCAGGGCGATACTCACGCATCATCGGCAACCTGATCGAAGCCACTGCCCATTTGCGCTTTACCAAACTGAAGCTGGTGTTTAACACCCCGCCGCATGCCCCCAAAATGTCGCGCCATTGTTTTGAATCCACTTTTTCGAGTCTGGTGCGCATGGTCCGCACCCTCACTGGCAAGCCACTAAATCCCTCCGAGGTGACCTTTATCTATCCCAGACCGGAATCGGTCAGCGAGTACGAACGCGTTTTTTGCTGTCCAGTGTTATTTGGTCAAAAAGAGAATTCCATGACCGTGGAACTGGCGCTGGGGAAGACGCCCATTTTGATGGCCAACCCGGAATTACTAGCCTATTTCGAAGCTTTCGCACAGGATTTTATAACCAACATAGACCGGCAGAAGGAATTCACCAGAGCTGTGACCAAGATCATCCTCGCGCATCTGGACGATGAATCATTGACCATTCAAAAAGTGGCGCGCGAGATGGCGCTCAGTGTGCGCACCCTACAGAAGCGTCTCGAAGATGAAGGGGTGGTCTTTAGCGACCTGCTCAAAGACATCCGTGAAAAACTGGCCAAGAAATACCTGCGCGAAGATTACACCGTCGAACAGATCACTTATCTGCTTGGATTTTCTGAGCCAAGCGTTTTCCGTAAAGCCTTCAAGAAATGGTCCGGGGTCACACCTCGCGAGTATCGTGAAGGAACTTATTCACTGGCGAATTGATCTGTCGAAAAAAACAGGAAGAGGCTTGGTATTACTCCTCTTCCTGGATTTTTTTATGTTTACCAATTAGACCGCGGATGGGTCAGCTGAGTTTTTGCGCCGTCTGAAAAAATGGATCAAGCCCTGGACTAAGATCACGCCGATGGTGATCAGTGCCACCTTCCCAACGTTTACACCGAGTTCAGAGAGATTCCGGCTCGAAAAACCACCTCCGTCACCTCCATGTTTGAAATCACCATCTGCAGGTGGTTGTCCTTTATCGAAGTTGCCTCCCTCAGGCCTGGTTCCGTTTCCAGAGTGAAAACCGCCATCCACCTGGGTACTGCTCAATAAACTGGTTCCGCTATTTTGCACCAGCAGGTAGATTCCGCCTGCCACAAGGGCAAAAACCGCCAGGATGATCAAGATGCGTAAGATTATTTTTAACATGGTTGTTCCTTTACCCTAATGTCTTTCGTCAATTCGCACTTCAACGGGTTGTGCTGCAAGTTGTTTGTGATGAAAAAGTCCGCCGATGGGAGAAAAGACATACTTTTTGAACATGGCCACCACGATGTTCCAATTGAGGGCAAAGTGAAGACCGATCAGTAATACAGATGCATCAGCGGCCAACTTGTGAAGTTGCTTCCATGTTCCGCTGATCTGACCGAGGTTGATGCCGAGCCATGGCAGAGCTGTTTTTGAGATCAGAAGGCCACTCAACGAGACCGTAATAAAGGAGAGGAAAACCAGAATATCCAAAACAAATTTAAGGCGGGAGGAATGCCAAAGTTTTTTAAAAAAGGTTTTTCCGACACTTGTGATCCAACTCCAATGCAGCATTAGATGCACCACAATGGTACCCAGCAGGGCGATCCCCAGCCATTCGTGGATGGTATTTCCACTTAGATTGGGGGATTCCATTATTAAAAAGGCTGCCAAAATAAGACTATCAATTACCAGGTTTTTCTTGTTCATAGTAATTCTCCGTAATTCTCTGTTGTTTATCCTGGTTCCATGATAACTTTTTGATAAATTGAATTGGTATAAAAATGGTATAGGGTTAAAAATAAACCGCACCTGCGGCTATAGGCGGGTGCGGTTTTTTCGATAAACATCTGAGGCCGATAATGAAATGCCATCGTCTTTTTACCCGGTTCCTGCTCCCACATTCAATGGGAGCAGGGCGGGGTTCGGAGGAGAAGATGTTTAACTTGCTTTGCTCAGTACATAATCCACCATCAAAGCGGGGATGTTGACCCCAGTGGTGGTGATGCTGTTGCGGAACTCCATGGTGTGGTTGACTTCGTTAACCGACATGCCGTTGGGTGATTCAAACAGATCAATTGCCAGCAGCCCGCCGCCCACAGCTTCGGCCGTTCGCCTGCACAGGCCCTTGATCTCGTCGGTTAGCGGACAGTTTGTAGCCACTCCGCCGCGGGCCGTGTTGGTGATCCAGTTCGGGGAGGTGCGGTAGATGGCTGCAATGGGTTCTTCACCCACCACGAAGGCGCGGATGTCGCGGCCGGGTTTGTCAATGAATTCCTGAATGTAGAAGATCGAGTGATTTACGCCACCCAGCACTGCTTTATGTTCAATAATGGCTTCGGCGGTGGCGCGGTTGTCTACTTTGGCCAGCAAGCGTCCCCATGACCCCACCACCGGTTTGAGCACACAGGGGTAGCCCATGGCGTCGCAAGCCGCCAACGCGGATTCTTCCGAAAAAGCCATTATCACCCTTGGGGTCGGTATGTTGGCATTCACCAGCAGCTGGCTGGTGACGTATTTATCGCCGCAGCGTTCGGCCACCAGCGGATCGTTGACCACCGGCACATGGTTGGCTGCGAAAATTCGTGAGATATACAATCCGCGCGAATAAGACACCGAGCGTTCAAAAAGTACATCCACCTGTGCAGGGAGCTGGTTGAGTTCGAAAAAGTTGTCGTCATCGCTGATGGTCACCACTTCCACATCAGGGCGGCTCTTGAGTTCATCCAGCAGCAGTTTTTCTTCAACTCGCAACCGTGTATATAAAAATCCAATGCGTTTCATTAATTCCCTCCCAACAGGTTGATGATGGCATCTGCGGCCGCCTGGGTACCCAGGGTTCCGCCCAGGTCTGAAGTGACCTGGTTTTGTCGAATGGCGGTAAGAACCGCTGCTTCAATTCTACGCGCTTGTTCGCCTTCCCCCAAATAGTCCAGCAGCATGGCGGTGCTGAGGATGGTGGCCAGTGGATTGGCCTGGTCAAGTCCGGCCATCTTGGGGGCGCTGCCGTGCACGGGTTCAAACACGGCGGTTTCGGCGCCGATGTTCCCCGAGCATGCCAACCCAAGCCCCCCCACCAGCATTGAGGCTTCATCAGACAGAATATCGCCAAACAGGTTGGTGGTGACGATCACGCCGAACTGCTCCGGTGCGCGGATCAGTTCCATGGCGCAGGTATCCACCAGCATGTCTTCGACAGGGATGTCAGGGTATTCCTGGGCGACTTCAAGCGCCACCCGTCTGAAGAGCCCGGTGGTTTGGCGCAGCACGTTCGCTTTGTGCACCACGGTTACTTTGTTGAGCGAGCGCAGGCGGGCCTGTTCAAATGCGGCGCGGGCGATGCGTTCGCTTGCGCGGCGCGTGATCTGCATCTCACCAATCGCCGTGTTGCCGTTGTCTTCAAGCCGTTCGCGTCCGATGTAAAGGTCTTCGGTGTTTTCACGCACCACCAGCAGGTTGATGTTGGGTCGAGAAATGGCGTGAGGGATGGATCGGCAGGGTCTCAGATTGGCGTAAAGGTCCAGTTCCTGGCGCATGCGCAGCACCGGCGAGCGGTAATTGGCAATGTCTGGCGGTGTGGTCACCGAGCCAAAAAGCGTGGCATGCGCGGATTTGATCGCCTGCAGGGTTTCATCCGGCAGGGGATTGCCGCACTGCTGCCAAACGCCGAAGCCAATACCGGCTTCCGTCCACTCAAAAGACAGAGGCAGTGAATCCAGCACGCGCCGGGCGGCGCCAACCACTTCGGGGCCAATGCCGTCGCCGGGGAGAAGACAGATCCGATACGCGCTCATGCAGTCAATTCCTCAACATCATGCGTTTTAAGGAAGTTCACAATACCGCCGGCTTCGGAGATTTTTAATACAAATGTGGGCAGCGGTGCGGCTTGGAATTCCGTGCCGCGGGTGCGGTTGTAAATTATTCCGTTCGAAAGATCCACATCCACCTCGTCGCCGTCTTCAATGCCCGCGGCAGCCGCCGGGCATTCCATGATCGGCAGGCCAATGTTGATGGCGTTGCGGAAGAAGATGCGCGCAAACGAAGCGGCGATCACCACTTTTACCCCTGCGCCGCGGATGGCGATGGGGGCGTGCTCGCGTGACGATCCGCAGCCGAAATTGGCGTCGGCCACCACCACATCCCCTGGCTGCACGTCGGGGGCAAAATCGGGGCGCACTTCGCAAAAGACTTTTTGCGCCAGTTCCTGCGGCACGATCGTCAGGTTGAAGCGTGCCGGGATGATCTCATCAGTGTTCAGACTTTCTCCAAATTTCCATGCTCGAGACATTTTTCTCTCCTTATGCCAGGTAAGACCGGGGGTCGGCGATGCGGCCTTCGATGGCCGTGGCGGCTGCGGCAGCCGGGCTGCCTAGGTAAATTTCTGCTTCGGCGCTGCCCATGCGTCCGATGAAGTTGCGGTTCATGGTGGTGAAGGCGCGTTCGCCTGGGGCCAAAATGCCGCCGTGGCGTCCGATGCAGGCACCACAGCCGGGGGCATTCACTGTGCAGCCGGCATCCAAAAAGATCTGGATGAGTCCCGCCGCCAGGGCTTTTTCATAGATGGTCTGGCTGGCAGGGGTCACTAGGGTGCGGGTAAAACGGCTGACCTGGCGTCCTTTGAGGATGCCGGCCGCGATCTCGAGGTCTTCATAGCGGGCATTGGTGCAGGTTCCCAGATAAACCTCGTCAATTGTCAACCCCACCATTTCTGAAAGCGGTTTGACCTGGTCCACATCGGGGTGGCAGGCCACCATGGGCTGCAAAGCTGAGACATCAATGGTGATCGTGCGTTCATAGCGCGGATTGACTGCGTTGAATTGTTCAAAGGGACCCTGGGCTTTGGTTTCATTGGCGAGAAAATCGAGGGTTATCTGGTCGGGGGCGATCAACCCGCATTTGGCGCCCAGTTCAACGGACATGTTGGAAAAGACAATACGCGCGTTTGCGGGCAAGGTGTCTATGTAAGAACCGGCAAATTCAAGCGATTTGTAAGTTGCGCCGTCCATGCCGAGCTGTCCTGCCAGTGCCAGCATTACATCCTTGGAATACACGCCTTCAGGGGCTTTGCCTTCAAGCCGAACCAATATGGTCTCGGGAATTTTGAACCAGCATTTACCGGTGATCCAGGCGGCGCCGATCTCGCTTGACCCCAGACCTGTCGAGAAACAGCCCAGTGCGCCGTAGGTGACGGTGTGAGAATCCCCGCCGATGACGATGCCCCCCGGGCGAATAAAGCCTTCTTCGATCATCACCTGGTGGCAAACACCCCGGTGGTAGAAGTTTTCGATTCCCTGCTGCTGAATAAATCGCACAATTTTCTGCTGATTTTCTGCGGCTAACTGGTTGGGAGCCGGGTAGGCGTGATCAAAAAAGATCATGATCTTTGAGGTATCCCGGATGGGTTTGCCGATCTCATTGAAGGCTTTAATCGCCAGAGGAGTGGTATTGTCGTGAGACATCATGGCATCCACATCCACCATCACGATCTCACCGGCGTTGACCCTTCGTCCCGTTCTGCGGCTGAAAATTTCTTCCACTAAAGTTCCCATAGATTTCTCCTTTGTTTACTGATGCAATCGGTCTGCTCAGGCTTTGACCGTTTCGGCGTATTTTTTCAAGACCACGCGGGTATCCGTGTTTTTGACCCCGGGCATGGCCCGCAGTTCCTCGATGAAGTTATTTAGGTCGAGGGTGGTGGGCACTTTTACATAAGCGGTGATGTCGTAGTCGCCGGTCAGTTCATAAACACTGGAGACCTGTTTGAGGTTTTTCAAGCGGCGGACAACGGATGTTGTGTAGACGTGGGATTCCACGGCGATCATCACGATGGCATTGATCTCTTTGGGGAAGATATCGAGCATCTGACCGGTGACTCGTTCTGCCACATCAATGATATCTGCGTCGTGCAGGAATTTGCGTTCATCGCCGATCTTTTTGATCTCTTCCACGATCAGGGTCAGTTCATCCGGCGTGACGGTCACGTTGAACTCAGCCAGGCGGGCTTCGACGGCGCGTTTGCCGGTGTATTTGTCAATTACAATGTGACGCTCGCGCCCCAGCAGTGAGGGATCGAAGTTTTCATAGGTGTGGGGATCTTTAAGCACACCGTTGGTATGCACACCGCTTTTGTGGCTGAAGGCGTTCACACCGGTGATGGGTTTGTTAGGGGCTACAAAGAAACCGGTCACTTTTTCGACATAGGCCGATAGATCCATCAACGGATGAAGTTGATACTGGTCAATGCCCATCAGGTTACGCATGGCGAGGATGGTCTCACTCAGATCGGGGATGCCCGTGCGTTCGCCCATGCCGTTGACCGTGGTGTGGATGCAATCCGCACCGGCACGGATGCCTTCGAGCGCATTGGCCAGGGCCAGACCGTAGTCATCGTGGCAGTGCAGATCAATTCTGCAGGGCGCCAGGCGGGCGCGAAGTTCTTTAACCTGTTCGTACATACGGCTGGGGGTCATGATGCCCAGGGTGTCGGCAAAACTGATGCGGTCCGCACCGGCTTCGATGGCGGCGTTGCAAACGCGTACAAGAAATTCAAAATCCGTACGGGTGGCGTCTTCAGGGGTGTAGCGCACTTTAAGCCCGAGTTCACGGGCGTAACGCACATGTTCCACGATCCAGGCGATGGCTTCATCCTGATTTTTGTTCATTTTGGCGTCCAGGTGAATTTTGGAGGTCGGGTAGAAGACCACCACGCGATCCGCGTTGCATTCCCTGGCTTTGGCGATGCCGCTGCGCGTAGCCAGTGAATGTGCCACGATCTCGGCTTTCAGCCCGAGGTTGGCGATGCGTTTGACTGCCTGGAACACATTCGGCGAGACGCTGGGGTCGCCGGCTTCGATCATTTCCACGCCGACCTGGTCAAGCCGTCGGGCGATCTCAATTTTTTCATCCACCATCAGGTTGACGAGTGGGGTTTGTTCCCCTTCGCGCAGGGTGCTATCCAAAATTTCTGCCATAATTGCTACCTCCGGTACAAGATAAAAAAAAGCTCCCCAGGAGGGGAGCTTTTACTTTTCGAATCAACTGGTTTGAGTAACCTGTTTACACGGCAGCAAGCCCGCACACCCTGGTGGTGAGTGGGGAAAGTTTCTTGAGCTGCTTACCGAACAGATACGCTTGTGTCATAATGGGTTCAAGTTTACCCGACGGCGGGGATATGTCAAGGGGCAATAAATGAAGAAAAAATTAATAATGGCAGGTGAATCGCGAGCTTAGTTGAGAAATTTTTAAGGCAGACCCCCGCAGTTTTGGTGAACAGTCAATAACTCAATAATCAAACTGCGGGGGTCTTGTTTTAGTTCTTTCTACTCAAATTTGACAGCTGTTACTAAAGGCAAATGTAAAATAAAACCACCTCAAATGGTATTTCGCGGTGGTGGGGCTTTTAGACTAGTACACATTCTTAGAAGACATAACTTTGCACCACTTATTGGTTAATACGCAATTTCCTTTGTCAATGCGAAGCGATCCTCACCCGCTTAGTCTGTCATCGCGAGCATTGCAGTACTAATCTTCAACGGTAACTACATGGCATAAACCTGAGATCAATGTCACATTCACTTCGTCAATGCGAAGCGATCCCCACCCGCTTCGTATGTCATCGCGAGCATTGCAGTACTAATCATCAACGGTAAATACATGGCATATACCTGAGATCAACGTCTCGTTCACTTTGTCAATGCGAAGCGATCTCCAATTGATAAAAAAAACTCCCCAATCTGTTTTCGATTGGGGAGTTCATGCTTAACTATGGAATTTATTCGTATCTCAGTGCTTCAACCGGCTGCAGATTGGCCGCACGGTTGGCGGGATAGATACCGAAGAACAGACCTACTGCTGTGGAGAAGACGGTTGCCAGTAAAATGGCATCCAGGCCGACCACGGGGTTGAATGGGGTTCCGCTGGCCACGGCGATTTTGCCTACAATGAAAGCGATCAGCCAGCCCAACCCGATGCCGATGATACCGCCCAACAGACTGAGTAGCGAGGATTCCGTCAGGAACTGGATCAAGATATCCTTTTTTCGTGCGCCAAGTGCTTTACGCAGGCCGATCTCGCGCGTCCGTTCGGTGACGGAAACCAGCATGATGTTCATGATGCCGATACCGCCCACCAGCAGCGAGATGCCCGCGATACCGCCGAGGAAGATGGTCAGCACACCGGTAATGGTCTTGGCGGTCGCCACAAAGTCATCCTGAGAGAAGACAGTGAAATCGTCATAACCAATTTTTGTACGATGGCGTGCGCGAAGAATTTGTGCAACTTCGTCGCTGGCCTGTTTCATAAGTTCCGGTTTCAAAACACTCACGAAGATGGTATCCACTGAATCGCGGTTGCGCCGCATCAACCTGGCTTGCGCGGTTGAAAAGGGCACCATGACCACGTTGTCTTCAGATCCAAACGAGCCGCCGCCTTTTGAGACCAACACGCCAATGATGCGGAAAGGCTGACCTTCAATGCGGATGGTTTCACCGACCAGTCCATCACGCCGGCCAAACAATTTGTCGGCCACGTCCACACCGATCAATGCAACCGAGGCGCGTCCGAGATTTTGATCGTCGGTGATGAAATCACCTTCAGACATGCTGTAATTGCGCACATCTTTATAGCTGGGGGTCACACCATACACGGTCGGGTTGGTTTTTTCGCCGCCGTAGGTTACCTGCAGGTTGTCGCTTAGAATTGGCGCCACTTTATCCACTGAAGGAGCCTGGAATTGATCCAATAAGGCATTTGCGTCTTGCAGGGTTAAAGGTTCGACGTGGCTGAGTTCTTCAGTCTGGTTTCCTCTGAAGACAAAAAGCAGGTTGCTGCCAATGCCGCTGATGGAACCGGTAATGGTTTCTTGTGCACCGTTGCCCACCGCCAGCATGGCAATCACCGCGCCCACGCCGATCACAATACCCAAAATGGTGAGGGCTGAACGCAATTTATTGGAACTGACGCTTTCGAGCGCTTCGACTATGGCTTGTCCGAGGTTCATGCTATCGCCTCCTCGATCTTTCCATCGCGCAGCCTGATCACCCGCTGGGTTTGTTCGGCGATCTTTGGATCGTGGGTCACAATGATCAAAGTGGTGCCCTTGTCTTTGTTGAGATTTAAAAGCAGTTCCATGATCTCTTTGCCAGATTTGCTGTCGAGGTTGCCGGTCGGTTCGTCTGCCATCAGGATGGATGGATTGTTGACCAAAGCGCGGGCAATGGCCACACGTTGCTGTTGACCGCCTGAGAGTTCGGTGGGGCGGTGATTAACACGATCCGATAACCCTACTGAACCAAGGGCTTCAGTGGCGCGTTTTCTTCGATCAGGAACCTCGCCCGCATAACGCATGGGAAGTTCCACATTGGCGAGTGCCGTTTGGCGCGGCAGCAAGTTGAAGCTCTGGAACACGAAGCCCACCTTGCGATTGCGGATGCCGGCCAGTTGGTCATCATCCAGTTCGGAAACTTCCTCGCCATCCAGGTTGTAGCTGCCGTCAGTCGGATGATCGAGGCAGCCAAGCAGGTTCATCAAAGTTGATTTGCCTGAACCGGAAGGACCCATGATGGAGACGACTTCACCGCGTTCGATATTAAATGAAACCCCATCCAATGCGTGGACTTCGATCTCGCCGATCTTATAGATCTTTCTAAGTTCATTTACAAGGATCACATTATCTGTCATTTTGATCCTAGAAGGGACGTCCACCGCTCATCATGGAAGTAAAGTCAGCGGAAGGATTCAAGATTAAGACATCGCCGGGTTTCAGGTCGCCTGAAATGATCTCGCTCAACGTATCAGAGGAGGATCCAATTTCAATTTCGACTTTGGTTGCGACGCCATTTTTCAAGATATAGACCACGCGTTTGCCATCCACCAAACGAACTGCACGGTTGGGAACAGTCAAAACATTCTTCAGGTCGCTGACGACGATATTGACCGCTGCGGTCATGCCTGGCATCACCTGAGAGTCGGGGTTCAGAACTTCGATGGTTACCTTAAAGTTGACTGCACCAGCCGAGTTGGCACCAATGCGGGCAACTTCTGCCACACGTCCTTGATACTCAGCAGCATTGATGGCGTCAAAGGTCAGGGTTACGTCCTGGCCAACCTTGACGCGGTTGATATCCACTTCCGGGATTTCGACATCCACGAACATTTGTGAGAGATCATCCACGCGGAAAGCGAAGGTGTTGGGGCTGACAATATCGCCAACCATGCCCGAAGCGTCAGTGACCACACCGGCAAAAGGTGAAGTGACCTTGGCCATGTTGAGGGTGGCCTTAATGGCTTCGACACGGGCTTTGGCTGCTTCAATATCAGCGGGGTCCGGTCCATCTTTCAAACGATCCCATTCACGTTGGGCATCATCCAATTTAGCTTTGGCCACGGCGATCTCACCAGAAGAAATGGATACTTCCTGGCTGTCAGGGGTGTTGGTATAAAAGTCGAGACTTAATTTGGCTTCAGCCAGCGCTTTCTTGGCGGCGGCCAAATTGCTCAACGCGTTGGCTTTTAACAGGTCAGTTTCAGGTGATTCTCCGTATTTGTCATACTCTTTTTGGGCGTTATCAACTCTGTCTTGGGCGATCACCACTGCAGCTCTTGCTGAATCCAGCGTGTTTTGGCTGGTTTCACGAGGTTTGTCGGCGTAGACCGCATTCCAACGCACTTTATCGTAATTATCCTGGGCATTCGCCAGGGCTAACTGAGCCTGGGCTCGAGCGGTATCAGAGTTCAATAGATCATCCAGATTACGCTGGGCGGTTACCAGATCTGATTGGGCCAGGATGATGGATTGTGACAAGGATGATTGGGCAAGGGTGGCCAACTCTTGATCAGTTTTTACTTTGTCACCAATGGCTGCGTTAATGAGTTCAATGCGTCCGTTGGTCTGCCAAACCAATGTGGCGGTTTGGTTGGCGCGGACGGTGCCCGTGGCTCCAACGATTGCTGTCAGATCACCTTTTTCGAGAACCTGAGTTTGCATGGTGGCAGCCGCCGCTTTTTTGGCATTGATGTTGTTGATTACGATCACTGCTGCAATTCCAAGTAAGACAACACCGACGATGGACCAGGTAATAATTTTGGATTTTGATGGTTTTTTCATAGTACCTTTCTCTTCTAAACTCTCAGATTCTTTTGATATTTTTTGTATCTTATTATTTATTCGACGCAACAGATAGCGTTTTAGTGTTTTGTGTTCATTGATTTTATTGACTAGTGACTTATTCCCAATCATGAAGATCAATAAATAATCTCGTCTCAGTCACAAATCGGCATTATAGTTCGAGGTGGAACTATACTACTACGCATTATTAAAGTCTAGAGGGTCTGATGCAAATCTTATACAACACTAATATACGGCTGGAATCTTGCAAAGTTGCTTGTTTTACGTAACACATCATGAACACGGTATAATCTCAAACATGAAATTGAAGAGTATTGGCCGTTTTTTGATATTTTTCTGCCTTCTGGCAGTGGTAATCACACTTTCGACGCCTTCGCTTTCGACCCCCACCGAAAAGGCCAGGCAATTTACCCGGCCTGTTGAATTTGATTATCTGTCATGGGATGTCAATGCTTTTCTGACTAAGATCGGCCAAACGCGGATGAATGCGTGGCAGGTGTTGACCTCAGATCAACAGCACCTGCTGGTCGGGCGCTACCTTTCACTCATTGATCAATTGGAAGTTGTCCAGGCCAGGATCCAGCAAATCTATGCCGATCCCGCCATCAAAGATGCTGAGGCTGCAGCTCAAAATGAATTGATCCAACAAAAGGCGATGCAAGCCAGCCTGGTTTCACTGACCCCCCTGGCGGAGTCCATCCTGCAGGGACAGGTGACTGAGATCCTGGTTGAAGAAGGCATTGCCAGGCTTGGTGATGCGATCCCTCCCCTGCTGTTTCACACCACCCCGCTGCCAAAAGCGCTGATCGCTTCTCCTCGCGCCAACATCCAACAGGATGTAGACATTTCGCTGTTGGCGGACCTTACCCTTGACCAGATTGATCAATTGGAGAACCAGGTTGAAAAGGCCACTGGCGAATCCGTTTTGGTGGTGGATGTCGGAGGTATTGGCATTTATCCCACCATGGTCATGCGATCAACCAACCTTCCGTGGATCATAGATACCATCGCCCATGAATGGGCACACAACTACCTTACCATCCGGCCATTGGGCTTGAATTACGACACCTCGCCTGAACTGCGTACCATGAACGAAACCACAGCTTCCATCGCCGGCAATGAGATCAGCCGCCTGGTGCTGTCGCGTTACTATCCAGAGTATTTATCCAAGCTTGAAGATGGTCAAAAATTGGCCTCACTCAAATGGCCTGATGAGACCTTTGACTTCAGGGCTGAAATGCACACCACCCGTGTGCATGTGGATGAACTGTTGGCGGCAGGAAAAATTGCCGAAGCTGAAAAGTACATGGAAGAACGCCGCATTGTTTTTGTGGAACACGGCTACGAGATCCGCAAACTCAATCAAGCCTATTTTGCTTTTTACGGCGCCTACGCCGATACCCCTGGAGGCGCTGCTGGAGAAGACCCGGTCGGGCCGGCCGTGCGCACGCTGCGCGAACGAAGCACCTCATTGGCTGATTTCCTTCGCACCATCAGCAAGATGAACAGCTTTGAAGACCTTCAAAAGGCGATACAACGGTAGGGGTTCGTTGCAACGAACCCCTACTTTTTAAATATCCACATCCATCGTGCCGCCAGCATCTGAACCCAGTGTCATAATCAAGCGATTAAATATCCACATCCATCGTGCCGCCCGAATCTGAACCCAGGTCTGGCAGATCGCGCTCGATTTCGTCAGGCGATTGACCTCTTTCGAGGCGGTTGACCACTTCATCGAATTCGCCGGGCAGGTCGTTGGCGCCCAGCTGAGTTTTCATCTCTCGCATCATTTTGCCGAGTGCCTGTGGGTCCGAGTCGAGGGCGTTGAGGTTGGCAGGGTCGGCCAGCGTCGCCAGCCTTGAACGGTCTCCCAGAGAGAAACGCACCTTGCGGATATAACGGGTAACATTGACCGATCCGCAATGCGGGCATTTACCCTGATAGCCATCATAGTCGGCAAAGCTCAAGAATATTTCATATCTCTTGCGGCAATCCACACAGCGAAATTCGTAGGTAGGCATGCAAACCCTCGATCAGAAATTGAACAATATCCATTATAATCTTTGAAAACGTGTATCTGTATAACATAAAAGGACCTCAATGGAATTGGATGAGTTAAACTTTGACCTATATCGCCCCCAGCCGCTGTTGATTGTTATATCCGGCCCCTCCGGCATTGGCAAGGATGCGGTATTGCAGGGATTGAGAGATCTGGATCTTGGGCTTCATTTTGTGATCACTGCCACCAGCCGGCTGCCGCGCCCCAACGAGGTGGATGGCAGGGATTACTTTTTCTTCTCACGCGAAGAATTTGCCAGGCGGATCGAAAATGGTGAGTTTATCGAATATGCCATGGTCTATGATGATTACAAGGGTGCACCACGTTGGCAGGTGGATGATGCACTTAAAAGCGGCAGGGATGTTGTCATTAAGGTGGATGTGCAAGGGGCTGAGACTTATCGAAGACTCTATCCTGAAGCGGTTCTTATTTTCCTCATCCCCAGCAACATTGATGAGTGGTTTGGCAGGTTAAAAGCGCGCAATACTGAGACGCCGGAGAATCTGAAGGTCCGGATCGAAACCGCAAAAGAAGAGGTCAAGAAAATTGGACTCTTTGATTATGTGGTTGTAAACGCTGAAAATTGTCTTAAGGAAGCAGTGGCTGATATTGTTTCCATTATTAGCGTTGAACATCATAAAGTTCACCATAGAAAGTTGATCTGATATGACGGTACCAAATTCCGAGACACCCCCTCCTGCCCAGCCAGTCGAGGGGCGCGTTCCTGTCTTTTTACGCACCAAAGCCAAACAGCCCACAGTGACCTACGTAATTTTGGGGGTTACCGTGCTGATGTATGCACTCCAATATCTTTCTCAAACGATGTTGGGCGGCACTGATTTGCCTTACGTGCTGGGCGGCAAGGTCAACGAGCTCATACTGCGTGGACAGATCTGGCGGCTGCTCACACCGGTTCTGCTCCACGGCAGCCTTATCCATCTGGCGTTCAATATGTATGCCCTCTATTCCATTGGCCGGGGTCTTGAACAATTCTATGGCCATGGGCGCTACCTGGGTTTATACCTGGTCGCAGGTTACACCGGTAACGTGTTGTCTTTCTTGTTTTCTCCAAACCCATCACTTGGAGCTTCCACAGCCATTTTTGGGTTGGCGGCAGCCCAGGGAGTCCTAATTTATAAAAACAGGAAGCTGTTTGGCAATCGGGCACAACCCATGTTGATCAACCTGGGTTTGGTGCTTGCCATCAATCTTTCTTTGGGGTTCAGCGCCAATTCTGGCATTGATTACTGGGGACATATTGGCGGGCTGATCGGTGGTGCCGTTTTTGCCTGGGTGGCGGGTCCGATGTTTGCGATCAAGGCAAATGCCGAAAACGGGCTTGAACTGGTAGATTCGGTTAACCGCGAACAGCTGCGCTGGGCGGTGCTGCTCTCGGCGGGGCTTTTTACCGCCGCCGTGATCGGCAGATTTATTGTGGGATAAAAAAACGAGCTTCCAAATTGGAAGCTCGTTTTTCAAAATACATTCTGGGTTTAGGGTTCGCTGATCTCAAACCAATTAACGTTCACTCTGACAGGATAGCTGTCATAAGAAGATACGCCAAAACCGACCTGGCCTTCTTTGAGGTCTTTGTGTGAGAAGCTGTGGGTAAATTCACCGTTGATATAAAGGGACATTTCCTGGCCCTGGCAGATCATGGTGTAGGTGTTGGTGTCGCGGCCCATATGAATGGCAGTTGATCCGCCGTCATACAGCTGGACGTATTTTTGAGCGACTACGTTGTCGTAGTAGTAAAGGGTCCATTCACCGTCATTGTCAATGTTGTATTCGTACCAACCGAGATCTCCATCATAGCGGCAGAAAAGGGTAATGGAATTATCATTTGTGGCCAGGTTTTCGGCTTCAATGTCAATGCGTACATCGGTGTAAGTATACGGTTCGTAATAAACATAGGTATACAGATCCTGTCCGTTATTGACAAATTTTAAAGCGCCGTCTTCAGCGTTAATGGTAGCCTCATCGGATGAGCCGCTGCCGAAATTAAACACATCATAGGTGAAGTTGCTCAGGTCGCCGTCGAATTCTTCCAGATAATATGCCTGGGCTTCAGTAGAAGAGGTGTCTTCGGTCGCAACAGCTTCAGTAACCTCAGCGGTAGGTTCTGCGGTTACAACCTTGTTAACCGTTTCTGGGGTGGCTGTTACCACGACAACCTTTGGTTCTTCAGTAGCGGATTTTCCTCCACCGAAGGGAAGGTTGCAGGCTGAGCTGACGATGAGAATAAAGATGGCGATAAAGGCTAGCGGAAATAGTAGAGTCTTTTTCATGATTATCCTTTCAACTTGGGTAGGCAGATAAAACGCTAATGATTTATTAATTTTAGTACTTTCTTAGCGAAAAGGACATAAGCAAATCATAAAAAAAACAGATTTACGCTCCGCCTGCACCGTAATAACTTGGGTCGGTTGGGGTTTTTCCAGAAGGGTCCCAGACGTACACGGTCTCGTCCATGTTTGCCCAGTCGTAAAGCCAGTGAGAATCGGCGATCGAAAGGTTCACACAGCCGTGTGAGCGTTGATAACCAAAAAGTGTGTGCCAATAGGCGCCGTGTAATGCTCTTGCCTGGTCGAAATACATGATGTAAGGCACATCTTCAAGATAGTAATAATCAGAACGGTCGGCTTCAAAAGCGCCGCGCATGTATTCATGATCAATTTTTTTGTAGATCTTAAAGACACCCGGTTGGGTGAAGAATGGATCCACAC
The DNA here is from genome assembly GCA_021825925.1 of Chloroflexota bacterium. Classification (GTDB taxonomy): domain Bacteria; phylum Chloroflexota; class Anaerolineae; order Anaerolineales; family Anaerolineaceae; genus UBA6107. Next base: position 29,082 of record JAKAFP010000001.1, read on the forward strand.
CTGTGGCGACCAATGTTGCGTAAACAATGCGGTCTCCTTCATGGACCAACATGACCTGTTCATAAAGGTTGATCTCGATCCAGCGATCGGTCGTTACGCCTGCCGGTTTTTCAGTGTTGGGGATGACCCGGCTGAGAGAACGATGGCTGACCCATTCGTTTGGACCGATCATCAACCACTCAAGATCACCTTCCATTTCAGAAGCGTAAACACGCACAACATTGTAGCGGTGATACTCCTTACCGGTAGCAGGAGCATTCGCCGAGGGTCCGGTGTATGATTTCGTTTCATCCAAAATCCAGCCAAAAGAGACAGTGGGGTTTTCTTTAAACTCGTAACCCTGAAAAAACTGTACGCCCACTTTGGTGATGTATTCCTTGCTGATCCATTTGTTATTGGCGATCTGGTAATAAAGACCTTTTTCTGTCTCCGCTTTGTTATATAAAGAGACATACTTGATCCTGCCCACGGGCATCTTTTTGCTTATTCTTTCAGCAAGCACATCTTCTATGGAATCATACATGGGCACTTCGCCATCGCTCACCTTGGCGTATTGATAGGGAACATCACCCAGGTTTGCCGGAGGATTGGCTACATATAGTGGCGCAGCGGGATAAGTGATTCCTTCCTGCGCGAGGGTGGATAAATGTTCAGCGGGACCAGCCAACTGGCAGTCTTGAGCGGTGAAAAGGTCGCTCTCGCCGGGGATGCACAGACCCTCACTTGAATTTCTGTTTGAAGGAAGCTCCTCAGCCAGGGCGGGCGAGGGGGGATTAACCAGGAGTTGTACTGCCAAAACGATCAAGAACGAGCCGGTAATCAAGCATTGTTTTTTCAATGGGCATCCTGTAAAAAATCAGACTAAATTTGCCTTATTTTAACCTAAAATCACATTCACATCTTGCAACTTCAACCAATTTGTTTGACCAGGGTGATCTCATCCCTGATCGGAATGCCATTTTCTGCGATCTTGGGGATGGACATTTTTACTTTCCGCGCTTCATCCACAGCACCTGGTCTCACTTCGGATATATAAAAGCCTCGTCTTTGATAGAAGCCAAGCGCGTTTAAATTGTCATTCGTGGTAACCAGCATACAGGTGCTGCATTGATGAGAGAGGGCATACGATTCGACTTTCTTCATTAAAGCGTCGCCTACGCCTTCCCCTTTTTGAAAGCTGTTTAACGTGACAATCTCGCATTCCTGTCCTTTAATCATACAGGTTACCAGACCGACCAACTTTTCATCTTGCATGACCTTATATCCGGGTAATTCAGCCGGGTGAATAATGTCACCGTGGACGATCACATAATCACTGCCCCATTCCTTGATGATGATCTCTTTGACTTGCTCGAAATCAGCGGAATCAAGGGGCAGAATTCTTTTGCTCATTTTGGCTCTTCCTTCCGCTTTTCAGCGGCAACCTCCAGCATTACCTGATAGGCTTTTTCTCCTAATAGATATTCCAACTCGGGGGCAAAGATCTCGATCAATGGTGTGGGGTGTTCGGCGGCTCTCAGACAGCTGCCTTTTTCTGCCAGCAGCGCCTCCACGGTGTCCAGGGTAAAACGGCCTTGGTCATCCTGGTCCAGCGGATGCAGAATGCAGTAGAAGGGTTTGAAGCGCCAGGGATGGAGTTGGTTCGCCATGGCGGCCACTTGCAGGGCACATTTCCCGTCGGTAAGGCAAAAAATGCAGGCGGTGTTGCCGTGATGCCAGGGGGCGTTTTCAACCGCAGTATGCAGCACTCTTCCACTGGGGCTGTGTTCATCGTTGTCTTCAACCGGTACGAACCATTCCCCTGGGATGCGGGCGGATTCAGGCATGAAGGGCAGGATCAAGGCGGAATTGGCGATAATATCCTCAACTTCACGCGGATCTATCCAGACCCCGAAGACGCAGCAAGCGCCGATACATTCCTCCAGACAGCAGCGTTTAAGAGGTTCTGACTCATACATGCGTGGATTGATGCGGTTCTCTAAGGTATTCTTTAATATATTCACACACAGATTGTACCATTCTACCTGAGAGCCCTGATGTACTCTCTTCGGACTTCGCGATTTAGAGTAAAATTAATTAATAATTAATTAAAATTGAAAAGGAGGAACCCATTGCCTGTGTTTAAAATCTTGATTACGGATGGTCTTGATTCCAATGGAATTGCGATTTTGAAGAAGTCTGCTGAAGTGGTAGAAATGACCGGCATTACCCCCGATGATTTGTTAAAAGAAATAGCTGAATATGATGCGTTGATCGTACGTGGACGCACCAAAGTGACCGCAGCCGTTTTTGATGCTGCAAAAAACCTTAAGGTGGTCGGGCGCGCCGGTGTTGGTGTGGATAACATTGATCTGGCAGCCGCCAAAGCCCACGGAGTCACTGTGGTGAATTCGCCCATGGCCACCACCACAGCCGTAGCCGAACTGACCATGGCGCTGATGTTAAGCGCAGTCCGCGAAATTGCCCGCGCGGATTCTTCATTGAAAGCCGGTAAGTGGCTGAAAAAAGAGTTTGAAGGATTTGAGTTGAGCGGAAAAACCCTTGGGGTGATCGGCTTTGGGCGCATTGGCGCGGCCGTTGCCAAACGGGCTGCCGCCTTTGATATGACGATTTTGGGTTACGATCCCATGGTTCCTGCAGAAGAGATCACCAAACGCGGCGGCACCCCCGTCAGTATGGATGAACTGCTTTCTCAATCTGACATGATCACCATGCATCTGCCCCTCACCGAAGAAACCAAAAGTTTGATTAATGCGGATGCCTTTGCTAAAATGAAGCAGGGTGTTTATCTGATCTGTGCGGCTCGTGGTGGAGTGATTGATGAAACCGCACTGCTGGATGCTCTCAACAGTGGCAAGGTCGCCGGCGCCGCACTGGATGTGTTTGTAACCGAGCCCCCGGGTCTGACGGATCTGGTCGCTCATCCAAAGCTGGTTTGCACACCGCATGTCGGCGCACAAACGGTCGAGGCTCAACACAGGGCAGCCCATGACATTGCTGAAGAAATTGTGGCAGCATTGAACGGTTCACCCTTAAGGTGGAAAGTAGCTTAGATAAAAAAGGAAAATAAAACTCTATGAATCAAAAACTGGAACAGTTCAAAAAGATCATGGCAGAAGTGACCGATCTGGGCAGAGCTGAAGCGCTGCTGGGTTGGGACCAACAGGTGAACATGCCCCGGGGTGGGGCTGAAGACCGCGGCAATATTTTGGAAACGATCGCCGGGTTGATGCATGACAAATTCACCTCGCCTGAAGTGGGTGAATTGCTTCAAGACCTCAAACCCTATGCGGAATCACTTGACCCTCGTTCTGATGATGCGTGCGTGATCAAGCGCGTGGCGCATGATTACGAGAAACAGGTCAAGGTATCCACTCAATGGGTGGCCGAATTCGCGAAAGAAACCACCATCAGCCAGAGCGTCTGGGAAGAAGCCAAAGCCAAGAACGATTTTGAACTCTTCCGTCCGCATCTCGAAAAAGTCGTTGAACTGCGCCGCCAATACGCGGATTTCTTCAAGCCATGGGATCATGTCTACGATCCCCTGTTGGACGATTTCGAACCCGGCCTCAAGACCAAGGAAGTCAAAGACATCTTTGGCAAACTGCGCCCTCAACAGGTGGAACTTTTAAAAGCCATTGCCGGTAAACCCGTGATTGACGACAGCTTCCTGCACATCCCTTATGACGAAAAGGGTCAATGGGATTTCGGCGTGGATGTGATCACCCGCTTTGGCTATGATTGGAACCGCGGCCGCCAGGATAAGGCTGTGCATCCCTTCACCACCGGCTTCGGCATTGACGACATTCGCATCACCACCCGTTTCGATCCTGAAAGAGCCGCCTCGGCGTTGTTCAGCACCATGCACGAAGGTGGACACGCACTTTACGAACAGGGCATCAGCCATACCCTGGCGCGCTCTCCCCTGGCCACTGGCACTTCCATGGCTGTGCATGAATCCCAATCGCGCATGTGGGAAAACCTCGTTGGACGATCCAAACCCTTCTGGAAATTCTTCTATCCTAAACTGGTGAAGCTCTTCCCATCCCAGCTTGGCAACGTCAGCATGGATGCCTTCTACAAGGGCATCAACAAGGTTGAGCCGTCCCTGATTCGCGTGGAAGCGGATGAGGCTACCTATAACCTGCACGTCATGCTGCGTCTCGAACTCGAGATCGCCTTGATGGAAGGTTCCTTAAAGGTCAAAGATCTGCCAGAAGCCTGGAACGCCCGCATGAAAGATTATTTGGGTGTGGTTCCCTCCAAAGACAGCGAGGGTGTGCTGCAAGACGTACACTGGTCCACCGGCAGCATCGGCTACTTCCCGACCTATGCCTTGGGAAACCTTGTCTCTTCGCAGTTGTGGGAAAAGATCAATGAAGATATTCCCAATCTCGAAGCTCAGATCGAACAGGGAAAATTTGACGAACTGCTTTCATGGCTGCGGGTCAAGATCCACCAGCACGGTGCCAAATTCGAACCCCAACAGTTGGTCAAGGAAGTCACCGGTTCGACCATCACTCCGGAACCATACATTCGCTATCTGAAGACCAAATACAGCGAGATCTACAATCTTTAATCGCTACCAGATACAGGCCTTGCGCGTTAGCGCAAGGCCTGTATACTTTAAGTGCTTAACATCATCTGTTTCAGAATAGGGAATTTCAGTTGAAGCCAATCACCGCGCACACAATTCTTTGTTTGGTCTTGTTAATGATCTTTACAGGTTGCGCCTCGAATAGAGGGACACCGCAATCAGGTGCCTCCACGCAAGCCCTAACTCAGCAAGAAACAACACCGACTCAGGCTCCGGGTGAAATGGTGGCAACTGCCACTTCGACCAGGATCCACACCGGCCCAACCATGGTGATCAAAACCCTCGAGGGGACTTCGATCCCTCCGATCGTGCTTACCCAACCCACACCTGAAGATACAGCCACCCTCGAACCCACCGTGGATGACAAGAATTTCCCTAATGCCCAGATTCAGATCATCGAACCCGGCATCATGTCTCAATTGGCTTCACCCTTCACGGTGCAGGCCAGTGTGGTGCCTGGCGCCGGCCGCCTGGTGAGCATGCAGTTGTTCGGCGAGGATGGACGGTTGATCCACGATCAATTGCTCAAGCTTTCAACCGCCGATTCCGGTTGGTCAAACCTGGTTGAAGAGATCAAGTTTGAGATCCCCACCGCGGGCGAATCTGCCATGCTGGTCATTTCGACCCACGACGAATTTGATCGGCCCATTACACAGGCTGCCACCCAGATCTTCTTAATGCAGATCGGCAAGAGCGAGATCAATGGGTACGACTTTATCAAACAGCCCTATATTGTGAAATCTTTTAAAGATGAAGCCGTGATCAGCGGCGGCGTGGTGAAAGTGACCGGCTTTGCTCATTCCTACAACAGCAACCCCCTGATCATCGAATTGTTGACTGAATCAGGTGGTGTGATGGAAACGCAGCTCATCAAGCTGCCTCGTGGGTCAGAAAATCTGAATTACGTCCCCTTCAGCGCAGACATCCCCTACAATGTAGGCATTACCACCCCGGTGCGGATGACCATCCGGCAGCGCTCACTGCTGCTGCCCAACATTGATAACGCTCTGGCCAGCTGGACCCTCACCCTCAAACCATAATTATTGTACGGGCGTATGGCCACCCAGGCACCCAAGCGAATTTTTGCGAAGGGTGTACGCCCGTACCAAATGAATCTGTATCTTAATCCGCCGCAATTTCCGCGGTGGAGACATCTTTTTGTGAATGATCGAGCGCCATGATCGAGGGGATGAACAGCGCCGCCAGTCCGATCAAGATGGTCAGTCCTCCTCCCACCCAGTACCAAACCCGCAAGCCCAGGAATTCCGCCACAGGAGCCACGACCACCATTGAAAGCGGCATCATAGCGGAACACAACGCGCCGGTCGTGCCCATCACACGTCCCTGCATTTCAGGCGCCACCTTGCTTTGCATGATCGCCTGCAGCGGACCGTTGGCGATGGGGTTCATGAATCCCAACAGCACCATGCCGACTACTCCCATCCAGAAAGCGTTAGCTGGGGCAAGACCGAAGACCAACACTCCCAGGCCGAGTCCGATCACGCCTGTCAGGCTGGTGACGATCTTGCTTTTGAATCCACCCCAAACGCCCAGCATCAAGCCGCCGATCACCACGCCAATCCCCATACTTGATTCCAACATGCTGAGTTCCCACACCCCGGCTTTGAAGTGCTGCGTGACCATCAATGGGGATAGGGTTCCCGCTGGCGCCAGTAAAAAGTTCAACATGGCAGCCAAAAAGGTCAGGTAAAGCAGGCCTTTCCAGTTCTTCATATACTTGAAACCTTCAACCACATCATGCAGCAGCACTTTGGGGGTCAACACAACGCCGGCATCAGCGCGCACAGGCTGGGGAATGCGAATGAAGAGCAGGGGAGTGATGGCGATGATGGCCGTGATCACATCCACCGAGATCACCTGGTAGAACTTCAAAACGGACATGAGCAGCGCACCAAGCGGGGGTGCAACAATATTGAGACTGCCGCGCAGCGCCTGATTGATACCGGCCACCCGAGCCAGGTGTTTTTCTGGCACCATCAGCGAGGTCGAAGCCTGCATGGCCGGCCAGTGGAAAACGCTGCCCAGGGCGCGCAAGAACATGACCACAAATATGTGCCAGACTTGCACGAGGTCCAGGGCGAACAGAACCGCCAGGGTTAAGGTAAAGAGGGCGATCAGTGCGTCTGCCACGATCATCACATAACGGCGGTTGAGCCTGTCCACCAGGGCGCCGGCAAAAGGTGAGAGCAGCACCTCTGGCAGCACTGCCACCATGGTCGCCATGGCCAGATAGGCGGCTGAACCGGTTTGCTGTGTGATCCACCAAATGAGGGCAAACTGCACCAGGCCGCTGCCTAATAATGAGAAGAGTTGTGCAGACCAGATGGGCAGGAATTTTTTCATCCAATTTGGTCCAATTTCATATGTTGTGTTTTCCATGAATCCTCACTTGGCAATATCAAATAGACACATGGCGCAAGCCAGTGTTTTTAGTTTTTACTCCGATGATTTTTATTGGGAGTTTATTCGATGTAGACTTCTACGTGCTCGCCGTCTTCATCATCATAGATATCCATGATCTGGCCGGTTTCGCCTTTGGCCAATGCTTCGGCCAGTTTAACGGCATCCAAACCTTCAACCTCAGGCGAAAAGCGCATGCCCATGCGCACGCCGGCATTGACCATACCCAATGGCAGACGCACATTCACCCTCGTACGGCCGGTATCCGTGTCGGTCACACGCACTCTGAAGAACTTACCACCATCCCGGCCGGGAAAAACCACGTTGCTGGCGTCGTCCTGGGCGGGTTTCTTGGCGCTGGCATCCAGGGCCTTAAGCAACTCAGCCGCCATTTCAGGAGTGATCTTGCCTTCCTGAACCATCTTCAATACTTTAAGGCGTTCTTCGCTGGTAGCCATGATTAGTCCGCCTGCGCCGTCTTGGATTCAATATATTTTTCGCCTCTCAACCTGGCCTGGGCTTCATCCCAGGTGATGGTGCCCTGGTCGAGGTCTTCGAGGATGGCGCGCCGTTCTTCGGCGGAAAGTTGTACGGGTGCTTCCTCCTTGCCGGGTTCGTAGCCAAGCGCCCTTACGATTTCGTTCAGGCGGCTGCGCAGGGTGGGGTAGGAGAGCTTCATTTCATCTTCCATGCGGTTCAACTTGCCCTCGCAGCGGACAAAGGTGAGCAAAAAATTCATTTGTTCAGGGCTGAGATGTCCAAAGGGGGTGTGTTCGGCCACAAAATGGCCTTCGATGGTGGTGTTACAGTTGACGCAGTATAAACGCGTAACCACCAGGTCTTGATCGCAAACCGGACATTTACTCAGAGATTTGTTTACCATGTGTGCCTCGACTTAATATTTATAAAATTCCTGCTTGTTTAATTGTACTTGAGTGTTCTTGATTGCGGTTCCGGTTTTAATCAGTTGATCCGCAAATGCAAGTAATATTTTTGAGAGCCGTTCTTGAGAAGTATAAGGGATTTTGATCAAAATGCCCTTAAATTCGGCCGGCAGCCCCGGTATTTTTAGCTGATATTGCTCTTTTCGATAATTCAGTTCATAAAGGCTTTGATACATGATATTCCTCTTTTCAAAAAGTATGCATCAGGTCATACTTTCCGAAATAATAATATCACGGAAATTAAAAAAGTCAATATGTTATTAGAAATAATTAAAGAAATTGAATAAAAAAATTAATTATATTTATAAATGAATCATTCTTCGGCAGCTGCAGGTTTTCTTTCCCCTTTGAGGAACCAGTTGCCCTTGCGGTCGTCGCAATTCTCGGGTGCGCGGTCGTAATACTGCTCAAAATATTGGTTGGAATCAGTTTTGACACGGAAGAAGTATCTGCCAACCCCCCAAGAACCTCGGATGCGGGCAGTGGCGGCATGGGTCGGTTTCATGTTGCGGGCGCTTTTTCCGCGGCGCTCAAAATCCACCCATTCTTCAAGCACTTCGGTAATGAGATAAGAGTCTCCGCGCCAGATGAACCCCTGTGGACAGTCTGGACTTTTCTCGTAGGTGGGAGCCACCTTGAAGATGACTTCAATCGGGTCGTCGTAAAAATGGAGGGGGAGGGTTTCCATGGCTGTCTCACATAATAAGGATTAATTAATAATACCCTTTTTCAAAAACGAAAGCGAGGACCAGGAATCAACATGTTTTGGAGATGAAAGAGGGACTAATCCACCCAGTCGTCGGGCTCGACGTGCACGTAAGCCCGGTCCACCTCTGGGAACTCCTCAAGCCGTTTGATCACTTTATCTGAGATCTCATGCGATTCGATCAGCGTTTTGCTGCCTTCCACGTTAATGTGCAGGTCAAGCATCAAACGCGGACCGACGTAGTCGGTCATGATATGATGCACGCGCAGCACGCCCGGGATCTCTTCCGCGGCGGCGATGAAGGCTTTGACATCTTCAGTGTCGGCGCTTTTACCGGTCAGGAACCCCAGGTTTTCCTTGCCTGCCAGAAAGGCCTGTCTGAAGATCCACAAGGCCACCACGAAACCGGCGATCGGGTCCGCCAGGGGATGAATGAAATTGGAACCCAGCACACCGATAAACGCCGCGGAGGAGGTCAACACATCGCTCAAGTTATCCTTGGCAGTGGTGTTTAGGGTGGGGCTGGAGAGTTGTTTTGCAATGCGCCTGATCACCACGAACATGCCGGCTTTCATGGCTGCGCTGAGCAGCAGTACGGCCGTGGGCAGGTCCAGGGCGATGGTTTCGCCGCCGGCAGCGTAACGCAGGTAGGCATTATGGGCGGCCTCATATCCGGCAAACGCCATGGACATTGTGACCAGCAGGCCTACCACGGGTTCAAAACGCGAATGTCCCTGTGGATGCGAGAGGTCAGGTGGCTGCATGGCCATCCACAGGCCAAGCACCATCAAGAGAGAATAGACCACATCCGAGATCGAGTTGGCGGCATCTGCGTAAATGGCGGCGCTGCCTGAAACGGCGGCCACCAGGCCTTTGCCGACCGCCAGCAGCAGGTTGCCGCCCAGGGTGATGATGATGGCCGTGCGATAAAGCTTGTTTTGTTCGGCTTGTGGTTTGTAGTCTCTGACCCAGCGCATAATTATTCAACTCCAGTTTAACAAAAAACCCCAAAGGTCAGCTCTTCAAAAGAGCTTGCACCTTTGAGGGTTTGATCCTTCATGGGCTCCAGGCTGAGTGCTCCGTCTGGAATCAATATTTTATCATGGTTTCATGGAAAACAAATAAGTTTGTTGCTAATTGCATCCACCATGTCCGTCGCAGCAGGGTTTTTTCTCAAACTGGATGGTGGTGTGCTGGATGTGGAATTCTTCATCCAACAGGTTTTTCAATTGTTCCATGACTACGGGCTGCTGGTTTTCATGCGTTTCTTCAAGCACCACATGTGCGCTCAATGAAACTTGGTCTGATCCCAGATTCCACACATGCAGATCATGCACGGTTTTGACGGACTCAATGCTGGACATGCGGGCATTGATCTCTTTGATCGAAAGGCCTTCGGGCACCCCTTCAATGAGGATGTGCAGGGCACTCTTCAGCACACGGAATGCGCTGATGAAGATGATCACCCCGATCAAAATAGAGATCAGCGGATCTATCCATTCGATCCTGGTGAAATGGATGATGATTGCAGCAACGATGACGCCCACCGATGAGATCGCATCGCCAAGCACGTGCAGAAATGCGGATTGAACGTTCAGGTTGCGTTTTTTATTTTCGGTTGCGTGGGAGTGGTCATGATCATGGCCTTGACCATGGTCATGTTGATGATCGTGTCCGCCGAGGATGAAGGCTACGACCACGTTCACCACCAGGCCGATCACGGCAATGATCAGCATTTCTGTGCTGTGTACGGCCACCGGATTTTGGAACCGTTTGACGGCTTCGATCCAGATGCCAATCGAAATAATAAATAGCGAAGCACCGTTGATCAGTGCAGCCACCACCTCAAGGCGGTGCCAGCCGAAGGAGTGCTGATCATCAGGCGGACGGATGGCCAGCCGAAGTGCGACAAAGCTGAGTGCCAGTGCAAAAATATCCATGAAGACGTGCGCGGCATCAGAAAGCAGCGCGAGCGAGCCCGAAACGAGCCCGCCAATGATCTCGGCCACCAGGATCAAGCTGGTCAAAATGATGGAATAGATGAATCTTTTTTGGGTGGAGCGGTTTTCATTGGTTAGCATTAATAGTCCAATTTATTCTGCAGTGATTTCGATCTCGGCGACGGAGTTCAGGATCTGGGTGGGGCGGTAAGGAAAACGCTTAACATCTTCTCTTTTTGAGACGCCGGTCAATACAAGGATGGTATCCAGACCGCTCATCACTCCTGCCACGATGTCCGTATCCATGCGGTCGCCGACCATGATGGTGTTCTCTGAATGAACCCCCAAATAGCGTATGGCGCTGCGCATCATCAGGGGATTGGGTTTACCCACGAAAAAAGGCGATCTGTTGGTAGCTTTTTCGATCAGCGCAGCCAGTGCTCCGGTGGCAGGAACGATACCTGCTTCGGTTGGTCCGGTGGAATCAGGATTGGTGGCGATGAACATCGCGCCGTCATTGATCAGCCGGATGGCTTTGGCGATCATCTCAAAATTGTAGTTATTGACTTCACCCAGCACAACATAATCGGGGTGGGTGTCTGTCTGAACATAACCCACGTCATGCAAGGCCTGGGTTAATCCGCTTTCGCCGATCACATAGGCGGTGCCATTAGGGTTCTGGTTCTGTAAAAAGCGGGCGGTGGCCATAGCCGAGGTAAAGATGTTTTGAGCGGGCACTTTCAACCCGATGGAATTTAAGCGGTGTTCGAGATCGCGCTGTGTGTAAAGGGGATTGTTGGTCAGGATCAGGAACTTCGTCCCGGCTGCCAGCATACGTTCAATGAATAATTCCGCACCGGGGATCAAGGTTTTTCCGGTGACCAGCACGCCATCCATATCAATTAAGTAGTTTTTTGCCATAGGTTTTCCTTTTAATTAGAAACATTTTAGCATGAATGCAAATTAGTTTACCATCCATGCAACTATTTTTCTTTTAGAGCAACTAAAGTAAATCGGGTATAATCAGTCAGGGTAAACCCGGGAAGAACAGGAAATCCGATGCCACGTCAGCGATCTATTGAGGACTTAACTTCAGATGAATTGCGACAGCTCCTCGTGGAAAAGAGACGGGCCGAACGGGAAGCCAGGCTGGAGTCATTCCGTAAAACCGGTCGGGTGATTCAGGTTGAAACAGACACCCCCATCACCCCCGAAGTTTTTCAGGCGAATGACGAAGAACCAGAAGAGGAACCACTTACCAATCGGCGGCGTGCAAGAAATCGTCGCAAAAAAGGGATGGAACGGTTTCTTTTTATAGTTGAGATTCTTGCGATGGTAGGTTTGGTCGTGATCCTGTTTAAGGGCATCAGTGTATTGAACCTTCTCAACAAAGAAGCAGTGGGCGTGCTGGATGTACCTCAGCTTACCCCGACCGCCTTGATCACCGCAGTGGTGCTCCCAAGTGGACACACCGCCCCGGTGGAAGGCGTGGAAGTCAAACCGAATGATGCTGAAATCCCCGAGCATCTGAGGCCGTTGATGCAGAGTTACGCCGACCTGCCCATTCCGACACCCGGCGCACAGCAGGCACGGCAGATCCAGATCCCGGCAATTGGTTTGAGCGCTCCAGTGGTCCTTGGAGACGGCTGGGAGCAGTTGAAAAAGGGTGTTGGTCAGCATGTAGGCACCGCCAACCCCGGCGAAACCGGTAATGTGGTGGTTTCAGCCCACAATGATATCTTTGGCGAGTTGTTCAAAGACCTCGACAAGCTGAAAACTGGCGATACAATTATCCTCACTACGCAGGACCGATCTTTTACTTATGTTGTAACAGGCACTCAAATCGTTGAACCAACCAGAGTGGATCTGATGGCGCCGACCCCTGAAAAAACTTTAACCATGATCTCGTGCTATCCTTACCGAATTGATAATCAACGTATCGTGGTTACCGCAATCCTGCAAGAAGACTAATTCCGAAAAACGGAAACAAGGAGAAACAAATGGCAACCTCAAACAAAAAACGTTCTGTCAGCACTGGCTCCGCATCAACCCCTGCCGCCGCGGCACCTGCCAAGATTAACCGCTCTGCAGTGGCTGAATTCAATCCAGATTACACCTACGTCAAGAAAGACCTTGCCAAAATTGGCATCATGGCCGGATCTTTCATTGTCATTTTAGTGATACTGTCATTCTTCTTGCGCTAGTCAAATTTCCCAACGCTTTGGCGCTGGGGTTAACCGTGCAGGTTTTGATAAGGAGAGTATTATGAGCCGTATGTTTGTTCCTGGTCCAGTGGATGTTGCTCCAGAAGTGCTGGCTGCTCAGACGAAGCCGATGATGCCGCATCGCAGCAAAGATTTTGAAGCGATGTTCCAGCGGACTGCTGAAAAAGCCAAGGATCTGTTCTATACCCAGACTCGAATTTTCCAGGGGTCTTGCTCGGGTTCAGGCATGCAAGAAGCCGGCATTCGCAACTTTGTTCAAGAAACGGTGCTTTCCTGCGTCAATGGCTCATTTGCCCAGCGCTGGAATGATGTTGCCATCGCCAACGGTAAAAAAGCCGACAAGCTTGAAGTTGAAATGGGTGAAGCCATCACCCCTGATATGCTCCGTGATGCGCTCAAGCAGAAACACTATGAAGCAGTCACCATCGTGCACAATGAAACCTCTACCGGTGTCGAAAACCCCGTCAAGGAATTATGCGCCGTGGTTAAAGAAGTCAGCCCCGACACCCTGATCCTGGTGGATGCAGTTTCTTCGCTGGGTGGTGTCAAAATTGAAATGGATGCCCTCGGCATTGATTTCTTACTGACAAGTTCTCAAAAATGCCTGGCTTTGCCCCCCGGTTTGGCCTTGGCAGGTGCATCTGACCGTGCCATGAAGAAGGCCGAATCCGTCACCAACCGCGGATGGTATTTCGACCTGGTCCTGATGGAAAAACACCGCCTTAAAGATTCCACCCCCATGACCCCGGTCATGCCCTTGATCTACGCACTAGATCTTCAACTGGATCGGATTTTCGCGGAAGGTCTTGACAACCGCTTTGCCCGCCATGCTGCTATGTCTAAAAAAGTGCAGGATTGGGCGATGGCCAACGGCATGGAAATTGTCGCCAAGGAAGGTTACCGGTCCAAGACTGTGGTTAACGTCAAGAACACCCACAATTGGGATATCAGCGCCTTGAACAAGTTCTTGCAGACCCGCGGCATGCGCATTGCGAACGGTTACGGCAAGCTCAAAGACATCACCTATCGCGTTGCCACGATGGGTGAGACCTCCCTTGCTGATGTGGATGCCTTGTTGGCTGCCATGTCTGATTACGTGAAACAGGGTTAATTCTTAAAATACTTCAACCAGGCGGAATTTCCGCCTGGTTTTTTGTTTTAATGGGCAATTCTCATTGACGCTGTATGGGTGCCGTGATAGAATTCAGCCGTTCTTGGGCGCGTAGCTCAATGGTAGAGCAGCGGCCTTTTAAGCCGTTGGTTAAGGGTTCGAGCCCCTTCGCGCTCACAAGAATACCTAAACTCCTGAAAGGGAGTTTTTTGTTTGGTTAAGCGTCCCATGAGGGGATAAAAATAACGTCCCCTTCTCGGTCACTTCATAAATTTTTTTATTATTGATTTCTGAAAGAAAAACTCAGGAGTCAAAAAGATTGCGTAATAATGCGACGCTTGAGTAAAATGGTTACATACCAATTATCCCTATGTTATTGGTAGACAAAATAACCCCTCAATAATGAGGGGTTATCCTTTCTTTTGTATAACTTTTTGCATTAATTCTTTTTCTGGTCTATTCTAACTTGTTCATTTCGATCGGGTTTGGAAAATCGTTGCCCGAATTTGTTCTCTGAATTGGTGTAAATATGTTGCCCAGACAATTCAGTCATTGGGTGCTCAACCAAAGACCAATATTCGACCATTGCCCTAATGTTTTTTTCAAAAACAAAAAAGTCATGAGGTTTGACATGATAGGCAGACGCTCCTAACATATAAGCGGTTTGGATGTCATCTTGGTCTTGTGAAGAAGAAAGAACGATAGTTGGGATTACTTCCCAGGACGGATTGATTTTCATATGTTCAAGAATATCGAACCCATCAATCATGGGCATGTTGAGATCTGTGATGATCATTGATGGATAAGGATATTGATCTCGGTCAGAATACTCTCCTTCACCCATTAAATAGGCGATGGATTCTTGACCATTGTCCATTAAGACGAGTTTTGAATCACTACTGCATGATTTTATGGCACGTTCGATTAATCCTAAATCGCTTGTATTATCGTCAATTACAAGAATACAATTATTATTCACTTGATATCCCCTAAACCATTAATTGAGTTTGACCACAAAAACCAATAATTATGTTTATCATACCAATATTTTGTTAGTTAATTTTCGACATTTTGATCAATGTTTAGTTTTTGTAAAACCTTGCTTAAAAAAAGAACCTGTTCTTTCATATATTCAATTGCAATATGCTGTTGGGTGTTGGGTAATTTATTAAATAGAAACAATATTTCTTGTTCAAGCGGAGTCAGATCCTCTTTATTAATGACCAGTTCTGGAGGGAAAAAATAACTGATGGGTTTGTTGTAGTTGATGGCGATACCAAACAAGTCCTGGGCATTAATAACTACTCTACCTCTTTCCATATCTGAAATAGTCACGCGAGATTTTCCAAGGGCTAATGCGAGATCTTTTTGTGAGTCATTTGCTTCTATTCTCGCTTGTTTTACCTGGTGTCTGATGTAATTATTTCCACCATTAATTTTTATGGAACTATTTTGCATTGAATTTCCCTCTCCATTCCATTCGCTATTAATTTATTATACGGATTTTGTGACTAAAAATCGTGTCGCGTATTGCAACATTATATAAGAGTATTTCAACAGTAATTATTTGGTTGTTTCATGATAATAATCACTCTTTTATGGTTCAAATTATTGGCGATTCGTGTACTTTGTTTAGCAGTTCAACCTCGCTATTGTAGATTACTCCCTATTTGTCTGCTAATGATGATTATTAATAAACTCTTACCTATTCTGTAATGAATTTGTATATTGAACCACTTGTCTTACCTTTAAGTCGAATGTAAACTATTAATAGAAGCGGAATTTTTAGACAGTATTTATTCAATTTAAATTGTTTTACGTACCATTTATTGGTTTAATAAATTCTATAAAAGCCGATCCTTATTGTTGAGGAGTGCAGATTACTATGTTACCTGTGGGTCGCGATGGTTTAAGTACTGACATTCTGGGGGAGTTCTGTGGGTAAAGCACCTATAATGTCATCCGCTAGTCAATACGGTGATGAAATTAACACCCTTCCTTCATTTCAACAATTGGTTGAAACAGCCTTGGAAGGTGTGTGGGTTACAAACAATCAAGACATCACGACTTATGTAAATGCGAGTTTGTGTAATTTATTGGGTTATCAAGAAAAAGAAATTTTGCACCATCCAGTCTCAAAATTTTTGTTCAGTGAAGATCTTGATGAACATGCCCAAAGGATCAAGGATCGGAGAAGTGGAAAAACCGATACCTATGAAAGACGGTTTAAAAAGAAGGATGGCAGTCCCATTTGGATGCTGTTATCGGCAAAACCACTTTATGATAGGAATAAAGCGTTTGCGGGTTCGTTTGTCCATCTGATTGATATTTCAGACAAAAAACGCCGTGACCGATTGATCCAATTGGTAACGGATACACAATTATGCCTGGCTCAAGCAACCGAAATTGATGCTGTATATGATTTGGTGGGACGGAGAATTAAAGAAATGATCCCTGATGGGATCGTTGGGACGACCGTAGTAGAGGAAATCAGTTCAATAATTTACATTAAAAACTTATTTGGTATCGGGCAAACCTACGATTCTTTGGTAAAAAAGTTTAACATTGATCCAATAAAAATTGGATTTCCCCTAAAAAATGCTTCTCAGAAAGATCTGAGTTTCTTCCGAGCAGGAAACCTAAAGCTGTACGAAGGTGACTTATATTCCCTGTTAATTAAAAAAATCCCTAAGAGTGTTTGTAAAGTGGTTGAGAAACAATTAAAGATCAACCGGATATATATCATGGGGTTTGTTTCGGATGGAAAACACTTCGGAGGAGTAGTTATATTGTGTGATGAAGACCTCTCACAATATGCAGCTGCGATCGAGTCCATCATTTATCAGGCAACACAAGTCATTAAACGTCTTCGCTCAGAGAATATCAAAGAATTAAGCGAAGCGCGACTTCGCTCTACTTTTGATGCTATCGCTGACGGGTATTGGGATTGGGATATTCCTACCGGCCAGATCGTAACCAATGATAAATGGTATACGATGTTGGGTTATGAACCTGACGAATTTAAAGCCACCTATGATAATTTTATTAAGCTGATTCACCCGCAAGACTTGAGCAGTACAAAACAACAGATCGAATCCGCGTTGAAATCTCGGGATTTGCAATATAACGTCGAATTTCGTCTGCGCATGAAGTCGGGCGAATATAAATATGTTCAATCACGCGGCAAGGTAATTACCACTGCTGGAGGTGACAAACCTCTGCGTATGGTGGGGACCCATAGTGATATATCTGAAAGAAAACGAAACGAAGAATATCGCCTCTTGTATTATGAGACCCAACGTAAGTTGCTGCAAGTCACAACGCTTGAAGAGCTTGATAGTCTGGTTGGAAATTGCCTGACTTACTTTGTTCCTGAAGGATATGTGATCCTTTCAAGAATAGATCAAAAACAAAAAACATCCAAGGTGGTGGGTTTCTACGGTTTCAACAAGGCTATAGATGAACTTTTAAGAGCTTTTCAATTATCAAACTCCAGTTTTGATACACGGCTTGATGAGATAGATGACGATGATCTCAAAATGTGGCGAAGTAGTGTGTTGAGCCGTTATGAAAAAGGGATCTATGGAATTGTAAATCGAAAGATACCAAAACGGATTTGTCAGGCAATCGAGAAAAGTCTAGGGATCCATGAAATTCATATCATTGGATGTCATTTTAAAGATATGGATTATGGAGGTTTTGTTTTTATTACAAAGAATGGACTGGGTCAGAATCGGGAATTAATTGAAACCCTGGTAAACGAAACTGCGATTGCCATTCAAAGAATACTGACTGAAAATGAATCTCTCGAAACGCAGGCACGCTATCAAAACATTTTTAAAGAAAGTCCTGTTGGGATTGTTACTGTAGGAACTGACTTCAAATTTTTAAGTGTAAATATCGAGTTTTGTCGTTTCATTGGTTATACAGAAAATGAACTTAAATGCATGAGGTTTCAAGACATCACACATCCTGATAACCATGAACAGGTTGTGGAAAGTATCAAACAGTTATTATCTGGATCGCTTAAAGTTTACAGTGCTGTCGTAAGTTATATCCGAAAAGATGGAGAAGTCGTATTTGGTAGATTGTTGGTAAACACCATCTGCGATTCACAAGGTAAATGTTTGTACCTTTTAGCCATGGTGACAGACATTACCAGAGAAATGGTTGTTGAAGCAGCCATTAAAGAGAATCAACGTTTTCTTGAAATTGTGTTAAATACGATTCCAAATTTTGTGTTTGTTCGAGACTCTGAGGGTCGATATCAATTGTCAAATAAGGCCTTCGCAGAGGCGATGGGAACCACCCCTAATGAAATTGTTGGTTTAACCTATAAAGACTTGGGAGATCGCGCTTCTGTCGAAGAAACCATTCGAATTCAAGATAACGAAATCATCCATACTGGTAAAGAATGGATCAATCCAGATATGGAAGTTTATTTTCCAAAAGCCGGTAAACTGCCAGTCCAGTTTGTAAAACGCTTGCTGCCTGTGACAGAAAATAAACCTCCTGCTGTACTTGGTGTGATCACCGATATTTCTGAAAGAAAGCGAATTGAACAGGATATTCGAGATCGCGAGGAAAAATATCGCACTCTATATGAAACCATGCGGCAGGGCACTTTTTATCAAGCGGCAGATGGTCATATATTGGACGTTAACCCTGCGGCGCTTGAATTGTTGGGTGTGTCCCGAGATCAATTTTTAGGTGGAAGCATTGGTAAGATTATTACTGGTTTCTTTGATGAAAATAAGAAAGTAATCACGCGCGAAGCACTTCCATCCTATTTGGCACTGTCAACTGGCAAACCTATAATTGGGCATACTCTCGGTTTTTTTAATTCCTTACTCAATAAAGAATTCTGGGTGGTGGTAAGTGCCATTCCTCAGTTTTATGAAAATGAACCACAACCTTACCAGGTTTTTGTTACGCTCAATGATATTACCCAACTCAAACAAATTGAAAAAGAGTTGCGTAATAGTGAATTGCGTTATCGCACATTAATTCAAAATTCCCCGGCAGGTATTTATCAGGCTGATGTTATTGGTAACGTAGTCTATTCAAACGAGCGCTTATGCAATATTACCGGCCTAGATTTTGATGCCATGACCGGTGATGGTTGGATTAAAGCCATTCATCCTGATGATCAGGATGAAGTTGTACGCCACTGGCAAGAATTTGTCCAGACTGGTGGAAGATGGACTCAAGAGTATCGTCAGCTAAATCAAAAAACAGGTCAGATAAGTTGGGTTTACGATGAAGCGGTTGAATTATTAAATGAGGAAGGAAAACGTATTGGTTTCATTGGTTCTCTTGTTGATTTAACTGAGCAAAAAGTTGCAGAAGAAAAACTGGTAAAAAGCGAGGAAAAATATCGCTTATTAACTGAAAATATGAAAGATGTGATCTGGACTCTTGATACCCAGACCTTGAGATTTACATATGTAAGTCCATCTGTTGAAAGTTTGCGTGGTTTTTCGGTTGAAGAAGTGTTATCAGGAAATTTGGCAGACGCGTTGACAGAAGAAGGTGCTGAATCCTTAACCAGGCTAATCACCAATAAAATTGATGAGTTTAACCGTGGCGAAATTACTTCTGATGATTATTTAACTTTCGAAATCCCTCAACCACGAAAAGATGGTTCCCTGACTTGGACTGAAGTGATCACCAGCTTACACATTAATCCTGAAACAGGACATTTGGATTTGCACGGTGTCACCCGCGATATTAATGATAGGAAGACTTATGAAAACAACCTTCGAAAAAATGAAGAGAAGTATCGTCTTTTAACTGAAAACATGAAAGATGTAATTTGGACTCTCGACACAGAAACCATGAAAATTACTTATATGAGTCCATCCATTGAACAACTTCGTGGTTATACAGTTGAAGAAGCCATGCAGCAGGGGATTGCTGATAAGCTGCTCAATGCCGGCCCTGAAATTATTCACGCCATGATGCAGAAGCAGATCAATGAATTTCTGAAAAACCCTAACGGTCCTGAAAAATACTATACTCAGGAATTTAAACAACTCAGAAAAGACGGTAGCACCATATGGACCGAAATTATTACCAACTATTTCGTTAATCAAGAGACCGGCCATATTGAAATGAAGGGTGTTTCTCGTGATATTTCTGAACGAAAGCAATCTGAGCTTGAAAGGCAATCCCTGTTTGAGATCATGCAAGGGCTCAGCCGAAGCAATAATCTCGATCAATACCTTCAATTAATTCATCAGGTATTATCCAGGATCATTGATGCCAAAAATATTTCCATTGTGTTGTTTAATAAAGAGACAGGCTTGTTTGAAGAAGTATATTGTGTGGATGAGTTTGATGAACCCTATCCCCCCTCAAAATTAGAAAAAAGCATCACCTCTTATGTTTTTAGAACTGGCAAGGCAGTGATCATCGGTAATAAAGAATTTAAAGCACTATCAAGAATAGGTGAAGTTCGCCTTATTGGTTCTGAATCGGCTGTCTGGATGGGATCTCCCATTAAAGAGGCTGATGATGTGATTGGTGTAATCTCTGTTCAGAATTATTCAAATGAAAACGCATACACTGAACGGGAAAAAGACTTCCTTTCCTCTGTTGCTGTCCAGGTAGCTTTGGCGATAAAACAAAAACGGGCTGAAGAAGCGCTTCAACAAAGTGAACAAAAACACAGGTTGCTGATCGAAAACAGTCATGACATCATCTATACTCTCAACCTGGAAGGTAAATTTACTTTTGTTTCAAACGCCTGGAGTCTGTTCCTGGGGTATCCAATTGTGGATATTATGGGAAAATCTTTTACCAAGTTTCTCAATCGTATAGATCGGAATTTGTTCAACGATTTCTTTGAGAAAATGATTCAGACTGGTGAAAGTCAAATCGGTGTTGAATACCAGATCAGGCATGCTGATGGTTCTTGGCGCTGGCATATGACCAATGCAGTGCCGATTAAGAATTCAGAAGGTGTTTGCATTGGGATTGAAGGAACCGCCAGAGATATCACAGAACGGAAACTGGCTGAAGCAGCACTGCATGAAAGTGAAGAACGCTATCGTGTTTTGGTTGAGAATTCCCCAATCGGCATTATGCTGACCCAAAAAGGTTCTCTGATCTACGCCAATTCTGCCGGAGTCAAATTGTTTGAATATGATTCCATGGACGAAATGTTGGGTCAAAATATTATGAAATTCATCCACCCTGACTCTCAAAAGGTGTTGTTGAAGCGCATAATTGAATTAAAACACGGAAATGATAATTCACTTCTTGAAATTAAGATCATCAAGAAGAATGGAGAATTTTGTGAAACTGAGACGATCTCTTCTCAGGTAAAGATCAATGGAGTGGAGACCACCCTCGTTTTTGCTCAGGATATTTCTGCACGTAAACGCGCTGAAACCAAGATCCGGAAGAATACTGAAGATCTTACCTTGCTCCAAAAATTGAATGATCTGGTTAATCAAGGCGGTTCACTTCAAAAATGTGTGGAAATGATTAATGAGGAAACAAAGAAAATATACTCAGGAAATGGCGCGGCAGTATATTTGTTGGATGCAGATAACGAATATCTTGAATTGCAAAGTTTTCAAATATCTCCTGAAGCAGTATCCTTGATAGAACGAAGTATTGGGATAAAAATTCCAAAAGTAAAAGTCAAGCTATCTCAGACCAGTGTCTATCAAAAAATCTTGTCTGGGAAAAAACTTCAGTATTTTGAAGGACCGGATCAGATTATGTCGCTCATGAGAGAGTTCACTGATAACCCGTTTTATATAAAACTGATCCCAACTCTATATAAACAAATAGGTATTATCTCGGTCATTGCCATCCCATTGGTGGTACAGAATGAAAGTGTTGGATTGTTGGAGTTTTCAAGTAAGACTGGTTTCAAAATTGAGGACCTACAGAGGTTTGAGTTTATTGCAGCAGAACTGGGTTCAATTATTAGAAGAAAACAGGCTGAAGAAGCCCTTAAAGATAGCGAAGCAAAATTTAGACAGATAGTTGAAAAATCAAATGATATTTTCTTGCTTGAAGACTTCAAAACACTTGGAAACAATTACGTAAGTCCAAAGGTGTTTGAATTATTGGGTTATCCTCAAAGTGAATTTATGGATGCAACAAGGGAGAAGATCATCGAAATAATCCATCCGGATGATCTGAAAATCTTTGATGGTTTTAGAAATGCATTGATTCAATCCTGGCAAGCGGGCGATAAAAATGTGGTGGTGGAATTTCGTGTGAAGAATAAATCTGGTGAGTACAAGTGGTTCACGGGCAACTATTCGCTTGTGGTGGATGATGGCGGTGAGCCAAAGTTCATTATGAGCACCTTGTCAGATATTACTGAACGAAAATTAAATGAGTTGACCTTGCGCTTTAGGGTAAAGTTGATGCAGCTTGCCCATAAACTATCCATGGAAGAATTCCTGGTAGCCATCATAGATGAAATTGAAACCATTACTGATAGCAAAATTGGTTTTTATCATTTTGTGGGCTCTGACGAATTATCAATTAGTCTAAAGGCGTGGTCATCCAATGCCGCCTTGCTATCCAATGGTGTATTGTCGTATGTGAATTCAGAGGTCATCGAAGAAAAAGGTGTTTGGATGGAATGTCTTGGGCAGCGCCGGCCGATCATCCATAATGACCCTGATTCGATCACCCCTTATGACGACAGAATCAAGGACCACTTGGTCGTTTTCAGAGAGTTGGCTGTTCCTGTCATGCGAAAAGACAAGATCGTTTCAGTTTTGGGTGTTGGCAATAAATCTTCTCATTACACCATCAGTGATCTTGAAACGGTTTCAAAGCTGGCAGATCTGGCCTGGGATATGGTGGAAAACAAGAAAATTGAAAACGAGCTAAAAGAAAGCCAGGCTATTTTTAGCGCTTTTATGGAAAACAGTCCCATTTATGTCTTCTTTAAAGACAAGGATATTCGCTCAAAGCAGCTTAGCCGAAATTATGAATCGATGTTGGGACAACCTCTCGATCAACTTATCAATAAGAGCATGGACGATTTATTTCCTTCCGATCTTGCAAAAAGAATGATCAAAGACGATCAGAGAATTTTATCTGAAGGAAGAACCGTGGTAGTCGAAGAGGAACTTGCTGGAAGATATTACACCACTATTAAATTTCCAATCTTTATAGATGAAAAACCAGAATACCTGGCAGGATTCACAATTGATAATACGGATCAGGTCATATCAGAAAGGAAATTGGCTGAAAGCGAAGAAATGTATCGCTTGATATCATCGGTGGTTTCAGATTATTTGTTCTCTACACGGGTCAACGAAGATGGTGCTTTGGAGCATCAATGGGTTGCCGGCGCATTTGAAACAATTACTGGCTACTCCCTTTCTGAATTTAAAGAAAGGGGAGGTTGGCGTGCAGTTGTTCATCCAGATGATATTGAAATTGATAATCGCGACATGGACGCATTAAATCAAAACAAAAAAGTTATTACAGAAGTTAGAACAATTAAAAAGAATGGTGATGTTATTTGGGTAAGGGTTTATTCACAACCCATTTGGGATGAAGAAACTAACAGGCTTGTGGGCATAAATGGAGCAGTCCAGGATATTACTGAACGCAAGAAAGCTGAAGAAGAAATCAATAAGAGTGTCGAAGAGTTTAAGGCACTTTATGATACAGCCATGGATTTCTCACTTCATCGTGATCCCTTCATCATATTAAAGACTATTGCGGATCGAGCTTCAAGTTTATTTGGAGCTTCAAATGCGTTTGTTTATTTGTTTGACCCAGCTCAAAATGATCTTGAGTTAAAATTCACCCAAAATCCCTCGCAGCCCCTGGGCATGCGGGTGAAAATGGGGGAGGGTATCTCAGGTCTGGTTGCTGAAAAATTGGTCCCCATGGTTATTAACGATTATTGTTCGTGGGAAGGCAGGCATTCTGAAACGGCTTTTGACGATATTGCCGCTGTAATGTGTGTTCCCATGTTATATGGGGGGCAATTGCTTGGTGTTTTGGGTGTTCATGAGAATCACCCCAGCGAGATCGTTTTTTCAGAGGATGACGCGCACTTCTTAACCCTTTTCGCCTCTCAAGCGGCAGCTGCACTTTATAGTGCAGATCTATTCGAAAAAATCCGACAAAATGCCAATGAGCTTGAAAAACGTGTGGATGAACGAACAAAGGAATTGAAGTCTAAAAACAAGGAGTTGGAAACTTTTACTTATACAGTATCTCACGACTTAAAAGCTCCACTCCGTGGAATTTCTGGCTACGCCACTTTATTAATGGAGGATTACTCCAATCAACTTGATTCAGAAGCCCGACGTTATTTGGATACCCTAATAAAATCTACCGAACGGATGAGTCAATTAATTGAAGATCTTTTGGCCTATTCTCGGGTGGAACGCCGTGAGATCAAGAAGACCAACGTTAATCTCAATGATCTGGT
The DNA here is from genome assembly GCA_021825925.1 of Chloroflexota bacterium. GTDB lineage: Bacteria > Chloroflexota > Anaerolineae > Anaerolineales > Anaerolineaceae > UBA6107. Next base: position 53,455 of record JAKAFP010000001.1, read on the forward strand.
AGATAAGATCACTGAAGAATATCGTCATGGAATAAATACTGGAAAATTGCATTTCAAAAAAGAAATAGATTATGGTACAGTATTTACAGATCAAGAAGCATTGACGCAGGCTTTAAGAAACTTGATTGATAATGCGGTAAAGTTTACGCGTGAACAATCGGATCCTGAAATTTGGATTCGCGCCTCAAAATTGGAAGACCATTGCTTGATTTCCGTTGAAGATAATGGCATAGGATTTGATATGAAGTATTATGACAAAATCTTTGAGATCTTCCAGCGCCTTCATCTTTCTGAAGATTACCCTGGCACTGGTGTTGGGTTGGCGGTGGTGCGTAAAGCCGTTGAAAGATTGGGTGGAAAAATTTGGGCTGTCAGTTCGCCAGGTGAGGGCTCAACATTCTTTATGGAATTGCCATTATGAAACCAGATGATGAATCTTATGCTATTCTCTTGGTAGATGACAGCCAGGTGGATGTGGATCTTACCCTTTTGGCTCTGTCGCGGATAAATTTTACAAAACCGGTGCAAATAGCCCGTGATGGCGCGGAAACACTTGAAATTATCGAAAAGTGGAACCAGGGTGGTCCGACACCCAAACTAATCCTACTCGACATTAAACTTCCCGAGGTTTCTGGTTTGGAAGTTTTAAAGGTGTTAAAGAGTTCAACTAAAACGATGTATATTCCCGTGGTCATGTTGACTTCATCAAATAATGATGCTGACATTAGAACCGCTTACGAATTTGGAGCAAATTCCTATATTACCAAACCGGTGGATTTTGATAAGTTTATTGTATTGACGACGGCCCTTTGTGACTATTGGATTGGCCTTAATGTTAGACCGGAGGATTTGGGATGAGAGTACTATACGTAGAAGACAATCCATTAGATGCCGATCTGGTGCGAATTACTTTAAAGAAATGTGGTGATGAATTTGAACTGGAATGGGCCAATGGTGTGGATGAGGGTCTTGAAAAACTCCATGCACAAACGCCATGTCCATATGACCTGGTGCTAAGTGATATGCATCTTGTGGATGGTAGCGGCTTAACCGTTTTATCTGACATTCGAAAAGCCGGCATTCCTGTAGCAGTGGTTATGGTCACCGGTCAGGGTGATGAAGATACAGCCATTGCCTCCTTAAAGACAGGTGCCACCGATTACATTGTAAAAAGGCAAAACTATTTAAAAGAATTACCAGAAACACTCCGAAACGCTGTAAGGATATATAAAGAATCTGAAAATGTTCAACATGAAGCCATTCATATTCTTTACGGTGAACACAACACGACTGATATAGATCTTACGCAGCGTTTTATGAAAACCCATGCTCCCCAGATTGATCTTGAAGTGGTCTCGAGCTCTGAAGAAATGGTGGATCGCCTGTCGGTAAAAGACAGGCAACACGATTATGATGCGTTGTTGATTGATTACCATTTGCCTGGCCCAAATATTATTGATCAAATAAAAAATCTCAGATCTTTGAGCGTTGACACTCCCATTATTGTGATTACTGGATTGGGGAGTGAAGAAGCTGCTGTTGAAGTATTAAAGCTGAGTAAAACGGATTATGTCGTAAAAACCAGCGGTTACCTGATGCGCCTTCCAGTTATTCTCGAAAATGCCCATCATCTTGTTATGCTGCAAAGAGAACAAGAAGCATTGCGCAAAAGCGAGGAACGTTTCAGATTGTTGGCCGAAAACGCCGTGGATGTCATATTCAGGATCAAATTATCGCCCCCCGTTAAAATTGAATACATCAGTCCTGCGGCTGAACGCGTTTCAGGCTTTTCATTGGACGAGCTTTACAAAGATCCATTAATTCTGGTTAAAAATTCACTCAATACAACGGATCCAAAGTCATTTACCCGTTGGGCCGAAAATATGGAAACGCCCATGATCAACCTGCCGTTTCAACGAAAAGACGGTAGAAAAATTTGGCTTGAATTGAGATGTACGATCATTAAAGACAGCCAGGGTCAGGCTGAATTTATGGAAGGCATAGGCCGTGATATTACGCAGCGTATTCAATCAGAACAACAACTGCGTGAACAAATGGAACGCATTAATGCCCTGCACCAAATAGATAAAGCCATTACCTCTTCCTTTGATCTTCGTGTGACCTACCAGGTTCTGCTGGATCAATTGCGTCAAGTACTTCACGTGGATGCTGCTTCTGTCTTGCAGTTTGAATCCGAACTGATCCAGTATCAATACTTGACCGGCTTGGGTTTCAAGACGCTTGAATCCAATTTACGAACGGCATTTCGTCATTCTCCTTTGCCGTCAGAAGCCATCGCAACCAAGAAAACAACTCAGATCAATTTGACATCGGGATCAACTTTTTCACCTGCTCTTACCGATATTTTAACCAACGAAAAATTCGTTAAGTATATTGCCACACCCATGGTGATCAAGGGACAGATCAAAGGGGTGCTCGAGATCTATCACAAATCTGAGCTTGAACCCTCAAGGGAATGGATCAATTTTCTCGAGGCTTTGGCGCAGCAGGCGGCCATCGCCCTTGATAATTCACAAAACTTTATGGAATTGCAAAAATCACAGTCTGTGCTGCTCCAGGCTTACGATGACACCCTGATGGGGTGGGCAAATTTCCTCGATCTGCGTGATAAGGAGACAGAAGGCCACACCGTCCGCGTGCTTGAGCGCACCATGCGGGCAGCCCAGAGATTGGGTGTGCGTGAAGAAGACATGGAACATTTGCGCCGCGGTGTATTGCTGCACGATATCGGCAAGGTTGGCGTGCCTGATCATATTCTCAACAAGCCAGGTCCATTAACGGATGAAGAATGGCTTATCATGAAGAAACATCCGGAATACGCCTATCAAATGCTTGCACCGATCGGGTTCTTGAAACAGGCTTTGGATGTGCCTTATTGCCATCATGAACGCTGGGATGGGACTGGATATCCACGCAATCTTAAAGGTAAGGAGATTCCATTTACCGCCAGAATATTTACCGTTTTCGATGTTTTTGATGCGCTGACCAGTGAGCGAATTTATAACAAACCGCGCTCCAAAGATGAGGCCATCAACTACATACGTGAAAATGCCGGAATCATATTCGATCCCGACATTGTGGATATCTGTATTGATGTGATCAGAGAAAAATAGCCAAACGGGGAGTAGTTATCCCTGTTTGGTTTCGTTCTCTTTCTTCTTGGCTTTATTGAATTCCAAGAAGCCTTGTACCACCTGCATCAAACCAAACGCAAAAACTGCCACAATTAAAATGGACATGTTGCTGGTGGTTTGTCCTTTTGAATATGAAAAGATGTAGAAAGCTGCAGCCAGGACGGCAAACATACCGCCTGAAAACATCTGTTTCTTTCCGTTTTCTTTGCTTGCTTCCTGGTACACCCTGATCTTGGCTTCTCCTTTGACGAAACCAGTAACACCATCACCATCAATGATTTTGACCCAACCCTTGCCTTCGTCGCTTTCATACCCCACCGCTGTGACCACGGTCTTCTTGGGGTAGATTTTTATCACTGCACTTTCGTGAGATGGAGCTTCGTGTGCTTCAATATTGTCAGCAAAGAATTGGACTTTTTTGATTACGAAGATCTTTGTTTCACCGGTGATGAATCCAGTCTGACCGGATGGCAGGGTGACTTCAACCCATACTTCTTTTTTCTTGCGCGAGACTTTTCCCAATTCAAACTCATCACCTTTTTTAAGTGATGTTACCGAAAGCGTTTGATCGCTGGGTTCCGCATATACCTTGATTTCTTCTTCTACTAAAATTCCTCTCATGGCATCCTCATCCTTTACTCAAAGTCTCATTCTCAGGGTTTGAAGTCTGTTCAAATTTCCATTGATGATCGTTGGCACATGCTTTTGCCCATTCTTCATTATCCAGAAGGATCTCAAGCGCTGTGGCGTTTGGATCTTCTTCATCTCGCAGTACATATGTATGAACTTCAGCTCGAGCCAGCGGCTGAAAACCAGGGTTGGCCGCTTCTATCTCATGTAGAACCTTGGTCTGGTATTTTTTCTGGCTTAACCAGGTCAAAAAAAGGACGATCACGCCCATGATCACCGGAACCTGCCACATTTGTTTTATTGTACTCAATATGCCGTTTTGTGGAATGATGGGGGTCAGCAGCAGGAACCCGATGCAGGCCAACAGCCCACCGATCGTCCACGCTTTGGAATGGAACCGGGAAATTCTCGCCAGTTGTGAATTGTTGTGATCCAAAACCTCGGGATGGGTCAAAAAATCGGATTTAAAACAAGTCTCACAGACCCCAACCTTCAGCAGGTAGTTCTCAGAGAGGCGGTATTTTTTTCCATATAAATGACTGTGTTTAAACCCAACCCTGTAGTGCAATCGGTGGATCTCAAAAAAACTGGCAGGAGATTGATCGCACCGCGAACAACGCCTTTCATGCTCAAGGATCAGGGGGTTTCCCTGGCGATTCTTGACCTCACTTGATGGGATGAAAATCAGAACGGGCATGTTGTGGCTGCTCCAAAGTCAGCGGATAATTCCGCATCCAATTGTAACTTATTTCAAAACATGCGCATTGTTCAACTTTTCGTATCCTCAGTGAAAGTCATTCCATGGAACAAGGTATTCGATAACGATATCTCTATGCCCAGGCAAAAACGCGATAAAAGCCGGTTGAAGATACTCGGCGGCTTGAATAACATGTAGCGTTTTCAGAGGTTGAACCGGTTTGAATATAAATACTGGTTGAGTCACACCCAAGCACTTCATAAAGATAGTTTCCGCTTTGCACATAGGTAACCTTTACCCATTCGCTGGTTCTGGCTGAATCTGAGGAATGATAAAGTGTGATCAACCTCGGCGGCGTACCCAATCCATGTGCTTTGGTATACACGGTGTTATAAGTGCACGAAAACCAGCCTGAATCATAATCAGCTTGAGGTAGTGAACCCGGTGCCATGTAACACAGGATGGAGGTTAAGGCTGAACCTGTCCAATAAGCCTGCCCGATCAGCCTCTCGTCAGGACCTTCTGAGGCTGACGTATTGGCCGTCAGGGTGAACGAAGTCGAACCTGCTGTGCGTACAGCAAAAATATACCACGTGGCAGCTGTGCCACTGATCAACCCCACTGGCAAATCCACGTTTCCATCGGATTGCAGCATAAAACCGTTGACCATCAAAGTAGGTGGGTTGGTTGATGAGTGTGGCACCCTGACGCGATGGTTGGCCAAATACTCCAGCTTCATGCCTGAGGAGAAACGCCTGAAGAATTTCCCCAGGGTGACAGCATCTGTTTCGGCTTGACCCAGGTTCAGGGCGTCTCTGCGCAAAAAGTTGTAATGATCGGCTGCTGTCGGCTGTCCTGCTGTGACTTGAGAAGAAAGGGGGTATGTCATTTATTATCTCCGTGAATCGTGAATTGAGAACTGTAAATCGTGAACCGTGAACTGTGAACCTCATATTGAGAAATGATAAGTAAACAGGTTTGTAATTACTCACTGAGTTTAAGGTCTTCTCCGCGTACTCTGCGGCTCCGCGAGACAGAGCTTTCCTTTTTTGTTTTTAAGGTTTTCATTGCGAGCTTGGCGTCTTGGCGTGAGAAATGCTCTTTGCGAGAGAAAAGTTCTATCTCCAATATGAACTGTTCCAGGTCAAAGTCCCATCCCAAATGGACAGCAGCAGCAGGGCAGGGTCAACCGGCGGCCAGTAAACGCCGATATTGTTGAACTGGCATTTGATCAACGCATACCCCGGTTGGTGGCGTTCGTCTGCCGTCCAGCCCACTGCGCCCAGCGAAAGCATCGTGCCAGCCGGGGATGTGATGGAAACCGCAGACTGTTTGGAGAGGAATTGGCACAGCTTGGCATAATCTGTGGACCTGCTTTGTGGGCGCAGCCTGCCATCCGGATTGACAGTCCGGTCAGCCAGCAGCACATCAAAGTGCAGCCACAACCGGGTCGTGCCGCCTGAATCCACCTCACGTGTCATTTGAATGCCGCCGTTCTTGATGCCCTGGTCTTCAGCCAGCAAAAAGCCGTAGCCTTCACCACCGTCAATCTCGTGGTGTGACAGGATGATGTGACAGTCCTTGCCAATAATGGGGGCCATATCCATGCTCCTTAACTGTCCCACCGGTCAAGCGCAAATCCATCAGGATACTCGAACGGCTGGAAGGTCTTGAGTTTGTTTAATGCGGCTTCGGCAAGTTCCTTCCAAACATTGCTTTGTTCTGCCAGCTGAGCTGATTCACCCACTCGTGTGCCATAAACCCCAAGCAAGCTGGCAGCCCGCAGCATGTAAGCAAAACTGACGGCGCTGTTTTCCAATGCCGCAGCCGCGGAATCCGGAACCGTGCTCTCGGTTGCACCATCCAACCCTGTTAAAAGATGTTGTGCGGCATAGGTGATCTGCAGGGTTTCACCTTCTTTTGGAACAACATTGGCATTGAAATTGAGTACCAAAGTCGTCCCTTGCAGCCTGTACTCATAACCCTTTTTTATTTCTCTGACCGGGTCGTTATTATCCGACGCCAGTACATTGATTTGGACGATGAATAGCGGCATCACCATTCCTGTCAGCGTCACTTCCCGTCCCTCAGACGTGATCTCATGTTCCACTTTGCGGATGAGAGGCAGATTATCGTTCAGACGGCCCATGGCCTGGCGGATGGCGTTTTCAAGCATCAAGTCGCTATAGCGTGCGCCTTCTTCATCATTAAGAATCTGCTGTATGCGGGTTTTGATACTTTCGATTGTTTGCATTGACTTGTTCCTCCAAATGTTTCAAAGAAGGTGGCAGCACGATCATTTCTGACAAACCGTCGCGTGATTTTCCGACCGGACGACTGTTGAGGGTTGACTTGCGTGGATCTATCTCGTGCAGTGGTTTCACACCTGTATCTGCTGAAAGCACCTGGCTTTTAGTATCGGATTGATGAAGTGCGCGTTTTGCCCGGCACACTTCAAGCGCGGTGAACCACAGTTTGCGCCCGTCCGCCGTGATCACCACCATACCGCCGTCTGGCAGACAGCGCAACGAGAGCGGCTGCCCGGATTGCCCGGGCAGCACAAAGGGTTTCGCCAGGTAAGTGGCCAACTCGACGTTCTTTACCGTGTCAGGACTGCTTTTGGATGCCATTACCACTGTCCTCAATTGCCACACCAGTTGAATAGACCGCCAGGGCTGCCACGGCAGCTTGCAAGGCTTGCCAGACATCAATTTGCTGGGTAAGGTAGGCTGCCACCGTCGCCAGCAGAGCAGCCAGCAGCACCCAGAACTTGCGCGAACGCACGATCTTTTTAAGTTGTTCAATAAAAGTCATTTTGTCCTCCATTTTGTTGGTGTACGGGCGACCTGCAGGTCGCCCGTACCTTTAAGCCACATTCGCCTTATACAACGGACGGTAATCCGCCACGAACACACTCACCCAATGACGCACCTGTTTTCCCTGTCATTGCGAGGAGCTTAACCCTTGGACATAAAAGGTTTGTGTTGGTTAGCGACGAAGCAATCTCCTATTACGACTATCGGGCACGGCACGCCATACGCCCCTACCTCTATTACGCCACATTCGCCTTATACAACGGACGGTAATCCGCCACGAACACACTCACCCAATGGCGCACCTTCATGCGCAGCTCGTCATGTGTGAAAAGCGCACCATTGGTCTCGCCGTCAGCAATGATGATCTCGGGCAGCACCCCAAAACGTTCCCCCAGAATGATCCCCGGCGCCAGGCGTGGATCTGCCGCAGCCGCCCAGTCGTTGGCATCACTGAATTCGGGGCAGGTGATCACATCGCCCATCTGTCCCTTTTGCATGTTCTCGCTGAAAATGTTGCTTTCATGTGCAAAAGAGGGGTAAAGCAGATTCATGGCCGATAGCCGCAGGTCGCGTGGCACGATCAAATACTTGGCATCCAGCGCCTGTTTGGCTGCGGTGCCGCCGCTGGCTACTGCCAGGGGTTGGTTGTAGATCGCCTTGCCTGCGGCTTCCCACGCCGCGGACGAGAGTGCTGCCGTGCCCAGGTTCTGATGATGTGCGGTCTCAAAGACGTCGTAAGTGTCAGACATCTCCGGTCCGGTTCCGCTGTTGGCAGTGAAGATTGCTCCCACCAATGAAGAAATGCGCCGTAGGGCGGCCGATGCGAGCTTGCGTGGGTATTGACGCAGTTTGTGGGTTTCATCCCGCTCGAACATTTCGAGTGTCAACCCCACGTAGCCGCCATACTTACCCCATGCGCCGGTCTCGCCGCTGTCTACGACCGCCAGCTCGGTATATGCAGCACCTTCCTCAACCGAGGGCAGCACGGTGACTTCACCCACCAGTACGCCGGTGATCTCTTGAAGACTATTGAAATGTTCCACCTGCACAATGGGTTCCCACCAGCGATAGCCTGACCGTCCGAGTTCCTCCCATTGGTTGAGGATCAGTTTGTTCATGGCGTTCTTGAGCAAGGAGGGCAGATTGGCCGAGATGGAAAATTGCACATGCTCGGGATGGTAACCGCCTGTAAAAGCTGTATCGCCGGTCATCAGCGTGTATAACTCGCGGATGCCGCTCAAACGCGCTGGCTGCACCTTTTCCAACCCGCTTGGGCGCGGCGCGCCGAGCAGGTCGCACATTGCGGCGTTGATCTGATCTTCGGATGTGGTCATCTCGCTGATGCGTCCCGCGCTTTGGATGATCGCACCACCGGTCAGGTCGCTCACCAATTGGCGTGCCTCACGGATCGCTGCCTGAAGTGCAGGCGGCTGAAAGACTCCGCTGCCAAAGCGGCTGCGTAAGCTGTTCTCCATAGGCTGGGGCAGGTGTGCTGCGGCCAGCGTGGCCTCGAGCAGACAGCTGCACATGGCCTCTCGGTCTTCCACGCTGGCGGTGTTTGGGTCCACCGGTGCCGGAGAGACGGATGCCACAGTCTGCGGCGTCTTGCGCTCTTCCACCAGAGTCGAAGAAACCAAACCAACTTGCTGAACTTCATTACTTTCCATACAAACCTCCTGATTGATCGAATTGGGTTGAGTAATACTTGTTTCCAGAAAACCGCCGCCGCGGGCAGGATAAGCCACCAGGTCAACGGAATACACTTTCTCAATGTGCGTCACCTGGTCGCCCACGGCGCTGAATACCAGATCTGCTGAGAATCCCACCCGCGGAGGGACCGCACTGACGTTTTTCGCTTCCGCCATGGCTTCCAATACCGAAGCCGAGGGGCCGCAGGGGGTCACCTTCATGCGGATGCCTTGCAGCGCATCATCCCAGGTTGGCTGAGAACAAACCCCGGCCAGGTCACGCACTGATCGCGGCGGCCAGGCATGATCTACAAAGCATTCCACGCTGTCCCACAGTCCCAGAGAAGCGCGCAGCACTTCCGCGCTAAACTGCCAGCCGTTGCCGCTGCCAGCGGTGATGGCTGCGATCTCGATCTCGTTGGGCTGCGAGCTGAAGCGGGCAATTTCAAAACGCTCGCGATGGCTCGAAATATCTTTATGCATTTATTCCTCCCTGTTTCTCCTCTCCAGTGGAAGGATCAATTTTGACTGGCTGCTTAATGTTGCTGATGTTTTTAGACGATGGGCGCGGGCCATCGGCCCGCCGGTTGAGCAGGTCTTCAATATCAACCGTCTCGCCGCAGAAACGGTAGACCAGCCTCAGCAGTTCGGCGTCATCAATCAATCCGCGGTCGCGCAGGTCGGTCAGCACCTGGCTGATATTATTGGCAGCCATCGCCAGCGATACATTGTCCCGGGCGGAAATATCGGTACCGCACAAGGTGATCTCGGCTTTGCGGCTGACGCGCCCATCCACCAGTGAACGCCGGTTCACCACCGCGTGCAGCAGGTCGCCCAGCAGCCATAAGAAAAAGCGCTGGCGCTGCTCAAAGTGGCGGTAGGTCGGTCCGCCTGCCGCCTCGGCCGTGGTACGCGTGGACCCTTCAGGCTCGGCTAAAAAATGCATCGGGATCCCCGCCCCGGCAGCCAGCATCTTCTTGAGCGCAATTCCGTCCTGCCCGGCATCATCGGATTCCAGCCGCGGATGCAAGGCCTCCCAGCTCTCGTTCTCGTCCGTCACCAAGATCGAACCGGGTGAGGGTGGTGCTGCATTCAGCGCAGATTGTCTGGCCCGTCTTTCGGCCTCGCTGCTGAATTTGGCGTGTACGATGTAGAGAAACGCTGTACGGTAGCGGTTCAGGCGCGCCCGGTCTTCCAGCCAGGCGGCGTAGCGGCTTAGCCAGCGCAGCACAGGCGCCAGGTCGGATTCTCCCCACTGCGCCCCCACCGGGCGGTTGATGGCGTAATGAAGCATCACCGCTTTAAAGCCGCCGTCCGGGTTGAGCATTTCGGTCCGAAGATCGTAGGCCGGCCAGCTTGCGGGTAGACTGTCTTTCCAGTTGGGTTGCATTTCAAACGAGATTTCCTGCTCAAGGTCGTTCGCTTTTGAGTGGATTTGCTTGACCTGCGTGGCTGGCACCGCGCGCACGTAGCTCATGCCCGCGGCATCCGTGGTCAGCAGCAGAAACAGGTTGCCGCTGCGGGTCAGCTCGTCGCACCATTCATAAACGCGGATGGACAACCGGTTGAGTGGATGTTCCCAGAAGCTGCGCAAAAAGGCCGCCGTGGCTGCATGCGGACTGCTGTAGCTCACTCCGCCGCCCACCACGTATTGTGAGGTAAGCCCCACGATCCGTCTTGCCAGCGGATTCACCCGCCAGGCTTCAAGTGCCTGAAGCTGGATCTCCTCCCGATCAAAAGCGTAGCGGTCGGTTAAAGCTTCGCCGCTGCGGCTGCCTGTCAGAAAGGAGTTATCCGTTTCAGCCTGCGCCAGAGCCTGTCGAACCTCGCGGTCAATTAAAGGCTGAACCAGCCGTGAAAGCAGGTTGCGCCGCTTGTTCATGTAGCCCCCAGTTTGAATAGTTCTTCCAGGGTTCCTTGAAAGAGGTTGAGGTCCACCTTGGTAACCACGCCCGCGATCTTGCCGGCGCTGGTGTACTGCCAGAAGCGCCATCCCACCCACGGATAGATCTGATACGGCCAGCCGGTGGTGTAATGCGCCAGCCACAACGGATAGTCCACCGCCCAATCCACCTGCGAGCTTTGCAGCTTAAAACCGGAGAGCACCGGCACCGGTAGGTATGAGTTCCAGAAGCCGGGCGAAACGTAAATAATGCAGCGCCTGCCGGTCAGGTTGTACATCTCCTCGATGAAGATGCGTACCGATTGGTTGAGACCGGTCTTGCCCAGCCCCGGCGTTTCAATATCAATGCACGGCGGCAGGGTGGGGGCATCCACCGCGTTCTCCTGCAGCGTCCTGGCGTAATGCCTGGCTTGTTCCAGCGGATCGTAGCGCGGCAGAAAGAAATGATACGTGCCGGGCAGCACCCCTGCTTCCACCGCGCCGTGGATGTTCTCGTCAAACATTGGGTCGGTGTAGCCTTCCCCTTCGCTGGCCTTGATGAACGCGAAGCGTGCCCCCGCCTTCTTAACCATCCCCCAGTTGATGAACTCCTGGTGATGGCTGACGTCTATTCCGTAGATCATGATTTACCCCTTTCTTGGTAGGTGCTGTAAACTGTAAACTGTGAACCGTGAACCGTGAACTGTGAACCGAGAATCGAGAATCGAGAATCGGGAATCGAGAACCGAGAACCGAGAACCGTAAAAACCTTTGGTCTCTGAATGCTTTTTCCTCAATAAAACAACTGATTGGACGGTTCTCTTATCTCTACTCTCGGCTCTCGTTTTTACACTTCCTTTCGTGTATTCCGTGTGTTTCGTGGTTAAAAATGGTTTTTAAAAACTCCCATCCATATCTCCCAATGGATCAGGCGCGTTGACGATAAACGCCGCACCCGCACTCCGCAGATCCATCTTCTCGAGCACCGCGCATAGCGCCGCGGAAAGCACCCAGTCGTCGTGTAGCGGTTCCCCGCTGATCGGGTGTCGTGCGTTCTCGGGTACCCCCCACTTCATCGTGCGTTGTGAATTGTTGCTGACTTGATACTGGCAGGCCGACAGCTGCGCAAAAAATTCCTTTTGAAATCGCGGTTGATCATCCCCTGGCAGGTCGCTGAAGACCGGCTCCTGCCAGCGTCCCGAATCCACGATCGCCAGAAAATCCCATCCCAAGGCGGATTTTGAGGCGCTGTTGAAGGTGAACGGCGTCACCCGCCCGGGCAGGGCGCGGTCCAGAAAGGAGGCCAGACCCGCACCCACACCCGTGGCATCCACCACCACCGCCCGTACCTTCCACTCCAGCGCAATATCGCGGATCGTCGTTTGCAGCGTCACATGATTCGCCCCGACCCACTGCCAGCGCATTACCGGACGGTATTTAGGGGCGGGTTGCCGCGATTGGTGCGCCTCCGAGCTAAGCGAGAGGGGGTCACCCGCCCGATCCAAAACGATCTCCACCAGCGTCAACGCCGTCGCATCCCTGGACGGGTTCGCCATACTCATCGCACCGTCAATCCCGCGTACCCCCTCGTCCTCGCCAGCCACATCCAGTAACAGGGCATAAATGCCTCCATCTTTTGGCTCACAAACCGTCGTATTTGACGTGGTCATGAGAGCCTGCCGCTCGGCGGGGAACATCCCACCCTCGCCGTCCACTTCTTCGGAAAAATACTGCGTCCTCACCATCGGGTGCGTCCGCCCGAGCCGTGCGATCTTCTCTTCCACGTGCTTGCGGTAGGCCTCCACTTCTTTGGCCACATCATCCGCCGTCAGCCTGAACACCCGCCGCACCCCGTCCTTCTTTTCGGCTTCTTCCGCGGCGCGTAACTCACGGGCCAGCAGCGTGGCACTCGTCCAGGCCGTGCCCCAAAAGACATGCGTCGCGCAGGTCGAGGCGCTCATCGGTGCAATATCCCGGTCATATTTCTCAATGCTCACCTGCTGTGCCTCATCCACCTCAAGCAGCCCCGAGGCCGTTGCCCCCACAATATTGCTCCCCGGCGCCGCGGAAAGAAAGGTTATTCGGGCACCGCCTACACAATACGAATTACTGCCGTCTTTTTTCCAAATACTGGTAATCAATTGGTTCCGACGGGCTACTTGTTCAAAACGGCGCATGCAGGTCTGCGCCTGAGGTCTTAAGGTGGGTGAGATCTTGATGATCTCTACAGTATGGCGGGAGAGGAGTGTTAATAGATAGACTTCCAGGTGAGCCTGAAGCTCATTTTTCCCCGATTGGCGTGGAAACATGACCACAAAGGAATAACCATGCTTTTTCTTGATCGAAGTCAGAACGGCTTCAAAAACACCTTGCTGGTAAGTGCGTACACGCAAACCGGAGAGGTATCTAGCAAACTCTTTTTCTTTGGTGAGCAGCACTTTAAAGTTCTTGGCTGCTTCATCATCAATTAAAGGGTTTTCAAGAGAATCAGAAGCCAAACGAGTTTTTTTCATTGGTCTTTTTTGTTATTTCCGTCTTGCAAATAAAGTGGATAATCGGCCACAAGTTGTTTGAGTTCGGGCCACTCCTCTTCCAGTTCGAGCAGAGTTTGCCGCAGCATCGCGGAGGGGCCGGTTTGCTGGTTGATCAATTCCACCCGGATTTTCATCATACGTGCCAGGCAGAGTGAGTTCTTGCCAACGGTATCAATTAACTTGATCAGATCTTCTAAAGTCATTTCAGCCTTACATTTATTCATGGCTTTGTTGATCAGTTCGTGTAAAAAACCAATTTCCGTGTCAATACCTTCCACAGTTTCGGGATACTTTTTTCTCGGCATAAGTCTCCTTTAATAGAACTTATATTCTATTTATGTTTCAATCATCTCATAAACAATGGTCTATGGGTCTTGCCACTTTGGCGAATTTTTAAACAAAAAACTTGCCAAATCGGCAAGTTTTTGTGTGTTCTTGTAGGGACACGGCACGCCGTGTCCTGATTAACAATATTCATCCTCCTCCCAGTTGGAGGGATTCATGGCAATGTAATTCGCGATATTGTTGTAATCTTTTTCATCGCGGATAATGTGGTCATAATAACTCCTCTGCCAAACTGGTACACCTTGTAAACCTCTAATTAAATTAATCCTCTTGGCTGAGAAAGTTTTAAATTGCCTCATAATTTCAAACAGATTTGTAGGGGCGGGTCCGTGACCCGCCCGAGAGAGTCCATGATCCGCCCGTGATAATTCAACATCGCGATATTCCCGGGTGGGTTTGGAACCTACCCCTACGGGTGAATCAATATATATAATTCCATGAAAATGATTTGGCATGATGATAAATTCTTCTAATTCAATATTTTCAAAATGGTTGATCAAATCATTCCAGGTGAAATTTAGGACCTCCCCCAATTCATTTAAAACCATCACCCCATCAACAACCTTGCCAAATAACATTTCGCGGTGATGGGTCACGACCGTCACAAAATACGCACCTTCTTCGGAATAATCATATCCCTTCAAGCGCATGCAATGTCGTAGGTGTTGATTTTTTACCCCACTCATGGTTTCTCTTCTTAAAACGTTAACCCTTCTATCCCACCATCCCCGCCATCTTCTCTCCCAGCTTCCTTGCCCTTTCCATCAACGCCTCATCCTTTTCGGCATCGCCTACATCATTCGTTGTGCCGTAGACGAACCCGGCCAGCTCCGCTCCCAAAAAGCGGAACATCGTCTCAAAGGTAGAAATCGCATTAATACCGCCCGAAGTATACAGGTCCGAGTCGCCGTAGACGAAGATCACTCCGGCAGGCTTACCCTTGAAAAAGGCATGCTCGTTCTGCCACAGCCCATACCAGCGGTCAATACAGGTCTTGAGCTGCGCATTGATATTGAACCAGTAGATTGGCGAAGCCAGTATCACCCCATCCGCTGCTGCCAGCTTGGGGTAGATGGTTTGCATCTCGTCCTCGATCACGCAGTACTGCTTCTTGCGGATGCATCCGTCGCAGTGGTTGCACGGCGCGATCTCCATCCCGTGCAGGTGGATCGTCTCGACCTCCACGCCGCCGGCACGCAGCGCTTCCGCGGCCTGCCCGGCCAGCACCGCCGTGTTCCCTTTCTTTCGCGGGCTGCTTTCAAGGATCAGGATGTTTTTAGTCATCGGGTTTTCTCCAAAAACAATAGTGAACCGTTACTCGTGAACCGTAAACTGTTCTATACGAATCACGATTTACGGCTCACAAATTACGTTTATTACGGATTCAAAGGCAAAATCTCAAACTCGATCGCCAGTTCCGGTGAGAAAGGCATTGTGATTTCCTGGGCAGACGGCAGCGTGCCGTTTAATGTGCAACCCTCGGCCGTCATTGTGGCGGCGTTGGTATCAGCACACACCCAGGCGTTCGGACCGACGATCCATTGGCCCATGGTATCTTTCGGTAGATAGATGACCCACAAACCATCCTGATTGGAGACGCTTTCCAGCGGCGCTGTGGAACTGTCACTTCCGCTTGGGCTCATCGCGATTTGGATGGCCGTTGCAGGGATCCTGCCGGGCAGGTAAACATGTCCTTGCAGTACCTGGGCATCATCCACCTTGAAAAGGGGCAGTGCGTTGATGTCCCCGTAAGGCTTGAGACCGATCACGTTCATCCAGCCGGAGTAATTGTCGCTGGTCTTGACCAGCACCCAGTTATTGGTGATTTCGCGTCCAAACAGGCTGACGACGGCACCGCTGTCATAAGTCTCGATGCGTTCAAACAATCTGCCGGGTCCGGATCGCAGGCTGTAGGTATCCATGGTGACTTCAGCACTGATCATTGAGATCTGAGCTGGGGTGGCGGTCGGTGATGGCGTTGCAGTGGGCGGCACTGCTGTTGGTAGCGGAATTTCGGTGACAACGGGTTCGGTGGGGAATGCGGCGATGGTATTGGTCGGTGCGATCGTGGGAGTGACTGCGTTGGGAACCAATAATCCACAGCCGGTCAAAGCCAAAACCAGTATGGCGGTAAGTGAGATGCCGATCAATTTATTCATGGGTACTCCTGAGGTAAAGAGGTGCGGATGATTGATAAAAGTAGGCGTTGGAACCTGTTTAATTATGAATTAGATCTGTTTGTTTATTATAACCATTGGTGCCATTTTCTTCAAAAATATGGGCTTCAAACTTCTGGTGCAACCAGTTACAATTAGGAGTAATTTGGTAGGCATTTTTTCTGTCGTGGAGGAATGCATGATCACTACGGCTTTTGTTGTGGAATCTTCGCAGAAAATGGAGAGAATGTGAAAAAAATTGCCGCATTGCTGACGTTATGCCTTTTGTTTTCATATGGTTTTACCGGAGTAAAAAGTGCTTCGGCCGTGGTAGCTCAAAATGAAGCCGAGATCAACTTCCCGACCAGCGTTGCTTTTTCGATCAATCTCGACTCCGCACAGGATGTGGCTCAGATCAAGTTGCATTACGGCACGAATCGCGACACCTGCGGAACGGTCAGCGCCCTGGCTTATCCTGAATTTACCACCGGTTCAAGCATCCAGGCCCGTTGGGAATGGGACATGCGTCAGAGCGGAGGCGAGCCGCCTGGTACCACCATCTGGTGGCAGTGGGAATACATAGACAAGCAGGGCAATTCCGCGCTTACTGATAAAAAAGAGATCCTCTGGCTGGATTCCATCCATGATTGGCAGCTTTTGGAAGAAGGTTTGATTCGCTTCCATTACTACGAAAATGACACCGATTATGGAACCACACTGAAAAATGCGGCGGATGCAGCATTGAACCATCTCCATGAGGATATCGGCATGATTCCAGATCAACCTGTTGATCTCTATATCTACTCATCCACACAGGATATGCGCGATGCCGTTTTCTATGAACCAGGCTGGACCGGTGGTCTGGCCTACCCTGAATACAACATTCTCATTATCGGTATTGACCCCTCGCAGTTGGATTGGGGGCAAAGTACCGAGGCCCATGAATTGACCCACGTGTTGGTCGGGGATTACACCTTCTCCTGTCTGGGCGCCACGCCAACCTGGTTGAGCGAAGGTCTTGCCGTCTACGGCGAAGGAGGGCCCAGCAGTGATCAGGTGGATTTCTTTAACCAGAACGTTAAAACCGATTCTTTGTTGTCTTTCAATGTCTTGTCAGGCGGGTTTGCCGAGGATCCGAGCAAAGCGGATCTTTCATACAGCCAGTCCTATTACATGGTGGATTACCTGATCCAGACCTACGGCAAGGATAAAATGCTTGGCTTGCTGCAGGGCATCAAGGCGGGTGATGCCATAGACGATGCACTTCAAACCACTTACGGATTTGATCTTTCTGGTTTTCAGGATGAGTGGCGTCGTTCTTATTCCCTGGCGTCGTTGCAGGAATCTTCACAGGCTCAAGCACAAGATCCAACCCCGGTGCCCACCATCATCCCCATTCAGGGAGCCAGTTCGCAAGCCGTGACGGGAGATGGCCCTTTACTGCAATCTACTCCGGCTACACAGGTCATTCAGTCTTCGACCGCCAGCCTTGGGCTCGTGGATTGGCTGCGCAGCCATCTGGTACTTATCCTTATCATTGCCGGAGTGAACTGCCTCTTACTGATCGTCATCATGGTTCTCGTTCGTCAGAAGGGAGCAAAATAATGAAAAAGAGTTTGACCATCTCCCTTGTCCTTCTGATGTTTGTGGTTTCCTGCTCGTCCATTCAAAAACCATCCGCGACCAACAGTACAGCTTCTGGCAGTTATGCGCCTCTTGCAACCGCCACCGCTTATACGCCTGCAAAATCATCAGCCAAGACTTACTCCAATGAGGAATACGGATTTTCAATTTCCATCCCCAGTGGATTTACCGCCACAGACGCAGCCGCGGATGCAGGTTACTTCCAGGATTACACCATGGGAAGTAACGAAGGATTTGGCTACCTGACCCCTTCCACCATGACGGAAGGCGATTCGCTTGAAACGGTTGGAAAACTTGTGGTTGAAAGTCAGTCAGCAGGTCTTGAGAATTTGAAAATCCTTCAGGATGAAGAGATCACCCTGTCTTCTGGTTCCAAGGCCTGGTACACCCAATTAAAGGGATACTACCCTTCGTGGGATTCAAATATGGAGATTCGCCTGACCACCGTGATCAATGCCGGGCGAGCCATCACGCTTGTGCTCTATTCCAGCCCCGAATACTTGCGCACCTGGAATGATGAATCTGATAACATGCGAGATTCAATCGTGTTGTCCTCCCCGCGCGTAAACGGTCTTCCACGCAGCCAGGTGCTCATGCTCAGCGGTGGCGAATCCAGCAATCCCCGAGAGTATGATCCTGCCACCACGCATGGATCAGGTGATTACCTCATTTTTGAGGGATTGGTCACCTTCAACCAAAAGCTTGAAATTGTACCCGCTCTGGCTGCCGGCTGGGATGTAAGCCAGGATGGAACGGTGTATACCTTCCACCTGCAACCCAATGCGATTTTCCACAACGGCAAGCCCTTCACCGCCGCGGATGTGGTTTATTCATGGCAGCGGGCAGCGGATCCTGCCACAAATTCCGATACGGTCATGACCTACTTGAGCGACATCGTTGGTGTTAAAGAAATGCACGAGGGTAAGGCGGATTCCATTTCTGGTTTGAAGGTGATTGATGACCATACCCTTCAGGTGACCATAGATGCGCCAAAACCTTATTTCCTCTATAAATTGATCTATCCCACTGCCAACATCGTAGATCGCGATAACGTTGAATCCGGCAGCGAATGGTACCGCACCCCCAACGGTACGGGTCCTTATCGTTTGACCCGCTGGGAATCAATGAAAACCATGATCTATGAACGTTTTGAAAATTATTACGGCACCAAGCCTTCCATCCCCATGGTGGTTTACAACCTTTACGGCGGTGATGATTTCAGACTTTATGAAGCCGGCGCAGTGGATATTGCCAGCGTCTATGACTACAACGTTGAGCGGGTCAGTGATCCGTCAGAACCGCTTCACAAGGAACTGCGCACCGGGGTTTCACTGTGCACCAATTATGTGCAGTTTGACGTGACCAAACCACCTTTTGATGATGTCAAGGTGAGGCAGGCATTTACTCTTTCGTTTGACAAGGCCAAATATCTGGATGTAGTCTTGATGAACACGGATGTTGCCGCCAAGGGGATCTATCCTCCTGCCCTGCCGGGCTTTAACCGGGATCTTCAAGGCTTTGGCTATGATCCTGAACGCGCTCGTCAGCTAATCGCTGAATCCACTTACGGATCGGTGGATGCCTTCCCTGAGATCGTCATATCTACCAGTGGATATGGAAGTTACGCTGACTCGCTGGTTTCAGCCTTGAGTGACATGTGGCAGAAGAATCTGGGAATCCGTTTCACGGTTCGCAACCTTGATCCCAACACCTTCTATGAAAAGTCCTCGCAACAAGATTACGGCCAGGTGACCACCACCGGTTGGTGTGCCGACTACCCCGACCCCGAAAACTTTGCGGATGTACTCTTCCACACCGGGGCTGAAATGAACAAGGGGAACTACAGCAATCCTGAACTGGACCGTATTCTTGAACAGGCCAGGGTCGAACCGGACGTCACCAAACGCATTGAGCTCTACCAGCAGGCCGAAAAGATCATTGTCGAAGATGCTCCGGCACTCTTCCTCTTCCATTCCGGCGACTTTGAGCTGGTCAAGCCTTATATCCAGGGCTACATCGTCTCTCCGGTCAGCACCTACCCGCAGATTCGCTACCTCTCGATTGATCAGAGCTACTGGAAGTAATAATTTTCAAAAAGGTTCCGAATTCCGTGTAAAGATTCGGAAGGTTACTCAAAAGAATATTGATTACAGGTTCCGAATTCTGTTTTTTTTTATGAATTCGGAACCTTGCTCAAATCACCAAGTTTTTTACTAGTTTGTTTTTTTAGACAAATTTCCCATCAACATTAACGTTGTATAAGAGTTTTAAAACCCTCCTTGACTTTTATTGTACGTAGGAGTATAGTTCGGCCTCGAACAATTTACGTACTACGGATGTGTCTATGACTTGTGACTACAGAAATGAAGATCGTTACGAAAAGATGAAGGAACATCTCGCGCAGCATTTGTTGACGATGACCAATGGTGCGGATATTAAAGGACTTGAGCTAAGTGGCCTTGTTCGGATTTTGGCGAATAACTATGCCGCCATCATTGCACATAAAACACTGCCGGGTGAACTCTCTGGCCCACGCATGGGCATTTTGATCCGTTTGATGGTGGCTGAAAGATCGGGCAATCCAGATGGCATTAACCCAACTGCACTAAGCCATTTTCAGAATGTCAAGAAAAACACCATCAGTTCATTATTGAGAGGGTTGGAAGAAAGCGGCTACGTGGAACGCAATCTTGATCCAAAAGACAAACGTGTTTTTCTCATCCGCATTTCTGAAAAAGGCAGAAAAATGATGGAAACGGTCGGCCCGCAGCGGTTGCAGATTATGAATGAATTGGCATCCGATCTGAGCGATGAAGAAAAGACAACCCTGATCTTTTTGCTTGAGAAACTGCGCAAATCCATGCAAAAAAATGTTGATTTTCCACTTTATGTCACACCTGAAAATGATGGTGGTCCTGACCTGGATTAATGTCCTGTGATTTTTTTCGAGAGGAGCAATAAAGTAAATGTTGAAATTGTTAAAGTATCTTAAACCTTATGTATTGTTAATCCTGATTTCCATTGGACTGTTGTTTGCCCAGGCCATGGCTGATCTCGCATTGCCAAATTACATGTCGGATATTGTCAATGTCGGTATTCAGCAGGGTGGGGTTGAGAACGCCGTTCCCAAGGCAATTCGTTCAAGTGAAATGGATAAGCTGTTCATTTTCATGACCCCTGAAGAGAAGGCCACAGTGTTGGCCGATTACACTCTGGTGGATTCCAAATCAGAGAACTATGATACCTATCTCAAGGAATACCCGATTCTGGCAACCGAATCCGTTTATGTTTTAAACAAGATAGATGAAACTGAAACTGCCAAATTGAATCCGATCACCGGTAAATCCCTTTTGGTCGTTTCGATGATCGAAGCCGCCCTCAAGGATCCAGCCAAAGCTGCCGCCATGAGCGGATCAGGGTTTGACCTTTCCAAGATCCCCGCTGGCATGGATGTTTTTGCCTTGCTGCCGAAACTACCCGCGGATCAATTGTCCAAAATGACCAGCTCTGTGAGCGAAAAATTCGCTTCCATGAGTGAAAGCATGATCAATCAGTCTGCTGCCGCTTCCATCAAAGCGGAATATGAAGCATTGGGCGTGGATGCTGGGAAATTTCAAACAGCCTACATTCTGCGCATCGGTGGATTGATGCTGCTGCTCACCCTGGCTACTGTGGTGTGTACCATTGTCGTGGGTCTGCTTTCTGCCCGTGTGGCAGCCGGCGTTTCACGTGACATCCGCCGAGACGTCTTCGCCAAAGTGGAGGGATTCTCCAAGGCTGAGTTTGAAAAATTCTCAACCGCTTCTTTGATCACCCGCTCGACCAACGACATCACCCAGATTCAAATGGTGATCATCATGATCATCCGCATGGTCTTCTATGCGCCAATCATTGGCGTGGGTGCAGTGATCCACGCGGTCAATAAGAGCCCCTCCATGACCTGGATTATCGCGCTGGCGGTTGGTATTCTGCTGGTGGTCATTGTCACCGTCTTCACCATCGCTTTGCCACGCTTCAAGAAGATCCAAAGTTTGATTGACCGCTTGAACCTTGTGACTCGCGAGAGTCTCTCGGGTATCATGGTCATTCGTGCATTCAATACCCAACAGTTCGAAGCGGAACGCTTTGACAAGGCCAATACTGACCTGACTCAAAACTCCCTCTTTGTTAACCGCATTATGGTGGTTCTAATGCCGATCATGATGCTCTTAATGAACGGTTTATCTGTCTTGATCATTTGGGTGGGCGCTCACCAGGTGGCAAATTCAGCCCTGCAGGTGGGTGACATGATGGCCTTTATGCAGTACGCCATGCAGGTCGTCTTCTCATTCTTGATGCTTTCCATGATGTTCAT
This sequence comes from Chloroflexota bacterium, assembly GCA_021825925.1. Taxonomy (GTDB): domain Bacteria; phylum Chloroflexota; class Anaerolineae; order Anaerolineales; family Anaerolineaceae; genus UBA6107. The sequence goes on from JAKAFP010000001.1 coordinate 75,356, forward strand.
CATCCTGCCCAGAGCATCCGTCTCGGCTGGACGTGTGGCTGAAGTGTTGGCCATCGAACCGACCATCGTGGACCCCAAGGAACCCAAGCAATTCGATACCAAGACCAATGGTCTGGTCGAATTCCGCGATGTTTCCTTCCGCTACCCCAACGCCGAAGAGGATGTGATCTGCGGCATCAATTTCACTGCGAAACCTGGTGAAACCACCGCCATCATTGGTTCCACCGGCTCAGGTAAATCCACAGTCATTAACCTCATTCCACGTTTCTTCGATGTTACGGCCGGATCCATTCTGGTGGACGGCGTGGACATTCGAGAAGTCAAGCAAAGCGACCTGCGTGAAAAGATCGGTTATGTTCCTCAGAAGGGCATGCTCTTCTCAGGCACGATCGAAAGCAACTTGCTTTACGCCGATGAAAATGCGGATGAAGAGACCTTGAAAAAAGCCATTGCCATCGCCCAGGCGGAAGAATTTGTAAATGCCAAGGAAGATGGATTTAAGACTGAAATCTCTCAAGGCGGAACGAACGTTTCCGGTGGTCAGAAACAGCGTTTGGCCATTGCCCGTGCTTTGGTCAAGCAGCCGCCCATCTATATTTTTGATGATGCGTTATCGGCACTCGATTTCAAAACAGATTCTGCTTTACGCCGTGCTTTAAAGAAAGAGACCGGCAAAAGCACCATGATCATTGTTACCCAGCGTGTATCCACTGTCAAAACTGCTGAACAGATCATCGTCATTGATGAGGGCAAAATCGTTGGCAAGGGTACCCACCAGCAATTGATGAAAGACTGTGAGACTTATCGTGAAATCGCCACCTCACAGTTGAGCAAGGAGGAATTAGCATGATGCCGCAAGGAAGACCTCAAGAAAACAGACAACAGCGTGGAGGGCCAATGGGTGGAGGCCCCATGGCAGGCATGATGCGCGGCGGTGAAAAACCCCGCAACTTCAAGGCCACCATGTCGAAACTGCTTCAATATCTAAGCGAATACAAGATATCCATCATTGTCGTTTTGGTGTTTGCCATCGCTTCAACTGTCTTTATGATCGCCGGTCCGAAAATCCTCGGTAAGGCAACCACCAAGCTGTTTGAAGGCATCGTAGGTCAAATCGCCGGAACCGGTTCTGGCATAGATTTTACTTATATCGGCAACATCGTCATGATCATGGTGGGTTTATATCTGACCTCTGCGGTGTTCAGCTACATCCAGGGTGGGATCATGACCAGCGTTGCAATGAAACTGACCTACAAGCTGCGCAAACAAATAGCCGAGAAGATCAATCGTCTTCCTTTGCGCTACTTTGACGGCACCAATCAGGGTGAGGTTCTCTCACGCGTCACCAATGACGTGGATACTGTCAGTCAGACCCTGAACCAAAGTATGACCCAGATCATTACTTCCGTGACAACGATCATTGGTGTACTGGTGATGATGTTCTCCATCAGTTGGATTATGACGTTGGTGGCACTGGTCATCCTTCCACTGTCTGCTTTGTTTATCAGCGTGGTGGTGAAACAGTCGCAGAAATACTTCAAGCAGCAGCAAGATTACCTCGGTCACGTGAACGGCCATATTGAAGAGATGTTTGGTGGCCACGTGGTCATGAAGGCCTTCAACGGCGAACAGAAAAGTATTGAAAAGTTCGATAACTACAACAACACGCTTTACTCATCTGCCTGGAAGTCTCAGTTCCTTTCCGGCATGATGATGCCGATCATGAACTTCATTGGCAACCTCGGATATGTGGCCATCGCCATATTGGGTGGTTACATGGCCATCAAGAACGCCATTACCGTGGGTGATATCCAGGCTTTCATCCAGTATGTTCGTTCGTTTACCCAGCCAATTGCCCAGGTGGCCAACATTTCAAATGTTCTGCAGCAGACGGCCGCCGCCGCGGAACGTGTTTTCGAGTTCCTGGGTGAAACCGAAGAGACAGAAGACATCGTTGATCCTGTTCAGGTGGATTGTGTGGAAGGGACCGTTGAGTTCAAGGATGTACATTTCGGATACAACCCCGATAAGATCATCATCAACGATTTCTCAGCCACTATCACCCCCGGCCAGAAGATAGCCATCGTTGGACCGACCGGTGCAGGCAAGACCACCATGGTCAAACTGCTCATGCGTTTTTACGACGTCAATAGCGGCGCCATCCTGGTGGATGGACATGACATTCGCAACTTCAAACGCAGAGATCTGCGTGACCAGTTCGGCATGGTTTTGCAGGACGCCTGGCTTTACAACGACACCATCATGGAAAACATCCGTTATGGCCAGCTTAACGCCACGGATGAAGAAGTTGTGGCTGCTGCAAAGACAGCCTATGTGGATCACTTTATCCGCACCCTGCCTGACGGTTACCACATGGTGTTGAATGAAGAAACCTCCAACATCTCGCAAGGCCAAAAGCAGCTGCTCACCATCGCCCGCGCGATCCTATCCAATCCACGCATCCTCATCCTGGATGAAGCCACCAGTTCGGTTGATACCCGTACCGAGGTGCTCATTCAAAAGGCCATGGATAATCTGATGAAGAACCGCACCAGCTTCATCATCGCACACCGTCTTTCAACCATTCGCAACGCTGATCTCATCCTGGTGATGAACAACGGTGACATTGTGGAGCAGGGCAGTCATGACGATTTGCTGGCCAAGGGCGGTTTCTATGCCGAGATCTACAACAGCCAGTTCGACGCTGCAGATCTGTATTAAACCCATGGGCTGTCATTGCGAGGAGCGCACGTCCGAATCCTAAAGAGATTGAGTAAATGAGCGACGAAGCAATCCCCAACCAAATTTATTCAATTTTGGCATAATAAACGAGGCTGCCTAACTTGGCAGCCTCGTTTATTATGCCCTCATAAAGATTACCATTACAAGCAACTTTTCCCCCCTAATAACGTTATTTAAGTAATATGATAAACAACCTGAACACACCCTCTATTACTGAATCCACCAGAAAATCGAACCGCTCGATCGGCTTTTTATTGATCACACTCAGCTACCTCACTGCATTGGTGATCGGGTTGATCGTGTACAAAAATGCCGGTCGCTCGATCTGGATGAACCTTTTCCTGGCGGATCTCGCTGCCACCTTCGTGATCTGGGTGAGCAGCCTCTTGCTCAACAATGCCTCAGTGTACGATCCTTATTGGAGCGTTCAGCCGGTGGTGATCCTGCCGCTGCTAGCTTTACAGGTGGGCAGCCTTAGCGCTACTTCCCTTTTGCTCTGTGCCATGGTCATCTTGTGGGGGGTGCGGTTAACCCTCAACTGGGTCAAGACCTTCAAAGGACTGCATGAACAGGATTGGCGTTATGATCAGATCAAACACCAAACCGGACAGTTCTATCCGCTTGTCAATCTGTTGGGCATCCAGTTAATGCCCACCCTGATCGTGTTTGCCTGTATCGCCCCGATCGTGTTTGTCATCCTTCAAACGCCAAAATTCTCATTATTAATACTTCCTGGTTTGCTGATCAGCTTGTTGGGTGTGATGCTTGAGACGGTTGCCGATCATCAGATGCATGATTTTCGCCGCAAGAATTCGGACCGTTCGGCCATCATCCGCGTGGGCTTATGGAAGTATTCTCGCCACCCCAATTATCTTGGTGAAATTCTGATGTGGTGGGGGGCGTTTTTGGTCTGCCTGGCGGCCGATCCATCCGCATGGAAATTGGGACTGGGCGCTCTTCTCAATACAGCCCTCTTCTTGTTTATCAGCATTCCTTTGGCAGAAAAACGAATGGCTAAGTATAAAGATGGGTTTACTGAATATCAGCACCAAACGCGTATGTTATTACCATTACCTAAAAGGTATAGAAATTGATATTTTTCTCGTTGCGCTGATATCTAAAAAGTCAAATCTAGGAGTTTTGCTAATTAATAGTCGGGCCTAGATTTGTGTTCTATTTACTTATCAAAACCAAATTGAAATTAAATGCGAATTACTTATCGAAGCAGAGTTTTTATAATAAGTAATAACATCAATAATGCAAAACCCAAACCAGGTAATGAAAACAGAAATGCAATAGCCAATTGGTTTTTTCTATTGGCGTATTGCGCATATAACTTTTTAGCCGCTTCAACTCCCCTTTTATTTTCTCGATTGCGTATTCTCCAAGCAACGAATGGCAGAAAGAGTATTCTTTTTTGAACAACAATTGTCCAACCGATAAAAATACCAAATAGAAGGACCCAAATAAACAAAATTAATGAAATTATTGGCCAAATCGAAGAGTTTGATAAATCTTGAATATAGTAACTTAATGCCGTCATACAACCTGACACAAAATAAATTGTGATTGGCAAACTACTTTTGGCTGGGATTATGATAGAGTTTTTCATATGTATTTTTGTTTTCTTTGAACTCATTCAAGAATTATTTCTTATTTCACGATATTCCCCAACACTTTTTTCAGATTCTGGCTGACCCGATAGGCGTCATTGATCAGATAATTCAACTTGTTTGACGCTGTTTTGATGGTCATGGTGTCTGGCGAACTGTCTTCAAAATCTCCACGGTAGACTTCGATCAACTGCACCTGTTCCAGTGGAAGGGCAAAGTTGGCCGGGTTTTCTGCAAGGCTCAGGTTGGGATCTTGCTGCGCGTAGTCAGTATTATTCTTAACTTGCTGTACAAAGATCAGGCGTGTATTGGTGACAATCATTCGATAGGTTTGTTTGGAAAATATGCCGGTTTTCTGTGACACCTTTTCAATAATTGTCAAAACTCTTTCAGTTTGTACAGGGGGTGACGGCATAAACGGTGGAGGCGATATTGGCAGCGGGGGTGGGGTGATTTCAGGGCTCATTTTTCCTCTCTTTATCTCAAGATCAGGAACAAAATTAAAGCTAAAATGACAATTCCGGCAACCACGAGCATGGGGTTGAAGGTGCTGCCTTCGCTGACAGTTGGTTCTTGTCTGTTGATTTGTGAACTGAAGTCGTCATTCTTTTTTGCAGGCGCTTCAATTTCGTCTTCGTCTAATTCATCTTCCGGGTCGGCGACAAAAGGAGAAGCAGTCGCGTAAACATGTTCCAGAAAATCATCCAGGTTTTCACCCAGGCGGCTCTCAAGCACTGATTTCGCATATTCCCGCACCGTTTTATCTGCATCGAATAGACCAACCCTGGCAATGGATTCGTTGACATTAAAATCAATGGATTGCGCAAGCGCGTCAATAATTGCTATGCGTTTTTGAGGGTTTCTTTCACTGGTAAAGAGGTTGGTCAAGCCGCGTACTTGGTCAACTTTATTAATACCAAATGGGGAATAATCCTCTTCCTCGTTTTCCAACTCGTGTTGATATTCATCAAAATAATCAGGTGTTAAAAGCCATGGTTCTTCTTCATCCATGATCAGCGCGCCAATTTTCTCAAGCAGCGCTTCCGCTTTTTCATCGCCGATTAATTCGTAAAGTGACTGATAAGCCTGCTGTTGAACATTTTCATCCGGGTCATGCAGCACCGCTCTGGCCAGCATTTCAGGCGTTCCCTCGTTGTTGCATTTCAATAATGCCCGTATTGCACTGATCCGGCGATAAATTTCAAGTGGATCACGCAGAGCATCATGCAAGGCGTCAACATCCTTTTCCGAAACGAACATCTCGATGTCTTCAAATTGGGGGAGAGTGGACGCTATTTTGGGGTTCACCTTAATCAAGCTGCAAGGCGTCATCCATGGGTCTTCGATCGGTGTTCCATCCTGCCCCTCGATTTTTATGATGGACTCAAGCTCGTTGCCGTAGACCTCGAACAGCAAGGCTTTAACTTGGCTTCTGACTTCTGGCAGCGGGTCATACAAGACGCAGTTAACCAGGTAGGCAATCCTTTCAGGATTCTCTGTTTTTTCGAGCAAAAACTTGGCAGCATCAACTCTGTGCTGGGGTTCTGATTCACACCGAAGTTCTTTCAATACTTTTTCATACGCCATAGTCGAAAAGTTGATCATTTTTTTATGCGCCCCTCGCCAAACCTGAGTATTGATCCACGCTTTTAGTTTACCAAATTTTATTGATCAAAAGGGGTCATTATTCCCACTTTAAAAAAAACAGGGACTCCCAATTTGGGACTCCCTGTTGTGTTTCGAGATTACTTATTTTATATTACTTAAGAGTGAAATTGATTCCTGAAATCTTCCAGGTGTCATCAGCCTTGTCAAATACAAGCACGACTGTATAGGTTTCTTCACCTAACGTGGCTTCGCCATCCATTTGGGCTGAATTGTTTTCAACCTGGGTATTTGTAAAATTCCAGTTGGAGAAATTCCGTGGGGTTACAAACTCGACCCAGGCATCGGTACTGCCAACTTCATCTTGAACGGCCTTGGTTAGCATATCCCATGAGCCTGACGCATCTCCATCTCTAAGAGCGGTCATAAATCCTTTACCCAGGTCATTAACCGTACTAACGTCTTGTACTGCCCCGCAGGCTGAAAGTGCCATGATGAGAATGACCGAAACCACCATTAAGATTGCAATTCGATTTTTCATATTCTCCTCTTTAAATTCGATAAATTTTATCAAATTACTTATTTATTATATTACATTCATCAAGAGGTTTCTACTGATTTTCAAGTTTGATGTCAATGACTTTTTCTGAACTGTCAGTTTTTTGTTCGATTTCCCATTCGAGAAAACGTTGCAGATCTGCATTGATTTGGCGCAGCACAAAGACCAGCACGGCAGCATCATCAATCAATCCCGCAAGAGGGATCCAGTCCGGCATCAGATCAATGGGCGAAACGAAATAGATGACCGCACCGAGCACCAAAACAATTGATCCCCAGGGGATGGTGGTGTATTGCTTGTTGATATAGGCTTGCAGCAGTCTAAAAGCTGTCTTGAGGTTCTCCCACAGATCGGCCAAGGGGCCGGTCGGCTTTTCTCTGTTTTTGGCTTTCTTCATGGCCTCATCAAGCAGATGTCTGGATTTTTCGGGGTCTTTCAGATAATCCTCAGCCTTGGATTTGGATTTTTCCACAGCTTCTTGGATTTTTTCAGGATCAGGTTGGTACATTTTTTGGGTCATTCTCTTTCCTATTTTTGTAAGGGAAACTCGGCTAGGTAATTGATCGGCCGAAAAGCGATGACTCCGACCGAGGAAAAGGTTCCACGGATGGGAGCAAAATACTTCTTGCATAATTGGAGGGTCAGATTAAACTGATCATCTGGTAGTTCAAATTCTAGGGTACAGTGCGGCACCCATTGGCCGGGCAGGTAGTAGTGTGATGAGAGTATGTTTTCTTTCTGTAATTGTTCGTGAAATTGTTTATGCAGTTCAAGCAGCGGCTGGCTGGGCACCGGCAGCAGGTAGACCACATTTGAGGCAGTCGGGAAGGCACCGAAGGCATCTAGCTGGGCTGGAAGTTGTCTGAATCGAGGGGCAAAATCGGATGTGATCTTTACGACCTGATCAATTTCAACATCCCCAAACACAGCCAGACTTACATGGGGGCGGTCACCCAGCAAGCCGAGCACAGGGTTGATTCCCAACTTGTAGAGCGATTCCCGAAAGGTGAAGAAATCATCTTCCATCTGCTGATCGAAATACAGCTCAACTGCATAGCCCTTCGGTTTTGAGTCGCTCATGACATCCTCCGCCATCACGCTTTCTTTGGAAGTAGCAGATAAATGCCAGCGGCAATGACCAAAATGCCGACGATCCTGGTCCACGTGATAGGAATGGGAGGTGCGCCAGCCCATCCTTTTGCGTCCACAATGATCGAAAGGATCATTTCACCAAGGATCAGAGTAGCCATACCGACGGCCACGCCGGCTTTTTGCATCGAAAACGAAACGCCTGTGACGATCACGATCCCCAGGGCACCGGCAATGATCAAAAGTACCATCGTCGTTCCAGGAGTCTGCCAGAACCCTTTGCCTTTAACGACGAGCAAAGTAATGAAGATCAAAGTGGCGATCAATCCGCCTATGGCATTCATCAATACGCCAGTCTTAAAATTCCCAATTACACTGCCAATGCGGCTGCTTAAAGTGGATTGAGTTCCAATGGCGATACCGGTGGCCAGCGCTGCGAGAACGCCCATCAGCACTATGTTGGTCAATATGTTCCTCCGTTTGGATTGCATCTTAATCCCGTCTTGGTCCATTAGTGATTCTGGAATTCTTCCATGTATTCTTTAATGGTTGGCAGGGCGGTCAATCGCTCATAGAAGAAATTGTTGACCAGGTTGATCACCATACTGCGTGCTACTTCTGCCTGGTTGGTGAGGATTTGTTTGCCGGCGGTATCAGCCAATGCGTCTCGCAATTTCAATAGGTGGCTGACGATCTCGGTTTCTTCTTCTCCTTCAAGAGCCTTGATCACTTCTATGATCAGGTTATCGGTGGATTGCAGAAGTTGTGCCCTGGTGATGCTTGAACCCGGTACACTGGCGTCATCAATTGTGCGGATCAATGACCAGACCTGGTAGAGCATGGTGGCCGGTTCATCGAAAAGCTCTCGCAGGAAACTGGCTTCTTCATACCTTCCGGTCAGACGGAAGATGTTGTACATCCTTTTTGCCACCTTGCCGTAATTAATATCCTTGGTCAGGTATTTCTTGACTTCACGTTCAAGCCCCGACACATAATCATCCAGGGCGTTGCCTGAAACATGCTGCGCCAACTTTGAGAAAATAGGGACTGAGGTAGCGTCGAGGTAGATCTCTTGAAAATAGGGGTCGAGATAGCCGTCAAGTGGAGAAATGCTGCCGTCCGGCGCTTCCCAGGTTACATCCAGCATGTTGCTGGCGTTGGCCAATTGTTTGCGAATGGGGTCCGCCACCACCCAATCCAGCTTGCACCAACCCGGGTCAGAACTGACTTCCTGCCAGGTTACCGTCAATGCTGAGCCTTCAGGGGTGAAACCTTCGATCTTGCCGGCTTTTAGTTGGTCAGGACGCCAGGCAATCGGCGTTCCAGCCCGGTTCTTCTGATCTCCGATCACCATGTCAGTTGGATAGGAGCCGAATTTGACTTCGATCAGTTGATAATTGGGGCCTTGCAGGGTACCAATTGATTTCTCAAGCATGATGCGGGCAAGAATGGCACAGGCTTCTTCGCGCGTTGGGGCAATTATATTGACCCGTTCAAAATAATCACAATCGCCAGGGTAGGATTGGATCTTGGATTGGGCTGATGAACCTGATAATGCAAGGGCGGTTTCGACCTGGCCTGGGATGTCTTCAAATTCCACGATGCGGCCAACGCGCCTGAAATATTCAAGTTCCTTGTCACTGAAATCAAGCATACTGATCTTGTGTCCAAATACACCTGTGCGGGCGTTCATGGTGATATTGTCATCGTCCCTGGTGGAGGCCATGCTGGTCAACCATTGCAAGGCTTCATCTTCCTCAATTTCCACACCCAGGCGTTTGGCGGATTCCATGATGCGTTCGAGATCGTTTTGTTTGTCTGTGGAAGTGTTCGGCATGATTATCTCCTGATTAAACAATTCTTCCTGTTTCGACATTAGTATAGCAAATATCTTTGGTTAAATGGGGAAGCGGAAAAGCGCGTCTATTCTGCGAGATTGGTCTTGGGGGAACGGTCCAGGATCATTTTGAAGATCTCTGCCTGGTCTTGTGCATCGGCCAGCGCATTATGAGTGAGGTGGCGTTCTTCCAAAAAATGGTCAGACATGTGCTGCATGGAGGTTTGCCCCCAATCCACGCCAGTTTGACCCATGAAATAAGCTTTGATATCCAGTGCACTGTGACCGAAGGGATTGGATCCGAGGTAGCGATGGAAATAATCATTGATGAACATCCAATCAAAGGGGGCATTTAAGGCCACAAAAATTGGTCGTTGATTCTCGCTCGTAATACCTTTGACCCAATCCGCAAAGGCTTGCATGGCTTCACGGGCAGGGGTTCCATCCTTCTTGAGCATTTCAAGCGATAAGCCGTGTACCGCCAGGGCTTCCGCGGAAAATTGTTCCCGATCCGGCTGTAATTCGACATAAAACGCTTCAGAGGGATTATCCACAATACATGCGCCGATAGAAAGCAGCGCAAAATCCGCGGGGATTGGCCCCGCGGTTTCAACGTCCACACTAATGTAAAGTTCTTCAAGCATATAAAAAATTATACCGTGTGTATGTATAAAATATCTATGAATCATCCATTTTCGAATTCCTTGCAAACGAGTTACATTATTCCATTCTTGCTTGACCGTTATTCACGTTTTCGAGTATTCTATTGATATGAGTTCAGACACCCTCATTCAAGACGAAAAACCTCGCGGAAAGGCTGAATTTCTGATCTTTGCCCTGGTCATGATGTTTATGGTGACCATTGCAGTGCTTCTTCCGCTCTTCCCGAATGATTTCTGGCCTTATGTGCGCATTGGGCAGGAGATTATTTCAAGCGGGCACATTCCCACAACGGAATTCATGACCTACACCCGCTTCGGTGAGCCGGCTGTCTACTTGTACTGGCTGCCTTCGTTGATCTTCTGGGGATTGAACAAACTGGGTGGCGTGACGCTTATCGGCATCCTGACAGCTTTATGTGTGGGTGGGTTTTATACCTTGTTGTGGTTCTGCCTGCGCGAACTGAAGGTTGGCGCGTTGACTTCAGCTGTCGTATTGATCCTCACAGGTCTGGTGGGGGTTAATTATTGGGCCACCCGGCCTCAGCTGCTCACTTATCCGCTTTTTGGTTTGGCTTTGCTGGCGGTGCTGCGTTGGCAGCATAAAAATGATCGTCTGATTTGGTTCCTGCCTTTGATCGCCATGCTGTGGGCAAATCTGCACGGTTCATTTATTGTGCTTTTCTTTTTACTGGGACCAGCCGTGATCTTTGGCAGCGGCCGTCGCATGAAATTGCTGCTGGTTGCACTCGTAAGCCTTGCTGCCACTTGTATTAATTATTATGGTTTATCTTTATGGACCGGCATGTTTTCAATGGTCAACAGTCAAGCCATCCGTCTCTACAGCCTGGAATGGGCGTCGCCAATCAAAGATGGATGGCAGGCGAACCTGTTTTTTACCATGTTGCTGGCCATCCCTGTTTTAACAGCTTATATCAAACAGAAGATCAACTTCATTTATTGGGTCTGGTTCATTGGTTTTGGCTGGATGGCGCTTTCGACGGTTAGATTCGGAGTGTGGTTCCTGCCGGTGGAGGCTTTGCTTTTGGGCATGATCCTGTCACCATTTTTCGCCCGTCACCTCGAAGGCAAAGACCGTTTTCAAAACCTTGCTTTCAATCGTTTGCTTGGAATACTGCTGCTCTTCTTACCTTTGGCTTTACTGCCAGGGCTGCGTGCCACCTGGTGGCAGCAGGCTCCTCCTGTTTATAGCGCGACCACACCCGTGGAAGCTGTCAATTGGCTCAAGGCTAATCCTCAATATTCGGATAATCTGTGGAGTGATTTCAATTATTCCACTTACTTAACCACGGCGCTGCCGGAACGAAAATTATTCATGACCAACCGCTTTGAAGATTTTCCGATCGAACAGTTTGAAGATAACAAGCACATTGCCAAGGCGGATTATGATTGGCAGGCACTGCTCGATCACTACGGTGTCAATCTGCTCATGCCCAGCACCGAGTATCAACCTGATCTGATCTCTGCGGCATCAGCTTCACCAGTTTGGAAGGAATTATACCGGGATACTCAAACCGTGATCTTTGCCAGGCTGGATCCAATCGAACCAGGAGTCAGTAAATGACCCAACCAGGAGGATCTCAAAAGAGCAGATCATCAGGTGCAGGGTTCTTGCTCCTCAGTTTGGTGCTGGCAGCCATTTTTATCATCGTGGTGTTGATGCCGCTTGAACCCAGCGACTACTGGACCTATCTGCGTATCGGCGATCAGATCGTCCGTACCCACGCCATTCCCACTACCGAGTTCATGACTTACACCAGAGGCGGACAGCCGGCGTTATTCTCTTATTGGTTGGCCTCTCTGCTGCTGGTGGGAATCTATAAGGTCGGCGGATTAACGCTAACCGCGCTGGTGATGGGGCTTTGCGTGGTGGGGTTATATGCACTTGTTTGGCTTTGTCTCCGCAACCTTAAACTGGGGCCGGTTTCAGCCAGCATCGTATTGCTCATCACGGCGTTGATGGGGAGTAATAATTGGTCCACCCGACCGCAGGTTTTTGCGCTCCCTCTTTTTGGGCTCACTCTGCTGATTTTGCTTGGATGGCAGCGTTCGCACAATCGGTTGCTCTGGCTCTTGCCTCTCATCTCAGTACTGTGGGTGAACCTGCACGGCTCATTCATTTTATTGTTTGTACTGTTGATTTCAGCGTTGATCTTGGGTTCAGGCAGTCGAAAGCATCTTGCGATCGTAACCTTGCTCAGCATGGCTGCTACATTGATAAATCCGTATGGTATCCATTTGTGGTTGAATACTGCCGCCATGATAGGCAGTGACCTGATCAAAACTTACAGTTTTGAATGGCAACCACCCATGAACCAGGGCTGGCAATTGAATCTCTTTTTCGGTTCATTTCTTGTGATCGCACTTGTGTCAGCATACAGCAAAGCCAAGGTGAAATTGTTGTGGTGGGTGTGGTTTTTGGGTTTTGGCTGGATGGCGCTTTCGAGCATCCGCTATGTGCTGTGGTTCTCGCTGATCGAGGCTATGGTGTTGGCACAGCTTGCAGTTCCCTGGCTGGAGCGTTATCTGGATAATCAGCCAGTTTTTCCGCGGCGGGCTTTCAACTTGGCCATCGGCATATTGGTGCTGGTCTTGCCGCTGGCCTTTTTACCCGGGGTTCGTCAGCCGTGGTGGAAACAGGCGCCAGAATCATTGGCAGACACGACACCAGTCCAGGCAGTGGAGTGGATCAAGGCGCATCCTGAACTGCCTGAACACATTTGGGCTAATTGGGTGGCGTCAATCTATATGTCTTATGCACTGCCAGATCGGCCCGTCTGGATCACCAACCGCATTGAAGATTTTAATGAGCAGATCCTTTCGGATAATAAGCGACTGATGCGTGCGTCTTATGATTGGCAGCAAATACTGGATGGGTATGACGTCAATGTGCTGCTTTTGGATCAGGCTTATGAAAAACCGCTCATCACGGCAGTCTCGTCATCCAATAATTGGGTTGAGATCTACCGAGACGAGCGGGAGCTGATCTTTATGAAGTCTGAGCAGAATTAATTCTGACCGGCAGTAAATTCCGCCAGGATAGTACCTTTGGAATCCATCAGCGACAGAACACCGTCGTTGATTTTATATGCTGCGGTTTGTTTCAGCGCCTCGTAATATGCCTGGTATTGAACCGCAATCTCATCAGTACAATACATCATGGTTGAGAAGATATCATTGCCAAAGGTGATCGTATCCTTGGTGGATTTATAAGAGCCGCCATAGGTGTTACAGCCGTCACTGCCGCCGATGGCATCTTTACTGAAATTGATAGTGACTTTTACATCCGCCAGCGGCGTTTTTCCAGCCAGGCTGGTAAGCTGCCATTTGGTGTCTACCAAACCGGCTTGAGTGGAGCAAGCCGCAAGTAATAAAGTCAAGGTCAAGATCATACAAATTGCAATCAATTTTTTATTCATATTTTTCTCCAATATTATCTTCTTACATTTATGACGGTCGTTTGATGTGATAAGTTCCATGTATGAATTTATAAAATACCCTCTCCATCAAAGATGGAGAGGGGTAGAGTGAGGCGGATTTTCTATTAGACTGTTACCTTAAAATATGAATTGTTTTTGTAGGTTGAATATCTTAAACGTTTCATCCAATAGTGTTAGTCACTCACCCGAAAATGGGGATGGAATCTCCGCGCATATAGCCTGTGCGCAGCCCGATCTCGTAATCTGGGCGTTTGTTCTTGTAGGCCTGGGCAACTGACAGTTCGTGATCGTAGGGGATGAGCACAATTTCGGTTTTCCAACCCTCATTCGTTTTCTCGATCACTGCATAGCGCGCGTGCGGCGATCCGCATTCCACCACGAAGTACCCGTCTGAGGCGTCTTCATAGGCTGGCACACCTACGCTGCCCGGGTTGATGATGATCAATCCGTCTTCCAGAGTCACCACGCGCGGTGTGTGTGAGTGTCCACACAGAAGTATTGGAAGGTCGTTGCCGTTCAACTTAGGCTTGATCTCATCAGGTGTTGAAAGCCTGACCCTGCCGTTTTCGATGGTTTCCAGCAGGTAGGTGGTGTCCCTGGTCGGGGATCCGTGGCAAAGGAAGAAGGTGTTCTCAACTTCTTTAGTGGCGGGTAAGGAAGCAAGCCAATCAAGGTGTTTCTCGTCTAATTGTTTGTAGGCGTAGGCATCCGAAGCGCCTAGTTTCTCCGGGGTGCGTTCAACCAATTTGCGGTCATGGTTACCGCGGACGAAGATCCAGTCTTGCTGCATGAAAAGCTCTATGGATTCTCTGGGCCATAAGGGTCCAGAAGCCAGATCACCCAGGCAGAAAACGCGTTCGATCTTGCGTGTTTTGAGGTCGGCAAGCACTTTTTCAATGGCAGGCATGTTTCCGTGCAGATCTGAGAGGATGGCAATTTTTGTCATTTTTCCCTATTTTGGATCATTCAAATATTGATTATGAATAAAACATGGGCACTATGGTGCTGATGTTTTGAACGATTTGAAGCACGCCCAATGCACCCATCACGACCAATTCACTAATGGCCAACATAGCCAATATATGGAAAGCGATAATCATCAAATGGATTTTTCAAATTCCCACCAATCATTTATTATCACCTTCTGAAGGTGATATAACGGTCAGTGGCAGGGTTAGTACGCCAGTGACCAAAATGGCAAGGAGTGTTGTGGTTATTTTCTTACTACTATTCATGCGTATGCTCTCGTCAGGTTTTGGTTAGGGAGAGTATAGCATAAGAGCACTCTCCTTTTGTTTTTTAAATTATCTAACGCAATTCATTCAATCACAGCCTATACTCAATGAAAGTTTTTTATAGAAAGGATGTGTTTTATGCTGGATACAAAACAATCGCGTAAACTTGGAAAATCAAACCTCTTGGTCTCTCCAATAGGCTTGGGTGTGATGGAAATGGCGGGCGGTGGAGGGTTGATCGGTGCCATGTTCCCGGCAATTTCCAAAGAGGAGAAAAATGCCATTATTAAAGCCGCACTGGATGGCGGAATAAACTTCTTTGATACCGCCGAAATGTACGGGGCTGGTGTATCCGAGACGGCGTTGGCCACCGGTTTGAAAGCAGCAGGGGCAGCCGACAAGGATGTGGTCATCGAAACCAAATGGATGCCGCTATTCAGAACAGCCGGCAATATTCAAAAGACCATCGAGGATCGCCTGCGCTTCCTGGACGGTTACACCATTTCCAACTATATGATTCACCAACCCTGGAGCTTTTCCACTCCTGAAGCTGAGATGGACGCCATGGCCGATCTGGTGGAAGCCGGCAAGATCAAATCGGTGGGGGTGAGCAATTTCAACCCTGAACGGATGCGTAGGGCGTATGAAGCTCTTGCCAAACGCGGAATTCCCTTGGTACTGAACCAAATGCGTTACAGCCTGATCCATCGCGAGATCGAAACCGATGGTACTCTCGCACTCGCCAAAGAATTGGGAATAACCATTGTGGCGTACACCCCGCTTGCCAGCGGTATTCTGACCGGCAAGTACCACAAGAACCCCGAGTTGGTTCAGAAAAAGAATTTCTATTACAGAGGCACGATGACGCGAGAACTTGAACAAACGCGTCCTTTGATCGCCGTGATGGAAGAAATTGCTGCCAACCACAATGCCACCCTGGCTCAAGTTGCCCTGAACTGGGTCATCCATTTTAACGGAGATTGCGTCGTGACCATCCCCGGCGCCACCAAGGTTCGTCAAGCAGAGGAAAGTGCTGCCGCCATGAACTTCGTCCTCTCAGCGGAGGAACTTGCCCGCCTGGATGAAGCCTCACGCAATTTGAAGTGAACTTGATAAAAGCCACTTTCCTGGATCAAACCGGGAAAGTGGCTTAAAGAATATCAAAATTTCCTTTGTTAAAACACAAAAGAGATCAGAGTATAAACCCTGGGCCATCGTTATTTTGCCATTAACAAATCAATCAGATCACTTTCATTTTGCGTAGCCGCGTCAATAAAATGACCTTCCCCATACTGGCCAACATATTCCCATGATGACATTAGCCTGGCAGGTCCCGCGAGTTTGAATTCGTACAAAGTCGGCATATATTTGGTGGACCAGTTCTCCTGGTCCCAGGCGTAATAGTAAAAGTAACGAATTCTGTTATCAGGTATTTTGTCGTAGATCGAGTATCCGGGATAATTGGCATCAATTCCGGTTTCGATTGCGATCGTTTTGGGGATGTCACCCAGGGTAACCGGTGAGTGTGAAATTTGCATTTGTTCGGATCCTTGACCGGCGGCTTTTGCAAGCAGAAGAGGTTGCGATTGGCTTTCCAACGGAAACGAAGAGTAGCCTTGAACAAAGAATCCTCCATGATCGCTCATGATCAGGATCATTGAATTGTCATAAACCCCTGCTTTTTTTAATTCATTCAGCAGATTCTTGACAGGAAGAAGCGAACTCGCTGCTTGTTCGAGATAACTGCTGTTGTTCCAATTTAAGGCACTATCGAGTTGGTAAGGATAGTGTGCACCCGAAAGGTGGATCATTTTAAACATGGGTTTGTTTGTGGTGACCTCGAATTCGTTGATTCTCGCGTTAAAGGTCACGATATCCTTATGGACGTAATCAGTTCCGTAATAGTACCTGGCAACGAATAGCGGTTTCAATGGCAATGGAGAATAGCGGATCCCTGAAACCACAACTTGCCGTGTCGCTGTTGATAACTGATCTTTAAAAAGCATGCTGTTGGTGTGATTGTCATAGAGGGATGAGAAAAAGGGTACGTAGGCGTAACTTTCAATCGCGTAGCCATGTTTCTTTAATTGAGAAGGGATGGTAAGGTCCTCGATCGAAGCCAGGTATTCATTCATGGGCACGGTATTCTGGTAATACTTGCCTGTCAACAACAAGGGGATGGAAGGCAGGGTTGTCGAGTATCCACCAATGGCATCATCATAATAAATAAAATCTTTAAAGACATCCTGATATTCCGGGTATTTTTCAAGGATGGGTTTGAACACGTCTGTTTTGAAATTGTCCAGAATGATAAGGATGACGTTTTGTTCAGAAAAATGAAATTCTCCCGAATAATCGAGATAAACCTTTTCAGGGATATTGCGGCCTTCTTTGATCAGCGTAAATACGGAGGGTGCCAGGAACAGAATGAAAAGAAGAATAGCAATGGATCTGATGTTCTTGAGCAGTTTCTTGCGAAAAATGATGAACAGTGAAAAAATGGCTGCCCAAACCAGTATTTCGATCCAGATCCTGCTATAGAAGCTACCCCAAGGGATCTCTTTGCCATCGAGCGGGCCCAGATCATATTTGATGAAATTACCCTGGACCCACAAACACACAAGCAGGGCAGTCAATAGCAATGAAACGAACTTCAATCTTTTCGAGAGTAATATGACCAAAAACGAGGTTATGGTAAATCCAATAGCAGAGAACAAGAAAAGCGGCAGTAAAATGTCTTCAAAAGAGAAACTGTTGATATCAATATTCTGGGTGTAAACCGAAAGCGGAAAAAGCAGAAAAACCGAAATTGAAAACAAAAACGACACCCACAAGTGTTTTGCGTTTCTAGCAAAAAATCCCATTGTTTTCTTTGTCACAATTAATTCTGTCTTTCAAGCAATTTATATTGAGTAAGAAATCTGTTATTTGTCGGATTCACGGCCGACATCATGGTGAATTATATGAGAAAAATTGAATCCGGGTGGATTGGGTATTATGGGAATTTCGGGTGACGAAGGACTTATCAGTAAAATGTTTCCGATGATATCTCAAGAAGTAACGATTGCCTTCATCAACTCTTTACTGGATGGTGGGATTTTTAATAGTATGAAAGAAATATTTGGTGTTTATGTATCTACAATCTTCCTTTCATTCTGATCATAAAAAACTGGTAGCGTAGAAAAGGGTGTAGTCATTTAAAGCTCTTAGATATTGCTGTTTAGAATTTCGGATATTATATACAAGACCATCCTTTAAATGCGTTTTCCCTGGATAGTATATTATCTTGAACTACAATATCAACCAATTCTGGAGTTGTATCGGACTTGAAGAAGGAATTGACGCCATCACCAAACTTATAAGAACCGGTAGGATCGTGTTAGTGAGGGCGAGCAAAATTAACCTTGTATGAATACGTTAGGTTAAATCCGCTCTTTTCAACTGATGATTGCCCCCTAACTTTGAACCAGATGCAATACAGCCTGACCCACTGTAAGATCGAATTGTATGGCAATCTTGCTGTCGCCAAGGATTAGGGGGTAATCATTGTCGCTTATACTTCGCAATAAAACGGCATTCAAATTTGTAAGTTACTCTAGAACTTAGAGTGATCCAACACAAGAGCCAAGCAACAAGGACATTTTGGAACACGTATTTGAAAGCACCCAGCTATTGATCAGTGTAATGAAAGAAATTGCTTTGACCCATAACGCCGCTTTACTAAAGAATACATTGATCTGGATTATCCACTTTTATTGTCATCTCCTCTTAACCTTCCTGCTGAAACAAAGGCCGTCTGGCGCAAAAAAATGCTGGTACCAAGAACTTTGTCTTATGTGTATATAAACTTGTTCGCCTGGATGATATAACACGAAGGCTTATGTAAGGATAATTCAATGACTAAAAAACAAGTAGGTTTTTTTGGAATTAATTCATCTTACTAAAATCATGTCTTTCTTAATAGTATTAGTTATTTATTTCTTTCAAATAAAAAATAATTAAACTCAGAACCTCCATTCCCTTGTTTTTTCATATCTATTAATCGGTAATTTGCATAAAGATATGGAATTTCTTCCAATCTATTAATGCTATCAGATATTGGAAGGCGGGTAACAACAAATTCTACAGATTTGTTTTTTATTAAATCATTTTGTTCTTCTATTTGACCAGGATATCTTGAATTAGATATGCAGTAAAATCTATTAATTGGTGTTATTCCCGTGGTTGTATAAAACCCCAAATCCAAAGCACCATAGTTTAATAACGTGGAAGTTTCTGATTGATTAATTTTTGATGAAAATTGGTATTGAACTAAATCCTTTTGATCTGTTTTTAAGAAATATACATTTTGATTAAATTTCAAACAATACAAAGAGGTAGTAAAAATAGAAATTGCAATTATTATGAAAAAAAATCTCGCGGATGAAATCTTTCCAAATTCCTCAAATATCAGCCCAAACAGTGTGACATAACCTAGAACAATGAAAGGGGAAAAAATCAAAAAATAATAGGGGTAAGAGGTTCCTCCTCCGTATACACTAATTACCAGAAGTAGACCACATGTAAGTATTCCAAATCGATGATAAGGATTCGTAAAAAACCTTTTTGTTGCAGCAAAAAAAGTTGTACCTAATAATAACAATCCACAAAACAGCGGATTCAGATGAAAATGTTTTTGAATTTGATAAAACATGGATTTAATGATGCTGTTAATTGGTTTGCTGGTGGCATAATACTTGATGTTGCTTATGAAATAGGTATCCAACCAATTTTGGATGGAATGATTTAACCCAAAATAGAAGATCCAGGGGAGCGATGATAATAATATACCTAATAGAAACAGTAATAAGCTATAAATTGCACGGCGATAATTCTTTTCAAGTGTCAAAAAAAAGAATATTGACCCCATCCAACCGATCCAAAACCCTAATATCGTAAATTTTATCCATAACGTACATCCAGCAAGGATCCCATTAAGTAGTATCCATCTGAAAGGAATTGGAAGTGGGAAAATACACTTAAAGTATTTTATTAGACAGAAAAGACCAATCGCGATTATTGGAAGACAAAACTCTTCAGCACTATCGCCATATGAAAAACTTTGTAGGTTCAAAACACTAGCCGCAATAAAAGGTAGGGCGATCAACGAATATTTTTGATCAATAAATAATGACAATATCTTATAACAAAAATAGATAAATACCGAAAAAGATAATACTTCTAGAAAAAAAACACCTAAAAAAGTCTTGTTAGAAATCAAATACGCAATTCCATGTAAAAAAAACAGTAAAACACCTTTTTGTTCAAAGAGATCACGATATGGGATTCTTCCATTCATCATCCCTTTTCCAACTGTAAAAAAACTATTTGCGTCCACCCAATCATTGAAAGGATATAAAGGAGATGATTTTGTACAAATGAGTAAGTAAATGGCTGAAATAAAAAAACAGAATAGCCAAAGGTGAACTGGTGATATATGGATGTATTCCATACTATTGATAATACTAAACTTGGGAGGTTTTCCTTTAATGCCAGTCATTTTGTATAGTATCCTTCGGAAATCGTTCCAAATTTTTAGTTTTTTTATTGTTGTTGGAAGATCATCACCAACTGTTGTTTTAATTTTACAGCAATTGGATATTTTGGATTTTAAGAATACTCTTGAAATATATTGATAACTATATAATTAATACTGAAATAAAGAAATAGAGTATGTTTCCATGTGTGAGGAATAGACCAAAAACTTGATGAAATCCTTAGACTTTTAAAACAAAATACCCCGATAAATTCGGAGTAATCGAAAAAATAGGTTCATTGATTTTTTAGAGTTTTGTCAAAAGTACCTTTCCATGAGTAAATCTGATTAACTTTTTTTTCAGTTTTAATTTTTGAAAGGTCGATTACTGAAAAAAATTCATTTAAAGACCAGAAACTTTTTTTCCTTACAATAACAACTTGTTCATTTAGAAAATCATTAGCAAACTTAATAGCAATTGGAATTCGTTCCTCTCTATCTTTTTCGGAAAAATCAACATGAAAATGAGTGATATTTCCCAGCACAATTAAGATATCTTCCTTCCTTGTTTCAATGTAAAGTTCATCAATGATGAAACCATTTCTAGCTGGAACAACTACAACTATAGTTCCAGGTTCCTCGATAAAGGGATATTCCTCAGATTTATCAACAACTTTAGCAAATTCAAGGAGTTGAGGGAATTCTTCTTTGAGATTTTTGAAAAATATTTTTGCAGTTGTAGATAAATACTCATCATCGTTTATCAATTAGTCCTCCCTTAATTTCAACAACAAAATAGTATAGCATATTAAAAATACCCCGATAAAATCGGAGTATTTTTGTCGTAATGACATGACCTGAGGGCTAAAAAGTGGACCCGGCAGGAGTCGAACCTGCGATCAAGCGGTTTATAAGTTTATACCTTAAATTACATCTGATTTTTATTATTTTAAGGAACATTTTAAGCCATTCGCAGTAGAATATGTGTACTAATTCACGAAACATGCAGGTCCGTTGACAGGCGGATTGTTTCAAGAAATGAGACCGACGCTGCAGAGCGTAGTTTATGGCTTATGTAATGGCTGCGGTCTCATTTGAGACCGTTTTTTATTTAAGGTGAACCATGCCAGGAGTATCGAGTTTGAAAATTGAACGGGGGAATGTGATGAGGTTGCAGCGGCTGATGCATATGAAATATAAACCCTCTGAACTTGCTGAAGAAATGGGAGTTTCTGTTGATACGATCCGGAGATCTTACATCCCGGCAGGGGTGCCATGCGAAACAGATGCTCAAGGGAATATCTGGATCATCGGTGATGTTTTTGCAAAATGGGTGGTTGATCATGCAAAAACTAACCAACGAAAGCCGGCCAAAATGAAGATGGAACCTGGCCAGGCTTATTGTGTGGGATGTAATAAAATCGTAACTTTGCTCAAGCCAAAAGTGGAAAAGCCAAATGCCCGCGGTGTTGCCAATTTGACTGGTCGCTGCCCGGTGTGCAATAGAAAAGTAAACCGTTTTTGCAAAGCAGCAGAATGGCAGGGTTAGGATGATCAACCGAGAAAATTACCTGGATGTTAAGAAATATATGGCTTACTTGAAAGATGTCTGTCAGAATGACGACCGCACAATTGCTACTCTTCGACCAAGATTAAAGCATTTGATGGAATGGGCAGATGGAACAAGATTTAGTTCAGCGCAGAAAGTAAAGCCCACTTTCCCGGTATATTTAGCCGGATTAAAGGATGATGATGACCAGCCTTCGATTGGCACTGCACATTTCGCGTCATGCTGCAAAACAGCCCGGGCATTTTTCAAATGGGCTCGAGATGAATACCCCAGGACTTATAAGGATGTCGATTTGAATTGGATCGTTTCGATCAAGCCGCCAAAATCTCGCAGCGAGCAATCAGAAGTGAAAACCAGGGAATATTACAAGGTTGAAGAGGTAATTCAGTTGGTCACCTGTGAGGTGGATTCGATTATGCTCAGGAGGATGCAGGCAGCAGTGGCTATGCTTTTTCTCTCTGGGATGAGGATTGGAGCGTTTGTTTCTCTTCCAATAAAGTGTGTGGATCTCGTAAATATGCAGGTTTCACAATTACCGGCCATGGGAGTGAACACAAAGAATCATAAAGCCGCGGTAACCACGTTGTTGAATATTCCGGAGCTGGTTGAGGTGGTCAAGAGATGGGATGATTTCTTGAGGTCGCGTGTGCCAGATCATATATTGTGGTATGTGCCTTTCACCCATGATCTTCAACCGGCCAGTGTGAACCCAACCAAAGAGCGGATTGAAACTAGGCAGGATAATTTTCGAGACGATCTAAAGCAGCTTTGCGAGATTGCCGGCGTGATTTATAAATCTGCTCACAAGTTTAGGCACGGTCACACGGTTTGGGCGTTGAAGCGGGCTAAGGACATGGAACAACTGAAAGCTATCTCTCAAAATTTGATGCATGCGAATATTGGGATCACTGATGGGATTTATGGAAACCTTGAGCGTAATGATGTGCATCAGACTATTTCTAGCCTGGTTAATGTGAAATTGGAAAAACAATCTGATCAGGAACTTCTCAACCAGGTGATTTCACTGCTGCGGTCACAAGTACACCCTGTATAAAAAAACCGCCTGAAAAGGCGGTTGTTTGAATTCAATTTGTTTTTTTTTGTTCCTTTTCTGTTGTTGACTCTGTTTTTCTTGAAAAATCAAAAGAATCTCGCGATCTATTCGATTTCTCAAATGCAAGGTCTACTCTTTGTCTAGCATCATTTTCCATATCACGCGATGGTATTAAATTGATTCGTGTGGCGGGTGCATCACACTTTGTCAGGCTCATTTTTTCTCCTCCAGAAATCCTAGCCATGCATCTAGGTGTCTTACAATTATATCAGCTCTTTTGCCTTGCTCACCTGTCAATCTCTTAACATTTAACCCTAATTCTTCTGCTTCGAGCCGATCGATAACAAAAGAATGACTTGGATATCGCCAAGTTAATGAATCTAATAGATCACGAATATTTTCCGAGGAAATCGTCTTATTATATCGCTTAATTATTCTATGTCCATATTCCATTGCGATATCTAAAGCCCTATACGAGGCACCAAAATCAATAGGATCGACTTGACCGAACAAGGGTGCCATTAATTGGGTTACGAACGGAGTAGCTTCGTCGAGCATTGTTTTTAGCTTCATATTTGGAATACGATCAAGTAGAAGATTGACATATGTATCAAGCATTTCAAATGAATATTTTTTTAGATAATCCATTGCTCGGAATTGTTCAAGGGCTGAAACTAAACCTCCTGATGGATCTCTTGGGTTTGGAATTTGAGCATCCAAAGGGCCGAGTTCAGCCTTGTCACTCATCCATATTTCATCAGCACCTAGACAAATCAACGTCGCTGCACTTTTAGCCCAATCAGGAATGAATATTCGTAATTCATCGCAATGACATTTTAAGAAATTGATAACTTGGTATGCGGCATCAGCATCACCGCCGCTTGATTGAAGTAAAACATCAAGTCTTTTTGAATGTCCGTTTTTGAGGCATTCATATTTTATTTTCCTTACCAATCCTCTACTGATTTCATCATAATTAAGAGGCTCGCCTGTGGTTATAAATCCAAAAAGCGTACTGCTTTCAGTTTTTTCCCAATCGCGAATTAATTTGATTATGTCATCTGGAATTTCTTTTGGATTGGATATCAATGGTTAATCCTCCTCTCTTGTTCTAGCTCATATTGCATATTAATCTTTTGTTGTTATCAAAGAGCGATAATTAGAGCGATGCCAAAACGCCAGAGACAGTGATGGAGATATAATATTCGTTTAAATTGTTCATAACAAACTTAATATCCAACACGGCATTTACGTTATTTTCCATCGCTTTTATTTTTAATCGATCAATTAATATCTTATAAGCTCCGGTAAGTGTATTAGAAAATTGATTTTCAGGTGCGCCAAAATAATCGTTACCTTTCCAATCAAATTCTTCATAATTCGAGACAATTTCGCTTGATCGAATTACTATAGAGTCAACAACCAATTTTTTGTAGTGATTAAAGGAATTTGATTGAACCGATTTGGTACTTGAAGTAATAATTTTGTCCAATAATTCGCCTAAGCACTCATAACAGTATTCTTTTCCATTGATAATTTTGGTTGGAAAATTGCCTTTACATTTTGAACAAATCAACTTTATTGGCGGTAGTGAAGTGTTACAGCTTTTGCAATCTGGATCACCCACATAAACAGTCATTCCACAATTTGGGCATTCATAATCTTTTATTGATTGATCGGTCATTCTGTGCTCCTTGGCTATAGATCGTTCTCTAATGTGAATCTAAAAAATTTAATTTCTATCTTTCCTAAGTTTTTGCAATATTGTCAACAAAAATGTCGAAAACCCTGCCACTAACGTAATCATTAAACTGATGTCTGTGTTTTTTAAACTAGGTTCGTTAGTTTGAATTTCTTTGACAACTAAACCATCGCTTTTTGAAAACACCTCAAGTTTTTGGGATAAATTTGTAATTATCGTTATGGAGTCCTGATCCTTAGCATTCATGAGATCGTAAACAAACCTGATACTATTTAAATCAGGGTATTCCTCGTTTATTTCTCCAAATTCCAATCTTGGTAAAGTTTCATGACTAATCGAGTATATTTTGAAATTTGGAGAATCTGTATTAAAAACGATTCTTACAGGCAAGTCAGAAATTGGTTCAGATCCAGTGTTCGTTAAGATAACTTTATAAATATAAAGTTTTGAAACCCCTTCATCATTTACTTTTAGACTCATTTGGGAAGAATTCAATTTAGTTGTATCAATTAAAGTAGATGGTCCATCGATAGAATAAGTGATTTGTTTACCTTTATTTGGTATCTTTTGAAACGCAAAAGATAATAGGAAGAAAACTAGAGCAATCATTATTGGGATAAATATGATATCTCGTAACCATTTCATTTTGTTTTCCATTTAGGACTCCTATATAAATTTTTTTTTTGATAAGTCACCCTGCAATAATAAAGTGAGAATGAGAACAAAACGAGTGAATTCTTTTGATATGTTGATTCTTAATTGTTACACCCGGAGGTGTTGATATGGAACCTGGTGATTAGGGAGAATCAGTGATCCAGGCCGGCTGTAAGTATTATCCTGGTGTTGATTCGGGGTCATGCCCATGGCTGTCAGATTCTTGAATTTTTCCATCTTTGCCGTGGATTATGAACTCGGTTTTTTCTCTAATGCTGATTTCACGACCTTTTTGGATTGCTTCTTCTTTGGTTTCGGTATGGATAATAACTGTTGGATCTCCACCTTTTTTTACGTTCCAACCTTCATCAGGGTCAGGAACAACATGATGCTCTTCGCGTGCCATAATTACTCCTTTCTAATTCCTGGCTTTTCGCCAGCCATTGGCCACGGCCTCGACCTCAGTGCAGAACCATTTTTCACCTTTGTCTGGAGAGATCTTAGGTCGACTATAAGTCCCTCCGCCTGGTACGTGGTAAATCAATATCAAAATGTTTGCGCGCAAACATTATTACCCTTCACATCCAACACCGTCGTGGTTACCATCAAAATTGTGAGGATCTGGCGGCAATACTCTAAATCGCCTGAAAGGGATATCTTTGCAATCGAGATCTGGTGGGGCAGGTGCAATACAAACATCTGGATATGATGAGTCACAATTATTGTTGACTGGAGCAGGCGCGACAGTGGAGCTTCCTGCCCCTTCAACGATTCCAGATTTATTAGTATTCAAAGTTGGTGTTGGGGGTATATACGGTTTGGCTGTTTTTGTTGGAATCCATAGACCCAGCATATTGGCTTTAGCGGTTTGAAAAGTTTTTGCAAATTGATCATCGCAAGCCGTATCCGGTGCCCACGATCCGGAAGATGCATATCCCAATCGGACCATTTCATTATTCACAAATACATCATCGACAAACACATAGCGCAGCAACCGATCATACCGGTCAACTTCAGAGGTGTCATTCACGAGTGTAACTGTCTTTCCGTAGATCAGGCTGCGATTCAGTTCAGCGGCTTCAGAATATCCGGTTGACCCGTTTTCAGGAGAATCGACACCAATATACCTGACAGAGAATTGCTGGCCATCTAATTCGACTACTATTGTGTCACCATCTGTGATTTTAACCACGGTTGCAGATTGTCTTTCGCTCTCAGGGGGAACACATGAGACACCGACTGCTGCCGGCAGCGTTAGCGTTGGAGTTAGTTCTATCGCAGTCGTGGTTGTTGCATTGGAAGTGGGCTTTAGTGTGGGGATGACAGGGGTGCTGGTTAACAGCACAGTTATCGTCGGAATAATTGCTTCAGTTTGTGTGGCAGCGATTTGTGCACCTGGTTGCCCTATTGCGTTTGTTACCCAGCAGCCACCAACCAAGAGAACCAAAAGGCTTGCAGTCACCCCAGCTTTTACCTTTTTCAACCCCCAATAATGTCCCCGGTCGCTGAGTCGATTCTCGATAAAGACCGAGAGTTTATGAATCAGGATCAACGCCATTTGAAACAACCACTTGCTAGCTTTCCAGAGGCCAATAAACAGCCATTTGTAGAGCCAGACGACCCAGCCGATGGTCACCCAATAGAGCGTGCGACCGCAGCCTTTGCCTGAACCTGAACCCGAGGTCAAGACAACCCCCGAGTTTTTTCCGGTGCGAACTCGATAGTATCCCCGAACTGGCATGTATCTACCCCTTACTTTAATATGGTGTCTTACAGTTAAAATGTTTGCGCGCAAACATTAATATGACCAAATTAGTGTTATTTATTTCATATTATCAAGACCACGCTTAAATACTTTGGCAAGATCTTCAGGATATTCACCATTTATCTGGATTAGGATGTTGTCTTTAACATAAACCCAAGAGAAGAATAGCGATGATTGTTGACCTAAACCAACATAATACGACCTCATTGCTGACAGCCCACCTGGTGTAGAAAATGAGAATAATCTACCCCCACAATCAGAGCAGAGTGAAGGAACCAAGAAGTGGATGCCTTCTTTGAATGTATTTGGAGCGACGCCAAGATCACCCGGATTTATTTTCGAAGGGCTCACATATTCAGCGCCGGCGGCGTAGAGAGCACTTTCAGCCTGTTTGATGGTCCATTTTTCAAAAACCGGGGTAGATGTGACTTCAGGAGTAGCAGTTGGTGTGATCGTAGGTGTGAATGTTGGAAGCGGCGTGAAAGTTGGATAGGGTGTGTAAGTAGGATAGGGTGTGTAAGTAGGATATGGGGTTAAGGTTGGTAGGGCCATAAGGGTTTGAGCGACCGGCGTTTGAATAGCTGAGGGGGAAGGTTGGCATGCTGACACCAGCGCGGCAATAATGAGCAATATACAGATGCTAATATACCTGAATTTTTTCAACGAACCCTCCTGGCATCAATTATTCAATTGTTCACAAAAGTATACATTTTTGAAACTTAGGTATTTCCCACTTGTAATAATAGAACAAATTACCTATAATAGAACGTGCCGAATGACTGTAAAGGGAGTAGGATGGCTACAAATAATTATTGCTCGGTTGATGTGTACTTGCCTAAGTGCTTAGAAAACATTTGTTTGATCTTTTCTAAATCTTCTGGTGATGCTTCTGTTTTACCTTTGTTTATTTCAGATGATCGAACCTCAGCTAAAAATGAACGGACGTCTTCAGCCATTTCAGGTGGAAGTTCTGAAAGTAAATCGTCTTCTGATGGGCGTGAAATACCAAGAATTTCATAAACTTCTGCGCCGAAGTGGGAAATCAAGGCAGATATATATTTTTGGCTCGTTGGTGTTTTTCCGCCCTTTTTTAACCATTGTGTCATTAGGCTTTGGGGCACCCCAAGTAATTCTGCAAACTTGGTTATTGATCTTTCTTGACCGATTGCGTCGCCACGCCAATCGATATACTTTTGTGTTATCCAGTCTGAAAACTCCATAGCCATACTCCAATTATACGAGTTTGGAACCAATTTTCGAGCAATTTTCCAAAAACTATTGACAAACAATTTCTAAGTGCTATACTATTACCAAGTAATAAGAAATAACTTGTTAATATTGAGGATTAATGAATCAAAAACAAGATCGTCCATTCACAGTGACTTTTTCTGTACGACCAAGCAGTTTCGAAAAATTGCAGCGGTTAATTAGAAGCACTGGGAAAAACAGATCTGAGCTCCTATCTTCCTGGATTGATCGCGAGTCTTCTAGTGATGAAGCCAAGACGGCCGAGCTGGCCAAGGAGCCTACTTGATCACGGGTCTCTGATATGTAAGTCGTTTGTTTTCATAGCAAGAGAATAGCACCAATAATCTGGTAAATCACATCCGGACAAATTCGGGTGTATTTAGTGCAAATATTTTCAAATTAGGCCATATCGGTCAATTCCGGGTCTGAACCGGAATCAGGATCACTCAGGAGGATGAAATGACAAAAGCAAAGGCAATGGGTGAAGGTCCAGTTACAACTGAAAAACCAAGAGATATGGGCAATACAGCACAACACGTCAGGGATGACGGCACGCTCCTAATTAAGAAAGTAATCACAGAACTTGAAAAGATCACCAAGAATGAAGTTAACGATGAAGAAGGGATGGAGAAGATCGCGGCTAACTGTGTCAGTGACTTGAACATTCTGGTTCAATCTTTCATGGAAGTTGGGGCGAAGATCGCTCCGCATTATGAGCTTGAAAGCCGGCTCAGACAATCAGGAATAAGACTCGCGCAGCAGCTTGCGTGACTTAGATGGCAGCTTCATCTTCACTTCAAGCGATGCCGGTTTCCCTAAAGCCGGAGTAGCCCCCGGGCGGGAGGCAAAACCCTCCGCTGACCGCCCGGGTCAGAAGGAATAAGGATAAAAAATGAAAAAGATTAACATTCAAAAATCAATAACCAGATCAAAAGCCTTTTTGTGGGGTCTGTTCAAGGGCGAGTTCAAATTCACAATTATTGTGATCCGATTGGCTTTCGGAGCCCGAATATGAAGGTCTATCCGATCGCCCACAATGTGCGGAAATGCAAATGCGCAGACTGCAAGAAAACCCTGGAAGCCGGGGATGGAATTCAACATACCTATCCGATGTTCCATGGCAATGGTCAGTACTTCTACGTTTGCCCACCTTGCGATGTGATCAGGGATGCGACTGAAAAGAAGATCGTTGATGAGTTGAAGGCGAGGTCAGATGGCAGCTAACACTAACTTGATACCCGCAAATGTAATGGATGAATTCAAGAAGCGGATGCAGGAAAGCCGCGGATATGATGCCAAGCGAGCTGATGCGCGACGGTTCGTTTATACAACTTTGGTTGCAAAATATGGCAATCATTGGTGGCACAAAAATAACGAGAAATTATTGAGTGAGATGGAAGTGGTCGAGGATGCGATGCGCAGCAAACCTGTGCTAAATCCTACAGGAGGGCGACCGGTTTGAATTCTGGCTGCGCTGGCGGGGATGGTCTTTGATGCTCATATTCTCCTGCAGAGGCCGAACAAATAACCCCAGCGTGGCCGGGCGGTAAGTCGGATGAGACCTGCGTTTGACAGAACGCACCGACCTTTAACAACAGAGACCACAGTTTCACCCCCTGCAGTTGTGACAGCAGCTGCAGGTCCCCTGGACGGTGATTGACCGATTTTGCTGCACTCGGAGACCCCGACGCGCCCAGCACCTCGGCTGTGCAATCATTCCCTTCAATAAGGAGCCGTCCGCCTATCCTGAGGTAGCCCCCTCAATCTACCTCAGGAGATAAAAAGCCTAAATGAGACACCATCCTCTAGGAGCACGAGCTGGACGAGTGAATGCGATACCCGTAGCGGCAAGGAATTGTGACAAAACTGATGGAAGACAGCCGGCAAA
The DNA here is from genome assembly GCA_021825925.1 of Chloroflexota bacterium. Classification (GTDB taxonomy): domain Bacteria; phylum Chloroflexota; class Anaerolineae; order Anaerolineales; family Anaerolineaceae; genus UBA6107. The sequence goes on from JAKAFP010000001.1 coordinate 105,552, forward strand.
GATTCCGGCACCCTGGCCGGCCGATGGCTGAGAGGTCATATCCCTTCTGGAACAAGGCAAACCCTCACAGCAGATCGTCTTTCAAAAGGAAACCGGCCACCAAGAGGCGAGCACACGTTAAATCGCGATCCCTTTCCGAAAGGATGAAGTGCGACTTGGCCGAATCTGAGCCAGAGGATGGACATGCCTCTTTCACAGTCAAACGCAGACTACAAAGCGTGACATGGACCGGAGAGACGGAACCGCGCGACACCTGCGAAATGAAAAGTGGAGTGACACCGTGATGTGATAAACAGCGGGAGCCGGGAGAGACCGGCACTTCTATAAAGGAGAGACAAATGTATCAAAAACACATCATGATTGGCAGACTTGGAAAAAACCCTGAAATGCGTTACACCCCCGCAGGGCAGCCTGTTGCATCATTCCCTTTGGCTGCTGAAAGAGTGTATTTGGATAAAGCCGGCAAGCAAGTGAAAGAGACGACCTGGTATTCGATCCGCGCATGGGGAAGTTTGGCAGAATCTTGCGACAAGCTGCTCACGAAAGGCCGGGCGGTAATGGTTGAGGGTCGGTTGAATATTGACCCAAAAACAGGCGGTCCAAAGATTTGGTTTGATGAAAGCCACAACCCCCACGCCAATTTTGAGATCACTGCCAGTATCGTGAAGTTTCTTACACCGACCACAACCCAAACCGGTGATCCGGTCTACATTTCTTTGGATGAACCAGATGCTGGAGATGGCTATGGAAACCCGGGTTGATTCTTCCCCTGAAGAAAAATGGGCACTCGTAGAGCTGGTGGGTTATCAACAATTTGCCGGCAAGGTGTCAGATGAATCCATCAGCGGAAAGCAATACATCCGCGTGGAGGTTCCGGAAACAAAAGTTCACAAAGTGTTTGATTGCAAGTTTGGTGTTGAATCCATCCACCACATCACATATATCACAAAAGAACAGGCTGAAACCATCATCTGTCAAAGGGAGAGAGGGCGCTTTGCACTTAACTTCAGCCAACTGGTGGCAATAGGTGCATTTCAATAATCAAGATATACCACCCAGGCTGTGCCTAAGCTTGGGTGAATTTTTATAAGGACTTTGGAAAACAGGAGATATCAGAATGGAAGAAAGCCAATTTGCACAAGCTGGAGAAAAGCAGTACATCCCACTATTTTTGATCGATGCCAACCCATGGCAAACGAGTCATATTGATCAGACGCACGTTGAGGCACTTGCACACGACATCAAAGAACACGGCATGATGCAATCGCCCACTGCCAGAGTGATCGATGGTCGTTATCAACTGGCATTCGGCCACCACCGTTTGGCAGGATATAGACTGCTCAGCAGCCTTGGGAATGAGTATTATGACAACTTCCCATTATATATTCATGATCTCAATGATGAACAAATGGCGATCGCTGCTTTTGGTGAGAATGAAAAGCGCAGAACCCTGAACCCTGTCGACCGCGCCCGGGCTGTCAAAAAGATGCTTGATGACTTCGGATGGACTCAGGAACTGGTGGCTGAAAAGCTTCACATCGACCGCAGCGGGGTATCAAACATGCTGCGTATGCTTCGCCTTCCGCAGGACGTGCTTGAAACGGTTGCTGCCGGTGAATTGCCAGTGCGGTCGGCCATGGCTTTGATCCCCATCTTTGAGGTAACCACATCTGAGAGCGTCAAGCTGGAAGACCGGTTTGGAGAATCACTTGCTGACTTTTTGAATGGCGCCAAGAAGGGTGAGGTCAACAGCGATGTGATCAGGGCGCGGGTTGAACTCTATATGAACTTTTTGCACCCTGAACAATTGAAGCTGCCAGAAATTGAGGATGCTGCCCCGGCAGAACCACCGGCTATTCAAGAGGAATGGCCTGATCCAACATTCAACCCGATTACCGAAACACCTGAAAATGAATTTTCAGAACAAACAAATATTCCATCGGCTCACCAGGCTGAACTATCGGATTGGGATGGCATTCAACACGAAGAGGCAATGAATGGATCTTCTGAAGAAATACCTGCGATGGCGACTGTTCAGACTGAATCAATTGATCAGGGATCTGGACCGGACGCTTCACACAATGAAGAACGAGAAATACAAACAGCTGAACCTCAACCGGTTGAAAACCATGCGCCGGCAGCACCTCCAGCGGCGTCGACAAAGGTTGATGCACCGGACCCGAATGAAATCTTATTTAACATAGCCTGGAAAACGCACGGGGTAATTGTCAGTTACAAAAAACCAGGCATGGTCATGCCAAAAATTATCTATCGTGAAAACTTGCGTATTGATGATGTGCCGGCAGTCATGCGTGAACTGGGAATGGGTAAATGAAAAGCCATAAGTTACAAGGGGAGATGCCACTATTTAGGCTCTCCCTTGAAGAAAAGCGGGATGCAATCAATTCGGCTAGAGACCAGTTAAGCCTAAGCGATAAAACGCGAATCGATATTCTGGCTAATGACATGGTCTCGATTATGAAAGCCAAGCATCCGGGGATGCAATTCACAAAAGATGGAGCACTTGAAGTGATTGCGATGCTTGGAATATTTTTCAACAGGAGAATGAAATGAATTACAAAATTTCAATTGAAGGGCAAGAGATAGAAATGCCTGAGGAGATAGCGGGTGACGATGGCGCGTTGAAAAGCGCGCTGTCGCCTTACTTCCCGGGGGCTGCCAATGCCAAGTTCATGCGGTCAGAACCCAAAGACGGCGTGATCACGGTAACAGTGGTCAAACAGGCAGGAACAAAAGGGACCGAAGCTAAGATATTAGGTTTCGATGAGTATCCATATGGTAATGATGCTGAAATTACTAAAGCAATTTTGAATGCCACAACCCAACCCGGGCATGATGACCAAGTACTGCGCAAGCTGATCGATGCTCCTGAAGGAATAAACCCCGCCATGTCGTTGGATCAGAAGTTGTCGACATCGCCGGCAATGAGTCAATGCCCATTTGAAACCTTGCTCAAGCGGGATGCTGAAATCGGAAAAGCTCTTGAAGTTGGCGAAGTAGAAGTTTCGAACATGACCAAGACTTTCCGATTACTTGTGGATACCAAACCTCAACCAGCCCCGATGTTACCCACAGGTTTCTAAATGGATTTACTCTTGGATAAAAGTTTTTCTTTGGTTGCCCATCAGCTGCGCTCAATGCGGGTGCAGCCGATTGGTGCTGTCATGGATAATCTGAATGCCAAACGCAGCCAAATAAAGATCATCACAACAGCCAGGAGAGCAGGATTAGGTAAAGATCAACGGTTAAAAACGCTGGAATGTATTTTTAACGATGGAGCATATTGCGAAAAAGTGATTGAGATCTTGTCTGAGGAGCTTCCATTAATGAACCTGGATATGGAAGATTGTTGGGATGATGAAGGGAATTATATTCTTGCAATCAACCCTGACAGCTATTCGACTTGGACATTTGACGATGCAAATGATCGATTAAGCGACGTGGGCGATATGATGCCATGGTTTAGCCTCACTGCATTCTTGCTTCTGATGAATTGGGGCATCGATTCAGATTTACCTGAATTTTGGAAAAACGCCATAGCCCACTTTAATTGGCCGTTTGATGGGCCTATCTCACTTGAATACTCAATCCCCATTGATGAAAAATACCTTAAGCGATATTTGGCTAAACGGGACCTGACACCGCTTTATAAAGCAATTCAACAGGCATGGTTCCCACCTGATAATGTTTTTTTGTACTGCAACATGGAAGACCCCGATTCTGTTTATTACGAATTCACGGTGGATAACCTAAAACTATTGCGTCGGGATTGGAAGAAAGCAAAACCTTACCTTGAACAGTACGACATTGCTTCATTAATGGTTGAAGAAGACCCTGGCAAATTGAGAATCCTTGTTGATGGCCTCAGAGAGAGCCAGGTGAGTTCGCAAAAGAATTCAAGCAAGCTTGGTAAAAATGCCGGTCTTCCGATGGTTGCCAAGGATATCATACTCAGGAGTGATCCTGACCCACTTTATGAGACTGATGATCAAGACTTGGATGATGAGGACCAAAACGATGACTGATCTATTCAGAAGTTCACATGTAACAGCAGCTCTTTATTTTACGGATCAGGGCCATTACCTATTCAAATATAAAGAAATGAAAGCCTGGCAAGACTCTCCTGCTGATAATCACACTATTTCCAAATCCATTAGAGAACCAGAAGTGGCGGCGGCATTTTCTCATATCGGGTCTGATTCGGGTTATTTGCAGGATGGCGTGATCAGGGTCGGGAATAATTCACAAGGCTCCTGGTTTGTTCTTGTAAACAAGCCGGCGAAATACACGATAGAGATTATAGGCAAAGGAAAAATGACCATCCCTGTTCCATTGCTTGTGCTTATTGGAGCTAAGGGATTATTCAATATTTATGCATTGGCCACCAAGGATTTCAGTCCGGATGCTGTTGCTTTCCATGCTCCGTTTCCAAATGTGAACTCTACTGGATGGATTTGCTGGGGGACTGGCAACAAACTGCCAAAAGTAGCTGCCAATAAAGCGAATGAGGTGATTGACTTGTTTCTCAAAAGCCCATTCAATTACGATCTAAAAAACGGCAAGAGTAAAAGCTGCTCTGACGATATCACTAAGAAATATCCATTGATCACTAATAAGGACCAATATCCCGTAAAAGACATGGTGTCTATGAACCGAAGTATCGGCCGGATTATTGATGAACATATCCAGGACAGGGGTTGAAATGGACCTAAATATTACTGGTCACAAAGTTATCCATAAAGGTGATACTGAAGGTTCACTTAATGGACTTCTTTACAAGTATCTTTATGGAGCAAATGGGATTTTTCTTGCTGCTGAAAATGAAATCTTTAAAACTACCATTCCAATTTCTACAATTAAAAATCCTAATCAGTATATTAGAGGGCTGGAGTTGATCCAGCCAGTGATCAAACTTCCAAAGAGGGTACCTTCAAGTCTACTGGCAAGTATGGTCTTCCATAGCCGGCTAGCTTGCCCTAATGAAATCTTGTTTTATCTCTCTTATGCACTTAATGAGTGGGTATTAATAACTCCTGATCAAAAAACGGGTCAATCGTACGCTCAACCAATTAGCAATTCTCTTTATTTTCCAATTGAAGTTCACTCCCATAACACCATGCCGGCTATATTCTCGAGTACTGATAATGCTGATGAAAACGGCTTAAGGATTTACGGTGTGCTCGGCAGGGTTGACCGACCGGTGGTTGACATCAAGTTGCGTATATCCATTTATGGTCATTGGTCTGTCCTGCCTTATCAATTTGTATTTGAACCCACACCCGAGGTCAAGAATGGATGAGTTAAATTTCGAACAACCTTTGGAATTGATTCTGCCTGTAGAAAAACACATCACGTTAATGTTGGTGGGGTGTGGCGGAACTGGGAGCTGGCTGGCGCCGGCAGTGGCAAGAATCGGCAAGATATTGATTGAAAGATTCAATCGTGAAGTCTCTATTTATTTCATTGACCCTGATGTTGTTGAGGAGAAGAATATTTATCGTCAAAACTTCTGTGCAGCAGAAATTGAAGCCAATAAAGCTGAAACATTAGCCCAGCGGCATGGATTGGCTTGGGGGATCGAGATCAACGCAATGTCGAGAAAGTATAAGGACGTTATCTACTCAATAAGGGATCTGAATCATGCAATTGTGATTGGCTGTGTGGATCGCACAAGCGCGCGAGTTGAGATTGCTGAGAGCATGCAACATCATGATATGGGTGCCTGGCTTGACTGCGGTAATTCTGAAAGTTACGGTCAGATTTTGTTGGGTGTGAAGTCTTCCGCAAAGGACCTATTCTCGATTCCAGGAAAATGCGGTGGATTGCCACTGCCAAGTCATCAGCACCCTGAATTGGTAAAGGAACCTGAAATAAACAAATCGGTTGCTCAGCCATCTTCTACTCTCTCTTGTGCTGACATGGCAATGCAAGACAGCCAGGGTTTGGCAATCAATCAGTGCATGGCAGCCGAGGCAGCAGATTACCTGGTGCGGATGTTGATCACAAAAAACCTAAAGAAATTCGCCACTTACATCGATCTGGAAAGCGGCACGACCAGGTCAAAATACATTACTGAGAAGGCGGTACAAGAATATGCAAAAGGTTGACTTTACCAGTAGCATGGTTCGAGAATTAAAGGGTGCTCCATTGAGCTGCCTGATCCTCATGGCAATGGCCGGCCAGACCGTAACCGCCCAATACCTTGAAAGGAATTCAGGTTATTCAGACAAGATTATTGGTGCCGCACTCCTTTATCTCCAAGAGCAGGGCTACATTACACGAAATGACCGGTATGCATGGCGTATAGCCATAAACGTCGCTCAATTACCTTTGATGACATTACCCAATGAAACCGAACCTGATATTGCACCTCAAGCGGTGGATTTTGACCAACAGGAACCTAACAGCGAAATAACTGACACGACCCGGAATAATTCCGAGTCGGAGAATCTCCGTGTCCTTACTAGAATTAGATCTTTAGATTTAACTAGTAAAGAATTATTAGATCTTCCACTACTAGATATTGACGACCCGGAAAAACTCCGGGTCGCTGAAAATCTCGAGGCATGCGACCGGTTTGGGATTGGTGAACCTAAGCGGACTGCGATCAGCAAGCTGAAGCACGTTACTTCGAGAATGATTTGTTTTCACTGTGAAACTGTAAAGCTTCAAGGGCAGAAATTAGGTGCTGCCATTTTTAGGATTGAGAAAGACTGGAAGGTTCGAGAGGATTGGATTGACCCAAAAGACAAGATAGATTATTCAGATAAATATTATCCAGAAAATGTTTGCGCGCAAACATTAAGCGCGGATGATCTCGAATTATGGCAGTCGACGCTTGAATCTGTACGTGCAGAATTCAAGAAAGTTGAATTTGAGACCTGGTTGAAATCAGCGAAATTGATCTCAGTGAATGGCGACGGCTGGACCATCCAAGTTGGGAATAGTTTCGCAGCTGATTGGATCAGGGAACATGCGCTTGAGGCGCTCCAATCCGCGGCCGGAGTGAATATTAAGGTGGTGTATTGATGAATGACGAACAGGAAGTACTTTGCCCGAACCCGAATTGCAAAGCAAAACTAGGGTATATAGTCGTGATCGAAAACCTTGAATGGCTCCAAATGGGAGGAGGTATCGCTCGTCAATGGCACGGGGTTTGTGCAACATGTGGAAAAGAATTCCATTGGTCTGTAAGCGATAGGATATTGGAAAAAATCTTAGCTAAAACAATGAATTAAAAGCCTTGATTTATAATATAATATTAATAATCAAAAAAGAGGGAAATATGACATTGCCGCACGAAAGTACAAGTAGGATTTCAATTTTTTCTGAAGTTGGTATAAAAAAATTTGGCCGAGCAATTAATAATTTATTTGAAGGAAAATCACTCCTTCAATTATTTCTTAGTTTATTAGCCGCCTTAGTTTGGTGTGTAGGTTTTTTTGCTGATTCGATATCTTTATGGACAAAATGGAGCACGGTTTTTCTTAAGTCTTTAAGTGCTGTTGGTTTTGTTTTATTACTTTCTTTCTCGATCTATCAATTCTTTTTACTAAGAAAAAGAATAGCCGACCTAGATTTTTCAAAAATGCAGACAAGGTATGCGAATAAGTTAATAAAACGGGCAGTCGATTCATCCCCTTCGAATTACAAAGTAGTTTTGTCAGAAATTATTTTTGATATTCAACCAAATGGTGACGCAAAATTTTCTCGAAAAATGAAATTAGAAGGGGTTAACACACATATTCCTTGGGCTTATTTCAATGTAGGCGTAATAGGTGGTGATGATTTTTCGATGCAAGACATGCACATTAGAATTGTTGATCCCGATGACCACAGTGAATTAGCGTTTTCAATTATCGAGGACTTTACAACTCAAAAAAAAATAGCTGTGTTACTCGACCCACCAGCAGGCCCAAATAAAGCGGCATCATTTTTTGCAACAATGGATATATCAAGGGCTTTTCTAGATTTAATTGCTCGAAAACCAGATGATGGAAATATATCTATAAAAAACGAAACTGAAGATTTTTTATTGAGGATTATCGCTCCCCAAAATTACGTGTTATCTCATTTTAGGTGGACGATCGTTCCACCGGGAGAAAAAACCGTCACAACTCAGGATGATGGGCGATCGGTTTTGGAATGGAGGGGATCAAAAATTCCAATGGGCGAATACAAATATCAATTAATTATATAAAAAAAGAGCCGTAAGGCTCTTTTTTTCTAACCACCAGTATCTATTCCTAAATCCATTTTTACCTCCAACTTTACTATCATATGCTACTTATTATACCAATAATGTATTTATATTATTAAATTCTAATAGAAAATATACAATAAAAACCACATAAATTCAAGTTTAAGATCGGAATACAAAAAAATGTGCTAATATGAAGTTACAACACGAATAGGGATCGCTGGAGTTTACCGCCCGGCATTCATGGTCTTTTGACCACGGATGTCGGGCGTTTTGCGTTAATCCCACAAGTCAAAAAGGAGCAAAAATGAATATCAAATCGTTTCTTGAAAAAATGGGAACAATCTTCAAATGGGTTGGCTTTGGGCTTTTGCTCTTGCTGGTGATCCTTGTGATCTCTGCCCTGGTTCTAATGGCGATTGACAAAATCTTCCCGCAAGGGTGGAATTTGGATGCTCAGTTATTTGTGATTTTGGTTTCCATCATCTTGTCAATAGCCTGGTCATTCATCCCAAAATTACGTGTGAAATTTGGTGAACTGGAAGCAAGTATTAAAGCCATCGTAAACCTCATTCTTATGATTATTCTTGCGGGGTTGATGTTCTTATTCACATGTACAAACTGGAATCCAATCCCCGGCGTGGTTTGTAATGTCCAAGGCGCTAAAGAGCTGGGCCTTTTAGTTTTTTATGCTGTTGCTGGTAATTACATCACTTATGGTATGACCGCACCTCCTGATGATGTCAAAGCTGCCAAAGCTTCCAGGGGTGCAGGGTAATCAGCATGGAACAGTTCATCATCCCTGCAGTGATCGGATTGGTGGGTGTTGTAGCTGGCGCCCTGATCACTAATTGGTTTCAGCATAAGAAGGTCAAATCAGATATTGAACTGAATGATGCTGAGATCAACGAAAAGATTAGGGTGACATGTGTTGGGTTGATTGAACCATTATCAAAAAAGATTGCCGCGCTCGAAGTTGAACTCCAAGATTGGAAAGATTGTGCTGATGCAAGAGCTGAACAATTGCGTAAAGTCAACATAATCCCCGTGCCATTCAAGAGTTCAAAGAAATCTAAGGGAATTGATGCCTAGACCTGCGTTGCGAACTTGTGCTTTTCATGATTGTCCTGAGTTAGTTGACTTTGGATATTGTGGAAAGCACAAGCCAGTTAAACCTTTAGGATCAGATGATCATCATCCACAATGGCAGCATCTTTATGACTCACGCAAATGGAAGATGCTTCGAAGGATTCAATTAGCCAAAGAACCGTGGTGCGCAGAATGTTTGCGCGCAAACATTTATACACCTGCAACAGATGCTGATCATGTTGATCCCCATCGTGGTGACCCTGAACTTTTCTTCAAAGGGGATCTCCAATCACTATGTAAACCTTGCCATTCACGAAAGACAGCGAACGAAGTGAATGGGAGGGGGGGTGAAAAGTCTGGGAGTAGGGAACAACAAGCGCGTGGGGTAGGTTGATTTTTCCCTGTACGGGTTGGGAAGGTAATTAAATTGAGCGTTTATTATGCCAGGTCCGCCACCAAAAAACCCATCACTTCGACAAAGAAGGAACAAATCTTCGAGTCGAGCTTTATTGCCGAGCAAACCAAAACGGCAATTGCGAAAGCCACAATTGCCAAAACTAGAAAAAGGCGAGAAGTGGCATCCGTATGCAGTGAAGTTTTGGGAAACAATTTGGGCCTCTCCAATGAGCTCCGAGTTTGTTCACGGGGACGAACCAGCACTTTTAAGATTACTTTTTCTAACCGACAGATATTGGAAGGGTGGCAGCTTGGAGGTTGCCAAAGAAATTCGGATGATGGAACAGCAATTTGGATTAACCCCATTAAGCCGAAGACGATTGGAATGGACCGTTGCTCAAGCCGAGGATGCAAAAGATCGGCATGAAAAAAACCGGTCAAAAAATGCAAAAAATATCCTCGATATTGACCCGATTGAAGATCCACGTGGAGTGTTAGCAGAATGACAGTTCTAATGATTCCAAAAGACACCATTGCATACCCAAGCCTGGGTGCTCAAGTGTGTTCATGGATTGAAGAGAACCTGGTTCATGGACCTGGTGATTTGTTAGGACAGCCAATACGGTTTGATCAAGAAAAAAAAGCGTTAATTTTCAGGATGTATGAAATCTATCCACAAGGACATCCGACTGCTGGAAGGCGTCGTTTCAAACGTGTTGGGTTGAGTCTACGGAAAGGTACTGCCAAAACTGAATTTGCTGCGTTGATCGCTGCGGCTGAGCTGCACCCAGATGCTCCGGTTAGGTGCGATGGTTACGATGCATATGGCAAACCGGTGGGTTTTGGGGTGACAGATCCTTACATTCCTTTGGTTGCTTACACAGAGGAACAGAGTGATGAGCTTGCTTATTACGCGCTCAAAACGATTCTTGAATATAGCAAAATTGCTGATGATTTCGATATTGGCATGGAAAGGATCATGCGAATTGGTGGTAATGGAAAAGCAGAAAGCCTTTCTTCTTCACCAGATTCACGAGATGGTGCAAGAACTACATTCCAAGTATGTGATGAAACCCACCGGTGGACAACTGCTCGGTTAAACCGAGCCCATAAAACCATGCTAGCAAATACTCCAAAAAGGAAAATCGCTGATCCATGGACTTTGGAAACTACAACCGCTCCTACTCCTGGAGAAGGATCAGTTGCAGAGAAAACCATGGAGTACGCGACTCAAGTACATGAGGGAAAAATCCAGGATAGCCAGCTATTTTTCTTCCACAGGTACGCATCTGATGTTCATGATTTGGAAACTGTGGAAGGAATTCGCGCTGCTGTAATCGAAGCAAGCGGTCCCGCAGCTGAGTGGAGTGATATTGACGCAATCTGTAATCAATTTCAAGACCCGACCGCTGATAGACCATATTTGCGCCGTGTTTGGCTCAATCAACTTGTTCAAGGTATGGATAAGGCATTTGATTTTGCGAAATGGAAAGATCTGAAATCAGAGTTTGTTCCTACACCTGGAGACACCATAACTCTTGGGTTTGACGGCGCCCGGTGGCGCGACTCGGTGGCTCTTGTAGCAACTCATCTTGAAACCGGTTTTCAATGGCTGGCGGGATTGTGGGAAAAACCTTTCGGCCAGGAAGATGAGTGGGAAGCTCCTGAAGAGGAAATTAATAACATGGTCGATGCATTTTTCAAGCTTTATAACGTTTGGAGAATGTATTGTGATCCTCCCTATTGGGAAACGCATGTAGCAACCTGGTCAGGAAAGTATGGGGAAAAGAAGGTAATCGCTTGGTATACCAACCGGTTGATTCCGATGTCTTATGCAATTCGGGCATTTAATACATCGCTTCTGGCAAAAGAAATATCACATTCTGGGAACGAAGATTATTCAAGACACATTGGTAATGCGGTTAAGAAATTCATCAGGATTGTTGACGAACAGGGAGCTCCTCTCTGGGTAATTTATAAAGAACGACCAGATTCTCCAAAAAAGATTGATGCAGCCATGGCTGGAATTTTGTCTTGGCAGGCAAGAAGTGACGCTCTAAAAGTTGGTGTGCCAACAGACGGAAAAAGTATTTACGAGTCACGAGGTATGGTGGTCGTATGAAATTATTAAATATCATCGTATTTATTTTGGGACTAGGATCACTTGCAGTTGGTTGTTACTTAGTTTATCCACCTTCAGCGTTTATTTGTGTGGGTTTAATCCTGATAGTGATCACTCTCTTTGATGGAAAAAGGAGTAAGCAATGAGCTTTTTATTGAAACTCCTTGGACAAGATGGCCCTGAAAATTCGATTTCTGCAGACGAAGAGCGATTTTGGATTAATTCGGCATCGGTTATGACGTCATCTGGCGCCAGAGTCAGTGCAGATACTGCGCTTCGAGTATCGACGGCATGGGCTTGTACTCGCTTGATATCAGAGACGGTGGCAATGCTGCCTCATATAGTCTATAAGCGGATGTCCAACGGCGGCAAAGAACGAGCAAACGACCACCCACTTTATGATATTTTGCATGATCAACCCAACAAACGACAGACATCTTTTGAATTCACTGATATGTTGCAGATGCATGCGCTTCTTCGAGGGAGTGGATATGCAAAAATAATATCTGGACCTCGCGGCCCGGTGGATAAATTAATTCCAGTCCATCCTGACCGGGTTCTAGATGTTGAAGAGGTTGACGACGACACACTTCGTTACAAAATTCTTGATCGTGGTGGTCAGGTTAACACCTATTTGGATGATGAAATATTTGAACTGCGCGGATTATCACTTGATGGAGTCAAAACAGTTTCTGTAATGACTTATGCAAGAGAATCTTTTGGATTGTCAATCGCTGCTGAAAATTTTGGAGCGAAATTATTTAGAAATTATTCCCGCCCAGGTGGGTTTTTGAAACACCCAGGTCATTTATCGACTGAAGCGCAAGACCGATTAAGAGAGCAAACTGAAAGGCAAGTCAGTGGCGAAAACCTTCACCGCTTGGGTATCTTGGAAGAAGGGATGGAATACCAGCAAGTTACGCTTTCACCCGAAGATTCTCAGATGTTACAAACCAGAGAATTTCAAGCGGAAGATGTGTGCCGGTGGTGGAGGGTTCCACCTCACATGGTTGGGTTAACATCAAAGGCAACAAGCTGGGGAAGTGGAATTGAAGAACTCTCTCGTGGATTTGTTGCCTACGTTTTAATGCCATGGCTTGTTCGATGGCAGCAAACTATTTCAAAAGATTTGATTATTGCCACTGAACAATATTTTGTTGAATTTCTTACCGAAGCACTGCTGCGTGGCGATATTGAAAAACGTTACAACGCATACAACATCGGACGAACTGGCGGGTGGTTGGCATCTAATGATATTCGCAGATTTGAAAACATGAATCCAATTCCGGGTGGGGATGATGATTATTTGACTGCCCTGAATATGAAGCGGTCGTTGGATTCTAACGGAAACCCAAACAGCGGCAATGCTCATTATCAACAGATTGTTCAAGAATCTGCTGCAAGAGTCGTGCGGAAGGAAGTAGCTGCGATGACAAGGGCTGCAGAGCGAAAGGACAATGATTGGTATTCTGCAGTGGATGAATTTTGCAAAAGTCATGTGGAATTTGTTGCCCAAACGATGTGTATTCCATTTGTTACTGCCATCTTATTTGTTGAATCTGGAAGAAAAGAATTGACTGATAAAGGACCGATGGTCTTGGCAGGTTGGGCAAATCGGAGAACTTCAGAATTAATCAGATTGTCGTTGGAGGACTAAATGACCACTCAGAACATATCAAGAAATTTACTAGAAACACCTTGGGCTATTCTGCCCACAAAAATGGAAGCCATTATTGAAATGGTTACAAGATATTTTACTGGTGAAAAATTGAGCGCTGAAGAGGTCCAGATGCGAATCAATGGCGCCACTCGTCCATCTGAACGAACCCTTGGCTCAGTTGCTGTACTTCCACTTTTTGGAACTATCGTTCCGCGGGCAAATCTTTTCACTAACGCCAGCGGGGCCACCAGTGCAGAGACTTTTGGAAAGCGGTTCGATGAATTAATCAATGATCCTAGTGTGGGTGCCATCATTCTGGATATAGATTCACCTGGGGGACAGGTTTCCGGGATAGAAGAGGTCTCAAAAAAGATCTTTGAAGCCAGGGGAAGGAAACCCGTTGTGGCTGTGGCCAATCATCTTGCAGCATCAGCCGCCTATTGGATCGCCACGGCGGCAGATGAATTGGTGGTTACGCCAAGTGGTGAGGTTGGTTCGGTTGGTGTATTTGCGGCTCATGAAGATTTGAGTGAATCAATGGCGAAAGAAGGTGTCAAAGTTACCATGATCTCGGAAGGTAAGTATAAAACCGAGGGTAACCCATATGAACCTTTGAGTGAAGAGGCTAAAGCTGCCATTCAGGAACGGGTTTCTGAAGTATACGACACGTTTGTAAAAGCAGTTGCAAGAAACCGCGGTGTTAAACCTGCTGATGTTCGAGATGGGTTCGGCGAAGGTCGGGTTGTCGGAGCCAAAAAAGCTGTGCAAATAGGCATGGCTGACCGAGTAGGAACTCTTGATGAAACTATTATCCGTGTACAAAAAGGGATGCCGCGCAAGGGTATGAGTGCAGATGTGGATTTTCGCAGACGTCGAATGCGTCTGCTGGAAAACGACGGCTCCGTCGAGCCATAACAAAAATGCTCCGTAGAGCGATAAGAACACAAAACAACTTAATCAATTATTTTGGAATGAGGTGAATTATGAACAAAGATCTAATGGCATTGCAGCAGGAACGGGCTGACCTTGTAGTGGAGGGTAAAAAAATATTTGACCTCGCAGCTAAAGAGTCACGCGAACTTACTGATGAAGAAAAGACGCGTGATGATGAGATCAACGCCCGGTTGGCAGCGATCAACGGTGATATTCAACGTCTCGAAGCCAAACGAGAACGGGAACGGTCAGTTCAAGCGATGCCTAGAATTGAAGGCATGCGAGACCGTGCTGAAGATGACCCCAAAAGGGGATTTGCAGACATTGCAGATTTCGCACTTGCGGTGAAAGGGATTTACACCCCTGGAGGTACTGTTGACGACCGTCTATTAATTGGTGCCGCTCCTACAGATTTTCATCAGGAAACGGGGTCGGCTGAAGGGCGCATGGTTCCCCCCGCATTCCGTCAGGAAGTGTGGGAAGTCGCCATGGAAGAGGATTCTTTACTTCCAGAGACCGATACCGAACCCACCAGTCAGAATTCAGTGGAGTTTCTCAAGGATGAAACTACTCCTTGGGGATCTACTGGAATTCAGGCAAAATGGCGGTCTGAAGGTGGAAAGATGGAGCCAAGCAAGCTCGTTACCGAAGGCGAACAAATGCGTTTGCATGATCTCTATGCATTTGTAACTGCCACGGATGAAATTCTTACTGATGCTCCGCGTCTTGCCATTCGTCTCACCAAAAAATCTGGTGCTGCAATTCGGTGGAAAGTAAACAATGCCATTTCAAATGGATCAGGTGCTGGCCAACCTCTTGGATACTTGAAATCAAATGCTTTGGTGAGCGTTGCGAAAGAAACTTCTCAAACCGCTGACACCGTTGTGGCGGCCAATGTTGCAAAAATGTACGCCAGGATTATCAACCCATTGAATTCGGCTTGGTATATCAACCAGGATGTTTTGCCTCAATTGATGGTAATGACTCTTGGCAATCAGCCAATTTGGACTCCTCCAAGCACTGGTTTTACGAATGCACCTGGCGGGCTCTTGTTTGGGCGGCCAGTGCGTTTCAACGAGAGCTGCGGGACCGTTGGCGATAAAGGTGATATCCAGCTTGTAAACCTCAAGAATGGTTATTACACAATTACCAGCGACGCGGGAATTCAGTTCGCCAGCTCTATGCACCTGTTCTTCGATTACGGATTGCAGGCCTTCCGCTGGACATTCCGACTCAATGGGCAGCCTTACCTTTCAAAACCGATTTCTCCAAAAAATGGCTCTAACACCAGAAGTCATTTTGTAACTTTGGATGAAAGATCTTAATCGGTTATTGATTGTTTCCAATTCACTCCATGGCCATTAGTTATGGCCATGGAGAACCAAATAAAGAATGAGAGTAAATAATGAACCCAAATCTTAAACCTTCAGATCAAGTAGCACTTCTCGCTGTACTTGACCCAAAAAGCCAGGCGGCAGCGACTGTAACTTCTGGCTGGCTTTCAATGGCGGATGTTCAGGCTATTTTAGCTATCGTTCAAACCGGTGCGCTCGGAACCGCGGCCACTGTGGATGCGAAGCTTCGCCAGGCAACAAGCGCGGCAGGAGCTGGTGCCAAGGACATCACTGGCAAAGCGATTACTCAGTTGGTTAAAGCTACCAACGATAACGATCAAGTAATGCTTAACTGCCGCAGCGACGAGCTGGATGTTGACGGCGGTTTCACCCATGTGGAACTATCTATCACTGTAGGAACCGCGGCCAGTTTGATCAGTGCTTCTGTGCTTGGGTTTTACCCGCGCTATCAACCTGCCAGTCACATTGATTCTGTGGTCGAAGTGATCGAGTAATCGAACGATGTTTGTTTTGGAGTAGTCTATGGCCAACATATTGACAACAACTGAAGCTGCTACTGTTTTACGGTGTGATGAATCTGATGCCGATATGTTGGCCTTATTACCGCTGGTCGATGATTATTTGTTCCAAGCAACTGGTCATGATTGGTCATTAGATTCTCAAGTTTTCTTGACTGCCAAAGCTGCGGCGAGAATGTTACTTGTTTTATGGCATGAGAATCCGGCAATGATCACCAGTGGAATGACGACTCTTGGGTTTGGCTTAAATGCTGTAATCACTCAATTGAAAGCAATCGCCGCAAGGTTCTTAGAATTTTTTGGCCGAAACGGTGCAGGTTCCATCGAGTTACCCGGCGTCGTTGTCGGGGATACGGTTACCTCATTGGTCGGGCTGGTGGGTGTTATCGGCGACAAGAAGGCGGATTTTGAGACCATGATCACAGTGGATGGTCATATCCAGCAGGTGTCTGAGAGTGATCTATCCGCCAATATTTACCGGGCTTTTTTGACCCCGATTGGATCTCTGTGAGGTTCTGATGTTGATCAATGGTAAACCATTCAACCCTGGAGAACTCAAGACGCCCATCGTTCTGGCTAAGAAGAAGATCACAAAGCCTGCAGGTGGATTCCAGAAAGTGGAATATGAATTCATTGCAGATGCCAAAGCTAAGTGGGTGAATGTGCATGGGCAGGAAGCCTGGCTGGCAGACGCCAAAGGCGCCATATTGGCAGCGACCGTGACGATCAGATATCGAGAGGATGTTGATCAAACATGCGTGATCATGATCGGAATGACGGTCGAAGAGGTCATTGATGACACCGACGTGCTTACTGGATGGACTTTCACCGGCGGAAAAGTATTTGACATCGTTTCAATGGATAACATCCAGCAGTTGAACGAGTACATCGAGTTCAAAGTAAAAAGGGTTGGGGCGGGCTGATGGCTACTCAATCATCTATTAAAACCAGCGGCTTTGAAGAGTACCTGGAGAAAATTGCCAGGGCAGGAACCAATATTGATGCGTCCGCAGATAAGGCTCTTTTAGCGGGTGGCGTAGTCATCCAGGAAGAAATGATCGTAAATACCCCTCTTCTGACTGGTAACCTGGCGGACCACATTCAAATCAAAGGTCCGGAGCAGGATGGAAATTACCACAGTATAGAAGTTGGGCTCATCCATGATCTTGCATTCACCGATGCTGAAACAGCCCGGTATGGCAATGCCCAGGAATATGGTTCGGTAAAGAACTCAGCTCATCCTTATATCCGGCCTGGTATGAAAAATGGTGGCCCCAAGGCAACCAAAAAAATGAAAGAGTCGTTAATAGAGGACGGTGCAATTTGACCACTGTTTGGGAGCGTACAAGTTCGGCATTGGCTTCACTGGGTGTTCCTTATGCGGCTAGCAAACTGCAGATTGGATCTGGCGATTACCCGGATCTCTTTATGGTTTATTTTTCTCTGCCAAGTACGCCAGAACAGTTTGCCGATGATAAGGAAACTCTGCGGTCCTACACAATGCAAGTGAACATTTTCAGCCGTGATGGCTTGATCAACCTTCCAGATGTTGATGGAGTCATGATGGCTGCCGGTTTCACCAAGAGAAATGTGATTGAGATTCCTCTTGACATCGAAACTGGCCATTATGGATTAGGAACTGAATTCCTTTATTCTGAAAGCGAGGATTAACTATGCAACAAGATGAATATAAATCAGTAGTTGGTTTGGACCAGGTGCACGTATCACTGGTCACCCAGGACGATGCCAGCGCATATGTGGCCGACACCCCTGAATATTTTGCCCCATCACTCGAGGCGGCCGCGGAGCCTGAAACCTCACAAGAGACTCAGTACGCGGATAATATGCCATTTGATGTGATGACCTCAGAAGGAGTTACCAAACTCACTCTGACTACCACGGCCATCCCGATGGAAATTTTAGCCAAATATCTTGGTAAAGTGTTCGACACTGCCAGCGGCCGCCTTTTTGACCAGGGCGGAAACGCTACTCCTCCAGATGCCACTCTATCATTCAGGTCCATGAAATCAAATGGGAAATACAAGTATTTCCAGTATTTGAAGGGTAAGTTCTCCGTTCCCAATGATGAAGCTGCCACCAAAGAAACCAAAGCAACTCCGAAACCTGCCAAGATCATTTTCACTGCCATTAACACAGTGCATGAGTTTGACCTTGGAGAAATCACAAAAAGTGTAAAGCGGATCGTTGGCGATGAAGATACCACGAACTTCAGCGGGACCGATTTCTTCAGCCAGGTTCAAGTTCCTTCGATTACTACGCCATCTGCAGTCGCGCTTTCAAGTTCAGTGCCGGCCAACTCTGCCACCGGTGTGAGCAAGACATCATCCTTTACCTTGACATTCAACAATGCCATGGCAGCGGGTGTGATCAACCACGTCGCTCTGTTGGATGCATCAAACACTCTGGTGAGCGTCACCTGCACATTGGATTCCACCAAGAAGATCGTCACAGTGGCCCACGGTTCATTGACCGGATCTGCGGCACATACTCTTGTGATCGCTGGCGCCACAGATATCTATGGTCAGGTGTTGGCTAATACCTTGGTCAAGTTCACCACGGCGGCCTAATATGGGAGCCCCGATGGTCATCCACCTTTATGGTGACGATGGTGAAATTGAAAAAACCTCCACCCAGACTTTTGTGCCATGGAAGATGCTCAAAGCGGCAGCAAAGCTGGCATCAACCCTGAATGAAGAAAAGCCGACCGAAGAGGATGTTGACGGCATTACAAATCTGGTGGTCTCTGTCTTCAAAGGAAAAGTCACAAAAGAGGAGTTGGAGGAGAGTGCAGATCTCGGTGAAATGATGGCAGTCATGCGTCAAATCGTGGCTACATCTAAAGGGATCAATCCAAACCCTACACCACCTCCGGAGAAGTAGCAATTCCGGAGGAAAAGGAAGACGAGAGCCTTCTCGACATCCTCATTGATTTGGAGATCTTTTTTGTAAAAAGTTTTAATTGGTCGCTTAAGGATATTGATGAAACAGATGTTGAAAGCATGATCGATTTCATTAACCGTTATGCCAATCAAGGTGATCCAAAACCTAAAAGGGCATTTTGCGACCAGGTTGATTTTTTGTAATGACAATTTTGGGGCGGGATAAAAACCGCCCCACTGAGCATGGAGTTGGAGTATGTCTGATAACAACCTATCTGGAAAAGTAGGTCTGGATGTCACCGACTATAAAGCCGGTGTATCTGAGCTTAATCGTCAGATCCGGGTAATCGAATCAGGCTTTCGTGCCTCTGCTGCTGCCATGGGTGAGTGGGATAAAAACGCCAATGGTCTTGAGCTTCGGACCAAAGCACTCACATCTCAGATAGATCTTCAAAAACAGAAAATTGCAGCACTGACCACTGAATATCAGAAAGTGGTTGCTGAAAAAGGTGCTGATAGCAGGGCAGCCGAGGAGCTGCAAATCAAGCTCAATAAGCAAAATGAAACCCTCGGAAAAATGACGGTTGAGCTTGAACAGACAAAAACTGCCTTGGATGAGATGGGTAATGAATCAAAAGACACAGGCAGTAAGGTGCAGGACCTTGGCGACAAACAAGAACAGATGGCAAAGAAATCAGAATCCTTTAAGTCAGCATTGGGGGGAATGGTTGGAGGGTTGAAAGCTGCCCTGGTAGCTGCAGCTGCAGTTGCAATAGCGGTTGTTGGTATAGCTGCCGGCATGGCGAAGATGGTGATGAGTTCTGCAAGCGCAGCAGACAACCTGGCGGAGATGTCGGCAAAGACTGGTATCTCTGTTCAAAGACTCCAAGAATTAAGTTACATCGGAAAACAAACCGGCACTGATCTGGACACAGTTGCCGGCGCGAATGCCAAATTGATCAGGTCGATGGATGCGGCTGCAAGTGGAACCGGCGCTCAAGCTGAAGCTTTTAGGAAATTAAGGGTAGATGCCACAGACGGAAACGGTGCTCTTCGAGACAGCAAGGTTGTTTTTCAAGAAGTGCTTGCCAAGCTCAAAGATCTGCCGAACGAGACTGAGCGCGACGCCATGGCTATGGCGTTGTTTGGAAAAAGCGCACAGGAACTTAACCCGCTGATAAAAACAAGTGCAGATGAAATAACCAGAATGACCAATGAAGCGCATTCAATGGGTGCCGTGATGTCTGACCAGGCAGTAGCCGGGTTGGCAGGCTTAAACGACATGCTGGATGGTCTTAAAGAAGGTCTTAAAGGGACCCTAGGAGAAATTTCAGCTGCATTCTTGCCCGGGTTCCAATCTATGGCGGGTACATTAACAGGTTATCTAAAGGACCTGGTGGGGATAGTTAAGGGATCAAACGATGATCTAAACCAAATCGGACTGGGTAAAAGCGTTTTCGATGTTGCCAATGTAGAGCGAACCGAAACGGGTCTTAAGGGGATGGCCAGCGGTATTGGTGGATTGCTTGGAAAAATCGTCACCGATATTACAAGCAAATTACCCGAAATGCTGCAGGGTGGTCTTGGAATTGTCCAGGGTGTTATGGATGCTGTAATCAACAGTTTGCCTACCATGCTGCCGGCAGTGATCACCATGATTCAAACCCTAATGGGTTTTATTGTTCAAAACATCCCCATATTAATTGATGCAGGGGTGCAGATCCTTTTAATGCTCGTGACAAGTTTGATAAGCATGCTGCCTATGCTGCTCACTGCCGCTATTGAGATTATCGTTCAGTTGGCCAATGGTTTATCAGCCGCGCTGCCCACTTTGATCCCGGCGGTCGTGGGGATCATCATGCAGCTGGTGTTGACCCTGGTGCAGAACATCCCGATGCTGATTACTGCAGCACTTCAATTGATCATAGCATTAGCTCAAGGCTTGATCGCTGCTTTACCTGTATTAATGGATATGCTTCCGACCATCATGATCGAACTGGTGAACGGTCTTTTGATGAGTCTACCCCAATTGATTGTCGCAGCAATTCAGATCATCCTAACTCTTGGCCTTGGAATTATCGAAAATATTCCAAAGCTGCTGGCTATGATGCCTCAGGTGATAGATGCACTGGTAAAGGAATTTAAAAGCGATACGTTCAAGGTGAAGATCAAATCCATGGGTGAAGATATTGTTCATGGTATCAGTGAAGGCTTTACCAAGGCTTGGGAAAATTTCAAAGCCAATTTCATGGCGAACTGGAATGAACTAGTGGATAAGGTTAAGGATCTGCTTGGGATTCACTCACCCAGTACTGTATTTGCCGAAATTGGCGTCAATATGGCACTTGGATTGAGCGGAGGGTTTGCTCGTCAGATGGCTGGTGTAAGAAACCAAATTGAAGATGCTGTGAATGGTTTTGCCAATAGTGGGAGCATCAATGCCAATTTAAATTCTGCACAAAATACTGCTAATCAGACAACAGCAGTTGATAAAAACGGAAAGATCTACCAGGTGTATTTTGAGACATATAACGAATCAGGACTTACCAGATTCTTGAGACAGACGGAGATGTTATATGGCTCGTGAGCAAATTATCTGGGTGGATGCTGATGGTGGAGAGCTCAATCTTAATGATTGGATACATTATTTTTGTTTGCGAAATCAGAAAGGAATTTGGGGACCACCATTTACTTTACAAAGCACTAAAACACCACTATCTGAGGGCAGCCAATTCCGGGGTGTGATTATTGGTGAGCGCGGAGTGGATCTTTCACAAAAAATAAAAGGAAGTTCGAGAACAGAATTGGTTTCACTTTTAAGAGACCTTTCACAACGTATGGATCCGCAAAAAGGTGAAGGGAAGTTGAAATTTGTTAATGACGGCGAAACCAGAATTTTGTATTGCCGGCCGGAGGGATTAAAAGAAGTTGTTGATAAGGAGACAGTCGCTGAAACTATACTCTCCTTCACTGCTAATGATCCGTTTTTGCATGATGATGTACCTATATCAGAGATCTTTGAAACGGCTGGTGTAGCGGGAACATTTTTTTCAACTTCTTTTTTCCCGATGCATTTAACACGATCGATCGTATATTCCATTCAGGTGATCAACAATCCCGGGAATGCTGATACTTATCCAGTATGGACGATATCGGGACCAGGCATTTCAATTCAGTTAACAAATATCAGAACAGGAAAAGTTATCTCTTTAGGTTCATTGGAGCTTTTCACAGGTCAAGAGTTGGTTATTGATACTCGAATCAGGAAGAAAACAATTACATTAGACGGGGTAAATGCATTCAATTATCTAGCTGATCAATCGTCTTTGTGGCCACTCTTGCCAGGTGACAACTCTATTCAAATAGAAATGAGTGGAGCAGCAGCTGAATCAAGCGTTGAATTACTTTATACTCCGAGGTATGACTCAAAATGAGCTTATATGAAGTTTTTATTCGAGATGGATATGGTAACAGGGTTAGTCAACTTGAGAATTATTCAAGTCTTACTTTCGTGCGTAGGTTTAATGCCGTAGGAACATGGTCGCTAAACTCAACTCCGGATTCACTGTCAATGCTGACAAAAAGTGGTGGTATTGAGGTATATCGAAATGGCAAACCTCATTTTAGTGGAAAAGTTAGAAGATTTCACAATGAGAGCGGGTTGGCCATGACAGCAAGCGGTAAAGATGACTTAATGGTTGTTGAGAATCAATTAGCATATCCGGTTCCTGGGGGTGCACCATTTTCGACTGACTATGATGTGAGGACAGGAATTGCTGAATCGATAATTAAGCAATTCATTGATATAAATATTGGTCCTTCAGCGTTGCCTGATCGGAGAATACCAGGCTTTACTATTGAAATAGATTATGGTCGGGGCTTGGTAGTTACTGGCCGAGCACGATTTGATGGATTACTTGAACTTATCAGCTCGTTAGCAATAAAGGGGGAGATAGGGTTTAGGGTTAGAAACCTAATCTTTGAGACTTACATTCCTGAAGATAAAACTGGAACAATTGTTTTTTCTGAAGCTTTAGGGACGCTTGGTGATTACACCTCAGATATAGAAGCTGGAAAGGCTAATTATATTATCTGTGGTGGCAGCGGTGAAGGATCAGCGCGAACTTTTGTAGAGGGTAGTAATGCAGAAGCAGTTCTTGAATGGGGAAGATCAGAGTCGTTTTTAGATAAAGGAAACACATCATCTGCGACAGAGCTTAATTCATCAATTTCAGAAGAATTAACAAAACAAAAAGAAAAAATCTCCATCACTTTTACCCCGTTAGGGACTGAAAATATGCGCCCTGTAGATGATTTTGATGTTGGGGATTTAGTTACATATATTGAAAACGGTGTAACAACCTTTCACCAGGTTCGAGAAATGAAAACTGTTTTATCAGCGAACGATGGAGAAGATATCACATTGGCAATTGGAACAGATGGCGCATCAAGTGATCTTAGTACATATTCAAAGATTTACTCGCGGGTTAGGGGAGTTGATCAACGATTGAACGCACAGGAGCGGAGGTAGAAATGACAAGATATTATTTCCCATTTGATTCAGGACCTGGTGCGTCTGTTATGACTGCGCAGTGGTCAAAGATGGCGAGACTCTGGAAGCCTGATGGTGTGATTTTTGGATACGCCAATGAATATCAGGTTTATGCTGATAGCAGTGGAAAACAGGTAAAAGTAAAAACAGGAGCTGTTTGGATTAAGGGAGGATATGCCTACGACACTTCTGAAAACACTATTGCGATGGCTTCGAACTCTTCAGGAACCCCACGTATTGATGTGATCGCAGCTGAGATTGATTGGGTCAACAACACCATGGGAGTTGTGTCCATCACAGGAACCCCCGGAGTAACCCCTGTTGCTCCAACGCTCACAAAAACAGATGGTACCAAATGGCAGTTGAAACTTGCTGAGGTTTATATTGCAAATGGATACACCACAGTTGCTGCAACTGATGTTACTGACTATCGCACGTACACGCAGCGTGGTCAGATCAATGTACTTGGGTTTCAACCTGCAAGTTTAAATGGTGGAGATTACTCGACAAACAATAGTGGTGCGGGTGGTCTTAACTGGAAGCAGAACGCGTTAGGTAAAGCAGAGTTTCTCGAGACAGTTAATTTGTACAAGATGCCTGATAGATATTCTGGTGGAGGATTCAAAGCAAAGGTTCTTCTTCATCCAATTCCGTACACGTTAGATAGCTGTGATGTGGCGTGGACTGCAAATGCAAATGTTACTCAGGCTCAAGAGTCAACGGCAGGTTTGTTCAAAGAAGGTGTAGCCGCTCAAAAGTTTACAATTGCAGCAGCATTCACAACAGGAATTGCAGCTTATAAAGCGATTACCAGCATTGATCTGAGTAAGCAGAAGTATGTTTATTGCTGGATTAAGTCTGATGTTCAAACTACGTTGGGGCAGCTCCAGTTGGTTATTGACGATACTGCCGCTTGTGTAAGTCCTGTAAAAGCTTGGGATATACCGGCTTTGTCTGCTGGAGTAAATACATTAGTTGAAATTGCGTGTGGTGATATGTCAGGGTGTGGAGCAATCATATCGGTTGGTCTGAAGGTTGTTACCGACATTGGAGCGCAGGTTGTTACTCTTGATTATGTCTGCATGACTGGCCAGGTTATCATCGGTATGGACGCTGTTGTTCTTACAACTGGCTCAAACTTCAACACCGCAGCGTTTGGAAGTCCGCAGTATTCAGTTTTGACCACCATGCGGTATATGACTCCAATTGAAGTTGAAATTGCAACTGCTGTTGTGGCTGGTGGTACTCCTGCACCAGGAAATTTTGCAAAGTTCAGGTTCACCAGAAAGAATGATGCAACTGATGGTCACCTTGCAGATGCAGCTATCATTTCGGCCTCTGTTTATTACTCTGAAGATTATTAATTTTTTGTTTCATATTGTTATGAAAGGTCAATATGGGATTAGTTGATGTTCTTGTCGTTGGTGGCGGTGGTGGTGGTGGAACAAATTATGGTGGTGGTGGCGGCGGTGGTGGAGTTTTATATCATCCATCAAGGTTGTTATCTAATGGCTCGTATTCAGTTGTTGTTGGCGGCGGTGGTTCGTATGGCTCAGGTTCAAATAGCTCGTTTGGCGCTACTCTTATTGCCTACGGTGGAGGTTATGGTGGAGGGAACCCCGGAGGAAGTGGAGGTAGCGGAGGTGGAGGCAGTGGGCAAGTCAGTAGCAACCCAGGGGGAAGTGCAACGCAAACAAGTATGGATGGCGCTACCGGTTATGGTAATAACGGCGCAACAGGAAGTTTAGCTTCCTATGGTGGCGGAGGCGGTGGAGCTGGTGGCGCTCCTAGCGGTGCAACTGGTGGTAATGGGTTAACGCTTAATATATCTGGAACACCAGTAACTTATGGCGCGGGTGGTCATGGGTATTCAGTTTCTTCGGGGGCTTCTGGAGCGGCAAACACAGGTAGTGGTGGAGGTGGTGATACAGGTTCTGCACGAGGAAGTGGTGGCTCAGGAGTAGTAATTATTAGTTATCCGATTTCAACTGGCGTTGCAACTGGAGGAACAATTACATATTCAGGAGGATACGCCATTCACACATTTACAGCTAATGGAACTTTTTCTTATATTTCCATAGAACAGACATCGTCTATGTCCGAAATTGGTGAAGAAAGTATGTAGGAGGATAATATGGGACTCAAATATAGCTCGTTTGCGGTAAAGGGTGTTGATGTCAGCCAGTTCAACGGCGTCATTAATTGGACTAAGATCAAGGCCGATTTTTCTGGTATTCGTGTTGGCTATGGACACACGATTGATACCAGGTTCGTTGAAAACTGGATGAATTCAAAAGGCAAAGTCAACCGAATACCATATTGGTATATGGATTATTACTCAAGTCACATTCCGACATGGGCAGGGTTTGGGATGGAAGATGATTCCTTTGGATCAAAACAGGCTGATATCTGCCACGGCGCTTTGAAAGCTGATCCCGAAGGAGCGGTCTTCCTGGATATTGAGAACGGCAATCCAAAGTACGCTCCATCATTATCGTCTGTTACGCAGAGAGCGTTGGCAATCGCTAAAGGTTTTCTGCAGCGCATGGATGACTTGAATGGCAAATTCAACGGCATCTATTGTTCGCTTGATCTGTTGAAATGGTTCGATGATTGGTTCAAGGATCGTCCATTATGGGTGGCCTGGTATGACGAAGGACAATCCATAGCTAGTGTGATAAAGGCGGTCAGAGCGGCTGGTTGGCGCGGACCGGTGTGTATCTGGCAATATGCCTCTGATGGGGATATGGATGATGATGGTGTGGGGGACGGTGTGGCGATGGGAACAAAGGTCACGACCTTAGATCTGAATGCCTTGGTCATCACACCCAGCAAATATCGAGATCTATTTGGTAGTTGGATAGTTACCCAAAATTTGCCTGTTGAGCAGCCGGATGATGAAGCACCGGTTGTGGTGACGGAGCCTGCGAAAACAGGGACTTACAAAGTGAAATCCCTACCTTGGGTGAATGTGAGAGAAAAACCGGAAGTTGCGGCAAGAAAACTCACCACCATTACAACCGGAACGGCAGTTGAAGTTAAGGAAATCATCCAAGGTTTTGGGAGCGACGCTGGTTGGGGTAAGGTCGAGGTTTATGTTGCTGTTGATTGCTTGAAAAAGGTGTAAAGATGGAAATCTTTCCAGAATTGAAAGTTGGTGAATGGCGATTTACTAAAGATTATTTGGCTATCTGGATCCATGTACCAGATAAAACTCTTTCCGACAGATGGCTGCCTGGTCTTGTCAGACTTCCAATTTCACTAACTGGTAGCGATAAGCCTCCAGTATGTAAATGGAATGGTAATAAAGAGGCTCCAACTTTGTCGCCATCCATCATGGTGAACAGTGTTTGGCACTGCTTTCTTAGATCTGGAAAATTGGAAACTTGTTAAAACAAAAGGCCGCCTTCGGGCGGTCTTTTGTTGTTACTCCAGGATGTCATGGGGTTCGGTTGATTTCTCTAGGTGGATGTAGGGGATTCCGTTTACCACATCCAGACGGAGGATTTGTTCTTTGAAATAGACATTACTGCCTTGTTTCTTCATCAGGACAATCAATTCGTTACGGGCCAGGTTCACTTCTCGGGGGTAGATTATCTTTTGAGTGGATTCTACATAGTCAATTAGTTTTTTCGTTTCATCGAAAATCGCCTTGGATATCTCGGTGCGGATCAATTCGAAATTAGTCATGTGATCCGGATATGTTTTGTTTGAAGGAACTGAATGATATACCAATATTATCTCCTATTTTAAGAATCACTTCACGACTTGCGAGTTAGAATAATTATAGATTATTTGTTCTATTTGGTGAAGTCATGGAAAAAATCGGAAACGCTTTTCTACATCAAGGTGACTGCCTCGAGATCATGCCAGGTTTTGAGGATCACAGTGTTGATCTGATTCTTGCGGACCTTCCTTACGGCGTTACTGCTTGTGAATGGGATGTGATCATTCCATTCGATAGATTATGGGCTGAGTATGAAAGAGTGCTCAAGCCGGCCGGGAGTGTGATCCTGACCGCAAGCCAACCGTTCACGACCAAGTTGATCAACAGCAAAATGGATTGGTTTAGATATGAGCTGATCTGGAAAAAGAATACAGTTTCAGGTCATCTTAATTCGAAGTATCAACCGTTGCGAGGTCACGAAAATATTCTAGTGTTTTCTCCGGCCAAAACAACGAAAATGACGTATCATCCCCAGGGGCTGGTGGCAGTAGATAAAATGAAGCGGACCGGACGGTCGAGAATTTATAATAAACAGACCATCGAAATGAGACACGTGCGTTGGAGCAATTTCCCGCGGTCCGTGTTGGAATTTGCATCCGAGACTGATCACCGGCATCCAACTCAAAAACCAGTGGCGTTACTAGCCTATTTGATCGAAACTTATTCTGAACCTGGTGCGTTGGTACTGGATAACACGATGGGGGTGGGGAGTACCGGCGTCGCGTCACTGCAGGTGGGCAGGCATTTTATCGGGATAGAGATGGCCGATCAGTTTTATGATATCGCTGTGGAGCGCATGAAAAATGTTTGCGCGCAAACATTTAAACGGAAGAGTGGCCCTTAGGGACAGGCCACTCTTCCGTTTACCACTAAATTTGGGCTGTATGTACCAATAAGAATCTTTTTATACTATAAAGGTCAAAATAAGTAAACAAGGAAGGTTTCGATAATTCAAGATTATCGAAACCGTTAATTAGTTTCATTTTTTTCAGTTAAAGTTTTTCTCCAACAACTACATGATATCTAGGCATTCCCATAAAGGCAAATAGTTGAATTCCGACTAAAATGTATTCAATTCCATTTGATAAGCAATTTTGGAGGAATATGTCGTGCAATACAGAGTTTTGTTCTGAAGGAGTGCTATAAACATCTCCGCCAACCAGGAATTGGGGGGTAAGTGATTTTCCAAGAATAAGGTCGGGTAAAAGAGGATGAAATGCATTTTCTCCAAGATTAGCGATTGCATAAGAATGTGCGATTTTGGCCAACATTTGACAAAAAACCTGAACACTAAAGGAGCCTAGCTTTACTCTTTGTCCTTCAGGTTTCATAAATTCCTGAAGTTCAGATTCAATATAACGAACAATTAAGGTTCCTTCATAAGCTCCATTTGGTTCAATATTTTGTAATAAGCCTGGAGCTGGGAAGTTATAGCCAAGAGCAATAATTGGAAAATTTTCAGATGGAATAATTCTGAATTCTTTATTTCCATCTAGTTTTTTTAATTCAAGAGGTAAATTACTTAATCGTTTGTCTTTATGACGAGTGGGCAAATTTAAACGGTTTCGAAGCGGGCCGTACATTAATTTCAGACAAAATCGCTCCACTTCTCCTGTGATTGTTGCACATGTAGGACAACTTGCTTTGGGTAGAATCATGGATCCTCCCAAACCTAGTGGAATGATGTGCTCTTTTGAGAAAGCACCATTTTTGGAACCGCAATAAATACAATGGCCAATAGGGGGATAAACAACTGGTGGAGTTTGTTTGTGCATGAACAAATCCCCTAGTAATTAAGGTGCAACGGCGCAGGCCTGACAGGGTCCACGCCGTCTAACCATACAGCCCTGAGACCAGGGACTGGAGGTTTTGAAAGGATTTTCGCCTGCTGCTTTAACATTTAAAGAGGCGAAAAAGTGGACCCGGCAGGGATCGAACCTGCGACCAAGCGGTTATGAGCCGCGCGCTCTAACCACTGAGCTACGGGTCCAAAATGTGGTGCCAAATGTTAACTTGCTAACTGTTTCAAATTATAACATTAAGAGAAAAATCATAAACCATAAAGGGGAAGTTTCTTTCGGGTTTTTTGTGTCTTGGGAGGTTAAACCTTTTCTCCACTTGACCAACCTCTCCATGCGTTTTATAATTCAACTGTTGAATATTGGAGACGCATGAGCCTCGAAAATTGCACAGAACGCGACCTGATCATCCTCGAACACATCGAACAAGACCCCGATACTTCTCAAGCCGCCATGGCGAATACGCTTGAAGTGGCCGTTGGCACGATCAACTGGCATCTCAAACGTCTTATCGAAAAAGGCTACGTCAAGGTCAGCCGCGCCGAAAGGCGCAAACTCAAGTACATCATCACCCCTGAAGGTCTAGCTTTACGCGCCAGGCTGACCATAGACTATATCCAGAATTCCTTTAATCTTTATCGTTTGGTACGTGAGCGTGTGGTTGCCACCCTGATAGAAGTGCATGCTGCTGGTTATACTGCTCTGCGCATCGAGGGCAGCGGAGACGTGGCTGAAGTATGCCGCCTGACCTGCCTTGAACAAGGCATTGAAATTACCACTGACACCTGCGCACCATTACTGCGCATTGTAGGACTGAAAGTATTCTTTGAACCGGAGGATCACAAAACCCTATGACCGATCAATCTTTTTGGAAGAATAAACGAGTCTGCGTCACCGGAGGAGCCGGTTTTTTGGGTTCCTTTGTTTGCAAAAAGCTGGAAGACCGGGGTGTTAAAGAAATCTTCATCCCCAAGATCGAAGACTACGATCTGGTTCAAAAATCATCCATCAATCAGATGTTGGATGACAGCAAACCCGATATTATCATTCACCTGGCTGCCCAGGTGGGCGGCATTGGCGCTAATTTGCTGCATCCCGCGGACTTTTTCTACGACAACCTGATGATGGGTGTGCAGCTCATCCATGAAGCTTACTTGCGCAAGATCGAAAAGTTCGTGGCCTTGGGCACCATCTGCGCTTATCCCAAGTTTGCACCGACCCCTTTTAAAGAAGAAGACATCTGGGAAGGCTATCCCGAAGAGACCAATGCGCCTTATGGCCTTGCCAAAAAGATGCTTCTCGTGCAATCTCAGGCCTATCGTCAGCAGTACGGATTCAATTCGATTTTCCTGCTGCCGGTCAACCTCTACGGTCCGCGGGATAATTTCCGTCCCGAGAGTTCACACGTCATCCCCGCTTTGATCAAGAAGTGTCTTGAAGCCAAAGCCAACAATGCCCCCTCCATCGAAGTTTGGGGCGACGGTTCCCCCACGCGCGAATTTCTCTTCGTTGAAGATGCCGCCGAGGGTATTTTGCTGGCAACCGAAAAATACAACAAATCTGAACCGGTCAACCTGGGTTCGGGCATGGAGATCAGCATCAAAGACCTGGTGACCCTCATTGCCAAACTGACCGGGTTCCAGGGTGATCTGGTTTGGGATACCACCAAACCCAACGGACAACCCCGCCGGCAGCTCAGTGTCGAGCGTGCCTGCAAAGAATTTGGATTCAAAGCCCAGGTAGGCTTCGAAGAAGGCTTGCGCCGAACCATTGATTGGTACCAGGCGAAAATGGATGCAGAAAAGTAGTTTATGAAAACAGCAGCAATCGAAACGATTAAAAAACCAGAAACAGTCATTATCCAGCCGGTCAAGGGCCTGGTGGCGCTTAACTTGCGCGATCTTTGGATCTACCGCGAGTTGGTTTACTTCCTGACCTGGCGTGATCTCAAAGTGCGCTACAAGCAGTCCGTGTTGGGAGTGTTGTGGGCGATCATCAAGCCGTTCCTGGCCATGGTCGTTTTCACCATTTTCTTTGGCAACCTTGCCAAAATGCCTTCTGATGGGTTGCCCTATCCGATCTGGTCTTACACCGGTCTGCTGCCCTGGGAGTTCTTTGCCGCCGCGTTGAGTGTGTCTGCCCGCTCCATGCTCACCAGTGGAAACATGGTGTCCAAGATCTATTTTCCGCGTATCATTGTGCCGCTTGCATCGGTCTTCGCCAATCTGGTGGATTTCTTGATCGCGTTTGTGATTCTCATCGGCATGATGATCTTCTACCATATCACACCGACCATTAATATGCTCTGGCTGCCTGCCTTCATGCTTCTGGCCGTGGTGACCGCATTGGGTGTGGGCTTGTGGTTTTCAGCTTTGCTAGTGATGTATCGTGACATCAACTACATGCTGCCCTTTATCACCCAAATTTGGATGTTCATCTCGCCCGTCGTGTATGCATCCAGTACCGTACCTGAAAAATGGCGTGTGCTTTATTCGCTCAACCCCATGGCGGGGGTGGTCGAAGGTTTTCGCTGGGCCATGTTGGGCACCCAGCAATCCATTTCGCCGTTGATGATTGCCATCTCTTCTGTTATCGCCTTGACCCTTTTCATCTCCGGCTTGTTCTTCTTCCGCCGCATGGAACGTGTCTTCGCGGACATGATTTAGGATACCCACCATGAGCAACCTGGCAATTAAAGTTAACGACCTTGGAAAACAATATAAGATCTTTGGCGAGGTCAACCGCTATCAGACCTTGCGTGAAAAGATCACCGAGACCCTGCGGTCTCCGTTGAAAAATCTTCTGCACCCCACGGGCAGCGAATCCTTCTGGGCGTTGCGTAACGTCTCATTTGAAGTTGAACGCGGCCTGGTGCTGGGCGTGATCGGCAAGAACGGCGCCGGCAAATCCACCTTGCTCAAGATGCTCTCCCGCGTGGTCGAACCCACCGAAGGTCGTGCAGAAATCCACGGCCGGGTTGGGTCGCTGCTTGAAGTCGGCACCGGTTTTCACCCTGAACTGACCGGACGCGAGAACGTCTATCTGAACGGCGCCATCCTTGGCATGAAGCGCAGCGAGATTGACAAGAAATTTGACGAGATCGTGGCTTTCTCAGAGATCGAACAATTCATTGATACCCCCGTCAAACGCTATTCCAGCGGCATGTACATGCGCTTGGCTTTTGCTGTGTCAGCTCATCTTGAACCCGAGATCCTCATCGTGGATGAGGTGTTGGCGGTGGGCGATGCGGAATTCCAGAAGAAATGCCTTGGAAAAATGAGCGACGTGGCCGGCGAAGGCCGCACCGTGCTTTTTGTCTCGCATAACATGTCTGCCGTTACCCGGCTCACAAAGGAATGCATCATCCTCGAACATGGCAAAATGACGCAGCGCGCCCCCAGCGCCGAAGCCGTGGATTACTACCTTTCACATGGCTACGAAAAGGGTGGTGAACGCAGTTGGACGAGCGAAGAGATCCCGTCTGAGGCTTATCCATTCAAGCCCATTGCCATGCGGGTCATGAACGCCAAGGGGCACGTGGTGGATTCAGTCCGCTCGATCGAACCACTGACCCTTGAAATGGAATACAGCCTTGATTCTGCCATCACTGGGTTGCGCGTAGGCATTTACCTGATGACGGTACGCGGTGATTACGTGTTTACCTCTTTTGACACGGATGATCCTGACCAGTTCTCGAAACATGCCGAGCGCAGGGCGGGGCATTACATCAGCCGCTGCACCATCCCCGCGGACCTGTTGAACGAGGGACGTTACACGCTGGGTGTTAACGCCAGTGTTTTTCGGATCAAACGATATTTCCAGGATGCAAATGCAGTCGTCTTCAATGTTAATCCCACCGGCGCTCCTGGCATGCACTGGGTCGAACCGCGGCAAGGTGTCACTCGTCCGCGCCTCGATTGGCAAATCGTCGAAAATTAACTTAGTTGCAACGAAATGAGGTTAACTTGACCGTTCAAAGCTCGGGGTTTATAATTCAACAATTGAATATTGAAGCATTTTCAAGTAACCTTACCATGGTTTACTTTCCAATGAGAAGCACGGATCAAATATGATAAACAACAACAAAGAAACATTAAAGCGTTTCCTTGGAGGTATTCCGCTTACTGCCGAACTTTATTGGCTGGTCAGGCAGCGAGATAATCCCATCCATTCGCGTTTTTCTTTAAAAGCCTTGCATGAGGCGCTTCCTTCCATGGTGGAGGAAGTAAAGAAGATTCGTCCCAATTCGCAGGTTGAGAAAAAGAAAGTGTTTATCTTTGCCGCCCTGCATTATTGGATCGAACAGGCCACCATCACCGGGCTCGGCCTTGCAGCCGACAACCATGATGTCACCCTGGGTTTCTATCCCTATTTTGACTGGTTCACTGATTCCACCAAGTTCGATATCCGCCGCCAAAACATATATGCCCAGAAGGTGCTTGAAGAAGCCTCATCGGTGATGGACGTGGTTTCCTTTATTACCTACCGTGCTCCCTACACGCCGCTTCCCAAGGCGCTGCAGGAAGCTGTCAACCAGGTCACTGTATTTGACACTCAATACACGCTCCAGATCGAGGATGTTGATCCTTCCTGGCCGACCTATCAATTTCGCCTCAAACGCAACATGGAAGCTGCTCAATCCTTGCTGGCTTACCTGCGCGCCAGCAAACCTGACGTGGTCATTGTTCCCAATGGCACCGTGCAGGAATTTGGCATTGTTTATCGTGTAGCGCGTTTCTTGAAAATTCCTGTCACTACCTATGAATTCAGCGATCAGCGCGAAGCTTTTTGGATCGCCCAAAACGCTGAGATCATGCGGCAGGACACCTCGGATATGTGGAGCGCCCAGGCCGACAGCAAATTGAGCAATGAGCAGTTGTCGCGCATTAAGAATCTTTTTGAATCGCGTCAACAGGCCAAGGTCAATGAGAATTTCACCCGCCAGTGGCAGTCTTTGCCCTCGCAGGGTGCCGAAACCGTACGCGAGCAACTTAAACTGGATAATCGTCCGATCGTACTGCTGGCCACCAACGTGCTTGGCGACAGCCTCACCCTCGGTCGCCAGGTGTTCAGCAAGACCATGGCCGAATGGGTCAGCCGCACCATCCTTTACTTCATTGGCCGGCCTGACATCCAGTTGGTCATCCGCATCCATCCCGGCGAGATTCTCACCCGTGAGTACTCCATGGTGGACGTGGTCAGACAAACCCTGCCTGAACTGCCTGAATACATCCATGTCATCCAGCCTGAAGAGAAGATCAACACTTATGACCTGGTTGAAATCACAGACGTTGGTCTTGTTTACACCACCACCGTTGGGCTTGAAATGGCGCTAAAAGGCATCCCTGTTGTGGTGGCAGGGCAGACCCATTACCGCGATCGCGGATTCACCTTTGATCCCAACTCCTGGGTGGAATATTTCAAGATCCTGGGCACGATCCTTGAGAAACCCAAGCAGTATAAACTCAACAAGGAAAAGATCGCACTTGCCTGGAAATACGCCTATCACTTCTTCTACACCTTCCCGCTGCCATTCCCATGGCATATCAAGGTATGGCAGGATTACGAAACCCACAAACTTTCACAGGTATTCAGCAAGGAAGGCAAGAAAAAATACGGTAACACCTTCCGTTATCTGGTGGGTGAACCCCTGGATTGGACAAAAATGAATCACAACGGACGGCATGCATGAGTGGCGAGCAGTCCGAAGCTGAAGTAAAACAACAGGTCAGCGCCTTCTACAATCAAATCGGATGGAAGATGGAGAATGACGGGTTCTATCAGAATGCCCGTTACGAAGATCTGCGTCCGGTTTCACGCGACTACATTCACAAATGCCATCTGCGCGTTAATCGCTATCTGCAGCCCACCGGCAAGTATCTGCTGGATGCCGGTTCAGGTCCGGTGCAGTGGCCTGAATATCTCACTTATTCTCAAAATTATCAGTATCGTGTCTGCCTGGATATATCCATTGTGGCGCTTGAAGAAGCCCGTCACCGCCTTGGCAGCAAGGGTCTTTACGTGGTGTCTGACGTGGCCAATCTGCCTTTCAAGTCCGACACTTTTGATGGTCTGGTTTCGTTGCATACCCTGCATCACATTCCCCCTGCCGAACAGCCTGATGCTTATGCCGGTTTCGCACGCGTGCTCAAACCTGAGCGCACCGGTGTGGTGGTTAACGCCTGGACTGCTCCTGTGTTGATGGCGCGCATGGGTTGGTTGATCAAATTTATGGATCGGGTGAATGGGGTTTTAAACCGCTTTAAACCTAAAAAAGAAATTGAAGTCACCGCTGAAAAAGCAAAACCTGCTGCCAGTAAACCAACCGGCACTTTTACCCAGCACATCACCCCTGAATGGTTGAAAGCGAATCTGGCCGGTCGGGTGGATTTTAAAATCATGGTCTGGCGGAGCGCAAGTGTACGATTCTTGCGGTCGGTCATTCAACCCTGGCTGTTTGGCAAACTCTGGCTGCGCTGGCTTTACAACCAGGAAGAACAGGAACCTGAATATTACGGCGAGAACGGTCAATATCCTCTGATTGTGATCTCGAAGCCCAAACTAAAATAGAATCGAGAAAAAAACCTATGGATTGGTCAAAAAAGGTAGTCTTAATCACCGGTGGCACCGGTTCTTTCGGCAAAAAATTCATCAATGTCATGTTGAAGGAATATCACCCCGCGAAAATCATCGTTTTCAGTCGGGATGAATTGAAACAGCACGAAATGCGCGTGGCGGGATATGACGATCCCAGCCTGCGTTATTTCATCGGCGATATCCGCGACAAGGAACGCTGCATGCGCGCCTTTGAAGGCGTGGATGTGGTCATTCATGCCGCAGCGCTCAAACAGGTGCCTGCTTGTGAATATAACCCGATGGAAGCCATCAAGACCAACATCCTCGGAAGCAGCAACGTGATTGATGCCTCCATTGACACTGGTGTCAGCCGGGTGGTGGCACTCAGTACTGATAAAGCGGTCAACCCAGTCAACTTATACGGCGCCACCAAACTGGCAGCCGAAAAACTCTTTGTGCAATCCAATGCATACGCCGCCGGGCACGAAGTGCGCTTTGCCTGCGTGCGCTATGGCAACGTTGTTGGAAGCCGCGGATCGGTGGTGCCGGTCTTTCTCAAACAGCGTGAGAGCGGCAAAGTCACCGTCACCGATGACCGCATGACCCGTTTCTGGATCAGCCTTGAAGAAGGTGTGCGCTTTGTCATTCGCGCTGCTGAAAACATGCACGGTGGCGAAGTCTTTGTTCCCAAGATCCCCAGCATGAAGGTCGTTGACCTGGCTCGGGCCATCGCGCCCCAGGCCAAGGTGGATATCATCGGTATCCGCCCTGGTGAAAAGCTCCATGAAGTGCTCATTTCTGAAGACGAAGCCCGTCAGACGGTTGAGTTGGATGATATGTTCGTCGTCCAACCCGCCGAGTCCCTATGGTTTGGTCGTGATTGGGAATCCAAGGGAAAACTGCTGAACGACAGCTTCTCTTATGCTTCAAACAACAATACTGAATGGTTGAATATCGAACAGATCGGAAAAATTATTGATCCGATCGAAGCCGATTACCTTTCTGGAAAACTGGGATGACGCATTTTCTTGTAACCGGCGCCAGCGGTCTGCTGGGATTGAATTTCTGCCTTGCAGTGGATGGCAAGAAACACAAGGTCACCGGGGTGGATTATCGCAATCCACTCAAGTGGATCAATTTCAAGATGATGCAGGCTAATTTGACCAAACCCGGTTCCATTGAACGCATCATCAACGAAGTCAAACCCGATGTGATCCTGCATTGTGCTGCCAATGCCAATGTGGATGATTGTGAAAGCCATCCCGAAGAAGCAGAAGCTGTTAATAGTATGCTTCCTGGCGAGATCGCAGAAGCTGCCATGAATCACAAGATCAAAATGATCCAGATCTCAACGGATGCGGTCTTTGACGGTCAGGTCGGTAATTACTCCGAAGAAGATATGCCCAATCCATTGAGTGTATATTCCCTCACCAAATTGCGCGGCGAAAATGCCGTACTGGCTGCCAACCCGCAAGCGTTGGTGCTACGAGTGAACTTCTATGGTTGGAGTATCACCGGCAAGCGCAGCCTGGCTGAATTCTTTGTCAACAACCTGGCTGAACAAAAGCGGCTCAAAGGTTTTACCGACGTACTTTTCTGCCCCATGATGGTCTTGGATCTTGCTGATACCATCCTTGAAGCGACTGAAAAAGGACTGAACGGTCTCTTCCATTGTGTGGGGCCTGAAGTCATGTCCAAGTATGATTTTGGGGTGGCAATTGCCAATCAGTTTGAGTTTGACCCCGCTTTGATCACACCCGCATCCTATCTGGATGGCGGACTGGTTGCTGCCCGGTCGCCAAATCTCACCCTTTGCACTGATAAATTGACAGCCGCCCTGGGGCATCCGTTGCCGGCTTTTCAATCCGGGTTAAAGAAATTCCAAAGCCAGTACAGACATGGCTTTCCTGAAATGATCAAAACGCTGGTCGAATAACATCTGTTTCCATCTCTAGGAGGATAACATGCAGGTTAAAATCGGTTCGCATTTGATCGGGCTGGAACATCCCACTTATTTTATTGCCGACATTTCGGCTAATCATGACGGCGACCTGGATCGCGCGCGCATGCTCATCCGCATGGCTAAACTGGCTGGCGCGGATGCTGCCAAATTCCAGAACTTCAGAGCTCCCAAGATCGTTTCGGATTACGGATTCACCGCCATGAAAAGCCAGGTTTCTCACCAGGCCAATTGGAAGAAATCCGTTTTTCAAGTTTACTCAGACGCCTCCATTCCTTTTGACTGGACTCCCGTCCTAAAAGAAGAATGCGACAAGGTTGGCATTGATTATTTCTCTTCACCTTACGATTTTGAGGCCGTGGATTATCTGGATCCCTTCGTCCCCGCCCACAAGATCGGTTCGGGCGATGTGGATTGGCTTGAAATGCTCGAATACATTGCCAAGAAAGGCAAACCGGTGATCGTATCCTCCGGTGCTGCCAACATCGGTGATGTGCAGCAGGCTGTGCATACATTGCTTGCCATCAATCCGCAGGTGGTGCTACTGCAGTGCAATACCAACTATACTGCCAGCCCTGTTAACTTTGATCACATCAACTTGCGTGTATTGAATACGTATCAGACCATGTTCCCGCAGGTGATTACCGGTTTATCAGATCATACCCTTGGGCACACAACCGTTCTGGGTGCTGTGGCTTTGGGTGCCAGGGTGATCGAAAAGCACTTTACCGATGACACCACCCGGGTTGGTCCGGATCATCCCTTCTCAATGACCCCCGCTACCTGGAAGGAAATGGTTGACCGCACCCGTGAACTTGAACGCGCCTTGGGTTCAGCGGATAAAACCATAACAGAAAATGAATCCGACACCACCGTGGTGCAGCGCCGCTGCCTGCGGGCTGCTCGCGATATCAAGGCCGGAGAAAAACTCACCCGCGATTGTATTGATGTTCTGCGTCCGGCCACCCCTGGTGCCATCAAGCCTGACCAGATCTCACAGGTGATCGGTACCTCCGCCCTGCATGATATGCCTCTCGGTAAAGAGATCCGCTGGACGGACCTGGGAGCTTAAGCAGACGCTTCGCCATGAAAGTATTATATTTCACCCGCACTCAGTCTCCACACGATCTGAGGTTCACCCAAGCCCTGGCAGCCACTGAGCATCAGGTCTTCGTGCTGTGCCTCGAACCTGTTGCGGGTCGCCAATGGCCAGGCAATATGGAAGAGATTGAGTGGTCGGGAATCAACCCCAATGATGTCGGGCAATCCTTAAATGATCAACTTCAAGGGCTAAGCCAAGTATTGGAAGGCATCAAACCTGATCTTGTTCATGCCGGGCCTGTTCAAACCGCCGCCTATTACATCGCAAAAGTGGATTTTCATCCTCTGGTGACCATGTCTTGGGGTTCTGATCTGATGCTTGAGGCGGATGAGAATCCATTTTCTACATTTTTAACGAATTTCACATTACAACACACCGATGTTCTGGTAGGAGATTGTGCTTGTGTCGGTCAGAAGGCCGAATCATTCGGGTTCAACCCACAGAATTATTTCCAATTCCCCTGGGGTGTGGATTTGCAGCATTTTTCACCTTCGGGCAGCACTGCATTGCGCGCACAACTGGGCTGGCAAGACAAGACCGTTTTGCTCTCAAACCGTTCTCTCTCACCCCTTTATGGCGTGGATGTGCTGCTTTCCGCCTTTTCAGCAGCTTTTGCTGAAGATCCCAATTTACGCCTCATGCTATTTGGCAAAGGTCCGCAGGAATCTCAATTCCGACAATTTGTCACAGATCACGATCTGGCGGATAAGGTCCATTTTGGTGGACAGGCTTCGCTTGAAGAACTCCCCGACATTTATCGCAGCGCGGATATTTACCTGAGCGCTTCTCATAGTGACGGATCATCCGTATCGTTGATGGAAGCCTTGGCGTGTGGACTTCCAGTTGTGGTTTCGGATATTCCTGGCAACCTTGAATGGATTGATGAAGGAAAGCAAGGCTGGCTGTTTGAAGATGGAAATGTGCAGGAGTTTACTCAAAAGATCCTGTTGGCGGCTTCACAAATGGGCAGGCTTGATCAAATGAAAACAGGCAATCGCTCGCTGGCTGAACGGCGTGCCGATTGGAATAAGAACTTCCCCGTGTTACTTAAAGCTTATGATGCTGCTTTTGCCACTGTGGGGTCCCATGACTGAGATTGTTGCCATTCTGCAAGCGCGTATGAGTTCCACCCGGCTGCCGGGCAAGGTGCTTCTTGATCTGGGCGGACGCTCGGTGCTCAGCCGCATGGTTGAACGGGTGAGACAGTCAAGATTGGTCACCCGCGTGGTGGTGGCCACCACCATTGATCCCTCAGATGAACCGATCGTTAAATTTTGCCAGAACGAAAACATTGATGTTTTTCGCGGCAGCTTGCCAGATGTGCTTGATCGTTATTATCAGGCAGCCACAAAATATCATGCAGATATTGTGGTCAGACTCACAGGCGACTGTCCATTGATTGATGCTGATCTGGTTGACCAGACCATCCAGGCTTTAATGGATCAAAAAGCTGATTTTTCGTGCAACCGCCTGCCGCCACCTTTTCACCGCACTTATCCCATTGGGCTGGATGTTGAAGCCTGTACCATGGCTGCTTTAACTTTCGCCTGGCATGTGGCTGACGAAAAACATGACCGCGAACATGTCATGCCTTATCTTTACGAAGTGAAAGGCCGGTTCAAGGTGGTGCAGCTTGACCATAGTGAAGATCTTGGCAGCCTACGCTGGACGCTTGATACACCTGAAGATTATGCCCTCCTACAAGAGGTCATCCATCGCCTTGGCGAGCGAAACGATTTCAGCTGGCTGGAGGTTTTGGAGTTGTTCCGAAAAGACCCTGATTTGGCTCAGATTAATCAGGCTGTAAAACATAAATCCATGTTTGATGTGGAAGATCGCGGTAAAAAGGCATCAGTGTGACAACGTTAACCCTTTTCACGGCACCCAAGCCCTTCACCAATCCAAAAATTGCATTGATCCAGCGCAATGCCATTCGTTCATGGCTGCAGTTGGGCAATGAAGTAGAAGTGTTGCTGTTGGGCGACGAAGAGGGTATGGCTGAAGAAGCAAAGAATCTTGGTGTTCGGCAGATCAAATCCATTAAGCGTAATACCAGCGGTACTCCTTTGATCAGTTCACTCTTTGAGACTGCCCGCCTTCAAAATGATTCACCATTGCTGGCGTATGTGAATGCGGATATTCTGCTCTTCTCCGATTTTATGTCTGCAGCACAAAAAACACTGGATCAATCCAGACGCTTTCTGCTGGTGGGCCAACGCTGGGACCTGGAAGTCACACGCGAACTGGATTTTTTGGACGGATGGCAGGAAAGGTTGAAACAGGAATGCACCGAAAAAGGCCGCCTGCATAAACCCACAGGCAGTGATTATTTTATCTATCCACGCGAATGCTTTCAAAGCATACCCGATTTTGCCATCGGCCGTGCCGGTTGGGATAACTGGATGATCTACCAATCGAGGTGCCAGGGTTGGAAAACCGTAGATGCCAGCGCTGAAATACAGATCATTCACCAGAACCATGATTATGGCCATCTGCCCGGCGGACAGGCTCACTATCATCTACCCGAAACCGATGAGAATATTCGACTGGCAGGCGGCAAACGGACCATCTTTACCCTGCCGGATGCCAATTTTGTCTATCAAGACGGGCAGATCAGACCCGCAAAATGGAACGGCAAGCGGTTGCTCAGGGAAATTGAGATCTTTCCCGCTGTAACGTTAAAATCACTCTTTTTGGCTGAAATCATGCATCTATTACTGCATCCCCGCAAGTTATGGGCAGCCATCCGCGCCAGGTTCACCGGCAGAAATTCGAAACAGGAGTAAGGCGATGCGCCAGGGACAAAATCCAGTCAAAAAGATCAATACGGTTGCCAAACCTGAACGAATCACCGTGGCAATCTTGAACTACATTCCCATGTTGAGCGGTTATTATGCCAACCTGCTTAAAGTGCTTCAATCCTGTTTGGGTAGCATTTGGGCGAACACGGATCTGCCTTATGATCTATTGGTGTTTGACAACGGTTCCTGCAAGGAAGTAACCGATTACCTTTTGCAGATGCAGCGCGAAGGCAAGATCCAATATCTGATGCTTTCTGAAAAGAATCTTGGTAAAGGTGGCGCCTGGAACCTGATGCTGGATGGCGCTCCCGGCGAGATCATTGCGTACTCTGATAATGACTGCTACTTTTACCCTGGATGGCTGTCAAATTCACTCAAAGTGCTGGAATCTTATCCCAATGTGGGTATGGTTACTTCACGGCCGATTGCCCAAAAAGAGGAATTTGCCACCAAGACGATTGAATGGGCGCAGCAAACCCCCGGGGTTAATTTGGAACGAGGCCGTTTCCTGGATTGGGAAACTTTCCGTTCCTTTACCATGAGCCTGGGCCATGAAGAAGAAGAAACCCGCCAGCTCTACGAGACGCATCAGGATTTACGCGTCACATATAATGGGTTGCAAGCGCACATTGGCGCCATTCATTACCAGTTCCTGGTCTACAAAAAGGTTATGAAGGAATTTCTGCCCTTCGATATGGATCGGCCCATGGGCCAGGTGCGGCAGCTTGATATTCGCATGAACGAAGCGGGCTATCTGCGTTTGATGACTGCGACCCCATACATGCAGAACATGAGTAATGATGTGCTCACTGAATATAAACCGGCTGCAACGGCTTCAAAGAAAAAGTCGTTCTCCAAACGGCTGCGCAACTTAAAGTTGATAAAATGGCCGCTTATGCGGCTTTATGACTGGATTTTTGGCCTCTATTATCGCTAAAAGGAAAAGACTCTTGAAAAAAGAACTCCTTGATCTGATGAATTGTCCCAATTGCCGGGCTGAGTTGAACGACAAAGGCGAATCCCTGGTTTGTCCCAAGTGCGGATACGCAGCCAGATTGGTGCAGGGCATTCCACTCTTCACAGACGTTCCTGCCACCATCGAACCCTGGGAAAAGGTTGAACGCGGACCGGACAAAGGCACTGCCTGGCGCAAGTCCAACTGGAAGTTTCTCAATACATTCGTCAGCCAGCTGCCCGCAGAAGCAAAGATCTTGGATGTGGGTGCCGGTCATGGAGATTTTGCCGACATCTTTGAAGGTCGTAAGTATTATTCACTGGATATCGTCCCTTACCCCGAAGTGGACCTCGTCGCCGACCTGGGAGAAGTCAATCCTTTCAAAAACAGTACCTTTGATGTGGTGGTGCTGATGAACGTGCTTGAGCACGTTTACGAGAGTCGCAACCTCTTAAGATCCATTACGCGAATAGTGGCTGCCGGCGGCAGTGTAGTGATCACGGTTCCTTTCCTGCTCAAAGTCCATCAGGCGCCCTTTGATTTTGCTCGTTACACGCCCTATTTCATTGAGAAAATGGCGGCGGATTCAGGATTGCAAATCGAAAGCTTGCAGGGCTATTACGACACCCAATACCTGTTCAATGAAAGTCTGGGTAATGCCTGGCAGTATTCCATCAGCACCCAATCCAAACCTCAGCAGTTTGTGGCCAGAACGCTGGTTTTCATCATTCAGCGCCTGATCAACTGGTTTGGCAAAGTCACCCGCAAAGGATTCATTGCTTCCATACAATCTCAATCCAACCCTGCACCCGTCGGTTATCTTGTGGTGCTGCGAAAGAATGACTGATGACTGAAGCTCAAAAAACCGTCTTTATCAGCGCCGATCATGGTCTGGCCATTATTTACTTTTTCCAAAGCGATGTAGTGAAAACCCTCGTTGAA
Source organism: Chloroflexota bacterium (assembly GCA_021825925.1). Lineage (GTDB taxonomy): Bacteria > Chloroflexota > Anaerolineae > Anaerolineales > Anaerolineaceae > UBA6107. The sequence goes on from JAKAFP010000001.1 coordinate 149,160, forward strand.
AAAGGGGTGCGCGTGGTCGTGTTGACCGATGACGGCCTGGTGGATCAGCTCCGCAACCGTTTTGGCATGACCGGCATGATCGTGGAAGGACTACGTTTCAAAGCTTGTTCAAAATATGCAGCCGAGGTTCAACCAGGTTTGCAATACTGGTCCAACTTTATCCGGCGGGTGGGCACCTCGAAACGCATTAACACCGAAGCCATGGACAGCCACATCAAACAGGTTGTGGCTGAAGCCCAGGGTTCACAGCGGATAGTGGCAGCTATGGCTAAAATGGTCATCAGCCTGATGCGTCATTCAAAAGCCTCGCGTCAATGCCTGGTGAAATGGCAGATGCGGTTCACTCCTAATATCTATGCTGACCTCTTTGACAAATACAAACCCGATCTGGTGGTTTCAGCCACCTATGGCTGGCGCAATGACCGCTACCTGCTGCGAGAATCCGTCAAGCGCGGCATTAAAACCGGCGCGGTGATCGTTGGTTGGGACAACCCCAGCAGCTATGGCGTACCGGCTGCGCCGTTGGACTTCGTTACTTGCTGGTCCGAGATCCAGAAGCAGGAATTGGTGGACGGTTCAGATTGGGATCCTGCCAGAGTGAACATTGGCGGTATTCCCTCGTATGACGGCTATTTCCGCAAGGAATGGCTGATCCCACGTGACGAGTATTACAAGCTGCATCATCTTGATCCCAAGCGCAAGTTGATCACGTATGCCTCCAGCTTCATCACTTTTTCACCCAATTACTTGAACATCGAAGCTCTGGCCAAACTGGTCGCCGGGGATGAACTCTCAGAACCCAGCCAGCTGCTCATCCGTCTGCATCCGAACCATTTCATGGATGAGCCGCTCTTTGCAGGCGAGCGTGAAAAGGTGCGTGAACTGGCGCGCAGTCTGCCCAACGTCCATGTGGTGGAACCTGTCGCCCTGGGTGGCGATCTGGGTTATTACTCGGGTGAGGATATGCCCGAAAAGACCTCCATGATGGCGTATTCGGATGTGTTCACCACAGTTTATTCCACCATGTGTGTTGAAACCGCCATCCATAACCGCCCAATCGTGAGTGTCTGCATTGATACCCCCGGCGGTTGGAACAAGCCCCATAAATTCTCACTTGATTTGTCAAAGATCGGAGATTGGCCCACTCATCAACGGTTCAGACAGGCCAACGCCGGCCGGGTGGCTTTTAATGCCCAACAACTAAAGGAATACTTGAACGCCTATCTATCAGATGCTTCACTCGATGCAGATGAGCGCGTGAAATTCATTGAAGACGAAGTCACTTTCGTGGATGGCAGTGCTGGCAGACGCACCGGAGACTATCTGGCTTCACTCTTATAAAAGGCAATATTAGGCAAACGACCTGATTTATAATCAAGGTTACAGGATTATTAATACAGATGAAGACACTCATAGCTGGCTTTGGATCTATCGGACGAAGACACCTCAATAATCTTCGTGCCCTCGGCGAAACAGATTTTATTCTGCTGCGTTCCCATCATTCCACCTTGCCGGAAGATGACATAAAAGGCTTGCCGGTTGAATCCTCAATTGAGGCTGCTTTGGCGCACAAACCCCAAGCCGTGGTGATTGCCAATCCTTCATCCCTTCATCTGGATGTGGCCATCCCGGCTGCCAAAGCAGGCTGTTCCATTTTGATGGAAAAACCCGTTTCCCACAGCATGGACCGAATTGATGAATTGCAATCCGCCTTGAAACAGGGAGGTGGTCAATTGCTGGTCGGTTACCAGTTCCGCTTCCACCCCGGACTGCGCCAGATCAAAGCCTGGTTGGATGAGGGCGCCATCGGACGCCCCGTCTCAAGCCGGGCACACTGGGGGGAATACATGCCAGGCTGGCATCCCTGGGAAGATTATCGTAAAAGTTATGCAGCCCGGGTAGATCTGGGCGGCGGCGTGGTTAACACCCTCTGCCATCCCCTCGATTACCAACGCTGGCTGTTTGGCAAGGTCGAATCTCTTTATGCAGAAACCTCAAATTTTGCACTCGGTCTTGAGGTTGAAGATACGGCTGAAATAGCGCTTCAATTCAAAAACGGGGTGATCTCATCCACTCATGTGGATTATGTTCAGCGCCCCGGACAGCATACCCTGCAGATCAATGGCACCCTGGGTACCATTACCTGGGATAATGCCACCGGTATCGGAAAATGTTATCGGGCTGAGACCGCCCAATGGCAGGAGTCCACCTTACCCGCAGGTTTTGAGCGCAACTTCCTCTTCATGGATGAGTCGCGCCATTTTCTCGAGGTAGTAAACAATAAAGTCACCCCGATCTGCAGCCTGGATGATGGCATCGCGGCGATTAAATTAACCGAAGCCATCCATCGTTCTGCCCGTACGGGGCAAAAAATGCAGTTAAACTGAAATTCGGAGGAATCACATGACCATTTACGATAAATTTTCCATGGTTGGTAAAACAGCTTTGGTTACAGGTGGGGCCGGATTGTTGGGTAAGGAATTCTGCCGCACCCTGGCTGAAGCCGGTGCCACCGTCTACCTTGCAGATTTCAAAATGGAAATAATCGAAAAAGCGATGCCATTGTTGAAGGAAGTCAGCGCTTCGATCCGTCCGGTGGTGATCAATGTCATTGACCCGGTTTCAATTCAGCAGGTGGTGGATCAGATTGTCAACGAAACCGGTCGCCTGGATGTGGTAGTCAACAGTGCCGCGCTTGATCCCAAGGTGGACCCTGAACATCCGCAGGTGATGAATAATGCCTTCGAAGATTATCCACTCAACTTTTGGCAGGATGGTCTGTCTGTCAATTTGACCGGTCCCTTCCTCGTTTCACAGGCAGCTGTGCGCCAGATGGTCAAACAGGGTAGCGGTTCGATCATCAATCTTTGCTCCACTTACGGTCTGGTTGGCCCAGATCAAAGGATCTATGAAGGAGTTGGCAAACAGCTTACCTACAAACCGGTCTTTTATTCGGTCACCAAGGCAGGTATCTTGGGCTTTACCCGCTATCTGGCAGCATATTATGCCAATACCAAGATCCGGGTTAATGCCTTAACCCCCGGCGGGGTTGAGAACAACAACGACGAGCAGTTCGTCAAGAATTACTCCTCGCATGCGATCCTGGGCAGGATGGCACACCGTGATGAAATGAGCGGCGCCTTGCTCTTCTTGGCCTCGGATGCTTCATCTTACATGACCGGTTCCAACCTTGTAGTGGATGGAGGATGGACTGCATGGTAAAGAAGCTCGAAGTTTTGGCGGTCATCCCTGCCCGTGGCGGTTCAAAGGGTATTCCGCGCAAAAACATCAGAGATTTTGCGGGCTATCCGTTGATTGCTTACAGTATTGCAGCGGCCACTCAATCGAAACTGGTGACACGTACCATTGTCTCCACGGATGACGAAGAGATCGCGGCCGTAGCCAGGCAGTATGGGGCCGAAACGCCATTTCTGCGGCCAGCCGAGTTCGCCCAGGATAACACCACCGACCTGCCGGTTTTTCAGCATGTACTTTCCTGGTTGAAGGAACACGAGGGGTACATCCCCGATGTGGTGGTTCAACTCCGCCCCACCTCGCCGGTGCGTCCGCTTACCTGTGTGGATGACGCCGTCAACCTGCTGCTTTCTCACCCCGATGCCGATTCTGTGCGCGGTGTGGTCGAAGCGGATCAATGCCCGTATAAAATGTGGTTGATTGATTCCTCCAGCGGCACCATGAGTCCTCTAATTGGCGTTGAAGGTATTCCTGAAGCTTACAACGCGCCGCGTCAAAAATTGCCGAAAGCTTTCTGGCAGATCGGGCACATTGACGCCATTCGACCGCGTGCAATCGTTGAACAGAATTCCATGAGCGGCAAGGTAATTATGCCTCTCATCATGGATCCGCGTTTTACAGTGGATCTGGATAATCTGCGCGACTGGCACCAGGGTGAACAGTTGGTGAAGGAAGGCGGACTGCAGATGGTAGACCCTGCCAAGGAGCGTCGTTCAATGCCTTCAAAGGTTTCCTTGTTGGTCATGGATTTTGACGGTGTGCTGACCGACAATCGTGTATGGGTCAATGATAAAGGTGAAGAAAGCATCGCAGCCAATCGCAGCGACAGTCTCGGGCTTTCCATACTCAAAGAAAAGACTGGTATTGAATCGCTGGTGATCTCAAAGGAACGCAATAAAGTGGTTGAAGCTCGCTGCCGAAAAATGCAGGTTCCGTTTTTGCAAGCTGTGGATGATAAAGCTGCTGCACTCAATCAGGTCATCGCTGAAAAAGGGCTTAATCCGTCAGAGGTTATTTTCATGGGCAACGACACCAATGATCTGCCGTGTTTTCCGATTGCGGGCTACACGGTCGCACCGGCGGATGCACACCCCGCGGTGGCCCGACAGGCCGATCTGGTACTGACGTTAACAGGCGGCCATGGCGCCGTCAGGGAACTTTGTGATATTTTAGTGTCTCGGTTACAATAGGGGTTCCTGTTGATGAGAATCTTGTATGGTTGGTGTTTTTAGTGCATAACCTGCATGAGTGGAATGTTCGACCAAAGTCATCAATCAGATTAATTTATTAAATTGCTGCAATTACCTTTTAGCAGTTTTGGATATTCAAAATCATCTCTATTTAGGAGAACTTCATGACTCGAGAAATTCGCATAGGTAACAAGATGGTGGGTGATGGTCATCCAGCCTACATCATTGCCGAAGCTGGTATTAATCACAATGGAGACGTGGAAAACGCAAAAAAACTGATTGATGCCGCCAAACATGCCGGAGTGGATGCCGTAAAATTCCAAAAACGTACACCTGAATTATGTGTACCGCCTGAACAACGTAACCAGATGCGTGAAACCCCCTGGGGTTACATCTCATATTTGGAATATCGTTATAAGACTGAATTTGGTGTAGAAGAATATAAAGAAATTGATCGTTATAGTAAAGAGGTGGGTATTGATTGGTTCGTCTCAGTTTGGGATGAAGAAGCTGTTGATTTTATGGAACAATTCAACCCCATCTGCTACAAGATTCCCTCTGCTTCATTGACAGATCACGAACTGCTCAAACACCTGCGTGCCACTAACCGACCTCTGATCCTTTCTACTGGCATGTCCACCCTGGACCAGATCGTTGAGGCTATTAAGGTTATTGGCGAAGACAATTTGGCCATTACACACGCCACCAGTGCCTATCCTTGCGATCCGCATGAACTCAATTTGCGCATGATCGGTACTCTACGCGATATGTTCAACTGTCCTATCGGCTATTCAGGCCATGAGGTTGGACTGGTTACTTCAGCCGTGGCTGTTGGGTTGGGCGCTTGCATCGTCGAACGCCATATTACGCTTGACCGCGCCATGTGGGGCTCTGATCAAGCTGCTTCGGTTGAACCATCCGGTTTTGAAAGACTGGTCAAGTACATTCGTGTGACTGAAGCAGCCGTGGGTGATGGTGTTAAAAAAGTTTACGAGAGCGAAATACCTTCACAGAAAAAATTGCGCAGGGTTTAGAGCTTGGCGTTCAAACTTGCCGTTCGTGTAAAAAATGGAATTCGTCAGCGTTGGGTGCATTATCAAGGCAGCCGACGCTGGATGGATTTATCGCACCGGGTTAACACCCTTGATCTGGATGATTCCCAAAAGCCTGTCGTGTTTTTCAACGCCTCCACCCGATTAGGTGGGGTGAGCCAAAATGCGGCATATTCCAGGTTGACCAGCCTGGGTCTGCGGGCGCAGGGAATTCCTGTCATCCATTTTGTCTGCCAATCCGGCATCCAGCGCTGCATTTTAGGCAGCAACCGTGATAATTTCGATCAAACCCCTCCCTGTGCTCAATGCATCAAGCAAAGTCAGGCGCTTTTCTCAGGCGACAAGGCCTGGTATTTTGAATATGAAACTGATGAATCTCTTGATCTTGCGCTGGAGACGCTGAACGTCGCCAGATGTTCAGAATTTGTCTGGCATGATCTTCCGCTTGGATTTTGGGCGGTAAATTCACTGCGCTGGGTGCTGCGCCGTTACACCCTTAAAGAAGACGGACTGACGCGCGCTTTTATGGTTTCATTCATTCAATCAGCCTGGAACGTATACCAACAGTTCACCCGTCTGGTCGAAGAAACCAACCCTCAGGCAGTAGTGGTGTTTAATGGCATGTTCTTCCCTGAAGCCGCGGTCAGGCAGGTTTGCCTGGAACGCAACATCCGTGTCATTACCCATGAAGTGGGCATTCAACCCTTTTCGGCGTTTTATACTGAAGGTGAAGCCACAGCCTATCCCATGCACATTGCGGATGATTTTCAATTGTCTGATGAAATGAATGCTCGCTTGGATGATTACCTGGGCAACCGTTTCAGTGGAAATTTCACCATGGCGGGCATTAAATTCTGGCCTGAAATGCAGCAGTTGGATCCCGGCCTGGCCGGCCGAATCGCACTTTACAAAAAGATCGTGCCCATATTCACCAATGTGATCTTTGATACCAGCCAGGTGCATGCCAACACCCTTTTCAAGGATATGTTCCAATGGCTTGAGAATCTCTATCAGACCATTTTGGACCATCCTGAAGTTTTATTCATCCTGCGCGCACATCCCGATGAGGGGCGTAAAGGCAAGGAAAGCCGCGAGAGCGTAGCGGACTGGGTAAAAAACCGCGGTCTGTTACGGCTGCCCAACATTGTTTTTATTGATTCAAACCAATATGTCAGCTCCTACGAGCTGATCCGCCGTTCACACTTGGTGATGAACTACAATTCCACCATCGGTCTTGAAGCCACCCTGATGGGACGGCCTGTGCTCACTGCCGGCAAAGCGCGTTATACCCAGATCCCGACCACTTTTTTCCCTGCCTCAAAGTCAGAATACATGGAATTGCTTGATAAATTCCTCAAGGATGATGAAATTGAAGTGCCTGAGGAATTCATGCTTAATGCCCGGCGTTTCCTATATGCCCAGTTATATCTGACTTCGCTGCCTTTTGGTGAATACCTCAAGGAAGATGGTGTTTGGAAGGGGTATGTGTTGCTCAGGGATTTTGAATCCCAGGCACTTCTCCCTGAAAATTCAGAAACGATTCAGATTCTGACGGTTGGCATTCTGCATGGGAAGGAATTTCTGCGTGCATTATGACCGCCAAACCCGTTTGTTCCATCATCATCCGTGCTTATAACGAAGAAAAGCATATTCGGCGGCTGCTGACCGGCATTGCCGAACAAACGGTAAAAAACGTCCAGATCATTCTGGTGGATTCCGGTTCGACCGACTGCACCATCGAAGAAACGGCCGGTTATCAGGTTGAAGTGGTGAGCATTCCTCCGCAGGAATTTACTTTTGGACATTCACTTAATGTAGGCATTGAGCATGCCCGGGCTGACTTGATCGTGATGGCCAGCGCCCACGTGTATCCGGTTTACCCAGATTGGCTTGAAACCTTGCTGGCTCCCTTCAAAGAAAAAAATGTGGCTCTGACTTACGGCAAACAACGTGGGGCGGAATCTTCTCATTTTTCTGAGCAGCAGATATTTCGAACCTGGTATCCCGAACACTCCGTATCGCAGCAGCCTTTTCCGTTTTGTAATAATGCCAATGCCGCCATTCGTCGCTCGCTTTGGCAGAGTCATCCTTATGATGAATCCCTCCCCGGACTTGAAGATTTAGCCTGGGCCAAGTGGGCTCAAGAAAACGGCTCCACCATCCATTATGTTGCAGAAGCTGAAGTCATTCATGTACATAATGAATCCACCACAGGCATTTTCAACCGTTATCGCCGTGAAGGCATGGCTTTCAAGCAGATTTATCCTGAAGAAAAATTTACCCGCCGTGAATTGATCAAATTGTTCATGCAAAACGTGATCAGTGATGGGCGTGAAGCGGCCAAGGCAAAACGATTTCTTTCGACCATTGCCACGATCATTCGTTTCCGCTGGCTGCAGTTTTATGGCACTTACCAGGGATACAAGCATTCTGGACCGTTAACCTGGCAGTTAAAAAAGGCTTTTTACTATCCAGGCAATCTCGCGCAGCATAAAACCCAGGTACGGAAAGTGCAGCCAATTCAGTATAATTAGCGTTGAATACTGGAAGGATCGCGAAGTGAAAATTACAATCGAATTCACCGGCATCACAAAATCAATCACTCAAGCGGGAGAGGTTGAGTTCACAGTGGAGCAGGGGTTCACTTACCGCGATTTGGTGAAGATGCTTGCTGAAAAGTACCCGGCCATGGTCGGACTGATCATTGACCCAGATGGAAAAAACTTTTTAAGTTCGAACATGTTTGTCATTAATGGCGATTTGGAGTTTCCTGCCATGATTCTTGATCGTTCACCCTCGGATGGGGAGCATATTTCTTTGATGTCGGTCATTACCGGCGGATAAAAATATCACCCGGGACTGGGTTTTGGGAGTAGACCATGCAGAATAAAATTACAGCACTTGTGCCCATGCGACATCATTCGCAACGTGTACCTGGCAAAAACTTCAGGCCGTTGGATGGACGTCCACTGTATGCGCATATATTGGCAACGCTGCAATCCGTACCAGAGATTGACCACATCCTGGTGGATACCGACAGCACTGAGATCATTGAGGGCATCAAGGCTAACTTCCCAGGCGTGCAATGTGTTTCCCGACCGGAAAACCTCAGGGCGGATGACATTCCGATGAATGAAATTTTGATGTATGACACCAGCCTGGTGGAATCCGAATTCTTCCTTCAAACGCATTCAACCAATCCATTATTAAAGGCTGAAACCATTTCGAAAGCCATTCATACCCTGTTATCACAATATCCTGCTTATGATTCACTTTTTTCAGTCACTCGTTTTCAATCCCGTTTTTGGGATGGATTGGGTAGGGCTGTCAATCACAACCCCAATATTCTGCTGCAAACCCAGGATTTGCCGCCAATTTATGAAGAGAACTCCTGTTTGTATCTTTTCACCCGGCAGACCCTGTCTGTCAAACGGAACCGATTGGGGGATCGGCCTTATCTCTTTGAAATTGATGCGGATGAAGCCTGGGACATTGATGAAGAAATTGATTTCAAAATGGTGGACCTGATGATTCAAGCGCGAAAAACCAGCCAGGGATTGGAGTAAGCTTGAACCGTAAACTGATCATTTTCATTCAAGTTGTTTTGGTGGTGGCGACGCTGGCGGGTAGCCTCTATGTATCCGTCACCCCTGCCAACAGTTTGATGAATTGGTACAACGTGGATGACGCTTTCTTCTATTACAAGGTTGCTCAAAACGTGCTCTCAGGGCACGGGTTTACGTTTGACCAGATCAATCTCTCAAATGGTTTCCATCCTTTGTGGATGGTAGTTTGCCTGGGCGTTTTTTGGCTTTCAAATATTAATTTACTGCTGCCTTTGCGGGTTTTGGTTATTGTTGGCGGTTTGTTCAATGCTGCAACTTCACTGATCCTGTTTCGGTTTCTCAAGCGCCATTTGCTTATTGCTGCTGCATTTGTGGCTGCGTTTCTTTGGGGCCTGTATCCTGGAATTTATAATGTTTCCACGGTTCTGGGCATGGAATCCTCGATAAGTGTCTTTTTCATCGTTTTGCTGCTATCTCAAGCGGTTCGTTTTTTGAATCGTGAAGAACAGACCCCACATCTTGCACGTGATCTTATCCTTTTGGGAGTCATCGGCGGGTTGACCATCCTTGCAAGGTTGGATAATGTTTTTCTAGTGGCGGTCATTGGTGTTTTCTTGTTACTTAAAATCAAGAAAATTCCCGCAGCGGTTATCTTTGATTTGTTGGCGATTGCTGTTTCCATTTTTCTAGCCTGGATACTGCGTTTGGGATCAGAAGGTGTGCTGGCCAACAAATTTAGTATTTATCCAATGTTGATGTTATCTCTGGTGATCAAACCCATTGCACTTTATTTCTCAGGCTGTTATTTAAGTAAGAAGTCTTTAAAGAAGACCCAATTGGTTTTTCGGATTGGCTTGGCTTGGGCAGCGGCATTCATAATTGAATATGTCGTTTTATTTATCTTGTTCAAACTTAAACTCACTGCCGTATTCTCTAATTCAATACTCTTGGCTGATGCGGCGATTGGCGTGGCGCTGGTCATTGTGGTTCATCTGGCATTGTATAGAGCAACCATTAAATCTGAAAAAACTCCCTTTACCACATTATGGCACTGGGTCAAATCACACTGGAAACCTGTCTTGTTGGATGGCATTTCTTATGGCGCCCCCATTGCGGCTATATTGGGCAGCTATATGGTATTTAACAAGATTACCTTTGGTTCTTTTTCGCCTGTGAGCGGACAGATCAAGCATTGGTGGAGCACCATGCCCAATACCGTATACTCCAGGGCTGGCAATTTGTTAGATACCCTGGGGTTGGGTACGGGTGGTGGCAGCGGCCCATGGTCTTTGCTTACCTCAAAGATCTATCAAGCAGCAGAGTTTGTCGCCAAACCATTTCATTCCTTGGATATTAATCTTCCATTTGTCGTGTTATGTGCCGTTGTATTGACCCTTTTCTTGCTGCTGATGAAAGCACAGGATGGCAAATTAGCCCGGAAATTCTTTACCATGATGATCCCTGCCATGCTGATTGGCTGCATCATCCAGATCACCTATTACTTCGCCTCCGGGTATACCCACACGCGTGGTTGGTACTGGATGGCTGAAATGTTGACCATCATCTTGAGTGCAAGCCTGGTTCTGGATGGCATTTTTTCGTGGCTGGATCAGACAAAATTAAAAATAATACCGTCGCTGGTTCTCGCAGTTCTGGCTGTTTTTGTTTTGACTACAACCCATTTTCAGTTTCTGGTCAATCTAGCCCCCATGGTGGTACCGGAAGAAAAACAAGCGGCTTATCTGGCAGAAGTGGTTGAGGTGGAGTCTCTCACCGAACCGGGTTCCAAAATTGGTATGACAGGCGGCGGCTTGATGGCTTATTTTATTCATGACCGCACCATAGTGAACCTTGATGGCTTGATCAACAGTGTCGAATACTTCAATGCCATGAAATCGGGCAAGGCCACCCAATTCCTGGATGCCATTCCCCTGAACTATGTCTTTGGCAAACCGTACATGCTTTTGGAATCCGATCCTTATGGAAGTTTTCTAAAGAATAGGTTGGTAGAGATCGGTTACATCCGTGGAAACGAAGGATTCACGCTTTTCAAATATCGCATCCTTGAATGATTTAATTTTTCTTATTGCCCGTTATAATTGATTGGCTTTGTAATCGAGGATTTTCAATGACAAAAGTACTGATGTCCGCCCCCTACATGATTCCCTTTTTGGATCGTTTTCGACCCGTTTTTGAGCATTACGGTATTCAGTTATTGACTCCTGAGGTGAACGAACGTCTGGAAGAGGCGGAATTGCTGTCGCTGGCCGGGCAATTTGACGGAACCATCTGCGGTGATGATCGTTACTCCCGCAAGGTGCTCGAAAAATGTGCTCCACGCTTGAAAGTGGTTTCAAAATGGGGTACCGGTATTGACTCCATTGATCGGTCAGCCTGCGATGACCTTGGCATCCGCTTGATGAATACCCCCAATGCCTTTACCTTACCCGTGGCAGACAGCGTGCTTGGCTACATTCTGGCTTTCGCCCGTCAACAGCTTTGGATGGATAAAGCCGTCAAGAACGGCGTATGGAAAAAAATACCAGGTCGGTCCCTATCCGAATGCACGCTCGGTGTGATTGGTGTTGGAAATGTCGGCAAGGCTGTTCTGAGACGCGCAAGTGCTTTCGGTATGACCCTGCTGGGCAATGATATCCAGCCTATTGCTCGTGATTTTCTGATAGAAAATAAGGTTAATTCTGTTTCTCTTGATGAGTTATTGTCCCAGGCCGATTTTGTCAGCGTTAATTGCGACCTGAATCCAACTTCTTTTCATTTGATCAACCGTGAAACGCTTGGTCGCATGAAATCAACTGCAGTGTTGATCAACACCGCCCGCGGACCCATCGTGGATGAAGAAGCCCTAGTGGAAGCTCTTGAAGAAAAAGTGATTGGCGGAGCCGCCATGGATGTCTTTGAGCATGAGCCCCTGCCTGATAACTCCCCGTTGAAGAAAATGGATAACGTTCTGCTTGCTCCGCATAATTCGAATTCCAGCCCAAGCGCATGGGAAGCAGTGCATTGGAATACCATCAGAAATTTGCTGCTTGGCTTAAATATTAACCCTGAAGATCTTTCAAAATGGCAAACATCTGTCTGAAAGGATGAACACGTATGAAAGACTATAAACGAGTTGTATTAATTACCGGGAGTGCAGGCGGAATCGGCCGCGCCACAGTTCACCATTTTGCCAATCAGGGTTGGATCGTGATCGGCGTGGATTGCAATGATTTTGGCGAAAGTTTTCCGTCTGACGGCTTGTTTATTAAGGCAGACATCTCGGTTGCCAGTCAATTTGCGGTCTTGTATGACAAACTTAAACAGTTCACCAGTTCCTTAAATGCGGTGGTCAATAATGCGGCCATCCAGGTGTCAAAACCCCTGGTCGAGACCACAGTTGAGGAATGGGATAAAGTAATCGCCACCAACTTGCGACCAGTGTTCGTGGGTGCCAGGTACGCTCATCCCCTGTTGTGTACTGCAGGCGGTGGAGCGATCGTTAATGTTTCTTCCGTCCACGCCATTCAAACTTCAGCCAACATTGCTGCCTACGCAGCCAGTAAAGGCGGTATTCTGGCATTGACACGTGCCATGGCGATTGAATTTGCGCCCAATAATATCCGCGTGAACGCGGTATTGCCCGGTGCTGTGGATACTCCCATGCTGCGGGGTGGTTTTGAGCGCGGCGTCAATTCCGGCGGCTCGATCTCCGAAAGGTTGGATAACCTGGCACGCAGAACTGTCAACGGCCGCATCGGCACCCCCGACGAAATTGCCCACGCAATTTATTTCCTCGCGGATAATGCTCACTCTTCCTTTATGACCGGCCAGGCCCTGGTGGTGGATGGCGGCGCAACAGCCAGATTAAGCACCGAGTAGATCAATGAAAAAAGCCCTCCTGCGCGTACTTCCTGAACCGGCTGCCAATTTCTTGCGCAATGCCAAAGACGGATTAACTACAGCCTTTGAATCACCCAATGCCTATCTGCATCCCTGGCGGCAGGATTCCATTCAAAAGCTTCATGCTTTGAAAAACGTTCATCTGGGCGAACGGTGTGTCATCATCGGCAACGGCCCCAGTTTGCGTGATACGGATTTGTTAAAACTGCGTAATGTTTTTACCTTCGGGATGAACCGTTTTTACCTGGCTTTTCCTGAAATGGGATTTACCACGTCCTGCTTGTTGTCGGTCAACAACCTCGTGATCGAACAATGTGCTGAAGATTTCCGTGCGTTGTCTATTCCCACTTTTGTGGCATGGCGCAGCCGTAACTGGATCAGTCCGGCGGCCAACCTGCATTACTTGTACACTTCATATCTGTTGCCGCGCTTCAGTGGCAACGCCGCTGGAAGGCTATGGGAAGGTGCTACGGTGACCTTTGTGGCCATGCAGCTTGCTTATTACATGGGATTTAAACAAGTCGTTTTGATCGGAGTGGATCACAGCTTCACTTCAAAAGGAACCCCCAACAGCACCGTGGTCTCCACAGGAGATGACCCGAACCACTTTAATCCAGCCTATTTTGGCAAGGGATTTAGATGGCAGTTGCCTGATCTTGAAACCTCAGAACTGGCCTATTGTATGGCGCGTGATGCCTATAAAAAGGATGGGCGGGAAATCTTGGATGCCACGGTCGGCGGCAAACTGACCGTTTTCCCCAAGGTGAATTTCGATTCTCTCTTCTAATGTCTGACACTCCTCTTGTTACGATCGTAACCCCTTCTTTCAACCAGGCGCATTTTCTTGAACAAACCATGCGTTCGGTCTTGGATCAGGATTATCCCAACATTGAATACATGGTGGTGGATGGTGGCTCGACGGATGGCAGCGTTGATCTGATCCAAAAGTATTCGAAGCGATTAAAATGGTGGGTCTCTGAAAAGGACAACGGTCAGGCCGAGGCCATTAACAAAGGTTTCGCCAGAGCCAGCGGCGAGATCATTGCCTGGATCAATTCTGATGATTATTACATGCCAGGAGCGATTGCAGAAGCAGTCAAGGCACTTTCCGAACACCCAGAAGTGGGCATGGTTTTTGGGAATGTCCGTGTGGTGGATGAGAATGAAAAGGTGCTCAACCTGCTTGCTTATGGGGATTGGGGTCTTTCTGATCTGATGTCGTTTCGCATCATTGGGCAGCCTGCGGTCTTCATGCGCCGCGCGGTGCTTGAAAAGGCAGGGTTCCTCGACCAGTCTTTTCACTTGCTGCTCGATCATCACCTCTGGATTCGCATAGCAAGAGAGGACGGCATGCAGTATATTCCCTCACTGTGGGCTTCGGCACATTATCATGAAGATTGTAAAAACCTGGCAATGGCTTCCAGCTTTGGTGCTGAAGGCAGGCGGATAGTACAATGGATGGAATCATCCGGGCAATACCGTGAGATCTTCCAACAGAATCGCAAACGCATTCTTGCAGGCGCTGAACGTTTGAATGCGTTCTATTTGTTGGACGCCAAAGATTATCCGGCTGCTTTTCGGGCTTATTGGAAAGCCTTCTGGCTAAATCCTTCCACAGTCAAACCTGAATGGTACCGCATGGTTTACGCTTTTTTTGCCCCGCTTGGGCTGGACGGCCTGCGTACCCGCTATTTGCAGCGGCGGCGCAACAAATTAAACTGATCCACTTTGAGGCATTGCATGAATGAGAATCATTTTTCTGATACGGTACTCTTTTTACCGAATAAGAAAAAAACGGTCATTATTTTATTGGTGCTTTTCTTGTTGGCTGGCATTGGCATCCGGCTGATTGACTTCACTGACCTCCCAACAGAATTTGCAGCATCACGGCAGTTTCACTCGCTGCTGCTGGCGCGATCTTATTATTACCAAATGGATTCACCCGATACGCTTTCAATGCCTCAAGCATTACGCAGCTTTGCCATTGATAAGGCAAAAGCAGAACCGATCGTTGAACCACCCATTTTAGAGCATTTGGTCGCTTTCACTTATCGTGTGATTGGTCATGAATACATCCTGGTAGGCAGAATTTATTCGATCCTTTTTTGGGTGCTGGGGGGCATCCCCATCTTTTTGCTTGCCCGCCGCTTGCTCTCAATCAATGGAGCATTTGCTGTGCTGGCATATTACCTATTTGAACATTTTGGGGTGCTTGCCAGTCGAAGTTTTCAACCTGACTCCATGATGATCATGTTCTTGTTATGGGCGCTTTATTTTCAAGTGCGCTGGTCTCAAGCTGACACGTTTAAAAATGCCATTCTAGCCGGCCTTTTCACCGGAATAGCAATTCTGGTAAAAGCTCCCATGGTGTTTTTTGCTGGCCTTCCTTTTGCCTTTGTCATCCTTCAAAAAGGATTCAAGTTTTGGGTCAAAAACGGCCGAGTCTATCTGATGGCGGTATTGGCGGTTGCTCCTGCTCTAATTTATAACCTGCTCAGCGCCACGGTGGGTGGAAATGCAGGAGCCATCTTTGGCGGAAGGTTTTATCCACAGCTTTACTCTCAAATAACCTGGTATGTGCAGTGGTTGACGACCATCAAAGCCGTTGCAGGTCAGGTTCCCCTGGTCATTGGGTTGCTGGCGTTCTTCCTGCTCAAGGATGCAAGAACCCGAATGCTCTATGCCGGTCTTTGGATCGGTTATGTATTGTATGGTTTCACTTTTGCCTACCATATCTACTCTCACAATTATTATCAATTACCGCTGATCGTCATCCTTGCGGTTGGCTTTGGCATTGGTCTATCCTTTTTCTTTAAGCTGCTGGAAGAAAATAATCCACACTGGATTGCCCGGACTGCCATCCTCCTGATCTTTGTCTTTTCGATCGGCATGAGTGCCCAGCGCATTCGAAGCTACCTGAACCAATCTGATTTTAGAAGTGATGCGGCTTTCTTCACAAATTTGGGCACCGTTGTTGGACATGATGTTTCAGTGATAGCCTTAACCCAGGATAACGGCTATCCTCTCAATTATTGGAGTTTTATCGGTCCGTCTTTATGGCCCACTCTGGCTGATCGTGACCTTAAAAAAATCGTTGGTGCTTCTGATCCTGCGTTCCAACAGCTTTTCAAGGAGCTGACGGTCGGCAAGGACGTATTTTTGGTGACCATGCCTGATGAGTTTGATAAACAGGCCGACCTAAAGGATTACCTTTTGAATAATTACCCTTACCAGCAAGGTGAAGGATATTTCATCTTTGACCTAGCTCATCCCCTGACGGGAGCCAATTAGGAAGCAATGAGTACTCAGCCGCTTGTTTCGATCATTACCCCGTCTTTCAACCAGGGAAAATTCCTGGAAGAAACCATTCTATCGGTATTAAACCAGGACTACGAGAATATCGAGTACATCATTGTGGATGGCGGTTCGAGCGACAACACACTTGAAGTCATTCAAAAATATCAATCCCGTCTGGCGTGGTGGGTCTCTGAACCCGATAAAGGGCAGACGGATGCCATCAACAAGGGATTCAACCGTGCCAGCGGCGAGATCATCGCCTGGTTGAACTCGGATGATGTATATGCCCCAGGTGCGATACGCGAGGCTGTGAAATACCTGGTGGAAAATCCGCAAATTGGAATGGTGTATGGTGAGCTGGATTTCATTGATGAACATGGCCGGGTCATCGGCAGGTTCAACGCTGCCCAGACGGATCTCCACAGACTGCGGCGCGGATTCGTTCATATTCCCCAACCCTCAGCTTTTTTCAGGACGGACCTCTGGAAGAAAGTCGGTCCGCTGGACCCCAGCTTCTTCTTCGCCATGGACTACGACTTGTGGACGCGCCTGGCTGCCAACACAGAATTAAAATATCTTCCAGGTAAGACCTGGGCACAGTTCCGTCTGCACACGGATGGCAAGACGGTCACCTCTGACGATCGCTGCTGGCCTGAGATGCTCCGAGTCCATTACAGGGATGGGGGTAAACCCTGGGCACCGATCGTCATGAAATACTGGTTGAGAAAACTTGCCGCACCCTTCTTAAATTGGAACCGTCGCCGGATGTTCAAATAGAAATTAAAACGTAGGGGTGGGTCCATGACCCACCTCATTTTTTTTATTGAATAAGCAGACTCCCGCGATTTTATGAAACCACGGGAGTCTTTAATAATCGCTTAGATCACACCCAGCTTTTTGCCAACCTTCTTAAAGGCTTCAAGCCCTTGCTCGAGATCTGCAGGCGAATGGGCTGCCGAGAGCATTACCCTGATGCGGGCTTTACCCTTTGGCACGGTCGGAAAGCCCAACGCCATGGCAAAAACGCTCTCTTCAAACAGTTCGCGGCTGAATTGTTGAGCCAGGGGGGCTTCACCGAGCATCACCGGAGTGATGGGGGTGGCACTGTTTCCTGTATCAAATCCCATATCTTTCATGCCTTGTTTGAAGGCATTGCCGTTTTGCCAGAGTTTGTCCACCAGTGCAGTGGATTCTTCCAGCAGGTCCACGGCGGCGATGCAGGCGGCCACGTCTGCCGGTGTAGCGGCGGAGGAGAACAGGAACGGTCTGCCACGTTGGCGCATCCAGTCAATGATGGCACTGTTGCCGGCAATCACGCCGCCCATGACGCCAAAGGCTTTCGAGAATGTTCCCACTTCCACATCCACCTTACCGTGCAATCCAAAATGGTCCACAATGCCGCGTCCGCCGCGCCCGACCACGCCTTCACCGTGCGCATCATCCACCATCAGCATCACATCATGTTGGCTGGTGATCTCGTAGATCTTATCCAGGGGTGCCAGATCACCATCCATGCTAAAAACGCCGTCGGTCACGCACAAGGCTCGCCGGTAGGTGCCCTTGTTTTCGCGGATCACGCGATCAAGGTCGGCGGCATCAGCGTGTTTGTATTTCTCGATGCGCGCGCCTGAAAGGCGGCAGCCGTCAATGATGCTGGCGTGGTTGAGTTCATCCGTAAAGAGTACATCTTCTTTGTTGACCAGCGCAGGGATGACCGCCAGGTTGGCTGCAAAACCGGACTGCATGGTGATGGCAGCCTCAACCCCCTTGAAACTGGCCATCCGTTTTTCCAGTTCAAGGTGCAAGTCCATCGTTCCAGCAATCGAGCGGACTGCGCCGGGGCCGACGCCGTATCGGTCAATGGCAGCTTTAGCAGCCTCCACCATCCTGGGATGGTTGGCCAGCCCCAAATAGTTGTTCGAACAGAAATTGAGAACCTTCTTGCCGTCCACCTGCAGCCAGGCACCCTGGGGTGAACTCAGCGTGCGGATGCGGTTGAACAGACCACCCTCTTTTAGCGTATCGAGCTCGTTCTGGATCCAGTCCAATCGTTTGTTCATCATCACCTCGGAGGAATTGTTGCCCGGGTGTGGATCAACCCGGGATAAGAAAATTATACTTCCAGATGAATCTCTGTGAGCAGTCCCAGTTCAAGTAATGCACCTTTGATGACTTTTATCCCGGCCGGGTTGATCAGGGCAGCGGTGGGCGAAAGCTGCTCAAGTATGAATTTAGCTGTTTGGGGCGTATTGACGAGCTGCTGCAGCACCTCCGCTGAATGGGTTCGCAGCAAGGTGCCGGTGGTTACTTCTTCCACCTTTCCGTTCTTTTCCCATTGTTCAGCCAGCAGGGCCAGGTTTTTAGGGAGTGGGGATTTCAAGTTTTTTTCAAGGTATTGCAGTAATTGGCCGGGTTTCAAACCGTTCTTTTGTGCTAATTTCAATGAAGCTGGTGTGATCTCGTAACAGGTTTCTTGTGAGGTCAATGAGCGGATGTCGCAAAACCGGGCGATCTGGTAGCGCAGCGGGCGTGATGCTCCCACCGGGATGGTAAATGTTAAATCAGAAGATATTTTGATCGTTGATTCCCTGGCGGTTTCAGCAGGTTTTTCTTTCTTGAGAAGCGAAAAGAAGGCCGGGGTCAGTTTGAATGCCGTATCTGATTTCTCTTTTCCCCGTCCAAGGTCGGTCATTCCCAACCAGTGCAGCGGACCATTGATCAGGTAGCGGATCAAGGCGCCATCCACTTCATCCCAGTGGTCAAACCCGCGTAGGTATTGGCTGTTTTCTGCCTTGCGGATGAACCACAGGTCATATTCTCCGCTGGAGCGCTGAAAATCGGGCTGAAGGGCCTTCACAGCCTCTATAAGGGCCGTCAGACTGTACCAATCCCCCGGGGTGAGGCTGCGCAGCGTTTCGATGATGAACTGCCTTGGCTTGAGGGGATCATTAAACCAGTTGCCTTCAAAGATCAGACCGGGCATGTTTCGCAGATCATTGATCTCGGTTGAGTTCAACCAGCTGGCCGCCCATTCTGCAAGGATGGCTGCCCGCTCCTGTTGAAAGAATCGCGGCAGTGCATCCGGTTCCAGTTCTCCGCTGGTGTTGATCAAACCACTGGCAGTGGCCATGCTTGTGATGAAAGATTCGGGTTCCACCCAGGCCTTTGAGACGTCCGAGGGCAGACTGCGCCCCATGCGCCGGGCAGCCAGCCAATCGGTCAGGTGGTCAATCATGCGTCCGTCTGCCGGGGCAAAGACTTTCAATGATTTGGCTTCCACCTTTTGGATCGCAAGTACCGAAAGCAGCTTTTCATTTGGACCGATTTCGGGCATCAGTTCATCAGGGATGAACACAAACTCCCGAGGTTCGGGGGGTAGATTAAGAAAAGCCCGGCCGATCAACCCTCTGTACCATAGGGTTTCAGCGATCGAGATGGGGTGCAGTTCGGGTTCCTCACGCTCACGGCGGGCAGGTCCGAATTCGCGCACCTCGCCGTACTTGCGGATGAAATGTGCCCAGGTGATCTTCTGCGGGTTGCGCAGCACATCGTCCCAGGAGGTCTTGGCGGCTTCAGGCAGGCTTGCCAGCACTTCAGCGGTCAGGGTTTGATCCAGCATGGCCTTGAAGAGGGCTTCTGCCGATGCGGCCTGGTCCAGATTGGATACATCCACACCCCAAAAGGAAGATATCCTTTCGAGCATATCCAGGTCATAAGCTTGAAGCATCTTTTTCAGTGAAGGCATGGTTTACTCTTGGTTTCAGGTTACTCGCATTATACCCAATCCTGGTTGGGAGGATGTGAAACCCGATTATCAGGGTTGAAAATGATGATTGTTTTGCCCAAATCTTTTTAAGATGATTTGTTTTTGTTTTGAAATTAATCCGGAAACAAAGAAAACGAATCCGAAATAAATACCAAAAGGGTTAGCAACAATGATTTATGATGATTTGTTTTGATTCGTAATTATGCACAAATAATACGTGGATACTGATAAAAACTTAAGATAAAAAACTATTATTGGATCGAGTGTTCAAATGATATAGAAATTATATTCTATATTAAGTATAAACCTACTGTCAAGACCTAACAGTTTCAATAAACCAAGCCCCCGCGGTTTGATGATCGAAATTTCCACCGTCCATTTTAAACCGCTGGGGCTGTATGAAAAAACTTAAATAATGAAAAATGGTATGGACTTTTTGGTTTTTGGTGGGGCAACGACCCCTCAACAATTCGGTTTATTCAAACTTGATCAATGGGTCGTTGACCACACCCTACAAATAATAATTGATTCAATAGTTAATTTTTCTTGATTTGACGCGTTAATGTCATACAAGTATAATTTTTAAGTTCGTCTCTCCATTAGAAGGACTCTATGGCCTTAAAGGGCAATTTAAGCGATTTCTCAATAATCCAATTATTGAACCTGATCAACCTGGCGAAAAAGACCGGGGCGCTTTACATTGAGTCCAGTACAAAATCAGCCAGGCTGGTCTTTCGCGAAGGCAAACTGGTTTATGCCACCGCAGGCATGGATGCGGTCCCCCTGATCAAGATCATGGCGCGCTCCAAACTCATTCCAAGTTCGATGGCAGCCTCCTTATCCGAACGGTACAAAAACTTCAATGATATGGAATTGGGCATCTCTCTGATCAATTCAGGTTACCTGACCCAGGACCAGATCTTCACCGGCATTGCAGGCTTTTTCAAGGATATTTTGCGTGGTCTGTTCACGCTCACCGAAGGGTTCTTTCGATTTGAAACAGATGAAACAGCACCAGCCAATGCCATCCCCATGCGCATGGCGCTGGAAGACATTATCATCGAAGGGTCTCGCCAGATGCACGAACACGAAGACCTTAAAAATGAGATACCCAGCCTGGATATCGCACTCAAATTTGCTGAACGGCCAGGCATCAACATCCGCGACATCAACCTTAATGCCGAAGAATGGCGCGTGGTGTCATATGTCAACCCCAATAATTCGATCAAACAGATCGCGGCAGCTGCAAAATTGAGTGATTTCCAAATCCGCAAGGTCGTCTATAATTTATTACAGGCTGGTTTGGTTGAGATGGTTCGCCAAAATAATCCGGCACTTACGGCACCTCCCCGTGTGATACCCGCCAGGGATCCGATCGAACAAAGATCTTTGGTGAATCGCGTCATAGATCGCATCAAGACCATCTAGGCAAGGATTAGCCGCATGCAGACTCAAACCGTAAAAATAGTGGTGACTGGCCCCTTCAACGCAGGCAAGACGGAACTGATCCGTTCCGTCAGCGAGATTGAGGTGGTGAACACTGAAAAAAAGGTTACCAGTGAGTCTGAAAAGGTCAAGAATTCCACCACTGTTGCCATGGATTTTGGCCGCATCACCGTGGATAACGACCTGGTGCTCTTTCTGTTCGGCACTCCCGGTCAAAAACGTTTTGATTTCATGTGGGAGATCCTTTCTGAAGGAATGCTCGGTTTCATCGTACTGGTGGACAGCACCCGTCCGGAAACTTTCAGAGAGGCGCGCGGTATTCTCGAAACCTTCAGAGCCTATGCGCCCACTCCCTACATTGTGGTGGCCAACAAGCAAGACCTGGCGGATGCCTGGTCCTTGGAAGATATTCGTGTGGCGCTGCGGCTTGACCAGGCCATTAAGCTTTTACCCTGTGTGGCAAAAAAGAAAAGTTCAGTGAAAACCGTTCTGTTGGAACTGCTCTACGCCATTTTGGAAGAAATAGATTCAGCCAAATCATAGTCAAATGAGGATAGCCAATTTATGAAGCCAACTACCGTTGTCTCCAATTCTACTTTCATCGAACATGGTCTTACTGAAATCTTTGGGCAGGAATTCTTTGGTGCACATCCGGAAGACGTTTCTGCACAATCGAATTTGATGAATCTGCGGGAATCCGCTTTTCGAAACCTTGGGCAGCCAGAAACACGCGGCATGTATGTGCGCGCGGGCAGGGCGGCTTTCTACTATTGGATGCGTCAATATGCCAAAAGCCTGGGCTGGCTTGAAGTGGAGTTCCGCCTGCTGCCTGCACCGGCGCGGATCAAACAGGCCCTCACTGAGGCACTGCAGTGGTTTGAGACCGAGAATTTCCTCAAGGGTGAACTTATCTCCACTGAGAATGCGTGGCAGATCGCGGTTACCGGCCTGGTGGGGGATGGCGTGAGACTTGAATGTAACACTTACATCGGCATGATACAGGAACTGGCTTGTTGGGCGGGAGCAGGCAAATTCTATCCCGCGCGCGAGATCGAGTGCCAGGCGGATGGTTCTGACAGCTGCCTGTTTGAGATCAGCAAACTGCCGGCTGGGTAAAAATCAAAAAACTGTGGGTTTAAAATCCCCACAATTTCAAAAAAATCTGGTAAAATTAGCGTCGCTTTCTGACCCAAAGCAAGCAATAAAAATGCCGAGATAGCTCAGTTGGTAGAGCACACGACTGAAAATTGTGGGGTCACCAGTCCGATCCTGGTTCTCGGCACACGATACACTCTCCGATAGGGGAGTGTATTTTTTAAATTATCTGTTATTGGTTTTTTGTAACCTCTTGACTTATTGTAGCTTGCAAGCTACAATAAGGGCGTGATTGAAATACGGGAAGCAGAAGAATTCACACGTTGGTTTGATAAGTTGCGCGACAGGACAGCAAAAGCCAAAATCCTTGTGCGTTTAGCCCGTGTGCGTCAAGGTAACTTTGGTGATGTTGAGCCTACTCATGAAGGGGTGTCTGAAATAAGAATTGATTATGGCCCTGGCTACCGAATTTATTATAAAAAGTACGAACAGTTTGTGGTTCTCTTATTAGGCGGTGGTACGAAGAAAACCCAAAAGAAAGATATAAAACGAGCTCGTGAATTAGCGCGACAATTTTAGGAGTGTTAATATGGACACTATTAGAGCGAAAACGAAACTGTGGGACCCCGCAGAACACCTTGAAACAAAAGCGGATATGATCGCTTATATAGAGGCGGCACTTGAAGAGGGAGACCCTTCAATTATTGCATCCGTGTTGGGTGACGTCGCTAGAGCTGAAAGAATGACGGAGATAGCGGCTAGAACTGGCCTCAGCCGCACGAGTTTATACAGAGCCCTTTCTCCAGAAGGTCGACCTGAATTCGAAACTGTGCTAAAGGTATTAAAAGCCCTTGATTTACAACTGCATGTTACTCAGAAGGTACCACAGAAAGACAAAGTTGACGCATAAAAGACAATAAAAGACATGGGGAGCACCAGATTATTTTGATTTTTATTTTTGCCCACATCACCATAAAAAAGATACTTTATCTTTACAATTGAGGCACAAAACCTATTGAGCTATATATATTATTATTGAATAAACTATTAATTCAAATTCTCGAATGAGTAAATTTGGAGGGGAAATGATTACATTTAACGAATACTTCATTGCATATCTTGATATTTTAGGTTTTACTAAAATGGTTAGGGGTAATGATGTAACAAAACTTGATTATTATGTAGAAAATGTTAATGAAGTAATTAAAAAATCATTTGTTAACTTGGAAACGTATAGTTCTTTAATTGTAAGTGATTCCGTAATAATTTCTGTTCCAACGGATAATAATAAAGAAACGAATCGTATTTTATTTTATAAACTTAGTTATGCAATCAGTGAATTGCAAAGAAAATTTGCTCTAGTTAATATTTGGTTAAGGGGGGGAGTTTCATACGGAGAAGCCTTTTTATCTCCTGATAAAAAGAATATTATCGGAGAAGCTTATTTATCTGCATTAAATATTGAAGAGGAATATGCCAAATTTCCACGCGTAGTTATTGATCCCAAAATGCCACAGTTTCTTGGTTTTGAAATTTCTCAAGAATTAATACAGTTTTGTAATATAAAAATATCGGAACCGAATTGGGCATCAAGAAGTTCACTATTATTTGATTGGCAAACAAGGCGACTCTCAGGTCGCGTGATTCAACAAGATGTTGACCTTTTTATTGATTATTTGTATCCGATAATCAATAACCCTGCAGATTTTGATAATTTATTAATGATATTAAAAGATAATCTTAAATTGTCTCTTGAATTTTATCCAAAATACAGATGGGTAATAGATTACCTTAGATCTTGTTATAACAGGTATCACAATGAGATTAGCAGTGAAACTCTTGCTGAATATCAACTTTTATCAAAACTATAGAAGAATACTCATAAATCAAAATAAGAATTATTAATGTGGAATTTCATTTTCTTCGACATATGCATTAAAAAGAGAGTATCTGTAATTATGAAACTTGAATAGGCTTTTAGCCTTTTTAAGATTTTAACTATCATTTATGCGGCTATTTTCTAGCAAAACAGGTTCTCTTCGGGTATGATTATCCCACTTGCCCCATGGGAGTTTACTTGATGAAACAAAACCGCGTCATCAACCTGATCTTTATCGGCATCGTGGGGGTGCTCATTCTATTGGCTGTCATTGGCAGTTTAACACAATCCAAACCGGTGAAATCAAGTAAAACAGAAATTACTCCGACCCTGGATGTTGGGCTGAGTGTCACCCAGACCATGGGCTCACTGATCAATGCCACCGAAACCGCCCGTCCTACTGCCACAATAGCTCTTCCTACAGCCACACCAGGCCCGCCAACGGCCACGCCGCTGGTCGTGCCTGAAGAAGCCTATCTCTATGGTTTTGTGGGGCATCAGCAGTACTACAGCATCGGATGTGAAGCCAGTGTGGCCGTGGACCTGGCCAAGTATTATCACGTATATCTGACTGAATATGACTTTCAGATGGCGCTGCCCAAATCGGATAACCCTGACCTGGGGTTTGTGGGCGACGTTAATGGCCCATGGGGGCAGATACCCCCTGATGCTTACGGGGTGCATGCCGCCCCTGTCGCTGAGACACTCAGAGCATTTGGAGTACCCGCTGTAGGCGGCAAGGGATATACCTTTGATGACATCAAAGCGCAGTTGGCTCAATCCAAGCCCGTGATCGTTTGGGTCATCGGTCACATGGAATACAGCGACCCGGTGACGTATGTGGATAGTCAAGGAGCAACCTCAATAGTTGCTCCATACGAACACGTGGTGGTGCTCACCGGATATAATGCCGACACCGTCCGCTACAACAACGAAGGTCTTTATGCGGATGTTAAAATCGAAACCTTTTTAAATTCATGGGGCGTGCTCGGCAACATGGCTGTTTTTCATGAGTGAAGTAATGAGATGATGACTACTTTACATGCCATCCAATTAGGCGGTCTGGCCGCACAAGCGCTCACTGAAGGCTGCACGGGCAAAGTGATGGGCATTACCTCGCGAGGGGTTTTTCTCAATACTGGCCAGCGCATTCTGTTTGTCACGGATGCCGACTATCGCAGTCCATATAACATCCAGCTTTCGATCCATCCGCGGCAGTTCGAGCAATTTAATCCTGGCGACCACTGGACGTATAGTGAGGGCGTATTGCTCTTTCAACAAAAAAACACGGGTATCAATGTCATTCAGGCAACGCTCTGGCAGCCCACCCCTGCACCTCAAGTTGAAACTGACTTGACTGAGCAAATTACCCGCATACAAACCTTATTCTTCCGCATGCGTGAAATTGATTGCAGTAAGGGCTGGCTTTATCTGACAAAACCCGGTGAACTCGCATCTGGCTCTGAAGCTTCACTCATTCTCGAAATGACAGATCGGTTTTTGGTAGGTGTCGAAAAATACGACCTTGAAGGCACTCTCCAAGCCGGAAAGTCCATCTTGGGACGGGGTGGCGGACTAACCCCTTCAGGCGACGACTGGCTCAGTGGATTCCTGCTTTACCATGCCCGCACAGGTGACCAATCCGCGTTCATCCGTGAATTGGGACAGGTCTTAACGGTCATGGCCTTCAACAGCACCACCATGATCTCAGCCAACCGCATAGAGGCTGCCTGCCAGGGTTGGTCTGAAGAGCTTTTCCTTGAAGTGGTGGATTCATTATTGGTCCCAGATGGAGAGCTCAGCAACTTGTCTGTTGAGCGCCTGGTGAATTATGGCCACTCCTCCGGTGTGGATACCTGCGTGGGGATCGGTGCAGCACTTAAAGGTATGCAGTAATAATGGAAATAGCTTCATGACTCTGGAATTATCATCGCGAGAGGGAATTTCATGAATTTATTCCGATCTTTGACCAATCGGTCTTTTGCGCTGCTGTGGGGCGGACAAACCACCTCCAGGTTGGGCGATAGCCTTTTCAGCATCACTCTGGCCTGGTGGATCCTCGAGAAAACCGGGTCCGCGGCTGCCATGGGCAAAATGCTGATCTTCTCCACCATTCCCATGTTGCTTTTTCTGCTCGTGGGCGGGGTGGTGACCGACCGGTTCAAGTCGTTGAATGTGATGTTGATTGCCGACCTGGCCAGCGGCTCGATCGTGCTGATCTTTACCCTTCTGGCATTTTCTAACCTTCTTCAAATTTGGCATATCTACATCGGAAAGATCATTTTTGGTTTGGTGGCGGCCTTCTTTCAACCGGCCTACACGGCAGCCATCCCAGAGATCGTGCCCAAGGAACATCTGCCCAGCGCAAATTCGATGACAAACCTGAGCCAGAGAGGTGCGGGCATCTTCGGACCAGCCATTGGTGCTGCGATCGTGGCTATTGGTGGTACCTCGTTGGCGTTTGGTTTGAACTGCCTCTCGTTTTTCATTTCCGCAACCTGTATTCTGCTGATCGTTCTTGAAAGACGAAAGAAACGGTATGATGGTCAAACTGTTGAAGTGGTTGCCCCAAAACCAGTTTTGCCAGTCACAACCCAATCGAAATGGAAGATTGGCTTGCTTGACCTTAAAGAAGGTTACCAGGCTGTTGTCACTTCATCCTGGCTGTGGATCACCATCCTCATCTTTGGCTTGATCAACGCCACCAGCACACCAGTAGCCGTCTCGCTTCCGGTGTTGACCAAAGTCAACCTGCACAGTGATGTTCAAACGCTGGGCTTGTTCACTTCTTCCAGCGCCATTGGCTTTGTGCTGGGGTCCATTGTGATGGGCAATTTCAAACGACTGCGCAGACGAGGATTGCAGGCATACCTGGCAACGGTCTTGTACGGCCTGATGATCGTTTCATTCGGCCTGATCAAGAATATACCCCTCTTGATCGTGGCATCCTTCTTTGAAGGCGCCCTGATGGCCTTGTTTGGTTTGATATGGACGAATTCGCTTCAGGAACTGGTGCCGCATCATTTATTGGGCAGGGTGGCTTCCATTGATTCATTGGGTTCGTTTATACTCTTGCCCATCGGCTATGGCATCAGCGGTTGGGCAACGGATCTGATCGGTGCACCTTCCGTGTTCGTGATCGGCGGTGCCTTGACGGCCCTGTTGGCATTGCTTGGGCTGCTCCATCCGGCTGTGAGACATCTGGACTAAATATTTATTCCGGTGTTCTGAGGAGCGATAGGTTAGTTGGAGAATGGTGGGTCATCGCTCCAATTCGGATGATTAATTGATCAAGTAAATATGGGAGCGTTGACACCACACAACGATTTAAAAAAAAAGCCCGGTTTCTTTGAAGAAACCGGGCTTTTTAGTAGCAAAAAAACTAGACGTTGACACCTTCTGGAACGGTGAAGTTCTCGTTGGCTTTGCGGACGGAATCGGGGACGTTGAAGTCCAACTCGGCGCCGCCGGCCATTTGTTTCACGTAATCCTTGATCAGCTGATCCCAGTAATTCTTGGTGACATAGTAAACACGGGCGCCACCAAGTTCGTGTTGTACTTCTGGCCAGGGGTAAGAAGGCTGAGCCATACCGAGACCCCAGCGCATCCAACCATTGTAGGATTCGTAGGTAGCCCACCATTCGGTGTTTTTGATCATTTCGAAAGCGTAGTAAGCCTTGGCGTAATACATGACTGCGCCGATGCGGCCGCCGCGATCCAAAGCCACAGTGTGGAGGCTGATGTTGACTTTTTCGTTCATGACACGGCCATTGGCGAAACCAGCCCAAACGCCGTCAACCAAACCAACCAGGGTATAAGGATCTTTAAGACGATGGCGGTACCATCCGAGGATTTCGGAATAGACACGGGCGCCGACGATATCATAGAAGTCGTGATCAACTTTCATGATGCGTTCCATGTATTCCATCATCTTGGGTGCTTCATCCAGGCGTGCTTCACGGATAAAGAGGGTGCGGCCGTCTTTTAATTTGACAGTGGCGCCAGGGAAGGGGGGCAGTTTCATCGCGGGACCCTGAAGCATGGCTTCAACGTCACGTACATCTATTTGCAGGGTTTCAATACTTGCTTTTTCGGGAAGATCGAATTTCATTTTTTCTCCTTTACCAAAATTATTGTTTCGACAATCTTATGCCATATTGGCATTTGTCAACTTATTAAGGCTTTCGACATGCTTGATATCGTACACATCACCGAATTTGGTCTTTGGCATGCTTTCTGCTTTTTTCATTACTTCGTCATATTCCTTGTCTTCCATGAAGGCCACAGCGCGGCCGATGGAAGCTTCACCGTCAACAAAACGCCAGGGGAAGAAACCAACCTGCAGGCGGCGGTTCAGAACAAGGTCAATCATGCCGCCAAAGCATTCGGCGTGGATGATCTGTTTGGGGAAGAGGTCAATGTGCATTAATTGATATTTCTCGTCAGTGAAGTATTCTTCAAGGGTCAGACCGAATTTTTTCTTGAAGACATATTCAGCCTGTTTGGCCTGACGGGGCATCCAGGTGCGAATGATGGTGTTCATGGGATGATCTGCAGAACCGCAGTCAACAGCGATCCAGCGCAGTTTCATCTTCTTGGCCCAATCTGCGAATTCCTGATCGGGACCCGGATGTTTCACCATGTAGCGGATCTCATCGGCGGTGGGTTGGTCCCAGCCGAAGTGATGGTAACCGGTGTGGATGACCAAAATATCGCCTTCTTTGACTTCCACGCGGTCGGTGATCATTTTGCTGGTGTAAATGTCATAGTCACCACAGACATCACTCAGGTCAACAATGGCGGCGTCGTGTACCAGGTAATCGAGGGGCAGTTGAGCCATGTCACGGCCTGGGGTGTAGAAATGGATTTCTCCATCCAGGTGGGTGCCAAGGTGGTTGGAGTGGGTCAAAATCTGTCCGTTGGCGCCATTTGGAGCTAATCGTTTAAAATACTTTACTTGTAATGGCTCATAGGTCGGCCAAGGTGGTGTACCAATTCCTAACGGGATGGTGAGATCAAGAAGTTTCATTTTTTCTCCTTTTTGTTTGTACGAAATTCTATATCAACTGGAAAATATTCCAGATGGAAGAACCTACAGAACACCCGCGATCACAGCCAGTACCACACCGCCTGCGATCACGCTTCCCAATTGACCCGCTGCATTTGCACCCATGGCATGCATGAGCAAATGGTTATCTGAATCATATTCCTGTCCAAAACGTTGGACGATACGGGCGGACATTGGGAAGGCACTAATGCCGGCTGCGCCGATCAACGGATTGAATTTCTTGCCTGAAAGGAAGTACATCAATTTACCAAGCATGACACCACCGGCTGTATCCAGCACGAAGGCCAGCAGGCCCATGCCAAGGATCAAGAGGGTGGTCGGTTTGATGAAGGCAACGCCTTCCATGGTGGAACCGATGACCAGGCCGAGGAACAGAGTGGTCAGGTTGGCCAGCTCGTTCTGGGCTGCGTCGTTCAAACGATCCACAACACCACATTCGCGGATCAGATTACCGAACATCAAGGAAGCGATCAAGGGTGAAGCCTTGGGGGCGATCAGTGAAACCACCACGGTGACCACAATGGGGAACAAGATTCTGACCGTCTTGGAAACTTCTTTGATGGAATACGGCATGTGCAGGGTTTTCTCTGCCTTGGTGGTCAACAGCCTCATTACTGGAGGTTGAATGATGGGAACCAGAGACATGTAGCTGTAAGCGCAAACTGTGATCGGACCCAACAGATGGGGAGCCAACTTGGAGGATACGTAGATCGCGGTCGGGCCGTCAATGGCGCCGATGATGCCGATGGAGGCGGCTTCTTTGAGGGTAAACCCAAGCGCCTGGGCCAAAAGCAGTGTGGCAAAGATACCAAATTGTCCGGCAGCGCCCAACAAGGCCATTTTGGGGTTCTCCAGCAGCGGACCGAAGTCCGTCATGGCGCCAATGGCGATGAAGACGAAGAGCGGGAACAACTCGGTGGCGATGCCTGCGTCATAGAGGTTTTTCAACCATCCGCCGGCTTCAGTGGCGCCGGTGAGGGGCAGGTTGCACAGGATGGCACCAAACCCGATGGGTAGGAGCAGAGACGGCTCATAATCTTTGGCGATGGCAAGATAGATCAACAAGCCGCCTACGGCGATCATGAGGATATTCTGCCATTGCAGTAATTTGAAGGCGTCTAGCAGTACTAGCAGTTTTGAAAAGTCCATATCAGCCTCAGGCGAAACGGATGATGACAGCACCGTAAGGCACACGTTGACCTTCGGATACTTCAACGCTGGCCACTACACCTTCGCGGTTTGAGCGGATGATGTTTTTCATTTTCATGGCTTCCAGAGCGCAAATGGGTTGTTTGGCTTCCACTTTGTCGCCTGCTTTTACGGCAATATCCATGATCACACCCGGCATGGGCGAAATGATCACATCATTTGAGGCTGCAGCAATCACAACGGCCGGAGCAGCTGCTTGTGCTTTGGGTGCAGCTACTTTGGCAACTGGAGCGGTGCTTTGAGCAGCAGATTGGGGCATGGGGGCGCCGGAATCTTCGATCTCAACATCATATGCCTTGCCATTCACGCTCAAATTCATTGTGGTGCCAGAAATATCGTTGACTTCAACATCGTAAGATTTGCCATTAAGTGAAATTTGAAGTTTTTTACTCATTATTCAGACTCCTGAAGTGCAGGTTAATTTCGAGATGTTCGATATGGACCGGGACCAGCCAATAAAGAGGATCCCAATTGACCGGATCGTCGTGAGCGCAAGTACGCGGCAGCAGCAAGGACGGCAACCAGTGCTTCATCAGAATCGTCACCCTCATTTGAGGCATCTGACATGGCCGCAACGGGTTGTTCTTCTTCAGATTCTTCGGCTTCTGGTTTCGGCGGGAACAGCTTCTGGAGAAGCACGATCACACCGATAAAAACGCCAAGAGCCAGGAAGGTGACCAGCAAACCGACGGCGCTTACCATGAGACCTGTTTGAATATTATCCATTTGCTATTTCTCCTAATAGGATCAGGTCTAGAGGGGCATGCAGCCGTGTTTCTTGGCTGGCATTTGGGTTTGTTTGTCTCGCAACAGTTCCAGGGCTGCGATCAGGCGCGGGCGTGTTTCGTGCGGGAAGATCACATCATCCACAAAACCGGCACCGGCAGCGATATAAGGATTGGAGAATTTTTCACGGAATTCAGCCACGAGTTGTTTGCGGGCTTCAGCAGGATCAGCTTTTTCAGCGATCTCTTTGCGGTACAGAATGGCGACAGCGCCTTCGGCACCCATAACTGCGATTTCAGCACCCGGCCAGGCAAACACCATATCTGAATGGATGTGTTTGCTGCTCATGACGATGTATGCACCGCCATAGCCCTTGCGGGTGACCACGGTGAGCTTCGGAACGGAAGCTTCAGAGAATGCGTAAACGATTTTGGCGCCGTGGCGGATGATGCCATTGTGCTCTTGTGAAACACCGGGCAGGAAACCGGGTGAATCAGAGAAGGTTACGATGGGAACATTGAAAGCATCGCAGAAGCGTACAAAGCGTGCCATCTTGTCGGCAGCGTCAATATCAATGGCGCCAGCCATGAAGAGGGGCTGTTGGGCTACGATACCCACGGATTGACCGTGCAGGCGGGCAAAACCGATGATGCTGTTTTGAGCAAAATTGCTCATGATTTCCATAAAGGAACCCTGGTCGCAGACCCGGGTGATGATTTCCTTCATGTCATAACCTTCAGAGGGATTGGAAGGAACGAGGGTATCCAATTCCTTGTCCATGCGCCAGGGATCGTCAGTAACTTCGGCCATGGGAGCTGATTCTTTATTGTTTGCAGGAAGATAATCTAATAAGTCACGGACTTTTTGTAAAGCTTCTTTTTCGTTCTCAACAGCAAAGTGGGCAACACCGCTGGTGGCAGCATGAGCCATGGCGCCGCCAAGGGTTTCGGTATCCACTTCTTCATGGGTAACGGTCTTGATGACTTCAGGTCCGGTGATGAACATGTTGCTGATGCCTTTGGTCATCACGATGAAGTCGGTCAAAGCAGGGGAGTAAACAGCTCCACCGGCGCAGGGTCCCAAAATAACAGAGATCTGGGGAACAACACCTGAAGCCAGTGTATTACGATAGAAGACTTCGCCGTAAGCATACAGACTGAAGATGCCTTCTTGAATACGGGCGCCGCCGCCATCATTGAGACCGATGACAGGCACGCCTGCATCCATGGCGAGGTCCATGATGCGGCAAACTTTTTGTCCGGCAACTTCGCCGAATGAACCGCCCATGATGGTGAAATCCTGGGCATAAACGCAAACACGTCGGCCATTGATCTTGCCGAAGCCTGCCACGATGCCATCACCGGGAACTTTGTCTTTATCAAGACCAAAATCGGTGTGACGGCTGGTCATTAGACCATTGATCTCTTGGAAGCTGCCTTCATCCAGCAAGGCATCAATGCGTTCCCGAGCGGTCATTTTACCTTTGCCGTGTTGGGCCTCGATCCTTTTTTCCCCTCCACCTAATTTTGATTGGTTACGAAGATCTTTTAGCTTGTTGTTGAAAACTTCGTGACCACCCTCTGATTCAGGTTTGTTTTGAGCCATTACTACCTCCGTGGATTTTAATTCATGTTTGTTCTGATTAGTAGTGTACGGTTGGATGTCTGACATTTCAAGTGATACATATAGCATCATCAATGGTTGATTGTCATGTTGATTAACTGATTTTTTGAATAATCAGTAATATATTTGACATCTTGTCTGGAATGATGAAAAAACCGTGCCGGATTGATCCGGCACGGTTTAGGCTGCTGTTTACTTGACTAAGCCTTTGTCCAACATGGCCAGGTATATCTTCTCGGCCGAGTAGGGCGGGTTGGTCAGGCGGATGCCTGTGGCATCGTAGATGGCATTGCCGAGGGCAGCGATTGTGGGCACCATTGGGTGTTCACCTACGCCTCGTGCACCCCACGGACCGTCGTCCTGCGGTACTTCCACGAAAGGAGTATCCAGGGGGAAGTCCATGTCTGGAGCTGTGGCAATGCGGTAATCTACAAAACTGGGGTTGGTCATGACACCTTTGACCAGCTTGATCTCTTCGAACATGGCAGAGCTCAGACCCTGGGCGAAACCGCCTTCAACTTGGGCTTTAACCAGTGCCGGGTTGATGGCTTTACCGACATCGAAGGATGCGGCACCCTTGAGCACGTAGATCGTACCAGTGTTCTTATCAATCTCAATATCCAGACCTTCGCAGCCCACAGTGTAATGAACCACTGCGCGGGGTCCCTGACCGGTTTCTGCATCGAGGTTGGTGACGTACTTGGGCATGAATGAGCCGCGTCCAACGATCGGGCCGCCGATCCAGCCTTCATTGTTCTCTTTGGGAATACCGTAGATCACGATATTTTCGAGGGAAGTTTCGCGTTCGCTCTTGTAAGAGACGACCACGCCGTTGATGATGTCGAGGTCTTCTGTTGATTCCTTCCATGCTTCAGCGACGGTTTCAAGGATCTGTCGTCTGGCGTCTTTGGCGGCGAGAACCACAGCGTTGCCCATGCTCCAGGTGAGACGGCTGGCAACAGTCTGCCATTCGTAGGGGCTGTATTGGGTGTCAACAGGGCCGGCGATGCGTACTTTTTCGTAGGGCACACCCAAAGCCGCAGCGGCCATTTGAGCCATGACAGTGAAGGTACCCTGGCCGATTTCCTGTCCACCGAGACCGACAGTGACATTGCCATCTTCAGCCATTTCAACCCAGGCGCTTGAGCCGGGATTGGGGGGCATGGCAGGGGCTTTCCACATGATGGCGATGCCCTTGCCGCGCAGGCGATCTGGTGATGAGGGTTTTTCTTTCTCGCCCATTTTCAAAGATTTGGCCACGTTGTCAATACATTCCTGGATGCCGTTTTTATGCATGATCATGCCGGTCACCAGAACATCGCCTTCAGTGACGCCGTTCTTCTTGAGGAAGGCGACCTTGTCAATTCCGGCTTTTTCGGCCAGTTCATCAATGGCTTGATCCAGACCAGTGTGCAATTCGGACATACCGAATCCGCGGTAGGCGCCGCCGATGGGGTGGTTGGTATAGACGCAGATGCTGTCAGTTTCAACGTTGGGGATGTCATAAGGTCCGGAGCTTGAATAGCCGCCGGCACGGGTGACATTGGTGCCATATTCGGTTGAAGCGCCGCCATCCCAGTACATCATGTTCTTGAGGGCCAGCAGATTACCTTCCTTATCGCAGCCGACTTTGACGTGAATGGTGAGACCCTGGCGGACGAAGTTGGTGTAGAACTCTTCTTCGCGGGTGAGGACGAATTTTACCGGCCAGCCCTTGCATTTGGTTGCAAGTGCCACGGGGATGGCTTCCATGGTGACGCCGGCCTTGGAACCAAAACCGCCACCCACCAACGGGGCGATCACGCGCAGGTCGCTTTGTGAAATATGCAAGGCATGGGCGATCAGGTTGCGCTGGGCGAAGGGAGATTGTGATGAAGCCCAAACGGTCACTTTGCCTTTTTCGTCCATTTGGGCGATGGCAATGTGGGTTTCGATGGGCACATGTTGAATGTGTGGAACTTTGAATGAACGTTCCACGATATATGCGCATTTTTCCCAAGCTGATGAAACGTCGCCTTTGCGGATCTTGAAATGATTGGCGATGTTGGTTCCAGCTTTGGGGAAAATGAAGTTGGGGCAGATATACTTATCAAGGTCGGGGTGAATTAATGGCGCTTTGTCTGAGGCACCGAATTCAGCATCGAAGACAGCTTCAAGTTCTTCATATTCGACTTCGATCAGTTCGACTGCTTTCATGGCCACTTCATCGCTGATGGCTGCAACGGCTGCAACCGGCTCGCCGATGAAACGGACACGGTCTGTGGCAAAGATGGTCTTGTCTTGAAGGTAAAGACCGATACGATTGGGGAAGTCTTTACCGGTGACCACAACCTTGACACCCGGCAGTGCTTCAGCTTTGCTGGTATCAATCTTTTTGATCAAGGCATGCGGATATGGACTTCGTTTGGCTCTGGCAAATAACAATTTATTGCCAAACTGAAAGTCATCTGTGTAAACTGCAGTACCGGTTACTTTTTCGTAAACATCATTACGAGTAAAACTCGCGCCGATGGGGCTGACAACTTGTTCTTTTGATTTTGCGTTTGCCATATTTGGCTCCTTGGATGATTTCGCCTATCCTGATTCTGATCTACTTGGGGGCCTATTTGGCCGCCATCTTGATGGCATCCACGATGCGCACATAACCTGTGCAGCGGCAAAGGTTGCCAACGATGGCTGATCTGATCTCAGTGTCTGTGGGGTTGGGATTGCGTCTGAGCAGGGCGGTGGCAGAAATCAACATGCCCGGCGTGCAGAATCCACATTGAACACCACCGGCTTTGATGATGGTTTCTTGGATTGTAGATAATTTGCCAGCCTTGGCCAATCCTTCCACAGTGGTGATGTTGGCGCCTTCACATTCGGCCGCAAGAACCATGCAGCTGTTCACAGGTTCACCGTTCATCAATACCGTACAGGCACCACATTCACCGGCTGAACAACCGTTCTTCGTACCGGTCAATGAAAGCTTTTCACGGATCATCTGGAGCAGGGTCATATTTTGGGGAACATCCACCGTTTCGACCATATCATTTACGGTGAGGGTGATGGTTTTCAAAGTCATTATTACCTCCTGAACAGGATCAAACAGCCATCAGGCTATTTGCTGAGTTTCGTCCAGACTTCTGTGAGCGCTTCACGAGTCAGGTTCTTTACCATTTGTTTGCGATAGCGAGCTGATCCGCGTACATCATCAATGGGAGTCACGGAATCCATGGTGGCTACGGCAGCTTCATCAATCAAATCTGCGGTGATCTTCTTGCCTGAGAGAACACCTTCAGCCTTGAAAGATTCAAATGGAACTGGGGCTACGGAGGCCAGAGCAATTCGGAACCGATAACCTGAAGCACTATCAGTGGTTGGGTAACCTAAAACAGCGACGCCCACGATGGAGAGGTCTCCAATTCTATTTCGGCCCAGTTTTTTATAGGTTCCAACCAGACCCTTGGGAGGAAGGGGCAGTTGAACGGCAACAACGACATCACCAGGTTTTAACACGGTGCGTCCTGGAGCCAGGAAGAAACTGTTGAGAGGTACATCGCGAACGCCATCTACGCCATGAACTTTTAAGACACCATCGAGGATCATGCAAGTACCGATGGTATCACCGGCTGGTGAAGCGTTACAAATGTTACCGATAATGGTGGCACGATTACGTAATTGATAGCTGGCAACAGAGCCTGCGGCTTCAGCCAGGTTGGGGTAATGCTTGATCACATCAGGATGGTTTGCCACCTGATTCATGGTGATTGCAGCACCAATGGTTAAACCTTTTTTCGGATCAAAGGATAATTCTTTGGTACCTTCCAATCCTTTGATATCAACAAGGTAATCCAATTTTAAAACCCCATCGCGAAGGCGAACAAAACTATCTGTTCCTCCTGAGAAGGGTTTTGCCACACCTGCGTTTTCAGCAAGGAATTTGCTGGCTTCTTGCAGGGTTGCGGGTTTTACATACTGTAATTCTGGTAGTCCTGGATGCGGATTAATCATAGTATGTCCTGTCTTTGAGTTTGCGGGTTTCCAGTTTTCAGGCTGGATGAATTGCCATCAATTTAGTCTAAGTTTAAAAAGGTCAATCAATATGATTGAGGGTTGGGAAGATTTGTTGCGGGTTTTGTCAGACGACCTCCTTGGATTTCTGGATTCCATCAAAACATGAAGTTTGAGAGTGTCAAAACTGTTCTGATTATTGAACAATACCGCTTAAGTGATGATAGCATGAATAAATTATCAATTCAAGAAATTTATTTCAGTTGTCAGACAAAAGGGGATAAATGTAATAGTCCCGCTGGCTGCCACGGGGCTAAAAAGTAAGTGTCGTCTGATCAAAAGCGTGATAGGCTTTGATGCGATTACGACCGGCTTCTTTGGCCAGGTAAAGGGCGGAATCTGCGTTCTTGAATAACTCATCAATGGTGGAGATCTCTTTATCTGCCAGGGCTACACCGGCGCTGATGGAGAGTTGAATATCCTGCCCAAGAATTTGAATGGTGTGCTCACTGATGCTTTGTTGGAGTCTGGTTGCGGCATGGAGTGTTGACCCCTCATCGCTTTCTGGTAACAGGATCACAAACTCATCTCCACCCCAGCGGCCGATAACATCAATCTCGCGAGTATTTCTGATACAGAATTTTGAGATTTCCTGTAAGGCCAGGTCACCTGCAGCATGCCCATAGGTGTCATTGATCCGTTTCAAATGATCCATGTCCAGCAGGATCATCCCAATGGGATGGTGGTATCTGCGGCTTCTAATGAGTTCGGCATTCGCAGTCTGTAGAAATCCACGGCGGTTAAGTACACCGGTCAATTCGTCCCGGATCGCACGATCTTCAAGGATTCTTAAAAGTCTGGACCTTTCAATGGCGTTGCTGATAATGTTCGCAAACTGCTGCAGCATGGCGATGTTTTCCATATCCCAGGTGTGTTCTTCGGTAACCGCATCGAATCCAACGAATCCCACGAGCTCCAGATTGACCCACATGGGGAAGTTCGCCAGCGATTGGATGCTGTGTGTTTGAAATATTTTTTTCTCAACAGAGGCTGAAGCAGGCAAGTCATTTACCCGGCTGATAATCAAGGGATCACAGGTTATTTGCTCAATGAACCAATGGAAATTGTGGATGGGAAGGTTCTGTAGATCTCGGATTTTTGGAGTAATGCCTTCGCGACACCATTCGTGCGTGTTGCTCATGGTTTTGGTTTTTGGATCTATTCTGAAAACGTAGGTTCTATCCACGTTCTCAAATTGTCCAATATGCTTTAAGACCGAGTTGATCTCGTTATCAATGTCTTCATTATCTACATTAATGAAACGCGTAGAAATATTGGTCAGCATTTCTTCAAAGCGTGAGCGGGCGCTCCGTTTTTCTTCGGATTTCTTTCTTTCAGTGATATCGTGAATAATGCCAAACGTTCCAGTGAAATTATGTTCAGCATCAAATTGAGGTCTGGCAAATATTTGCACAAAGCGATGCTCCCCATCTTGCCTGACAATTTCCAATTCAAAGGTGTTGGATTCTCCGGCTTTCAGGGTGCCAATTTGTTGATTGATGAAATCTTGTGAATCAGGTTTGATGAAATTATTGAGTTTGGTCTTTTCAAGCGTACCTTTGGTAAAGCCGAAAATGGCATTGGCGCTATGATTTGCAAACAGGAATTTTGTGTTTTGATCAATGATTACGATACCTTCGCCGAGGTTATCCACAAGATTGCGGTAGCGTTCTTCACTGGCCAATAACTCGGCTTCGGCTTTTTTGCTTTTTGTAATATCAATCATGGATACAATGACTTTTGATAATGATACTTCGTAACCTTCCACGACTGTCCAGCGCAAGTAAACGTGAATTGGGGTCCCGTCCAGAGTGTTGTTAATCCCTTCCCACTCAAATTCATTTTTGCCTGAAGCGATATTGAGTATTTCGGGTAGAAAATCTCTCGCAAAACTTGTATCCAAAATGCGGTCCATTTTCTTGAAGAGTTCTGCTTTACTTTTTGCTTTGGTTAACTTTAAAGCTTGATTGTTGACATCCAGCACTTTGATTAACGAGACGCAGTGGGCAATTTCTTCAGGGTAATCCTCAAAGAATTTACCAAAGTCAGTGACCCCATTTTCTTTCAATTTTTCAAGATAAATCTTTACATGCGAAAAGTCTTCTTCCCAAATGGATACCGGGGAGTCTTCAAACAAATAGCGGTAGCGTAATTCTGAATGACGGCGCGCTTCTTCTGCGCGCTTAAGCTCAATTGCCTGGGCAATTTGAGTCGAGACGAACTCCAGAAAATCAGCATCTTTTTGAGTGAAGGTAACGTCTTTTGTGTAACTCTGCGTTGCCATTACGCCAATGACGACATCATTGACGATCAGGGGAACTCCCAACCAACAATATGAGTCTGCCCCAATTAATTCAACTTCTCCTGAAGATATTAATTGCTTAAAAACATCCTCCGTGGCTAATAACGGGCGACCCATGCGCATTACGTAATCAGAGAGCCCATGACCAGGTTCAATCGGTTCTGCGGTCTCTTCAAATTGATCTTTGAATAAAGGAAAATGAAGTAAATTTGTTTCTGCATCATAAAGCGCAATGAAAAAGTTCTCGACAGGCATGATCTCGCCTACAATACTATGGATTGATGAATATAACTCATCCAGGCTGGAGGCTGAGATCGTGGCTTGGGAAATTCGATAAATGGACTCTCGTATTTTTTCTGAATTCTTTTTATCCGTGATATCTTCAAACATTTCAATTGAAAATAGTGGTTTGCCAAGGGAATCTTTTACCAATGAAGCGGTTACGCGTCCCCAAATATAATTGCCGTCTTTATGTAGGGTGCGTTTTTCGATGGTAAATGATTCGATGGATTCATTCCATAATTCACGACGATTATTTTCAAATTGTTCAATCTCTTCAGGATGAGTCAGTTTTCTGGTTGAAAAAGTGGAATACTCATCCTGATGGTATCCAAGCATTTGAAGGATGGCAGGATTGCCTGAAATATAGTTTCCTTGGGGTCCTGAAATGGACATGCCCATGGAAGAAGTTTCAAAAATTTGCCTGAATTTTTGTTCACTTTCAAGAACAACTTTCGTTTTTCGCTTAACCTGTGATTGCAGACTGCGGTTCCATAAGATCAGAATCAAAAAGAAAACCAGACTGATGCCGCCAATGATCTCAATAATTTGCAGAAATGATTGAGTGTCAACCGTGCTGCCATACCATTTGCGGTCAATTGCTGCATACTCTTCATCTGAAAATCTGGAAAATCCATTTTCTACCAAACTTAGTAGAACTGTATTGCCTTCCAAAACAGCACGTCGGAATTGGCCGGTATAGAGTGGAACCGTTTGATTGAAATTCCGGGTTATTTTGTATTTCTCCAAAAAATAATCTGCCGGGGGTTTATCCATTACAAATACCATCACCTGGTTGTTTGCAGCTGCTTCAATTATTGCTTCGTAACTGTTGTATTCAACCAGATTTGTAATACCATGCTTTTTTAGGTATTCGATTGCCGCATCGTTAGATTTGACTGCTACGGAAAAGCCAGTTAATGAAGAGGCATCAATAATCCCTGAAATCTTGTTGTTGAAATAGATGGGAACATCAATGTCTTGATAAGGATCGGAAAAATCGTAGATATTATCTCTTGATTCAGTCCAGAATATGGTGTCAATGACGTCAAAAGCCCCCGCCTCCATTTGTTCTTTTGCTTGAGACCAATCCATGCCGGTTATCTCAACCCTGTTTCCGGTTTTTCTTTCCCATAATTTCCAGCGGTCAATCAAGATACCCTGTAAATTTCCCTTATCATCAAGGAATGAGAAAGGGGGATAGTTATTATCAATTACTATTTTTAATGTTGAAAGTCCGCTTATGGGTATGTAAGGTTTATTTTTTGAACAGCCGGTTGAAACAGATCCCACTAAAATCAATATGAACACAAGCAGATAAAAGCTATGCTTAATTATCCGCACTTGAAACGGCAATCTTTGGGGTTTCAGCTTGTTTATTTTCATCCTGTTTTAATGTTGCTATTGAACAATATTAACATTCAAGAGTGAGAGATACCATTAAGCCGCCATAAAATATCTATAAGATGATATTAAAAGTCTTGTTCGTATTGGATTAATACTTACTTTGGCAAGCTTTATTCCAACATTTTAATTCTTGTGATTTACAACAGGGTTGTTTTCTATCTTTATGCACATGCTCAAGAAAAACCAATCTAGTACAATCCTTTTCAAAATTATTAATAAGGTGAACTCATGTCAAACGGAAAAATCGCGATTATTACTGATAGCACGAATAACTTGCCAGATGAATTTATTGCTCAGTATCAAATCAAGGTTGTTCCGTTAACGTTGGTGATCGGCCCCCAGACCTATTTGGATGGTATTGAAATGCGGCCTGAAGATTTCTACAAACGATTAACCAGTGAGAAAAACCATCCAACCACTTCTCAACCCGCTCCTGGTGATTTTCTAAAAGCCTATCAATCTGCAAAAGCAGACGGGGCTGAACAAATCATCGTATTAACAATCAGTTCGGCAATGAGTGGAACAATTGAATCAGCCCGAATGGCAGCAAAAAATTTCGATCTTCCAGTGACCATCATTGATTCCAAATCCAATACTATGGGGCTTGGATGGCAGGTTCTGGCTTGTGCACGCGCCCGAGAAACCGGGGCGGATGTCAATGAGATTGTTGCTGCTGTTGATAATGTTCGCGAACACCTACATCTCCATGTTTTACTTGATACGCTTGAGTATCTTTTCAAGGGAGGCAGGATCGCAGGGGCTGCAAAACTGGTCAATAATGTGCTGAAGATCAAGCCTCAAATAAGGGTTAATCATGCCACCGGTTCCGTTGAGCCCGTGGATATTTCCCGTACTCGCGCCAAGGCTATTGAGGCTTTGTATTCTGCTTTTATCAAAAAACTCGACCTTTCAAAACCCTTACGCATTGCCATTTTACATAATGATGCGCTCGAAGATGCCAGGGCTTTGGCAGAAAAAGTGAAGGCAGAACTAAAACCCATTGAATTGATCATTGCACTCACCTCTCCCGTTTTGGGGGTTCATACCGGACCGCAAGCGATTGCACTGGCTGGGTATAGCGAATATTAAACTTCCTGGTTATTTTTAAGATTCAATCAGATTCACTCGACTTGCCTTTTGGTTTGGATTGATATATCATGAACTTGCGTTGCGACTTGCAGCGTGAATCATTTTTATTTCATCCCCAGAGGAGGAGAGAAGTGAAAAAGTTTCTATTTGTCTTAGTAACAGTTCTTGTGTTGAGCACGTTGGTCTTAAGCGCTTGTGCCAAAGCCACCCCAGTTCCAACAGAGGCACCCGTCGCAACCGCCGCACCGACAGAAGCTCCAACAGCCACCCCCACTGAAGCACCGGTTCCTTTAGGTTCTGCAGAGAACCCCATCATTATTGCTCTTGCACCTTCTGCTACAGCTGAGCAATTAACGGTGGGAGGTGAAGCTATTGCCAAATACCTTAAAGATGCCACCGGATATGAATATAAGGTAATTATTCCCAATAGCTACACTGCTTTAATTGAAGCCATGTCTTCAGGCAACGCACACGTTGGTTTCATGCCTACATTTGCTTACCTGCTGGCGAAACAGGCTGGAGCGGCTGATGTGAAACTCGTCACCGTGCGCAATGGTTCTGATTTCTACGGCGCTCAATTTATTGCTCATGTTGACATGAAATTCACCTCGTATTTCGATCCTGAAACAAACACCAACACTGCAGACGCTGCAACTGCCCTGGCTCAATTTGCCGGCAAACGCCCCTGCTTTACTGATCCGCTTTCCGTTTCCGGTTACATCATCCCGGGTGGATTATTGAAACAATATGGCGTTGAATACAAAACTCCTGCAGCTGTTCAAGGTCATCCCCAGGTTGTTCAGGCTCTTTATGCCGGCGTCTCAATTGTGAAGGATGTTCCGACTGGAAACATCTGTGACTTTGGCGCGACCTACATTGATGCCCGCACCAGTGACAAGGTCCACGCTGATGTGATGGATAAAATTGTCGTCATTTGGCGTACCGATAACATCATCCCCAATGACAATGTTTCATTCTCTTCAGCCATGCCAGAAGACATTGGCGCCAAAGTTCTCGAAGGTTTCCTTGCCATGTCTGATTCCGATGAAGGCAAAGAGATTTTGAAGAATGCTGGTTATGAAATCCAGGGATTGAAAGTCTCTGAAGATTCCTTCTATGATGCCTTTAGAGCTGCATTACAGGCATCTGGTGTTGATATCACCACAATGGTCAAGTAAATATTATCGTGTTGGACAATGGAGGGGTGTTGATACCCCTCCATTTTTTTCTTTTTGTTTTTATATCAAAAGGACTGAAACGTGCTCAAGGTAGAACACTTAACCAAGGTGTACCCAAGTGGAACCGTCGCATTAAAAGATCTGAGTTTTGAGGTTTCAGACGGAGAGTTTTTAGTTGTCATCGGACTTTCAGGCTCAGGCAAATCCACGTTGTTGCGTTGCATCAATCGTCTGATTGACCCAACCGAAGGGAAAATAATCCTTGACGGAATTGATGTGACTGCCTCCAAAGGTGCGGAATTAAGACATATACGCCGCAAAATAGGCATGATCTTTCAGCATTTCAACCTGGTCAAGCGATCGTCGGTACTAACCAACGTATTAAATGGCAGATTGGGTTATTTGAACCCCTGGACTTCCACTTTAGGGTTTTTTCCTGCTGAAGAAAAGAAGCGGGCCATGGATGCGCTTAAACGGCTTGGTATTGATGATAAAGTGGATAGCCGCGCAGATGCATTATCCGGTGGTCAACAGCAGCGGGTTGGAATTGCTCGTACACTGATGCAGGAACCCACCCTGATCCTGGCGGACGAACCTGTCGCAAGTCTGGATCCTGTTTTAGCTCATTCGATCATGCAATACCTGGAACGATTAAATAAGGAAGACAAAGTAACAGTTATTTGCAGTTTACATTACCTTGATCTCATCCAAAGGTATGCCACCAGAGTCATCGGTTTAAAAGACGGCGTGAAAGTTTTTGAGGGGCTTCCTTCTGAAATCAATCGTGAAAAATTCAAAGAAATTTACGGTGAAGAAGCCCAGGATATTCGCGCTACTGCTCTCGAATAAATCATATGACTGATAAAAAAAACTTCCCAAAAAGTATATCGGTTTTGTTTTCCATTTTCCTGCCTGGTCTGGGACAGTTATTCCAGCGTAAATTCAGAACAGGCATATCCATTTTTATCGCCTTTGCCACATCCCTGGCGGTGACCTTCTGGTATGGAAAACCTGTTTGGTTTATCATCCCGGCAGTCATTTGGGCCTGGAATGTGTGGGATGTTATCTCTTTGCCTAAAGGTAAAGGGCTGGTCATTCCATTATTGTTATGGCTGTTTATGGCTTACGGTATTGGAGGGCAGGTCACTGAATTTGATATTAGATCTTTGGTTAATAACGCCTACCGCTCCAAAGATATTGTTACTCAAATGTTCAAATTGGATTTTGTCCAGCCCAAGGCAGAGAGGGTGGAGGGCTATACTGATATCCAGTCTCCTTGTTCTGATTTCCCTCCAGCGGCTGACCATACCGAGAACGGTGTGCGGGTTTATGTGGTTCAAACCTGTGCAAATGTTGGTGATGTAATTACGGTAAAAGGCGAAGGGTTTTGGCCAAACCAATTGACCACCTTCTATTGGCAGAATCCCATCGGCGGCAAAGCCATGGCAACAGAAACCACCTCGGATGCAAATGGAAATGTTTCTGTT
Organism: Chloroflexota bacterium; assembly: GCA_021825925.1. Lineage (GTDB taxonomy): Bacteria > Chloroflexota > Anaerolineae > Anaerolineales > Anaerolineaceae > UBA6107. The sequence goes on from JAKAFP010000001.1 coordinate 194,027, forward strand.
GATTGGCAGGTGCTTCCCATCGTTCACACCACTGCCCCTGATCCCACGATCCCTCAAATTCATCGCATCAAGGTGTCGCAAAGCCGGCCGATTGGTGGAATCGAGCTTTCTGCCGTTGGGGGTTACATCCTTCAGGGTATTTATGAAACATTAGCCCTGGCTTTCCTTTCGACAATTATTGGCGCAATTTTTGCCATTCCTTTTGGCTTTTTAGCCGCCAGAAACTTGATGACATCCAATCCGGTCTCATCATTCTTCTACTTGATCATCCGCACAGTTTTGAACATTGTAAGATCCATTGAAGCGTTGATCATGGCCATCATTTTCGTGATCATCGTTGGCTTGGGACCTTTCCCTGGGATGATCGCACTAACCATTCATACGACTGCTGCGTTGGGCAAGTTGTATTCTGAAGTCATAGAAGGCATTGATCCGGGACCGATCGAGGCGATCCGCGCCACCGGCGCCAACTGGCTGCAGGTGGTCAGATATGCGGTCATTCCTCAGATTGTTCCTGCTTTTACGGCACTAACGATTTACCGTTGGGATATAAACGTCCGTTCTTCAACCATCATTGGTTTTGTTGGTGGCGGCGGAATTGGGTTCTTCCTATGGCAATGGATCGTTTTACAAGATTTCAGGGCTGTGGGAACTGCTTTTGTAGCCATTGCGGTCGTGGTGATCGTGTTGGACTTCTTCAGCGCCAAGATCAGGGAACGTTTGGTGTAATATGCAAAGATATAAATCCTTCTTAAAAGCGTTAAGGAAATTGATAATAACCCTTGTTTTCGTGGGATTATTAATTCTTAGCATTCGCGTCACTCAGCCTGATCTGGTCAAGCTTGTATCTTCATTTCCAAAAGCAAAATCAATCATGGGTGAATTGATTCATCCTGTTCTGTTTGAGCGGGAATCTGAGAAACTGACGGTCTCTCAAGTAGTGCCAGTGCCGTGCAATAGCAGTGAAAATCCTGTGACGCCTGAATCTGGTCCACGGATCGTTCTGGACCCGCCGTGCGGTGCCCCAAAAGATATGCTCACTTTGCACGGTTATGATCTGCCAAAGAACGCTGATATTTCCTTGCGATGGATCCTTCCGACCGGCGGATTATTAAGCATCAAAAATATAAAGACTGATGCCAACGGCGAAATCAACATGCCCCTTGAGATCAGACCGATCACTGCGGCTGTGGATGGTAAAACAGCCCAAATTTCTTTTGAGGTGTCATTGCCCAATGGTAACTTCGTGGTGGCGAAGACCTTGAAAGATGTGATTGATGCCATGTTCGTGACGATCTTCATGGCTCTGATTGCCACGACCATCGGCACGATCATTGCGATTCCACTGAGTTTTTTGGCTGCATCCAATATTACCCGCAGAGGGAAGCTTGGTTCAGTGGTTTATTATCTGGTCAGGGCTTTCTTGAATATTATCCGTTCTTATGAACCACTGGTTCTTGCCACCATTTTTGCCATGATCGTTGGATTTGGCAGCCCGTTTGCGGGTGTGATTGCACTTGCAATCACCACGGCGGCTTCACTTGGGAAAATGTTCTCGGAAGCCGTTGAAAGCATTGATGCTGGGCCGATCGAAGCCATTACCGCAACTGGCGCAAACCGTTTTCAAGTGGTGATGTACGCCGTGGTTCCTCAAATCATCCCGGATTTCTTGTCGTTCACCATTTACCATTGGGATATTAATGTTCGTATATCAACCATTATCGGCTTTGTGGGAGGAGGTGGTATTGGGTATTTCCTCTCTCAAAGGATCAACACCTTGCAGTATTCACAAGCCGGCACTGCTCTCTTGGCTATCATTCTCGTCGTCTGGGCATTGGATTTCTTGAGTTCAGAAATTCGCAAGAGTTTGGTGTAGACGAAAATAATCGAAATATGTCATTAAATTAAAAATCTCAACTGGTGTTCAATTAGTTGAGATTTTTTTTGGTTAACTACAACCACCCTTTAAGGTGGTAGGCAAACATGCCAATATACTCTTTCATTGATTTCGCGATCTGCGACATATTGGAATACGAAGGTACCAGGTTGATCAGGAACTCTTCAAAGGAAGGATGCCAGGTTCTTTGCCAAGCGACTTCGGTGATGGTGTAATCGGTTGGGGCAGGCATGACATTGCAACCTTGTTTGGTAAACAGTTTTACGGACCTGGGCATATGCATGGCCGAAGTCACCAGTACCACATTCGTATAGCCTGCTTTTTTGATCATTTCGCATGAGTATAAAGCGTCTTCGTAAGTGTTTTGCGATTTGTCCTGCAGGAGCATGGCAGATTCAGGAACCCCGATAAGCTGTAATAAAGAGGACATATCACTGGCAGGGGTTGAAGGGCTCTGATCCAAAAAATCAATATCACCACCACTTAAAAGTAGTTTGGCTTCTGGATGATCCTTGTAGATTTTTGCGGCATACAAGAGGCGGTCAGCAGCGGCGTTCACTTCAGTCATTGGCCGCGGCGCGATGCCTGGCTCAGTGGCGCCACCAAGCACGACAATGGCGTCCACGGATTGAACAGACCCAAGGTTGGGATACTGCCATTCAAGCGAGCGGGCAATGCTGTTGGCAAGATAACGGTTTCCGCCAATGAACAAGACAACGAAAGCTAAAATCAGCAGAACTTTGGAGAACTTTCGTTTTTTCCATAAAAGGAGAGCGGCCAGGATCAGGATGCTTGCCAACCCGGGCGGATAGATAAACAACGGAAGAAACTTTGAAAGAAAGATGAACATTTTTCCTCACTAAATTGGATAAATTTTATCCAATAAAAGTATTGACATTCAATTTATTTTTGCTAAACTAAGTTTATCTTATTTTATTGGAGGAAAAAATGGATTCAGATTATAGTGCTTTAGGTGCTGGCCTTGGTATCGTGGGATGGCTGCTTTACATGGCCGTCATCGTTTTCTACGTATTTTGCATGTGGAAAATCTATGTCAAGGCTGGAAAACCAGGATGGGCCGCGATTGTTCCCATCTATAACGTTTTAGTCCAACTTGAAATCGTTGGCCGACCCTGGTGGTGGTTGCTGCTCTTGTTGGTGCCAGTGGTTGATATCGTTATTGGCATCATCATCATTTTTGACCTCGCCAAAGTTTTTGGCAAGGGCACCGGTTTTGGATTTGGCTTGTTATTGTTAAGTTTCATTTTTATTCCCATTTTGGCTTTTGGCGATGCCAAGTATCAAGGTCCAGCCGTAGCAGCCCAGTAATATCCCTTTTGTTTGAAAAGAGCCCTGAAAAGGGCTCTTTATTTTAAATTGCTTTGTTGGTAATTCAATTGTAAAATGATACCAATCTGTTTTCTTCGATAATCATCAAATATGAAATCAACCGTTCCTGTAGTCCGTACAAAAATCATCATACCTCGACGGAGAACTGAAATATTATCCCGCCCGAGGCTTCTTTCTATCCTCGAAAATGTGCTCGATCTAAAATTATTGATCCTGGCTGCCCCGGCGGGCTACGGAAAAACCTCGCTGCTGATAGATTTTACTTATCACACCCAGCTGCCTGTTTGCTGGTTTGCAATTGATGCCTTGGATACCGATCCGCAGCGATTTATTGCGCATTTCATCACCGCAATTGCCAATCGTTTTCCTTCTTTTGGCGAAGCCTCATTTTCTGCTTTGAGCAACCTTAACCAAGATTCCTTGAACCTTGACCCTGTGATTTCCGCCATCATCAATGACGTTTATGAACATATTACTGAGCATTTTGTTTTCGTACTGGATGATTATCATTATGTGCGTGACAGTAAGCCGATTGACGAATTCATTAATCGGATCACACTAGAAGTATCTGAGAACTGTCACCTCGTGATTTCTTCACGCACATTGTTGACCTTGCCTGATCTTACCTTGTTGGTGGCGCGTTCACAGGTGGGTGGTTTAAGTTATGAAGAACTCGCTTTTCTGCCAGAAGAGATCAAACAATTATTTTCCGTTAATTACCACCAAAGTATTACTGAAAAAGCCGCCATGGATATGGTGGAGCAAACCGAAGGATGGATTACCGGTCTACTCTTGACGGCGCAGCTTTCGCCAAAAGAAACGAGCAACCGACTTAGGTTGGCAAGGGTCTCCGGGATCGGCTTATATGAATACCTGGCCCAGCAGGTGCTTGAACAGCAATCTGATGAATTCAGACTTTTCTTAAAACGGACCTCCTTACTGGAAGAGTTTGATGCAGTTTTATGCGAGCAAATATTCTCTCAAGTTCAGGGGATCAAACCAGAGAATTGGCACGAGCAGATCGAGCTGTTGTTACGAGAAAACCTGTTTGTCTTGCCCGTAGATGATGAAACACTGCATTTACGCTACCACCATCTTTTTCGCGATTTTTTGCAAAACACCATGCGCTCAGAGCGCCCTGAAGAAAGCCGCCAGATTGAATCCTGCCTGGCAAGGTATTATGAACAACGCAGAGAGTGGGAACGTGCCTTTGAGATCTATTCGCGGATCGGAAATGCAGACCAACTTGCCGATCTGATCCTCCGGGCGGCGCCTTCCATGATCTTGGGGGGGCGGTTGACCGCCCTTTCCGCCTGGCTTGGATATTTGCCGGGTTCAGTAAGGGATGAGCAGCCGGAGTTCTTATCCATCAAGGGCTCGATCGCAATGCTTCGGGGTGAAAGCAAGAACAGTCTTGAGATCATGGATAAGGCCATTCAAGGCCTGCGTGAAAATCAAAATACAGAAGCTTTGACTGCTACACTCATCCGAAGAAGTTGGGTGAATCGTTTCTTTGGAAATTATGATCTGGCGCTTTTGGACGCCAAAGAAGCCATCTCCTTGAGTCAAGATGATCCATCATTGATGAAGCTTAATGCCGAAGCATTTCGCTCAATAGGGTTGTCTTGTTATCAATCTGGCGAGTTAAAAAAGGGTTTGGCCTCGCTATTGACCTCTCTTGAAAAATACAATCAACTTGGCGAAGAATTGGATGCGGCAAAGGTCTTGCTTGATCTTGGGGCGCTTCATCTGGCGTTGGGTGAATTTGATGAAGCCGATAGTGCCTATAAAAAATCATTATCCTACTGGCAAGCTACGCATAACTCCCTTTGGCAAACCAATCTATTGAACAACATTGGTGTGGTCCAGCATCTACGCGGCCACTATGAACAAGCCGCTATTTCATTTGAAAAGGCCATTACTCACGCCAGGCTGGCGATGAATCCAAGGTTGGAAGGTTTTTCGTTGACCAGTCTGGGTGATCTCTTCAGGGATATCCGTGCTTTGCCTGAAGCGCGCAAAGCATACGAGATGGCCAGGGAAGTGTCAGAATCTGTCAATGATCATGCTTTGCAGGTTTTCCTTTCTTTATCGGACGCCACTTTGGAGAGAATATCTGGAGATTTGCGGGCTTCAGAGAAAAGCAACAGATCTGCACTCGAGATCGCCCAAAAGGGCGGATCAAAATATGAGATCTTTTTGTGCCGGTTGGAATATTGTGTGCTGGATCTCCTGCAGAGAAAATTTGACAATTTGGATGCTTCGCTAAATGAAGTATTGGAGTATTTTTCAAAAGAAGGTTTCCATCTTGAAGAGCTTCGTACACGTTTTTATCTTGCTGTTCTAAAGCTGATTCATCAAACTTCCACGGATTCCCAGCAATCCTTTATTTCATTTATTCATTCCAGTTTAAATGAACGTGATAAGCCGACGGTTATGAGGATAGGGTTTGAGACGCTTGATCTATTTGAAGCGTTTGCAAAATCAAAAGATTGTGCGAGTGAGTTGGTGGAGTTCATTCAAGAACTTCGCAGTATTGACCAGGCATTGATCCCGATCCGCAAAACCATCAGACGGCATTCAGAAACGGTTCAGTTTTCAACGCCAAAAATTATGATTCGGTCATTTGGCAAATGCCAGGTCAAGATCGGCGATCATTCGGTCTCACTTTCTGAGTGGAAAACCCAGATGGTACGTGATCTTTTCTTCTTTATCCTGCAACATCCTGACGGGGTCACAAAGGAAGAAATTGGCGAGGCTTTCTGGCCGGATTCAACCATTGAGGCGCTGAGGGTCCGGTTTAAAAATTCGATCTACAGATTACGGCATGCACTTGGAAGTGAAAGCATCAGTTTTATTGACGATTATTATCGTTTTAATCGCTCCCTTGAATACTATTTCGATACTGAAGATTTCACCCATGAACTGAACGTTGCTGAAAAAGCCTTTGATCCGGATGGTAAGATCCATCACTATATTCAGGCGATCAATCAATATCGTGGCGTGTATTTGCCAAAAATGGATTATGAATGGGCTATTGTTCAAAGAGAACAATACCATCGGGCGTTTATTGCGGGCATCATGAAATTGATTGACTTGTTAATGGCAGCGGGACAATATCAGGCGGCTGTCCACTATGTAAACCGAGCCATTGAAGAAGATTCGTGCTTTGAAGAAGCCTATCGAGCAGGAATGAAAGCCTTTTCAGAGTTGGGTGATAGAGCCTCCATTTCTCGCTATTATGATAAATGCTGTATTGCGTTAAAAAAAGAGCTTGGTTTGGAACCTGCCATTGAAACGACCTTGTTATATAAAGACCTAATGCAATAGATATCCATTATATATTGAGAGCAATGTATGGCGACGGCAACAGCCGTCGTTTTATTTTAAACTCCATATGAATTGATACAAAAAAAGTGATTTTGAAGCCTGTTTTGAAGCCTGTTTTGAAGCCTGGTAATTGTAATAATGTGTTAATTCTTCAAAATAAACAGCTAAAAAGGAGCAAATCATGAAATCACTTGCATTCTCAATCTCAAAAAACATTCGTGTCATTCTGTTCGTTGCCACTCTCGTTCTCTTCGTTCTTGCTGCCGGCGCTCCAACAGCAACAGGAACAATTGGCGGGTAATTTTCTTCAATGATTCTCGTCGCAGCCGTTCTGGTAGGGTTGACCGCCGGTTTATGCAGAGCGTGGTTGGGCAAAAGAAGTTATCGGGTTTTTGAATTGAAATATCCGATTTTAGTATTGGTGGCTTTCATACCTCAATATTTGGCCTTCTTCGCCCCCAAGACACGTGAACTGTTATCTAATAATTTGGTGGCAATCCTGCTGATGAGTTCACTGATCATATTATTAGGATTTTCGATCCTTAACATTCAAAAACCCGTTTTCTGGCCTATCTGCTTTGGGTTTTTACTCAACTTTTTGGTGATCGCTTTTAATAGCGGTTTTATGCCCATTAGTCTGGCTACGGTTAATAAACTGAACCCCGGCTCTGAAATCAGTTGGATGATCGGTCAGCGGTTTGGTTTTTCAAAGGACATTATCCTCTCTCCAGAAATGACCAAACTTGCGTTCCTTTCAGATCGGTTCACCATTACTAATGTTCTTGGCTACAATGTGGCATTTAGCTTGGGTGATACTTTTATTGCGGTAGGTGTGATTCTATTACTTTGGATGTTAGGCGGAAAATCAGAGCTAAAAACGAAGGAGATTAATAATGAGTAATATTTTTATTGATTACATGCAGCCGACAGATCGAGTGATTGATAATGAACGCGAATATAGCCGGATCATGACTGCTGCTGTGGTAAATGAAAGATTTCGCAAACTGCTGCTTTCAAACCCAAGTCTTGCTTTAAAAAACGGATATGGTGGAGAAGCGTTCAATCTAGAAACTGAAGAGTCAGAACGAATTTCGGCCATCAAAGCTACATCACTGGCTGAGTTTGCACGCCAAATGAATGGTTGCCCTCCACGATCCAACATGGGTTTACTTGCTGCTGATTAATTATTGCGATTCACCAGAATACTGGAAACGTTGCTAATGGTTGAACGCCAGGGTTGTATACATGACGCATTACATCGAAAACTACAGCTATCCTTATAAAACAAGGGGTTCTGGTGCTGTCACCAGAACAACCGAGAAATTGACCGGTCTATCAAGGCTGAGTCATTTTCTGGTTGGCATTGAAACTATTGACACGTTAATTGAGCGATCAGCAGTTTATATCCGCGACATGCTGCATGTAGATTATTGCCGCATCTTCATCCTTGCTCCAGATGGGCATTATCAATTTAAGAGTAAGCGACCTGAATCTGGTGAAGCGGTTGAAAAGATTTTTCAGTTGGTTTCCAATTCCACAGATCCCCAGCGGCCTTCTTCTCTGGAGCAGATTTTGGATAGTAAAGCCAGGGAGCTGCTGGGCTTAAAGATCAGGGATTGCCATTGGATCATCCCATTGCGTGTTGAACAATCCCAGGTTGGTACGCTTGTTTTGGCCAAGGCTAACTCGACCGAAATAGACGCTTTTCCATTGGATACATACTACCTGGTGGATTTGATCGCAGATCAATTGGGCAATGCTGTTCACCGCAAGCAGCTTAATGAACAACTTGAGAATTCATCCATTGAGATCGTGTTGGCGCTCTCGAAAACGCTTGAAACAAGAGATCCTTACAGTGGTGCTCACAGTAAACGGCTGGCTTCATTTTCAGAACAGATCGCAAGACATTTTAAAATGTCTGCAAGTGAAACCCGCGAGTTGTGTTGGGCGGCTTTGCTTCACGACATCGGTAAAATTGGCATCGAGGATTCGATTCTGCATAAACCCGGTCCGCTCACAGCACGTGAATGGGAAGTAATGAAATCTCACTCGGAGGTGGGTGCCCACATCGTAAAAGGATTGAGCGGTCTCGAAAATATCGCTTCGATCATCCTTTCACATCATGAAAGAGTGGATGGCAAGGGGTATCCTCATGCCCTTAGAGGGGATCAGATTCCCATGGGCGCAAAGATCATTGCGGTGGTGGATTCATATTCAGCCATGACTGAAGGACGGGTTTATAAAGCAGCCCGCACCCATGAAGAAGCCATTTCTGAACTTAAGAAAAATGCAGGCCTTATGTATGACCCCGAAATAGTTGAAGCCTTTATCAGTTTATTTGAAGAAGCATCATAAACTAGCTTATTCCGAAACCTGCCCGCACAAGGGCAATTTCATAACTTCGCTGCAGGGGGAAATCAAAATGGATGGCTGTCGTCTCGAGCCATCCATTTTTTATTTAATTGGAGTATAAGGCGGGGTCTCCTCGAAGGGTAAGTACTTCGCCGTAATATATTTTGTGATAATCCGCGATAGGATAATGACTTTCAATGGAGGCATCCAAAAAGCCTTGAGGTTTGAGTACATCCGAGTAGATCTTTCTGCATTCGATCACCAGGTTGGCTTCAATGTATGACGGTGCGGTAACTTCTGAACTTTTACAAGGTGTCAGACCGGATTCCTTGATCTTGTCGCCATCTCTACCCGATTTTGCTCCCAGGAGGCTTAAAGCTTTATGATATTGATCCGGAAAAGCGCAGAGAGTGAAATCTGGATTGGATTCCATAAATCCGTAGGTATAACGGGTGGGTCTGACCAATACTTGAACCACGGGTTTATTCCAAATAATTCCCATCCAACCCCAAGAGACGGTCATACAGTTGTATTTTTTTTCTGTGTAATTCCCGGCTGACAACAGGAACCAACCTTTATCCCACTGGGAATGGATCTTGATCGAAAAGTCCTTGGGTGCGATCGTCTGGATGCTCATGTTTTCTCCCTAAATATGATGATTAAGTGATTATAAAACACAAGAACAGCTTTTGATGGCTGTTCTTGTGTTTCGGAAAGCATGCTATAAGAGGAGAATTATCAGGCAGGGGAGGCGATGACGAAAAGTCGTCCCCAAGATGAATTGCCGTTTTTGCTGATGCAGGTTTGCAATACCAGTCCACCAGATCCGTAAGTTTCGTTGAAAACATCAGTACTGGAGAGTGTTGCATCGGGGTTGTCGAGATTGACAAAATTGGAATAAGGATCGGTCGGGCTGAGGGCCTGGTATTTTTTGACTGAAGAGACCTGGTATTTTTTGGTGCTGCCATCGCCAAATACAAGGAAGATCTCGGTTCCGGAGCCCAGTTTTGAAAAACTGGCGCCTGACAGGTAATTGTGAGCCAATAAGCCGATCGCGCCAAATTGACTGGCCATGCCAAATTGGGTAACGGTGCCTGAACTGGTGGAAACATAAGTGGCTGAAGATTGTTGAACTACTTTAACTGCCATGACGTTCTTTACAAATACACCAACCAATTGTGAAGAGTCGGATTTCGCCAGAGATGCTGCAAATGATTCAATGGAGGCGGTGCTGGCTGCAGCCTGTACTTGTGTGGGAGGAAGGATGCCGAAGACAATGATCAGCGCCGCAAAAAAGGAAAGGAATTTGTATTTCAAGGTCAGTTTTTTCATTTTTGTTTTCCATCAAATCTAATTTATATGTAACATTATAGTAATTTATTGGTAATAAATCAAGACAAAAATGGTCAAAATAACAATCTTGTAAGCTACTGACTGAATATTTATAAGATGGGGAAAGTAAGTGTTGGAAAACAAAAAGGACCACTTTTAGAGTGGTCCTTTTTGAAAATGTTGGAGGTCAGGCTTTTTTCGCCATGAATCTGGTTAGCTGTGGCAGAGCAGCCTCAGCGGCTTTTCTGCCTTCCTCGATCATTTTATCCGAGTCGCCAAATCCCCACGCGGAATATTGGGAGATCTTGGGTTTGATGAAGCAGTCACATGTGTCTTGATTCAACGAAGTCGAGCGTTCCTGCATGATATACACCATGGCAAGCAGGTTTTCAAATGGATTTTCAGGACGTTTTCCGCGTTTGGAAGGGGATGAAACATCCACGCCAATGGTGAAATCGGCTCCCATGGCCACAACTTGTTCCACGGGCAGGTTATCCACCACACCGCCATCCACCAGCAGACGGCCATTTATCTCCACCGGTGAAAACAATCCAGGGATGGCTGCACTGGCTCGCACACACGGAGCCACCAGACCTTTATCCATGACCACGCGCTCACCAGAGACAATGTCGCAGCAGATGGCGGCAAAGGGCAGGTTCAGGTCTTTAAACTCGCACTCACCTATGTTCTTTTTGATGAATTCTTCCATGGGCTGGGTGTCAAACAAGGCCAATGGTTTGTTGAGCGAGAGCTTTACCAAAGTCGGCCAGTCCATGGAAAGAAAAAGCTTTTCCAGATCATCCAGCGGTACGCCTGCACAATAGGCAGACCCCACCAGGGCTCCAGCACTGGTACCGGCGACAAAATCCGGTTTGATGCCTTCACGATCAAGCACCTGTAAAACGCCGATATGAGCAGCCCCATGGGTGGCGCCGCCGCTCAAAGCCAGGCCAAGCTTCGGCTTTTTACCTAGAATACGATCTATTAGTTTCATGATTCCTCAAAGGACACGATGCAGATATGTTGCAATACGCCCTTATTTTACCTGAATTATGAATTCTTCCAGCGATTTTTAAAAGGGGTTAGAGGTTTCGTAAAATTTCTTCAGTAATTTGGTTTATTTCATCAAGCCTTAATCTTGATTGGAACTCAACCACGATCGCCTTTGGCCAGCGTTTGAGGGCCGCTTCAACCAACGCAGGGCGGATGACGACGACGGCAGTTCCATATTCCCCTTTATCAATCGCCTGCAATCCGTTTTGCCACCCCTCTCCACGGATGAATTCCAATGGTCCAAGTTCATCCACCAGCAAAAGGTCACATCCACTGGTTTTGGCCAGAATGGCGTTTCCCCATTTCATCACCTCTTGATCAAAAGCCCAGTGCTCAGTCAGCAATCCATCGGATTCGGTGGTGCGAAGGGTTGCGAGTATTTTTCGTTCATGTGTCGTCAGGTCTTCGATCGTAATGGCTGTCTTGACTTGATCTTCAAACACAGGCGGACAAATGACACCCGCTAGTATCAATCCTCTTGAGAGTGCTTGATTGACCAGACTGTTACTGAAATGTGTTTTGCCGACCTGGAAAGGACCTGTGATGATCCATATTTTGGATTCTTGAGAGGTCATTGAAGTTTTTCCAATGATCGCACAACAGGCAGACCCTCGACCTGGATGACGTCTATGTGGGTTCCGTAGGTTTCACTTAGCTTCTGGCTGGTAAACGTGGTTTCAAGCGTACCGGTATGCATGACCCTGCCCTGGCGCATGAGCACGAGATTGTTTGCCACCAACGAAGCTGCCTCGGGATCATGCGTGGTAAACAAGACCGTCACCCCGGTTGAACGCAGCTGGTTAAGGATCTGAAGCGTTATGTTGCGGTTGCTCAGGTCAAGGTGTGAGGTGGGTTCATCCAGCAGCAGCACTTTGGGCTGTTGGGCTAATGCGCGGGCGATCAACACAAGCTGCAATTCGCCTCCGCTCAGCTCGGGGATGGGGCGCATTTCAAGGTGTCCGATCCCAACTTGAAGGAGAGACTGGTGGGCAATTTCCACATCAGATTGCCCTGGAAGGTCAAGCGGCCCCAGGTAAGGGGCTCGTCCCAATAAGACATACTCAAGCACACTGTATTCAAAAGGAACGTATTCAGATTGGGGTACCAGACCGATCCACTGACTTAATTCCTTGCGAGCATAATGACCGATGGCTTTGTCTCTTAACAGGATGGTTCCGCTCACCGGTTTGCGCAGCCCGAGCAGCAAATGGATCAGGGTTGTTTTGCCTGCGCCATTGGGGCCAAGGATGGCTGTGATAGTTCCGGGCTGGATTTCAAACGAGACCGCGTTAAGGACGTTCTTTTGATCCGGTTCGTAGCTGAATTCAAGGTCGCTGATGGTGAGCATGGGGTGGTTCATCGCTGCAACCTCATACCGGGGCTGATCATTAGGACCAGGAAGATAACCGCACCTAATAGAGAAGTGATGATCCCCAAGGGGATTTCGCCAGCTGAGAGGGTACGCGCAATGTCATCACACAGGATGGCAAAGGCGCCGCCAATGGCGATGCTCACGGGAATGAAATTGGCTGAATTGGCACCTACGAGCCTTCTGGCTATGTGGGGAATGATCAGGCCGATCCATCCCACAATGCCTGCCACAGAAACCACCACAGCGGTGATGGCCACACTGACGCCCAGCAGCAGGGTGCGTTCCCGTTTGACCGAAACACCCAGAGAGGCGGCGGTTTCATCACCCAGCGAAAGCAGGTTCAGCCGCCAGCGCATCAGGTAGATGATGACCAGACCGATCACCACAACCGGCAGGATGTAGAAAAGGTCCCGCCAGGTGACTGACCACAATCCGCCCAGCAGCCAGAAGGTGATCTCAGGCAGTTGCGAGGTAGGGTCTGCCAGATATTTCAGAACACCCAGACCGGCCGAGAAGAAAGCAGATACCGCGATCCCGGCAAGGATCAAACGCAGCACCCATCCGCCAAAGCGGATGCGCCGCGCTATGAAATACGAAAAGAGCAGGCCCAGCACCGCAAAAAGGGTGGCGCTGGTTTCAACCAGCAGGGGGGAGGATCCAAGAAAGATGATACTGAGTGCAGCACCAAAACCCGCACCCTGGGTCACGCCCAGGAACCCCGGTTCAATCAGGGGATTGCGAAAAAGCATTTGCATCACCCCTCCGGCGGCTGAAAGCGCCATCCCCAGGCAAAGTGCGCTGAGAAGTCTGGGTAGCCGCAGACTAAACACCAGCCTTTGTGCCAATTCGTCGTTCAACAATACTGAAAGCGGCATAAAGAGAGGTTTGGGGTATCTGCCCATGACCAGTGAAATGAGAAACACCAGCAGTGGGATCAGAATGAGAATGATGGGAGAAAGCCAGAGGTTTTTTTTCAAAGTCATCTCGATGGGTAAGGGGCGACGTTACGCCCCTCATTGTATTGGTTAATTACGTATCGCTTGTACTCAAGCACATGGTTATTTCATTTCGTTTTTATCGGGTTGTGCAAAATATTCAGCCAATTGATCATGGATTGAATTTGAACCAGCCTGAATTGGATGACCGACTTTTTGAATTGATCTTTTTCGTTGACTTTCTCAAACAAGGACATGGTATTGGCAAGCCAGGCACTGCATTCTTCATACTGCTGCTTGATCAGGGTGTTGACGTTCTCAGGCTGATATTTCAATAAGAAAAAGTAGCGCAGCATGAATTCCTGCCTGAAATCGCGGGGATGTTGAACGATCGAGGGGAGCCAGGTTTCAAAAGCGTTTCTGCCTTTTTCGGTGATTTGGTATTCCATGCGCGTGGGATGAGCGTCGCCTGGCTGCATGGTCCCGTGGATGAAGCCCTTCTTGTCCAGTTTATCAAGATAGGCATACAGGTTGGACATTTTCACATTCCAGATCAAGCCGATACCGTCTGGGTCAGTGATGAGCTTGTGCAAATCATAACCATGCGTTGGTTTTTCGTATAAAAAACCAAGCAGTGCGAATTCGGACGAAGTGAAAGGGTTAATATTTCCGCGCATAGTATTCAATAATTGAATAATATTAATTATACCTGCATTTTTATGCTGAGGGAAAAAATTTGAACCTGATTATGCTACAATAAATTCAATCACCCTTAGGAGGTAAACAATGGCGACAAAACCTTTACCAAAATCATCAGCGAAGCAAGCTCCAACAAAACCCTCAAATACTGCAAAAAAACCGGCGCCCAAGACACCGGCAAATTCCGTCTCAAAGAAACCGGCTGCAGCGGCGAAGAATATTGATCTGGGAAAACTCTTTGGTACTGTGGCGAAAACCCTGGCTCAGAATCAGACCCAATTAAACAGTGCCGACACCTACAACCATGACCACGGCGATAATATGGTGCAGATTTTTGAGGTCATTACCCTGGCCATGAAAGAAAAACAAAACGCTTCTCCTGCTGATCAACTGGCTTATGCCAGCCAATTGTTGCGAGCCAAAAGCCAGAGCGGCTCAGCCCAATTGTATGCAGAAGGCCTTTCTGATGCAGCATCCCAGTTTCAGGGTGCAAAATCAATTAACACCGATACTGCCATGACCTTGATCCAGACGCTACTGGGTGCGCAGGGCAGCATTCAGACCAGTGGCGGCGGATCAGGTGACATGATCGGTAGTTTGCTGGGCGGTTTGATGGGGGCTCAACAGCCTACCCAGCCCCAAGCCAATGGCAGTGGTGACATGCTTGGTGGTCTGCTCGGCGGATTGATGGGTGGCGGTGAAACCGCTCCTGCCCAGGGGCAGCCAGCTGGTGACGGAAAGATTAATATCGGTGACTTGCTTAACGCTGGCATGGCTTTTGCCCAGACCAAGCAATCCGGCGGAAGTAACCTTGATGCGATCCTCAATGCGGTGGTTTCCTCCAGCAAGATGGGTGATTCTGCTCACCGCTCACAATCAGGCGCCCTGGTGGCCAATACCCTGATGCAGGTGGTTAGTCAAATGGCGGCAGGCAAGTAAGTAAGTAAGTAAGTAAGTAAGTAAGTACAGAACTGTTTCCTTAAAGAAGAAATACCTTCAACTAAGAATAATGACAACCTTGACAAGGTTTCAAACCTTGTCAAGGTTGATCTATTAAATAAGCATTCTTTGATTCGTTCCTTTATGTTCAGTTTTATTCAGGGGATGATGTCGTTTATAATAAACGCATACAGGTGACGGATTGACAACCAGTGCATTTCAATACTACTTAAAATCGCTAAATACCTTGCTACGCGGAGTAAAAAATCCGGCTGTAGTGATTTCGTTATCCTTCAGACGCTCAACCCGCTACGCCGCCCGGGTGAACTTGAAAAGCGGTGAGACCTTCATGGTCTTCAGCCTGATGGATCTGTGGATTCTCAAAGAGACAATCCTGGATCGTCAATATGAACAGGTCAGCCTGCCATTACAAGATGGCTGGACCATTGTGGATATAGGCGCAGCGCTGGGTGATTATGCGGTTTGGGCTGCCAAACAGACCCCCCATGGACGGGTGATCGCCGTAGAACCTTACCCTCCCTCTGTTTCACTATTACGATCGAATATTGATAAAAACCGTGTGTATAACATTGAGCTTTTTTCGGGTGCTGTCGCCGCCGGCAGCGGTTCCACCATTTTGAAAGTAGAGCAAGGTAGTATTGTTCAAAACTCCACAGCGGCTGAATTGAAAACTGATCAAACCGTTACCGTTGATACACTCAGTCTTGATGACCTTTTTGCTCGGTTTGAGATTGGTAAATGCGATTATCTCAAACTGGATTGTGAAGGAGGGGAATATGAAATCCTCTTTTCAACATCAAAGCAAACGCTTGATAAAATTGACCGTATTTGCATGGAAGTTCACGATGGCATGGTCCCTCTCAATCGGCAAGACATGATCAAGTTCCTCGAAAATGCGGGATATCAGACCCGCCTCACACCTAACCCCGTGCACACAGAACTTGCATACCTTTATGCAGAAAAAACCTCCCTCAAGAAAGAACAAGCATGAGTCTTCACCATCACACTCCCGTTGAGGCGCGCGCCGCCCAAAAAGACCATCTCTGGTTGCAGATTTCCAGTCTGCCATACTTCCGCGGATTACTGCGCGCGGTGGAAGCACGCTTCTATGAAAATATTGACTTGCCGTCTCCCACACTTGATTTGGGCTGCGGCGACGGGCATTTTGCCAGCCTGGTTTTCGACCGCAAACTGGAAGTCGGTCTCGATCCGTGGAGCGAACCGCTGCGCGAAGCCGCCAAGCGTGGAAGCTACGAGAAGCTGGTCAACACACCAGGCGACCAGATCCCTTACCCTGATGGTTATTTTGGCAGCGCGGTCAGCAATTCTGTGCTGGAGCACATTCCCGAGCTTGACCCTGTGCTGGCCGATCTGGCCCGCGTAATGAAACCCGGTGCGCCTTTCATCTTCTGTGTGCCCAATCATAACTTTTTGGGTGCGCTGTCGGTGAGTAATTTCTTTGACCGCATTGGCTTAAAATTCCTGGGCAACGCCTACAGAGCTTTCTTCAACCGCATCGCCAGACATCATCACTGTGATGATCCCGAAGTGTGGAATGCCCGTCTGAATAAGGCTGGTTTTGAGTTGGTGGATTGGTGGCATTATTTTTCACCCAGGGCGTTACAAGTTCTGGAATGGGGGCACTATTTTGGTTTACCTTCTCTGATCACGCGCAGGCTGTTTGGCAGGTGGATTTTGGTACCGGCACGCTGGAACTTGTTTATCACCACCGCCATTACCAAAAGTTCATATGCTGAAGCCTCCAATCAACCCAAGGGAACCTGCACTTTTTACATCGCACGCCGCAAGTAACGCAAAGGATTAATGCATGGAAGAACAAAGCGTCCTCGATTACCTGAAGGAAAGACTCAGCCTTCGTAGGTTGTTTCACCCTGTGGAGTCTGACCAGGATTCCGTGGTACCCGCTGAACCCGTGGTTGAGGGTGAACCGGCGTCCACACTGGTGACCTTTGATTCAATTACGCGATTCCCGTGGCGGTCTTTAATCGCTGTGGTGTTGGCCTTTTCAGCCCAAATGCAGCTTGAACCCCCCGCCCAAAACTGGATCATCGGGGTCGGGCTTTATGCTGCTGCAGCGGCCATTTTAGCCTGGGCCTTGTGGATGAAAGAGTGGGGTACTTTCAAGCGGCAGGAATTGGTCGAGACCCGCATTGGATTGACCATCCGAGTTATTCCCCTCTTCATTTTTATTCCCCTGATCTTTGCCTCCTTTTTGACTTTTAGCGAAAATCGTTTCACGGTGGTCAATGTGTCATTGTGGTTGGCAACACTGGCAGCCGGGTTGTGGACCTTCTTGGAGCCGAAACCTCGCGAACCCATGAAGATCGCTGGCGTCTTTCGACGCTGGTTCTTCAAGGGCGATCGTTTTAACACGTGGAAGCTGATGGTGCTGGGCGTCTTTATTCTTTCGGCCTTTTTCCATTTTTATCAGCTCAACCAGATTCCGCTCAACATGACCAGCGACCACACTGAAAAACTGCTGGACATCAACGGAGTGCTTCAAGGCCAGACCCAGATCTTCTTTTCGAATAACGGCGGCCGTGAGCCGATCCAGTTCTACATGGCGGCGTTGTTTATCAAGCTTTTCAACACCGGATTGACCTTTTTCACCCTTAAGCTGACCATGGCGGTGGCTTTCATGCTCTCGCTGATCTACGTCTACCGCCTGGGTAAGGAGTTGGGCACCCCGTGGACGGGACTGTTTTTCATGGCTTTGCTGGGATTTTCCTCCTGGGCGAATATCATATCCCGTGTGGGATTAAGGTTGGTGCTTGCACCGGTTTTTATCGCGCCGGTGTTGTTCTACCTCTTCCGCGGATTGCGCACCTCGCAGCGTAACGATTTCATCCTGGCGGGCATTCTCACCGGGCTGGGTCTGCTGGGGTACAGCGCATTTCGTGTTATGCCGCTTGTGGTGCTGGTGGGGGTGCTGATCTTTATGGCTTATCACAAGTTTAGAAAGGTCAACCGCAACACCTGGCTCGGGTTGGGGCTGCTGGCATTGTTCGCACTGGTCATGGTCCTGCCCTTGCTGCGCTTTGCGGTGGATTACCCCACTGTGATCGGTTTCAGAACCATCACCCGTATGACCTCTGCAGAGCGGCAGCTGCCGGGCGCGGTCATTCAAGTTTTCCTTAACAATTTTTGGAATGCGGCCGTAATGCCGTTTTGGAAGGATGGCTCCACCTGGGTGATCTCGGTGCCCAACCGTCCTGCGCTTGACCTGGTCTCAGCCGGTTTGTACTTCCTGGGGCTGGTACTGATGATCTTCCGCTGGCTCAAGGCGCGCCGTTGGCAGGATTTGTTCCTGTTGGTCATGATCCCGATCTTGATGATGCCCTCAATCCTGGCGCTGGCTTTCCCTGAAGAAAACCCCTCGCTCAGCCGCGCCGGTGGAGCGCTCATCCCCATCTTCTTGATCTGTGCGATGACACTCGAGACGCTGTTGACAGCATTGTGGAAGCAATCCAAACAAGTGGTTACCAAGGTATGTGTGGTACTCCTCGGGGTCGGGTTGCTGGCCATCTCAGCCGCCCAAAACTTCAACATTGCCCTGGTCCAATATCCAGACCAGTACAAGCGCTCCACCTGGAACACCACGCAAATGGGCGAGGTCGCGAAGGATTTTGTGGCGCACGGTGGCACCCCCTATAATGTGTGGGTGGTCGGTGTGCCTTATTGGGTGGATACCCGCCTGGTGGCGATCAGCGCCGGCTATGTAGGCATGGATTACGCCATTTGGCCGCAAGATATCGAAGCCGGGACCTCAAAAATCTCAGGACCCAAGTTATTCATCGTCAAGGCAGATGACACAGTGGGCATGAACACGTTGCAACAGGTTTATCCGCAGGGGGCGGCGATCTTGAACACCAGCGAGGTTCAGGGGCAGGAATTCTTTGCCTACGTGGTGCCGGGGAATTAAGAGAGAAGAAAAATGTAAAAAACGAAAATCGAGAATCGAGATTCGTGAATAGTAAATACTGAACAGGGAACCTTAAATCGAGAAACAAAAAACGATTATTATTAAACAATTATTCGTATTTGTTTTAAAAAAGAAAACGAATAAAACGACTCCATAAAAAATAGCAATAATTGACCAACGAGTTTGATGCCTGTTAATTTGGTAAAGAGCATAGGTTCTTTCAACCGATAAGCATTGGAATTGTTTTATGAAAAAATGTGGGAACGATTCAAACGAATAGTTGCTTTCAGATAACAGATAAGGAAAGTTGGCTTTCATTTAATATAATAGAACAAAAGTTCTTGATTGTCAAGGTTTTTTGCTGTTTGAACATGGTTTTTGGGGAAGTTGACGATGGATAAGCCACCTGAAAGTATTGAAACCCCGAGATTGTTTCTTAGGCTGCCGGTTCGCGAGGATGCTGACGGGTTATTCACTCGGTATGCGCAAGATAGTGAAGTAACGAAATACCTGGTCTGGAAGCCACACAAGAATATTACTGAAACAACGGCCTTTGTCGAGAGTTGTATTAAAGGATGGGATGAGGGGAGGCGTTTTGCCTGGGTGGTAACTCGGAAAGAGGATAACGCGCTTCTGGGCATGATCGAACTTCGCATCGCTGATAACCAAGCGGATTTTGGATATGTTCTGGCGAGAGACGCCTGGGGGCGGGGGTATGCTACCGAGATGGCAACGGCCGTGGTCTCATGGGCTATGGCGAAGCCTGAGATTCAACGGGTTTGGGCAACTTGTGATTGCGACAATTGTGCATCTTCAAGGGTGCTAGAGAAAGCCGGGTTGAAGTTTGAAAAGGTTTTGAAGGGGTATATCGTGCATCCGAATATCAGCGAAGAGACGCGGGATAGTTTGTTGTATTCAATAACAAAGTCGTAGGGTGAGTTCGGTTTAAGAACCCACCGATTATTTTAATTATCTCGTCTCCCCAAAAGTAAAACTCTTTCACCGTTAATGCGTAAACTGGTTTTAATTTCACTTAGGGTTGGAGATTCCTCCTTCGGAGGACCTTGTGCTTCACCCTGACAAGAGTAAGTCGTTTGTAGGATGTGAACCATTGTTAACTCTTTTAAGTTCAAGAGTTACTGTTTCAGGATTCGCGATGACAGATTATTTAGGTTGAATGATTTTTCGCAACCAGCGATATCAAATGTGTAAAAGGTGTTTTTAAAAGCCGAACCCACCCTTCTTTTTCGCTTAGATTTTATCGAATCTGGTCAACCAGGTTTTCAATTCTCCAGCAGATATTTCATAGCGGATGACATAAAAAACCAGTTTGACATATTCAGTCCACACCATCTTGCGCGACTCGGCGTCTTTCCACCAGGTTTTTGAAAGGTTTGTGCGTTCGAACGGGACTGGCACCATGCGCACTTTTAGTTGATCCCCGAAAACCGTTTTGTATGCCCATTTTGCCCTGCGAGTGTGATATGGATCTGTGATGATCATGATCGTGGAAATTGTTCCAGGATGAAGGTCAAGGTAACTGCGCAAGCGCAGCGCCTCCTGGTAGGTTGAAACCACTTCAGAAGTATCTATGATTACGGCATCTTCAGGAGCTCCTGCATCCAGTGCCAGGCGCCGGCTCCATTCAGCCTCGATACGCTGATTCTTATCGCTGTATCCACCGGTGAAAAACAGTTTGGACGCAAATCCTTGTTTATATAGTTCAATTGCGTAATCCGTCCGATAATCCGCGCCGCTGGATGTAACGATCATATCCACCTTTTTGGGTTTATCTTGAATGATAAGGTAATCCCCTATCGGCTGCAAAAGAGCGGAAAAAACCCCTGCGAGGATAAGCAAGGTAATGGTAACGATTAGTAATGTTTTCATTATTGAGTCATTTTGCGTGTGTCTTACAGAAACAAGGAAGGCTTGATACTAATTACGCCTTTGGTCCTTACGCATCCTTTCATGTAAAAAATTTTATCACCAGAAGATAAAATAACAGGGTAGGTTAATAAGGTAAATATTCAACGCCCCCCAACGGTTTGTAAATATGAAAGGTTGGTTCACAAAACGTAACAATCACCATTTTTGTAATAACAGATGGTGGATTCTTTAAATGAACCCTTCCTGCATTTATTACAATCCCGAATACCGCTTGCTCTCAAAACATGATGGTCATGAGGGGCGCGCAGATCTCTCAAACGAACCCGCTCCCCGTTTTATATTAATAAAAGGTGGGTTCGTTTTATCAACCCACCTCCTTTTGTTTCTGCTTTTGCGGTTTTTATTTATCTCGTCAACCTGACGAAATACTGATAACGATCCCCTCTGTATAAGATCTTGACATACTCCACTGGTTTGCGGTTTTGCGCGAAAAGCACACGTTCACTGAGCAACAAGGGTGCGCCTTCGGGAATTTCGAGCAGCGCGGCTTCATCAGGGGTGGCGAGGGTTACCTCAAGGGTCTCATCCGCTTCAGAGGGGATGATGTTGAATTTTTCCTGCAAGATGCGGTAGAGCGACCCGCTGCCCTGCATATCAGCTTCGCTGATGGCTTGTTCTGGTGAGAGCGCCAGGTAGGAGGTTTGTAAGCCGATGGGGATGTTATCGCCCAGGCGGATGCGTTCAATGCGCAGCACGGGGGTGCCGGGGGGTATTTCAAGCTTCTGGGCGATCTTGGCGGGGGAATCCACCCAATTGAGCGAGCGGATGATCTGGCCGGGTTGGATGCCGCGTTTAAGCAGGTCTTCAGAGAAGCTGGTCAACTCCATCAGCCCTTTTTGCAATTTCTGCGGCGACACGAAGGTGCCCCGTCCGTGTTCGCGGTAGAGGTAGCCTTGACGTACCAGATGGTCAATGGCTTCGCGAATGGTGGTGCGGCTGATGTTGTAAAGCACTTCCAATTGACGTTCTGACGGGATGGAAGTACGCGGCGGCCATTCGCCGTCTTCAATCTTTTGACGTAAAATTGAAGCAAGCTGATTATATTTTGGCAGGGCGTTATACGGGTCTATTGTTCTTGACATTTTTTTTGAAAGTGGTACACTATGAGTGACTGGTCATGTGGTCACTACCAGTTAGATTATCCAACTTTTTCAGTCTTTCGTCAAGTATGGAGTTTTGGTCAGTATGCAGCCACTTTCGGATGAGCAGCTCCACAATCTGGTAGAACGGACCGTCCGGCAAACGCTTGGCGGAATGATGAACCCCGTCCCTGCACCTGTACCAGCTATTCCTGAAGCTCCAATGCCTGTTTCGCAATTATCTCCAACACCAACCTCTGCAACCAAGAAAATTGTCGCCATTGGCACGGATCACGGCGGTGTGGATCTCAAGACCGCGCTCAAGGCTGATCTGGTTGAACAGGGTTACGAAGTGATTGACTGCGGCACAGATACCAAGGACGCAGTGGATTACCCTGACATTGCCCTGGCGGTTGCCCAACTGGTGGCTTCAGGCAAAGCTTGGCGGGGTGTGGTGATTGACGGAGCGGGTATTGGCTCTTGCATGAGCGCCAACAAGGTGCCTGGTGTGCGTGCAGCCATGTGTTACGATATTTCCACGGCGCTCAACAGCCGGGAACACAACGATGCCAATGTGCTCACACTTGGCGCTGGATTGATCGGTACCGCCCTCGCCAAAGCCATCCTCAAAACCTGGCTCGTTACGGATTTCGGTGGCGGCCGGCACGCCAAACGGGTGGATAAAATTATTGCCATTGAAAAGTCTTATTTGAAGGAGGGGAAATAGAGATGCCCCCTGATATGAAAACCGTTGAATCATTAGTGGAGATCATCACCAGAGAGGTGCTGCTGGCGATGGTCGAACAGGAAGACAAAAGTCAAAACCAGGTGGGTGAGACTTGCTTGGTCGAGATTTCAAATGGGGTCAAAGTAAAGACTTGCTTTAACAACGCAGGTCACGTGGTCAGTGCGGGTGCAGAAAGGATCACATCCACCATCGGAGTCATCCCGCAGGATACTTCGCTGGCGGGCATGATTGACCATACCCTGCTCAAACCGGATGCCACCTCCGACAAGATCGCCCAATTGTGTTTTGAGGCGCGCAAGTACCATTTTGCTTCGGTGTGTGTCAACCCCACCCATGTAAAGCTGTGCGCAGATCTGCTGCGAGATTCAGACGTAAAAGTGTGTACGGTGATCGGTTTTCCACTGGGAGCGACTTCGGCTGAAGTCAAAGCTTTTGAAGCCCGCAACGCGCTCGATAATGGTGCAACCGAGATTGACATGGTTATCAACATCGGTGCATTGAAAGCTGGTGAGAGTGAAACCGTCGCCAAGGATATCCGCGGGGTAGTAGAAACTGTGCACGCTGCAGGTGCATTGGTTAAAGTCATCATTGAGACCGCCTTGCTGACGGATGAAGAAAAAGTGATCGCCTGCCTGCTGGCCAAAGAAGCCGGGGCTGATTTTGTAAAGACATCCACCGGTTTTTCGGGTGGGGGCGCCACGGTGCACGATATTGCGCTGATGCGCAAAACCGTTGGACCGACTGTAGGTGTGAAGGCTTCAGGTGGCGTCCATTCGCGTGAAGATGCTGAAGCATTGGTGGCTGCCGGAGCGACGCGCATCGGCGCAAGCGCCGGGGTTAAGATCATCCAAGCCGGCGGGGCGGAAGCCAAGCCTGCTGCAACCCCTGCGGCTCCATCCAAGGCGTACTGATCAGGAGATCTTATGTTAATTGCGCGCGTGATTGGTACCACTGTTTCGACCATCAAGGATGAAAAACTGGTTGGCCGCAAGCTGCTCATCGTTCGCCAAACGGACGAGCGCGGAGAGCCGGTTGGAAAGCCCTATGTGGCCATTGACACCGTAGATGCTGGAGTAGGTGATCTTGTTCTCACTGCGGGTGGGTCCAGCGCCCGGCAGACCAACATCACCAAGGACACTCCGGTGGATGCTGTGATCATGGCCATGATTGATTCACTAGAAGTTGGCGGAGAAACGGTTTTCCGTAAGAGTTAAACAATGACCGAACTCGATAAAGATCTACTCTCCATTCAGGAAGCACGTGATCTGACCGCCCAAGCTTATGAGGCCTGGAAGGTCTGGTCGCATGCCACACAGGAGCAGGTGGATAAGGTTTGTGCTGCCATGGCTGAAGCGGCCTATGCTGCCTCAGAACGGCTTGCGAGGATGGCGCACGAAGAAACCGGCTACGGCGTTGTTGCACACAAACAGCTCAAGAATGAATTTGCCGCCCGCGGTGTTTGGAAGAGCATCAAGGATGTGAGAACCGTTGGTGTGATCCGTGTGGATGTTGAGAAAAAACTCTACGAGATCGCCTGGCCGATGGGGGTGGTGGCTGCACTGACCCCCAGCACCAACCCGACCTCAACGGTCATCTATAAAGTATTGATCGCTATCAAAGCGCGGGATGCCATTGTGATCGCTCCGCATCCTTCGGCGGTAAAGTGTTGTTATGAAGCAGCCTCGTTAATGGCAAAAGTGGCTGAAGAAAACGGGGCTCCTCAAGGATTGATCGCCTGTTTACAAAACATCTCTTTGCCTGGCACCCAGGAATTAATGACCCACAAACACACGGCACTCATTTTGGCAACCGGCGGTACACCCATGGTGCGTGCGGCGCACTCCACCGGCAAACCGGCCTACGGCGTTGGACCAGGCAACGTGCCGGTTTACGTGGATCGTTCAGCGGATATTGAAAAAGCGGCAAGATATATCGTGGCTAGCAAGGCGTTTGACTGTTCGACCATTTGTGCCACCGAACAGGCTGTGGTGGCAGACTCCCCCATTGCCCGCCGTCTGGAAGACCAAATGAAGCAGGAAGGCGCTTATTTTGTGGATGAAGCACAAGCCAACCTGCTGCGCAAGTTATTGTTTACTGCTGATGGCGGCATGAACACCGCAACCGTGGGTAAACCCGCGGATACACTGGCTGCCATGGCCGGGTTTGCCATTCCGCGCGGTACGCGGATTTTGGTGGCGCGGCTGACCAGAACCGGCAAAGACGAGCCGCTGTCACGTGAAAAGCTCACCACCGTGCTGGGTTGGTATGAAGAAAACGGTTGGGAGGCAGGCTGCGAACGCTGTATTGAACTGATCCAGTTTGGCGGCCGCGGACACAGTCTCATTATCCACGCCAAGGATCAGAATGTGATCATGGCTTTTGGATTGGAAAAACCTGTATTTCGTATCGCCGTCAACACCATGGGTACCATGGGGGCGATAGGTGTCACCACAGGTGTGATGCCCTCTCTGACGCTTGGAGCGGGCGGGGTGGGTGGTTCGATCACGGGGGATAATATTTCTGTTTCGCATTTATTCAATGTGAAACGCCTGGCATATGAAACCTCTGCACCTCCTTTGGCTGCCATGGTGCCCGGAGAACCGAGAGTCGGTCCGTCACCGGATGAAGTGGAAGCCGTGGTTCGCAGTGTGGTTGAAGAATTACTCAATCGAAAATAACGATTCTTATTTTGAGAAAGGATTTACAAAATGGCAATGGATACAGCATTAATCGCTCTAGGAATGGTTGAAACCCGTGGTTTGATCGGCGCAGTGGAAGCTGCAGACGCCATGGTAAAGGCCGCCAATGTGTCTTTAATTGGTTCTGAATACGTCGGCGGTGGATATGTGACCGTCATGGTTCGTGGTGACGTGGGTGCAGTTAAGGCTGCCACGGATGCAGGCGCTGCTGCTGCCAAACGCATCGGCGAACTGGTATCGGTGCACGTCATTCCACGACCGCATCAAGACATCGAAATGATCCTTCCGCAGAACAGCAAGGGCAGCATCGGCGGACGCGGTAAAGCCTAGTTTCGTCCGTTGCAATCCTTCCACGATTCAGACTGATGTAGAAATCAAAAAAGATTCGTCAGCACTGAAAGTGGTATTTTGAAGATCGAAAAAGGAGGAATCATGGCAGATGCCTTTAGTTTGCGCTGCTATTGTTTCATAGACCGCATGCAGGCTCAATATGCGGCCTTTGTGGGTACCATCACCCAGGGTGATCTGCCCGTTGAGGGCATGGCTGCCCTGTATGTTGAAATGGCGCCCGGCAACGAAGTTTTTCGCGTGGTTGATATTGCGGTGAAAGCCACAGAAGCCCGCCCTGGTGCGCAGATCGTTGAACGCGAGTTCGGCATGTTTGAGGTGCATTCACTCAACCAGGCGGCCGTCATAGAAGCCGGCCAGGTGGTGTTGGATCGTCTTGGTTTGAAAAAAGAAGACCGCATCAAACCCGAGGTGGTTTCGACCCAGGTGATCACTCGTATTGATCCGTATCAATCGCAGTTGATCAACCGATTCAGACGTGGCAGCATGCTGGTGCCGGGTGAAACCCTGTTGGTGCTCGAATGCGCACCGGCTGCTTATATCAATTTTGCCTGCAACGAAGCTGAGAAGAAAGCAAATATCAAAGTCATCCACATCTCTTCTGTGGGCCGTTTTGGACGCATGTGGCTCTCAGGCAGTGAATCAGAGATCCTGACCGCTAAAAATGCCGCTGAAGCCGCTCTGCGCGGTCTGGAAGGCATTCAGGGGTAAGAGGAGCAGCTTATGGCAAAGATTTTTATTACCGAACGCGATGTTGAAGATATGGCCAGGCGCGGTGAGCTTTCTCTAACTCTCAATGACGATGTAGTACTGACTGAACTGGCTTTTGAAAAAGCCGAAAGACTTGGCGTTGTTCTACTGCAGCCTCATCAACTTCCGCCGGCCGCTCCCATCAGGCCCTATCTGTCAGAGCCTGTGGTAAGTCAGTCTTCGGGGGGTAAATCGCCGTGCATGAGATGCAACCAGGAAAAGACAGGCCCTTCCGAAGAAGAGCTGCGCCAGCGCATCCGTGACTCGGTAAAAGCCAAACTGGGCAACCAGATAGACCCTGCCTTGCTTGAAACCATCATCACGCGTGTGCTCAATAACGTGGGGATCAAGTAAGCCATGTTATTGGGGCGGGTTGAAGGTACAGCGGTGTGCTCGGTGAAATATCCGGGCACTGAAGGATTGAAATTATTGATCGTTCAACCTTTGAACCGTCATCTTGAACCGGTTGGCGCGCTTCAGGTTGCTGCGGATGTCGTTCAGGCCGGTGCGGGCGATCTATGTCTGATGGTGAGATCTCGTGAAGCAGCGTTAGCCTTGCCAGGGATCAAGTTTGTCCCGGTTGACCTGGCTTTGGTGGGGATTGTGGATGAACTTTCGGTCCATCCAGACCGTGAATTTGATTATGTTTTAAAAAAGGGATTCAACCCTTATTCATGAGCGAGCTAGAATGATTTTGGCCAAAGTGATCGGCACAGTGGTTACCACCATCAGCCACCAAGGTTTTAAAAACCGCAGGCTGTTGGTTGTTCAGCCGCTGGTCATGGAGGGGGAGAAGGCGGATGAAGATTTCGTGGCATTGGATGCCACACATGCCGGCATTGGCGACACAGTACTGATCAATCGGGAAGGCGGGGGAACCAGACAGGTCATGAGAGATCCCGATGCCCCTGTCATCTCACTCATTGTCGGCATCGTTGATTCTGCAAGTATCGAGTAATTATTAATCAATTTACATATATAATTCTGGTAGGTGAGGTTAATGAACCTCACCTACATTTATACAAAATGTTAAGGTGAGGCCGCATGGATAAAAACGTAAATTCCCCGTTTTCCCAAGGCAAGATAGCCAATCTGACCTTGCGCAACCGCATCATCCGTTCAGGCTGCTTTGAGGGTATGTGCCAGGAGGGCAAGATCACGGATGCATTGATTGAGCATCACCGGCGCGTGGCGGAAGGCGGGGTGGGCATGACCACTGTGGCTTACTGTTCAGTCAGCTACGACGGGCGCGCCTTTGGCCACGAAATGTGGATGCGGCCGGAACTGATCCCTGATCTCAAACGGCTGACCGAAGCGGTGCACAAAGAAGGGGCTGCAGCTTCCATCCAGATTGGGCACTGCGGATTCTTCTCCAACCCGAAAGAAATCGGTAAACATCCGCTGGGTGCCTCGGTCAAGTTCTGCCTGTTCCGGCTTTCGATCTGTGAGGCCATGAATGAAGCGCAGATCGCCGAAAAGATCGAAGATTTTGGCAAGACGGCAGAACAGGTCAAGGCGGCGGGTTTTGACGCCGTCGAGATCCATGCCGGGCACGGATATTTGCTCAGCCAGTTCCTCTCACCCTGGACCAACCACCGCTCGAACCAATACGGCGGCTCGCTGGAGAACCGGCTGCGCTTTCCGCTGGCGGTCATCCGCCGGGTGCGCCAGGGGGTGGGCGAGGGGTTCCCGATCTTGATCAAAATGAATGTCAGTGACGGCATCCGTGGTGGGTTGGAAATTGATGAGGCGGTAGAAGTGGCAAAGGCATTCGAAGCGGCCGGAGCCAGTGCGCTGGTGGCCAGCTGTGGTTTTACAGCGAAGACTCCCATCTACATGATGCGTGGAAATGTTCCCGTCAAAGAAATGGCCGCCAACCAGACCGATTGGCTGCTCAAACTGGGCATGAGTCTGTTTGGCTGGTTCATGGTGCAGCGCTACCGTTTTGACCGTTTATACTTGCTCAAAGAGGCCTTGCGCTTCAAAGACGCGGTAGGCATCCCCGTGATCTACATTGGTGGGGTGCTGCGCTTGGAAGACATCGAATACGTGCTCTCACGAGGATTCCAGTTTGTTGAAGTTGGACGCGCTACCGTCCGCGACCCTGATTTTGTGAAGAAGATGGAATCTGGCGAAGTGGTTGTGTCTGACTGCGACCAGTGCAACCGCTGCATCGCATCCATGGATGCAGGCGGGGTATATTGTGTTACGGCCAGCGAGGGAAGATAGCCGTTAATCTATTTGCGTTTTACAACAAATCCCGATATTTAAGTTCGGGATTTGTTTTATCTTTTGATGAAATACTATATAATCTTAATACTTCAAACTAATAACAGCGGTTGATGAGGACTATTTGGACAGCATTGATGTGTTGCTTGTAGATGATGACGAAGTTATCGTTACCACCCTTGAGAGGTGTTTACGACGTGAAAACTTTACCGTTAAAACAGCCCACTCAGGCATGCAGGCACTGCAGTTACTGCGTCGGCAGGTTCCAAAGGTCATGCTGCTGGATGTGATGATGCCCGGCATGGATGGTTACGAAGTTTGCCGCGAAATCCGTGCGGATAAAAAACTGGCCGCGCTACCTGTCATCTTTCTCACCGCCAAAACCACTGAAGCAGACCACATCACAGGTTTTAAAGCCGGTGGTGATGATTACATCAACAAGCCTTTTAACAGCGAAGAACTGGTTTTACGCCTCAGGGCTATCATCAGACGCACCCAGGACCATAAAAAGACCAGCCGCAGGAACAAAGATGATTCTCGCGTTCATGAATCCAAATTGTTTGATCACAGCCGGGTTTCACAACCGATCATCGAACTTAAAGGGTTTCGCCTAAATATTCTTACTTTTGAATTGTTTTTGCCCAGCGGAAAGAAGCTGCTGCTGACGCCGATCCAATTCGATCTGCTTTTTAATTTTATGACCCATCCCGGCGATATCTTTTCACCTTCGGCATTGTTGAGTATCATTTGGGATTATCCTCCCGAAACGGGAAGTTCCGACCTGGTAAGGGTGCATATCAAGAATCTGCGCATGCGCATTGAAGAGGATCCGACTTGCCCGGCGTTTATTGAGACAGTCCCTGGCTACGGGTACACCATTCGTCCAGAATAGCAAAAGAGGAAACCAAGCCGGTTTCCTCTTTTTTTGTGATATTTATTGGACAGATTATTTTTCGTCGCCCAGATCAGGTCTATCCACAGTGATGCTGAAGGACAAAATGACGACACCAGCGGCCAATGGGATGTACCAGAATGGGGTGTAGGTGTTCAAGATCGCCTCATTTGTGATCAGGTCCAGTCCGAGGATGGACATTTTGTTGTACATGAGAATCCCCAAAAGCACCATGATGATCGAAATTGCCACAAGGATCCAACTTCTCACACTAAAAGGCGGAGCGCCTTTGGTCTGAGGCAAAACGGCACCCTTGGAGCGGCCATTCACTCTGCGGCGTTTCAAAGCGAATTCACGATCATAGCGTTTTTTGCGGCCACGCAAAAAACCCATGCGCAGATAAAAGAACACCATGGATGCAAGAACAATGATCAACCCTAGCGAAATCTTCATTTCTTTTTCTCCGGTTTTTTCTTTTCAAGTTTACTTCTAACCATTTTTTTGAAATCAGCTTTTGTCGGGTTGAGTCCAACCCCAATTTCGTGGTACAACGCCCGCGGAGAAAGCTCTCCA
This sequence comes from Chloroflexota bacterium, assembly GCA_021825925.1. Taxonomy (GTDB): domain Bacteria; phylum Chloroflexota; class Anaerolineae; order Anaerolineales; family Anaerolineaceae; genus UBA6107. The sequence continues at coordinate 224,518 of JAKAFP010000001.1, forward strand.
AAAGCGGTTTTATGTTGACTGGCACAGCCATCATATCGGGTGAGGACGTAAAAAGCGGTGTTTGGAATGCGCACCCAGGCAAAACGTCTCTCAGGTCGGGCAACACAACCGTAAAAGATCGGATCGCCGTCTTCTTTGGGGGAGGGCAAGGTTATGTATACGATTTTCGTGTTGTTGTCATAAACTTCAATTTCGTAGGACATACCAGCCGGTGAGACTCGTTTCTCTTCCACGAGGCTGTCACCTGTGTGGTTCCACCAAAACTTTAGAAAATCAACGCCGTCTTTTTCGAGGTATTTCATAAAACCAGCGGTCTGGCCATGGAAGAGCAACGGCATGGCTTCGTAAGTGAAATTGTAGGCTAAACTCTTGTCCTTTTCCATTGTTTCTTGACATCCTCCGGGTTTTAGTTTGAACTGCTGGCTAAATGCCTTTTGATAAAAGCTTCAAAAGTTGCTGCAGGTTGGTTCAACAAACGGGATAAAGTGTTGGGATTTCCAATTAGACCATGTTTTTCATAATACTCGAACATCATTAATAATGTATTAACCTGGTATTCAGAATTTCCGGTCTTTCTGGCGTTCTCAGCCCAGTTGCTTCGATCCACAACCCTGGCTGTTACACTTCTGCCTAAGATTTTCGAAAAGGCAGCGGCAACCTCATCCTGTGAAAGGGGTTGAGGTCCGGCCAATTCGTAAATGGAATTTTCATGTCCCTGTCGTGATAAAACGAGGGCTGCGGCCGCGGCCACATCCATGAGATCAACGATGCTGATCCTTGCACTGGCGGCGTAGGGGACGGGATAAACACCTGTTTCGGTAATGCTTTTCCAATTTGCGAGGATATTTTGCATATAGGCGCAGGGTTGAAGAATGGTAAAGTCCAACCTGGATTCAAATATGGCTTCTTCCATGCGCATTTTTTGCCAATGGTGCGGCATGGCTTCGATCTGGGGGTGCAAAACAGAGTGATAGACGAAATGTTTGAGGTTCTCTTTCTTTGCAATTTCAAGCAGAGTCTTGCCGATTTGAACCTCATCGGGGGTGACATTAGGACAAATATAATAAAGGCGGTCACAGCCTTTAATGGCCGTGATAAGTGAACTTTGGTCGCGTAAATCCCCGATAACGGCTTCGGCAGCACCAAGGTTCACCAATTCAGAGGCCTGCTCAGCGCTGCGAACCAGCACACGTGTTAGGGTTCCACGCTGTTTCAGCGCGGAGAGTATGGCTTTTCCTGTTTTTCCAGAGGCACCGGTCAATAAGATCATGAGCGTCTCACCGAATTACTTGCGATTATATCTTACCAAGATTGAAAAAGGCTCCCCGATGTTTTGAAATGTCGGGGAGCCTTTGCGATTCCTGAAGAGTGATCCGTTAGTTCAGATCAATCTTACCCGGATTCAAATCTTCAATTACTCCAAAACTTCAGTTGAACGAACCACTGGGGGTTTGAAGGCAACGAAGATCAGGTTGACAAGGATACCGAAGACAGCGGCGGTAGCGATGGGGGGCCAACCGTAGGGGAAGATCTTGAGCAGCAGAGGAATGGGCAGACCATTGGGGTAGCCGATATTTCCGCCGATGCCGACGATCAGGATCATGGCGCCGATGGCAAGTTTACCGGGATCATAGAGGTCAACTTTTTCAGCGATCATGAGGGCAATACCCTGCATACCAATGACACCGTACAGATAGATGGCGAGGCCACCGACAACAGCGGTCGGGAGGCTGTTCACGGCATCTTTCAATGGGCCGATGAAGCCCAAGAGGATGGCGATGGCGCCAGCGGTGATCAAAACGGTACCGGAGTAGTTGCGGGTGATGACCATGAGGGAGTTGTTCTCACCATAGTTGGTGCCGGCGGTGGAGCCGAACAAACCATTGATCAAGTCATCCAAACCATCGAGCATCAGGTTCAAACCAACGAATTTGCTTAAACCAACTTTTTCGCGGCCAAGTTCGGTGGCCAAGTGGTCAACATACAAGCTGATCTGATACAAGTGAGCGGTGGATTCCGGGATGGTCGCGATGGCCATAACACCGACGCTGAAGAGGACGGTGACGGTCAAAGGATTGCCAAAATCGGGGAAGGTGAGTCTTGGAACAATGAACCAAGCGGACTGGCCGATGGAGGCGAAATTAACCAAGCCCAAGGGGATGGCGACAAGATAGCCAACGATACCGGCGAGAAGGATTGGGAGCATTCCGAGGAAGCCCTTGCCCTGAAGATAAACAGAGAAAAGAACAGCTGCCAAGAAGGTTACGATTGCAGCCAACCACCATTTAAGGGTGATAGCGGGGGTGGCAACGGGATCAACACCGCAGCAGGTACCAGAAGCCATGGTCAAAGCGGTATAGCCGAGGCCGATACCGATTACGCAGGCGACTGAGCCGGTGATGATTGGGGGCAGGATTTTGTCGAGGCCTTTTTTACCACCAGTGACGCGGATGAGCAAACCGATGAGAATGTTGATACAACCAGTGGCGATGAAACCGGCTTGAACAACAGCGATGGTTTCAGGTTTGGCAACGACGCCGAATCCGATACCAGGTTCCATAACATTCATTACGGTGGCGACTGCAGCGATGTAGCTGAAGCTTGAACCGTAGTACAACGGGATGTAGTTACCCATTGAGATCTTGGCGCCAAGCAAAGCAACGATGGTGCCAAAGCCAGTGACTGCCAAAACGGTGGAAACATCAAAGTGCATGAGTATGGCGCACAACACGGTCGCGGGGAACATGGTGAGAACGTGTTGGAAACCAAGCAAAACCATCTTGCCGAATGGTGGGGTATCTTGTGGTAAATAGCCCATCACTTTTGGAGTAGTAGTTGCCATAGGTTTTTTTCCTTCCATCCTTTGAATAAGATTTTGGATATGTAAAGATGCAAATTGTGTTACCTGGTTTGAGCATTTACCTTCTTTTCGCTAGGTATCAGCCCTCCCCTCCAGAGCGGCGACAATCCTTTCCCGATAAGCACCTCCTGATTACAACCTTTATTCCATCTTGATACTTAATGATACATCAATTGTCAAGATGGGTTATAGGGAGGATTGCTCCTCCCCTAATAACCAAATATAACTATTTGTTGGCTTTAAAGACCAGTGAAATGATCAACAGGATCAGAGCTACGGGGACAACATAAAGCAGCATTCTGATTTCTGTCACTTTAAGTAAACCCTTCCAACCCTTAACAGGTTCGATTTCGGGCTCAACAAATTCTGCTTCCATCTCTTCAATGGTCTTTACTTTTTCTTCTTTCTTTTCTACTTCTGCTGACATCTTTCCTCCAGGGTTTTTTGTAATTTTTCACATCCGGACTTAATCATTGATTTTGCGACGCTGTCAATCATACGCTGACCGACACTCGCGAGCGTTCCACCAATATTCACATCGCCGGAGTAATTCAATCTGGTTTGGTTATTACCGAGGTCTGTAAACTTCACATGACCCACCCCTTTGGCAAAACCGGCTTTCCCTTTACCTTCAATATTCAAGGTGCAACTTTCGGGCGGATTAATATCGGATAGCGATAAAACGCCTTCGAATGCTGCTGAGATTGGTCCAATTCGAAGGAAAATTGCGCCTTCGTAATGGGTTTCATCAACCTGTACCATCTTTTGCATACCTGGTACGGCTGTGGCTAACGCGTTCGGGTCGTTGAACATATCATAGACTGCTTGTTGTGGACCGTTGAACACATACTCGCCTTCGACATTCATTTGGGCCTCCTTTTTTATAGTTTTTGTTGCTTGTAATTCAAAGGTGATGGTTTACCTGATTTACCTTTTGGTTGCCTTGTTTCTAAATTCGTACAACATGGATGGATTAAGGTTGGATTCTGTGATATCCAGGTTGTATTCATACAGGGCGTCTTCCACCGCCTGGCAGAAGGCCGGGGAAGGTGGTAATGCGCCTGCTTCGCCAACACCCTTGATTCCAAGCGTGTTGAGGGGGCTGGGATGTACATTGTGACCAATTTCCATTTTTCGGGGCATATCCGTGGCTTGCGGCATCAGATAATCCATGAAGGATGCGGTCATCAACTGTCCGTTTTCGTCATAGACCATTTTTTCGTAGAAGGCATTACCAATACCCATCGAAACGCCACCTTGGATCTGGCCTTCGAGCAGCAGGGGATTGATGACTGTACCGCAGTCATGCACCAGGACGAAGCGTTCGATCTTCACCTTGAAGGTTTCCGGGTCCACATCCACGATCATGGCACAGGCTCCAGAGCCGGTGGCGCCATGAGGGGGAGCGTAGTACGCAGTGGCTTCAAGACCGGGTTTGACATCGGCTTCAACTGCACCGCGCATGGGGTTGGCTTTACCGGCCAGTTCGCCCAGCGAGATGAATTTTTCGGGATGTCCTTTGACACAGGCAGAACCTTCGCACAGCTCAACCTGATCTTCGGGAACTTCAAGGAATTTGCTGGCGGTGGCGAAGATCTTCTCGCGCACCAGCACGGCCGCACTGTGGATGGCAGAACCGGCGATGGTGGCGCCGCGGCTGGCGAAAGTGCCTGCTCCCCAATGGAAGTGGCCGGTATCACCAGTGATGACTCTTACATCTTCAACTTTCACGTTAAGTTGTTCAGCAACGATCTGGGCGAATACGGTGAAATGGCCCTGTCCCTGGGTGCTGTAACCGGTCGAAACGCTGACTTTGCCGTTGTTACCCACGGTCACGCGTGCGCCTTCGTATGGACCGACAGCCGTACCTTCCGTGAAGGCGACCACACCGATACCCAGGTGTTTGCCTTCTTTGCGGGCTTTGGGTTGAATTTCCTTGCGGAATTTCTCGTAATCCACCATCTGGATGCATTTTTCGAGATTGTTCTTGTAATCACCACTGTCGAGCACGCCGACCACGAAATCCTGGCCGATGACGCCGGTGTTGAGCGGGAATTCTTCTTTCTTGAGCAGGTTCTTCAAACGAATTTCCACGGGGTCCATCTTGAGTTCCTTGGCTGCCAGGTCCATCATGCGTTCCATGACGAAAACGCCTTCTGAACGACCAGCGCCGCGGACGGGGGTGACCACCATTTCATTGGTGAAGACCATGCGGATTTCGGTGTAGAAGCTGGGTACACGGTAATTGCTGACCGTGTGGGTTTGTGTATTGAGGGGTACGGTCATGCCATAAGGATCGTAGGCACCTGTGTTGTGATAGAACACGTCTTTGAAACCCAGGATGGTGCCGTCTTTCTTGAGCGCCATTTCGCAGTGATGCACCTGGTCGCGTTCTGAGGTGGTCGAGAGGAAATTCTCACGGCGATCTTCGATCCATTTGATGGGGCGGTTCAATTTCATTGAGATCCAGGGCAGAATGACATCATCCGCCTGCGAGGTCATGACTTTGGGGCCGAAGCCGCCGCCGATGTAGGGGGTGATGACGCGCACCTGATTTTCGATCAGGCCCATGCGGCCGGCGATGGCGCTGCGCAGGGGCAGGGGAGCCTGGGTGCCGGTCCAAACGGTCATTTCCTGGGTGCGTTCGTCCCAGTTGACCACGAATCCGCGGTTTTCCATGGCGCCACCGGCAACATGATCGGCCACAAAGCGTTTGGAGATGACCACGTCTGCCTGTTTTTTGGCAGCTTCGTAATCTCCGGCTTCCTGTTTCACCAGGGCAGCCATGTTGGAGGGTAGATCATCATGCACAAGTACGGAGGTGTCTTCCCATGCTTTTTCAAGGTCAATCACAGCCGGAAGGGGTTCAGCATCGAAGATGATGTCTTCACAGGCATCCTCGGCGATGTAGCGGGATTCAGCGATCACGATGGCGATAGGTTCACCGGAATATCTCACCTTGCCCTTGCCGATGGGAGGCAGTGGGCGGGCGTTAAATTGAGCACCTTTGATGGCAAAGGGGGGCGGCACTTGCAGGGGGCCTACTTTCCAATAATCGCCAAAATCTTCGGCGGTATAGACGGCCACAACGCCGGGATGCTTGCGGGCTTCGCTGACATCAATGTTCTTGATGATGGCGTGTGCGTAATCACTGCGTAAAAAGGCTGCATGCAGCATGCCCGGAATGACGATATCGTCGCAAAACTTGGCTCTGCCGGTCAGCAGATGCTTGTCTTCAAGTCTTAGAACAGGTTGACCAAAGTATTTTCCAGTCACTGTATCACCTCAATCCTTCACTATTTGCCCGAAGACATTTTTTCTGAAGCTGCCTGAACGGATTCAATGATCTTTTCATATCCGGTGCAGCGGCAGATGTTTCCGTCAATGGCTTCGCGAATTTCGTCTTCCGATGGATGGGGATGTTCTTCCAGGAAGGGCACCACGGTCATCAAAATGCCAGGAGTACAGAACCCGCATTGCAGGCCGTGTTTTTCGTGGAAAGCTTCCTGCAGGGGATGCAGATGGTCGGGGCTTCCCAATGATTCCACAGTACGAATCTCATGGCCGTTGGCTTGAACGGCAAAGATCAGGCAAGAGCGGACAGGTTCACCATCAAAGAGGATGGTGCAGGCGCCGCACATGCCATGTTCACAACCCACATGGGTTCCAAACAGGCCTAATTCGTGGCGAATGAAGTCGCTGAGCAGAAGCCTGGGTTCCACTTCGCGTTCATAGACTGTACCGTTTACGGTTACTTTAACAGGAAATAATTGTGACATGCTAACTTCCTTTTTTGGCACGATCGAATGATAGGGCGAGTGAGCGTGGAACCAAAGTGCGGATCAGATCACGCCGGTATTCAGCAGTACCATTCAAGTCAGAGGCAGGATCAATTTCGGATTGAACAGCTTCGCCAACTTCTTTGAAAGCGGCTTCATTGAGTTCCTGTCCGATCAACAGCTCTTTGATTTTTTCAGACAAGATGGGCATTTCACCCACACCCATCAAGATCAAGCGTGCATCTTTGCAGCGATCTTTTTCATCAAGGGTTAAGACGCTGGCGCAGGCTGCCAGGGCGTATCCACCATTTTGGCGGGCAACCTGTTGATAGCTGCTGCCGGTCCGCGGAGGATTGGGGGGCAGAACGACCTCGGTTAAAAGGTCTTCGTATTCGATCACGGTCATAAACGGACCAATGATCAAATCAGCGGCATCCACCCAGCGGTCTTCTTTACCTTTTGAGCGGATGAGACATTTTGCATTCATCACTTTTGCGATGCCAGGCAGCTGACCTGAGGGGTCCGCGTGCGCAATTGCGCCACCGAACGATCCACGGCGGCGAATCTGGCCATGTCCGATGAAATGTGCAACTTCAGGCAGCAGGGGGAAGCGTTTGGCAACCTCGGGACTGTGTTCAACAGTATAAACACGGGTCATGGTGCCAATTGCCAAACCGCCATCAGGGGTAGGTTTAATATAAGAAAGTTCCGGAATGTTGTTTAGATCAACCAGGGCAGGTGGTCTGGCCATGCGGAAGTTCATGGCAGCGATCAAGCTTTGGCCGCCTGCCAAAACCTTGCCGTCATAACCAAGTTCAGCCAGTTTGTCGAGAGCTTCATCAACACTGGCAGGGGCATAATAATCAAATTGTGCTGGCTTCATTAATTTCTAGCCTCCTGAAATTGAGGATAACCATCGCCTATTGGGGGGCGATTTCCACCAATTTTAATCGAATAACAGATACCATTTTTAATTAGATGGACCTTCAGGTGAAATAGCTTCCCTGAAGGTCCATCTCTCAATTCAATTACTCTTTGAAGGCCACGAAACGGCCCCACATGGATTCAGCTTCCATGGCTTTTTGAAGCCAGCAACCGATGAAATAGCGGCCGCTCTTGGCGTTGGCAAGATCGCCAGCCAGGTTTTCAGCGTGAACAATTTCTTTTGAGAACAGGTTAAGGTGCATATCCTGATAGAAACCATCCAACGGATACATTTCGTCCCAGTCTTTGCCGAAGTCTTTGATCAACTTGGCATTGGCTTCTGCGAAGGTCTTGGGGTGCCAGATGCGCATAATGGTGTTCATGGGGTGGTCAGCAGAAACGGCGTCCACACCGATCCATTTGATATCCATGTCAATACACCATTTCGAGAAGTCAGCTGAAGGACCTGGGTGTTTCACCATGTAGCGGAATTCATCTGAATCCTTGCTGTTCCAACCATATTTGTTCCAACCGGTTTTGATGATCAGGATGTCGCCTTTGCGGACTTCAACCTGGTCCATGATCATTTGGGGAGTGTAAACGCTGGCATCGCTGACCAATTTGGAGATATCCGCGATAACGCCGGGGCCAACCCATTCTTTCATGGGAACCTGACCGATGGTGCGTCCATTGGGGAAGAAGTGTTTCTCGCCGTCCATATGGGTGCCGAGGTGGATGCTGGCGTTGCAGATGGAGCCATTACGGCCCATGCCGAAGTATTGTCCGCCAACACGTTTGGTGTAGGTGACGCTCAGGGGAACATAGTTCAACCACTGGGGAGTCTGAACGCTGAAGGGCACGGTCATGTCAATCATTTCTGATTTTTCCATGGCCTTGAAGAAATCGTCCTCGCTCATGCCGTCAGGAGCAGTAAGGGCTGTGACACGAGACCAGGCAGTTTCGACTTCCATGTAGGGAATCGGCATGATCTGGATCCATGCGCGTTTGTTTTTCAGTTTATCAATGTCACCAACAATGGCTTCGGTCATCAAAACGTGAGCCTTGGGCATGTCAATGTGGGTCATCTGGTAGTACTCACCCTGGGGGAAGGTCTCATCCCAGGTCTTGCCGGTTTCTTTTTGCAGTTTGGCTTCGGCAAGCTTGAAGTGATTTTCGTGCCAGCGGCGGATGGGGGTGTTCATGGGGTGCTCTGCAGCACCGCAATCCACGCCGATGACTTTCAATTTCATGTCAATGGCCCATTTGTAGAAACTGAGAGAGGGACCGGGATGGCGAACCAGGAAACCGAATTCCATGGATTCAACGCCGCCCTGGGCTTTTTTGTTGCTGACTTTGGGCTGATCCCAGGAATACTTGTGGTATCCAGTGTTGATGATCAGGATGTCGCCTTTTTTAACTTCAACCTTCGACATGATCATTTCGGGGGTGTAAATGCTGTAATCAGAGACGAGGTCAGAGATGTCTGCAATAACGCCGGGGCCGTTCAGGTCGGTCAGGGGGATGTCTGCAATGGCGCGTCCACCTGAATTGAAGGCGCGTTCGCCCACGAGGTGGGTTCCGACTGTGTTGGACCAGTTCAAGATTTGACCATTCGCGCCTTGTCCGCCGCCATAAGCACCGGTGACACGTTTGAAGAAGTGAACTTCGAGTGATTTTTCGTGTGGATGAGGTGGTGTGAAAATACTGCAGTCCTGGGTCAGGTCATACAGTTTGGCTTCACTCATCATCTTGATAAAACTTTCGCGATCCATCATTACCTCCGTAAGAATATAAATGAATTAGATATTGTATTTTTCTGCGAAGGCGACGAGAGCGTCTTCGAATAAACTCATGGGTGCAGAGGCAACGCCGGCACCAACCTGACCTACACCAGGATCCTTGTGGGCCACACCAGTATTGACACGCGGGGTGATCTGTTTTTCAACAACTTTGCGAATATCCACGCCGGTGGGGGTGCCGCGGAAGTCCAACAGAGGAACGGTGAACTGCTTGTGTTCGGCGTAGGTGATCTCGTACATATCGAGGGTGGTATTGATGGCATCTTTGGGAACGCCACCAATGAAGGTGACCAAAGCAGGAGAGTTGGCCATGGCGAAACCGCCGATGCCAGCTGTTTCGGTGATCACACTGTCGCCGATATCGCGGCAGGCGTCAGCTTCGGTGAATCCGGGGAAGTATAAGGATTTCACAATGGGTGATTGAGCGGTGAACCATCTATCGCCCAAGCCGCTGACCTTGATGCCCCAATCCGTACCGTTGCGGGCCATGATGGTGACGATGGTACTGCCTTCCACGTTGTGTCCGGCTGCGGTCATGGTCTTGCAGCCTGCCATAACGGGATTCAGGATGCTCAGTGCATTCTCGCCCAGGAATTTGATCACTTCAAAGGCGGTATCGGTGTTCTTGGCGGTCTTGGCGATCCAAGGAGATAATTGGGTGGTCCAGAGAACAGAAGCGGCATCCAGACGGTTGTGGCCGTCATCGCCCATGTGCAGGGCTTTGGAGAGGATGGCGCGGATATCAATGCCGCCCATAGCTTCGAGAGCGGTTTTTACGGTGGGTCCGAGGGTGTTTTCCATCCAGCGCAGCTTGTCCAACACGTCCTGGCTGTAGGCGCCCATGCGGAGGACTTTACCGCGGCCTTCATTCAGGTTGGAAAAGCATTTAATGCCGTGGGTTTTGTTTTCGATCTCATAAACAAGCATCGAGGGAGAAATGACACCGGCCATTGGGCCTGTGCACATGTGTTCGTGGTTCGGGGAGAATTCAATTTTGCCGCCAGAGAGCATTTTCTCTGCTTCTTCGGCTGACTTGGCTTTACCTTCAAAGATCAAAGCGCCAACCATGGCACCCTTCATGGGGCCGGACATGCGTTCCCAGGTGACGGGAGGGCCGGCATGGAGCAGCATGTTTTCATGAAAACCGGGCACAACTTCAATAGCCTTAGCCATGGTGGTTGCCACGGGACGGGCTTCCATAAATCGTTCAACAACCGTTGCGTTTGCTTTCTCAATATCTATTGCCATATCAAATCCTCCAGATAATATTTTCTAGGATGTTTTTGTAATTAAGATTTAAGTTGTTTCATTCTTTCAAGAATGCCGGCGAGTTTTTCATTGCCGCCAGCGGGTGGTTTCCAATCCACTTGCACATACGGAGCGTTCTGATCTTTGAGGTTTTCCGAGAAAGATTCCAACCCGACGTTAATGGCTTGCATCGGTTTCTTCAAGGATTCAAGGTCAACGGGTTTGCCAATGGCAGCGGCATCCGTTGAATCGCGTTCGGCCAGGGCGCGTAAGATGCGGCCGATGCGGCGAACCACGACCTCGTTGCTGGGGTCAACCCAGGCGCCGGCTTCTTTCAAAAGTCTGACCTGTTCATTGAAGTCTTGAGGATCTTCATCCGTGCCGGTGACCACACACACGATCTCGAGATGGCGGTTGGCTTTTTTGGCATCGTCGAGAACTTTCTTGATGGCCGGGGCGATCTCACTGGCCGGGTTGATGTGGGAACCGTAGCCGATGACGACATCCAGCATGATCACGGCTACTTCAGGATCTTTGGCTTCTTCGTACAATCTGCGGATGCGCAGCTCGTTATCCATCATGGGGTGCAAACGGCCAACGGTGAATTCATCTTCACCGAGGTCAATAATGGAATGCTCCTGGCTGACCAGTGAGTTTTCCATTTTGTTTTCTTTGTTGAGTGGAGAGTTGGCCCAGACCTTCGGCAAATAACCAGCCAGAATATATTGGGCTTCATAAGCCAGGGTACCACCTGAGAAGAGACCGCGCAGGTATTTTTGCTCAGGTTTGAAGATTTTCAGGTCAACATCAATGTCGCTGCCAATTTGAGGAGGATTGTTTGCCAGTTCAACGGCGAGGCGGGCGGCATCGTCCAACCCGGTGGCGAAGAACAGGTTTCCATCACGCAAGGTGGTGACAGGGCGGGCGATGAAGTTGATCACAACCGGCTTGCCAGCTTTTCGTGCTTTCTTTAATACTTCCTCGGCCACCTTGGGTGAAGGGGGTTTGGATGTGAGCACGATCACTTTGGTATCGGGGTCGCGGGCCAACACTTCGAGTGCCATCAAGAAGGTAATGGCGCCGACTTTTTCAGAAAGGTCCTTGCCGCCGGTGCCGATGCCCGAAGTGATGCCGCTTCCCAATTGGTGAATGCGGCAGGCAACCTGCTGCAGACCGGTTCCGGCTGCGGCGACGATGCCGATCGGTCCAAGGCGGATCTTGTTGGCGAAGGCCAGACCCATACCGCCGATCATGGCGGTTCCGCAGTCAGGACCCATCACCAACAAACCCAGTTCACGGGCCTGTTTTTTAAGTTCGATTTCTTCTTCGATTGAAACGTTGTCACTAAAGAGGTGAACATGTTTGCCCAGGCGCAGGGCTTCACGAGTGACGCCGGCAGCATAACGGCCGGCAACAGAAACGATCACCCAGTTGGCGTCGGGCATCATGGCTGCAGCGGTTTCAAGGCTGCGGGGTTGATAATCCTGATCCTGATTGCCTTTTCTGGCAGCTAGCAGCTCATCCACCTTGGAAAGGGCAAATTCGGCAGATTTTTCGTCATCGGCTTTAAGCGCTATGACCAGTTCATCCGGTTTTGAAGACAGAATTTCAGGGGAAGTTAAACCAATATGAGAAAGCAGTTCCTTGTTGGAGTCAGTTCCCATAATGACCCCGGTATCCTGGATTCCCGCAAATTCAGCCAAAGAACGCTGCAGCTTCATCAATTTTGCGGAATCAATATAAACACCACGTCGAATTTCAGTTTTGATTATTGCCATTTTCACTCCTGAGAGGATGGTTGATTAAAAAACACGGAATTGGCATGGAAAATTACCAATTCCCTGATGTTAAACAAATGGGTTGGTAGCAGCATAAATAAACATTCAGTTGGGGTGCTGCTTGGAATTGTCTTTGCTCGAATCTTCACCAGTCCATCCATTCATTCTGATATTGAGCTTGCAAGCTGGGACACAATTCACTATAACACGTGCAAAAAACAAAATCAAATTACCTTAAGCACCATTTGTATGACAAACTTCACGAATTGAAATACACAAAAAATCATCCCTTGACGCAGGGGGTGCAGGTCAAGGGATGAGTGTTGTTCATTGGAAAAACAGATTAGAGCTCAAGTGTCTCAGGCACACGGAATTTTTCGTTGGCTTTGAGCACTTCGTCGGTAACTTTGAAGTTCAAATCGTCGCCGATGATCTGTTTGCAGTATTCTTTCAAGCGACCCTGCCAGGTATCCTGGTTGACATAGAAGATCTTGGCGCCGCCCAATTCGTGCTGCATTTGGGGGAAGGGTTTGGTGGGTTGGGCCATGGATAAACCAGCCATACGCCAGCCGTTATAACTTTCGAAGGTTGACCACCATTCCTGAACCTTGAGCATTTCCATGGCGTAGTAGGTCTTGGCGTAGTACATGGGGTAGCCCAATTTAGCGCGGCGGGAGAAAGTCATAGTGTGAAGGCTGATGGCGAGGTCTTTATCCCAGGCGCGGCCGTTGGCGAATCCAAGGAACTCACCGTCAATCAGACCAACAAAGGTGAATGGGTCTTTGAGGCGTTTGCGGCGAAGGGCAAGAACTTCACCATAGACACGAACGCCTACGATATCATAAAAGTCTTTTTCAACTTTCATGACTTTTTCCATAACGCCGAGGATCGGGTCAATATCGCTGTCTTGAATCGCGCGGATGTAAAGCATGCGGCCATCTAATAATTTGACCTGGGCTCCGGGCCATACAGGCATATTCATTGCGGGGGAAGATAAAATGCCTTCGATTTCTCGAACGTCAATTTTCATCTCTTCAACAGAAACAGGAGTTGGAAGTTCTATTTTCATTTCTAATCCTTTCCAAGGTAATTGAGTCTTTCAAAAAAAGTATAGCAAACCCAAAATGGATAGTCAATCAGTCCTCAGACAATTAAGCGGAATTAGGGACTTATGTAATATTGGCATGAGCAATTGCACTAACATTTATCACTCAAATAGCGATTCATTGGCTTGTTTGCACTTTTTTATTATTTATTAATGCTCGCAATTTGAAATCAAAACTATAATTACCTTTGTCCTTTTTGTCTAAAAATTACTGGTGATCAACCCTGACGAGCTTTTGCGACTGTTAAGCAAGGAGTCGTTTGTTGATGGATGCTGGAAAGCTGAAACAAATTCGTGTGTGGGGAATATTGGCGTTGTTGTTTACTTCACCAATCATCATATATTTAATTGGGAATTTAGGAACATCCAGTCTACGCGCCCACGTATTTGTGGTTGCAGAAACCTTATTAAATATCTTCGCCCTGGTGGGACTATGGCTTGCGGTCAAGCAAACGAAAGTGGTATCCAAAAAGTATCATACCGCCTGGCTTTTTCTTTTCCTGGCTTCATTATCCATTTTTTTTGCTGATCTGATCTGGCGGTTTTCAAACAACCCAAATATTCCTCATCTCTTTTTTTCATTTGCGGATGCACTTTATATCATCGAATATCTTTGTTTCTTTGCGGCCATGGGAATATTTGCTGCACAAAGATTTAACCGCATGGAATGGATAAAACGCGCACTTGATATCAGTATTGTTTTTGTCTCTACACTTTTAGCTTTTTTGATTTATATATTAAAACCTGCATTGGCGATGTTGAATTCCCAATCATATTCAAGCAGCATCCTGATCTCGTTTTATTGCATGGCCGACTTTATTTTGATTTTTTCCGCGTTGGCCGTGATCTATTTTCGACCATTCAGGTTGTATCTAATTCCCATTTGGTTGCTCTTGGGTAGTTTTGCCATAATGAGCCTTACGGATTACTGGTTTGCCATAAGTATGGTCCGGGGGGAATACTCGATTGATAACGTGCAAAACATGGGATGGTGGTTCTCGGATTTGCTTCTAGGTTTGGCTGGAATTCTTCAATACAATTTCATTACATTTAGAGCGAACTCCGAAAAGATCCTTGAGAGAACCACCTCATTTAGAAAGTGGATTTCAAAATGGGTTGTATATTTTCCATACGTGATGGTGGTTGTTGCCTACGGTTTGTTTATTTTTTACCATAATTCTGATCTAAAAGTACTCCGCGAGTTATTATCTGGATTGGGGATGATCATTGCTTTGGTCATCGTTAGACAGATCATAGTGATCATTGAAAACCGGCAATTATTACACTCACTTTCCAACGCCAATAAGCAGTTAAAGCTTCAAACGCGCAATTTATTTCTCACCAATCAGGATCTAAAAGGTGAAATAGAAAAAAGCAATCAGATCCAGGAAAAACTCTCTTATGATGCCATGCATGACGCCCTGACTGGCCTTTCAAACCGTGTGTTGTTTACCAACCGCCTTGAACATGCTTTCGAAAAGATCAAAAGAAAACCAGGTTTGATCTATTCTGTATTGTTTCTGGACCTGGATAATTTCAAATCCATCAATGATGTTCTCGGGCACAACGCCGGTGATCTTGCATTGATCGAATTGGGCCACCGTCTTGGCAAGTGCATCCGCACTGAAGATACGCTTGCCCGATTTGGGGGGGATGAATTTGTCATCTTATTGGAAAACTCTGATGATAAGGATGTGACGCTCTCAGTCGCCAATCGTATTTTGGTGGAACTGCAGCGTCCTTTCTTGCATAATGAAACCAGGGTGATGGTTACCTGTAGTATTGGTATTGTGCAATCCATAATGGGATACCAGAATCCAGACGAAGTAATGCGTGATGTGGATATTGCCATGTATACCGCCAAGAAAACAGGAAAGGCCAAATTCGAGGTCTTCAATATTGAAATGGGTACAGCTGCAACTTATCAATTGGAAGTGGAAGGCGAACTGCATAGAGCCATCACCAATAAGGAACTCTTTTTACATTACCAACCCATCATCAATTTGACCAACCAAAGCATCATCGGGTTTGAAGCATTATTGCGTTGGCGGCATCCAATGCGCGGCTTGCTCGAACCGGATGATTTTATTCCCATTGCGGAAGATTCTGGTGCGATCAATCCCATCGGGGATTGGGTGTTGAGAGCGGCCTGTGAACAGATGCAAGACTGGAGCAAAACCTGCCCTGAAGCCACCAATATTTATTTAAGTATTAATTTGTCAGGCAAACAATTACTTAAAACGAATCTGGTGGAAACCGTTCAACAGATTTTGGCGGACACTGGATTAAATCCTCACCGGTTGACGCTTGAAGTCACCGAAAACACACTGATCATGGATGAGAAGATGGTAGCTGAAAGAATTGCCGATTTACGCTCCATGGGTATTTCGATTTCGGTGGATGATTTTGGTACAGGGTATTCATCCCTTTACAACTTGAATAATTTCTATGTGGATGAGATCAAGATAGATAATCTTTTCGCAGAAAATATCGCGCCAGGCAAGAAAAACTACGCCATTTGTAGTTCGATCATCCACCTGGCTCGGCAATTGGGAATCCGAGCCATCATTGAAGGGATTGAAGAAGCAGAACAGCTTGAGATATTTGCCAACCTGGGGTGTGATGCTGGTCAGGGTTATTATCTGGCCAGGCCTATGCTTGCGGCCGATGTGCAGTGTAACATCTTTGAAAAACAGGCTTTTCGCCTTCCAATAAGTTAAAAGACTTAATAATTAAAAACCAGGAGGGTTCAATTTTAAACCCGCCTGGTTTATTGTTAATTAAGAACTAATCCGTTCTCTTTGATCACCTTACCATACCAATAGGCGCTTGCTTTTGGGGTGCGTTTTTGGGTTTTATAATCCACGTAAACCAGACCAAAACGCTGCGAGTATCCGTGGGTCCATTCAAAGTTATCCATGAAAGACCAGACGAAATAACCCTTGACGGGGATACCAGCCTGGATGGCCCTGGCGATGACCTGTAAATGCATATCAATGTATTCGATCCGTTTGGTGTCCTCGATCTTGCCGAAATTATCGGGTGCATACGAATAGCTGGCACCATTTTCGGTGATCAATATTTTGGCCGGGTGATAGGTGTCATTTACCTTTTGCAGCAGGTCGAACAGCCCCTGGGGGTAGATTTCCCAGCCCATCTCTGTTTGGCGTTCTGCGGGTGCTGGGTTGGATTTGAAGCTGATCTCCGCGGAAGAGTCTGGCCGGTCAGTGTGGAATACCTGACGGGTGTAATAATTGATCCCCAAAAAATCTGTTGGCGCGGAGATCAGTTCCATGTCTCCCGGTTCTATGAAATCAGGGGTTTCGCTTTTGAGCACCCCTTGACGAATGTAGGCATGCATGGCTTCGACAGGATAACTGCCTTTATAGATCGGATCGGCAAACCAGTGGTTGTGCAGCGTTTCAACCTGGTTCGCCAGGCTTTTATCGGCGGATGACTCTGTTTGCGGATAGATGGATGCCGGGTTGAGTGCAATACCGATTTCTGCATCCGGGTAGTGGGCGCGGATGGCTTTAACGGCCAACCCGTGTGAAAGCAGAAGATGATGTGCGGCCACCAATCCCTGGTAAGGATCGGCCATGCCCGGGGCATGATGCCCCCAGGTGTAACTTAAGAAACTGGCACAGATGGGTTCATTGATGGTCATCCAGGTTTTGACACGGTCGCCAAAACTGCGGGCGCATACGTCGCTGAATTCTTCAAAAGCGTAGGCCGAATCACGGTTTAACCAGGCGCCCTTTAACTTGGTCGGGATATCCCAATGGTAAAGGGTCAAAAAAGGTTCGATGTCTGACTGCAGCATTTCATCAATTATGCGGTTGTAAAAATCAAGCCCTTGTTGATTGATGCGGCCTCTGCCATCTGGCAGAACTCTGGGCCAGGCGATCGAAAAGCGGTAGGCCTTGTATCCCAACTGCTTCATTAACTGAATGTCATCCTTCCAGCGGTGGTAATGGTCGCAGGCGACATCGCCGTTTTCGTTGTTGCGGATGGTTCCGGAACGGTGGGAGAATTCATCCCAGATGGAGGGACTGCGCCCGCCCTGGTCGGCTGCACCTTCTACTTGATATGAAGATGTTGCGGTTCCCCATTTGAAATCTTTTGGGAATTCATAAAAACCTGACATGAGACCTCGATGAAGTAATTTACCTAAATTTGCTTGCTGTAGTGCGAGAGACCATTATAAAGCTTCAGAAAGAAGAAGAGCCATCCTGAATGAGTCGGGTTAAGAATCTCTCAGGATGGCATTCTCTTCGCTAATTTCTTTAAGGATCACGAATTGCTTTTGCTACTATCCTTCAAGCCAGACTTCCACCTGGTTTTGCTGTTCCAATTGATCTGCAGGGATCAAATTGCCCTTGATCTGTATTCCATTCAGGGTTAATTGTTTGACTCCCTTGCAGACATGTTTGGGGTTGTGAACTTTGATATTGACCTCTTTTCCCCTGAACATGCGTGTGACAGTGAATCCATCCCATTTGGAAGGGATGCAGGGATCAATGCGCAGCCCATTGACCTGGGGTTGGACACCCAGTACATATTGAGTGGAACTGTAGTAGAACCAGGCTGCTGCCCCGGTCAACCATGAGGTGCGGGCGTTGCCGGCTCTTGGTGAGAAGGAAGAATAGGTCGCCTGACCTTGAACATAAGGTTCCATCTGCCTGATCTCGGCTTTTTCATTGTAAGCAGCAGGCATGGCGGCGCGCAGATATTCCCAGGCACGGTCGCCATTGCCCAAAAGGCATTCAGCCATGATGCCCCAACCCTGGGTATGGTTGAAAATGCCGGCATTTTCTTTGATGCCGGTGTTGAAAACCACCGCGCGCATGACCTCCACCGAGGTCTTTACAAACGGAGGAGCAGAAAGCATCAGGCCGTATGGTGTTGCTAATTTGTTTTTAACGGTTTGCATGCTGAGTTTGGCTTGTTCAGGGGTGGCTGCACCGCTGATCACCGACCAAACCTGAGTGTTCAGATAAACCTGTCCTTCTGAGTAATCCTTGGTGCCATAAACGGTTCCATCCTCAGCGATCGCCCAGATGAACCATTTGCCGTCCCAGGCGATGGCCCTGATGCTTTGGTCCAGTTTTTGCAATTGGGCTTCGGCCCACTGCTTGTCTTCAAGCCGCCAGGTTTGTTCGGCAATCTCGGCCAATATTTTCAGCCCAAGATAGACCTGGAAGGCCACGAATAGACTTTCGCCGTTGTAACCCAGGCGCAGGCAGTCATTCCAATCCGCCAGCAGACCGCAGGGCAATCCATGCTTGCCGGTACGTTCGAGGTTGAATTCAAGCGCACGGCGCATGTGCCCAAAGACGGTGTCTTCACCAAAATCAGCATAAGGCAGTACTTTGTTGTAGAAATCTTTGTCACCCGTTTCGTTCACATACGCGGGGACGGCGTTGAAGAACCACAGGCAGTCATCCGAGCGGAACTCTTCAGCGGCAGGCGTTTTCTCATGACCGGGCTTGTGATCGAAGGGTTGAATAATGGGGATGGCGCCGCCGCAGTTGACCTGTCCGGTCAGCATCAGCTCCAGACGTTTTCTTGCTTCTTCCGGGATGGCGGTGAGCACGCCCAGCACATCCTGAACGCTGTCGCGGTAACCCAATCCATCCCGCTCGCCGTTGTAAACCAGGCTGGCTGCCCTTGACCAGGCAAACGTGATCAGGCAGTTATAGAGTCCCCACATGTTGATGGTGTGGTTGAATTCTTCATCAGGGGTATTGGCAGTCATGCTGCCAATTTTGGAATGCCAGCTGTCTTTCAGTTTCTCGAGTTCGAGATCGGCTTGTTTCAGCGATCCAAATTTGGCAAGCGTGCGTTTGCCAATGGAGCGGGCATCACCGATGCCCAACAAGATCATGACTTCGCGGCTTTCTCCTGGTTGGAGCGTGATCTCCGTTTGCAGGCTGCCGCAGCCATTATCACCATAGGCGTTGCTGTTGCTGCATTTGCCGTTTTCCACCGCGCTCGGGTTGTGGTATCCGCGGTAGGTGCCCAAGAAGGCTTCGCGGCTGGTGTCATAGCCTGTCACTGGCGATCCCACCATGCCGATCCAGGTGTTCATGGCGCTGTCATCTTCTACGTAGGATTCAGTGTCTTTATTGAGATTGTCTTGAATGGAAATACGGAGCAGGTTATCTTCGATGCGGGTGCCCTGGATGATGAACAGGGAGTATTGAAGATTTACCGTATCCTGGAAGGTGTTCCACTGGTTGGAAAATTCGCAAAACGAAAAGACTGAAAGATCACGGGGTTTGTCACTTTCATTGGAGACTTTTAACCGCCAATATTCGAAACACTCGCCGATGGGTACAAAATAAGTGGTTTCACTTTTGATTCCACTATAGGTGGATTCAATCGTGGTGTAAGCAGTACCGTGCCGGCAAAATGAGGTGTACTGTTCCAGCGGTTTGCCCACTGGCTGCCATGATGCGGACCAATAGTCACCGCTGTGGCGGTCTCTGAGATAAAAATAGCGGCCGGGCTGATCCATGGGCACGCTGTTAAACCGCAGCCTTAAAAATCGTCCTTTTGCCCCTGATTTGTAGAATCCGTAACCACCGGCATTGTTGGTGATAATGGCACCATACTCAGTGGACCCCAGGTAATTACTCCACGACTGGGGAGTATCCGGCCGGGTGATCACATATTCTTTCTTATCATCGTCAAAGTATCCGTATTGCATTTGACTCTCCTTTTCAGCGCGTACCGTAAAACAAAAGGGTCAGGCTGGAAAAATAATTTTCATCCGGCCTGCCCGTTTTGTTTATGGTTCATGTGATGAGTATCTGCATTAAAATCCAGTGCTTTTTCAGGTTTGGCAGGTTGGACGATAACGCTTCAGACCTTATTTCAAGGTCACCATTACTTTTACTTCCTTGGCGCCGGCTGCTGGCAAGGGGATGATGTTCCCTTCTATAGCTTTGCCATCCACTGTCAACGCGGCTTCATTGCCTTTGCCCTGGCGTTCAACCGTGATCTGATAGGTCACATTGCGGAATTTCCGCACTGCCTCAAATCCCTTCCAAGTGGTGGGGATCACCGGTGCGATCTGCAAACCATCATAGGTGGCACGGATGCCCAGGATATGTTGGGTGATGGCCACGTAATTCCAGGCTGCGGTGCCGGTAAGCCATGAGTTTTTGGCTTCGCCTTTTACCTGGGCTTCTTCTCCAGAGATCATCTGCGAATAGACATAAGGTTCACAACGGTGCTGTTCGCTGATCTCTTCGCGAACCGACGGGTTGATGCGCAAATAATAATCAAAAGCCTTATCTCCACGCCCGATTTTGGTTTCGGCTATCATCACCCACGGATTGGTGTGGCAGAAAACACTGGCGTTTTCTTTATAACCGGGGGGATAGGAAGAAATCTCACCAATGTGCAGATAGTATTGCTTGTAGGCAGGGTGCAGCAGAACGATGCCGTGTTTGGTGGCCAGGCGCTTTTCAACGGAATCCAGTGCTTTTTGTGCATTGCCGTTTTCAACACCCAACCCGGCCATCACGCACATGCCTTGCGGTTCGATGAAGATCTGACCCTCTTTGCATGTTTTGGAACCGAGCGGATTGCCGAAATCATCGTAGGCGCGGCGGAACCAGTCACCATCCCAACCGGCTGATTCAACTACTTTTTCCATCTTGCTGCGCAGGGTCTGGTAGTGTTTTACTTCATCCGTTTTACCCAGGTGAGTGGCAAGGGCGCATATTTCTTCCAGGGCCAGACAGAAAAGACCAGCGATAAAGACGCTCTCGGCCACCACACCATCCTTGCTGGTGGTGGTCTGGAAGGATTGCCCCGGTGTATCCGAGAAGCAGTTGAGGTTCAGGCAGTCGTTCCAATCTGCGCGGCCGATCAGGGGCAGGCCGTGAGGTCCAAGCCGCTCAGCCGTATATTTAATGGAGCGTTGAAGATGGGCATACAAGGGTTCTTCAGAACCCGGTTTGTTGTCAAAGGGGACCGGGGCATCCAAAATGGACCAATCGCCAGTTTCTTTTACGTAGGCGCAGACCGAAAGCACCAGCCATTGGGGATCGTCATTGAAATTTCCGCCGATCTCATTATTGCCCAATTTGGTCATAGGCTGATATTGATGATATGCGCCACCAGAAGGCAGCTGTGTGGACGCCAGGTCAATGATACGTTCGCGCGCCCGCTCGGGGATCAAATGCATGAATCCCAGCAGGTCCTGGTTGGAATCGCGGAATCCCATTCCGCGGCCGATGCCGGTTTCAAAATAGGAAGTGGAACGTGAGAAGTTGAAGGTGATCATCATCTGATAGGCATTCCAGATGTTGACCATGCGGTTGGTGTGGATGTCGGGGGTGTTAACTGAAAGTTTGTCAAGCAGTAAAGCCCAGTAGGATTGCAAGGCCTTGAAAGCTTTATCCACTTCGGAAGGTTGAAGGTATTTCTTGATGATCGGCAAAGCGCGTTTTTTATTGATGGTTTGTGTGCCTTGCGGATCGAACTTGTCTTCAACAGGGTTTTCTTGATAACCAAGCAGGAAAATGAATTTCTTGCTTTCACCTGGCGCCAGGCTGACCTTCAAGTGCTGCGATCCGATGGGCTGCCATCCGATGATGTGGGATTGCGTTGATTCTCCGGTTTCAACCACCACGGGGTTTTCCCAACCGCGGTAGGAACCTAAAAAGGCTTCACGCTGTGTATCAAACCCTGCTGCTTTTTCAGAGCAGGTGAAATAGGCAAAATGATTGCGGCGTTCGCGATATTCAGTCTTGTGGTAAATGACATTGTCCAAAACTTCCAGTTCGCCCACAGAGTAATTGCGCTGGTAGTTGTTGGTGTCATCCACGGCATCCCAGAGGCAGAATTCGATGGCAGAGAACAGGGAGAGGTTGGCTTTTTCCTTGCGGTTGTTGGTGACCACAAATTCCCAGATCTCCAGATTTTCACCCAAGGGTACAAAATACTTGCTTTCAGATTGAATGCCTTTGTACTCCGATTTGATCTTAGTGTAACCCATGCCGTGGCGGCATTCATAGGAATCCAGTTTGGTACGGGTTGGCTGCCAGGTGGGTGACCAGAAAGTTGGGGTTTTAGCATCATTGTCACGGATATAGACATACCGGCCGCCGACATCCAAAGGAACATTGTTGTAGCGGTAACGGGTCAACCGGCGCAAGCGTGCATCTTTATAGAATGAATATCCGCCTGCTGTGTTGGAAATGATTCCAAAATAGGCTTCCATACCCAGATAATTGATCCAGGGCAAAGGGGTGTCAGGCCTGGATATGACATACTCTAATTGTTGGTCATCAAATTTGCCAAAACGCATAATTTCTCCTTTTTATAACGGTACTATTGCAGTGATGTGAAACAAAAGGTGTAACCAAAAACAGTGACGATCAAAATTGTGAACAAGATAAGTACACATAATAATGTAGATACTGGCTATTTATGCTTTATTTTCACTAAGCGGATAAAAATGCTCATCTTGATTTCATAAGGTGAGCATTTTTTGGATTTGAGAAGCCTAAGCGTTTTGATGTAATTTGGCGCCGCAGGAATCCCTGACAATTAACTCCGTTTCAAGTATATATTTTCGAGGAGGCTGCGTACCGTTTTCGATCAGGTCAATCAGCAGTTCGACGCCTTTTGTCCCGATTTGTGGAATGGGCTGCCTGACTGTTGTCAAGCGGGTTTTGGTTAATGCAGCCAAGGGAATGTCATCAAACCCTACCAACGCAATGTCTTCAGGTACATGCAAACCTGAATCCTGAAGTGCGCGGATGGCACCTGAAGCCATCAAGTCAGAAGCAATAAAGACGGCATCTGGTTTATGCGGCAGCAGGTTGATCATGGCTTCGTAACCGCTGGTCTCTGAAAACTCGCCTTTGGCGATCAATGAAGGGTTGATGCCATAACCGGCTTCGGTCAGGGCTTTTGTATAGCCTTCAATTCTATCGAGAGTTACGGTGCTGCCATGCGAACCGGTGATGGTGGCAATACGTTGGTAACCCAGATCAATCAAATGTTTGGTGGCCACGTAGGCTGCCTTGACATTATCCACATCCACGTAACTGATGCCTTCATCTTTGAATGGACGTCCGAGAATCACACATGGAATTCTGGAGGAGGTCAGGCGTTCCATCAGTGGATCATCCGCTCGACCGGATTGAACGAGGATGCCATCCAGCATTCCACTGCGTGAAATGCGCGGCATGATCTTGTCTTCATCTTCTTTATTGGTGACCAGAAAAAGCGAAAGAGAGAGGTCATTGGTGTTGCATCCCAAGGCGATACCCTGGGTCAGTTGTGGAAAGAAGGGATCAGTAAAAAAGGAACTGACACTGCGTGGTAAAACAAGACCGATCACCCTCGTGCGTTGGGAGGCAAGGGATCTTGCAGCTGCGTTTGGATGGAACCCGGTGATCCGAATGGCTTCTTCCACTTGTTGGCGTACTTCAGGGCTAACGTTGGGTGAGCCATTCACAACCCGTGAAACCGTCGAGCGTGAAACCCCCACCTGTTTAGCAATATCTTCAAGGGTTAATTCAGCCATCCCTATACTCCAAACAAAAAATTGCGAGCAGAATAATTACAGATTGAGAGCGCTCCCAAGAATGCCTTCATTATAAGGATATTTTTCCTCATTGTCAACAGGCAATTGTCAGACCATGGTGCTATGATTTTTTGACGATGATCAAGTTTGGCTTTCAATACACAAAATCCTTCTTTCCATTCAGTTTTGTATCCTTAATAATGAAATCTTCCCCGAATAAATGGGTGTTATGGCAATGTTATAATTAAAAAACTCGATTTATGTTTTAAATTGTAACCATCTTTGAATTATTGGGCGATTATGAAAAAATATCCCCACCTTTTTTATGTATTTGCAGTCGTGGTCATGCTGGGTTTGGGTTTTGGGCTAAGGTTATATGCTGCTAATCGGCTCGCTGTTGACCACGATGAAACCACTTACTTAATTGCATCAAACACTTATGCTAATTATATTCGAAATGGTCAATATAGTTGGCTGGCCTGGGAAAAATGGAATTATGAACATCCTTCGCTTAATAAGATCATTTTCGGAGTCGCATTACTCACCCAGGAACCCCTAGAAAAAGTACAACAATCTGACTTAATAGATGGTGGCCCAATTAAACAACAACAGGCTGTCGAATATGCCATGACAGCCAGGACAGTATCAGTTATTTTTGGCAGTCTGGCTGTTCTCTTGTTATCCCTCCTGAATCCATTGGCGGGCTTATTCTTAGCTGTGAATACCTTGGCTATCAAATACACCAGCGAAGTGTATCTCGAAGCGCTTCCCATGTTAGCCAGTTTATTGGCGGTGATGGCATATAGCCGATTTTTTCAATGCTATACAAATAAATCACATAATCCTGCAAAAGCTTGGAGATGGCTGGCTTTGTCTGCCATCAGTCTTGGTATTACTGCGGCTTCAAAGTATATCTATTGTGTTGCCGGCCTGGCAATTGTTTTGCATTGGATCATTTCAATCCTTCAAAAAAAGATCCCTGTTCGAACCCTAATTGCCCTTTTGGTATGGGGCTTCTTTTCAATTTTAATATTTTTCCTTTTTGACCCCTATTTATGGGTGCACACCATTGAAAGGTTGCAGAAGACTCTGGCATATCATTTTCGATTTCAGGTTTCTCCGCATGTCATAAACGCTAACTATCCTTTCTGGCAGCCGTTGGCTTGGCTGTTCAGCCCATTTTCTACCTATAGGCCGATTCACGATCCTTCCGCGGATGATGCCATGCTGTTCAGCATTGATTCGATCATTTTTGTGCTGGCAATCATCGGACTTCCTCGAACATTTAAGCGGCATCAGATATTTTTCATTTGGTTGGTCATTGGTTTGGGAATGTTATTGTTGTGGGGGGCGAAATGGTCACAATACCCACTGATTATTATGGCACCCTGGTGTTTTTCTGCCGCCCAGGGAGTCTTAACAATAGTGGACTTTTTCAAAGTTAAACTGTTCAAGAAAAATGTTGCCTAAAAACCCTACCCTGGTTCTACCAACAAGGATCCCCCGCAATTGAGTGCGGGGGATTCAAATTATTCAGGAATGGATGGATTAATCCACAGTGAGGGTCTTGCTCAAATTACGCGGAAAGTCCGGGTCAAAACCGCGGGCAACCGCCATTTGGTAAGATAGGATCTGCAAAGGAATGACCGAAAGCAGCGATGAAAACCACGGATTGGATTTTGGTAGGGTGATCACGTCACTGGCATTGGTTCTCAATTGTTCATCTTCTTCACCAATGGCAATCGCGCGTCCGCCGCGGCAGGTGACCTCGTTCAATCCGCTGACGATCAGCGGGACGTTGTTGGGTCCAGCCACAAAAAGGATCGGCAGACCCTTGACCACTGCAGAAAGAGGACCATGTTTAAATTCAGTGGAGAGCATGCCTTCACAATGAGCGTAGGTGATTTCTTTGAGTTTGAGTGCACCTTCAAGAGCGATGGAATAGGTGGCGCCGTAACCCAAACAATAGAGGTCTTCCCATTTGTTGATGTCTGGAGTCAGGGCTTCCACTTGAGGTGCACTGGAAGTAATCGTCTCTTCCATCAAGTCGGGGAGGTTATCTAACTCAGCCATATTTTTTCCGCCAAGTTGGTAAGCCAGGTATAAAAAGGCAATGATCTGGTTGGTGAAGGTCTTGGTGGCGGGAACACTGATTTCGTACCCGCAGCACAAAGGCAGCCATTCAGAAACCGCCCGGGTCAAAGTGGAGCCGATGACATTCGACAATCCATAGCAAGTCATGCCGGATTCTTTTGATGCATTGATGGCATTGAGCACATCTTTGGTTTCACCGGATTGGCTCACGAAGATGCCGACATCCTCATTATTCAATGAGGGTAGGAACTGTTCAATAAACTGGGTTGCCACCACTGGCACCGCGGATCTTCCAGCCAGTTGCGCAAAATAGACGCTCCCTGCCTGGCAGGCATGAAAGCTGGTACCGCAGCCGATCAGATAAACCTGTCTGGCGTTCTTTACTTTTTCAAGGATGGTTTTTACGGCATCACTTTTTTGCAGCACGTGCAGCAGTTCCCGTGCAACCTCTGGCTGTTCGTGGATCTCTTTCAACATAAAGTGAGCAAATCCACCTTTTTGCACGGCGTTCATTTCTTCAGTGATGAGTTCGGCTTCGCGTTGGATGAGGGAGCCGTCTTTGACTGAATGTAATTCCACGCCATCCGCTTTGAGGGTGACTATCTCTCCATCTTCAAGTCTGATGATCTTGCGGGTGAGGGGCAATATGGATGGCAAGTCGGAGGAAAGGCAGGTAAACCCTTCGCCAACGCCCACCACCAGACCGGAGCCTTTTTTGATGGCGAACAGTTTATCGTCATTGATCTTGCCAATAACGAAAGCATAATCACCCTGAAGATCATCATAAGCATAACAAATAGCCTGGATGAAATCCTGGCCTTGATTGATATAGCGTTCCACGGCATGTACGCAGGACTCGCCGTCATTTTGCGAGCGAACCACAAGACCTTCGGCTATGAACTGCTTGCGCAGCTCCACGTTATTGACCACGTTGCCATTATGTGCACCCACCATGTCTCCATCGGAATCCAAATGGGGTTGGGAGTTTACCTGAGACGGTTCACCAAAGGTCGCCCAACGAAGTTGGGTGATGCCCCGGGTTCCGGTCATGGCAGCCAGGTTGTATTTGGCGGCTACGTCTTCTACTCTACCGGCATCCTTGCGCAGATCAATGGTTGATCCACTGAGGGTTGCAACACCCACAGAATCATATCCCCGATAGGTAAGTCGTTTTGCAGCTTCAACCAATATTGAACCCAAATTTTGTTCTTTTTCGGTGACGATCCCAAAAATACCGCACATGGTCAGCCTCTTGTTCATTTAATTAAGATTTAATGAAAAACACTCAACCATGGAAGTTTATCACAACCGGAAGACAAAATACTCTGTACAATGTATTACTTTTTGTAATCCTTTTTTTTCTGTATAATGAATTAGGCGGGATAATAATAATGGTTCCTTTATTATATTTAGAAGACTGATGTTTCAATTAATGGTGAAAAAATGGAAAAAACTGAAATTTTAAATCTAATTCCATATTACCTTTCATTATTGATCAGCATTTCAGTTGGGTTATTCACAATAAAAAGAAGACATGTCGTTGGGGCAGTATCGTTTTCACTGATCATTTTTGTTGAAATTCTGACCACCTTTGGATACATTCTGGAATTAATATCACCTGATTTATCAAGGAAGATGTTTTGGGATAATTTCCAATGGTACACAAGTTTGACATTTCCAGTTGTTTTGCTGTTGTTTGCTCATGAGTATATCGGCAAGTTAATTTCGTCTGTAAAATGGTCAATGTTCGGTTTATTCATGCTCGGAGTTTTTCTATCCACGGCGATAAGCTTTAACATTTTTCCAGCGATTGGGAATTCCGCGCAGCGGTTGGTGGTCGGTCAGCCATTCTCCATTTATACCTACGATTTTGGAATTATTACGATCATTGCGGCGGTTTATACTTATTTGATAACAATTGCTGGGATCATAATACTCGTTGTAGAGTTGCTCAGGCAAAATGCTTATTTTCGAATTCAAACATTGATCATTATCCTTGGTATATCCATTCCAGTTTTTGGGACATCACTTGTACTTGCAGGAATCGAGTTCTACCCAAATCGCGATATAACCCCTTTTACTTTTGCCTTGGCTAATCTCATTCTTGTTTATGGATTATTTCGCTTTCGAATATTTGACATTGTTCCGGTTGCCCGTAACATGGTTATGGATTCTTTAGTTGATCCGGTTGTAATTCTTGATCAAAATGATTTAATTCTCGATGGCAACTCGTCTTTTGAAAAGCTTGTAAATACTAGAAAGAAATCCTTTATTCATAAGTCTTTTCTTGAATTCATGAACTCATCTGCTCTGAAAAAACCTGATATTCTGAAACTGGTTGATTCACAAGAAGAAGGGCTTGTTTATTGCGGTGAAAAAATCGGTTATTTTGATATCAGCATAAAGAATTTTTCGAACAGGTTGGGGGCTTTCTCTGGCAGGCTGGTCATTTTGCATGATTTGACCACCCGAAAAATTAATGAGAATACATTATTGCTAGAAAAGGATATATTGGAAGAGAATGCTTCCATCCGCGCCCTGGAGCTTGAACAGTTAAACACGTTGTTGGTATCTGAGGTCGCTGAACGCAAGAAAGCCGAAAAAGAAAAAGAAAATTATGCGCGTGAAATGGAAGTCCTCTTTAATCTGGCCATTGAAATTTCAGAGATCAATCCAGATGAGAATATAGAAGAATTTCTGGCCAGAAGAATCAAAGAAATCAATCAAGCTTTCTTTGTTATCCTTTCGGAATACGATTCAAACAAAAAAAGGCTTTACCCTAAACATATTATCATAGAAGAAAATGCAATGGAAAAGATCTTCAAATTACTTGGCGAGGATCCAAGGCAAATTTACCTGACTGTGGATGATTCAACGTATGACCGTATTACTAATGAAGTTGTCCTCTATCGGCAAAACCTTTTCCAGGCTTTCTACGGGGTGATTGATCCAAAGGTGGGCGAGCGGATACAAGAAATGTTTTCAATTGATCAATTTGTTGGCGTCTCAATCAAAAGCAACGGCAAGTTGGCGGCATCCCTGGTCATCGCGCTTCAAAAAGGAAATTCGGTTCCCAGCGTCAAATTCTATGAATCGTTGGCCAACCTGGCTTCTGTCGTTTTTTGGAGAAAATAAGAATTTACCCCTTTTCGTCTCAGATCTCATCGGCAGCCTGAAACAAAGGGAAGACGAGATGTATAAGTAAAATGGGGATATTTACAATTTTGCAAGGTAAACGTTTTTGTTATGGCACCTATAAAAAACCTGAACGTAAGAATTTTAAGATTGGCATAATTTCACGCATTTTTTACGGCTTCTTTTTTTAAGCTGGATTCCGAATGGGAAATTGATGTTTTTCTCTTCTCTCATTTCTTGACCTTGTCACAAGTTTTGTTCTTGAATTAGCCGAAAAAGGGGTTGTGTTTCTTAATATTTTTTCAATTAATTTAGGATTTATTAAAAATCTTAAATGCTCAATATTCGATTGAAAGTTTAAGTTAAAACTCGATGATGCGACTTGAATTGACAGACCAAATGTGCTAATATTGTCTTTACAACCTAGATACAGGAGGGGGGTCAGTATCTACCCCCATATATGGGGGGTGTTCTTTTGAAAAATGAAGTTAATCGTAGCAAGAGGAGACCGGTTATGGACAAGGTAGACAAGCAAGCCATTAATGATGTTAACAATCCAATTTCTCACAACGATGACCCCTTCGGACAGGAAGTCATCGTTGTTCCAAGTACGGTGGTAAAACGAGACGGAAGCATTGTTCCTTTTAATATTGAACGAATTGAAGTGGCGTTAAGAAAATGTTTTGAAAGCATTGGCAAAAAGCCGATCATTCCGATCGAAACCATTGCCCAACGTGCTGTCAATGTGGTGGCCAGCAAATATGACCGGCCCTCGGTGGAAGCCATTCAAGATATTGTTGAAATGACACTCCAATCATTGGGTGAATTTTCAGCAGCGAAGCATTACATCTTGTATCGTGCCGAGCATGCCAAACTTCGTCAATCTCGCCCCGTACCCAGCGAGATCCGTCAGGCTTTTGAAGAATCAGATTCCTATTTTCCGACCCAGCTTCAGAAATTCCAGTTCTATGATAAATATTCCCGCTTTAACTATGAACTGGGCCATCGCGAAACCTGGGTTGAAACCGTGGATCGCGCCACCGATTACCTCAAGGAACTATCTGAAAACAAGCTTCCTGAAGAAACCTACGCCCGCGTTCGCAAGGGAATCCTCGAAATGCGCGCCATGCCCTCCATGCGCCTGCTAGCCATGGCCGGCCCGGCCGCCCGCCGCAACAACATCGCCATCTATAACTGTTCCTACATGCCCGTGGATAGTATTGATTCCTTCGTTGAAGCTTTGATCATTTCGATGAGCGGTTGTGGTGTGGGTTATTCGGTCGAGAAACAATACGTTGAAAATTTTCCGCGTGTCAAACGCCAGGTTCCCGGCATTGCACCCACCATGATGATCGAAGACTCTGCAGAAGGCTGGGCGGATGCCTTGCGAAAAGGTCTGCAAACCTGGTTTGACGGTCACGACATGAAGTTTGATTTCTCTCAGATCAGGCCTGCCGGTTCCCCCCTGCGCATTAAAGGCGGCCGCGCTTCAGGCCCCGAACCCTTAAAGAAAATGCTTGAATTTGTGCGCAGCCGTGTGCTGGCCCAGCAGGGCGGTTTCATCCGTCCGATTGATGCACATGACATCATGTGCGAAGTAGGCAACGCGGCCGTATCAGGTGGCGTACGACGCACCGCCATGATCTCGCTCTTTGATTATGACGATATTGAAATGCGCAAATGCAAAAGCGGCGATTTTGAACGTGAAAACAGCCAGCGTTGGAACGCCAATAACTCGCTGGTTTGGCCGGATCGCAAGCTGACCCAATTGGAAATCTTCAATATCATTGCCGACATGCATATGTCTGGCCGCGGCGAACCCGGCATCTTCAACCGACGTGCTGCACATAAAACCGTCCCAGAAAGACGCAAGAAGGTGGATTTCGGTACCAATCCCTGTGGCGAGATCGTGCTGCGTCCTTACGAATTCTGCAATCTGAGTATTGCGGTTGCCCGTAGTGATGATACCTATGAAACTCTGCGCGAAAAAGTCGAACTGGCCACCATCATCGGTACCATCCAGGCCATGGCCACCAACTTCCCCGGCATGCGCGATGTGTGGAAGCAGAATTGTGAAGAAGAACGCCTGCTTGGCGTGGATATTAACGGCCAACTCGACAGTCTGGTCGCCCAGGACCCTGAAGTACAGGAAAAACTGCGCAAAGTGGCTGTTGAAACAAACGAAAAATATGCTGATCTGCTTGGCATCAACCGTTCCGCCGCTGTCACCACCGTGAAACCCTCTGGCAACAGTTCTCAACTTTTGGATTGTTCCCCCGGCATACATCCCCGCTGGTCGCCTTACTATGTCCGCAACGTACGCGTTGGCACACACTCGCCCATATTCAAAGTCCTGCGCGATGCCGGTGTTCCCATGAGCCCTGAAAATGGCCAAACGATCGAAAACGCCACCACCTGGGTCATTCACTTCCCGGTCAAGGCACCCGAAGGCGCCATCACCCGTGAAGCGCGCCCCGCACTGCTGCAGTGTGACTATTGGCTGCAAAATAAGCTGCACTGGACGGAGCATAATCCCAGCGTGACCATCACCTACAAACCGGATGAGATCATTGACATCATCAAGTGGGTTTGGGAGCATCAGGATGTGATTGGCGGTATGACCTTCCTGCCTTCTTATGATTCACTCTTCAACCAAATGCCTTACGAGCAGATTGATGAAGCGGAGTACAACAAGCTGGCTGCCAAGTTCCCGAACATTGATTTCTCAAAGCTCTATTATTATGAAGAAAAAGACCTTACCACTGCAGCCCAGGAATTAGCCTGTCTGGCGGGTACTTGCTCGATTGAGTTCTAGTTTCATTCAGGGTGAAGCCTCGTTCCCCTGGATGAACGCTCAACCTTGACCATTTTAGCGGATATCAAACAGGTTGGCTGAAATTCTTGCCAATCTGTTTGATCTCATTTCATAATTCTACTTACGACGATCAGGAGCGGACTTTTGGCCTCATTAGCGGGAAAAGTAATTCTGGTAACCGGCGGCGCGCATCGTGTTGGAAAATCCATCGCGTTGGAACTGGCACGCGAAGGAGCATCGGTTGCCATCACCTATCGCTCCTCCCTGAATGATGCTCTTCAGACCGTGGAAGAACTTAAAGCCATGGGTGTTAAAGCTGTTGCTTTTTTCTGCGACCAAACTGATATTTCTCAAATACAAAAAACAGTGAGCGATGTGCATACCTTTTTCGGCCGGTTGGACGGATTGGTCAACAATGCCGCCATCATGCAGGAAATCCCATTTCTTGACATCACCCCCGAAGACTGGGCTCAAACCATGGATACCAATGCGCGGGCGCCTTTCTTCTTCACCCAGGCCGTAAGCAAGTTCATGCAAGCTCAGGAGGGTGGTGTGATCATCAACATCCTTGATGAGAGTGCGCAGGTTCCCACCCGCTACTACATTCATCACAGTGCCTCCAAGGCGGCGCTGCGCATGCTCACCCTTTCGACTGCGTTGGAGCTGGCGCCGAGCGTCCGCGTCAATGCAGTGCTGCCCGGTCCGGTCTTGATGCCCGAAGGCGGCGACGAGGAAAGATGGAAGCGTCTTGAAAAGAACACACCGCTCAAACGTCTGGGTTCACCCGAAGACGTTGCCAGGGCGGTTCTCTATTTAATGAAGGAAGAGTTCATTACCGGGCAGGTTTTGGTGGTGGATGGCGGCCGTACCATCAAATAATCTGTATTGGAGATCACACATGGGATCAGTTTTATCAGCAGCAAAGATCAGAGAACTTCAAAAAAACACACCTCCCTTGATCGAAGGGCTGTTGGACGCTGACCAGCAAATCCAGCCCAATGGCGTGGATCTCAGCCTATATTCCGTGCAGGCGTTTCAATCCGGCGGCCAGCTTGGCTTCGCAAGCAGTGAGCGCATTCTGCCAGAGTTAGCCCCCGTGGATTTTAAAGACGGCTGGGTGAATCTGCCGCAAGGTCAGTACCTGGTGACTTTTAATGAGATCGTGCATTTACCGGTTGAAGTGATGGCGCTTGGGCGTCCGCGTTCGAGCCTGCTGCGCATGGCTGTTTCAGTGGGTACAGCGGTTTGGGATGCGGGTTATAACGGACGCAGCCAAAGTCTGTTGATCGTCTACAACCCGGGCGGCGTGCGGCTGGCGCAGAATGCTCGTCTGATGCAGCTTGTTTTCTTTGAGATTGAAGGCGGTACTCACGCCTACAACGGATTCTTCCAAAATGAGAATATCAACCTACCCAAACAAAAGGATGCAGCATGAAAATCACGGCTTATGTGTCTGGGGCGCTTACCGGGGGGGATGAGATCGCATTGCTCAAGCTTTTTTATGAACGCATTGCTGAAACGTGCAAAAGCGCTGGAATAGACGCTTATGTTCCTCATCTTGTTTCTGATCCGATTGGCAACCCGAATATGACGCCGGAAGAAGTATATGACCTCGACCGCCGCCAGGTGCTGGATTCGAACCTGCTGGTGGCTTATGTGGGCTACCCATCACTGGGGGTTGGGCAGGAGATCGAGATTGCCCGTGAGAATAACATTCCTGTGGTGATGTTGATGGAAAAAGACCGCAGAATTTCACGCATGGCGCGTGGGAACCCCGCCGTGATCGCTGAGATCCATTTTAGCGATCATGATGACGCACTCCAACAGCTCTCACACTGGTTGAAGGAGTGGAAGGCATGACCCAGTTTGACCGCACTTACAGCGACTGCTTGCGCCAGATCCTTGACCACGGCATTGAAGAGGTCAATGAACGTACCGGTCACAAGGTTAAGGCATTGCCTGGGTTGCATTTTAATCTGGATGCGGGCTTTCCGCTTTTAAGCTTGCGCAAGATCGCTCCGCGTGTGTTTGCCGCGGAACAGGTCTGGTTCATGATGGGCAGCCGCAAACCGGTTGAGTTTATTGATCAATACACCAAGATTTGGAATGATTTCACCAATCTTAACGGTGTGGTGAATTCCGCCTACGGCTTTCGCTGGCGGCAGTTCTTTGGCCGTGACCAGATCGGGCTGTTGGTGAAACTGCTTGAAAAAGAACGCAGTTCCCGCCATGGTGTGGTCATCACCTGGGACCCGGCCGGGGACGGCTTGAACCCCGAACTTAAAAAGAAGAACGTGCCCTGCCCGCTTTCGTTTACCGTCAACATCATCGGTGAAAAACTTCACTTT
This sequence comes from Chloroflexota bacterium, assembly GCA_021825925.1. Lineage (GTDB taxonomy): Bacteria > Chloroflexota > Anaerolineae > Anaerolineales > Anaerolineaceae > UBA6107. The sequence continues at coordinate 258,955 of JAKAFP010000001.1, forward strand.
CACACCATCTTCCGCTCCAACGACATGGTGGTGGGCTGCCCGTTTGATGTGGCAGGTTTCGCGCTGCTGCAGCGAATGCTGGCCGCCCGACTGGGGGTTGGGGTGGGCGTTTATTCCCATTCCATCTCCAATGCGCATATTTATGACGTACATTATGACGCGGCACGTGAGATCATCAGCCGCACCGGCCAGGAAAAAGAGATCGAACTTACCGCCCAACCGGATTGGTTTGAACGCGCCGAAAAGGGCGATGTGACCCTGGTGGACGAGATCGTGAAGCTACTTGATGAACAATACACCCCCGCGCCGCCCATCAAAGGGCTGCCTGTGGTGTTGTAAGTTTTAGCTTCTATATAATATTTGTATTTAATTTAACAAAATACCCTCACCCCTGCACCCCTCTCCCAAGCTTGGGAGAGGGGACGGGGGAGAGGGATAAAAATGAGTTTTTTTAAGGAAAGACTAATTTGTTAGAATAGCCCAGATTAGTGGGCTGTACATTGGAATACTTACTATCTGCTCTAAAAGGTTGGTTGGATGACAGATCTTGCTCCTGTTCTAAAAGGTGCGACACTTAAAGAACTTCTGGCTGAAGCCCATGATTACGTGGTCAGCCACGGCGTGAAACGGGAATCTTCACGCGGAAGTACCTTTTCGGTAAAGGCGCTCACGCTAGTCTGGGAAAACCCCTCAAATTCGGATGAGAATTATTGGGGTTGGTCACGTGAGTCAGCTGATTTCTACCAGCAGATCTTTGTGGAAGGGAAACCCGAGAACCGTCCCGAGCGACTGGCTGAAACGGGCGATTATCTCTTTCCATATACTTATGCCGCGCGCTCGCGCTTCTGGGATGGCGGCTGGGGATCCATCCAGGCCGTGCTTCGGGCTACTCAAAAATTGGGCGGCGATACGGCGGCTGTCACCCTTAATCAAAAAGCCTTTTTTGAATATCTGGCTGCAGCTGGCGAACTGGTTCATCTGCAGGTCATTTTGGCTGTGTGGGATTGGCTCGGCTGCCAGCAGCTGGCTGCTTTCCTCGAAAATCCCTTTCAGGTGGATTCTTTTTTAGCCAGGTCCCGTGTTGACCAGCTCAAACGTATCATTAATGAAATCAGCGAGAATCCGGCTTCACGCAGGGCGGTGACCGTCTCTTTTGTTTACCCTGAACTGGATCAGCGCATGAAACCCCTGCTGGGGATTCCGCCCTACCAGTTCTTTCAACTGCTGCCAGGCGAGGCGCATGAACCACTGCACTCCTTTCATGTTCACCGCTCACTGGATGCCGGACAGGGCGTGCTGCTGGATTTCATGCACGATTATCACTGGCTGGCTGAAGCAGCCGCCAGGGTAAAACGTCCATTGGGAACCATCACTGTCACTGCGGGTGACTTCCATGTTTATCTGCCTTCTGAAGAGGCGCCCGCCGTGGACCGGATCGAAAAATGGCTAATGGATGTCACCGACGGCTACCAGGCCGGGATGGGTATGCCTGAGAAACTGCTGCAAAATGAAAAATATCTGCAAAATGCACAAAGAATTTATTCTTTATTGGGAGATGCGCAATGATCTTAACCAGCCAGCAAATCATGGATCGTATCAATAAAAAGGAACTGGTCTTCTCGCCGCAGATTGATCAATTTCAAATCCAGCAGCATTCGGTGGACTTGCGCTTGGGCTTCTCCTTCTTGCTGCCCAAAGCCTGGGATCTGACCAATGAAGGTCGCGTGGCGGTGCGCACAGATCATCTCGACATGGACCACAAGACCATGCGCCATACCTTGGTGGAGCTGGAAGAGGGCCAGGTGTTTGACATTCTGCCCGGCGAGTATGTGGCGGTGACCACGCTCGAAAAGATCAAACTGCCTGACGACCTGATGGCGATCTTGTATCCCCGTTCATCGGTTAACCGCAGAGGACTTTCAATTGACCTCACCGGTGTGGTGGATGCCGGCTACGAAGGCAACCTGCTGATCCCGGTGCGTAACAACACCCAATCACAGGTCATCCGCATGTATCCGGGCGAACGCATCTGTCAGGTGGTGTTTGAAGAAATCAGCGGATCGGTGGAAGTAAAACAAAGTCGCTGGCAGAACTCGGACGTTATTGTCACAATTAAGGAAGAACGCAGCACCTCCGAGATGGATTTTGTGCGCAAGGGCAACATCACCGGGCTGAAAAAGGAATTTCCGCTGGAATAAAAGATTTAATTAAAAACCCCCGCGGTTTTGACGATTCGGCAAGAATCTGCTTAATCAAACCGCGGGGGTTTGATTTTAAGTTAGGTTTTTAGGAATTACTGACCTGATGATCAGGCAGGCAGTAAGCGGTTATTGATCTCCAGCACATCCTGCGGATAGCGGGTGAGATCCTGCACCAGGCGTGCCACATCTGATCCGTACTGCAGACGGCGGGCAAGGTAGGCAAACTCATCGCTGTCGTAGGGCGGAATGTTGACGTCCTTGGCGTTGCCTCTCACCACCCGCAGCGAATCAATCAACCAGCGCATGAAGGTATGCGCCTTGCGCAGACGGTCGTAATCCTCAGTGGAGAGATACCCGGCTTGATGCATCGCCGCCATGGCTTCGCGGATGTTGGTCTTTCTGAGGGTTGGATCTTTGAAGCCGTAATTGATCTGCAATCCCTGAACCAGATATTCGATATCCACCAGGGCGCCGGGGCTGAACTTGGCGTTGAAGGTGCCGGCGGCCACCAGGTGGCGCACCTGTTTTTCGCGCATGGCGCGCATGGCGGTGACGTCAAACAGAGTGCCATTATAGACATACTCATCACGCAGATTGGATAACTGTTCGCCCAGTTTGGTGTTGCCGGCAATCGGACGCTGTTTTACCAGCGCCTGGCGTTCATACGGCCAGGCAGGGCCCTCCGGGGCGTAATACTTTTTATAAGAATCCAGCGAGACGGCCTGGCTGCCGGCCTTGCCGTAGGGGCGCAGCTGCAGATCAATGTGAAAGACGCCTTCCTGCCGAGCCTTGATCGCCTGCAAGAGAGATTGGATCAACTCTTCGTAGAAATTACTGGTGGCGATGCTCTTAAATCCACCAGTCTTGCCCTGGCCTGAATAGACCAGCATCAGTTCAATATCGGAGGCAAAGCCCAGTTCGCGGCCGCCGCATTTGCCCAACGCCAGCAGAACGGCTTCGGAGGATTGGCGGTTTTCCAACCGGGGTTGACCGTATTCCTTGACCAGTTCCAGTTTGCAATGATCGAAGGCTTCGTTCAAGACGACTTCCACCAGATCGGTGAGTTCTTCAGAGAAGGTTCCGAATTCGGCGGTGTATCCGAGGATGTGGCGCATGTCAATGCGGAACATTTCTCGGTCCTTGAAGGCGTTCAATCCTTCGCGCCACTGACTCGCTTTTGTAACAGCTTTTTGGGCTTCTTTTTCAAGTTCCTTACGGTTATAGGCTTTTTCCAGCGTGTTCACATCCCTAACGATCGGAAAGAGGTTGGAATACTGCATGCGCAAAAAATCGTCCCACAGGAAGTCGCTCACCCCCAGCAGTTTGGCCAAGGCATTAAGCACTTCAGGCCTTTCTATGCGGGCGAATTCATCCACCCAGTTGGGACGTTCAAAAAGTTGATGGAGGAATTCCCTGAAATGCAGCATGGCACTTTCAGGGTTGGGAGAATAAGGCAGCAGGTGGGTGAAGTGCTTGATCAAGACTGCGGCAGCCCGCAGTTCGCGTTGCTTTTCGGGCGTGACGATCTTTTCACCCTTTTCATTGGTGACATACAAAATGTCGCTGGCCCGGCTGCCCACGGATTGCACCAGCATGCGCACGATGTTGATGTGGCTGAGCGCCAGGGCATTGCTGAACTCATACAGGAATCCGGCCGTATCCGGCGCGCTGATGCGCAGGAGCGTATATTTGTCATCCGCTTCGTTGTCAATTTCAATTTCCACCGGGTAGAGCGGCATGCCCTCGGTGGGAGCTTCGTGGAAGGTGGCGCCGACCCGCTTGACCAGGTCGCCCTGGGCTTCACGCCGCCGACCGGTTTTGATCTTGGTGATCAATTCCTTGAGGTCCTCGGCGTAGTTCTTCCATAATTCAGGTTGAATGGATTCCTCTTTAACAGAACGGACGATAAAGGCGTCCACAATCTTTTTCAGACCCTGATCCCCACCGCCGTTATGATTAGCTTCATAAGTGAAGACCTGGCTTTCCAAAATATCCAGGCCGTAGAGGTACATCAAGCCGCAGATGATCGAAAGCACACCCAAATAGTCGTAACCGACGATGGTGATGCGCCAGCGGTTGTCATCCACGGGCTGGGGTTCGACGATAACCGGTTTTTCGCTTGAAAGTAATTCTGTCAGCCGGGTGTGGTGGGCAATCTCCTCAGGGCTGAAAGTGGTGGCGTAGGAAGCATCCATGCGGGCGACGTGCTGCTGCACCTTGATGGCGATCTCGGGGGTAAGAGCGATCGGCGCAACGGGCTGACCGCCGACATATTTCAAGAAGATGGTGCGCAGCGCCAGTGAATGTTTTTCATAAGCCTGGATGAAGCGATCACCCGCTCCAAGCCCTTCAAACCCCAGGCGGCGGGCCAACAAGGCCAGCGATTGTTCATCCGAGGGCAGGGTGTAGGTCTGTTGATAATCGGTGATTTGCAGATAATGTTCGATGGTGCGTAAAAAGATGTATCCATCGGTGAGGATGCGCGCCTCTTCAGGGGTGATCAGTCGGGCATCCCGCAGCAGGGGAATGGCCTTTAATGTGGAGCGTGTGCGGATGGAGGAGTGGGTCAGTTGCAGCGATTGAACCACGAATTCCACGTCGCGGATGGAGCCGGCACCGAGTTTAACCTCACCCCATTTGCGCCCTTTCTCAAGCAAAAATTCTTCGGTACGCTGCTTCATTGAAAAAATGCCGGCGCGCACTTCATCCGCGGGGATGCTGAAGAGCAGGGGTTCAACCTCTTTGCGCAGCTCCTCACCGAAAGCCAGGTTGCCGGCGATCGGGCGCGCCTTGAGAAACGCCTGCTTTTCCCAAAGCAGCGCAGACTCTTTGTAATAGCGCAGATATCCTTCGAGAGTAGTCACCAACGGACCGTCGTGTCCCCAGGGGCGCAAACGCATATCCACCCGGTATAGGAACCCTTCGCCGGTGCTTTTCGAGAGGATGTCTATCAGTGATTTCGCCAACTTAAGGTTGTTGTCGGAACTTTGTTTGGCAATGAACAGCAGGTCAATATCCGAGCTGTAATTGAGCTCACGGGCGCCGAGTTTGCCCATGGCCAGCACGGTGAAATTGGCAGCCGATACGCCGGTTTCTTCGGCGGCCAACGCCAGGCAGGCCCGGGTCATGCCGATGGCCATGCGCGAAAGCTGAGAAAAGACGGCGCGCAGATCAAATAGATCGAGAAAATCGCTGACCCCGATGCGCAAGAGCTGCCTGCGCTGGTAGCGGCGAAGAGCATTTAACCGTTCGAGGTAATCCTTCTTGGATTGCCAGGCAGCCTGACCTTCGCTGTGATATTGATCCACCGTTTTGCGTTCGGTCAGCAGACTGCGCTCCCCCACCAGGCGGATGGCGTCAGGGGTACCCAAAAGGATCTCGGTCAAAAAGGGGCTAGCTGAAAAGAGGGTTACCAAAATTTCAACCAGGCGCGGATTCTCTTGCAGATCGGCGAACACAGAGACGCCGAAGGCGTCCACCAGGCGCTCAAAGTGCACCAGCGAACGGTCAGGATCCGCAGCGCTGCGCAGCGCCGGGATCAACCAGGGCAGCAGGTCCTGGATGTTTTCGGGGTAAGCAGAAAGCAGTCGCATGAAAATGGACCGCGCATTTTGTCCGTCAGAAAAAATGGACTCGTGAACAAGCTGAGAAACGGCGTGATGGGTAACGGCAGTGATCTTTTCGGCATTCATACGACGCTCTTCCATACAAAAAATTATACTTTAAGTGTTTGATTTGGCCTTCGTGGTGAGCCACTCTTTTATCTTATTCCGTTTTGAGGCATAAAAAAGTACCCATTTGGGTAATATACAGGGTAAGGCTGTTTCTCTATAATCACTAAATACTTTTACAGGACTTATTTCTTTTCTTGTTATTAAACATGATCTTGATTTCTAAAGGAGAAAACTCATGGCAAAGTCAGTTAAGGAAGTACTCGAATTAGCAAAGAACGTAAAAATGGTTGACCTGCGGTTCATTGATCTGCCGGGAACCTGGCAGCACTTTACCATCCCCGCTCACCGATTGGATCTTGATCTTTTTGAAGAGGGCATCCCGTTTGACGGATCATCCATCCGCGGGTTCCAGGAAATCCACGAATCCGATATGCTTCTGGTGCTTGATCCTGATACCGCTTTTATTGATCCCGTGGCGCCATTGCCCACCCTCGTGATCAGCTGTGATGTTTTTGATCCCATCACCAAGCAGCCTTACAGCCGTGATCCCCGCTACGTTGCCCGCAAAGCAGAAGCTTATCTCAAGCAAACCGGCATTGGCGATACCGCCTTCTTTGGACCTGAAGCTGAGTTCTTCATTTTCGATAACATCCGCTATGGCAGCAGCACCAACGAATCATTCTACGAAATTGACAGTGCTGAAGGCTGGTGGAACAGCGGTGACAAGAGCAAACCCAATATGGGCGGCCAAATTCTTCCCAAACGCGGATATTTTCCCGTGCCTCCCACCGACACCCTGCAATTGCTGCGAAGCCAGATCGTTATGGCGCTTGAAGAAGCCGGCGTTGAAATGGAAATTCATCATCATGAAGTTGCCTCTGCAGGTCAGGTTGAACTGGGTATGAAGTTTAATACCTTGATCCGCATGGCTGACCAGCTCTTGACCTATAAATATATCGCCAAGAACGTAGCCCGACAGAACGGAAAGACCGCCACATTCATGCCCAAACCCGTTTTCGGGGATAACGGCTCAGGTATGCACGTCCACTCTTCCATCTGGAAGAACGGCAAGAACATCTTCTTCGATGCCTCCGGTTATGCCCAGCTCTCTGATACAGCCAAGTATTACATCGGCGGTCTGTTGAAACATGCACCCTCCCTGTTGGCTTTGACCAACCCCACCACCAACTCGTATCGTCGTCTGGTGCCCGGTTATGAAGCACCTGTCAACCTGGCTTATTCACAGCGCAACCGCTCGGCCGTCTGCCGTATTCCGGTGACCAGCAGTGAAAAATCCAAACGGGTTGAGTTCCGCGCCCCGGATGCCACCAGCAATCCCTACCTGTGCTTTTCCGCTTTGTTGATGGCCGGTCTGGATGGTATTCAGAACCGCATCGATCCCGGCAATCCCGTGGATAAGGACCTCTATGAACTTCCGCGTGAAGAAGCCAAATTGATCAAACAGGTTCCTGGTTCTTTGGGTGATGTTTTGATCGCACTCGAAAATGACCATGATTACCTGCTCAAGGGTGATGTCTTTACCAAGGACCTGCTCGAAGCTTACATTTCTTACAAACGCCAAAACGAGCTTGACCCCGTGCGCATCCGCCCGGTTCCTTACGAGTTTGTGTTGTACTACGACATTTAGTTCATTTCCTGTCTCTCCTTTAGACGTTTCTCCGAATCTGGCAGGTGTTCAAGCACCTGTCAGGTTTGTTAAAAAGGAAGTTTTCTTTTGACGTGCTACAATTACCTGAGCAGGATGTAAATCATGAGTGAACAAACCGCCAATTCCCGACTTTACGATGCCCTGGCCAGTCTGAACAAGATTGGCGCCACCGTCAACCAGATTGGACAGGACGGCAGGGTCAGCGTTGATGACACCTTGAAGTTGATTGTTGCCAGCGCCATTCAAGTGGTGCAGGGGGCATCGGCGGTGATCTATTCCTACGATGACACGCTCGGCGAATTCATTGTCTCTTCTCGCGTGACTGCCGGTGTCATGGATAACAGCGAATTAAGCGATGAACCCCGACCTTACGGGCTGGGATTCCGTGCCATCAAACAAAGGCGCCGGGTGTTATCTTACGAAGAAAAGGGCATCAACATCCACCCGGCAAGAGCCATGGCAGGCGCCAGGGTGATGGGATGTTTTCCGCTGATCGTGGCAGACAGCCCGGTGGGGGCGTTGTATGTTTACCTGCAGGATGAACGCGAGTTCAGTCAGCTTGAATTATTAATGCTGGACAATTTTGTCAATCAAGCCGCCATGGCCATTTATCACGCCCACAACCTTGAAAAAATGCAGCGCAACCTGGCCCGCAAGGAAGAGGAGATCAAACGCATGCGTCGGGCGGGCTTGCTGATCTCGTCACGTCTGCGGTTGGAAGAAACCCTCGAGTCCATTTTGCAGATGGCTCTGGAAGTTACCGGCGCGAAGTACGGTATCTTCCGTCTGCTGGATCAAAAAGCACAGACCTTGAACACCAGGGCAGTGGCGGGTGAGTATACCGCGCGGCCATTGATCGAAGCACTGCCGCTGGACTCGAACAGCGTGATGGCCTGGGTGGCGCGCGAACGGCAATCGGCCTGCATCGCAGACCTGCACGCCGATCCCTGGTCGCAGATCTACTATCCGCTGGATTCAAATATGGAAATGCGTTCAGAACTGGCCGTTCCGCTGGTGGGGGCCACCGGCCGGCTCGAAGGCGTGCTCAACCTTGAAAGCCCGGTGGTCGGTGCTTTCAGTGAAGAAGACAGCTATTTGTTACAAGCGCTGGCAACCCAGGCGGTCATCACCATTCAAGAGGTGAGGCTGTTGGACGCGCTTGAAGAGATCACGCATTTATTGTTGACCGAACCGCTGCAAAAGGTGCTGGTGCATCTTTCTGCGCTGGCCTGCGATCTGCTGGACGCGGCCACCAGCGCCATTTGGAACCTTAAAGACGGCGTATTGGAAGTGGCCGCCGAGAGCGGTGGCTACCGCCATGGTGAGAGTCTCCCCGTGGACGGCAGCCTGGCAGGGCTGGCGATCCTCGAGCGCAAACCGGTGATCAGCGAAGATGTGCGCGTAGACAAACGCTTCCACCGTGCCGACCTGGCCGTGGATCAGGATTGGGCGCGCGCCCTGATCGTGCCACTGCTGCCAGGGGATGAAGGCGAGCCGCTGGGTGCCTTTGGGGTCTACAGTTCCACCAGCGGGGCGGGGCACTTTGCCGAATCCGAGTGGGATAAGAAAGTGCTGGTCACCCTGGCGGATTATGCCGTGCTGGCCTATCAAAACGCCGCCCATCAGGATGCACTGCGAGCCGCCCAGGAACAGCGTTCCGTGGCCGAAACCTTTGCCGCGGTGGGCGATATCGCCTCCAATTTGCTCCATCATTTGAACAACAAAGTCGGCACCATCCCGGTGCGCATTCAGGGGATTGAAGACAAGTGTCAGGATGTATTGGGTGCAAACCCCTACCTGGCACACAACCTTGACGAGATCGAACACTGCGCCACCGATGCCATGGAAAGCGTGCGTGAGAGTCTCTCGCATCTGCGTCCCATCAAGCGCGAACCGGTGCTGGTGGTCAGCCGGGTGCTCGAGGCCGTCAGCCTGGTGAAGATGCCCCCCACGGCGGAAGTGAAGATCAACAAACTTGATCATCTGCCGGTGGTCATGGCAGGGGATCGCACGCTGACGCTGGTCTTTACCAACCTGATCGAGAACGCCCTGGATGCAATGAACGGTAAAGGTGTGATCACCATCTCAGGCAGCACGGATAAGGATTGGGTCGAAGTCAAGGTGAGTGACAACGGACCGGGTATTCCGCCTGAATTGCATGAACACATTTTTGATCTGAATTATTCCGGCCGCGGAGCTTCACGCCCCGGCAAGCTGGGTTTTGGGTTATGGTGGGTCAAGACACTGATGACTCGTCTCGAAGGCAATGTATCCGTGCAAAGCGATGGCGCTCATGGCACCACCTTTGTTTTGCGTCTGCCTATTGCAAAACCCAACGGGCAGGGTTGATCATGATCACGCCTAAACCCTCTCCGCGGGCGATTGTAATCGAGGATGATTCCTCGTGGCAGCAGATCTTGAGCGAGATCCTCTCGGATTCCGGTCTGACCGTGGATGTGGCGGATAACCTCGAAGACGCCCTTAAATTACTCAAGGCTGAACCCCATCGCCTGGCACTGGTGGACCTGTCGCTTGAAAGCACGGACCACAGCAATGAAGACGGTCTGCGCGCGCTTGAAGCCATCAATCGTCTTGACCCTGGCTGCGAGAGCATTTTGTTAACCGGTTTTGCCACGGTCGAACTGGCAGTCAGTGTGCTGACAGAGTACGGCGCTTTTTCCTTTTTACGCAAAGAAAGCTTCAACCGCGGACAATTTCGTGAGCTGATCAGCCAGGCGCTGGTGTCTGCCCCCAAAAGCGAGATTGATACAGTTGAAACTAAACCCGTTGAAGGCAAGTTATCTTTTTCTCAAAACCAACCTTCTGTGCACAACAGTCCGCGGGTGCTGGTGGTGGAAGACGACGCCGGCTGGCGCAGTATCCTATCCGAGCTGCTGACGGATGCCGGTTTGGAGATCAGGGTCTGCGGCAGTTACGGCGACGCGCTCGGCGCGTTGAGGCGCGAAACTTTTTCTCTGGCAGTGGTGGATCTTTCACTGACGGCCGACGTGGTCTGGGATGATTCCGCGGACAGCGATTCCCTCGAGGGTTACAGCCTGCTGGCCAATACCCACACAGCTGGCATTCCTACCATTGTGGTCAGCGGTGTGGTGGGTGTGGATGAGATCCAGCGCGCCTACAACGAACATTCCGTGTTTGCTTATCTTGAGAAACAGGCTTTTGATCGCAACAATTTCAGGCGACTGGTGCGCGAGGCGATTGCCGCCGGCAGCACCCTTTCAGAACTAGACCAGCTTACCCAGCGTGAACGCGAAGTCTTTGATCTGCTGGCGAAAGGCATGACCAATAAAGAGATCGCGGAAACACTTGTGATCACCAATAACACCGTCAAGCGCCATCTGAAGGCGGTCTTCGAAAAGTTGGATGTACACACGCGCGCGGCGGCATTATCGAAAGCACGTGGTGGATAAAAAACCTGTTTTACCACGACCCCACTCACTAGATCATGTTCGGGGGCGCAAAAACCGCGATACACGGAAATAGTAAAGATAATTCAAAAGCAGGGGAGGTTCATGAACCTCCCCTGCTTTTTTATCAATTCCACTCGGTGTGGAAGATACCCTCTTTGTCGAGGCGGCGGTAGGTATGCGCGCCGAAGTAATCGCGCTGGGCCTGGGTGAGGTTGGCAGGCAGGCGGTCGCTGCGGTAGGCGTCGTAATACGCCAGCGCGGAACTGAAAGCCAGCGCGGGGATGCCGCTTTCGGCAGCCATGCTGACCACCGAACGCAGGGCGGCCTGTCCGCGGTTCATTTTGGCTGAGAACTCGGGGTCCACCATCAGGTTGGTCAGACCGTTGTTGCGCTTAAAGGCATCACGGATGTCATTCAAGAAGCGCGCGCGGATAATACATCCGCCGCGCCAGATACGGGCAATTTCGGAGTAGTTGAGGTCGTAGTCGTATTCCTTGCTGGCCATGCGCAGCATGGCAAAGCCCTGGGCGTAAGAACAGATCTTGGCGGTATAGAGAGCGTCGCGAATGAAGGCGATGTTTTGCGTCTTGTCGCCCTTGATCTGGGCTTTTGGGCCAACTAAAAGACCTGAAGCCGTCATGCGTTCATCTTTGAGACTGCTGATGATGCGGCTTTCGACTGCCGCGTTGATGGTGGGGATGGGTGCGCCGAGGTCGAATGAATTCTGGCTGGTCCATTTGCCGGTGCCTTTTTGCGCCGCTTCATCCAGGATGAGATCCACAATAGCCTTATTGGTTTGCTGGTCGTATCTGGAGAAAATATCCGCAGTGATCTCGATCAGATATGATTCAAGGTCGCCCTTGTTCCAATCGGTAAAAACGCCGTGCAGTTCAGGGTTGGTGAGATCCAATCCGCGGTGCAGCAGGTCGTAGGTTTCGGCGATCAACTGCATGTCGCCGTATTCTATGCCGTTGTGCACCATTTTGACGTAATGCCCGGCGCCGCGCGGTCCCATGTAGGCCACACAGGGCTCACCATCCACCTTGGCCGCGATGGCTTCAAAGACCGGCTTGACCAGATCCCAGGCTTGAAGCTGCCCGCCGGGCATGATGGAGGGACCCCAAAGCGCACCCTGTTCGCCACCGCTCACGCCAGTGCCAATGTAATTGATACCCATTAGATCCAGCTCACGCGAACGAAGTTCAGTGTCTTGAAAGTAGGTGTTGCCGCCGTCAATCAGCAGGTCCCCTTTGGAGAGTTGTGTTTTAAGCGAATTGATGGCGGATTCAATGGGTTTGCCTGCAGGCACCATGATCAAAATACGTCGGGGGTGTTCCAGAGTTTTCAAAAATGATTCGAGCGAGTCACATGCGACCAGGTTTTTTGTTTTGCCTTCTTCACCGAAGGTGGCTACCTTGGCAGGATCAAGATCATAACCGGCCACTCGAAATCCATTGCGTTCCATGTTTAAGGCGAGCATGTGCCCCATGACACCGAGACCCATGACGCCGAAATTTGCTTTTTGCATTTTTCCTCCTGCAATTGGTCGTTCAAAAACCACTAAGTATTACAAAATGGTTTTTCCACCTTATCTTTGTATATAACTATTTCTTATTTTATTTTATCTTATGGGCAGGTATAAATCCACAAGCTCGGGGTCCGGATCTAAAATCGCAATTTTTTAGTTTTATAATCAACCCTTATGACTCAAAAAAAGAAAAGTAAAATCTGGATCCGGTTTGTGATCCTTGCAACCGTTTCGTGCTGCTGCCTGCTCATGCTTCAACCGATTGGCGATTATCTCGTTGTGCAGGATGAACTTCAAAAGACAGACTTGATCGCTGCGGTCAGCGGTCCAGAATATCGTATTTTGTATGCATCAGAACTCTACATGAAAGGGATGGCGAATACCGTTTTCTTTACCGGCGGATTCAGTGAAGAGAACAACCGCATCGAAGCTTCATGGAGCAAGTATGTAGCTGAAACTCACGGCGTCCCGGGTGAAGCGATCGCCATTGATGAAACGGCGGTGCTTTCCACCCATGATGAAGCGGTGCTGCTCAAAAACTATATTGACGCGCACCCGGATACGGTAAAAACGGTGACCCTGGTAACCGATCCATGGCATTCGCACCGAGCGAGATGGATCTATCAAAAAGTGTTGGGCGAGGGCGTCAAAGTGTATATGGCGCCGGTTCCGCGCATTCGCACGGGGTTTCCCAAATACTGGTGGACGGAAGCAAGTTCACGCAAGCTGGTCTGGAAAGAGTATGTAAAGCTGGTGTTCTACGTCTTCCGTTACCAGATCGCTACTGGACACTTCCGCTCCTGGCTGTCGCAGTTTGACATGTTCTAAATCAGTCCCTAATAGGTAGATTCCAAGAAGTACTTAATAGTGTAAACATCTAACACTTATGCAAGTTCACTTTGCAAGACTTGACCTGTATAATGAGTTGAGAGGTTATATTCACATTTAAACGTATGAGGGAATCCATGGCCGAATTATTAACAATCTCACTCGAAGAGCTCGTTTCAAGTCTCTCAACCTTAATGGATCATACCATCGCCCCATTAAGAGACCATCATCGCCGGACGGCGATCGCAGCTTATCATATTTCCATCTACTTGGATTTAACTTGGCAGCAGCGGCACGACTTGATCTTCGCCTCGGCAATTCATGATATTGGTGCTTTCTCGGTTCAAGAACAACAGGCTTTGCAAGACCTTCGTTTTGAATCTCAATATATCAATCGGCATGCCAGAGCAGCTTATTTACTGCTTAAAGAGTTTATGTATTTTGAGCATATTGGTGAAATTCTTCGCTACCATCATGCATATCTCAATTCACCATCCGAACTGGACCGCAACAAGATCCCATTGGAATCTTTGATCATGCAAGTCGCTGACCAGGCAGCAGTTTTGTCTGGGGAATCCTTGAATATTTTGGATTCAGCTGCAGCCATAATCAACGAGGTCAACCGGCAGTCAGGGGTCATGTTTGTCCCTGAGATCGTGGATGCTTTTAATAAGGCAGCAGAAAAAGAGAACTTCTGGCTGGATATCAAGAACATGACCTTGAGCTCACTTTTTGACGAGCGAGTGAAACTGGATAATCTCCACATAAAGAAAAATGAACTGAGGGGACTGGTCAATCTATTTCGCAGGATCATTGATTTTCGAAGTGAGGTTACCTCCACCCATACGGCTGGTGTAGCAGTGGTGGCAGCTGAACTGGCAAAGTTCCATGGCCGGGAAGATGAAACGATCCGAAAGATCAAAATTGCCGGCTATCTGCACGATATTGGCAAGCTGATCGTACCCTCAGAGATCTTGGAGAAACCAAGCAAATTAACCCCGCAGGAATTCAATATCATCCGCACGCACACTTATTTCACTTACGAATTTCTCAACACCATGAGTATATTCAAGGACATCCGCGACTGGGCCTCGCAGCATCACGAACGCCTGAATGGTCGTGGATATCCCTTCCACGAAAATGAAAAAACCCTGCCTTTCGAATCAAGAGCGCTTGCCGTTGCGGATGTTTTCACGGCTTTGACTGAAGACCGCCCCTACCGAAAAGGCGTGGCAGGAAAAGACGCCATGCTCGTGCTGGATGTGGACGTGCAAAAAGGGGAATTGGACGGAACATTGGTCAATCTTTTGGGTGCTCATTTGGATGAGATCAACCAGGCTCGGATCACTTCACAGCAGGAATCAAAAAAGGAATATGAAGCTTTTGTGAAAGAACTGAATAAAGAAGAGTTCTAACCCTCTACGGGCTAAAAAAATAATCACACCATCACAAGACCGGGTCCTTTTATGGACCCGGTACTTTTTTGTGTATCAATTTTCGACTTGAAAGCAATTCGGCATTTCATTGGCAAAAGTGTGGCGGAATCCCCGCCCCTTTTTGTTTTATTCTTTATCTGTCAAAAAAATGCAACAGGCTGCGTATTATTCGTTTCTGATGGAGTTGAATTCTTGAAGCATGTTGTTTCTTACGATTTGGGAACGGGTGGGTTGAAGGCCGGTCTTTATCAATTGGACGGGACCTCAATTGGATTTGAATTTATCCCTTATCAAACCTATTTTCCCCAAAAAGATTGGCATGAACAGCACCCCCAGGATTGGTGGCAGGCTGTCTGTCTGGCTACCAAAGCTCTGCTCACAAAAAGCGGAATCAGTTCTTCAGATGTGGTGGCCGTGGCGGCCAGCGGACACAGCCTGGTGGCTGCGCCGATCAGCCCGTTCGGTGATCTGTTAATGGAAAGCATACCGATCTGGTCTGATCGGCGCGCCAAAGAAGAAGCGGCTGAATTCTTCAAAAAGGTGGATTACGAAAAGTGGTACATGACCACCGGCAATGGGGACCCGCCAGAAACTTATTCAGTATTCAAGTTGATGTGGC
This sequence comes from Chloroflexota bacterium, assembly GCA_021825925.1. Taxonomy (GTDB): domain Bacteria; phylum Chloroflexota; class Anaerolineae; order Anaerolineales; family Anaerolineaceae; genus UBA6107. Next base: position 274,341 of record JAKAFP010000001.1, read on the forward strand.
TTAAAAAACACCACCCTGAAATTTTCAGAAGAACCCGAACAGTATTGGGCAGCAAGGACTACATCAATTTCAAACTGACAGGCGAAATCGCTACTGATTTTTCATATGCATCAGGCAGTGGTGTTTTTGACCTGCTGCATTGGTGTTACAAAGATGCCTATATCGAGATCGCCGGTCTGCCCCGATCAATGTTTATTGAGCCCAAAGAATCACATGATGTTGTCGGTTATGTCACAGCCGTAGCAGCCGAAGCCTGCGGATTGTGTGAAGGTACCAGGGTTTTGTGCGGCGGCGTGGATAACGCCTGCATGGCATTGGGTACGACCGGCCTGGGTAACGGCCGAGTTTACACATCGCTGGGGTCATCCGCCTGGATCGCGGTTTCGGCAGATAAACCTATTCTGGATGTAAAAAAACTGCCATTCGTGTTTGCCCACGTTGAAAAAGGATTCTACACCACAGGCGTTTCGATTTTTGCGGCGGGCAGCGCCTATCGTTGGGCTAAAGAAACACTGTGTGCCGATCTTTTAACCGATGGTTTTGAAAAGTTGAACGCCCTGGCTGCGGAATCTCCGCTTGGGGCGAACGGCGTGATGTTCAATCCGTCTCTGGCCGGCGGAAGTTCACAGGAACCCAGCGAGGCGCTCGAAGGCGCATTCTTCGGATTGAAACTTTCGAATTCGCGCGCGGATATTTTAAGGGCGGTCCTTGAAGGTGTGGCGCTCAGTTTGGGAACCTGCTGCCTTTCTGTCATCGAACCCATGGTCGAATCCGACGAAGCCATGATCATCTGCGGCGGTGGCGCCAAAAGCGACCTGTGGATGCAGATCTTCGCGGATGTTTACAACCGCAGAGTGGTGATCATCAATGTGGATCAAGACGCAGCTTCGCTGGGGGCGGCAGCCATTGCGCTGCGCGGCGCGGGAATCTGGCAGGATTACGCTCCGCTGGACGGACTGTATCAGGTGCAAAAAACTTTTGTTCCCATTCCAAAAAACCATGCAAATTATGCTTTGATTGCCAAACGGTTCACGCGCTGGATCACAGCCCTGGCGGCGATCCATGACGGCGTGGATGAAGCTTAATTACAAAAGACAGGAGAGATCAATTATGAAGGTCGGTTTTTGCACCATTAACTATTCTGAATTGGCGTTGGATGATGTCATCGAACTGGTGGCGAAAAAAGGATATGAAGCGGTTGAGATCCCGGCGTACACAGATAACGGCCAGATGGACGTTGACGAAATGCTCAAGAACGGCAATGCCAAAAAACTGAAAAAGAAAGTGAACGACGCCGGTCTGATCATTTCGGGTATCTCGAACCACGCGGATTCTCCCCTGGTGCTTGGACCCCATGGGTGTGACCTGGCAGCCATCTGTCCCGGCTCGCCAGCCGAACAGATCAAGTTCGGCACCGAGAGCATGCTCAAGTGTGCGCGGCTGGCCAATGAACTTGAGATCCCGGCGGTGGTGGCTTTTTCAGGTGTGGGCAACTTCGGCCATTTCAATGATTGGCCTTACCCCGATGGCTGGAAGGAAGAGGAAGAAGCTTTTGTGAAGAATTGGGTGCCCATTTTTGACAAGTTTGCGGAATACGGCGTCAAGGTGGCTTTTGAACCGCATCCCAACAACATTATTTACGATATCCACACTACCAAACGCTGCCTGGCCTTGTGCGACAATCATCCCGCTTTCGGTATCAATTTTGATCCGGCCAACATCTTCTACACCGGCATCAACCTGGGCAGTTATATTGACGAGATCGGTGACCGCATTGTGCTAGTGCACGCCAAGGACTGTGAACTGGTTGAACACAACATGGCGCGCGGCGGATACTGGATGCTGCAGCGTGATTGGGGCAACCTGGATCGTAGCTTCCGTTTCCGCATTCCCGGCTGGGGCTCGATCAACTGGAAGAGTGTGATCACCGAACTCTTCATGACCGGCTATACCGGTGTGTTCTCTTATGAGCATGAAGACGTGACCATGTCTCGTGCTGATGGCGTGGACAAGGCCATTACCTTTTTGAAACCCCTGATGATCAACCAGCCTTATGAAGGCCGCAACGACAAACTCTTTCAAAAGTAGAGGAGACACCCATGAGAACGATGAAAGCCATGGTTCTTGAAGAACCCAGGAAATTTGTTTACCAGGATGTGCCCGTCCCAACCATCAGCAGCGATGAGGTCTTGATCAAGGTCAAGTACTGCGGCATCTGTGGCTCGGATTGGGGCTCTTATCAGGGCAAGTATGCCGATGAGGTTGCCTGTTTGCCCTTGATCACCGGACACGAGTTCTGGGGCATCATTGAAGAAGTAGGCCAGGAGGTTACCTCCGTCAAGCCGGGTGACCGGGTGGCGGTGGACATCTGCCTGCCCTGCGGCACCTGCTATTACTGCCGGCGCGGAGAACCCTTGTTGTGCAATTCGTTCAAGCAGATCGGTATCCATGTTAACGGGGCCTACGCGGAATATGTCAAAGCCCCAGCCCGCAACTGCTACATTTTGCCGGATGAAATTGACGATCATGCCGCAGCTTTTATAGAACCACTGACCGCCTGCATCAATGCTTCACGCAAGATGAACTGTGAACTGGGAGCTTCAGTAGCGGTGATCGGTGCCGGTCTTGGCACCATCCATGCGCTGCTGGCCAAACTGCGTGGAGCTGCTCCCGTGATTGTGATTGACTCTCAACACAAACGCTTGGAAACAGCCAAAGCCATGTCTGCGGATTATGTGATAGACATCACCAAAACACCTGATGCAGTGGCCGAAGTGTTGAAACTGACCGACGGCGTGGGTGTGGATTATGTGATCGAAGCGGTGGGCAAATCCCAGACCTATGAACAGGCGTTCAAAATGATCCGCCGCGGCGGCAAACTAGAAGCTTTCGGCATCTGTTCGGATGATGACCTGGCCAAGCTGCCCCCTGCGGCTTTTGTGCTGCAGGAGAAAAAGATCGGCGGTTCCTGCGCGGGCATCGGGCATGACTGGGAAGTGGCCATCTCGCTTCTGCAATACAAACGCGTGGATCCTCACCCGTTGATCTCAATGATCGTTCCACTGCGCGAGTTGGAAAAATCGCTCAATGAGCTGCAGCAAAACAAAGACCTGGTTAAGGTGCTTGTTTCACCCGAGATCAGCGAGAGGGTCATCCTTATTCATTAGAGTACTGTGGAAGCTTATTCCACCTTATCCGTTTGTCGGGTGCTTTACGACGAACATAAAAATATATGGAGACAAGTTCGATGAAGATTTCTTACCTTGAATATGCAAAAATGATTGATGCAAGTTCACTCAAATTGGATACGTCTTATGACGATTACCATGCACTGGTGGCAGCCTGCAAAAAATACAGTTTTGGCTGCGTGTTCATTTGGCCGGCTTATTATCCTGAGATCTGTGAAGCGTTAAAGGGCACTGTTACTGAGTTTGGCACATCCCTCTCTTTCCCCTCCGGGCAGGAAGCCACTGAAACCAAGGTAAACCAGGCGCGCCACTTTACCAGCCTGGGCGCACAGCAGGTGGATATGGTCATGAACGTGGGTTGGCTGAAGAGCAAAAAATATGACATGGTCAAGGCTGACATTGCCGCCGTGCGTGAAGCCACCAAATATACCTCCCTCAAGGTCATCATTGAAGCCATGTTGTTGACCGATGAAGAGATTGTCAAAGCCTGCGAGATCGTGGCCGACTGCGGCGCAGATTATGTTAAGAGCGGCACGGGCTTTTCTGCCGACCCCACCACCCTGCACCATATCGCGGTCATGAAAAATACGGTGGGAAACCGCTGCAAGATTAAAGCGGCCGGTGGAGTCAAAACACTTGATCTGTTAACCAAGATGCATGCCATGGGCGTGACCCGCTTTGGTATCGGCTACAAAAATGCCATTGCCATTTCTGAAGAAGCCATGCTGATGAAAGACGGCATCGAGATCCCTGAGATCCACATTGAAGATTATCTATAAATCACCAGTCAAAAAGGAGTTCAACCTATGGGCTACAAAGAAACCCTACTCCAGCCGCTGAAAATTGGTAATAGAGTCGTTCAAAACCGGTTCTTTGCACAACCTATGGAATGCGTGGATTCGGATGAAGAGGGCAATCCGACCGATTTGACCTTCAAACGTTACGAAAACCTTTTCAAGGGACATTTTTCGCTGATAGATCTCGAGGCTATTACCATCACCAACGAGAGCCGGGCACGGAAAACCCAGCTTGAGATCATGCCCCGCAACGAAAAAGCCCTGGCTAAATTTGTAAAAAGCCTAAAAGAGATCAATCCTGAAGCGCAGTTCGTTTTTCAATTAACCCATTCCGGTGAGATCAGCGAACCTGAATTTTCGCGCCGCGTCACGGTTAAGCCTGTCTACGGCCTGGGTGGGGATCTGCTGACCGAAGAGGAAGTCGAACACATCATTGACCAATTCGCGCTGGCGGCCAAGATCACCCAGAATGTGGGAGCAGACGGTGTGGATATGAAGTTTTGCCATGGTTATCTCGGCAACCAGATCCTGCGTCCGTATAACGACCGCAAATGGAAGTACGGCGGCGAGTGGAAGAACCGCGTGCAGTTTGCTTACGACCTGTACGAAGGCATCCAAAAAGCCACCAACTATGACAAGAACTTTTTGATTGGCTCGAAGATCTCGATGTGGGAGGCTTTCCCCGGTGGATTTGGTTCAGCCGGGCCGGATTCCCCGCTTATGGATATGACCGAACCGATTGACCTGATAAAAGGGCTTGAAGAGCGCGGCGCTCAGTATTTCGTCGAGTCGCTCGGCAACGTGCACTGCAGCATGGAGTTCATGGAAGCCGGCAAGGAAGACCCTTATCTTTCATACCTGCATATTTACTTCTCGAAGCTCATGAAGGATGTGCTCAAGCCTGAAACCGTGGTGGTGGGTTCGCACTTCTCCTCCTTCAGAGGCACGACCAACAAGCTGCTTTCCATTGAACCGGAGAAATCCTCCATGTTCGCCATGGGCGCGCGCTGCATTGATGATGGATTGATGGACATGATCGGCCTAGGTCGTCAATCCTTCGCTGATCCGCTGACGCCCTTGAAACTGGAAGAAGGCTGCGAAAAGGAAGTCAAGTACTGCAACCAGTGCATGAACTGCGAAGAATTGATGATCCGCCAGATGCCGGTGGGCTGCGTGACCTTTAACAAGTACTACACTGATCTGTTCATTGAAGTGCGCAAGAAAATGGGCAAGCTGGCTGAGTTGCATACGTAAAAACAAAGGCAAAAATCCAAATTCTTTTTTGGAATTAGGATTTTTGCACTAGAGTGTGTTTAGGGCATGAATCCGATTTCTGCATACCTAGATTAAAGAAATTCTAACTTCTGGTTTGAATTATAAATTAATCAAAGTAGGGGAGGTTCATGAACCTCCCCTACTTTGATCTCCCTTTTTATAGTCTTTCTTCAGGGCAAGAGTCCGATTTCTTAATAAGAAATCGGACTTTAAAATACACAGACCCCCGCAGTTTATAAACTGCGGGGGTCTGATCTTGTTTTTAAACTTCCAACGAGGTGCTGACGGAGGTTTCGATGACTTCCGCGGCGGTAACCTCGTGGCCAAGTCTTTGCGACAAATAGATCCCTTCTGAGATGAGCATGGTGTTCAGCGCGATCTCGGCGGTGGGGATGAGCGGCACACGCCCCTGGGCGGCGGCAATAAAATGCTGGCGTGGACCATCATAAGCGTCGCCATTCTCATGTACATTGTGAATACGGTAATCGAACCCGTCAAGGTTGGCAGTAGCGTCAATATCCAGGTCAGCCAGGCTGCGGAAGAGCCCAAACGGACGCAGGCGGACTCCGCCCTCCGTGCCGGTGATGTATGAACCTTCAAGGGCATCCAGATGCATGGCCCAGGATTCGATCAATGAAAAGGCAATGTCTTTTTCTAGCGCGATCAACCCCACGGCCAGTTCCTCAACATCAAAATTGCTGATGGCGCGCCTTTTCTCATCCATCGCGGTGCGCTGAAAGGTGCGTCCGCTGATGCGCAGGGGGGCGGGATTGCCCAGCAGGTAGAGCACATTGGCAATATGGTAAATCCCCACGTCAAAGAGGGCTCCGCCGCTGGCCGAGGATTTTTGCACAAAGTTAGGGGTGCCGTAGCCGTCCACGAAGGGGCGTCCGCGGCGACGAAAGCCGGAGGAGTGGGCGAGGTAGGGCGTGCCCAGCCAGCCGTTCTCAATGGCGCTCATGGCGGCCTTGGATTCCCTGCTGAACAGGTCGGAGATTTGAATGGAGAGCTGTTTCTTCTCCTGCCTGGCGACTTCGATCATATTTGCGCCGTCGCAGTAGGAACCGGCGATCGGTTTTTCACAGATCACATGTTTGCCCGCCTTAAGAGTTGCAACGGTCACCGGCATGTGCAGGTTGTTGTGCAGACAGACACTCACGACTTGGACCTCTTTTTTATCCAGCAGGGCACGGAAGTCAGTCGTCCAGAAAGGTATGTTGTATTTTTGGGCAATGGCCTCAATTTTTTGTGCATCGCGGTCCGCGATGGCGACCACTTTGACATTTGGCAGCGTCAGGTAACTTTCAAGATGCACCATGCCGATCTGTCCCAAGCCTATAATGCCAACATTTGTGATTTCGTTTGCCATGATTAACCTCGCCTGATAGATTATTTTTTCTTGATGACCAATGGAACTGAAAAAAATACGGTCGTGCCTTTGCCCAGTTCGCTGGTTAAGGCCATTTCGCCGCCGTGCAATTCGATCAGTTGCTTGGAGATGGAAAGCCCCAACCCGGTGCCGTAATCTTCGCGATCGTTGGATTTATCCACCTGAAAGAAGGCATCAAAGACCTTTTCAAGGTCCTCTTCAGGGATGCCCTTGCCCGTATCTTTGACATAGACGTAAGCCATCGAATCCACTACTGTGGAGGTGATCTTTACCCCGCCTTTGCTGGTGTATTTCAAGGCATTCGAAAGCAGGTTCAACATGACCTGTTTTAACCGGATGGCGTCGCCGTGCACGTTCTTGATCTGTGATGATAGCTCAGTCTCGAGATAAAGCCCCTTGGTTTTATAGGCGCTTTCGGTGATCAATACCACTTCATGGATCAGTGCGTTCAGGTTCGTGCTGGAGATCTCGACTTCATACTTCTTGTTTTCCAGCGAAGCCATATCGAGAATGTCGTCAATCAACGCCTTCAGGTGCTGGCTGTTTTGATAGATGCATTCGATATCGCCACGCAGGTCGGGCGTCCAGTTCACTTCACCGTAGCTGCGGGGTGAGTTGACCATGGTCTCGCTGAATCCGATGATCAGGTTTAGCGGGGTGCGCAGTTCGTGGCTGACATTTTGCACAAAGTTCTGTTTCACCGTGCGTGCTTCTTCGGCTTCTTCACGCGCCTGGATCAATGAGATGTTGGTCGCAGAGAGGTATTTTTTGTAATCATTAAGATTGTTGACCAGCTTTTCGAGTTTGACCTCATTTTCACGGATGATCTGTTCGTTGAGCAGGGCAGTCTGATAGCGTTTGTGATACCAGGTCAGGTTGGAATGGATTTGACTCAGGATCAACTCAAGCAGGACCGAGATCGAGATCAAGAGGAAAATGGGAAAAGCAAGCTGACCAAAGAAATCCCATGAGTGAAAGTGAAGGTAAAAAAGGCTGATCGAGGCGATCACCACCAGGCTGATGAAGATGATGGATTGCCGTGTTTCAAGCAGGATGATGGCAAAAAGGATGGGGATGATGAAACTGAAGAGATAATGCGGGTCAAAATAGACCGTCAGCAGCACAAAAATGGCGCTGGCTTCTGCGATGCATAATGCCCAACTGGAAAGAACAGGTGCCCTGTCCTTAAAAAATAATGCGACCAAAAATCCGACGAGATTCAGGCCGCACACGATCCAGATGGAATGATCGAGCGAACTCAGGATGATGGCTTCGGTGTTGTAACTGGCATGCAAAGACCATATCCCGGCATAGGCAAGCACAACCCCCACAACAAAGGTAAAGCCCAGGCAATACTTGAGTGATTCGCTGCGAAATGTGTTCACCAGGTTTTTATTATAACTTTTTCAACCCAATCGTTGTTAAAGACTTTTTTAACTAAAGTAGAGTGTAGTCATTGGCACGATAAGCCGCGTACATTGCTGCGCCGATCACGCCAGCCTGGTTGCGATAAAAAGCGGGTGCCAGTTTGGCATACTTGGTGGTCAAGAAGGGACGGTAATCTTCAAAATCGGAACTGATGCCGCCGCCCAAAAGAATATGGTCTGGAGACAGGATGATCTCGATCTGATTAATGACCTCCTGCAGGCGTCCGGCCCAATCCTGCAGGGTCAGGTTGTCACGTCTTAGGACGGATGCAGCGGCGTAATGTTCAGCCCACATGCCTTTAACTTCGATCATGCCAAATTCGGTGTTAGGCAGCAGCTTGCCATCCAGGAAAAGGCCCGAGCCAATGCCGGTGCCGAGGGTGAGCACAATGGTGACGCCTTTGCGGTATTCCGCAGCGCCGGGGTTGTAGAGTTCCGCGAATCCGGCGGCATCCGCGTCGTTCAGTGCAAAATGCGGCACCTGTTTCTCACTCAGTATCGAATCCACTTTTTGCCAGATATCATCAAACATGATATCCAGGTTCATGATGCCGTGTTCCCACACCACGCTAGGGAAACCAATGCCGATGCCCTTGTAGTTATTTGCCGAGGAAATCAACTCGACCAAAGCCTCAGTGTATTTTTCGGTGCGTTGGGTTTGCGGGATCAACTTCATGTCGAAATCAATGGTCTTGATCTCTTTGCCAAATTCCACTTCACCAAATTTGATGGCGGTGCAGCCGATGTCAATGCCGAAGTAATTCATGATCTACCTTCAAAAGTTTAATGGGTGCCAGGCGGAAAGAAGAAGGCGTAAATATCACCCAATTCCGGATGGCGGTCTTCAAGGTTTACATCGGGATTCAACCCCTTGTGCAGCGCGAGGGAGTAGAACAAATATTGAGCAGCTACTGCTGCAGAGAACTGGCCGTACAACCAGGCGTTTTCAGTCTTGGGCAGACTCATTTTGTGAGCTTTTTCTGGCCAATTTGCTTCGGGGTGGTCGGTGATGACGATCAAATTGACATTGGAGAAAACGATGCCCTTCGAGATGCGCACGGCTTTTTCGAGGGTGCGTTCATCCGTTTGCAGCAGGATGACGGTCAGGTCGCTCTTGAAACAGGCACTGGGACCGTGGGTGAACTCTTCGAGGCCGAAACTGGTGGAGCTTTCGCCGAGCACTTCCATTACCTTAAGCCTGATCTCGTCCGCGTTGGCTTTTTGGGCGCCAAAACCGGTGATCATGTACCGGGTTTGAGAGACGGGAAGTTTTTCGGCGATGGCTTTGGCAGTTTGCTGCCAGATCGGGGCATAGGCGCGGATGGATTCAACTGATAGCGCCATCTGGGTGAGGAACGGTGTGCAGATGGATTCCTCCTGGGTCAACACGCCGGCCAACATGGCGAACAAAGCCGTGCTGAGATAAGTGCGGGTTTTTCCGAGCGGAATCTCATGCAGGAAGGGGTCAGTCAGCGCAAGTCTGGCGGATTTGGCCAGCCGCGATTCAGGGTTGGCAGAAATCCCCACTGTGAAGGCGCCGAGTTCCTCAGACTTCTCAAGTGAAAGGCAGGTGGTAATGGATTGACCTGATTCGCTGATGCCGATCACCATGGTTTTCTTATCTATGCCGGGAGGCGTATCCAGTTCGAAGTCGTAGGCATCCATGGCGATGACAGGGATTTTTAAGAGGGATTGCAGTACATAAGCTGCTGCCTGACAGGCATTGTATGAAGTTCCGCAGCCAATGGTAAACACTTTTGCGGGTTTGAAACCTGCGACTGAGTCTTTGATGGTTGTAATGAAATCAAGCGCCATGCAGGCAGTCAGACAGGCCGGGATGTCGCCAATCGCATCCGCCATGTAAAAGGGATGCTGCTTGCGCAAGACACCGGAGGGAAATTTTTTACTGAGTTTTTCGAGATCCATGATCATTCCTTCGTTTAGAGTCAAACACCACTATAAACGATTATCGAAAAGAACAATTGCCTTTCGTCTGCCAAATCATTGCCAATGGATAAATCCCATACTTACTCAAAGAATTTCCACAAATCCTATTATTAAGGATTTTTCACTTGAAAATCGGGGTTCACCCCGACACCCACAGTTAGCGTTAGAGAACTTCCCCCTCTCCATCCCCCGGATGGAGAGGGGCAGGGGAGAGGAATAAAGATTTGTGATGTTTGTTATTCAACTGTTTTAATGAGGTTGAGATCTTGAAGTGTCTTGATCAACTCCAGGCGGTTGATCGGTTTGCGGATGTAGGCGGCCGCTTTCACGGCTTGCGAAAGCTCCGGCTCGAAGAGCACCGAACAGATGATCACAGGAATTTCCATGGTTTGCGGGTTGGTTTTCAGATTCTTGATCATTTGCCAGCCGTCCATTTTGGGCATCAAAATATCCAGCAGGATGAAATCCGGTTTGACGAGTTGGATCAGGTTCAAGGCGTTGGTGTAGTTATCCGCGCCGAACACCTGGATGCCGTAGGAGCCCAGCATCCTTTCGATCAACCGCCGCACAGATTCCACGTCGTCAATCACCATACAGCTGATCTGTTTCTTGACCGGCAGGATCACCGAGATCTCGGTCAATCCATCTTTCTCGGTGAAATGATGTCGCAAACCCTGAATGGTGAAAAAGAGCTGCGCAATGCTCCAATGTTCAGAGGTGTGGTTGTTGGGGGTGTTAAAAATGAATGCCAGTTCATAGAAAAAATCGTTCAGTTTACGCGTTTTGATCTGGGCCTGCAGGTTGCTGTTGTTTTCACCCAACATCGAAAAGAGTTTATAAAGACCCTGCTTGGTCAGCACCTGGTCCACCATCACATTGAGTGAGGTATCCACGTCTTTCATATCAATGCGCTCATGGAACTCGGTGTTCATCAGCGATTTACATAATTGCAGTGCCTGTTCAAGGATTTGCGACAGGTTGATCAGATCGTAGGAGATTTCCCAGTTTTTGAGCTCTTCCTTGATCAATTCCTGATCGTAGGTTTCAGCTTCTTCACCGGGTTCGGCTTCACCCTGTTCAACTTCCTGCGATTGTGAAGTGTGATGGTCCCAAAGGATGGAGATCAGGGCATCCAGACCTTTTTTTAGGTCGCGCTGAACCTGCCGCTGACTCAGGCCCAATTCTTCTTCGATGACATGCCATTCCTTAAGTTGAAAGTAGCGGAATGTGAGAATTTTGTAACAGCGCCATTCGGTGGCGTTTGAAGGGGTGCCTTCAGGTGGCTGAAGAAAGTTAATGCTTTTTTGGATGGTATCGCGCAGGGCGTGCATGCGGACAGTGATGGGGGCGTCTTCACCGGTGAAAAAAAGGTTGAGCAAATTGTGATTTTCGAGATAGGCAGGGTCAGACAAGTGGTTGAGGATGTCTTTCACATCATTTTGAAATTCTGTCCGGTCCATACACACCTTCCGATAAAGGATTGTTTCTAAATAGTATCAAGCTCAAATATATCATTTTATTGCGAACGTGTTACAGGGCTGTTTGAACATTTGTGATGAGAAGGGCATAAAAAGGCATTTCCTTGGCAATAACTTGGCGCAAGAACGTATCCAATTTGTAATACTCTTTAGTTGCGAAATTTCTTCACCCTAAAAACTGTGAACCATGGATTCAATTAACTTTTTATAATTGGAGGTGTGGATAAGGCGATTAAGATTAGGCTACTTACATTTCCGGCAATTCATTCTTTGCAAGCGATTAATTGAGGAGAAAAAATGAAGAAAAGTATTCAAGTATTACTCAGCATCATTATTTTGGGTGCGCTTATGCTCTCAGCCTGCGCTCCAAAAGCACTGCCCACAGAAGCAGTTGCCACCGAAGCTGCCGCCACCGAAGCTGTTGCCACTGAAGCAGCCGCCGATGCACAGCCTGTCACTCTTGAGTTCTGGACGTTCTCTGATTACGCCTCCGATGCTGGCGGCGATTTGATGAAAACCTTCATTTCCGAATTCGAAGCAGCCCATCCCGGTGTGACCATCAACCTAACCGGTAAGGGCGGTGATGAATTGAACACTGGCATCGTGACCAGCGCTGCAAGCGGCACCATCCCCGATATCTACATGGGTACAACCAGCCAGGGCGCCCTTTTCACCGGTATCAATGCAATGGCTAATGTCTATGATCGCTGGATGGCCATGCCGGAAGATTTCCGCTCCCAGTTCAATCCCGACATGATCAAGGAAGTAACTCCTGCTGAAGGAACCATGTACGCCATGCCCTTCACTGGATATGCAACCTTCCTCTATCGCAACCTGACCGTTTTGAAAGCCGCTGGAATTGATCCCGCCACCCCCGTCAACACCTGGGATGAATGGTTGGCTCAAATGAAAACCCTCAAAGAAGCCGGTTATCTTGGCATGGGCTCCTTCTATAATGACTGGTGGGATTTCACCAACATTTATAGTGGTGCTGCCACCGCTGATGAATGGGGCATTGATTTCGCCAACAAGACCACCAAGATCAATCCTGAAAAATACATCCAAACTGTCAAATTCCTCGAAGCTGCCAAAGCCTACGGAACCGAAAATGGCGACCAGGATCAGGCCACCACTGACCTCTTCTTGAGCGACAAACTGGCCTTCATCGTCACCGGTCCCTGGATGGATCCCACCTTCAAAGCTGCCAAAGAAAACGGTTTGGATTATGACTATGTCTTGATCCCCGGCGCCACTGCCGACAACAAGGGTGGTGTTCGTGGAACAGAATTCGTCACCATCTCCCCAACCTCCAAAAACGCTGACCTGGCTTGGGAATTTGTGACCTATATTTGCGACGAACCCCAACTGCTGCGCTGGTCACAGGCTCTTGGCCGCTTCAACGGAAATGACAAAGCCATGGCTCAGGTTGATGATCCCTTACTCAAGATCACCATCGAAGCCGCCAAGTCATCCCTGTTCGAACGTCCTCCTCATTTCACCACCGCCTATCCCGGCAATTACTATCAGGTTCTGCAAGACAACCTGGCCCAGATCACCTCTGGTGTTTTCACCCCCGAAGATGGCGCTGCTGATCTGATCACTCAACTGAACGCCACCATCGCCGGAAACTAACAAACTTCTTAGCTTCTTTTCTCTGTTCGATGAGGTGCGGACCAATCCTCCGCACCTCAAAACAAAACTAGTTAGGAGAATCAAAATAATGAAATACTGGTTCAGGAAGACACTCAAGCATTATTTAATGCTTCTCCCATTCTTCTTTTTCTTTACGCTGTTCTTTTTGTATCCGATCATCAAAGGGCTGAATATCAGCTTTTTCAAATGGGATAGTGTCAATCCTGCGGTATACGTTCAATTTCAGAACTATATCAATCTGTTCAAATCGCGTGATTTCATCATTTCTTTTACCAACATTCTTAAGTACGTTTCAATCACCGTTCCCTTAGGGATCACCGTGGCCTTTTCATTGGCATTGTTCGTCAACAGCCTGAAAGGCCCTTTATCCAATTTTTTCCGCAGTGCATATTTTGTTCCCACCATGATGCCCCTGTTTTTGGCAGCCTCCGTCTGGCGGTGGATGTACGCACCTGAAGTGGGCATCATCAATACCGCACTCCAGGCATTGGGTCTGGAATCAGTGAACTTCCTTAAAAATCCATCTTATATGATATTTGCTCTCATTGTGGTGGATGTCTGGCGGTCCGCAGGTTGGAATATGGTCATCCTGTTGGCTGGTTTGAAAAACATTCCGAATGATTATTACGACGCTGCTAAGGTCGATGGTGCAAACAAGTGGCAAGAAATGATCTATATCACCATTCCGCTGCTTGAACCGGTTCTGTTCTTTGTCATTGCCCAGGGTTTCATTTTTGCACTTCAGGTTTTCGACGCCCCCTGGCTGCTGACACTATCAACAACGCAAGGTTACGGCGGTCGCTTGAAGGCGCTGCTCTTCCCTGTGATGGATATGTTTGGGCGTGCTTTCGGTGTCTATAAATTTGGTGAGGCCTCGGCTTATGGTTTCATGCTGACCATACTCATCATCATTATTACCGCCATCTTGTTTATCGTACGCCGTAAAGACTAGAGGATTTCATGACGACCTTTTTCAAGTTTATAAAAAAGCATTTCAGTATTGGCGGTATTTTCAAGTGGACACTGGCGATCATCTTCTTGATCATGGCGCTGTTCCCCATCTGGTGGATGTTCAACATCGTATTCAGTGAGCCGGGAATTCCCATTGCCATCAATCCGCGCCTGTATCCGACCTCCTTTTCGGCTGGCATCCAAAATATCAAGGATGTGCTTTCAGAGGCCAATGTATTGGCAGCCTATGGACATTCGCTCACCTATTCGTTCCTGACTGTTATTGGATCGCTCTTGTTGTCATCCATGGCAGCATTTGAATTTGCCTTGTTCGAGTTTCCCGGCAAGAAAATCCTGTTTGGCATTGTGTTGGTGGCATTGATGATTCCCACGGCAGTCACGCTTGTGCCAACCTATTTGCTGGTAGCCAAATTGGGCTGGGTAAATAAGATGCAAGGTCTGGTCGTACCAGGGCTGGCTTCCGCATTCGGGCTTTTCATGTTGACCCAGTTTTTCAAAGACATTCCCCGTGAGATCATGGATGCAGCCCAAATTGATGGTGATACTCATTTTGGAGTTTACTGGCATGTCGTGATGCCGTTATCAAGGAACGCCTTGGTGACCATGGCCATTTTGACTTTCATGACCACTTGGGGCAATTATGTCTGGCCGATGGTCATTGCCAAGAACAATGACATCATCACTGTCAGCCAGATGATCAACTGGTATAACGATCCGAACTCGTTCATGACCGTCAATTTGATGATGACAGCCTTCCTGTTGGCAGCGATTTTGCCGATCATTGTCTACATCATTTTCCAGCGCCAGATCATCCAGGGCATATCCATTACCGGCCTCAAAGGCTAGTTTATCAAACAGAATTCCCGCTCATAAGGAGAGAATTTCGATGTTCAAGATCAAGCAAAGTTTGGATGCAGTCAATTACGGAGCTTATTTCTATAAGGGAAGCCCTTTAACCATGGAAGCAGTGGTGGATCGTGCTGCCAAGTTTGGTTACGATGCCGTTGATCTATGGCCGCACCGTCCGATGACTTTTCCTCCCGACCTGAACGCAGCTGCACGCAAAAAGTTGCTCGGTTATGCCAACGACAAGGGTATCAAGTTTGCCGCCGTGGATGCCTGCACCAATTTTATGCGCAGCGACCATGCCCTGGTGCCGCATACCGAAAAAGAACTGCTCTATGTTCGTTCCTGCTGCGAACTCGCCCGCGATCTGGAGTGCCCCACCGTCCGAATTTTGCCCGCCTTCATTGGCTACTTCTGGCACCAATATTGGGACCAGGGTTACTGTCAGACCGCCATGCACTCACGCACCTATGAAGTCTCCACCCAGGATGATTACCTGCTGGAATGGGAATCTGTCCGCTCTGGCATCATTGAATCCGGGCATATCGCCAAAGAGTTTGGCGTCGAGTTGGCCGTCCAGGGGCATCCTCCTGTGGTCAACGAAGTCCAAGACCTGATTGATCTGGTGGATGAAGTCAACCTGCCCAATGTGAAGATCGGTCTCGATTTGCCTCTCTTTGATCATCAGGAATCTGATTATGTCTATGAAACAGTCAAAAAGATCGGTAAGAAGATGATCCACTCGCACACGCTGGGCTCAAAGACTCGCATCGGACCAGGCGGTTTTGCCTATGCCAGCATGGAAGTTGTGCCCGGTGAAGGTGTTGAAAACTGGCTGCCCTTCTTCAAGGCTTGCAAGGAAGTTGGTTATGAAGGCTATTTCGCATATGAACAGTGTGCGCCGTTCTTGATGCCGGGGCACGTCAAACCCACCATCGAAGAAATTGACCGCCGCCAGCAGGTTGGGTTTGATTTCATCAAATCCTTTGAAGCCCAGATCTAAGAGTGAATTGAACTGAACCTTCCCAATCCATTTGAGGTGTAAAGATTGCCTTGAATGGATTGGTTTATAAAACCGTATTATGATGAAGCAACAATTACTAATTGGTTAGTCCTGGAGGGATAATGCATCCAAAAGTGGCTGTGGTCGGTCTGGGGTTCATGGGACGCACACATATCCAATCGCTGCGGCGGCTGGGGATTGAAGTTTTCGGCGTGGCTGGTGTGGATGAACAGGAAGCCAAAAAAGCAGCAGTCGAATTAGGAGTTCCCAAGTGGTACAACAATTTTGAAGAGGTGGTTGCTGATGATGCGATTACGGTGGTCCATCTGTGCACCCCCAATAATCTGCATTACAGCCAGGCAAAAAAAGCGCTAAAAGCCGGCAAGCATGTACTGTGTGAGAAACCGCTCGCCATGACCTTCGAAGAATCGCGTGAACTTTCCGTGCTTGCGAAAGAAAAAGGGCTTATCACCGCTGTGAATTACAATCTTCGTTTCTATCCCATCTGCCAGGAAGCCCGGGCTCGCATCTCCACCGGCGAATTGGGTACGCCTTACCTGATTCATGGCGCCTATCTGCAGGATTGGCTTTTTCAAAAATCCGACTGGAACTGGCGGCTTGAACCCGAACAGGGCGGCAACTTGCGCGTGGTGGCGGATATTGGTACACATTGGATGGACCTGGTGACATACCTTACCGGCTTGAAGATCGTTGATGTGATGGCGGATTTTTCGACGGTGCATAAGACCCGCTTAAAACCGGCTGGTGAGATTGAAACATTTGCCGGAAAACTGGCTGAAAACACCTCCAATACTGAAGTGAAGATCAACACTGAAGATGCTGCCGTGATCCTTTTTCGCTTTGAGAATGGTGCACTGGGGAACGTGACCCTTTCTCAGGTGAGCGCCGGACGCAAGAATCTGCTGTGGTTCGAGATCAGTGGATCGAGTTCTTCCATGCGCTGGGAACAGGAAAACCCCAATGAGCTGTGGTTTGGATACCGTGAAGGACCAAACCAGCTGCTGCTTAAAGATCCATCACTTTTCCATGCCGAAGCACGGGCGTTGACCGGCTTCCCCGGCGGACATGCAGAAGGCTATCCTGACACTTTTGTGCAGGTTTTTAAGCAATTCTATGCCGCGATAAAAAATGGAAAGATGCCTGATACAGGCAGATTTGCAACCTTTGAAGACGGACATCATGAGATGGAACTTTGTGAAGCAATTCGCATTTCAGCGCTTGAAAATCGTTGGGTGACCGTAAGCGACCTTGAAAAAGCATAAACGTACAGTAAACACAAAAAACGCCGAAATTATTTCGGCGTTTTTTTGTTGAAGAATATTGATTTTATGTGTGATCTACTGCGAGACGGCCTTTTTCTTTGCGGGTATTGATCAGCACATCGGTGTAGTACTTGTTATAGGTGCAGCATCCGATGGGGCTTTGTTGGATGAGCAGTTCGAGGCAGTTATCGCAGGCGGTGCAGTACTTGATCTCATTCTCGCGGCCTTCGCGAAGTTTTAGGGGCAGCAAGGGATCTGCAAATGACTGGCGGCCGAGGCCGATCATATCCACATAGCCTTTTTCGATGTTCTGGGCGCCGTAGGTCAGCAGGGAGCTGTCTTCTTCGGTCACGGCCTGTAGTTTGTTCTTGCCCTTGCCGAAGACCGAGTAGTTTGAACCAATGACCACGGTCTCTTTTTTTAGATTATCGCGCAGAGCTTTGGCAAAGTATTGATGCAGATAAGCGAAATATGGACGTTCCTTATCGGCCTGGGTCAGGCTGATGGTGATGGACGGGCTGCCAGCAGACTGGATGAAGTATTGTGCGCCGCGTTCTTCAAGACCCTTGACGAGGTCAATCGGTTCAATGAGGTCTATAACCGGGGTATCCGGACCTGCAGTACCGAATCCGCCGGGGAAACCTTCCCAAACGGAGATCTTTGAGCCAATGAGGAAATTCTTGTCAGGGACGGCCTTTTGAATGCGTTCGTAAAGATCAAAGGCAAATTGACGACGGTTTTCCCATGCGCCGCCGTATTTCCATTTACGGGTATTGTACGGGCGTAATATTTGTGAACCGAGGTAACCATGGCAGAATTTCATGTCAATGCCGTCGGCTCCTGAATCATAGGCGATCTTGGCTGCCAAAACGAAATCAGCCATGATCTTTTCAAATTCATCTTCGGTAAACACATCCGCGCTGAAGCCGGGCAGCGGTTTGACCGAGAGTCGTTTTGAGAACTCCGGATTGCTCAGTTCACCTGAGTGGGTCAATTGGAAAATGAATACCGTCTTGGGGTTGATCGCCTTCATTTTGGATACAAAGGTGGTCAAGGCCGGTTGATTCTTGGGCATGATGAAAAGCTGGTTCAAGCGAGAGCGATTCTTATCGGTGATGGTGATGGCTTCAAGGCTGACCAAACCGATCTCGCCTTTGAACAAGTTTTCATACCTTTGATAAGTCAGATCAGTCGGGTTGCCGTCTGAGTCTGCATCGGTGCATTCCATGGCCTGGGCAAAGAAACGATTTGGACTGACGTGGTTTCCGATTTTTATGGGAGAAAGTAATACTTCCTTTTTATCCATTCCTTGTTACCTCCTAAAAAAATATGTTACTTTAAAACAGAGTACGCTTGTTAAAGAGGTTCGCAAAACTCGAGCGTGACATTGTTGGGATCGAGAAACAGCATCACTCTTGCACCCAGGTTGGGTAAGTCGCAGGTGGCCAGGGTGATTTCAACACCTTGAGTGCGTAAGTAGGCTTCGTGTTTAGCAACATCTTCCACTTCAAAGGCGAGATGGCGAAGTCCGATTTCAGAATCAGGTCGGGCAGCCCCGGTGTTCTTTCCGTGGTAATCAAATAATTCAAGACGTGATCCATCAGGCAATCCAAAGTAGATGATGTCAAACTCGCCGCAGTCAACGGTTTCCTGTTGCTTCAGTCCGAGCACACGGCCGTAAAAATCCAATGACTTTGCGACGTCATTTACATTGATGGATACGTGATTTATCTTTTGAATTTTCAAGAGTGACTCCAAGTGGAAGGCAGCAGCCCATCACGGGATGAACTGCTGCCAAAAATATTTACAGAATTTCGCGTTTGGTGACTTCAGGTGAGACAAAGATCTTGAATAGATCGGGATCACGGCGAAGTTCATGCAGCGCCCATTCCAAATCTTCAAGGGGAACCTTCATTGAGAACAGGGGTTTCGGATCAATGCGGCCATTCTCGATCAGCGTAATGGATTCAGGCCAGTCAGGACCAGCGCCGGCGCATGAACCGGTAATTTTCTTTTCGCCAAGTACGAAGTCAAAGGGGCGAATCTGCATAAAATCACCATCGCCGGCGATACCGAACGCATCCAAGGTGCCGCCGGGGCGCAGCATATCCCAGGCTTGCTGGTAGGTTTTCGGTTTTCCAACCGCTTCAATGACATAATCCGCTCCGCGGCCGCCGGTCAATTTCTTTACCTCGGCTACGGGGTCGGCAACTTCATTGATGTTCAGGGTGACATCCGCGCCCATTTGTTTGGCAATGGCTAAGCGTTTCTTGTTGTCACCGATCACGATGACCGGTGCACAGGCGCGCAAGACTGCCATGCGGGCATGCAGCACTCCCAGTCCGCAGCCTATCACTGCAACACTACTACCAAGTTTGGCATTCATGGCCTTGGCGGCGTGAATACAACAGGAAACGGGTTCAATAAAAGCGCCTTCTTCAAAGCTTAATTTATCAGGCAGAAGGTGTACGAGTCTGGCGGGGGCTTTTACATATTCCGCAAAAGAACCGTCGGTGTGGATGCCCAACTGGGTGAAGTTGGGGCATTGAAGGGGTGCCCCGTTCATACAATAAAAGCAGGTTCCGCATGACATGTTAATGTCTGCAGTCACCCGGTCACCGGTTTTGACGCGGGTGACGTTCTTGCCGGTTTCAGCGATGACGCCTGAAAACTCATGACCGGCGATCATTGGAAGTTTGTCTGAGGAGTACCAGCCGTTATAGATGCTCCAATCGGTGCCGCAAATACCTGTAAATTTAACTTTGATCAATACATCATCCGGTCCAATTTCTGGGATGGGAACTTCTTTGACCACGATCTTTTTGATTGCTTCAAATACTGCTGCTTTCATCATACGAGCCATGGGATTCTCTCCTTAATTGGAATGAAGTTAGTTGAACAAAACGTCGTTTCTGCCCTCATAGGGTTTTTCGATCATGAGGGGTTTTAAGAAGGCGATGGTCTTGGTAATACCGTCATGGCGGCTCATGGTCACATCTTCATGTTCGTAGCTCATGACGTAATCATAGCCAACCATCGAAAGTTCGGTGATCACTTTCTTCCAGGGTACAGACCCCCAGCCGGGGATGCGGAAGCGGAATCCGCGGTCAAGCCGCTGCCAATCGCCCTGCGGAATCAAACCTGAACGGCGAACATTGTGGGATACAATCTCTCCATCTTTGGCGTGGACGTGATAAATGCGGTTACCGAGCGCATCAATGAAGTTTTCTACGTCAATACCAAGGTAGATCAGGTTGGCAGGGTCAAAGTTGAAACCAAATTCCTTGCGACCGCCCATCAATTCCACGGCACGCAGGGCGGTCTCGACATTGTAAACCAATTCATTGGGATGAGGTTCGTGGGCGAATTTGACGCCGTATTCTGCGAATTTATCGAGGATCTTTCCCCAGCGTTCGACAAACTCTACTTCCATATCAGACCACCCCTTGGAGTAAGGCCAGGGGAAGAACCGTCCGAAGTTCTCGCAGCCTATGAAACCCGTCACAACTGGAACTTCCAGGGCGTTCGCAGCCTGAGCGGTCTTGATCATGCGTTCGGTGCCAAATTTGATCTTTTCTTCCTTGGTGCCAGTGCAGATGGCATCGGTGTCTTTGCCGTAAGGTCCAAGCACGATCTGGCCTTCGGGATGGTTGGCAAGCGCGGAGATGGTCAATCCATAGCTGCTGACCAGTTTTTTGAAATCTGCTGCTTTGTTGCCTTTGACTACTTCTTCAATATCCAGATGTGGATTGCCGGCAAAGGCGGGAACTTCTACTGCCTGATAACCCAAGCCTGAAGCCATTTTGAAAACTTCTTCGATCTGCAGGTCCAAATAAGTCGCTGTAAAAAGTCCGATTTTCATTTTTTTGTTCCTTTCGAGAGATAAATTAGTAATAGAGCGAACAATTTGTTGAATTCCGGTATTTCTGCTTCGTTTTGGATCAAAATCAAATCTCTAATACATGGAGTTGCTCGCTGATCGTGGCTAGTTGTTCAGTCGCCTCCGCAAAGATCGGGATCAATTTTTCGTATTTCTGGTTATTTTCTTTCACAGGTTCAACAAGCTCGATAGTCTTGTGAATTTCATCAATTTTGTTGAAGTTCTGCCATAACCCAACGCCAACGGCCGCAACGGCGGCCGCCCCGAGGGCGCCAGCATCCTGGTCAATGTTGGTTTTGAGGATTTTGGTGTTGAACACATCTGCGAAGATGCCAAGATAGAACCGGCTTTTTGCGCCGCCACCGACAAATAGGATCTCGTCTTCGAGTTTGGTGTACTTGCGCAGCAGGTCCAGGCGAAGACGCAGATTCATGGCAATACCTTCCATGGCGCTGCGAATGAGTTCAGGCTTGCCGTGTTTGAGGTCAAGTCCCATATATGCGCCTCGCAGGTGAACGCTGCTATCTTGTGAGGTTCCGCCTGCCAGGCTGGGATTGAACAGAAGTTTGTTTGAACCGATGGGGGCCTGTTCGGCAAATTCGTTCATGATCACATAGACATCTTTGCCGGTTTTTTGAGCTTCGAGGTCCAGCAGTTCACAGAACTGGTCTTTCACCCACGAATAGGTGGTTCCGGCAGAGAAGATGCTGACAGCAGAGGTAAACATGTTGGGAACTACATGTGTGAAAACATAAGGTTTGTACTGCTTGTCGAGTACCGGTTGTTCTGATGAAACAGCGATCCAGGCAGCCGAGCCGAGTGAAGTGTAAACACGGCCATCGCGGGTGTTTTTTGCGCCCAGCGCCATGCACGAATTATCCACGCCACCGCAGACTACTTTAACACTGGCTGGCAAACCCAATTCTTTGGCGATTTCGGGGAGCAACTCGCCCATTACCGCGGTGGATGGCAGGATCTCCGGCCAAATTCCGGAAGGCAATCCACTGGCTTTGATGAAGTCCTGTTTGTACTGCCAGGCTTTCAGGTCGTAAACTCCGGTCCCGGAGGCGTATGAATAATCCGTGGCGATCTTGCCGGTTAACATTAGGTTGATAAAATCTTTGGTACCGATAATTTTGTAAATATGGCTGAACATTTCTGGTTCATGGGTTCTATACCACATCACTTTAAAAACTGTATATAACGGCGCTGGAAACCCATTACCTGTGGTCAGGTACCATTGATCTGCATCCACGGTCTTGAAGAATTCTTCAGCTTCTTTTTGCGCCCTCAGGTCAGACCAGATGGGCGTGCTCTCTCGCAGAAGATTTCCGTTAATATCCACCGGTACGGCACCAAGGCTGTGACCAGAAATACCCAAACCAACAATGGTATTGACATCCACTTTACTTTTTTCTATCAGTTGGCGTGTGCTTTCAACAACGGCTTTCCACCAATCGAGCGGTTTTTGTTCGTGCCACCCGACTTCAGGATACAGGGTGTCGTATCCCACAAATGCATAAGCCAGGCAAGTTCCATCAGCATCATAGAGTGACGCCTTATTTCCACCAGTTCCGAGATCAAATGAGATTATTTTATTATCCATGCCTCAGCCTTAAAATTATAATTTTCCGGTCACCAATAACTAGACCTCGACGCCTTGGGGCATGGCTTTGCATTCATCGACGATGTTGATGCCGCTTTTGAGATTGACACCAAAGCGGCGGGCGCCTGCCTGATACATGGCAACGAGGGTTTCGAGGCTGCGAATACCGCCCGAAGCTTTGATCTTGGCCTGGTCGCCAACCAGTGACTTGACCAATTTAACATCATCCAGGCTGGTGGGGCGGTCTGCCCAACCTGTGCCAGTCTTTACAAAGGTTGCACCAGCGGCAAGCGAAATGGCGCAGGCTTGTTCAACTTCTTGTCGGGTGAGATACATAATTTCGATGATTACTTTTACAGGAAGTGGCTTTATCACGCTGATGACGGCATTAAGGTCCTCTTGCACCTCGTCAACTAAACCTGAGCGCAGCTTGCCGATGTTCAGCACTACATCTATTTCATCACAGCCTTCGTTTTTCATATCCTGGGCTTGAAAGACCTTGGTCTTGGTGGAATCTGAACCGGAAGGGAAACTGACGTTGCCGACAATACGAATATCAGGCGAGCCTGCAAGCAATTGTTTGGTATAAGGGATGAAGCATTGCATGACAGAAACCTGACCAAAATGATATTCTTTTGCTGCGCTAACCATTTCTTCGATGTCTGTCTTGTTGGATATGGTGCGAACACAAGACAGATCGATCATTTTTGCTACATCAAGTGACGATAAATACATACTTCAATTCCTTATCCAAAAACTCAGGCGGAAATTACTTTCCTCGAACAGATGAAGCCGCTTCATTCAGCTTATCAAACAGGGCGGGGGTCAGGTCGAAATGCAGCACCTGGGCAACCACCTGCGTCCATCCGTGGACGAAGTAGATCCAGCCATCTTCCACCTTGACATGTCTACTTTCAACCTGGGCCAGTGATTGGTGTAGGTAATCCAGTTCACCGCGATAGTTGAACTCCCATGAGATACTGTGCATCGGGAATTTTCCTTCCCAGGTGATGGGAGAACCCGGGGTGTCTTTGCCCATACCGGTGGCATTGATGATCACACTGTATGGAGGGAATTTTTCCATGATCTCATCATTAACCTTGGGATCAGAATTACAAATGTATTCAATTTCGATGTCTGTCTTCAGGTTGCTTACCATCTCCTTGGCGTGATCCAGGCGGCCTTGTGAACGGTTGACAAAAGTGAATTTGGAAGGACGGTCGCCTTTGTCTTTTTTGTTGATCAGGTGCAGCAGGGTTGCAATGGCTGAACCGCCGGCGCCGAAGCACAATACCTGGCCGCCGGTCTTGGCGAAATAGTCTTTCTCAATAATGGCATCCAGACTGGCGCCAGAGGTGAGCGGATCCTTGGCGTGGCCTTCAAGGCGGCCTTCCAACTTGGATATGCTTGAAATTTCATCGGTAATTTGGGCATAAGGATCAAGATATTCAAACATATCACGGGCGGCTGCCAGTAAGTCAATCTTGTGGGTGGTGACGAGGGCACCCAATGAATTGGGGTCATATTTAATTTGAGCAACGGCCTGGCGATAAACTTCGGGGTCATCGTGGATCTTGCAATCAATACCTTCCATGACGACATCTTCTCTTCCCAACACTTTCATCCATAATGGAAAAACCTTCATGATGGATGACTTTCCAGTGGTCACACCGATAAAGTAAAAAGTGGGAACTTTCTTGGTTACAACATCATATTTAGTGTTATTCATTAATGGCTCCTGACAAGGTTATTTTCTGGATGTTTTTACAACATTAACGAAGTCGGCTGCAAGTTTTGAAATTTCATCAAATTTTCCATCTTTTGCCAGTTGCGGCGGGCACAACTCACTTCCGGCGCCAACAGCAACCACACCCGTTGCAAACCATTCGGCTACGTTGCCGGAACTCACACCGCCTGTGGGCATCATGGGAATGTAAGGGAAGGGGCCCTTGAGAGCTTTAATATAGGCCGGCCCGCCCAACGAGCCAGGGAAAATTTTGATCACATCCACGCCAAGAGTATAGGCCTGGAAAACTTCGGTGGGGGTTAAAGCCCCTGCCATGGTGAGCAATCCGCTGCCAACCATCGCTTTTATAAGGTTGGGTTCACAAATGGGGCTGACCAAGAAATGTGCACCGGCGTTCTTGGCAGATTGGGCTTGTTCGGGTTTGGTGAGGGTTCCCATGCCCAGAACGATGCTATCGCCAAACTTTTTGGCAAGGGTAGCGACGACATCTTCCGCGTTGGGGGTGCTATATGTAATTTCAATACCCAAAACGCCGCCAACCACCAAGGCTTCGACCATTTTGACGGTAAGTTCAGGTGATGGTCCGCGGATGACTGCCAATAACCCCAATTCTTTTACTTTTTCCAACATTTCCAGTTTGTTCATATTTATCTCCAATAGATGGTGTTTTTCTCAGCCAACGCGGTACAACGGTTTTTCACCTTTTAAAACGGCCAGACAATCTTTCATCGCCATCCAACCCATGTTACTGGTGGCGCCATCAGTTTGTGCCCCCAGGTGGGGGGTGGCGATCACGTTGGGTAATGCCAACAGTGGATTGTTGGGATCGGGCGGTTCAACAATGAAGGCGTCCAAACCAGCACCTTTTAAGTGTCCGCTTTGGAGTGCTTTCAACAGGGCTTCTTCATTGATCGCTTCCCCGCGGGAGGTGTTGACGAGGTAGGAACCTTTTTTCATTTTGTTCAAAAAGGTTTCATCCACAATACCGCGCGTTTCAGGCAGCAGGGGTAGATGTAGACTGACGAAATCAGAAGTAGCTATGACTTTATCCATCTCGCATAGCGTAATTTGATGGTCAATGGCAAACTGTTTATCGGCAAATGGATCATATGCCAGGATCTTGCAATCGAAACCTGAAAGGCGGCGGGCGAGTTGTTTGCCAATGGCGCCCAGCCCAAGGATGCCGATGGTTTTGCCTTCCAGACTGACGCCTGAATAACGCGGCCATTTGCCCTGGTGGACTGCATCCACCGCCTCTGGAATCTGCCTGGCCAGTGCCAGAATCAACCCAAGGGCGAGTTCGGCAACCGATACAGAATTAGCGCCAGGAGTATTGGTGACCACAATGTTTTTGCTTTTTGCGAATTCGAGGTCTACGTTGTCAAAACCAACGCCGTAGCGCGCGATCACTGTAAGTTTGTCGGCCGTTTTAAGTGCATTGGCATCAATCACATCCAAGCCTGCGATGTAACCATCAATTCCTGGCAACAATGCTGCTACTTCGGCAGATGTGAGCGGTTTTCCGGTTGGGCTGTAAATGACTTCTCCGACCAGCGCTTCCAACTCTGTTTTAAGCCGGGGGTCATTTTTACCGTAGGAGGTGGGGGTTACCAGTAATCGGCATTCTTTTAAATTCATATGAGCTCCTGACTATTTAACCCGCGGGTTATCTAGAATCACGGGGCCTTTTTCGCCTTCCATGACCAGCTTGCGGAAGCCTGTCTTTTCAATGGTGCCGTAGTCATGACCGGCGTTTCCGGGGTAAGCAAAAAAGGTCACCAGGTCTTCTTGCCGTGAAGTGCAGACGGAGCGGTGTGCCCATCTCGGTGGAACATAAAGAACTTTACCGGGTGAAAGGGGTTCAACGGAAGTTTCGCCTTCGGGTGTTTCCATGACCATGTAGCCTTCACCTTTGAGGGTGTAATAGATCTCAGAAGTTTCGAGGACTGAATGGAAATGGCCTTTGGTCATGAAGAACTCGTCGCCCACCTTGCCAGGATGTACGATGGAAATACCCATCAAAAGCTCACCTTCGATTTCGGGGCGTTTGATCTCATAAACTTCATAGATCAGGCTGTCTTCAGTTTGCAGCATTTTATTGAATGCAGTTTCATCCAGGAATTGACCTTTTAAGGCGGATAAAGTGCGTTTGATATGGTTATCAACTCGTGAAGGGATTACATGTGGTAACGGAATTGTAAAAGAAAAGGGTAGGTCACTCATTTTTAGGCTCCAGTAAATAGAATTAGTTGATACCGGCAAGACGGCGGGCAATATTGCCGCCGATCAGTTTAGTGATATCTGAGTCGGAGATTCCGCGTTTGCGAAGGTTGTTCTTGATCTCAACCGGCAGACCGAAGAGGCCGGGACCTCCACCGATGTGATGGTACAAATCGGATTCAGCCATGTCTGTGGCGAGGGCGATGCTGCCAGCGAGGTCGTTTTGCACCATATGATCAATTAATGGCCAAAGGTGTTTCTCAGGTTCATATTTTGGACGATAGAAGGTGTCGTATTCAAGCAAAACGCCCAATCGGGCAAGTTCTTTATGCAATCCGTAATCAGGTCGTTTATCCATATGGCAGAAGACGATCTGGTTCGGTGAGACCCCATAGTCGGTGAAATAAAGGCATGCTTTTTCAGCCAATGCGCCTTTTTCAGTGTGGATTTCCATCAGGCAGCCCGTCTTCTTTGCTGCCAGTGCGGCGCCTTCAAGGGCGGCTTGTGGGCAATCTCCCCAGGAGGGTTCAAGTGCAATTTTTATAAAACCAGCCTTGATCGGCTTTTCCATTTCGAGGGTTTCGTACATTCCGGTTTCAAGCTCGGTGCATAGAAAATCACTTACCTTTTGTGCACGTTTTCCAAACAGCCAGTGCTGGGGTGGATAATACTTCTGCCGGTGAAAACCGGTGCAGGCGATCACATTGACACCGCTTTTTTGTGAAAGCTCCAGTAATTTAATGCTGTTCCGGCCGCAGCCTTCGGGCTGACAATCCAAAAGGGATTGACCACCTGCTTTCTTGAACTCAACCAGCTCCAGCTCGATTTCATGGAACTGATCGAGTATGGGGCAGTTGGGCTCCACCCCCGGCACAGGGTCAATCCATATGTGATTATGGCAATCAGTGATGCCAAGATCTTCATAAGAGATTGGACCCTGCACGGTATTGACGGGGTGTGGAAAGGAGAAAGAAGAGAGATTTGACATATTAGGGTTCCAGCACAATTTTTAGAGATTTCCTGTCTTCAGCAGCGGCAAAGGCTTGCACTGCCTGGCTTAATGGAAATCTTTGGCTGACAACATCTGACAGGTCAACCAATCCGCTGTTGACAATTTGTGCAACCTGCCAACAATCAGCAGTGCTGCATGCTGTTGTAGCCGTGATCACCAACTCTTTATAATGAACGAGGTTTGAATCAAAGTTGATGGTGGGTCTGTCTTTGGGCAAACCGCCAAAGTAGTTGATGCGTCCGCTGATGGCTGCCAGGTCGAGGGCTGCTTCCTGGGCGGCGTGAACCGGTGCGGCTACGATGATGACATCTGCGCCGCGGCTGTTGCTTTCTTCGAGCAGCGCTTTTTTAAGATCATCGGTAGTTGGATTGATCACTTTGTCTGCTCCCATGCGTTTTGCCTGTTCGGCACGATCTGCAATGGGTTCGCTAACGATCACTTTACCGGCACCGCGTGCTTTGGCCAGTTTGATGTGCATTACACCGATGGGGCCGGCTCCGATGATGAGCACGACTTCACCGGGTTGGATGTGCAGGGCATTTTGTCCCCGCAGCACACAGGCAAAGGGTTCCATTAATGCCGCAACCGCCGGGTCAACCGTGAAGCTGATGGGAATAATATTGCCTTGGCGGACTGAATTGGCTGGGATGCGAACATAATCTGCAAAACCGCCGTCTGATGTGACACCAATAGCATCGTACTGCGAACAAAGGTTGTTGTTGCCTGTGATGCACTGCTGGCAGTGTCCGCAGCCGGTATTGGGGGCGCAAAAAACTCTTTGCCCCACCTGATATCCTTCAACGTTACTTCCAAGTTCAACAATTGTGCCTACCACTTCATGACCCGGAATACGAACCGTTCCTTCCGGATACATACGATGATTGCCATGGTAGATACGTAAATCTGTTCCACATATACTGGCGCTGATGACTTTAACCAACATTTCACCTGGACCAATCTTTGGCAGGTCCACTTGCTCAACCCGAAGATCGTTGGGACCATGATAAACTGCAGCTAACATACTTCCTCCAGAACGAACAACAATTATCCGGTTATTTCTTTGAGTAAAACTGGCCGTTCTTCAAGGAACGATTTTGTGCCGGCAAGAACACCGGCTACTGCCCAGCGTCCATCCACGCCGCCTGCTTTTGGGGTGGTTTCAGTCTGAATGCAGGTTACAAAATGTTCAAGCTCATTAATATAAGCCCAAGCGAATCTCTCAGGCCATGTGCGTTGAATGGGGGTGATCAAGCCTTGATCGCGATTGGTGCAAACCACAATGGACTGACCTTTTAGTTCACCGATTTGCATGATACCTTTATCGCCGACGATCTCAACCCTGGCGTCGTATCCGTATCCGCAGGGACAAATACCTGAGATCAATCCCAGACCGCCGCTCTCGAATTTGATGTTCACCAGAACGTTATCGTAAAAGTGGGGTGTGTCCACATTATTGGCGGCACCTTTGAAATTTGCTACTTCGGTATACACTCTTTGATAATTTGAGCCCATGAACCAGCGGACGGTATCCCAGTCATGGCTATTTACTTCGGCTAACATACCGTTCGATGTTTTTAGATCGCGCGCCCAGGGGGGAGGAAGGCCGGGTCCATGCGTGTTGGATTTCACCATCATGGGTGTGCCGATCTCTCCAGCTTCAATACGCTGAGCTGCGGCCATGAACTCGGGATCAAAACGACGCATAAATCCAAGTTGAAGAAGGACCTTGTTCTTCTCGACCACTTTGTTGATCTCATCGCATTCTTCAAGGTTCAAAGCCATCGGTTTTTCAAGAAAAACGTGTTTCTTGTGGTTTGCCGCAAGTTGAGTAAGCAGTAAATGTGTGGGGGTGGGGGTGGTGATGATCACTGCATCGAAATCGGCTTTTTCAAGGGCCATTTCGAGGGTGTCAAATTGTTTTTCAATTCCGAAGTCTTTAGCGGTCTCACTACGAACTTCCGACATCGGGTCCACAAGCGCCACAATTTTGGCGGCTGCGATATGACGGGTGAGGGCACGGGAGTGGTTTTTTCCAACCCGACCTGCGCCGATCATACAAATTCGTACCTGTTGTTTCATGATGTGCTCCTAAATGAATTAATTATTTGAAAAGAAATGGGAGAGTGTGCTTTCCATTTCAATGTATCTATTGATTAGTGGTTGATATTTGGAATGATTGGCTGGAGAAGGTAGTAGAGCGTTTCCACTTAAAATGGCTGTTTTTTCTGCGTGATTGGCCAAATTGTCAATCAGCCCGACTGCCTTGCCCGCGATCATGGCTGCGCCCCAGGCTCCAAATTCGTTGCCCATTAACCTTTGATAAGGAACGTTCAACACGTCGGCTTTGATCTGGTTCCAAACCTGACTGCGGGCTCCGCCACCAACTGCTCTGGCTTCGGATAGTTTCAACCCGGGCAGGTTATTTTTGAGAATGCTTAAATACCAGGCATATTCAAAGGCAATGCTTTCGAGTATGGCTTTGGCGAAATGGGCTTGCTTATGTGACCAGGATACTCCAATCCATGCACCGCGCATATCTGAGTTGGAGGGACAGATGCGGCCCCCCAGGTGCGGAGAGAAGAAAAGTCCTTCAGCCCCGGGTGGTATGTTTTCAGCCATTTTGATGATCTCGGCATAAAGATCATCGTCTTCCAATTTTTGGGTTTTGCCTTTGATGGTATTGAAAAAATTATCTCTAAACCATCTCAATGCAATTCCGCCGCCGCCGATATAGGCGAGAGGGTTCCACAACCCTGGGATGACTGAACGCATGGTCAACAGAGCCCTGTTTGTTGTGTCTGCCACATATTTATCCGTGCAGCCAGCCAGAACTGCGGCAGTGCCGGCAACATCAAAAAGCATTCCAGATCGCACAATTCCTGCGCCAAGGGCATTGGCTGCCGTATCGCCCGCACCGGCGGCGATGATGGTTCCAGGGGCCAACCCAAAATCTGCAGCGCTTTTCTGGTTCACTTCGCCGACCACGTCACACGGGTCCACGATGCGGGGTAATTTGGTTGCGTCCAAACCGAATTGATCACATAGTTCTTGAGACCAGCACCCTTTTTGGCCATCCGAGAACCCTGAAAAATGGAGGTAAGTATGGTCAATAAAGGCCTGCCCTGCTGAGAGTCCTGCGATTCGCCCGGCAACATAAGTACCTGGCATAACGAATTTCGCCGTTTTCTTGTAGATTTCCGGTTGTTCGTTTTTCCACCACAGCATTTTTGGGCCGTGGTCGCAGGTGGGAGGGCAACCAGTGAGTGAAGTCACACGGTCGCCAGCTCTTTCATTCATATGTTCGATGTAAGGCTGGCAGCGCATATCCAACCATGAGTCGAAGCGGGCAACTGGTTTGAAATCTTCGCCAATTAATCCCACCCCTGCCATTTGGGAGTCAAAAGCAATGGCTGCTATTTCCTTATTATCCACGCCGCTTATGCTGATACATTTCTTTACTGTTTCAGCAGCCGTAATATAGAAATCTTCATTCTCTTGTTCGACAATTCCAGGTTTTGGATGATACAAAGGGACTTCAATGGTAGCCTCGGAAACCAGCTTGCCGTCGGTTTGATATAATGCCGCTTTTGTGCCGCTCGTTCCAAGGTCTACACCAATTAGGTATTTTTTTGCCATTTGTATCTCCGTAAGTCTCTCTTAGATTGAATTATGTTAAGATTTCGGCAACCCAGAGAAACTTGGAGCGACTTCAACCGTCTTGGAGTCTGTTTCGTGCAGGCGAAGGAGCTCTACTTCAAATCTTGAGCGGTCACCTCGGTGAAGCGCGTGATAATACTCCACCGGTTGACCGTTTTCAGAGAAACTGATGCTATCGAGCATCATCAATGGCGCGCCTTTTTCAATATCCAACAGATCCGCTTCTTCTTCATTGGCTGCCACGGCCTCAATGTATCGTTTTCCTTTGGCGATAAAGACGTTACATTCTTTTTCGAGGAATTCATACAGGGAACGGTTCGAGAGATCCAGTGTGGCAAGGGGAGGACAAAGGTCAAATGGGATGTAGGAGGTGACCAACTGAATGGGTTGATCGTTGATGAAGCGCAAGCGGCGGATGTCAATGATCTTTGTGCCGGGGGCGATATTTAAAAACTGCGCAATCTTTTCTGAGCATGGAACGGTTCTTTGGTGCAAGACCTTGGTGACGGGTTTCAAACCTCTTTCGACCATGTCTTGATAAAAACCGGTTAATTTTGCGATCAAGCTTTCATTGATTTTGGGCAAGGCGATGAACGTGCCCTTGCCTTTACGTCTGGTGATTACGCCTTCAAGCTCCAACTCCTTGAGGGATTGGCGTACTACTGTCCGGCTGATTTTGAACAATTCGCATAAATCCTGTTCACCTGGTATTTGGTCACCCGGAAGCCAGATTTTTTGTTTAACTTTGTCCTTGAGAATATCCATCAACTGGATATAGTAAGGTATATGACTTTCAAAGTTGATCGTATCACTCATTTTTCCCATCCCCATTTCGAATTTTGTTGTAATCCTGTTATTACAACCCATTATAGGAATTTACTGCAATCATGTCAATAGAAAAAACTTAAAATAATAGAAGGTTGGTAAAAATGGTGACATGAAGATTAAAAATTTTGACCATTTGTACTTTTTAAAGTGAAATATCTTGAAATCTCAAAAACCCATGGTTATAATAATGTTATCCTGTAATGACAGGTGAGCGATTTTGTGATAAAAAGGGTTTACCAAGATATTTCCTTATTTCTCAACGTCTCAAGAAACATGCTACTTTAAAATCCAAAAATCCAGGAGGAATGAAATGAAAGTTGGAATTGACAGTTATTGCTACCACCGTTTTTTCGGCGAAGTCTATCCTGATCAAAAAGCGCCGGCCAAGAACATGACCATGCAAGATTTTCTTGTTAGGGCCAAAGAATTGAAAGTGGATGGTGTCTCACTGGAATCCTGTTTCTTCCCTTCCACGGATTTGGGTTGGTTCAAAGAACTTAAAGCGCAACTGGATGATTACAAATTTGATCGCGTCTATGCCTGGGGACATCCCGATGGGTTGGAACGAGGCCAGAACTGGACGGCTTACGAAGAAATGGTCACCATGATTCCGTATGCCAGGGCGATCGGTGCGGATGTCATGCGCGTGGTTGGTAGCAGCCTCATGTTCCGTCATGAACCGCATCAACCCCAGATCAAAGCATTGGTAAAAATGTTTAAGAAGGCAGTCAAGGTTGCCAAAGATAATGGCGTCAAATTGGCGGTTGAAAACCACATTGACTTTACCTCCGATGAAATTTTGCAGCTTTTGACCGAAGTCAACTCAGATCACTTCGGATTGAATTTTGACACAGGAAATTTCCTCCGTTTGCTGGATGATCCCATTGCCGGCATGGAAAAACTTGCCCCTTACGTTTTGGCCACCCATGTCAAAGACCTGATGCCTGACAAGAACGCCCGCCCCACCGACTGGCATTTCTTCGCCGGTGTTCCCGTGGGAAAAGGCCTTATCAACAATCAAGCACTGGCTGAACTGCTTCATAAGGCCAACTTCAAAGGATTCCTCGCTGTGGAAATTGACCATCCTCACACCGATTGGACTGAGAAAGAAGACGAAGCAGTTGCCCTCAGTATCAAGGAATTGAAAAAGATAACCGCAGCGTTGAAATAGTTAACAAGTGAACCAGAAATCTGGATTGAAAAGGAGAGGATTCCTTGAAAAAGGTTAATGTTGCAATCATCGGGACAAAGTTCATGGGCAAGGCCCACAGCAATGCCTGGTCCCAGGCACCAAAGTTCTTTAATCTTGGGTTAACCCCGGTTTTAAAAGTTGCCTGCGGGCAGGATGTTGAAGCCACCGCTGACTTTGCAAAAAATTGGGGATGGGAAGAATCGGTTGGCGATTGGAAAAAAGTGGTTGAGCGCAAAGACATTGATATCATTGATGTTTGCACCCCCACCTATTTGCATCGAGATATTGTGTTGGCTGCTGCAAAGAACGGCAAACACATCTTTTGTGAAAAACCACTGGCATTGAATTTCACCGAAGCCAAAGAAATGTACGAGGCGGCAGAAAAAGCCGGCGTTTTACACTATGTCAATCATAATTATCGTCGCACACCTGCCATTGCCTTTGCAAAGAAATTGATTGATGAAGGCAAAATCGGTCAGATCTTTCACTGGCGCGGCACCTATCTGCAAGATTGGATCACTGATCCCAACTTCCCTTTGACATGGCATCTGCAAAAGCAGTTCGCAGGAGCCGGTCCGCATTATGATTTGAATTCTCACAGTGTTGACCTGGCCCGCTACCTGGTGGGTGAAGTGAAATCCGTTTCTGCCATGCTCAAGACATTCGTGACCGAAAGGCCTTTGCCTGGAAAGGATGCCGGAACCTTTAAATCAGGGACGGGAGCGGCTGAAAAAGGCAAGGTTACCGTTGATGATGCCGCCTTTATGGTCGCAGAATTTGAAAATGGGGCCTTGGGTGCTTTCGAAGCCAGCAGGTTTGCCAGCGGCCGCAAGAATTTCAATTACTTTGAGATCTACGGCAGCAAGGGCAGCCTGGCTTTTGACCTTGAAAGAATGAATGAACTTCAGTACCTTAACCTTGAGGATCCGGCGGATGAACAAGGGTTCAGAACGATCCTGGTCACAAACTCTACTCATCCCTATGTGGGAGCCTGGTGGCCGCCTGGACATATCATTGGTTATGAACATGAGTTCACCCATGCAGTGGTTGATTTTCTGACGGCCATTGAAAAGGGAACCAAGATTACCCCGAGTCTGCTGGACGGCATGCGCGATATGCAGGTGCTTGAAGCCGCCATCGTCTCATCAGATACTGGCCGCAGAGTAAATGTAGCTGATATAAAGTAAAGGCTCGTTTGTAATAAGTTTTTGGAGGGATGGGATTATTCTTGTCCCTCCTGCAATTATTTATTATTTATAAAAGACATCAAAATCAGGAGATGACCCATTGAAAGCACAACTCGTCCCAATCTATTTTAAGACCGCCGATGATCCTGATTTTAAAGCGCAGCTTTCTAAACTGCGCGAACTGTTGGTTGAAGAAGCTGATATTCTAGACCCGGTTAAGTTGGGATCGAAAATTCCCGAGACGGATGGTGTAATTTTCCCGCAGATGTTGGGAGAAGCCTTCAGAGAAGCGGATAAAATAGCTAAATTACCTCAGCCGCTGTTGGTGGTTACATCTGAATTCGGTACAGTTTCAATGTGGGATTGGGAGATCAATAGTTTTCTCTCTGCCAAGGGCATCAGAGTGATCGGTCCGACCAATCTGGCCAAAACGAAACAGGCATGCAAGGCTCTGGCTTTGCGCCGGCAATTAAAGGCTTCAAAATTATTGGTATTTCAAGATAACCCAGCCAGTGGAACTGGAAACCAGGACGATATTTTTAAACGGTTTTACTGGTGGGAACCAGAATGTGTGGATGCCATCGAAAAAAAGTACGGCATAAAGGTTGAAAG
Organism: Chloroflexota bacterium; assembly: GCA_021825925.1. Taxonomy (GTDB): domain Bacteria; phylum Chloroflexota; class Anaerolineae; order Anaerolineales; family Anaerolineaceae; genus UBA6107. Next base: position 309,541 of record JAKAFP010000001.1, read on the forward strand.
ACGAAGCTTCAAGAAACTTGGTGAAGATGCTAAAGCCATTTCGGATGATGAAGCCATCAAGGTCTGGGAACAAAAGAAACGCAGCACACCCATTGGAAAATTGCAATCAAAAGCGGTATTGAGTGCAGTCAAGTTGTATATGGCTGTCAAAAAAGTCCTTGACCAGGATCCTTCTGTGCTGGGGGTTGGCATGAATTGTCTCAACGAATCCATGTTTTCGGACACAACCCCCTGCCTGGCCTGGAATTTCTTGTACGAAGACCAGCGCATCATCTGGGGATGTGAAGGCGATTTGGTCTCCATGCTGACAAAGGTGTTGATCAGCCGAACGCTGGATGTTTCCTTTATGATGACCAATCTATATCCCTTCCAAATGGGAGATGCTGCTCTCAAACATGAGCATATCCCCAATTTCCCTGAGGTGGATGGCGCCCCCGAGAATTATATTCTGGCAGCACACTGCGGATATTTCGGTGTCGTTCCTCAATCCTTTTCAACCGAGTGGAAGTTGAAAGAAAAAGTGTTGGCCATTGTGGATGACAACGCCACGGCAATTGATGCCAGGTTCCCCACCGGAAAAATAACCCTGGTGAAATTGATGCCGCCTTTTACCCGCTGGTCCATCGTGGAAGGTGAATTACCCAAGTATGCTCAATTTGAGAATTCCCATTGTTTGAATGGAGCTGTCATCCGAGTGCCCGATGGCAAGAAGTTGGTAGACGATCTGGTTTCACATCACTACATCATTACCACTGGCCACAATCTTAACGATCTTGAGATGGTCTCGAAGGTATTTGAATTGGAATGCGTCAAGATTTAATGATTTGAACTGTTAATCAGAGCCAATATTTAACACAAAAAATGTAAAAGTTTTGACTGAAAAAGACAAAAGATTAAGTCTTAAGCGCAAAACATATTGACTTTAAAATGTGGCTCGTTATAATGCAATGTAATGATGTAATTACCTGTCACTTCTTCGGACCAACTGTCCGGTTAAACAATTGAATAATAAAGAAAAAAGAACCAGCCTTAAGCAATTTGTTGCTTATGGGTATCCTTAAGTTTTGTTTTTTGCTTTTTGACAATAAATATTTGCCATAAAAGAGAGACAGATCATTAATGGTTAACGGTCAAAAAAGATTGCCGAAGAAGATACGGACCTTTACGTCCCTTGATATGCCGGAATGGTTATATCAAGCTGAGTCTTTACCTAATAGACAATTCATCACCGATTCTGAAAAAGAGATCATTGACCTGATTCGCAAGTATCGCGAATTCTCGAAGGCTGATTTATCCAATTCCACCGTTTTTTCACGGTCAAAAATTACTGGCTGTATAGATTCTCTTTTAGCCAAAAAGATCATCGTGTCAAATCAAAGCAAGGAATACACCGGCGGCAGACACTCCAAAACCTACAGCCTGAATGGAAAACTCGGATTGGTGGTGGGTGTGGATATCGGTGCGACCAGCATTGATATTGGCATTTCTGATTTTTCAGGAAAACTGCTTCATCGTTATGGTGAAACTGCGTTGGTAAAGAACGGCCCCATCAAGGTGTTGGGCAGGGTCTGTTCACTCATTGAAAAAATGCTTCAAGATAATCATTTGAATGCTGCCGATCTACACGGCATTGGCATTGGAGTGCCAGGCCCGGTTGATTTTTCAGCGGGCACGCTTGTTTCGCCTCCCATTATGCCTGGCTGGGATCGTTATCCAATCATTCAAACAATCCAACAATGGTTCCCAACCGCAAATGTTGTCGTTGACAATGATGTAAATGTAATGGCTTTAGGTGAAACATATCAAGGGGCGGGCAGGGGAGTTGACAACCTGATTTTTATAAAAATCGGGACCGGCATTGGTGCAGGTATCTTATGCGAGGGAAATATCTACCGTGGAACCAATGGTTGTGCTGGTGACATCGGTCACATCGGCGTGAATAAATTTGGCCCAATGTGCCACTGTGGCAATAAAGGCTGCCTTGAAGCCGTTGCAGCAGGACCTGCAATTGCCGAACGATGCTTGACCGCAGCTCAGGCTGGAAAAAGCCCCATTTTGCTAAAACTTTATGAAGAAAACGGACAAGTCCTCCGATCTGAGGATGTAGGCGCCGCAGCCCGTGAAGGTGACGCCTACGCCATTGAATCCATCCGTGAAAGTGGACAGGCCATTGGTGATGTTCTGGCAGGTTTGGTGAATTTCTTCAATCCTGGCATGGTGGTGATCGGTGGCGGTGTGGCCAACCTCGGTAACTTATTCCTTTCTTCCATTCGACAGGCTGTGCTTAACCGTTCCTTACCTTTGGCAACAAAAGATCTTCATATTGTTTTTTCAGATATCGGACCTGATGCTGGTGTCATCGGGGCGATCAATTTGGCCATGGATTACATGTTTACTCAAGTCTCAAGTAGTAACGATAAAGAATAGGCGAGGAGTTCGAATGAAATTTGGAGTAAATAGTTTTGTCTGGGTTTCGCCTTGCACAACAGATGCGATCAAGGAACTCGCACCCAAAGTAAAAGCCATGGGTTACGACGTCTTTGAGATTTCGATTGAAAACCCGGCGCTGATTGATATTCAAGTCGCAAAACAAATCCTTGATCAAAATGGCCTGCAATGCGTCATTTGCGGCGCCTTTGGACCTGAACGGAATATTTGCAGCAGTGATCCGAAAATTCGTGAAAATGCAAAATCATACATTCGATGGATGATTGATGCCGCTCACGAAATTGGTGCTTCAGTGGTTAGCGGCCCCATGTATTCATCCGTGGGTAAAGATCATTACGAGTCTGTTGATGACCGAAAGGCAGAATGGAATTTAGCCGTGGCAGGGATAGCTGAAATGGCTGATTATGCCGCACCTAAAAATGTCAAACTCGCTTTTGAGCCATTGAATCGCTTTGAAACGGACATGATCAACGTGGTTTCACAAGGTTTGAAATTCATCAATGATGTTGATCGCAAGAATGTAGGTTTCCATCTCGACACCTTCCATATGCATCTGGAAGAAAAAGACAGTGCAAAAGCCATTGAAATGGCCGGTGACCGTATCTTCCACTTCCATGCCTGTGAAAACGATCGTGGAATTCCGGGAACCGGACAAGTACGTTGGCCGGAAATTGCCAAAGCCTTGAAAGCAACGAAATATGATGGTCCAGTCGTGATCGAATCCTTTACTTCACAGGTAAAAGAAATAGCCCGTGCTGTCTGCATCTGGAGAGAGATTGCCCCGAGTCAGGACGCGATTGCATCCCAAGGTTTGGCTTTCTTAAAGAAATTATTTGCTTGATTGATTTTTATAAAACGAGGTTGATATGACAGAAGCACAGATTGCAAAAATAGAAGAAACCCTTTCACAGGCAGAGCCTTTACTGGAAGTACGCAATATCACCAAAAAATTTCCCGGGGTTTTAGCCTTAAATGATGTTTCTCTGAAGCTTATGCCGGGAGAGGTTCACGCTATTGTTGGCGAAAATGGTGCCGGAAAATCCACCTTGATGAAGATCATGGCAGGTGCTTATATCCCTGATTCCGGAACGATCTTGTTGAACGGTAAGACCACCAGCTTCTCCCATCCGAAAGAAGCCCAATTGAAGGGTGTGAGCATCATCTACCAGGAGTTTAACCTGCTGCCAGAAAGAACCGTGGCACAAAATATCTTCCTGGGCAGGGAACCTGGAAAATTCGGTTACGTCAACGTGGCAGAAATGAACCGCAGAGCGGTTTCAGTCTTGAAGGAAGTTGAAGCAGATCAAATCATCAGCCCCACCGCCATGTGTTCAACCCTTTCAGTTGCTGAGCAGCAGCTCGTTGAAATTGCCAAGGCAATTTCATTTGACTCGAAAGTGTTGATCATGGATGAACCGACCGCGTCTTTAACCTCGGTGGAGGTGCAAATCTTGACCGATTTGATCAAGAAACTAAAAGCGCGCGGTATGTCCATCGTCTTTATTTCTCATCGTTTGATCGAGGTTTTTGATATCGCTGATGTAATCACAGTCCTTAAAGACGGTGAACTTGTGGGTACGGTAAAAGCCAGCGAAGTGACCTCTCAAGATATCGTTCGCATGATGGTCGGTCGTTTATTGGATCATTACTTTCCCCCCCTTGGTACACCTGAGGAATTTGGTGATGTGGTCTTAAAAGTAACTAATGCCAGCAACGATTTTCTAAAAGATATCAGTTTCGAACTTCGTAAAGGTGAAGTCCTGTGCGTAGCTGGGTTGCAAGGTTCCGGTCGAACCGAACTCGCCCAGGCATTATTTGGTGTGGTTCCCTTCAAAACTGGAACCATTGAAGTCTCTGGAAAAGTTCAATCCATTAAGAGCCCTCAAGATGCGATCAAATTAAAAATGGGCTTTGTCACCGAAGATCGTAAAGCAGAAGGCATTCTTCCAAAACAGCAAATCAGAGACAATGTGCTTCTGACGGTACGGTCCATTCAACCCCTATTGGGGATGATCTTCTCAGATGGAATCCGCAGTTCAAAAACCCTGGTTCCTACGCTGGCGAAGAAAGTGGATCTAAGCGCCACTTCTTTTGATCGTGAAGCCCAATATCTGAGTGGCGGCAACCAACAAAAGGTCGTGCTCTCAAAATGGCTTTCCACCAAGGCAAATATCTTTATCTTTGATGAACCCACACGCGGTATTGATGTTGAAGCCAAGGCCAGTATTCACGACATGATCCGTTCGTTAACCAAAGAGGGCATCGCAGCATTGATGATCTCTTCAGAACTCCCTGAGGTTCTTGGCATGAGTGACCGAATTCTGGTTATGCGTGATGGACGCATTGCGGGTGAACTTCCAGCCAGATCAACTGAGCAAGACATTATGCTGGTTGCGACCGGGCACGCCAAAAAGCAGGGAAATGAAACTCAAGCACCAAAGGGAAAGGAATAATATGTCAACATCAACAGTCTCTGTGTCCTGGTTCAAAAAGCTAACTCGGACCATAAAAATTCCGCCTGTTTATTTTTTCCTTATTGTTGTTTTTCTTGTCAGCGGAATCTTGGATCAGCTCTTTTCTGATGGACAGATCTTTACCAACCCGAGCATCATGCTCAATATCGTGGTTCGATCTGTGGCATTGGGTATTGTGGCCATTGGGCAGACGTTGGTTCTAATTGGGGCTTCAATTGATCTTTCTGTCGTATTCACGATCAGCATTACGGCAGTCATGTGCTCATACATCATGCAAGGAAATACAGCCAATGTACCAGCCGCTATTGCTGGTGTCCTTGTGATCGGCGCTGCAATTGGTTTGACGAATGGTTTGATCATTACCAAACTACGTGTAAATCCTTTTATTGCAACGCTTGGCACCAGTTTGATCATCAAAGGCATTATTAATGCGACATTCTCAAACTATACGGGAAGTGTGCCGAAAGAGTTTGAATTCTTTGGCTATGGCATGGTTGGGCCGATTCCGGTATCCATCCTGATCTTGCTTCTCGTGGTTTTTGCGGGCTGGTTTCTTTTGGCTCGCACGAAATTTGGTTCTCATTTATATGGTGTTGGCGGGAATGCTGAAGTTGCACGTCTCTCTGGCGTTCGTACAGATGGTGTATTGATCATCGCACACGTCTTATGCAGTTTGAGCGCCGTCTTGTCAGGTCTTTTCCTGGTCAGTTTGATGCGATCCGGCGCTCCCTGGGTTGGCCCTAACGGTTTTTACGATCTTAACTCAATTGCAACAGCCGTTATTGGCGGAACTGCACTTTCAGGTGGAAAAGGTGGAGTTTGGGGTACCCTGGCCGGTGTTTTGATATTTGGTGTCTTAAGTACAGCTTTCAATCAGCTAGGTGTGAACCCATATTTGAAAATCGTTTTTCAGGGGTTAATCATCGTTCTTGCTGTGGCAAGCTACACTATCCGCTCGAAAAAAGAAGCGGCATAAGGAGTGGATCACATGACAACCTCGACTGTTACCTCTCAAGCAAGTTCTTCAAATTTTTTCCGAAAACTGTGGTCTTTGATTAAGAAGATACCACCGGTATATCCAATCTTCTTTGCCATCTTTATTACCTTGGGTTTCTTAAACCCGAGAGGTTATCAAACCATGAATGGCATTATGACCTATTTCCGTCCTGCTTCGCCCCTTGCTGTCTTGGCAATTGGTGAAATGGTGGTGCTGGCTATGGGCGGGTTTGATCTTTCCATCGGAGCGCTCGTAACCTTCTGCGTTCTGGTTAGCTCAAAGGTGCTGGCCAATAATCCCGCCAACGCACTTCCTGATATTTTGATGTTGATCGGTGTCGCAATAATCGTGGGCGTGATCAACGGCACCTTGGTAAGCTTTTTCCGGGTTCCTTCCTTCATCGCCACTCTTGGCACCATGTTGATCGTTCGAGGCGCAGCATTGTATTACGTTGGTGGCGCTCCTCAAGGCTATCTTACTGATAACTGGCGAGCCTTTGGGCGTAACTACATCATGGATGTTCCGTTCTTCGTCAGAATCCCTTATGCGTTGATCATCTTGATCATACTTGCCGCGATAGCTTATTTTCTCTTTCACCGAACTAATTTTGGCAAACAGATCATCGCCATCGGAGATAATTCACGTGCATCTCACCTTTCTGGCGTTCGTGTCAAACTTGTGCGTGTCTTGGGTTTTGTTTTTTGCAGTGTGATGGCTGTTCTTGGTGGAATCATGATCGGTGGTTATGGTGGTGTTAACGTCACGATTGGTGAGGGGTTGGAAATGCAGGCAATTGCGGCTTGTGTTATCGGTGGTGTGTTATTGGGCGGCGGCAAAGGTAATGTCATTAATGTAATTTTTGGCGCTTTTACCTTGCAAGCTATCGTAAACCTGTTGAATCAACTTGGTTTACCAAAGCCTTATACAGATGCAGTTCAGGGGTTGATCATAATTGGAGTTGTCGCTTATGCAGCATTAAGCACGCGAAAGAAACGATAGGATCTTCAAAATGGTTGTGTACTTGTGATCGATTAGAAGACCTGGCTGCAGAATCAACATTGAAGGAGGTGGTGTACTCAACAAGTCTTTGGTACGGAAAGTTGTTAATGGTACGAGTCTCACTAACCTAACATTTCTCACATTGGAGGAGAAAACTAATGAAAAAGAGTATTTTGGTAATAGTCTCGCTTCTTGTTAGTCTTTCCATGCTGCTGGCGGCCTGCGCCCCTGCAGCCACGGAAGCTCCCGCCGCCCCCGCGGCTACCGAAGCTGCCGCAGCTGCTACTGAAGCCCCTGCAGCCACCGAAGCTCCTGTTGTTGCTGCCAATCCTGGTCTGCAAATGGATACCGCCAAGGTTGCCGCTCAATTCTTCACTGATGAAGATTATGCCAAATCAATGGAATTGATGACAGCTGCACCCCTTAATCCAAATGACCCGATCTATTTGCAGTATCTTGTTGAGAACCCCACCGACATCTCTAAATATCCTCAATATGCAGAGTTTGCCGCCAAGAAGGCTCCTTACAATATCTGCTTCTCTAACGCTGGTGTTAACAATCCTTGGCGTGTCACTGGTTATGTAACCATGCGCGAAGAAGTTGAACAACTGCGTGCTGATGGTTTGGTCAAGAACTTCATCCACCTCGACGCCCAGGGCGACGATGCCAAACAGATCGCTGACATCCAGGATATTATCAACACCCCCGGAAAATGCGACATCCTGATCGTTGCATCCAACACCTCTGAAGCTTTGACCCCGATCGTTGAAAAGGCCTGCGAAGTTATGCCCGTGGTCCAATTCGATCGCTACGCTCAGACCGACTGCCCAGTCATCTCTGAACGTCCCATTGGTGGATATGCCTTCGGTATCACTGGTGCCCAGAAGGTCGTTGATGATCTCGGACCTGCCGGTGGTAACGTTCTAGCCTTCCGTATTCTGCCTGGTGTTGACGTCCTCGAACAACGTTGGGGTGCAGCCCGCAAGATTTTTGAAGCCAATCCTCAGATCAACGTCATTGGTGTTGAATTCGTTGCCTACGATTCCTTCAAAGCCTCCACGGTTGTTTCCGATTACCTGGCCAAATACGGCACCATTGATGCAGTCTGGATGGATGCTGGTGGTACCGCTGTGACCATTCTTGAAGCCTTCAAGGATGCCGGCGCTCCTGATCCCAAGGTAATGGTTGGCGAAGACCAACAAGACTTCTTGGAATACTGGAAAGCCAATAACATCAATGGTATCGCCCCCACCTTCCCGACATTCCAATGGCGTACAGCAGTTGTTGCTTCTGTGATGTTCTTGCAGGGCAAGACTGTTCAACATAACTGGGTTCTTCCCCAGCCCTCCGTTACAGCCGAAAATCTCGACAAATACGTTGGTTCTGGAATGCCCCCACTGTATTATGTTATGAGCAGTGCAGAAGACATGACCAACTGGCCAACCGCTTGGAAAGCTCTTGACATCAATGCCTACAAGGATGTTCCATAATTCGTTGTAGCAAGCATGACTAGTAAGTAGATTTTGAGCCCGCCTGATTTTCGGGCGGGCTCAATTGAAAAATGAACAACTTCCATGAAAGGAGTTCGATATCCATGATCGAGATCGGTTTTCATACAGACGCATTTAATAGTAGTTATTGGAATTTTGAGCAAGCGTTGCAATGGGCAGAAAAAAATGATGTACATTGGATCGAATGCGGAATGATTGATGGTGTGAGCTGGATCCATGGTCTTGGATACCAACCTCACGTCGCAATGTGGGAAGATCCCATGATGTGGCGTGAAAAAGCAGCCAAATACGGCTTGCGTTTCTCACAAATTGATGCTGCATTTCCAATGTCTTTACCTGAGGGAGCCTCATTAGGAGTCGAATATGTTTTGCGTACCATTCGCTGGGCTTACCTGGCTGGTTGCGACCATATTGACACAACGGATGATCGTTTTGCCCCCAAAGGTCTGACCAACGACCAAGCTCTTGATATGATGAAACGTTCTTACAGTCAGATCATCGAAGTAGCGGAACGTTACAAGATGATCATTGATATCGAACCCCATGGTTTTTACACTACCAAACCCGAGTTCATGGAAAAAATGTTGTCCTTTGTGGATAGCGAATATCTGCGAATGAACATGGATACCGGTAATACCTTTATTGCTGGTCAGGATCCTGTTGCTTTCCTTCAAAAATTCAAACACAAGGTCAGTCATGTACATGTTAAAGACGTGAGCGATACGCTTGCCGCATCCTTGCGTGGTGAATTGACCGGTATTGCAGTCAGTCAATGCGCCATCGGTGATGGCGTTAATGGTGAAAACATTAAAAAATGCTTTGATATCCTTGTAGAAAACAAGTTTAATGGTGTCGTCAGCCTTGAATGTGAAGGTCAGGGTGGGCCAATGATCGAAAAAAGCCTGGCTTGGGTTCGTAAACTCGTGGAAGACGCCAATAAACGTATGGCAGCCTGACCTGAAATAAAAAAATCTCAGTATCAAGGAGTTAATCGAATGGGAAAAATCTTTTTAGGTATCAATATGGAGTTTGTCAGATCGCATGATAAACCCTTTGATTGGGGAGTTGCCAAGGCAGCTGAAATTGGCTATCAATACTTGGAACCCATGGTTCATTGGGGAAGAGAGTTATTAAGCGAAGCCCGCTATTTCCATAGCGTTTCCATGTACGATGATCCCCGTTGGGCGCGTGATCTATGTGATAAACACAACATTAATATGTCAGGTTTATCCGCACACACACCGTTATGTAAACCTGAGATCAGCGTTGAATATCTCAAACAGGCTATTCGCTGGGCGTCGGATGCTGGCGCACCAGTAGTCAATACAGATGAAGGCCCCAAGCCTGAATGGACCACCAAAGAGATGGATTATACCTTGATGACTTACACACTCAAGGAAGCTTCCCTGGTAGCGGAGCGTTACGGTGTAAAGATTGGTCTTGAACCGCATCAGCAATATTCAAAATCACAAGAAGGCCTTGATAGTATTTATGACCTGGTTAAATCTCCTGCCATCGGCATCAATTACGACACCGGAAACAGCTACCTGGCTGGAACCACAGATACGTATGATTGGTTGACTCATGTTACAAGCCGATTGGTTCACTTGCATGCCAAAGACATCAGCTTCTCTCAAAGTGGAGAAGAAAAGGGTAAGGTCTCTGGAACCCCGGTGGGCTGTGCCTGTGGAGATGGCGTCGTGGATTGGAAACGTGTCATCGAAATTGCCAAGAAAGCACCCGGAGATATTGTTTTTAGTGTAGAATGTGGAACAGTTCCCGATGCAATTCGTAGTTTTGAACACCTAAGCAAACTTATTTAGTCATACAAAGGGAATGATCAAATGATCATTCCCTTTACTGCATTTATTCTATTTTTTATTTTCAACCAAAACACTGTTTTATTAATTTAGTTTTGCATATTACTAATTTGGAGGAAGAATGAGTGAACCCAAGGTAGTGGTTGTGGGGCTTGGTTTTATGGGGAAAACACATATCCAATCTTTACGCAGATTGGGTGTTGATGTTTATGGTGTCGCAGGTATTGATGAAAATGAAGCCCAAAAAACCGCTTCTGAACTATCCATACCAAATTGGTACAAGAGTTTTGATGATGTGATTGCTGATTCAAATGTGCAAGTGGTGCATTTGTGTACACCCAATAACTTGCATTTCAGCCAGGCTAAAAAGGCACTTTTGGCAGGAAAACACGTCTTATGCGAAAAACCTTTGGCCATGAGCATGGCTGAATCTTCAGAATTGGCTACAATTGCCAAAGAAAAAGGGCTTTTTACCGCAGTCAACTATAACCTGCGTTTTTATCCCATTTGTCAGGAAGCCAAGGCTAAAATATCCAGTGGGGAACTGGGTGAACCCTACCTAATTCATGGTGCGTATCTTCAGGATTGGCTTTTCTTAAAGAACGATTGGAATTGGCGCTTGGAACCTGAGCAAGGTGGAGATCTGCGCGTGGTTGCCGATATCGGTACGCATTGGATGGATCTGGTTACATATTTGACTGGTTTGAGTATTGTTGAAGTGATGGCTGATTTTTCAATTGTGCATAAAACAAGGCTTCAACCTGCAGGAGAAGTACAGACTTATGCCGGAAAGCTTGAAGAGAATCGGTCAACAAAAGAAGTTCCCATCCGAACTGAAGATGTGGCGCTCATCCTCTTCCGTTTCAACAATGGTGCAGTGGGCAATGTGACCCTTTCACAAGTAAGCGCTGGCCGTAAAAATATGTTATGGTTTGAAATCGGTGGATCGAAATCAGCCATGCATTGGGAACAGGAGAACCCGAACGAGCTTTGGATCGGGTTCCGCGAACAACCGAATCAATTGCTTTTAAAGGATCCTTCTTTGTTCCATGAAAGCTCTCGTGCATTAACCGGCTTCCCCGGCGGGCATGCAGAAGGCTACCCTGATACCTTTGTTCAAGTATTCAAACAATTCTATGGCGCCATTAAAAATGGAAAGATGCCCGAAACTGGAAGATTTGCAACCTTTGAAGACGGCCATCATGAGATGGAACTTTGCGAAGCCATTCGTCTTTCTGCCCTTGAAAATCGCTGGGTAAAAGTGTCTGAGGTTGTAAAATAGAAGCGTGTTTGAAGATCAATTATTGAAGGAGTAATCATGCGCATCGGTGTATTTTCAGTCATTTTTCAACAACTTCCGTTCGAACAGGCTCTGGATAAGATACTCTCATACGGAGCAACTGCTGTGGAAATCGGCACTGGCGGTTTGCCGGGTGCACATCATTGCGCACTTGACGAATTGCTTGAAAGCGCAGAAAAACGTAAAGCCTATCTCAAGGCGGTGGAAACACGCGGCATGATCATTAGCGCCTTTAGCGCCCACTGGGATCCGATCGGACCGGATAAGAAAATTGCTGCAGCTTCAGATGAACTCCTTCGTAAATCCATCCGGCTGGCGGAACTGTTGGGTGTTCCGACCGTAAACGGTATGTCTGGTTTACCTGCAGGTTCAGCTTCTGATACAATGCCCAACTGGGTAACCTGTCCTTGGCCACCACATTTTGGTGAGATCCTAGATTACCAATGGAACAAGGTAGGCATTCCTTACTGGCAGAAAACGGCTAAATTTGCAGAAGAACACAAGGTCAAGATCGGAATCGAGATGCATCCCGGTATGTTGATCTATAACGTCGAAACCATGCTCCGCATGCGTGAAGCCTGCGGCCCAGCCCTGGGCTGCAACTTTGACCCGAGCCACTTGTTCTGGAACGGAGTGGACCCGGTTGCAGCAATTCGAAAACTGGGTGACGCCATTGTGCATGTTCACGGCAAAGATTGCTATGTGGATCCCTTCAACGTTGCTGTCAATGGCTGCAACGACCACAAGCCTTATACCGATATTCCACACCGCTCATGGACTTTCAGAACCATTGGCTATGGTCACGATCTAAAAGTGTGGAAAGACATCGTTTCTGCGTTGAGAATGGTGGGTTATGACCACGCCATCTCGCTTGAACATGAAGACGGCATGATGTCGTTTGACGAAGGTGTGAAAAAAGGCTTGGATGCTTTGAAAGAGGTTGTAACGGTTGAGAGTGCAGGCGAAATGTTCTGGGCGTGAGTTTGGAGGTTTTTTTACTCTTCTCTTGGCGCTACCTATGAATAATTTGCATTTGAGAAAATAGAATTCTAAAAGCTATCAGCAGTTTCAGTAATGGTGCTGGAACTGCTTTTTTCCCTTAGTCGAGTAATTATCAGAAGCGAGACAAGATGAGATATTTAAAAATTGCCGATAGTAACCTTGAGGTATCAGAAATTGGGTTGGGTTGCATGCGGATTTCTGACATGCAAAATAATGAAGTCGAAAGATTGATTCACACCGCGGTGAATGCCGGGATCAATTTTTTTGATCATGCTGATATTTATGGGGATGGCAAATCAGAGGAGAAGTTTTCTGAAGTTTTAAAAAATTATCCAGGACTGAGACAAAAAATTATCATTCAGTCCAAATGTGGCATCAGAAAAGGTTATTTTGATTTTTCAAAAGACCATATCCTTTCTTCAGTTGATGGGATCCTAACCAGGCTAAAAATCGAGCAACTGGATGTCTTACTTTTACATCGCCCAGATACTTTAATTGAACCTGAAGAAGTTGCTGAAGCATTTACATTGCTTGAAAAACAAGGAAAAGTGCAGCATTTTGGCGTAAGCAATCAGAATCCGATGCAGATTGAACTATTGAGCAAATTTTTGGCACAGAAAATTCTATTCAATCAATTGCAATTAAGTATTACCAATACCGGGATGATTGATTCGGGATTAAACGTAAACATGGAAATAGATGCATCTATAGATCGAGATGGAAGTATTTTGGATTATTGTCGGCTCAAAGAAATAACCATCCAGCCCTGGTCGCCTTTCCAATTTGGGTTTTTCGAAGGCGCTTTTCTGGATAACCCAAAATTCCCGGAATTGAATAAGACGATAGATAAGTTGGCTGAAGCCAAAGGTGTAACAAATTCAGCGATTGCGATCGCCTGGATTCTTCGTCATCCTGCCAAGATGCAGCCCATCGTGGGAACTACAAACCCTGAACGATTGGATGCCATTTGTAAAGCAACAGACATCACCTTGACCCGGCAGGAATGGTATGAGATCTATCGGGCAGCTGGCAACAGACTTCCATAATATAAAGCGGGGGTACAACTTGGAATCTGTAATAGCGACATAAATAAAAAGTTCATTATTCCTGTGAGGTGGTATGGCAATAATTGATCTGACTGGTAAGGATATTGGAGCCCCAAAAATTAATGGCTCAATTCAAAGCATGGAAGGCGGGTTCACCATTATTTCAGGTGGTGAAGACATTTGGAATGAAAAAGACCAATTCCATTTTGGTTATCAAGAATGGTTTGGTGATTTCGATTTTATAACACGAATAGGATCTTTAACCCGGGCTGATCTTTATTCGAAAGCGGGCATTATGGCACGCGAAACCTTGGATCCGGGAAGTAAACATGTATTTTTATTGACTTTTCCTGACAATAGTCTGAGAAATAACAATAATGGTGGAATTGAGTTTGCTTATCGTTCAGAAACAAACGGAAAAAGTCTGGCCATCTATCCCCCAAAGGGAATTTCCAATCCTCCAGATTTTCCGGTTTGTTTTCCGAACACGTGGCTAAGATTAAAGAGAAGCGGCACTACTTTTACTTCTTTTTACAGCGGGGATGGACAGGATTGGAAAACCTATACCACTTTTGAATTGAAAATACCTGACTTACTATTAGTGGGATTAGCTGTTACATCTCATAATACTGAGGAATCAGTAAAGTCAACATTTTTCGATGTATCCATCCAATAATCTCAATTTTCCTTCTTCTGTAAGTAGAAACGCTGACCATAAGGTTCTTGTGATCAACAAATAGAATACTAAATTCGCTTTATTGGGCTAAACTTCGGTGTCTGCCAACTATGATCTGTTTTTTCGGTTAGTACAATTTTTGCCACATGCGTCAACTATTGAAAATGGCCTTTCATTCTCTAGGACGTCCACCCGGCTAATAATTCCAGCCTGGCAACAATTGCGTTCTTGAAGGAAGATGTTAGGAATCGTTAATCAAATAACACTATCGCTTCCTTCTCGATTTGATTTATGGCAGGCTAATGGCGTCTACTATGGTTCTAACAAAATGAGTTTCAACAAGACAATCGAATTATTGGCTTCATTAAATATATGGATACAGTCATCGTTTTTGTTGATAATATTGGGTTTACGCCTGAGTGTTCGCGATTGACCAAATCAGTTTTCCTATTTGAGAATTACGATGAAAGATAAAAATACCTATTTCATCCGTCCTTTTCAGCCTGATGACCAGCAAGAAACCAGGGCTCTTGTGTTGGCCGGCATGGTGGAGCATTGGGGTATTCTTGACCCCAATCTGAATCCTGATTTGAACGATATAGCAACCTCTTACGCAGAAGGGTTGTTTTTGGTGGCATTACAAAAGGGGAAGATCGTTGGCACCGGGGCACTGCTGCCGAGAGCGCAGGGTACGGCAGAAATCATGCGCATGTCCGTGGCAGCATCGCTGCGCCGCAGCGGACTGGGCAGTGCAATCTTGCGAGAGTTGTGTGACCGCGCCAGAAAAATGCGTTTCCAAAAATTGATCCTTGAAACCACCAGTACCTAGCACGAGATCGTGGAATTCTATTTGAAATTTGGATTTCAAATCACGCATCACCTAGATGGCGATACGTATTTTTTCTTGGATCTTAAATAGTCAGAAGCCCTGGTTATATTTTCTTTTTCACCAAACCAAAATAATCTATGGTCAATTCTGATTTGGAACTCTCTATCAGGCTGCCGCATGGATCAACCTGCAGGGGTTTGCGTTGCCTGACTTTGAACCCGGGCTGTTGCCCCGGGTTGACCAGCAATATTTTCTTCCCGTCTTGGGGGTGATCTAAAATTGCCGTCCCACAGCCGGTGATCATCTCGATCAAGGCGATCCTTTGTTTTGGCGTTATTACGATTTGCGGATGGATCAAGTACTTGAGGTCTTTTTGAAGTTCGTCTATCAAAGAGCCGATCTTCCATTTGGTCACATTTTCAATCTTCATTGCTTTTAAGAAGGGAACCAACCTGGATTTCAGGGTTGGTTCTTCTGCCAAAAGCTCCCCTGTTTCAGCACGCATTTCGACGTGTAACGATTGATTCGGTTCGAGTTTGAATAATTCGGTCGCAGCCGTGTGCGTGTCAGGATCGTAGGTGAATTTTACTTCGAAGTGACGTCCATCCAGAGAGACGGACATTCGTTCAGGGCGGCTGACGCCGCGAAAGAGGATGCGGTAGGAACGTTCTGCCGGGATGTGTTGCGCTTCCCCCTCCACAGGTGATATGGTGACTGACAATGACGATTCTGTCTGATGAGAGGTATAGTATGTCGTCGCGCCGCCTTTTTCCAGGTAGTCTTGAGAGGTACCTTCATCCTCATAAAGGGTGAAGGTGCCGTCAGCGCCCGGGAAAACGTGCAGGTCCAACATTTTGGGGTTGGCCGCCCCATTCAGGGTGGTTTCGGCTTGCAGGGGGATGATGCTTCCGGCTTTGGCATAAAGGGGCACATCCTTGAGATCGAAGAAGTTGATTTTCCAGCGGTTACCTGGATGGTGAATTCCGCTGAAGAAATCGAACCAATCACCGGGTGGGAACCAGAGACCTTGTTTCGCCTTGCCGATTTCGGGGGTGATGGGGGTGGTGACCGGTGCGGCCATCAATTGGGTGCCAAACATATATTGGTTGGCGGTGACGTAAGCAGATTCTTCATCCGGCCAGTCGAAATACAGCGGAGTGATCGGCGGCAGTCCTTGTTGTTGATTGCGGCGCGCCATACTGTAAAGATAGGGGATGAGGGCATGGCGGAACTGCATGGCTTCGCGAGTCAACTTCAATACGTCGGCATCCGCATGCCAGGGGTGGCGATCAATGAATTCGTCTTTGGTGCTGTGCAGCCGAAAGATGGGTGAAAGCACCCCAAACTGAATCCAGCGGACGTACAGTTCGGGGTCTTCCATACCCCGCATGTGTCCGCCAATGTCATGACTCCACCAGCCGTAGGCCGCATTGGCCGCCGAGGCCGTAAACCAGGGCTGAAAAGCCAGCGATTCCCACGAGACGATCGTATCTCCAGAAAATCCGATCGGATAGCGGTGATTGCCGGGACCGCCCCAGCGTGAGAAGATGACTGGTCGTTTAGCTTTAGTTCGTCCCAGGTCGAAATAATGAAGATGGTTTAACCACCACAGCGGATCGAGGCCGGGCAGCTGGGTGAACTCTCCCTGCTGCCAATCCAGCCACCAGAAATCCACGCCCTGATCTTCAAGCGGGTGCAGGATGTGTTCAAAATAGGTTTGTGCAAATTTGGGATGGGCAATGTTGAATGCCAGCGGCTTTTTGGATTGCGGATCAACCCCAAGCGCCTTCGCCGCTGTGGAATATTGGTCTTCGTGGGCATGAATGCCCTCGGCGGGATGCAAATTCAACGCAGTGATCAATCCATGTTGGTGCAGCCAGCTCATCAGCGCGGGGGGATTGGGGAAAAGCGCACGGTTCCAACTGAAGCCCGTCCAGCCGCTGCAGGCATTGCCGGTCTGGGTGATGTGCCAGTCCATATCAATGATCAATGTGGAAAGGGGGATTTCTTCCCGGCTGAAGCGTTCGACCAACTGCTGCAGATCCTGCTGGGAGTATTCCCAAAAGCGAGACCACCAGTTGCCGAGAAAGGCGCGCGGCAGCAGGGCAGGTGCGCCGGCGATCTTTTGATAATCCTGCAGGGAGCTTTTGTAGTCGCCTCCGGAGACCAGCAGGTAAAGATCGCGGTAGCCGGTTATGGCGGGGCGCGGTTCGAGCCAGCCTTCCGAGTTGAAGATCAGGCTGGGGGTATCTTCGATCTGAGTCCAGCCGGAGCGTGAAAGCAACCCCGGTTTGAGCGGGATGGCGCCGTCGGCTTCATCCAAGGTGCGGGCGGTGCCGGGTAATAATCCCGGGTTCGGGTCGTCAAGGTGGATGAGCTGCCGGGTGGCTTTGATTAGGATTTGAATGGATTGCAGATCAAGGGGCTTACGTGAGCGCCGGCAGGTTAATTTGTAATGGGCGGTTTCAAGCAGCAGGCTGTCTGCGGTCTGCTGCACCTCCGCCTTGGGCACCGGCTGGTTGCGGTACCAGAATACCTGGCTTGGGCGATCTTCAAAAATACCCGAATTGCTGAACTCAATGCGCAGCAGCCTTTCGGTCAGTGGGGTAAAGCGGAAATTCGCAAAAAGGATGACCGCCTGAGGATTGGCCGTGGAAGAGGAGAGCGGGGGAACAAAGAGTTGAGGAAGAGTCATTTTGGTTTCTCCAGCAAAAAGGGTATTGACTTTTCTTTAAAAGAGCCTATAATGATGAACATAATTCATTCACTAAACGAAGTAATTATATCATGAACCCTATACCACGCGGCAACCGCGACCTTATTCGCTCCATCAATCGCTCCATCCTCCTCAATGTGATCAAAACTGAGGGGGAGGTTTCACGTGTGGCTCTGGCACACATGACCGGTTTGAGCGCCGCCACAGTCACCACCATCACAGGGCAGCTTATCCAGGAAGACCTGGTTTTCGAGAAAGCCACCGGTGATTCCACCGGGGGAAGGCCGCCGATCATGCTGGCCCTGAATCCGCGCGGCGGGTTTGTAATCGGAATTAAATTAATGGAAGGCAAGGCGGTCGGTGCCATCACAGACCTGAACGCTTCCATCCTGGCAAAAGACGCCATCGAACTGCCTGATACACAGATAAACACCAGTGTTGAGACACTGGTTACGCTGGTCAACCGCCTGGTTCAGCAGGGCGGAATTAAAAAGAAACAATTAATGGGTGTGGGCATTGGTTTGGCCGGTGTGGTGGATTTCGCACAGGGCATCGTCAAGCAAAATCCCATTTTCGGTTGGAAAAACGTAAACCTGCGTGAGCTGCTTGAAACCCGTATGCGCGTGCCCGTCTACATTGATAATGATGTCAACACTTTGACCCTGGGTGAAAAATGGCTTGAACCCGGTAAACCTGAGGATGATTTCATCGTTATTACTCTCGGGCGCGGTATCGGTATGGGTATCGTCATCAACGGACAGATCTATCGCGGCAAGGGCGGGGGAGCCGGTGAGCTGGGCCACATCATGGTGGACCCCAACGGTCCCCGCTGCGATTGCGGACGGCAGGGTTGTCTCGAGACCCTTCTAAGCGACAGGGCGCTGATCGCCGAAGCGAGGCAAAAGGTATCCCCGGATGTAAGTGATCTTGATGACTTAATTGCGCGCATGAAAGCGGGAGATCAGAATGCCGCTTTGATCTTTACCCGGGCCGGGGCTCTTCTCGGTCACCAGGTTGCAAATCTTGTCAATCTCTTCGATCCGAAATTGATCATCATCAGTGGAGAAGGCATCCGCATGGGCGATGTGTTTTTCTCTGCGGTGCGCAGCACCTTTAATGAAGGAGTCATGCCCGGTCTTGCTGAAGACACCGAGATCCGCGTCAACTCCTGGGGTGACGATATTTGGGCACTGGGCGCAGCCAGCCTGGTGATTGCAGAAATTTTTATTTCCCCGATCCAAAAGGAGGGAAGAACCATACCTGCCAGATAAATTTTTTTAATCAAAGTTAATTCATTCAGTATATAAAGTAATGTGTCCTCCTGCTTTTGCAGGTAAAAGAAAACAATCTTAAAGGAGTAGAAATGAAACAGCGTGTACCGTTTTTTGTCGTCTCTGTTGTAATTGTTTTGGCTATGCTGCTCGGAGCTTGCGCTCCCGCCGCCGCCACCGAAGCACCGGTTGCTTCTGACGCCACAGAAGCTGCTGTCACCGAAGCTGCTGCTGTTGAACCTGTGACCATCAAGGTCGTAAGTTTCTTGACCTACAGCGAAAATGCTGAAGGCGCTGAATCCAAGGTTGTGGAAGCCTTCCAGGCTGCACATCCTGAGATCACCGTGGATTTCCAGCTCCTGCCTTACGCCGATTACTTCACCTCCCTCAAGACCTGGGTGGCTGGCGGAACTGCTCCTGACGTTGCTTCATTGGATTTGGGCATGCTTCAGGAAATGGCTGCTGCCGGTTCCCTCGCTGATTTGAATCCCATGATCGAAGCTGATGGTTATGATCTGAGCCAATACTACCAGAGCACCCTTGATATGTTCCAAAACAACGGCGGACAGTACGGTCTTCCCGCTTCCTATTCCAATGTTGTCCTCTACTACAACAAGAACCTTTTCGATGCCGCCGGTTTGCCTTACCCCACCGACAAAATGGACTGGGCAACCTTCATGGATTACAACAAGAAACTCACTGCTGACACCAACGGTGACGGCACCATTGACACCTTCGGCACCTCCCGCCTGTGGTGGCCTTACTACATGCTCCTGACCGGCGCCACCCCCTTCAATGCTGATGCCACCCAATGCACCCTGACCGATCAGGCCGCCATTGACGGTTTCCAGGCCATGGTTGACCTGAGCTTGACCGACAAAGTTGCCCCGACCGCCAACGATCTGGCTGCCCAGGATGACTGGCACATGTTCGAAGCTGGCCGTATTGCCATGTACCCCATCGGACCCTGGTCCATCACCGAGTTCAACGATGTCATCAAAGATTTTGATTGGGACGCCACCACCCTTCCCATTGGCCCCACCGGAAAACAGGTTACCTTCCTCTTTGGCAATGCCTATTCCGTCCTTGCCGGCTCCAAACAACAACAGGCCGCCTACGAGTTCTTGAAATTCGTCACTGGCCCCGAAGGCGATCAAATCCGCCAGGACTCAGGCTTTGAGATCGCTCCGATCAAATCTGTTGCCGAAGGTTCCTTCTTGAAAGCCATGGAAGGCAAGAAACCCGCCAACGCCAAAGTCTTCCTTGATTCAGCTGCCTTCGCTCAGAGTGTTCCGACCCACGCTCGTTGGTCAGAAATTGCCGACGCCATTTCCGCTCAACTCGATTCCGCTTTACTTGGCGATATCACAGTTCCAGTGGCAATGCAGAACGCTTGCGATACAATTAATCCAATCTTGGCAGAATCAAAATAACGTTTCTCCCTTCTCTTCTTTTGATAAAGGGCGGCCAAACCGCCCTTTATCAAACCCCTACCAAACTGATTTCGAAATGGAGTAAGCCATGGAAATTACCCGCGCTTTGGAACCCCCGCCAACCTTTTTTCAGAAAATTCGTAAATCTCTGGGCAAGTATTTCTGGGGTTATTTCTTTGTCTTACCCAGTCTTTTGATCATCCTGCTGTTCAAACTCATCCCGTTGATCGTCGGTTTTGGCATCTCCTTCACGAATTGGTCATTGCTTTCAGCTCCGGAATTTGTGCAGTTGGCCAACTATGCAAAATTATTTACCGACCCCACTACGGGCAAGGTTTTTGCGAATACGCTCTACTATTCCTTTTTGAGCGTTCCACTCAACCTGATCCTCTCTCTGGCCCTGGCGCTTGCCTTGAATCAAAAGATCAAGGGGTTGGCTTTCTTCCGCACTGCTTATTACATTCCAGTGGTGGCTGCTTCGGTGGCAGTCAGCGCCATCTGGGTGTGGCTGTTGTCTGACTTTGGCATTCTCAACACCTTCCTCACCAGCCTTGGATTCAAATCTTTAAACTTGCTTCAAAATACCAAAACCGCTTTGACCGCCATCACATTGGTGGATGTGTGGAAAAATCTCGGGTTCAATGTGGTCATCTTTCTGGCTGCCTTGCAGGATGTGCCGGATGAACTGCGGGATGCAGCCAAAGTGGATGGCGCCAACAGCCGCGGGATTTTTAAGAATATTACCCTGCCTCTGATCACACCCGCCATTTTTTTCACCGCCGTCATGGGAGTGATCGGTTCTCTGCAGGCTTTCGACCTGGTCTTCAATATGTCCATGAAACACGAAGGCGGACCGGCGCGCGCCACCAGCACCGTTGGGTTCTATGTCTGGCAGAATGCCTTCAAATATTCAAAAATGGGATATGCCGCAGCCATTTCCTTTGCGTTGATGGCCATCCTGCTGGTGCTGACCATCATTCAATGGCGCATGCGCCGTAAATGGGTATATGGGGAGGAATAAGATGAATAACTCGACGCTTGAATCCTCATACAAATCAAAAAGCAAGGTCACCTTCGGTCGCATTTTGATCTACGTGCTGCTGACGGTTGGTGCACTGATCATGATCATCCCCTTCTTGTGGATGCTGTCTACTTCATTAAAAGACCAACAGCAGTTGTTTGCCTGGCCGCCCAACTGGTTTCCACATCCCTTTGTTTGGGGCAACTATACCGAGGTTATGACCAAGATCAAATTTGGCCAATACGGTTTGAACACCTTCAAGATTACCGCTGCCGTCACCATCGGGCGCCTGATCCTATGCTCCATGGCTGGTTACGGATTTGCCCGCATGAAGTTCCCGGGGAAAAACTTTTTATTCTTCCTAACCCTGGCTACCATGATGATCTCCAGTCAGATTACCATCATCCCCAACTTCATCATCATGCGCTCGCTTGGTTTGGTGGATACTCACCTGGGCGTCATTTTGCCGCAGCTTGCGGATGGGTTCAGCATTTTCTTGATGCGTCAATTCTTCCTGACCTTCCCTTATGAGCTTGAAGACGCTGCAAAACTTGACGGCTGCAATCCACTCATGTTTTATTTCCGTATTTTGATCCCCAACTCCAAGGCGATATTGGCTACCCTAGCGGTCATGACTTTTCAGGGCGTATGGAACGATTTTCTCTGGCCGTTGGTAATGTTGACCAGCCCCGAAAAAAGGACGTTGTCGGTCGGTTTGTCTTACCTGGTCGGCCAATATACCACCCGCTGGGATTTGCAAATGGCAGGTTCTGTTCTCACTGTTCTACCCATTCTTATCTTGTTCTTCTTATTGCAGAAGTACTTCGTACAGAGCATCAAGATGACGGGGTTAAAAGGTTAAAGGTACTGTTTAATGGATCAAGGTTTATATATAAAATCAATACAGACGATTCTTGCCAGTCAAAGCGAATGGGGATCGTATGTGGCCTCACCTAATTTTCCAACTTACCAATATTGCTGGCTGAGAGATGGCAGTTTTATTGCCCACGCCATGGATACGGCTGGTGAATTCGAAAGCGCCTCTGCTTTTTTCAAATGGGTGGGGCGGACGATCCAACGCTTCAGCTATAAGGTGGATGAAGCCAGGCTGCGTCTGGCTGCCGGTCTGCCAATGGGTAAGGATGATCTGCTGCACACCCGTTTTACCCTGGATGGCGAGGAAGTTTACATTGATAACACCTGGGGCAATTTTCAAATTGACGGCTACGGCACCTGGTTGTGGGCGTTGAATGAGCATGTCAAAATTTCAGGTGATTTCAGCCTCCTTCAAAGCCTCAAGGAACCGATTGAGATTACCCTGCGCTATCTCGAGCTGGCCTGGAAGCTCCCAAATTACGATTGCTGGGAGGAACATCCTGAATACCTGCACACATATTCACTTTCAACAGTGTATGCCGGGTTTCAGGCTGCAGGTGAAATGATCGCTTCAGGAAAACTGAATATTAAAACCATTCCGGTAAAAGCGTTGGCGACTGAAGTACTTCAATTCATCCTCGAATTCGCAGTCAGGAATGGCCGGTTGGTCAAATATTTCTGCCCTCCTGGTGAGGAATCAGAAACCCGCTTGATCGGTAATGATGGAGTGGACGCCAGTCTGCTGGCGGCAGCCATGCCTTATCAATTATTGTCGTTTGATGATCCCATCTTTTTATCCACCCTCAAGAAGATCGAAGAAGATTTGCACCGCACGGGTGGCGGCGTTTATCGCTATAAAGCGGATGTGTATTATGGTGGCGGCGAGTGGATATTGCTGGCAGCCTGGTTGGGTTGGTATTATGCGTCGGTAAATCAATTTGATAAAGCACAGGCATTATGCCAATGGATCGAATCACAGGCGGATGAGAACGGCTGGCTGGCGGAACAGGTCAGCGACCATACCCTGTATCCTGAACACTATGTCCCTTGGGTTAAAAAATGGGGACCCATCGCCAAGCCACTTACCTGGTCGCACGCCATGTACGTTATTTTAGTGAATGCCCTCAATAAAGGATAGACGTTATGACCATTATAACCACCCCCGGAGCCGGTTTATTACGGCATGATCCCTGCGGAGAACTTCATCCCTATATTCCGCTGCCCAACGAAAGATCACCACGTTTCCCATCAACCGGCACGCCGGTCACTTTGAATATCGAAACCGATTCTGCCTCTGCTTTTGAATGCTTGTGGTGCGAGTGGAGTGAGAAAGCCAGCTCCGAAACCCAGCGCGTGGATGCCGTATTAACCCAGAAAGATGAAGTTAATACCTACTGGCAGGCAGTGCTGCCTGCCTTCAAGGGTGGCGAAGAGATCCGGTATCATTTCTGCGCCAAAAGCGGAACGCAATCCATCAAAGGGGATGAATACACTTTTTATATCAACACTTGGATCAATATCCCCTCGCTGATTTCGATCTCTTCCATTAAAGATCAGCTGGAATTGCTTCTTGCTACCGAACGTCCCGGGCTGGCTCTCAAACTCAACCTTGTTCGGCAGGGGGCAGGCGGTCTGGTATTCACACTAGTGGCCTTGCACGAAACGGTTCAGGCAACGTCAAAGCTGGAATCCATTTATTCCACCGACTGGAAGGATTTTCAGATCACTTTGCATAAAAACCCATTTAGTCTTGAAATCAAACGAGCCTCGGATGGTCTGGTGATCAAGAGCAAGCAGCCGCTTCAGGTGATGGTTGACCAGGGCGGGCGCGTGCTCGAGTATCACCTTGAATTTGAAAGCCCGGCCGATGAAGCCTTCTATGGTTTTGGTGAACGCTTCA
This sequence comes from Chloroflexota bacterium, assembly GCA_021825925.1. GTDB lineage: Bacteria > Chloroflexota > Anaerolineae > Anaerolineales > Anaerolineaceae > UBA6107. The sequence continues at coordinate 333,860 of JAKAFP010000001.1, forward strand.
ATGCACTCGATCAGCGCGGCAGCCATCTGGATAATTACGTTTACGGCCAATATACCAGCCAGGGAAAACGCACCTACATTCCAGTGCCGTTTTTTGTTTCCTCGCGCGGCTACGGAATGTGGTTGAAAACCTCCCGCCAGGCGCAGTTTGACCTGGCTGCCGCCAGCCCGGATTCATGGTATCTTGAAGGTCAAGCCGAAGATGATGAGCATCTTGAGATCACCTGGTTCCTGCAGCCTCAACCCTACGACAATGTCAAAGCCTTCACGCTGGCCACGGGTAAGCCAAAGGTGCCACCAGCCTGGGTCTTTGGTCCGTGGATGAGCAGCAATGACTGGAACAGCCAGAAGGAAGTGCTTAACCAGTTGCATGAAACACAAAAACTGCAAATCCCGGCCAGTGTATTGGTGATCGAAGCCTGGAGCGATGAGATCAATTTCTACATTTGGAACGATGCCCAATATAAGATCAAACCATCTTCCGAACCCTGTAAATTATCAGATTTTACATTTGCCCCTGACAGCCGCTGGCCTGATCTCAAAGCCATGGTGGATGAACTTCATCAAAATGACGTGCGTTTGGTCTTGTGGCAGAACCCGGCGATTAAATTCCAGGGAGCCCATGAAAGTTTTGACGACACCTTAAACCTGGCGGATCAGGCTTATGCCATTGAAAAGGGTTACGTGGTCACAAAAGCCGATGGCACCCCTCATCGTATTGAGAAACACATGCCCTGGTTCCAAAACAGCCTGGTGCTGGATTTTACCAACCCCGCAGCCGCGGATTGGTGGTTCTCGAAGCGTGAGTATATTGTGAAAGAACTCGGTGTGGATGGCTGGAAATCCGATGGTGGCGAGCATATCTGGGACCCCGAAACCCGCTTCCTCAACGGGAAACGCGGCGTTGACGCCATCAACGAATACCCTGTGGACTATGAGGGGGCTTATGACCGTTGGATGCAGAAACTGCGCGGAGACGATTTCGTTCTCTTCAGCAGGGCAGGTTATACCGGTTCCCAAAACTATCCCAGCCACTGGGCGGGGGATGAAAATTCCACCTGGGATGCTTTTAGAGCCACGCTTCAAGCGCTTCTCAACGTGGGGATCAGCGGTCTGCCTTTCGTGGGTTGGGATATCGCCGGTTTCGCCGGGCCGATTCCGACCAGCGAGCTTTATCTGCGGGCGGCAGCTTTTTCAGTCTTTTGTCCGATCATGCAGTACCACTCGGATGTGAACCGTACTGAACGCACCAGCCGTGACCGCACCCCCTGGAATATGCAGAAACAGACGGGTGATCCACGGGTCGTGCCGACCTTCCGCAAATTCGCCAACCTGCGCATGAACCTGCTGCCTTACGTGCTTGACCAGGCCAGGTTATGCAGCGAAACCGGGCTGCCCTTAATGAAGGTCATGGGGCTGGTCTATCCCGATGATCAAAAGTGTCGTCAGTATCCCAGTCAGTACTTTTTTGGTGAAGACTTGCTGGTTGCTCCGGTGACCCGGGAGGGTGTTGAGGATTTACAGGTCTATCTGCCAGAAGGTAACTGGCGTGACTTTTGGACGGGTGAGATCCTTAGCGGTCCGCTTGAATTCACGGTCAAGGTTCCTGTGGACCGCATTCCTGTCTATCAGAGACAGGGCAGCATTTTGCCCCTCAACCTAAACCACACTGGTGAATTGTGCACCCCGGTTGGCAATTCCTGCGATCACGTCGAGACCCTGGACTTAATTGCCATGCCTGGTGAGACACCAACTCCCAAAAAGATCGTGATGGCGGATTCGAAAACTGTTGCAGTTGAAATGACTTCAAATTCGGTTTCGAATGAATTGACGATAGAGATTGAAGCATGTCCTGTTGATCTGCGGCTGATGATCGCTGCCGAAGACCCCAAAACAGTTTTAGTTAATGGATCACCCCTGCCTAAGAGAGTGGATTTGACAGGAACTCCAGCCAGCTCCGGTTGGACCTGGAACGAAAAATTAAACGTAATTTCAATTGCGCTGGATGCCCCAACGGCCAAAACGCTCATAAAGATTCAATAAGATTGAAATGACAACCCCCATTCTGTATTGGATGGGGGTTGATTCAACGCGCACATCATACATACAAGGAAAACATTATGAAGACTCATCCGTTGTTCCATTCCTTAATCAACTTTAAGGGAAACGCAAGAGGTTGCGTGTATCCAGAGCCTTTGAATGCCATACCGGTAAACTTGTATGCGCCTTATGTTTCCGTTTTTATGCTCGCATTGGGGGTTACCGATGCTCAAATCGGATTGACGGTCAGTGTCAGTTGGGCCGTCCAGCTTGTTTTGGCCATTTTCAGCGGAACGATCACTGATAAACTTGGCCGCCGCAAGGCAACCTTGATCTTTGACCTGGTTTCTTACGTCATCCCGGCACTCATTTCAGCCGTGGCGCAGAACTTCTGGTATTTCTTGGGTGCGGCCATCTTCAGCAGCTTCATCCGCATACCGCAAAATTCGTGGATGTGTCTGGCGGTGGAAGACACGGACCCTGACCAGTTGATTGATGTTTTTTCTTGGGTGTATATTGCCGGGTTGCTTTCTGCATTTTTTGCCCCCATCGCCGGGGTCTTGATCAAGTCGCTGACACTCATCCCGGCCATGCGCATTTTGTATATTTTTGCAGCCATTTGTTTTACTGCCAAAGCTTTCATCACTTACAAGCTTACCAGCGAGACCAGGCAGGGCTTGATCCGTATGGAGGAGATGAAAGGGAAAAGCATCTTCACCGGTATGGGTGGTTATGGCAAGATCATTAAACAGGTTTTGCATACCCCCAAGACGCTCTACACCGCTGGTATCATGCTGATCATGAGTATCTGTCTGATGATCAACAGTACCTTTTGGTCGGTGATCGTCACCGAAAAGATCAAAATCGCCGTCTACAACATTTCGATCTTTGCCTTTGTGCACTCTGTGATCATGCTTTTCTTCTATTTTGTGGTTTCTCCGCGCCTGAAGAAGTTCCATTACAAAGTGCCCATGGTGTTGGGGTTTTGGGGATTCGCAGTCAGCCAGCTTCTGCTCATCCTGACCCCGGTCAATGGGTACTTTTTGCTCATCATCAGTATCGTGTTGGAAGGCTGCTGCCTGGCCACGTTGAATCCGCTCGTGGACAAGCTCATCGTTCTGACCATTGATGCGGAGGAACGGGCACGCATCCAATCCATCTTGTATGTGGCTGTGATCATCATCACTACCCCCTTTGGCTGGATCGCAGGCAACCTTTCGGCCTTGAATAAAATGCTTCCTTTTATCTTGAACCTGATCCTGTTCATCACCGGCGGATTCCTGGCCTGGATGGCGGGAAAAGCCTCTGATGTTGACCGAAAAACGCCTCAGGTTTCAGAAACGGATTTGGTAAGTTAATGAACTACCGCCTAATAATCTGCGTGAGATGCAAAAGTAAAACCGAGTGAAGGTTATCCTTTACTCGGTTTTTGGTCCCTTCATTGAAGTGATGCGCATATCAATTTGCGGGTTTCCTTATGGTTTTTTCTGTCAGTGATTTTGCAAGATTCATGATCAGTGAAATTCCTTGCGAGGATGATAGGCACAGCGGAACAATGATCAGCATGGTATATTGCGGCCATTTTGTACTCCAGATCAATAAAAACAAGAGGCCAGAAATTAACCATGAAAAATAAAGAGGGTGGTCCTTAAATAATTTAGGGAGGCCGATGATGGCGAGGATGAAGATCAGCGCGTCAAGTCTGAACAAGAACTCGTTGCCTCTGGAAGGCATGGGTTGAACCTCGCGATCCACAAAAGCCTGGACGGAATGTGAAAGCCATACCAGAGGTTGATAAAAGGGATAGCCTGCTTCTCTGACAGTCTCGCCATTTTTGTAATCAAGGCTAAAGGCCAGAGAGTACGAGAGCTTTTCAACCGGATTTGAATAGAGATACGGGTCCGACAGAACAAAGGTCGCGAGGGAGATCACGACAAACCCGGCCAATATTGCATATCTCTTAACCTCTTTTGGTTGGCAGCGAAAGATCCAGGCCGCAAAAAAGACTACGATGGCGATGCCCACGATCCCGTATTGATATTTACAAGCGGTAGCCGCCCCTAGGCAGACAGCAGCAAGTAGAATGAGCAGGAAATCCTTCCAATGCGGCTTGAAGCTGAGTTTTTCCTGTGTTCTCATCCATTTTGTGCCTTCATTAATAAGCATAACGGATGGCAAGGATAAAAAGATCGGAAGCGCCTCAAGGTAAACAATGCTCGTGTATTTGATGGCGATCGTATCCACGGCCAAAGCCAGAGCTGCCACTGGCGAGACCACTACTAAAAGGGCGACGGCCAGCGTTCCAAAGATCACCGAGACCAGGCGCAGCAGAAACAATCGAAATGGATCTGTGACCTGGATCAAGGGTTTCTGGAATATGAACTTTTGCCACACTTCTCCAGTGATATAGCCATCATTCGGCAGTATTGAAAGCACTGCGCCATAGGTGAGTTTTGCCAACGTTGGATGTTCGTAATTAAATTCTGCGGCTGATATGCTCTCGAGATGGTCTGTTTGGATGGCTTTGGCATAGTAACGTGCAGCAGTGTAGTAAACCGGCTCGTCATAATCGGTAGGGAGTTGAATGGCGGCGTAAAGGCGTAAACTTAATGCAAGAACGATGATAACAAATGCAAAAAAGATTTTCTTTTTCATTCGACCTCAATGCTTAATTAGGGGTGGGAAATTGTCAATTTGAAAAAGCACTTAATTCATTGAATAAATTAAGTAATAGTATACTCCAAAATCACCCTGTGTCAATATTTATTACGTTTTGCAAACGTATTGAATGGGGTTCAGCGGAAAAGTTTGTTTGTCTGTATCAAAAATAACTCCCCCTGTTGAAAGGAGGAGTCTTGTGTAATCCAGAAGAGGGAGAGAGATATGGACCTCTTAACAATGAGAAAGCAAGGCTCGGCCTTTTTGTTCAAAGAACACATCAAATGGCGGGCATTCCGCCGGGATGAAAAGCGTTTCAAGCGGATTGAGCGTGAAGGACCAATCGCTTCCTTTAATAGTGATGGTGGTGTCAATTGACGTGATGACCGCAAAAGACTCTCCCATGGTATTGATCTTCACACTGCTCTGCTCGCCTTGCAGCAAAGTTAATGAGAAATAACTGCAGACGGATAAAGTGGAGATGGGGGCAACTTTGACTTTCTCGTCCAAGGGTTTGACCTCACCCTTCTCTTGGGGGTTCAATACCTCAATGGATTCAGCAATGTGCAGTTTTCTGCCGCCGTCCATGGGGCGATCCCAATCATAAACGCGGTAGGTGAGGTCTGAGTTTTGTTGAACCTCATAAAGCAGCAATCCAGGCCCGAGAGCGTGGATGGTGCCCGGTGCGATAAAGATCGTGTCCCCGGATCTTACCGATCGGCGTTCCACCAGGTCCAGCATTTCTTTTTTGCCAGCTGCTAATTGAATGTCCTTATGGCTGACGTTGGGTTTAAACCCGCTGATCAACTGTGCTTGATCTTCTGCTTCGATGATAAACCAGGCTTCTGTTTTACCAAATTGATTAGGTCCGGCCAGCTTTTTGGCGTGTTCGTTGTTAGGGTGCACCTGCAAAGACAACCAATCAGCGCAATCCAGCAGCTTGATCAATAATGGGAAGCGTCTTCCCGTGCGCTGCACCACTTTGGATCCCAACAGCGCGATTCCTTCAAATTCAACCACCTTGGCAAGTGTTTTTCCAAGGTACGGCCCTTCAGAAACCACATCTTCTTCGTGAACGATCCAGGCTTCCGCAGTTCGTTCGGCTTGCGGACGCAGTTTCTTTCCCCCCCAGACGTAATCTTTATAGTTGGGGGTCAATTTAAACGGGAGGAGCATGCGATTCACCTGTGAATTATGAAATAATTACTTTTTATTGAGATTCGTCAAACAAAAAACCTCAACAACGCTACCAGTAATTATAACCTTATAGATTTGCGGGGACAAATAAACTCAAGACCACAAGGGGTGATGTCACAATGCCCTTGTGGTCTCTTGCCGTACCAACCTGTATTCTGGAGGAAAGGAGAAAACTTCGATAGGTAGACCGGATTATGAGACCATTATTGTTATGGTTTTTGCTGATCCTCATCCACAAAAATGATTGCATCTGAGGGGCAGTTCCTTTTGCATGTACCGCATTCGACGCAAATTTCGACATCAATCATGGCTTGTGTTTCGCCCTCTTTAATGGCATCGGATTCACATCCGCTGATACAAGCGCCGCAGAGTATGCATTCACTGGTTACAACGTAGGGCATGGTGTCAGGTATCCTTTCGCAGTACTTTATCCAAGGTATATCTTGCCGGGATCAATTTCTTCTCTGATGATCTTCAATTGTTCAATGGACGGTGGCTCGGTGAATGGTATTTTTTCTTGAAGCACCGGTTCAAACCCCATGGTGTTGACCACATCATCAAGGGTGTTGCCGGGATGGATCGAAAGCAGCATCATTTTTTTGGAGTCTGGATCGAACCCTAAAATAGCCTTGTCCGTGATCACCCGGCTCGGACCGCCGCATAATCCGGCTTGCTTTCGGCTCTCGCTTCCATGCAGGTAGCCCGGACTGGTGATGAAGGAGATGGTCTTGCGCAGCTTTCGGGCTTCATGGCGCATGATGATGATCGTGCTTTTAGCGTTGGAGGCGATATCATTGGCGCCGCCGCTGCCGATCATGTGCTTGAATTGTCCTTTTGGATCGCCGAGCATGGTTGTGTTCAAATTGCCGTATTCATCTGCTTCAAGCCCACCCAAAAAACCGACATCCACTCTGCCGCGATGCAAAACGGAACCAAGAATGTCAACGAAACTGCTGAGGACCTTGGCGCGATACCAGACCCGGGGGTCTGCCAAACCCACGCCGCAGTCAACCGGTTCAGGGTCAATCACACCCAACTCGAAGAGGATCGTCATGTTGTGAGCGTGAGTTTTCTTGGCGAGAAAGGAGGCGACCACGGGCAACCCCAGACCAACCGCCACAACCTGTGAATCGCGCAGTTCCCTGGCGCCTGCGACCGCCATTAATTCGTTAGGTGAATAATCAATGACCATAATGGCTCCCTGCTCCTAATAACCCTTGAGAGAATCGGCGCGTAAAGTGGAAAGTTTTTGAACGCCCACTTTATCGAGGAACTGCCAGTGATCCTTGCACGAAAAGACGTAATCTTTCAGGTACTGATCGAATTTTTCTTTTGAGCAGGAGGATTCAACATACAACTTCATGTGGTCGGAATCGTAGTCGTATTCGCGGTAGACAGAAGTTGGATAAGCGCCGAAAGGCTGTTCCACAACATGCGACACGAAGAGTCCGGGGATGCAAGTGTTTTCAGGGTGTTGTCGGATGATCTCGGTGGAAACGATATGCTCCGCGATGAGGATGGTCCGTTCGCTGGCTTTGACCTGTTCGCAGTTATCCCATTTGGGACCCAGGATCCAGGCATTGCCTTCTTCATCCGCCACTTGCACATGCATGACCGCCACATCGGGGATCAGCGGCTTCAATACCAGCCAATCCTTGCCTGTGAAGGGATCATCCACGGAGGCGATATCTGTGCTCTCCTTCTGCTTCAACTGGTTAAGCAGGTCGGATCCCATCAAGGAGCGGATCGGAATGAATGGAAGGCCAAGTGCTCCCGCCAGGTAACGAAAAGCAACTGAAAGGCTGCTGTATTCATCCGCGTTGAGGGTGCCGTTTTCGATGCCGCGATTGATGTTGGCAAGCCGGCCAAAACGGTCAAGCGAACCGCCGCCGTAGATGATCTTGTTGACCAGACCAGCGCCGACCAGCATATCGGCATCCATGGCGCCTACGCATTGTGAGAGTGTCAGGTCTTTGATTTGCTGCCGGATGACTTCATGAGCAAAAGCCATTGCACAGCGGGTGATGGCAAACCCGGGAAGTGAAATATGGGCGCCAGGTTTCAGGGTCGCAACTGCTTCAGACATTGAGCATAGTTTTGACATGATCATTTCCTATCCGATGGAAGGGCGTTTTTCAAACAAAACGAGCAGTAATTGGCAGGCGCCGTTGACGATCTTGATCTCAGCAAGCTCAACCGGACGATCAAGTTTTTTCTCGATGGCAAGCACGATTAAGTTGGCAGGGAAGCAGGCCAGGGGTTCCACGCCTTTGGCCGCCAACTGTTGTTCCACGGTTTGGTGAATACACCCTTGGATGGATAAACGGAAGAGGCGGTCTTCGTTTGTGTAGTTGATTTTGCCAACGATCTTTTTTTCAACCAATACCTGTTCAATGGTCTGGATGATATCGTTGATCTCACTGGAGCTGATCTTGGGCAGGCAATTGGCATCAAAGAATTCCTTGCCTACCTTGGTCAGGCGGAATCTTGCACCTTTACCGCGTTCGTCCCAAAAGGCCTTTTCCAGTTCATAGATCAGGTGATTGGCATATTCAAGAGGGATCAATTCTGTGCTCATTCTGCCTCCTTGTAGTAACTGTCTCCCCATTTTTCATTGAACACAATTTCACTCAGTGGAAGCCTGGGGCGGGGGCGGTGAAGACGTGTGGGATGTCCGATGGAGATGATGCTGATGGCTTTCATATTCTCAGGGATTGCGAGGAGTTCTTTGATCCTTTCCTCATCCCTGATATCAATACAAGGAGCGATCACCCAACAGGCTCCCAAATCTAACGCAGTCACCATTAGCAGAATATTTTCAATTGCTGCAGAAGTGTCGAAGGGCAGGTCCCAAACGTCTTTTTTGCCAATTACCACCAGGTTTACGGGGGCGTCTGCCATAAAGGCGGATACCTGGCCTGAAGTTAATTTTTCAAATGCAGCTTTCTTTTTGGCTTCGTCTTCAAGGTTTACAAATCGGTCCTGCATTTTGTGAGTCACAAATTCAGCGGTGAACCTGCGTCCGCTGCCGCCGCCAGCGATGGCGCCAAGCTTTTTGCGGGTGGTCTCATCCTTGACGATCACAAAGCGCCACGGTTGAGCGTTCTCACCTGATGGCGCCTGTCTGGCTGCTTCAAGGATTAGATTAAGGTCATTTTCCGAGACTTCATCCGCGGTAAATTCGCGTATGCTGCGCCGGTCTTGAATCACCTTAAGGGTTGCATCCACCAAGGAATAAGAATCTGGCATGCTTACCTCTCCAAGTAAAAAATGAATTTGGATTGTGAACTTTATTAAATTGCCGTGTGCTTATCGTTAGATAAAACACTATATCATAGAGTGATACGAATAGAGTAGCATTTTTAATACCCTTTGTCAATACTGACTTTTCTTATTTCATCAGGTGGAACAAATTTCTATTTGGATGTATACTAGGGCATTATTGAAAACCGATTAAAAAAAGGAAACAATAAATTGAGCGAAGCCACCCGATCCGTAGACCGTGCCCTTGATATTCTTTTGTGTTTTTCGGCCAACACACCTGAATTGAGTATGACTCAAATCTCCGAAAGAACTGCGATGAACAAAAGCACCGTTCATCGTTTATTGGCCACCCTTGAAGCCAAGCAATTTGTCGAAAGAGATCAAGTCACCAGTCTTTACCGGCCGGGAAAGCGTCTATTGCAAATGGCTTTCTTGACGCTTGAACGAAACAATCTGCGCAGCGTGGCAGCGCCATTCTTAAAAGCACTAAATGAAATGCATCGTGAAACCGTCACGCTCTCAATCATTGATGAGACGGATGTCGTTTACATTGATGTACTCGAAAGTCCGCAAGGGGTAAAAATTGCGGCGAGACCAGGTCAAAGGCTGCCGGCTTTTTGTACTGCTTCTGGAAAAGTGATCATGGCCTACGAGACTGAAGAAGCACTCGAAAAGATCTATAAACACGGATTTAAAGAATATACCAAATCCACCGTGCGCGACCCCCAGGTGATGAAGCACATCCTTGAATTGGTAAGAGAACGTGGTTTTGCCTATTCAGAAGAAGAATTTGAAGAAGGCATTAACGCGGTTGCTTCACCGATTCTGGATTCCAGAATGCAGCCTCTGGGTGCGATTGCAGTGGCCGGGCCTGCCTATCGGCTGCCCGTAAAAACACTGCTTGAAATTGGCCCTTCAGTGGTTGAGATCGCCAAGAAAATCACGGCTGAATACAAGATCACCAACTTGCACAGATAGATCCGATTCGCAAATCAGGCTATCAACTTATCCAGTACGGCTTTTGACTGGCTGCGCACGGAGGCATGCAGGCTGGCATTATGGGCGTCCATGGTGACGATCACTGGCAGATCTTCGACCTTGATCACCCAGATCGCCTCCGGCACTCCAAAATCCAATTTGTAAACCCCGATCACTTCGGTTACCGATTCAGCGATCAAGGCTGCAGCACCGCCAATGGCGTGGAAATAAACTGCAGGTGCTTCGTGGCAGGCTTTGAGGGTCTTTGGCCCCATGCCGCCTTTGCCGATCACCCCCCGCAGATTCAGAAATTTGATCACGTCCCCTTGATAAGGTTCTTCGCGTACGCTAGTGGTTGGGCCGGCAGCTACAAAACGATATTGTTTGGTATCCAGCCCAGCCACGACCGGGCCGCAGTGATAGATCAATCCGCCATCCAGCAGCGGCTTGAGATGGTTCATGATTTCCAGATCTTCAGGGGTGGCCGGTTTGGTTTTATTGATAAAAACATCATGGATCCACTTGTGGACGGCATCTCTGCCAGTGATCATCACACCACTCAACAACACCGAGTCGCCAACTTTCAGGTCCTTGATTTCATCAGAACTGATGGGAATATTGAGACGTTTTGTCATGATTTCTCCGATCTACTCGTAAACGATCTCGTCGCCTTTGATCACCAGTTTGTGGTGCCGATACGCCCAGCACATGTATGAGATGGTAACAAAGAATGAAGCGGGCAGGCGGTAGGTGGAAGTGATCTTGGTGCCAAGCACCGTGGCTTTGCCGCCAAAACCCATGGGGCCGATGCCCATCTCATTGGCTTCAGCAGTGATTCGATCCTCAAGGGCGTTTAGATCGGGATCAGGGTTTTTATCATCCGGTTCACGCAAGAGCACTTCCTTGGAGGCTATGTAAGAGGTGCCCCGGTCGCCGCCGATGGCGATGCCAAGAAAACCCGGTGCGCAGCCTTCTCCTTGGGCGCGGAAGACCGCATCCAGGGCTGCCCTTCTGACACCTTCAAGATCGCGACCGGCTTTCAGATCATCGTTGGGGAGTGAATACTGCGCCCCCACATTTTCGCATCCGCCGCCTTTTAAGATCAGATCCACTGTGAATGCATCGGTTTCTGAAGGCTGAAAATGGATGGAAGGAAAGTATGCATCACCGAGATTGTTGCCGGTGTTCTTGCCGCTGATCGAATCCACGGCATTCGGCCGCAGGTATGATTTTTTGGTTGCCAGCTCAATTGCGGCACGGATCTGCCTTGTCAGTTCATCTTTATCCATCGAAGCAGGGGCCTGGACGAAAAAGATGGGTGTGCCGGTATCCTGGCAGATGGGGGTTGAACTCTTGCGGGTCATGGCCACGTTCTCGAGAATGGTCTCAAGCGCCGCGTATGCCGCCGAGCCAGGTTCCTCGTTTGCCAGGGCGGTTTTGAGCCGGGTTTCAACCTGGTTTGGAAGGTCGGTCGAGGTGAGGCGAACTAATTCAAGTAATTCCTGTGTGTAGTCACGCATAATCCCTCTACTCTATCTTGAGTCTGTCTTTTAATTGCCGCTCATACTTTTCAAGATCAATTTTGATCCGTGAAACGCCGCTTTCCATGGCCGCTTTTGCAACAGCCGGGGCTTCCCAAAGACAAACACGGTTATCAAGCGGTTTTGGAACAATATAATCCGGACCAAATTCCAAATGAGTAAGTCCGTAGGCTTTTAAGACATTGGCCGGTACAGGTTCCTTTGCCAAAGCAGAAAGGGCGTTGCTGGCTGCAATCTTCATCTGATCATTGATCGCACTGGCACGCACATCCAGGGCGCCGCGGAAAATAAAAGGAAATCCGAGCACATTGTTAACCTGGTTCGGATAATCTGATCGACCGGTGCCGATCATGGCATCCGGGCAGGCTTGTTTCGCAAGGTCGAATTTGATCTCGGGGTCAGGGTTGGCCATGGCAAAAATGACGGGAGCCTTGCGCATTCTTTTGATCATTTCTGGGGTGACAATGTTGGCAACCGATAATCCCACAAACATATCCGCACCTTCGAGCACTTCTGCCAGTGTGGCAGGGCGCTCTCCCTGGGCAAAAATAGCTTTCTCGGGGAACATTTCTTCTTTTCGGCCTTTATAAACCAGGCCCTTTACATCGCACATCCATATGTTTTCTCTCGGTACACCGATTTTCACAAAGTGATTGGCCGACGCCAACGCAGCAGCCCCGGCACCTGAGAAAACAATTTTGATGTCCTTGATCTTCTTGCTGCTTATTTCCAGCGCATTTAATAAGGCGGCACCCAGAATGATGGCCGTGCCATGTTGATCATCATGAAAAACTGGAATATCCATTCTGGATTGAAGTTCTCGCTCAATGTAAAAACATTCAGGGGATTTAATGTCCTCAAGGTTGATCCCGCCAAAGGTTTTTCCGATCAGCTCAACCACCTGGATGACTTTTTCTGGATCATGCGTGTCCACTTCAATGTCAATCGAATCCACGTCGGCAAATTTCTTGAAAAGTACACTCTTGCCTTCCATGACGGGTTTGCTTGCCAGCGCACCACGATCGCCCAACCCCAGGATGGCGGTGCCGTTTGAGATGACTGCCACCAGGTTGCCCTTGTCGGTGTATTCATAGGCCAGGTCGGGATCTTGTGCAATTTCAAGGACCGGATAGGCAACACCGGGAGTATATGCCAGGCCCAGATCCGTTTGAGTATCCAGTGGTTTGGTGGGATTGATGGATATCTTTCCTGGTACTCCATTCATTTTGTGATACTCAAGTGCAGTTTCTTTTGTGATTGGCGGCATATGCGTTCTCCAAAAATGACAAATTTTTAGTGAAATTCATACTCAAACGATCAGAACCTTGATCAAAGGTGTTTGGCGAGAAAATTAAAGGCCATATCGCTCAACATGAGCGAATGCCAGGATGGAAACCCATGGTGAAACAATCCGGGTATGATTTCAAGTTGTACCTTTTCTTTGCCAGCTGCTTTGATCAAAGCCGCGGCAAAATTCTTGGATTGTTCAACCGGAACCACCTGGTCAACCTCGCCGTGGACGATCAAAAACGGTGGAATATCTTTATTAACATAATTTTTTGGGCTGGCAAATGCCACAAGATCAGGCGCTGTAAGGATGTGCTTACCGATGACCCGTGATTCAGGTGAATCTGGCAGGGAATGATCGGCGACACCCAGACCGCTTGCCTTAAATTGTTCGTCCATCTGGATAAAATCATCGCTGGGGCCGCACCAGTCAATTACGGCTTGAACTGCACAGTTTGTGTCTGCGTTACCCATCGAGAGGTCTTCAAGTTCTTTAACAGCTGCGGTGGTGCCCAAAAGAGAGACAAGATGTGCACCGGCCGAGGCTCCCCATGCGGCGATCCTGTTGCCATCCAGTTTATATTGTGCTGCGTTTTTTCTGATAAAACGGATCGCAGCTTTGCAATCAAAGATCTGACTTGGGAAAACAGCTTCTCCGCTTAACCGGTAATCCACACAGGCTACGGCATACCCTTTTTCAAGTCCACGCAGCATGGGTTCGTGCTGGTCATCGTCTTTTGCCCCAAACATCCAGGCACCGCCGTGAAATACACAAATCACCGGAAACGGCCCATCTCCTTTTTCAGGTAGATAGAGATCCAGTTTTTGGGTGGGTGATTGGTTGGCATAGGCGATATCCAGGAATTTTCGTTTGAGATGATTTGTGATCATCTTGGGCGGAATTCCAACCCGGTTTGGGCTGATCGCCTGCTGTTTATTTTGGGATTGCATTTGGGTTGTCATAAGATCCTCAGCGATAATGAAGGATGATTGCCAGGAGAAAAATTTTCCATAATCTGTTAACAATACTATAAGCTTATTGGTTTTTGCAAGGTAAAAAATTCCAAATTGGTATAAAATCAAACATTGGTATTGGTGGTTCTAAAAATATTTTATGGCAGGTTTCGACATGAGAGATCAGACTGAGTACAACGTCCGAGCGGTGGAAAGAGCATTGCAGATTTTGAATTCCTTTGATGATGAGAATCCCGAACGCGGGATCTCTGAGATTTCTGAGGCGATCGGACTCCACAAAGCCACTACCCACCGGATTTTGACGACTATGCTCAATATGGGATTCATCGAACGAACTGCCGATGGACAAAAATACCGCCTTGGAAATCAGATGATTGACCTTGGTTTTAAGGTGCTGCGGCGCATGGACCTTCGCCGGGAATCCATTCCATTAATGCGGAAGTTCATTGAAGAATGGGATGAAGCCATTGACCTCAGCGTATTTCAAGACAAGCAGGTGCTTTATGTTGAGGTGCTGCAAAGCCATCAAACCTTAACCATCGCAGCCACCGTTGGGCAAAGGCTGCCTGCCCACTGCACCGCCACCGGTAAATTGTTCCTGGCAAATGCCTCAGAAAAAGATTTGCAGATCGTTCTCGGCAATCCACTGCAGGCATATACAAAGAACACCCTGGTCACACAAGAAAAACTGCTTCAGGAACTCGCCCGGATCAAAGAAATGGGGTATGCGTTTGACCGAGAAGAGTATGAAGAGGGCATTCGGGCTGTGGCGGCGCCCATTCGAAATTATACTGGCGTGGTGATCGCTGCGATCAGCGTTCCAGCCCCCGTTGGAAGAATGTCTGACGAGAGAATGGAAAAGATTTCCAGATCCATCTGCGAATATGCAGTAATGATCTCTCGTCGTCTGGGATGGAACGGCGGCGCATCAAGGTAGATCTGCCAGATTTATTAAAGTACTGTTTTTCGATCAATATCCCAATTGACACCCATATTGGCTAAAACGGAAAATTGTAATTATCCAATTTAAGCGCCTGAATAAGATACTTGATGTCTTTTTGCAGATTTTGGTTAACTTCGATCCCTTTGAGTCTGGTTACCGAGAGCATATCAAATTCTTTTTCACCGGCGGTGTAAATGCGCGTTTGCCCCGGGACTTTCTTCGAATTGCGTAAATCTCTCAATATCTGACCTGTGATGGCTTTGAAATCATCCAGGGTTGTAAAACTTTCAATGTTGATCGCCATAAAAAAGTGACCAAGCCTGAAGGGCTGCGGAGAACCGTCAGGTGCCACGCCGGAAAGGGCTTGCATGAAGACACCTGATTGCAGCGCGGTTGAGAAAATTTCGACCATGGTTCCCAACCCGTAACCTTTATAACCTGCCATCAGTTCACCAGGGCCTCCCAAGGGTAAGAAGGAGGCTTTTCTTTTTTCCAAGGCATCCAGGGCTTTCTTTGAATCGGTCATTAACTGCCCGTTTTCATCCATCACCCAGCCTTCGGGAAGGGGTTTTTCAGCGCGGTTGTAAACTTCAATTTTTCCTCTTTGGGTGATGGGGGTCGCTCCATCATACAAGAAGGGGATCGGTTCGTCAGTGGGGGCACCAAAGGCGATGGGATTGGTTCCCAACATACCCTCTGCACCAAACGTGGGTGAAACGGAGGGGCGTGCGTTGGTGAACGCCATGCCGACCATATTTTGTTGAACAGCCATGAGGGGATAGTAACCAGCGATGCCGAAATGTGTTGAATTTCTGACAGCCACCGACCCCATGCCGTATTCTCTGGCTTTATCAATGGCCATCTGCATGGCTCGTTTGGCGATGACCATGCCCATGCCGTGATGTCCGTCAACAACCGCGGTGGTGGGACCGTTCTTGACGACTTCGAATTCGGTGACCACCTGATGCTGTCCGGCTTGGATCCGGTCATAGTAATACTTTAAACGACCAATACCGTGGGATTCGATCCCTCTTTTGTCTGATTCGATGATCACATCTGCACAGACTTCTGCGTCCGCAGTAGGGACGCCGCATTTCAACAGGACGTCATTAATAAAACTTTTCAAAGTGTCCACGGGGATAAAAACGGATTCTTGTGCCATGTTGCCTCCGGAAGTCAAGTATCAACAGGTGAAATACAGTTTCACATAATAGAATATCATTCAGTTGATAAGAAGTCAAGAGCAACGGTAAATAAGTTTTATTGAATGAAAGTAGTTGACATCAGCTGAAAAGGTTGCTATACTGATTAACGAAACAGTGTTTCATAGAGTGAAACAATCAAATATTTCCTTGAGGTCTATAAACCAATGGCAAATGTACCGTTCGTTAAAGCATCGGATGTAAAAGGTGAATTTCGAGAACCTCCTCGAACCTCCAAGCTTCTCCTTGCTCCCAAGTTTGGCGGCGTGGAAAAAGTTTCCATGGGGATGAATATCACCGAAGTGGGTAGCATGATCCCCGATCATGTTCACGAAAGTTCAGAAGAAGTTCTCTTCTTGATCAGTGGACATGCGAAGATCGTTATTGAAGGCCAGGGTGAGTGGGAAATTGGTCCAGAGACGGCATTTTATTCTCCGATCGGCGTGAAACATCGTGTGGAAAACATCGGCGATGAGCCCCTCAGAATTGTCTGGGTCTACAGCCCGCCATTACCGGCGCATTGTAGTTAATCTCTGCAAAATATTTTAAGAAGGAGAATGAAATGATTTTTCAAGAGACACGTGATTATTTGAAGAAGATCGGTATGCCAGAAGGTGATCTCTGGGATTTACCCTCATCCACTCTACGGTTCCCTGATGGTGCTGCCTTCCGTATCGAAGTGCCCACCATCAATTCTGCTGACGCTGTCGCCGCTTTATTGGATCAGGCGACCAAGAATAATATTGTCATCAATCGTGTGACCGAAACCTATGGTATGTTCCGCCATACCCGTGATGAGATTAAACAGTACTGCAAATTATGCCATGACTATGGTGCGGAACTGCTGCTTTCCACCGGACCGCGCGCCACATACGATACCGGTGCAACCGTGCTTTCTGAGCAGGGTGTTCGTATCAGTTATCGCTTGCGCGGCATGGAACAGATGGTGCGTGCAGTTGAAGATATCAAACGCGGCTACGACCTCGGCGTCCGTGGATTCCTGATCTATGACGAAGGCATGCTCTGGTTGGTTGGCAAGATGCGCGCCGAAGGTGCCCTTCCCAAAGACATGATTTTCAAAACCTCAGCTCATCTTGGACAGTGCAATCCCTGTTCCTTGAAACTTCTCGAAACCCTTGGTGCTGACAGTATCAATCCGGTTCGTGATCTACAGCTTCCCATGATTGCTGCACTGCGTGCTGCGATCAAAACACCACTGGATGTCCACACGGATAATCCCCCTGGTTCCGGCGGCTTCATCCGCACTTACGAAGCTCCTGAGATCGTAAGGTTAGCTGCCCCTGTCCACTGTAAAACAGGCAACTCGGTTGTTGCTGCCCACGGCCAGATCACTTCTGCCAGCGATGGCAAGAAAATGGCTGACCAGGCTACCATCATTGTCGAAATGTTGAACACTTACTATCCTGATCTTAAACAAAGCCCCAAGGGTTCCAAAGACCTTCACCTTCCGCAGGTTTAGTGGTTTGTAATAAATGAAAGAAAAACTTCGAAAGGAGAAGAAAATGGGTGAATGGCAATTTCCACCTGATGGTGGACGAATGGAAAGACCGGAAGGCCTGTATCTGCAAACGATGAATATGACGCAGATCAATGCACGTTTGAAGAAAAATGATCTGATCATTATTCCAGTCGGCAGTACAGAATGCCACGGCGCCGCTCAACCATTGGGAGAAGACACTTTTTTGGTAACCCGCATGGCTGAACAGGTTGCCTTGAAAACCGGTTGTACGATCGCTGAACCTGTCTGGTATGGATCGCATCCGTATAACCACCTGGGAATGCCCGGTACGGTCGTTGTTCCTGAAGATGCCTTTTTGGCAAATCTGCGCGCCATTATCGCCGGCCTATGGAACATGGGTTTTCGCAAACAGATCTTCTTAAATGGTCACGGTCAAGAAGAAGTCATTCCGTTGGCGCTGCACCAATGGGCCAAGAAATACCAGGTTCCCAGTTTGTTGATCTCACTCCACTGGCCAACGGTGATTCATGACTTTTTGAAGGACAAAGCTCACGGCGGTCCGTTCGAGACAGCCTTCCAGCATGCCTGTGAAGTTGAGGCCTCATACTCGCTGGCGCTCTTTCCGGAATTCATGGATATGAGCCTGGCCGTGGATACCAAGCCGGAAGGCTTTTTACCACCCGGACATGTGGATAAAGGCGGCGAGGTTTATCACGCCCCCATCAAAGGACATGAACATGTGGGGCTGGGCGGTATCGAAGTGTTGGTTTATCCGGAGGGAGTCATTGGACGGCCAACTTTGGCGGATGCAGAGAAAGCCAAACCCGGTCTGGATGCACTGCTTGATTACATGGTGCGTTTGATCGGTGACATCATGACCAAATTCCCGGCTGGAGAATTGCCCCCCACTGATAAGACCACCATGCGCGACGCGGCTGAAATTGATGCCCTCTTAAAGGGTCCATTAAACGGCGGCAAGCATATTTATACCGTCGCGTATCCGCCATAGATCGGCACTTTTTCTAGAGAAAACAGACCCTATCAATGAACCCAACTGTCACCGAAGCATTGCCAATTCTTTGTCTTGTGGTGGTTGGGTTCTTTCTCAAAAAGACTGACTTGTTGAAAAAAGCAGATGGTTCACTGTTATCTCGTATGATCTTAAATATCACCCTTCCTAGTGTAATATTCCTTTCGATTTCGCAGGCTAAAATCGAACCTTTAGAATTGCTGGTGTTGGCGGCCTCTGGTCTTGCGATCGCAGTTTGCTTGCGAATGATCGGTGGAAGGGTGGCCAGTGTATTAAAACTCGATGATCCCACTGCCGGAGTTTTCATCCTGGGCTGCATGGTGATGAACATAGGCACTCTAATGATCCCGGTGGTTGGAACCGTATTTGGACCGGGAGCTGTCAGCCGCACTGCCGCTTTTGATGTTGGCAATTCTGTCATGGCCAGCGGCTATGGATACTATGTTGCGACCCAATATGGTTCTAAAAATCCTCAAGGCCTGACCAGCGGTATTAGAAGGGTTTTATCAGTACCCGTGCTCTGGGCGATCGTTCTCGGTTTGATCATTAATCTGGCCGGACTAACGATCCCTGGGTTCTTCTCCAAGCTGCTGACACCGTTAAGTCAGGCGAATGCACCTCTGGCCATGCTGGCATTGGGCATCTTTGTCAGTTTCAAATTTTCAAAATGGAAATTAATGAGTCTGGCAGTCTTTCTAAGAATGGGAGTGGGTCTCTTGATTGGTCAGTTGATCATTTTGCTCACTCAGATGCAAGGGCTTGACCGTATGGTGGTAACACTTGCCTCAGCCATGCCTATTGGCATGATCCCACTGGCTTACGCTGCGACTGAGGGGCTGGATACTGAGTTTGCCGCATCGTGTATTTCTTTTTCTATTATTGTTGGCATGATCACAACTCCCCTATTGTTAACCTCTTTATAAGTAATGCGTGATGTATTGTTTGCTTAAGTAGTTGGATCTTGGTCAAAACAGATATCAGGCTATGTCTGAATATGAGGAGCAAGGTATCGTTTCAACTTTTTTACAGATAATCGTTCTTTTTTCGACTAAAGAGTAACGGAAGGAAGCCAGTAACAAATTTATTAGATCAATAAGAACATTCATCGCAGATTCAACGGGTACTAAATAGTTTAGTGCGCTGCATTACATATAAATAATTTACCTCCTAATTGTAAGTTGTATTTCTTTCCTACATTACTGCTGGATGGATCAATATTCGCGAAGGAGGAATATGCAATTGTTAACCGTTGAAAAGCTTTGCAAATCATTTGGGGGATTAAAGGCCATCAATAATCTCGACTTTCATGTGAATGAAGGTGAGATTGTTGGCATCATTGGCCCGAACGGCTCGGGCAAGACAACCTCGCTCAATCTGTTAACTGGTTTCTTAAAACCCAATTCAGGCAGGATCAACTTCCGCGGAGAAGAAATTGGAGGTCTTTCGCGTCATGTTGTCTGCCAGAAGGGAATTGCCAGAACATTCCAACTCTGCAAGCCGTTCATGGATTTTACGGCTTTACAGAATGTGATGGTTGGAAGGGCATTTGGACAAAAACCCAGTCCCAATCTGCGTATAGCCGAAAGAGAATCTGAAGAGATCCTCGATCAGGTGGGGCTTGGAAACAAAGCCCAGGTACTGGTGAAAGATTTGAGGGTCATGGAGCGCAAGCGGTTGGAACTGGCCCGGGCGTTGGCAACGAAACCCTATCTGCTCTTGCTCGATGAATTGATGGCGGGTTTGAATCTAAGTGAGGCTGACGAGGCTTGTAAATTGATCACTCAAATTCGTGATGCAAACATCACCATCATCATGGTGGAGCACATCGTTAAAGCGGTCACTTGTGTTTCAAATCGAATTATTGTGTTCAACATGGGCGAAAAGATCGCAGAAGGTCAGCCTAATGAGATCGTCCATGATCCAAAAGTCATTGAAGTCTACCTGGGAAAATCTCATGCTTAACCTAGAAAATATCAACGTGTTTTACAAAGAACTTCAAGCGATTTGGGGCGTTTCACTCAACGTCCAAAAGGGAGAGATCGTTGCGCTTATTGGTCCAAACGGGGCCGGAAAGACCACGTTATTGCGCGTGATCAGTGGACTTCACCGCAGTGCATCCGGAAAGATGGATTTTCTCGGTCACCAAATTGAAAAAGAAGCTCCTGAAAAAATAGTTGAGTTCGGACTTTCGCAGGTTCCGGAAAGCGGAAAAATCTTCACAGGCATGACCGTTCTCGAAAACCTGGAATTGGGAGCTTTTGTGAAGCGGGCGCGTAAGGAGAAAAACCAAAACCTGGAATGGGTCTACGAGATCTTTCCGCGGCTGGCAGAAAGGAAATCTCAACAGGCCGGTACGTTGAGCGGTGGAGAGCGGCAGATGCTGGCCATCGGACGAGCCTTGATGTCAAAACCCCAGCTGCTGATGTTGGATGAACCTTCCTTTGGTTTGGCGCCGATCCTGGTCGAACGTATGTTTGAAACCATTGAGAAGATCAACCGTGATGGATTGACGATCTTTTTGGTGGAACAAAACGTTCAGGCATCTTTGGAATTGGCCCACCGCGCCTACTTGCTTGAAAATGGACGGATCGTGGGTGAGGGAAAAGGCAAGGACCTGCTTACCTTTGATTCTGTGCGTAGTTCATATCTGGGTTGATCTCTGGTGAAAGGGAATTGAGGCCGCTATGCTCCAATCGTTGGGTCAAAATCTTGTTTTTGGACTTCTCGTGGGCGCACTGTATGGTTTGGTCGCTCTGGGTCTTTCACTCATTTTTGGTGTGACCAAATTCCTTAATGTTGCTCATGGAGAATTGGTGATGTTTGGGGGGTACGCAAGCTTTTATGCTTTCTCAATGCTGGGATTGGACCCCTTCCTTTCCATTCCACTCACCATTCTGGTGCTCTTCATTTTGGGTGGTTTTCTCTATTGGCTGGTGTTTTCAAGAACTGTAAAACTGGCTGAAGAATCAAAGATCAAAAACACCCTCTTGGTTGCCTTTGGGTTGTCAGTGATCTTTCAAAACCTGGCTCTTCGCTTCTTCACTGCCGATGAGCGCGGCATAACCACCACCTATTTCAGTCAGGCTTTCACCCTTGGAGATATTAGATTCCCGATCACCAAGGTGGCGATCCTGGTCGTAACGGTTATCTTTTTAGTCGTCCTGCAATTGATCCTAAGAAAAACGTACACCGGCAAAGCCATCCGTGCCACCACGCAAAACTGGGAAGCCGCATCACTGATGGGCATTGATATTCATAAAGTTTATCTGCTGTCTTTCGCCATGGGCGCTGCACTGGCCGGCGTGGCAGGCACATTGGTGGCGGTCAATTATTCCATCCAGCCCACCATGGGGCTTGGCTGGACGATGAAAGCGTTGATCGTTATGGTTTTGGGCGGCCTGGGCAACATTCCCGGCACGATTATCGGCGGGTTGATCCTTGGCCTGACCGAATCAACCACCTCGTTCTTTATCAGCAGCAACTACCGTGAGGTGGCCGGATTAGTCTTGTTCCTGCTGGTCTTGATCTTCAGGCCGCAAGGGCTATTCGGTTCCAAAGAGGCATAAGCGATGAAAAAAAACAGCATCATAAAACTCGCTCTAATCATCATTGCCGTTATCGGGCTGGTGGTGCTTCCCTTGGTGATAAAAAGTGACAGCACCATTAATCTGGTGATTTTGGTTCTGCTTTATATCTTGTTGGCCTCCAGCTGGAACATTCTGGGAGGATACACCGGCCAGACCAACCTTGGACATGCGGCATTCTTTGGTGTTGGTTCGCTCACCACCCGCCTGCTGTGGGTGAATGGAATTCCATTCCTGCCCAGTTTTCTGGCTGGTGGCGTCGTGGCGGTTATCCTGGCGCTCATCATCGGCGCACCGGCCTTCAAATTGCGGGGGGTTTATTTTGCCATTGGAACCCTGGCACTGGCCCAAATGCTTAATCTCACGGTCGGTAACATCCTGCCTGAAATGTCTTATAACCCTGATCTCGCAAATTATCAGCTGCTTCCACGTTATTACCTGTTCCTGGGGTTGACCCTGATTACCATACTTACGGCGGCTATTTTGGTCAAATCCAGAATTGGGTTGGGGATGATGGCAGTGCGCGAAGGCGAGGATGCGGCCGAATCGCTGGGAATCAGCGCTCTCAAGCATAAGCTCATCGCCCTTTCCATCAGTGCTTTTTTTGCAGGCATGGCGGGTGCGGCTTTTGCGTATTACCACGTGAGTTTTTACTATTACATGCCGTTTGGCAGTGAATGGACCTTTGACCCGATGATGATGGCTTACATCGGTGGAACCGGAACCATTATTGGCCCGATCATTGGTGCCGTATTCTTCGTTTTGTTAAAACAATTGTTGGTTTGGAACGTCGGCGAATACCATCTGATCATTTTTGGCACCCTTTTTATTTTGATCGTTTTGTTCCTGCCCGGCGGTTTGGTGGAGATATGGCAGAAATTTAGAACTTTTCTGACGAAAAAAGCAAAGAGAAGAAAAAAAGTGTTACTCAAAGCAACCATTCAAAACGAGGATGGTAATCAGCATGAGTGAAAGGAGAGAGACTATCGGCATGATTCAACGGCACCAGATCTAAGGTTTTTTTCTTCGGCTATTCACTTGAAAGGAGAATGAGGAATGAAAGCAAGAATGTCCATCATGGCACTAGTGGTAATAATCAGTTTATTGCTGGCCAGTTGCACTCCTGCGCCAACCCCCACTCCGGTGGCTACACAGGCTCCGCAAGAAACCCAAGCCCCAACAGCCACAGAAGTACAATACCCGCCTGCTCCTGAGTTTATTGAGATCGGAGCATCCATCCCGCTTACTGGAAAATTCGGTTCACTTGGCAGTCAGGTCAAAGTAGGTTATGACTATGCCATTGCCGATATCAATGCGGCCGGTGGTGTTTATGTTGCAGAGTATGGGACGAAAATTCCACTGCGCCTGACAGCATATGATGATGAATCCGATCCAACCAAAGCGGTCAGCAATTTGGAAAAAGTTTTCACTGAAAACAATGTTGTGGCATATCTGGGTGGCGCAGCAAGCGGAATGCACGCAGCCACCACAGCCATTGCTGAAAAGAACAAGGTGCCCTACCTTGGTGTCTCTTTTGCCTGGTGGAATATTCACCAGAGAGGCTACAATTACCTGTTTTCACCGTTCCCCAAATCACCTGATCAGGCTCGCGATGTATTCAAGGCACTCAACGAGTTGGTTCCCACCAAAGAAAACAGGCCAGCCAATATCGCCATCTTCCAGGAAAAAACCGACTGGGGTAATGAGTTGGGTGGTCTCTTTAAAGCGGATGCCGGTCCTGCAGGTTATACCGTGGCGTATTACGCTGAGTATGCTCCTGGCACAACCGATTTCTCGACTTTGATCATGGAAGCCAAGGCTGCAAATGCAGACATGCTCCTTGGTATGCCGAATACGCCGGATGGAATCGCCATTGTGAAACAGGCTGCTGAGCTTGGGTGGAAACCCAAATTCATCATGCTGGTTCGTGCCCCAGATGCAGCAACTTGGGGTGAAGCAACCGGTACAGCCGGCGACGGTGTGACCATGTTTGCCGGTTGGCATAGCGGTGAGAACTTTGCGGGGATTGCTGAAATCAATGCCAAACATCAGGCTGATTTCGGCAGACCGGCTGACATTCTTGTGGGTCCTGCGTATGCCTGTGTCCAAATTTTGGCAGCAGGTATTGAGAAAGCCGGCACATTGGATCGTGATGCCATCAGAGATGCGATCGCGGCAACCAATATGATGACAGTCATGGGCAATGTTTCGTTCAATGGAGATGGAACTGGAAACGTCTTGAACCCATTGGTGCAATGGCAGGCTGGAAAAATGCAGCTTGTCTGGCCGCTTGATCAAAAAACTGCTGATTTCATCTACCCGATTCCATAAGGTGGGTTGATGCAAGTCGAATAGATCCGGATTGTTAATATGGCAGTGGTAATTCCACTGCCATTTATGTCCATTTATTGCCAATAATTGGTTGGCTGTTTAGGGTTGAAGAGAGTCGTTCTTGGAGGATTGCTTCAAAAAATCCATGAACAATTTGGCTGCACTCAAGGGGGGCTTGTTTTTTAGATAGGCTAAAACGACATTGCACTCAATATTTTCTTCCAGCGGGATGGTGATGATCCCTGGGTGCCGGTAGTATTCAAAAATCTTGGCGGGCATCAGTGCAATGCCGATGTTCGTCTCGACAAGTGCAAAAACACTCACCTTGTGCGGGCTTGAAAAGAAAATGGTCGGCTCAAATTGTGCCTTAGCACATTCATCCATGATCAACTGGTGAAGATCTGTAACTTTATCAAAAACGATAAAATTATCGCTGGCCAATTCTTTGATGGAAATGGAAGACCGTCCAGCATAACGGTTCATTTTTGCCACCACTACCAGCAACTTGTCTTTACTGATTTCTTCATAATCGAATTGGGTTGGATCAAGGTAATTATGACGAATAAATCCCAGGTCATACCGTCTTTCAATGAGTCCTGGTACGATGTTTTGACCATTCGTTTCTTCCAGGCTAAAGTGGATGGTTGGGTATTTATCTCTGAATTGTGCAATTAAGGTTGCTATACCGTATTGCGGAAGGACCGGGATGGCAGCTACGTTAAAGGTGTCTTCGGATGATTTGTACCCGTCCATTTCAACGAGCATATTCTTGTAATCGGTCATTTGCGTGCGCGCGTGTCTGAGAAAGGCTTTTCCTGCTTCCGTAAGCGATACTTTGTGCTTGCTGCGATCGAAAAGAGGAGCCCCCAGCTCCTTCTCAAGGGATGAGATTATTTTTGAGATCGAAGGTTGCGTGATAAAGTTCTCATCAGCCGCGGCAGTAAAGCTGCCTGTATCAACAACGGAAAGGAAATACTGGATTTGTCTGATATCCATTTTTATGCCCTTTTTTTACCATTCCATTTTGGAATGTATTGTATCATAGAATGAATTGGAGTTTCATTACTCAAAATGTTACTATAATTTCAAGGATTATTCTATGACAAATGTTGACAACGATTTAATTCTTCTTCCTCCGGCAGATGTTTCTGGCATATCTCGCAAGTGGCTGGATATTCCTTATGCAAAATGTTCCAGTGCTGAGATGCTGGATATTTACCTTCCCGAGACAGGGGAGGGGCCCTTCCCAATAGTATTGTACATCCATGGTGGAGCTTTTCAACAAGGCGACAAACGAGATATCGAACTGTTGACTTTTCTTAAGGCTTTGTCGTCCGGCTACGCGGTTATTGGTGTGAATTATCGGTTGAGTGGCGAGGCGATTTTCCCTGCCGCTTTGCAGGATATCAAAGCAGCCATCCGCTGGATTCGGGCGAATAACGAACAATATCACCTTGATGGAAACCGTATTGCAGTTTGGGGAAGTTCGGCAGGCGGAAATATCACTGCAATGGTCTGTGTGACATCAAGTGTCACTGAATTTGACGATTACAGTCTCGGCAACCCTGGCTATCCATGTAATGTTCAGGCTGCGGTGGATTGGTTTGGACCGACTGATTTTCTCATGATGGATGAACAATTGCAGGAACATTCACTGGGACCAACTGATCATGGTGAAGTCACATCACCTGAATCCAGATATTTGGGAGCGAAGATTTCCGACGTCCCATTGAAAGTGGAACTCGCAAATCCAATGACGTATATCCACAAAAATATGCCTCCTATTCTTATTCAACATGGAAGCATGGATTCAACCGTACCTGTACAGCAGTCCATTATCTTTGTTGAAAAAATGCAGAAATATATAAGCCATGATCGTTTTGAATTTGATGTTCTCGAGGGAGCAGGTCATGGCGGTCCTGCCTTTGAATCCAAAGAGAATATCAAACGGGTCATGAATTTTTTGGATAAACACTTGAAATGACCCACATGTTCTCGCAGCGAGTTTTTATGAAATATGCCAATTGAGATTGTTGCTAAAAATATTTTGAAGGGAGGTGGTTCTTAGTAAGACTTGTTTTTAGGAAAATCAATATCTCAACCATCAGATATACAATAAAAAAAGGAGAAGAAAGATGACTAAGAAGTTGATGTTCGTAATGACGTTCCTCGTAATTGCCGTTATGATGCTCGCGAGCTGCGCTCCAAAAGCAACTGAAGCACCCGCCGCTGTTGCCACTGAAGCCCCTGCTGCAACTGAAGCTGCCGCAACTGCTGCACCAACTGAAGCCGTCGCGACTGAAGCTGCTGCTGAACCAGCTGAAGACACCGTGGTTTCCATGGTTCCTGCAAAAGCTGGAGCACCCTTGGATATCAATGGCAAGGTTGTTTGCTACATCATCCCTTCACTCGCCAATCCTTTCTTGAATGGTGTTGCCACCTCTGTTACCGAAAAATTCAAAGCTGACGGCGTGACTGTCAATGTCTACGGCGCTGATGAAGGTGGTCTAAACCAACAATTCGATCAGATCGAAAACTGCATCTCGATGAAAGTTGATTTCATGTACTTGATGGCAGCCGGTGAAGTTGATCAATTGATGCCCGCGATTGATGAAGTCAAAGCTGCTGGTATCATGATCATGGGTGTTCCTCCTCAAAAATTAGCCCCCTTTGACGCCATTATGCACACCAGCCAATACGAAGATGGCCAAAAAGTTGCCAAGATGGCTTGTGATTTCATCAATGCCCGTTACCCGGATGCTGCTGATGGCTCCATTGAAACGGCTATCCTTGGTGCGCCGAACAACTCTGTTGGCATGAAACTTCGCCACGACGGTTATCTCACGATCACCGAAACTTGCCCCAAAGTGAAACTTGTTGTGGATTCAGACGTACCGACCGATAGTATTCCTGCCGGTCAGGCCGCAGCTGAAACTGCCTTAGTCTCCAATCCAAACATTAAAGTATTTATTGGCCAATCCTCCGCTCATGCCCAGGGTATCGCCAATGCCGTCAAAGCTATGCCCAATGTTGATTTCAAAGATTACGGTGTCTTCGCCGGCGATATGGATCCTGCCAATATCCCCGTTGTCACTAGCTGCGAAGATCCTTACAAGGGTTTTGTCGCCATCGGTGGAACTTCACTTGATCAGGCAACTTACGAGCAGGTCAAAAAGATGCTGCAAGGGGTCGAATATCCCAATATCATCAATGATGTGTTGGAACCGATCACCTGCGATTTCACCACTATTGCACCTAAATAAAGTTCATTCGTTGTAGAAAATTGAGAAGGGAGGGCTTTTCCTCCCTTCTCCTAATAATAATGAGGTGAAAAGTATGGATACCAAGGTTGTT
The DNA here is from genome assembly GCA_021825925.1 of Chloroflexota bacterium. GTDB lineage: Bacteria > Chloroflexota > Anaerolineae > Anaerolineales > Anaerolineaceae > UBA6107. Next base: position 361,723 of record JAKAFP010000001.1, read on the forward strand.
TTATCCCTGGAAAACATCACCAAGAGATACCCGGGTGTACTTGCATTAAATAAAGTTTCAATGAATTTTCTTGAAGGTGAAGTTCATGCTTTATTGGGTGAAAATGGTGCGGGGAAATCCACACTGATAAAAGCGGTGGCCGGTGCCATTGATATTGATTCTGGAAGAATCAGCATCAACGGTCAGGAATATGAAAAAATAACGCCCTCACTTTCTAGAAGCCTTGGTATAGAAGTCATCTATCAAGAATTCAATTTGGTTCCCACATTGTCGTGTGCTGAAAATATCTACCTGTGTGAAAAAAGTGAAAAATCAGCCTTGTTTAACGCCAAGGATATTGAAAAAAAAGCAGCCAACGTTTTGGATCAATTTGGAGTGAAAATTGATCCGCAAAGAATGGTGCAGGATTTATCTATTGCTGAACAACAGATCATTGAAATTGCCAAAGCAGTATCCAAAAACGTCAAAATATTAATCATGGACGAACCTTCTGCTCCATTAAGCGTGTCGGAAGTGGAAATGATGTTCAAGATTATTAATCAGTTAAAAGAAAAAGGGGTGACGGTCATTTATATTTCACATCGTTTGGAAGAGGTGTTTCGTATTTCAGATCGTGTGAGTGTGATGCGTGATGGATCTTATGTCACAACCAAAAACACCAAAGATACCAGCCGACAGGAACTGATCACTTTAATGGTTGGCCGCGAACTGAAAGAAACCTACCCCAAACGAAAAAATCTTCCGGGTGATGTTGCCCTTGAGGTAAAAAACCTGACTGGTAATGGTGACCGTAATTTATCCTTCAGTGTTCGTAAGGGTGAAATATTAGGGATTTCAGGATTGGTGGGTGCTGGACGAACAGAATTGGCCCAACTTCTTTTTGGCGCAGCTCCAATTGAGAGTGGCGAGATATTGATCAATGGAAAGATTACCAAAATTCGTTCACCATTGGATGCAATTCACCACAAAATTGGATTATTGACGGAAGATCGCAAAGGACAGGGACTGTTCCTTGAAATGCCTATCAAGTGGAATATCAGTTTTCCAATTGGTCAACGCATCTCAAAATATGGTGTTGTAAATACTAAAAAAGAAGATGAAATTGCTACAAAATATAAAGAACGAATAAACATTAAAACTCCCAGCTTGTTGCAGCAAGTGGTCAATCTGAGTGGTGGCAACCAACAAAAAGTGGTGCTTGCAAAAGCATTGGCAGCAGAATCGGATATTTTAATTTTTGACGAGCCAACTCGTGGAATAGATGTCGGTGCCAAACAAGAGATTTATCACCTGATGACTGAATTGGCTGATAACGGGATTACGATCTTGATGATCTCTTCTGATATGGAGGAGTTGTTAGGAATGTCAGATCGGATCATTGTCTTATGCGAAGGCGAATTGGCAGGAGAAGTCCAAAAAGAGAATTTTAATCAACATTTTATTCTCGACCTCGCATCGGGAACGCATTAATTTTCGGAGGAATCTAATCATGAGCAATCTAACAGTTGGTAACAACTCCATTGGCCCAAAGATCGTCACCGTCCTAAAAAAGAATGTGCCTTTGTTGATATTGATCTTTTTGGTGATTCTCTTTACGTTCATGGCTCCTAACTTCATGACTTTTGGCAACATTCGTACATTAATTCGCCAAATCTCATTCGCGGGCATTAGCGCCGTCGGTTTGATGTTCGTTATGATCAGTGGTGGTATTGATCTCTCGATCGGTGCTCAGGTGGTTTTCAGCAATGTCCTTATGGCAATCATGTTTGTGGACTGGAAATTGCCACCTGCGGTCGCAATACCACTCATTTTGCTCGTGGGAACGGGTCTGGGAGCAATTAACGGTTTCCTGTGTATTAAACTTAAAATACATCCGCTGATTATTACGCTGGGTACTTCTGCAATTTTCAAAGGCGCTGGATATATCATCAACAAATCCAGGAATATCATGGGCTTCCCTGATTCATTCCGCTGGTTCGGCCAGGGATATATCTGGGGAATTCCAGTACCTGTCATTGTGATGATTATTGTGGCTTTGATTGGATCATTCATCCTGACCAAGACTTACTTTGGCAGAAAAGTGTTTGCCCTGGGCGGAAATGAAGAAGCAGCTCGTTTGGCAGGTGTAAACCTCAACCGGATGAAAGTTTCTTTGTTCATGATCTGTGGACTTGTAACTTCGATCAGTACGATATTGTTATTATCAAGGGTTTTTGCAGGCCAAACGATGACTGGACAAGGTCTTGAATTTGACTGCCTGACTGCAGCCTTATTGGGTGGTGTCAGTTTCAAAGGTGGAGAGGGAACCGTTTTTGGATTAATCGTTGGTATGCTAATCATAGGTGTGTTAAACAATGCCATGCAGTTGGCTACTTTTCCAGATTTTTCACAGCAAGTGGTCAAAGGTGCTGTTCTACTAATTGCTGTGGCGTTTGATGTATTTCAGAAAAATCGAAAAGCCAAAGAAACCGTGGCGAAAGTCGCTGCCTAGAAATTGGGCAGTTAATCGCTGTTTGTCCGAAGAAATCTGGAGTGTGGATTAGCTTTGGCACAAGACGCTGATAACCTTAACTCGAATTCTTTCCAATCGCCTAAAGGAGGTTTTACGCCTTTAGGCGATTCTTTGGGACTGCCAGAAATTCCGATTGCAGATGTTTCTTTTGTAGCTCGGAAATTCCTTGATGTTCCTTACGCTTCCATTTCTCCATCCCAAAAGTTGGATATTTACCTGCCTGAGCAAGGGAAAGGGCCGTTTCCGGTGCTTTTGGTGATCCATGGGGGCGGATTCATGATTGGCGATAAACGCGACATTCACGTCCTTCCATTTCTAGACGCCATTCAGCTTGGTTTTTCGGTTGTCAGTGTGGAGTATCGCCTCAGCCGTGAAGCGGTCTTTCCGGCAGCCGTGCAGGATGTTAAAGCTGCCGTGCGATGGATCCGCGCGCACCAGGAAAGGTATTTTTTGGACGCCAGTAAGCTGGCTGCTTGTGGTGGGTCGGCTGGCGGCAATTTGGCAGTCATGTTGGGCGTCACTGGCAACACAAGCGTATTTGATGATCAGGTTCTAGGCAATCTGGATTACTCATCCGAGGTACAGGCAGTGGTGGATTGGTTTGGTCCTGTTGATTTTCTCCACATGGATGAACAGATCCTGCAAAATGGGATCGGAGTGCCTGACCATAACGAACCCTTTTCACCTGAGTCGCAATACCTGGGAGCGCCAATTCAGTCCGTTCCCGAAAAGATTGAGCAGGCCAACCCTTATCTCTATCTTCATGTGGGGCTTCCTCCATTTTTCATTCAACATGGTGATAATGACCCGTTGGTACCTGTGCAGCAATCCATTGCTCTGCACAAGGCGCTTGCACAATACTTGAAGCCTGATCAACTTCAATTCGAGATCATAGCCGGGGCGGAACACGGCGATCCGAAATTTGAGACCACCGAAAACATGACTAACGTTTTTAAATTTCTACAAGCTCATCTGTTTTGAAAATTGGGCGCAATAATCAGAATGCAATGATTTGCAAGTTTGTTCAGGGCCTGTTAAGAGTTTGTGTTTAAAAATAACCATAAACTACATTCTCTAATAGTTGTTGGTTAGCAAAAAAATTGGGGGATTGACGGGAGGCTATATGTACCTCCATTTTTTTTACAAAGGCTCAAGACATTATTTCTGAAAAAAACTTGACCCATTTGAATATTATGCTATCATAATAATGAAACATAGTTTTATCTAATAAAACACAATAAATGAAAACAAAGAAAACGGTAGCGTAATTTTGGATAAGCAGTTAATACATGCTTCAATAAGTCCTCCATAAACAAAAGGCAATGATCATTTGGTTTAGAAAACAACCTTATATGGATCAACCCGGCAAAAGAAATGCTAATTGTTATTCATCGAAATATGGTGTTCTGCTGAGTCGGATATAGGGATATTTTTACTCATCGCCTGTCTGAAACAAGTAATTAAAGTAGTTAAGCATTAACTACAGGAGACATATTCTGACATATAAATCGAAGTACTTCGCCATCGTATAGAAAAAACGCATTAACAATTTGTCTCGAAAGGATGACCAAAGGCTCATGATTCGAACTAAATTGCTCATCGGCTTTGCATTGACAATGATGTTTTCCCTTTTATTGGGGGTGATTGGATTGATCACCCTTTCAGGGTTTTTTCAAAAAAGCATTGGTTTCTACGAATCAAATTATCTCCCTACTTATCATTCTCAAGCTTTAATGAGTAATTTTCAAACCCTTCAGAAATCCTACACAACGATCTTGGTACATGTTGACGAGCCGCAAATTGTTAATGAAAAATCAAATATCATTCAAGAAACCGCAGCAACAATTTCGGATGCAATAGCCAATTTTCAAGCTCGCATGGGTAATGGTGCAGAACAAACATTGGTTCAGGCAGTCAACCAGAACTGGAATACTTATCAATCCAATCTTCTGTCTTTGATAACGCAAATCGAAAACGGGGATGCTGCAGCAGTCAAAGCGAAAATTCAATTTCTGACAGAAAACGATGACACTCTGCAAAAAAGTTTTGATTCATTGGTCAGTTATGAATTGAATGAAGCAAAGGCCAACCAAAATAAAATTCTGGCAAATTACACGTCATCGAAACATTTGATGCAGTTGATTATGCTGTTGTCCATTCTGGGGACTGTTGCCATCGCCCTTGTTTTTTCAAGCGGATTTACAGATTCGCTCAATTTCACTTCACAATCACTCAAAAACCTTTCTGTGGGTGATTTGAATCGAAACATGTCCGAAAGCATGAAAATAAAACTGAAAAAACGCAAAGACGAAATTGGCGATGTCAGTCGTCAGATCGGGGGCATCAGGCTTTATCTCGTTGAAATGGCCGAAATTGCCCGCCAGATTTCAGCCGGAAATTTGTCTTTGCAGGTTGAACCAAAATCAGAACGGGATGAGCTTGGCATTGCATTTACTCAAATGTCGGATCAATTACGCGACATCATCAGTCAGATCAGCACAAACGCAGCGGGGGTTGAAAAGGCTTCTCAGCAATTAACCGTAAACGCCGAGCATACAGGTCAGGCGACCAGTCAAATTTCAAAAACCATTCTTCAAGTTGCCGATGGTATTTCTCAGCAGACAGAATCCTCTGCAAAAACCGCCCTGTCGGCCGAAGAGATGAGTCTGGCCATTGCGAAGATCGCATCGGGAGCACAGGAACAATCAAAAGCTGTAAATAAGGCTTCTGAAATTTCAAATCAAATCTCAACGGCAATCCAACAAATCACTGAGAACGCACAAACTGGAGCTTTGGAATCCTCACAAGCTTCAGAAATTGCGGTTAAGGGAGCAGTTACGATCCAGGGAACGATCCAGGGGATGCAATCAATAAAAGAGAAAGTCGGCCTTTCAGCACAAAGTGTTCAGAATATGAGCACCAGTTCAAGTCAGATCAGTGCGATCGTGCAAACTATTGATGATATTGCTTCGCAGACAAACTTATTGGCACTTAATGCTGCAATTGAAGCCGCTCGCGCCGGTGAAAACGGAAAGGGATTTGCAGTCGTCGCTGATGAAGTAAGAAAATTAGCTGAGAGATCCAGCGCTGCCACCAAGGAAATTGGCACGTTGATCGGAGAGATACAAAAAACAGTGGAAGAAGCAATAGCATCAATGCAGGAGAGTGAAAAAGAAGTTGAAGTGGGCGTGAAACTCGCAAACCAGAGTGATGATGCGCTCAATTCGATCACTAAAGCCGCCGAAGACGTCAAACGAAGAATCGAAGAGATTGCCAAATCGGCTCAAAAGGTTAATGCATCCTCGCAAGAATTGGTGATGTCCATGGATTCAGTCCTGGAAGTAGTGGAAGCAAATACCGCCATAACCAAAGAGATGGACGCCAGTTCAGGGGTGGTCATCCAAGCCATCGAAAACATTGCCAGTGTCAGCGAAGAGAACAGTGCTGCGGTTGAAGAGGTCAGTGCATCAACTGAAGAGCTGAATGCACATACGCAGGAGGTCGCTTCTTCGGCACAATCACTGGCTGCCATGGCGCAATCATTAAACACATTGATCGCTCAATTCAAGTTGGAAGGTTAGTGAGATGCAAAAAGTTGGTTCATTCCTGCGAATCTGAAGTGGCGTTTTTATTCAGAGCCATTGAGTGGTTTGGGAATAAAAGTAAATCACTTTTACCCTTCTCTATAAACTGTTGCTAACAAGTAATTTTGGTCTGCTAATTGATTAAAAAGCGCTTGACCAAGGAATGGGTTAATGTTATCATAATAAATGAAACATAGTTTTATTAGATAAAACTATGAATAACTCAAAACCTTGGTTTAGTAGACTGTAATCGAATATTTGGAAGCTAAAAACGTAATGATCAGGGTTTAATAAGTTGGGGTTTTATCCCCGCCTTGAAGATAAAAATAGAATCATTGATATTGCGCGACAAAAACTTCTTAAATTTATTGGATAAACTGAAAGTGTATTTTTTGTGACGTTCAGGAATTTCCTAATCTTATTGAAATTTGGAGTGACAAATGAGAATACTTCGAGTTGATATGTCTTCAAAAGAAATTCGATATGAACCTGTTCCTGAAAAATATAATCACTTTGCAGGCCGGGCATTAATCGCTAACTTGCTTCTTGAGGAAATAGACCCTACCTGTGATGCTTTAGGTCCGCATAATAAATTAATATTTACTCCCGGTCTTCTCGGAGGAGCCGGAGTTACCACTGCAGGGAGATTATCAGTTGGCGCAAAAAGTCCATTGACCAAAGGTATCAAAGAATCCAATGCAGGTGGTATTGCGGGTGAGAGCCTTGGGAAAATGGGACTGCGGGCCGTGGTAATTGAAAATCAACCCCTTGAAAAAGAGTTTTATCTACTTCACATTACCACAAAAGGCGCAAGCCTTGAAAGCGCCAATGAATATGTCGGTATGGGAACCTACGCCACCTCCAAAAAGCTTGAAGAAAAATTTGGCTCCGATTGTTCCATCATCTCGATAGGACAGGCTGGTGAGTATTTGCTCACGGGTGCTGGTGTTTCAACGACAGGAGAAAAGGATCAGCGCAGCAATTATGCGGCTCGGGGTGGATTAGGCGCTGTGATGGGAAGTAAAGGACTTAAGGCTGTTGTCATTGACAAACCTGCCGGGAAGATGATCCAATATGTAGACACCGAGCTGTTCAGGACTGCCGCAAAAGCGTTCGCGCAGAAATTGCTGGATGATCCCAAGTTGGGACCTCAAGGTGGGCAACATCTTTACGGTACAGCCTCCATAGTAGGGGCGGTCAATGAAATGGGTGCTCTCCCCACAAGGAATTTCAGTAACGGTAATTTTGATGAGTCAACCAAATTGCGTGGCGAATATATGCGTGAGTTGATCCTTGCCCGAGAAGGTAAGGTGGGAACCCGCTGTATGCCAGGTTGTGTGATCGCTTGTCGCAACCTATTTGTAGATAAAAATGGAAAAGAAGTTGTTGGTACTGTGCAATATGAGACAATTGCATTGGTTGGGTCAAACCTGGGCTTGGATAATTTAGATGATGTGGCACTCTTAAACTATAAGTGCAATGACCTTGGCCTTGATACTATTGAAACAGGGGCTGCCTTGGGAATTGCCATGGAAGCTGGATTGGTAAAACCCGGTGACACGCAAGGCTTTGTCGCTCTATTAAATCAGGTGGGAGAAGGTACTGCGCTTGGACGGGTGATTGGCAATGGCGCAGAAGTGACAGGTAGAGTCTTTGGTATTCGACGCGTGCCGGTAACTTTAGGTCAGGCGATGCCAGGTTATGACCCACGCAGTTTGAAAGGAAATGGCGTCACTTATGCAACTTCACCCCAAGGGGCGGATCATACTGCGGGCAATGCTTTTGGCGCGAGAAAGGAAGTCAATCCTCTTGGCAAAGAAGGCCAAAAAGAACTATCACTAAAATTGCAGATCATTTCTGCAATGTTGGATAGTACAGGATTATGTTTATTCGCTCGTCCGCCTGTAATTGCTGATCCGCAATTGATGGTGGATATGCTTAATGGTATTTATGGTTGGAATTGGACAAAAGAGGATTTGGATCAATTCAACCGCAACGTTTTACATACAGAAATTGAATTCAATCGTCGGGCTGGGTTAACCTTCGCCGATTATCGTATCCCGGAATTTATGCGTGAGGAACCTCTCGCACCTCATAACTCAGTTTTTGATATTCCTGATAGTGACCTTGATTCAGTATTCGAAAAACTCTGAGAGGTGAAATTTGGTTTTGGAGGTTGAATTATTTGGCCAGTTACAACCACAGGTTCCCCGTTGTCAATCGGTACGATTTGACGAAGCGACCACTGTAGAAGAAGTGGCAGCGAGATTAGGAATTGATCTACACTTTGTGGGTTTGATCATTCTTAATGGGAGTCAGTGTGAAGAGGATGAATTGATTACTACTGATGGACGATTGTGTTTTTTTCCATTTATGTCTGGTGGATGACCGAACATAGTAAAAAACGTCTATTTTTACAATTTTCTATAATTCCAGAATAATTGGTTGAAAATAATATTCAACTCTATTCCTCTTTTTATCTGTTAAGTGAAATTGAGTATCGCTTTGCCTAAACACCACACGAAATTGCTGATAAGGGGGCATATGGTAAAAAAAATCTGCTCATTGACCTTCGCCGCTTTGAGTTTAAGTCATTTTCATAGATAAATGAATTAATCAATCATTAATATCGCTCTAAAAAGACATTAACATCGAGTTAATCGTTTATTGGACATGCACTTGTATTATTGTGTATAATAATTAAATCATAGAGGATATTTATGACTTACTTGTTGGGGCATTATTACAATAGAGCATTAAGTAATAACTTATCCTGGTTGGGGATTGTGCGCCGAAATGTGTCTCGACAAAAACAATAAATAGGTGTGTAAATTTCAGTTAGGCCGATGCTTAGCTGATTTTTTTATATTTCACAAAGGAGAATGAGATGCGCAGTAAAAAATTGTTCTACGTTCTATCGTTGATTGTCGTCATGGTTATGCTTTTGGCATCCTGCGGCAAGGCTGCAACAACCGGTGGTGGTACTGAACTGGAAAAAGCTGCCAAAGCTGAAGGAAATCTGACCGTTATTGCGCTGCCGCATGATTGGTGCAACTACGGTGAGGCCTTAACGGCATTCTCAACAAAATACGGCATTACCATCAACGAACTCAATCCTGATGGCGGTTCCGCGGATGAAATTCAAGCCATTGTTGCCAACAAAGACAACAAGGGTCCGCAGGCTCCGGATGTGATTGACGTGGGATACGGTTTTGGACCTCAACTGATTGCCGATAAACTTGTCCAACCTTACAAAGTGGCCACCTGGGATTCAATTCCTGCTGATTCTAAAGATCCCGATGGATACTGGTATGGCGACTACTATGGTGTATTAGCCCTGGAAGTTAACAGCGACGTGGTCAAGAACGTTCCTACTGACTGGTCTGATCTGCTGAAACCCGAGTACAAAGGCCTCTTCGCCCTGGCTGGCGATCCTCGTGCTTCTGCCCAGGCTCAGATGTCCGTTTATGCCGCCGCTCTCTACAACGGTGGTTCACTGGATGATGTTCAACCTGGCCTCAATTTCTTCAAACAGGTTAACGATGCCGGGAACTTTGTTCCCGTGATCGCGAAACAGGCCACTGTTGCCAAGGGTGAAACCCCCATCATCTTGCGCTGGGACTACAGCGCCCTCGCTGACAAGGATACCTTGGCTGGAAACCCGAACATCGCCGTGGTTTATCCCAAGAGTGGAACCATTGCCGGTATCTACATCCAGGCCATTTCTGCTTACGCACCCCATCCCAACGCCGCAAAATTGTGGATGGAATTTTTGTACAGTGACGAAGGTCAGAATATCTGGCTCAAGGGCTACTGCCACCCGATCCGCTATGCTGACATGCAAAAACGTGGTGTGATCCCTGCTGATATCGCAGCAAAACTCCCGACATTTGACGGTCCGGTTGCATTCCCCAGCATTGACCAGATCAACGCTGCCAAGCAGGTCATTGGTGACCAATGGATGTCTGTCGTTGGTGCAGATGTTAAGTAAACAAACCTCAACTCAAATCGAAAAACGGGACGCGCCAAAAGCGCGTCCCGCACCATTGCAGTGGCGCAAATGGCTCGGGGTTGTGCCTTTTTTCATTTTTGCATTTCTTTTTATCCTGTTGCCGTCAGTTACCTTGCTCATTGGTGCTTTTCGAGATAATGCTGGCAAGCTGACATTAATGAATTTTGTCAGTTTAATGGATCCTTCCATCGTGAATGCCTATTGGGTCACCATAAAGATCAGCCTGGCTACCGCGGTTGGTGGTGGTCTACTGGGTTTCTTGATGGCTTATGCCATCACCGTTGGAAAGCTTCCTCGTTCGGTCCGCACTAGTTTGCTCACTTTTTCAGGTGTTGCTTCCAACTTTGCCGGCGTTCCGCTGGCTTTTGCTTTTATCGCAACCCTCGGGCGCACCGGTCTGGTGACTTTATTATTGAAGAATATTTTCGGGTTAAATCTCTATGACCAGGGATTCAGCCTGTACAGCTTTTGGGGTCTTTCGCTGACCTATATGTTCTTCCAGTTCCCTTTAATGGTGCTGGTGATCACCCCCGCACTGGATGGTCTTAAAAAAGAATGGAGCGAAGCGGCAGAAAATCTTGGCGCTTCTCACAGTCTCTATTGGCGTAAAGTTGCGCTGCCCATCTTGATGCCCTCGATTTTGGGCTCCATGATCCTGTTGTTTGGCAACTCATTTGGTGCTTATGCCACGGCCTACTCACTGACTGGAGGTTTCATCAACCTGATCACGATCGTGATCGGCTCCCAGATCAAGGGTGATATTTATTACAATCCCGGCCTGGGATATGCGCTGGCTGTTGGCATGATCTTCGTCATGGCCGTCATGATGTCCATCTATTACGCGTTGCGGCGCAGAAGTGAAAGGTGGCTGCGTAAATGAAACGAAAACCATTCTGGTCTTGGGTTTGGATTATTCTCGGCGTCATTTATTTTGTGCTGCCGTTGTACTCAACTTTCGATTTTTCTTTGCGTGCCCAGAAGGGCATCCTTTCATTTCTGGCTTATCAAAATGTGTTCAAGGATCCGAATTTTTGGTCAACCATCAAATTTTCGTTGGTGATCGCGATCTTTACCATCATCGTCAGCATTCTGCTGGTGGTTCCCACCGCTTATTGGATTCGCCTTCGCTTGCCCCAACTGCGCGGGATGTTGGAATTCATTTCGATGCTGCCTTTTGTGGTGCCGGCCATCGTGTTGGTATTTGGCATGATCCGCGTTTTTAGCGGTGCACCTTTTCGCCTGACCAACACATATTTCGGCACGGATGCATTGCTTGTGGCGGCTTATGTCGTGCTGGCTTTGCCTTATGTGTTCCGGTCCGTGGATACCGGTCTGGCCGCCATTGATGTGGTCTCATTAACTGAAGCGGCCCAAAGCCTGGGAGCAAGCTGGTCTACCATCATGTTCAAGATCATCTTCCCCAATTTGAAAGTGGCCATCATCAGCAGCGCCTTTTTAACCCTAGCTACTGTGATCGGCGAATATACGATTGCCAGCTTTATGGTTGGCATCAAGGCATTTGGCCCTTATATGTCGCTCATTGGACAGAACCGAACCTACGAATCGTCCTCCCTTGCCATTATCAGCTTTATGGTCACCTGGGGATTCATGGGTCTGATCCAGTTGTTCAACCGCGGTAAAGCGGATTCCGGTTCATTGGCCGGGGCTCGTTAATCTCATCGAAAAATCGGAAATCATTAGGTGAATTATGGCTTTTCTTTCGCTTTCTAATATCTCAAAAAAATTTGGCTCAACCCCCGCGGTTGAAGATTTTAATCTTGAAGTTGAAAAGGGCGAGTTTGTCTCTTTTCTCGGACCCTCCGGCTGCGGCAAAACCACGACCCTGCGTATGATCGCTGGTTTTGAAATGCCGACCACCGGCTCCATTACTCTGGATGGGGAAGACATTACCTACAAGTCACCCAACCAGCGCAATGTGGGGATGGTGTTTCAATCTTATGCACTTTTTCCGAATCTGACCATCGGGCAGAATATCGGCTTTGGGCTGCAGGTGCGCAAAGTGCCTGAAGTAGAGATCAAGAAAAAAGTGGATGAGATGCTCAATCTTGTTCACCTTGAAAAACATATCAATAAATATCCCTACCAGCTTTCAGGCGGTCAGCAGCAGCGTATCGCACTGGCCCGGGCCTTGGCCATCAATCCGCGGGTGCTGCTTTTGGATGAACCGCTTTCTGCCCTGGATGCCAAAATCAGGGTGGAGCTGCGCCTTGAGATCCGCCGCATTCAGCAGACCATGGGCATTACCACCATCTATGTCACCCACGACCAGGAAGAAGCCTTGCTTATCTCAGATCGGGTGGTGGTCATGAGCCAGGGACTGATGGAACAGGTGGGAACACCGGCCAATATTTACAATTTCCCGGCCAGTGAGTTTGTCGCCCAATTTGTCGGTCAGCTTAACATGCTTCCCGTTTCCCAGGTGGATTTGAAAGAAAACACCTGTGTGCTTGCCGGTCAAAAGGTAAAATTTGAACAATCACATGACCGCAAGATAAGCGACAATCCGCGGCTGGCCATTCGGCCCGAAGAGCTTCAAATTGGCACGGGTGAAGGCAGAAATGCCCTCAAAGGCCGGGTTGAATCGGTGCTCTTCCTTGGTGCCATCGTCCGCCTGCGGGTGGATGTGGGCGGTGTGACGCTTTCGGCTGACTTCTTTAATGAAAGAACCCGGACCCTTCCGAGGGTTGGGGATGACGTTATCGTCAGCTTCCCTGAGTATTCCTGCTGGGTGGTGTAAAGAATCATCCTCATTCTTGGTTGCCCAAAATATCTGAGATCCATATAATGGTGTAACCATATAATGGTTTAAACCAAAAACATGTAAATGATTTCAAAATATTGTTTTAAGGAGGCTCCTTTGGAAAACAGTCCAACAACCTCGTCGAATGAAAGGATCGCTCTTCGCATTAACGGCGAATGGCGCGAGTTCGAGATTGGAAAAGACCTCCAACCTTGGATGACGTTGTCAGCTTTTCTACGCGAAAAGCTTGGTTACACCGGTCTTAAGGTCAGTTGTGATGAAGGCGCTTGTGGTGCTTGCACGGTGATCATGGATGGCAAAGCGGTGCTCTCATGTATGATCCTGGCGGTTGAAGCCAACGGTCGTGAGATCACCACCATTGAAGGCCTGCCAAAAGACGATCCTGTGATCCTTGCTTTTGCTGAACAGAGTGAACCCGGCCATGGAACGGCGCTCCAATGCGGCTACTGCACTCCCGGTTTCGTCATGACCACCAGGGCGCTGCTCAATGAAAATCCCAACCCAAGCATGGATGAGATCCGTGAAGCGCTTTCGGGCAATCTCTGCCGCTGCGGCTGTTACGACGCGATAGCCATGGCGGTCACCCATGCAGCTGAGAAGATCGTTGCCAAAGGAGGTCTCTCATGACCATTCCTTACAAACCCCGTGTCAAACGAAAATTTATCGGCGGCTACCAGCCGCGAATTGACGGACTTGAAAAAGCACAGGGCAAACCCCTTTATGCGGACGATATCATTAACGAACGCAATTACCCTGGCTTGCTCTATGCCAAAGTGCTGCGCTGCCCGTATCCCAGGGCCAGAATTCTGAGCATGGATACCAGCAAGGCTGAAGCACTGAAGGGCGTCAAGGCGATCGTGACCTACAAAGATCCTAATCTGAAAGCGATGAAACCCACCAATGCGGGTTGGACGGACGCCGTGGATACTGTCAGTTACGACGGCATGATGTGGGGCAAGTTCCGCGACCGCAACATTCTGGGGGATTATGGCACCTGGGCTGGGGATGAAGTGGGTGTCGCCATTGCAGCCGAAAGTGAACAGATTGCCGAGGCGGCTTTGAAATTGGTTGAAGTCGAGTGGGAAGTGCTGCCTTACGTCATGGACCCCATCTCCGCCATGAAACCCGGTGCGCCGATCATTCATCCTCACATTGCACCTGAGAACGTGCTGCCTTTTGACCCGGTGGGCGGTCCTGACTGTTTCTTATCCAAGGGCGATACCGACCAGGGTTTTGCCCAAGCGGATGTGGTGGTCGACATGGATACCATCCATGACAACCCGACTCAGGGCTCCCTGGATCCCTGGTGCTGCATGGTGCAGTGGGAAGGCGAGCAGCTGACTGTTTTCTCAAACTCCTATGCTACCGATCAGACCCGCATGCATATGAGCCAGATGCTTGATCTGCCTTTGCACAATATTCGCGTGGTCAGCCAGTATGTCGGCGGACAGTTCGGTCGTGCAGACACTGGTGACCAGCCTTTCTTCATCTTTACGGCTTTGCTGGCTAAAAAAGCCGGCCGGCCGGTCAAGTTCAAACACACCCGGCGTGACAGTTTTCATGACACTCGCCAGCCTGCGCTTTATCATTGCAAGGTGGGCGCGAAAAAAGATGGCACCATTACCACTCTGCATTTCAGTTCGATTGGTGACATCGGTGCTCACGCGGATCATTCCGTCTTTGCCCTGAAATTTGCTCCGGCTGAGATCTCTGAAGTTGCCCTGGCGCACATCCCCAACCAAAAAATGGAATCCTGGGCGGTTTACACAAACCGCATCCCCGGTTGTATGATGCGCGGAGTGGGCAACTCGCAGTTCAACTTCATCTTCGGCCGTATGATTGACGGTCTGGCAGAGAAATTGGGTATGGACCCGGTTGACCTGGCTATCAAGAATTTTGGCCACGAATGGGGCAGCCGCCCCGACCCCAGCCTTAAGGCCGTGCTTGAAATCGGTGCGGAGCGCATCGGCTGGAAAGAGAAGCGCCACAAACCCGGCGCTGGAGAATTGATTGACGGTATTAAACGCCGCGGGGTGGGTTTTTCGCTGCATCCCGCCTGGCATGCCGAATGGCAGGAGGTACGCCGAGGTCAGGTGCAGGTCAGAATCACACTTTTGCCCGATGGCACGGTCACCCTGGACGCGCCTACGGTTGAAACCGGCACTGGTTCGAACACCTGCAACGTACTGGGTTGTGCCGAAGCCTTGAGTTTCTTGGGCATCGAACAAAAAGACATTACCTGGGTATCCACGGTGGATACCGATAACGGGCTGCGCGATTGTGTGCAGACCGACAGCGCCGTATCCTTCTTGCAATCAGAAGTGTTGGTGCTGGCTGCGAAAGAATTAAAGGAAAAATTGATCAACCTGGCTGCTGAAAAACTGGAAGTAAAGAGCGATCTGGTGGATATCGTTGATGGAATGATCAAAGCCCCCGGCAAGAGCATCAGTGTGAAGGACTTGCTGATGAAAGGGGATCTGGTGCCCCTCTCGGTGATGGTCAGCCGAAAACCAGACAGCAGCCGAACAGGCGTACCTTACATTGCCAGTTTTGCCGATGTTGAAGTGGATACCTCCACCGGTAAAGTGGAAGTGCTCAAATTGGTCATTATCAATGATTGCGGTACGGTCATGTACGCTTCAGGCGCTGAAGCGCAGCAGATTGGCGGGCAGGTCATGGCCATGGGCGAGGCACTGACCGAGGAATTGATCTACGATCCGATCCGCGGCGTGCCACTCAACTTCAACTTTGTGGATTACAAAATGCCCACCATCCTCGATATGCCAAAGGTCGAACCGGTGCTGCTTGAAATATGGAAGGGGGCAGGCGAATACGGTGCTTGCGGTATTGGCGAAGGTACATTAACTTGTTCCCCTCGCGCGATTGCCAACGCGGTCTACAACGCCATTGGCGCCAGGGTGGATGAAATTCCCATCACACCTGAAAAAGTCCTCCAAGCTTTAGGCCGGATATAAGGTGACGCCATGACACTTCAACCTATTAAATTCATTCCTGTTGAGAATCTGCAATCGGCAGAAACCTTATTAAATGAAAGCAACGGCCGGGCGGCTGTACTGGCTGGCGGTACTGACTTGTTGGGCACCCTTAAGGATGCCGTGCATGCCGAGCCACCTGAACTGCTGATTGGATTGAAATCCGTAAAAGGGTCAAGTCAGGTTGTTGTTGAACAAGCTGGCCTCCGCATTGGTGCCCTGGCGACCCTGAATGAAATTGCCAAAAACCCAGTCATTCGCAAGGAGTATGCCTTGCTGGCGGAGGCGGCAGCAAGCGTGGCTTCTCCGCAGATCCGCAATATTGCCACCCTTGCCGGCAACCTGTGCCAGGAGCCGCGTTGCTGGTATTACCGTAACCCTGACAACAATTTCGATTGTCTACGCAAAGGCGGCAGATGGTGCGATGCCTTGTTTGCCGAGAACCGTTATCATTCCATCTTTGGCGGCATGTGCGTGAGCGCAGCCCCCTGCCAGACCGGCTGCCCCATCCATAACGGCATCCCGGCTTACATGGAAAAGATCCGTGAGGGCAAGGTGGAAGACGCGGTTGCCTTATTAATGGAAACCAATCCGTTAGCCTCCATCACTGGCCGCATCTGCTCGGCCTATTGTGAAGAGGATTGCAACCGGCACGACTTTGACGAACCGGTGGCCATCCGCAATGTTGAAAGATATTTAGGTGACCTTTCGCTTGAAAATATCGCGAAGTATTACCGTGCTCCTGCGGTCGAATCCGGCAAAAGCGTGGCGGTAGTGGGAGCCGGTCCGGCCGGGTTGTCTGCAGCTTTCTTCCTGCGCAAACAGGGTCACGCCGTCACCATTTACGAGCAGATGGCCGAAGCGGGCGGCATGCTGCGTTACAGCATTCCCGAATACCGCCTGCCAAAATCCGTCTTGCGCACCCAGGTCAAGGCGCTTGAAAGCATGGGCATTCAGTTCCAATTCAACGCCCACATTGGAGACAAGGGGCTTTCCATCTCAGATTTACGCGGAAAGCATCAAAGCGTCTTCGTGGCAACCGGGTTGTGGACTGGTCGTCAATTAAAGATCGAAGGCAGTGAGCTGCTTGGTTCCGGTCTTGAATTCTTGATCAATGTTCAGAAAGAAGTCAAACAGACCGTTGGCAAAAAGGTTTTGGTGATAGGCGGAGGCAGCGTGGCAGTGGATGTGGCGCTGACGACCCGCCGTTTGGGCGCCAGCCAGGTCACCATGGCCTGTCTTGAAACCCTTGAGACCATGCCTGCTGTCGAAGAGGATCTCATCCAGGCCAGGGAAGACGGTATTCAAATTCTGCCCTCCTGGGGACCGAAACGGGTTCTTCAGCAGGGTGGCAAACTCACCGGCATTGAGCTGGTGCGCTGCACTTCCGTTTTTGACAAAAATGGACGATTTGCTCCCTCCTTTAATGAAGGAGAAACGTTCAAAGTCGAAGCGGATCAGATCCTGGTGGCGATCGGCCAATCTGCAGTGTTGGACTTTGCTGAATCAGTGCTTCAGGTTGAACGGGGTCTATTGGTGACACAAAAAAGCACAGCCGCCACAACCGTGGAAGGTGTGTTTGCAGGTGGTGATGCCTCCGGGGATTCAGTTACTGTGGTTCAAGCCATGGCGTCAGGTAAAACGGCTGCCATTGGTATTGGTGCTTATCTTCAAGGGGTCGCCCCTGCTACTGCCAGGACCTCAACGGGCAAAGTGAAATTGAATCTTAATACCGCTGCGTTTAAATCCAGTTCCAGGGTGAGCGTACCTGATCTTGAGGTTTCGCTGCGGTCGCTAAACACGGAAGACAAACAAGGACTAAGCACTGCTGGAGTGGAAGTCGAGGCTAAACGCTGTGCGAACTGCGGCTGTGTGGCCGTCAATGTTTCTGATGTGGCTACTGCGTTGATCGCTCTAGATGCCCAGATAAAGACCAGCAAGAGAACCCTGTCTGCAGAAGAACTGTTCGCGGCCACTCAAAGCAGCACCACCGTTTTAGCCGAAGGCGAGTTGATCCACGAGATTTTCATTCCGGCTCCCGAACCGGGCAGCCGGCAGCGTTATCTTAAGTTCCGCATCCGCAACTCGATTGACTTCCCCATCGTCAGTGTCGCATTCAAGACCTCGATGCGCGATGGAAAATACCACGATGCCAGAATGGTGTTTGGGGCAGTTGCACCCGTTCCCATGCGGGCGCGTGAAATAGAATCCCTGCTCGAAGGACAGACGCCCGGTGAGGCCGTTGCCGGTCAAGCCGGCCAGTGGATTGTCGGTCAGGCACAGCCCCTGGCTCGCAACAAGGCCAAGATTGAAATACTGAAGGCGTTGGTGGCCAAATCGCTCAAGGCGGATTAGTGTTCTATCCGTTTAGCTCATTGAAAAAAGGAGAACAATAGACTCATATGGATTACGACCTCAAGTCACTCAACCTCCCAAAGCTTTACGGAAAGATGCTTTCTTTGTTTGCCGGTCTTGTCGGCAGCAAGGTTACCCGTCCATTGATGATCGGCAGTCTGCTTGAAAACGGGGGCATCCCCAAGCTGCAAAAAATGAAATTCGACGAGGAGCCCACCCTGTTCCCGTTGATCATCCCAGAAATACACGCGTCGGGGCACATGGAGACTCCCATGAAGGAACCCTCCAATGAACGAACCTCGCGTGATCACCTGGCATACACTACCATCCGTGATTATGCCCAAGCTTATCGCCAGGGCAAAATGACGCCGCTGCAGGCTGCGGAACAGGTGATCGCAGCCATTGAAAAAAGCGATAAAACCTCCCCTGCGATGCACGCCTTTTCTGCCAGCGACACCGAGGATATCCGCAGGCAGGCCGAAGTTTCGACGGAATTGCTGAAAAAGGGTAAACCACGCAGCTTCCTTGAAGGGGTCCCCGTGGCGATCAAGGATGAAGTGGATCTGGTGCCTTATCCCACCACGGTGGGAACCAGCTTTTTAGGGGCAAAACCAGCTTCAAAAGATGCTTATGTATGCGCCCGATTGCGTGCTGCCGGCGCATTGCTGGTGGGTAAGACCAACATGCACGAAATTGGCATTGCCACCAATGGCGAGAATGTTCACCACGGACGGATTGCCAACCCCTATGATCTGCATCGGGATACCGGCGGCTCTTCAAGCGGGTCCGGTGCAGCAGTGGCAGCTGGTATCGTGCCGGTGGCCATTGGTGCGGACGGCGGAGGTTCGATCCGCGTGCCGGCCAGTCTCTGCGGCGTGGTCGGTCTCAAGCCCACCTTTAGCCGGGTCAGCGAAGCCGGGGCGGCGCCCTTGTGTTGGAGTGTTGCGCACCTGGGTCCGCTCGGTGCCTCAGTTGAAGATGTGGCGCTGGTCTATCAGATCATTGCCGGACCTGATCCTGAAGAAGCACTCTCACAGCAGCAATCGCCAGTCGCACTCGAAGGCTGGAACAAACCAGATCTAAAGGGATTGCGCGTAGGTGTGTTCCCGGAATGGTCCCGCCATGCCAGCCAGGAGATCGTCGCGGCAAACGAAAAGATGATCGCAGAGTTTGAAAAATGCGGGGCTTTGGTGGAGAATGTGTCCATCCCCGAGTTGGATGCCATGCGTGTTGCACACGCCATCACCATTTTGAGCGAAATGGCCGCCTGCATGCAGAATTACCCCGAGCATTGGGGTGATTTCGCCGCGGCGACCCGCCTGAGCCTGGTGCTTGGACAGGAAATGTCCTCGCATGATTACATCCAGGCGCAGCGCATGCGCACCCGTGCCTTGAAGATCTTCGCCGAAGTCTTTGAAAAGGTGGATGTCATCCTCACACCGACCACCGCCTTAACCGCTCCCGTCGTACCTGCCGAAGCAGAAAGCAACGGTTGGTCTGACTTGAGCACGGATACCGAGATGATGCGCTTTGTCTTCCCCGGTAACCTGCTCGGGCTGCCCGCCATTTCCTTCCCTGTGGGCTATGACTCGAACGGCATGCCCATCGGTATGCAGGCCATTGGCCGCCATTGGGATGAAGCGCTGCTCTTGCGCGTGGCGTACAACGCTGAACAGCGATTTACACGAAAACGGCCAGCTAATTATTTTGGTGAAAATTTATAATCATATAAGTATTTCAAAGAACAATTCAAGGATGGAACAGGAAGAATTCTTCTCAAGGAGAATTCTTCCTTTCACAAACCAAAAGGTGTATCAGCATACAGAATGAAACCTCGATTTTATATCATCATGGGCGTATCGGGATGCGGGAAAACCGCCGTGGGCAGTGCACTTGCGCAAGAACTTGGCTGGGCTTTTTTTGACGCGGACGATTTTCACCCTGCTGTAAACATCGCCAAAATGGCCAGCGGCATCCCATTATCTGATGAAGATCGGCTGCCCTGGCTGGATGCGTTGCACGGGTTGATTGTAACGGCGTTGAAAGAAAATCAACCGGGTGTATTGGCTTGTTCAGCGTTGAAAGAATCATACCGCAGGCGATTATTGGCTGATTTGCAGGATGTTCGTCTTATTTACCTGAAGGGGAGTTATGAAATTATCTGGTCGCGCATGTCTGAACGCACGGATCATTACATGCAACCTGCCATGCTGCAAAGTCAATTTGATATTTTGGAAGAACCTGCAGATGCCCTGGTGATGGAGATCACTCAATCGATCAAACAAATTGTCAATACGATCATTTCCAACAATTAATTGCTGTTACCCCCCAGAATTCCAATCATCAGTTTTCATGGATACCGCGTTAGCGTTCCATACTTTAGGTAGTCATATTGATTATGACGAATAATGGGTTTTAATCAGTTGGAACTGGATGATGAAGATCATCTCTGAAAATTGAGATAATCTATATGGCCTTGTTCTTGTTGCATGGGGATGGCGTGCGTTTTTTTCGGATTTCGATTTTCGGTATGGATCCAGATAACCGGCAATTTTTGTTCGATTGCACTGGTCGAGATATATCCTGTACTTCCACGGGAAATCGAAGCTTGTCCATCCCAGAAGGATAGTAGAATATCAGACTTCTGTAACAAAAATCTGCCCAAGCCAACATATGCTTCTTTGCGATTGACTGTGTCGCTGAGGATAACAGTTTTTTCTGCTTTTTGCAGCAAGCTTTGAAGCTCGTTTATTGACTCTAAAAAAGTGAAATCTTTTTGATATTCATCCAACGGCAATGGGATAACTGCGGTCAAAGAGGCTTGGTGTGCCAGAAAAACCCTGGCAGCCAGGCGGTCTGCACCTTCTGCCAACCCCGAATATAGCTCAAATTTACAGCCAGGAAATTTACCTTTAAGAAATTGAAAGACTGTCTCCAGTGAACCACATAATTTTGCCGGGTCAGTAATGAAACGGTGCCCGGTGATACCAATGCGAATAATTTCGGAGTTTGAATTCATGGTTTCTTGATTAATGAGAACCCTGACCGCTCAAGCAGCGTTACATACCCTTTTACCTGGTTCCTGTCTTTTTGCCTTTCCTCTTCTGAAAGAGGACCAGGTCCAAGCTTGGCGATCGCCTCAGGGTATTTCTCTTGAAATTGACCTTCAATATATTGGTCCCATGGAATCAGGGTGGGATTCTCCTTAGTGGATTCATTATATTGGCGGCCAAACCGCCAACCGGCTTTGATCATATCCACCACATATCGTTCATGTTCCATTTTTGCTAAAAACTCGATCTCTTCTGTAGTGGGCAGATAGGCATCAGATCGGGCAGTGGTGATGATACAGTTTATGGCGTGAATTTTTTCAGGAATGCTGGCTACAACATTTCGATTGGACTGTTTGTTGGTTTCAGGGATCGCAGCATAATCGGTTAATAAGGGACGCGTTCGTAACACGTCATCTCTGGTAGGTCCGTAGGTATAGCCGTTGGCGCGCATCATCTCACAATAGATCTGATGATTCAGGGCAGCCATGCGTTCAATGACGGCTTCGTCAAGATGGATTTCTTCAACAGACACTTTTCTTCCTTTTTCGCTTGTTTATTACAACTTAACCATATTAAAGAGGATACCAACACAAAAACCACGTTTTGATTATAAACATAATTATCAGGTGTATTTAATTCTTTGTGATCTTTTTTGTATTGATCAGGGCATACCAATCGGTGGCTTCTTTTAAAAGCAAAGTAGAGACCTGCTTGGCAAGCCGGCAATAATCATCATACGCAATCTCATCTTTTTTGCTTTCATTCACGAAAAGTTCTTTCAGTTTGCTTAGATTTTCAACCATCTGCTGACTCCTTTGTCCGAGATCACGAAAACCGCAAAGATTCAGGATCGTGTAGACGGTGGCAGCGGCGGATGGTACGATCATGGCCAGCAGGTTGGCAATGGCTGAAATCAGGTTTCTTTCTGGTGTATTAAAGGGAAACTGCTGTGGAAAACTGATGAAAACAAATTGAAGCGCAACCCGTGAAATGATGACAGTTATACCAAGCCAGAATAAGACCTGGGCGATTCGGGTCAAATTTTTGGTGATCAGTTTGTGCTTGCTTGCGGTGTAATGGTGGTAATCAATTTGATGTGAAAGCAAATTGATGGTATGGGTAAAGAAGAATTCTTTTTCTACTTTTTGAAATTTCACTGAACAGTTAATGCTGGTGGTTCTCAATATGCTTCTCAAGAAATGAGATACTGGCGAATCTTTGGGCAAACTATTGGATGAAATTGATGTTGAACCTATGTTTAGAGGCAGGTTGATGGGGGTGAAATGAATGGCCAGTCGCATGACTTCGGCGATATACCGCTGATCTACAAAAAGCTTATGCCAGCCTTTGTGATTGTTAAGATCACTCAACCAAATAATATAACCATTGCAAAGGGCTTGAAGGAAAAAACTTCCTGCAATGATAATATTCCAGGTGAGGTCAGTGAGCGTGATGTAATGACCCGCGATGGTATAGCCGTAAAAACCAAAGATCAGCACGCAGTTGGCAATAAACGGAAGAAGGGCTCGAAAAAGCAGCGCTGACCGGTAATTGTTGTTTTCGATCACCGCGATCTGGTCTGCTTTTTCGTAGGTTGTTTTTAGAGTATTGTATTTTTCTTCAAAGGAGCAAAAACTGTCAGGAAGAGAGGTCTTTTCTTCAAGCAGTGTATCTGCAGTGGAAGGGGTTTGCGCAACCTTGAAATTATTGATGAAATGTTTGTAATAATTTGACCAGGCTGTTTTGTGAGTCTCGGAGGAATTGGTTATAGTTTTTAATTCCTGCAAATGATCCGGTGATCCATTAAGCCCTAATAATTCGCACAAGTATTTTGGCAGATAATTCTCATCATAAAGTGTGGATATGCCACCCTGATAGACATACAATTGGTTTGAGTGGGCAGGGTTCATCCAGAGGATGGGGATTCCCTTTTTGTGTGCCTGTAAGATCAAACTCCAGATCGCTCCGGATTCACATTCCTTGGTGCCGTCCCATATTGTAAAGAACAGATCACTTTGCTCCATCATCCAATTGATCAATTCGTGTTTGGCATCGGCATTGTTTTCATTTGGAAGATTAAAAGAGATTGTCGAATGGCTCGATGATCGGCTTGAAATTATTTTTTCATTTGAAGAAATATTGAAGAAGGAATATGACTCAGGTAAATACTGCTCCAGAGGAAGATTGCAGCTTTCAGTTGAGAAGAGTATCTGGTAGGAACATTTGGTTTCAGAGAATCCGTAACGCGGATTGCGGTATGGCTGAATTTGATCAATTATTTGGGTAAAGAGGTTGGTAATCGTGGTTTGACATTCAAGTGATAAAGGGGTTGTTGTTTTACCAGATATTAGGATGTTGAAATTGAGCGCCGGTAAGTTATATTGTTGAGGTGATTTTATTGCTTTTCTTGCAGAAATTCGTTTCGAATTTTTTTTCATCAGCGAATTCACCAGGTAATAATTTGTTTGACCCAAATTGGAGGGTCAAATAATTTTACTTGTTAGTGAATTACGGGTCAATCGAATGAAAAACGCATGCTGAAAATGAGATGAACGGATAAGATTTCTCGCCATGACCGCTGTTTTTATTTGGTCCTGAATCGCCCCAAATAACCTTGGCAGAAAAATCAGCCACGTTTGCTTTGAAAAAAACTTATTTAATGATCTGCCTGATCAAATCCGCAAACGGAACAACCGGGGCGGCGTTTCACTTTAATAGTCTCAAATGACATATTATCACCATCGAAGATCAGCAAGCGCCCTTTGAGACACTCTCCAATACCGGTCAAGTATTTAAGCGTTTCCATTGCCTGGAGGGAGCCAATTACGCCTGGTGTTGCACCAAGCACCGGAAAAACCTCTTTGGGAGGTGCTTCTGGAATAATGCATTTTAAACAAGGTGTTTCAGGTGATTGGATGAAAGTGATTTGACCGATCAATCCCCAGATGGCAGCATGAACCAGCGGAATGTGATGCTTCACACAGTAATCGTTCAGCAAGTACCGGGTGGGATAATTATCCAGACAATCCACAACGATATCCGGTTGACCAATGATGCGCGCCGCATTGGTTTCATCAAGCCTCTCGCCAAAGCTCTTTATCGCCAAACTTGGATTCATTTCATTTAGAGTCTGTTCAGCAGAAAGGGCCTTCGATTGACCCATACGGTTATCTGTGTGCAAGATTTGGCGATTAAGATTGGAGAGCTCAACGCTGTCATCATCGCAGATCCTGATCTCACCCAGTCCTGCGGCTGCCAAATATAGCGCGACGGGGCTTCCAAGGCCGCCAGCTCCGGCAATAAAGACGGATGCGTTCTTGATCTTTAGTTGGCCCGCTTCTCCCCAGCCCGCCAACATCATCTGTCGGTTATAGCGTTGAAGGTCGTAATCAGAAAGTGCGGTGGCGTTTTGTTCCATCAATAACCTCAGGTTTTTTGAATCATTGTCATGGACAGCGAATCAAGCCTTGCGCCCATAGACAACCTCCACAGGTGAGTTCTGTATTCCCCAGACAATCTTCCACATTCTGTGTTGAAAGATCACAGCCGTTGCAAAAAGTACAAGGCGAGAATTCGAAGCGTTGTATACGCTCCCTGAAGTTGACATATTTTTTATCATTCCATAAATTAAGAATGTCTTTCTCAAGAACATTACCGAATGAGAATGCAAAAGTCTTACGCAGGCGTTGTTCGCAATAACTTTGGTTGGTGTGTAAAAGGGGAAGGCAGGGCGCGATGTTCCCGTCCCAGCGAATTGCGGTACTGCCCTGTTCAATGAAAGGGCAGCTGTCGAGGGAACGATTGACCTCGTAACCCGCAAGTTCCAATCTGTATTTTCGCGAATAGATTTCTGCAAGAGCATCCTTGGTAAGATTATTCCAATCCATACGCGGGATGTTCACTATTGGAATTGAGGTGCTCTGGCGGGTGATCATGTTTTGAGTGGTTCGATCATAGAGGATCTGATCATTCAGCTCTGGTGTGTGAGCCAATACATTGCTTATCGAAAACTGTGTTGCTCCCAGACTTATGCCAAGGTGCAATATTTCTGGCACGTCCTTGATATTGCTTTTCATTGCGACAATGGCGATGCCTAGATGGGGTTTGCTGTTATCAATGTCCGTCGCCTTATAGCGAATTTGCCGCAGTGTAGTTAGATTTTCGATGACCTTTGGAAGTGAAGAACCAAGGCGAATATCAACGTAACTCTCGGGGGATGAGCCATCCAATGATACCCACAGTATATCCAGACCGGCTCGGATGAATTGCAGTGAATAATCTTCTGTAAGAAGAAGTGCATTTGTAATTAATTCGACCCTGGCACCAATCCCTTTACAGCGTTTTACCCATTCGATGATTCTTGGGTGGATCAGGGGTTCACCAAAACCGCCAAAGAAAATGGTCGGCAGTGGAGACATTTTTTGTATGCCCGCGAAAATGCGTTCAAAGGTTTCATCACTCATGGATCCTGAAGTTTCACCCCACACATTGCGCATACACGTTCTGCAGTCCAAATTACATATGTTGGTGGGTTCTATATAAACTTTGGCAAGGTGAGTAACCGGCCTGAGGATTCTAATTTCGTTATTTCCCTCATCGAGATATAGATCAATATTGGGAACCACACCGAAACGGGCAGCAAGTTCTTGAGGGATGATCACATTTCCATTTTCATCAACATGAGCTTTGATCAACTGTTTTTGATTCATGGCGAAATTTCTTTATCCCCCACCAACCGGTGGAAAAATACCAACCACATCGCCATTTTTCAATACTGAGACAGGTTCCTGAATGATATTGTTGATAAAAACAATATGAATTTCCTTGGCAGGAATTTTTAGCAATTCGATCAAATCTGATACCGTGGCGTCATCGGGCAGGTCAACTTTAAAGGGTTCACCTGATCTTCCTTCTTTTCGTAATCTGGCAAGAGTTGCAAATAATTTAACAGTTACTTGCATAATTTGCTCCATATTTACCAATAATAACCTAAGCAGTTGTTATTTTATAGACAATATTGGCTTGTGTTTGACCAGTTATTGGATCAACTTTTTCAGAAGGCATAAGACCCAGTGTCAAACTCTGGTTTTCCTTTTGAAGTCTATAGCGGGCAAAACCCAACTCAGTTAAGTTCGTGTAAGGTACATACTCAACGATCTCCCAATGATGGGCAGCAAGTTCACGCAAGTAAAATGATTGCAGTGCACCGACTTCTGCCTCACCTGTAAAAGCCCGCCAGTTTCTAACATCACCAATATCATTGAGGACTAATTGTGGATCAGTCGGTTCGAAATTTGGCGGCAGTGGTAAGCCTTCAAGAGTAGTACTGGCTCCTGCAATGGATTTTGGAAATTGTAAACTGGAGATTATTCTTGTGGCTTCGAGTTCGAAAAATTCACGTGCTTCTTTGGGGTGAATGACCATAAAATGCAAGACACAGAATTCGTGCATCAAAATGCCTGTCCAGAGTCTGTTCTTGTCTTTTTTGGGCATTACAATTTCAGCTTCGATGCCGGTGGCATCGCCAATCCGCCATGGTGCCGATCCAATGGATTTGGCTCCAACAATACCTGCTATCTTTCCTAATTGTTCATTCCAAAGCGGTTCAACGTTTTGACGAGCCCAATTCCACTCGCAGCGAATTTGTAATTGGCCGGCTTCAGAACCCTCGTAGTCCGGCTCCAACGCTTCGAGTTTGGATACAAAAACATCAGTATCCTTTATTTTTTGATGAACCCATGAGTTGGGATATGTGAGTTCATATCCCCATAAAATATGTTGAAATAATGTCATCTTTTTAATCTTTCCAGGTGCAGTTGAAAAACTGCACCTGGTTTAATTTGGAAAGTGAAGAGTGGTTGGTTATTAATCATGTACCCAGGCAAACACGGTATCGAGTTGATCGTTGGTAATGGACCACTTGACATTGTGGGGTGGCAGAGATTCCTGGAGCATGAATTCAGGTGGGCGGTCATCCGCTGCAGTGAAACCGGCGCGTTCATTAAAGAGACGTTCCATTTTCAATATTTCTTTTCCAATGGGGATCACATCGTTGCCGGTCACGTTCAAGCCGGTAACACCCGCCACGGATTCTGCCATGCCGGCCCAACCTTTTGCAATATCGAGAATTGGGAAAGCAATGAACAAACAGTAACCCGTGCTGTCAATGAATGCGGTTGCAGCCTGGAAGGTAAGGGATAGTTCGGTTTTTCCAGCGTCAGAAAGTGGATCCAGCTTTCCACTTACACCTGCAATTTCAGGAGCGATCGTATAACCGGCGGTATGATCAGCGCCCATGGGGGAGGTGGCGTAGGTGACGCCAATGCCTTTCACAGCGCGTGGTTCATACGCAGGCATTGACTGTCCTTTGACCACGGGCACGCGGCTGACACCAAATGCCTTGGCTGTGGCTGAGACACCTTGTCCGAGGATGCGACCAAGGGGGGTTCCTTTGCGGATCTCATCAAAGCTCTTTAATGCACCTTCAGCGTCACCAAATTTTAATAATCCACCTTCCATGGCAATGGCGATGGTATTTCCTGCTTCAATGGTGTCCAAACCGATATCATTGCATTCGCGTGTCATTCGGGCGATCGTATCCAAATGATCAATACCGCAGTTGGCTCCCATTGACCAGGTGGTTTCGTATTCAATACAAGAGGCAATCGCTTTTCCAGATTCATCCGGGTAAATGTTGGAGCATTTGATGATACAACCTGGATGGCAGCCATGTCCCATGGTTCCTTCACCACCGCGTTTCTCGCACATTTCTGCCATGGCTTCGCCCGAGATCTTGGTTGCACCCTCAAATTGACCGGCGCTGAAGTTACGGGTGGGCAGGCCACCTGCTTCATTCAAGAGATTAACCAGCACTGCTGTACCAAAGGCATTTAATCCGCCGCCTTTTTTGGTCAATCCATGTTCCTGAATGGATTCGGTTAGTTTCTTGCGTCCTTCTTTGAACAGTTCTTCGTTGGCAATTTCGACACCGGGTCCATCGCCGATCACCACCATGGCTTTTACGCCACGGGCGCCCAACACTGCCCCCATGCCGCCGCGGCCGGCGTAACGTCCGGGCTTGTTTTCTGGATCATTGACCGAAATGCCGGCATTTGATAATTTCATCTCGCCAGCCTGGCCAATACCGATCACAGCTGATTTAGGATATTTCCCCCACAGGATCTCATCAACCTCGTACATGCCTTTTCCCAAAAGATCAGCCGCTGATTCAAACTTAACACCATCTTTGTTGATGACCAGTGTGTACCACTTGTTTGCGGCTGGAGTTCCTTCGATGATAATAGCAGCCAGACGGAGTTTGGCGATCATTTGTCCGCTCAGCCCGCCGGCATTGGATTCTTTGATACCACCCGTTAGTGGGCTTTTTCCTCCAAAAGAGGTGCGGCCGCTGCTGGGAGCAGCAGGTGACCCAGTCACCCATCCAGGAGCAATGACAACCTTGTTACTGGGGCCAAGTGGGTGGCACAACGGATCCACTTCGTCACAAACGATCGCAGAAGTAAGTCCGCGACCTGCCCACCTCGACCACTTTGCGGGTACATCTTCGTAAGTAGCTTTTAATTCCGACATGTTGATTCTTAATATTTTTTTTGCCATTTCAGAATTCTCCTTCCATTTTTAGGTTGGCACAATTTAATTTCAAGAAGATAAGTGACATTAATAATTAAGGTAAGAATGATGCATTGTTCCACATTCTTCGAGCGCTTTTTTTAATCCTTCAGACATGGGTAATCCGTCACGATATTGGTAGGGATACAATCGGTCTACCGGAAAAATCCCAACATGATCACCATCATTGAATAACTCATTGGCATTCGTACTGATTCCCGGCACTTCACATAGGACTGCATTGATGAAGAGGTAGCCTCTTTCAGATTCCGGGATGCCAAGTTGCTTGAGTAGGTCTTGTTTTCCTGATCCTGGCTCCATTTTTATATCAACCTGGGCAACATAGTGGCCTCCGCCAAATCTCGCCAGGGAACCATACAAACTGACGTTCACGTTGATTAAATTTGCCATAACCCATTTCATGGATTGGATTTTTAATATCAAATATAGACACTGTTTTGACGACTATGCAAATTTAGTTTAGCGATAATCCATTGGATTTACACTGGTATTTGGAATAGTCTTGGAAAGAATAAGTGACGAGAAAAAATCAACACCCTATACTTAAGTATAGGGTGTTGATTCAAATTAATTTGAACTTCACTTGAACGTGGATTTAATCTAGCAGATGATTTTTAAGCGCAATTGATACCGCTTCACCCCGACTGTGTGCGTTCAATTTCGAGAGAATATTGGATACATGGAATTTGGCTGTTGAAAGGCTGAGCGATAGTATTTCAGAAATTTCAATATTGCTTTTCCCATTGGCCATTAAGGATAATACTTCTCTCTCACGGGTGGTCAAATCGAAAAAGGGTGACCCTGCAGGTGAAGATTGGTTATCTCTTTTCTGAGTAACTTCTGGAGAAAAAATGGTCTTACCTGAATGAACTGCGCGAATCGCATTTGCAAGTTCATTAGCGGAAGTGTCTTTATATAAATATCCAGAAACACCAGCATCAATCGCTTTGTTGATCAACTGTGGTTCGGTAAAACTGGTTAGTGCGATGATTTTTATTTTAGGCAGCTTAAGGTGAATCTGATGGGTGGCATTTAAACCATCCATATTCGGCATGATGAGATCCATTAGAATGACATCAGGGTTTAATTTCTCTGCGAGTTTTACGGCTTCAATACCATTAACGGCTTCACCCACCAATTCAAGATCATCGAAGGCGAGCAAAAACATGCGCAGACCACTGCGAACCATCGCATGATCGTCAACAATTAAGATGCGGATCGGATTTGGTTGGATCATGGTTTTTCCAAATGAGGGTTTTTCCATTCAAGTTGTACTGTTGTGCCAAGATTTGGCTGGCTTTTAATGGATAGTTTTGCTCCGATCAAATCAGCCTTTTCTTGCATGATACTGAAACCCAAATGGTCTGAATTATCGCTTGTTTCTGAAAAACCCCGACCATCATCACTGATCGTTAGTTTTGCCTGGTTGCAAACGCCATCGGGCGATTCACCCTCACGCACCAAACTGATCGAAATGTTGTTCGCTTCTGCGTGTTTTACAATATTATTGATGGCTTCTTGAGCGGTTCTATAAAAAGTAAGCCTCACATCCACAGGCAGAACGGTTTCACCCCTATTGGTAAAGGCAATGGGTTTTCGCAATCTGCCTGATGCGATTTCTGATAGCTGTTTCAGCAATTCTTCCAACCGTGCTTCTTCGATCGCGTTCGGGCGCAATTCAAGCAGCAGTGAATGCATTTCTGCAATCGCTCCGCGGATCAAGAGTTGCAGCTCGTTCAAACCAACCGCTCCCTTTTCAGGGGCTCGTTGGATGATTTGGGGCAAGGTTTCAGCAATAAGGCTGGCTGAAAAAAGATTTTGAATGACGGAATCATGCAATTCACGAGCCAATCGGTTGCGTTCTCTGAAAACTGCATCCTGTTGGGCACGTTCACGCAGCCTGGCGTTATCTATGGCCAGGGCTGCTTGAATGGAAAAATCAATCGCCAGATCGAGCTCGTCATCGTTCAACTTGTGCCTTTTGACAAAAAAGAGCGTTAATACCCCATAACTTTCATCATGGATCTCGATCGGTACGGATAGAATGGAACGATACCTTTTAATTATTTCATCGAATGCTTGGGCTTGTGTGGAACTTAAACCGGGCTCATTCAGAAGATCAACAAGATTGGTGCAAAATACAGGTTGTTTGATCAAGACGGCTTTCTCTGTGGCTATTCTTCCAAGAGCGACATTGGCAGATCGTAAACAATCTAAGGGCAGCCCCACCACGGATTGGATGGATAATGTGCCATCTGAATTAAGACGGTGTATTGCCACTGCGTCTGCTCTTAATAAGGGCAGGGCCTGGTTAACTATAAAATCTAGCAACTGGTCAATTTGTAGATCGGAATTTAATGCTGAAAGTGTTCCGCGTAAACTCGCCGCAACCGATCGTCGCCGCTCGAGTTCAGCCATCTCTTTATAAGTAAAGATCTGATCTGATTGATTCATTTTTAAATTATAGCGTACTCGAATTTTTCCACCAACTGATCTTAAGACCGGATTTTCCCCGATGAAATTAAATGAATGGCGCTCGCTTTAAACACTGCCAGCACGTTTTTCCCGACTTCCAAGCCCATCTCTTTTACAGACCGACTCGTTATCAGGGCAGTCAACGAAAATCCGGATTTTAGTTGGACCCGCATGAATGGACCTTGGTTAATGATCTGTGTGATCTGGCAGGATACATGATTACGGGCTGAAGAAGGTTTAATCTTTTGATCATCAATGAATAGCGTTATATCTTCAGGTCTCAGGCATATGTAGACCTGGGTTCCAACCGCGATATCACCGACTGCTTCAAAAACAACATGATCAGCCTGGATCTGAAGCAGGTTATTGTCAACTCCAAACACATTTCCCGGAATGATATTATCCACACCCATAAAGGCTGCAACTTCAGGATTGGAGGGATGCGAGAAAACTTCTTGAGTTTGACTGACTTGATGGATTTTTCCATTTAACAAGACCGCCACTCTGTCTCCAACTGACAGGGCTTCTTCAAGGTCGTGGGTGACATAAATGCAAGTCTGATTGGTTCTTGTGAAGATGTTTCGCAGGTCATCCAACAGCCCTTGTCGTGTTGGGTTATCCAGAGCGCTAAAAGGTTCGTCCATCAGCATCAATTCAGTTTCGAGACAAAAAGCCCTTGCCAGACTGACTCGCTGGGCTTCACCGCCCGAAAGGACTTTGGCTTGCCGTTTCGCAATGGGGAGGATATGTAACTGATCCATCCAATACTGCACTTTTCGATCAATTTCTTTTTTGTGCAGACCGCGAAATTTCAAGCCGCTGGCGATATTGTTTTCAACAGAGTCATTCAACAATAAGGGAGATTGAAAAACCGTGCTAATTCTTCTGCGAAATTCCAGATCTGATAAATTCTGTTGGTTAGAGAAAAAGACATTTCCACTGGTCGGTCGCTTCAAACCGGCAGCCACTTGAAGCAAAGTGCTTTTTCCGGCTCCGTTGGGACCTAAAAGAACAAGTACTTCACCTTTGATTACACTAAGTTCATCCACCTCAAGAAGGGTGGTTTTTTCTGCCTGTACTTTGATGTTGTGAAGTTCAAGAAGGGTTGTCATACGGTTAATGCCTGCGTTGTTGTATGGAGGTTAAACCCAGGTTGACCAGGAAAGCGATCAAGAGCAGGATGATACTTAATGCAATTGCGGATGCAAACAGCCCTTTACTTGTTTCGAGCACAATTGCAGTGGTGAGCACTCGCGTTGATCCCAACAGGTTCCCTCCCACCATCATGGAAGCGCCCACTTCAGAGATGACGCTGCCAAAAGCCGCGATCAGGGCTGCGATCAGGGGTAATCTGGCTTCCTTCCATAAGGTTAAAACCATTTGGATTTTAGAGGCCCCCAGGCCCAATAACTGGATCCGCAGTTTTGGGTCCAATTGTTGTAAAGCGGATAACGTCAAACCGGCTGCCATCGGAAAAGCGATCAGCACCTGGGCGATGACAATGGCGGCAGGGGTATAGATCAAATGCATGAACCCCAGCGGTCCATTCCTCCACAGGAAGATGCACACCACGAGACCGACCACCACCGGCGGGAGGGCCATACCTGTGTTTATTAAGCTGATCCAAAAACGCCTTGTTGGGAATTTGACCAATGCCAGAAAGGTCCCGATGGGCAGGCCAAAGATCAGGCTGATGAGTGTTGCCAGCCCTGAAACCTCAAGTGAAAGTAGGGTGATCCGAACAACTTCCGGATCACCCTTGAACAGCAATTCAAACGCTTTCAGTATTCCATCAAGAAGATTTTGCATTACCTTTATTTTACATCATCCTCGGCTTTGCCTGCATCCGCAATGAACAACGCCTGGCCGTATTGATCCACGCCAAATTCAGCGATCACTTTTTGGGTCTCATCTGAAACAATCCAATCAGCAAAAGCCTTGGCTCCCTCATAATTGGTGTTTGGCCACAATTTGGGGTTGACCGTGATAACATGATAAATATTCAATAGGGATTTGTCGCCTTCAAAAAGGATGGCCAAATCGAGGGTATCTTTCATGGATAGATAGGTGGCTCGATCTGTCAGAGTATATCCCGCTTTTTCTGAAGCAACCCGCAGGGTATCACCCATTCCCTGTCCCGTAACCAGATACCAATCGCCTTCGGGCGTGATCTCGGCGGACTTCCAAAGCTTGAGTTCAGCTTTGTTGGTTCCCGAATCATCTCCACGTGAGACAAAGACGGATTTTGTGTTATTGATGGCTGTGAATACATCTTTTGTTGATGCAAGGTCTTTGATTTTTGCGGGATCGTCAGCAGGGCCGACAAGGATGAAATCATTGTGCATGACCAGATAACGATCTTGACCATATCCACCATCCATATATTCAACTTCGGATGAAGGAGCATGGACGAGTAAAACATCAGCACTGCCTTCTTTTCCCATCGTCAATGCCTGGCCAGTACCGACCGCGACCATCTTTACGGTGTAACCGGTCTGTTTTTCGAACAGTGGAATTAGAACGTCCAACAATCCTGAATCACGAGTGCTGGTAGTGGTTGCCAGAATGATCTCTGGGTTGGCGGGTGTTGTCGGTGCAACTGTTGGGGCTGCTGTAGCGACTTCAGTAACCACTTCGGTTGCAGGGGCAGCTGTTGCGGCAGGAGCTTCAGTCGCTGGCGTTGCTGTTGCGCATCCGCTCAATAGCAGTGACAATATAAAAATGATGCTGACGAATATTGTTGCTCTTTTTTGCATGCTTCTCTCCCTTTGTTTGTTTATCTGTATAATTGTACCCGTACAGTAATATAAATATAGAGAGGTTTTTTGTTTTTGTCAAGTATTCCTGCTTAAAAAATCAGAACGTCAGTTTTTTGACGTTCTGGAAGTCTCGTTTTGGAATGTGAATTCTTTGCCCAATTGTTAAGGGATGTTCAATCCTCTGTTGTTGGAAGGTAATGCCCCTCGATCCATTCTTCTCCGTTGTCTCCGATCTCTTTTTTCCACACAGGGACGATTTCTTTTAAACGATCAATTCCATATTTTGCTGCATCAAAAACGCCGGTGTCTCGGTGAGAAGCGGTGCAGCCGACGAGAACCGTCGGGGTTTGAGGCATCAGTTTTCCGATGCGTTGCACGATTATGATTCCTTCAATCTCAGGCCATCGCGAGCGGATCTCATCTGCGATTTTCCTCATTTTCTCTTCAGCCATGGGTTTATAGGCTTCGTACTCCAGGTAATTGGTATTTCGCGCTTCTCGTGCAGTCACGCCGCGGACGATTCCAGTAAACAAAGCTGCAGCTCCAGTGCTGGGTAAGGAGATCTTTTCAAGCAGGGCATCAATATCAAGCTTTTCTTCTGTGATGGCGATTACCAATGGGAATTCATTCATATTACTTCAGCACCTCATTAACAATATCGCCGGATCTTCCCCCATGTTTTTCGATCAACCGGATGTTTTGAATGCACATCGTTTTTTCGGCAGCCTTCGCCATATCATAGATGGTCAGTGCAGCCACTGAGACTGCGGTCAGGGCTTCCATTTCTACACCAGTTTTGCCTGTCACTTTCACGGTTGCAGTGATAACGATTCCAGGCAGCAGGTCATTTATTTGCATCTCAACGTCAACTTTTGTGATTGGCAGAGGATGGCACAAAGGGATTAACTCGGATGTTTTTTTGGCCGCTTGAATGCCTGCTATCTGCGCCACGGTCAAGACATCACCCTTTTTCATGGCGCCTGCTTTGATCAAGGCCAGTGTTTCGGGTGTCATTCGGATTTCTCCGCAGGCGATGGCTACTCGCGTGGTGTCTGTCTTGTCGCCGACATCAACCATTTTTGCCTTGCCATTAGCATCAATATGCGATAATTCCATTTTCATACCGTCCCTATTTTTGATTCAGCCGCCAATTTGTGACATGCATCTGGAGTCCGGGCAGTTGTGGGAGGATAACTCATGTCCGATTGGTTTATTGGCCACGGCATTTATCAGAAACGAGGTTAGATCTGCCCCGGATCGCAAGGCGTCTCGAATGGAGATTTCTTTATCCACTAACAGGCAAGATTTCAGACATCCATCCGCAGTTAATCTCAACCGATTACACTTCATACAAAAGTGATCACCCAGAGGTGAAATAAAGCCGACAGTGCCGACTCCATCCGGGATCCGATAGGTTCGCTCTGGACCGCTATAATCCGGGGAGGGAACCTCTTCCAAATTCAATGAAGATAAAAGTTCGTGCATTCTTTGGGAGGAAAAATAGCGTTCCTCAACGGGTGGTAATCCAGCTCCCCAATCTTCCTGGTTGGCAACCGGCATTAATTCGATGAACCGAATATGCCATGGATGGTCCAAAGACAACTTGGCAATGGGGATGATCTCGTTATCATTAAAGCCACCGACGACAACCGTATTGATCTTTATCGGGTGAAGTCCGGCTTTCTCCGCTTCAAGAATTCCCTGCCAGGTCTGTTCAAAATTTCCCAGCCTTGTCACTTTTCTATATTTTTCTGGATCCAGAGTGTCCAAGCTGATATTGACCCTGTGCAGCCCGGCCTCAACCAAGGATTTTGCCATTTTTTTCAGCAGCATGCCGTTTGTGGTGAGGCTTAGATCTTTCAAGCCGGGGATTATCGCAATTCTTGATATGATCTCGAGAATATCCGGTCTGACAAGTGGTTCTCCACCAGTCAATCGTACTTTTGTGATTCCCAAGCCGATCGCCGCTTCTGCCAACCTGACAATCTCATCTGGCGACATCAATTCTTTTTCATCCATCCAGGATACGCCATCTTTGGGCAGACAATAGGCACACCGTTCATTGCATCTGTCTGTTACCGAAATTCTTAGATATGTTATTTTTCTGGCAAAGGCATCTATGAGCATGTTGTTCTCAAGTTTTTATCAATATGGGTTATCCGCCGCTAACCGGAGGAAACATTGCTACTTCATCTCCATTTACGATGATCTGATCTCTTGATGCAAATTCTTGATTGATTGATACGAGAATATTGCCAGATGAATGCTTGATCTGAGGGTATTGATTCGAAATTTCAGCAAGCAGCCGTGAGACAGTTGCTGGTTCAGCAATTTCTAAGTTGATCTGTTTTTTGCCAGCCAGTTCTTTTAAAGTTGCAAATAAAGTAACATCTATGTTCATGTGTCCGTCACTTGAATGTTGGGTATACTAACAGAATTTGATTGTACTATTATTTCCAATTATCCTGTTAATTGCAATAACTTTTAGAAAACTTTAAACGGATAATTTATTATCGGCTAAAATAAATATACTTATTTAAACCCGCTTTATTGGATTCGTTATGGATGATGAGTACTTATATCAACAGATCGCATCTGCCATTCGTAGAGACATTTCGAATGGACTGTATCAGCCTGGAGATAGTCTTCCCTCCATTCGAAAACTAAAAGAATCATGGCACTGTACGATTGGCACCATACAACGTGCGCTTCAAAAACTGGAAAACGAAGGTTTGGTCTCAAGCCATGTCGGGCAAAAATCAAAAGTTATAGCCTCCATAAATGTTCATCCTGCTGATTCTTTGCGTTATGCGAACCTGGTACATCGTGCTGAAACGTTTTTATTGGATACGATCACGTCTGGACACACCCCGACTGAAGCTGAAGATGCTTTCCGACTCGCTCTGGCTAGATGGCGAAATGTTTCACAATCACAAAATTTGCTCAATCAAGAGACCCTGCGGTTTGCAGGAAGTCATGATCTCGCGGTTGCGTGGATCGCTTCACATTTTGAAGAAATTTCTCCTGGTTGTAGAATTCATTTAAATTTCACCGGCAGCCTTTCTGGGTTAATGGCATTGGCTGAAAGAAAAACGGATATCGCTGGATCTCATTTATGGGATTCCGAAACCAATATTTACAACCTGCCTTACATCAAGAAACTTTTCCCTGGTGAGAAAATTGCGCTCATCACATTGGCACAACGTAGGATCG
This sequence comes from Chloroflexota bacterium, assembly GCA_021825925.1. Classification (GTDB taxonomy): domain Bacteria; phylum Chloroflexota; class Anaerolineae; order Anaerolineales; family Anaerolineaceae; genus UBA6107. Next base: position 399,111 of record JAKAFP010000001.1, read on the forward strand.
GATGGTTTCTAAAACCGGGAAACCCCAAGAGCTTTGATGGCATTAATGATCTGAGCGGTAAAAATATTCGTTTTGTCAATCGGAATGCCGGTTCAGGAATTCGTGTCTATTTGGACTCAAAATTAAAAAGTAATGGGATTTCATCCAAAGGTATTATTGGTTACGAGAATCAAAAGATGACCCACACGGATGTCGCCATTGAAATTGTTGAAGATCGGGCGGATGTTGGATTGGGGATGGAAGCAGCCGCAAAAGCCCATAACCTTGATTTTCTCTTTGAGGATCTTGAGAGATACGATCTTGTCGTCAGGCAGGAGTTATTGGAACAGACGCCAATTAAGGATCTTATCGGTTGGTTGAAGAGCGATAGATTCCTTCAGGTGCTGAATCGGTTGGGCGGCTACGATTCCAGTGAAACAGGGAAAATTTTAGAAATCTAAGAAAAATTAAACGAATTGGACTGACTGGAGTTTTGGTGACTGATGTCAACTTCAATTGTGAATAAGTTAGATACAAAAAGCGAATTAATCTTGGACCTCTTGGCGGAGCTCTTTGATAACTTGAATCATCATGAAGGGTATCAATCAGTCTCTACATTAATATTCCTCTTTTTTAGTGGAGTTGGCATTTTCTTTTTCTCGCCCATGTATAATTTAAAATGATCTCAATAACACTTCAATGAGATGTTCTTTTTTTTTATTCGTGCCGCACAATTAATAATCAGCTTATTGTTCCGAATCAGGGATCTTTGATCATGTCAAAAAAAGATCGTGAACAATTAAACGAAAAAGAAGAACGCAGATATATCGCAGAGGGATTTCGAGGAATCCTGGCTGTTTTAAACTCCAATGAACCTTTGGAGGCTGTCCTTGATTACATCACACTTTATGCCCGCCGTCTGTTGGGGGCAGATGCTGTTGCGATCTATCGTTTACAGGCAGATACAAGCGAACTCAAAATCCAATCCTCGCACGGTCTCAGCAAGGAATTCCTGAAGCATTCAACCATCATTCTAGGGCAGGGGGCAACTGGGCAAGCCGTGATCCAGGGAAAGCCGTTTGCAATTACGGACGTCAGCAAAGCTTTTGAGGTGTTTGTCCAACCGGTTTTGCCAGAAACGGCGATCCTTCTTCAAATTCTCTCAAAGAAATTTCGCTCTGAAATTTCTGTACCGTTGATCATCAAGCAGGAGATTGTCGGTGCATTGAACCTTTATTATTCCCAGCCGAGATTCTTTGAACAGGATGAAATTGACCTGGCTGTTTCTTTTTGTGACCAGACCGCCTTGGCCATTGAAAATGCCCGGCTGCGTGAACAAGCCAAAGAGGAAGCCATTGCTGCAGAACGGAATCGCATTGCCCGTGAATTGCACGATTCTGTTACACAAACGATTTTTTCTGCCAATTTGATAGCCGAGGTGTTGCCAACTGTTTGGAATCGAAGTTCGCTTGAAGCCCAGCGTGGGCTTGAAGAATTGCATAAACTCACACAGGGTGCTCTGGCTGAGATGCGTACCTTGTTGCTCGAATTGAGGCCGATCGGTTTGGTTGAAACAAAACTGGAAGTGTTGATCCAGCAATTGGCTCAAGGTATTTCAGGGCGCATGCGAACGGATATGCAGGTTCATATCGATGGAGATGCAGTTTTACCAACCGAAGCAAAGCTTGTTTTTTATCGCATTGCTCAAGAGGCGTTAAATAATTTGGCCAAGCACTCTGATGCCAGCAAGGTTGAAATTGAATTACGGTCAGTTGAGGCTTTGCCCTCAAAAAAACGCAAATACGATAACAATTTTCAACAGCAATTTTCCCAATCCGTTTTTTTGTCCATTCGGGATAACGGACGTGGATTTGATCCCAAATCAGTCTTGGGTGAACATCTGGGATTGGGTATTATGCAGGAACGCACCACCAACAATCAATTTTCGTTGTCCATCTGGAGTGAACCGGGTAAAGGCACCGAGATCTCTCTACTCTGGCCCAAGAATGAGTAAGTTTGAAATGATGAAGTCTGGTTAAAATAACTCCAATTTGGAGTCCAATCAGAACATTTGAAAGGGAATTCTACATGGATGTTCCGCCCATTTCTCACCCCGCCTGGAAAAACATCGTTTCTGGCAAAAATAGGTATCAATTCAAATTCCTTGGTACCCAGTTTCTGATGCGGTACTTATCTCTCAGGGTGGAAAAGGATTCATCCTCAGAAACGATCCAGAGTTCTGCTCAAGAGTTGCATGATATTTTTGTACGCAATGCAGATTTGCCTTCTGTTCAACGTGATCTATTCCAAATTTTTGGCAAAGACACGATCAGTGGATATATGTACGACATCATCGAGGTCAAAGCCAAAATTACCCATGGCGAAAGGCTTTTATTGGCCGGCGACGAAAGTCTTTTAAAACAATTGCCCGCTGGTAATTGGATCGGGGGATCCATCCCCTACTTTATGACTGACCATGGCGGAGTGTTTACCCGTCAAAAGATCTACGTCACCGAACTGCCTGAATCCGTTTCAGCAATTTCGATAAAGAATTATGACCTGAGGACGCTCAAAGATATTTATGCAGATATGCCGCCAAATGGTTTTAGCGTGATCATCATGCCCTGTTCGTCAAATACTCATCTTGAGTTTGCGCTGCATGCCCCACAATTTCAAGGTTTTGGGCAAAGGCCTTTGATCGGCTGGGTATCCGGGGTCCATCTCGATGATTTGGGAAAGATCAATCCCAAAGTCTTCAATGGCCAAACACAAGAGGTTCTGGAAGATGGAGCCATTGTCATGCATGCGTCCTTGCCCCCCACTCAGCTTGCTGAAATTGATTATCTGAACATTTTTGAGCCAGGCAACGATGATACGATCACCTTCCCCAAGGATGGATTTCTGGTCAAGGAAGCCTATATCAATGGAGTTAAAACCAATTTTGCTGATTATGTAAACCGCCTCAATTTGGATACAAGACTTCCGCTTGTCGCCGATTATTTTGGAGCCATGGTCAATGTAAGCTTTCAACAAGTGGATATGGATAATCAGGAAGTCAAGTTTTATGCACCCGTATTTGCGGGCGTATCTTACAAGCATGCCAAGCCATTTGAGAGTTATATTGCGCAATTTAACGCAAAATTACCTGAACACTTGAACAAACAGCCTGTTTTCTCTTGCAACTGCATATTGAACTATGTGTATTCAGAATTGGAAGGGAAGAAAACCGGAACCATAACAGGCCCAACCTCATTTGGTGAAGTGGTCTACCAGCTATTGAACCAAACGATGGCATATTTAACCATTACCGATCTGGCTTCCAAAACATAACTTGATCCCCTTGAATACCTTGAAGTCTATTCATTAAGAGCACGATATACACCATAACTGAACGACTATTTGGAGTGATTGGGAGTCTATGCTTCTGTTCCGAAATTTCTCTGCTATAAGTAAACCCATTAAAAATGAAGTATTATGTGAAAATTCCACATAATACTTATGAATTATTGATCAATCAAGAACTGCAGCGTTATATATTGCTATTGCCAAGATTACCTTGCTTAATTACTCATTTGTCATAATCCCCAAACGGATAATTGTGTCTTGTAGTGGTTTTAATGAGACATCTGCACCAGAACTTTTTTCATAATAGCCAAATGGGTTGTCGAGATCTCTGATCAGCATCAACAGGAAGATCATCAAGTAAGCAATAATAGTCACAAAAAATAGGGATTCAACGAACGGTTCTATCTTTGAGAAAACCAATCCAATGCATAATAAAAAGGTGGTGATATCGGCAAGCATGTAACCAGCCGAGATAAACGATGTTTCTCGAATGGTGTGTATTCTGATCAAGGTTCGTCGCAGATTGCTTTGCTCCTGTTTCAGGCGGGCAAGCAAGGTTGCCTGTGTAAAAGGTTCCAAATTAGCAAATTGGGGTGTAAGCTCATTAAGGTGTTCCATCAGGTCATGAGTGGAATGACGTTTATTGAACCAGGCCAATATGTCTTTACTGAAGATTGAGATCAATTGCATACATGGTCGGATATCTGCTTCAGGTTTTGACAATTTAATTCCAGCAACCTCTTGAGCCAGGTTTTCAAGACTGGCACTCAGCTCTCCTGGCAGCCGTTCGCTTTCTTTGTAATCAGAGAGTACTCCGCTGAGCAGGAACCCCATTAAGAAAATGTTGGCTGCCACGATGCCTGAAAACAATGGATTTATGGAAATTGCTTCCCAACCCAGAAAATGGGTGATCATTTTAGCGGTAACGACTGCAAGAACCAATATGCCAACGCGCATCAAGAGACGTGCGTGGTTATTTTTTTTCATTTTATTCTTCCTAAAGTAGAGATGGACTTTCCTAATAGTTCATCTTGTGTTTGAACCATCTTATGGGCTGCCTGATAACTTTTGGTTCCAATCATCAGATCTACTGCATTGACGTTCGACTTTTCCAGGTACCCTTGATGGATGGATGTGTTCGTGGTGGACTGGGTGGTTGCGCCGTTTGCGATGAAATGGTTTCCGCCTTCATTTTGGAGTTGTGTCTCAGGATTTGCAAACTCAGAAATTCCCAATTGCCCGGCTAATTGGCCATTAATATAAATCCCCCCCTTACTATCGATGACTGGATCACCCTCGACTAATTGGATGGGTTTACCGGATGAATCCAGAACCTTGTTCCCATCCACAGTTACAAGTGTACCGTTGGCATCACGGCTAAACCTTCCATCACGAGTAAATCGCTCACCTTCAGGTGTCATGATCTTGAAAAAACCGTCACCTTGCAATGCAAAGTCAAGGGCTTGATTTGTGACATGCAATTCTCCATCAGCGAAATTGGTTCTTGGTCCTGTTGCCACAACTCCCAATCCAAGCTTGCCTATGGATTCATGAGATGGACCAAATCTTTTCTCGGTTGGATGTAAGACTTCTGAAGTGCTAGATTCTTTCATGGTGTTAAACACTTCTTTAAATCCTGGCGTGTCCATATTCGCCGTGTTATGGGCTTTTAAGCCTTGATTGCTGATACCAGCGAGCATGGCTGATACTGCTGCATAAATTCCCTTTATCATGAGATCCTCCAGATTCAAAGAACAAATAAACTCCTATTGCCGATAATGCATGATTATTTCTATATCAATTAATCCAAATCCATGACTAAATGACCTGCGAGAAGGATGGCAAACAAGACACCGGTGATAATCCAATTCTGATGAAATTTATTTAAGTTCTGTCTAATATCCGGCGAAACGTTTTTCAATCGAACCAATAATCCGTTGATCATGATGACGGCAGCAAAAAGCAGTCCTATTTCAGGAATAGGGTTGTTTTGACAATTTGACAAGATTAAATGAAAAACTCCAAACGCTATACCGCAAAAACTCAAAACTGAATGGAATGGCTTCAGATACTTAGTAGACAACCGTTCGATTATTTCGAAGGTAGCCTGACCAGATTGTGTAAAGTTAATTGTTTGCGAAATTATCCGTATTATTTTTGTGATCAGGATTGAGATGATTGAAAGAACAAAAAGGGCTGCTGTCACTTCTCCAGTTAACTCATTTCCACTACCAGTTCTGTTTGTCCTTGGTAAGGAAAATGAAGTTGGATCTTGGTGTTGAATAATTGGCAGGTTTAATGTGTTATCCTCTATCACGATTATATAAAATAGGATTACCCCAATGGTTAAGAGGATAAAGATCCCTAAAACGATATTTTCGGCGGATAACCTAGGTCTATTTTGAAAAGGCATGGTTTTACTCCAAAAACCTCGATTATTGGATGGAGGAGCTCTTAACCCCAATATTGGGTACGATCTTTCTTAAAGCAAATGCCAGAACCGCGACTCCAAGAGCAATCCAAACCAGGGTGTCATATTTCTGAAGAAAAACTTCCACAAGCTGCCAATTATCTCCAAGGATCTTACCTGCCAGGGCGAGGCAAAAACTCCAGCAAGCTGTGCCTAGAGCGGAATAGAGAGTGAACTTCACCGCATTCATTTTTGCCAATCCAGCCGGGATGGAGATCAAACTGCGTATCATGGGGATCATTCGTCCGAAAAAAACAACCCAGTTGCCATACTTAGTAAACCAAATTAGCGCACGGTCCAGATCATTTGTTGAAAGAAGGAACCATTTGCCAAACCTCTCGATCAACAGCCGGACCCTTTTTTCGTCAATAAAGTAACCAATACCGTAGAAAACCCAGGCTCCTGCAACTGAACCGATCATCCCCACCAACGTGATTCCAGCCAAAGAGAAATTACCTTTGGAGGTGAGACTTCCAGCAAGTGGTAAGATGATCTCAGAGGGGATGGGGGGAAACACGTTTTCTAGGAACATGACGAACCCCAGACCGGGATAACCGGAACTCGAAATTAAGTTGAGAACATAATTGTTTACTTGTTTGATGATTTCATACACATGAAAAAACTCAATATGCGACATTATTATCCTGGTGAATTCTATGTTCTTGTTTTCATGTTCCAGATTCAGGATTTAGCCTGAATCTGGAACAATACAAGAAAAATTTGATTGTTAAAATGATTTACTTTTTCCATGAATCCATTTCTGGATAAACGGCAGTTTCACACTTTCTGCAATGAGTATGCTGAGCGTCACAGCACCAGCGATTACGGGTATTTCCCATCGGTGCATGGGTGCAAACTTGAACAGGTCGCGTAAAAACGGAATGGTTAATATCAAAGTGAGGAACCCGATCGCTCCACCGGTGATCCACCATAAGGCCTTATTGGGAATTCGCAATATTCGGATAATGGACTGGTTCCATGAGCGATTGGTAAATATCAATCCTAGATTACCCAAAACCATGACCACAAAACTTAACATACGTGATTCATTTTCGCCGAAGTTTTGAGAGAGGCTGAAGGCGTACACAGCAAAAACCACTCCAAGAACACCGAAGCCCTGGATCAATCCGGTCAGGATCATCGAGCGGCCAAACAACGGTTCGTTAAGTTTGCGCGGTGGACGGTTCATGATGTTCTTTTCGTCTGCTTCCATTTCAAACACAACGGTACAGGCGGGATCAATGATCAGTTCAAGAAAGAGGATATGAACCGGCAAAAGCGCAAGCGGCCACTTTAGCAGTACAGGCAGCAACGATAAACCGGCAATGGGCAAATGGACTGAGAAGATGAACGCCATGGCTTTTTTGAGGTTGTCGAAAATGCGTCGTCCCATGCGCACGGCTTTAACAATCGAGGCAAAGTTGTCATCCAAAAGCACAATGGCTGCAGATTCACGCGCCACATCGGTGCCGCGTCCGCCCATGGCGATGCCGATGTGAGCAGCTTTTAGGGCTGGGGCATCGTTGACGCCATCACCGGTCATGGCAACCACTTCACCATTTGCTTTGAGCGCTGTGACAATGCGTAGTTTTTGTTCAGGAACAGCTCTTGCAAAGATGCAAACTGATTTGATGCGTTGCTGAAGTTCTGCATCATCCATTTGGTCAAGTTCCGGGCCAGTGATGATTTGATCCCCGTGGTTTAATCCGATCTGATTGGCAATGTTGCGTGCTGTACCGGGGTAATCACCGGTGATCATGATCACACGGATACCAGCGGTATAGCATTCCTGTACCGCGCCAGCTACCTCAGGTCGTACCGGGTCGGATAACCCCAGTAAACCGACGAACTCAAAATCATAGTCATGAACTTCAGTAGGCAGATCTACTTTGTTGAACTGAGCCTTGGCAACACCGATGACGCGCAAGCCTTGATTGGCCATCTGATTAACCTGTGCATTTAGATCAGCCAATTGTTTTTCGTTGAAATGGCACAGGTCAGCAATCGCTTCAGGAGCACCTTTTGATGCAATAACAAAGTCTTTCCCGTCCTGTGAATTCCAAACATGTGACATCGCCAATAGTTTTTCTGACAGCGGATATTCCTTGATCAACACCCAGTCTTTATGTAGGTGACCAGTATTGACCAGGGTACGGCCACCAAGTTCTTTCATGGCCTTTTCCATCGGATCAAATGGATCGGTGGGACTTGCCAGAATACTGTATTCAACAACCTCGTGGAAGTTTTCTGCCAGAGAAAGCTGTTTTCCGTCAATATTTTCAAATTGACCATTTGCCCCAAATTGGGTAACTGTCATGCGGTTTTGAGTTAAAGTTCCGGTCTTATCCACGCACAATACTGTTGCGGCACCCAGCATTTCCACAGCAGCCATACGGCGGGTGAGCACTTTGTGTTGTGAGATACGCCATGCTCCCAACGCCAGGAATATGGTTAGCACGACAGGAAATTCTTCGGGTAGCGTCGCCATTGCCAGGGTCAAACCCGCCAGAAAGCCATTCAGCCAGTCTCCGCGGGTGAGACCAAACACGACCACCACCAGCAAACAAAGGCCGATACCGACCATGGCGAAGGTGCGGACGATTTTTCCCGTTTGTTGCTGAAGATTGGTGTCTTCAGGTTCCAAAATTTGAAGTGCTTTGCCGATCTTGCCGATCTCGGTGCGCGGGCCAGTGGATCTTACCTGTGTGATGCCCTGACCTTTCACGACCAGTGTACCGGAATAAACGAACGGCAGATCTTCGCCGCCAGGTCGGCCCATTTCAAGTTGACCGTCCCAAACTTTTTTGCGTACAGGCACCGATTCACCGGTCAACAAGGATTCGTCCACACTGATGTTGTTTCCAGAAAGCAGAACAGCATCGGCGGGAATGCGGTCTCCTTCAGCGATCAGCACGATATCATCACGTACGACTTCCCGGCCGGCAATGCGCTGCTGCCTGCCATCTCGAATGACCAAAGCCCGCGGGCTTGAAAGATCACGCAATGCTTCCAATGCTCTTTCTGTTTTTTGTTCCTGGTAAAAAGTGATGGCGATGATCACAAACACAAAGCCCAGCAACATCAACGCTTCGGCCAGGTCTCCCAGGAATAGATACAATAATCCACATGCGATCAACATGAGAAACATTGGCTCGCGAACAACTTCAAACAACATGTGGAAGAAAGTGCGTTTCTTTGTTGAAGGGAGTTCATTGTAGCCATCTTGTGCCAGACGTTCGAGCATTTCCTGTTCGGTCAGCCCTTGTAAATTGTGTTCATCAAATTCTGTGCTCATTGACTTATCCTTGTTTGAGTAAATTTATTCCTAATTCCGTGGATAATTGACATCCAACCGAATTGGAGTGTGCGCGTAGATATTTCTCGGTGTCCAACTTCAATACTTTAAAATGAAGAGTGGAAAACGAGAGCGGAATTAAATATTGGGGGGATTGAAGTGGGGGAAGAAAATATTTAGCTGTGCGGGTAAAAGTACAGGATTAATATGGGCTATGTGATTGGAGGCTATTTGTGAGGATAGTTCAATGGATTGGACGATGTCATCCTGATGAGTAATTTCAACCTGAGAGGGATAACTTGAATCAAGAAGGTTGGAGACTGCTGAAAAAGAAAGATCCTCAATAAGAAAGTGAAAACTTAAAATCAGGATCAAAAATGCAAGAAGCATTATTGTCCAGGTTGGTAAAACAGCTGACTTACTTGAACTATCCGTTTTTAACATGATTGATGCCTTGTTGAAAGAGGGCGATGATGTGTTCATCATCAATTCGATAATAGACTTCTTTTCCATCACGACGTGATTGGACGATGCGCATCTGCCTTAATCCTCGCATGTGATGAGATATGGCGGATTCACTTATACCGACCACATTTGAAAGCGCACCGATGTTTAATTCCTGAGAAACCAGGGCAGAGAGGATTCGCACTCGGCTGGTATCACTGAAAGAACGAAATAATTCCGCAACATGTGCGGCGCTATGTTCATCTAATACGTTAAACTCTTGATCATTCATTTTTTTTATCATGAACATCTGAACAGATGCTCAATTGTTTATAGTTTACATCAGGTATTGAAATTACACAAGGTAATCTTTATTAGTCATAATTTCCTTTTAACCCTTACAGATAATTAGCAAAACTAAAAAGAATAAATCACAAAAACCTGACTCCAACATAAAACAATGATCAAAATGAACCGTCGTAAGTTAGGTGAACATTTTCTGTTTTTAATAATGGTAGACCGCGGTATATTGCGTTTTTGTTCCAAAACGAAAAATATGACATTAATCACTTGAAATTCAATTACTTAAATGCGATAATACCAAATGTAATTTGACAATATCGCATGTTGTAACAAATTTATCTGGCGCACCTTTTTCTTGTTCGTGTAAGTAAAAAACCAAACCCTATTTTCTTGAAAAGTTTTCTTTTCGAGCGGTATTTATGTTGTCTCTTCTCGGATTTGGTTTTAGAACGATCTTGTTTGCAACTAAAGAAAAATCTTTAAACCAGGATTAAACTGCATGATTGATATTGAAAAAGCTGCTTTATTAGTAATTGATCTTCAAAATGATTTTGTCAGACAGGGTGCTCCCATGGAAGTTGAGGACGCACGAAAGTCCCTTCCCACCGTGAAACAATTGATTGAAGCTGCGCGTATAAAGAGTCTACCCATTATCTTCACAAAGTTCATGACTGGACCTCGAAAAACCCTGATATGGAATTGGAGTCCACAAATCGAAAAATTTGGAGCTTGTAGACGCGGCTTTGAAAGAACATATGTTGATGTTTCTGGTTCACGTCTATGTAGTGATATTGTGGATGAGATTACTCCCAATCCTCACGACTATGTAATCGAAAAATATGGGTATTCAGCATTTAAAGATACAAACCTCAATAGTGTTTTATTAAGCGAAGGTATTTCGTCTCTCATTATTATTGGCACTGTTACCCAAATTTGTGTGGCTGATACTGTTCACGATGCTTTTTCTCTTGGCTATAGGGTTTTGGTCGTATCTGATCTCGTAACCTCTTTTGATCCTGAATTGCAAGACGCTTTTATCAAAAATTTTTCCATGAAATTTGGTTGGGTTGAAAAATCGAGGGAAGTGATTAATTCCATTAAAAAGATTCAGAGAGAAAACTAAATGACTTTACTAAGACAGAAGATTAAATTAAATAAAAACAATGGTGTGTTCGTCATCCTTGGAGTAATTCTGGTTATTGCTGGTCTATATAGTTACCGGTTTATTCAGGTAAATAATATGATGACCATGCTCAGACAGGCATCAGCACTTGGAATACTAACGATTGGACAACTTTTTGTAATTGTTGGTGGAGGGGTTGATCTTTCAGTAGCAGCCACAATGCAGATGAGTATTACCATCTTCATGTATGGATTTAATAATTTTGGCATCCCCGGTCTGATTGTTGGATTATTTGCCGCGCTTTTATTCGCTGTGTTTATAGGTTGGATCAATGGAATTGTTATTACAAAATATCATGTTCAACCGTTTTTAACAACACTCTTTACTGGAAGCATCATTACTGGAATTCGTATGATTGTGAATGGTATCAAACCATTGGGTAGTGTTCCAGATGTCATCAGGTTTTTTGGCCGTGATAAAACGATTGGGATTCCAAATGCGTTGATTGTATTTCTCATTATTGCCATTATTGCTTACATAGTACTGGAAAAATCAGTCTACGGCAGAAAGCTTGTGTCAGTGGGTACAAATTTCTTTGCCGCAAAATTTTCTGGAATCAAAGCTGACCTTACCGTGATTAACAGCTACATCATTTGTAGTGTATTGGCATATTTGGCTTCGATAGTTTTAGCCGGATATATCGGTTTTGCAGACCAATGGATTGGTGCTGGTTATAGTTTCAATAGTTTGGTGGCAGCAGTTATTGGCGGCAATTATCTGGGAGGTGGAAGAGGATCCGTTTTAGGTGTAATTGGCGGAGCACTCACAATGACAATAGTAATCAACTTTGTAACCTTACTCGGACTTTCAGCTCCATTTCAACATGTCGTTTCAGGCTGTGTGCTTATTTTGTCGTTGTTGATTGGCGTTTTAACGACAAAAAAATAGGGACACGCAAATGAATGGTTGTATTAAGCAACTTTGCTTATTCAAATAAATATTATAGGAGAAGAAAAAATGAAGCGAATAGTTGTGTGTTTGTTGATTGCGGTATTCATGATTTCAGCATGTGCGCCGAAAGCCGCATCAACAGCCACCCCCGCTGTTGAAGCGACTGAAGCGGCAGTGGTGACCGCTGCAGCCGAAACAACTGCAGCTCCTGCAGCAACTGACGCAGCCACTGATGAGGTTAAAATGATGACCTCCACCAAAGCGCCTAAAGACAAATATATCATCGGGGTTTCATACGAAGGTCCCACCAATGACTGGGCTGCATCTATGATGTACCATTTGCAGTATTCCTTTGATATCAAATACAAAGATAAAGTGGAAAAGGTTTATTACGAATCTGCAGATGGTGATGCCACCAAACAGGTCAGCCAGATTGAAAACCTGTTAACGAAAAATGTTGATGCTCTGATGATCCAACCTCTCAGTGAATCTGCTTTGGTCAATGTTGTTGAAAAAGCCACCGATATGGGAATTCCCGTGATCATCTTCGGGGCAAGTGTTTTGACCGATAAATATGTAACCTATGTTGATCGTGAAAATTACAATAGTGGATACACTATCGCCAAATGGATCAGTGAATCTATGGGTGGCAAAGGTAAAGTTGTTACCATTATGGGCGAACCTGGAAGTGGTTTTTCTGAAAACGTTCTTCGCGGTGTTTCTGATGCCCTTAAAGAGTTCCCCGGAATTGAAAATGTTGGAACTGAATATGGTGAATACTCTGCTGCAGTAACAAAACAAAAAATGGAAACGTTCCTGGCCTCAAATCCTGACATCAATGGTGTGATTGTTGATGGCGGTATGATGGGTATGGGGATCGTCGAAGCCTATCAAGATGCTGGATTAAAACTGCCATTTATGACCGTTGATGATTGGAACGGATTCCAGAAGAAAGCTGTTGAAATCGGTTATACCGATTACATCAGTATTCCTGGTGGCAGCGGCACTTCAGCCATTGCGGCCGATCTGTTATTCGAATACTTATCCGGAAAACCGATTCCTCATCAATATCTTGTTCCAACAAAAATTATGTCCGGTGCTGAAGTACAGGCGTTGATCCCCGCTGGTATGCCAGATTCTTATTGGGCACTCTCCTACATCCCTGTAGAATATGCTTCACAATACTTCAAATAGTAATTAATCACTTGAACTATCGGACAGAGAGCTACCCTCTCTGTCCGATAGAGGAGCAGGCAATGCAGGAATTATTATTATCAATTAATGAAATCAACAAGTCTTTTTTTGGACAAAAGGTCCTTAAGGATATCTCCTTTGAGATCAACAAAGGTGAAATTGTTGGGTTATTGGGAGCCAATGGCGCGGGAAAAAGTACACTCCTAAAAATAATTGGTGGAACTCAATACCCCGACTCCGGTTTTATTTCTCTTGAAGGGAAAAGAATTGAAAACAATTCTCCGCACCATGCCTTAGAATTGGGCATGATTAGCGTTTACCAGGAGCTTAACCTTTTTTCACACCTAACTGTGGCAGAAAACTTGTTTATTAGTAGAGAGATAAAAACAGCCCTTGGTACTATTGATTGGAAAAAAACAAACCGGTTAGCGCAAGAAATTCTTGATGAATACGAATTGGAAATTAAAGCAAATGTGTTGGTTTCTAGTCTCAGTATAGCCAAACAACACATGGTTGAAATCGCACGTGCATTTAATGAAAATCCAAAATTGTTATTATTAGATGAACCTACATCAGCCCTCTCAGAATCAGAGATTACTTGGCTGTTCGAAAAAATTAAAAAAGCCGCACAGAATGGAACTACCGTTGTATTTGTATCTCACCGCCTTGATGAGGTTAAATCAATTTGTCAGCGTAATATTATTTTACGCGATGGTAACCTGGTTTTTGCATCAACGGGTTCGATGGAAAAAACAGCAGTAATTCAATATATTGTTGGTCATGATGTTGTATTGAATAAAGTTAATAATGAAAAAAACACCAATCAGATTGTTTTGGAATGTGAAAATATCACCTCTCAAAATGGTGCTCGCTGTAATAAGCTTTTTGTTCGTAAAGGAGAAATTCTTGGAATTGCAGGTTTGGTTGGTTCTGGTCGAACAGAATTACTGCATACTCTTTATGGAATTGATAAGAAAGTGGCAGGAAGTATAAGAAAAGATGGAAAAGAAATAGTCATTAATTCTCCTTCGGATGCCATTAATAATGGAATAATTCTTATACCAGAAGACAGAAAAGTAAGCGGTCTGTTTTTGAGTGAAAGTACGAGGTTTAATATCGCCTCAGCGACTTTGGACCTGCGGAAAAAACTAGGACTCGTTGATAATCGAATTGAAAAAGAATCTGTCATCACATCTTCCAATCAGGTAATGCTTGATACCAGCCGTTTGGATCATTTTGTTAAACAATTGAGTGGTGGGAATCAGCAAAAAGCGGTAATAGCGAAAACGCTTCTTGCCAATTCAGATGTACTTCTTCTTGATGAACCAACCCGTGGCGTTGATATAGGTGCCCGTGAGGAAATCTATAAAATCATTAAAGACCTGGCTGCCAGTGGAAAAAGCATTATTCTGGTGACCTCAGATTGGGAAGAGTTGATTTACCTAAGTCATCGTGCTTTGGTAATGTCTGAGATGCAAGTGGTAGGCGAGATCGAAGCCAACATTTCTGAAGCAGAAATCATGCATATCGCCGATGCCTCAAATGCCAATACGATTATTAAAGATAAAAAACCTGAAAAAGGAATTGGAAATAAATTTGCCAGAGTCATTGCAAAGAATAGTAATAACTTTGCAATACTATTGATCATTTTGGCAGCGTTATTGGTTGTTGGATCGGCAATTAATCCTTTTTTCAGAACCTGGATAAATTACAGCAATTTGTTTGGACAATCCATGCCGTTAATCATCCTTTCGTTGGGACAGTTGGTGGTTATTATCGCGGGAGGAATTGATTTGTCGTCCGGGGCTCTTATGGCAGCTTCTTCAGTGATCGGTTTGACCATAATGGTCAAACTCGGTCAGCCCCCAATAATCGGTGTCGCGGTCATGATTGCCTTTGGTATTCTGATCGGTTTCTTAAATGCACTTCTCATTCAAAAAGCCAAGGTGGATTCCTTTGTTGTGACCATTGGTATGATGCTTGCCTTGGAAGGGATTGCACTAATTGTTTCTCCCAAGCCTTTTGGCCCATCACCAGAAATATTTAAGACCTTGTTTAATGGTGACATTTTTGGGATTCCTTCGGCATTGATTTTGTTAATTATTCTCTCAATACTTTTTAGTGTGGTTTTGCGTTATACCGCTTTAGGTCGAGGATTCTTTGCAGTTGGAGAAAATAAAATCAGTGCATTCAATGCAGGTATCAGCGTCAATAAACATGTCTTCTTATCCTACATTTTCTGTTCATTGATGTCAGTATTTGCTGCAATATACCTTTTTGGGCGCTTTGGCGCTGCAGATCCTGTCCTTGGTCCAGGGATGGAGCTTCAGGCAATTGCTTGTGTTTTGATCGGTGGAGCTACTCTTGCCGGTGGAAGAGGAAGTATTGCTGGAACTATTTGCGGCGTTTTTGTTCTGGGTGTATTGGCAAATATTCTAAGCTTGATGGATATTCCCATGTGGTATCAAGAAGTGATCAGCGGAGTATTGTTGTTGATCATTATCTCCTCCTATGAAAAAATGATCAGACATCAAAAGAAAGTTCACGTATTACCTTAGGAGAACTAACATGATTATTGATTGCCACAACCACATACTATTAACCGGCGCTTACCCCGGAGCGGAAAAATTTATAAAAGAGATGACCTTGGGATACTTTCGCTCTCAAGGTGAGTTGCCTGTAGACCGCATGCCAACAGATGAAGATTGGAAAGGGATGGAGTACTTATGGGCTCCTACCCATCCTGACAAGCTGATTGCCGATCATCCTGGAGTTGATAAGTGTGTAATATTGGCGGTTGCTCCATCTGATTATACGGCGTATGGGGTACGGGGATTATTCGATCCATTTGGCTTTACAAAAGTTCCTGGTCCTCCCAGTATTGATAAAGCGAATGATTATATTGCTGATCTAGTTAAGTCATATCCAGATCAATTCATTGGTTTTTGTGCCGTGAATCCAAAATATCGTGGTGTAAGTGCGGCAATTAAAGAGTTGGACAGGGCAATTCTGGATCTTGGATTGACAGGTTTAAAACTGTATCCTGCCTATGATCATTATTCGCCTGATGATCGCGAGTTGGCCTTTCCAATTTTTAGACGAGCTGAAGAATTAAAAATACCTGTCATGATTCACCAGTCATCAACGCCAGTTATTGATGCTCCTTTAAAACTAGGGCGGCCATTCTTGCTGGATGATGTTGGCAGAGCATTTCCAAACTTAAAATTGTTAGCTTGTCATGCCGGTGCTCCTTGGGTGGATGAATGCTTGGTATTAGTGGCAAAGCATCCAAATTTTTACCTCGATGTTTCCTTTTTCAATAGTTTGATAAGCGAAGAAGAGATGCTTGTTTTCTTGCATAAATGTAAAGCGTTTGGCGTCCCTCTAGAAAAAGTTTGTTGGGGAACAGATTACCCCGGATTTGAGTTTCCTGAAAAGCTTTTATCTAAGTTTATGAATATTAACGATCACTCTGAAAAATTGGGAGTTGAAAAAATTAGTCCTAAAGATATGGAAAACATGCTTGGTAACAACTTCCTCAATTTTATAAAGAAAAATTAGTTGATGAGATTTCTGTAAAATTGAGAAGATAATTTAAACCACAAGATTGAGAGGAGATAAAAATGGTAGGCAAAAGAGAAAATTATTTCAGAACCAGTGATGATGCGATCCTCTATTTTGAAGATCACGGTAAAGGAAAACCCATTGTTTTAGTTCCCGGATTTTGCTGTTCAACCAGATTTTTTGAGAATAATGTTGGTGAATTGGCAAAAACCAACCGTGTCATCACCTTTGATCCGCGAGGACAAGGTTCTTCATCCAAAGGTTTGCACGGACACACCATTGCTCGCAACGCTCTTGATATTAAAGAACTTTTAGATTATTTGGATGTGAAAGATGCAACCCTGTTAGGTTGGTCTATGTCAGGGCAGTTTGTTCTCAAATACCATATGCTCTTTGGGAACCACAGAATCGATTCACTTGGTTTACTAGATTGCCCGTTAGGAGCCATGCATGATGAAGTTTGGAATGCTCACCACTTAAAAGGTTTTAACATGGACGCTTTTAATGGTTCCTTGGCTAAAACTTATAACGACAATGCAGGATATTGTGGTTTCTTCGCAAAAATGATTTTTGGCGGTCATGACGATTCAAAAATTGAGTTCTGCACCACAGAACTTATGAAGACCCCTCCATATATTTCCTTTGCCATTTATAGCGATCTTGTCCATCAAAATGGCTATGAAATGTTGCCTAAAGTTACGCTTCCAATTTTATTTATGGGCACCAATTCAGCAGTAACCGCCAATGGAAAAGAACTTGCGACCAAATATTATCCTGAAAACACCAACCCGAAGGTCTATAAAGAATCATACACTTTTGAGAAAGGTGGACACGCTTTCTTCTATACATGCGCAGAAGAATTCAATACACAAGTGGCCTCTTTTGCGAAAAAGGTTGCTTCATTAAAGTAACAATGCAACAATTTTTAGGTTGATCGGTTCTGGTGTGATGGATGTTGCTACATTCAATGAAGAGTTCTATCACACCAGAATAAAAATGGTAGATAATGCATAATATTTTTCAAATCAATGGGCTTTTTAAGGTGTACATTTATTGGAAAGAGATTAAAATTAAATGTTAGTAACTTTGAAAAGAAGGAAATGATTTTGAAAAATACCGATAAATCTACTCAACGAAAAACGATTGGTTCTGTACAACGGGCACTTGATATTCTTAATTTGTTTGATAAAGCTCACGTCGAGCTGGGAAACGCTGAAATTGCAAAGTTAGTAGATCTGCCAATAGGAACCGCATCAGGCTTGATCTACACCTTGAAGGTGAATAATTATTTGGATCAAAATCCTTCAAATCGTAAGTATCGGTTGGGATTGAAATTAGCTGAGAGAGCGGCTGTTCTGCTTGATCAACTTGACTTGAGAAAAGTTGCCGCACCGTATCTTGAAGAGATTCGTGATTGGTGCGGAGAGAGTGTCAATCTTGCAGTCAGAGATGGAAATGAAATGGTCTATATCGAGAGAATGTTTGGAAATCATTCTCTTGGAATCCGTTCGGAATTGGGAAGACGCGGTTACCTTCATTGCACTTCTTTAGGCAAAGCAATTCTTTCTTTTTTACCGGCGAATGAACTAAAACAAGTTTTGAATGGATATGAATACATACCTGTAACGCCTTATTCAATACTAAGCGAAAGTGATTTGATAAACGAATTATCAAGAATTAAACAATGTGGTTATTCAATAGACGAACAGGAGAATGAACTGGGAGGGCGTTGTGTTGGAGCCCCTATTTTTGACCGAACCGGTTACCCGATTGCCGCGATCAGTATTTCAGTTCCAATTCAACGGTTCCCCACGGAAGATATTGAAAAGTATGGAAGTAAGTTGATCCAAATTTCTCAATTGATCTCAAAAAAAATGGGACTTATTAATTAAAGTAATAATTATTTTCTGATCTTTTTGATCCTTTTTTCACTATTTGGTCTATTGCAATACCGGTAACATTTGGCTAATAGATTTTTTTCAATCCACTCTGAGACCCTTTCTGAGAGTGTAATATAACTTTTGCCTTATCACTTTATTGGCGTCCTTCATCAAAAAGTGATACAGGAAGCGCTTAGATTTGAGAAAAAAAATACGATTAAATCAAAACGGATTTCAATAAAAGCTGGAGATAACATGATTGTTGACCTTTTAGAAAACTGCAATTTATATTCTTCAATTAATTCCAACCTTGATAGAGCTTTCTCCTTTCTCCTTTCCAACGACCTGGCTTCAATGGAGCCAGGTCGCCTGGAATTAAACGGAGATTCCCTCTATGTTTTGGTACAGCATTATTTATCCAAACCGGAGAGCTCGGGCAAGTGGGAAGCTCATAAGCGTTATATTGATGTGCAGTACCTCATCAGCGGTAGTGAACGGGTTGGGTATTCTGCAATTTCAAACATGACTTTGGGTGAATATAATGCCCAGAAAGATTTTCAAGCCTTATCTGGCAGCGGAGAAATGTATCGTCTTAATGCAGGTTCATTTATGGTTTTCTTCCCGCAAGACGCACACATGCCAGGTCTGGCCAATGGCTTTGAAACCCCGATAAAAAAGATCGTTGTGAAATGTGCAATTTAATGTGACTATGTCTTATTAACAAAACGTTATGGATTTGAATTAAGTTACCAAAATTCTCACTCTCGAGGAGTTTGAACATGACCACCAAATTGATAAAAGTAAAATTAAATGAT
This sequence comes from Chloroflexota bacterium, assembly GCA_021825925.1. Lineage (GTDB taxonomy): Bacteria > Chloroflexota > Anaerolineae > Anaerolineales > Anaerolineaceae > UBA6107. The sequence goes on from JAKAFP010000001.1 coordinate 418,474, forward strand.
AAGGAATATGAGCTTCCCGTTTTTAAAGTTCATACCCTTGTTCTCGGAAGTGGTGCTGCCGGATTAAATGCTGCTGCGCAGCTCTCGTTGAATGGGATTAAAGATCTGATGATCATAACTGAAGGTCTTTCAATGGGGACTTCGATCAACACAGGCAGCGACAAACAAACTTATTACAAACTATCCATGTGTGGAGCCGAAGCGGATTCTCCGCATAACATGGCAGAGACTTATTTTGCCAATGGTTCGATGCACGGTGATCTTGCCTTGGTGGAATCCAGTTTATCGGCACGAAGTTTTATCAATTTGGTTAATCTGGGAGTCCCTTTTCCTCGCGATGAGTATGGTCAGTTTGTGGGGTATAAAACAGATCACGATCCCAGACAGCGGGCAACATCAATTGGACCCTACACCTCTAAAGAAATGTGTCTCAAATTGATAGATCAAGTAAAAGGTTTGGGTATAGAAATCCGTGAAGGGCGTCATGCAGTCGAGCTTATCACTCTTGAGGGTGACTGCCGAAGGGTGGCAGGTGTAATTACTGTTGACAATTTTGGAAAATTTGAGGCTTATGTTTGCGAAAACTTGATCTTTGCAGTGGGTGGCCCTGGTGGCTTGTACAAGACCAGCGTTTATCCTTCAGTCCATACCGGAGCGATTGGATTGGCATTGATGGCTGGCGCCTGTGCAGCTAACTTGCCTGAATCTCAGTATGGGTTGGCTTCCACCAAATTCCGTTGGAATGTTTCTGGTACCTATATGCAGGTTATTCCACGCGTGATCAGTACCGCCTCTGATGGGATCTCTGATGAAAAAGAATTCATGCCTCCATTTTTTAAGTCCGTTGGAGATATGAATGGTATGGTTTTTCTAAAAGGATACCAATGGCCTTTTGATGCCCGCAAGGCCATCGGAGGGTCATCCATTGTGGATATTTTGGTTTACATAGAAACAATTATCAAAGGGCGTAGAGTGTTTTTGGATTTTCGATCAAACCCGGCAGGTTTTTCATTTGAAGATATGCCTGATGAAGCCCGGATCTACCTGGAGAAATCTGGAGCCAATCAATCCACACCCGTTGAACGCCTTTTACACATGAATCCAGGTGCAATTGAGTTATACCAAAATAACAAAATTGATTTGTTTACAGAGCCTTTGGAAGTTGCAGTTTGTGCTCAGCATAATAATGGAGGCTTGGCGGGGAATATTTGGTACGAATCAACCAACCTTAAACACCTCTTCCCGATCGGCGAAGTAAATGGGTCACATGGCGTAACGCGTCCGGGAGGTTCAGCATTAAATGCAGGCCAGGTGGCCGGTTTCAGAGCGGCTGAATTTATCGCCAATAAGTATTATGAGTGGACTTTGGACGAAAATGAAGTAGCACAGGCGTTGGAACGAAGTATCCAACAGGTTGTAAGTTTTGCAGGCGCATGCCTTCAAGCCGGGCAGCCTTGGATGGATGAACTCAATGAGATCCAGGAAAGAATGTCAAAGTCAGGTTCTCATATTCGCAGTAAAGAGGCGCTGGATAGAGAGGCTCCTGAAGCATGGAAACAAGTTCAAAGGTTGCACGATTCCGGCTGCAGCGTCAAACAACTTGAACATTTAAAGTATGCCTTCCGGGTCCGACAATTGGCATTTGCCCAGGCTGTTTATCTTGATGCAATTAAATATACGATGAAGAGTCAGGTTGGAAGCAGGGGGTCTTCCATCGTGCTTGATCGCGAGGGCAACCATGTCCATGAATTATTGGATGAGTCCTGGAGAATTGCCTCAGAGGATCTGTCTTACCGTCAAAAAGTACTGGAAACTTTAGCGAAAATGGGTGGAGAGGTTCAAAATAAATGGGTAGATTGTCGTTCAATTCCTGAAAATGATGCCTGGTTCGAAACAACCTGGGCACGATTTCGAAAAGGTGAAATATATTCGTAACCAGTTTTTATACCCTAAAAGCCCAACTCAACTTAAGTTGGGCTTTTAGTTTTATATGACATTAATCACTTGAAAACCGATTATTAACATGCGATAATATCAACTGATATACGGCATTGTCGCATAATATCCTGAAAATGCAAGGCACAAAGGATAATAGTGGAAAAACCCTCCAAACCGGCTGCTCGAAAGTTAATTGCCTCTGTTCAACGAGCATTGGATATTTTGGATTTATTTAATAATGGTAATGTGGAACTTGGTAATGCTGAAATTGCCAGGATTGTTGACCTTCCGATTGGAACGGCTTCGGGATTGATATATACACTTAAAGCCAATCACTACTTGGATCAAAACCCGGCAAATCGTAAATATCGGCTGGGATTAAAACTGGCTGAAAGAGCTGCTGTTCTCTTGGACCAACTGGATCTTCGAAAAGTTGCAGCCCCTTATCTTGAAGAGATTCGTGATTGGTGTGGTGAAAGTGTAAATCTGGCTGTTTGTGACGGAAATGAGGTGGTCTATATCGAACGTATGTTTGGTAACCACTCGCTAGGAATCCGTTCTGAATTAGGCCGCCGTGGCACTTTACATAGTACATCCCTTGGCAAAGCGATACTTTCGTCTTTGCCTGAAGCTGAAAGAAAGAACCTTCTCAAGGACTACAACTTTACTTCTGTGACCAAGTTCACAATTACTGATCCAGACAAATTTGAGATTGAACTTGGAAATGTCCAAAAGCGCGGGTATGCAGTTGACGAACAGGAAAATGAATTGGGAGGGCGTTGTGTTGGAGCTCCAATTCTTGATCGTTATGGATATCCCATAGCTGCAATTAGTATCTCGGTTCCCATTCAACGGTTCCCTGAAGAGGATGTCATCAAATACGGAAAAAAACTTGTAGAAACCGCTGGCATAATTTCTCAAAAAATGGGGCATGCAAGTTAACCGAACACATTGTCATTTTCTATTATCTTGACCCAAAATTAACCGCCAAGGAGGTGAAATTTCACGAGTTAAGGATCTCCACCAGATGTTGCAGTAGATAACCTGATATCCAGACACAATCTAATAGGAGAAGAAAATGAAAAAAAGCTTGTTCATGATCATTGCGATTATCATGATCGCCACCCTCGCACTCAGCGCTTGTGCGAAACCTGCCGCCACAGAAGCACCAGCCGCGACAGAAGCTCCCGTTGCGACCGAAGCAGTTGTTGCTACTGAAGCCCCCGCAGCCGCCCCCATTAAAATTGGAACTTCACTCCCTTTGACTGGTGAATTCTCCATCACGGGTACCAAACATCGTGATGGTTATCAACTCTGTGTTGATCTGATCAATGAAGCTGGTGGTCTCTTAGGTCGTCCAGTTGAATTAGTGGTCAGCGACAACCAATCTGATGTGGATACCACTTTGGCTCAGATGGAACGCTTCATCAACGTAGACAAAGTTGACCTCATCTTTGGTACTTTCTCTAGTAAATTGACTTTCCCTGCTTCTGCTATAACCGAACAGGCCAAAATGCTGCACCCGATTCCCTCTGCCGCAGCTTTGCGTGTTTATGAACGTGGTTACAAGTATTTGGTCTATTTCCAGCCGAACGCTGCCGAGTATATCGGAGCTTCACCTGTTATGATGATCAAAGATCTTATCGCTGCTGACCAACAACCTGCCACCATCGCCTTGGCTTGGGCTGATGATTTCTATGCCAATGCTTTAATTGCTGGGTTAAAGGGTAGCGATGTAACCTTCACCAACAATGATGGAACTGATAAAACCGTCAGCCTTGCCCCAGGTGAACTTTCAAAACTGAACGCAAAAGTTGTTTTCGAACAACAATGGCCAGAAGGTTTCTCTGATTGGACGACCCTTGCTGCTTCATTGAAAGCCGCAAATGCAGATTTCCTCTTTGCACCTGTTACTTCTGCTGATGAGGCCATTAACCTGGTCAACGCTTTACAGCAGGTTGGTTACAACCCCAAAGGCATTTTCATGAGCCAGGGTGCACAAAAAGAATTTGGTGAAGCTCTTGGATCCGCAGCAAATGGCATTACGATTCAAGCCTCATGGCATCCGCTTGCTAATTTCAGCGGTTTATTAAACGGCCAAGAATTCACGAATCAAATGTTCCTCGATGCTTTCAAGGCAAAATATGGAACTGATGGCGGAGAAGATGAAGCCATTCCCTTTGCTCTTTGCCAGGGTATTGAACAAGCCGTCCGCGCCACCGAATCCACCGATAGCACTGTTTTACGTGAGTGGCTTGGTGCACGTACTGCAGACGATCCCGTAAAAACCATTCTTGGTGATTTCTACTGGGACGAACGTGGTCTTCCTATCAATAAAGCCTTCATCATGACCCAATGGCAAGAAGGAAAACTTGAGTTTGTCTATCCGACAGATGCATTCCCGGGTGTCAAACCCCTTCTTTACCCAAAACCAGAGTGGTAAATCGTTGTTAGCATACTCCGTGTCTGGTGGCAACACCAGACACGGAATTTTCAAAAATGGATTAACCAAAAATCAACCTGAACTGGTGAAAAAATGGCATTATTAGAAATTAAGGGATTAAATAAACACTTTGGCGGAATCCAGGCAGTCAATGACTGTTCATTTTCTGTCGAAGAAGGGCGGATCGTCAGCCTCATTGGCCCAAATGGAGCCGGTAAAACGACTGTTTTCAATCTGGTGACCGGATTGCTTACTCCAGATTCGGGTGATGTTACATTTCTAGGTAAGAAGATCAATGGATTGCAGCCTCACGAAATTACTCGTAGAGGCATAAGTCGAACATTTCAAATTACTCGTGATCTTCAAGAATTATCCGTATTGGAAAATATGGTCATTCAATCACAGGTGAAAGGCTTCTTTGACATGTTCCGTTCTAGCATGTCAAAGCGTGAAACAGAACGTGCAATGGATCTATTATCTTTCGTTGGAATTTCGCATCTTGCTCAAGAAAAAGCAAAAAATTTATCTTATGGACAAAAGAAATTGATGGAATTTGCTTCAGTTCTAATGTCTGAACCGAAGCTTATTATGCTTGACGAACCCGCGGGTGGGGTTAATCCCACCTTGCTTGAAAGTATCATTGATCGAATATTGGAACTTAATAAGAAGGGTATCACTTTCTTGATCGTTGAACATAACATGGACCTGGTGATGAAAATCAGCGATCCTGTCATTTGTATGGCTTATGGAACTGTCTTGGCGGAAGGAAGTCCGAAAGACATTCAGAATAACTCCCAGGTAATGGAAGCATATTTAGGAGAATAAGTATGGGTACACTCGTAATTGATAATGTAGTTGCTGGTTACGGCAGTGGCCCAAATATTCTCAAGGGTTTATCACTTACCGTAGAATCTTGTAAAACATATTGCATCATCGGGCCGAATGGAGCGGGAAAATCAACCTTGATCAAGGTGATTGCAGGATTGCTAAAACCGCGTGAAGGCCAGATTATTTTCAAAGGCGAAGTCATCAGCGGGCTGAGAGCTGATCAGGTTTTACAACGCGGATTAAGCTACGTGCCTTCTGATCGAAGTTTATTCCCGGAAATGACCGTAAAGGAGAATTTGCGAATGGGGGGGTTCGTCCTTCGTGATTCTCGTTTGGTGGAACAGAGAATTGATGAAATCTTTGAAATGTTTCCCATCCTTAAAGAGAAGAGTTCCCAAATGGCAAGAACACTTTCAGGTGGTCAGCAACAGCTTTGCGCCATTGCCAGAGCTTTGATCCTAAAACCCGAAATGATCATGTTGGATGAACCCTCTTTAGGCTTGTCCCCCAAAGTAGTTCAACAAATCTTTTCAACAATCACAGAACTGCGTAAAAATGGCATGACCATTCTCCTGGTTGAACAAAATGCTCGCAAAGGTCTTCAAATAGCAGATCAAGGCGTGGTCTTGGATTTGGGAAAAAACAGCTTTGAAAGTCCGGCTTCAGAAGTGTTGAGTGATCCTCGCATTCAGGAGCTTTATCTTGGAAAACGCCGAAATCCGTTGGCTACGGAGGAACCTAAATGATTCAAATTATTCAGATCCTAATTTTGGGTTTGGCATTGGGTGGTGTTTATGCCCTCATGTCGTCAGGGATGACGTTGATCTTTGGTGTCATGCGTATTGTCAATCTGGCCCATTCTGCTTTTATCGTTTTGGCGGCTTACCTGACTTTTTGGTTGTTCAAAACTTTCGACCTTGATCCCATTGTTTCATTGATAGTCACAATGCCGGTAATGTTTGTTGTTGGAATGGTTTATTACAAAACACTTTTTTCATCACGTGCAGATAATCCCAGGTTTGCTGATATTACCGTTTTGGTAACCTTTGCAACCGGGCTTGTTATTGAAGGTGTTTTAGCTTTTGTTTTTACTGGCATTTACCGTTCAACCACACCTGACTACGCAAAACATTCCTTTAATTTTGGTCCTTTTTATATTCCTCAAAGCCAATTGTATGCATTGATCATTAGTGTTGTCTTGATTGTTGGCTTGTGGTTATTCTTAAGGCATACCAGGCTCGGCAATGCAGTACGGGCGACCATGCAAAACAGAAATGCCGCCCAGGTCGTTGGCGTAAATGTAAGCTGGATTTCCACCTTGTCATTTGGAATTGGATTGGCAATGGCTGGTGCTGCGGGTTCACTGCTTAGTTTTGTTTTTACCTTCTACCCGGCGAAACATGTTGCATGGATCGGTATGATCATGTGTCTTGTTGTTCTTGGAGGCATGGGGAGTTTGGTTGGAGCATTGGTTAGTTCATTGATATTGGCCACTGCCGCTGCTTTGGTGAATTTTTACATTGGGCCTGCTTATTCTCCCATTACTTTTTATCTGGCGCTCTTCCTTATCCTTCTGTTTAGACCACAAGGATTATTTGGAAAAAAGGTGGAGGGTTAAATGGCCGATTCCTTATCCAACCATCCGATTGACGAGAGACCGTTAATGACTTCAAAAAAGAAATTTCCTGTCAAAAAGTTTGTTTTTCCAACGATAATTTCGTTGCTGGTTATAGCTTGGGAAGTAGTCTATCATTCCTTGGGAATTCTCGAACCGCTTCCCTGGATGGAACAATGGGGAGAGGCTATGCTTATCCTCGGCCTCGGGCTATGGTTCTTGTTTTTGTTGACTCCATACATTGCAAGCTTTTCTAAAGCGAATAAGTGGGTCAAAGCTGGCGTACCATTGGTTATTGTTCTGGTTTTGATTTCCATACCTTTAATTCACTTGAAAACCGGAACTTTGAATTACTGGTTATACATGCTCACCTTGTGTTTTTTGTATATCATTTGGTCAAGCAGTTGGAATATCATAGGTGGTTTTGCCGGATACATTTCACTGGGGCATAATGTTTTTACAGCCTTTGGAGCTTATTTTGCAGGAATGATCTTTGTTTTTTGGCGGGTTTCGCCATTGATCACTGCACCTTTAGCCGGTATTATGGCCATGGCCGGCGGGTTGCTCTTTGGGTTGATCGCACTTCGCACCCGCGGAAGTACATTCATTATTTCGACGATTGCATTGGTGCTATTGGTAGCAGAGACTTTGGATAATTGGGAGCTATCAGGTGGTACCAATGGCTTACCTATGTCCATGATTCCTTTGGATGGAGATGTTGCCAAGATTCCATTTTATTACTATATGCTGGTTATCATGATCCTGTGCATATTGATGACTTATTTCATCAAACATTCCAAGTTTGGTCTTGGTTTGCGTGCAATATCGCAGGATGAAACCAAGGCTGAAGTAGCAGGAATCCCAACCCGGAAGTACAAAATTCTCGCATTTGGATTAAGTGGTTTATTCATCGGAATGGCAGGAGCAATTTATGGTTATTCTCTGACATATTTGCGTCCGTCCATTTTCTTGACAGTTGCAATTGGTACAGGCATTGTCTTAAATGCCATCCTGGGTGGTAAAGGAACTGTCAGTGGACCTGTTATTGGCGCGGCCATTATGCTGGCGGTCAACGAGTTTGTTGTGTCAAAATTGGGCGCCAGTGAACTCAACATTGTGGTAACTGGAGTTATCCTGATCTTTGTGCTGCTGTTTTTCCCGGATGGCATTGTTGGTACTTTGCGTAACAAAGGCAACCTCCCTACTTTTCTCGATTGGGATTAGTGTTTTAGTAATAATTTTGAATCTTAGTGAGGACTTGTGAAAATGAAAAGAAAAGTTGCATTAATTACTGGAGCCGGAAGGGGCATAGGTCGAGGAATTGCTGTTCAACTCGCCCGTGCAGGTTGGACAATCGTTATCAATGATATTGGAAATCCTGATCCTCCTGCCGAAACACTTGACCTTGTGCGCCAGGAAGGTTCAGACGGAATGGTCATTCTGGCAAATATTACCTTGGCAGAAGATCGTCAGAAAATATTGGACGAAACCATTGCCCAATTTGGACAAATTGATTTATTGGTAAACAATGCGGGGATCGGCCCGCGAGTTCGTGTTGACATTCTTGAAACCACTGAAGAGAGTATGAACGAGGTGCTTGGGGTAAACACGATCGGACCCTTCTTCTTGACTCAGATCGTCTCAAAAAAGATGATCGAATTGATCTCAGAGAAGAAAATGGAACAGGCAAAAATCATTAATATTGGTTCCATGAGCGCCTATACAAGCAGCACAAGCCGGGCTGAGTACTGCATCTCTAAAGCAGCCGTTTCTATGAATACCCTTCTATTTGCAGATCGTCTTGCAGCCGAGGGGATCAATGTTTATGAGATCAGACCCGGGATCATCAAAACTCCTTTAACTGAGATTGTTAAAGATAAATATGACAAGTTGATTTCTGAAGGCCTTTTGCCGATAAAAAGATGGGGATTGCCCGAAGATATCGCCAAAGCCATTGTTGCCATCGCCGAAGATTACCTGCCTTATTCAACAGGCCAGGTCATTGATGTGGACGGTGGATATCACATTCACCGATTATAGAGGAATTATGAAAAAGATTGTTGCCCTTGGTGAAATAATGCTTCGCCTGTCTCCACCAACTCAACTTAGATTTGGCCAGGCCAGGACCTTTGATGTGACATATGGTGGTGGTGAGTCAAACGTGGTGGTCTCGCTTTCGAACTATGGTTTTGAGACTGATTTTATTACCCGGCTTCCATCTAATGATCTGGGTGATTCTTGCTTGCAGTATTTACGGCAATATGGAGTCGGAACCCGCCATGTCTTAAGAGGAGGAAACCGTCTCGGGATCTATTTCCTTGAAAATGGTGCTGTAATGCGTGGAAGCCAGGTTATTTATGATCGAGCGGATTCCGCATTTGCTACGATCAAACCTGGTATGTTTGATTGGAAGGAAATATTCAAAGAAGCAGGGTGGTTCCATTGGACGGGCATTGCACCTGCTGTCTCTGAAGGTGCTGCCGCTGTATGTCTCGAAGCGGTAAAAATAGCCCGCGAAATGGGCATCACGATTTCTTGCGATCTCAACTATCGTGCCAAATTATGGAAATGGGGAAAACCAGCCTCCGAAGTCATGGAAGAGTTGGTTGCTTTTTCTGACGTGGCGATCGGCAACGAAGAAGATGCAGAAAAAGTATTTGGCATCCAGGCGCCTGAAACTGATGTTACTCACGGTAGAGTCACAGCAGATAAATACCAATATGTGTGCGAGACTTTGTCCAAGAAGTTTCCCAACCTTAAGACGATTGCAATTACACTGCGAAGCTCGTTTTCTGCTTCACACAATACCTGGAGTGCAGTACTCTGGCATGCTGGCAAAACGATTACCGGTCCGATATACGATATTACAGATATTGTTGATCGTGTTGGAAGTGGTGATAGTTTCATGGGAGGTTTGATCTACGGATTGAATACATATCCAAACGATCCCCAACAGGCATTAAATTTTGCAATTGCTGCCTCAGCCCTCAAACATACCGTTTTCGGTGATTTCAACCTGGTTTCTAAATCCGAAGTCGAGAAGTTGATGAAGGGTGATGGCTCTGGACGGGTTAGTCGTTAATACAAATACGATTAAGGAAAAGAAAATGGCGAAATATTCCCGCTTAAAAGTATTAACCTCCATGATAGAAACAGGAATGGTTCCAGTTTTCTATCATGCAGATGTTGAGGTGGCATCGAAAGTGATCGAGGCTTGTGCAGAAGGTGGAGCACACTGTTTTGAGTTTACCAATCGTGGCGATCAAGCGCATGAAGTTTTTCGGGAATTGGCGGTCCGCTTCAAATCTGACAACAGGGTTATCCTCGGAGCTGGTTCCATTGTAGACGCTGCAACTGCCGCACTCTATATTCAATTGGGAGCCAATTTTATCGTTGGTCCGATGCTAAACCCTGAGGTGGCTCGACTATGCAATCGCCGAAGAATTGCTTACAGTCCAGGTTGTGGATCTGTCACTGAGATCTCAGCCGCCGAAGAATTGGGTGTGGAAATTTGCAAAATCTTCCCTGGGGGATCCATAGGTGGACCCGGTTTTGTTAAGGATGTGCTTGGTCCTTTACCCTGGACACGTTTGATGCCCACCGGCGGCGTAGATACTACAGAAGAAAGTGTAACCAGTTGGATTAAAGCCGGCGTTGCTTGTGTTGGATTGGGCAGTAAACTATTCCCGAAGGAAACAATGGATTCAGGGAATTATTCTGAAATTACAGATAAGGTCAAACAAGTTATTGATTGGATCCAAAAAGCACGTGCTGGAAAATCTCCCATAACATAATAGGTGGTAAACGTGAAAAAGACATATGCACACATAGCGCGGATGAAGACGATCGAAGAATTCCGAAACCACGTTGCCTCACAAAATGTTGAGATTCCGATTGATTCTGAAATCGTGCCCGCTCCTGAAGGAGCGCTGGCTCAATCTTTTATTCTAAAAAGCGGTAAAAAAATCGGCAATCGTTTTTGTATTCAACCCATGGAAGGGTGGGATGCAACTACTGATGGCAAACCTACAGACCTTGTCACTCGTAGATGGAAAAACTTTGGACTCAGCGGTGCAAAACTGATCTGGGGTGGCGAAGCTGCGGCAGTAAGACCTGATGGACGCGCAAACCCCAACCAACTGATGATCCTGGACGATACGATGCAAGCGATCGAGAACCTTCGAATGGCGTTGGTGGATGAGCACAAGGATCATTATGGACAGACAGATGATCTATTGGTGGGCTTACAGCTTACGCATTCAGGCCGGTTCTGCCGTCCAAATATTAAGACCAAACTGGAACCAAAAATTGTCTATCATCATCCTGTTTTGGATAAATTGTTCGGCATCACACCGGAATATCCAGTTCTTACGGATACAGAGATTGACGATCTCATTGGTTATTATGTTCGAGCAGCAAAACGTGCACAAACGATCGGTTTTGAATTTGTTGATGTAAAACACTGCCACGGGTATCTGGGGCATGAATTCTTAAGTGCGGTTGAGCGGCCTGGCAAGTATGGCGGGAGTTTTGAAAACCGCACTCGATTCATGCGTGAAATTGTCAAAGGTATTCGATCGGAATGCCCAGGCTTGATCATCGGGGTTCGATTTAGCAGTTTTGATATGCCGCCTTTCCGCCCGGATGAAGAGAATGTTGGCTGCATGGTTGATTATCGTGATCAAAACGGGCGCTATCCGTATGCATTTGGCGGAGACCCCGATAAACCAGGTGAAATTAAGTTGGATGAACCGATTGCATTGATGAATTTGATGGAGGAGCTGGGCGTTGAATTGGTAAACTTCTCAGCAGCCAGTCCTTATTACAATCCGCACCTGACCAGACCGGCTTATTATCCTCCCAGTGATGGTTATTTGCCTCCGGAAGACCCTATTGTGGGCGTTGCTCGACACATAAAAATTGCTGGAGAGCTGAAGCATGCTGCCCCCAACCTGGCTTGTGTTGGTTCCGGTTACAGTTACCTGCAAGATTGGACCCCTCACGTCGCACAGGCTGTAGTCAAGGCTGGCTTGATAGATTTTGCGGGTTTGGGAAGGTCAACCCTATCCTATCCTGAGCTTCCTGCTGATGTTCTGGCGGGCCGGCCTTTGATCCGCAACAAAATTTGCAGAACTTTCAGCGATTGCACCACAGCGCCACGTAAAGGCTTGGTGTCGGGCTGCTACCCTTTGGATGATTTCTACAAAACCCGTCCCGAAGCAGAAGAAGTAAAAAAGATCAAGAAAGAGTTGCAGAAGTAATCAGGTTACCTTGCTTCAAGGAGCAGAAAATTGAAAGTTGTTTCTTTCGAAAAAGCAGTAAGTTATGTTCAAGATGGTGATACGGTCATGATCGGCGGCTCGGGTGGTGGACACGCTATCCCTGAGGCGTTAATCGTTGCATTGGAAAACCGTTTTCTCACTGAAAAAAGTCCCCACAACCTCACCTTGCTTCATCCAGTGGGTGTGGGCGATAACGTTAGCCAGGGTGTGGGGCATTTGGCTCACCCCGGATTGGTCAAACGAATTGTAACCGGTGCTCTGGTTAACAGTCCTGCTTTTCAAGTCAGGGCTGAGGAAGACACAGTTGAGGCTTACACGCTTCCGCAAGGTGCACTTTCTGAATTGATACGTGAGATGGCTGCCGGTCGGCCGGGTTTATTTTCACAAGTAGGGTTGCATACCTTTGTAGATCCCCGCATGGGTGGGGGGCGTCAAAGCAAGTGCGCAACTGAAGAACTCGTAAAGATAATCAACCTGGATGGAAAGGATTGGATCTTTTATAAACCCTACCAGGTAGATATTGCTTTCTTGCGGGGAACCACTGCTGATGAAGATGGCAATGTGACCATGGAGCGTGAAGCCGTCTTTGGCGAGATGCTTTCAATGGCCCAGGCTGTTCATCGAAATGGTGGAATCGTGATTGTGCAAGTCGCCCGTTTGGCTCAGCGCGGAACATTGCCCGCAAAACAGGTCAAAATTCCGGGCATGCTGGTTGATCTGGTCGTAGTTGATCCGACCCAGCGGCAGACTTATGCCATGGATTACAGCCCAGCTTACGCCGGTGAAATTAAGATCCCGATGGGTGAAATATCCCCTCTACCACTTGACCCCCGGAAAATAATTGCCCGGCGGGCTGCCCTTGAGCTGGCGCCAGGTTCCATTTGTAATTTGGGATCTGGAGTGTCAACCGGTATTGCGACAATCGCCGCCGAAGAAGGCATTGTTGACAAAATCGTTTTAACAAACGAACAAGGTTTGATCGGGGGCGTCCCTTCCTCGGATGCAGGTGCAGCGGTCAATTACACTTCGATGGTAGATCAACCCTATCAGTTCGATTTTTATGATGGTGGCGGCCTGGATCTTGCTTTCTTGTCTTTTGCTGAAGTGGATCGAGCAGGTAATGTAAATGTCAGCCGATTTAATGGAAGAATCATCGGTGTTGGCGGATTTATCAATATCAGTCAATGCGCAAAGAAAGTGATCTTCAGCGGAACCTTTACTGCTGGAAAACTTGAAATGTCATGGCCGGATGGAAAAACCGTGATCCAAAAAGAAGGAAAGTTCAAGAAATTCCCAATGACCGTTGAACAGATTTCATATAACGGTTCCTTTGCCCAGCAACGTGGACAGGAAGCCCTATACATCACTGAACGGGCGGTATTCAAACGAGGCGATAAGGGACTTGAATTGATCGAGATCGCCCCTGGCATTGATCTTGACCGCGATATTTTGGCGAATATGGATTTTATTCCTGAAATCTCTAAAGATCTCAAAGTGATGGATGAACGATTGTTCCTTGACCAGCCCATGGGTCTTGCAAAAGATTTGGAATCAAAACCAGTCGTTAATATTCCAAAGCGGTTATTAGAATAGGATCTCATATGGTTCAAAATAAACAAGCAGAACTGACTGAAGAATCATCTTCGATAGTTGTATCCAGACCTTGTGATGGTGTTGCAGTGATTACGATAGCATCAGAACCTTTGGGAGTTTTGAGGCATTCGGTAAAAAGAGCGTTGATGAGCACCCTTTCTGAACTTGAAAAGGATGAATCAATCCGTTGTGCAGTTTTGACAGGAACCGGGAAAGCTTTTTCCGTTGGCTCGGATATTAATGATTTCAGCCAGGAAGTCGGCTGGTTGCTTGAAAATGATTATTGGGAATCCACTCTCAATCAAATGATTGAAGATACACGTTTTCCGATCATTGCTGCCTGTAACGGTCATGCCCTCGGTGGGGGAGCAGTGCTGGCATTGGCATGTGATTTCCGTGCCGCTTCGGAGAATGCCAAATTTGGTTTCCCTGAGGTAAAGGTGGGCGCATTTGCATCCGGCAGCGGAACGCAAAGATTGCCAAAATTGGTGGGGCGCGGAAGAGCCATGGACCTTCTATTAACGGGCAGGGTTATTGATGCCCCTGAGGCACTGCAATACGGATTGATCGAATATATTTTTCCGCAAGAAGGATTTTTGGATCAGGTTTTATCCATTGCCAGTACGATCGCTTCTTACTCGGGTTTGGTTACTGCAGCAACAAAGAAATGTGTAAATGTGGGAGTAAATGAAGGTCTGCATGCCGGGTTGGCACTGGAAAGCGATTTGCGAGTAAAAACTGGGCGAGGACCAGATTCCATTGAAGGAAGATCAGCTTTCCTTGAAAAACGCACTCCAAAATTTAACCAATAACTTGGAGATTTAATGCAGCTTTTCTCTTATATATCAAAAGGCCAGGTGCGATCCGCTCGATTGATAGATCAATCAGGTATTGATATTTGTAATGCTGCCAAATTTTACTTCCAAGCTTATAACAAATTCAACACTTCACAATATCAAGTCTTGCCAGAAAAACTTGAAGACCTATTACTGTTGGGGTCTGAGGCACTTAAGTTGATTTCCACTGCCACCGATTGGGCGGCAGAGTGTTGCAGGCAGAAAATGATCAGCGCGTGTGATGATATTATTTTTAATTTCAATCAAGCCAAATTAACTGCGCCAATCATGCGTCCAGGAAAAGTAATATGTATCGCTGGAAATTATCCGGCACTAAACAAAATGGATCGTCCTGAGTATCCAACAGTATTCCTTAAACCATCCGGGGGAGTGATCGGGCACCATCAATCAATCCTGATTCCACCAATTTGTGAAAGGGTTGCATATGAGGTGGAGCTGGCAATTGTGATCGGCCGGAAATGCAGAAACATTCAATTGGAAGAAGCTTATTCTGTTATTGCAGGATATACGTTGGCTAATGACTTGGGTGACCGCTTGCTTGAGAAGAGAACTACTCAATGGACGAGCGGAAAAATGTTTGATACGTTTACCCCGATGGGCCCCATAATGTTTACCGTAGATGAATTAGCGGATGTTAATAACCTTGAGATGCTCACCAAAGTAAATGATCAAGTTGTTCAAAAGAGTAATACTTCACAAATGTTCTTCGATGTTCCTCACCTCGTGGCGTATTTGTCTACCTTAACCACGTTGGAGTGCGGAGATGTTATCCTGACGGGCAGCCCAAAACTGATGAATGGTCAACCTAATCCGGAATGTGATCTTAGGGATGGGGATGTGATTGAAGTCAGTATCGAAGGAATGGGGTCTCTCATTAATCCGATCATTACAGAAAACAGGTGATTTGATGGAAAAATATAAAATGGCAATGATTCCAGAACCAGGAAAAATCGAATTCCAAGAAAGGGAATTGCGTGATCCACTACCCGATGAAGTATTAATTAAAATCCACACAGCAGCAATTTGCGGCAGTGATCTTCATCTCTTCAAAGGTAAACATCCATCGGTGGCACTTCCTTCTGCTGTTGGGCATGAGTTGGCTGGTGAAGTTTATCAATTGGGGAAGGATGTAAAAAAGTTCCAGGTTGCCGACCGGGTAACCATTGAACCAGTCATCGCTTGTGGTCAATGCCATTATTGTCAGCGGGGGGCGTACCATCTCTGTGAGAACGTCAGTTTTCAATATCGAAGAGGGCAGGGTGCCTTTTCTGAATACTTTTATGCGCCTCAACATCGGGTCTTTAAACTACCTGATACTCTTTCTTATGAAGAAGGTACATTAATCGAACCATTATCGGTGGCTTTACATGCCGTCAAGAAAAGTGGAATTTCTGTTGGACAGACAAGTGCTGTGATAGGCGGCGGGGCAATCGGATTATTGGTTTCCATGCTGCTAAACAACCTTACCGGTATCAAACCATTTCTAACCGATATCAATGAATTCAGAGTTCAAAAAGCGGTAGATCTGGGCGCCCGGGGTGTGTTTGCACACAAAGGGGAAGATATGGTTCAGACAGTCATGGATCAAACCAGGGGTTTGGGTGTGGAGCATGCCTTTGAAGCCGTTGGCATGGAAGCGACATTGTCTCAGGCATTGCAAGCCATCCGCAAAGGTGGAAAAGTAACCTTATTGGGTATTTTTGAAGAGCAATTCCCAAAAATTCCCATTAATTTGTTCGTCCAGCGGGAGATCAGCCTCTCGGGGTCGCAGGGCTATGTATGGGATTTCGAAGATTCGATCAATATGGTTGCTCAGGGAAGGGTAAAGGTGGGGGAGTTGGTTACTTCGAGATATTCGATGGAAAATCTTCAAGAGGGTTTTAACCTGCTTTGCAAACCGGGTAACAATCAGGTTAAGGTGTTATTCCATAATTAGATCCTGCTCAACAATTGACACAATGGTATGTCATGGATTGAAGTAAGGATTTTGTTGAGTATAAATCTTTATCATTTTTTCTTCACCGACCTGGTTTGCCATGAAACCAGGTCGGTGGTCAAGGTGCGAAGAACGGTTTGGAAGGTATGAATCGAGATCGCATGGGAGCTAGATATTTTCTTTCGATGTCAACAAGAAATAGAATAATAATTGCGTAGGAGAAATTGATTGTCATGATTCTACTATCAGTGTTTCTAATCCAGTTTGTTTTGATCTCGTTGACCTTTTTTATTGTCGGGACTTTTATTCAAAACCCTGTTTATACAAACGGCGTCGCAGCAGTCATTTCACTTATTATTACTCTATGCCTTGCATGGTTATTCCAGAGATCAAAATTTTCATCCACACGACTGCATGCGCAAATCCGGGATTTAATAGAAGAAAAAAAGAAGAGCGAACAAATTCGCGCAGATGAAATCGCTTTGGCAAACAAAAAAGTAAATCAACTGGCCGAACGAGTATCCAATATTGCTAACAATCTGGGTCAAACCTCTGGATACATGGATTTATTGACAAATCAAACTGAAACCAATGTAAATGAGATTGCTGTCGCTTTTAGTCAGGTCGTTGATGGAACGATTCAGGAATCCGATTCAATTCAAATGGTTGCTGACCAGATCAGTCAAATGACAGTGGCGATTAATGGCATCGCACGGGGCGCTCAAGACCAGGCAAAGTCGGTAGAAAATGCAACTCACGCCTCAATCAATGTAAACAAAGCAATTGAAGAAATTGCCAATAAAGCAAATCTGGCAGCCGAAGCTTCAGCTCAAGCAGCGAAGGCAGCCAATGAAGGTGGTAATACGATAAAGGAGACAGTTACTGCCATCAACAATATTCGAATTAAAGTCGGAGAGTCTGCAGACAAAGTGAGAGAAATGGGCTCTCGATCAGAAGAGATTGGGGTTATTGTTGAAAAGATCAAAAATATTGCGGCTGAAACGAATTTGCTCGCATTAAATGCTGCCATTGAAGCAGCCCGGGCAGGAGAAATGGGAAGGGGTTTTGCGGTTGTTGCCAGTGAAGTGAGAAAACTGGCAGAGAACTCGGTGATTGCGACCAAAGAAGTTAATACTCTTGTAGATTCAATTCAAACCAGCGCTAAAGAAGCAGTAATAACAATGAATTTGGGGGTAATAGAAGTTGAAAAAGGTGTAGAGTTGGCAAATCATTCAGGTAAGGCTTTGGATGGCATTATTTCGACCGCGAATATTGTGAGTCAGGGGTTAACTGATGTTGTAAAAATCGCAAATCAGCAGTTGGATTTAAGCAACGATTTGGGAAGCGCCATGGAATCAGTTTCTGCTGTAGTGGAAGAAAACACTGCGACCACGGAAGAAATGGCGGCCACTGCTGATGACATTTCTCAAGAAACCAAAAATGTCTCTAAAGTCAGTCATGAAAACAGAACGACTGCTATTGGAGTATCAAGATTAACCGATGAAATAAAAAACCTTGTTACAGATTCAACAGCTTCGGCTCAAACACTCGCTGAAATGGCGTCTTCTCTTCAAAATTTGGTTGGTGAATTTAACTCAGGATCTGAAGAAATAATTCCCATACAAAAGGTTTTGCGATCAGCAAACAAACCCACTATCGGTGTGATCGTTCCAAATAATAATCGGTTTTGGTCAAACGCAATGAATTTTGCTCAAATTGGAGCAGAAGAATTGGGGGTGAATTTAATCCTTAAAGAATCTCAAAACCAAAAAGAATTGATGGAGCAAAAATTAAATCAATTAATTTCACAAAATGTGGATGGCCTGCTTTGGGTTCCTTATTTCGGTCTTTGCAGAAAAGGATTATCACTTGCTCGTGAGCACGACATCCCGGTTGTTTTAGTGGATTCTTATCAGGGTGGAATTCAGCCCAAATCGGAAGAATTTCAAAATTACGTGGCTTTTGTCGGACCAGCGGATGAAACGGGTGCATATGAAATGGGTAAATATTTATTGAACCATATATCGCCCGCAACAGATGGAAAAAAGTACATTGCCGCTTTGGATGGACCACAAGGTGCATCGGCTTCCATCCTCCGGCATAAAGGGTTAGTACGAGCCATAAAAGAGCATCCAGAGGCAATGCTAATTACCTCGCTTGATTCTGACTACGCTTATGAACTCGCCAGAAAGAATTTTTGTGAGATGCTAACCAAGTACCCAATGATACAGGGCGTTTGGGCAGCGAACGACTTAATGGCGCAGGGAGCGATTGATGCTGCCAAAGAAATGAAACGCGTCCCCGGCAAAGATATTTTTGTTGCCGGAATGGCTTTGGATCAAAAAAGTATTGCTGCAATTCGAGACGGAGAGCAGCTCTTCGACATTGGTGGTCATTGGCTTCAACTAGGGTTTGGCTTAAGTATCCTCTTTGATCATATAAACGGTTATCCCATCCCCAAAGGCCGGTCAATCATAAAAATACCATTACTTCCATTGACGAGAGACAAAGTGGATCAATATGAAAAAGATTTTCCGAATGGAATTCCAAAATATAACTTCAGACAACAATCACGAACATATAACCCTAAAGCGCCGATCTCTTTCTTTGAGATGAAGTATTCCTCTAATTAGTCATGGAGGAAGTCTTATTACACTATTGATTGAGATTTATGAGAAGCCAATTATTCATGGTTCTAAGTTATTTTAGGATTGCAAAGACTTCAGTAAGCTAGAAGTAAATTCTATTTTAATGAACGACTTTCATAGTGTATAGTGGAGTCGTTGATATTAAATAGGATTATTTTTTCAGTCATTAACTCATGTATTTAATTGGTTGAAGAATGAAGCTCTTTACGCTTTAAATTAGGGATGTTAAGAAACAAGCGGTTTCAACAAGCTTCATTTAAATAGGGAGTATTTGTTCATTATTATTATGAGGTTGAAGAAGAAAACTATCCCTAGAGATTAAAGAAGCTCCTTCATATAATAATTCTTTTCCACAACATTTTACTGTTAGTTTCGTGTTAACAGCGATAACTATTAAAGTAACTTGAATGGTGGGCAGAAAAAGAATTAGGCGATAAGCTTCTCAACTAACCGAGAAACAAATACGTGTCTTTTTTCCTCATTCCGAAGGTCAATTTCAAAATCTGGAATATTCAAATTTGGAACTAAAACAACCATAAAACACGCTGAAGCAATTTGGGTCAGTGCTAATTGCAATTCTTCTTGAGTTAGTTTCGTTCCACGGTCACTTAGATCTTTACATAACCAGATCATAAAGGACTTATAAGGATCCAGTATTTTTAAATCGCCATTATTTTGATTCATTAGTCCATAGAAATGGGCACGCATGATTTCTGGATAATCGCATCCTCCCTTAACCATTTTTTCAAATATTGAAATGCAGCGATGCTTGGCTGTTACACCAGGTTGAGGGTCAAAAAAATCCGGATTGAAAACGACTTTCACAGTTAATTCCATAACTTTTGTTATTAGATTTTCTTTACTTCTAAAGTAATAATTAATAGCCGCGTGATTAATATTGGCAATTTCCGCAATGCGTCTATTTGTAACGCCTGACAACCCATATTTTTCTATGCATTCAATTGCGGCTTTAATAATCTGTTGTTCCATGCTTTCCATGTTCATGATTAATCCCTAAGATATTTTTTAACTGCTTAACTCGCAGGTTTCTTGAGTATGACAAAAAATCAATGATTCGAGATTTTTAAAAACCAACAATTTATATTCTATTGTAGTTGGAACTTCTGGTTTGTCAAATGAGGGAGTGATAATGATCATATGTGCATTTAAATGGTTGGTTCAATCAAACGGTCTAACCAAATGGTTGACAATCAAGACAATTTAGAGTATATTCTTAATCCCTTCTATTGTTAGTACTAGAAGTTTGGTTATTCTTGTGAAATACGAAGATTTGGTAACTATTGTGTTTATTTAATAAGATTGAAAATTGTTCTTTAACAATTGAATTTGGCACAAAACTGGAACAATAAAAATAATTCACTACATTCGTAAATTCCGTTTTACAACTCCCCTTACATCTAGAAACTACTCTATATTTCATCGTTAAAGCTGAACTTACTATTAGAAACCAAATCACATATTCAATGATTCAACTCTCAAAAAGAATTGTGAAACTCCAAAAGCGAATAAAAAACGAAGCGAAGGGGATTTATCAAATTTCGAAATGTTATCTGTAATGGCATACTCTTCTTTGATTATCTTTAGTCTATTGGTCCAAAGACATACAAGGAAAAATAACTTTAAGGAGTAGGTGTGACCGATACCATTATTGAAAGAAACGAAGAAGTTGAAAATTATTCCTTTCAAGTAATTCAAAGTGAGCAAGAGAGTTTCAAGATCTCCATTATTTTTGTTGATCCACAATTCACCATTGTTTGGATGGAACGTCCATTAATTAATTATTTGGGTGAACCTTTATCTCATTTTTCTGGAAAGAGTATTTTTGAATTAATTCCGGCCGAAGAAATCGTTTCATTAGTACTAAAACCAGAAAATATTGAAAAAACTTATAACATCTCTGAGTTGCACTTCTGTGTTTCTCCATTTAATAAGAAAACTCTCAATGATTGTAATGTGAGAATAAAGCTTTATCAAAATGATCGAGGCATGATAACGGGATACTTCATAGTCATTTCCCAGATTGAGACAAAGGAAAGATATAGATATAAACAATCATTGAAGCCTATGGATCCGGATTTGGGAACGATTAGGAGTAATTAATGAGTACGACAACTCTTGTTTCTGATACTTTTATTGATCAAAATACTTTGCTTCGTAATTTACTACAGAATCAAAAAGAAGCGATATCAGACTTAAAAGGGGTCTCGACAGAGATTAATTTGATCGCCATTAATGCAGCTATTGAATCCGCTCATGCGGCTGCAGGAATTTGTCAAATGATGGATAGTGTTCTTAATAATATGTTGGTCGGAAACAGTCGAATGATCGCAAAACTGCTAGATGTTGGTGGTTTATCGCTGGATCCTCAGGATCTTGATCTATTTGCTAATTGGATTAGTGTTGATGAAATTTATATTACTGACAAAAATGCAGTGACGGTTGGGTCGAACAAGGCTGATGCTTTGGGGTGGCAATTCCCCGATGATCCCAATACACAAGCCTTTGCCTTTAGGTGTCTGATTAATGAGAACGAAGGAGTTGTCACACAACCAATCAGAGTTCGAGATTTAGATTCAGCCATGTTTAAATTTGTTGGGGTCTCAAGATTGGATCAGTCTGGGATAGTTCAAGTCGGATTGAAGGCGGATTCAATAACAAGATACCAAAGTGAAATTGGTAATGTGTTCGGTTTGCTTGCAACGGAGATCAGAAACTTGAGTAACAAAGTTGGTGGACCATTAAAGCAAATAATGGATTCGACAACAAATATTGAAAGATTATCAAAAATTTAGATTTACGCAAAGTAATAGCCTTTTATGATTTTAGGTATTTGTGTTTGGGGTCGTATGTTGATGAATTTCAATAAGTTATTTTTAACCGGCCTGTAATGCTGGTTCTTTGATTAACTTTCACGAGAGTAAAAAGATAAGTTATCTTCAAAAACAACATTGTTGGATGACCTTATTCATCAAGATCGTCTACAGAATAGTAATTACAAACCCTATTTTTACCAGATACGGTTTGTGTTTGGTGGGACGGAAGTGGAAACTTCCACCTTCCTAGAAAATTGATCAAAATTATTTAGTAATGGAGTTGAGATTGAGTATTTTAGTTAAATGCTTGGTTACCTTGGGAAGTCTCTCTTCCTTTGGCTTTGGGATTTGGCATTTTTTTGTTCCAAAACTTTGGAATTGGTATTCTTATATTGATTCTTCAGCAACGGAGCTTGTCGTTGCGATTCGAGCTATCAATGTGTTTTTTTCTTTGTCATTGGTTTTATTCGGATTAGTAAACATTATGCTTATTTTTGGTGACAATCCGAATCGCTATTCACTCATCGTGATATTGACCGCGACTTGTATCTTATGGCTGACACGGACAACTTTTCAAATTATATTTCCCCAAGGGACTTTGTATTCAGGCCTTCAGTATGGAATGTTGTCTGCATTCATTATCATTTCACTTTGTTATCTAAGTTCACTATTACTGGTTGTTTTTCAGCGAAATCTGGCTCAATAATTTGATCCAATATCATGGAGTGAATGTGAAATATTGTAGAAGAGAGGATCAAACAATTTTATCCTTTTACCTGTTGTTAAGAAGGCGTTACGAGTCAATGGATAATCGTCGGTGAAGTGGATTTACAAAGAAAATAACAGATCAATATACTTGTCTTTTTCGGAGTAAATAATGAGATCAATCAACAATTTAAAATTAGGGGTAAAGCTGATTGGGATTATTGGCATAATTACTTTTATTAATTTGGTGATTGTAGTAATTGGATTATTCTCCATCAGAACAGTGCAAAAGGACCTTTCGACAATATTTAGTGAAAAAACCTTGCCAAGCCAGGAATTAGCATTTGGGGCTTTGTCTTTGGCAACTATCAATGGGGAGTTAATCGAGGCATTGGAAGTTCCTGAAAACCGGGAATCGGCCAATATACTTATCCAAAATGAGATTACGGCTTTCGAACTACATAAAAACAATTATGGGACCTCGCCAATGAGTCCTTCAGATAAAAAGGCGTACTCTGTGTTCGCTTCTTCTTGGGATGAATACAAAAAGGATATTAATAACACACTGACGGCGATTACTTATGGAAATGAAAGTAATTACTCCATGAATCAAACTATTGATTCTCTATTGAAAAACAGAGTCGCTTTGGCTACTTCCTTAAGTCAGATTGTTGAATATAACAGCACGTCAGTAAAGGAAAGTTTTAAGAAGGGGGAAAAGGATTTACAAACAGTCTCTACATTTTTATTAATTGCAATTGGGTTGAATAGTCTAATAGCTGTGGGTTTGGGGTATTGGCTTTCCAATTCAATTACAAAAACCATCAAATTGCTGATAAAGAAAACTAATGATATTTCAGATGTATATTTTGCTTCTTTGCTTGATATGGCTGAGACAATAGCCAATGGCGATCTTACAAGAAGCATTATTCTTGACAAGAATTACTTACCCAATGACTCAAAAGACGAATTGGGCGATCTTTCGCGAACCTATAATCGGATAATTGATCGCATTCATGATTTAGGAATTTTTTTCTCACAGATCAATATAAACCTCAAAGAAATTATTAATGAAGTATTGATAAATTCAAACCACATCAGTACATCCTCAACTACGCTTGCTGTTTCAGCTGAACTTGCTTCCAATGCAACAAGTCAAATTGCTGTGACTATGCAACAAGTTTCAAAAGGAATTTATCAACAGAGTGATTCTTTAAACCAGTCGGTCTTATCTGCTGAGCAGATGGAAAGGGCTATTGTTGGAGTTGCAAAAGGTGCCCATGAACAATCAGTTTCTGTAACACTCACAAATGAAATTGTTGGTTTGATTTGCACTGCAATTCAACAAATTAGTGTCATAACCGAAACAAGTACAAATTATGCATTACAAGCGGCAGAAACCGCGCGTGGAGGGGCAAGTACCATTGAAGAAATAAGTCAAGAGATGCAATCCATAAAATCCAAAGTAGGTATTACTGCAGAAAAAGTTCAAGAAATGGGGCGTAGATCAAACCGTATAGGTGAAATTATTGACACGATTGATGATATTGCCTCTCAAACGAATCTCTTAGCCCTTAACGCTGCAATCGAAGCAGCTCGAGCTGGTGAGCATGGAAAAGGTTTTGCGGTTGTGGCGGATGAAGTTCGCAAGCTTGCAGAAAGATCAAGCAGTGCGACAAAAGAAATTGGATTCCTGATCCATGATATTCAACAATCGGTATCTGAAGCCGTAAATTCGATGTCAGAGGGTGTAACTGAAGTAGAAAATGGTGTTTTTTTGACTGAAAAATCAAATCAAGCCTTATCAAGTATTTTGCATGAAGCGGAAATGGTACACGAGCAGGTCCTGGAAATTGCAGTTGCTGCGAAAGAGATCAATTTGGCATCAAGTGAATTGATCACCTCAATGGACGCTGTATCAGCTGTGGTCGAAGAGAATATTGCATCAACGGAACAAATGGCAGCAACATCTAATGAAGTCGCAAGGGTTTTTGAAAATATTGCGAGTGTGAGTGAACAGAACACTGCTGCTGTTCAAGAAGTAAGTGCAAGTACAGAAGAAATGAGTGCTCAGGTGCAAGAAGTAACCGCCTCTGCAATGAACCTATCTAATATGGCGCTATCACTTAAACAAGTTGTTGGAATGTTCAAAGTATCCTAATCTCGGGCATCCTCTATCAATTTAATTGATTATTGAATGCAAGAGCGAATGGAAAAAACTTGATAAAGGAGAGTACATGTTCACGATAGAAACAAAAAAATATGGTTTTCGGTTTAATTTTTCAGGTTTTGTGACAGCTGAGGAAATGACCAAATGGGTTGATGAAGTAAAAAAAATATTTTCAGTGCCACAAGCAAAAGAATTCGGAATTTTTGTGGATATGCAAGAGATGAAACCTCTGCCAGATGACGCTCAAAAAGTAATTGTCGAAGGTCAAACTTTATGCAAAACAAAAGGGATGGTTCGCTCCGTGGTAATTCTGAGGAGTCCAATTGTTACCATGCAGTTCCGTAGGTTGGCAAAGGAAAGTGGCATTTACCAGTGGGAACGATATATCGCTTCATCTGATGTTCCTAATTTTGAAAAAGTTGGAGAAGATTGGTTGGTTTCTGCAATTGATCCTGACTTAATTTAATAATTAGCCAGAGTCAAGCTAATTGACTCTGGCCTTTAATAAAGCTTATAAGGTAGAAAAAATATTAGAGTTGATTGAATGTGTGATTTCACAAAGTAAATGACTGAAATTCAACTTAAGAAAAAAACAAGGCACAAATAATTTGTTCAAATAATAAAGTACAGAAAATGAATCCTTCCATTGAATTGTATTTGATCCTTACGCCTATAGCAATTCTTATTCTAGTCTTTACGCTCATAATGATCATCGTTAATGATAAATCATTAGCAGCTCGGATTCTATCAAGTCAACTCGGATTGATCGTTTTGTGGTTAATTTTTAATACAATTCAAGTTCTTTCAGGAAAAGACAATGTAATCTACTTTTTTGCAAAAGCGTCATATTTGTGTATCGTTTTTTTGCCAACAGCCTGGTATTGTTTTTCAGTTTTTTTTGCTGGTCGAATTCCCCTCAAGAGAAAGACCTTATGGTTCTTGGTTGGATTTTCAATTGTAATTTTATTGTTAAATTGGACTAATGAGCTTCATCATTTAATATGGAAAAGCTACAGGTTTGAGCAGGCAGGGAAATTTTTATTAATGCAAGTTCAGCATGGACATGTCTTTTGGTTATTCGCGATCTACTCCTACTTTTTTATCATATTGGGCTCATTTAAAATTGTTCGAACAACATTTAACAATCGCCGTACGGATTTTTACCAAGCAATTTGCCTAGTGGTTGGTGCCTTGATTCCGTTATGTTTTAATTTGAATTATCTGATACGAAGCAAATCAATGGCAATAATTGATTTCACTCCATTAGGATTTGCTTTTGGTAGTATTGCAATCACAATTGGCATGTATTTTTTCAAACTTTTTAATGGACTATCACGTCACAATAGTTCAATTGATACACTGCAAAACCTCGGAATTCTACTGCTGAATGATTTTGATGAAATCAGTATGGCAACCAAAACTGTTTCAAGTTTGTTACATAAACCCATCACCGATATTATTGGTAAAAAAGTTCAAGACTTCTTTCCAGAATGGAATAATCATATAATCAAAAACTCCCCAGATCTCTCCTTTGAAATTAATTTAGATAATCTCCAACCTTTGAGCATTTATTCCACTCAAATGGTTGGTACCACAACTAATCGTTTGATAACTATTCGAGAGATCTCTTCTTTGGAAAATAAAGTTAACCATTATAAGATTCTGTCCGAATTTGACGGGTTGCTAAATATTAATAATAGAAGGCATTTTTTAGAACTTGCCGAAGAAAGAGCTAATGAACTAAAGAGAAATGGAAATTGTTTCTCAATAATATTTTTTGATGTTGATGATTTTAAATCGATAAATGACAATTTCGGACATTTTTTTGGTGATGAAATATTGATCAGTATAACGAATATTACCAAGAAAATAATTCGAAGGGACGACTTGTTTGGAAGATATGGCGGAGATGAGTTTATCATTTTATTACCTTCACTCAACGAGAAACAAGCAATTAAAGTAGCAAATCGGCTGCGTAAAGCGGTTTCCGATTTTTCAATCGAGAAAAATGGGAAGATCATAAAAATATCTATTAGTCTTGGCATTGTTGCCAGTCTGGGGGATGACGACCATACATTGCTCAATTTGATAGATTCTGCCGATACATCCTTACTTAAAGTCAAAAGAAAAAACAGAAGAAAAATTCAAATTTTAGAATCTACTTTGACCTTTTAGAAAGAGTAGGTTGTTCAATTATTAAATTTATTGATTCTTATGCAACAACAATCAAGCGGATCTATTTGTGACAAAAATAATAACCTAACTCACAATTCTCAATTTAGCTTTCAAGATCAATCTACAAAGGAAGGTAATATATGGAAATTATCTCAATGATCGAGAATACAAGATTAAAAAAGAGAAAAGATTTACATAAAGAACATGGTCTTTCTTTTTCAATAAAATCTGAAGATTTTCATCTTCTGTTTGACACGGGAAGTACTGGTAACTTTTGTGCAAATGGAAAAAAACTTGATATTGATTCATCTAAAATAACACATTTGATCATATCTCATCATCATGTTGACCATGGCGGTGGAATATCCACTTTTTTGGAAGTAAACCAAAACGCAAAGATCTTCCTGCGGAAATCTCATACTGAGAAATTAAACCTTGATATCTTTGGATTAATTAAACGGCCAGTTGGGCTGGATGACACCATTTTTGAATTAAACCCACAAAGGTTTGTTTTTATTGATCAGTTTTGTGAAATAGCACCGAACGTTTTTATCCTGACAGATATACCAAAAATACATCCGATGCCGATCGGCAATCGCCATTTATACATGGATGAATTGGCTTCAAAAAAACCAGATGATTTTAGTCATGAATTAATTATGGTTGTTAAACAAAACAACGGTTTGGTGGTTTTTACAGGTTGTTCACATCACGGTATTTTGAACATGATTGATGCGGTTCTTAATCATTTTCATGGCTTACCAATTAGAGCCGTTTTTGGGGGATTTCACCTGATAGATATACCACTAATCAATAGCATGGCTGGGAATAAAGCTGACGTTGAAATATTAGGGAAGGCAATCTTGAATTATCCAATCGAAAAAGTATATACCGGTCATTGTACTGGACTCAAAGCATACAAAATACTGAAAAAAGTAATGGGTCAAAAACTGGAGTATTTTTCAACTGGATGCCGAGTGGAAATGTGATCTCTTAGGAACCAGATATGTTTTTTGAAATTCAGTTTATGTAAATTCGAAAATCGGAGAAGGTTTAATTTTTGCCATCTTCCTCCTTATTAATGAGGCTGTCCCCTGATAGGAGGGGGCAGCCTCAAATCATTTTGTGGTGAACAAATTAACAAAATTCAAAATTCAATTATAAACAACGCGTTCGAGTCTTTCTGCAATAAATATCATATTCTCTAACCCCCTTGAGCGCAAGAAATACTTGACAAAATGTAAAAAATATTATACACTATGTTAAAATAAATATACATTGCGCATCATTAAGTATACATAGCGAGGAAAAATGACATATCAAGAAAAAAATATTACTGTAGCATTTACAACTTACATGTTGATTCTTGTGTATTACGTCATCAACTTAGTAAAAATGATCCAAAACGGTGGTTTAGTTTCACAAAGACTTTTTGGCTTGTGGGGAATTGTCCTTGTTTCCGTTTTTCTTGTGAATATAGTTGGAAGTGTTCTAACGAATATCTTGCTCAGTATTATCTATTCAATACGAACCGGTTCAAAACACATACCACCATTTATTGCAGATGAACGTGACAAGTTAATAGGGCTTAAAGGAGTGAGGATTTCTTACTTTACTTTTGCGTTTGGGGTAATCCTGTCAATGGTTTCATTTATTTTAGGCCAAACAGCGTTAGTTATGTTTAGCATAATAGTCTTTTTTTCTTTATTCGGTGAGCTGTGTGGTTGTCTTTCAAAAATTTATATATATAGAAGAGGATTCTAATATGGACCGCCGTATACTTCGGAACAATATTAGAAAACTGCGTTTCATACAAAATGAAATGACCCAGGAACAGTTGGCAGAAATTGTAGGAGTAACAAGGCAAACAATAACAGCGATTGAAGGTGCAAAGTACTCTCCCTCATTAGAACTTGCTTTTCGTATTGCTTTGGTTTTTGAAGTTCCCATTGGGGAGGTTTTTTCATACGACATCGAATAATTATTAATTCTAAACATTGAATCGTTTTTTTTGTTCTGGCTGTACTTCTCCTTTCAAATAACAATTTCAAAATTGTAGGATAAAAATGAATAATCAAACTAAAAACTCACGTGCTGTTGGATTTTGGTATTTATTGGTTGCCATATTTGGTTTGTTTACGTCTGGATTTGTATCCCCAAGGTTAATAGTTTCAGGGGATATCGAAGCCACATTTCGAAATATTTTAGCTTCAGAAGGTCTATTCCGATTAGGTATTTTTTGCGATATTTTAACTTCAATTTGTTTTTTGTTTTTAGCAAATAGTTTGTATAAATTATTTAAATCAATTGATATTGAAACAGTAAGGTTAATGGTAATTTTGATTATTGCTAGTACATCTCTGGCTTTTATCAAATTGTTTAGATTTGCCCCATTTATTCTTTTGTCTAATGATCTTTTCCTTTCAGTTTTTGAACCAATTCAATTATTAGCGTTATCACAGATTTTCTTTGAACTATATGATTATGGGTTTATTATTTCGCTCGCTTTCTTTGGACTTTGGATGATCCCTTTGGGTATTCTGGTTTTCAAATTTAGCTCCAAAATATTTAACAAAATTTTGGGGATTGGGATTGTGATCGGTTCTGGAGGTTATTTATTCTCATTTATTTCAGGTTTGTTTGCATGGAATTTGGAAATAATTACTTCAATTTGGATGTATATCGCAGTAATATCGGAGTTTATTTTTATTTTCTGGATGCTTTTAAGAAAGCCGTTATCTCACAACTTATTAGAAGTTGTAACTAATTAGTCTGATTTATGGAGAAGAAATGAAAGCAATCGTCTACAGAAAATATGGACCTCCAGACGTTCTTGAGTATATGGAGATCGCAAACCTTAAACTCAAAGAAAATGAAGTTTTGATTCGAAATTATGCCACTACAGTCACAGCCGCTGACTGCCTGATGAGGAGGGGGGATACTATCATCAGTAGGATCTTCCTTGGATTGTTAAAACCAAAACGAAAAATCCTCGGTACTGAAATCGCAGGCGAAATAGAAAAAGTGGGAAAAAATGTAAAACAATTCAAAAAAGGGGATTTAGTTTATGGATTTACGGGTTTTCGTCTTGGAGGTTATGCTGAGTTTACTTGTTTACCAGAAAATGCATCATTAACCGAAATGCCATCCAAATTAAAATTTGAAGAAGCTGCTGCAATAGTAGATGGTGCAACTACTGCAATATATTTTCTAAAAGATTTGGTAAGTATAAAACCTGGTCATAAAGTATTGATCATAGGGGCATCTGGAAGTATTGGTTCATATGCCGTACAAATTGCTAAATACTTTGATGCAGAAGTCACAGCGGTTTGTGGTACTTCGAATGTAAAATGGGTAAAAAAACTTGGTGCTGATCATGTCATAGATTACACACAAGAGCAATTAACCGAGACAGGAAAAACATTTGATATTATTTTTGATACTGTAGGAAAGAGTTCATTTCCAGAATGCCAGAATTCACTTAAGAAACAAGGTGTATATCTTAGTGCCAATGGGCGGATTATGGACTATTTATTCATGATTCTCACAAAGTTGATTGGTGGAAAGAAAGTAAAGTGTGGTATGTCAATTAATAAACTGGATGCTTTAAGGTTATTAAAGAAACTAGTAGATGAGAATAAGATTGTGCCGATAATTGATCGTTCATACCCTTTGAAAGAGATAATTGATGCGCACCGATACGTTGAAACTGGGCACAAAAAGGGGAATATTGTTATTCGATTAGTCTAGGTCCAAGGTTTCTTATAATATCAATAATATGGTCCTCTATATTGATTTGAAAAAACCAAGTTTGATCTATGGATGAAAAAAATGTCTATTCTGCCAAAGATTTTTCTTGACGATAGATAGGAGAAAGCATGTTTCAAAACCTCGCGACCAACCGCTTAGAATTACGAATTATAAACAATAGTGATCGGGATTTCATTTTTGAAGAATTCCAAAACGATTTTATAAACAATTATTTGTTTGATGCCGAGCCTATGACAGATATTTCACAAGCGGATGAATTGATAGAGTTTTATAATGCAATTGAACCAAGAAACCAAAATAGGTGGGTTCTTATTGAAAAATCTACAAATACAAAACTAGGTACATGTGGGTTTCATTTGTGGAACCCCGACAAAAAAGAAGTAGAAATTGGTTTTGAATTATTGCAGCAATATAATGGCAAGGGATATATGTTAGAAGCCTTAAAGGCCATCATTTATTTCGCAAAAATGGAAATGATGGTAACGAAAATTCATGCAATCGTCTATTTAGAAAATAATCAATGTATTCAATTATTAGAAAAGTTAAATTTTATTAAAGTTGATCAACGATTGCTAAATTATCGAGATCAAGAATATATGCACTATGTATATGCCTTGCTCCTTTAACCTTAAATATGAAATATTCTTTGGTTGGTGGATATTTTGGATAATGTGAACACCTAACTTCTGAAATTGCAAACGAGATTATTAATAGAAACTCGTCTTGATAAATAGGCGAGTTTCTATTTTATTCGTTCTATATTTACAATTGAGCTTGAACAATCAGTATTCGATTTTCTCAACTTGAACTTGAGATCCATTCAAATCAGTTATGTTGCTGATCAAGGAACCATATAAATGTACGATAGTACCACTGTCACGTAGTGCTTCGATTTGAGCCTTAATAGTAGGGTCTGTTGAATCAATTCCAAGATATATGATTTGTCCCAGATCTTGTCGTTCAAAATAATCGTCAAATTGAGCACCGCAAGGAGTTGATCTTATTACTCCCCACCAATCAGATATAGGTTCACTCGTGCCGGGAGGTATCCAACCTCCTGCAGCATCAGAAACTTCGATGCGATCAGGTTGAATTTGTGATCCATTAACATCAAGCACATTATTAACTAATAACCCATATAGGTGAATGGTTTTCCCACTATCACGTAGCTCTTTGATCTGTGCACTGATGGCTGGATCAGCTGAATCAATACCATAATCAATGATCTGAGCTGAATCACGGCGTTCGAAATAATCATCGAACTGAGCTCCAGATGGATTTGAAATAATGACTCCCCACCAGTCGGTAACAACCACTGCGTCTGCCGGAGCTGAGATAATTTCTCCGTCATTTTGTTCAATTGACATCGTTGGTGTGAAATTGGGGGGAATCACAGTTTCTATAGGCGCTACGGTCTCAATAATAATGGATTTGGTTTCATCAGTTGTCATTCCATTTGTGATGGCAGTTTGTGGGAAGCAACCTGAAGCTATGATCGAAATGGCCACAACGATCAACCAAATGAATCTTATTTTATATTTTATATTTATCACTGTTTTTCTCCTTTGTAAAACTAATTCTTGTTATTTTTAATGATGTCATGTGCTATATACCAGGCGGTAATCATGGCTGTTGGTACTCCACCAGGGTTGAATACATAATGTCCAACAGGATAAAAATTCTTGATCGGCAAGTCATTTGATATATTGAAATGAGGGGTATGATTAGGGTCCCAATTCCATCCTGCAGTACCACCTTGCCTATTATAGGTATACCGTTCATATGTGAGTGGTGAGGCAGATTCGCATATTTCAATATGATCTCGTATTCCTGGTAAAAACTCATCAGCTTTTAAGATCAGGTCTTTACTCATTTCGTCTTTAAAATGTTTGTACATTTTTCGATCGTTTTTTAGATGCTGCCAATCTTCATAAGGACTTAGTATTCTGATGGTTAAACTGTGTTTTCCGATCGGGGCAGTGGTTGGATCATCTTTACTCAATAAAACTAATTGAATATTGGTTCCATCAGAACAAGTGAAATAAACATGGCTTTTCTTGAATCGCTTCAACCTTTGAGATAAGTCAGCACTATCATGTAAGCCTAAAAATACCGAAAAAATAGATTCTGAAGGCTTGGCTTTTTCCAATTTTTTTATCATAGAACTGGGAAGATTATCTTGATTGATAAGTTTGAGACAAGTGTGGGTTAGGTCGGCGGCAGACACAACCCAATCCGCCGGCACGAATTTCCCGTCATTTATTTCCACGCCAAAAGCCTTCCCGTTTTTTATTCGTATAAGTTCAACTTGTTCTCCAATGTGAACTTCCCCACCATTATTTTGAATAAGACGAACCAGGTTATTTGAGAATTCTTGAAATCCGCCCACAGGCACCCAAGAGTCGAAATAATACGTTCCCCACATTCCCAGAGTATTTTTACCGGTCATTACCGGGTAACCTAACTGATCAAGCTTAGCCCTTAGGCATTCATTTGCTATCAATTTTTTGTGGAGGCTTTTATTGGTATTTTGATTCGCTACCATTGATGCCCAAATGAAAAGGGGATGATTGAATACCATTTTCAATATTGTCTTTACGATATTCTTTCCAAACATCATGCCGTTGTCGAAAGATTCATGAAAACCCTTCGAGCCAACTTCGACCCAACGGAAATAGTGATTCAATCCTTGTGTTTCATCTGGGTAGCAATCTAAAAACTCGCGAAAGGTTTGTTTCGGGTTTTCCAATGAAATATCATGGTTGTCCCAGCTGATCTGAAAACCAGTTTGAACAAATTCTTGTGTTTTTCGCAAACCGAGCTCATTAAGAATAGGAAAAACAACACCATTTGAGCCAAAAGTAGTCGGTCCAGATGGAAAGGTGTAACCATTTCGAACAAAAGAGGAGGTATAACCACCAGGTTGCGTATGTTTTTCGAAAACGATCACCTTCAATCCTGCTCTAGCCAGGTACGCAGCAGTGGTTAATCCAGCTAAGCCACCTCCGATAATTACAACTTTTTTTTGTATCATTTGAAATCCTTAAGTTCTCTTTTGTTAATGGAAAGTGATTTGAAGACGTAATTAATAATAAAAAGTTCCTTTGTTTATTGATAACAAAACTTTTATTGTGGCAAAAACCGAGAATGATAATTGAATTAAAACGAAAGTCCTTGTGATTTGAAAACTTATGCAAACTGCCGTCTGGCAAGTAATCCGGCTCCACACATTACCAATACAATTCCTCCAATGGAAAACGGAATGGAATATAAGGTTAAAGGTCGAAGGTTAAAAACAAAAAAATATGCCAGTATTGGAAGGATCTGAACTGGAACATATTGAATAGGTATTAATTTGGAAGCTTCTCCAAACTGGAATGCTCGTTGGGTTTCTGCGATCCCCAGCATACTTCCGGCAAAAACGATGGCACAAGAAATTCCTGCCAGAATCAAATCTTCCGGTATAAACTTTTCAACACTCCATTTGGAAAAAAAGACGATCAATATTCCCAGCCACAAGTTGGATTGAGATAGTAGTAAACCGGCATCAAGGGTTCGTAAGATTCCTCTTAACTTAACATTTGTTTTTTGAAAGAGGTGACAAAACACTGATATAGCGGCCAATATTAGTGAAAAAATTAATAAACGCAACAGAAAAGGGGGTTCATAAATATTAATCATCTGCATATTAACTGATAATTTGCTGAAACCAAAAACTATAACCGCCATAATGACAAGAAAAATACCAGCGAAATCACCAAAATCGAAATACTCTCCAGCAAGGCGAACTGCCCCAACCGTTAAAACAATTAATCCGATAGCCATCAATCCTGGGATGATGGCCGGACCTATTTTTGATTGAGCTAACATATTCAAAGGGGTTCCGATAATAAATTGCAGGCCGAATCCAACAAGCCATAAAGGGCTGCGGATCAATTGCGGAAGTAAGCGTGTTTCAAGCGGAATTTTGCTGACAGCAACCTTCTGGATCACAATTCCAAGGTTAAATACGATACCCGCAAATATGGCAGCCAATACTCCAATGAAATATGTTGTATTTGAAACTTGAACGATCATTTGTGTCTCCACGAAAACTCCCTGCGCAACTAAACAAGGAAGAATGCAAATAAACGTAACTACGGTTATCCGACGATGATGGCATAAACCGATATGTGGTTCAACTATACTAGGTTAAGCTCAAAAAGTCAACCTGATGGTTGAATCGTATGGTTAAACTAAATGGACCAGAAACAAAGCTTTTGTGCATGAAAGGGATGGTTACTGACAATAATATGAGAATAAAAATATTTAAGTAATAGCGGTTTAGGATTTGTCTATTTCAAGGTAAATTTTCTTTGGAAAACAGTAATTAAGTTTTGAAACCCAAAGTTTCTTGTCTTTTTATACATTGTGTTTAATTTTTTTTGGGTATATAATAAACCAAATGGTTCAACCTAATGGATAAAATGTATGGTTAAAGAAGGATTGTTATCTTTTTGGTTTTCGCTAATAGGAATTTCCATATCTACTTATTTTTGGATTTTTGCTATTCAACATCGTGATTATTACGTGATTTGTGAAAATAAATTATTTTGATTGGTTGGTTTGTATCATTCTTTTACTCTGTTTTGGATTATGTAAAAAATTATCGTAATGATTGTTTTCGTAAAAATTAAGGAGGTAAAAAAAATAAATAGATCGGTCAAAAAGAAATAAATATATCTAGTAAAAAAAAAGGAGAAGAAGCAATGCGTAAGTTATATGCGTTAGTTGGTGTGATTATGGTCTTCAGCCTCATTTTGTCGGCTTGTGGTACCGCCGCAAAGACTGAAGCCCCTGTTGCAACCGAAGCTGGTGCAGCAGCTACTGAAACCCCTGCTGTTGAACTTGTGTTGAACCCCTATATTGGTTCAAACAAACTTGACGGCAATGGTATTCCCCCCACATTCTTCGATGATGTCCATATTCGCAAAGCGTTTGCCTACGCTTTCGACTGGGATACAGTCATCAACGAAGTTTGGAATGGTGAGGCTGTTCAATCCTTGACCCTTGCTCTGCCTGGCATGCCTGGCTACAGCGCGGATTCAGCTCATTACACCATGGATCTCGAGAAATCAGCCGAAGAATTCAAGCTAGCTGATGTTGATAAAGACGGCGTCCTCGCTGGCGAAGATCCCGATGATGTTTGGGAAATGGGTTTCAGAATGCAGTTGCTCTACAACACCGGCAACTCAACCCGCCAGATCTATGCTGAGATCATGCAAGCCAACCTCGCCGAAGTGAATGAAAAATTTACCATCGAAGTTCTTGGTCTGCCCTGGCCTGCTTTCTTGGCTGCTCAACGCGCCCGAAAAATCCCTATGATGACCGCTGGTTGGTTGGAAGATATTCATGATGCCCACAACTGGTATCAACCCTTTACGACAGGTAATTATGGAATTCGCCAAGGTTTACCCGAAGAGTTGACTGCCCAATTCAATGATCTTTTGAATGAAGGTGTTTCTCTGGTTGATCCTGCTGCTCGCGCTGAAGTTTATTACAAGATGAATCAGCTCTATTACGACCAGGTCCCCGGCATCATCACTGTTTTGCCGACCTCCCATAGCTACGAACAGAGATGGCTTGGTAATCGTATTTTGAATCCCATTTTCTCTGCTGATTACTATGCTCCCATGACCAAATCTGCAGATGCCAAGAATCCTGACACTCTCACTACAGTATCCACTGGTGATACTGACACCCTTGACCCTGCACTGGCTTATGACACCTCCAGCGGTGAGATCATCCAAAACGTTTACGAAACCCTGGTCTTCTATGATGGTGTTGCCACCGATAAATTCGTTCCCCAACTGGCAACCGAAATTCCGACCCTTGACAATGGTGGCATCTCCGCCGATGGCAAGACCTGGACCTTCAAGATCCGCACTGGTGTCAAATTCCACGAAGGCGGCGATCTGACCCCGTCCGATGTTGCCTACACTCTGCAACGTGGAATTTTGCAAGGTGGTAATTCTTCACCCCAATGGCTGCTTGCTGAACCCTTCTTGGGTGTTGGCAATGCCGACATCACCATGATCGTTGACGAAGGCGCCTCTGCTGATAGCCGTGAAACCTTGATCACCAATGATCCCGCCAAACTTGTCGCCGCTTGCGAGACCGTCAAGGCCGCAATCGTTGCTGACGACGCTGCTGGAACTGTTACCCTGACCCTGGCTCAGCCTTGGGGTCCTCTGCTCCCGACCCTTGCCAATGGCTGGGGTTCGATCATGGACAAAGAATGGGTTGTCGAGAAAGGTGGTTGGGACGGAACTTGCGAAACATGGCAGAACTTCTATGGCATGACCTCTGCAGAAGATCCTTTCAGCCCGATCGCCAATGGAACCGGCCCCTACAAACTCGAAAAATGGACTCCTGGCGAAGAAACCGTCATGACCAAATTCGATGGCTACTGGAATACAGAAAAAGCAGCAAATATCACTACTGTTATCCGCAAGGACATCGCCGAATTCGGTACTCGTTTCTCCATGCTCCAACAGGGTGATGCTGACATCATCTATGTTCCTGCAGAACAACGTCCCCAGGTTGATCCCTTGGTTGGTGAGATGAGAGTCTTCGATCTTGCAGCCAACAAGTACAATGATCCTGTGGCTGTTTGTGCATACGATGAAACCGCTCTTGGTCAGGCCAAATTTACCGCCTGCGCCGCTGGCGAAACCGGTTTGGATCAACCCCTGCGCTTGAACATCGGCCGTCCTCAACTGCAACAGGACGTCTTGATCTTCAACTTCAATATCCAACCGTAAGATTTTAGAAATACAACTATGCGGGAGCTTGAAAAAGCTCCCGCATAATCTCTTTTATTTTTTGGAGTACACCAAATTCCATTTGGTTTAATCCAAAATGTAAAAATCAAGAGTTGAGGTGTGTAGATGACCAATTACATTATTCGTCGTTTGCTTCTGGTCCCGGTTTTATTGTTTGGCGTTACCATGATCATCTTCATGTTATTGCAGACAATGGGTCCTGTGGAACGCTCTGCTTTGTTTGTCAGAGATTTTCCGAAGAACGAGAAGCAAATTGAGGGAATTATCAAGAAATACGACCTGGATGCCCCATTTTATGTTCAATATAAGAACTGGATCCTGGGCAAGGTTGATCCAAATACTGGTATCCGCGAAGGTGGTATTCTCTTCGGTGATTTTGGATATTCCCGAACCGCTTCGCAACCCGTGATTGACATTATTAAAAACAGATTTCCAAACACCCTTGATCTGACCATTTGGGCGGTTTTCCCGGTGCTGTCAGTCGGTATCTGGTTGGGAGTCAAAGCTGCTGTTCATCAGAATGGATGGATTGATCAGGCGGCTCGTATTTTTAGTATCGTTGGGACCTCCTTCCCGACATTTGTTTTTGGTTTGTTGTTCCTAATGATCTTTTACGCCAAATGGGGCTGGTTCCCGCCGGGCAAGATGTCCGATTGGGTTAATCAATTGATCTACTCCAACCAATTCCATCAATATACAAGATTATTGTCCATTGATGCCTTGCTCAACGGCAGACTGGATGTTTTCTGGGATGCGATCAAGCACATGATCCTGCCGATCCTGACCCTGTCATACATCTCATGGGCAACCTTTGTTCGTGTGACCCGTTCTTCCATGCTCGAAACATTGCGTATGGAATATGTTGTGACAGCTCGTTCCAAGGGTCTGAAAGAATCTGATGTGATCAACAAACATGCCAAACCAAATGCCATGATTCCCATTACGACTTTGGCTGGTTTTCAGGTGATCGCCTTACTCGGTGGCGTTGTGATCACAGAGACGGTGTTCAACTATCCGGGAATTGGTCAGGCAGCAGCGGCTGCCGCCCAACAACTGGATGTGGTGACAGTATTAGGTTTCGCCATTTTTAATGGCATGATTTTGATTCTAGCCAACCTGATTGTTGATATCCTTTATGGAATCATCGATCCACGTGTTCGGTTATCTTAACTAGGAGATAGTTGATGAATAACACAATTCCTGCTGGAGATAACTCCTTACTGAAAGAAACTGTATCAGAACGCAAGATCAGTCGGTTGGAACGTTTTCTTGGACCAGAAAACTTTAGAATTGTTAAAGGGTTGGTAAAAACCCCCGCATCAATTTTAGGCTTTACTTTGATCTTCTTGTTTATATTGGTGGCAATATTTGCTCCTGTCATTGCCCCTCCTGTAAATAATGATCCCTACAAGATTCCCAGAGATGGTTTTTCTGCTGAACCGAAACCGATGGGGGCAGCCTGGAAACGCAACGTACCTGAGGTTCCGTTCTGGTATCACGCCATTACCGGCAAAGATAAATGGGTGCATCTGTTTGGAACCTCTCAAGGCCAATATGATATTTTTTATGGATTGGTTTGGGGTACCAGAACAGCCTTCAAAACCGGCTTTATTGTAGTTGTAGCAACCTTTTTGATTGGTGTTATTATCGGTTCCGTTTCGGCTTATTACGGCGGAATAGTGGATAACATCATCATGAGGGTCGTTGATGTATTTATGACATTACCCTTTATTCTCGCGGCAATGATCATGGCGGCAGTTCTGACGCCTGTCATAGGAAGGAGTCTGGTTCCCTCCATTCTGGCCTTGATTGCTTTTGGCTGGATGGGATATTCCAGGATCATCCGCGGCGATATTCTGTCAGTCAAGGAACGTGATTATGTTCTGGCTGCACGAGTCGTTGGTGTTAAAGACAGCCGCATCTTGTTTAAGCATATTCTTCCGAATGCTGTTTTTCCAACCTTGGTGCTAGCTTCATTAGGTATTGGAGATGTTGTACTTAGTTTTGCAGCCCTCTCCTTCCTAGGAATCGGAACCGAGATCGGTTATGCGGACTGGGGACAGGTATTAAGTTTTGCCAGAAACTGGATCACAAGTTTGACGCAATATTGGTATATTGTGGTCTGGCCAGGTCTGGTACTGGTTTTGTTCGTGATGGGATGGAACCTGGTTGGTGATGCACTGCGTGATGTGCTTGATCCTCGTATGCGCGGCAAATCATAATCTTTCTCAACCGATTAACAGACCCCGGTTACACGGGGTCTGTCTTTTTAATCTCACTATGCTTTATAATCTGAGTAAGGGATACTTTTCAGGAGAAGACAGATGGATCATCATTATCACAAACTACTTGGCAATATTACCTTGGTCTTGATCGCGTCCGTTATGGCGCTGTCTGCCTGTTCAGGTAAAACCAGTCAAGCCACTCCTTCTGTTGTGACTTCTGAACCCACCGCAGCACCAACCCCGACGGCCAAGGCAACTTCAAAACTGACGGTGTGTTTGGGAGAAGAGCCCCAAACACTTTACTTATATGCTGGATCAAGCCAGGCGATGTGGAGTGTCCTGGAAGCCATCTACGATGGCCCGATTGATACTCAAAACAACACACCTGTTCCTGTGATCTTAAATGACTTGCCTACGCTCGACAATGGTGGCGTAAAGCTTCAATCTGTCGCAGTCAGCCAGGGTGACAAGGTGGCCAACACCGAAGGGGACGTTGTATCGCTGCAAGCGGGCGTCAAGGTCTTCCCAGAAGCCTGCACCATGGAATCTTGTGCTGTGACGTGGGACGGCACTTCTGCGTTGAACCTGGTTCAAATGACCGCCGATTTCAGCCTGCTCGCGGGGTTGAAATGGTCTGATGGAGAAGCGCTGACAGCCGACGATTCTGTATATTCCTATCAACTCAGTGCTGACCCGTCCACCAAAGTGGTTAAAACCAACA
Source organism: Chloroflexota bacterium (assembly GCA_021825925.1). GTDB lineage: Bacteria > Chloroflexota > Anaerolineae > Anaerolineales > Anaerolineaceae > UBA6107. Next base: position 459,039 of record JAKAFP010000001.1, read on the forward strand.
TTGAACGCACTTCAACTTATGAAGCTGTTGACGCACAAACCGTCAAGTGGACGGGGATCCCCGGCTACCTGACCACCAGGCCATCCAGCTTTTTCTGGCTGCCACAGCCAAAACACCTGCTTGCCACACAAACGGCGGCGGAACTCAATACAGCCGACATCACCAATAAAACCCCCATGGGTTGGGGAGCTTATCAAATTGCCGAGTGGATTCCGGGTAGTGAGATCCGCCTGGTCAAGAACCCAAATTATTTTAAGGCTTCTGAAGGGCTGCCAAAATTTGACGAGTTGGTCTATAGATTTTTACCAACTGTGCCTAATGCCGACCTTTCGCCTCTGGTGAATGGTGAATGCGATATCATGGATACTTCAACCGGTCTTGCAGATCAAATTCAGACCGTAAGAGAGCTGGAACTGGCCGGGAAATTAACATCCTATTTCGGTCAGGGGCCCGCCTGGGAAGCCATTAATTTCGGCATCAAACCCGCCACATATGATGCGGTCTACAATCCTTACGAAGACCGGCAGGATTTCTTCGGTGACGCGCGCACCCGCCAGGCATTCGCTGCTTGTATTAATCGGCCTGCGATCATTAAAGACGTACTTTTCAGCCAGTCTCAAATTCCACCCACATATCTGCCGCTCACGAATCCGCTGGCAGTGCAAGGGTTGCCGGTGATCGGGTATGACACTGCTGCAGGCATCCAATTGCTTGAAGAGGTGGGATGGAAGGAACAGGATGGAGATCCGAACACACCACGTACAGCAGCAGGAGTGAATAACGTGTTTAATGGTACTCCGTTGAGTGTTGCCTATTCCGTAGCTGATACCGAACAAAATCGCCAGATCGCGCAAATCGTGGTCTCTTCCTTGAAAGATTGTGGTGTGGAAGTAACACCTCAGTTCCTGGCTCCCTCCGAACTGCTTGCCGCAGGGCCAGACGGACTGCTTTTTGGCAGGAAATTTGATCTGGCACAACTGGGTTGGTCTTCTGGCACTCTGCCCTCCTGTTTCTTGTATTCGACCTCTGAGATCCCCACTGAGGCAAATGGTTGGATGGGAACGAAATACGGCGGAGTTAACCTGACAGGCTATTCCAACCCCGATTATGACTCCGCCTGTGCAGCCATGCTTAAATCAGGCCTGGATTCGGCAACTTTCAACCAGGATAATCAGATCACCCAGCAGATCCTGGCAAATGACCTTCCAATGCTGCCGCTGTTTTATCAGATCAAGGCCATGGCTTCTCGAGTTGACCTGTGCGGGCTTTCACTTGATACCAGTTCCCGTAGCGGCTTGAGTAGCATCGAAAACCTTGAGATTTCCAAGACCTGCGCGGCACAATAGCGCTGCTTGCAGGCAAAATCTAAAAATGAGGTTGGCTTAACATCCTTTTTTGTGTTAAAATCTACTTCGCGATTAAGGAGTCTCCCTTGGGGCATGGTGCAATGGCAGCACACCAGACTTTGGATCTGTCTATCTTGGTTCGAATCCAGGTGCCCCAGCCTGAAACAGCTTTACATCTTAGAAGAACGAGAGAGGTCGCTGCTTATTAGTTTCGACCCGAAAGGCGAGCCAGCAAAGGTGCATCCATGCTGTAGCTCGTTTTTTTATCCGTCAGCACCTCTCGTTAGGAGTAAATATGAAAATCAACACAATCATCATGGCTGCCGGCCAGGGCACACGCATGGTCTCGGAACTCCCCAAGGTCCTGCATCCGGTCAACAATAAACCACTGATCTTATATTCCATTCAGGCCGCCAAATCTGCCGGTTCGGATCTACCCATTGTCATTATTGGTAATGGCGCTGAGGCTGTAAAGAAAACAGTTGGCGACGGTGCACGTTTTGTGCTTCAAGCTGAAAGATTGGGTACCGCCCATGCAGTCATGATGGCTGAATCTGAATTAAAAGGTAAAGGCGATCTGGTGTTGGTGATAGCCGGGGATATGCCTTTATTGACTTCAGAAACCCTGAAGCAATTAATTCAGAAACAAACGGTCAACAAAGGTCCGCTGACCATGCTTACCGTACACTCCAATAATCCTCGCGGATTCGGACGCATCTTGCGTGGAATGGATGGCGAGATCAGGGCGATCGTGGAAGAAGCCCAGGCCAGTGCGGATGAACTAAAAATTGACGAACTTAATGTCGGCGCTTACTGCTTCAATTCAGATTGGTTGTGGAAAGCCCTGAAGAAAATCAAGTTATCTCCCAAGGGTGAATATTACCTCACCGACCTGATCGGCATCACCGTGGCTGAAGGCAGCCGGGTGGATTCCATCCAGTTGGAAGATGAAGAAGAGGCGCTAGGTGTCAACAACCGCATTCACCTGGCGGAAGCAGAACGGATCATCCGCAGGCGGGTGAATGAAGCTCACATGCTGGCAGGTGTTTCGATGGTGGACCCGAATCAGGTGTATATTGAAGAAGGTGTTACCATTGGCAAAGACACCATCTTGTATCCCGGCACGCGCCTGAGCAGCGGCACCCGAATTGGCGAAGGCTGCGAGATCGGCCCAAACACCATCATTGACGCCTCCACCATTGGCAGCCACTGCCATCTGTTGGCCTCTGTGATCGAAGGTGCTGTGGTGGGTGATCATGTCGGCATGGGACCATTCTGCCATCTGCGCAAGGGTGCTCATTTGGGCAATGGTGTGCATATGGGCAATTTTGGTGAAGTAAAAGATTCCACTCTGGCAGCTGGTGTAAAAATGGGGCACTTCTCTTATATCGGCAACGCCACAATCGGTGAGAACGTCAATATTGGCGCAGGCACCATCACCTGCAACTTTGATGGTGAACACAAGCATCCCACCGAGATAGGTGCAGATGCCTTTATCGGCAGCGACACCATGCTGGTGGCGCCGTTGAAGATCGGCAAGCGTGCCAAAACGGGTGCGGGTTCCGTTGTGACCCATGATGTCCCCGACGGCGAGATCGTGGTGGGTGTGCCCGCCAGAAAACTGAAGGATAAATAAAATGCTTCTTGCCTGGATATTGGGTGGACTGTTCCTGATCCTTGACCTGTTCTTTTCATTCCTGAGAGCAGCACTGGTCAATGTAAGGGTCCCCCAATTGATCGAACTTGGCAGCGACGACCCCCAGCAGTTGGAAGAAACCATTACTTTTTTGGAGAAACCCCGGCTGCGCGTCACTTTGCGTTTGCTGGTGGCATTGACACATATTCTGTTGGCGGCCAGTGTTTGGGCGATCTGTTCCAGCCAATTGACAGCCCTGTCGTTTGGCGCCATGATCGGCATCCTGGTGGGTCTGCTGTTATTCATTTTGATGCTTGAATTTACGACCGAGCGATTTCCATTAAAAGATCCTGAAACCTGGGCAATGCGATTAACCTCCCTCGGACGGTTCATTGACGTTGTGTTCAGCCCCATCACCAAGACCCTGATCTGGCTGCAAGGCACCAATCATCAGACCCAGCGTTCGCTTGGTTCGGTTACTGAGGACGAGCTAAAAACCTGGGTCGAAATGGGTGAACCTGAAGGCGATCTCGAACCTGACGAACGCAAAATGATCTATTCCATTTTTCAGTTTGGCGAGACACTTTGCCGCGAGATCATGGTGCCGCGCATGGAGGTGCTGGCACTGGAAGTAAAAACCCCGCTTAACCAGGCCATCAATGCATTGATCGAGTCGGGTCATTCACGAGTGCCGGTGTATGACGATGAAATTGACAACGTGGTGGGGATGTTATATGCCAAGGACTTGTTGAAAATCCACGGCAACACCAATGAAAAAGGATCCATCAAAAAATTCCTGCGCAAGGCCTATTTTGTGCCCGAATCCAAAAAAGTGGATGAGCTGCTGGCTGAAATGCAGGCCAACGGCATACATATTGCTGTGGTGGTGGATGAGTACGGCGGCATGGCAGGTTTGGTAACGTTGGAAGATATTGTCGAAGAAATTGTTGGTGAGATCCGCGACGAATACGATCAAAGTGAAGAATTGTTGGTGCAGAAGATCTCTGATGATGAAGTCCTCTTTAGAGGACGGGTTTCTTTGGATGATTTCAATGATGCCATTGATACTCATCTTGATCCTGATATGACCGATACCCTGGGTGGTTTTTTCTACAGTGAGTTGGGACGCGTACCCGCGGAAGGCGACCGACTTGAGGTGGAAGGTTGGGTCCTGACCGTGGAAGAAGTGCGCGGCAGGCGGGTTGGCAGGATTCGTGCACAAAGGCAGCAGATCAACGAAATGGAGAGCATCTAGATGCAACTATCCCCAGAACTTCAAAAACAATTGATTGAAACCGCCATACAGGTTCGCGAATGGGCGTATGCACCCTATTCAAAATACAGGGTTGGAGCAGCCTTATTGACTTCCTCAGGCAAAGTTTATGATGGTGTAAACATTGAAAATGCTGTTTACCCGTTGGGGTTATGTGCAGAGAGAGTCACGATCTTTAAGGCCGTTTCAGAAGGTGAACGTGATTTTGTCGCAATGGCAATAGCCACTGAAAATGGCGGAATGCCTTGCGGCTCCTGTCGCCAGGTGATGGCTGAATTTGGGCTATCCATGCGGGTGATCATTGTGGATACCTCCGGAATAATCCATACAGAATCGACAGTGGACGGATTGCTGCCTGGTGCGTTTACACCCAAAGACCTGATCTGAGGCTAGAGTGCCCAAAGCGGAAAGGACCCTGCGGGTCGAAGCTATCGTGCTCCACCATACCAATTGGGGAGAGGCCGACCGTCTGCTGACCGTTTTCACCAAATCACACGGAAAGCTGCGCGCGATCGCCAAAAGTGTGCGCAAGATGCAGTCGCGTAAGGCGGGGCACCTCGAACCCTTTTCGCATTCCACCCTCATGCTGGCCAAGGCTCACGATCTATGGATCGTGACAGACGCCGAAACCATTGATGCTTTTTCAGCGCTGCGTGAAGACCTGCAGTTGATGACCCGTGCCGCTTACGTGATCGAATTGCTGGATCGTTTTACCTTTGAAGAAGGCCAAAACTGGCAGCTTTACCAATTGGTGGTGGATAGCCTGAAACGGCTTTCTGAGAGCTCTGATTCCTTTGTACCGCTGCGTTTCTACGAGATGCGCCTGCTGGATTTGCTGGGATTTCGCCCCATGTTGTTTGAATGTGCCAAATGCCGCAAGGAGATCCAGGCTGAAGATCAATTCTTTTCGGCCGAACAGGGCGGAGTGTTGTGCCCGAGCTGCGGTGCACGCAGCGATGATTCCCGCCTGATCTCGATGGATGCACTGCGTTTTATGCGCCATTTTCAACGCAGTGATTATAAAACCTCGTTGAAAGCCGATCCTTCACCAAAAATCCGGTCAGAAGTTGAGGCTTTGATGAATCACTATTTGACCTTCCTACTCGAAAGAAAATTGAACACCCCTGAGTTTTTCAAACAAATTCAAAACTGAATTTGTAAAACGTCTTTCAATCCATTCAAATCAAATCCCGACAGGGTATAATTGGGACACTTAAAAATTCGCCGCGAGCGCGGGAGGATGTATGACAGAACCCCTTGATTTTCAATCCGTGATCATGACCCTGAATAAATTCTGGGCAGACCAGGGCTGCCTGATCTGGCAGCCATATTACAGCCAGATCGGCGCCGGTACGATGAACCCCGGAACCTTTTTGCGTGTCTTGGGTCCGGAACCCTGGAATGTGGCATACGTGGAGCCTTCCATCAGACCTGATGACGGACGCTACGGCGAAAACCCCAATCGTTTCCAACAGCATTACCAGTACCAGGTCATTCTCAAGCCGGATCCCGGCAACCCGCAAGAACTCTATCTAAAATCGCTTGAAGCCTTGGGCATCAATCCGCGTGAACACGACATCCGCTTTGTCGAAGATAACTGGCAGCAGCCCGCGCTGGGCGCATGGGGTCTTGGTTGGGAAGTATGGATGGACGGCCAGGAGATCACCCAATTCACTTACTTCCAGCAAGCCGGCGGTCTCACGCTTGATCCCGTGTCTGTTGAGATCACTTATGGTCTCGAACGCATCACCATGCCTCTGCAGCGTATTCCCCACGCCCGCAACATGAAATGGAACAAGCAGCATACTTATGGCGAGATCAACTTCCAGGGTGAGGTGGAACACAGCAAGTATTATTTCGAAATCGCTGATGTTGACCGCATGCGCCAGCTCTACGCACTTTACGAAGCCGAAGCAGAAGAAGCTCTAAAGAACGGCTTGGTCCTTCCGGCTCACGATTACATTCTCAAATGTTCGCACACTTTTAATATCCTCGACACCCGCGGCGCCGTCGGTGTCACTGAACGCCAGGCACTCTTTGGACGCATGCGTGAAATGGCGCATCGCAACGCTGAAGCCTATGTGGAACAGCGCCGCAGCCTTGAATTCCCCTGGTTAAACGAATCAGAAACCGCTGGTAGCAAGGCGGTCAACAAAGCAACCAAAGCCACCCTCCCGGCTGGTCCTGCGCCTTTCCTGCTTGAGATCGGCACAGAAGAACTGCCAGCCGCTGATCTGCAATCTGCACTTGAACAGCTCACCGAACGCGTACCGGCCCTGCTGGATGAACTGCGTCTGGCGCACGGCGATGTAAAGATTCTCGGCACTCCCCGCCGTTTGATTGTTTATATCGAAGGACTGGCCGATCAGCAGGCTGAACGCACCACCGTGGTCAAAGGCCCGCCTGAAAGCCGCGCTTTTGATACCACTGGTCAGCCCACCCGCGCCCTCGAAGGTTTTGCCCAGGGCAAGGGCGTCAGTGTAAAAGACCTTGAAGCCCGCGAAATTGACGGCGGTCGTTATATGGTGGCGCTTGTTAAAGAATCCACCCGTTCCTCTTATGATGTGCTGCTTGAAGCACTACCCGCCCTGGTGGCAGGGATCAAATTTGACAAGGTCATGCGCTGGAATTTCACCAACGTGGCCTTCTCACGCCCCATCCGCTGGCTGCTGGCATTGTTGGGCACCACCGCCATCCCCTTTGAATATGCAGGTCTCACCGCCGAAGCCGTGACCCACGGGTTGCGCTTCATTGAACCGCAGCAATTGCCGGTCAAAGACGCGAAAGATTACTTCGCCCAATTGAAAACCCAGGGCATCATCGTGGATCCTGCCGAGCGCAAGGAGACCATTCGCACCCAGGTCAACAAGATCATGGCTGGGGTGAACGCTCAGGAAAAAGTGGATGAGGACCTGTTGGATGAAGTGAATACACTGGTCGAAGCTCCCACTGCACTCTTGGGAACCTTTGATAAAGAACACCTGTCAGTTCCCACCGAGGCCTTGATCTCGGTAATGAAGAAACATCAACGTTACTTCCCTGTGCTTAGCAAAGATGGCAAACTGATGCCGCACTTCATCGCTGTGCGCAATGGCGATAAACAGGGTCTGGATGTGGTCACTGACGGTAACGAGCAGGTCATTCGTGCCCGTTTTGCAGATGCCAATTTCTTCATCAATGAAGACATCAAGCACAAACTCTCAGACATGCTCGAAAAACTGGGTACGCTGACCTTCCAGCAAAAATTGGGTTCGTACCTCGATAAATCAGTCCGCATCCGCAAGATGGTGGAAAAACTTGGTCCGCTGTTGGGATTGTCTGCCGACGAGCAGCAATCCGCCCTGCGCGCCGCGGAATTGTGCAAAGCCGACCTGGTCACTCACATGGTGGTTGAAAACACCTCCCTGCAGGGTGTCATGGGACGCTACTATGCCAAGGCTTCCGGTGAGAATGAAGCCGTTTCTCAGGCGCTTTTTGAGCATTATCTGCCGCGTTACATGGGCGATGCCGTGCCCTCCAACAAGATCGGGCTGGTGATCGGCCTTGCTGACCGTCTGGATTCACTGGCCGGGCTTTTCGCTGCCGGGCTTGCACCAACGGGTACCAAAGACCCCTTTGCTCAACGCCGTACCGCTCTGGGACTGGTGCAGTGTCTTTCTTCATTCGATCTTGATTTTGATCTCAAATCCGGTCTCGAATTGGCTGTTCAAAATATGCCCATCCCTGTGACTCCCGAAAGTCTGCAGGCCAGCCTCGATTTCATTGTCGGCCGCCTCAAGAACAGCCTGACCGATCAGGGATTCCGCTATGATGTGGTTGAAGCCGTTTTGGCTGAACAGCATTCCAACCCGGCGGGCGTCATCCGTGCGGTGCGTGAGTTGAACGCCTGGGTTAATCACGCTGACTGGGCAACCATTTTGCCGGCTTACGCGCGCTGTGTGCGTATCACTCGCGATCAAAAGACGGTCTTTATGGTGGACCCTGCCAGTTTTGAAGAAAAATCAGAAGAAGCCCTCTTCAAAGAGATCGAGAAGGTTGAAAAACTTTCCCGCAGAGCAGGTTCAGTGGACGATCTGATCAAGGCCTTCCAACCCATCATCCCGGCAGTCAACAAGTTCTTTGATGCAGTCTTGGTGATGGCAGAGAACGAAAAAGTCCGCTCCAATCGCCTGGGCATGCTGCAGCGAATCGCAGCCCTGGCCAAGGGCATCGCGGATTTCTCATGCCTCGAAGGTTTCTAAACTGAAATGCCGGTTAAGGTGGATTTGCTCAACCCTTTTTGGATTGCAGGATAAAATTAACCTTACCTTATGACAGCAGTAGATGAAATTAAAGCACGTTTGGATATTGTGGATATCGTCTCGGAAACCGTAAAACTGAGACGGTCTGGCCGAAGCTATACCGGATTCTGTCCATTCCATCCCAATGCCAAAACGCCCGCCTTCGCTGTTTTTCCCGAATCCGGCACCTGGAGGTGCTTCGGGCAATGCAATGAAGGCGGCGATATCTTTAAGTACATGATGAAACGTGAGGGATGGGATTTTGCCGAGACCCTGCGGCGACTGGCCGAACGCGCCGGTGTCACCCTTGAAACCTTCACCCCCGAACGAAAAGCCGCGGAAGATGAGTACGAACGCCTGCGCGAACTGCTTGAAGAGGCGGTCAACTTCTATCAATTCCAACTGCTAAAAACACCAGCCGGACAGCCTGCTTTGGATTTTCTGACCCGGCGCGGTGTAAAACTTGAGACCATCCAGACCTTCGGGTTGGGTTATTCTCCCTCCGGTTACGATTCAATGGTTAATCACTTCAGCGCGAAGGGTTACTCGACCGAAGACCTTCTGGCAGTTGGGTTGGTGGTGCCGCGAGAATCAGGCGGCGTGTACGACAAGTACCGCAACCGGGTCATGTTCCCCATCCGCGACGCAGCCGGCAAGATGGCCGGTTTTGGCGCGCGCATTCTGGACCCGAACGATGTGCCCAAGTTCTTAAACTCGCCCCAGACAGTGCTTTTTGACAAGAGTCACCTGCTTTACGGCCTGAATTTTGCCCGAAAACCCATCCGCACCCAAGACCAGGTGGTGATCGTCGAGGGTTATCTGGATGCGATCATTTTGCATCAGGCTGGTTTTGATAACACGGTTTCCCCGATGGGTACGGCGTTGAACGAAGACCAGTTCAGATTACTCAAGAAATTCACGCGGCGCATCGTGCTCGCCCTGGATGCTGACGCTGCAGGTGAAAAAGCCACCCTGCGAGGCCTTGACCTGGCTCGCAATGCGCTGGATCACGAAACCGAACTGACCTTTGACGCCCACGGCCTGCTGCGGCATGAAGCCCGTCTGCAAGCGGATGTACGTGTGACCACCATCCCTGATGGCATGGATCCCGATGAGGTGGTCTTACGCGATCCGGATGAGTGGCGCAAGATCCTCGCCGCGGCACAGCCGATTGTCGTTCACGTGATGGAAACGCTCGCGAAAAACCAGAATCTGGAAGACGCTAAGGTGAAAACCGCTGTAGCGGCGCAAATCTTGCCGCTGATCGAAGATGTCCCCTCTGCCATTGAAAGAGATACCTACCGCCAGCAGCTTGCCCGCCTATTGAAAGTGGATGAACGTTCACTTTTGGGGAGTCAGCGTGTACAAGAAAAGCCGCGCCGCCGCATTCAACGCATTGATGAGCCAGTTCAGCAGCGCAACCCCAGGCAGGAAGGGTTTGGCGTTGATAAACGCATTACAAGCCTTGAGGCGCATTGTCTTTCGCTTCTGCTTCAGCAGCCTCATCGTTATTATGAACTGGAAAGGTCATTAAAGAAGTTCGGGCTGGATAAGATCAGTCTTGCTGATTTTGACAGCTCCGATCATCAGATCATTGCGGATGCATTCTTCAAAAGCCTGGCGCAAGACGAACATGAAAATCTGCATTATGTACAGGATAACATTCCTGAATCCCTGACTGAGCGGTTAACTCAACTTTCTGGTCCGGGAATGATCACCGAGAAAAATGAAGTCAAATTGTTTGAAGATCTGGTGCGTTCCTTGATCAATCTCAGGTTGATCCGCATTAATGCATTATTGAACCAGATCAGGTTTATTCAATCAGATGAGGAGAACGCTGAGCTTGACAAAACTGATTTGCATTCTTTGACATTAAAATATACAATTGCCAGAGGCAAGTTAGATATGGCGCTTGCCAAACCAGTTGAAACAGTTTGATTATTGACATTATGGTATAGTTAACCCATGCCCCAAACGCCGACAAAAAAAACAACTTCTTCTGAAAAACCGACAAAATCTTCTGCTGCCAAGCCAAAAACTTCGGCAAAACCAGCCGCGACCAAAAAAGCTGGCAAAAGAGCCCCCGGGATAAAAATCCCGTTGGGGAATGAGTCTTTGGATGATGATTTGCTCGCCAAGCAGGAGCCGGATGAAAGTTCACTGGCCCAGGCGCGTGATGAGTGGGGCGAGATCGTCGCCGAAGATCCGCTTGAAATTCTTGAAGATCCAAGCATCGCGCTTGAACTCTCTGAAGACCCCGTACGCCTCTACTTAAAAGAGATCGGGCAGATCCATCTGCTTGATGCAGATTCTGAATTTCGCCTCGCTGCAAGAATTGAAGCTCTCGTCCGCGTGGATACGCTTGCCAATCACACCAAACCTGAGATGGGCGCTTCAGGTCATTCGCATGCTCTTTTTGTTGGCATTATCGAAGACTTGACCACCTCATGGACCCGCCTTCAGGAAGATGCTTTACGCATCGGCCATACCGAATGCCCTGACCTGGCGCTGACTCTGGCCGAATCACAATTGCTGCGGCGCACTTGGCAGGCTGAAGTTCCATCATACCTGCGCACCTACCTCGATAACGGCAGATGGGGAAAAGACGCCATCTGGGAAGAATTGGTAAGACACGCCTATACCCTCTTTTTGGGCATGTACCTTCTGCCTGAAAAGGTATCAGAAGCCTTGTTATCCAAATTGGCCAAATCGGATGAAATGCCCGACATGGCCTGGTTCAAACACCAGCTTCCCAACGATGATGATCTGAATCTGGAAATGGAAGGCATTAAACGGCGAGCTGAAGAAGCCAACCAGACTCTCATCCGCGCCAACCTCAGGCTGGTGGTCAGTATTGCCAAACGATATCTCGGCCGCGGCATCTCCTTCCTTGATCTCATCCAGGAAGGCAACCTGGGCTTATTACGCGCTGTTTCGAAATTCGATTCCACCCGCGGATTCAAATTCAGTACCTACGCCACCTGGTGGATCAGACAATCCATCAGCCGCTACATTGCTGAACATGCCCGCACCATCCGCATTCCTGTGCATCTCTTTGAGGCCATCACCCGCATCCTGCGCATCCAACGATCGCTGGTTCAGGTGCTCGGCCGTGAACCAACCCAGGAGGAACTGGCGCTTGAAAGCGAATTGATGACGGCAGAAGACGCCGCCTCGATCAAACGGGCCAGACAAACCAACCAACCCATTGACAGTGAACTTCAAAAACGCTGGACCTGGGCGACGGTTAAGGTACAGCGCATTCTGCAGTCTGCTGAAGAACCCATATCACTTGAACGACCGGTGGGTGATGAAGAAAGCAGCCAGCTGGGTGATTTCATTGAAGATGACGAAGCCCTTGAACCGATGGACGCGGCTGCTCGTGAGATGCTGCGTGAACAGGTTCAAAACGCTCTGGCCGCCCTTTCAGAACGTGAACGCCAGGTGCTTGAACTGCGCTTTGGATTGATTGACGGCAAGGATCACACCCTTGAAGAGGTCAGCCGTTATTTTAATGTCACCCGTGAACGCATCCGCCAGATCGAAGCCAAGGCGCTGCGTAAATTGAGACATCCAACTCGCAGCAGGCATTTACGCGAATATCTTGGTTAAAGATTGAACTATATTCATCCGATAATGGTTGTATAAGGTTGTTGGAAGAACTTTAATCCGTGCTTGCATATCATATTTATCCATGTTATACTTTTACCTATCAGTATGTGAAAGAGTATTAATTTGATTGGCGAGACCTGTATCTTGGTGGGGGAGCAGGTCGCCTAAAAAATCCCTTGGCAAAAAACACAAAAAGTCCAGATAACCCTGATAAAACAGGGGAGAACGGCATAATTCTAACTATAATTCATGGGTGACAAATAAATGAAAATAATTGAGATGGAAAGCGCGCCGCTTACTTCGCTGCGTCAGATTGCAACCGACTTAAATATCCCCAACGCGAACAGACTTAAAAAAGAAAACCTGATCATTCAAATCCGCCGGGCAGAAGCTGCCGCCGAAGGGATTGAAGTTCGGGGTGGTGTGTTGGAGATCACTCCTGAAGGGGTTGGTTTCTTGCGCACCAATTATTCCATCGGCCCGGATGATGTTTATGTATCCCAGGCTCAACTGCGCCGCTATGAGCTGCGCATGGGCGATTTTGTGATCGGTGTAGTCCGCCCTCCCCGCGATGCCGAGCGTCATTATGGTTTATTAAAGGTTGAAACGATCAATGCTGTTGCTCCTGAAGATATGCATGTTCGAAAATCTTTTGAATCTCTGACCCCCATCTTCCCCGATAAACGTTTTGACTTGGAAACAGATCGCTCCATCCTTTCATCTCGTTTGATCAACCTGATCGCTCCCATCGGCCGCGGTCAGCGCGGTATGATCGTTTCACCGCCAAAAGCAGGCAAGACCACCATTCTCAAGCAGCTGGCCAACTCCATCACAGCCAACAACCCCGAGATCCACCTGATCATCGCCCTGATCGGCGAACGCCCTGAAGAGGTCACCGATATGGACCGCTCAGTGGATGCTGAAGTGGTAGCTTCAACCTTTGACGAACCGGTTAGCAGTCATGTGCGCATGGCTGAGATCACTCTTGAACGCGCCAAGCGTCTTGTTGAGATCGGTCGGGATGTGGTAATCTTAATGGATTCACTCACCCGGTTGGCCCGTGCTTATAACCTGGTGGTGAACCCGTCAGGACGAACCCTTTCTGGTGGTATGGATCCTTCAGCGCTCTACCCGCCCAAGAAATTCTTTGGCGCAGCGCGTAACATCGAAGAAGGCGGATCGTTAACCATTCTGGCCACCGCTCTGGTGGATACCGGTTCGCGTCTTGATGATGTGGTTTATGAAGAGTTTAAAGGTACTGGCAACATGGAATTGCACCTTTCACGCCGTCTGCAAGAACGCAGAATCTTCCCGGCCATTGATATTGAACGTTCGTCCACCCGCCGTGAAGACCTGCTTCTTGGACCAGATATCCTCTCCAGAGTATGGCTGGTACGGCGTATGTACTTGCAAATGATCACCCCGCCCCCAGGTGGAGCCGGTATGGATCCCGCGGTGGCGACAGAAGCCATATTACAACGTATGGCAAAAACCAAAAACAATCTGGAGTTTTTGGAAAACATTACGGAGGACTAAGTGAGTAGGAAAGCCAAAACTCAAGAGGCACCGGAGGTTGAGGCTCCGAAGGCGGAAGCTCAAAAAGCAGAAGCGCCAAAGGTCTCAAGATCTCCGCTCGATTGGGGAACGGTGCTCTCATGGGGTGTAACTGGATTAATGGTAGCCGGGTTGGTCCTGGTATTGTTAAACATCAATCCCTTCAAGTCTGACACTGCTGTAACTGAAAATATTGATCAGAATCAGTCGGTAAATATTCCCCTGCCCAGCCTGGCATCTGGTCTGCCTGTGGAAAATTTGATCCGCATGGCGAATATTGACACCAAGATTCCTGAAGGGGTAAGACAATTTGCGGTCAAATACACCGTTAAACCTGGCGATTCTTTATTTATCATCGCCAAAATATACGGTGTTACGGCTGAATCCATCCTGTGGGCAAATTATGATCTGCTTAATGATGACCCCACCTTCCTGAAAGAAGGATGGGTGCTGACCATCCCCCCCACCAACGGCATTTATTACAAATGGAAAGCCGGCGATACCATTGAAAAGGTAGCCGAAAAATATCACACCGATCCGGATTCTATCATCACCTGGCCTGGGAACCACCTGGATGTTTCCAACCCGGTCACTGACAATCTCACCGATGTCAATGTCATGATCCCCGGTGGATACCGCGACATGGTTTCGTGGATCGTGCCGGTGGATTTTGCACCGCGTTCAGGCGCCACCAAATCCATTGCCGGCCCAGGCGGTTGTGTGACACCTGAAACGGGTCCGGTTGGGTCAGGGTTCTTCCAATGGCCGACAGGCAATCACTTCCTTTCCGGCTTTGATTTCACCAGTTATCACCTGGGGATAGATATTGCCGCTGCTGAAGGCACTCCGGTGATCGCATCTGATTCCGGTACCGTCGTCTATGCGGGTTGGAATGACTCCGGTTATGGTAATCTGGTGGCAATTGATCATAATAATGGCTACAAGACCATCTATGCCCACTTAAGTTCCATCCTGGTGCAATGCGGCCAAAATGTGACATCCGGCAATATGATCGCTCTTTCGGGCAACACCGGTAAATCCACCGGTGGACATTTACATTTCGAGATCCGCTTGGGAAGTCAATATATCAACCCCTGGCAGATCCTGCCATAACACCAATTCAAGAACCCAAAGCCCCTGCAGCGCCATTAAATATGCAGGGGCTTTTCTTTATGCCATCTTGCCAGGTTTGATTGAGTTGTGATACCCTTAATCGTTTGAACCAACCGATTGGAGGATAAACACTCTCCAGGTTGAACTGAAAAGAATGCCAGGGAGGACGTGTGAGTGTGAAGTCAAAAACTCAAGATATCTCTGAACAGGAAACCCCTAAAACCGGTAAATCACCACTTGATCGGGGTGTTTTGCTTTCCTGGTGTGCGACAGCCATCTTAATGGTTGGAATGATCCTGTTTTACATAACAACTACCCTCCCCAAAACGGATGACGGACTTTCTGAGAGTGGTGATCCGCAACCAAGGTTGAGCGTTCCACTGCCAAACCTTGTGAACGAAAATTCTGGTCATGAGTTGATCCGGATGGCAAACATCAAAACCATCCCTCCTGACGGGATCAGACACAATGCGGTTAAATACACGGTCGAACCAGGGGATTCCATCTTCAAGATCGCCAAGGAGTTCAACGTTTCTGCGGAATCCATTTTGTGGGCGAACTACGATCTGCTTAATGATGATCCAACCATCATCGTCGAGGGATGGAGATTGACAATTCCGCCAACCAACGGCATTTACTACAAGTGGAAAGAAGGCGATTCAGTAGAAAAGGTGGCTCAAAAGTATTATGCCGACCCGGAGAAGATCATTGCATGGCCGGGGAACCACCTGGATGTTTCAAATCCTGTAACTGACAACCTGATTGGCATGAATATCATGATCCCCGGTGGATACCGCGAATTGGCGCCCTGGATCGAGGTGCTGCCTTTTGCACCGCGTACGGGTGTGCTGCGAGTGGTTGCCGGTCCTGGCGGCTGCGAGGCGCCGGCTTATGGTCCGATCGGCTCAGGAAGCATGATCTGGCCTGTCTGGAACAACAGCATCTCGGGTTTTGAATATTCATCCTACCATCGCGGAGTGGACCTTGCAGCCGGGGTGGGTACGGCGGTGGTGGCGGCAGACAACGGCACGGTCATCTATTCCGGTTGGAACGACAGTGGCTATGGGTACCTGGTGGAAATAGACCATAACAACGGCTACTCGACTGTTTATGCCCATCTCAGCGAAGGGTCCCTGGCAGTGAGATGCGGCGACGGCATCAATCAGGGCCAGTTCATTGCCCTTTCCGGCTCCACCGGAAAATCCACCGGTGGCCACCTTCACTTTGAGGTTCGCTACAATGGTGGCTTTGTGAATCCGTATTCAATCATTCCGTAATATTATCTCATCAGCATTATTATTGGTGTTTTTCATTGACGAATGATAAACCCCGTGCTATTATGAAAGCGTTTTCATTAAAGCAGACGAGAAGTCACTTATGGGCAATGGAAAAAAAGTACCGACAATATTTGATGTTGCTGCTGTCTCAGGGGTTAGTATTTCTACAATCTCCCGTGTAATCAATACTCCTGAAAAAGTAAATTTAAATACCAGACAAAGGGTTTATGAGGCGATTGATAAATTGGGGTTTGTACCCCAAGCTGAGGCCAGGGCACGTGCCTTGCGTCTAAAGGGCAGAATTGGTGTCATTACCCCGTTTTTTACAGCCCCTTCCTTTGTTCAAAGATTACGTGGAATAGCAGCTTCTTTATCCAAAGAAAACTATGATCTGGTTATCTATACCGTGGACTCAAATAACCGGTTGCAAAGCTATCTTTCCTCATTGCCGCTGACTGGTAACCTTGATGGACTTGTCATAATGTCCCTGCCCGTTGCTGAAGCAGATGTAAATCGTCTTGTCGAGCATGAACTTCCAACAGTATTAATTGAATTCCCCCATACGCTGTTGAATAGCGTTGAAATCAATGATGTTGAAGGCGGAAGGATGGCCACGGACTATTTATTGAAAAAAGGTCATAAGCGAATTGCGTTTCTGGGCGATACAGACTTGCCAGAATATTCCATCCATCCGGTAAACTTGCGATTAAAAGGTTTTCGTCAGGCTTTTAAAACTGCGAATATTGAAATTCCAAAGGAGTTTGTCAGATTAGCTCCTTATGATCAAGAGCA
This sequence comes from Chloroflexota bacterium, assembly GCA_021825925.1. Classification (GTDB taxonomy): domain Bacteria; phylum Chloroflexota; class Anaerolineae; order Anaerolineales; family Anaerolineaceae; genus UBA6107. Next base: position 475,922 of record JAKAFP010000001.1, read on the forward strand.
AGCGCGAATGGTGGCAAAAGAATTGCTTGATATGCCAAACCCACCCACTGCAGTATTTGCCGCAACAGACTACCAGGCCTTGGGAGTTTTGAAAGCCGCCCGCCAACTTGGCGTCAAAGTACCTGAACAATTGGCTGTGATCGGATTTGATGATCTTGATATGGCTGATTATGAAGAACTAACGACCATACGCCAGCATCTGGATGAATCAGGAAGGATCGCGATAGAAATTTTACTTTCGCATATTGCCGATCATTCCCGTCCGGTCCAACATATTACTCTCCCCCTGACTGTGATTGAAAGACTGACAGCATAAGAAACTGCTTATTGCTTTTTGAAATGGAATATGTTATTCTAGGCGTGAAAGTGTTTTCATGCAAACATTTTACTGTTTTTCCCAATATGAAATTGAGAATGGCTAATGCATTTTCTGGTTAGTAATTTGAGGAGGTGAAATACTTCACAAATCTACCTAAGATTTTTAACCCCGTCGAACAATAAAACCAAAAGGAGAAGAAAATGAATAAAAAAGTTTTGAAATTGCTTGGCTTAATCTTGATCAGCAGTATGATTCTTGCTGCCTGTAAACCAGCTGCCACTGCTGCTCCGACTACAGAAGCCACGACCGCTGCAACTGAAGCACCGGTTGTGGCGACCACAGCCGCCCCCACTGAAGCTCCTGCAGCCACCACACCCAGCTGCGGTACGGATCCTGTGGTTCTCAAAGCAACCTTTGAAACCGGCTTTGATATTCCGTTCAAACTCGCTGAAGAATTCACAAAACAATATCCAAATGTAACCTGGGATATCAGCCAGGATCAGTTTGCGAACTTGATCACTTCAACTCCGCTTGTGCTTGCGAGCGACAACGCTCCTGATCTCCTTCGTTTGCCGACCATGGTTTCTTTTGCCAAAGACGGCTTGCTCATGAATCTTGATCCTTATGCCGAAGCTTTTGGCTGGAATGATTGGCCTGTGCCTCAACTCAATCAAAATCGTATTGATGCTGATGGCGTCCGCGGTTCAGGTACTCTTTATGCCATGGGTCTCAACTACAGCCTTACCGGCGTTTTCTATAACAAAGAATTGGCCAAACAGATTGGCATGACTGAAGCTCCCAAGACCGTTGCTGAATTCGAAAGTCTGCTTGCTGCCGCAAAAGATGCGGGCCTACAACCCATCATGATGTGGGGTAGTGCTAAAAGCGGTATGGGCCTGGCCTTCCCGTTACAGCAGTTAATGGCTGCTTACGGCCCCGTTGGTCCGATCAATGAATGGATCTTCGGAAAAGCCGGTGCCACCATTGATACCCCAACCAATCTCATTGCTGCCCAACATCTCGAAGAATGGATCAAAGCTGGATATTTCCCCGCTGACATCAACGCAATTGAGTACACCGACGCTGCCGCCAGATTTGGTGCCGGTGAAGGTGTATTCACCTTCAATGGTGACTGGCAGAATGCTGGTTACGATACTGCCATGCCTGGTAATGTAGGCTTCTTCTTGATGCCCCCTGCTGAAGAAGGTGGCCCTTACGCCGCCATGTCTGCTCCTTTGACCTTCGGTATCGCAGCTAAAGCCAAGAATCCTGATTGTGCAGCTTTCTTCCTCAATTGGGTTGCAACCAATGATGAAGCGCGTAAAATTGATGTAGCCATTGGTGGTTCAAACCCCGGTGGCCCTGCTGGAGCGACCATGCCTGCAGTTGCTGAAGGTTCAGTTACCGCTGAAACCCTTGCTGCTGGGCCAGTTATGGGTGCTGATGGCGGCGCAATGGACTTCATTGCAAATGCCACAAGCGCTATCTTTGCACAGGGTTGGACTCCTGAACTTCAAAAGATGGTCGGCGGCCAGCAAGATGCCGCTGGTCTCCTCAAAGCAGTTCAAGCTGAATACGAACTTGAACTGGCTGCCCAATAAGTAGTGGTAAAAGCGCAGGGGGGGTACCCCCTGCGCCTTCCAGATCGTGATTAGGTGATGACAATAGAGAACCTCTCCGCAACTCAAACTGTCTCCAACCGGCCCAAGGCCAGCAAGCGTCTTCGCAGCGATGCATTGACGGGATGGCTTTATGCAATGCCGGCACTGCTTTTTTATGCGGTCTTCGTCCTTGTGCCATTTGTATTAACCATCGTTTATTCTTTTCATCGCTGGAATGGTGTGGGGGAGATGACCTGGGTAGGGCTCAAAAATTACATAACAGTTTTTAAGGTCCCTAATTTGCTGGCCACCATCGTTCATGCCTTTTGGCTGGTGGTTTGGTTTAGTTTTATCCCTGTCGGGCTTGGATTAATTGTTGCCAGTGTGATTAATCGTGTTGCAAACGGAAGATTTGGTGATGTGGCCAGAACAATTTTGTTCCTGCCCTACATAATAGCGCTTGTCGCAGCCGGTATTATTTGGGGTTGGTTGTTCTCTCTTTCAGGTTTGGTTAACCAGGGCTTGAGTTTCATCGGCTTGGGGTCTATCACTCGTGCCTGGCTGGGAGATTTTAACTGGGCGCTTTCGGCGGTTGGTGTGATCGGTATTTGGGTGTTATTAGGTTTCTGCACGGTTCTTTTATCTACGGCAATGTCTAAAGTAGATCCGTCCCTTTATGAAGCTGCGAGAATAGACGGTTCTAGCTGGTTTGAAGAATTTACAGGAATCACCATTCCTTTACTCAAACAAGAGATCGGTGTGTGTCTGACCGTTACCGTTATCTTTGCCCTTGCCACTTTTGACATCGTGTATGTCGCCACAGCCGGTGGACCCGGAAATGCAACTTCGGTTCCGGGGCTCCAGATTTATATATTGGCCTTTGCCCAACGGAATATTGGTGTGGCTTCGGCCTTGGCGGTTTTGCTCATGCTTCTTGTCGTTGTCATCATTCTTCCGATACAACGACTGAATAAGGAGACATATTAATGAAAGTTAGTCGCGGCGAAATTATTGCTGGGCGGGCTCTCCTCTTGGTACTTATGACCTTTACGATACTGCCCTTTATCAGTATCTTTCTAACAGCATTACATCCATCAGGAACTGTTCCTGGTGGTCTTGATTGGCCGGCTGATCCGCAATGGGGAAATTTTGTTGAAGCCTTTAAAGTAGCGAATATGAGCACTCTGGTTTTATCTAGTGTTCGTATCGTCTTAATGGTGGTTCCAGTTGCACTTGTTATTTCAACCATGGCTGGGTTCGCAATTGGCTTGCTTCGGATCCCTGGTTCAAATTTTCTGCTGGCACTTTTTGTGTTTGGATTAACCCTACCGTTTCAGGGGATCATAATCCCTATCTACACGCTTGAACGGGCAATTGGTATTTACAATACCCAATTTGCAATTGCCTTACCACTTATTGCATTGTATATGCCTTTTAGCGTTTTCTGGATGCGCGCTCATTTCATCAACATGCCAGTTGAAATAACAGAAGCCGCAAGGGTGGATGGTGCCACTACCTGGGATATTTTTAGAAGAATCCATCTTCCGCTTGCACAGGCGCCAATCGCTTCGCTTGGCATTCTCATGTCTATTTGGACTTGGAATCAATTCCTTCTTGCCCTTGTGCTCGTTGAGGATCCAAACCAACGAACGATGGCAGGCGCATTAGGCGCGTTTCAAGGTCATTATGCAACCAATGTCCCACTGCTTTGTGCCGGAACAATCATCATCCTGGTACCGACTTTGTTGATATTTGTCCTTTTCCAAAAACAGATCATTAAGGCATTGCTGCAAGGTGCAGTCAAGGGATAATCTGGAAACACAAAATTAACTGCAGCATATCATGAAAAATCTAATAATTGCGAGAGTCAAAAATGAAGGGTGATATTATCCTGTTACAAGAATGGCATATTTCAATTGCGAAGGCAATTGTTGCCGATATTATTGATCAAATTAAGTCGAAACAATCTCGATACGTGATCTCTATTGCCGGCGAATCTGGAAGCGGTAAATCAGAGACGGCATTGGCTGTTTCAAATGAATTAGCTAATTACGGGATAAAAACCATTGTATTGGGACAGGATGACTATTTCTTTCTTCCTCCCAAGATGAACAGCGCAAAAAGGCGTGAAGATTCCGATTGGCTTGGTCCTCATGTTGAAGTCAACTTTGACATGTTTGAGAAAAACCTGGTGGATGCCATCAACGGGAAATCTGAAATTGAAAAACCAATCGTTGATTACAATGCCAATACGATTGAAACCCAACAAATCATCCTTGATGGCGTAAAAGTGGTCATCGCTGAAGGGACATACACCTCTCTGCTCAAACATGTTGATAAAAAAATATTTATCAAGCGTAACTGGTTAAAAACTTTGGAAGATCGAAAAAAGCGTAATCGCGGCAACGAAGTCAATGATCCTTTTACTGAACAGATATTAGCGATCGAACATAAGATCATAGCCGGTCATAAGCAACTCGCAGATTTTGTGGTTTCTGATGAGTACGAATTAACTCGGGTGGATTAGGATTCTTGGTTTATGGTCAAAAATCAGGTCCAACTCATTACTTATCCAGATTCTTTGGGCGGCGATCTTAAAAATCTGAATTTTGTCGTAGAGAATTATTTCTCTGGCCTCTTCACTGGAGGAATCCATATCCTTCCTCCTTTTCCGTCCTCTGGTGATCGAGGTTTTGCCCCATTGACTTATCTTGATATCGAACCATCTTTTGGCACATGGAATGATATTAAGCAGATCGGCGAGAAACACGCAGTATTACTGGATTTGATGGTAAACCATATTTCTGCCCAATCTCCATTTTTCCAAGATTTTCTCAAATCTGGATCTGACTCTCAATATGCAGATCTTTTCATCCCGCTAGAAAAACAATGGCCTGATGGAAATCCTCTCCAAACAGATATTGAAAAAATGTTTTTGCGAAGAGAAAAACCGTATTCAGAGTTTATGATTGAAAAAACTGGAAAAAACCAAAAAGTCTGGACAACTTTTGGTAAGACCAATCCCTCGGAACAGATTGATTTGGATATTTACTCTCCAATCACGATTGACCTTTTTAAACAGTTTTTAACCACGTTCAGCAAAAATAATGTCAAGATTGTACGTTTGGATGCTGTTGGGTATGTCACCAAAAAACTTGGAACCTCATGTTTTTTTGTTGAACCAGAAATCTATAATTTTTTGGATTGGTTTCAACAATTGGCAGAAACAATGCAGATCGAAGTCTTACCTGAAATCCATGCTGATTATCAGACTCAATTTAAATTGGCTGATAAAGGGTATTGGATCTATGATTTTATTCTTCCCTATACAATCCTCGAGGTGTTGGTTACAAGATCAAGCAAGAATTTAAAAGACTATCTACGCATCAGGCCTCACCATCAATTTACAATGTTGGATTGCCACGATGGTGTACCGATTAAGCCAGATCTCGATGGTTTGTATCAAGGTGGTAATGTTCGAAAAGTGGTTGATTTTTGCAAGTCAAATGGTGCAAATTTCAGCCTGATCTTATCTCAAGCCCATAAGGATCCTGACGGATTTGATGTGCATCAGATTAGAGGCACGTATTATTCACTTTTGGGTTGTGATGATTCGGCATATTTAATTTCCCGAGCCATTCAATTCTTTACTCCAGGAATTCCCCAAGTTTATTATGTTGGTTTATTGGCTGGAAGAAATGATGTGGAGGCGGTAAAAAAGACAGGCGAAGGTAGAGAACTCAACCGACACAATTATTCTCTCGAAGAAATTGACACTGAAGTTAATCGAGACGTCGTAAAAAAATTACTTGAATTGATCAGGTTTCGAAACACACATCCTGCATTTGCAGGTGAGTTTAAAGTGGAACAAAGTGACGATGAGTCTTTAATTCTTTCTTGGACAACTCAAGACAATATGGCCAGACTAAGCGTTGACTTTAAAATCTTGGCTGGTGAAATTGTGTACACTGATCTGAACACAAAAGGGCATAAGATAATCCATCTGTAATTCTTGTTGCAAGATTGAAAAAACAAGTTGGATTTTCACATGTCCTTTTTGGAATAATTGGGAGATACAAATGCCTCTTACTTTTGATTATCCATTGGAACAATTAAAGAATTACAACGGAATTAATCCACGACCGGATGATTTTGATGATTATTGGGAAAAAGGTTTAAGAGAAATGAGGTCAACCGATCCCAAGGTTGAATTAATCCCAGCTGATTTTCAAGCACCAAGTGCTGAATGTTTTCATCTTTATTTTACCGGTGTTGGCGGGGCAAGAGTTCACGCAAAATTGCTGCGTCCATCCAAGGCATCCAAACCACATCCTGCAGTATTGATGTTCCACGGGTATACCGGCAACTCAGGCGATTGGATGGATAAGCTTGTATATGTAGCCCAAGGTTACACGGTAGCGGCGTTGGATTGCCGCGGTCAGGGTGGCCTGTCTGAAGATAACAGTGACGTTGTTGGAAACACATATCATGGACAGATCATCCGTGGATTGGAAGATGCTTTGAGGGGCAAGCCAGAGAAGCTTCTGTTTCGTCAAATATTCCTGGATACGGCCCAATTAGCCAAAATCGTCATGGAAATGCCAGATGTTGACCCGGATCGGGTTGGAGCTACAGGCGGCAGCCAGGGAGGCGCCTTAACAGTAGCATGTACCGCTTTGGAACCTCGAATCAAACTTGCCGCTCCTTTTTATCCCTTTTTGAGTGATTACAAGCGCGTTTGGGATATGGATCAGGGGGAACAGGCATATTTAGAATTGCGTGAGTATTTCCGCTTTTTCGATCCAAATCATGAGAAAGAAAGCAAGGTTTTCGAAGCGCTTGGGTATGTTGATATTCAGAATCTGGCACCTCGTATTCGCTCAAAAATCCTCTGGGCAATCGGTCTGAAGGATACCGTTTGTCCTCCATCCTCTCAGTTTGCGACCTATAACAAGATCAATTCAGAAAAAGAAATGGTGTTTTTCCCTGATTACGCGCATGAACCTTTACCAGGATTGGCAGATAGAATATTCCAGTTTTTCATGAAGTTGTGATGGATAACTGAATTAGAACCAAGCACTTATTAGAACTATACCAAAGTTGCTCTTCTTTCTTTTTGTAGTACAGATGGTTTGATAATAGCTTAGCATGGGTTTATACAAACTCCAAGCAAAAGCTATTATTGTTTAAAATGAAGATGTTTGACGGTTGAGACAAATTTCTACAACAAATTCACTGGGTCCACAGTAATTTCCACCTCAATGCCGGCAGGCTGCCAGGTCGTGAGCGGATGGGCACGGATCAGTTCCACCGGCCGCTGTCCGCGCAGCAAGATCTGCCAGCGGTAGCGCCCCGAACTTCTTTGATAGAAGCAGGGGGAGGGGCCGATCATCACGATCTCTTCCCAATCTTTTTCAAACAGCCAATGGCGGATGCGCTCACCGGTTTCCAGTGCGGCGTGTTCCAACTGGTTGGCGTTGTAATGGCTGAGTTCGATCTTTACCAGCCTGGAAAAGGGTGGATAACCCGTTTCCTGCCGGTATTGCAGCTCCATTTTTTCAAAACCGGCAAAGTCATAAACAGCCGCTTTTTGAATGGCGTAATGGTCGGGTTGAAAGGTTTGCAAGATCACTTTTCCACCCTGAGAACTGCGTCCTGCCCGGCCTGCCACCTGGGTGATCAATTGGTAAGTGCGTTCGGGTGCCCTGAAATCAGGCAGATTTAAGCTTACATCAGCCAGCACTACACCCACCAGAGTCACGTTGGGCAGGTCAAGCCCCTTGGCGATCATTTGGGTGCCAATGAGGATGTCAGCACGTCCTTGAGCAAAGTGTTCCATGATCAGGTCGTGGGCGCCTTTCTTTCTCGCGGTGTCAGCATCCCAACGCAAGGTTCTGGCCTTCGGGAATAACTCGGTGATCATTTTTTGCAGGCTTTCGGTGCCCAGACCAAACTGCTTGATGCGTGTGCTGCCGCATTGCGGACACTTTTGGGGCATCTGGCGTTTGGCATTACACTGGTGGCATATCAGCAGGGATTCATTTTCATGGAAGGTCATCGGGGCATTGCAACGACTGCAACGCAGCACGTGGCCGCAGTCCCGGCAAAAAACATAAGAAGAACTGCCGCGGCGGTTGAGAAACAATATCGCCTGAGACCGTTTTTCAAGGATCTCGGCAATTCCGGCTTGAAGCGCCCGACTCAAAGGTGAACGATTGCCAGCCACCAGTTCTCCGCGCATATCCACCACTTCAATATCCGGCATAGGCAGCGAAGCAATGGGGGCGCCAGATGCGTCTGGATAAAGCGCCTGGTGTGCCAGCACGCGGTTGGGAAGTTCAAAGATGTTCCAGCGATTCTGTTTGAAAACAAAACGCTGCTCCACCTCGGGGGTGGCTGACCCCATAATGATCACGGCATTGGTCAAACGGGCATAGGCAATAGCGGTACTGACTGCCTGGTAGCGCGGTTCAACATCTTCCTGGTGATAAGAGCCATCGTGACACTCGTCAATCACGATCAAGCCTAAATCCTTGAGGGGGGCAAAGAGTGCACTGCGCGCGCCGACCACCACAGATAGCTCGCCGCTTCGAATTCTTCGCCAGGTGTCATAGCGTTCGCCGTCTGACAATTTTGAATGGATCAATCCCACCTGACCTGGGAAGCGTCCTAAAAAGCGGTTGACGGTTTGCGGGGTGAGTGAAATTTCGGGCACCAGAATGACGGCCTGTTTGCCAAGGCGAAGCGCTTCTTCCACTGCGTGCAGGTAAACTTCTGTCTTGCCTGAACTGGTCACACCCTGAAGCAGGTTGGGTAGGTTGGGGGCAGTGCCATTGAGTTGTTGTTTGAGCCGCTCCACCACGGAAGCTTGTTCAGTGGTCAGTTGGGGTGGTTTGATATTTATCGGGTTGAGCCGCGCCAGCGGGTCGCGCTGGATTTCAACTTCGGAGAATTCAATGAAGTCATTTTCTGCCAATAAAGCCAGGTCGGCAGAGGTGGCACCGGTTTCGGCATAAACAAATGGCAGTTTGACTTCACCTGATTCGTTTTGCAGGAACTGAAGCGCTTTAAACCGGCGTTCACGTGCAGCGCTGCCGGACTTGCCCAGGCTTTTCAGGGCCTCATCCGTATCGGGCATGCAGATGAATTTCACCGCCCGGCCGGTTTTAGCCTTTGCGGAGGGAGGTTTCAAGATCGGACTGCTGAGAACAATTCCCTTTCTTACCAAACCTGGCAGGCTTTTCCGCCAGTCCATGTGCGGAAGGGAACGATCAAGTTGTTTACCCCGCAGATCACCTCGCGTTTGCAGCAGACTGACGATCCGGTGCTGCAGAGGGGTCAGTTCTGCGTCTTGCGGCAATTCGATCAGCTGAACGAGGATATCAGCGTGTTGTGATAGTCCCGGTGGCAGCATCATATCCAGGCAGGCTGAAAGCGAGGTCAGGTTTTCTTCTGACATCCACTGCGCCAGCTTTATCTGCTGAGGGGTGACCACCGGCTCTTTTTCAAGCAATGAATCCAGCGGTTTGGGGTTCGGAACTGCAGGGTCCTCTGTAAGGGTAACTACGATGCCTTGCGTGAGCTGTCTGCCAAAGGGAATGGTCACCAGCGAACCGGGTTTGACCTGGTCTTGCCATTCTTCAGGGATGGCATAATCAAACAACCCTGTGAGTTGTGGGATATTCACCGCAACACGGGCATATCGTTGAGCGTTCAAACAGCCTCTTGCCGGGTGATGGCCAGTGCGCCGTAGCCAACCACACTTGATGTATCACGGGATGCCCTGGCGGAGGTGCTGTGATTGAGCAGGGTGACCTGGTTGGCCCCCAGTGCTTTGGCGGTCCACAATACCAGTGCCACCGCACCTGAGCCGCAGGCAAAACCTTCCTGGTCCGCTTCAGCTTGTAAAACACCTTGCGGTGAGAAACTGGTCATGCGGTTGAGCATTACCGTGTCCAGTGCATTAGCGGTGGATTCATCATAAAAGTGAGAAAGATCCGTGCTGGCCACCAGCAGGACTTTTTTGTCTTTGATTAAGTCGGCCAGTACTTCGGCGGTCTGGCTGAGAAGATCAGGTTCTGAAGACCTCACCATCAACGGCAACAGTCGAAAAGACTTGGATAAGGCGGTTTGTAAAAAAGGCAGTTGAATTTCAAGCGAATGCTCGCGGTCATTGGCAATGGCTTGTGCCGGGCTTAAGCCGGTCCCATTCAAATGATGGTTGAGATCTGTCAGTAGGGCATGATCCACTTCGACCTGACCAAGCGGAGTGAGATAGAAGTCGTGTGCCGAGGTCAGCAGCGGATAGGGCAGGTAATCGTGCAGGGGAGAAACGACCACACACAGGTCAAAATCCATACCCATGACCGCTCGATAGGCAAACCCTGCAGTCGGTCCTGAGTAGAAATATCCGGCATGGGGGGCGATCAACCCTGTCAACTGGCCGTTAAGTTCAGGCAGGCTGGCAGCCTCAAGGTAACCTTCAATTTCTTCGTGCAGTTTCACTGCATTTGAAGAATACCAGGAGCCTGCAATGGGCGATGGGCGGTTCGGATTAATGGGTGTCATATTCATACCTATTATACAAGTGCGTGAGGCTTAAAACAAAAAACAGCCGGAAGGCTGTTTTTTGAGTCTGATTAAGGCTGTTGCAGAAAATCGTGCGGGTTGACTGCCCCATAAGTTTCGCTTCTCAACTCAAAATGCAGATGCGGACCCGAAGAATTGCCGGTGGTCCCCAGGGTGGCAATTTGTTCGCCCTGACTGACATTGTCACCGCAGTATTTCAAGAAGCTGTCAAGGTGGGCATAAACGGATTGCCATCCGTTACCGTGGTCAACCACGATCAGGTTGCCATAGCCCATGGTGTTCCAGTTTGAATAGACCACCACACCATCATCCACCGCGTAAACCGGGTTGCCGATTGAGCCGGCAATATCAATACCCCGGTGGTTGGTCGAGGGTGAAAAATCATAACCTGAGATCCAGGTTTCTGTGGTTGGCCAGATAAATGTACCGCTGCCGATGTAACCTGAAGTGATCGTTCCGCAGGCGCTGCCGGTGATGGAAGAAGTTGCCGGTTTCTCACGGGTATACTGTTCCAGCCAATCGGTAAATTCGCCGTATCCATGCGGAATGAAAAGCAGTTTCCCTACCGGGATGTTGGGCAGCGAAAAATCGCCTAGCGTGGTCCGGTCCAGCTGGTTGCCAGGCCAATCCACGATATCATCCGGCGAGACGTGATAGAACTTGGCCACACCGTTCAGACCGCTGCCTTCCGACCATTGATAAATGGCGCCATCAAAAGGTGGAATAAGGATGGTTACTCCCGGATAAATGTTATGCGGGTCATCGCCAAGGATGTGTTTGTTGCACCAAAGCAGCGATTCAGGCTTAAGGCCAAATTTTTCGGCGATACCAAAAAGGGTATCTCCTTCAACAATCGTATATTCGATCACAGTGGAGCGTGGCTTGGGTGGAAGATTGGTATGCAGTTGAGCCAGACGGAAGACGCTGAAACTGCTCGCGAGTACCGGGCTAAAACTCTCACTCATGGGAACTATGGGGGTGGTCGCGAGGGAGCTAAGGGGCGCAGTGGGGATAGCACTGCTTTTCTCAGCCTTCAAAAAGAATTTGCTCATTACCCAAACGACCAGGGCGATCAAAATCAGTGAGGCAACTGCGGTTCCAATACGTACGGTTGGTTCTCCTAAACCAAAGTGCAGGATTTTGTTCCATACCTGGTTTAGGGTAATTGTCTTTTTGGTTTCGATCTGCTCTTCTGATTCCTGGAGCTGAAATTCATCTTCCGGTAATGATTCGGAAGGGGTATTCGGTTTGTCTGTCATTCTTTACCTCGAAAAAAATCATAACATCTTGTACCTGAATGGTCAAGAAATGGAGTAAGGTTGTCACTCCAACGAAAAGGGATATAAAATGAACCTGTGGTATAACAGAAAATATATCTTATGAAATCATTCAATATTAGTAAAACCTTCACGTCTTTAAAGTCACCCAATTTCCGCTTGTGGTTCATCGGTCAGGTGGTTTCGCTCGTCGGCACCTGGATGCAATCCACGGCGCAAAATTTCCTGGTTTATGAGTTGACCCATTCTGCTGCCTATCTGGCGATTGTGGGTTTTGCCAATGGCATTCCCACCATCTTTTTTACCTTGATCGGCGGTTTGACCGCTGATCGGTTTTCAAAACGTAAAGTCATCGTGATCGCTCAATCCGCCATGATGGTGCTGGCAGGAATATTGGCTTTTCTTGCTTTCACCAATTTGATCCAGCCATGGCACATCGTGGTACTGGCCTTTCTGCTGGGGGTGGCGAACGCCTTTGATGCGCCTGCCCGCCAGGCTTTTGTGGTGGATCTGGTCGAACGTGAAAACCTTGCCAACGCAATTGCTTTGAACAGCACCATCTTTAACCTCGGTGCCATCGTCGGTCCGGCCACCGCCGGTTTGGTTTACGCCTGGCTTGGACCAGCCTGGTGCTTCACGATCAATTCCATCAGTTTCATTGCCGTGATCGGCGCTTTACTGTTGATGAAACTTCCTCCAAGGGTTGTACAACCTCAAAAGGGTTCACCCCTTAAAAACATGGCAGAAGGACTTAAATTTGTAGCCAATGAACCAAGGATTCGTCTTCTGCTGGGTTATGTGGCCGTGCTTTCGATCTTTGGCTTTAGCTTGATGACCTTGATGCCGGCCTGGTCGGTCAAGGTGCTGGGTGGTGATGTTAAATTGAACGGGCTGTTGCTGACCGCGCGCGGAGCCGGGTCATTGATCGGGGCGTTGATGATCGCCTATATCAGTTCTCACCTCGTGCGCAACAAGATTTGGCTAATGGGATGGTACTTGATGCCTGTGGCGTTGTTTGCTTTCGCTTTTATGCGCTGGATTCCCGGGTCAATTCTTTTGCTGGTGCTTTTGGGATGGTGTCTGATGTCTGTTCTCAACATCAGCAATGCTTTGATCCAGTCCTATGTGTCTGATCACATGCGTGGCAGGGTGATGAGTGTGTATACCATGGTGTTTTTTGGCAGTATGCCCATCGGCGCACTGGTGGCAGGAGGGTTGGCGACTGCCTTTGGTGAACCCGCCACCGCCATGATCAGTGCCGGTGTGATCTTTTTGGCAACCATCGGGACCATTTTCTTCAAAAAGACCATCCAACAGTTTTAAATTACTTTTCTTGGGGGAAAATTGGTTAATTAGTGCAACTTATTAATTCATGTATATAATTAACTTATCCGAACTCAAATTAATAATTATCTGTTTTCAATAGGCGGGATGACAACGATGATTAACATAACGGACCTGCATAAGACTTATCGGCGTGGGGATGAAGTAGTTGAAGCCATTCGCGGGATCAATTTACAGGTTGATGAAGGTGATTTTGTTGTGGTGGTCGGACCGAGCGGGGGCGGAAAATCCACACTGCTGAACCTGATCGGGGGCATTGATCATCCCACTTCCGGGTCAATTCAATATGGAGGTTATGAACTTGCAGGGGCAAGTGAAGAGGCTTTGACCATCTTCCGCCGCGACCATATTGGTTTTGTCTTCCAATTCTATAATCTGCTCTACTCATTGAATGCGGTGGAAAACGTGCAGCTTCCGCTGATGGCAAAACGGGTGCCGATGAAGGCTGCCCGAGAAAAAGCCATTCAGGTGCTTAAACAGGTCGGGTTGGCCCATCGCTTATCGCATCTTCCTTCCGAGTTATCCGGGGGGGAACAGCAGCGTGTAGCCATTGCCCGCTCGATCATCGCCGAACCGAAACTTGTGCTGGCTGATGAACCCACCGGTGATCTTGATTCGGTCGCCACCCGGGAGATCAATCAATTAATGCATCAGCTCAATCAAGAGATGGGCATTACCTTTATTGTTGCCACGCATAACCTGCTATTGACTGAAAAAGCCACCCGGGTTTGTGAGTTGAAAGACGGCAGGATTCAGTAGAGGTTCGATGAGCAGATTTTTTGAGGGGATTCGGTTCATTTTCCGCGACCTGCAGAGTGATGGATGGCGTTCAGCCATCACCGTGATTAATCTGGTCATTTTTATCAGTTGTTATTTTTGCCTGGCTTCGATGGCAGAAGCTGGCTATAAATTTGGCAACCAACAACGGGACCCCGACGAACTGATGATGATCACGCATAACGTTTTTGATTTGAGCGACAGCCTGATATCGGAGGCTGATTTTGAACCCATTCGTGAGCTTATTCCATCCCAGGTGAAAAGTGTTTCACCATTGATCTTGAAACACTTGAATATCAACGGCTATTTTCTCCAGGTGAGGGCAGCTCCATTAACCGATTTTGAGTCCGTTCACCATCTTTCACTGCTTGAAGGCGCCTGGCCGGCCGGCAAGAACCAGGTGGTTATCGGTGAAGGAGCCCGCGCTCTGACCCATTGGAGCATCGGTGAGTCCATCCGTATCTATGGGGTGGATTTCACCATAACCGGACTGGTCCATTCCACTGGCACCAAATTTGGTTCGGTATGGATGAGCCTTGAGGATGCCGAGCAATTGTTTAATACCCACGGGATGTTTCAATTTGCCTGGATCGTCCTAACTCCTGGTACGGATCCTGATGCCGTCATCAGCCAATTGAACGGCGATCCCCGATTGACCGGAAGGTTCGATGTTTATTATGCCGATCAGCTTTATCAGCAGTACACCAGTGCCTTAAATGACGTCAGGGATATCAGTTTGGTGCTGGTGATTCTCGCATTATTGAGTGTGATGTTTGGCGTTTATGGTTCCACTTATCTCACCTTGACAGAACGCAAACGTGAGTTGACCATCCTTCGATCTGTGGGATTCACGTCGAGAACCATTCGGGTGGTGCTCTCGTTGAGGACGGTCATTCAAGTCATCCTGGCTTATCTTTTCAGTTGGGTGATCACCACACTGGTCATCCATTGGTTTGAATCCATCAATCCGATCATGATCCACTCCATCCCTCTTCCGGTGGTCATCTCCGGAAAGATCCTTTTGGTGGGGGCCGTGCTCTCGATCCTGTTTGCCTGGATCGGTGTTTGGCTTCCCACCCGACATCTGCAAAAAAGCAGTGTCATCAGCATGATTCAACGGTAGAGAATATGGCTGCAATATTTATGCTGGCAATGAAAGACATGCTTAAAAAATGGAACCTGGCCTTGATCATGGCTTTGCTGTTCAGTTTAACCTTCGCAAGTTTTCTTTCAATAATTGCTTATAAAAACAGCCTGACGGATGCCTACGATCACCTTTCTCAAAACTGGCTGGTAGTGGCCAAGAGCGATGGGGTGGGTGAAATTCATGGCAGCCGTTTAAGTCCTGAAGTGGGCAAAATGCTGGTTGCGAATGGTTATGCTCATCCGATCCCTGAGATCCATCAGGTGGTTGGTACATCCCTTGCCACTGGCATGTTGATGAGGGGAATTTCTCTCGAAGATTACAACACGGTGAGCGATTATTCAATGATCTCTGGTTCAGCTTTGGCGGTCAACGATCCAAACCGATTGGCCATGGTAGGGATAACCCTGGCCGAGATAGAGAAGATCACCGCGGGCGATACCATCCGCATCAGGGGCCGTGATTTTAAGGTAAAAGGGGTTTTCAGGACCGGCACCTATCAAGACAACGAGGTATGGATCTCTTTGGCCGATGCCCAAAAATTATTGAATTACGGTGAAGACGTTTCAATTTATATCATCCCCGATGGAAGACTTTATCAAGAAGGGCAAACCATTGCGGATGGTATCTCGGTCAGTCGCAAGGGCGAGACCGGCAGCATGCTGGGCGGTGAAATATCTTCCTTTTATAACTACATGGGGATGGTGGCCATTTTCGCTGGGGTTGCCACCATCTTCACGCTGGCCAACCTTTTATGGCGACTGGCCTGGCTGCACCGGCACGAATTTGGCATCATCCGTACACTTGGTTTTGGCAGGCGTGCGCTGCTCTACTATCTTTTTATCCAGGCATTCTTGATCCTGGTGGTTGGATTCGTGCTCGGTTCCATTTTGGCAGTGACGGTGATCTTTGCCCGCGCCCAGCAGTTAACCGCTTTTGGGTTGGGACTTTCGCCGGTGCTTAATTTCCAGACGATTTCAATGGCTTTGGGGGTATCAATGCTTATCCTGTTTATCGGTATTGCTTTTCCGGCCATCCGTATTAATCGAATGAGTATTCCCAATTTACTAGGGAGAGAATGATCAATCTTTTAAGAGAGGTGAAAAATGAGTAGACCAAAATTAATTAAGGTGATGTTCATCCTCATGACAGTCTTCATTGTCACAGCTTGTAATCTTCCCATCCATCTTGGCGATAACAAAGTCGGCGGAGATTCGGATGATGCCGCCCAGGCGACCGATGCTCCTGCCCAGGGAATATTCAACAATGAAGTTGATCCGAACCCGGTCGGTTTGCAGGAAGGTCTGGGCAGCCTGGACTCGTATAATTTGACGCTTTATGTCTATTCTGATGATTCTACTGGTGCCCTGACAGAAATCACTGAAACCATTGACCGCTCCGTGGTGGACAAAAACCAGCACACTATTACGGTTCAACGTTCTTTTGACCCCGAGAATGACGAAACGGAAAACAGTTCGACTGAAGAGAGCTACATGATCGGAAACGCCACATGTACCGGGAGCGGTGAAGAATGGACCTATGATGAGATGACTGCCCAGGAAAAAGAGATGCTCTACGTTTACAAGGGCATGATTGATGTACTTCCTTTGATCAATGATCCGCAATTTGTGGGTGAAGAAACCGTGAATGGCATTGAGACCAATCATTTCACCTTCAAAGTGGCCGGTATAGGCGACACTTCCGGGTCAGTAGCCACCGTCAACCAGGGCGACTATTGGCTGGCCAAAGATGGCAACTATATTGTCAATTATCACTTGAAACTACAAGTCCAATCAGCGGCGGAAGGTACCTCTGAGGCAGAGACTTCCAATATTGAAATGGCAATTGACTTGAAAAATATCAATGTTCCATTGACTTTCACCATGCCGGAATTGTGTGTTCCTGACAGTGAATGACCTCGAAAAGGATTGTGAAGACTCCAAATTACCTTGTATGGGCGTTCCAAATTTGGTATAGTCACTTTTATGAGAACTTATGTTTCTCAATTTTGAAAAAGTAACTGATTCGACCAGAAGGTAATCTTGGGAGAAAAATGAAAAAACAAATGATGAGCTTAAAAACATGGCTGGTTCTTGCCATCTGTCTTGGATTGTCTGCCTGTAATTTGCCAACCGGCAACTCAACCGCATCGGATATTACCAATCAGCAAACGAGCGTGGCGCTGACCGTTGCTGTTTTGCAGACACAGATATCCATCACGGAAACACCATCCGTTCCTCAGATCGCTACCAATACCCCTGGAGCGGAATTGCCTACTTCCACATTAACTGCGACCGCGACTGTTCAGCCACCCACGCCGACCATTACCTTTACCCCTGCGCCTACCTTCCGCATCAGTAAAGTAACAGATGTTAATTTTCCGGATGATACGCTGGTCAAACCGAATACCGAGTTTACCAAAACCTGGCGTATCACCAACGGCGGTACCGGCACCTGGACGCCGGGGTTTAAACTGGTTTTTGTCAGCGGTGATGCCATGGGCGGACCGGCTTCTGTGGCAATCGGGCAAACCGTCCTGCCAGGCAACAGCCTGGATGTGTCTGTGAAATTGAAATCGCCGGGAACCACCAAGACCTATCAGGGCAAGTGGATGCTGCAAACCGACACCGGCACCACCTTCGGGTTGGGTGCCAATGCAGATGGTGCTTTCTGGGTTAAGATCAAAGTGGATCAACCCCTTGCGGTGACGGCAGCTACGATCTCTGTGGCGCCTGCCGCTTACACCGGTGTTTGCCCTGGGGCATTAGCCATCACAGCATCCGTAACGGCCAACACCTCTGGCAAGATCACTTATTATTTCATTACCTCACTGGGCAACTCAGGCACTTTGGATCTGACCTTTGATGCGGCGGGCGCCAAAACCACGCCGGTGTTTACCCTGCCGGTTTTAATCACCGGGCCGGTGACCATCTCGTTTTACAATGATTACCCCAACCACCAGGAATTTGGAGCGGTAACCATCCCGGTCACCTGCACACCGTAATAGCCAATAACCTCCGCGAGTAAAATATTCGCGGATGTTTTTTATCGTGATCAGTTTTAGAAAGGTTTAAGCTTGAGGCAAGCCTCATTGACAGAGGCCCCTTTTGGATTATAATAACGGACGAACATTTGACCACGGTCCACTAGCTCAATGGTAGAGCAACTGACTCTTAATCAGCAGGTTCAGGGTTCGAGCCCCTGGTGGATCACAATTCTCATGAAGAACCCATATGGGTTCTTTTTTGGTTAATTAGGTTCAGGGCAACCAGGGGGTGTGATATCCGAGCCCCTGGTGGACACCAAATTGAAGGGGGGTCTTGAACCTCCCCTATTTCATTATAATAAAGTTCAGGGCACCCTAAGGATGTTCTATCGATCGAAATTTGCTTCTTTCGACAGGGGAACGGCCTTAGAAATAAACATCGGTTCCTTTTTTATCGGTTAAACTTTCTGGTTCAGATGGTCGTTCAAGAAGGCAGACATTTTACCCCAGGCATCCATCGCATCTTTGGAAGGCTGCAGTGTGAACCCGTGCGCTGCGTTTGGATAGTCATAGCATTCTGTTTTTACACCGGCAGAAGTTAACATTTGATAATATTTGAACCCTTCATCATGTAAAGAGTCCATACCGGCAAGAATGAAGAGAGCAGGAGGTAACCCTTCAATATCTTCCTTTTTTGCATAAACCGGTGAAACATATGGATCCCTGGCTTTATCAGGTTCGACATAACAGGCGTCAAACATCACCGCCATCTTTGGAGGAATGCAGCCTTTAGGTTGGGGTTTGTCATAGGCACTGGTTGCCAAGTCAAGAGGTGGATAATCCAGAATTTGACAGACGAATTGAAACAAGCCTTCTTTCTTGGCTTTCATGCAGGTAACCGTGCTTAAGTTGCCTCCGGCGCTGTGTCCGCCGATGGCCATTTTTTGGGGATCAATCCGATACTTTTCGGCATTCTCGTATACCTGTTTAACAACGGCATAGATTTGATTGACACCGGCGGGGAAGGGCTGCTCAGGGGCAGTGGCATATTCGATACTGATGATCTTGCAACCAACTTGTTTCATGAATTCCAGATTCATTTTCTCATCCATTTCGGCTTTTCCAAGAATAAATCCGCCACCGTGAAGATCAAAGAACGCTGGTTTTTTTTTGTATTATCAAATCCGTACATCAGAGTTCTGACTCTGCCAAATTCGGTTTCAAAGATTTGTTCCTTTCGCAGTGATTTCCCCTTTGCGTTTAAGATCAAGTTTTGAAATCCAAGAAAAAGGGAGTATTGTTTTTTCATTTTTCTTGCGTTTTTGATGTTTTCTGCGCGGGTTAAGAGCTTTGCCATTTTCCACCTCATTTGCTAGATTATTGGATTTTTAGAGATAGAGCAATTTTGTCTTATTGATAACACCCAAAAAGACGACGACATTATTCGCAAAATGCATTCACTGAATATATTCAGTATAACGAGTGATAAAAAAATGTCAATGTCTCATTTTGAACTATTGTTTTTTGACATTGACAATTAGATTCTTAAATAAGGAACGGCTATCCAGATTTGAAAACGCACAAGATTTGTTTGATATCCGCAAGTAAAACTGCTTTAAGGTCATATTCTCCATCATGAAGGCACCAATCAAAGACCACGCCGCGTACAAAGATGAATATGAAATCCATGATTTCTTCGGCACTTTTTTCTGTTGAAATCTCATTGTTGGCTTGTCCCTCAAGGATCAATGTCTTCAAACATACCCAAAGGTACCGGTCCTTCTTAATAAACAATTTGTTCTTGGTGGTGTAGAGTTGTTTAATAAAGTCTATTCCCTGGTCAATAATGAATTCTGCATAATACCCAAAAAAAGCGTTGATCTTTTCAATCGAAGTCCCTGAAAGCTGATTGAGCACTTCGTTTTCAAAGTATTCATCAATTTGTTTGAAAATTTCATAGATCACATCTGATTTGGAATCGAAATGGTGATAAAAGGCACCCACGGATACGCCAGCTTTTTTGCTGATGTTTTCGATGGTGACACTGTCAAACCCTTGTTCACGGATCAGTTCAATCGCCACATCAAAAATCCGTTTACGTGTATTGATGGATTGCAGGGTTCTCTGGGTTACTTTTTCTTTGACCATATGCTTATACCTTCTTGTCACTCATAATTCTACATGAGACACCCGTATTGTTCAAAGACAAATCCAAAATCAGTATTATTGACAAAGTAATAAATATCATTATACTGAATATATTCACTGAATGTATTCGGTTTGTATATCATGTTTTGGAGGAGCGATAAAGATGATCTCCATCAAGGATGGGCTTGTTGAAATTGTCGGACAAGACAATGTTTTGGATACGCCTGATGTGCTCAAGTTATTCAGCCGTGATCGAAGTTTTTGTAAAGAACTGACTCCGCGGTTGGTGGTTAAAGTTAAGAATGCTGATGAAGTTCAGCGAGTGGTTCAGTTGGCCAATCAAACCAAGACACCCTTGATCCCCATTAGTTCAGGCCCCCCTCATTTTAAGGGTGATACTGTCCCCAGCGTTCCAGGAGCTGTCATTGTTGATTTGAGCGGTATGAAAAAGATCATTAACATCAATCGTGTTCATCGCATGGCTGTGATCGAACCAGGTGTGACCTATGCGGAACTTCAAGCCGAGTTGGCAAAAAACGGATTGACACTTCCGACTTCGATGTCACCCCGACCAACAAAATCCGTGCTGACCAGCCTGCTCGAAACAGAACCGCGGTTAAATTCGCTGCATCAATGGTGTTTCCTTGATCCTCTACGCTGTGTTGAAGTAACCTGGGGTGACGGCAACAGGATGTACACCGGTGAAGCTGGCGGCAGCGTGATGGATCTGGAAAAGCAATGGACACAAGAAAAATGGCAGATCGAACCCACCGGTCCCATGATGCTGGATTATTACCGCATGCTCACTGGCGCTCAAGGCACGATGGGTATTGTGACCTGGGCTTCGGTAAAATGTGAACTCCTGCCGCAGATCCACAACATGTATGTTGTACCCGCTAAAAAGCTTGAAGACTTGATTGATTTTTCTTATCGCATTATTCATCACAGATTCAGCGATGAATTCTTCTTGATGAATGGCAGTTATTTGGCTTCGTTATTGGGCAATTCCGCTGATCAGATTACCGTCTTAAAAACAAAGCTTCCCGAATGGATGGCAGTTGTCGGAATTGCCGGCCGCGAATTGTTGCCCCAGGAGCGAGTTGCTGCACAAGAAGCGGATATCGCCGACATGGCGAAAGAATTCGGCTTGACTTTCTCTTCTGATGTGGCAGGGATTGCCGGACAGGAGATTTTGGCGGCCGTTCAAAATCCAGCTGAAAGTGGCGTTTGGAAGGGGACTTACAAGGGAGCCTTCCAGGATATTTTCTTCACCACAACCCTTGATAAAACGCCTTTCTTTATTGATGAAATGGTTTCAGAAGCAGCCAAGGCGGGTTACCCAATTGAGGATATTGGTATTTATCTTCAACCGCAAAATATGGGCACATCCTATCATTGTGAATTCACCCTGCCTTATGACAATAAAAACGTTATAGAAAATAAACGCATGAGATCCCTGTTTGAGAAGGCAAGTATTGCGCTTTCTTCAAAAGGTGCCTATTTCCTGCGCCCATATGGAATCTGGTCAAGACTGCAGTTGAACCGTGACGCGCAATCCACCGCGGTATTAAAAGACCTGAAAGCAATTTTTGATCCAAACGGGATCATGAACCCCGGCAAGCTCAGCAACTACTAAACTCTGGAGGACGAGATGACTTTACAAGATTTCAGACCCATGATGGAACGTTGCAGCAACTGCCTGAATTGCAAATGGGTTCCATTTGACAAGCTGCAAAGCATGCGTTTTGGTGAGAATTGTCCGAGCGTGTGTTATTTCAACTTCAACACCTACAGCGCCAGAGGCCGCTTTCAACTGGGGCAAATCATTCTGGATAACGACGCGGAATACTCAGAAGAAGTTACAAATGTGGTGCATAACTGCACGACTTGCGGTTCATGTGATGTCACCTGCAAAGTCTGCCGCTATAACCTTGAACCTCTTGACCATAATATTGAATTAAAAAAGGATGCGGTCTTAAAGGGTAAGATCTTACCCGGTCAAAAAGCTATTATGCAAAACCTGACTCTTGAAAAAACCATGCTGGTGGGAAAGAAAAAAAACAGTCGAACTGATTGGGCAACCGGACTTGGACTAAAAGACCTCTTCAAAGATCATGCCGAGGTGATGTTTTTCCCGGGATGCAAATACAGTTACGACCCCAAGTTGGCTGAGGCTGCGCGTTTTTCTGCGAAATTGTTGATGGATCACGGCGTGGACCTTGGATATCTGGGCGAGGGTGATGCCTGCTGCGCCGGACGCGCCCACCAGATGGGTTTCGAAGAAGAATTTGATAACCGGTCCAAGGCGAATATCAAGGCGATTGAGAAAGCCGGGGTTAAAACCATTGTGACTCCGTGTTCAGATTGTTACCATACCTTCAAACGGCTCTATGCACAAAAAGGACTAGATGTTGAAGTGCTGCATATTGTTGAGTATATTGACCGCTTGATCGCCAACGGCAAGCTTAAGTTCACCAAGGAAGTGCAGAAGAAAGTAACTTATCACGACCCATGCCATTTGGGCCGGCAAGGTGAACCTTATGTCGCCTGGCAAGGAGAAGAGAAAAAGATCCGCAACCAGATCCATACCTGGAATCCGAAAAGGCCACGCTATAACGGCGCCTATGGCATCTATGATGCTCCGCGCAATATTCTTAAAGCCATAAAGGGAATTGATTTGGTTGAAATGGAGAGAATTCGGGAATATTCCTGGTGCTGCGGTGCAGGCGGCGGCTGCAGTGAAACCAACCAGGATTTTTCGTTGTGGACTGCCGGTGAGCGGATCACCGAAGCCAATTCCACCGGTGCCCAGTCCCTGGTAACAGCGTGTCCATGGTGTGAGAGCAATTTTGCCAAAGCGTGCGATGAAAATGGCAAGCAAATTGAAGTGCTTGATATCCTTGATCTGGTTAGACAGGCGCTTTAAGCGGAGGATAAAATGACTTTAAATAATGAAATCTATCAGCAGTTGGAAGAGATTGTTGGCAAAAGGAACATTTCAGGTGACGCAGCGATTTTAGAGAGCTACCGCGTTATACCTGCCCAATCTTCTGATCATCGCGGACCATATTCTCAGAAAACACCCACACCGCAGGCAGTCATTCTGCCGGGTTCCACAAATGAAGTTCAGGCGATCGTCAAAATTTGCAACCAATACGGGATCCAATTTAAGGGAGCCACAACCTTCTGGTCGGTGATGGGATATATCGGCAGTGATTTTTCCATCCAAATAGACCTGAGGCGGATGAGGAAATTTGAAATTGATCCTAAAAATCAATTTGCTGTACTTGAGCCTTATGTGATTGGCGGCGCTATTCAAGCTGAAGCCATGAAGGTAGGTTTAACGCTGAATATCCCCGGTGTTGGCTGCAGCAGTTCCGTGGTGGCTAGTTCGGCAGGTTGGGTTGGGTTTGGTCCCACTTCCATTTCGATGGGCTGTGCCAGCGAAAACATCCTCGGCGCGGAATGGGTGCTTCCAAATGGTGAAATTCTTCGCACCGGGTCGCTGGGTGCCGGTTCAGGCTGGTATTGTGGTGAGGGTCCTGGCCCTAGCACGCGCGGAATCTTGCGCGGCAAAATGGGAACTGCCGGCTCCTTTGGCATTTGCACACGCATGGCCGTCAGACTTCATCCATGGGCTGGACCCAAAGTGCTGCCGACCAAAGGGACCATTCCCGCATATAAAGCTGACCTGCCTGACAATTTCAAGACCTATACCTTGTGCTTCCCATCATGGGATGCCTATGCCGAAGCCATCAATCTTTTCCATCAGAACGATATTTTGTTCCTTGGTCACCGCCAATTCACCATGTTTGGGCGCGATATTAAAACAGCCATGATCATGATTCTCAATGATCCTGACAAACAATTGGCTGACATTCCCGCGCTCGTGGAGGACCCATACCTTAAAGAGCAGAATGAAAAGATGAAAATAGATATTCAGGTGATCATTGCTGGCATGACCAAACGTGATACAGAATTCAAAGAAAAAGCCATTGATAAGATTCTTGAAATGACGGGTGGATGGAAGAGCGAATTGATGTTGAAGAAGGAACTTGCCGACTGGGTGCTGCTATACCTCATCCGCATGGGACACAAGAACCTGAATTATGTCATGTGCGGCGCTTATGAAGGTAATTTCGGTTTATCCGGCAATGTATTTGTTTCCTCTTCTGTCATGGAAGAAGCTTCGGCCCTCAAGAAAAAGTGGGAGGACGAAACCAATTATATTGCAGCAGTCGGTGGAGATTCTGACATGGGCAGCATTTGCATCATGGGCGGCGGTGGCTCTACGGGTTGGGAATTCTTCACCCACTTTGACGCCTATGAAAAATCTTCAGTAAAAGGCACGGCTGATTTCTTCAATGCTACGCAAGAGTGGATGACGGCTAAAGGTTTGGGCGTGGATATGGGCAAATGGAACCAGAGTGCCAGAAGACCTGATGGCTATTACTTTACCCAGGAACAGCAGAATGAAATGTTCTCCAAGCTACCGCAGCCTCTGGTCACAGAATACCAATATAAAGTACGTGAAGCATTCAATCCTAATAACCTTTGTGGAAGTTACTACCGCACTCTGGAACCACAATTCTTGAAAACCGCTACTTGATCGTGTAAAAAGAGGTTGGATTACATTTAGGAAATATTGATAATGGCTGTTCTTTTTGCTCAACCGGGTTGCAGCTTCTATGGTGGAGACGCCGCCAAGGAGAATTCGTAGTGGATGCACAGCATCAATAACCTCTCAGTAGCAATACCTGTTCGTTACTTGTACCTGAAAAGGAAGGGATATTCGGCGTAGACTTGAAGTAGTCTTGTATAGGGATTAAGTAATCGAACTCCAGATTAATCAAAAGGCATCATTTTGGTGCCTTTTTTTGTTGAAAGTTGTCAAGTTTTATAAACCTGTGTATTGTTACATAACAAATCCCAGCCCTGAATTAAAAAAAGGATTGATATTGACAATTATCGACAATATTGTTATTATATTTTGTAGAATTCAACACTAAACAACAAAATTCAACAAAATATAATAAGGTTGACTTTGACAACATATAAAAGGCGCATGTCGTTATTGGATTTATTACGCACTCAACCAGATCTGAGGGTTCCAGAGATTGCCCGGACCCTTGGAGTTTCTGAAGGTACAGTGCGTAATGACTTGGATGCACTCGAAGAAGAGGGGAGACTACGTCGGGTGCATGGGGGCGCCGTAATTAATTCTCAGGATCAATTTCAAAACAATTCGTTTTTGCGGCGATATGAACAGAATGTTGCTGCAAAAATTGCGATCGCCAAGGAAGCCATTTCGTTGGTTGAAAATGGTGATTCCATTTTGCTCGATGCAAGCAGTACAGGATATTACTTTGCACGGATGCTTTCTGAGCGTCAAAACTTAAGGGTTGTCACAAATGGTTTTGAGGTTGCTCGTGAACTTGCGCAAAACCCTTCCAATAACGTTATCTTAATTGGAGGAGTTGTAAACAATAACTCGTCTTCTGTGAGCGGATTACTGAGTGAACGCATCATCGAAGATCTTCATATAAAAAAAGCTTTTCTTTCTTGTAGTGGATTTAGTCTAGAACGAGGAATGACAGAAATCCACCTTGACGAGGCGCAATTAAAACGCAAGATCATAGACTCTACTGAGTTGCTGTTTGCTCTGGTGGATTCATCCAAGTTTGGTGTTGAAGATATGACTTCATTTGCAAGACGGGATCGAATTTCCACTTTGTATACTGATTCTGGAATTACCAACGATTGGGTTGAAAAGTTGACCCAATCAAATATTCCTTTCAAAATTTGCAATAAATAAGACTCAACCTGCGGGTATTACTGATGACATTATGAAAAGATAAAAGGATCATTCAAATTTCATGTTAATGAAATCTACTGAAATTAGGTTTCATTGCCATAGTCAGACAGGATCTCAATATGAAATACTTTTGCAGTTTCAGATCTTGGACTTTTAGACCATGAAAGGAGAAAACATCATCAAAAATAATCGAATAAAAAAGGAAGATACCACCACCTTGGACGGAAAATGGTATCTCCCAAAACGAAGCAATCAGAAAACTCTAAGCCTTTGTTAAGGGAGTTTCTGTTTGCAGTCAAGCATCATAATGGATTTCATCAGACTTGGCAAGACTCTTTTGGTCGCCGAATGAAATCTAATTAACAGGCACACGGCGCTGTTAATATCAAAATAGATTCGAAGGATAAGGAGAAGTACCTATGTTTTCGAAAAGTAAAGTTTTAGCACTGATCTTGGTTTTGGCGTTTGTTTTGTCAGCTTGTGCCAAGACTCCGACAGCAGCTCCTACTGCTGCACCTGTCGCCACTGAAGCCGCAACCGAAGTTGCAACTGCTGCTCCAACTGAAGCAGCTCCAGTTACACTGACCTTTTTAGTCGGTGCAAATCAAACTGATCAGGACATGAATAATGCTTTAGCCGATGCTTACATGAAGCTTCATCCAAATGTGACCATCGAAATCGAAGTTGGAACGGCTGGTACAGAAGGCGATAATTTGGTCAAGACCCGTTTGGCCACTGGTGAAATGACCGATGTCTTCTACTACAATTCCGGATCATTGATGCAAGCATTAAACCCGCAAGAAACTCTTGTTGACCTGTCACAAGAACCCTTCATGGCTAACATTTCAGATGCTTTTAAACCAGCTGTTACTTCAGGCGAAGGTATCTATGGCGTTCCCGTGGGAACTGCTGCGGGTGGTGGTATTCTCTACAATAAAAAAGTATTTGCAGACAATGGAATTGAAGTCCCAACTTCTTGGGCTGAATTTGAAGCTGCTGCTGATAAACTAAAAGCCGCAGGAATTCCCCCATTGATCGCTTCCTTTGGCGATTCATGGACTGCCCAGATTTTAGTCCTTGCAGACAACTACAACGTTCAAACCGCATACCCCACGTTTGCTGCTGATTACACAGCCAATAAAGCCAAGTATGCTGATATTCCTGCAGCAAAAGCTGGTTTCGCTCACCTTCAAGAAGGTTTTGACAAGGGATGGTATCAACCTGATTTTGCCACCACCAAATTTGATGCAGCGTTGCAAATGCTTGCTGATGGCAAGGGTGCCATGTATCCGATGCTATCATTCGCTATCGCTACGATTGATACCAACAACCCTGGCGCTGGTGAAAATATTGGTTTCTTCGCAATTCCCGCAGAAGACGGAACAAAAACCGGAGCAACCTTATGGATGCCACTGTCTGTTTACATTCCGAAAACCACATCCAACCTTGAAGAAGCCAAGAAATTTGTGGCCTTTATCGCCTCAGCTGAGGGTGCTGCTGCCATTACCGAAAAAGTAAAACCGGTTGGTCCGTATGTGATCAACGGTGCAGTCCTTCCTGATGACGTATATCCTGGTGTAAAAGATATGGCCGCCTATATTGAAGAAGGTAAGGCTGGACCTGCTCTTGAATTTGTTTCTCCGATCAAAGGCCCGAATTTGGAACAGATCTGCGTTGCCGTGGGTTCAGGACAAATGACCGCCGATGAGGGTGCTGCCAATTATGACCAGGATGTTGTAAAACAAGCTCAACAACTTGGACTTGAAGGTTGGTAATAATAGTAAGTAAATTTGTTCTTCCTCTCCTTTAACGCTCTGAGGGTCGGGGATCTCTCCGACCCTCAGAACAAAAAATAACAAGATTAACAATGGTACAGATTTGAAAGTGAGGTTGTGTATGACAACGAATGTGCAGCGGCCTAAAGTAGTCTTAAGAACCTACCCTCATTGGTTTTACCTGCCGGCAGCTATCTTATTTTTTACCTTTTTTGTAATTCCGACACTAATGGCATTTTACTTTAGCTTGACCCGCTGGACATTGTTTAATTCCACATTTATCGGGTTTGATAATTACAAATTATTTCTGAGTGATCCTCAACTGAGAGGAGCTCTTCTAAATACCTTTGTTTATGCCATTCTGACGAGTGGTTCAAAAGTAATCATTTCGTTGCCTCTTGCTATGCTCTTAACGTCAAAAATTCACCTCAAAGATCTTTTTAGAGGAATCATTTTCTTCCCTGTCTTGGTCAGTACAGTGGCTGTGGGTATCACTTTCTCAACATTAATGCAGCCTTCCACCGGATTAATAAATAATGTGCTTGGAGTGTTAGGTCTACCGACACCAGATTGGTTGGGGAATCCTCACCTGGCACTTTTTTCTGTTGCTCTTGTAGATATCTGGAAAGGGATTGGTATCGCCACGGTGATTTGTATGGCGGGAATCCAATCCATACCAACCGATTATTTTGAAGCAGCAAGACTAGAGGGTGGGGCATGGGTAAAATTTCGGCATGTCATCCTTCCTTTGTCACGCAATGCAATATTTACAGTCATTTTATTGTCGTTCATCGGCGGCCTCAGATCGTTCGACCTTATCTGGACATTAACGCATGGAGGACCTGGTTTTGCGTCTGATGTGCTAACTTCCGTTATTTATAAGGAATATCAAGCTGGGTTTTATGGGCTTTCAACCGCTGGAAACGTTGTTTTATTTATTATTGTGACTGCAATTGTTTATCCAATGATGCGGTTCTTCAATAGTAAGGAGTTGGAACTATGAGATCTAAAAAATTAGCATCTCAAATATTGATAGATATATTAATTTTGGTAGTTGTAATTGTAATTTTTATCGTTCCCTTTATATTTATTTTCTTGACTGCATCAAAAACACGTCAAGAAGCATCATTACTGCAGTTTAAATGGCCGGTTGATTTTAAACTTTTTGAAAATATTCGTGAAGTAATTCTTTATCAAGACAAGAAAATGCTGCTGGCCTTGTTTAATAGTACTGTTTTGACAGTCGGTACAGTCACTTTATCGGTCGTTTTTGCATCCATGGTTGCTTACGTCATGCAAAGGCGTAAAGATCGAGTAGCCTCAACATTAAGTTCTGTCATGTTTGCCGGTCTTGTCATACCCCCTGCAGTCGTTCCGACCATATTTTTAATGCAATTTCTTGGAATTTACAAAACCATATTCGGTCTAATATTGGTTGAGGTCGCTTTTGGTGTTCCGTTTGCCATTTTGATCTTACGAGCTTTTATGGCCTCAATACCTGTTGAAATTGATGAAGCTGCCATTGTTGATGGAGCATCACCCTTGCAAGTTTTCTTTACGATCATTTTTCCATTGTTAAGGCCGGCAATAGTCACGATTATTGTCACTTCAGCGGTTACCGTATACAACGATTTCGTTTCGCCATTATATTTCTTGCCGGGGGCGAAAAATGTTACGGTTCAATTGACTCTTTATAATTTTATTAGCCAATTCAATACGCAATGGAACCTGCTTTTTGCTGACGTATTAGTTATTACGATTCCACCTTTGATTATGTTCTTATTCTTCCAACGGCAGATCGTTGCAGGTATGACTTCGGGATCAGTAAAAGGATAAGCACGTCATTTTGAATTTAGAGATTGCAATACCTAATTTTGAAAGAGGCATTTATGAATCAACAGAAAGATCAATCAAAGACGGAAGAAACCTTTTTACGAATTTCGCGAATTCAAATTGGATATCGCTCTGATGCATTAGGGATCGGCACAAACGCTCCATTCATTTCCTGGATGATTGAAACAAACATACAGAATTGGTGTCAAAAAAGTTATGAGATCGAATCATATAATGATGATGGAAAATTGCTTTCAACAACTGGCACAATTGATTCTGATCAAACCATTTGGGTTCCCTGGCCATTTGAAAAGCTTAACTCCAGAGAGAAAATCTCGATCCGGGTCAAGTCAGTTGGTGACAATGGATATTCTTCTGAATGGAGCGATCTGTTTGTTGTAGAAGCGGGATTACTGAACCCTCAGGATTGGACGGCAAAATTCATTACACCTGACTGGGATGAGGATGTAACAAAAGGTCAGCCGGCTCCATTTTTACGTCGAACCTTTGATGTTCCCAAAAAGATAAAACAAGCCAGATTGTATATCACCTCTTTGGGTGTGTTTGAAGCTGTGATCAATGGCTCTCAGGTTGGAGACCATATTATGGATCCGGGCTGGACGAGTTATACCCATAACTTGCGAGTTAACACATTTGATGTCACAAGTTTATTGCGAGAAGGTAAAAACACAATTGGTTCAATTTTAGGCGATGGATGGTATAGAGGAAGACTTGGCTTTGGTGGTGGGCGCAGAAATATTTTTGGTAATAAACTAGCCTTACTAGCCCAATTGGAAATTATGTTTAAAGACGGTACATTTGAGAAAATTATTTCTGATGAAAATTGGAAAGCTTCAACCGGGCCAATATTATTTAGTGATATTTATGACGGCGAGATTTATGATGCCCGACGTGAATTAACAGGCTGGGCTGAACCAGAATATAGTGATGCGAACTGGAAAAAGGTAAAGATTATCGATTGGGACCTCAATACGCTTGAAGCGCCATTGGGCCCTCCGGTTCGCGAAATTGAAAATGTAAAACCCGTTAGTATACTCACGTCACCAACAGGACGCACCATTCTGGATTTTGGACAAAATCTTGTTGGAAAACTAAAAATAAACGTGAAAGGCGAAGCTGGTAGAACCATTTCATTGCGCCATGCTGAAGTGCTTGAAAATGGAGATTTGGCGTTATTTCCATTAAGGACCGCAAAAGCCACTGACAGCTATACCTTGCACGGAAAAGGGTTGGAAACGTGGGAACCTCGTTTCACCTTCCATGGTTTTCGTTATGCTGAAATTGAAAACTGGCCAGGATCATTAAATCTTGATGATATTCAGGCTGTTGTTTGTCATTCAGACATGGAACAGACAGGATGGTTCAAATGCTCTCATCCTTTGCTCAATAAATTCCATGAAAATGTAGTCTGGGGAATGCGCGGAAATTTCTTCGATCTGCCTACCGATTGTCCTCAAAGGGATGAACGTCTGGGTTGGACTGGCGACCTTCAAGTTTTCTCGCCGACCGCATCGTTTCTATACAATGTTGAAGGTTTTCTTGCCTCTTGGTTAAAAGATTTGGCTGCTGAACAAATTGCAGAAGGTGGAAAAGTTCCGGCAGTTGTTCCAAATACAGTCGAATATCCAAATGAATTAAGCGAGACCCTGCTTATTGGTGCCGCTTGGAGTGATGCAGCTGTCATTGTACCTTGGGTTCTTTACCAACGTTTTGGAGATAAAAATATTCTCGAAGCTCAATTTGAGAGTATGCGTACCTGGGTTGATAAAGTCAATGAGTTGGCTGGTCCAAGCCATCTTTGGAACTCCGGTCTTCAATTCGGAGACTGGCTTGACCCGGATGCTCCAGCAGAATATCCTGCAAAAGCTAAAACGGACCAGTATTTAATTGCAACAGGGTACTTTGCCCATGTTGCAAACCTGGTCGGCAAAGCGGCTGACATTCTTGGAAAAAACAAAGAAAAGATCTATTACCAAACGCTATCAAAGGAAATTCGCAAGGCTTTCAACCGCGAATATGTCACCCCTAATGGTAGATTAATGAGCGATGCTCAAACCGCATACGCCTTGGCCATAGAATTTGACCTGCTTCCTGAAGAAACACAGAAGATCCAAGCCGGCAAAAGATTGGCTGAACTCACTACGGCCAATGGATATCATATCGGTACCGGGTTTGTCGGTACACCATTGATTGCGGATGCGTTATCCAATACCAATCATTATGAAGAAGCATATAAACTACTCTTACAACAAGAATGTCCATCATGGTTATATCCCGTTACCATGGGGGCTACGACAATTTGGGAGCGTTGGGATAGTATGCGCCCGGATGGGTCCATCAATACTGGCGATATGACCTCTTTTAACCATTATGCTCTTGGAGCAGTGGCCGATTGGCTCCATCGAAAACTCGCTGGATTGACTCCCCTGGAACCAGGATATCGGACCATAAAATTTGATCCTCATCCAGGTGGTGGTTTGAGGCATGCCTCTGCCCGGCACCTTACACCATATGGAATGGCTGAATGTTCGTGGGTAATTCAAAACGACATGATCAATATAAAAGTGGTTGTTCCTCCAAATGCCACCGGTTTTGTTTGCCTGCAAGGAAACGAAAACGAGCCAATAAAAGTTGGTTCAGGTGAATATCATTGGTCATATACTGTTACAGGAAACAAGTAATCCTTTGTTTGAACCTTTGGTTATTGATTAATTATTAGTGTTTACAAGTGAATGGATTATTAAATGGATATGAGTTGGTTTCAGAGATCAAGCATAATAAGATCAATTTCCGTGCCAGGCAATTTCTTGGCGCTTGATCTTGGTGCAGAAAGTGGACGCGCCATAGTCGGTACGCTAGACAATGGTGTGCTCAACCTTACTGAAACCCATCGTTTTCTAAATAATCCAATAATGGCCTCTGACGGCCTTCATTGGGATGTGAACTCTCTTTGGAACGAGATCCAGATTGGCATAAGAAAATCCGCGGCTCAATTTCAACTTTCCAGTCTTGCTTTGGATGCCTGGGGAGTTGATTTCGCCTTACTTGATCACCAGGGCGAACTACTTGAGAATCCATTTCATTACCGGGATTCGAGAACTGACGGAATGTTGGATATCGCCATTTCACGGATTTCGAGAAAACAAGTATTTGATCAAACCGGTAATCAATTCCTGCAAATTAATACATTGTTTCAACTTTTGGCATTGGCAGAAAATCAACCTGCGTTATTAAAAAAAGCAGCGACATTTCTCACCATTCCTGATTTATTTAATTATTGGTTAACGGGGGCAAAGGTGTGCGAATTTACCAATGCAACCACCACCCAATGTTTTGATCCAATAAAACGTGATTGGGCAAAGCCGCTGCTTGAAACGCTGCACATTCCTACCAGAATGTTTCCGCAAATTGTTGAACCAGGTAATAATTTGGGAAATATGGTTTCTGAACTGACTGTTCAAGTTGGCGTTGATAAATTACCCGTCATTGCACCTGCCTGTCATGATACTGGTTCTGCTGTGGTTGCCGTACCTGCTGATAACCGAGATTTTGTCTGGCTAAGTTCCGGCACTTGGTCCATTATGGGAATTGAAACAGATTCACCATGCCTTGATCAAAAAGCATTGGATTTTAATTTCACAAATGAAGGTGGGGTTTTTGGTACCTGGAGACTATCAAAGAATATTATGGGGTTATGGTTGATTCAAGAGTGCAAGCGCGAATGGGGAGTTTCTTATGATGAAATTGCTCAACTCGCTTCTGAAGCTCAACCTTTTATTGCAGTTATTGATCCTGATGATGATATTTTTCTCCGTTCAGGAGGCATGATCAATCGAATTCAGAAATACTGCGAACAAAAGCAACAAAATGTACCAAATACAATTGGTGAAATAAGCCGGGTCATTTTTGAAAGCTTATCTTTAAAATACCGATTCATTCTTGACCGACTTGAACAACTCACTAATAAGAAGTTGAGTCCTATTCACATTATTGGTGGCGGAACACAAAATAGACTATTAAATCAATTCACGGCTGATAGTACAAACCGTAAGGTAATATCTGGCCCTGTAGAAGCAACTGCCATAGGCAACATATTAATGCAAGCAATAACATTAGGCCAAATTGTTGATATGCCTGATGCTCGAGCAATTGTTCGAAATTCATTCCAACCTGGCTATTTTCAGCCTAATCACTCAAATGATTGGGATGAAGCATATAAAAAATTACTGCGTCTTGGTAATTATGAATAACAGTACCAAAGTTGAAATTATTTTGCGAAAGTGAGTAAAAAAAATGATAAATTCACCATACCCAACGCTTGATGATTTGCTTAAATCAATTGGTGTTACAGGCCGGCACCTGGCAAATATTGGTGCAAGTGAAGGTGCAGCTGGAAACATCTCAGTTTGTGTCCGATGGACCTTAGACCTTAATGACCATTTTCCTGTAGTGTCTGAAATGGTTCTTCCACAAGATGTTCCAGAACTGGAGGGGGCAACAATTATTGTTAGTGGAACAGGTTGCCGGCTGCGAGAGATCATTGATGACCCCACCTCTAATCTGGTTTGTGTTGAAATTGCCAAGGGTGGCCATACGGGAATTGTTCATAAATCATCTTCTGGACGCAATGAAAACGTGACAAGTGAATTTAATTCACATTTGGCTGTACACTATGATCAGATCTTAGCAACCGGCACAAATTTTCATGCTGTTGTTCATGCACAGCCGATGTACCTGACATTTTTAAGTCATATTTCAAGGTATCAAAACGAGAAATTCTTAAACAAGCAATTGTTGCGTTGGCAACCTGAGGCAATCATTAATTTTCCAGAGGGTATTGGGTTTATTCCCTTCCATGTTCCAAGTTCGCCTGAATTAATGTCAGGAAATGTTGCCGAATTAAAAAACCATCGTTTGGTAATTTGGTCGAAACATGGAGTAATGGCTCGATCAGACACCAACATCAAAAAAGCTGGTGACCTGGTGGAATATGCAGAAACTGCGGCAAAATACGAATATCTGAATTTAGGTGTTGGCGAAATTGGCGAAGGAATCAGCGTTGAAGATATTCATTCGATTTGCCAAACCTTTTCAATAAAACAGGATATTTTCTAGGTTATTGATCTGGCATTGTTTTGGAGAGATTATGGTAAACCAATTAAAAGTTGAGACTGCTTACAACATTGCCAAAGAGCGGTATGAAGAACAAGGTGTTGATACCGGTAAAGCGCTTGAGCAGCTTGCAAAAATCGCAGTTTCTTTACATTGCTGGCAGGGTGATGATGTTGGCGGTTTTGAGAACCCTGATGCAGGACTATCTGGCGGCATTGCTGCTACGGGAAATTATCCCGGTAAGGCAAGGAATGCTGAAGAACTGCGAAAAGATCTGGATCAGGCTTTTAGACTGATCCCTGGAAAACACAGGGTAAATTTGCATTCAATTTATGCTGAAACCGGAGCTGCAAAAGTTGAGAGGAACCAACTGCTACCTCAACATTTTTCAGCCTGGAAAGATTGGGCAAAGGCCTCCGGGCTGGGGCTGGATTTCAACCCAACTTGTTTTTCTCATCCCTTGGCTGCAGATGGATTTACTCTTTCTCACAGAGACCCATCAATCAGACAATTTTGGATTGAGCATTGCATCGCCTGTCGAAAAATCGGTGAGTATTTTGGCCGGGAATTGGGTTCTGCCTGCGTTACCAACATTTGGATCCCTGATGGATATAAAGACACCCCCTTTGATCGGAAAACACCGAGAACATTATTACTTGACTCATTAAATTCCATATTATCCGAAAAGATTGATCCGCGTTTTAATCTGGATGCAGTGGAACCAAAGCTCTTTGGAATTGGATCTGAAAGCTATGTGGTTGGATCCATGGAGTTTTACACCGGTTATGCCATAAAAAATAATATGATGCTCACATTAGATTCTGGTCATTTTCATCCGACAGAAACCATCTCAGACAAGATCTCTTCAATTTTGTTATATATTGACCAAATCTTATTGCATGTCAGCCGCGGGGTTCGCTGGGATAGTGATCACGTGGTCACCCTGAATGACGAGTTGTTATCCATTGCTCAAGAAATTGTGCGGACCAATGAAATGGATCGAATTCATATCGGGCTGGATTATTTTGATGGAAGCATCAATAGAATTGCAGCCTGGACGATAGGGACAAGAAACACATTAAAGGCTTTATTATTTGCTCTGCTAGAACCAAGGAAATTACTGATCCAGACAGAAAAAGATGGAGATTTA
Source organism: Chloroflexota bacterium (assembly GCA_021825925.1). Classification (GTDB taxonomy): domain Bacteria; phylum Chloroflexota; class Anaerolineae; order Anaerolineales; family Anaerolineaceae; genus UBA6107. Next base: position 511,813 of record JAKAFP010000001.1, read on the forward strand.
ACCAGTAGGTTGGCCATCCTAGAAGAGTGTAAAACGCTCCCGGCTTCGGCGGTATGGGATTATTACTGTATGATAAAAGAAGTGCCTGTCGGGATTGACTTCATGAAAGATATCCATCAATACGAAAAAAGTGAAATTTCCAAGAGATCCAAATAATGGACTATTATCTTCTAGAAAAAGTAGCCTCAAGTATTACAAAGATCACAGATATTACAGGTGTTTATGCTTACCTGATCGAGGGTAATAATAAAGCGGCATTAATAGATACCTGTTGTGGCATTGGAGATATTTCTTTAATCGTGAAAGGTATATCTAATCTGCCTGTAACGGTTATTTGCACGCATGGGCATGTTGACCATGCCGGGGGAACATTTGGATTCGATGATGTCTATCTGAGCAGGAGTGATTTGGGCTTAGTTCAAGAACATACGACCGTTGATTTTCGCAAATGTTATGTGGATAGTTTTGTAACCCCTGATTCTTATGCGCTCACGGATTTTGTACCTCAAAGGAAAGCAGATTATCAGCAACTAGAGAACCGGAGCCTATTTGACCTTGGTGGAATTACACTTGAAGCTGTTTCTGTTCAAGGTCACACGCAAGGGATGACTTGTGTTCTCATAAAAGAATTGCGGACCCTCATAATTGGAGACGCTTGTAACAGTAGAACCTTTTTGTTCTTCCCGGAAGCATCCAGTGTTGAACAGTATAAACAAAACCTTCTTGCACTTAAAAATGAAGACAAAAAGTTTGATACCGTTTGGTTTTCACATGGAAACTATTCAGGTGATAAAACTGTTATTGACGAGGCCATAGCCCTTTGTGGTGAGATTATGGCAGGTTCGAGTGATAATATAGAGTTTGAATTTATGGGTGAAGTTGCGTATCTTGCCAAGAAAACAGACCAAAACTATTCGCGGCTAGATGGAAAGACAGCAAATATCGTTTTTAATCCAAAAAGAGTTTTTGAAAAACACTAACCGTAAAATGGCCGAGTGTTTATCCAATAAGCAAATTCCAAATCAATATTGTCAAAGTCGATGATTAAAAGATGGATTTAGTACAAATGGTGACGTTGTGGGGTAGATGCTTAGCAAACATGCGGAAAATGTGGAAAATATGGAACGAATTCCCCCAAAAATGTTAATAAATTGAAATTGCACACTTGCATAAGGGCCGGCTGATCCCTGTGCGTAACAACTCTTAATTAGCAGGCTCAGGGCACCTATGGGGGGGCCTATTCCCCCTTTCGGGGATGATATCGAGCCCCTGGAGTGATGAGCGCAGTAAAAACCAAATGAATATTCATGATCTTGAGCCTCTTCAGGCTCTTTTTTGTATTCAAATCGTGATTAATGTTGTCATAAAAATTTTTATTTCCGAATCCAACAAAACATTTCAGGGTTTCTTAATTCATGATTAAGTAAACCAAAGCGCGATTTTTGTTCTACATAACAAAAATCGAAAAAAGAAATTCCTCACTTTTAGAAAGCCGATTCCCCGATGCCTTACACCTGTAAGGCCTGGTTTAGTGTTGCTGTTTGCCGATTTTTGACTTTGATGAAGACAATTAGGAGAAAAATGAATAATCAAAAAGCAATCGCAGTGGTTGGGATGGGGGCAATATTACCCGATGCCTTGGATGTGGCATCTTTTTGGAAAAATATTCAAAATAAAAAAAGTTCGATCGGAGAAGTACCGACGGATCGCTGGAATGTTGATTTGTATTACGATCCGGAGCCCAAGGCTGTGGATAAAACATACAGTAAAATCGGTGCCTTTGTGAAGGATTACCAATTTGATCCGTTTAAAGCAGGCATGGCGATTCCCCCCAGAGTTTTGGCACTCATGGATTCCGCTCAACAGTGGGGTTTGGCTGCTGCTCACCAAGCCTTAAAGGATTACGGTTATCCAGAACGGCATTTGGATCCGGAACGTGTGGCTGTGATTCTCGGTAACGCACTGGCGGGCGAAGGACATTATCGTTCAACCTTCAGGCTTCTACTGCCTGAGTACTTGGCGTCACTTGAATCACTACCGGATTTCAAGAATCTACCCGCCGCCACCCAAAATGCCATCCTGACTGGAATCACCGGCGACATTCAATCCAGGATCCCTGTGATTACAGAAGACACCATGCCGGGTGAATTAGGCAATATTATTGCCGGCCGGATTGCCAATGTTTTCAATTTTTCGGGTCCGAATTTTGTGACCGATGCAGCCTGCGCTTCTTCTTTGGCAGCTCTACAAGCTGCCGTGGACGGCCTTGCCAACAACCATTTTGACGCCGTCCTCTGCGGTGGTGTGGACCGCAATATGGGTCCAGAATCTTTTATAAAATTCTCAAAAATTGGTGCATTAAGTGCCGAAGGTTCACGCCCCTATTCTGATAAGGCGGATGGATTTGTCATGGGTGAGGGAGCGGTAATTTTCTTGCTCAAGCGCCTGGAAGATGCCGAGCGTGACGGTGACAAGATCTACGCCTTGATCCGCGGAATTGGTGGCAGTTCGGATGGTAAAGGCAAGGGCATCACTGCCCCGAATCCACTCGGGCAGCAGCGCGCGATTGAACGTGCCTGGGCAAACGCCGGTGTCTCACCTGAAGAGGTCAGCCTGATTGAGGGGCACGGCACTTCTACAAAAGTGGGAGACGTGGCAGAGGTTGGCAGCCTAAAGAATGTCTTTGGTTCATACGGATTAGCCACCGGCAGCGTGGCGCTTGGATCAGTGAAATCGAATATCGGTCATCTCAAGAGCGCCGCCGGCGCAGCTGGGTTGCTTAAAACCATCCTGGCTTTGAATGAGAAAGTTCTGCCTCCTTCTGCCAATTTTCAAAACCCGAATCCCAATATAGATTTTGCCAACATCCCGTTTACAGTCAACACCCAGCCGCGGGAATGGCAGGTAAAACAAGGTGGATTTCGTTTCGCAGGCGTCAGCAGTTTTGGCTTTGGCGGGACCAATTTCCACATCGTTTTGGAAGAATACTTCCCTGGAGTGCTGGGCAGTGAAAAACCTTCTTTTGTTGTTCCGTTGAAAATTGAAAAAGAACATGAGGTCGTAGCCGAGATGATACAGCAACCATCTACTGAAAATAAGGCATCTGCATCAACATTAGATTTTGACAATTCCAAAATCACTGATTTTGTGCTCGAAACCATCAGCGAGAAGACAGGCTATCCGCGTGAGATGCTTGACCTTGAACTTGACCTTGAGGCGGACCTTGGGATTGATACAGTTAAACAAGCTGAGTTATTTGCCACCATCCGGACGCACTATAACATTGCCCGGCGCGAAGACCTGCGGCTTTCTGATTACAACACCATCTCCAAGGTGGTCGGATTCATGACCGACGCCCTTTCTGGAGGTTCTGTACAATCCAACGTCGTAGCATCTGCAACAATTTCCGGTCAACCAGATCAAAATGAATCTACAACCAATCGATCAAACGGAATGAACGACGCTCATCCATACCAGGGACTTTTCTTCATCTCCGCGGATTCGAAGGACTCATTAAAACAGAAACTTGAAGCGAGTTTTAACTCTATTAAAAATGGCCAGATCCCCACTTCAAAATGTCCCACACGCTTGGAGGTATCAAGAAGTGAAAGATTGGCCATTGATTACGAGAACCCTGAAGAATTGATCAAACGCTGTGAAAAAGCCCTAACCGCATGTGAAACTGATCTTCCAGCAACCTGGTCAGCATTGCAGGCTCACGGTATTTATCGTGGCAGTGGCACACCTGGTAAAACAGTCTTCATGTTCCCCGGCCAGGGGTCTCAGTATGTCAACATGATCCGCGATCTACTTGAAGTGGAGCCTGTCGTGCGAGACACCTTCAAAGAAGCGGATGATATCCTGACCCCCATCCTTGGAAGACCACTTACAAGCTATATTTATGCAGACGGCAACGAAGAAGCGCTTGCCCAGGCTGAGAAAGAACTCAAAAACACAACCATCACCCAGCCCGCCTTGTTGACCGCCAATGTAGCCTTGTTGCGGTTAATGGCCAAGTTTGGTTTTTCTCCAGACTTTGCCATCGGGCACAGCCTGGGTGAATACGCAGCTCTGGTAGCCTCTGGTGTCTTGACCTTCTCTGAAGCATTGGAAGTGGTCAGCGCTCGCGGACGAGAAATGTCCAGGATTAAGGTTGAAGATCCCGGCGGTATGGCCGCGGTTTCAGCGCCACTGGAAGAGGTCGAAAAAGTCATCAAAGCTGTTGATGGTTACATCGTCATTGCTAATGTCAACAGTCCGGTCCAATCCGTGTTGGGTGGAACCTCTGAAGCCATCGAATCTGCAATTTCCATGTTCAAGGATGCAGGTTTTCAGGCGGTCAGAATTCCCGTCTCTCATGCCTTCCACACCAAAATTGTAGCCCCCGCCAGCGAACCGGTACGGCAGGTGATCGAGCGCATGCAAGTGATGGCGCCCAAAATCCCTATTGTTGCAAATGTTACCGGTGAGCTTTATCCAACCACCGCTGCCGAGATCACCGATATTTTAGCCAAACAAGTTGCTTCGCCTGTGCAGTTTGTAAAAAGCATGCAGACCCTTTATTCTTTAGGTGCCCGGGTTTTTGTTGAAGTTGGTCCAAAACGGGTTTTAAATGCGCTGGCTTCCGACAATATGAAGGGCAAAACGGATACCATTGTGCTGGCCACCAATCATCCCCGCAAAGGTGGGCAGGCCAGTTTTAACGAGGCATTGTGTGGATTGTATGCCGCAGGCGTCCTATCCACGGATGGTATTGAAAACCAAACAAATGTAAATCCAATTGAAAAAACAGATAAACCGGTGGTTCAGCATGAGTTTGTGAATGGACAGCAACAATTCGGTGTTCTAACTGGATCAGTGGTGATCACTGGTGCTGGTCTTGGGCTTCCCGGTCGTGATAAGAAAGTATTTGATGACAACAATATCAACAGTCTGTTGAATGGTGAAATGCGCATTGAATCTCTGCCAGAAAATATCCGCAAAGAAATGCTCGAAAAACGGGTCACACGCCTTATTAAGAGCGATGCCGGCGCAGTCATGGAAGAAATCACCGACATTGATCAGGTTTTAAAACTCGCCGGTCAGCGTGGAAGCTTCAATTTACAAGAAGAATATGGCGTTCCTGCTGAACGGGTTGATTCTTTGGATATCTCCACTCAATTGGCATTTGCTGCCGGTGTGGATGCTTTGCGGGACGCAGGAATTCCTTTGGTCATGCATCATCGTCGAACCAGCAAGGGTACTCTGCTGCCGGATGGCTGGAAACTACCCGAATCCATGCAGGATGAAACGGGTGTGATTTTCTGTTCTGCATTTCCTGGATTAAACAGAATGGCTGAAGAAGCCGAAAAGTTCTATGAATCCAAATCGTTGCAGCGACAGTTGTCAGAAGTCATGGCCATGGAAGATTTGCTGCTGGCGCTCAATCCGACCGGGCAGACTCACTTCCAAAATGAGATCATCCGCCGTAAAACTGAATTGGAACTGAAACTCGACGAGGTCAATTACCATTTTGATCGCCGGTTTGTTTTTAGAGTGCTCTCCATGGGACATTCTCAATTTGCGGAATATATCGGTGCCCGCGGACCGAACACCTCAGTGAATGCGGCTTGTGCCACCACCACCCAGGGCATTGGTGTGGCTGAAGATTGGATCCGCACCGGACGATGCCGCAGAGTGATCGTTATTGCAGGTGATGATGTCTCAGATAACAATTTGGCGTCCTGGATTGGGACCAGCTTGTTTGCCAGTGGGGCCGCCACTACAGAAGGAAATCTGCGTATGGCTGCTCTCCCCTTTGATAAACGCCGTAACGGCATGATCATGGGGATGGGGGCCGCCGCACTGATCATTGAAAGCCAGGATGGCGCGGAAGAACGCGGAATTCGTCCCATCTGTGAAATTGTTTCGTCACAATTTTCAAACAGTGCATTCCATGGCACACGCCTGGATGTGACGCATGTCGCCAGCTTGATGGATACCCTGGTTACCACTGCTGAGAAAAGGTTTGGACTGGAACGTGATGCCCTGGCCGCCAGGACTGTGTTCATCTCGCATGAAACTTATACTCCGGCCCGTGGTGGAAGCGCCAGTGCCGAGATCTTTGCCTTGCGGCATACTTTCAAAGACAATGCAAACAAGGTCATTATCGCAAACACCAAAGGTTTTACCGGCCACACCATGGGGGTGGGGGTCGAGGATGTTTTGGCAGTCAAGGCGCTTGAAACCGGCAAAGTTCCTCCCATTGCCCATATCAAAGATGGGTTTGAACCCGATCCGGATTTGGGTGATTTGCGGCTTTCGCAAGGCGAAGTATACAACCCCGAATTTGCATTGCGGTTGGGAGCTGGATTCGGTTCTCAAATTGCCATGGTGTTGTACCGAAAAATTAACGGATCAGGTGAACGCATCAACCATTCTGTATATGACAATTGGTTGAAGGCGATCTCGGGTTATTCTGTAGCGGAACTCGAACTCGAAAAACGCACTTTACGGGTGAAATCACAAGGTGTTCCGGCCAATGAACCCAGCAAAAGCACCTGGCAGTTTGGGCTGCTCCCCGGAAAGTGGGCAGTAAACACTCAGACTGGATCAGGACAGATTTCAAAGAGTATTTCTACCGTAAAGCTTGTAAATCAATCCAATACAACGCTTGCGGTCCAACCTGAACAACCGGCGACTAAAACAATCTCCAGTCCTGTTACTGCGGATACTGACGCCATCAAAGCGCATGTGCTTGAAGTGGTCAGTGAGAAAACCGGATATCCTGTGGATATGCTCGATTTGGAACTTGACCTTGAAGCCGACCTCGGTATTGATACAGTCAAACAGGCTGAATTATTTGCATCCATTCGCACGCATTATGGAATTCCACGCCGTGAAGATTTGAAATTATCTGATTACAATACGCTCGAAAAAGTGATCGGATTTGTCAACGACAACCTGTCTTCATCATCGGAAAAACCTGTTGTTCAAAACGTAGTAGAAGCAAAACCGATTGAATCACCAAAAGTTGTTGTGGTTGAGTCTGAACCAACTTCAGTCGCCACTGAACCATTGGATGAAGAATTAAACCAGTTTGTGCTTTCGACCGTTAGTGAAAAGACTGGGTATCCCATCGAGATGCTGGATCTTGATCTCGATCTGGAAGCAGATCTTGGCATTGATACCGTGAAACAGGCTGAATTATTTGCCACTATCCGTACCCACTATGGCATCGCGAAACGTGAGGATTTACGCCTCTCAGATTACAACACCCTCGCGAAAGTAATCTCATTTGTTAAAGATGGAACAGTGGCTCAAACGGCCAATAGCCAAGCCTTGGTGGAATCAGAAAAAGTCACCCTGGTTGTAAATGATACTGTTGAAAAACCACTGAAACTGCGGGAGCCCAAACCTGTTCTATTGCCGCGCATTGATTTATGCGAACCGACAGGCATTTCTCTTCAGAGCGGCAGGGTGATCATCCTCAAAGGCCAGGATAAACTGGCAACCGATACCGCAAAACAATTGGCAAAACTCTTGGATGCCAAAAAAACAGAGGTTCTAATTCTGGAAGCCGGGAAACCATTGGCAGAAGCTGAGTCATGGCTGAAAGCTGGAACCTTGTCTGGTGTTTACTGCCTGACAGGATTGGATTCTGATCCTGCTTGGAATGAAAACCGGGAAGCAAGTTGGAAAGAAGCTGTCAGTCAAAGGATTGAACCGTTGTTTGAATTGGTAAAGTTGATCCCGTCTGATGTGTTCGTGATCTCTGCCACACACATGGGTGGATTGCATGGGATCATGAACTCCATGAACCCGATGGGGGGCGCCATAAGCGGATTCACCAAAGCTTACAGTCGTGAGCGTGCCTCTGCGCTGGTAAAAGTGGTTGATTACCAATCAAGTGCCAAACCAAATTTCATCGCAGAAAGCCTGCTTCAAGAAACTTTGAGTGATCCGGCTTCTCTTGAAATCGGGCGCGAGAATGAATTACGCTTCACACTTATCCTTTCTGATGTTCAGGAGCATAATCAAAATCCGCAGCAATTCACCGGCAAGGAAGTGTTTGTGGTCAGCGGTGGGACAGGTGGTATTACTGCTGCGGTGATTGATGTTCTGGCACAACGTTCAAAAGGTCGTTTCATCCTCTTGAGCCGTACGGCAATCGCCGATCTGAGCGATGCTGATCGAAACGCTTTAAAATCCGATCCGATCTCATTAAAAAACAAACTAATGAAAGAATTGGCTTTATCCGGCGAAAAAGTGACCCCTGTTCAACTTGAAGCCAGGTTCAGTGCTTTGGAACGCGCTGCAGCCACGCTTGACCTGATCCAAAGGATCGAAGGATATGGAGCAAAAGCCACTTATATCCAATGTGATGTCACCGATTTGGCTTCGGTTACCCAGGCAGTCGCTGAAGTTGAAAAATCGGTGGATCATGTTGATTACTTTATCCATGCTGCAGGGCTTGAAAAGAGCCGCAAATTGGAAAGCAAAACGCTTGAAGAATTTCACCAGGTGGTTGACGTCAAGGTTGGCGGCTTTATGAACCTATTCACTGCGTTTGAGAGATCAAAACGGATCCCCAAATCGGTTGTTTTCTTCTCATCCATTGCGGGTCGGTTTGGCAATGCAGGCCAGCCTGATTACAGTGCTGGAAATGATTTCCTTTCCAAGATGGCAGCCTGGCTGCCGACGCAATATGAAAAACTTCAGGTGATCTCGCTGGATTGGGGTGCCTGGGCTGAGATCGGTATGGCCAGCCGCGGATCCATTCCGCTGGTCATGGAACGTGCCGGAATTGAAATGCTAAAACCCAGTCAGGCCGCACCTGTGGTGGGTGACCAGATTTTGGCTGGAACCTCAGGTGAAATTGTGGTTGCCGGCACTCTCGGTATGTTTGAGCGCACAAAGGTCCAGAACAATGGAATGAATGTCCAGTTGGCAGATTCAGCCCTGCGCGCGGGTAATCCGATCCATACCATGTTGAGCCACCTCACGGCTTATACACCCGAAAGTGGTATCACTTTGGAAGTCACTCTTGATCCGCAGGAGATCATCTACTTACGCGATCACTCGATCAACGGTATCCCTGTGCTCCCTGGTGTGGTCGGCATTGAGGGTTTTACCCGGGCGGCAAAACATATTTCATCCGCCCTGGCTGCCGCCAACTCTGGTTTTGAAGTGGAAAGGTTGGAGCATATCGAGTTTTTGGCTCCCTTTAAATTCTATGGCAATAAATCCCGTGCCATGGCCTGGAAAGCTGGAGCCACTCGTGTTCAGGATGGACTGAGAGTTGATGTGACACTGGAATCGGATACTGAACGCATCAATGGCAAAGTGGATCATGTTGAACATTTTAGAGGTCAGGTTTACCTTACGCTAAAGGATATCGTCTCGCCTGCCAATGCGATTCCACCAAAATGGACTAAAAACAAGGAAGTTACAGCTGACGAGATTTACCAGCTTTATTTCCACGGACCATCGTTCCAGGTGCTTGAAGCAGCGCAGCGATCCGGTAGTTCTGTGCTTGGAAGGTTTAATAATAATTTGATCAACATCAACGCGGATGAACCTGGTTTATTCACCACTCCGTTATTAATTGAGTTGTGCTTCCAAACTGCAGGGCTCTGGGAGGCAGGTTCCACTGGTAATTTGGGGCTGCCGCACTCCATTGGAAAATTACGAGTTTATCGAAACGCGACGAATGGTGATGCAATTTTTGCAGAAGTAAAACCAAAAGAAATTGATGGACAGATCTATTTTGACGCCAGAGTAGTTGACTCCAAAGGGAACATCTACCTTGATCTGTTGGATTATCGCACTTCTCCACAAGTGGAGACTCCCAACGAGCAACATCTGGTACCTATGAAAACTTTGGTTTCAAAAAAACCAGACTAGGATAATCTATAGAGTAAAAGGATCCTTTTCAAGCGAGAAGGATCCTTCGATTCAATATTATGATCTATTGGACATTTTCAAACTTTACGGAATTCACGCCTCAGAAAACCGCTCAACTGCTTGAGCGGTTTTTCAGCAACGGTGAAATTGCGGAATTCCAAAAGTTTACCATCCCAAAAAGACGATCGGAATGGCTTGCCAGCAGGTTGCTGGTGAAGCAGCTCATTCAAAAAGTGATGGATATCAAAGAGGGTATACCCTTACAATCCACAACCTTAAAAAAAGAATCTTCCGGTGTTCCTTATATCGTGATTGAGGGAATGGGAAGGGTGGGTTGGCTTTCGATCAGCCATTCACAGGGAGGGGTTCTGGCAGCTTTTTCTCAAGATGAGAGGATCCGTTTTGGGGTGGATCTCGAACACATTGAGCCAAGACCCCTGGATCTGTTTGAAGATTATTTCACAGATACCGAGATAACTTGGCTTTCCAACTCAGAAGAACGATGTAAAGACTTATATGCAAATCTGGTCTGGAGTGCAAAAGAAGCATACCTGAAAGCGATCGAAAAGGGTCTGCAGATGGATACCCGGAAAATAAACATCCACCCAATTAATGAAGAAATCTCATCGAATGGGTGGAATGCATTAAGCCTAAATGTAGAGGGAAGACTTATTCAAGATTGGAAGCTGTTGTTCTCTCATTATCAAGATTACATAATGACCCTTTGCTTGCCTGCGGTGCACGAACAACAACTTATTGAAGTTGAAGAGCTGCCAGATCTTGAGGTTTGATCCTGTTTAATGCCTGGGAGTGAATTCCCTGATTTCCTGTAAGAATTGAATACCCTGAGATTCAAGCATATTTATCCGCTGGAGATAAGCTGCGCCAGTTAAAAGCTGCATATTTACATCTGCGGCTTTCCGGTTTTCAGGGTTTTCAAGATAAGTGCCTCGCACCCAATCATTAAACGCGCCCATGGATGGACCGCACCAGATCTGGTAGTCCATTTCGCGGCCGGCTTCGCCAATGTTCGACCATCTTGAAGCCAATCCTAAATACCAACGAAAAATTAGAGCCATTTTGGCTTTTGGATTCTTTTCAGCGCGTTCAATTTGCTGCGGGTCGCGTACTGTGAAAAACTTTAAGCACTCCTCCCATACCTGGTCCAAGGTGAGTTTGAATATGGTGGATTCCAGTTTTTCACGTTCCTGAATAGGGATATCGTCTATTGATTCATAACGAGAATAGATATCGAATAGTTTTTGAGCACGCATGGCGAACATGGTTCCACGTTTCAGTACCTGCACTTTTACGCCCATTTCAAACATGTCGCTCGCAGGAGCCATGGATACATCCGTCATTTCCATCTGGGAGAGAAGTTTCTTGGTGTGTGCGGATGCACCTGATTCCACGCATCCCTGGTTAATGGAGCCGGTAACGACGTAGGCAGCTCCCATTGTAAAGGCAGCCAACACGGATTCTGGTGTGGCAATACCGCCTGCTGCACCGATTCTTACCAAGTTTGGATAATTCCTTTCGGCTTGGACCTTATTACGCAGTCTGATGATGGCTGGCAAAACGCTGACCAGAGGGCGATTATCGGTGTGTCCGCCAGAATCTGCTTCCACGGTAATATCGTCTGCCATAGGAACTTCTCGGGCCAAAATTGACTGTTCTTCAGTTATTTTGCCTTCAGCTACCAGGGATTTCAACAGATCCTCTGCGGCCGGTTCCAAAAACTTGATTGCGACTTCTTTTCGTGAGACCTTGGCAATAATTCGATTGGTAATGGCAATGCTGCCGTCGTTGTTTCTGGAAAGGCCCGAGGCGCGGTAACGCACCAAGTTTTTGGTGATGGTGAGGTAAGCTGATGCTTCGATCTGCTTGATGTTATTTTTAAGAAATAGATCTACCGTTCGTTCTTCCAAAGAAGGTTCAAAGGGACTGTTGATCAGATTGATCAAATAAGGTTGATCTTTTAAGGCATCTTTAATTTTGGATATTCCAGTTTCAATGTTGTGAGGAAGTAATCCGCCTGCACCAAATGATCCCATTAACCCAGCTTGTCCCATGGCGATCACAAACTCGGCGGATGAGATTCCGTTTGCCATTGATCCGCCATACAGTGGATACTTGACGCCGTAAGTTTCTTGAAAGGAGGGGTCTCCAAAGCATTCAGGAGTGAAAGGTTGGCAGGCTGCTAAAACTTTCCATTCACTATTGGCTGAAGTCAAAGCGTATTCATGAGTAACGTAAAACTTGTCATCCATGCTTAATAGAATGAGTGGTTTTGAAAGATCCAAAAGACCTTTTACAAGTACATCTTGGTTGATTGGAATGGGAGTGCTGTTGCCAAGCCAAAACAAAGTGTTTGTTGTTTTATGTTCTTTTTGTTTTACAGTGAATAATGAGTTGTTCATAGACACACCAATGATTTCCTTTTTATGTTTAACACAAGAATCGGTTTTTGGTGCGTATTGTTTTTGACAAACCTGGCTAGCTGATCAGTGGATGACTCATCCTATTGACAGGATTTATTTTGCTGCCTGACTTATCCTGGACGTGAACGAGTCCATCAGTGAAGAAATCCTTTCTTTTTTTGCGATCACAATTGCGATCCAAAAAAGATTGGTAAAGTGGGATCAGGTTTCAATGGGGAAAACTTTTTATAGTAGTGATAAAAGGATGGCGCAAAAAGAAGCACCCTCTTTTTTTGGGTCAACCAAAAAGATTATTATTAATCCACACGAAGGCCAACGACATCTTGCACGAAAAATTTATGCCGCGCCTAAAATTTATGACTGTCAGTGTCTTGATGAATCCTGACTCTTTATTACCTAATGTTTTTTATTTGTTTGCCAACCCGTTTTCTCTCCAGAATTTAGTCTATTTTTATTACAAATCAGACAAAAAAGAGCATAATATAATTACCTTATTGCCTGATCATTTAAAACCCAATTTCATCATCGGCAATTCTTTTAGAGGTGCGGGACCATTAAATAATGAAAAATCCATTATCCGACTTCAAATTTGAAAAAGAGGAAGAAAAACGCATTGCGCGTTTGGTCTCGATCCTAATTTATATTTCGTGGGGCACGTACGCTTTTGCCATTCTCTTTGGTGTCTATTTTAAAGATTGGTCACTGGTTTTTGTGACCTTGGCTGGCTGCGCTTTGCTTGTCATCCCTTTTGTAATGATCAAGGTTGGACAACTGCATTTTAGTAGTTTTGTTCTGGTATTAAGTGCGTTATTCACAGTTACTTTCATCGCTACCATTGGGCAAGGTATTCGCGATCTGGCCATGATCGCTCTACCTATAGTTTTGATATTTGCGGGATTAACCCTTGATCGTCTGCGTTTTGCCATAAGTGTTGCCACGACTTTGCTTGCCATCAGTTGGTTGGCAATTGGTGAAAACATGGAATGGTTTCATCCCAAACCCTTTGTTGGTACGGGAGCCAATTGGGTTACCCTGGTGATGGTAGGCATTCTGCTGGTGGTCGCTGCAATAGCTGTGGATTTGCTGGCTCAAAACACGAGGAAGAATCTTTTACAAGCTCAAACCGAAATTGCCCAGCGGGTTCAAACCGAGCAGGAATTAAGAGAGAAGGAATTCCAATATCACAACTTGGCAGATTCCGGGATCGCCTTGATCTGGACCTCAGGAACTGATAAATTGTGCAATTATTTCAATCTACCCTGGTTAAGGTTTACCGGTCGAACTTTGGAGCAGGAATTAGGCAATGGCTGGGCTGAAGGCGTTCACCCTGACGATTTTGAGCAATGTTTGAAAATTTATGTGACGGCATTTGACAAGCGCGAAAAATTTGATATGGAATACCGCCTGCGCCACGTGAGCGGAGAATACCGCTGGATCCAGGATTTGGGTACGCCAACTTATAACAGCAGCGGTGAATTTGTGGGATACATTGGGCACTGTTTCGATATTACCGAACGAAAAAAACTCGAAGAACAACTTCGTTATCAGAGCAGCCGTGATGCCATGACCGGTCTCTATAACCGTAATTTCTTTGAGGTCGAATTGGCGCGCTTTGAGCAAAGCAGGGATTACCCCATGAGTATCATTATGGCGGATATTGATGGTCTGAAATACACCAATGACACCAGGGGGCACGCTGCAGGTGATGAGTTGTTGCGACAGGGATCTCAGATACTCAGTACTGTCATGCGCACGGGGGATATTGTGGCGCGAATTGGAGGGGACGAATTTGCGGTTTTGCTTCCGAAAACTGATGCCGAAATGGTCAAAACAATCATAAAACGCATTAGAGACTCAATAGCAGAATACAATTCAGGGAAGACCGATCTGCCTCTGAGTATTTCATTGGGATGTGCCACCACTGAGATGTTTGATCTGATGAAAACGCTCAAATTTGCAGACCAGAATATGTATGCCGACAAAATGAAACACAAGGTCAATCGTGAAGAAGTCGTAAATAACTAATTACTCCTCGTGTCTACAAAAGACCTAATATTGGGTGACCAAATCTACTAACAAGGTAACGAAGGTTTTGAGATGGGCATCAATACGGCCGGGGAAAGTCGTATCAATGTAATTGATCGTGTCATATTCCGTGTGCCTGATCTCACCATCCACCCCATATTGGGGATCAACCTGTACCATGCCGTCTGGCGACAAGTCCCAGTTGGTGGCTTCAAAATAGGCGTAAGGGATGTTGGATTTCTCGAATGCATCAAAATCTGAACATTCGCATGGCGTTCCATCCTCGTTGAACATATCCTCGTCTGTTTTTCCTTCCACTTTCAAACCCCGTTTTTGTGCGTCTTTAAGCAGCCAGTCACGCATGCTGCCAGGACCCTCATTGCCGTAGACGTATGATTTATCTCCAGCGATCAAACAATCCAGGTTAACCATGCCAATGATGTTCTTTAACTCATTGCGGCTCAATTCATCCACATAATTGGCTGAACCCCAAAGGCCCTCCTCTTCGGCTCCAAAGGCTGCAAATACAATGGTGTAGGGTGTTTGAACATTGGCGACCCATTGTGCGGCTTCCAACAGCACTGCCACACCTGAAGCGTTGTCATCCGCGCCCTGGCTGCCGTCATCATCCACGGAATCGTAATGCGCACCGATAATGATCTGTTGATCTGAAAGGCCTTGTTTGATGGCAATAATATTGGATGACCCAAAACTTGCACCTTCATAATCATCATAGGCAGTGAACCATTGGGTTTGGGTGGTGTAACCAAATTCCTCGAATTTGGCTTGAATAAAATCCGCAGCGCTGGTCTCATTGCCAGTACCGGCAAGCCGGTCGCCAATTTCGCCTGCAAGTACTTCCAAATAAGCCCGGGCGCTTGTGCCAAAATCGGGCTGTGGCAGGGTCTCTGTTGCCAAAGGGAGAGTGTCTGTTTCAAGGGTGACGGCTTCGGGTTCGGCGGGAACTGGGCTGACGATCTCCACTTCTTGAACTTGCTGATCACCTGACTTAAAAGCTGAAAAAAGGATGCAGGCAGTGCAGAAAAAGAGACCTATCAGGATGGATAAATAGCGGATTGTCTTCATTTTGATCTCCAAGGGTTTGGAAGATTATCTAAGAACATTATAGCGATTTATTCAAATTCCACATTCGAACCTCGATAAAACTGGCAAAAGCGGTTACCATTAACCTTTGGAATGAAATCAGAGATGACTCAAAAACGATTGCTGATCTACGGTGATGTCGAAATGGACATCCTGCTTAAAACTGATTCGGCCGAGGCGGAAGCACACGATGTTAAAGTGGATGACATCAGTTTTTCGCCCGGAGGATCTGCAGCCAATTGCGCGGCCATTGCCGGCAGCCTCGGCCAGCCCGTAACTTTTTTGGGCAGCCTTGGCAGCGACACTTGGACGGATCCGCTCTTAAAGGACTTTTGCAAGTTCAAGGTCAACACCCGCTATTTGAAAAGATCCACCGGCAAAACCGGAACATGCGTGGCAATCGTGGATGCAGCCGGTGAACGCAAGTTCCATTCTTATCGCGGGGTTAATGAATCCGATCCACCCGGTCAGCCTCCTCAAACACTCTGGAAAACCCATCACTGTCTGCATCTTTCGGGCTACTGTTTTCAGCAGCCCAATTCACGACAGACCGCATGGAACCTTTTATTAGAAGCAAAACGGAATGGGTTGGCTGTGTCTCTTGATCCCTCCCACCTTTTTTCAAAACAATCCGGCAGCGAGATGGATGATTTATTGGCCAATTTGGATTTCATTTTTCCCAACCTGGATGAAGCTGAGCATCTCAGCGGTGAGCAGGATCCGCTCAAGGCCGCCAGGGTTTTACGCGGGCGGGGCGTCAAAACGGTCATGGTCACGCTGGGCAGCAATGGTTGCCTCTTATCCACACAGGGTATTGAAGAATATATCAAGATGAATCCCATAGAAGCTGTGGTGGATACCACCGGCGCAGGCGACGCCTTTTGCGGTGGTTTTCTGACTGGCTGGTTGAATGGGCTGGGGCTGCTTCAATCCTGCAAATTGGGTTGTGCGGCGGCCGCCCATATTGTCACCCGCATGGGAGCCCATGAGCAGGCGCCCACGCTTTCAGATCTGAAGGCGATCATGCTGCGGAACCGTGAATTAGAGTTGGTTAATCTTGTTGATAAATGGTCATGAACGATTCGGTTCATGATATAAACCATATCCAGTAAAGAAATATTTGACAAATTACCCCATTGACGAATGGTAAAACGGAGAAGAAATGAATAAAAAAGAGATCGAGATCAGACAAGATGTAGCCGAGGGGCTGCGGACCGGCGCCCCGATTGTAGCATTGGAATCCACCATTATTGCTCACGGTATGCCTTACCCCCAGAACATGGAAACCGCTCTGGCCGTTGAAGAGATCGTACGCCAATCCGGTGCCATCCCGGCCACCATCGCCATTCGTGATGGCAGGATAAAGGTCGGCCTGACCCATGAAGAGATCGAATGGATCGCCACGGACACCCACGTGCTTAAAGCCAGCGACCGTGATATCCCTTTTATTTTGGCGCGCAAACTTTCTGCGGCCACCACGGTCAGCGCCAGTCTGGCCATCGCCTCTGCGGTCGGGATCAATGTGTTTGTTACTGGCGGCATCGGCGGCGTGGGTCCTGATGGATACAAGTCACTGGATATTTCCTCTGATCTGATCGCCCTGGCGGATTATCCCTGTATCACGGTTTGCGCCGGCGCCAAAGCCTTCATGGATATCCCCGCCACGCTGGAATACCTTGAAACCAATCGTGTTTGTGTCGTGGGCTACCAAACGCCTAATTTTCCGCTCTTCTATACCCGCGGAAGCCACTATAAACTGGATTGGTCCGCAGAAACCCCCGAAGAAGTGGCCGAGATTTTCAAGGCCAAACTGCATCACGATCATAAAGGCGGCTTGCTGGTCGGTGTGGCGCTCCCAGATGAAGACGCACTCTCTTATGAAGAAACCCGCTATGCCATTGATGTCGCACTTGCCGAAATCAACGCAAAAGGCATTGTGGGCAAAGAAGTCACCCCGTTTATTCTGGCTGCCATTAAAAAGGAAACTGGTGGAAAAAGCCTGACTGCCAATATTGCCTTGATCAAAAATAACGCCCAGGTCGGCGGCAAAATTGCCGCGGTATTGGCTCAAAAACTGATAAAGACACGTTCCATATAATCGTTCCAAATTCGTGCGTCAACACGGTTATAATTGGAAATCACTTTGAAAAGCTGGAGGAAACATGCATCACATCCTTTTGAATTTAAAATATCTTGACCCCGGTTCAGGCAGTTTATTGGTTCAATTGATCGCCGCTGGTCTCGTTGGCGGCTTCGGAATTTTGGTCAAGGTCTTTTGGGGCCGTATCAAAGCCTTCTTTAAAGGTGAAAAATACGTACCGCCTGCTCCTGAAACCGACGAAGACGACCAAGACGAGGCGTAATGAACGAAGCCAGGGTTTCCTCTTCCTTCCGCGACCCCAGTGGATTTCTATTCACGCGTAAAGGTGTCCTTTATCGGCAGGTGAATCAATCCTGTGCCAAGGCTTTTGACAAGTTCATCACCTCAGGGTTGTATGAAGAACTCACCCAACGGGGTTGGCTGGTGGCGCACAAGGAAGTGGATGTAAAAGCAGATGACGAAGCGATCGCTTATCGTGTTTTGCAACCTGACCTCGTCCCCTTTATTTCCTATCCCTACGAATGGAGTTTTTCTCAATTAAAAGACGCAGCCCTGCTAACTCTTGAGATCAACAAGCTTGCCCTGGGCAAGGGTATGATCCTAAAGGATGCCAGTGCGTTTAATATCCAATTCGTGGATGGCAAGCCCATTCTGATTGACACCCTTTCATTTGATATCTACCGCAAGGGTTCCGCCTGGGATGGTTACCGCCAATTCTGTCAGCATTTTCTGGCTCCCCTGGCGCTCGCCTCTCATGTGGATGTGCGTTTCATGCAGTTGAGCAAGAATTTCATTGACGGCATTCCGCTTGATCTGGCCAGCCGCTTGCTGCCCGGCAAGACCCGTTTTGGCCTTTCCGGTCTGAATATCCACATTCACATGCACGCCCGTGTACAGCGCGAATATGCTGACAAACAAACCACCCAAAACAATGCCGCCTTGCTCACCAAGGAATCACTGCTCAACATGCTCAAGGGTTTAAGCCAGACCATTGAAAAACTGACCTGGCAGCCCAAGGGGACTGAATGGGGCGATTATTACAGTGCCACCAATTATTCCGATGACTCTCTGCGGTTGAAGGGAGAAGTGGTGGGCGGCTTTATTGAAAAAGCCAAGCCCTCCAAAGTTTGGGATCTCGGAGCAAACAACGGACTTTTTAGCCGCGAGGCTGCCAAACGCGGCATATTTACAGTCGCCAGCGACATTGACCCTGCTGCCGTGGAGAAGAATTACCTCACCATTAAAGCCCACAATGAGAAGAATTTAATGCCCCTGGTGATGGATTTAACCAATCCCAGCCCGGCTATCGGATGGGCCAATCAGGAACGCGATTCTTTCAATGGACGCGGACCGGTGGATTTGATTCTTGCGCTGGCTTTGATCCACCATCTGGCCATCTCAAATAACCTGCCTCTCGACTCCATCGCGGATTATTTCGCTTCCATCGCCGAATGGGCAGTGGTCGAGTTTGTTCCCAAGAGCGATTCGCAAGTTAAACGTCTGCTGGCCACCCGCAAGGACATCTTTGACCATTACACCGAAGAAGGGTTTGAAGCCGCCTTCAGCCGGGTTTTCAAGATCGCTGAAAAACAGCCGCTCGCAGGCAGCGAAAGAACCCTGTACTTATTGAAAAAGAAATAAACAGTGCAAATAAACTCAGACCCCCGCAGATTCAATCTTTGGGGGTCTGTTTTTTTTATGAGGAGGATTTTTCTATACTATCCGGCTTCTGAGGTTAGGATTAATTTGCCGTACAAGGAAAATCCACTTCGGTGAAACTATAGGGTGTCTGGTAGGATGCTGAACGGGCAACATCTTTTAAGAGCGGGTAGTTCGCCCCGAAGTATTGATTGAACACGATCCTGAACGAGTTGACCGGTGTGATGCTCGGATAAAGTGCTTTATCTCCACCGTTGGGTAGGTAATACGCCATAAGATTGGCATTGCGAACTTCTTCGGCCAAGCCGTGATCACTCTGTAGCAGAATGATGGGCGGTACCTTTGAGGTTTGAATGATATTGCGGATCACTTCCAAAACACGCTGATCAATATACTTGATCTCGTTCACGTAACCGGGTGCGTTGGTGGGAGTATATTCGAATGAGCCATCCGGGGCAAACACATAAGGAAAATGTGGCGCCACGAAATGGGCGTACACGAACTTTGGGCTTTCGGAGTGCGGCAGCTGTTCCAGTTGTGCGAAGTTGTAGTTGATCAGGTCGTAATGCGCTTTTTCTGTGGAAAGCAGCGCCTTATCCAGAGTGTTTGTTTTGGAATTGGTGAATTCATCCACCACCCGCAGGGCTGTTGAGCGCAGGTAGTATTTTTCGAAATTGCCAAGGATCTTGAAATTTAACAGTTTTTGCCATGGTGAAGCATACTGCGAAATATATTGATCTGAATCGGTGGTGTCGAGCCACCAGATATCGTTGTCAAACGTCACGTAGCGGTATCCCAAATCTGTAAAAAGTGAGCGCACCTTGTTGTGCTTGATGGTTTCACCCAGGTCATAGAAACTGCGGTTTTCTTTGATGATGTTACCCGCGAAATTGTCCAGATAATCCATGTTCAAGGCTGTTGCCATGGAAGAGGGGGTATAGCTGTAATTGCTTTTGCTGCAATCTGCCACATAGAAACCCATATCGCGCAATTCTTGCAAAAAGGCGCTGTTGTCATAGCCGTATTCTTTTTTGAGTAGGTCACTGCGGGTATAGGCGTCCAGCAAAATGTAGTAGACATCCGGTGAATCTGCGGGTGCAGCAGCTTGCGGCTGCCAGATGGAATCCAAGGCCGGGTTGGTAACGGCTTTTGGGATGGCATTGGATTGACGAACCTCAAAAATCACGATCTGAAATAGGGGAATGGCAATCAAAACCACCGAGAAAAAGTTTAAAAAGGTGGATAGTGTACGCGGTTTCTTCTTCAGGTGAAAGATGCCGTAGGTTCCCAGACCGAACAGCGCCAGCCAGATGATGATCATGAAACGGTGATGCCCGAAATAGGACTTATTCTCAAGCAGGTTATACACATGTCCATAGGTTAAAAAGAGCAGCAACGCCAAACTGGCCAGCAATCCGCCCTTGTAGCGGTCACGAGTAATGAGCAGCGCCAGTGCAAAAACTGCAATACTGATCAAAATGGTTACCACGATCGCCCTGACCGCATAAATGGGGTCCAGTTGGATGATGTTGTACGCCAATAAGGCCAGCACCGGGTACAGTCCGATCAAAATGGGATGAAATACCAGCGCTTTTTTCTTTTTACCAGATTTGGTTGAGATTGTCATAGGAAGGCTTCTTAAATATTAAATTTTAATAGACCCCAATTTTACCACCCCCATACAGGATGAATTTGGCAGAAGTGACGGTGAAATCAGAGTATAATAATGGAACAAATATACTATATTCAAGGTTGCAAAATGATGCAGTCCATAACCCTTCAAACCGCACGTCAGCTTTCCATTTTTGCTCAGGGACTTTACACCGCACCGGACCGGGCTGCTCAAAAAAAGGATGTGAAAGAAGCCATCATCCGTCTTGGCGCGCTGCAGATAGACACCATCAATATCGTGGCACGGGCGCCATACTTTTCGCTTTGGAGCCGGCTTGGGGACTACGACAACGATTGGCTGAATCAGCTGTTGGCCGAGCAAAGCCTTTTCGAGTTTTGGGCGCATGCAGCCAGCTTCATCCCGATCGAAGATTACGGATTACACCGCCACATTCAGCTCGAACAGTGGCGGCTGCCTTGGTACCAACACTGGTATGACGGCCACAGATCTGAATTTGACGCCGTTTTGAACCATGTCAAAGATAACGGGGCAGTCAAATCCTCTGACTTCAAACGTGCAGATGGTGAAAAAGGCGGCACCTGGTGGGATTGGAAGATCGAAAAGCGCGCACTGGAATATTGGTTCACCGCGGGCGAGTTGATGATCAGCAAACGCATCAATTTTCAACGAGTCTATGACCTGCGTGAACGCGTTCTGCCCGAATGGAGAGACAGCGATGCTCCGGACCTCGACACTGTTTACCGCACCCTGGTTTTAAAATCCATTGGCGCCATGGGGCTTGCGCTGCCCGGTTGGATCCCGGATTACTTCAGGCTGCTAAAAAAAGCGGTCTTCTCCACACTCAAACAATTGATCTCAGAGAACCGTTTGCTGGAGCTGAAGGTTGCTGATTGGGATGAGTCCGCCTGGGCGCTGCCTGAAGTTTGGGAGGATTTTCAATCAGCCCAGCGCCAAAACCCGGAGCCTCATTACACCACCATCCTCTCTCCATTCGATTCGCTGATCTGGGATCGGGCCAGAACCAGCAAATTGTTCAATTTTGATTTCAGCATTGAATGTTATCTTCCAGCGTCCAAACGTAAATATGGCTATTTTCTACTGCCTGTATTACACGACGGCCAACTGATCGCACGCATGGACGCCAAGTCACACCGTGCAGACAAAAAATTTGAAGTGAAATCACTTTATCTTGAACAGGGAGTGAACCCTGACCCTGATCTTGCTCAAAAACTGATCTCAGCCTTTTCGGCTTGCGCCGCATGGCACAGATCTCCACAATTGTTGATTGAAAAGTGTGATCCGCCCGAGTTCCTGGATGTCTTACAACAAAAGATCGGGCAGTGATCGGTTATCCGGTTTTGGGTGTTATAAATAGATATTAATTGCATTCTAATAATGGCTGCATATCATTGGGGTAAGATACGCTTGCCAGTATGGATTCGCTAAATATATATGACAGATAACACTGAAAGAAAACCTGAGGCATTGATCATCATCAACCCGGTTTCCGGATTTATGAATGTTAAATTGATGAAAAGGATCATCAACGAGCATTTCAAAAAGGCCGGTTGGGTGGTTCATACCTATATAACAGAGAAAGATACCGAATATAACCCATTGATCAAGTATTTCATTGACAAAGGGATTGACATGGTTGTGGCGGCAGGAGGGGATGGCACCGTGGCTTCGGTGGCGGCCGGTATGGTCAATTCTTCTGTTCCCCTGGGCATCATCCCATCCGGCACTTGGAATGCGATCGCCCGTCATTTGATGCTGCCTTTTTTGCCATCCCGGGCTTTGGCATTGATGACCGGGAAACATCAGGTGCGTTACCTTGATCTGATGTCCATCGGAGACAGTATCCATGCCATGAATCTCGGGGTTGGTTTAAGTGCCAGATTGATTAAGTCGGCATCCCGAGAGAAAAAACGAAAGATGGGCAACCTGGCATATTTCGGTAGTTTGCTCCAACAAGTGTTCGGTATCAGGCTTACAAGTTACCGCATTGAAGCGGATGATAAAAAATATCGCGGTAAAGCGCTTGAGATCATGGTGGCAAATTATGGTGTGGTCGGCTTGAATTTGATCGAATCCCTGTTGGAGGTTCATCCAGATGACGGAAAAGCGGATGTGTTGATCTTCAAGCCCAGGACCATTTTGGATCTGCCGGCCATGTTTTGGCAGGCGCTCATCCTTAGAAAAAAACGTGGCCCGAAGTTTCAGCAACTTCGAGCCAGCCGGACGATCACGATTGATACCACCCCTCCCATGGACGTGCAGGCGGATGGAGAAATGATCGGAAAAACCCCTGTTACAGTTACAGTGCTGCCGCGCTGTGTCGGGGTTATTGTTCCCCAGAATACCATCTTTAATTTCTAAGTTATTCAGCCGCCATCGTACTCGAATGCAGTTCCTTCGAAAGAATATCGGTCCATTTGATTGAATCCAGATAGATGTTTGTCAGGGTTTCATCAGGAATGTTTAGAGTTTTGACTGTGGCCCAATCACCATTTTCATAAGCCTTGATGGCTTTCAATATGAAACCTGGCAAACCTTCATTGTTAAGAAGCGCAGCCGTCACAGTGGGAGACAGATTCAAGTCCGGGATGATTTGTGCCATGGGTTGGTCCATCAGCGCATCCAACACTGAGAACAATCCCACAAGAAAGAATACTTCCGGCTGGGGTTGGCCGTAGATTTTTGCCAGGGATTCAGACATGCGGGCGCGCTGTAAGGCAATATTGGTTAATTCGGGGGGTTTATCCACCAGACTCGACATCAAGATCAGCGACATCCAGCCGCGCATTGTATCCAACCCGATCAGTGAAATAGCCTGACGGAGGGATTTCACCTCAGTGGTGAAAGAGTAATAGCCGGAATTGGAAAGCCTCAGGAGTTTGTAACTTAACCCAACATCCCTTGAGATTATGTTTTCAAGGTCGGAGAAATTGGTCTT
Source organism: Chloroflexota bacterium (assembly GCA_021825925.1). Classification (GTDB taxonomy): domain Bacteria; phylum Chloroflexota; class Anaerolineae; order Anaerolineales; family Anaerolineaceae; genus UBA6107. The sequence goes on from JAKAFP010000001.1 coordinate 535,617, forward strand.
CTGATTTTGTAGCATGGCGATGGATTGCATGATGACGAATCTGGACGAATCCATTTTCTGGCTGCGAACCACGTTCGGCTTGCACAGGAAATATCCCTGGTAATAATCAACGCCCAATCTGCGGCACAGGTTGTAATCTGCCTGGGTCTCCACTTTTTCTGCCAACACTCGAAAACCTTGCGCTTTTACCCCTGCAATAATATCGGGTAATACCAGCCGGTCAATTTGCATCAGATCCAATTTGATGATAGCCGCAATCCCGGTAAATGGGGATATTCGGTCGAGTGTAACAACATCATCCAGCGCAAGGGTAAAACCTTTATTTCTTAAATTACTGACCGCGTTGATCAATTGCGGGTCGGATTCAACAGTTTCCAAAATTTCGATGACAACCCGGTTGGAGGGTAAAAGAATTGGAAAATTGCCGACCAAAAAGTTGCGAGTCAGGTTAATGAAAGCCATGGCGTTGCCGACGATGGTTTCCAAACCCATTTCCACCAGGGAATTTAAAACCACTTGGGTCGTAGCCTGGTCGGCATCGTTAAAGACCGCAGAATTACTATCGCCTGAACGATAGAGCAATTCATAGGCATAAACTTCCATGGTTCTGTTGAAAATAGGTTGCCTACCCACTAATAGCTCAGCCACTTTGACCTCATTGAATCAACGTTTAATAATCCCTATTATCCAATATTTTTAATATTTACACAATTAATATTGCATGACAATTTTGATATTTTTCTAATGGTTGTTTTTTAACTGGCTACTGTTACATTGTCGCGGATCGTTTGTGAGAGAATATTTGTCCACTTGATGGAATCAAAATAGACCGTGGATATTGTCTCCACCAACATGTTTGGATACTTCACATTCGTCCATTCTCCCTTTTCATAATTAATGACCATCTCAAGTATGTATCCTGGTAGACCTTCATAATTAAGCAGCGCGCTGGACACAGGGTTTGATAAATTTAATTCACTGACCACTTTTTCCATAGGTTGGTCTAAAAGTGCATCAAGTACGGAGAAAAGACCCACTAAAAAGCAGACTTCAGGTTGGGGATGTTTATGAATTCTTGCCAGTGATTCTGCCATGTGAGCGCGCTGGAGGGCAATATTGGTCAATTCAACCGGTTTTTCATTGAATTGCGTCATCATCAGTAAAGATAACCAGCCTCGAACGGTCTCCAAGCCGATCAATGCGATCGCCTGGCGGATGGATTTCACTTCAGAGATGAAAGAATAATATCCTGAGTTTGTCAGACGCAGCAGCTTGAAACATAAACTGACATCTTGGGCTAGAATTTGTTCGAGGTCGGAAAAGGTTGTTTTTGGGTCTTGTATTACGGATAAAGACCGCATGAGCACAAGACGTGATGAATCCATTTTCTTGCCTTGGATGACGTTGGGTTTACATAAGAAATAGCCCTGGAAAAAATCCACTCCCAGGTTATGACATAACTTGAATTCTTCCATGGTTTCAACTTTTTCAGCCAAAACAAGAAATCCAAGTTCTTTGACCTTGCGAATCATATCCGGCAATATTTGCGCATCTATTAATTTGAGATCCAACTTGACCATCGAGGCAATGTTTTTGTATGGAAGGATCCGTTCCGCATCCATTACATCATCCAAAGCGATGGTGTAACCGGTCTTGTGAAGTGCGCTCAATGCAGTCAGCAGTTCCTGATCCGTATTTACATTTTCAGGAATTTCTATGACAGTTTTATCCGGTGGGAGAAGAATGGGGTAATTACCAACCAGGAAATTACGGGTGATATTGATGAACGCTTTGGATTTATTGACGATCTTGTTCATCCCCATCTCAATGATGGTGTTTAGCGTTACTTGAGTGGTGGCAAGATCAGGATCACTAAAGGTGGCTGAATTACTTTCACCTGACCTGTAAAGCAGCTCATAAGCATACACTTGCATTTTGCGGTTAAAAATCGCCTGTCTTCCAATATAGATATCTACCATTTTTCCCCCACTAGACAATCAATATTCATGAAGTAAGAATGTTTTTCTGGCTAAGATTCCACAAGGCACCGATTATTTCTTCGAGTCGGCGTCCGAGAGTCTCTCCAGGGTTTGAGGTTAGGTCATCATTGTTATTAAAAACAATATAAGGGATGTTGTGCCCTTGAATGGATAAGTACTCATTATTCTCTTTACTGATGTCTTCCCAATCAATTTCCTTGTACAAGTGTTCCAGTTTATCGTCAGAGAGTCCATGCTCCAAAATGCTGTCGGGTTTGGCCGGGTTGAACCGTCTGCGGTTTTTTCGCAAGGATTCTTCCCAGGTGACATCAATATACAGGATGGCCATACTTTCAAGCATCTCTGGTGATAGATGGGCGAAGGCTGAGCGATAGCCTCCATGTTCACTGCCGCGTGAGAATTCCACGAGTGTGGTGTAGTTTTCACAATAGCCATTGATGTCGCGCGCCCTTTTGTTGTATTCAAGGCCGATGCGTTCGATCAACAGATCCCAGAAATACGGTTTAAGAAAATATCCATCCTGATCGGTGTGGATGGCTGGATACCCCATTTTTTTCAACAGGGCATCTTCTTCAAACCATGTCCAAAGCATGGGAAAATCATCAATTTCATCAATCTTCCCAATGTGAAAACGCCTGATCCGCTCTTCAAGCGGAACACTCTTTAAAAAGGCAATGATCTCGCTTTTACCGGCAGCCGGCCTGGCGATGAGCAAGAGGTTTCGAAAGATAGCTTGATTATTCATTTTTTACCCGCCGACTGATTCATTATAGCCAATTAAAACGCCGCATGTAACTAACAAGTGTCATGTATTTGGAGCGGAATGGTTGGTGCCAATCTTGCAACCAATTACGCGGGAGCTTTGTATATGAAACTGATTAGCTACATTATTCGGCACATTATTCCAATTAGTCTTTTGGCCGCGCTGGGGGTTGGCATTTATACCGCAGCGACTCCACCCCCTTCTTCTCGGATAGATGGTATGGGAATTGACCTGTTATCTTCACCCCCTTTGACCACTGAGGCGGTGGAAGGTCAATTAAACGCCATCCAACAATCGGGTGCGAAGTATGTGCGCATTGAAATGAACTGGTCGTTGATCGAATCAACGCAAGATGTTTATGATTGGTCCAGTGTATTGCCGCTGGATCTGTTTTTTAGTTCAGCCCAGGCCCGCGGATTACAGAGCGTGGCCGTCGTGACCGGTTTTCCGGTCTACCTGACTGCCACCGGGCTTCCGCTGGACCAACAAACGATTGGGCTGCGCTGGGAGAAATTCATTCGGGCTGCGTTGGATCACTTTGGGGACCAGGTTAATTATTGGGAAATAGGTGATCAGATCAACTCATCCAACAGCGCGCGTTCCCTGGCCCAATCAGACCCGGCTTTCTATTCCAAAATGTTAAAGGCTGCCGGCAAGATCATAAAAAATGCAGACCCCAATGACCAGGTATGGATGGGCAGTCTGGTCAGTGCAACTGCCAATAACTGTGCGGTGAATCCGCTTTCCTTCTTGTTGGAGGTGAATGCGGCCAAAGCCTGGAGCATGGCCGATGCCGTTACATATCAGCCGCGTCGCGGTGCAACCGCGCCGGAAATGCCGACGGAACCTTCTTCCGATCAGGGCTGCAACGCCTCGGTGGCGACAAGTTCTGCATCCTTGTCTGCTGAAGTACAATCCGTGCAGGACCTGGCTAGGCAACTCGGTGGTAAACCTTTATATATAACCGGTCTGGCATGGAGCCCCGAAGAGTTGGTCAGTCTGCAGAATGGTCGGGCGATTGATGTGAACACACTTCAATCTGACCTACTGGTGCGAGCCAGCATTATGCTCACCGGTGCGGATGCCGTTCCATTGGTGTTCTGGCAGGTGGATCCGCTTAATCAACCTCAGGCAGTGACCAGCCTTTCTGACTTATCGGCTTCGATCGTAAACAGCAAATCATTAGGCCAAATCCAGGGTCAAAGCGGCAGCGTACAGGAATTTCGCTTTCAAAAAGGACCTGACCTGACCATCCTTGCCTGGCGATCTCAAGACGGTGATACTCCCCAGCCGGTGGCGTTTTCTAATTTAGGCACCAAATTCATCACGGCTTATTCCACAGACGTTTTGGGATTGGATAAAGCCTACGGCACTGTCATCCAGGTGGATGGCACGGGAAACAGCATCATTATGCTAAATGAACGGCCGGTCATCTTTATCACCAAAACTGGAAGTTGGGATGAACAGATCAAGGCCAGTGTTACCAACCAGGTTGAACTTTGGCGGCTTGATCTTCAAGATGCCATTGCGCGCGGTCTTGGTCACTTAAAAGCAATTTTCACACAGTGGCTCGACGGACTTTTCACTCGGGCAAAAGACAGCGCCGTGGATTGGGGCTCGGAAAAAATCAAGGACATGCTCAATTAATTCAGGGAGTATAATCACGGTATGGATCAAAACATTACAGTCATTGCAAAAACCAAGAAATGGTTCATTCGATGTGTCAGTCTAACTGCGATCATTCTTCTGGCGGCTTGCAGTTTACCAGAAGTAACTCCTCCTGTTGAAACGACTGTACCCACGGAGCCTTCATTTATCGTTACCAGTACTGAGAGTCCTTCCCCCACAATTCCATCTGTACCGACTCCTGTAGAAATCACCGTAAAAAATTCAGTCTCCTTGACTGTGGTTAACCGTGCACCTGTAAATACCATCCAACAGATCAAATGGGCCAATGACGGGGCAAGTCTGGCGGTCTCCACCCAAAACACGGATGCTTCAGGTACTCAATTGTTTGGGGTCAGCGTTCTGGCAGTTCCGGCACTCACTCCCACCAACATCATGAGTACTCAAGATGGCAGGGTCGCTGACATTTCCTCCGACGGAAAAATGGCCGCCTTGATTTCCTTGGATATGACTTCGATCTCTCTGGTGGATCTTACGGCTGGCAATGCTGTGGGCTTAACCATCAAACCTGATTTTTTGGTGGGGAACGCCACCTTTTCGCCTGACGGCGCCACTTTGGCTGTTTCAAAAGTGGATGAATGGAAAGTGGTGCTTTATTCCACTTCAGATGGCAGCGAAGTTAACACGCTCACTGGTTTTGAGACTGCCGCCCCAATTTACAATGCCGGTTTCACCCAAAGTCCGCAATGGATCGTCTGGCACGCCCGTGCTACCCTGCAGCTTCAGGAAATTGTGGATGGCAATTTCGGCCCCACCCTTGATCACCAGGATTTCGTCACGGCTTACGCCATGACCCGCGATGGCTCCATGCTTGCCAGTAATGTCTCGACTGCAGGGGTCAACCCTGGCCCAGCTGTCACTTTATGGGATGCCGCCGGGGGCAATGTGCTCAAGACTTATGCGCTGACTGAGCCGGCCCTTTGCATTGATTTTTCACCCAACGGCACCTTGTTAGCCTTGGGTGTGGGCAGCACTCTTCAGATTTGGGATGTCACCAGCGGCGACTTGCTGGTTTCTCTGGACGGCCATGCCGGTCAAATCACAGCATTGGCATTTTCTGCAGACGGCAAATTCATTGCCACTGCTGGCAACGATAATCAATTGTTTCTCTGGCAAGTATCCGAGTAGGATCGTGATTTTTTGTTAGATCACCCCAAAAGGAGAGCCTTTTGGGGTTTTTTCTTGAAATAATCCGCTATGGTATACTTTGCTAGCATTTTTCAGGAATTATTCATATGCCTTTACTCTCAGCAACCAACCTTTCAAAATCATTCGGAGCTTTGGATATTTTTTCAGAGCTCTCATTCAGTATTCCCCATCACAGCCGCATCGGTTTGGTGGGACCCAACGGCATCGGAAAATCCACCCTGCTGCGCATCCTGGTGGGTGAGGATGAAGCCTCCGGCGGTATGGTCAACCGTGCCCGGGGAAGTGTGCTTGGCTACCTTCCTCAGGAGGCCGTGCTGCAATCCGACCGCTGTTTGTGGGACGAGATATTGACTGTTTTTCAGCCCCTGTTGGACATGCAAAAAGAAGTTCACCAGCTTGAACTGCAGCTCGCCGGCGACCATGGGTCTGAAGAAATGCTGGCCCAATATGGCAGCCTGCAGGCGCGTTTTGATCATCTCGGTGGTTACACTTATGAAACCCAGGTGCGCATGACGCTCACCGGGTTGGGCTTTTCACGCGCGGATGAGCAGCGTCCGGTTGCCCATCTTTCAGGCGGACAGCGTACGCGTGCCATGCTGGCCAAACTGCTGCTTTCGAAACCCGATCTGCTTCTTTTGGACGAACCCACCAACCATCTGGATATTGCGGCGGTGGAGTGGCTAGAAAATTACCTCAAAGATTGGCCGGGTGGGGTGTTGATCGTTTCGCACGACCGTTATTTTCTAGACCAGGTTGTTAATGTGATCTGGGAGATGACCCCCAACCTTGAAGAATATCGCGGCAACTACAGCGCCTATATGCTCCAGCGCCAGGAGCGTTACGAAAGACGGCTGGCCGAGTACCAGACCCAGCAGGAATTCATCGAAAAAGAAGAAGAATACATCCGGCGCAATATTGCCGGTCAGAACACCCGCCAGGCACAAGGCAGGCGCAAGCGTCTTGAGCGTATGCTGGATGAGGCCAGGTTAACACCTCCCACCCAAAAACGCGCGCTGCATCTGAACCTCAAATCAGCCGACCGCTCAGGCGATCTCGTGCTGCGCACCCGTTCACTCCAGGTGGGCTATGCAGATGAAGGCAAACCGCTCTTTGAGGTACCCGATTTGACCCTGGTGCGTAACGAATGCGCTGCCATCATCGGACCGAACGGTGCGGGCAAGACCACGTTCTTGAAAACCCTGCTTGAAAAGATTCCTCCCTTTGCGGGGGAAGCTGTTTTGGGAGCGAATTTGAAGATCGGCTACTTTGCCCAGGCACACGAAGGGCTGCACGCCGAATGGACCCTGGTTGAAGAGATCCAGGGCGTGGTACCCAAGATGCTGCCTGCCGAAGTGCGTGACTACCTGGCCAAATTCCTCTTTACCGGAGATGATGTTTTTAAAACGGTCAATCTGCTCTCAGGCGGCGAACGCGGAAGATTGGCCCTGGCCTGTCTGGCACTGCAGGGCTACAACCTGCTGCTGTTGGATGAACCCACCAACCATCTTGATCTGCCCTCGCAGGAGATCCTGCAATCCGTGCTCGCGGATTTTAGAGGCACGATCCTGCTCGTATCGCATGACCGCTACCTGATTGACCGGTTGGCCACCCAGATTTGGGAAGTCAACCCCAAAGACCACTTGTTGGATAGCTTCAAAGGCACATACAGCGAGTATAAGGCTTTCAAGCAGCAGCAGGATCAGCCCTTGGCGGTGGAGGAATCCAAGCCAGCCGCTCATCCGCAAGGTGAAAAAAGCAAACCAGCCATGAGCAAAGGCGAAAAACAAAAGCTTGAAAAAGGCATCCAATTATTGGAAGAAAAAATTGCCTGGTTGGAAAACGAGATCAAATGTCTTGAAGATAACCTGGCTTCGCCGCCTTCCGACCCGGGTCAGGTGCAAACCATGGCGGTCAATTACGCCCGCCTGCAGGCTGAACTTGAAGCCCACCTTGAGAAATGGTCTGATCTGCATGAAGCATTAAATGAGTAAATTGTGTCTGTAAAAAACCTGGAATCTAAAAGATTCCAGGTTTTTGTTTAGGATTGTTTTGTAAACTTTCATCTTTTTTACGATCAGAATCATTAGTGCTGGACGTTCAATGCTCCCGCTTTTGCAGGCTCATCTCCGCTATATTTTCGCAGCTGCGGGAATTTGATCGCCACCACGACCACCGAGATCAGGCAGCCAATACCGCCGGTGATGATCGAAAGTGGGGTGCCAAAAGCCTGAGCGACCAAACCGGCTTCCATTTCGCCCAAACGCGGACCGCCTGCAAAAAAGATCTGGTTGATGCTGATCATGCGGCCGCGTAATTCATCCGGGGTTTGTAATTGCCGGATGGTGTTGCGCAGCACTGTGCTAACCGCATCCCCTGCACCGATCAATACAAGAGCAGCAAAGGTTAATGCAAAGCTGTGTGATAAACCAAACAAAATCGTCGCCAGACCAAAAACGGTGATTCCCATCAGCAGCAATTTACCCTGTTTCCGGATGCGTTTGGTTTGAGCCAGAATGAAGGCAACTGCAACCGATCCAACCGATTGTGCCGCTGACAGCCAACCATAACCGATCGCTCCGACTTTAAGGATATCTTGTGCCACGAAAGGGAGCAGGGTGTTTGCGGATGAGAAAAAGGTGGCGAAGAAGTCCAACAACATGCTCGAAAGGATGATCGGTTGATGAAATATGAAACGGATCCCTTCAGGAATACCTGAAATATCCAGCCTGGGTTTGACACGTTCCAGGGTTGTCTCAAGCGGCTGCGTTTCTTTTTCCACCTTGCCCATCATGATCAAAGCTGCTATGACTGCAATAAATGAGATGGCGTTGAACCAGTAAGACCATTCAATCCCCAACGTGGCGATCACCAGGCCGCTTAAGGCTGGTCCGATGATGGCGCCGCTATTTGAAGCGATGGATTGAAGCCCAAATGCGCTGCGCAGGTCTTCTCTCGGTACAAGATTGGTGATCAAGGATTGCCGGGAGGGTCCATCAAACGCTACGGCGATCCCCGAAACACTTAACACAATATAAATGGTCCATATGGTCATGTGTCCGAAATGAGTGATCCAGCCTAATAGAAATGCGCAAAGCAGCATAAAGGTCTGGGTCACAAACATCACGTTGCGGCGGTTGAAAGTGTCGGCAAATAGTCCGCCGATCAGGGCAAACATCAAAATGGGAATCAGTCTCGCAATCCCCACGCCGCTGACTGCGATCGGCTGGTCTGTCAACAAACGCAAATGCCAATAGATTGACCAGACCTGCATTTGCGTGCCGGCAATCGAGATTAATAAACCCGCCCATAAAAGTGCGAATTTGCGATGTTTGAGGGCGGGCGGGATTTTGAAATAATCTTTGAATCTCATTGAAGACTGATTACGTCCCCCAATCTCTCAGGTATAAAAAGTCGTATCCCATGGTGCGATTGCTTAATTTTGCGATCGGAGGAAGCACCCGCTTGAATTGATTCTTTCGTACGCGTTGGATCACGGCTTTGACAAAATTTTCGGCAAATCCGGCTTCAACACATTCTTCCGGTTTGTAGCGTTGATCAATTAACAAATACAGCAAACGGTCTGCTTCTTCATAAGTGAAACCAAGTTCCTGTTCATCCGTTTGACCCACCCACAGGTCGGCAGAGGGGGCCTTGTCCAGCAGGGGTTGCGGTACCCCCACGGCTCTTGAGAGTTCCCTGACCTGGGTTTTATAAAGGTCGCCGATGGGGTTGATCGCGCAGGCGGAATCGCCGTAAAGGGTGCTGTATCCCAGCAGGATTTCGGTCTTGTTGCCGGTGCCCAGCACCAGGCCTTTGAAGGCTTCGGATTGATCAAAAAGAATGATCATACGCTCTCTGGCCATGATGTTTCCTTTGCGCCGGTTTTCCATATCCGGGAATCTTTCGATCAGCGGATCCACCATCTCGGTGATCGGCACGGTCAGGGATTGCACCCCCAGGTCGTCAATGATCAGTTGGGCGTGGTCGAGAGAGCCCTGCGAGGAGGTTTTATAGGGCATGCGGATGGCCAAAACATTTTCGGGGCCAAGTGCTTCAGCTGCCAGGTAGCAGGCAAGAGCAGAATCTATGCCGCCCGAAAGGCCAAGCACCGCGCGTGAAAAGCCCGATCGGCCGATCTCTGTTTTGATGAAACCCGTCAGGATCGTACGTGCCAACTCGGTATCTATGGACAGGTCAGGCATGTATCCTCCGAAATGTGATTTACTGGATAACTCCATTTTACCTCTAATTGCCGGTCACGAATCACGGTTCTGGTTGATGCGCGTGATCTCTTTGAGTACCAATGATGATTTTTCATCGCGCAGCAGGGGCAGTCTGGCGCGGGTGCGATGCAGTTGGTTAAGGTCCAGTTCGGTCATCACCAGTGCTTCCTGGTGCTGCGGCCCCTGAATGATGGGTTCACCATCCGGGTTGTAGGCGGAGGCTCCCCCCCAGAAGTTCAGGCCGTCTTCGTAGCCCACCCGGTTGGTATGCACCACAAAAGAGGTGAAAAGACCGGCATAGGCGCGGTTGATCTCGTCCACCCAGCGTGCGGAATCCAGTTTGCCGGGTTCGTAGCCTTTGTTGGTGTGGGGCAGACCGCGGCCGGGGGAGGCTGAGGCGAACAGGAAAAGATCGGCGCCGTCCAGCCACAGAACGTAGGGCAGCGAGGCGTGCCAGAAATCTTCGCAGATCAACATGCCGACCCTGCCAAAGCGCGTGTCGAAGGCGTTTACGCCATTGCCTTCGGCAAAGAAACGTCCTTCGTCGAACATCCCATAAGTGGGTAAATAGACTTTATGATGCACATGCAGAACCTTGCCATCTGAAAGATAGGCGCTGGCGATAAAAAAGCGGTTGCGTGAATCTTCTTCCACGAAACCCACCATGATATCAATGGCCTTTGAGGCTTCCAGCAGCTGTTTGAAAACGGGATCGGAGTCATCCGGATGCAGTGCCACCGTCGGCACCAGGTCTTGCAAAATGTAACCGGTCAGCGATAGCTCCGGAAAGATGATCAGATCCGCCCCTTTATCACGGGCTTCCTTGATCAACTCAAGGTGTTTCTCGAGATTCCGGTTGACGTCACCGAGCACGGTATTGATTTGGGCCAGGGCAAGGTTTAATTTCATGGGCTTACTCCGATTGAGGGGCGTTGGTCGAAAGGATGGTCTTCTTTTTGAACAAAATAATGATCAAGAACAAACTGGCAACCACGCAAAAGAATATTGCTGCCAATGTATCCAATCTGAATCCATACAGGCTTTGAACACTATCATACCGCATGAAAGAGAAAAGCAGGCTGTGCAGACTGAGCACAAAAAAACTGACGGCGGCTTTCAAGCCGTCTTTTTTTGCGCCCCGGATCAGCCATTCGATCAATCCCAGGATCAGCAGAAGGCTGACTACCGCTACAGGCTGCACCGGCACTCTTAAGGCGGTCAAGCCTGATTCGTCGCGCAGCATCATGCCCCACCAGGTTCCCGCTGGCAGCAGCTGACCGAAGCCTATTCCAGCCTGCCAACCCCCCAGCCAAACGGCAACCGCCATTGGCAGCAGCATTCGGCTCAACAAGTCAAACCCCTTAACAAGGGGTAGGCGAAATACAAAAAGCGATAACATTGCGAAAAGAAGGGCGCCGGACAAAGCGCCGGGCCACGAAAGACCCCCGGAGGTGATGAGATAAACCTCCTGGGGGTGGGTTGAAAAATAGTCATGGTAAGCTGCGACAAATCCAAGGCGGGCGCCGATCACTGCACCAGCCATGCTGAAAACAGCCGCCAGCAGCCAGCGAAAACGCTTTTCTGCGGAGGTGTGCTGCGCGATTCTCAACAATGCAATGGAGCCGCCGACTCCGAGGATCAAAGAAAACAAGTTCATTAATATCCTTCCAACGGGTTTATCTTACCACAAGCCCCCGATTGGGATTTTGAAATCGGGGCTCGAGTTTATCAGTATCGCCCTGTAGCTTTTTCCTCCAAAATGGACATAAGGCGGGTAAAATTGAGACAGGAAGATTGAGATCGGATGACATTTAGTGGCAACTGAGACCGAAAAGATCAAAATTCTACAAATGATCCAGAATGGCAAGATCACCGCTGAACAAGGGGTGGAATTGCTCAATGCCTGCTGTACCTCTGAAGTGCAAACTTCCACCCTCAGTGCTGCTGCTTCAGGCAGCCGTATTCCATCTGCGGAGTGGGTGAGAGTCATCGTCACAGACATGGTCAGCGGAAAGCGCAGAGTGAACGTGCGCATGCCGGCCGGGTTGGTCAACACGGGCACCAAGTTCGGTGCGCGCCTTTCCATTGACCGGCAGAACCTGGATCCAGCCATCCTGCGCGAATCCATCCGCAGCGGCAAGATAGGCAAGATTCTGGATGTGGCAGACGACGACGAACAGGAACGCGTCGAGATTTACCTGGAGTAAATTAAAACGATAACAAATGAAATCCCCGCGGTTTTTAATATCGCGGGGATTTTTATAAGTTAAGACTGGTTTCGAATTCTGTATTAAGTCGAAACCATGCCCTTAAGTGAACTAATTAATTGATTCCACTTTTTCAATCTCGGGGAAGAACTGCCTGACCGTTCCTTCCACCCAACCTTTAACCGTCACAGGTGAGAGCGGACATCCCAAACAGGCTCCGCCCAATTTGACCTTAACCACTTTGCCGTCAAAGGAGACAAATTCCACTTCACCGCCGTGATAGGTTGAAATATAAGAGTTTAACTGCTCGATCAATCCGCGCAGTTGCTCGTTTTGAGAAAAATTTTGGGTTTGGTCAGTCATTTGTTTACCTCGTTTAAAAGATCGGTCTGAAATGCTGTTCTTTGTTAAAATCATACCATAACTTAAAAAATTGTCACTTATGATGACCTGATTCATCTAAATTACATATCAAAATTAGGAGAGAACTCATGGAAATGCTAATTGATTTTCCCGGCGGTGCCCGGGTGGATGCACACTTTGGACCATACACTGTCATGACTGACCAACCTCCCATGGGGGGTGGAGCAGCCTCAGCACCAACCCCCTTTGCGCTCTTTTTGGCTTCGCTGGGTACTTGTGCGGGAATTTACGTTCTCGGTTTCTGCAACCAGCGCGGATTACCCACAGAGGGCATCCGCATTGTTGAACGGATCACCTCTGACCGGGCCACCGGCAAAACCGAAAACATCGAGCTTGAGATCCAGGTGCCGCCGACCTTTCCCGAGAAATATTATTCCGCCTTGGTCCGTTCTGCGGAACAATGCAAGGTCAAGCAGTTGATCGAAAATCCCCCCACCTTTAACGTTTTTACCAACGTAGTTGATTAAGGAACACCGGGAATCTTGTTTTTGAGATTCCCGGTGTCTTGGGTTAAACGAGCAACATATTAATCCTCGATTGAAAAAAGGGTCCAAAATCTTTTGATTTTGGACCCTTGCTCTTTATAAAATTCAGATTTCATCCACCCGACAGGGGAGGGATAAAGTCCAGGCTGTCGCCGTCCTCGAGGCAGGTGTTAAGCCCTTCGGCCAGGGTGAATATATCATCCCCATTTAAAAAGGCATGCAAATGGTGCGAAGGGGAACCGTCTTTTTCCAGCCAATGAGATTTCAACGCCGGGGCAGCCTTAACCACCGCTCTGATCACATCATGAACTGAGCTTCTTTCTGGAAGCTCAATTTTTAATTGACCTTTTTGGGCGATCAATTTATACGCCGCGACCAGGTTGACCTCAATTTTCATCGTCCCTCGCTTTCATCATTTGAAAGCATTATAAGGGATTATCGGGGTAAAACGGCAAAATGTCCGGTTTTGGGATCTTGTAACGTGGTTAGCGGTAGATGATAAACCCCGCTCAAAATATCCGGCTGCAGCACTTCGGCTGGCGTGCCAAGCTTGATCAACCGGCCTTCCACCATCAGGGCCACCTGATCCGCGAAGTTGGCTAAGAGGTTAAGGTCATGGATGGCGACCAGTGCCGCCCTGGGTTCAAACCCCTGCTGGATTTGAGCTTCTGAGGGGTGAGCCAGGCGGTGAACGCTTTCGAGAAAACTGACCTGATACTGCAGGTCGAGGTGGGAGGTGGGTTCATCCATCACCAGAACGGGGGTTTGCTGCGCCAGTGCCCTGGCCAGCATAACACGCTGCTGCTCGCCGCCCGATAGTTCAGCAATGTTGCGGTCGGCCATCTCCAACAGGTCTACCTGCGCCATGGATTGTTTGACGATTTCATGATCGGGCCCCGAGGTGATCCCAAACCAATTCAAATACGGGGTTCTGCCCAGTGCGACCACCTCGTAAACAGAGAAAGCCGGCGGCAGATTGCGAATCTGCGGCACCACGGCCACCAGCTTGGCACGATCCTGAATGCTGATCTTCGTTAGATCCTGATCGTTGTAAAACACCTTGCCAGATTCGGGGTGCAAAATTCCGCTGATGGCGCGGATGAGGGTGGTCTTGCCTGACCCGTTGGGTCCGATCAAGGCAATGACCGATCCCTGCGGCACCTTCAGATTGATCTCGTGCAGTACTTTTCTGCCGTTGTATCCGGCGTTGAGGTTTTCGATCGAGAGCATGGCGTCACCAATAATTCTGTGATTTTGAACGTTTGAGCACCCATAAGAAGAACGGAGCGCCCAACAGGGCGGTAATGATGCCCACGGGGATCTCCTGCGGGGCGATGATGGTGCGCGCCACCACATCCGTGATCAGCAGCAGGCTGGCACCGCAGATCATCGAAAGAGGAAGCAGGCGGCGGTAATCGCCTCCCCACAGCAGGCGCACCACGTGCGGGATCACCAGACCCACGAAACCGATCACTCCGGCAAACGCCACCGCGGCAGCCGTGGATAAGGTGGCGGCCACGATGATGATCAGACGGGATTTCTGTACCGAGATGCCCAGTTGTTGGGCCTGTTCGTCTCCGAACTGCAGTACGTTCAGCGGATGTGCCATCATCAGCAGCACGGCCAGACCGATCACGGCATATGGCAGCACACCCAGCACGGGGTTCCAACCGGTCAGGGTCGAACCACCCATCAGCCAGACGATGGCACGGCGCAGCTCACCGGTCGAGTTGATCATCAACAGCGAGGTCAGCGCAGAGGCAAAAGCGCTCACCGACACACCGGCCAGGATCAGGTTGGTGGTGGGGATGGTTTTGCCCACTCTGGCCAACTGGGTCACCACCAGCACTGAAAGCGTTGCGCCAATGAAAGCGGCGATCGGTACGGCGATCAATCCAAGCGTGGAGTAAGGCCATTGAATGCTCATGGCGATTACAGCCCCTGCACCGGCGCCTGACGACACCCCGATCATGAAGGGATCAGCCAGCGGGTTGCGGAACAGGCCCTGATAGGCTGATCCGCTGCCGGCCAGTGAGGCGCCCACCAGAATAAGCAGCAGGGTGCGCGGCGCCCTCAATTGAAACAGGATGGCGGCGAACGATCCGTTGGGGTCGAGCTTTGAAGCTGACCCTTGAATTGCGGATCTGATGAGATCCCATAAGGCGGCGGGGGGAATAAAAACACTGCCCACCAGCACACTGACCAATATGGCAGCGATGAGAATGGTGATGCTGATCAGGTACGGGCGGGCAGATTGCTTCATGTTATTTGTACAGCTCCGGGTGGATCAATTTGGCCAAGGCTTCGAGCCCGTCCACCATGCGCGGACCGGGGCGGCTGGCCATATCATCATTAAAAGCGTAGATGGCGTTATTCTTGACTGCGCTGAGGGTTTCCCAACCGGCGCGGGTAGCCACCTGTTCGGGGGTCATGCCGTAGGCAGCATCGCCAAGCAGAATGATGTTGGGGTCCTGTACCAGCAGCTCTTCAAGGCTGATCTGAGCCCAGGCGTCTTTCATGGCTGAACCAACGTTCACTCCACCTGCCATTTGGATCAGTTGATCCATGAAGGTGTTGGGGCCGGAGGTCCAGGGTTTGGCGGTGTCGGAGCCGTCCAGTTCGTAAAACACAAGCGGTTTATCCTCCGCTTTGGCAATGGTTTCGGTGACTTTGGCGACTCTATCAGTTAGGGAGCTTACCAGTTCGGAGGCTTCTTTCTCATGGCCGGTCAGTTGTCCAACCGTCTCAAGAATGGGGTAAAGCCCATCCAGCTGCACAGGGTTCTTGATGTAATAGACGGTCAGGCCCAGGTCTTCAAGCGCCTTGACCTGTTCGGGGGTATTGATCTCGGTGAGCACCACCAGGTCGGGGTTGAGGCTGGTGATCGTTTCCATGGAATAGTCGCCCATCGAACCACCCACATCCTGCAGGTCTTTGACGGATTCGGGGAAGTTGCTGAAGCTGTCGCGGCCGATGACCTGGTCGCCGGCGCCAACTGCAAACAAAATTTCGGTGGCGGAGGGAGCCAGTGAGACGATGCGTTCGGCGGGTTTATCCAGGGTGACGGTGCGTCCCAGCCCGTCGGTGAGGGTGATCGCCTGGGGTGCGGCTGCTGCAGGAGCGCATCCGGCCAGCAGGGCAGCCAGAAGCGTAATGATCAAAAAGAGTTGCGTAATTTTCTTCATGGTTTTCCTTATCGGTTGAAATTGGTTTTAATGACGGCAGCAGGGGAATAAAAAACCCTGCCGCAGTTCTGGTCAGGGTGATCGTCTTGTTTAAGGCGAGTGCCCACCTCCTTTATGCGAGAGTGTGTGACACGCTTTTTTGGCGGGCGACCTGGCTTATCAGATTGCTCTGAATTACAGTTGCGCTACAGCACCGGACTATACACCGGTTTCGCCTTTAAGCCCTCCCATCCGGGGGAGTGGCACCAGAAAAGCATTTATTCAGTTTCAAGTATTCTAGTACAGTTCGTCTTGTTGCGTCAAGCGTTTACTTATAATAGTTTTCGAATTCTGGTTTATGAATTCGAAAACTTGCTCTGATCCATTTCTGGTGAATTGGGAATAGGTCCTGTAAACTGTTGCAATAATTTATCACAAAGAACATTAGTCTTCTTTGCCCTCTTCCCGGCATTATAATTAGACAACTAAAAATAAAGGAAAACATATTGTCACCTCAATTACTGGAACAACAAATCGGGGACCTACTGCGGGCGCGCGGTATGAAATTGACCATGGCTGAATCCTGCACCGGCGGCCTGGTCGGGCATTTGATCACCAACATCCCCGGCTCATCGGATTACTATTTGGGCAGTGTCACTGCCTATGCCTATGAAGTCAAAGAAGCCCTGCTGGGTGTCAAGCACGAAACCCTGCAGCAACATGGCGCCGTCAGCAAGGAATGCGTCATTGAAATGGCCAGAGGGGTACGCAGCGCCCTCTCTGGAGGGTTCCCGCTTGATTCAATTCTCGGCATCTCCATCAGCGGCATTGCCGGCCCCGGCGGCGGTATGCCCGAAAAACCGGTCGGCACGGTCTGGATCGGGATGAGTGCAGCCGATGGTGATTGGGCCTGGAAGTGCTGCTGGAAAGGCGACCGCATCAAAAACAAGGAAGATTCCGCCCAGGCGGCCTTGCAGTTGGCATTAATGTACCTGCAAGGGCAATTACCTCCAGAAACCTGGCCGGGATGTCAATAATGTCAGCGAGGGATTAATGGACTCAAAAAAACGTGCTCTCATCCTGACCGCGGATGCCGGTTTCGGTCACCGCAGCGCCGCCAACGCCGTCCGCGACGCCATTCTGGATAAATATTCTGAACAAATGTCGGTTGAACTGATCAATCCCCTGGATGAACCTACGACGCCGACCTTCTTACGGGATACACAGTCTGATTATGATAAATATTTACACTATGTTCCCGACCTCTACGCGTTTGGATATGAAGCCACAGATAATCTTATCCCGACAGCAATTCTGGAGCGTACCATCGGTGTATTACTGGTGGATACGATGCGTGAGATGTTTTCAAAATTCAAACCAGATGTGGTGCTTTCTGTCTATCCCTGGTATCAATCAGCCATATCCACCATGTACACTGGCAGGAAAAATAAAGTGCCCCATTTTACAGTGGTGACCGACCTTTCCACGGTTCACCGCATGTGGTTCCATAAAAAAGTCACCGGCTGCATGGTGCCCAACACCCTGGTCGCCGAATTGGGCATGAGCTACGGCATGCCACTGGATAAGATCATCATTACCGGCATTCCGGTTTCTCCTGCCATTTCCAAGGAAAAACGCGAGAAGAACGAGATTCGCAAGGAGCTTGGGTGGCAGCCTGATCTGCCCACCATTCTGGCCGTTGGCAGCAAGCGGGTGGAACGACTGATTGATTCTCTGAATGTGATCAATCATTTTGGTGCGCCGATCCAGGTGGCTGTGGTCTGCGGCAAGGACGAAAACCTCTTTCGCGAGCTGACCCATTTTGAGTGGCATATACCGGCTTACATCTATGAATATTCCGATCAAGTGCCGACCTTGATGAAGGCATCCGATCTGATGTTGTGCAAGGCCGGCGGTTTGATCGTCACCGAATCTTTGGCGGTGGGGTTGCCCATGATGCTGACCGAGATCATTCCCGGGCAGGAGACCGGCAACGCCGAGTACGTTACCGCCTACGGCGCAGCCGACATGGCCGAATCGCCCATCGCCATTTTGGAGTGTCTCAACCATCTGATGAAAGATGACCAGGCACTGTTGAAAAAACGCTCCGCCAACGCCCGTTTTTTGGGGCAGCCTGAATCCGCCTACTCGGTCGCGGATATCCTGTGGAAAGCGGCTTCCACCACCGAAACCAGAAAATCATCCCAGCGAAGGGTTCACTTATTACCACGTTAAAGAAATAGCACAACGAAATCAGAGGATGTCTAGAGGAGGATGGATGCCGAAAATCAGTGACGAGGGAGGCGAGGTTGTCATACTCATCTCGGCCAACGCCGAGTGGACTGCAGTCATGCAGTATTTCCATTTGCCTCCCGTTGAGACTTCTCCCTTTGGTTCATTTTTTCAATTACAGCTGGGCAATCGCGAAGCCGTGCTCTTTCATGGAGGCTGGGGCAAGATTGCCGCTGCCGCCAGCGCACAGTACGTGATTGACCGCTGGCAGCCCGGTCTGGTGATCAACCTGGGCACCTGTGGGGGTCTGGAAGACAAGACCCGCGTGGGTGAGATCCTGCTGGTCGAAAAGACCCTGGTTTACGATATCTACGAACGCATGGGCGACCCCGCCCAGGCGCTTGACCATTACACGACCACTGTTGACCTTTCATTTCTCAATGAACCTTATCCACAGGTTGTTCGGCGCTCGCTGCTCGTTTCTGCAGACCAGGATATTGACCCCGACATGGTGCACCGCCTGGTGGACGATTTTGGCGCCATCGCCGCGGATTGGGAATCAGGCGCCATTGCCTGGACGGCGAAAAAGAATGACGTGCCCTGCCTGATCCTGCGCACGGTCAGCGACCTGGTGGACCCGCTGGGGGGTGAGATCTACGAAAGTGAAGAATTCAAAGAGCGCGCTGAGAACGTCATGCTGCCCCTCCTGCGCGCCCTCCCCAACTGGATCCGTTGTGCGTTCTGGGGTCTTAAAAAATAAATATATAAAAATGTAGGGGCGACCGGCCGGTCGCCCCAACGATAATTCAACCAATCTATTTATTCCCCAACCGTGCGCGTTCTTCTTCTACGATCGAGATATCCAGCTTCTTGAAGAGCGCAACTGGCTGCCTGAGGGGATCGCCCGCCTTGAGCTGGCTGGGTTCCCACTTACCCGTGGCGCCAGTGGGATCGTAACGCAGTACCTTGTGTTCACCGAGTTCGTCCTTGAGGATTTCGGTGCTCTGGGTGCCGAAGAGGCTGCCA
The DNA here is from genome assembly GCA_021825925.1 of Chloroflexota bacterium. GTDB lineage: Bacteria > Chloroflexota > Anaerolineae > Anaerolineales > Anaerolineaceae > UBA6107. The sequence continues at coordinate 554,975 of JAKAFP010000001.1, forward strand.
TCGTACCCCATGTAGCCGTGCAGTTTGTCTGAGGTGAAGGGCAAAAACGGTGCGAATATGATCTTGAGCGAATCAATCGCCTTGAGGGCGGTGAAGATCGCCCGGGCGGCGGTGGGTTTGTCTGTTTTCACCTGCTGCCAGGGGGCGGTCATATCCAAATACTTGTTGACTTCGGAGGCCAGACGCATGGCTTCGGCCGCCGCGGCGCGCAGTTTAACGGCGTCAATCAGATCGCCGACGGTCTCGAAACCTTCCTCTATGATCTTTAGCAGATCGGTATCCAGGTCGGTCAGTTCGCCGGGGTCGGGAACCTGTCCCTCCCAATATTTATTGCAGAAGGACAAAACGCGGTTGGCAAGGTTACCCCAGGTGGCCACCAGCTCGTCGTTGTTGCGGTGATAGAACTCGTCCCAATCCCAGTCGGTATCTTTGGTTTCAGGCATATTGACGGTCAGGTAGTAGCGCAGCGCATCCGGATCGTAGCGGGTCAAGAAATCGCGCGCCCAGACCGCCCAGTTGCGGCTGCCGGAGATCTTTTGTCCTTCGAGGTTCATGAACTCGTTGGCGGGTACATCATAAGGCAGCACCAGCGGCTGTGGATCTTTTGCGCCCATTACCTCGTCAAAGGCTTTGCCGGCGCCGATCAACTCGGCCGGCCAGATCACGGCGTGGAAGGGGATGTTATCCTTACCGATGAAGTAGTAGGTGCGGCTTTCGGGATTCTGCCACCAATTGCGCCAGGCTTCGGGGTTGCCGCCAAGCTGGCCCCACTCGATCGAGGCGGAAAGATAACCGATCACGGCCTCGAACCACACGTACAGGCGCTTCGTTTCCCATTCCTTGCCGACTTCCATCACTTCCCCGGGAAGGGGGATGCCCCAGTCGAGGTCGCGGGTGATGGCGCGTCCGTGCAGGCTGTCGGCCAGGATCTGGCCCAGCGATTGACGCATCACGTTAGGGCGCCAGTAGCTGTCGCGGATCTTGAGGAAGTCCACGACGTGGTTTTGCAGTTTGGCCAGGTCAATATAGAAATGTTCGGTGGAGCGCAGCTCGGGGGTCGAGCCGTCAATTTTGGATTTGGGGTTGATCAGGCGATCCGCTTCAAGCAGGTTGCCGCATTTGTCGCACTGGTCGCTGCGCGCGTTCTCGTATCCGCAGATGTAGCAGGTGCCTTCCACGTAGCGATCCGGCAGAAAGCGGCTCTGGCTGGGGGCGTACCACTGCATCTGGCTTTCGGTGTAGAGATAGCCGTTCTTCTTCAGCGCCAGAAACACGGATTGCGAGATCTTCTGATGGTTTTGGGTGTGGGTGCTGGTGAAGAGGTCGTAGTTCAACCCAAGCTGCTGAAAGAGGTCAATGAACCCTTCGTGGAAGCGTTGATAGACCGCCAGCGGGGTCGTGCCTTCCGCATCGGCGCGGACGGTGATGGGCGTGCCATGCGAGTCCGAGCCTGAGACCATCAACACCTGGTTGCCCTTCAGGCGCTGATAGCGCGCGAAAATGTCGGCGGGCAGATAGGAGCCTGTCAGATTGCCGACATGGATCTCGGCGTTTGCATAAGGCCAGGCAGCGGATACCAGGATGGGAACGGACATGGGGCACCTCTTTGTGATTTAGTGCTTGTATTTTAACACGAATAGGCAACCAATATTGGAGTATGCTTATTCATCTCTACCGTTGTATTGTTTTGAAAATTAATGATTAATTTCTGTAATTTCATTAAATTTATAAACTAAGACAAGTATTTGTTTATATGGGGGTTTACTCCGCAAGTTGGAAATTTTCATACTTTACTTGGAAAATTGGCAGTACTGTGCCAATACCAGGAATATTAACTGGTTGAGGTTTTTCTTCGACAATGGGAAAAACTCCTCCCAGAATTATATTTCTATCGGTATCTACAGCGCTCCCAACAAATCCTTTATAAATATTAAAATCCCCAACTGTGATCTCGCTGATTTGTGATCGTTGTTTCTTATAAAAAGCCAAACTTGGACAAATTGGATCTTTATGAATCGTATCAGTATCTATCATAGCATTCCATATTTGTTGAGGTTTTAATTCGCGGCAAACTCCGTCCAGAATAATGCCGTCATTATGAAATATTCCTTGTGCATCAAAATAAGAGATCCCTGTCATCCAACTCATGATCTTTATACTTTTGTATTGAATTCCGTTTTCACTTGCAAATCTTGTGTGGTCTTCTTGACTGACGAGATAAAGGATGCCATCCTCCACACGTTTGTCATACCCTTTTTCGATAAACTCATTCATATACTCTGGAATAACAATTGGAGTAGCTGTGGCTGTAGCTGTTGATGTGGGTATTGGTGTTTCAGTTGATGTAGATGTTGGATTTGGTGTAATCGTTATTGTTGGTGTTGCTGGTATTGTAAAGGAGCAGGAGGTTAGTAAAAATAACACAATAACAATAAATGGGATTCTTTTCATCATTGGTCTCCTGAGATGATTATAATGAGCGACAATTTAATTAATGTAAACGACGTTGAATTATTCTACTTCAATTAGGAATGGTGGTTAACAGATCAACCTTATTATCACCCATCTACCCCTTCATGCAGACGTTCAGCGTTGCGACCTTGCGCTCACCTTCATCCCCTTGTGAAAGATAATCCTTCAACGCGTACCCGTAATACATGAATCCCTCCGGGCCGTACTTCTTCTCGGGTCCGTTGATATATTCTTCCTCGACCGCCGCAGAGAGCACCTCGCCGATCACCAGCGACTGGATGCCCAACCCCGAAAGATCGTTGTCGCTTTTAAACCTGCACTCCAGCGACATGAAAGCCTCTTTGATGCGAGGCACGGCGACATTGCTGGCGGGTTCTTTTGTGAAGCCACCCACCTCGAATTCGTCCGCTTCGAACTTGTTCTTAAAAATGGTCTCGTAGCACTGACCGTAATAACCGGCATGGATGAAATTGACGCAGAATTCCTTCTCGCGCAGAATGTTGACATAAGTGTGCGACTTCACCAGCAGCGGCGTCATCACATAGTAACCACCGCAGTCACCGTAAAAAGAACTCCAGCCTTGAAAACACACATTCGGCTGGCCGTTTTCTTTGAGCGTGGTGATCAGAAACAACGCATGCGGAATCCCCAGCGCCATTTCAAAATGCGAGAAGATCTTGAACTCCCCCGGCCAGCGGTCAATAAAATTTTCCGGTTTCTCCCCGCCAATTTCTATTTTCATCTTGACCCCTTTCTTGTTTGGTACTGAAAAACGTGAACCGTGAATCGTGAACCGTGAATTGTGAATCGAGAATCGTAAACCGATATAATATTTCACGAATTACGAATTACGAATTACGAATTACGAATTACGAATTACGAATTACGAATTACGAATTACGAATTACGAATTACGAATTACGAATTACGAATTACGAATTACGAATTACGAATCCCTGATCTACTTGGAAATCCACTCTACGGCCTTATCCAGATCATAGAAGATCTTTACCCGTGAATTCCGATTGACTGAAATGGTCTCAAAGAAACGGAATTTTTCCCAATTCTTTTGATCAGGATTGATGAAAATGACTCGTTTGGATTCGTGCGGGTTTATCTTGTTTGCTTTCAGTGTTTCGATCCAGAATTCATACAGCCGAAGGATGTCCACGGTTCCCACAGTAAACAGGGTTTCCCGAAAATCACCAATGATCCTATTGCATTGATGCTCAATGATGACCTTGCCAGCTTCAAGAATTGCTGTCCGGATGGTGGGCACGTCAATTTCCCCGACCAGGGTGATCAGGATGATCTTTTTTTCATCGTTGTAATCTATGAAGTATTGCATGAATGACTCAATAAATAATATGAACCGCTGAAGATAATTATACCGGTTGAGTATGAAATCTCACATGCACATGGTCTGTACAAAATTTTCTGGCGTCCAATCCCAATGTGCTCAGACAATTTTTTGGTTCCGATGAAATGGTTTTACCAGACCTACTTAATTGGATCCATCGTTTTCCCCGATTCCACGACCATATATTTCAAGAACACCAGCGTCTCTTCAAGCACGGATTGTTCTGCCCGTTGTTTGATTTTGAGCATGAAGCGCACCCCCTCGCGTTCGGTCAAAGCCTCTTCGATTACCTTGAACCATCTGGGGTCCACCACCCCTTTTGCCCACGCCGCCGCGGACTTTTTGGATTCCACCCTGCCCGTACGCAGGGTCTGCAGCATACGGCAGAAGGTCAGCACGATGTGGGGCTGCCCGAAGCGCGAGTTCGAGTAGCAGCGTGGTTGGTCCAGACAGGGTTCAAATTCAAGCATTCTTTCGAGCATCCCTTTTTTCATTTCGCAGCGCAGTTCTTCTGACGGAACTTCACTAACGAGATCAATGGGATTGGGGCCGATCAGTGTCACGCCGCGCTCCCGCAAGATCCAGCGCACGTGCCATTGATTGTCATGCACAGATTTTTCGATATCAGTCCAACCGTTGTCAAAATAATACAATTCCTTCTGGCCGACGATCAACGGATCGTTCAGGTCGGCAAGGCTGATGAACGACCCTTCCAGGTGCTGGGCGGGGTAACACCCCATGGCGTGGATCTTTTCCTGGATCGCCTGCAGCCGTTTGGGGGTTGGCTCGCTGATCTCTGTTTTGGTCACCACCAAAAAATCCACGTCGCTGTCGGCGTCAAAATCCCCGACGGCGAGTGAACCGATCATATAAATGCCTACCAGGTTGTCTGCCAGTTCGGTTGAAAGCTCGGTTGCAAATGCTTCCAACACACCCCGCAGTTCAGGGTAGGGTTGGTCAGGGATGCGGGAATCGTCAATGAATTTCATTTTTTCCGCTTTCAGTTCGCATGGTGCTCTCGTCAAGGTTTTAGGAAGTGGTGCACCAAATCTGGTAAGTTAATCATAGTAGGGTTGGCTTGTATAACGAACCCACCCATTCAATTATAGGCTTAATTATATTTGCCATTTTGTCCTCTTGACAAAATGAAATATAAGTTCTATCCCTGATTACTGATCTTCAACCTGAGCGCCTGATTACTCATTCCTAATTACTGATTTTGACGGTTCTCTATTCCGCGGTTTTTGCGCCCCGAGCGAAGCGAGAGGGGTCTGCTCTTCATTCTCTGCTGTTGAACCACTTGACACCTCCCCTCCCATTTGATACACTCTTTTTATCTTATAAAGTGAAAGGAGGCACAACAATATGGAACAAGTTATCTCAACCTCAAAAAATGTATTGTTGCGCGCCTCGTGAAGCCGGATTAGATCATTATCAATCCCCGAACTAATGCCACAGGTGCCCAACACCTGTGGTTTTTTATGCCACGGCATCTTGAACAGTTTTAATTTCACAAAGAGTGGATCAAATGACATTACGCAATACAACTGATAATTACGACCTCATCGAACTGGATGAGATGGAAGCAGTCCCTGCCATTAAAAATCTAAAAACGGTCAAGAAACCGAACAAACCAAAATCCAACGTGGTCAGAAAGGTCGAGAAACCGCTTGAGCTCAAAATGATCGAAGCGGCCATCGAACAAGACAGCTTTAAGTTCTCTTATCACGCCTCACGCCACGAATACGGCTGGATCGTGGACTCCCTAAAGGAGTTCTACGAGCAGCACTGGTTTGAAGACATACTCGGTAAGGCCAAAGGCGGAAAAGAAGCCAACGTCTATATCTGCCGCGCCCCTGAAAAGATCGGTAAACCTCTGCTGGCAGCCAAGGTCTACCGTCCACGCATGTTCAGAAATTTGCGCAAAGACCATCTCTACCGCGAGGGCCGTGAAAACCTGGACGTCAACGGCAAGGTGGTTCTGGATGAGCGTGCCTACCATGCCATGCAGAAACGTTCTGCTTACGGGCTGGAGCTGCTGCACACCTCCTGGGTCGGGCATGAATTCCTCACCATGCAGGTGCTTTATGACGGCGGGGTGGATCTTCCGCGGCCGTATGCCAGCAGCAACAACGCCATCATGATGGATTACATCGGCGACGAATTCAATGCCGCGCCTGCCTTGAACGAGATCAATCTGACCCCTTCTGAAGCGCGTCCGCTCTTTCAGCGGGTCCTGCACAATATCGAGCTTATGCTGGCCTGCAATCGCGTTCACGCGGACCTGTCAGCCTACAATATCCTCTACTGGGAAGGCGAGATAACCCTGATTGACTTTCCGCAGGCTATCAACCCTGAAGAGAATCACAACGCCTGGCGGATCTTCGCCAGGGACGTGCAGCGGGTTTGCGACTACTTCAAAGCCCAGGGGGTGGCTTGTGAGGCTCCATCCCTGGCCTCCAAAATGTGGAAGTCCAAAGGCCGCGCCACCCAGCCAGAAATTGACCCGCACTTCCTCGATCCTGACAAAGACGAGGATCGGCGCGCCTGGCAGGGGCAGAAGTAACAGCGACTTAACAAAACACCCCCGCCGTCGGCGGGGGTGTGGTGAATAGTTAGTGGTTAGGGTTTGTTGGTACGCGGTGTGATGCGCCAGCTTCTTTCACCCATGACTTCTTTGATCTGTGCGATGCGGGCAATGATGTTCTTAAACTCGGTGTAGAAGATCGAAGAAAAGAACAGATACTGCCAGAACCAACCTTTATGGCGTTTGATCTCATTATCTGATTTGAGATAGGCGAACATCGCCTGTCCGGGACCAACGCTCAGGGTGAACAAAGAGGTCAAGACAAAAATGGGGATCAGCCAGTCGATCTTGTTCAGGCCATGGTACTTGACCGCCCAAAAAGCAATGATCGGAAACATTTGGGATGATATCCATGGATAAAGTTCCCGCCAGGCTAAAAGATAAACAGCACCCAGTTTCTGGCGTGGTGTGAGTCTCTTTGAGCGGATGGCGTTCATGAAGTGTTCCAGTGAAACCTGGAACCAGCCCTGCGACCAGCGCATACGTTGATGCCAGAGTGCTTTGAGCGTCCCTGGGGCTAATTCCCTTGATACAAGCAGCGGGTCCGTGACGATGATGGCGCCTTCTTCAGTTACGCGCATGGAAGAGTCAATATCCTCGGTCAGCATGAACCCGTGCATGCGGGTTTGGCGCAGCAGTTCCGTCTTCCAGAAGCCGTTGGAGCCGCCAAAAATGCCGAATCCATACAATCGTGTGCGCCCGGGGTGGCTGACAGCGTAAATGGCCTCAAATTCCACGGCAACCATGCGGGCGATGAAGGAGGCTTCGTGGTTGCGCACCAGACAATGGCCCTGTACGATGTCGCAGCTTTCTACCAGCCACTTCCAGGCGCGCATGAACGCGTCCTTTTGAGGATGGTGGTCCGCGTCAAAAATACCGACGAACTCGCCGGTCACCTGGGCGATGGCTGCATTCACATTTTGTGATTTGGATTCGCTGCCTTCAACCTTCAAGAGCACCAGGCGGGGATCCTTTTTGGCAAGCTGCTGCAGTGTTTTTTCAACCGGCAGTGGCTTTGGCGTGTTATACGCCAGGATGATCTGCAGTTTGTTGGGATAATCCAGTTCAAGAAAATGCTTGATGGTATCCACAATGGTGTAAGCTTCGTTCGGCATATACGCGGCGATGATCGCGCTGGCCGGTGGATATTTCAAACCTGGTACTTCTGGTGGATTCTTTTCCTTCAACGATAGGAAGCCCTCGATCCAAATGATTACAGCAGTGATCAACAAAGCCACCACGATGATGTAATACACCACGGGAGTGATGTCAGCTCCAATCCGGTCAAGGAACCAATAAATCAGATATGGAATCACCAGGTACATCACGGTCGTGATCAAAAACTGGAACAGGGTTCTGGAGTCTTGAAAAAAGCGAGTAACAGGCGAAACCGTTCTCATTTCTTGTGCCGTGTGCCGTAATTTTTCGACGGTTCTCTTGGCTTCATCGTTAAAGATCTTGGGTTCCAGATCCATTTGTGAGCGGGCATATTCCAATGCCATTTGGGTCTTTTCATCCACTTCTTTAAAATCTTTTTCTTTTTCAAAAAAGGTAAATCCAATGATCGGAGTGAGTCTCACACTCTCTGCATCCGCAAAGAAGCTTAAGGAGGATAGATTATCTGAAAGTTCTTTCAAATAGTCTTTGCATTCATTTTGATCTATTTCAGGAAGCAGGATCAGGAACTTTCCTGAAGGGTCATGCCCGAAAATATCCAGTGGATGGGCGGTTTGCTGTAAGACAATGGATACCTGTTCAGAGATTTCACGATCAGCGCGATCTCCCAGCCGTTCTCGAAGTCGGGGCAGTTCATTAAGTTCACAATAGGCAAGACAACCAGGCTTGCCACTTCTCGCTGCCCGATACAGTTCCCGTTTGGCTTCCGTTTGAAAATTCTGAGTGTTTAAAAGCCCGGTTTGACGGTCAATGATCAGGTTTTCCACGGGAACCGGCGGACGATTAATTTTTGATCTCACCCTGGCGATCAAAATATCAGGATCAAATGGCTTGGGAAGGTAATCGTCTGCACCCATGTTCAGCCCGCCGACGATATCTTCACAGGAATCTCTTGAAGTCAGCATGATGACCGGAATGAAGTTGGTCTTTGGATCGGACCGCAATACTTTCAACAACTCGAAGCCGTCCATTTCGGGCATCATCACGTCCGAAATGATCAAATCTGGTAGGGCAACTTTAACCTGCATTAATGCCTCAATACCATTGGAGGCAACGACAGGTGAGAATCCTGCCTTTGTAAGGGTTAAAACCATTATTTTTTGAACTACGGGATCGTCTTCAACTACCAGGATGGATACTATACGAGGTGTGGAATTTATTGCCATACTCGCCCTCCAGTATTGCATATGTGCACCAATAAATCGAGTAGATTAAGAAAAATCACTCTTTTTTATTATATATCTGTTGGAACCTAAACAAGCCTCTATTTATGGGGGGGTATGGCAGTATTTAAGTGTTAATAAAAACCGGTAACCAAATCGGTTATTTACAGCAATCCTCTTCAACCCCTTCAGCTTTTTCAAATGCTTCCCTGCCCTCCGAGAAGGCGAACCAGGCAATGCCCAATGCACCCAGCACGTCCAATAAGCCGAAACCGGTCAGGGCGAAGGTCAGGCTCGAAACCAGCAGCACCACGGACATATAGATGCAGGTCTTGGTGCAGTTGGCGTCCGAAATGATGGCTGCGGAGTTGAGTTCTTTTCCAGTTTTCATTTTAGCCAGGTAAAGGAAGATCATCACCGAAAGAGAGATCAATGAGATGATGATGCCGCCGACCGTGGTGGATGGATGCTGACGATTGATCAGGCTGAAAACAGAACTGGCCACCAACCCGGCTGTCAGCAGATAGAAACCGACGCCGGTCATTTTTAAAGCCAGTCCTTCGAATGAAGAACGAGGTGAATCGGGATTTCTAAATGTTCGCACCAACATGGTGGTAATGCCGATGGCAGAGATCACTTCCACAAAGCTATCAATGCCGAAGCCAAAGAGAGCCAGGGTCTCATCCTGTGCGCCAAAAAAGGTTGAAAAACCCCCCTCCACCAGGTTGGCAAGGATGGTAAATGCACTCAACCAGAGTGCGATTTTCATGAATTTTCGATCATTGTCAAATAAATGAGTATCCATTTTTCTGCTCCATGGTGGGCATTATAACGGCTTATTAAATATATAAAAACACAACAATTCAATTTTATAAGCCGGTATAATGGGCTTGTTGCGGAGGGATATGTCTGGTTTCAAGGATCGAATTCTTTATAGCAAACCTGTTACCGGCCTGATCAGCTTTCTGTTTGCTCATGCTGATAAACTTGTTCCAGTCAGCCGCTTGAGAGAAACCCGGAATTGGTTGGCATTTACGCATCCAAAACCAAGTTATCCGGTTCATATATTAATCGTACCAAAACGCCGTATCGCCAACTGGATGCAATTACCTGTTGACGATCCTGCACTTTATGCTGAATTTGTGGCATTAACCCAAAACATGATCAGGGATTTCTGCCTTGATGAAGCCGGTTATCGCATGATCGTGAATGGCGGCATTAATCAGGATTTTCCACACTTGCATATTCATCTCGTGGCCGGAGAAGCCATCTGATATTTTGGAGGATTGATGAACGATTTTCTTGACGTTTTTTACCGGCGGCGCAGCATCCGCAAATTCACCGAGGAGTCTGTTTCGCGGGAAGATTTGATCGCGCTGCTCAAAGCGGGCATGTCTGGTCCGTCTGCAATGAACGCGAAACCTTGGGAATTTGTGGTCATCACCGAAAAAGCAATTTTGACCAAGCTCCGCAAGAATCTTATGTTCGCCAAGATGGTTGCCCCGGCGGCGATTTGCGTGTTGGGAAGTAAACGGCTTCAAGCGAATAAAGGTGGAGATCTGTTCTGGGTGCAGGATTGTTCAGCCGCCACCGAAAACATCCTTCTGGCGGCGACAGCCATGGGGCTGGGCGCTGTCTGGATCGGAATTCATCCTGTGCACATTTTTGAACGCCAGGTCAAGAGCATTCTGAATTTGCCAAACGGAGTTACCCCTCTCAACTTAATTATGATTGGGCATCCGGCTGAAGAAAAAGATGCACGCACACAGTACGATGCAACGCGGGTGCATTGGGGGGCTTTTCCACGGACTGGGAAAGATGAGACTATCGAAGAAGATGCAGTATTGGACGATGAAGAAAAGAGTGAACATGACTTACACGATCTCTGAAATGACCAAAGAAGATTACAGTGAGGCTTATGCGCTCTGGCAGCGCCTTCCCGGCATTGGACTCAGCGACGCAGATTCATCCTGCGCAATTGGTCGTTTTTTGGAACACAACCCCGGGTTGTGCTTTGTCGCCCGCCAGGATGGACAGATGGTGGGCACCTGTCTGGCAGGTTCCGATGGCCGACGCGGCTACCTTTATCATCTGGCAGTGGATCCCATTGTCAGACGCCAGGGTATCGGCCAGGCGCTGGTTGAGAAAACCCTTGACGCTCTGAAAGCCGCCAGGATCCAAAAATGCCATATCATGGTGTTCAACGATAATGATTTGGGGTTGTCTTTCTGGCAGGCCACGGGTTGGAAGAGGCGCAACGATATCGCCATTCTCTCTTATGACCTGGTTTCGCCTGAAACGGCTTCCCCTTGCTGACCAAAGCCCTTCGTATCGAAAGATTATCCGAACTCAACCGCTTAGATTTTTACAAGGTGCTGGGTATGGGCGAGTTTGGCGATTGCTGCTACTGCGTTTTTTGGTGGCAAACCTCACATGAGGGATGGGGCGACCGAACCTGCGACCAGAATCGCCAATTCCGTGAAGGGTTGTTCACAAAGCATGTCTACGACGGATTCCTGCTGTATATCAATGATGTACCTCAAGGCTGGTGCCAGTGTAGTCCGCGCGATCAGTGGGGTTCGCTGATAAAAAAATATTCACTCGCTCCCGAGCAGAATGTCTGGGCGATCACCTGTTTTCTGTTGAATCCAGAGATTGCTGGCCAGGGATATGCCCATAAATTCCTGCATGAATTATTGGCTGACTTAAAAAAACAGGGAGTCGGCAAGGTGCAAGCTTTTCCGCATGTTGGTAAAAATCTCAGCAGTGAAGAACTTTGGCCTGGTCCCTTTTCCATCTATGAAAAAGCGGGATTTTCAACCCTCAAGGCTGATGATCAACGGCCCATTTTGGAATTATTGCTTTAACCTTTACAATATACCCATGAAAAAATTGCTACTCGCCATTTTTATTCTTCTCATCCTGACTGCTTGTGAACGCCCGGCTACCCTGGCGAATTGGTCTCCGATCAATGATGTCAGCACCCCGGCGCCGACTTCCTCGCCGACGGTTTCAGCAAAGACGCTTCAACCATCGCCTACGACCTCACTGGCAACACTTGAGGCTGCCACACCACTACCGACGCTTGATTTGAGCAAGTTCCCCAATCCTCTTCCTGAATCCATGAAGGGTTATGAACTGGTGTCATGGCAGTCTGGTTCAGATTGGAGCTTTACCCTGATCACCGGCACCAACCGCGAGAAATCTTTTGACGAGATGATGGCGCCTGACAGCCAGGTGAGTGCGGATGGATTCGTCAAGATCACAGTGCCAGGTTTTGAGGGTATTAAAGCCGTATTGGAAATGCTGCCAGCTGGGTCCGAGGTCTTATGGAACGGCATGGATCTCTCTGGACAGGTGCCAGAGGGAACCATCTACTTTGCCTATCCTGAAAAGATCCTGCGAGATGACCTGGTCAACTATTGCGCCAAACATAATGTAAAACTTGAGATCCTGGTGGAGCCCGGAAAATGACCCCTTCAAAGATTGACACCTCGCTGCCTTTGCTCGACCTTCACCATCATTTGGATGGAAGCGTCAGGCTCGAAACCATTCTTGAGCTTGGGCTTAAACACAACCTACCTTTACCGGCTAAAACACTTGAAGGATTGCGGCCTTATGTTCAGGTTTCTGATCCACAGCCGGGAGTGATGGTCTTTATTGAAAAATTCAAGTGGATGGTGGGGGTGCTGGTGGATTATGATGCCTGCCGTCGTATCGCTTTCGAGAACGTGGAAGACGCGGCACATGAAGGTATTGATTACATTGAATTACGCTACAGCCCCTGGTTCATGGCAGAAGCCCATGGTTTGAACCCTCAGGGCGTGGTGGAGGCAGTGACGGATGGCATCCGTGCCGGACAAGGGCAATTTGGTGTGAGGGTCAATCAGATCGGCATCCTTTCACGGCATTACGGCCCTGAAATTGCTCACCAAGAATTGAGTGCCTTATTAAGTTGTAAAAATGAGATCACCGCTCTTGATCTTGCTGGAGACGAGGGTAACTTTCCGGGAGAGTGGTATGTGGACCATTTCAAAAAAGGACGCGACGCAGGGTGGCATATCACTATCCATGCCGGCGAGATCACTGGTCCTGAATCGGTCTGGCAGGCCATCCGCGGATTGGGCGCCGAGCGAATCGGGCATGCCGTTCACGCTGTTGAAGATCCTGCGCTGATGGTTTATCTCGCAGAACATCGGATTGGTGTGGAGTGCTGCCTGACCAGTAATGTTCAGACTTCTACCGTAGCCGATTATCCTTCACATCCGATGAGCACATTTCTAAACAGTGGCGTTTTAGCCACTCTGAACACCGATGACCCGGGCATCAGCGCCATTGATCTGCATTACGAATATGATTTGGCAGCTCCCGCGGCTGGATTGACAGCCCAACAGATCAGGCAGTCGCAAATGAACGCGTTGGAAATAGCTTTTCTTTCTAAAAACGAGAAACAAAAACTGATCGAAAGGAAGCAGAAAAAATAACCAAAAAGGAGCCCCGGCTCCTTTTTTATCGTCTTTTCATAATTCTGCCAAGAAGTCCATGGCCTCTTCACGGGTCTTAAAGGTGGTAAAGTCTCGACCAGTGAATTTGGATACTGCCGATAGCGCCACCTGCAGCAGACCGTTCATCCCCACCACGGTTGCTTTTTTAACGAAGGGGGCATTTGCCGAAGTGAATTTTTTCATCTGATCCAGCATCTCCGAATTGAAGGAGCATCCGGTGGCATCAAAAACAGCCAAAACACTCCCTTTTGGTTCAGCTGCGATCATACCCTGGGCAATCTTGAGGGTTTCGTTAAATTCTGCACCGGGGTTCAGTTGTGTAAAATCTTCCACCAGTATCTTTTTTCCCTTGTGAGTGACAAATTTGACTCGTTCCATAAGGTATACCCTCCGCAAATGGCTATCATGTAGACTCTTAATCTAAAATGAAACTGAACCGGTTTCAATAAATTCGGCGTAAAAAGGTGGGGTTTAACCAATTTCTGCACATTTCGTGCTTGTTTTGTGACTATGCTATAATGTTGGTCACACCAAAAAGAGAGAGACTATCCCCTTGAGATATCTAATTACCGGAGTTGCAGGTTTTCTTGGTTCCGCCCTGGCGAATGCGCTGGTCGCGGAGGGCCATTCGGTAATAGGTATTGACGATTTATCCACGGGAGACCCAAACAAGCTGGCCAGCGGTGTGCAGTTCAATCGCGCGGATGTCAATGACCGGCCCAAACTTTGGTCGCTACTTCAGGAAGTGGATTGTGTCTACCACCTTGCTGCGCGTGTGATCGTACCTGAATCTGTGCTTTACCCCCGGGAATATAATCAGGTAAATGTTGGCGGCACCGTCACCCTCATGGAAGCCATGCGGGATGTGGGCGTCAGGCGTGTCGTTTTTATTTCTTCAGGCACGGTTTATGGTAACCAACCCATTCAGCCGGTTACTGAAGACGCCATCCCCAATCCACGCTCACCTTATGCAGTTTCCAAACTGGCCGCTGAATTTTATGTCAAATCCATTGGTTCTTTGTGGGGAATCGAAACGGTCAATCTGCGTGTCTTTAATGCTTACGGTCCGGGGCAGCGGCGACCGCCGGTGCACACCCCGGTCATTCCGGGTTTCTTGCGCCAGGCCTGGGAGAACGGCACCATCGTCATCCACGGAGATGGCAACCAGACCCGCGATTATGTCTACCGGGATGATGTGGTTTCCGCCATGAAAGCCGCTTCCTCTGCACCGGATGTCAACCAGCTGACCATTAATGTCGGCAGCGGAACCGAAATGAATCTGCGCGACCTTTCCAAGCTGGCCATCGAGATCACCGGCGGACACCCTGAAATCGTATACAATCCTCGTAATGAGGGTGGATTGAGCCGTTTGTGTGCTGATATTTCTCTTGCGCGTGAAAAATTGGGTTATGAACCCAAGGTATCCCTGGTGGATGGGTTGAAATTGACCTTCGACCAGGATATCCGTATCAAATCCTAGTTTATTCCCCAAATTAAAACCTGATTACTCCCGACTGGATTTTCAAGATTCCTTTTGGGTATAATTACTTGATGACCTGCCTGCCGCAGAGCTTTTACCTTGATGAGGTCACCCTGGTGGCGCGCCGTCTATTGGGTATGCGCTTGATCCGCAATCTACATGGCATTCGAACAGGCGGCATCATTGTTGAAACCGAAGCCTACCGCGGAGAAGAAGACTTGGCCTGTCATGCGCATGTGGGCAAGACCCGCCGCAACGCCATGCTTTATGAAGAAGGCGGCAAGTCTTACGTTTATTTCACTTACGGCATGCACTGGCTGGTTAACGCGGTTACCGGAGTAAATGGTTTTCCGGCTGCTGTTTTGATCAGGGCCATCCTGCCCATGGAAGGGTTGGAGGGCATACAAGCCAGACGAAGCGGACAGCCGCAAAAGCAGTGGTGTAACGGACCAGCCAAGATCTGTCAGGCACTCGGCATTGATGGAACCCTCAGTGGAATCTTGCTGTATCAAGACAATGGAGAATTGTGGATCGAAGAAGGAAACCCTGTGGCAGATGAACTCGTAAAGACCAGTCCACGCATTGGCTTGGGCGCCACGCCGGAACCCTGGTTGAGCCTCCCCTGGCGATATTATGTAGATCCACAAGACGTGAAGGACTCATGACACTGGAAGAAGAATACTATCGAGACATGCTGCGTATCAGACGGTTTGAAGAAACCGTACTTGAGGAGTTTAAACGCGGCGTTTTTTCGGGCACCACCCACACCTCGATCGGTCAGGAAGCCGATGCAGTTGGCGTGATCCGACAACTCCTGCCTGACGACATCATCCTCACCAATCACCGCTGCCACGGTCATTTTCTGGCTTACGGCGGCGACATGCGCGCCTTGTGTGCTGAATTGATGGGCAGGCAAACCGGTGTCTGCGGCGGACGCGGTGGTTCGCAACATATCCACTACAAGAATCTTTATTCCAACGGCGTGCAGGGTGGCATTGTCCCCATAGCAGTGGGCATGGCGCTGGCCGAAAAGCAAAAAAAATCAGACGCGGCTGTCACAGTTTTTATTGGAGATGGCACGCTGGGAGAAGGCGTGATCTACGAAGCCTTTAATATGGCCGGTTTATGGTCTGCGCCGCTGTTGATCGTAGTCGAAAACAATCACATTGCCCAAACCACCCCCACCGACTTTGCCCTGGCTGGCGACGTGCGCATGCGTTTTCAGGCTTTTGGCATTCCTGCGCTTGAACTCGATACCAGCGACGTAATGGAAATCGCCGGCAATTCTTTTCAATTAATGCGTGAAGTACATGAAGATTACTCTCCGCGGGCGTTGATCCTGAATACCCAGCGGTTTGGCCCGCACTCCAAGGGGGATGACACCCGACCCGAAGATGTTGTGGCCCTGCTCAAAGAACAGCGCGACCCCATCACCTTGATGGAAAAGCGGCTCTCGGCCGATTTTGTTGACAGCATCCGTGCTGCTGTGGAGCAGGAAGTAAAAATGGCTTTTGAAACTGCCATGGGCGATCCCATAGCCAGTATGGAGGGCAGGTCATGAAAGAGACCGTGCTCGATTCACTTAACCGTGGTTTGCTTGCGGCTTTGCAGTCGGATCCTTCCGTCCATCTTTTGGGTGAAGACATCCTAGATCCTTATGGCGGTGCATTCAAAGTCACCCGCGGATGCTCAACCGCCTTCCCGGAGCGCGTGATTCCCACCCCCATCTCAGAAGCCGGGCTGGCAGGCATCACTGCTGGCATGGCGCTGCGGGGATTACGGCCGGTGCTAGAGATCATGTTTGGCGATTTCACCACCCTGATCGCTGATCAGCTTATCAATCACATTTCCAAATTCCGTTGGATGTACAACGATAGCGTCACACTTCCGTTGGTGATCCGCACCCCCATGGGTGGTCGCCGCGGGTATGGTCCCACCCACTCACAGTCTCTTGAAAAACTCTTTTTGGGGGTTCCTGGCATGACTGTGTTGGCACCTGCCATTCTCTCGATCGGCATGCATTCACCGGGTGATCTTTTAAAGGATGCCATTCTCAATACGGATTCCCCCGTGCTTTTCATTGAAAACAAGGTGCAGTATCTGCAGCCCCTGCTCACCACAGAAGACCTTTCTGGTTTTGATGTAGAGATGCGGTATGATCCGGGCGACATCAAACAGCAGTATCCGATCTATGTGCTGCGCATCAAGGGTGCGCCACCTGCATCTATTACCATGTCTGCTTATGGTTTTTGTGCCGAAATGGCCAGGCAGGCGCAGTTGAAAATGGCTTTTGAAGAAGAGATTTTCTGTGAGTTGGTAGTGCCCACCCGCTTATCACCCTTTGCGCTACAACCGTTGATGGATTCTGTTGGACGGACCGGCAAGGCTTTAATAATAGAAGAGGGCACCCGCTCGCTTGGCTGGGGTGCTGAAGTGGCTGCACTGCTGGCAGAGTCATTGGGTGACAAACTTAAACAGGTGAAACGCCTGGCTGCCAATGAAACACCCGTTCCTGCAGCCATTAGTCTCGAAAAAGGGATGCTGCCGCAGCAAGAGGATATTGAAAAACTCTTGAGAAAGATGAGTGCATGAAATGCCTGATCTGATCCAGATTCTGGTTCCGCTGGTGAACCCCAATGAAAATGAAAGTCTGCTGGCTTCCCTCGTTGTAAAAGAAGGGCAGCAGGTTAAAAAAGGCGACCTGTTGGCCGTCTTCGAAACCACCAAATCCACTTTTGAGCTGATGGCAGAAGCCGCCGGGTTTGTATTAGGCATTCGTGCTACTGAAGGGGATCTGCTCAAAACGGGTGATCTGCTCTGTTACCTGGCAGATCGCGCTGATACCAAACTGCCAAAACCATCTGTTCCAGAAAAACAAGAGCCCGCTTTACAGGCTCCTGCAGACCTGCGTATTACGCAGCCCGCTTTGGCATACGCCCAAACAAACGGCATTGACCTGAGTGTTTTTACTGCCGGCCAGCTGATCACTGAAAAGATGGTCAAGGAATTAACTTCGACCAATTTGCCGGCAATTGACCCGAACAAGGTGATCATCTACGGCGGGGGAGGACATGCCAAGTCGCTGATTGATCTGATCCATGCCGAAGGCAGGTTTCTCATTCATGGCATCGTGGATGATGGCATAGCGGCAGGCACTCAGATCATGGGTGTGCCGGTGCTGGGTGATGGTTCCATATTAAATGAATTGCGCCACCAGGGCATTGGTCTGGCCGTTAATGCGGTGGGTGGCATAGGCAGCATCACACCCAGACTGAAGGTTTATGACCGCTTGCGTCAGGCCGGGTTTGGTTTTCCGACAGTGATCCATCCGCGCGCTTTTGTGGAACCCACCGCAACGCTGGGTGAAGGCGGGCAGCTTTTCTTCAACGCCTACATCGGTAGTGAAGTTAAAGTTGGTTTTGGTTGTATCATCAATACAGGCGCGATCATTTCGCATGACTGCGTCCTGGGTGATTTTGTGAACATTTCTCCTGGCGCCATCCTGGCCGGTGCGGTGACCGTGAATGAACGATCGCTGGTTGGCATGGGGGTGACCATTAATTTAAACGTGTCCATTGGCGAGGGCTGCCGTGTGGGCAACAGCGCCACCATAAAAGCTGACATCCCTGATAACGGAGTTGTGCGCGCCGGAACGATCTGGCCCATTGACTCAACCTCTACATAATCTTTAAAGGAAATCCCTATGGTTAAAAAATCTGAGATCAAGGGACCCGATGTTTCGAACAAGAAAACGATTGACGCAGCAAAATCAGTTTTACGTGGAACAAGCAAACGCGGAAAATTCGCCAATCTTTTACCTTTTTTGGGTCCCGCTTTCATTGCAAGTGTAGCTTATGTTGACCCCGGTAACTTTGCGACCAATATTGCCGGTGGCGCCCAATTTGGGCTGACCCTTTTATGGGTGATCGTTGCCAGTAATTTAATGGCTGTTCTGATCCAATCATTATCAGCCAAGCTGGGTATCGCTTCAGGGCGCAATTTGGCTGAAATGTGCCGTGAGAGATTCCCCAAATGGTTTGTGATGTTCCTTTGGATCCTGATGGAATTGGTGGCCATGGCTACCGATCTGGCGGAATTCTTGGGTGCAGCCATTGGTTTCAATCTGCTGTTCGGTATTCCGCTGTGGGTTGCTGGCATCCTGACCGGTATCGCCACCTTTATCATCCTGGGGTTGGAGCGCAAAGGCTTCAGACACCTCGAAGCGGTCATAACCGCCATGGTCGGCGTTGTGGCCATCAGTTATGTGGTTGAAACCATCATCGTTAAACCAGTATGGGGTGAAGTCCTGTTCCACGCATTCGTGCCCCAGTTTAAAGGGTCTGAAAGCATTTTATTGGCCACTGGTATCTTGGGAGCCACAGTCATGCCGCATGCCATTTTCTTGCATTCAGCGCTTACCCAGGGCAGAATTGTGGTTAAAAAACCCACTCTGCTTAAAAGGCTCTTTAAGTTTGAACAAATTGATATTTTGATCGCCATGGGTGTGGCGAGTTTGATCAACATGGCCATGTTGGTGATGGCGGCAACCACCTTCCACAACCAGGGCATCACCAGCGTTGGTAGTCTGGAAGTGGCGTATAAGACCCTTGAACCCTTGATGGGAAAGGCTTCTTCGGCCGTCTTTGGTATTTCATTATTATTCTCCGGGTTGTCTTCCGCTTCTGTGGGGACAATGGCGGGACAGGTGATCATGAAAGGGTTCCTGCATCGGGAAATCCCGGTGTGGATTCGTCGTTTGGTGACCATGGTTCCTTCCATGATCGTGGTGGCCATTGGGCTTGATCCGTCTCGTACGCTGGTGATCAGCCAGGTCTTGCTCAGTTTTGGGCTGCCCTTTGCGATCATTCCGCTGGTCATTTTTACCAGCCAGAAGAAGATCATGGGCGTTTTGACCAACAGGAAAATAACTTCGATTCTGGCTTACATCGTGGCAGGCATCATCGTAGTGCTCAATGTTTTCCTCCTCTATTCAACATTTAAAGGATAAGATCATGTTTAAACATATCCTCCTTCCCCTTGATGGTTCGCAGTTGGCTGAGTCAGCCATCCCATTTGTGGTTGAATTGTGCAAGAAACTGGATTGCAAGGTCACCCTGCTGCATGTGATCGAAAAAGATGCTTCTCCAGAAATTCACGGTCAACATCACCTCACCAATGAAGATGAGGCCTGTAATTATCTCGGTGACATTGCTGAACAATATCTTTCTTTCTGCGGACAGGTTGAAAAACATGTTCACACTGAAGAGGTCAGCCAGGTTTCACAGAGTATTGTGCAGCATTCTGGTGAATTTGCTCCCGATTTGATCGTTTTATGTGCCCACGGCGTGGGTGGCTTGCGGGATATCGTGGCGGGTTCCATTGCGCAGCAGGTCATTGCCAACGGACAGGTGCCAGTCTTATTGATACATCCTGAGACCCCGTTCACAGGATTCCATAATCTGCTGGTTGCCTTGGATGGCGAAAAGGATCATGATCGCGCTTTGGATGTTGCAACAGAGCTGGCACAGCAATTGAAATCAGATTTACGCCTGGTCCGCATTGTGCCAACTTATTCCACCCTGGCGGGTGAAACTGCTGCGCTTGGAACCATGTTGCCGGCGACCACTGTTGCCTATTTGGATGTCATGGAAGAAGAAGCCGTGGATTATCTTCAAGCTCACCTCGACAAATTGTGTGGTCAAGGAATCAACACCGAAGCTGAAGTTCAACGCGGCGATCCGGCCCAGGAAGTGGTAAAATCGGCTAACCGTTCAAATGCTGATATGATCATTTTGGGTACGCATGGAAAATCGGGACTTAACGCGTTCTGGTCTGGAAGTGTGGCTCCAAAAATTCTTGCCAGGACGAAAATACCTGTATTGCTTTATCCGGTTCGGAGGAACTAATGTTCAAAAAAACACCTGCCCCCACGCCTTCACCTGCTGCACCAGTTGAGAGGGTAACTTCAGTTCTGGGCCCTGGCATCAATTGGACAGGCAACCTGGGCGGCAAGGGAGGCATTCGCATTGAAGGAACTTTTGAAGGCGAAATAGCCATCCGCGGATTGGTGGTGATTGGCGAGACCGGCCGTTTAACCTGCAAAATGCTCAAAGCCAATAATGTGATCGTGGCCGGCGCCGTAAAAGGCAGCATCACGGCTGAAAAACTTGAGATCCGCTCCACCGGTCGTGTGTGGGGTGATGTGGTCACCACGGCTTTTTCAACTGAAGAAGGCGCCTTCCTGCGAGGGCAGGTGCGTATGGAAGAACATGTCGAGATCAAGCTTGATGATGAATCTGTCAAAGAGAAATCTGATACGGAACCGACTGAAACCAATCCTGAAGGCACAAACGGCTCTTCAGAGCATCTCATACCTACCCGGCCGGTAAAAAGCCAAAAAGTGGCATAAGAAAAGAAGGTGGCATTGGATAAACTAGCCTGGTTGGGGTATGTTATTGAGTGGATGGGTGCCATCGCAGTTGTAATGATTGCCGGTACCAGCCCATTGTTTAAGAGTATTCGCCGGATTGATTTTCGCTTTCCACGCCGTGAAGCCACCTTTGCGCTTTCGGTTTTTGCATTAAGCTATTTGGTTGCTTTCCAATATTTTGGTAATCCTATTTTCCAATTCCTGTTGGATTTCAGCAAAATATTGCCAGGTGGTGAACTGGCCCAGCGCACCCTGCTGGCTGTGGTCTGCCTGATCTTCTTTTTGCTGGCAACCTTTTTGCGTGGACAACCACTGAAAAGTATCGGCTGGGGTAAAGCCAACTTCAAACCAGGGTTGACCCTCGGATTGCTTCTGGTGATCATCGCCATCGTGCTGCGCGGTAAATTTAACACCATGCTGCAGGGCATTACATCCGAGCAGGGCGGATTGTTGTTGACCTGTCTGCTTTTGGCGTTGGCCGAAGAGACGATTTTTAGAGGGTATATCCAACTGCGCTTGAATTCCTTCCTGGGTTCCACCTGGGGATGGCTGGCCACTGCCGCGCTTTATCTGCTCTGGCAGTTGCCTGGCCGTTTATGGGTTCTGCCTTTTGCTCAACTTTGGCCGACCTTGGTCGTTGCCCTGGCGCAGGCTTTGCTGTTCGGTTGGATCATGCGCAAGAGCGGCCATGTGGTAACGACGGTCCTCTTTAGAGCGGTTGCAGCCTGGTTATTGTTTCTATAAGTTTTCTCACTCTCACTTTAGGAGTATTCCATGCGCATGGCGCGCCTTTTTTCACAAACGCTGCGTGAAGCCCCTGCCGATAGCGAAATCGTCAGTCATCAACTGCTCGTCAGGGCAGGCTTTATCCGTCAACTGGGTGCGGGCATCTTTTCGTACCTGCCCCTGGCACACCGAAGTCTGGGCAAGATCATGGCCATCATGCGTGAAGAAATTAACGCCATTGATGGACAGGAAATCAGCATGCCGGTCGTTCAGCCCGCAGATATCTGGAAGGAATCAGGCCGCTGGTATCAAATTGGCAGTGAAATGGGACGCATGAAAGACAAGTCAGACCATGACATGATTTTGGCCATGACCCATGAAGAAGTGGTGGCGGATCTGGCTCGCGGTCTTGTACGATCGTACCGGCAATTGCCCGCGCTGGTTTATCAACTGCAAACCAAATGGCGTGACGATCCGCGCCCACGCGCCGGGTTGATCCGTGTGCGTGAGTTCACCATGCTTGATTCCTACAGCCTGGATGCTGATTGGGAGGGCCTTGACAAGCAATACCAGGCCCATTACCAGGCTTATTTTCGCATTTATGAGCGCTGCGGCTTGCCCACAGTAGCGGTGCTGGCAGACACCGGCATGATGGGTGGCAAGATGGCTCACGAATACATGTATCTGACCCCCATCGGTGAAGACAGCCTGTTGTTTTGCGACGCCTGCGGACATTCCGCCAATCGCCAGGTGGCTAAAACCCAAAAACCAAAACCGGTTGCAGAATCCATGCTGCCGGTTGAAAAAGTCGCCACACCCGATTGTTCCTCCATCGCCGACCTTGCGGCTTTTCTCAAGGTTCCTGCATCAAGGACCGCCAAAGCCGTCTTTTTCACCGCCGACATCCAGGATGAGACTGGGACGATCAGGCAGGAATTTGTGTTCTGCGTGGTGCGCGGTGATATGGAAGTGAACGAAACCAAGATCAGCAATCTCTTGAAAGCCAAAGAGCTGCGGCCTGCCACGGATGAAGAGATCATCCGCACCGGCGCCGTCCCTGGCTACGCCTCCCCAGTTGGTTTAAAGAAAGTGCGCGTGATCGTGGATGAATTGATCCCGCTTTCTGCCAACCTTGTTTCTGGCGCCAACGAAAAAGGCTACCATCTGCTCAATGTAAATTACGGTCGTGACTTCAAAGCCGACGAGATCGCGGATATAACCTCAGCATGCGAGGGGGATGCCTGCGAAAAATGCGGTCAACCCTATCGTCTGTCACGCGGTGTTGAGGTAGGCAATATCTTCAAATTGGGCACCCGTTACACAGATGCCCTTGGATGTACATTCACCGACGAGAACGGAGAAAGCCATCCCATCATCATGGGGTCTTACGGCATCGGAGTGGGGCGGCTTCTGGCCTGTGTGGCTGAAGAACACCACGATGACAAGGGCTTGATCTGGCCGGCTTCCATTGCACCCTACCCGGTACACATGGTCGTGCTGCCCGGCAAGACCATGGATATTGCCCCTGTAGTGGATGACCTTGAAAAAGCTCTGCGCCTGACGGGTATTGAATGTCTTGTGGATGACCGCCCGGATTCAGCGGGGGTAAAATTCAATGACGCCGATCTAATCGGTCTGCCTTTGCGGGTGACGGTCAGTGAACGAGCCTACAAGAATGGCGGTTTCGAATTGAAACTGCGCAGCGGCGGTGAGAGCTGGATCGTACCGGTGGATGAAGCCGTGGCTGCAATCACCAAAACACTTTCGGGTCTGAATTGACCTGAGAAAAAGGATAAAATCAATTTTATGACTAACAATTCACCGTTCCTGGTTCCCATGTCCAGCCCCGATTTAACTGATGCCGAACGCGCCAGGGTGATGGAAGTGGTTAATTCTCCCATCTTGAGCATGGGCAAACAAACTGAACTTTTCGAAAAAGCCATCGCTGAATTTGTGGGCGCCAAACACGCCGTGGCGGTGAACTCGGGTACTGCAGGGCTTCATCTGTGCGTACGCGCCGCAGGCATCGAAGCCGGGGACCTGGTGATCACCACGCCATTTTCTTTTGTGGCCTCAAGCAATGTGCTGCTCTTTGAAAAAGCCATCCCTGTTTTTGTGGATGTGGATCCTCTGACCGGTAACTTGGATGTTGATCTGCTTGAAAAAGCGGTTGCGGATCTGACTGCAGGTGGAGAAGCGGCAAAAAAGTGGCTGCCTCGTGAAGGGGCCCGGAACCACGGCAAATTAAAAGCCATCCTGGCTGTGGATGTGTTTGGCCAACCCGCCGATTATGAAAGAATCGTCAAACTGATCAAAAAATACGATCTGAAATTAATTGAAGATTCATGCGAATCGTTGGGTGCTGAATACAAGTCGGTAAAGACCGGTTTGTTTGGTGACTACGGTGTTTTCGCCTTTTACCCCAACAAGCAGATCACTACCGGCGAAGGTGGCATGATCGTGACCAATGATGACAAAGCGGCTGGGTTGATGCGCGCTTTGCGTAATCAGGGACGTGCCCCCGGTGACAACTGGCTGCAGCATACCGAGCTTGGCTATAATTACCGCATTGATGAACTTAGTGCAGCTTTGGGGGCAGTGCAAATGACTCGCATTGAAGAACTGCTTGATAAACGTCAGCAGGTTGCGGATTGGTATGCTGACCGGCTGGCCGAGATCCAGGGCATTGAAGCCCCCGGCATCGCCAGCGGCACCACCCGCAACAGCTGGTTTGTTTACGTGATCAAGGTCAAACCGGGGATGGATCGCGACCGATTGGCCGCGAAACTGACTGAAGCACGCATCCCGGTGCGGCCTTATTTCCTGCCCATTCATCTGCAGCCCTACATGGCCAAACAATTCGGTTATCGCGAGGGTGACTATCCGGTGACCGAAGACTTGGGCAAACGCGGTGTGGCGCTGCCTTTCTCGGGTGTTATGACTGAGGAGCAGGTGGAAACAGTTTGCCAGATCCTGCGCAATTGTTTGACCTCTTAGACTGACAGGCTAAAATGGCTGAAACCTTTACCTTTCTGCCAAACCGATCGCGTGGGATAACGCTCCACGTGATCATCATTCTTCTCCTCATGGGGGGATGCGGAATTCTGGTTTGGCAGGCTTTTCAACAACCCGGCGGTATTTTGTTGGTGCTGGATTTGTTGGGAGCAGTGGTGCTGCTTGGTTTGCTGCCTTTTGTCGGTTATCGCGGATATGCATTATTAAATGGCATTTACTCTCTAAAACGGGATGGTCTGCGCATTCGTTGGGGTTTACGCGCAGAAGACATTCCACTCTCCGAAGTGACCTGGGTACGCCCGGCGACGGATCTTGAAGTGCCACTCAGAATGCCGGCATTTTCGATCACAGGTGCGCTGCTGGGTTATGTGGACCACCCCGACCTTGGTCAGTTGGAATTCATCGCCTCAGATGCCCGCGACTTGGTGATCGTCGCCACGGTGGACCATTATTTCGTGCTCTCCCCTGAACGCAAGGATGAGTTTGTTCAGCGGTTTCAGCGTGCGCTTGAAATGGGCACGCTCACCCCGATGGAAGCTTATTCTGCCATCCCCGCTGCTTTTTTGCGGCAGGTGGTTCTCGATAAATACGGACGAGCCCTGATCCCGGCCGGGTTTGGCTTGACCCTGTCTTTGTTGGTGATCGTCGGTCTTTCCATCTCATCACGGGCAACGGTATCCCTCGGGTACGACCCCAACGGTGTGCTATTGCCGCCTGTGGCGGCCAACCGCCTACTGCTGCTGCCGGTGCTGGGTGTGTTGTTTTATATTGCCGGCACGGTGGCCGGGGTTTTCTTTTACCGCCGCGTTGAATCACGCCCCGTGGCTTGGCTGCTCTGGACGGGTAGCCTGATCACTCCCATCATTTTGATCATGGCGGCTGGCATGCTGGTGGGAGCCGGCTGATCCATGATCTTCATGCAATCCGCGGCAGGGCAGTTGGGTTTGGGGATTATACTGGCCTTGTTGGTGTCGGGGGGGGCCTATCTTTTCAAATTGTTAACTAGATCAGGGGCTGTGGCTGCTTTTATTTTAGGCGCGGTCACCTTTGGCTTGGGGGGATGGGGATGGGCGATCGTGCTCATTAGTTTCTTTGTGACTTCCAGTGCATTATCTTTATTTTTCAAAAAGCGGAAAAGAGCTGCGGAAAGCATGTATTCCAAGGGGGGCAGGCGCGATTCAGCGCAGGTGCTTGCCAATGGCGGCATTGCCGGATTGTTTGTGATATTGCATGTACTACTGCCTGACTCATGGGTACCCTGGATCGGTTTTTGTGCTGCCATGGCGGCTGCCAATGCGGATACCTGGGCTACCGAATTGGGCATCCTGAACCCTGGAAACCCTGTCAAGATCATTTCGGCAAAACCAGTGGAACCTGGAACCTCCGGGGCTGTCAGTCTGGTGGGCACTCTGGCTTCTGCCTCAGGAGCAGCCTTGATCGCCGTTTTGACTTGGTTTTTGCGACCTGCAGGTTGGTATGGGTTGAGCGGATTTGAGTTGTTTGTTTTGATCACAATTTGCGGCCTGGCTGGCAGCCTGGTGGATTCCATCCTTGGTGCGACGATCCAGGCGATCTATTACTGCCCGAGCTGTCGAAAAGAGACCGAAAAACATCCGCTGCATGGCTGCGGAACTGAAACTCATTTAATTCGTGGCAAAAAATGGATGGACAACGATTGGGTCAACCTGGGTTGTACTCTGACTTCATCTCTTTTGGTCGTCTTATTGGGCTGGCTTATTGCTTATTAATTGAACATTGATGTGATTAAAGATTTAGAAGTCCAGGTTTCGTAGAAGAAATTTGGACTTTTTGATTATGTATTTTGACAACAGATTCACTATTTTTTTAGATATCTGTATTCTTTGGAACGTGGTTATTGTAAGGGGGTTTACAGTTTTGCAATGCTCGTTTTGAACATGCCAAAAGTCGTATAATTTTATTGAACGTAATTTATGGGTTTTTTCTTTTAATGGTACACGATTTATTGTTAGGAATTATGAAAACCCTTGGAAGTAAGTTATTTACACCTAGATCAAGAGGGCAGGCTACGCTTGAACTTGCGTTGACCCTTCCTCTCTTCTTGTTGTTAATAGTTGGTATTTTTGAAATCGGTCGCCTGGTCTTTATATATAGTTCAGTTCTAAATTCAAGTCGTGAAGCTGCCCGTTATGCTTCTGGAACAGGGGAAAACTCAGCAGGGACAGTTTATTACCGTGATTGTCTGGGAATCACAAACCGTGCAATATCTCAAGGTTTAATCGTAAAGCTTACTGCCGCAGATGTAACAATTCAATATGATCATGGGCCGGATAGCAATGGTGAAAATACCGTTTTTGCATCATGCCCGGTAGCAACTAATCTGGCTCTAGGGGATCGGGTTATTGTTACTGTCCGCACGACATATCGCCCAATTATAAATTTTAATAACTTGATCTCGTTTCCGATCACTTCTGTAACAACACGTACGATCATTAAAGATCTGGATGTCATGGGGACACCCCCTTGGACAAATACACCAAAGCCAACCAACACGCTCACACTAACTGTAACTCCAACCATAATTCCTTCTGAAACGGCCACGCCAACGCATACTTCGGTTCCCACCGCTACACTTACACCAACCCTGACCCCCACAAAGACCAACACCTCGACAATTACGTTAACGCCAACTATTACGTTGACCCCCACCATTACTTTAACGCCAACGATTACATTAACTCCGACCATTACTTATACCCCTACAATCACACTCACACCATCCATAACTCCTACCCCAACAGACACACGCACTCCCACCGCAACCAGAACACCGACTGCAACACGGACGCCAACACCTACTAGAACGTCAACCCCGACTCGCACACTTACTCCAACTCTGGTAAGTCTTTGCAACACTTGGACAGTTCAAAACCCGGTTCGCTTGACGAACTCCTGGTCATTTGATATTTATTCGAGCTCATCAGTGGACCAGACATATGTGTTCCGCGTTCAGGTTGAGTTTACCGGCACTTCGGTGCTGGATACGGTGGCCTTACGAACCAAACCGATTTGGGCTGACACAGCTACTTCCATCGCCGATCTAACCTTTCCATACACCTACCACGAAGATCTTTTAATTCCTGCCATTATTAATACGCCAAATCAATTAAGGCTGACGTTTACTGCTAATGATTTCACGATCAAGCATGTCAAAGTGTTTTTTGATAACGGCTGTTTTGTCCAATATTATTCCGATCCTTATCCATAAAAAGTGAAGAGATGAAAACAAATAGAGATGGATTTGATGAAAAAGGACAAAGTCTGCTCGAATTATCGCTCAGTCTGGTTTTGCTTTTAATTATCCTGGCAGGTATTGTTGACCTTGGAAGGGCGATCTTTACAAAATTCGCCATGAAGGATGCGGCTGAAGAGGGTGTGGTCTATGGTACAAGTTTTCCTACGGATTGCGACCAAATTAATAATCGGGTCGAGTTTAACCTTTCTAATAGAGCATTGAATGGTGGTATGACCGTTGTCACATTAATTGAAGGTAATGATGGCAGTTTCATTGATTGTAGTTTGATCCCCTTTAATCAGGTGTATGCAGGAAAAAGACTAAAAGTAACGGTTACAAAGACATTTACGGTTACCATGCCGTTTTTGGGAGCAATTATTGGGCAGACCATTCCATTATCAGTTACTGCAAATGGGATTGTTTTAAGACCTCAACCTCCTGCGAATTAGAGATACTGAGGAAATTATGAAAAAGTCACAAGCAAGTGAAAGTGGACAAATAATTGTCATTTTGGCAATAGCCCTGGTTGCTGTTCTGGGGGTCACTGCTTTGGCGCTTGATGGTAGTTTGCTATTAAATGACCGTCGTGATGATCAAAGTATTGCGGATTCTACAGCATTAGCCAGCGCCAGTGCTGCAGTTCAAATATTAAAGGATTACCCGCCCAATCAATTTTATTGTGGTTCTGTTCTGGCTAATAACGCCGCGACGGCTGCAATTTTAGCCGGAAAACAATTTGCATTATCTGAAGGAATTACACTGATTGACAATGATTCAACGAATGGTATTTCAGTGGGTTGCAGTGTAAAAAGCTACCGAACTTATCTGGATATAAAAATAACCGTTTCTACAACCAGAGAGACTACTTTTGCAAAGATTGTTGGTAGAAACGAGCTAAATACCAGGGTTGAGGCTACATCTAGGGTATATCCAAAAGAGACTTTGGCGTTTGGGAATGGGATCGCTTCTTTGTCAAATTCTTGTGGGACAATTGGTGGAATCACTGTTAATGGGACTGGATCAATTGATATACTCGGTGCAGGGATTTTTACTAATTCCTGTTTAACAGGTACTGGTACCATAGATATCGTGGTCGAGAATGGTCAAATTTCGTATTTTACTTCGTACTCTCCTCCTTCTGCGGGATCAGTCAGCCCAGCTCCTTCACATGTTGCTGAGAGACTTCCCCTTTTCACAGTTCCTATCCCGGATTGCACAAAAGTGCCTTATTACAATGCTCCTGTTTCTGTCACCAGTGGAAGGACCATTGATCCAGGAAATTACTCAAAGATTAAGCTTTCCAATTCGGACACCTTGATCATGAATCCAGGACTTTACTGCATGACTGGTGATTTTACAACCACTGGTCAGGCGCATGTTGTTGGAAATGGCGTGACTATATACTTTGTGAGTGGAACGTTTGATACCGCAGGTACATCCGTCATCAATTTGTCTGCCCCAAATTGTGAAAGTTCTGTATGCGGTGTTCCTCCTGCAATACGAGGAATTCTCATTTATTTAAGCCCCAGTAACAACTCAAAAATCAAGTTTACAGGCACATCAAATTCAGAGTTTATGGGTACCATTTTTGCTCCGGGTGGGTCCATCTATGTGACGGGTTCCGGGAGTACTGTCACCTTGAACACCCAATTGATCGCGAACAAAGTGGATGTTTCTGGCACGGCAGATATTTCTCTCAATCTGAACGGGGCCGAGATTTATCAATCCCCCTCCTCAATTCAACTTCTTAAGTAGTCTTAGTGAAGGATTTGACTCAACTCTAATAGATCTCGCGAAGCTGAAAAAGTGAGCGATTGTATCGGAATCACCTATAACAATTAGTTATTGCGCAAGGTGATAATTTGCGTGTTCGTTAATTTATAGTTAACACTTTTGCAATGATGCGCTTTTTATATCTAAAAGACTTATAATTTTCTATTATAAGTAGAAATATTATTGTTATTTTTTCCGAGACAAAAAACAACTCAATTTATTGGTGATTTTTCAGTATAAGGCTAAAGGTAGGCTTAAATACATGAAGGATCTATTTAACTTGGTTGGCCCAAAAGAGAAGGGTCAATCCACCCTTGAATTGGCTCTAGTCTTACCCGTTTTTGTGACATTAATCCTGGGTGTTTTTGAGATTGCGCTTATCTTTTTTACCAATGTGTCTGTGGCAAATGCCAGTCGTGAAGCTGCCCGTTATGCCGCCACTTCAGGCTGCCCTTCCTCCACCGCTTGTCTGGATGCTGATATTCAGTATTACCAGGATTGTACAGGTATAAAGAATAGGGCAATAGCAAAAGCTCCGGGCATTGGGCTAACAGCCTCTAACATTACCATCAGTTATGACCACGGGCCCAATAACAGCGGTGTGATTTCTGCCATTACAGATGCTTGTTCTGCAACCACACCGACATTGGTCACTGGTGACCGTGTAGTTGTTACTGTGACAAAGCAATTTACTCTAATCGTTCCCATTCCTGGACTAAAGAATTTTCCGATAGTTAGTAAAACTTATCGCACTTATCTAGGAAAGGTGCAGTGATGAGTGCAAAAATGGATTTTTTCAGACGCTTGACAAAATTAAACGACAAAATGCCTCAGGGACGCAGACGGGATGAATCAGGTCAAGGTATGGTGGAACTCGCTGTCAGCTTGATCGTGATATTGGTCGTTTTAGCCGGTATTGTGGATATGAGCCGCACGATCATTACGAAGATGCAGTTGCAAGATGCCGCAGAGGAAGGGGTGGTTTATGCCATGGCATTTCCACACAACTGCACGCAAATTCAATATAGAGTGCTTCAGAATCTGACAAAAGTAAAAAACGCCACCTTAAGTTCTGTAAACGTCTCTTACAACAATGTTGCTTGTGCTACTGCAACCGGCAATGTCAAAGGGCAACTTATCAATATTTCCATTGCAAATAGTTTTCCGGTGAGCATGCCTTTTCTAGGTACAGTGATTGGAAGTTCAAGAACCATTCAGGTGGATGCAAAAGGCGTCGTAATAAAGAATTAATGGATAGGTGGATCAGATTGGTAGTATTACTGGATTGGTAGATATGAAAACAATTGAAAAGGGTCAAATTATTGTCGTACTGGCAGTTGCATTGGTGGCAATTTTAGGGATCACTGCACTGGCGGTGGATGGCAGTATGATCTATGCAGAACGTCGTAATGATCAAACCACTGCAGATTCGACAGCCTTATCCGCAGCTCAGACTGCTTCAGCCAATGCCACCTGCGCTACAGCCCGACCTGCTGCAATTACACAGGCCATTGCTTATGCCTCTGCACAAGAAGGTATGGCACTGGTGAATGATTCCACCAGCCCCAACCGGGTGGAAGCCACCTGCAATGCAGACAATACCAAGTTGACCATTAAAGTGGTGATCACTTCAAACACGCCGACTACGTTTGCCAAATTGGTTTCAAGAAATCAATTGACCACCAAAGTTGAATCCACTTCGCAAATTACTTTTGGATCGAACATATTTGCCAGCGGTGATGGGTTTTGGGCTACAGGCACCACCTGTGATGCCAATGGCGGTATTTGGTTGTCAGGCACCTCCAAAGTGTATATTCATGGGGGTGGAGTCTATTCGTCTTCGTGTATTTCGGTGCGCTCCGCTCCCGGTGGTATTTTCACGGATGGTGGCCCAATAAACTATACAGGCAGTACCGGCAATGGAATGCGCACGCTTACGGTTGGTTCGAAAACTGAATATATTGGTACGCCGGGTACCTCAGGCACCAACGGGTTGATTTTTTCCAAAAACACCACTTCGTTCATGCTGGCAAATCAAACCACTTTTCCAACGGCGACTTATCAATTGTCAGATGGGATGATCCAGGCAGGGCTTTATGCAAACCCGCTTTTTGCTGATGTTCAATGGCCTACTTACCAACCTGCCCTTTCTGTTCTTCCGACTATTCCGGTGATGCCGACGCAGCCATGCACTGGCCTGGTGGATTACGGTACGCCTGATCTGAGCTATTCAGCAACACCAAGAACGCTGAACCCCGGCATCTATACAAAAATGGATCAAGGTTACACCAACCTGGTCCTGAACCCCGGCGTCTATTGTATTAAAGCCGGCGGTTCGCTTAATTTCAACCAACTTAATGTAACGGCCAACAATACCATCATCTATTTCATGGGAGCCGGGTCTTTTAATGTCGGCAGCGGTATTAATACCATGACCATGGATAGCAGTTCAATCTACTTGACCAATGGGAATTTCGATGTCAGCAACGGCACCTTTAATGCGAACCCGATTACGATCTATATCAAACAAGGTAGCTTTTATCTAAGAAATGGTGCATATGGCGCAACCATGAAAGCGCCGACTTGCAGCGATTCTTCTTGTGGCGTCGGTCCAGCCATTAAAGGTGTATTGGTTTATATGGATCCCGCCAACACAGGGACCTTTAATATTTTGAATGGAAATTCTTCAGCACATAAACTATACGGCACTATTTTTGCGCCAAATGCATTAGCTTATATTGATGGTGCAACTTACACCTATTCCACGGACGTCCAATTTATTGCCAAGCGGATTGAATTGTCTGGCAGCGCCGGCATTACGTTGAACACTACAGCAGGTAACCTTTATACTACCGGCGGTGCAGGGGCTGTTGAACTTTTGAAATAATTTGGATTTTATGCTTCGAAGATGACCAAATCCGAAAATGCAACTGAAATATCGGATCTGTTGGATGGTTCAACCGCAAGGTGAGATTGTCCCTTGCTGTAGAAAGTATCTTTCATTGAAGTTGCTAATACTCCATTAAGGTAAACAGATAACTGCACACCTTTAAGGACGAATCGTAATTCGTTGGTTTCATTTAATCCTGCTTTTAATGCGCTGTTAAACCGCCAGCTTACGATCGCCCTCCAAGCCATTTCTCCGCCTGGAGGCGTTTCGTAACAGCCAATAATATAATGCCTGTTAGGTGAGATAAGCACACAATATCCCCCTATACCATCTTCATATCGGGCGCATACCCCTGCGTGGATAAGATCGCAGTCTCCTTGCAGAAACCGAATTTTGACTCGCATATCTTGATCATCAAGATATCCTGATGTTTTCAATATAAAATGCACACGTTCAGAAGATGGAAAGTTGGCATGGATTTCAGGGATACTTCCGGTTTTAAGCGATACCTTGTCCGGGTTAATTTTTTCCCATCCAGTCAAGTTGGGATCATTAAAATCTGCCCTGTAAAGAATGCCTGGTTCATTAAACTCAGATTTGTTTTTCTTGGGTAAATGAAGTATTTTACCGCAATACAGACACTTGATCACTCCCTCAGGATAACTCAGGGGTTGTTGGATTGGCGCTCCGCAAGCAGGACAGTCGAGGGTTGCATACATGTTGTTTATTTTAAGAGAAAATGAGATTGCTGTAAATAAAATATCTATTAATGATCTTTCGTGGGGTTTGATATCACGGCACTATTGTTTATTGACTGCTGAACCTTTGAGTTTAATAAAATCGGCCAAATAATAAGCAGGAACATTTTGATTAACACAGTTGTTCCACAAATTTGCCAACTTCGATGAGATCAATAAAAACGCTACGCCCAATCATGGCTGTTGCAAGACAAATTATCTAAATCACTCAACACTAGTAGGTAAGAGAGTTTGGGTATTACAACGTCCAAACATTGAATAATCTATATCCTTGGTGGACAGTACTTGATTAATGTATTCATTAATTTGTTTCAAATAAATTGAGAACGCCCAATTGAACATGGATTTTAGGTATCCAACCGGTTGCTCCTGAAGTTTACAGATTTGCAATGCCCAAACCGGGCAGGCTAAAAGTCGTATAATTTTTTATTATAGGTGGGTTTTTTATTGGTAAAACTTCAGTTTCAAATTGTATTAATTTACTGGTAGTAATAGCAAATTATTATTTTTATATGTTTTGGTAAAGCAGATAGATTTTACCTGCCTTTATTAATCCATTTCATTGATTGGTTCTAATTTGTGCAATGATTTGTGACGTGAGGATTAAATGAACAAAAAAGAAAGTGGTCAAATAATTGTAATTTTAGCTGTGGCGCTTGTCGCCATATTAGGTATTACCGCCCTGGCGGTAGATGGCAGTATGATCTACGCGGAACGGCGAGAGGATCAATCCACTGCGGATTCGGCCGCTTTGTCGGCGGCGCAAACAGCATCCGCCAGCCCGACTTGCGCAACTGCACGCTCAGCCGCCATAAACCAGGCCATCACTTATGCCTCTGCCCAAGAAGGGGTGGCATTGGTGAATGATTCCACTAACCCCAACCGGGTGGAAGCCACCTGCAACGCCGATAACACCAAGCTGACCATTAAAATTGTGGTGACATCAGATACGCCCACTACTTTTGCACAAATGGTGTCTCGTGATCAATTACAGACCACTGTAGAGTCCATCTCACAGGTTTCGATCGGAAATTCAACCCCTTATGCCAATGGGGCCGGACTTTGGAGTACTGGCACAACCTGTGATGCAAATGGCGGCATCTGGTTATCTGGTA
This sequence comes from Chloroflexota bacterium, assembly GCA_021825925.1. Taxonomy (GTDB): domain Bacteria; phylum Chloroflexota; class Anaerolineae; order Anaerolineales; family Anaerolineaceae; genus UBA6107. Next base: position 589,699 of record JAKAFP010000001.1, read on the forward strand.
CTGCAAAGATATTGATCAGCGGTGGTAGTGCTTATTCGGCCTCCTGTATTAGTGTGGCTTCATCCCCTTCAGGAATTATTTCCGACACTTCATCCATTCAGTATTCAGGTAAAACCGGGTCGAATGTTACAACGTCATATATTGGCAGCCAGGTTTTGTATCTTGGATCTGCAGGACAATCTGGTTCGAATGGACTGATGTTGGCCAACTGGCAGGATGCTTATGTGTTGTATCAGCAAAACAACCTGGTTTTTCCTGCTGCGCTCTATCAATACCAGGTTAATCCGGCAGTCAATACTCTTATTCCACAAGTCCAGTGGCCTGTTTATACTCCAACGGTGCAAACCCTGGCGGCACCACCCGTGATGGTTCCACCTAGCTGTAGTGGATTGGTAGACAAGGGTACTCCTGCTTCAACTTCAACAACTTATGATCCTGGATTGTACACAAGTATTAATGTGTCTCCATGGGCAGGGGATACAACCATGAGTGCGGGCATTTATTGTATCAAAGCAGGGGGAAGTGTTGCCCTTTCGCAAAAGAATGTCACAGCTAACAACACCATTTTTTATTTTCTTGGGGCAGGTTCATTCAATGTCGGCAATGGCGTTCAAACAGTAACCATGAATAACAGCTCCATATATCTAACAAACGGTAATTTTGATGTCAGCAACGGAACATTTAATGCAGCAGGAATTACCATATATATTAAGCAAGGTAATTTTTACCTCGAGAATGGTGCGTATGGAGCAACGATGTCTGCACCAGATGCAAGTGTTACAGGGTCACAAATTAAAGGTGTTTTGGTGTATATGGATCCTGCCAATACCGGTACTTTCAATATATTAAATGGAAACGGAACGCATAATTTAACTGGAACAATGTATGCGCCAAATGCACTGGCTACATTTGACGGCGGTACCGCCACAAGAACGAACAAGTGTCAACTCATCGCAAAACGAATTTCAATGTCTGGAAGCGCATCATTAACAATGGATACCAAGAATGGAGGCCTCTATTCAACCAGTTCCATTAGTTCAGTGGAATTGCTTAAATAGTTTTAGGCATTATTAACCAAAAACCCCGCCATTTGGCGGGGTTACATTTTATAGGGAGGCATTCTTTCGGCGGTTCTGAGGCTGGGTGCCCGAATTGTCAGTATCCAATCGGTAGCCTACGCCGCGGATGGTTTTGATGTATTCCGGATGCCGTGGATTTTCTTCAATAGCCTGTCGGAGCCAGCTCATGTGAACATCCAGTGAGCGAGTGTCGCCAGTATAGTCGGTTTCCCATGCTTTGCGGAACATCTCTTCACGATTGATCACCTCGCCAGGATGTTCCATTAAGATCTTCAATAAAACCACCAGCCTGGGGGTGAGTTGGATCTGTCTATCTTTCAAGATCACGCGATGTTGTTCAACATCCAGGATCAATTCCCCCGCCTGTAAACCGCCATTGTTTTGAATGGGTAGCAGGTGTTTTACCCTGTTGACCAGCTTTTGCATGGTAAAAGGCAAAAACAAAACAGAGTTGGCATCGTAATTATCTTTGGGGTCGGCATCTTTATCCAGTACCAGGATCACAGGCAGATCTGAATTTTGTTGGTGAAGAGATTGACAAATACGCTTACCGTTGGTGCGCATGGAAGAAGCATCAATGACCACGAGATCGGGTTTGCTGCTTTCAAGGTGAGACAAGGCAGCCGCACCACTTGGTACACTTTCAACCAGGTAACCTTTCTTGGTCAATCCGGCTGCAAATGATGGGTGGTCGGTTCTTTTGCCTTCGACGAGTAAAATTCTAGGCTTGATCAACGATTCTTTATTCCAGTCCTATTTATGATAATAGCAGAAGTACTCTGTATTTACTGATAATTTTCCAAACAGCAAGATCTATTATGTTGCCTGAACTCTCATGACAGCCATGAGATGCTTTGTTATATTCTTTCTGTCTGAAATTTGAACACAATCCCCACTAAAAAGCAATATCTAGTTCAAGCAGACAGTTGAAAGGTGTGCGTCAATTACTAAAACCTATTATACTCCAATCTTAAAAAAAGCAAGTTAAAAGAATTGTAAGCCTTAAAAAAACCGGCAATCCGATTAATCAGTGGGCGGGCAAAGTTGCGTTGCTATTTGCCGCGTGTTAGAATACTAACAAGATTTTATGAATTATTTACGTTATGAGGTGGAAGAAGTTAATGTCCGAAATGGTTGAAGTGATGATTGACAGTGTGAGAGTAAGCCTCACAAACCAGCAGCGAATCGTATTGCTGCGGGAAATTGAAGTTGAACGCTACCTGCCGATCTGGATTGGTCCCTACGAAGCCGAATCCATCACCATTTCGCTGCAAGAAATTGAAATTGCCCGGCCTCAAACCCATGACCTTTTGATCGAAACACTTGAAAAGATTCACGCCCGCCTGACCCGGGTGGAAGTGATCGCCTTACGCGGGGATATTTTTTATGGCAATCTCGTGATCGAATCTGGCGGGGAGATCATCCTGATTGATGCCAGGCCTTCAGATTCGATTGCCTTGGCTGTCAGGGCGCATGTACCCATCCTGGTTGCGCGGGATATTCTGGAGACGGCAGGTATTACCCGTGAGCCGGATATACAACAGGAGATCGAAGAGGAAGAATCCAAACAGGCTGCCGCCGAAGCGGGTGAGTCAAAAGAACGGTTGTCTGTTTTTGAAAACTTTCTATCCAATGTCAAACTGGATGACGAACCGGACATGGATCAATCCGTTGACCCTGATGACGATCCTGATCATCCTTCCATTGACGATTAAAACAGCTTCATCCATCTGATAAATTTGGAGAACCCGGGTAGCCCATGAGTAATTTTCACTCCCCTGACGATAACTCTGTTACCGAGATTCAGTCGCAGCCCAACAGCCGAGAGGCTGAAGAAGCTGTACTGGGTTCCATTTTAATTAATCCTGAATCTTATTATGATGTGGCCGAGATTCTACATGAGGATGATTTTTATATCATTCGCAACCAGTGGGTGTGGAGTTCATTTGTTCGCCTAAACGAAAAGCGTGCCCCGATTGACATTCTCACGGTCAGTGAAGATCTGCAGAACCACAATCAACTCAGCGACATCGGTGGACAAGCCTACCTGATCTCTCTGGTTAACCAAACACCAACCTCCCTGCATGCGCAATCGTATTCACATATCGTTGAACAAAACGCCATCCGCAGGCGGATGCTGGCCGCTGCCAATGAAATGGCCAAGCTGGCTTACGACCAGGAAAAAGACGTAGATACCATTATTGATAAAGCCGAAATGTCTGTCTTTGGCTTGAGCGAAAGACGAGTTCGGCATGATCTTGAACCGATCGAACGCGTCTTAAGTAATTATTACGATCACGTGGACGAACTCTCTCAAAGAGATGAAGAAATTTTCGGTGTTCCCACTGGTTTAACCGATCTTGATAAGCTTCTAGGTGGGTTACAGAAATCTGACCTGCTGATCATCGCCGGTCGCCCTGGTTCAGGTAAGACCGGTTTCATGCTTTCGATCGCCAAAAACGCCGCGCAAAAACATAAGAAACATGTGGCTTTTTTCTCGCTGGAAATGTCCAATGAGCAATTGGTACAGCGTTTGATCGCCCAGGAAACCAAGATTGATACGCAGCGTTTGCGCACCGGCAAGCTCGAAGATGAAGAATGGCCGCTCTTTACCCACGCGGTTGAAGTGTTGGGCGATACCCACATGTGGCTGGATGATACGCCGGCCATCACCCCGCTGCAGCTCCGCACCAAATGCCGCCGTTTGCACATGGAACACAACCTCGATCTGATCATCATTGACTACCTGCAGTTGATGGGCAGCGATTCGCGCAACGAAAACCGTGTACAGGAAGTCTCTCACATCTCTCGCAGCCTGAAAGTCTTGGCACGCGAATTGAACGTTCCGGTGTTGGCAGGCGCCCAGCTTTCTCGTGCGGTTGAGCAGCGTGAAGGTAAGAAACCTGTGCTCTCAGATCTGCGTGAATCCGGCTCCCTCGAGCAGGACGCGGATATTGTCATGTTCATCCACAGGCCTGATATGCTTGAAAAAGACAATCCCCGCCAGAATATTGCCGAGCTGATCGTGGCCAAACATCGTAATGGTCCCACCCATCCCGGCATCGAACTGGTCTTCTTGAACAACCTGGCCAAGTTTGAGAACGCAGCCACCTTCTCGGGTGACTTCAAGGATAAAAAGAGAAATTAGGGCAGGCCATGTCTCCATTCAGCGGATTCAATGCATCCACCGGCAAGAACACTCCCATCCCGGCGGCTTTCTTCACCGACTTGCTGCCTCAGGTGACCGACCTTGATGAGCTGCGTGTCATCTTGTGGGCGTTTAGAAGTCTCGATCAACAACAAGGCGATCTCCGGTACCTGACCCTTGAAGATTTTTTGGAAGCCGAAGAATTCATCCCGAGTCTGGGCAAGAACGAAAAGGATCAAAAAGCAAGACTGGCAAAAGCGCTGGAAGGGTCAGAACGATTGGGTGTGCTGCTGAAAGCCGAGAATGGTGAACAGATGTTATATTTTCTCAATTCACCCCGGGGCAGGGCTGCACTTGAAGCATTATCGCAAGGCGCCTGGAAGCCTGAAGCGCATCATGCGGCAGCTTTTACCACCGGACGGCCGAATATTTTTGCCTTGTATGAACAGAACATCGGTCCGCTGACCCCGCTGATTGCGGATGCGTTACGCGATGCTGAAGGCCAATACCCGGCAGATTGGATCAATGATGCCTTCAGGATTTCAGTTACCCGAAACGCGCGCAGTTGGAAGTACATAGAAGCCATTTTACGTAATTGGAAAGAGAAAGGCCGCGATGAAAGAGATCAACGATCCACTCAAGAAGATCGCAAACTCGACAGTGAGGGCCAATATGGCGACTACATCCTCCACTAAGACCGACAAACCCAAAGGGGAGGTCTGCCCTATTTGCGGCGGGGTGGGTTTCGTGCGCAAGGATGTGCCGATCAGCGACCCTGATTTTGGCAAGCTGACCATGTGCGTCTGCAAACAAAACGATCAAAACCGTACCGCCCAGGAACGCCTGCTCCGCATGAGCAACCTCGAAGCCTTCAGTCAAATGACCTTCCATTCTTTTTCGGTGCAGGGACGGCTAGGATTGGGGGACGAGCAGATCCAGTCGCTGCAGTACGGACTGAGCCAGGCGCAGCAGTACGCCGCCGCACCACGGGGTTGGATGGTACTGATGGGTACCTACGGCTGTGGCAAGACTCATCTTGCGGCGGCCATTGCCAACACCTGTGTGGAATACGGCATGAATACCCTTTTCCTGACCGTGCCTGACCTTTTGGATTGGCTGCGCTATTCCTATGATTCAGCAGACACCACCTTTGAGCAGCGTTTTGAAGAGATTCGCAACGTCGGCTTGCTGGTGCTGGATGATCTCGGTTCCCAAAACTCCACCAAATGGGCGGCTGAAAAGCTCTTTCAGATCATTGATTACCGCTACTCGCGCAAACTACCGCTGGTCGTAACCACCAACCTGACCTTTGAAGACCTGGATGACCGCATTCGATCACGATTGCAGGACCCCGATCTTTCAACCCGGGTGCGTATTTCTGCGCCCGATTATCGGGCACCCATCAAAGACAGCAAGGATCCACTGGTGTACCAGCTTCAACTGCTGGGCGACCGTTCGTTTGGCAACTGGAGTGGAAGGGAACCTGAGCGTCTGCCGCTTGATGTTCAGAACAACCTTGAGAACGTCTTTAGAGCCGCCCAGGATTTCGCCGAATCACCGCGCGGCTGGCTGGTGATGATGGGCACCTACGGCTGTGGCAAGACCCACCTGGCCGCGGCCATCGGCAATTACCGCAAGGGGATGGGCGATGATCCCATCTTTGTGGTCGTGCCGGATTTGCTGGACCATTTGCGCGCCACTTTCAGTCCGGCCAGCAATGTTTCATACGATGAGATGTTTAACCGCGTTAAAGGGGCATCCGTACTGATACTGGATGATCTGGGCACTCAAAGTGCCACACCCTGGGCACGAGAAAAGCTTTACCAGATCTTCAATGAACGCTATAACGCCAAGCTGCCTACGGTCATCACCATGTCAGGCAACCTTGATGATTTGGATGCGCGTATTCGCAGCCGTATGCTGGATGGCCGTCTGTGTTCCATCTATGAGATCCTTGCGTCTTCGTATCGCGGTGGTATGTCCAGGGCAGAACGTCCTCGCAAGAACAAATAATTAATACCCAATAAGCTAGACCGGGTTAACTTCTGAGGTGCAGTGCGGGCAGCGGCTGGCCTTTTTTGAGATCGCGGTCATGCAGTACGGGCATTCGCGTGTGGTCGCTTCAACCGGTTTCTCTTCTTTTTTAGTTAATTTGTTCATGGCGCGGATCATTATAAAGATCACCAGGGCCACGATAAGAAAATTGACCACATTATTCAGGAACAAGCCGTAGTTCAGGGTGGGAGCGCCGGCAGCCTGGGCTTCTGCCAGGCTGGCATACTTGACCTTGCTCATGTTGATATAGAGGTTGGAAAAATCCACTTTACCGAGCAGCAGCCCGATGGGGGGCATGAGCACATCATTGACTAGTGAAGTAATGATCTTGCCAAACGCGCCGCCGATGATCACCGCAACGGCCAGGTCCACCACATTACCGCGTAAAATAAAAGCCTTAAACTCTTTAAGCATAATTCCTCCTCAGATCTCGATAATATTTATAAACTTTACCTCGAATAAAGCATGATTGTCAAATGGTTTTAGTCGAACAGTCATTGCGAGCGTTTTTTGCGAAGCAATCCCCATCAAGGTTTACGCAATAACTCAATGACTGATTGATGACTTAATCATCCCGCCCCTTGACACATGGTTTATAATAAAATGATGGAATAGAATATATATTCTATTATTTTGTGATGTTGGCTCTTAACAACATTATGAATTGACAGCCATCCATGAAACAACTGCGATTATGAGATCAAATGAGAATTGAATTTAATTGTTTTTGATTTAACGTAAAGAAAACAATTTTTTTTACGCTTATCTCCTTCGTGAAACGGGTTTTCACTTATAGCATTTTGGTCATTCAAGAGTAGCGTCCTATTGCTGGATGAACTTCTCTTACTAAGACGTCCTAAAGAACCATTTTCACCGTGTTAGAATAATCTTCATCATGATCGCCAAACTAAAAACCGCCCAAAAAGAGTACCCCGGCCAGTTCTGGATCCTGTTCATTGGCATGCTGATCAGCACCATTGGACAATCCATGATTTGGCCGTTCCTGATGATCTATGTCTCCAAAAAGTTGTCGCTGCCTTTGGCGCAGACCGCCAGCCTCATCAGCATGAACGCAGCCATGGGGTTGATCTTTTCCTTTGTGGCTGGCCCCATCATTGACCGCCTGGGTCGCAAGTGGGTCATGGTGGTCAGTCTGGTGGGTATGGGCATCATGTACTTTTTCATGAGCACAGCCGCCACCTTCGCGGAATTTGCGGTGGCGCAGTGTTTGATGGGTGCCTTGACCCCCCTTTACCGGGTTGGCGCGGATGCCATGCTGGCAGATCTTATCCCCGCTGAGAAGCGTACAGATGCCTATTCGCTCTTGCGCATGAGCAATAACGCTGGAGTAGCCATTGGTCCGGCCATAGGCGGCTTTATAGCCTCTACTTCATACACATTGGCTTTTTATATCGCCGCAGCCGGATTGAGCTTCTACGGGTTGCTGATCGCCTTCAGAGCCAATGAGACCCTACCTAGTGGTGTATCAAACACGCTCAAGGGAAAATTCATATTTGCGGGGTATGGGCACATTTTCAAACACCGTGAATTCATGGGATTCATTGGAGCGTTTACCCTGACAACCATGTTGGCCTCCATGGTTTGGGTGCTGCTTCCGGTCTATTCAAACACCAACTTTGGGCTGTCTGAAAAGCTGTATGGGTTCATCCCGACCACCAATGCATTGATGGTGGTGGGACTGCAGTACCTGGTGACCCTGGTCACAAGGCGGCATAAACCGATGACGGTGCTTACCGTTGGCACCCTGTTCTATGCGGCTTCCACGATTATGATTGCCCTGTTTACGGGTTTCTGGGGTTTCTGGTTCTGCATGGTCATCATGACGATCGGAGAGTTGATCATCAGCCCAACCGCCACGACATACACGGCCAACGCTGCACCGGTAGACATGCGCGGACGTTATATGAGCGTGTTCGGTTTGACCTCCTCAGTAGCTTCCTTGATTGCACCTGTTTTGGGTGGCGTGTTGAGTGACCATTTTGGCGGACGTTCCATCTGGCTGGGCGGGGGAGTGATCGGTGTGCTGGCGATCGGGGCTTTTCTGTGGCTGACCATTCTGGTCAATAATCGAAAGAATGCCAAAAAAATACCAGACTTATCCATGGAACCATAACAGAAGGCAAGAAAACAGCGGCTATTGCTTATAGCCATCGAAATTTGTATAATATGTAAGTGATGAAGAAATTACGATGGACTTCCGTTTTTGTGATTCTGGCCTTACTGATCGCCTTGGTTCCCCAGGCGGTCAAGGCGCAGTCCTCTGATTCTGTCTTCGTCTCTGAAACCGGGCATTGGATCTGGGGTGACTTTTTACGCACCTACAACAGTGTCAGCGATCCCCTGCTTTATTTTGGATATCCCATCACCGATGATTTTACTGATCCACAGACGAACCAGCGCGTGCAATACTTCCAGCGCGCCCGATTCGATATGGTGGATACTCCTGAAGGTCCCATGGTACAAATTGCCCCGTTGGGTAAACTGCTGCATCAAGAGGGCGCAGAACTTGCGGATATCCCGCGTGAAGGGCCGACCTGCCGCAATTTCAATTCTGGCTTCACTGTTTGTTATGCCTTCCTGCAATTTTACGATTCTTATGACGGTGCGACCTGGTTCGGCCAGCCCATTTCTGAGGTGGAAGTCGCTGATGGACATTACGTGCAGTACTTCGAAAATATCCGCATGGAATGGTGGCCAGATAAACCCAGTGGTCAGCGTGTGGTGATCTCGGATCTTGGACGCATTTTTTTTGACAAAGAAGTGCGTAATCCTGAGTTATTAAAATCCAGCCAAATGGCCAGTATCGCTGGCACTTTGATCAACCCCCAGGTGAATGTTTTTGCCCTTTATTCCCTGGTTGGGGCAGGTGAACCACAAACTATTTATGTCATTGTGCAGGATCAAAACCTGCTGCCGGTGGCCAATGCCCAGGTGGGTGTAACCCTCTACTATCCCGATGGCAGCAAGCAGTTCTACCGTCTTGCAGAGACCAACGAATTTGGCATCAGTCAATTCAGTTTTCAGGTTGATCAATTGGAGGTCCGCACTGTGGTGAATGCAGTTGCCGACATCAACATTCGTGGAGAATCTGCCTCAGGAAAAACCTGGTTTCGGATCTGGTGGTAATCCATATAACTAATGTACATGTAGGTAAAAACTTGAAGGATAAATCATGAAACGTGAAATTATTTGGAATGAAGCGTTTTCAGTAGGCGTAAAAATTTTAGATCAACAGCATCAAAAGATATTGGATGAACTGAATAAACTATATTCCACCTTTGATACCACATCAGAAAAAGAGGATCTGGCAATAATCTTAAATAATTTGATAGATTATGCCAGTCAACATTTTTCCACTGAAGAAGGCTTGTTGGAAAAATATAAATATCATGATTTGATCACTCAACGCAGTGAACACTCCCTCTACCAACAAAAAATTAATGGTTTTATGCAAAGGTTTGAGGCAGAAGGGCATGCCGTCGTTTTGGAAACGATCGGTTTTTTGGCGGATTGGTGGATGGGGCATATTCAAGGGTGTGACAAAGAATACTCACGCTTTTTAAATAATAACGGTGTCTTCTAAACAAAACCGCCCGGGCTAAACCGGGCGGTTTATTTATTTTTTCTGGTTTCTTAATTCTTCATACAACCTGCGATAATCATTACTGTTGGGGGGATTCAACGCGATCAGATTCTGCAAAGTTGCCAGTGCTCCTTCACGGTTTTCTTGACGCAGACATTTCTCAGCCAAGGCATCCAATTTTTCGATGATCTCAGTCTGTTTGTTTTGATTTTGGAAAAATCGTATCAGACGTTTTTGGATATCAATATTATCCGGTCTATCCTCCAGCAGGCTGTCAAGGAAACGTTCTGACCGGTCTGAGTGGCCGGCAGTTTCAAGTAATCGCAGGAAGGCATCCAGTTCGTTCATGGCGCCGGAGGGCAGACCAATACGCAGATAAAGGTCAATCAGGGTTGCACGCGTGGTGGAATCCAGCGGTTCCAGGCTGCGTAATTGTTCAAGTATCTTGATGGCTTGCTTTAAGTCCAGGCTTTGTAACTCAATATCAGCCAGTTTGTTCAGGATCTGGACCGCCCAGGTGCGGGAAGTAACCGTTTTTTGTGACAGTGATAAGGCTTTCTGATAATCTGATCGGGCGAGATCCAGTTCAGCCAGCAGATAGTGGACATTGGCAATATCCATATATTGCTGAACGGCCTCATCCATGCGTCCGGAAGAGATCAGCAGGTCAATCAACATATCCCTGACAGAAAGATCCATGGGTGCCAGTTTGGCTACCCGGGTCAAAAGTCTCACTGCCTGATTAGTCTCACCCCGCACATTATATAGGTAGGCCACCAGGTTGAATTTCTCCACCGCTTCGTGGATGCGTCCTTCCATGATCAACAATTCCCCGATCTGAACATGCAAAGGCAGGTAAGTGGGAGCATGGGTGAGCGCATAAAAGGCTTCTTCCATTGCGGTGCGGATCTTTCCTTCAGAGGCCAGCTGTTTGATCAAGGCGAGTGCTTCGATCACCTGGCTGTTGGTGGTTTCAAGCAGCATCTCTGCCAGTGGGATGGGAGGGCTGCCTTCGGGTTGGCGCGGAAGCTGTCCGCGTGCTTCTTTCAAATATTCACGCCAATCATCGCGCAGCAATTGCGCTTGAATGATCTTGGTGATGTTGGCCTGGTCTTTTTCATCTGTGACGCGTTCATGCGCTTCAAGAATGGGTTCATAAAGCTGGGTGAGTTCATTTTCCAACTCGCGTGACACCGATAGAACATCGGCAAGTTTTAATGCTTGAAGTGCATAAGCACTCGAGTCTTTTAATTGACCAGCTTTTTCCTGGATCTTTGCCATTAGTAAATTGGAAGCTAAGGCATAGGCAGGGTTTCTTACTGCTTTTTGTAAATGCTTCAAGGCTTTTTGCGGTTGGGCTTCATAAGTTAACAGTGCAAGCACATATTCTGCTGCCGACTGATTAAGCCCAAGGTCAATTGCCCGCTCCAACTCCACAGCGGCTTCATCATCTTTGCCGGCGGTCTGTAGATCAATGGTGCGGCTGAGATGGGTGCGGGCGCGAGATCGTTCAGCTTCTTTTGACGAAAGATCGCCGGTTCCTCGCAGCAGATGAATTTGCCGGCGCAAGGGAACCTGCCCGTCGGGGGCTGCTCCTTCCGATTGATCAAACAGCATGCCAGCCATTTCTTTTAGTGCGGCCAGGCGGGCTTCTGTAAGTGGATCATATTTTGGAGTGACAACTTCTGTAGGTGCCAGATTATCCGTTTGTTTTGCATTTGTGACAACAACAGGTCCGGCCCCAAATTTCAAAGGTTGCGGCAAAGCCATCTGTTGACCGGTTTTCAACTGCATCATGGCATTCTGGGCGGCCTGATTTTGCGGCTCCAGTTGGATGGTGTACTGAACCACCTGGCTGGCTTTTGAGGCGTCTCCACTGAATTGCATCAAAGCAGCAACAAACAGGTATTCGGTCACAGATTCGGCCTTCAATCCCATTTTGTCGTAGATCATGGCCAGACGCATACGTACCGTCTGGTTGTTGGGGTCCAGGCGGATGGCTTCTTTAAATGCGGCGATCGCACGTTCTGCATCACGGGCTTTGAGTTGTTTTTCACCGCATTGCATGAAGGCCTTAACGGCTTCGATTATAGAACCGGTATGTTCATAGATCCGCCCCATTTTTTCAAAAGGCATGGGGTCATCCGGTGTCACATTGGAGCAGCGGACGTACAGTTTCAAAGCTTCGTCATATTGCTCCATTTGATAGCAAGCCAACCCGGCGCTGGCAAGTGCCATGGCGTCTTGCGGGTTTTCGAGCAGGGCAAGACGATAACATTCAAGAGCCTTGGCCCAGTCTTGTTCCCAAGCAGCCGTGTGGCCCTGGCTCATAAAGGTTTGAAATTGGGCTGATTCTTGGCTCATGTTCACTCTTTCAACGTTTGCATCAATTTTTGAGCACTTGCATGCTTCCCCAGTTGATGCCGCTTCTGGCTTCAGTCAGCAGAGGAATGGATAACTGATAGGCTTCAGACATTACAGTTTGTACTACTTTAGCAGTATCGGCCAATTCGCTCTCGGGTACATCCAAAACCAATTCATCGTGAACCTGCAGCAAGATTTTGGCCTGCAGTTTATTGGCTTCAAGCGCCGGCGGCAGATGGATCAACGCCAGTTTCATGATATCTGCTGCTGTGCCCTGGATGGGCGCGTTGATAGCCTCACGTTCTTCGCGGTTTTTCATGTTGACGTTGATCGGGTTGGCCAGGTTGGGGAAGTATCGCCTGCGTCCGAGCATGGTTTCGACGAAGCCCTGGCGGGTGGCCAGGATGCGGATGTTATCGAGGTAACTCTTGACGCCGGGGAAATTCTCAAAATATCCTTTGACAAAATTCTCGGCTTCACCGAGGGTCAGGTCGGTGGAACGGCTTAATCCAAAAGCGCTCATGCCGTAGATCAAGCCAAAATTAATGGCTTTGGCGTGACGGCGCTGATCTTTGGTCACCTTTTCGAGTGGGATGCCGTTGATGGCGGCGGCGGTTGCAGCATGGATATCCTGGCCGGCGCGGAAGGCATTCAACATGGCCTCATCACCCGACATGTGCGCCACAATGCGCAGCTCAATTTGAGAATAATCCACAGAGAGCAGTACGCAGCCTGGAGACGATTTGAATCCCAGTCTCACCTGCCTGCCGATCTCGGTACGGGTCGGGATGTTCTGCAGGTTGGGGTCGGAGGAGGCCAGGCGGCCAGTCACTGAACCGGTTTGATTAAAGCTGGTATGAACTCTTCCGGTGCGTGGATTGACCTGGAGCGGTAGTGAATCCAGGTAAGTGGATTTAAGTTTGGCCAGTTCGCGGTACTCCAACAGCAGGTCCACCACCGGGTGTTTGCCGCTCAGTTCATCCAGCACCGCGGCGGAGGTTGAAAAATGTCCGCTTGCGGTTTTCTTGTTTCGATCAGGCGGGATCAGCCTGAGTGTTTCAAACAGCACTTTTGATAGCTGCTGGGTTGAATTTAGGTTGAAAGGATAGCCGACGGCTTGATAGACCTGGTCTTCAATTTCACGCAGCCGAATGTTCATCTCACCACTGAATTTCTTGAAAAATTCAGTATCCAGCAGGATGCCATGGCGTTCCATCTGCATTAAGACCGGCACCAGCGGCATTTCAATTTCTTTGAAGATCTTGGTGCATTTACGGTCTTCCATTTTCTTTTCAACCAGCGGTGCCAGCCTGAATGTGACTTCAGCATCCGCGGCCGCATAGGGTGCAGCGGATTCCACCGGAACCTGATCCATGGTAATTTGAGTTTTACCTTTGCCGATCAATTCTTCAATGTGGGTCATGCTGGCGTTAAGGTAATCTGCAGCCATATCTTTAAGCCCAAGGCTGCGTGAAGAGGGATCTATCAACCATTCGGCCAACATGGTGTCAAAAGAGATCGGATAAACCTCAAGACCATAGTTGCCCAACACCAGGGCATCATATTTGATGTTGTGACCGATTTTCTCGATCTTGGGATTTGTGAATGCGGGTTTAAGCGCCTGAATGACATCGGGGATCGGCAGTTGGGCGGTCAAGCCGGTATGCCCAACCGGAATGTAATATCCAGTGCCTTCTTTGACTGCCACAGATATTCCCACCAGATCAGCTTTGAGCGGATCTGTCGAGGTGGTTTCAGTGTCAAAAGCGATCTTGGGGGAGGAAGCCAACAACGCGGCCAGCTCATCGAGTTTTTCTGAGGTGTTGATGATCACGGTTTCAAGAGAATATTGTGAAGGGATTCCGATCTCGTGGACTTCACTGGCAAACAGGTTCATCTGTCCCTTGGGAGCCGATTTTACGAATGGGGAAGCGACGGTGTGCAGGCGTGTCACCAGGGTGCGGAACTCCAGCTCCCTGAAGAGTGCCTCAACGGCGGGGATATTGATGTGGTCTGTCTTGGCTTCATCCAGCTTCAGGGTGATGCCGACATCTGTCTTGATCCTCGCCAGGGTTTGACTCATGTATGCAGAATCTTTACCCTCTGCAATTTTTTGTCCCATCTTGCCAGGGATCTCTGAAATGTGGGCATAGATCTCATCCAGAGTTTTATATTGTTCCAACAGGCTGACCGCTGTTTTCTGGCCCACCCCCGGTACCCCAGGGATGTTATCAGAAGTATCTCCAACCAGAGCTTTGTAATCCACCACCTGGTCGGGGTTCACACCCAGGTAAGCTTTTACATCTTCAACCGTATAGTTTTTGGCCTCGGATATCTTGGTGCCAGAAAGCGCCACCACAATGCGGTCATTGACCAGTTGCAGCAGGTCCCTGTCACCGGTGATGATCTTGACCCCAAACCCTTGTTCCACGGCTTGATATGCGATCGTGCCGAGAATATCATCCGCTTCGACCCCCTCCTGTTCAAGGCGGGGCAGGTGAAATGCATCCACCAGTTGACGGATGCGGTCTATCTGCGGACGAAGATCATCGGGCATCTTGGCGCGAGTGGCTTTGTAGCCCGGGAACAGATCATTCCGAAAGGTCTTGCCGGTATCGAAAGCCACTGCCAGATATTCAGGTTTTTCTTGTTCAAGCAGCCTCATCATGACATTGGCGAAACCAAGAATACCTGCGGTGGGTTCACCTGACTTGGTTTGCAGACGTTCACTGCCTGCACCGGCAGTCAGGGCAAAGTATGCGCGATAGGCCAGGGCATGTCCGTCAATTAAATAAAGTACAGGGGGCATAATTGCTTATCCTTTAATGGCAGAATCAGGGAGTGGCAGGTTCCGGGGTCTTCCAGACATTGTTAACAAATTCAAAGATCAAGTTTGCCGGAGGTGGTTCTGACCCGCTGACTGCCAGGAAATCGGATGACCAGAAATCGTTGGAGGTTTTTGTTTTTGCGATTTCAGGAAAATTTGCAAAAATGGAATTTGAGGTGAGAGTGCGCACCTCTTGCAGGATGCGATGTGGACATACACCCATGGGGACTGCAACAGTCCACAACAGGTATTGCGGGCGAACGGTGATATTCGTCATCCGCCATCCCTGGTCTTCGTGGATGTCGGGCATAATGCCGCTTATTTTTTCAGAGAGAGTGCGGGTTAGAAATTGGGCATGGTCCGCCGGCATCAGCACCAAGGTGTAATTGAAACGGAACTCCTTAAGGGTGGGAGGAGGCGGTGGTGCCACGGGTTCTTCCGCGATAATTGGTTCAATGATGGTCGTTGTGGTAGGCCCTGGTACTACCGCTGCCGATGCAGGAATGCTTTCCACTTGGGGAGTTACTGAGTTTAAAACATCTGCAAAAGAGGCGGGTGCAGGAGGCTGGGTTTCAACGGGTGTTTCTACAACAGCCGTGACCGGGGTTTCGACTGGAATATTAACCGGTTTTTCGATCGTGGTTTCAACAACCGGCACAGATTGTTCAGCTACAGGCTCAATTACAGGTCCATTGATCACAACCGCGGAGGGTTCTGACAAGGCTTGGGCTTCAGCTTGAATTGATGATTCTTCGGTTTCCCAGGGTAGTTTGAAATCAATCTCGGGCAACGGGGCACCAGAATCAATGGCAGCTTTTATGTTCGCGTCTATCCCAAAAAATGGTGGGGTGCCAGCGGGAATGGTTTCTGTTGCCGGGATGGGTTGAGGTGCAGCAGCTTCCGCGGATTGTGCAGAAGTTCCGGTGGCTTCAAGTTCATTTAACCACTCAGGAAGTTTTTTCTCCTCAACTTGGGTCTCAGTTTCAGCCTGGGGATCTGGGGCAGGCATTTGATCCAGCAGCTGCGACAACTGGGAGAGTTCCTGTTCGCTGATACCTGGAATGTTGGTTGGAGTGGATTGCAAAGCTTCCAATTCCACCTGGGGAACCGTGGCAGGAGCTGGTTCTGAAGGCGGTTGAAGCTGGGCTTTCAAAAGGTCAATCTCATCCTGAGAAATTGCGCTGGTGTTTGGCTTGGGTTTGACGGATTCCTGTTCAAATAACCTGCGGGCATCGAGTTCAGCTTGAGAAGTTCCCTCTGCAGATGGCTGCGCAGGTATTTGGAGTTGTGCCTTTAAAAGGTCTAATTCATCTTGCGACACGCCGTTGATCGTCGGTTTTGGTTTTGAGTTGAGGGATTCCTGCTCGAATAGTTTCCGGGCTTCCAACTCGGCCTGCGAAACCGCATCAGCAGCCGGTTGTTGGGGAGCATTCTGCATCGCCTTCAACAGATCCAGTTCTTCTTGAGACACGCCGTTAATGGTCGGTATGGGTTTTGATTTGAGGGATTCCTGCTCGAATAGTTTCCGGGCTTCCAACTCGGCCTGCGAAACCGCATCAGCGGCGGGTTGTTGGGGCGTATTCTGCATCGCCTTCAACAAATCCAGTTCTTCTTGAGACACGCCGTTAATGGTCGGTTTGGGCTTTGAATTGAGAGATTCCTGCTCGAATAGTTTCCGGGCTTCCAATTCGGCCTGCGTAACTGCATTAGCGGCGGGTTGTTGGGGCGCATTCTGCATCGCCTTCAACAAATCCAGTTCTTCTTGAGACACGCCGTTAATGGTCGGTTTGGGCTTTGAATTGAGTGATTCCTGTTCAAAAAGTTTCCGCGCTTCCAACTCGGCTTGCGAAACTGCATCACCAGCAGGCTGAGGAGGTGTGTCATTAAGGGCTTTTAAAAGGTCAATTTCTTCTTGTGAGATGGCCGCGATTGTTGGTTTTGGCTTCTGAGATTCCTGTTCGAATAATTTCCGTGCTTCCAACTCGGCCTGTGAAACCGCATCAGCGGCAGGCTGAGTTGGGGTTTCGTTCAAGGCTTTTAAGAGGTCAATTTCTTCTTGTGAGATAGCCGCAATTGTCGGTTTTGATTTTTTGGATTCCTGTTCAAACAGTTTTCGTGCCTCCAACTCTGCCTGGGTTGCCGCATCGGCAGAAGGTTGTGCCATAGACTGTTCAAGTAAATTCAATGCATCCAATTCTGATTGTGAAACATCTTTATCGGCTACGGCATTAAGCTTTTGCAATTCCTGCTCGAACAATTTCCGGGCATCCAGTTCCACCTGCGAGACGGGCGTGGCAGGTGGAGTGGATGGTGTTTGAAGCTTGGCTTTTAAGGCATCAATTTCGTCTTGAGAAAAAGAACTTGAGGCGGACTTGAGCGGCGTTTCCTGCATTTCAATCAGTACATCCAGCTCGTTTTGCGAAAAAGCAGGAGTATTAGACTGGAGAGCACTAAGTTTCTTGTTTCTCTTATTGATTTCCGCCAGGGTCTGTTTGGCAATATCCTGCCTTAATTCCCCTGTGGTGGGATAGTGCTGCTGGAAATCATCTTTTACACGATTCAGTTCGCGCCGAACCAGTTGGATGGTTGCTTTCATTGGATAAACCAACACCAGCACAACATTGCTTACCAGTTTTGTAGCATAAAGGAAGCGGTTGCTGGAGTCACCCTCCAATTTGATATAACGGGCAAGCTCGCTGTTTTCTTCATCTTTCCAATAACGCGACAAAAAACCGGTCACATTCTCAGCAAGACCGTCATCCATGGATCCGGCACTGGCGATGAGTTGGTCTTTAATAATGATTAATACAGCTTGAGCCGAGGTGGCTTCAAGGATTTGTTCCGCTTTTCGGCCGCCTGTTTCAGGGATCTGCAGCCACTGCTTGACCAGGTCATCCACTACTTTTACCTGTATGTTGCCAGCCATGGGTTGGTCTGAAAACAGACCGGATAAAGCCTTGCCAATTTCCTGGCCTGAAAAGGGTTTGGTTAAATAACCATTTACGGCTAAGCCTTCAAGCACCGGATGCGCGGCGTTGTTGTCTGGGGGAAAAACCAGTATTTTGAGATCAGATTGTAGAGCGGTAAGGTCGCGGCAGAAGGCTGCTACTGGAATGTCATCCAGTTCACCATCCACGATGGCAACTTCGAAAAAATTACTATTGGCCAGATTTAAGGCATCGTGGGCGTTTAATGCGACAGTCACTTGATAGCGTCCACCTTCTTCTAGGTGGGAACGCATTTGTTGCAAGAATTCGGTATCAGGCGATACGACTAAGATTACACGTTGCATGTAAAAAGTGTATCACGGCGTTATTCTCGATGCAAGCAAAAATATATTGGGGGGGGTAAGGATTTTGATAACCTCCCCAAGGTGTTAATCCTGTGGCATAATCATTTCATCTTTTTTTAATAAAGGAAATACCGTGCAAATTAACTCGATTTGCGTCATTGGACTTGGTTACATTGGGTTGCCCACCGCAAGTACTTTTGCCACTCATGGAGTTTATGTCACAGGGGTGGATAACAACCTTGAAGTGGTCAAAAGCCTGCAGTCAGGAAAAGTGCATATCTTTGAACCGGGGCTGAATGAGGTCGTTCAAGAAGCCATCCAGAGCGGTAATTTTCACGTTTCTCAAAAAACAGTTGCCGCGGATGCTTTCATCATCGCGGTTCCCACGCCCTTTTATGACGGCAAAAAAGCGGACATGCGTTTTGTGGATTCCGCGGCTGAATCCATTGTGCCTGTGCTGCGCAAGGGGAACCTGGTGGTGCTCGAATCCACCTCGCCGCCATTGACCACCCGTGAAAGGGTGCTGCCCATTCTCGAAAGATCAGGCCTCAAGGCAGGTCAAGACTTTTTGCTGGCCTATTCACCCGAACGTGTGCTGCCAGGCAAGATCATGGACGAATTGATCCATAATTCGCGCGTGATCGGCGGCATAGATCAGGCGTCGGCCGAAGCCGGCCGCGATCTTTACCGCACCTTTGTGGAAGGTGAGATTTTCACCACTGATTCCACCACTTCTGAAATGATCAAATTGATGGAAAACACCTATCGCGACATCAACATCGCCATAGCCAATGAATTCTCCCGACTGGCTGACCGTTTCGGGGTGGATGTGTGGGAAGCCATTTCGATCGCCAACAAGCATCCACGGGTGAAGATTCTCAATCCCGGCCCGGGTGTGGGTGGTCACTGCATCAGCGTGGATCCGTGGTTCTTTGTCGAAGCGGCTCCTGATATATCTCCGCTGATCAACACTGCCAGAAATGTTAATGATGGTCAGCCCGATTTTGTGATCTCATTGGTCAAGCGGGCTTTGGGTGATCTGTCTTCAAAGAAAATAGCCGTGTTGGGTCTGGCATTCAAACCTGACGTGGATGATCTGCGCGAAAGCCCGGCGGTTGAAGTGGCTGAAAAACTGCACAAAGCCGGCGCTCATGTGACTGCTTGTGAACCCTACAAACCAGATTTCCAACTGGAAGGTGTCACAGTTAAAGCCTCCTTGGAAGAAGCTGTCCAATCTGCTGATGCGGTGATGTTCCTGGTAGGCCACACTCAATTCAAAAAGCTTAAACCCTCCGAGCTTCAAAATTACACCACCGCACGCATCATCATTGATTGCGTGGATGCCCTTGATTGGGAAAAGATCGAAAATCGCCAGCCCTGGCTGGAAGCAGGTTTCACCGTTTATCGTCTCGGGGACAGCAAGAACCAGTAGATCATGGCAGACTTACGCGTACTTTCGATCTTTGGCACCCGGCCTGAAGCCATCAAAATGGCTCCTGTGGTCAAGACTTTGGAAAAAGCCGCAGGGATTGAATCAAGGGTCTGTGTGACCGCTCAGCACAGAGAGATGTTGGACCAGGTGCTTGATCTTTTCAAGATCAAGCCTGATATTGATCTCAATTTGATGCGCCCGAACCAGTCGCTGGCGCAGTTGACCGCCCAGATTCTTGAAAACATTGATCCCGTACTCGCAGATGAACACCCTGATTGGGTTTTAATCCAGGGCGACACCACCACGGTCATGGCGGCCAGCCTGGCGGCTTTTTACCGCGGTATTAAAGTGGGGCATGTCGAAGCCGGGCTGCGAACCTATGATAAATTGCAGCCTTTCCCGGAAGAAATCAATCGGCGGATCGCCAGTGTAACCGCCGATCTGCACTTTGCTCCCACCCAACTCAGCCGTGAAAACCTGCTCAATGAAGGTGTTTCTGATGACCACATCCTCGTCACTGGCAACCCTGCCATTGACGCTTTACAGCAGATCGTCAAATTGCCCGCTCCCACCCAGGTGGATGCCTGGTTGAAGGAGTGGGGAATAAAGCAACACAAACGGCGCCTCGTTTTGATCACCGCACACCGCAGAGAAAACTTCGGTGAGCCGATAGAATCCATTTGCAATGCGATCAAGACCCTTGCCCAGCAATATGGCAATGCTCTACACCTTGTTTACCCGGTTCATTTGAATCCCAACATCCAGGATCCCGTCAAGCGTCTATTGGGCGAGGTGCCCGGTGTCACCTTGCTGCCGCCGCAGGAATACATTTCCCTGGTTCATCTGATGAAAGCTGCCACGCTGATCCTGACAGATTCGGGTGGCATTCAGGAAGAAGCCACCGGGTTGGGTAAACCCACCCTGGTGCTGCGAGATAAAACCGAACGCCCCGAAGGCGTCACCGCGGGGGTTTTGAAATTGGTGGGCACCGATTCAGAAACAATCATCAGAGAGACAAGGCGATTGCTGGATGACCAGAAGGCCTATGATGCCATGGCACACGCTGAAAATCCATTTGGGGATGGTCGCGCCGCCAGCCGTATCGTCAAAGGCCTGCTGGATTATGCCGCATAACCCGTTGATACCCTCATGAAGAAAACGATCTGTATTCTTCCTCAAAAAATTGGGCGCGGCGGACCGGGGTCTTTCCACTCCAGGATTGCCACAGTTCTAACTTCGCGTGGTTACAACCTCAATCATGATCCGCTTGATCCAGCCAACTCGGTTATTCTGGTGATCGGCGGCACACGGCACATCGGTATGCTCAATGAGGCCAAGCGCAATGGTGTGCGCATAGTACAACGCCTTAATGGCATGAACTGGGTTCACCGCCAAAAACGCACAGGTCTAAAACACTTTTTACGCGCTGAAGTCAACAATTGGATCCTTAAAACCATCCGCGGCATGGCGGATCAAATTGTCTACCAGAGCAATTTCACTCAGGGATGGTGGACTCGTACCTACGGCGAGACCAAGCACCCCGGACGTGTGATCTATAACGGTGTGAATCTCGAAGTTTTCAATCCGATTGGGGCGGGCACACCACCCACAGACCGTATCCGCATCCTGCTCGTGGAAGCCAACCTAGGCGGTGGATACGAAGGCGGATTGGATTCAGCCGTGCAGATGGCCAAACTGCTTTCCAAGCGTCAGACCACCCCCGTGGAACTTATGGTGGTGGGTAGCGTGCCGCCTGATCTTCAGATCAGCTATCTCGGCTGCGGCGTGGATATTGTGTGGAAGGGGTTGGTCAAACGCGAGGCCATTCCGGCGATTGACCGATCAGCTCACCTATTCTTTTCTTCTGATATCAACGCTGCCTGCCCCAATTCAGTCATTGAAGCCCTGGCCTGCGGACTGCCGGTGATCGGCTACGACACCGGTTCACTCGCCGAACTTGTTAATTCAGATTGCGGGGCGGTGGCCCGATATGGGTCCGATCCATGGAAACTGCAAAAACCCGATATCCATGCCCTGGTGGATGCCGCCCAGCAGGCGCTGAACAATCAACCTCAAAAACGCGCCGCGGCCAGAGCCCGGGCTGAAAGATTCTTTAATATTGAGCGGATCGTTGACCAGTATTTGGAAGTGCTTTTCGACCTTTAGGGATTTTGAAAAGATCAGGAATTGCGGCGCATTTCGATCATCGTTCCCACAATAATGATCACTAAAACAGCAGTTGTGCCGACGATCACCCCTGAGGTGATGGGTGGTTCTGTAATTAATTCTGCCAGATTGTTGGCGATATCTCCCTTGTTTTCCACAACGACCTGGGTGACCGACGCTGATTCTTCTGTATAATCCAGAGGTTTTGGCCCGCTTAAAACGATGGCAATCGCCAAAATACTGATGACTGCCAGTACAGTGATGATCCTGCTGCCGATTTCAGAACGAAAAATGGATGTAAGAATATTTTTCTTGGGCATCGTTTAAGGTCCTTTTTTGGGTGCCGATTGAGATTGGCATTTTCCCAATTTCTTCACCGCTAATTATACAGTTCCCGCAAAAAACAGGCATCTATTGCAAACTAACCGGATTATTAAGCAATACGGTCAAGAGGTCAACCGTCGCTTGAACATCATTCATGTCTACCACTTCTGAGGGTGAATGCACATAACGGCAGGGGATGGAGATCGCTCCGGCGGGCATACCCGCCTTGCTGATCTGCATTACCCTGGCATCGGTGGTGCCAACTTCCAACACTTCAAGTTGATAAGGGATCTTATTCTTTTTTGCCGTGTCTTCCATCCACCGCACGACGCGTGGATCGCTCAACATGCCCACATCTCGCACTTTGATGGCCGGACCGCCGCCGAGATCAACCTGCATTTTGATACCCAAAATATCAAGAGAGGGGGTCACATCCAGTGCGATGGCGAGATCAGGCTCAATTTCATAAGCAGCCGTGGTGGCTCCCTTGGATTGGACTTCTTCCTGTGTGCTGAACACGAAAGCAAGTTCGTGCGGGCTGTTTTTGATCTTTTTCATGGTTTCGATCATCACGGCGCAAGAAACACGATCATCCAGCGCTTTGGCAGAAACCCGTTTTCCCAATTCCATAAATCCGCGGTCGAAGACGCCCACATCACCCACTTTTACCGGGCAACCCTTGTCGCTGGTGGCGCCGACATCAATGAAATGTTTATCCTGTCCTACGATTTTGTGAAGATCATCCGGTTTGTCCTGGTTGATCACACCACGAGTTCCGTTTAAGAAGACCACCCGACTGCCGGGCAGGTATTGGGGCAGGATCGTTCCCAGGTTTGAAAAGCGTACCAACCCTGTTTTTTCTACGTGGCTGACGATCACACCGATCTCATCCATGTGGGCGGCCACCATGATGCGCAACCCCTTGGCATTCTTCTTACCCATGGTGACGATCAAATTTCCTAGCGGGTCCACTTTGATTTCATTCGATAATGTCGAAATTTCGGCTTTGATCATTTCGCGGATGACTGTTTCATATCCTGATGGTGAGGCGGTTTCAGTCAGTTTTTTAAGAAGGGTTTTCATTTCAGCTCCAATTCCTGGCGTGGGTTAAGCCCGGTCGCCAGAGAGGATTTCAGGGGAGATGGCTGCGAGTGCCTGCTGCAGCAGGTTCAGGGTGTCTTGCCAATCGCTGATACGTGCCAGCATTACGGCAGTATGCGCATAGCGGCCGGGAACAGACACCGAAACCGAAGGGATTCCGCCGCGAGTCAGGTGTAGTGCGCCGGCATCAGTGCCGCCGCCGCCGGGTTGGCGATATTGAAAATTGATCTTGTTTTCTTCGGCAATGCGGGTTAAAAAGCGGATCAAGCGGGGATCGGATAAGGTACCGCGGTCGGCAATATAAATGGCTGGTCCACCGCCGAGTTTGCAGTTGTACTGGGTGTTCTCACTGCCATCCGGGCGCGCAAAGTCAAAGGCAGGGGTCGAATCCACGGCGATGGCCAGCTGCGGGTAAAAGTCATAAGCTGCCACCATGGCGCCGCGCAGACCGATCTCTTCCTGGACGGTGAATGCGGCCAGCAATTCGATATGTTCAGGTGCCGTTTTTAAGAGTTCGATCAGGGTCGCACATCCCAGGCGGTTATCAAGCGCCTTGGCAAAAAGGGCGTCGCCAGAGCGAAGGAATTTGGTGGCATAGGTTGCGAAATCGCCGCGTTTGGCTTTGCCTTTGCCGCCGGGGCCGAGGTCAATACGCATGTTGTGATACGAAATGACAGCGTGCATTTCATCTTCAGTCGAGAGGTGTATGGGTTTGCTGCCGATCACGCCGGGCAGTTTCTCTTTGCCAACGCTGACGGGTTTTGCGATGAACTGTCGTTCATCACCGCCTCCCACCTGTTCAAATTCATACAAGCCGTCGCCGTCTTCTTCAACGATCATGAAGCCGACTTCGTCCATGTGGGCATCCAGCATAACCTTGATGGCATTGGGTTTCTTGGCATGTTTGATCACCAGCAGGTTGCCCATGCCATCCACTTTGATCTCATCGGCGTAGGGCGCCACTTTTTTACGGATGATCTCGCGGACTTCAATTTCGTTTCCCGAGACGCCGTTGGCATTGGTCAATTCTTCCAACAGGTCAAGCTGCGTTTTGCCAACACGGAAGGTTGATCTCGTCTGAGGGCTCATAATGGTTTCTCCTCAAACAAACCGGCAAAAGAATCAGGGTTGAGCTCGGTAATAAAGCGCGCCAGCAAGCGGCCGGTGCGGTAGATATCTTTCATTGCGACCATCTCAACTGATGTGTGCATGTAACGCAGCGTGATGCCAAGTACCAGGGTCGGGATTCCATTGGCCGCGATCTGTAAATGCATCCCGTCGGTGCCTGAACTGACGGGCATGGCTTCCATGAAATAGGGCATGTCAAGGTCTTCAGCGATCTGAACGATCTTCTCGGTTAGCGCGGGGTGATTGTTTGCGCCAACCCCCAGAGTGGGACCTTCACCCAGCGGAAAACAGCGGTAATCATTCGAACCGGGACCTTTGGCAAAAGTGACATCCACGGCAAAAGCCAGGTCTGGTCTCAGACTGAACGCGGAAGTGGCCGCCCCGACTGCAAAGACCTCTTCTTGAACCGTTGCGGCTGCCACCACGTTGCATTCCAGATTGTAATTCTTGATCTCTTCAAGACAGCAGGTCAGCGCTGCCACGGAGGCTCGATTATCCAGGCTGTGGCCTGCCACGTAGCCACCGGCCAATTCAAAAGGAGGTTGGGAAAAGGAAACCAGATCGCCCGGTTTTACCAGATTCGCAAGTTCTATTTCAGTCAAACCGGTATCTACAAACAGCTGATCTTTGGATGGCGCCTTGCTGGCGGTTTGATTGTTGACCAATCGGTCAGGCATTAATTGCACCAATCCATGTAATTCTTTTTGTCCATGGACGGTAACCATCTGGCCTGGCAGCACACGCGGATCAATGCCGCCGATCGTGGTGATGCTTAAAAATCCATGATCAATGGATTTAACCATCAGTCCAATCGCGTCCATGTGGGCGGCGATCATCAGTGTAGGCCTTTTTCCACTAGAAGAGGCCTTGCGCAGGCCGTGCAAACTGCCCAACGGACTGACCGTCAATTCATCCGTCAAAGGACGCCATTTTTCAGCGATAATTTCGCCAATGGTGGCTTCATAGCCTGATAATCCTGATTTTGACAACATGGAGAACAGGAACGGTTTGATATCCTTCATTGTTATCCTATGGAGCGGTGGTGGTATCAACGACGGCAATTGTTTCAGTGGCCGTTGGCGCGGGGGTTTCCGTGATGGTTGGCGTGGCTGAAGGGGTGGCTGATAGCGTGGGGGTATTGCTGGGGATCACATAAGTGATCGTCGCCGTGGGCGGTAAGGTGATGGTCGGCGTCGCGGTTTCGATCAAGGGGCTGGTGGCGATGGGAAGAAGCGTATTGGTTGGAACACCTCCCCAGGGGTCTACCGTGGCGGTGATCGTCACCGTGGGGGTGAGGTTTTGCTGATTGATCACGCTTTTGCCGATCCATAATACGATCATGCCCAGCAGATAGCAGGGCAGTGTCGCAAAAATGATTACGATTAAGGTTGAACGAAGCTTGTTTTTACGCACCGGATTGCGAACCATGGTCTAATTCTAACTCACCTTTTCGCCGTCGGCAGGGTTCATTTGAAATCCAGTGAAGCGTTGGTATTTACCTGTCTGATCTCTTGTTGCACAGTCACGAACAGGCTTTCTGCCTTGAGGTCGGTAATGGTATAGCAAGGTGACTTGAGGTGATCTGCCAGAGCCTGTGCCAGCCCTTGATCGAAGGCGGCGTGTTCCATGTTGATCACCACGGAATGAACTTTATCCTGGGCGATCATTTCGGCGAATTTATAGGCTTCTTCCTGTGGTGGTTGGTGCCCGATCGAAACGTTGCCGGCGCCATCGGTGAGGATGATCAACAGTGGCATGATCTCGGGGTGCAGGTTCTTTTCCTTCTTAAGCACTTCATGTGACATTAATAAGCCCGCACTGAGCGGCGTCTTGCCCCCCACCGGTACATCAGAAAGCGCTTCTTGTGCCAGCAGCACCGAATTGGTGGGCGGCAGTACCAGCGTAGCTTTACTCTTCTGAAAAACGATCAATCCCACCCGGTCACGGCGCTGGTAGGCATCGGTCAGCAGCGAGAGGATGGCGCCTTTGGTGGCGGCCATACGTTCTGCCACCGCCATGGACCACGAGGCATCCACCAAAAAGAGGATCAGGTTGGCTGCTTTGCGCACCCTGATCTTTTTCATGTAATCCGTCGGGCGGATGGCGAAGGCTACCTTGTTGTGTTCACGGATCTCGCTGCGGTCGCGCTGAAAAGGCGCAGCCGCGCGGATGGTGGCGTCAAAGGCGAGGTCGTTGGTGCGTCCGTTGGCCGGGGTGGATTGGATGTAGCGTCCGCGTTTGCGTTCGGTGCGGGTCACCGAGCGCCGTCCGGCATAAGAACGCATCATCTTGTCGAGCGGGGTATCCAGCTTACGCGGGTTGAATTCCTCGCCGACTGGCGTTTTTTGACCGCCCGTCCACCAGAAGGCGTCGTTTTTGTCAAAAACATTTTGCGGGGAGGGTTGAGGCTCCCCTTGTTCAGGGGTTTGTTCGCCGGCTTGCTCCGGCGTTACGCTTTTTTTGGGGATGAAGAGTCTTCGTCGCCCAACTCGGAAGTGGATTGTTGGTTGGTGCCACTTGGGGTTCCACCCGAAAGCTGTTCAATGCGCTCCTGCAGTTCTTCCATGCCCATTTCTTCGCGTTGGAAGGGTCCACTCTTGAGGCGGTGGGGCAGGGCCAGTTCGGCAGCCAGGGCGATATCCCTGTCGGTGATGGAGGTGCGGCCATCAAAGGCAGCCTGGGCGCGTGCGGTTTTGAGGATCACCAGATCGGAGCGGTGGCCATCCACGTTTAATGAGGAGGTCAAAGCGGCGATGGAAAGCAGATTCTGTTTGGTATGAGTCACCTGGTCCACCAGGTGGCGGCCTTTTTCGATCTGCTCAGAAAGTTCTTCTTCCTTGCCTTCAAACTCCTTGCGGAAGGCCACGGAATCGGCCTCGAAGGCCAGGTTGCGTTCCATGATGGTCACACGTTCTCTGGCATCGCGAATACCGCGGATTTCAACAGACAGGGCAAAGCGGTCCAGCAGTTGAGGTCGCAGGTCGCCTTCTTCAGGGTTCATGGTGCCGACCAGTATGAAACGGGCGGGATGGGTGAACGAAATACCCTCTCGTTCAACATTATTCACACCCATGGCGGCGGCATCCAGCAGCACATCCACCACGTGGTCATCGAGCAGGTTGACCTCATCAATATAAAGCAATCCACGGTTGGCGGCTGCCAGCACACCAGGTTCAAAGGCTCTTACGCCTTTTTGAATGGCCTTTTCAATATCCAGGGTGCCCACCACGCGGTCTTCAGTGGCTGAAACAGGCAGGTTGATAAAGGGGGTGTGGCGTGAAACGGATTTTAACTGTTCACCGGCTGCAGCACGGTCGCGGCATTCGGTGCACCAGGTGGCGGGTCTGTCTGGATCGCAGCCAAAACGGCAGTTTTCAACCGTTTTAACAGAAGGCAGCAGGGCGGCAAGCGCACGTGCGGCGGTGGATTTGGCAGTGCCGCGTTCTCCACGGATCAACACGCCACCAATACGGGGATCAACGGCGTTCAAGACCAGCGCGCGCCGCATACGTTCCTGACCAACAACTGCAGTAAATGGATAAATTGCAGGCATAGGGATACTTCCTTAAGAATAAATTAGTTTCTTAAATGAAGTTTACCATAATCAAATCACCATTTCCTGCTTTATTTGTAAAGGTTGGACAAAAAAACCGCACTCATTTGAGTGCGGTTTTTTTTGATACTGACGAGGGTTATATCAGGTTCGGGACCAGGTAAGTGAAGCTGTTGAAACCGTTGTTCAAGTCCAGGTTGGCTCCAAACACGATGATCGCCACGGTCAAGAGGATGACCGCGAGCAGCACCAGGCCGAGCTGTACATAGCCGAGGATCAATCCAGCCAAAGCCATGCCGTTGCCATTAAGAGCGTTGCCGCTGTCGCGGATCTCTTTTTTGGCGAGGTGGCCGGTGATGATGGCTGCGATGGCGCCAATGAGGGGCAGGAAGGTCCATGCCACTAAACCGCTTACCAGGCTGACGATGGCCAACACACTGTCCTTTTTGCCGTAAGGCATGGGGGGCAGGGTAACTTGATTTTGATTTTCAGGTATTGTCATTTTCTTTTCTCCTATCAATTTCCTGTATTTGATCTTTAATAAATATACGCAGGTCTTGATAGAAGGTAGCAAAAAATATTCATTAGTTTAGAAAAAGCGTCACTTTCTTAATAGATACTGCTGTTGATATTGTTGAATACATCAGAGACAGATCCGGCGGACAGCGCAAGGATGGTGATCACGCAAACACTCAAAACAAAAACACCAAGTTGGACATATCCAAGGATTAAACCTGCTGTAGCCATACCGTTGCCTTTGAGCATGCCGGCGCTTTTTTTGATCTCACTTTTACCCATGTGGCCCAAAACGACGGCAACGATCGAGCCGATAAATGGCAGAATCACGTAGGCAGCAATGCCAAAGATCATGCTGAGCAGTGCCAGGGTGCTGTCTTTGGGTTCAGTTGGGATGGTTGAATACGGTTGTTGCGGAATTTGGTCGGTCATAATTTCTCCTTATGAATATAAAGACTGATGGATTCATTATATAACGGCTTCAAATTAATAAATCATTAATAATTCGTGTCTTGTGGAGGCGATGATTATTTATTCAGGCGGTATAATTGTTAACATCAATTCGTGAGGAGAAATCTATGACGGATCGTAAAATTCGTGTCTTGATCGCAAAACCTGGTTTGGATGGGCATGATCGTGGAGCGAAGGTCATCGCGCGTGCATTGCGCGACGCCGGCATGGAAGTGATCTATACCGGTTTGCGCCAGACCCCTGAAATGATCGCCGAAGCAGCCTTGCAGGAAGACGTGGATGTGATTGGCATGTCCATTCTTTCCGGCGCCCACCTGGTGTTGGTGCCCAAGGTGATTGATACGGTCAGAAAAACAGGTCTCACTGATGTAGGTTTCTTCGTGGGCGGCATTATCCCTGAAGAAGACGTGGCTGTTCTCAAGGCCGCCGGTGTCAATGCAGTCTATGGCCCGGGCACTTCGACGGTCACCGTGATCGAAGATGTCAAGTCTTTCGCACACGCCGCCTGAGATTGTGAGCGCATGAATTAATGAAGTCATCAGAACTCCCCTCCGCTGTGAACAAACTGGCGTTATCACGTCTGATCAGCGAAGTGGAAAATGAAACCAGCGCAGGTAAAACAGCGCTGGATGAATGTTTTCCCCGCTCTGGCAAAGCCCACCTCATCGGCGTCACCGGAGCTCCCGGAACTGGTAAATCCTCGCTGGTCAACCGATTGGCACAGTTGATCAGGCGGCAAGGCGAACAAACCGTGGCCATTGTGGCCATTGACCCCTCCAGCCCTTTCACCGGCGGCGCCATTCTAGGCGATAGGGTTAGAATGCGTGACCTTTCCGGTGACCCCGGCGTGTTCATTCGTTCGATGGCCTCACGCGGCGAATTGGGCGGACTAGCACGCACGACCGCAGGCGTGGTCCAATTGCTGGATGCGGCAGGTTACGACCTGATCCTCATCGAAACGGTTGGCGCAGGTCAATCCGAAGTGGATATTGCGCGGCTCGCGCATACCACCATTGTGGTCGAAAGCCCCGGTATGGGCGACGACATCCAGGCCATCAAGGCTGGCATCCTCGAGATCGCCGATATTTTGGTGGTCAACAAGGCGGACCGACCGGGAATTGAGAATACAGAACGCGCTTTACGTGCCAACCTTGATCTGGGTTATTCACACCGTGTCAACGGCAAAGCCGGTCATGGTGGTTATACAGAAGAAAAAGGTGTTGAATCGGAAGACTGGGTTCCCCCGGTGATCAAGACCATTGCGACTGAAGAGAGCGGTTTTCCGGAATTGATCAAAGCCATCGCAGATCATCGTGATTACCTTCATAAAACTGGATTATTGGCTCAGCGTGAACGCGAACGATTGATGGACGAATTTGAACATTTATTGCGCCACACTCTGGTGCAGAATTGGAAAGCTCAAGCTTCAACTGAACAAGTTTCTCAGGTAATGGATGCGGTTTTTTCGCGCAAGCGATCCCCAGCCAGCGCCGTGGAAGAATTAACCAGACCATCGAATTGAAAATTATGTCATTATTGATCTGTGAGGAGAAAAAATGGAACGCACATTAATCAAGGATTTACGCAGCAAAATTGATCAAACAGTAGAAATCAAAGGCTGGCTTCAAACCCTGCGCGATCAGAAGAAAATTCAATTCATCATTCTTCGTGATCCCACCGGCGCCGCCCAGGTGGCTCACTGGAAGCCCAACGACGAAGCCCTGGCCGAAGAGATCGCCAAACTGGGAACTGAATCCGCCCTTACCATCACCGGCAAAGTCATTGACAACCCGGTGGTTAAATTGAACGGCCTTGAGATCCAACTTGAATCGCTGAAGGTGGAAAACAACGCCGAAAGTCCGTTGCCTTTTGACCCCTTTGCAGAAACCCTGCCGACCATTGATTACCGCCAGGATTGGCGCTATATGGATCTTCGCCGCCCGGTGAACAATCTCTTCTTCCAGGTTGAAACCCTGGTCGAGCTGGCCATGCGCGAATACTGGACCAAGAATAATTTCATTGAAATTCACACCCCGAAACTGGTGGGTGCCCCCAGTGAAAGCGGTGCGGAACTCTTCTCGCTCGATTATTTTGAACGCAAAGCCTACCTGGCCCAGTCTCCCCAGTTCTATAAACAAATGGCCATGGCCTCCGGTTTTGAACGCATCTTCGAGATCGGCCCTGTGTTTAGAGCCGACCCCTCTTTTACCTCACGCCACATGACCGAGTTTACCGGTGTGGATATGGAAATGTCATGGATTGACAGCCACGAAGACGTAATGGCCTCTGAAGAGCAATGGCTGAATTATGTGTACACCCGTGTCAAGGAACAATTTGGCGACGCCATCAAGGAGCAATTTGGCGTGGATCTGGTAGTGCCCACCCTGCCATTCCCGCGTATTCCCATGAAAGAAGCTGTTGAGATCCTCAAGAGCCGGGGTTGGGTGCCTGCCGATAAAAAAGGCGATATTGACCCTGCCGGCGAACGCGAGATCGCTGCCTACGTTAAGGAAAAATACAATCATGACTTCGTTTTCCTCACCGATTGGCCGATCGGAGTGCGTCCCTTCTATCATATGCGCAAACCTGAAGATCCCACCCTCACCCGCAGCTTTGACCTGATTGCCTGCGGTCTTGAGATCACCACCGGGGCACAGCGCGAACACCGGGTGGAAGTGCTTCAGAAACAGGCTACCGAAAAAGGTCTGCATTTCGAACCCATCCAGTTCTATCTGGATTTCTTCCGTTACGGCTGCCCGCCACACGGTGGCTTTGGTCTCGGCCTGGCTCGTTTGATGATGGTCATGTTGGGCGTCGGCAACATCCGCGAATCAGTGTATCTCTTCCGCGGGCCGACCCGTTTGATCCCCTAAACCATACAGGGAGGCACCATGCTGGTTGGAAACAAAGTTCGGTTGCGCGCACTTGAAAGGGAAGACCTGCCCAATTGCGTGCGCTGGTTAAACGATCGTGAAGTCACAGAATTCTTGCTGCAAAACTCACCTTTATCGCAAGCCATGGAAGAAAAGTGGTTTGATGCACAAGTTTCCATACCTCCCACCAGTGGACAGGTTCTAGCGATTGAAGCTAAAGTAGGCACTGATTGGGTGCACATTGGAAATACAGGCCTTCACAATGTAGAACCTGTTACACGTGAAGCCGAATTTGGTATTTTCATTGGCGAAAAAAGTTATTGGAATCAGGGCTTGGGTCGGGAGGCAACCCTTCTGACACTCAAGCATGGTTTTGAAGACCTAAACCTGAATCGTATCTTTTTGTTTGTTTTTGAGAATAATCTTCGCGGCATTGCTGCTTACAAAGCCGCCGGATTTGTTCATGAAGGAACCTTAAGAGAAGCGATATATAAGAACGGCCGATATTATAATGTTTTGGTAATGAGCGTGCTCCACTCCGAGTGGAAGGGCTGCTGAACCATTAAGGAGATAATAGAAATGCCAATTACACATTCCACGCGGTACGATCGCATGAAGTATGGGGATATCAAGTTATACGCCGGCACATCTTGCCCGGAATTGGCGACCCGCATCGCCACCCATATGGATCTACCGTTGTGCGAACGGGATATTATCCAGTTCCCCAATGACAACCTGTTTGTTCAACTGCACTCCAGCGTACGCGGTCAGGATTGCTACGTCATCCAGACCACCTCTGTGCCGGTACATCGAAACCTGATGGAACTGTTGATCATGCTGCAGACCCTGCGCCTGGATTCTGCCGCACGTGTCACCGCCGTGGTTCCCTATTTGTGCTATGCCCGCTCTGATAAAAAAGACCAACCCCGCATCCCCATCACTGCCCGCCTTGTGGCGGACATGATCGAAGTGGCTGGCGCGGACCGTTATATGTTCATGGACCTGCATGCCGGACAGATCCAGGGTTTCTTCTCCATCCCTGGCGATGTGCTGACTGCTTTTTACACCTTGATCGAATATTTAAAGGCCAAACGTGAACGTATGAGCAAGCCGGTGGTTCTCACGGCTGATCTTGGTTTTGCCAAAAAGGCCCGCAACTTCGCGGTTTCATTGGATGTTCCCCTGGCTTTTATTGAAAAACGCCGCAGCGGTAATGATTCCAAAGCCCAGGCTCTCACCATCATTGGTGATGTCAAAGGTAGAGATGTGATCATCGTGGATGACGAAGTGGATACCGGCGGGTCAATCTCTCAAGCAGTCAATCTTGCACGCGAATACGGCGCGGCTAACATTTATGTTGTTTTCGTTCATCCGGTGCTTTCTGGTGAGGCAGCCAATAAGCTTGCCAGCCTTCCGGTAACTGAATTTATCACCACGGATACCATCCCCGTGCCCGCCGCCAAGTTGGCGCTCTTCAATGGTCGTATGACCATCCTTTCCATTGCGCCCCTCCTTGGAGAGGTGATCCAGCGAGCCAATGAAGGCCGCAGCGTGGGTGAACTCTTCAACGAATAACCAAGCGGGAACGCAGTGCCTGAACTTCCTGAAGTGGAAACCATTGTCCGCAGCTTAAGGGCTGACGCCAACATCATCGGAAAGACCATCATTAACAGCCAGGTGTTGTGGCAGCGCAGCCTGGCTGTTCCTTTACCTGATGTGTTTCAGCAGCAGATCAAGGGGCAGAAGATCCTCGCCGTGGACCGGCGCGGCAAGTTCATTGTCATCCACCTGACCCGCCAATATCTCTTGATCCATCTGCGCATGAGCGGAGACATTTTTGTTGAAACCGGGGATGCCTCCCGCAACAACAAACATGACCGGGTCATTCTTGAGTTCTCCGATGGCAGCCGCCTGGCTTTCAACGATACGCGAAAGTTTGGCCGCGTCTGGCTGGTGGATGATCCTGAATCAGTATTTGGCAAGCTCGGGCTTGAGCCGCTTGAAGAATCACTGACGGAGCAATGTTTTTTTGAAATGCTTGGCCGCAGCAAACGCCAGATCAAACCCCTGCTGCTTGACCAGACCTTCCTTTCAGGGTTGGGCAACATCTACACGGATGAGTCCTTGTTCATCGCGGGGATTCACCCTTCCACTCCCGCCTATTTGATCCCGATTGACAAAGCCGCCGACCTCCTGAAGGCTATCCGGGCGGTGCTGCTTGAAGGGATCAAGCGAAACGGCGCCAGTATAGATTGGGTTTACCGCGGGGGAGATTTTCAGAATCATTTCAAGGTCTATCAGCGCGGTGGAGAACCTTGCTATACATGTGGAACGACCATTGAACGCACCACCCTGGGTCAGCGGAGTACACATTTTTGTCCGCGCTGTCAGCCGCGGATTGCTTAACAAAACTATTGGGTAATAAATCACGGGGAATCAGGTATTATTTTAAGGTAATCATTTGTCTTATTTGATTCATTCCAGAGGTAACCATGCCAATTGTAATTACTCCCCTTTATTTGGTTTTGGCTGCAGTCATTGGTCTTTTGGTTGGGCTCCTGGTTTCAAGCCTGTTCTCTTCGCGCGAAACCAAATCTGTTGATTCTGATGAGCCGCCTCAAGAATTGGTGAAGGAGGGGTTTGCCGAGGCTGTCAGTCTTTGGTACAGTCCGAGTGGTAAAAAAATTGTCACCAAACTTGACGGTGGTTATTATCACGGCTTGTCGGACCTGTCTCCTGATCAGAAAAATCGGGTTAATAAATTGCTGACCTTGTGGACAACCTGGGCGGGCAGGGAGCCCGAAGTGAAAACAGAATCACACTATGTACCTGTAACAACCCTGCCGGTCGGCGATTCTGAGGCACTGCCCCCCATCGAGCCTTTGTTGGATTGGTCGGTCCAGGAAGCCTTAAAATCCGAGGACAACACCGACGTCGCACTTTTACCGGCAGAGGATAAACCCAAGACCATTGCCGGCCAGATCAGCCTGATCATTGAAAAAATGCTGGTTGACTCACCGATCAAGGAAAAGGGTATCAAGTTGATCGAAAACGACCATCACGGTGTGGATGTGTGGATCGGGCTGGAGAAATTTGACGGCATTGACGCCATCCCTTACCCTGAAGTGCAGCAGCTAATCCGCGAGGCGGTTGCACAGTGGGAACGTGAAATGGAAGCCGGTAAACGTACGAACTAAATAACAGATTGTCTACTCCGGGTATTTTATGCGTAAAGTATGTGCATAAATTCCCGGAGTTTTCTGTAGACACAAGACCCCCGCGGTTTGATAATTGAGTTTTCAGTTGTCCGATCAAAACCGCGGGGGTCTGCATGTAAAAAAATATTGCATTTAGTATAACAAATCGTTATACTATTGGTATGACAATTAATTCGAATTCGACCAAATCAAAAACTGCAATTTCAATTGACAATCAACTGCTGAAAGAGACGGATTCCATTGCCCAGGAGATGGCTGTTTCGCGCAGCCAGGTGGTATCCTCAGCTTTGGATGAGTACATCAGGCGTTATCGAAACCTGCAATTATTCGATCAAATCAATGATGCCTACTCTGAGGGCATGGACGAAGATGACAAACAGACGTTGCAGCTAATTAAGTCGCAAATGAAGAAACAAGGAGATGCTGACGGATGGAAATAAGGCAGGGGGATCTCTATTGGATTGACCAGGATGATCCGGGTGGATCAGAACCCGGCTATCGCCGACCATTTGTGGTTGTTCAAAACAATCTTTTTAATCAAAGTAAGATAAACACTGTTGTGGTTTGTGCACTCACAACCAACCTTATTCGTGCAAAAGCTCCAGGTAATATATCGCTTTCTGAAGGCGAGGCAGGGCTCTCAAAACCCAGCGTGGTCAATGTTTCACAATTGTTTACATTGGATAAACACGATTTGGGTGAGTATATCGGTACACTTTCGGCAACAAAAGTAGAGCGAATTGTCCAAGGAATTAAACTCTTGCTGGAACCCACGGAAATTAATTAGTGTAAAAAAGACATCGCAAAAATTATCGCGGTGTCTTTTTATAAGTATTCTCTCAATTGTCTCGATCGGCGCGGATGGCGCAGCCGTCTTAGGGCTTTGCTTTCGATCTGCCTGATGCGTTCGCGGGTCAGACCGAACTTCTCCCCTACTTCTTCCAAGGTGTAGTTGTGGCCGTTTTCTAGACCGAAACGCAGGCGTAGGATGCGCGCTTCACGTGGGGGCAGGGTGTCGAGCACTTCTTCGATCTTTTCACGCAGCAGCTTGGCGTAGGTGCTGTCCATTGGGCTGGGGGTGAACTGGTCCTCTACGAATTGTCCCAGCTCGGAATCTTCCTCGTCGTCATTGATCGGGCTTTCCAAAGAGAGCGGCAGCCATGAAACCTGCAGCATCCATTCGATCTTGTCAATCGGTAGATCCAGCTTATCCGAAAGTTCGCTGGTGTTTGGAACCCGGCCCAAAGTCTGTTCCATCTCGTGGGTGATCTTGTAGAGCTGGCGAATGCGGTCCACCATGTGCACCGGCACGCGGATGGTGCGTCCCTGATCTGCGATGGAGCGGGTGATGGTTTGTCTGATCCACCAGGTGGCATAGGTCGAAAAGCGGAATCCCCGGTGATAATCGAATTTCTCGACGGCTTTCATCAATCCAAGATTGCCTTCCTGGATCAGATCAAGGAAAGGCACACCCCGGCCAACATAGCGTTTGGCCACGCTGACCACCAGCCTGGTGTTGGCTTTGATCAGGTGTTCGCGTGCCAGAATGCCGTCTTCAACCAGGCTTTGCAGCAGCAGTTTGCGGTCAGGGGGGCAGCCGCCATTGCAGCGGTCCAACTCTTTTTTGCTGGCGCGGCCGTCTTCAACTCTGCGGGCAATATCGGTCTCTTCGTTTAATCCTAGCAGCGGAACACGCGACATTTCTTTGAGATAGAGGCCAATGGTGTCGTCTGAAGAGATGTTATCCAGGTTGTTGAAGGTATCCATGTCAGAGGCGGGCAGGCTGGGATCAATCTCGCCCATATCCATCTCAAGATCTGTGTCGAGGATCTCAACCCCGTGTCGGCGCAGCGCCACCATCACTGATTCGATTCTTTCCGCGTCTTTGGTGACGTCTGGATAGAATTCCATCAGATCCTCGGTGGTCAGGTAACCCTGTATATCTGCTTTTTCTAGCAGCATATTCAGGATTTCGGTGCTGCGCACACGCCTTCCAGGATTAGCCAAAAACAACTCCTCTATCAAAGTATAAAATTAGTGTATTAATCGCCTTACGACTAATTATTATTCCCGCTAAGAATTATCCAGCGTGATGCGTGCTTGATGTTCGCAGGTGGAAAAGTTAAGGTTTTCGCCGCATTCGATACATAACCCCTGGCAATCTGGTCTGCAAATTGGTTTGATCGGACTTTCGACCAGCAAATACTCGCGAACGACCGGGCTCAAATCAATGTTGCCATCTTCTGGCACATACAAACCGGACTCTGTAAAAGATCCGGAGTTGTAGGCATAAACTTCATCAAACTCGGTTTCGAGTTGAAGATCAAACGGTTCAAGACAGCGTACGCATTCAGAAGGGGCAATCGCTTTAAATTTGCCCTCAAACAGCAACCCTTGTGGCGTCCGTGAAATGTGAACGAGACCGGCAAATTGTTTTAGATCTAGATCGGGTGGTAAATGGATTTCCGGGGACTCAAAATGGATGTCTCGATAACTTCCAACCGGTAAGTTGTGAAAGAAACCAACATTAATGCGTAATGGAAAACGTTGAATAGTCAAGGTGTCGGCCGTTTACAGGGATATATTTTCAACGTTCAAATTAT
Source organism: Chloroflexota bacterium (assembly GCA_021825925.1). Taxonomy (GTDB): domain Bacteria; phylum Chloroflexota; class Anaerolineae; order Anaerolineales; family Anaerolineaceae; genus UBA6107. The sequence goes on from JAKAFP010000001.1 coordinate 627,453, forward strand.
AGCATACCGGTTTATCGAAGTCAATTTTTTATGATATTATTCATAAAAATTAAAAGGTAAAAAATGAAAATACTCATTGCAACAAACAATAATGGTAAGAAAAAAGAAATCGCCGCCCTGTTTGAAGGGGTTCCGATCGAACTGTGTTTCCCGGCTGATCTTGGCATTGACCACGATGTGGAAGAAACCGGCCTCACTTACGCCGAAAACGCGGCCCTCAAAGCGGAGACCCTCTGCAAACTTTCAGGCCTGGTGACATTGGCAGATGATACCGGTCTCGAGGTTGCCGCTCTGGATGGCCGTCCCGGGCTGCACTCCAAGCGCTATGTTGAGGCTCCCAACACCACCGACGCGGATCGGCGCGCCAAACTGCTGGCTGAATTGGCCGATAAAACCACTCCCTGGCTGGCGCGTTTCGTTTGCACGGTCGCCGTGGCCGCCCCGGATGCGGCCACCCGGTTGTTTGAAGGCGAAGTGCAGGGTGAGATCATCACCCGCGAGAGCGGAGAATTTGGTTTTGGTTATGACCGCATTTTCTGGATTGCGCAAGCCGGCAAGACCCTGGCGGATCTGCCCATGCCCGAAAAGAACCTGATCAGCCACCGCGCTGTGGCGGTGAAAAAGGCGATCCAATATTTGTTGAAGTAAAAAAATAATTTGTTGGATTACGATGAGCCCTCGAATTCTTTTTTTGGAATTCGAGGGCTTGCTCTTATAACAGCTATTTATTTTTAGTGGTAATTGTAGAGTGCATCCCGTAATCCGGGATGCACCGCAATATCAAATTGGTATAAAAATCTCATGCCGAATTACCACCGTTTCAGGGCGGAAGGTGGAACCTATTTCTTTGCGGTTGTAATATATCATCGGCGCCTTTTTTGGTAACCCCTTCCGCGCAGATTATCTTACATGATGACATGGAAACCGCCCAGGCACATTTATTATTTGATTGAAATGAAGGTGTTCTTAAGATCGGTGCATCCCACAAAACGGGATGCACCCAACGATCTATGTTGGTTGGAAATTAAGCAGCTTTAGTTTTTTACGATCTTTTGTGATCTCAATTTTTGAAATACTGGCCGGATCAATCGTGAGCCGGTGGAAGTTATCCAAAGGTAAGTCAAGCAGCCAGCACACAGCCAGGCGTAAAACTTCACTATGAGCCACACACACCAATTGGTCCTCATTGCCATGCTCTTGAGCAAGCAATTCCAATCCCTTGGCAACACGGTTGCGCACTTCTGCCACACTCTCACCATTTGGGAAGCTTACATCCGCCGGTTGGCTATTAAACCTTTTCCATAAGGGATGATCAATCAAGTCCTTCTCACCCATGCCTTGTAAATCGCCAAAATGGATTTCGCGCAGAAAATCAACCGGCTTGATCTTCAGCCCTGGTTTGCTGCCAATGATCTCTGCAGTCTCCATTGCCCTTTCGATCGGGCTGGAGTAAATGGCTTTGAGCGGAAAATTGCCAAGAGTGTCAGCCGCTTTTTGCGCCTGAGTGCGGCCTTCTTCATTCAGATGGATGCCGGGTAGGTTGCCGCACAATTTCTTGCCAATGAAATCAGTTTTTCCATGTCTCACCAGGTAGATGATCGCCATCATCCCTCCTTATTTTGGTGCTTCCTTCTTTCCCAAGGCTTGTTCCTGGGCGGTGCGCCAACGCGCCAGCCATTCAGACATCTGCCCCTCATACCCCTGGTCGGATGGTTCGTAGAAATGGGTGCCCATAAGTTTGGTGGGCAGGTACTGCTGCGGAATGAAATGACCCTCAAACAGGTGCGGATATTGGTAACCCTTGCCGTGCCCGAAGCCCTTGGCGTCACGGTTCTTATCCATCAAGTGGATGGGCACTTCTCCGCTGCCCTGGGTTTCAATGCTCTCCCTGGCCTTAAAGAAGGCACCCGCCGAGTTGGATTTCGGCGCCGTGGCTAAAAATAACGTGGCTTCCACGATTGGATAAATGCCCTCGGGCATGCCGATGTATTCATATGCATAAGCGGCTGCCGAGGCAACTTGTATGCCTCGTGGTTCCGCCAGACCGATGTCTTCTCCGGCCAGTACGATCAAGCGGCGCAAGATGAAACGCGGATCTTCGCCGGCCAGGATCATTTTGGCCAGCCAGTAAAGCGCTGCGTCGGGGTCCGAGCCGCGCACCGACTTGATAAAAGCCGAGATGGTGTCGTAATGGGCGTCGCCCATGCGGTCATAAAGCAGCGCCCGCCGCTGAATGGATTCCTGAGCCACATCCAATGTGATATGGGTGCTGCCGTCCGTCTCCGGAGGAGTACTTTCCACGGCCAGTTCGATGGCATTCAACAAGTTGCGTGCATCGCCGCCTGCCATGTGGATCAGGTGTTCGCGGGCGTCGTCGTCAAATTGGATCTTGCGTTTTCCGTAACCAGCTTCGGGGTCGGTCAGTGCACGCGTGAGAATGGTGTTCATGTGCCCGGGGGTGAGCGCTTCAAGTTGGAATATGCGCGAACGGGAGACCAGCGCGGGAATAACGTCAAAGTAGGGGTTTTCGGTGGTGGCGCTGATCAGGGTGATCATGCCGGTTTCAACATGCGGCAGCAGCGCGTCCTGTTGGGCTTTGTTCCAGCGGTGCACTTCATCTACAAAAAGGATGGTGCGCCTGCGGTAGAGTTTTCGCCGGTCGGTGGCTTCGGTGATCACGCGACGCAGTTCCGCCACGCCGGCCAGCACGGCCGAGATGCTTTCGAAATGCGCCTGGGTGTGTGCGGCGATCAAACGTGCCAGGGTGGTCTTGCCGGTACCAGGGGGACCCGTAAAAATGATTGAAGAAAACAACCTGTCCGCGGTGATGGCGCGGCGCAGCAGTTTGCCTTCGCCGATGATGTGCTCCTGGCCGACGAACTCATCCAGGGTGCGCGGACGCAGCCGCGCTGCCAGCGGACCTTCACTGGCAAGGTTTTCATTCATCGCATGTTCAAATAAATCCATACCATGATTGTAGCATAAATGATATAATTAGGACATATTTCCTATAATCAAAAAGGTAGTGAAAAGTTGTTTTTACAGTGAAGTTTTTGGTTTATTGGTGCAATCACCCCAGGCCCCTCTTCCAGGCTTGGGAGAGGGGAGTAGGGGAGAGGGACAAAAGTAGTTGTTAAGAATTGCATCGAAGTAAAAAGTTCAAAAGAAAGCTGCGTAAGAGATCTTCACGATTTATTATTTCACCCATTTTCTTTAATTATGAGGGCCACATGTTATCCAAAGAATTCGTTTCATTCCTTATTCGCGCCAAGCAAAGCACCTATGCCTCAGGTAAACCGGCCGACCAGACCTCGCGCCCGGCCTCGCACGACATGCAATATGAAGAAGCTCCTTACCTCTATATAGACACCTGGCTGGGTGGATTCCATTTCATTGGTCAAGAGGCGGTCTGGCAAAAAGGCGCCGCCGTGTGGGGCATGAATTATTACGGCAAAATGCTGGTTGAAAAGGTACCTGACGGCTTCAGCCATTTCTTAAAAGCCTCCCTTTCAAAAGCTCCAACAGAAGCTCCCTACCGCGGACCATCCGTCCATACAGAAGACGATTTCGAGTATCATTGTTCCTGGAGGGGTTCTCTCATCTCCTTTGAAGGAGAAGAAGCCATCTCTTACAAAAAACAGGTCATCTACCGTCTTAGCTTCCACGGCGGTGAAATTCGCGAATAAACTTTTGCGGAGGGCTTATGACAACCCCCATTTATCAAGTGGATTCCTTCACTGACAAATTGTTTTCGGGCAATCCTGCTGCGGTAGTGTTATTGGAGCAGCAGGCTGACGCTGCCTGGATGCAGGCAATGGCGCGCGAGATGAACCTGTCGGAGACCGCTTTTGTGCATCCGCAGCAGGGAGGTTATCACCTCCAGTGGTTCACCCCGCAGGTCGAGGTGGATCTGTGCGGTCACGCCACCCTGGCTGCAGCGCACATTCTGTGGCAGATCGAGCAGGTAAAACCAGGTGAAGCCATTCGCTTTTTCACCCGTTCAGGCTGGCTGACGGCTTCTCAGCGCAATGATTTGATCGAAATGGATTTTCCCTCTGCGTCGCTTGAGCCGGCTGATATTACTGAAGAGATCATCACTGCCGTGGGGGTTCGCCCTGATTTTACAATGCTCAGCGGCGATAAATGGGTTTTTGAATATGCGGATGAACGGATTGTGCGAAGTCTGAAACCGGATTTTTCCGCACTCAAGCAGCGCAAGGGTAGGGCATTGGCTGTTACGGCACCTTCAGCCACTCCCGGTTTTGATTTCGTCTCCCGTTATTTTGCTCCATGGATCGGAATAGATGAAGACCCCGTCACCGGTTCGGCGCATTGCATCCTGGGGCCTTATTGGTCTCGAAAACTGGGTAAAAGCTATTTGACCGCATATCAGGCTTCTGCGCGCGGCGGCATTGTGCACGTGCGGGTAAGCGGCGACCGTACTTATGTGGGCGGCAAGGCGGTGACGGTGTTCTCAGGCAGACTGGATCAATAGTATGGTCAACCCTCCTTTTGAAGTCGTCGTGGTCGGCAATGTTGGCATTGATACCAATGTATTTTTTCAATCCGAAGGGCCTGATTTTTCTGTTGAAGCTAATTTCACTGAAAACATAGATGTTTTGGGTCAGGCGGGTGGTTATGCCAGTCGGGGATATGCGCGATTGGGGGCTTCCTCGGCTTTTATTGGCTGTGTCGGAGCAGATTATTCAGGTGAATATATCAAACAGGTATTCGATCGCGAAGGCATCAATACCAGCGGGTTGTTCATTGACCCGGAGGGGACGAGCAGAAGCATCAATTTTATGTATCGAAACGGCCAACGGAAGAACTTCTACGATGGCAAAAGCCACATGAAATTACACGCTCCATTGGACGTTTCCACACAGATCATGGCAGGTACCCGGCTGGCGCACTTCAACATTCCAAATTGGGCTCGTGAACTCCTGCCAGTGGCCAAAAACGCTGGTGCGGTGATCGCATGCGACATTCAAGATGTCATCTCTACCGATGATCCTTACAGAATAGACTTTGTCAAAATGGCGGATTTCCTCTTTTTTTCCTCCGCCAATCATGGTGATCCGTCACCCCTTATCCAGGCATATCTGCAAATGAATCCAAACCTGGTGATCGTTTCAGGTATGGGAGAAAGAGGCTGTGCGCTTGGCACCCAAAACGGGGTCCAATATTTCCCGCCGGTCAATATGGATGTGCCTGTCGTGGATACCAATGGGGCCGGTGATGCGCTGGCCGTGGGATTTTTGACCAGCCGTGTTTTGGAAGGCCGTTCGTTGGAAGACTCGATCATCCGGGGTCAGATCTCTGCCCGCCATAAGTGTGCTCAAAGGGCGACCTCGGGTTGTATGATCTCAAAGGATCTTTTGGATCATTATTTTATGGAGGCAAAATGACGCCTTTTTCGTTTCCCGGATTGGTTGGAAAAATTGATCGCCTCGATCCTTTTAATTCCAAATATGTGATTCCCCGCATTGTGGATGTTTGGACTCCTCCGCAGTACAGCGAGGATCCGGATCAAAAATTCGCTGTTATCTACATGCATGATGGCCAAAACCTTTTTGATCCTTCTACTTCCAAATACAGCCACGCGGATTGGGGCATGGATGAAACGATCACCCGTTTGATGAGTGAGCAAAAAATCCGTCCAACCATTGTGGTGGGTCTGTGGTCTACTGAAAAACGCGGACTTGAATACATGCCGCAGAAATTGCCAAACAGTTTTTCTTATAAAGAATTGGTTTTCAGGTTTAGACGTGAGGTGTCGGGCGATCTTTGCTCGGATGATTATTTGCGTTTCTTGGTCGAAGAAGTCAAACCTTATGTGGATGCGCATTTCCGCACTCTGCCAGACCAGAAGGACACCTTCATCATGGGTTCAAGCATGGGTGGTCTGATCTCCATGTACGCCTTGTGCGAGTACCCCCGAGTTTTCTTTGGCGCGGGCTGTGTTTCTACACACTTCCCTATTGGGCGTGGCATCACCCTTAAATACATGCAGGAACACCTCCCTGACCCGGCAACGCATCGGTTCTATTTTGATCACGGAACCAAAACGCTCGATAAGAATTACGGAAAATACCAGCAAAAGGCAGACAAGATACTTATCGAGCATGGTTATGTTGCAGATGAAAACTGGGTTACCCGAGTATTTGAAGGGCACATCCACAGCGAAACGGATTGGCGGAAACGGGTGCACATTCCGCTCGAGTTTCTGCTGAAGAAATGAATTGCATAGACGTTGTTTGATTGCTAAAAGGTATCAATTCGCTTAAATAGAACACATTATCCTTGACGGTTCCTTCATGCTTTGATATAAGTAAGCCCGTTCACCTGCGGGTGAATTTTATTTCTACGAATAACCTTGCCGAAGACAATTTGCTTTGGTATAATCTAGCACGCTGTGCACGCAACTTAAAAAATAAATAAGTACATGCATTGCCGGTGTAGCTCAGTTGGTAGAGCATCCGCCTTGTAAGCGGGAGGTCATGAGTTCGAACCTCATCATCGGCTCAGTTACAGGTTGTTGAGTGAGACACATCTATTGAGATGCCCTCACTTGCGAACCGGTAACGGCTCGAATAAGGACGGTTACCCAAGTGGCCAACGGGGACTGACTGTAAATCAGTTGGCGACACGCCTTCGGAGGTTCGAATCCTTCACCGTCCACTCGAATGGGGCTTTACTCTACCAAGAATAGTCCCATCATCGGCAAGCCCTCATAGCTCAGTTGGTAGAGCGCGCCCTTGGTAAGGGCGAGGTCATGGGTCCAATTCCCATTGAGGGCTCTTTTTGCCGGTTGTACAAAAAAACTATGTGAATAAATGGTTATTTAAGGAGAGGATCATGGCCAAGCAGAAATTTGAACGCAACAAACCGCATTTGAATATTGGCACGATGGGTCACATTGACCATGGAAAGACGACCCTGACGGCTGCCATCACCAAATACTGTGGATTTTTAGGACACGCAG
>JAKAFP010000002.1 GCA_021825925.1 Chloroflexota bacterium
AGAGACTTGAACAATCACTATTCTAGCAATCTAGGTGATTTGTGGTTTAACCTTTCGTCACCACCCGCATAGCGGGTGGTTGTTTGTTTCGCTCGCTTCGCTCTCTCAACAGGCTAAAGCCCATTAAGACAAAGACAGACACTGGCGTCTGTCTTTTTGTTTTAAGAGGTTGGACTCACTCCGTTCGCAAATTCTCTCGCCCCGACTACAGTAAGGCAAAGACAGACACGGGCGTCTGTCTTTTTGTTTTAAGAGGTTGGACTCACTCCGTTCGCAAATTCTCTCGCCCCGACTACAGTAAAACAAAGACAGACACGGGCGTCTGTCTTTTTGTTTTAAGAGGTTGGACTCACTCAGTTCGCAAATTCTCTCGCCCGACTACAGTAAGACAAAGACAGACACGGGCGTCTGTCTTTTTGTTTAAAGAGGTCGGACTCGTGTTACTCGCAAATCCTCTCGCTCCGACTACAGTAAGTCAAAGACAGACAAGGGCGTCTGTCTTTTTGTTTTAAGAGGTTGGACTCACTCCGTTCGCAAATTCTCTCGCCCGACTAAAGTAAGACAAAGACAGACACGGCGTCTGTCTTTTTGTTTTAAGAGGTTGGACTTACTCTGTTCGCAAATCCTCTCGCCCCGACTGGTAATAGAAACCTAGAATTATTGAAACCAGTAATTCTATTCATCAAACTGTATATAAGTCTATATAATGAAATTAAATAAGCCTGCATTGCAAAAAACACTGCAAATTATTATTGGAGGTGTTTAATGCATAAATACTTGTTGTTCGGTACCTATACAGCGGAAGGATTCAAAGGGCTTGTAGCAGAGGGTGGTCCCAGGCGAGTTGAAGCGGTCAGAATTGCCGTTGAAAGTGTTGGAGGATCCCTTGAGTCGTTTAATTTTTCTTTGGGTGAATATGATTTTTACGTGATTGTCAATTTGCCGGATAATGTATCTGCAACCGCTTTTTCATTGGCAGGTAACGCCAGCGCCTATTTCACCATGAAAACAGTTTCTTTACTCACACCCGAAGAATTGGATAAGGCATTAAGAATCAACGTCAACTATCGTTATCCAGGAAAATAAGTGTATTTTGCTATGAAGTATGATCCGCCAATTTTTTCCGGAGGATCCATAAGATCATGATTGCCCAGATGATGAGCAAGACATGAAGTGCATCATTCTCATTGAACCAAATTCCAGTAGACTCGAAAAGCCTCTGCCCAAATTGGACAAACAAGAAGATAAAATATCCTATGTTGACCACAAGAAAACCAATCCAAATGGTTATCAATCCTTTATTAAGCGGATCTTTGTATTTCACGTAATGTCGAATGTTAAGAATGAACATGATCACAAAGTTGACGCCGATAAAAGACATAAACCCTTCATACGAGATCAAGAATTTGATCGGAATAATTGCACCAATAAAGAGATAGATGAAATACAAAACTCCATCCAATACGGCAAACATGATCAACCGTTTTCGCCCAAGAGCTCCAAGGCTGGTGTAAGCCGTGGCTGCCAAAAGAAAATTGATGCTATATGCAGTTATGAGCATATAGACCAGTTCAAAATTGCTTGTAAACAGGCAGTTTTCTCTTCCTGCACATTTTAGTTCATATCCAAAAGCCTGATAACTTGTGCCTGCCACGATGGCACTTATCCCCCAAAGGATCAACCCAATTCCCCAATAATAACGTGATTTGTGCATCCTTTTTGAAGCGATAAAGTTTGCTCCGATCACAATCATCAGCAATCCCAGCGCATACACAAAAAATGATGAACTCGGCTGGATAAAGACCAAGTCATGAGAGAAAAGAGCCACTTTGATATGGGGCATGTTGATGAGAAATTGATCCGGGGTCGTTAAAGGCATCATAAGCAACTGGTTTGAGTTGCTGAAGATGCAAAGGAAGACAATTGAGGTGATCATTGCCAGGAAGATCAATATCATTCAGATCGCCTTTTTATGAAGCCAATAATGTGAAAAGCATATTGAATCTATCTGATTATACCCATTGATCTTCGCAAGCCATAAAAGCCTTTTGGAATAATCTAATTGATCAAGTTACCTTTGAATATCCTGTTCTGTGTTTATTAATTACCCTTGTCAAGTTACATTCCTGGTATTTTACATATATAAACCGAATTCCTAAAAAGGAATTCGGTCTGAATCGTCATTAGTATTCAATTTATTATCTTCGTGATAAAACGATCACCGGAATGACCCGTGTAGTTTTCTTTTGATAATCTGCAAAACCGGGCATATGCTCTACCATTTTGGCGTACAAACGGGACCTTTCCGGTTCGGAGGCTACTTCTGCATGTGCCTTGAAAATATCAGTGCCAAATTCCACAGTCACGTCTGGCTTAGCCAAAATGTTGTAATACCAATCCGGGTTCGTTGGGGCTCCACCTTTTGAGGCAATGATCACAAAGTGATCACCATCTTTAATGCAGGCCACTGGATTAATGCGTTCCTGTCCGCTTTTTGCACCAATGGTATGCAGCAGTAGCAGTGTTTTTCCTTCAAAGGGGCCGCCCACTTTGCCGGCATTTGCCCGAAATTCATTGATGATATTCTGATTCCAATCGTTAGGGTTGTTCATTTTTTCCTTTCGTTATCTATAAAGGAATCCTAACTCAAATAATCTTCGCGGTCAATTTTTGTACACCATTTGTACAAGGGGTAATGGATTCATCCTACCCCGTAAAAGTTGTGGCATTTTTTAATGTCATCTGCATATTTCCCTTGCTTTTATCGCAAAATGCATATATATTCTTTATATTCCTCCCATTTTATTGGTTTTTATATAAGTCCAATCCTATTATTGGTTATTTCTGTTCAACCTGCATGCAGGTCAATCACTTGTTAATCGAAAAAGGAGAAAAAATGAAAAACTGGTTAAGGGTCTGTTTGGTTTTCATTATTATTATTTGTTTGGGGGTTGTGAAAATGCCCGATACTGCCCAGGCAATCAGCCCGGCCGAAGGATCATGGAATACTGGGCAGGAAGTCAAACTGGACATGCTGAAGAATCCGGGTCCCAGTTGGATGAACCTGTTGTCCACTGCCATCAAGATCACCGCACCCGCAAAGATTTGCCATCCTTTCAGAGGTGGACAGTATCACTGGGTCGGACAGATCATGCAGTTGAAAGACGGTAAATGGACCAAGGTCACCACAGTCAATGATTGGGTTCCCTCGAAAGAAGGAGAGTTTATGTCCTGTGCCCAGGCCAATGAAGCCGGCACCTATGCGTTGTTTGGCTATTACAACGGACCTGCTGAAACTGCGAATGATACAAGTACTTGTAAATTGGATACATCTAAATGGACAGGAATAGTGAGGTGGGATGGAGAGAGCTACATCATGATCATTTACCTTGGGACTGATGTTGCTGCAGGTCTTCCAGTCACTTATAACGTATATTCGACTCACATTTCTTATATAGATTCACTCACTGGCACAAGCACAACACAATTCTTTGAAGATAGTAAGCCACCAAATTATACAATTCTAGATTCAGATGTAACAACTGGAGAATGGACGATTGGGCTAAAAGTTACGATTGACGGCTGTTCAAAAAACTTTACACTATCTGGAGTTGTAGATTAGACAGTACTTTTACTAAATAAAACCGATGGATTAATTTCCATCGGTTTTTGTTATCTTACCCTTTGATCAACTTCAGCAGATCCTTGGCCGCATTAAGCGGACCATTGCGCTCGAAGCCTTCCACACCCAATTGGGTAAGCATTTCACCCACAAAAATATCGTTGGCGTACAACTTGTCAAAATACTGTTTGGCCAAAACTTCGTGCAGTTCCTGGTATTGGTGCGGACCAAAGACATTGGCAAAATAGGTTTGCACAAGACCGGTGGTGGTGGTGGTACCCTTGCTCATTACGCGTCCTGATCTGAAGATATCCAGTGCTTGGGTGACGTCATTCACCCGCCTAATGGCGATCTCACCTTCAGGGATCGGGTCGTAATTGTTGGCGTATAAAACGTAATCCACCTTGTGTCCAGCCATGATCGTCTCATAGGTGGTCACTGGGATGACCACGCGGGCATTCACCTGGTTCGCGTTCATGAGCACGGCGCGATCCATCTGGCCAAAAGCATAGCCTGGCTGCAGATCATCCAAGCGGACAAATGCGCCAATTTCAGTACCGTAGGCGATGACCTCACCTTGATCGTTGATCGAGAGCGACCCCATGTCATCCGCAATAATGGTGATGTCTTCAATTTCTTTTGAGGCAATGGATCTAAACGCTTCAAGCGTTTCAGATTTGCCCGCGCCGGTATCTCCCATGACCAGAACCGTCTTGGGAGGTGTATTGGCGAGTTTGAGCTGGAAGCAGGCCCCGTGATAAGGAAGTCTGCCGATCTTCATCATGCGAATGTTATGCAGGGTCAGCACCAGTTTCTTGACATAGCCAAAATAGCCGAAGCTGTCATCATCCGGCACGATACCGATCAATAGATCGTTTTTCTTGTCGTCATAGAAATATGACTTTAATCTGAACTCTTGGGGAATTTCTTTTGAATTCGCGCCAAAGAACATCATGGCATCCGGTTTACGTTTTAGGTCGGGACCGGTGGCCATTTCAAAAAGGTTACACATGGCAAAATTGAGTTCAAATTCATCGGTCGAGAAGTAAACCAGGATCAATAACGACCCCACCATGGCCGGATAGCACAGCCATTTTTCAGGATTTAAAGTAATCCGATCCAAAGGATTTTCTTTCACTTCTTCATAAAAACCGGTGCGTTTATTGGTTTTTGAATTAAAGATCATCGGTGGATATAAGAGTACCTGTCGGATCACACCAATATCCTGTAGTTTCTGCTTGTAAAAATCAGGCATATCCAGGTTTTTCAACTTGGTGATGGCGGCAATTTCTGCACCGGCGCTCACCTGTCTGTAAATACGCGGGTATTTACCGGTGATATTGACTTGAATATCACGATAAGTGTTGCGGATGAGCGTGGTGAGATGCTCAATGGTACGGTTGAAGGTGGTATTTGGTTTCAGGTCCACGTTATCGGAATCAGATTGGCTGACAATGAGCCGTTGAAAATGCCGCCAGTAATTGTAGATATGTTCCACCAGCGCATTGAACAGACTTTTATCCTTGAAAAAGACCTCTGAACCTTCCACCAGCTTAACCACATGTTCTGCAGGCAAATTGGTGAGGAACTTTAAGGTGGCGATCAATTTTTCTTCGTCTTTGTCGGTAATAGTCGAACCGCCGAAAACTCCCATTAATTTGGAGTTTTTGGCTTGAATATCACTCAGACAGCGATGCAGAAATTTACGGAACTGGTCACTTGAGAGCAACTGGTCGGCGTCTTCGCAAACCCTGTCTCTCAACCACAATACAATTTTGCCTTCAAGCATTTGAAATGATGTCTTTTTCATGGCTCACCTTCTTAAATTCCCATAATTATATACATAAAATGCAAATAATATCTCAAGAAAAAATAAAAAAAAGCTCCGGTCTGGCCGGAGCAATTTTTAATCAAATCTAAAAATTAATCCAGCAGCTTGATGGCCTGTTGAATTCGATTAAGGACGATATCCTTGCCAATGACTTCCATGCTTTCAAAGAGTGGAGGGCTCACTTTTTGTCCAGTAACTGCTACACGCAATATCCCAAATACTTGTCCGGCGCTGAATCCACTTTGCTCGACCAATTGACGCAGTGGTTCTCCTGCCTGCTCTTTATTAATCCCACCCAGACTGGAAAGGATTTGAAGCATTTGTTTCAAGAGCTGCGCGCATTGTCCTTTTTCAAGTCCCTTGGCAACCAATTCTTCAGCCGCATAGGAGATCTCGGATTTGAAAAAGAAACCCGCCATATCCACCACATCATCCAAGGTTGGAAGACGTTCTTTTAAGATGGGTGCGATCTTGATCAAAGTATCAAGTGATGGCTTATAACCGGCTGCTTCAAGGAAGGGTTTGACCCGGTTCGCCAGATCCTCATCGGACAAATTACGGATGTGCAGCCCGTTGAAATAATCCAGTTTGGTGAAATTAATGGCTGCTGGCGACGGATTTAAATGGTCAATGCTGAATTTCTCAACCAGGTCTTGCAGTGAGAAGAATTCCGTGTGATCGTCATAACTCCACCCCATGAGTGCCGTCCAGTTAACCACGCCTTCAGGGACGTAACCCAACTCCTCAAGATCTTTGACAAAAATGGAATGTCCATCTTTCATGGCATCTGCGGTTTCGCGTTTGCTCATCTTACCCTTGCCGCTGGGTTTGAGAAATACGGAAAGATGAATAAAGGTGGGTTCAGGCCATCCAAACGCGCGGATGATCTGGGTGTGCAGCGGCAGGCTTGGGAGCCATTCGGAACCTCGGATGACATGGGTGATCTTCATCAGATAATCATCCACCATGGCAGCCAGGTGGTAAAGCGCCCAGCCATCCGATTTGACCAAAACGCTGTCATCCAGCACCTTGTTCTCAACGGTGATGTAGCCGCGCAAATGATCATGAACGGTGGTGGAACCGGTTTTTGGCATTTTAAAACGGATCACATACTTCTCTCCCGCGGCGATGCGTTTTCGCGCGTCCTCCAGGGGAATCTCGCGGCAGGTGCCGTCATAATGCAGGGATTCCTTGTTCGCTTGCTGCGCTTCTCTCACCTTGGCCAAATGGTCAGGGGTGCAAAAACAATAGAAAGCATGCCCGGATTCAACCAGCTGCTCCGCGTATTTGGCATAGATCTCTTTGCGCTCAGACTGACGGTAGGGTCCGTAAGGCCCGCCTTTGTCAGGGCCTTCGTCGTAATCAATGCCAAGCCACTTCAATCCCTTGATCAATTCTTCCTCGGCTTCGGGAACGTAGCGTTTGGTATCGGTGTCTTCAATGCGCAAGATGAAGGTTCCGCCGGTTTGTCTGGCAATCAGATAATCGTATAATGCTGTACGGGCACTGCCAAGATGCATGTGTCCGGTCGGCGAAGGGGCAAATCTTACTCTCGCGGGCTGTTTTAGGTCAGTCATGGATCTCTCTCAACTCATTTTTTTTGATGGATTAGAACGCTTTCGATCAAACCAATTCCAAGCATCAGTGAAAGCAAAGAACTACCGCCGTAACTGATGAAAGGCAGAGTCTGCCCGGTCACAGGAATCAACTTCAAGTTTACCCCAATATTGACAATGGTTTGGAAGAAAATCAGGGTGGAAAAACCATAAGCGATCATTGCGCCGTAATGGTCGTTGGAATTTCGGGCCGCTCGAATACAACGGATGATCACAAACGCCAGCATTCCGATCAGCACCACCGTGCCGATGAAACCAAATTCCTCGGCAATGGCGGAGAAAATATAGTCCGTGGTACGAACCTTTAAGAAGCGAAGCTGCACCTGTGTACCATGGCCGTAACCCTGCCCCCATAATCCGCCGCTGCCGATCGTGATCAACGCCTGTTCAATGTTGTAGGTGTTACCGTAGCGCGCATTTGGATCAGGAAACAGGAAGGTCGTAATACGCTGCTGTTGGTAAGGTTCAAGGAACGGAAAAGCGGCCGCTCCAAGCACAACCCCTGCCAAACCAAAGTAAAGGATATATTTGGGTGGCAATCCGCTAATCCACAACATTGAGAACCATATCACCGCCAACAAAATGGTGGTGCTCAGGTTTGGCTGCAAGACAATCGGAACCACAATTCCCACAAGCAGGATCAAACCGCCAGCAATCCACTTGACATTCTTTTCTTTGTTAAAGTTTTTGGCAAAGTAATCAGATAAAACAAGGATCAACACGATCTTGGCCAATTCAGCAGGTTGGATATTGACCAAACCAACCTCAAGCCAACGCTGAGCTCCAAAACTGGTTTTGCCTGCCACCAAAATAACCAACAAAAACAAGAAAACAACAATATAAAACAATTTTGAAAAACTGCGCCAGTAACGGTAATCAATCAGCGTGGCAATAACCATTACCGCCAAGCCTATACCTGCAAAAGTTGCCTGGCGGTTCACATATCCGGCCAACTCTATATTTCCGGCAATGGCAGAGCGGATCATGGTGATTCCGAAGATGATCAGAAAAACCACCGCCCCAAACAGCCAGAAATCAAAGTTGCGCCAGATCTCGCGTTTAAACATAAACTACCCGATCTTCCGCCGGTGTGAAGTTTTCAGAGGAATATCAGCCGTAAGCTTCTGTTCCCGGCCATCATGGCTCATGCTGATCTTCACCAGTTCGGGGTCAATCTCAACATGGCGTGAAATCACGGCAAGCAATTCATTTTTCATGGTAGATAGTTCATCCTGAGACAAATCTGTACGATCATGAATCAGAACCAACTTCAAACGCTCCTTGGCTTCATCCGCACTTTGACGATTTGGTTTACCCCAAGCTGCCATATCAGTCCCCTCCCTGTTTGAATAATCCAGCCATCCTAGAGAACAGATCTCCCTTGTCATCCAATTGCAAGAAGGGTACTGTTTGACCTTGAATCCGTTTTGAAATGTTCTTGAAAGCCTGACCGGTTTTACTCTTTGGATCAAGCGCAATGGGTTGGCCACGGTTTGTGCTGATGACCACGTTTTCGTCATCGGGGATCACGCCGATCAATTCAATGGCCAACAATTCAACAACGTCTTCGGGGGTCAACATATCACCGCGTTTGGTAAGTCCGGGGTTGACCCGGTTGATGATCAGTTTGGCTGGTCCTTTTTCTTCCGCTTCAACCAGACCGATGATGCGATCTGCGTCACGCACAGCCGAAACCTCAGGATTGGTCACCACCAGGATCATATCCGCTGGAGCGATCGTGTTTCTGAAACCGCGCTCAATGCCGGCCGGCGAATCAATGATGATAAAATCCACCTCACTGCGTAATTCATCGCAAACGCGGATCATGTCACTCGGCGAAATAGCGGATTTATCTCGGGTTTGGGCGGCTGGGATGAGATAAAGTTCCTCAAGTCTCTTGTCGCGGATCATGGCCTGTCTGATGCGGCAGCGGTTCTCCACAATATCCACCAGATCATAGACGATCCTATTTTCGAGACCCAAAACAACATCCAGATTACGCAAACCAATATCGCCATCAATACATACTACTTTGAAGCCATCTTCGGCCAAAGCAACTGCCAGATTGGCCGTGGTGGTGGTTTTTCCAACCCCACCCTTACCGGAGGTGATCGTCACAACACTAGCTGCCATTTTTATCTTCCCTTTTCTTTATTCCAGAGTTCAATTTTGCATTCGTCGTTTTCGATGTAAGCTACTTCAGGAAAGGTCTTGCCTTTTTTCTGCTGTGGCGGAAAAACCTTTTCACCGATTCTAAGTTGGGTCGGCCTTAACTCCATGGCGCAAATGACGGCCTTCAAATTTCCTTCTGCACCGGCAATGGCTGACCCTTTTAACTTTCCCCAAATGATGATGTTGCCTGCCGATACAATTTCAGCACCGGGATTAACATCGCCGATGATGATCACATGATCCATTGATTCTACTTTATACCCAGCGCGCAGAGTCTTATTGACCAATACTGCTTTTTCACCCGTACTTTCAACACGTTCGCTGCTTTCTTTGGGTTCTTTGGTCTCCTTTTTTACCGGCAGGCTCGTTTCAAGACCCAACACCCGCGCATTACTGATGGTGGCTTCGGCCGTGCTTAAGATTGCCCAAAGGGTTACATCCAAATCTGAAAGCTGATCCCTTAACTGGGTGATCTGTTTAACGCGCAGCGCAGAATCATTGACGTCTAAACAAACACGGGCACCCTTAAAGAAGGTTTCTTTTTGCTTCACCATATTCAAAATCTCGGTCCTGCGATCATCCCAGGAACCACTCTCAGCATTGATGAGCAGGCCTTCGCGAATTCCTTTGATTTGAATGAGTGAACTGTTTTCCATATGAGTCTCTCGTTATTAGGGCAAAGTCGTTGTGGAAGTGGTGCTGGTACTTCCACTGGCTGCATCAATTGCTTTCAGATCAAAGTAGGCTTCAAGAACTTTTGAAACGATCGGGGCTGCCACACTGGCGCCTTCTCCGCCGTTGTAAACAAAGGCAACCACCGCAATTTCAGGGTCGTCATACGGTGCGTAACCCACATACCATGAATGGGTTGGCCAGTTTTCAGGTTTACACAGGTCTTTTTGCTGTGCAACATTGTCGCAATACTCAGCAGTACCGGTTTTGCCAGCCGATGGAATTTTTTCGCTCGGAAAAGCCTTTGCAGCAGTTCCTTCTGCCACCACCAGGCGCATCCCCTCTTTAACCTTGTCAATTACCCAAGGTTCAATGGCGTACAACGGACCGGTTGGAAGCCCATATTCATCCAAAGAGTGAATCAGTGGGTCCTTGGTGATATCCCATACCAGTTTTGGTTCAAAGGGTTTGATGACATTGCCTTGTGCATCCAGAACATCTTTAATAATGGTAGGCTGCATATATTTTCCATCGTTTGCCAAAATGGCAAATGACTGTAGTACCTGCAAGGGGGTTGCCAGTACATAACCCTGGCCAATAGTAGTGATATAAGTGTCACCGGTGGACCAGTTCTCTGCACGATAAATACGCTTCCAGGTCGGGTCAGGGATCAGCCCCAGAACCTCGCCAGGTAATTCAATGTTGGTATAACGGTCAAACCCAAGCGCTTTGGCGTACTCCGCAAGGCGAAATGCGCCTAGCCCGGTTCCTGGAATTTCATCGTTAAAACCGCCGCCAATTTTATAAAAGTAAACATCATCTGAAAGCTTGAATCCTTTCAGAAAATCGCAAATACCGTGACCAGCCCGATCATAGCTGTAATACAACCTTGGTGTTCCAGGGTCGTTCGGTGAGAACTTTTGAATGACCGAAATGGTACCCGGGCATTCGAGCTGCTGCTCGGGGGTGACCACTTTTTCATTCAAGGCACCCACCGCCGCAACGATCTTGAACACCGAACCCGGGGGCTGCTCAGCCGCGATGGCGTAATTGAGCATCGGTTTCAGCGGATCCTGCGAAAGCTGGTTGTAGTAGTATGCCGGAATCAGACGTTCAAGTCGGTTGTTTTCATAATTGGGATAAGAAACCATAGCCAGGATCTCACCCGTCTTCGGGTTCATGGCAATCACGACACCGTTCTGTGATTTGATCTTTCCCAGATAGGTATTCCAGAAATCAATCTCAGAGATCAGTGCCGTCCGCGCTGCAGATTGCAGACGCGTATCAATGGTCAGGGTTACGTTGTCACCCGGTACAGGTTCCACCGGCGGCTGAACATCACGGATTTCCTTGCCGGCGTTATCCACTTCGATCAGTCTGGTACCGTTCTTTCCCATCAATATATCATTCAGTTCACGTTCGGTACCTGCAAATCCGATCTTATCTCTGCCAGCCACAAATCCACGGCCGACATAATAGGATTCATCCTCGGCAGTGATCGGACCGAGGAATCCCACCACCTCAGAAGTTAGATTGCCGGTTGGATATTGACGCACTTGCTGCACGGCAATCCCGACACCCTGCCATTCGTTCTCTTTTTCACGAATGGTCATGGCAATTTCTTGGGAAACATTGCATTTTACTTTGACCGGAGAGAAGGGTTCGTTGGTGTCACCGATGTAGTAGATCTCTTTGATGCCAAAGTCAGTCTGGCAGGGAGTAAAGTATTTTACGGTTGTGTCATTAATGACGCCGTTGGTTACCGGAACATCAATCAAGGCAGATAGCTCACGGAAGACATTTTCCATCGTCCCCGGGTCAGAGGGTAGATATGCAGGAGTGATCACCACATCATAAGAGGCGACATTTTGGGCCAAAACGATGCCGTTACGATCATAAATGTTTCCTCGAGTTGTGGATACACTAACACTCGTCAATCGGTTTTCTTCGGATTGGGCAAGATAATCTGCCCCATTTATGATCTGCAGACCGAACAGGCGCACAACGTAAACCACCAAAATGATCCCCAACAATACGTAGATGGCAGTAAAGCGCCATGGTTCAAGTCCTTGATTACTTCTTTTTTCGTTTCTCATTCAACCACCTCCAATGGATAAACCCATTGGGCTGTATCTCGGACAATGGCATACATCGGCAAAGCGAGAAGCAAGTTAATTAAAACAGAAGGAATCATAACCTGCACCAGACCGGTTTTTAACGGGATTGACACTCCGGATAATGCCAAAGCAACATAGGATAGTCCATTGCTCACGATGCTGCTGACCATGGTGACCAGAAACATCATCAGCAAAGGGGATTGCCAGACTCTCTTATTCACCCATTTGGCAATAAAGGTCACAAACGGATAACAGATGATTGGTACGTACCAGGGAATGGCGGTAATATAGGCAACTGCAATCGCACCAAGGAAGGTCCAGAACCAGGCTGAGGTGACCTGTTTCTGCAAACTCCAGGCTGCCAACCATAAGAGCACCAGGTCCACGCTACCGTGCAAAAGTGTCACCTGGCTGAACAGGGTGGTTTGCAGCATCAGTAATATGAAAACGATCGGAAACGCCAGCAGAGTGCCCATTTTTCCTTTTAATCTCGCTCAAGGAACCAAAGGTGAATAGTCCACCGGCCTGAAATTGGTAATGATCAAAACGGCTCTGAGGTTCACAAAATCAACCACAGGCTGTACGGTTGCTTTTTGAAAAAGGGTGCTGTCGGATGATTCTGGAGATAAAACCTGCCCGATCAAGATGTCTGAGGGATAAACTCCCCCCAATCCGGAGGTCAGGATGAGGTCGCCTTGCACCAGATTGGCACTGGGGTTGACCATATCCAGTGAAACATCGCCGGTGACAGACCCTAGAACCTGGCCATCAGTGTTGGCTTCTTCGAGACGAACGTTGATGATCGAACCTGGGTCTGTGATCAACTGCACCCTGGCGGCAGTGGCTGTAACCGCCACCACCTTGCCCACCAAACCCTGTTGGGTTACCACGGGCATGCCTTTGATAATGCCGTCATCCGACCCATGGTTGATGATGATGTATTTGACAAACGGACTTGGATCCCGGCCAATGACCGAAGCGGCGACATACTTGTTTTCAGGCTTCGCGCGAGCATAATCAAGGAGTGCGTACAGGATGTCAGTTTCGGTGAGCTGTTGACGGGCGGCCAGTAATTCGGATTGGAGTTGCGAGACCTGGTTTTGCAGTGCCAGGTTTTCTTGTCTCAGGGTGGCCACATCTCGCGGAACGGTGAAAAATTCCACCATTGCCTGGGTGCGGGTGGCGAACCATCCCTGGACGGCAACCAGAGGATCAATCACCTTGCCGACGATCTGATTAAGCAGACCGCTGAGCGCCAAAGCAAGGACGCCCACGATGATCAACCCTATAGTGATCGTTTGCAAAGTGCGTTGTGAAAGTCTTTTCATTCCATCTGGCGTGGACTATTTCTATCCACGACCCTTGTTGCGATCCAAATTGACCAAATAACGCTCATATTCGCCCAGGTTTTCAAGCACCAACCCGGCGCCGCGCGCCACACAAGTCATGGGGTCATCTGCCACAAAAACGCGCAGATTCAATTCATCCTTAAGGCGCGGAACGATACCCAACAATTGTGAACCACCGCCGGCCAGGCAGATGCCTGTATCCAGCAGATCAGAGATCAACTCAGGGGGAACTTCATCCAGTGCATCGCGGAGTGTATCCACGATCACCTGCACTGAACCTGAAAGCGCCTCACGGATTTCTACAGAAGAAACCTCCATCGAAGCAGGTAAACCAGTGACCAGGTTACGTCCACGCACGACATGAGTTAATTCAGTCTGCAGAGGATAAGCTGAGCCTATGGAAATTTTAACCTGTTCGGCCATTCGTTCGCCGATCAGAAGATTGTATTTTTTGCGAATGTACTGCAGGATGTCATCATCCAACTCATCACCGGCCACACGCAGCGAACGCGAAACAACCAGTTCGCCTGAAGAAAATACGGCAACTTCGGTGGTGCCACCACCAATATCCACGACCATGGTGCCCGGAACGTCTCCAATGGGCAGACCAGCGCCAAGGGCTGCAGCCACAGGTTCTTCGATCAGATGCGCTTCACGAGCGCCGGCGGCCATGGCGGCATCGTACACGGCGTGCTTTTCAACCTGGGTCGCGCCGGAGGGGATGCCCACACAAACACGCGGACGCGGCATCGGCACGATCGTCTGCTGATGTGCTTTGAAGATAAAATACTCAAGCATTTTCTTAGTGATTTCAAATTCAGAAATTACGCCGTCACGCAGCGGGCGGATGGCTGAAAAATTCGGCGGAGTGCGACCCGTCATTTCTTTTGCAGATGCCCCCACAGCAATCGTCTCATGAGTCCGTTTGTTAACCACAACCCATGAAGGTTCGTTGATAACGATGCCCTTGCCACGCACGTTTACCAGTGTGTTTGCGGTCCCCAGGTCTATTCCGATGTCAAGTGAGAAAAAACCCATCAACCAACTCAAGGGATTGGCTGCCAATGTTTACTCCTATATTTAATAATACGAAAACCAGAAAAAATTATACCATAGGGCAGTTTAGTCAATCCCTATACAACCGGTGCGTAGGGAAATCGGTGGTTTAGAGATAAGGAATCAGTAATGAGTAAGAAGTAATCAGGCTGAAATACAAATATTCAAGTTAATAGTAAACAACTTTTTATAGCTTATGAAAAAAAATATTTTGGTATAATACCGTTTGCAATAAATATAGGAAAAACGCGGGTGTCGCCAAGTGGTAAGGCACCACCTTCCCAAGGTGGTATTCGTGGGTTCGAATCCCATCACCCGCTCTAATCATCAACCTTATGGGTTATAAAATTTTTGTAGATTATTTGTTTCTTTACCTTGTTTTTTACCCATGAGTAGTTTTTAAAATTTCTCTATTATTATTTCGATTTATGCTTTTGTTATTTTTGGTCCTATGTAAGCAATATATAATGGAATATCTGGAGAAATTGGCCAACTAAAATGAAGACGGAATACACCTTGACGAATTTTTCCATGATATGAACAAAAAACATCATTGCCATTAGGATCATGAAAAGTAAGTTGTTGTCGAAAATCATTTTTATTCGTGTCTGATTCGTCTGAAAAAACTGCATCTTTTTTTCTAAAGAAAGAATCAAGAAGTTGATCAGATTCTGCAGTCCTTTGACCATCCTCATTAAACCCTACGTGTAATTGCTGCAATATATTCAGTAAAAAAATAACATGCTTTGCGATAACGTGGTTAAATGGTTCTTGCTTTAATCTTTCCAAAATTCCATCAAGAAATATCAAATCCGGAAAATGCACGGTTGCGAACTCCAACATCATTCTCCAAGATGTTATTGGTTTTTCATAATTCTTTAAATATTCTTGTAGAGGTTGTTTTTCCCAATAATTTTGAACATCACAATTTAATGTATTTCTTGCGTCTCGATGCCATAAAACTTTAAGAGGATTAATTAAGAAATTTGAAGGCACTAAACTTATTGTAGCTGCTTGACTATAAACTATTGAGTGATAAGCAGCCTCAGCAATCGAACTATCCGTGACTAAATCATTTTCATATTCAAAGATTTCTTCTTCAGAATGCTCTCGAATTCCATCTTCATCCCAAAATGGACCATCTTTTGCGATCCACGACAAGGTAGAGCTAAATAAGTTTTTATCAGGTTGGTTAGATATCACACTTATAAATATCGTTTCCGGTATTACCATGCAACTTAATAATGACCTTTGGCAATATAAAGGATATCCTTTAATGTTAATTTCATTCTTCAAGAGTAACAATTTTTGTAAAGAATTAACAAAAGTTCCAACTTCATGGAATTGTCCATGTATTGACTTTTCATTAAAAAAGAATGCCATTTATCTTTATCCCCAATTAATTAAAGCAAAATTATCCTTATCAAATTGATCAAAAAAACCTTCTGGCCAATAGTCCAAATTCCCCATTGAATCAATTACAGGTGAAACAATATTAACCTCATCATATTCTTCTTGCTGATTGGGTTGCATAAAGAAATGAATACCTACTTGATCTGAACCTAACAATTTTTCTTTTACCGCAATGCGAATGCCATTTAATATATGATCACTATGTGTCTCTATTATCATCTGAATTCCCGAAGCAGCACAATTTGCCAAAAATCTACCCATCATTGCTTGACCGGAAGGATGAAGATGAGCCTCAGGGTTTTCAATCATGATAATTTGTCCTTCATTTGCATGAAGTCCAGCGGTCAATATGGGTAATACGTGTGTTAATCCATATCCAACATTTTGTGGTCTATGAAATGATGTTGCTATATTTGTACGCAATCCTAAGGTTACAAGGTTTGTGTTTTCAATAGGGGTAACTTGAATATTAGTTCCAGGGAAAAAAAGATTCATCCATGCTTCAACTTGTCTATCAAGCCTTTTGCTTAAACCATCAATCAACAATTTTTTTTGGGGGATTTGCTCAGCAAAATTACGTAAAACCCAAGGAGTATTTTCTCCATGTGGACCAACATTAATAAAACTATCAACTATCGTAACCGGATAAATCTCTCGCGGCCCCCAGCGCTCAGCAGAAAGATAAGTCAACTCCAAAAACCATTTTTCAACTTGCTTTGCCCAAGGGTATGAATGCAAACTAGTTGGGATCAAATGATTTATTTTTGTTTTTTCATTGATTCTTTTTTTACCAACATTATCACTAGATTGCCATGAAAAACAGGTTATAGGTATAGAAAGGGATGACCTCTCCTGATAATTCATTTCCCAATTACATTCAAAGTCATCGCCTTGAATTCCAATACTTAATTGTTTCTTACCGCTTAACTTATCACTTATATCGCCAGCATTGCCAAGTGAAATTACCGACCCATTTAGTAAGAGGGATTTTGAAGCTTCGTTATCGGTCGCTGTTTGATGGAGAAGGGTCAATGATTGTAAAACTGTGGATTTACCAGCAGCATTAATACCTGTCAACAAGGTTAATTGAGAGAGTGGCAATGACACATGTTTAAAGCACTTAATGTTTCTTAATGTTATTCGCCTGATCATTCTTTCAACTCCGTAAATATTTCTTCAGCCAATTCAAAACGCGATAATACCCTAGGTAAGTCATTTGTAGCGAGCGTAATGGAAGCTAAAAAGGTTGGATTATTCATGAGTATATAAAACTTTTGTTGAAATTGAGTTGCATGTTTTTTTACAAAATCAGTGGAATACTTAGTCATTATGCAAGACATCACATCAAATAAAGCAATATTAATAACACTTCGCTTACTATTTACTGAATTGTGTTTTCTAAAAGAGTGTTTTCCAAAAATTATTAGGTTATTTTTCATACTCCGCAGAAAAGTAGTTTCGAGTTCATTTAATTTTGCTTCATCAAATTGATTCATATACACAAGGGTTGATGCAAGAAAATCATCCATATCATCTGAATATTTTGTGTAACCCAATAAAAAGAATCCACAAAAACGATTAATTACTTCCCGGTCACGCATTGTTTTTGGATTTAAACTTCCGTCAGTCGCAGCAAGAAATATTTCACTCAATGCTTGTTTTTTCAACCAGCGAGTTGCTGGACCATTATTTAGGGAATTTCTCATTTGTTGTCGGCTTAATGGAATTCCGCTATTTACGCGTTCAAAAATATCCAACCGAGCGCGTTCAGGTACTTTAGAGTCGATTAAATAAACGATTAAGTTAGTATCTTCAATACGAGCTTGATATTGTTGCGGAAGACTTGAAAATTTCTTGCCATTAAGTTTTGACTTTGGTATTTTTAATGAAAACTCATCTTTAAGATATCGTCTAAAAGTCATAAGACGTTGCAACCCATCAACAACAATTATTTTTCCAGAATCTTGCTCTGCAAGATAGAAAACGGGTAACGGAATACGCATTAATACAGATTCTATTAATCTACTTTGACGATCTTCTTTCCATACAAAATCCCTTTGAAAATCAGGATCTAGAATATATGCTTTTTTATCAATTCTTCGCATGATCTCATATACGGTACGTTGCTCAGGACGAATTAGTAAGCTGTCCAAAGGATAAGCAAACCCTTTGTCCATTTGTAAGTCTAATCCTTCGGGTTCTTCATATACTTTTTGTGAATCTGATTCGGTATTTGAATTACTCATTTTCCACCTATTTTTCTGAGTTTATTAATATTAATAAACAATTTACTAATACTAATATTTTTTTATATTGTTAACGTTTTTCATAAATAGCTTAACTTTTTTTTCAGTCAACAAATCCTATTTTCGACTTTTTAATCTTCATTATATATAATAATTAAAAGAATATCCAAGTTTTTTGATTCTTAGGGTTAAATTTTTTATCATTTGTTAATAATACCAAAAATATATTCCATTTTTCTACCCTCCAGCGTATAAAAAAGTATTCTTTTGAAATTGTTACCCATTACCCGCACCAGAAGACTCGAAAGAGTCTTTTTTGTTTGTTACAATAGATACCAATCTACCCAAAAGAGGTATACATGGATTTAAACATTAATGGGATTTTACTGGCCGTCGCCACATTTGGCATTGTGTATATGTTTCCCATTATCAAAATGCGGAAGAACAAGGTTCCGATCACGTTGACTTCGCACAACATGGTGATCGCAGCGGTCACACTGGTGGCCTTCTATTTTATCTGGACAGGTGTGTTGGGATTGATCAAATAGATCTCTCTGAATACTAATATTCCAATTAATACCTGACTCAATTTAATAATTACGATTTTCTATCTTTTTAGAAGTAGACAAAAAGGCGATCCTGGCAAGGTCGCCTTTTGGCAATGTATGCTACAATCTTAAGGACCGAGGAATTGAGCCAATGCCGGAACCTAAAACAATTCTTCACATCGAAGACAACCAGGATAACCGGGTGCTCGTCCGCAGATTGCTGCAATCAGAGCAATACCGCGTCATTGAAGCAACCAATGCTTTTGAAGCGATTGATTGTCTGCGCCGTTGTTCACCTGACTTGATCCTGATGGACATTAACATACCCGATGTGGACGGCTACACTCTGACCGCCAAGCTCAAGACGATTCCGCGTGTCAAGAATGTGCCCATCGTGGCAATCACCGCTAATGTGCTGCGTGGAGACCGTGAAAAGACCCTACGTGCCGGTTGCGATGGCTATATTGAAAAACCGATTGATGTTGAAAAGTTCCTGGTACAGGTGGCCTACTTTTTGGGATTAAAAGTCTGATCTGGAGGGAATTCTTTATTCGTATGGACGCTAATGATCGTTCCACTTCCAATGTTAATCTAATTTACTGCGCTGCTGGATAATCCATTGAGGAGCCGATATGCCGGATCGTGAAGAAAAACACAGCATCCTCCCCTCTCGTCATGCTGACCCCAAAACACAAGGCCTGTATGCTGCCCTGGATGGCATAAAAAATCTCAATTCCGCCCTTCTTCCCCTGGAAAACGTGGCCAATCAAATCACGGCTACAACCCGATCCACGTTAAAAGTACCTTGTGTGGCCCTCTGGCTGGTGGATGACTTGCGTCAATGGATCGCCTTGCAAGCCTTTGCCTGTGCGGACTCTGCAGAAACAAACCCCAAGAAATACAACATTAGTATTGATGATGAATCGTCCCCGGTCGCAGCCTGCATAAAAGCGAATAAGGCATCGCTTCATAAAAAACAAACCATTAGCGAAATGGATCCAAGATCCGGCATTCTTACCAAAACTTATGTCACTGCGGTAATTCCACTCAGGACTCCCTCAGGTATCGTCGGGGTTTTTGAAGTATTGACCAATGCAAACGACCCTCTTAATAATGATGAATTGGAAAGTCTCGAAGTACTGGCATCCCAGGTTGCTCTGTTGGTTTCAAATCACCAGACCTCTGACCACTCTGCCAGACAGTCAGCTCTACAGAAACAACTCTACGAAATTACCTCCAAAATCAACCAGGCTAAAGACTACGAATCCATCTTGCAGATCGCGGTCGAAGAGCTTTGTACTGCACTCCATCTTCCCGGTGCTTCAATGCATGTCAACATGTCGGCTGTGGGCGAGGAGCATAAACCATGAGCGGATTGTCCTCCTTCTTCCAACGCTTCAAGAAAGCCAATGTTCAAACCGGTGCCCTGCAGCCCCAAACTGGAGAATTGAACAGTGAAAACGAAATCCTGCAGTCATACATGCAGACCGCCATGGACCTCTCACGTCTGGCAGCAGGAACATCAGGCGACCTGGTTTTGATCAAGGAAATTTGCGACCTTCTACAACAACGCTGTCTGCTGCATTATGTCGGTGTCTTCTTGATAGATAATGCCCGTGAGTACGCGGTTCTTCAATACGGCACCGGCGACCAAGGGCGGCAGATGCTTTCTGCCAGCTACCGGCTTGCCACCGGAGGGTATTCGCTCGTAGGCAAATGCATCCAGTCCAGAGAACTGACCTCTCTAATCACTGATGAGTCAAACCCATCCCGGTTTGAAAACCCGTTTTTACCGCAATCCCGCTTTGAACTTGCCCTTCCCTTGATCAGAAATGATCAACTTCTGGGTGTGCTGGATATCCATTCCGCGGCCGCCAGGGCGTTGGATGAAAAAATCGTCACCCTTTTGCAACAGGCTGCCAATCTGCTCGCCATTTCGCTGCAAAAACCCGCTCTGCCTAAACAGTCAAAAGGGAGTGGTTTTCTAAACCTGGATGAATTGCAAACAACGGTTAAGAACGAAGTCCAGGAAGTGTCTGTAAATTACACAAATTCAGCATATCTCAAACCACGCCTGAAAAATGCCATTCACGCCATTCCGCTCGTGCTGCACCACGAGACCATCGGCAGTCTGGACCTGGAACTGGATGACCTGGAATGGAGCGCGGAAAATGAACAATTCGCGCAGGCGGTTGCTGCCCAGACACTTACCGCACTGGAAAATGTCAGACGTCTTGACCAGATCATCCATCATGCTGAACGAGAACGCCGGATCCTTGAGATCACCTCAAAGATCCGATCTACCAATGATTCCCAGAAGATGCTGCAAATCGCTCTCGAAGAGATCAGCAGCCACCTTGGCGTTTCACAAGCCCAAATTGTCTTGAACGTACCTGAAGTTCCACGCACCACGGAACAACTTGAAAACTCAAACACTAAATCACTGCAGAGAAAGATGACCACCGGCCAACTGCCAGAGCTTTGAGGAAACGATGACCAGTGTGATAGCAATCGCCAATGAAAAAGGCGGCGTCGCCAAAACCACCACTGCCCTCTCACTCGGGGGAGCGCTGGTTGCACTTGGTTATCGGGTGCTGATGGTAGACCTCGATCCGCAAGCCAATCTTTCTTTGGCGCTTGGGTGTGAGACCCATACGGGAACAAAATCTTTTATCAACCTGGTGATGGAAAATCTTTTGCTTGATAAGGTGCTGATTAAAACTGAAATTCAGGGCCTTGATCTGCTTCCAGCCAACAAAGAAATTGGATTTGCCGAACGCGTATTACCCACCAGACCTGAATATAGGAATTTGCTGCGTAAAATCGTCGCTAACGAAAAAGACTATGATTTTGTGGTCATAGATTGTCCGCCATTCTTGGGCACACTGACCACCAATGCCCTGACCGCTGCCAACCTGTTAATCATCCCCACTCAGGCGGAATATTTCTCTGTCTATGCCTTGCGCAACATGATGAGCCTGATCAGGGAAGTGCGCAAAAAAGGCAATCCAACCTTGCGTTACCGTTTGCTGATAACACTCTTTGACAAACGCAATAAGATCCACCGCACATTGTATGCGCACCTGCGCCAGACCTTTGTCGGCGGCGTGCTGGACTCCATTATTGAAGTAGACACAAAATTACGCGAAAGCGTAATCGCTGGCTTGCCAATTATTTTCCATGCAAAAAAAAGCCGTGCAGCCATGCAGTATTCCTTCCTCGCCCAGGAGATCATTCACTATGCCAAGGAATAAGATTGATACCCGCCTGGACAAATTCTTCTCGGACTTTAATCCGAATGAAGAATCAGCTGAGATTCCCAGCTTGGATGCAGGTGACACTCCCGTTTACGCCTGGGAAACCGACCCGAATGGACTTATCACAGTTTGTGATGAAGGCATCCATAAAGTGCTTGGACTTTCCCCTGAGCAGGCATTAGGCAATCCGCTGATCTCGTTCCAACTTGCCGCCAGAGAACAATCCAAAATTCGAATTGCGCTGCAAAATGAACCCTTTCCGTTGGAAATCGAGTTAGCTGCGCTAGCTGCAGATGGCAAAAAACACATGGTGCGCTACACCATCTATCACAAACTTGATGAGGATGGTCAGGTTCAAGGATTTCGCGGCTATTGTGAACTATTGGCCGCTGAAAAAAAGCCAAAAACTGGCACAAAACGAGCAAGCCCCAAAAAGGTTCAAACCGCCCCTCTGACGGAATCAAGTGAAACTTCACCCAAAAAGGACACCAAAGATCTTGCGCCGTTAGAAGAACACACCTCTCCTTTGATCCATGAAGATTCCTCAGACGCTGAACCGACAAAGAAAAAGTCAGTAAAGAAACGCAAAACAGCTTTTGAAAGTGATGTCATCCAACAGACCAGAGAATTATCCGCCTGGGATGCCGGGATGACCAAAACACTGACCTTGTTACAGGACACAGGTGAAATGGATCGAGGCAGAACCTCACTGCCGATCAACAGCAAAGACCTGGCCGGTATTTCACTGGTTAAAAACAATTTTGATATCTCATCCACGGTTTGGACGGCACAAGCCCAGGCCAGTTTTGAAGACAACAAATTGGTCGCCATCTCTTCAGTAAACGGAAAACCAGCGATCCTGGCAGCCCCCTTGAATTTGCGCGATGAGAAGAAGGGTGTCATCGAGATCATTGATGATAAACCTAACCGCGTTTGGACAGATGAAGACCGCCTCTTTTTACAGGAAATCTCGCATCAATTGGGTTTGGCACTTGAAAACTCGCAGTTGTATTCGACCATTCAAAAAGAGCTTTCGGAGCGCGTCAAAGCTGAACGTGAAACTCTGCGCCGCAACAAAGATCTTTCAAATCTCAATCAGATCGGCCAGCAATTAAGCCAATTGGTCAATCAGGACCAGATATTTGAAACCATCGCCCCGATGGTTCAAAAAATGTTGAATGTTGAGAATCTTCTACTGACCCTGGTGGATAAAAATAAAACGGAGCTCAGTTTTCCTGTCTGCTTGGTTAACGGTATCAATGTAAACCTTGCACCCCGTTCTCTGCAGCAGGGTTACCAGGAAACCATGCTTGAAGACCGAAAGCCGCTGTTAATCAATAGGAATTTGGCTTCAACACTGAGTGAAACAAAATTTGACCACGCAAACTATCTGCCTTATTCGCTTCTGGCAGTGCCACTGCTGGCCGGGGATCGCGCCACCGGAGTGCTGTCGGTTTTTGACTATCAAAACGAAGATGCCTTTGACCAGGTGCAGATCGAGCTTCTCTCTAGTGTAGCCGCGCAGGTTGCCACAGCTCTCGAAAACGCAAAACTTTTTAATGAGATCACCAACGCCCTGCAAATAATTGAAAACCGTCAGCGGGTTCAAGGCAATGTAACGGATGCCGTCGCCGAACTAAGTCTCAAGGGTTCAGGTGAGATCAAATCCTTCTTGAGATCGCTGGCTCAGGCTAGTTTATGCGAACGAGCCATCTTTGCCGAGATCCACGATCAAAGTTGGCAGATGATAGCCAGCTATACCTCTCCAGAATCGAATCTTGTTGATGGCACAAGTGTTTATCCAGACCTGGCCGTTGAACAACTTCAAGAAGCCATGCTTGACCTGCAAAAAAAGGGCTGGCATTCTCGCACACTGGATAACGCATCAGAACCCGAGAAAAAATGGTTGATGTCTAACCAAATTCAATCTGTACTTATCCTTGCCGTTAAACGGGATAGCCAGCTGGATGGTTTTATCGCACTTGAAAAACATGCCTCGGTTGAAGAATGGAAGATTGAAGAGATAGATATTCTCCGAACGGCATCAGAAGCCTTTGCAAACACCTTGATCCGTGAAGACCTGTTGAAACAGCTGCGCGGATCGTTGAGTGAGACTGAAAACCTCTACAGCGCTTCTCACCAATTGGCTCTGGCAAGCACCATGCAAGAGATGATCATGGCGGTCATCAGCAGTTTTTCTGCCTCTGAGGTGGATCGCGGCGAGATCGTGCTCTTTGACTACAACATGGAAGGCCGCATTTCACGTATGACGATGGTTGCCAATGCTTCAGACGATAGTATCAAACCAACCAATTTAACAGGTCATGAATATGAGGTTGATCTTTTTGAAAAACTATTTTCATCTCCATCACCTGTTTATTACGATCACCTGGCCGATGCGTTCATTGATGACCTTGTAAAACAGCAATTCCAGAGTTGTGGGGTTTATTCTTTGGCGGTACTGCCCTTGTGGAGCGTAAACGTTCAGACCGGGGTGCTGCTGTTGGAGACCAGCAAACCACATCGCTTCTCCACGCTGGAAAAACGTACTTACCCACCGCTGGTGGATCAAATGTCCACGGCCATTCAGAATCTACGTCTGTTTGAAAGCACCCAGATCGCACTGGCTGAAACCGAACTGCTTTTCAGAATTTCCAGCGGGATAGCGAATTCCTCCAGTATGGAAGAGTTGGTGACCCTGGTGGGTGAGAATGCCATGCCCAAAAACTGCGAATCGCTGCAGTTATATATTGCCTCAGATGCCCGCTCTTCTCAATCACCTGATTTTTCGCTGGTGGGGACCTATTCAACCGGCTCAGAACCACGCATCACCAGCCAAAAGCTGCCTGCCAGCGCATTGCCGTTTTTAGAGTTTCCCTCCAAAGAACCAATCCTGCTGAACGACACAACCAATGGAGATCTGCCTGTCGTTTCGCAGACCTTTTTTAGAAATGCAGGCATCGCCGCGGCTATTTTCATTCCACTGCAAACAGCCACAAATCCTGTCGGGTTCATTCTTGCCAGTGCCTCAAGAGCCGGCCAATTGGATCCCAAAGATGCACATACACTGCAAATCATCGGAAACAGCATTGCCGTAGCAATTGAACGTCAACGATTGTTGTTTGAGGCGCAGCGTCGCGCATTGGAGCTGCAGACCGCCGCTGAGATCGCCAGGGACACCACGAGTACTTTATCGCAAGATATTCTATTAAGCCGCATCGTCAACCTGTTAAAGGACCGCTTCGGCTATTATCACTGTTCCATTTTCCTGCTCAATGAATCCAATCAATATGCGATCATTGAGGAATCCACCGGTGAAGCCGGTAAATTGATGAAAGAAAACAAGCACCGCCTGGCTGTCGGTTCAAAATCAGTGATCGGATCATGCCTGGCCAGTGGACAGCCCATTATTGTCAACGATTCCAATTTAAGCCCGGTTTATTTTCCCAATCCGCTACTGCCTGATACGCGCTCTGAGATGGGCATTCCGCTGAAAATCGGTGGTCACATCATCGGTGCCCTGGACCTGCATTCGAGTACTACCAATGCCTTCTCGGAAAATGAACTGACCGTGCTTCAAATCCTTACCGACCAGATCTCGGTGGCCATTGAAAACGCCCGCGCATTTTCCATCTCGCAAAAGGCCGTGCAGGAGATGCGTGAACTGGATCGGGTGAAGAGTCAATTCCTCGCCAATATGAGCCACGAACTACGCACGCCGTTAAACTCGGTCATTGGCTTTTCAAGGGTAATCCTCAAAGGCATTGATGGACCGATCAATAAAGTTCAAGAACAGGATATCACCTCCATCTACAACTCGGGGATGAACCTGCTCAACATGATCAATGAGATCCTTGATCTCTCAAAAATTGAAGCCGGCAAGATGGAACTGCAGCTTGAAGACATCAGCGTTGCCGAAGTGATCACAAAAGCGGTCTCCACCGCCACTGGTTTAATTAAAGATAAACCGATTGAATTGATCCAAAAGGTCCCCACTGACCTGCCATCTGTTAAGGCTGACGAGATCAAGCTTGGCCAGGTGGTTTTGAACTTGTTGTCAAATGCCATTAAGTTCACCGAAAAAGGCACCATCACCATTGAAGCCGAACTTACCAAGGATGAAAACTTGAACCCTGCCCTCAGAGTTCTAGTGACTGATTCCGGGGTGGGCATCGCGCCTGCAGATCAATCCAAACTCTTCCAGCGCTTCTCACAAGTGGATGATTCACCCACTCGTAGAACGGGTGGTACCGGCCTTGGACTTTCCATCTGCCGTTCGCTGATCGAATTGCATGGTGGCGAGATCGGACTCTTAAGCAGCCAGCCGGGCAAGGGCAGTGTCTTTTATTTCACCCTGCCGGTGATCGGCTACCGTAAGGGGTTGGATCTGAATACACTTGGTCACGGTGAGAATGTGATCCTGTCCATTGATGATGATCCACAGGTTATTGGTCTATACGAAAGGTATCTTAAAAATTACGGTTTTGAAGTGGTGGCACTCACCAACCCCTCCAAGGCGGTTGAAAAAGCCATTGAACTTAAACCGTTCGCCATCACCCTCGATATCATGATGCCGCAAGTGGATGGCTGGCAGGTGCTGCACGAACTTAAACAGGATGAACGCACCCGCGACATCCCCATCCTGGTCTGTTCCATCCTCGAGGAAGAAGATAAAGGCTTTAATCTGGGTGCTTCGGAGTACCTGGTCAAACCCTTCCTGCAAGATGACCTGATCAACGCAATTCACCGCATCAACCGCGAAGGTCATTCCATGGAAGTGTTGATCATTGACGATGATGCTGACGATCTCAAATTCGTCAAGAAAATGGTTGAAACCGAGCCTCGTATCCATCCCACCCTGGCCCAGGGCGGCAAGATCGCTCTGGATATTCTCAGAAATCTGACACCCGACCTGATCGTTTTGGATCTGTTCATGCCGGATATGAACGGTTTTGAAATTTTGGATCACTTTAAATCCGACCCACGATTGGCGAAGATTCCAGTGATCGTGTTGACGGGTGCGGACTTGACCCCTGAACAAAAAGCCCAGCTGGCTGAATCCAGTCAATCGCTGGCCACGCACGGTCTGATCAAAGAGAGTGATATTCTAAAGAATATGGAAGAGGCACTTGAGAAGATCAAACCGCTGGCGAAAGAAAAATAACGGTCCTCAAAACAGTTTTTTGCGAATCCTCATGAATGACGATGAGGATTCGTTGTTATATGACCAAAAATCAATATAATTAAGTGAATTGATACACTGCAAAATTAATATTGAAGCTTCATTGCAGGCTGCTATAATGCAGTTTTTGTAGTGAGGCTTTTTGTTTACAGGGAGGATTGATGAGTAAGAAGTATGGAACCCTGTTTTCTTTTGGCGTCATACTTATTTTTTTAATCACATCGTGCAGGTTGCCCTATAAGATCGTTCCAAACCTGCCAACAACTCCTCTACCCTCCTTTTCCAAAACTCCTCTTCCCTCAATGATCATTCCATCCCCAACAGTAAGTGTTCAGCAAACGCCGACGCCAGAAAACACACCCGTGTTGGTGAGTATCGAGCCAGAAAAAGGCTCGGTGCTGACGTGGATTGACTACAGCAACTTCGTCTATATACCAGGAGGGAAATACGGCATGGGTAAGGAATCCTACGATCAGGCGGATTTCGCCCCGTTCCATGAAGTTACGCTGACTGCCTTCTGGATCCAACAGGCCGAAGTGACCAATCAGCAGTATGCCCAATGCGTTTCAGATGGCAAATGCAGTCCTCCCATGCAAGAACTTGAAATTCCATATTGGTACGAGAATGAGTATGACGGCAACCATCCGGTGGTCGGCGTAACCTGGTTTCAAGCCCGGGAATACTGCACTTACATCCGATCACGCCTCCCCAGCGAAGCCGAATGGGAAGCTGCCGCACGCGGATCTGAGCGTAAAACGTTTCCCTGGGGAGGCGACAAACCTGATTGCAATTACGCCAATTTCAAAGGCTGCCTTGTTCCTGCAGAACCTCTTGATATTCGATCCTATGACTTTGGCGCCAGTGATTTTTTTGTGCTGGACATGGCTGGCAATGTTAGAGAGTGGGTTGCTGATTGGTATGGAAAAGACTATTACCAATCCTCACCCGAACTCGATCCGCTCGGTCCACTGGATGGCAGGAAGAGAGTTTACCGGGGTGGAAGCTATAGATCATCCGCAGAAGAAATGGCGACTTATCTCAGGAATGCATTGGAACCCGAGAAACAAGCCTCAGACCTTGGTTTTCGCTGTGTTTTGGATGGGGATCCACTCAAGGTGACCGCCTTACAACCAGCTCAACCTTGTACGCTTTTGTCGGGGAATGATCCCGCTCAGATCCAGCCGACCTCAACGCCATTTCCATGCAGCGCCGCTTCAGTTTCCGGGTTTTGCCAACTATTGAGTGGAAAACCTTCTTATGGCATCGAGATCTTTCAATCGGGCTGCCGGGACAATAACTTGTATTCGATGACAGGTAATTCGCAGCCTTTGTCTTGTTCAATTTCACAACTTTCTGATGGAGGTAATAAATTTCATTGCACTTTTCCCGGTATGGGACAGGGAATAAAGGTGAATATTAATTATTGCAATGTTTTAGAAGTACCTCAAGTGGATATCACCTGTCCACTCGGATATCAACTGGATCAACATTCAAGACAGTGTGAATTGATAAACGCCAAGTTGCCTACTCCTCCATGTCCAAAGGGGTATCAGGAAGTTACATCTATTGGTTGTTTGCCTGTTTACGACCCTGCCGACAGCGGATGTCCGATCGGTTATTATTCGATTGAAACCCCATCGGGTTACGTTTGCATGCCGCTAAACAAATGCCAGTTTCCAAGCGGTTCGGATTCTTGCGCTAATACTGCCTGCGAGGTCGGACAAAAATATGATCCGTTTGATAATTGTTGTGCTTCAGCAGACTCTCCCAAGAGAACCTGTGCTTCCTATCTTATCTACAACCCAGATCAAAATAGCTGTCTCAGCCCTGATTTGTTTTCCAAAAAATGCAACTCAACACTTGCTAAAATCCCTTATTGCCCTACCTTGACCCCATCACCAATGCCAACGCGTGAAGCACCACCAGATTGCTCTGTCTACCATGATCCTGATGTTTGTATTGCAAATGGTTGTCAATGGAAGGTCGGCTTTTTCTCGTGTTATTAATTGAGAAATGATTCGTTGTTTTTTTGCTATTAGTCTCTATAATAATATTTAATCAGTTCAATCAACAAGTTTTATAACGCAGCTTCAATGCTGACTGCTTTTATGCAGTCCTGTGCATTGAAGCATTTTGTTTATTGGGAGGAAACAATGAAACGATCCATACACCTCATGCTTCTTTCAATTTCCGTGATCCTGGTTTTGACATTATCCTCATGTAATCTCCCCTTTAAGATAGTCCCCAATGATATAACGCCAACTCCGGCCATTCCTGAAAACAGAACACCACAACCTCCCAGTGCGACACCTCAGGCTCCCACTGCCACACTTGATCAAACTCCTACACCTGATAATATGACCAGCCTCGCAGACCTCGTGCCGGTGACCGGTTCGATCCTCAAATGGATTGACCTGAGTGATTTCGTCTACGTACCTGCCGGCGAATTTCTCATGGGCCAGGATGAAACCACACCCTCTGACCATGCACCGGCGCATAAAGTTACACTAAGTGGCTTTTGGATTCAACAAGCCGAAGTGACCAACCAGCAATATGCCCAGTGCGTGGCAGATGGCAAATGCAGCGCCCCCAACCAGGAACCCAAAACGCCCTACTGGTACTTGGATGCCCTAAAGGCCAGCGACCCGGTGGTTGGAGTGACCTGGTTCCAGGCACAGGAATATTGCACCTATATTAACTCACGACTGCCAACAGAATCCGAGTGGGAATTAACTGCCAGGGGCTTTGAATCAAAAGCATACCCTTGGGGAACAGATCAACCAGATTGTAGTCTTTTGGATTTCAATAATTGTCTCGATCCCTCCGAGCCTGAGGAAGTGAGATCGTACAACAACGGCGCCAGTGATTTCGAAGCCATGGATATGTCAGGAAATGTATTTGAATGGACTGGCGATTGGTATTTGGACACCTATTATGAAACCTCACCTGCTACAAATCCAACCGGACCCCAGGAAGGCACCAAAAAAGTCTACCGAGGTGGTGGATTTAATTCTCCATTGGAAGAAGTCAATCCAATTCTTCGATTTGCCATCGAACCTGAGAAACATGCCGCAAATATTGGTTTTCGCTGTGTATTACTGGGTGATCCGACAAAATCCACCACTGAGACTGTTGGCCAACCATGCCAGGTTTTAGGCAGTAACGATGAACTTAAAACCCAACCCACTTTTACACCCTATCCATGTGAGCCAGCTTCTGTGCTCGGATATTGTGAACTGCTGGGTGGAAAGGCTTCGTATGGTGTGGATATTCGCCAAAAGGGTTGTATGAGTAATAAGCTGAATTCAATGACTGGCAACTCTCAGCCTCTCACCTGTTCGGTCCATCAATTGGCTAATGGTGGAAATCAATTCCTGTGTACTTTTCCGGGTATGGCACAAGGAATTTCAGTAGATGTGAGATATTGCCATCCATTTTTTGCTCAACCATTCGTTATAGAATGTCCATCGGGATATAAACTAAATCAAACCAGTAAGGTATGTGAGCTGGAGTACACAAAATTACCTAGCCCGCCCTGTCCAAATGGCTATCTGGATGTTCCTCCAAATGGCTGTATGCCCTTAAATGATCCAAACAAAGGAGGTTGTCCGGTCGGATACTATTCGATTGTCAGCCCACTCACTTCCGTTTGCATGCCGATAAACTCATGCCTCCTTTCGAACGCTCCTGCATCATGCATCAATCCAACCTGTGGAGCGGGCGAATTTTTCGATACGGCTAAAGGCTGCTGCGCCTCGCCAGATACACCAAAAAAGTTCTGTCCCGCCAACTTGCTTTACAATGCAGACCAAAACGCCTGCATCGGATCGGATATGTACCCACATGAATGCCCGGTTGAAAAAGTAAAGATTCCATATTGTCCGACTTTGACGCCGACCCCCTCACCTACACCGGTTCCAAAACAAAATTGTTACTGCGATCCGAAGATAGTCGCATTCTGCAGTATGATCTGTGATTGAGAAATCCATTACCCATTTCTATATTTTTTCGAATAAAGCATAGAATAAAAAACAGACTTCGAAGTGAAGTCTGTTTTTCTGTCAGGGGTGGCTTATGGGGGTCGAACCCACAACCCTCGCATCCACAGTGCGATGCTCTGCCATTGAGCTAAAGCCACCATGAGCGAAAGGATTTTATCACAGCCTTAAGGGTTAGACAAGCATTTGCTTGATCTTGATTACAGCCTCTTCCCGCATGAGCGTTTCCTGCGTTCCACTTTTCAGATCTTTCAACGTAACTTTGCCTTCAGCATCTTCATCAGGGCCAATCACGACTGCCCATTCGATGCCCAACCGGTCTGCATATTTGAACTGCTTCTGCAGTTTGGAAGTTTCAGGATAGCAGATGGTTTTGACGCCATTCGAACGGAGTTCTGAAGCAAACCCGACAGAACTCAACATCAATGATTCATCAAAAACTGTCACCAGTGCGGTTTTTTCAAAAGCACCAAACTGAGGCAGCAAGCCGTATTTTTCAAGAATGACGGTGATCATCATGTCACCCATGGCAAAACCAACGCCGCCGAGCGGCGAACCGCCCACATCTCCGATCAGGTTTGAATAGTGACCGCCGCCCAATACGGAACGGCCGTCGCCGCCAACATCCCAGGCTTCAAACACCAGCCCGGTGTAATAATCCAATCCGCGGATGATCTTGGGATCATAAACGACATATTCCGCAATGCCCATTTTTTCAAGGATAGAAAACACTTTGCAGAGATAGGCTGATTCACGCCAGAGTTCCTTGTTTTCAAGCAGTGCCACGACCCCTTCCAACTGCTTTTGCGTCAATCCGGCTTCAAGGGCTGTTGCTTCCCATTTATCGTAGGGCATTTTGTCTTTGCGGTCAATCAGTCTGAACACTGCCTTCTTTAGGTCACTGACCACGCCCAGTGTGCCAAGTTCGGTATCAATCAACTCACGATGATTGACCAACACCTTGACCTGGTCTGGGGTGACATTCACCGATTTCAGGAACTTCACGCAAATGCCCACCAACTCGGCATCCGCTTCAGCAGATTCGACACCGATCATATCAATGTTCCACTGGAAGAATTCGCGTGAACGTCCCTTTTGTGGACGTTCGTAGCGCCAGAAGGGTCCAAAAGACCACCAGCGCAGTGGGTAGGTCAATTCGTTTTGCTTTTGCGCCACCATGCGCGCCAGTGATGGGGTTAATTCAGGCCGTAGGGTGATCAGGTCTCCACCCCGGTCAGGGAAGACAAATGACTGTTCTTTAACCAGTTCCTCACCAGATTTGGCGGCATAGAGGTCAATTTTTTCCAGAAATGGACCATCCCATTCTTCATAACCAAATTGGGTGGCAATGGCCTCGATCTTCGCATACAACCAGCGTCTCAATTCCATCTGCCTGGGATAAAACTCCCTGGTTCCTTTAACAGGCTGAATTAACGTTTTCATAACAATTCCTTCACTGCTTTCATTAGATGACTGATTTTAACATAGTTGATGTTATGCTTTGCATTTTCGTATTGTGTTTTCTCTTGTCAATAATGACCGGTATAAAGTATCATATCGAAACATAATTATAGTTTTTTTACTATAGGCAGGTTGATTTTTATGAATGTTAAGGAATTAATTAAGTTAATAGATGGGCATCTTTATAATCCTTCAGCGAATCTTGATCGCGAAGTTAAAGGCGGATGCGGCGCAGATCTCATGAGCGACGTATTGGCTTCAATCCAACCGGAGGCTGTGTTGCTGACAGGCTTGTGCAACCCCCAGGTTATCCGGACCTCGATGATGGCGGATGTGGCTGCTGTGATCATCGTGCGCGGAAAAACTCCTCCCAAGGAAACCATTGACCTTGCTGCCCAGGAAGAATTGGCGTTGATCTCTTCACCCTTTGGCATGTTTGAGCTTTGCGGAAGACTGCATCGCGCCGGCCTGCCGAGCCTTGAAAGAGCCGTCGGAGACGAACCTTGCTCTTGTGATGAATAAGTCGTAACCAGGAGGAAAATGGGCGACATCTCTCGGATTCAAAAACGTCCTGTTACGGATCAAGATGCAGAGAATATAACCCGCGTTGAAGAACTGGCATATGAATTAAAAGTGGAAGCAGTCATGACCAAGGAGCCATTGACTGTCACCCCACAAACACAAATGCGTGAAGTGCTCGACCTGTTTCGACAAATTAGAATTTCAGGCGCCCCGGTTGTCAATAACCATGAACTGCTCGGAATCATCAGTATTGAAGATCTGATCCGTAGCTTGCAAGAGAACGATCTATCCTCACCAGTTTCCAAGTACATGAGTTCCACCATTTTGACGGTTCACGGCAGTGATCCCGTCATTGAAGCATTAAAACTCTTTGTCAATACACACAAAGGGCGGTTGCCCGTGTTGGACCAGAACAACGAACTGATCGGTATCATCACCAAAGGGGATATTACCAGCGGTATCTTAACCGCCCTGCAAAAAGATTACCATGCTGAGGAAATTCGGCGTTACCGCGCCAGCCATCTTTTTGAAGATATCAACTCTGACCGTTCCAGTTTGATCTTGCGCTACAACATCAAACAGGGCGATTTCATCCACGGTGGATCGGCTTCTTCAGCCATCAAACTGGCCTTGCTGCGTCTCGGCGCCACTCCGCAGATCGCCCGCCGCACCGGCATTGCGGTATACGAAGCTGAAATGAATTTGATCATCCATTCCACCAACGGCGGCGTCATCCGGGTGGAAATTGAGCCTCACCAGATCTCGATCAACATTTCTGATGACGGCCCGGGCATTGAAGATATCGAGTTAGCCATGCGCCCAGGATATTCCACCGCCACAGAGACTGTGCGCGAACTTGGTTTTGGCGCCGGCATGGGGCTGGTCAACATTCAGCGGTGCGTGGATTCCATGCGGCTTGAATCCGTTTATGGCAAAGGCACAAACTTGCGTTTGAAAATATTGCTGCAAAGTGAAGAAACCGTCGGTGAAGCATCCGGTCCAAACAAGGAGAATTAACATGAATTTACAAGAAGTCATCTCGGCATTGAACTTAACTGTCCTTACTGATCCAAAAGATTTCTCCGCCATCGAACCGACCTGCGGCTATTCCTCTGATCTTTTAAGTTGTGTCATGGCAGGAGCGCCGCATAAATCCATTTGGGTAACCCTGCAGGCGCATTCCAACATCATCGCGGTGGCCACCTTGCTGGAGCTTTCCGCGGTGATCATCACTGAAGGCGCCATGCCTGATCTCACCACCCTGGCGAAAGCCAACGAAGAAGGTGTGATCTTGCTCAGTACCAGTAAACCCACTTTTTATGTGATCGGCAAGCTTTGGGACCTGGGTTTTCGCTGCGAATCAGTTGATTAATCCTCATACTGCCTGGCAAAATTGATCAATCCTTATAAATCAGATCTGCACGTTCATACTGTTCTCTCTCCATGTGCTGAAGTGGAGATGATTCCTCCACTGATCGTCGAATCTGCACTTGACCTGGGTATCACCCTGATCGCCATTACTGACCACAATTCCTCAGCCAATATTGAGGCGGTTCAAAAAGCCGCCATAAATACACCTCTGCATGTTCTGCCCGGCATGGAACTGCAAACCCGCGAAGAAGTCCATTCGCTCTGTCTGTTCGACACGCTTGAACAGATCATGCTGCTGCAAAAACTGGTCTCAGAAACCCTGCCGCAGATCGAGAATGACCCTGAACATTTTGGAGAACAGTTTGTGGTGGATGAAACCGGCGAATTTATCCGCCGCGAAGAACAACTCCTACTAGTCAGCTCAAGTCTATCCATAAATGATGCCTGGAAGGTTGTCACCGATCTGGGGGGATTATTCATCCCCGCACATGTCAACCGCAAGGCGTTCGGATTGCTAGAAAACCTAGGCCTGGTACCAACCGATATTCAGATCGAAGCACTTGAAATTTCCAAACATATCAATCCATCCGATGCCGTCAAACAATTTCCACAGATTAAGGGATATCCTCTGATCCAGGATGGCGATGTGCATCGCCTTGATGAATTCAACGGAAAAATGACCCTTTTCATTGAAAAACCATCCATCGAAGAAATTGCATTCGCCATACATAACAAAAACGGAAGAATGATCAGTTTTTCCTAATCGTTTCGCTCAAAATCGGGTAAAATACTATTCCAGAGATACAAAACAATTAAATTGAAACCCGTTTGGAAACAAAGTCAGGAATGAGTGAAGTCTGGATATCCAACAGTAGATATGATGACATTCAGTCATTGTTGCACGCGAACTGAACTTGTAAACTATTAAAGGCAATTAGTGTAATTACACATAAATTGTCTGATTAAATAAGATTGGAGTCTTTTTAATGTCGGCGACCACTGCA
Source organism: Chloroflexota bacterium (assembly GCA_021825925.1). GTDB lineage: Bacteria > Chloroflexota > Anaerolineae > Anaerolineales > Anaerolineaceae > UBA6107. The sequence goes on from JAKAFP010000002.1 coordinate 35,438, forward strand.
ACAGTTCAGAAAAACAATCCTTTAACGGATCCTGTAAGAAAACAATTAATTGATCAAATTGTGGATCAAAACAAAGACAGACCCGGCGCCACCATGGTTGTTTTGAACGAAGTTCAATCTGCCATCGGCTTCATCACCCCAGAGATGCAGGATTATATTGCAAACAGGCTTCAGGTTCCCGCCTCGCGCGTTCATGGAGTCGTCTCCTTCTATTCCTTCTTCACCACGAATGCCCGCGGCACCCATACAGTCAAATTCTGCATGGGCACCGCCTGCTATGTTGGTGGAACACCAGCTTTGATCGAAAAAACCAAACAAATTCTGGGTATTGAACCAGGTAAAACCACTCCCGACGGCAATATCACCGTTGAGATCTGCCGCTGTGTGGGTGCCTGTTCACAAGCACCCGTTATTTTGGTGGATGAAGATGTCATTGGTAGAGTAAAACCCAACAAGATGCCGCAGGTACTCAAACCCATTCAGGAAATTGCCGAGTAAGCCTTGAGAGAACTATCACTTCACCTTTTGGATATCGCTGAGAACAGTATTTCTGCCAAGGCAAAAGATATCACCATTGAAGTGATCGAAGATTTACGGATTGATCTTTTACAACTGAGCGTTCAAGATAACGGCTGCGGCATGCCGCCCGAAATGGCTGCCAGAGTCATTGATCCTTTTGTCACCACCCGCACCACTCGTAAAGTGGGTTTGGGAATTCCACTGCTCAAAGAAGCTGCAGAAATGTGCAATGGAAGCCTTGAATTAACCTCCGAAGTGGGTGTCGGAACAAGCATTGTGGTGAAGTTTCAGCACAGCCATATTGACCGAATGCCGTTGGGCGATATCACCACCACCCTGCTGCACCTGCTGGTGGCCAACCCTTCTGTTCATTGGGTTTTCAAATATCGTTTCAATGAAAAAGAATTTGTTTTTGATGATGAACCGGTAAAAGCTGAAATAGAAGGACTTCCGTTGTCAGAACCTTCAATCTTGAATTGTTTACGTGAAATGCTCCAATCAGGCATAGATGATGCCAGGGCACTAAACGTATCATAACCAACTATAAAGTCTGCAGGAGAGGAAAAAAATGTCAACTATTAAAAGCCTTGAAGACTTAAAGAAAGCGCGTGAAGAAGCTTTAAAGAAACGCGAATTAAAAGCATCATCAGGTACAGTGCAAGTCATCGTAGGCATGGGCACATGCGGTATTGCCGCCGGTGCACGCGACACGATGAAATCAATCCTCGACACCATTGAAAAAGACTCCATCAACGGCGTCATTGTGACCCAAACGGGCTGCATCGGATTATGCGAAAAAGAACCGATCGTTCAAGTGGTGATCGGTGAAGCAGCCAAAGTAACTTATGGAAAAGTAACTCCGGAAGTCGCAAAAAAGATCTTATTAGAGCACGTCGGCAATGGCAAAGTTGTTACAGACCACGTCTTAAACATCTAAACGTTGTTAGCGGTACGTGCACTCCATTTTTTATAAGGTGTAACAATGACGTATTTTCGTTCGCATGTTTTAGTTTGTGTCGATCCTGCATGCCTTAAAAAAGGCGCCCATGAGATCATGGATGCTTTGCAAGACGAATTCGTTGCGCAGGGACTCATCGACGAAATCCAGGTCCTCGAAACCTCCAGAATTGGCGGCTGCGATAATGGACCTGAGCTTATGGTTTACCCAGAAGGGGTACATTATGTCGGTTTAACCCCCGATGATATTCCATATCTGGTTGAAGAACATTTTCTTAAAGGTCGTGTTGCCACAAAATTCGTCGAACAGGAAAAAACCTTTATAGACGAAGAACTTGGCGCACCCACATCCAAGGAAGTTCGTGTCGTCTTGAAAAACTGCGGCAAGATTGATCCCGAGAACATCGAGGATTACCTTGCTGAAGGCGGCTACGAAGGCCTTGGAAAGGTCTTAACCAGCTACACACCTGAAGAAACCATTGATATTGTGCTTCGTTCAGGGCTAGGTGGTCGCGGCGGCGCAGGCTTCCCGACTGGCAAAAAATGGCAGTTCTGCCGCGCAACCCAGGATTGGCCCAAATTTATGATCTGTAATGCTGATGAAGGCGATCCCGGAGCGTTCATGAACCGTCGTGTACTCGAAGGCGATCCCCATGCCGTTATCGAAGGTATGATTATCGGCGCATACGCCGCCGGATCAAACCAGGGCTACATCTACTGCCGTGCCGAGTATCCCATCGCGGTTAAAACTTTGAATATCGCCATTGACCAGGCACGCGTGCTTGGCTTGCTGGGTAAAGATATTCTGGGCTCTGGCTTTGATTTCGACCTCGAAGTGCGTATGGGCGCTGGCGCGTTCGTCTGCGGCGAAGAAACCGCTTTGATGGCCTCCATCGAAGGCAACCGTGGTGAACCTCGTCCAAGACCTCCCTTCCCTGCGGTCAAGGGTCTATTTGGCAAACCTTCCAATGTGAACAACGTTGAGACTTATGCCAACGTTCCCCAGATTATCATCAACGGACCCGAATGGTACGCTGCATTTGGAACCGAAAAATCCAAGGGCACCAAGACCTTTGCTCTGGCCGGTGACGTTCAACATACCGGTTTGATCGAAGTTCCCTTTGGGCTGACCCTGCGCGAGATCATCTATGACGTAGGCGGCGGTATCAAAGACGGCAAAGCCTTTAAAGCCATCCAAACCGGCGGCCCCATGGGCGGTTGTTTGCCGGCTGAATTCCTTGACCTGCCAGTGGATTACCAGGAACTTGCCAAAGCAGGTTCGATCATGGGCTCCGGCGGTCTCGTTGTAATGGACGAAGAAACCTGCATGGTGGATATCGCCCGCTTTTTCATGGACTTTGTTCAGGATGAATCCTGTGGCAAATGCACCCCCTGCCGTGTCGGTACACGCAGAATTCTTGAAATACTCGAAGGCATTTGTGAAGGCCGCGGTAAAGAAAGCGACCTCGACACGCTTGAAATGCTCTGCGAACAGATTCGAGAAGACAGCCTGTGCGGTCTCGGACAAGGTGCTCCAAATCCGGTGGTCAGCACTCTGAAGCATTTCCGCTCAGAATATGAAGCTCACATCAAAGAAAAGCGCTGCCCGGCTAAAGTTTGCAAAGCTCTTATTCGCTACGATATCGTGGATGGTCCCTGCACCGGTTGTACAGTTTGCGCCCGCAACTGCCCGGTCAACGCCATCACCGGCGAACGCAGACAAACTCATGTCATTGATCCTGATGTTTGCGTGCGCTGCGGTATCTGCCAGCAAGTTTGCAACTTTAATGCAATTGTCATTAATTAATTGAAGCGGAGTACTAAGTTCTTCCCTTCAATTTGATCAAACCATCAGAGCCGAGGAGGAGAAACATGACAATTGAACCGAAAGACGGCAAGGTTGTACTGGAAGCAGTGCAATCGGCTGTCAAGCGTTATGGCGCGTCGCAAGATGAATTGATACCGATACTCAACGACGTCAACCGGGAAATTGGTTATCTGCCCGGTGAAGCACTGGACGAACTCAGTCGTTTGTTGAAAGTACCGAAGAGCCAGCTTTTTTCAGTGGCCAGTTTTTATCGGATGCTTTCGACCAAACCACGTGGAAAACACGTGCTTCAGTTTTGCGAAAGTGCCCCTTGTCATGTGGCAGGTGGCCGTGAAGTCTGGACGGCTGTCAAGGAGGCTCTGAAGATCGAAGAGAACGAAACTACGCCTGACGGCAAATGGACCTTAATAACAACTAGCTGCCTTGGTGTTTGCGGTGTTGGCCCCGTCATGATGATTGATGACGATGTGATCGGAAACGTGGATCCCGCTCAGGTCCCGGCTATCCTGGCCAAGTACCAATAAGAGGAGACTGACATGAAAGCGATCCGTTCCATGGTATTAGTCTCCAGTGATGCCCAAAGCATCGCCAACGGCGCCAATGATGTTTATCAGGCGCTCCAGCATGAAATCGCCGGATTTGGTCTTGAAAATGAAATTTCATTGACCATGGTGGGCGATGTTGGCCGCCACGATGCCTCACCTCTCGTGATCATTTACCCTGAGGCGACCATCTACGGTCCGGTTAAAAAAGAGGATGTTCACTACCTCGTTGAAGAACATCTTTATAAGGGACGCATTGCAGCATCCATGCAGGCCCCGGTTCGTGAATTATCAGGCAGAATTGCCTGGTTATCAGCGCGCAAAGGCACACTACCTGCCGAGCAGCGCATCGTACTTGAAAGAGCGGGTGTGATTGACCCTGATTCCATTGATGATTACATCATACACGATGGATATCAGGCTCTGGCGAAAGCCTTGACCGAGATGACACCCGACCAGATCTTTGACAATTTAGAAGCATCAGGTTTGCGCGGACGCGGCGGTGCGGGTTTTCCGACCGGCACCAAATGGCGTTTCGTAAACCGGACCAAGAATGCCAAGAAATACGTGGTTTGCAATGCAGATGAAAGTGAACCCGGCACCTTTAAAGATCGTTTGATCCTTGAAGGCGATCCTCACTCCATCATCGAGGCTATGGCCATCGCTGCTTATTCAGTAGGTGCTGATGAAGGTTACTTCTACATTCGCGGTGAATATGTGCTTGCACAAGAACGCGTGAAGAAGGCGATCGAACAGGCCAAAGAAATGGGCTTTTTAGGTCAGAACATCTTCGGCACTGGATTCAATCTTGAATTGCATGTTCATGCAGGTGCGGGTGCTTACATCTGTGGCGAAGAAACGGCTTTGATCGAATCCATTGAAGGCAAACGCGGAGAACCGCGACCTCGTCCGCCTTACCCGACCACAAATGGTTTGTGGGGTAAACCCACCCTTGTGAATAATGTCGAAACCATGGCAAACGTGGCGCCGATCATTCGCAACGGTCCAGATTGGTACCGCGGATTTGGTCCCAAGAACAGCCCGGGGACCAAGGTTTACACCATTCTGGGTAATGTAAATGTCACCGGTTTGATCGAAGTGCCCATGGGCATCACCCTGCGTGAAGTCATTGCCATCTATGGCAAGGGCATGAAGAACGGCAAGACCTTTAAATTGGCTCAAACCGGAGGCTCCTCCGGATCAATCGTGCCTTCAATCCTGCAAGACACACCGATGGACTTTGATTCTTTCAGCAAAGCAGGCGTGGCATTAGGTTCAGGCGCTTTATTGATCTGCGACGAAGACACTTGTGTGGTTGACCTGGCGAAAGTGCTGCTGAATTTCTTCCGCAAAGAATCATGCGGAAAATGCAACCCCTGCCGCATCGGTAACCAGAGAGCCTTCGAAATCTTGACCAACATTTCAGAAGGCACAGGCACTTTGAGTGACCTGACCGACCTGATGAATTTGAGCGATAACCTTTATCAGTTATCAAACTGCGGTCTTGGTCAAACCGCCGGTGCTCCGATCCGCGATATTTTGAATCATTATCGCGCTGAAGTGGAAGCCCACATTCGATTGAAAGTATGCCCAACGGGTATTTGCCCGATGAGCGGCAAGAAGATATAGAAATTTTTGTATTTTTGACAGGAGCGTAACAATAATGGCGACGATTACAATCAACGGCAATAAACTGGAAGTCCCAGACGGGATGACTGTTTTACGAGCTGCCCAGGCCAACGGAATTGATATTCCCACCCTGTGTGATCACCCCCATCTGACCCCTTACGGCGGATGCCGCTTGTGCCTGGTCGAGGTGGAAGGTGCCCGTACCTTGCAGCCGTCTTGCACATTACCGGTGAGCAACAACATGGTAATCAAGACAGATACAAAGAAGGTGCTGGATGCACGTAAATTCGTTCTTACCCTGATCTTCAGCGAACGCAACCATTTCTGCCCGTACTGCCAGGTCAGCGGTGGCGACTGCGAACTGCAAAATGCTGCTTACCACGAGGGAATGACCCACTGGCCGCTCTCTCCCAATTACACGCCCTATCCCATGGATGCCTCCCATCCCTACATCATCATGGAAGCCAACCGCTGCATCCTTTGCCGCCGCTGCGTCCGTGCTTGTGGCGATCTGGTCGGCAATTACACCCTGGGCTTTGAAGAACGCGGCGCCAACAGCATCCTTGTGGCGGATACCGGCGTTCCCCTTGGCGAAAGCTCTTGTATCTCTTGCGGAGCCTGCGTGCAAGTCTGCCCCACCGGCGCCTTGATTGACCGCTGGAGTGCTTATCGTGGCCGTGAGACCCAGGTGGACATCACCAATACCGTCTGCGTGGGCTGCTCAGTAGGCTGCAAGGTTAACGTGCTCACCCGCAATAACAGCCTTGTCCGCATTGAAGGCGACTGGGATGGTGCTGTCAACGAAGGTCTGCTCTGCGAACTCGGTCGTTTCGATCCCATGAAAGTGGATTGCGAACGTATTGCCACTCCCTTGATCCGCAAGAACGGCGCCCTCAAGGCCGCCACCTGGGATGAAGCATTGAGCACCATAGCCTCCCAATTGAAACCCCTCTCCGGAAAATCCGCTGATGGTGTGGCTGCCCTGATCTCGACCCGCCAACCGATTGAAGCCATTTCACAATTCAAACAACTGTTTGCTGACCAATTGGGCAGCGGCATGGTCACCACCACTGAAGAAGGCGAGTTTACTGCTGACGGTGCATCTTTTGCTGAAGCCGCCAACAAAGCATTTGAAACTGACCTTAAAGCTTTGCAGACCGCCGGTGCGGTCATGGTAGTGGACGCCGATCTTGTAAAAGATCACCAGGTTGCCGGTTTCTTCATCAAACGCAAACTAGCGGACGGCACCAATCTGCTCGTGGTTGATAAGAAAGAAAATGGTTTGAACCCGTTCGCCAATAAGGTTCTCAAAGCCGCCAAAGGCTCAAATGCCGACCTGTTCAAAGGCCTGATCGCTGCCGTGGTCAAATTGGGACTTGCCAAGGGCAAGACCGCCATCAAAGCCACCGATCTTGATGGTTTTGCTGCAGCCACCGGATTAAAAACAGATGATTACCTTGACGCTGCTTTTGTGTTGACTTCGGCCGAAAAACCTGTCTTCGTTTATGAGAACGGATCTGACCTGGCCGTGTTAAAAGAATTAGCCGATGTCGTCGCAGCTGAATTGATCAGCCTCAAGGGTGGATCAAACAGCCTGGCCGCTTCACAACTGCACCTTGACAAAGCCTTGAAGATCAACGGTCACAAAGCCGCCTTCTTTGCCATCGGCGACGATGAAGCTTCACAGAAATCCGTCAAGGAATTCGAAAAAGCACCCTTCAAGGTCGTTTTGGCCACTTATGCTTCTGCATTGACCGGTGTTGCTGATGTGGTTCTGCCCTCCACCAACTGGTTGGAACAGGAAGGCCATTACATCAACCTGGAAGGTAAAGTTCAGGAAGCCAAAAAAGCCATTACCCCGGCTGAAGAATCCTGGACCACCGTCCAGACCCTGAACGCCTTGGCTGAAAAACTCAGCGTCAAATTATCCGCTGATTGGACGAAAGAGATGCACAGTCGTGTCTCCGTCGTTGAAATCTCAAAGTAAGCAAGAGAAGGAGAGATAATGGCTAAACCAAAAGTCTCATCAGATTGGCTGGCAGGCTGCGCCGGCTGCCACATGTCTTTATTGGATATGGACGAACGGATCGTGGATGTCATCAATCTGGTGGATCTGCGCTCCACCCCGATTACCGACCTGAAACACCCCGATGAATCCGGTGTGGATGTGGGTATTCTCGAAGGCGGAATCAACAATTCGTACAATGAAGAAGTTGCCGTCAACATGCGTTCTAAATGCAAAATTCTGGTTGCACTGGGTGACTGTGCTGTATTTGGTGGTGTACCCGCCATGCGCAATTTCTTCACCATTGAAGAGTCTTTGCGCCGGGCTTATGTTGAAACTGAAAGCACTGACGAGAGCGGTCACATCCCCAATGATCCCGAATTGGCAGTTCCCATGAAAGTTCATGCCATTCAAGATTTTGTCAAAGTGGATGTATTCGTGCCGGGTTGTCCTCCCAGTGCAGATGCGATTTTTACGGCTTTGAGTGAACTTGGCCAGGGTAGAATCCCTGAACTCAAGGGCGAAATTTTGCACTGGAATTAGGTAAGGAGTCATTAAATGGTAGCTCAAAAAATAACAATTGAACCCGTAACCCGCATCGAAGGTCATGCCAAGGTCACCATTCGCATGAATGCAGCCGGTAAAGTGGATCATGCCTACTTGCATGTCAACGAATTCCGCGGATTCGAAAAATTCTGCGAAGGCCGCATGGTCTTTGAAATGCCTCTCATCACTCCGCGCATCTGCGGTATTTGCCCTGTAAGCCACCATTTGGCTTCTGCCAAAGCCGGCGACGAAGTGCTGGGTGCACCGCCTCCCCGCCCTGCGGCACTCCTGCGTGAATTGATGCACATGGGCCAGGTCATCCAAAGCCATGGCATGCACTTCTTTGAACTTGCCGGCCCCGATCTGCTGCTTGGTTTCGATTCCGATCCCGCGACCCGCAATGTGGTTGGCCTTTTACAAGCCAATCCCGACCTGACCGTCAAAGCAGTTCAACTGCGCAAATGGGGTCAGGAAATTATCCGGATTCTTGGCGGTCGAAGAGTCCATCCCAATTTTGCCATCCCTGGCGGTGTAAACAAAGCGCTCACCAAAGCCGAACGTGAAACCATCCTCGCCGGATATGACGAGGCGTTGGCCACCACCAAGGCAGCCATCAGCATCATGCAGGGTTGGGCTGAAGCCAACATGGAAGATATCAACAAATTTGGCGTTTTCTCAACCGGCTATTTTGGTCTGGTAAAACCCGGAAACACGCTTGAACTGTATGATGGCGATATTCGTCTTACCAGCTCAACCGGCAAGGAACTCGAGAAATTTGATCCCCGCAATTACCTCGATTACATTGCCGAGCATGTTGAAAATTGGTCTTACCTGAAATTCCCCTATTACAAGAAACTCGGATATCCCGCCGGTGTCTATCGGGTAGGTCCTCTTGGCCGCTTGAACACTTCAGACCGCATGGCCACCCCGCTTGCGGATGCCGAACTCAAGAAATTCAAGCAATTGAACGGCGGAAAACCCGTTGAAAATACGCTGCATTATCACACCGCCAGATTGATCGAAACACTCTATTGTATTGAACAAGTAAAAGTGCTGCTTGATGATCCTGATATCCTCAGCAATGATGTGCTCAATACTTGCCGTGACCCGAAACCCTATGGTGTAGGTGTGATCGAAGCCCCGCGTGGCACGCTCATCCATCACTATTGGATGAACGAGAATCAGCAGATCGAAAGAGTCAACCTGATCGTCTCCACCGGCCACAACAACTGGGCCATGAGCGAATCCGTTGACAGCGTCGCGAAAACCTATATTCCTGATGCCGAACACGTAACTGAAGGCATGTTGAACCGGGTTGAAGCCGCCATCCGCGCCCACGATCCTTGCCTCTCCTGCTCCACCCATGCGGTGGGCCAAATGCCCATCATCCTGGAAGTCAGAGACTCTTCAGACCAATTGGTCAAGACCATCACCAGGAATTAGCAGAAGACGGTAAAGTACAGTAAACTGAAACGCGATGCTGCAGAAAACTTGCACATCGCGTTTTTTCTAAAAGGAAAAACTTGAAAACACTTATTTATGGTTATGGAAATCCGGATCGGCAGGACGACGGCGTTGCCTGGCATGTGCTGCGTGAGATCATGCTGCATTATGGCTTACCGGTCTCTGACGAGTTGGATGTTAATTTCCATGACGAACAACGTCAGTTGGATTTTGACTTTCAACTGCAGCTCACCCCCGAAATTGCAGACGACTTGGATGCCTATGACCGGGTTTGTTTTATTGACGCCCACACAGGCGCAGTGCCAGAAGAGATCCATCTTGAGAAGGTAACGGCAAATTTTCAAAAATCTCCTCTGACGCATCACCTTACAGCTGCCTCCTTGCTTTCCATAGCCGACACATTGCATCATAAAGTGCCTGAAACAATCCTGGTTTCTGTTAGAGGATACGAATTCGGTTTTGCACAATCTCTATCGGCGGCCACCGCCGACTTGACCAGACAAGCGGCTGATATTATCATCAAATGGATTGAGAATTCGCAATCTTAAAGAGAGGGGATGATCAATGACTGACTCTCAAATCACGCTGGATGCACTTCCCCCTGCAGAAATGGTGGCAAAAGCGGGTGGCATAGGCGAAAAGAAAGCTGCCTTACCGCTGGCCAATTTGCTGCCGTTATCTTTTTTGGCTGGCACCTATATTGCTTTTGGTGCGGTTTTTGCCTCCGTGGTTGCCACCGGAATGGCTGGGGTTTGTCCATACGGTTTCATGAAATTGCTGCAGGGGCTTGTATTTTCCATGGGGCTGATCCTGGTGGTTGTGGGCGGCGGAGAACTTTTCACTGGCAATGTCTTGCTGGTGGTAGCCTGGGCACAAAAAAAGATCAGTTTGCTGCGTTTGCTTCGCAACTGGCTGTTGGTCTATATCGGTAACTTTATCGGTTCCATCACCGTGGTGTTTTTGATCCTTCTCAGCAAGGAATACATGGCCTCCAAGGGAGCTCTTGGGACTTTGATGCTTTCCACTGCAAACGCCAAAGTGCAATATGGCTTTTTCCAGGCGCTGGCTTTAGGTATTCTTTGCAACATTATGGTCTGTCTGGCGGTCTGGTTGACCTATAGTGGACGCACCACCACCGATAAGATTCTTGCCATCATTTTTCCGATCACCTTTTTTATTGCGGCGGGTTTTGAGCACAGCGTCGCCAACATGTATATTATTCCCTTGGGTTTGCTGTTAAAAGCGTTCGATCCTTCCTTTGTTGCTTCATCAGGTCTGGATCTTGCCCATCTGACCTGGAATGCATTTATATTCAAGAATCTTATCCCTGTAACCTTGGGAAACATTTTGGGGGGTGGTTTTTTTGTGGGACTCCTTTATCTGTGGTCTTATCGAAAAACTGGTCAATAAAAGTAAACTAACCCAGTCATATTATTGATGACAGGCTACTCTTAGCTGTATGACGGAAAACACTTTCTGCGCCTGGCACTTGATGTTATCTTTGAATAAGAAGGAATTTGTTTAGACAGGTTTATCATGTTTAATGATCCAGCAAACATCGAAGCACTAAAAATCATCCCGCTATTTCTGGATTTCAACGCCGAACAGTTGAAAAAGATCAGCGAAATATCGGATGTTATTGAGCTTGATCCGGGGGATACACCCATTCTGGAAGGCGCCCAACTTGATTATTTGTATGTCTTGATGGATGGCGAGATCAAGGTCGAGGTTTATATCCCCACCCGCGGACAACTGGAAACCGCACGTCTGGGACCTTTGGATATTCTGGGATGGTCGTCAATGACGCCAGTGGTCAGACAGCGCACCGGAACAACCACCGCCCTGACCCACTGTAAACTGATCCGCATTCATGGCAAGCAGCTCTACAAATTATGCGAAGATGACCATGATATCGGCTATTTTATTTTTAGACGCATCGCCAATGTGGCGGCCCGCAGCTGGCTGACCACCCGCCTGCAATTCATGAACATCATCATCGAAGAAAACAAAGCAGTCAACCAGTAAGCTCGACCTTTAATCTCAAATCACCCCAATTCAGTCGGATTAAGAGTATAATTTCAACACTATGCACGAATTGTCTGTCACCGAGAGCCTGTTAAACCTGGCTCTTTCTCATGCCAATCAGGCCAATGCAAGCAAAGTCACTGCCATCAATATTGTGATCGGCAGATTGGCCAGCATTGTGGATGATTCAGTCCAGTTTTATTGGGATTTTGTGTCTGAAGGCAGTATTTGCGCAGGCGCCAAACTCAATTTTGAACGCCGTCCAGCAACACTGCATTGTGAAGATTGTGCCACGGATTACACCATCGAACATGATCTGATCCCCTGCCCGAAATGCGGCGGGATGCGTACCACCGTTGTCAGCGGCGAGGAATTTTTCCTCGACAGCATCGAAATAGAAAAAGAAGCGGAGAAAATCTCATGAGTGCCATCAGGGTGCCTGTGGTTGAAAAGATCTTCAGTACCAACGACAAAATCGCCAACCAGAACAGACAGAATTTATCTGATAAAAAAGTATTGGCCATCAATTTGATGGCTTCTCCCGGCGCCGGCAAGACCAGCTTTATCTTGGCCACCATCAAACGCCTGCAGGATCAGTTCCGCATCGGTGTCATTGAAGGCGACACCGCTCCGGTCACCATAGACGCGGACAAGATCATCTCAGCCGGAATGCCGGCCGTGCAGATCAATACCGGCGGCGACTGTCACCTGGATGCCTCGATGATGGGTGACGGGCTGGCGTCCCTGCCCCTGAGCGAACTTGATCTCGTGATCGTGGAAAACGTCGGCAACCTGATTTGCCCTGCTGCCTGGGACCTTGGAACCCATTTCAACCTGCTGGTCGCCAGCGTTCCCGAAGGCGATGACAAACCCTATAAATACCCCAACATCTACCGCGGCCTGGAGATTCTGATTATCAACAAGGTTGATCTTCAGCCTTACGTGGAATTCAAGATGGATTACTTCCGCAAGGGCGTTGAAATGCTCAACCCCGGGCTGATCACGTTTCCGGTTTCATGCCGTACAGGTGAAGGCATGGATGCCTGGATTGACTGGCTTTCAAAGAAGATCATAGATTTCAAGAAGAACTCATGAACTCAGAAGCAACCGGGTTAAAAATCAGCGTCAGCGGTATTGTACAGGGCGTTGGCTTCAGACCCTTTGTTTATACCACTGCCACCCGCCTAAAGCTCTCAGGGAGCGTCTGGAACACCTCAAAAGGGGTAGAGATCGAGTTGTTCGGACCACAGAGCGATCTTGACCGCTTTCTGACCGAACTAACCGAGCAGCTGCCTGTTCTGGCGCGCATTGATCAGATCGAATCCTATCCCATCCCTTTTCAAGAAGTTACCGATTTTTCGATCAAAGACAGTCAGGCTGAAGAAGGCCAATTCCTGCCTGTTTCACCGGACATGAGCATCTGCCCTGATTGCCTGCAGGAATTGTTCGATCCCAAGAACCGCCGTTATCGCTATCCTTTCATCAACTGCACCAACTGCGGACCGCGTTTTTCGATCATCAAGAATATTCCCTACGATCGTCCGCTGACCACCATGGCGGAGTTCAAACTTTGCCCCACCTGCCAGGCGGAATACGATGATCCACGCAACAGACGCTTTCATGCCCAACCCGTGGCCTGCCCGGATTGCGGTCCGAGAGTGCAGTTCATTGTGAACGGTCAGATCATCGGTAAATTTGAAGGAGCCATCAGCACTGCCCGCCAGTTCTTGATCGAGGGTAAGATCCTCGCCATCAAAGGGTTGGGCGGATATCACCTGGCCTGCGATGCCTCCAACTCAGAAGCGGTTCAGCGGCTGCGCGATCGCAAGAAACGTTCAGACCGGCCCTTTGCCTTGATGACCTTCGACCTTGAAACAGTGGGCAAATTCTGCGAATTGAACGAGTCTGAATCGCTAGTACTGCGATCGCCCCAGCATCCCATCGTTTTGCTACAGAAGAAAGAAGAATGCAATCTTCCTGAAGCATTGGCGCCCACCCAGCATCATCTGGGTTTTATGCTGCCTTACACCCCCCTGCATTACCTGCTGTTGGAACCCGATGAGGGGTTTCCTGAGGTGCTGGTGATGACCAGCGGCAATCTGAGCGATGAACCCATCGCATACGAGGATGAAGATGCGCGCGAACGTCTTTCAGAGATCGCCGATGGTTTCCTGGTGCACAACCGCCCCATCCACATGCGTGTGGATGATTCAGTGGTGCGCCTGGTTGAGCAAAAGCCTTATTTCATACGCCGCTCCCGCGGATATGCACCTGACCCGATACTTCTGAATAACGAAATACCTGAAATCCTGGCCTGCGGCGCGGAACTGAAAAACACCTTCTGCCTGTCACGCGATCATTACGCCTTTCTCAGCCATCACATCGGCGACCTTGAAAATTATGAGACCTTAAGTTCCTTTGAAAGCGGCATACAGCATTATCAAAAACTTTTCCGCATCAAGCCGCAAAGCATCGTGGCGGACCTGCATCCAGAGTATCTTTCGACCAAATATGCCATTGATCGTGCCTGCAAAGAGGAAATTCCACTCATGCAGGTGCAGCACCATCACGCCCATCTCGCCTCCTGCCTGGCCGATAATCACTGGCCCGCCGGCCAGAACGTGATCGGTTTGATCTTTGACGGCACCGGCTATGGCACGGATGGAAAGATTTGGGGCGGCGAGGTTCTGGTTGGCAGTTACAGCTCAATCCAACGCCGATTCCATCTTGCGGAGACACCGCTTCCCGGCGGAGATTCTGCTATACGCAACCCGTCTAAAATTGCGCTTGCACAACTGGCTTCGGCTGATCTGCCCTGGACGGATGACCTTCCTCCTGTCCAGGCTTTCACCAGCCAGGAGCTCGAGATCCTCAAAACGCAGCTTGCCAACCGCATCAACTGTCCCATGACCACCAGCATGGGCCGCTTGTTTGATGCAGTCGCCTCCCTGATCGGCATTCGCCAGGTTTCAACCTACGAAGGCCAGGCAGCCATCGAACTTGAAAATGCCTGCGACCCTGCCGAAGAAAATGCCTACTCCTTCAGGTTGAAATCAGATACCATCGAGATCGCTGAGTTATTCGACCATATTTTGTTGAACCTGCGCATGGGCATTTCAAGCAACACAATTGCTGCCCGTTTTCACAACGGGCTGGCAAAAATGTGTCTTGAAGTCTGCCAAGTCATCCATGAAGAGACAGGGTTACAAACGGTTGCCCTCTCGGGTGGAGTGTGGCAAAATATTACCCTGTTAAACAAAACGACAGCGCTGCTGCGCTATAATGGATTTTCTGTGCTTCAGCATCACCAGGTTCCCGCCAATGACGGCGGTATCGCACTCGGACAACTGCTGGTCGCCGCGGCGGCCAAACAATCGAATTAGAGGTGTAACATGTGTCTCGCTGTCCCCGGAAAAATCATTGAGATCACCCAAACCCCCGCTGCAAAAATGGGCAGAGTGGATTTTGGCGGCGTGGTCCGCGAAGTATGTCTTGAAGCCGTTCCAGAAGCGGAACTGGGAAATTACGTCATCGTGCATGCCGGTTTTGCCCTCAATACCCTCAGCGAACGCGAAGCCCAGGAAACCCTGGATGCACTGCGTGAACTGGGCGATATTGAAGCCGAACTGATGGCCAATGACGTCGAACAAGGATAACCTGCATGAAATACCTGGATGAATTCCGTGACGCAGAGCTGGTCAAGATCGTTTTGGACAAGATCCACCGGGTGACCAAACATCCGTGGGTGATCATGGAAATTTGCGGCGGGCAAACCCATTCGATCATGCAAAATGGAATTGATCAACTGCTTCCCCCTCAAATTGAACTGGTGCACGGACCCGGCTGCCCGGTGTGCGTGACTTCGCTGGAATTGGTGGATAAGGCGCTGGCGATTGCCAGCCTGCCCAACGTGATCATGTGCTCGTTTGGCGACATGCTGCGCGTGCCGGGCTCCGGCAGAGATCTATTTTCAATTCGCGCGGCAGGCGGGCAGGTCAAGATCGTCTACTCACCCCTGGATGCAGTAAAGATCGCCCAGGCCAACCCGGATAAGGAAGTGGTCTTTTTCGCAGTCGGTTTTGAAACCACCGCTCCGGCTAATTTGATGAGCGTCATTCAGGCACAATCGCTGGGGTTAAAGAATTTTTCGGTGCTGGTCTCGCAGGTTACCGTGCCACCCGCCATGCACGCCATTTTGGGCTCTCCCGAAAACCGCGTTCAAGGTTTTCTGGCTGCAGGTCACGTGTGCTCCATTATGGGTTATCACGAATACCTGCCCATCGCAGAACAGTATCGCATTCCCATCGTGGTGACCGGATTTGAACCGCTGGATATCCTCAACGGCATCTTGATGACCGTTGAACAACTTGAAGCCGGCACATTTGAAGTACAAAACGGTTACAACCGTGTCGTCTCTAAAGAAGGCAATCTTCCCGCCCAAGCGCTGATCAAAAAGGTATACATGCAGTGCGACCGGAACTGGCGCGGCATAGGCATGATCCCCATGAGTGGATGGTGCCTGCGGCCGGAGTATTCTGAATTTGATGCTGAAAAACGCTTCGCCGTGGAAAACATCAAGACCAAGGAATCCGAAGTCTGCATCGCCGGCCAGATCTTGCAGGGTATCAAGAAACCACCCCAATGCCCGGCCTTTGGCACGCTTTGCACCCCAGAAGCACCGTTGGGTGCGACCATGGTCTCGTCTGAAGGAGCCTGCTCAGCTTATTACCGCTATGCGCGCTTTGAAAAGGAACAGGCATGAGCACTGAAGACAAACCGGTCTCGATCCAGGGGGCAGTTTGCCCCATGCCGCTCAGGCATTATGACACGATCGTCATGGGCCACGGTTCTGGCGGACGCATGACTCAGGACTTGATCAAGCAGTGCTTTGCACCTTACCTTTCCAACCCTGCCCTGGATGCAGGCAACGACTTCGCCACGCTTTCCACTGTGGTTAATGGTCCCATATCAGTCAGCACCGATGCCCATATTGTTTCGCCGTTGATCTTTCCCGGTGGGGATATTGGCCGGCTGGCCGTCTGCGGTACAGTAAATGACGTTGCCATGTCTGGCGCAGTGCCGCTTGGCCTGACGGCCAGCTTTATACTCGAAGAAGGTTTATCCACCCAGACCCTGGTTGAGATCGTCAAGTCCATGGCGGTCTCTGCGCTTGAAGCGGGAGTTCCGATTGTGGCTGGCGATACCAAGGTGGTTGAACGCGGCAAGGCGGATGGATTATTCATTTCCACAGCCGGGTTTGGACATTTTCCGAAACCATTCATCATTGGCGGCGCTGAAGCCAAACCGGGTGATGTGGTGCTGATCTCGGGTACGCTGGGCGATCACGGAATAGCCGTTCTGACCGCTCGCGGCGACCTGGCCTTTGAAACCCAGGTTGAATCGGATGTTGCGCCATTAAATCTGATGATCCAGCAGATTCTGGAGGCTTCCCCAAATGTGCATGTACTGCGTGATCCCACCCGCGGCGGATTGGCAACCACCCTCAACGAAATTGCCGAACAAAGCCAGGTCAACATCACCATTGATGAAAAAGCCATCCCGGTAAAACCGGCGGTTCAGACGGCCTGCGAAATGCTGGGTTTTGATCCGCTGTATGTGGCCAATGAAGGCAAGTTGATCGTGATCGTACCCGAAACCGAAGCAGATGCCGCCCTGTCTGCCATGCATGCTAATGTCTATGGCAAGGATGCCTGCCGCATCGGCCGAGTCATCGAATCCCCGGCCGGACGGGTACTCTTGAAAACCCAAATTGGTGCCACCCGCGTTTTGGACGTGATGGCAGGTGAAATGTTGCCCCGAATCTGTTAGAATACTTGCATATCGGGTATTTTGAATCCACTTTACTGAGGCGTTATGAAAATTGACTTTCAAGAAACCACCAAAGACCTGGCCGTACGCATTGACATCCATTCCAAATTTGGTGCCAAAAATATTGACACTTGGATGTTGGATCTGATCAACCTCCAACCCAACAACGTCATCCTCGACGTGGGCTGCGGATCAGGTAAACAATGCTTTTCATATTATGACCGCCTGAACGGCAAAGCCACCATCACCGGCGGTGATGTATCTGATGATCTGTTGGATCAGGCACGCGCCGAAGACAAACGCCGTAACTCCGGCATGACCTTCATTCACCTGGATTTCAACAAAACATTCCCGTTGGAACGCGATACATTTGACTTTGTCTCCTGTTGTTTCGCGATCTATTATGCTGAGAATGTGCCCTTTACCATTGATGAGATGTACCGGGTGACCAAAATGGGTGGACGGCTCTTTACCACCGGACCCATGCCCCAAAACAAGCAGCTTTTCTACGACATTATCCGAGAAGCCACCGGCAAAGAGATTCCGTTGATGCCGGGAAGTTCACGTTTTTCAACCGAATTCCTATCCACCATCAAATCACTTTACAGCAAAGTGGACCTGCACCTTTTCGAAAATCCACTCACCTTTGAATCCATTGAACCCTACATGGATTACACGCGTGCCTCCATGTCTGAAGACCGAAAACTGTGGGGCAGCTTCTTCAATAGCAAGGATGATTTTGAGAAGGTGATGCAGCAGATCACCACCGTTGCCCAACGCCGCCTGGATAAAGACGGCAAGCTGGTGATGACCAAGGTGGTCGGCGGAATTTTAGCGACAAAATAGGTGCCTATGAATCACGATATGACCTTTTACGGTAAAAAAGTTTGCTTCATTGGCGCCCACCCGGATGA
Organism: Chloroflexota bacterium; assembly: GCA_021825925.1. Lineage (GTDB taxonomy): Bacteria > Chloroflexota > Anaerolineae > Anaerolineales > Anaerolineaceae > UBA6107. The sequence continues at coordinate 53,696 of JAKAFP010000002.1, forward strand.
CATCGAGATCGGCTGCGGGGCTTTGATCGCCCATATCGCCAGCCAGACCGAGGTCAAATGCGTGACGTTGTCTGATAACCAGAAAAATCCGCTGCTGACCAACGTGGTCAAGGAACATTTCAACAGTATGGCAGTGTTGGGCGTTCCCAAAGAAAACGTGATTGTTGGACAATTCGAAACCCGCTGCTTCCCTGATCAACGTCAGGAGATCCTGGAATACATGATCAACCTGAACAAGGAATTCAAGCCAGAGATCGTTTTTGTACATACCAAGGCAGACATCCATCAAGATCATGCCACGGTCACTGGCGAGGCGCTGCGTGCCTTTAGAGGCACTACAGTAATGGGCTTTGACGTCATCCGCAGCAGCTACGGCTTCTTCCCCAGCTTTTTAGTCGAGGTCACCGAAGCGGATGTGGATAAGAAGATCGCCGCAATGGCGGAGTATCACACCTATGATTCAAAATACTATTTCGACCCGGCGGTCACCCGCGCCACGCTGATCAGGCATGGTGCGCTGGCCGAACGCAAATTCGCTGAAGGTTTTGATATTTTGAGGATCATCGGCGCGTTTGGATGCGTATCATAAATCACCCAGTTAAGATCAGACCCCCACGGATTGTAATCCGCGGGGGTCTTTCAAAAAGCGAATCTAAACGAGGTAATATTCTATGGATAATACCTACATTACATTACTACGCGGAATAAATGTCGGCGGCAAGAATAAAGTCATCATGTCAGATCTGAAGAAATGCCTGGAAGAGCTGGGCTTTTCCGAAATAGTTACTTATATCGCCAGCGGTAATGTGATTTTTGAATCGGATAAAAAACCTCAAGAAATAAAAATGCTCATTGAAAAGCTAATACCAGAAAAGTTCAAAATTGATGAAGAATTAATAAAAGTATTGGTATTATCCCGCGACCAATTTCAAGTCATCATAGATCACAAGCCAGAGGGCTTTGGTGATCAGCCTGAAAAATATCACAGCGATGCCATTTTTCTGATGGACAAAAGCTCAGATCAAGTCATGCACGTTTTCGACCCACGCGAAGGGGTGGATAAAATTTGGCCAGGCAATGGCGTGATCTACTCACAACGCCTCAGCGCACTGCGGACAAAAAGTCGTTTGAACAAAGCCATTGGCACGCCTGAATATAAATTTATGACCATCCGCAGTTGGAATACGGTTCAAAAATTGATGGAATTATTGGATCAAAGGATGTAAGTTTTTCTCAATATTTCGAATTATGATAAATCAATAAAAAGAAGACACCTTGACAAGGCTGGAAAAAGCCTTGTCAAGGTGTCTTAAATTAACCAATGTCAATAAATAATTTCTCTTAAATTCCTACTTCAAGGTATTCATCTTTGACGCGGACCTTGTAAACCTTGATATCGGTCACTGCGGGGAAAGAAAGCACTTTACCGGTGCGGATGTCGAAGCGGGCACCGTGACGTGGACAAATGATCTGTTCACCATCCAGCTCCCCTTCACCGACCGGCCCACTGTCGTGGGTGCATTGGTCTTCGATCGCAAGATATTCTCCATTCAGAGAAAATAAGACAATGGGTTTGCCTTCAAGCTCAAAAAATAGGCGCTCTCCATTCGGCACGTCGGCTGCCTTGGCGATCCTGAAATACTTTGTATCGTAGATCATTTCTTCGCTCATGCTTGCCCTTCCTCCAGAAGATCATCAGTGGCTTCACCCAAGCCGTAAACACCAGCTTTAAGTATTTTAAGCGGAAGAAGTGCGCATTTCAAGCGCACCGGACCAAGTTCGATGCCCAATAGGTCCATCACGTCCGTTTTACTCAGATGTTTGATTTCGTTCACGTCTTTTCCGATGATGGATTCAAGCAGCAGGTCTGCCGAGGCTTGCGAAATGGCGCAGCCATGGCCGTCAAAAGCGGCTTCGCTGACCTTTCCGTCTTCGCCTACGCGCAAGTCAATCTTAATATGATCTCCGCATAACGGATTCTCATCTTCAAAGGTGATGTCATTAGGGTCAAGACTACCCCGGTAACCAGGGTTCTTGTAGTGTTCAATGATTACTTCACGATAAAGGTCATCCACGATAAAACACCTATTAGGAAAACATTTTGACTACTTTTTGCAGAGAGACCACCAAGTGGTTGATCTCTTCTTCAGTATTATAAAGGTAAAAACTGGCTCTTGAAGAGGCTGAGATTCCGAACTTGTCATGCAAGGGCATGGCACAATGGTGCCCTGCGCGGATGGCGATGCCGTTTTGATCCAAAATTTGAGCCACATCATGCGGATGAATGCCAGGCAGCGTGAATGAAACCACACCACCGCGATGGGCAGCTTTTTCTCCCATGATCTCAAGCCCGGGGATGGTCTTCATCTTGATCAAGGCGGATTGCACCAGTTGGTGTTCGTATTCGGCGATGGCGTCCATTCCAACAGCACTCAAATAATCCACAGCAGCACCAAAACCAACGGCTTCAGCAATGGAGAAGGTACCGGCTTCAAATTTCCAGGGCAGTTCATTAGGGGTGAACGAACGCAGATAGACCTTGCGGATCATATCCCCGCCGCCCATGTAAGGAGGCATTTTGTCCAACAGTTCTTCACGCCCGTAGAGTGCGCCAATTCCGGTGGGGCCAACCATCTTATGAGCAGAAAATGCCATAAAATCAACATCCAGGTCTTTGACTGAAACCGCGAAATGCGGAACAGATTGGGCTGCATCCACCACTGTAATGGCGCCAGCCTGTTTGGCTTTGGCGATCATGGTTTTGGCCGGGTTGATCGTGCCCAAAACGTTGGACATGTGTGCAAAAGCCACCAGTTTGGGTTTTTGCTCCAAAAGCTTATCGAAGACCGCTTGGTCAAGCTCTCCGTCATCCGTAACTGTGATGAATTCAAGCCTGAGCCCTTTTTCATTCGCCAGCATCTGCCAGGGGACCAGGTTCGAGTGGTGCTCCATCTCGGTCAAGACGATCAAATCATCCTTGGCGAGAAATGCACGTCCCCAGGTTTGGGCAACCAGGTTGATGGATTCGGTGGCATTACGGGTGAAAATAACTTGCTTGGGCTTGTCAGCGCCAATAAAAGCCGCCACTTTGGCACGTGCAGCTTCATACATGGCGGTGGCGCGTTCTGCCAAATAATGCACACCACGGTGAATGTTGCCGTTGGAAGTGCGATAATAATCGTCCATGGCATCAATCACCACAGACGGTTTTTGAGCTGTGGCTGTGGAATCCAAATAGACCAATGGAACATTGGGGCTTACTTCGATCCCGAGAATGGGAAAATCTTGCCTTATTTTATCGACATTAAAAGCGGTCATTTTTTTCGGTTCTCTTAGTCAACCTTGGCCAGGTCAGGTTTGCCGGCTTTTTTGACTGGTACACGGATGTGGGGAGACATTTGGGGGAACCATAAAATATGGTCTGGAACCATCCAACCATCAGTGAGATAGACATTGCTGCGAAATTGAACAGCCACCATCTTGGGATCAACCTGTACCACGATCCCCTTCAGCCAGCCGCGAACACGTTCTGCACCTTTTTCATGGTCGCAAAAAACTTCAACCGTGTCTCCTACTTCATACACAAACTCATGGTCCGGGGGGTTCATGAAAGGTATAGGTGTCATATTGTAATCTCCACATTCATCATTTGGAATTTAACCGGTTCCTTTATAATACACAAAAATAAGCCGATTAATTAGTATTCTTTCATTTTTTGTTCAATTGCGTTTTGAAAACGCTTGCGAACCCCTTCAAACGGGATGCGCTGCATGATCGGATCAAAGAAACCTTCGACGATCAGTTTTTCTGCTTCCTTGCGCGGAATGCCGCGGCTTTCAAGGTAAAATACTTGGTCGGTATCAAGTTTCCCAACTGTGGCGCCGTGCGTACAGCGCACATCATCAGTCAAGATTTCAAGTCCGGGGATCGAATCTGCCCGCGCTTTTTCGCTTAGAACGAGATTGCGATTAGCTTGGTAGCCATCCGTTTTTGAGGCATTTTCTGCTACGTAGATCATGCCCTGCCAAACCGAGCGGCTCTCTCCCAATAATGCGCCCTTGAAGAGCAGATCGCTGGTCGTGTTGGGCGCCAGGTGGTTTTGCTGAGTGTCGTGGTCAAGGTGCTGATTTCCGTTGGTAAAGAAGAAACCCGACATTTTGCCGGTACTACCCTGACCCACCAGGTTCAAGTCTGAGAAGTTCTTGGTGAGATGGCTGCCAAGAGCGCCAAAGATCCAATCCACTTCGGCATCGCGGTCCACACTCACCTTTTCATGGGTGAAGTTCCAGTCCTGCGATCCCAGGGACTGCAATTCGACAAAATTCAATTTCGAGTTTGGACCGACCTTCACATCCATCAAGGCAGCGTGCAGATTTTGACCTTCATTACTTTCAGCTGAGGCACTTTCGTGAACATAAGTGGCTGAAGCATTTTCTTCGAGGTAAACAAAGACCTGGAAAGCATGCAGGTTTCCTGCACCAGATGTCCACAAAAGGCTATGTAGCGGTTTTTCTACCGTTACATTCTTGGGGATGTAGAGCAAGACACCGTTGCTGCCAAAAGCGGCAGCCAGGGCGGCAAATTTGTCTTCAGCATAAGTTTTGGATGCCAGCAGCACTTTTTCCAGGATTTCAGGATGATCTTTTTGGGCGTGACGCAGGTCGGTGAAAACGACCCCTTGTTTTGCCAGCTTTTCATCCAGCTCGATGGTAACCTGTGAGCCATTAAACAGGATCTCGCCGCCGTGCAGATCATCGGTCAGCGGTTTGGTCAGTTCAACCGGAATTTTCGAAAGAACGGTATTTGTATCTGCAAGTTGCAGCTGACCCAAGCGTATTCCGCGAATGCTGGTGCGCTTCCAGGCTTCCTGGCTGTCATCTGGGAATGGAAGACTATTAAAAGCTTTCCACGCCTTCTGTTGATAGTCGTTTAATTGACCCAAAGCATCAGAAAACACAGGTGCAAGTACAAAAGGTTCTTCAACCTTGTTGGATTTTGATCTGGTAAATACTACAGAATTATCTGTCATGATGTATATCCCTGGACTGCGGGTTAGCCCACAGAGCCTTCCATTTGCAGCTGGATCAGACGGTTCATTTCAACCGCGTACTCCATCGGCAGTTCCTTGACCAGCGGTTCGATAAAACCGGACACGACCATGGTGGTGGCCTCATCCTGGCTTAATCCGCGGCTCATCAGATAAAACAACTGCTCCTCGCCCACTTTCGAAACGGTGGCTTCATGGCCGATGGTCACGTTTTCTTCATCAATTTCGATGGTTGGATAGGTATCCGAGCGGGATTGAGGATCAAGGATCAGTGCGTCACAAGCCACGTTCGATTTGGCGTTGGTGGCGCCTTTGTAAACTTTAAGCAGACCGCGGTAAGATGAACGGCCCCCGTTCTTGCTGATGGATTTTGAGATGATGCGAGAGCTGGTATCTGGCGCCATGTGCACCACTTTGCCGCCCGCATCCTGATGTTGACCGGTGCTGGCAAAAGCAACAGAAAGTATCTCACCATGGGCGCGTTTTCCAACCAGATAGCATGAGGGGTACTTCATGGTCAGTTTGGATCCCAGGTTGCAATCCACCCATTCCATGGTGCCGTCCTCCTCCACCTTGGAGCGCTGGGTCACCAAATTGTAAACGTTGGTGGACCAATTCTGGATGGTGGTATAGCGTACGCGGGCGCCTTTTTTGACGACGATCTCAATCACGCCGCTGTGGAAGGAATCCGTGGTGTAAGAGGGAGCCGTGCAGCCCTCCACGTAGTGAACCTGGGCGCCTTCATCGGCGATGATCAACGAACGTTCAAACTGGCCAATATTGGCAATATTGAGACGGAAATAGGCCTGTAATGGCAGATCCACTTTGACGCCCTTGGGAACGTACACAAAGGAGCCACCTGACCAGACCGCAGAGTTCAGTGCCGCGAATTTATTGTCTTCAATGGGGATGACGGTCCCAAAATACTGTCTAAACAGTTCGGGATGTTGTCTGAGACCCTCTTCAATGCTTAAGAAGATCACACCCACCTTTGAAAGCTGTTCCTGGATGCTGTGATAGACCATCTCTGATTCGTACTGGGCGCCTACACCCGCCAGGAACTTGCGTTCCGCGTCGGGAATACCCAGGCGGTCAAAGGTTTTCTTGATCGTATCAGGCACCTCGTCCCAGCTGCCTTTAGCGGCTTCTGAAGGACGTACATAGTAATAAATGTTCTCTAGATCGAGCCCAGAAATATCGGGACCCCAGCTCGGCATTGGGCGCTGTTGAAAATGCGCCAAGGCTTTTAACCTGAACTGAAGCATCCACTCAGGTTCTTTTTTCATGGCCGAAATATTGCGCACGACCTGTTCGTTTAATCCGCGTTCTGACTTATAGACAGAAGTATCGGGATCGCTAAACCCGTACTGATAATCGTCCATTTTTTCAAGGAAATCGGGTTTCTGTTCGCTACCCATAATAATCTCCAATCCCTTCAACTAATCAAGCCGCTGAAGGAATACCATTCTCATATTTTTCTCGCACCCAGTCGTAACCTTGTTCTTCAAGGTGCAGGGCAAGATCTGCCCCGCCGGATTCAACAATGGCGCCGCCCATCATGATATGGACAACATCGGGCTTGATGTAATTCAACATCCGTTGATAATGTGTGATCAGCAGCACGCCAATGTTCTGGCTGCGCAAAAGATTGACACCTTCAGACACGATGCGCAATGCATCAATATCCAAACCTGAGTCTGTTTCATCCAGGATGGCGATCTCAGGCTGCAGAATGGCCATTTGAAGCACTTCGGCGCGTTTCTTTTCACCACCTGAAAAGCCTTCGTTCAAATACCTGCCAGCAAAGGAAGAATCCATCTTGAGGATTTCCATTTTCTCTTTGAGCAACTTGCGAAATTCGGGTATGGCAATGCCCTTGTCTTCGGGATTCAAAGCTTTTCGCCTGGCGTTGACCGCCGTGCGTAAGAAATTGGCCACTGTCACACCCGGAATGGAGACTGGATACTGAAAGGCCAGGAATAAACCCAACCGGGAACGTTCATCCACACTCAGATCCAATAGATTCTGTTCCTTAAATTTAACGCTACCTGAATTGACCGTATAAGATGGATGCCCCATCAAGGTGTAAGCAAGGGTGGATTTGCCTGTTCCGTTGGGGCCCATGATGGCGTGAACTTCACCTTGTTTAACTTTTAGATTGACGCCGTTTAATATTTGCTTGCCTTCGATGCTTACCTTTAAATCTCTGATATCCAGTTCTGACATGCTTCTCTCCGTGGCGTAGGCGCCGGATAATATATTAGTTTTTTATCATAAATATCTAATTATTTTCTACAACAAAACAATTATATCACGGTTGATTTTCGGGGTCAATATTTACCATATTTATCTAGTTTATTACAAAATTCTTCTTGTGTTTTTTATAATAAGTATCTAATTATTGACACTTATTATACCCTTATGGTATATTATTTTCATTAGAGGTAAGTTAGAGACAGGAAAATTTATGAAAAGTACACGTGATCGTATTTTACAAACCCTACTCACCAACCCCACTGCCACCATAACAGAGCTAGCTGAAGCAGTGGATATCAACACCATTTCCGTCCGGCATCACCTGACCAACCTTCAAGCCGAAGGATTGATCCAGGCCAGTGAAGAACGTCACGGTGTCGGCAGACCGCGCCTGGTCTACTCGCTCACCGACACAGGTCTGGAAAAATTTCCCACCCGTTACATGACCCTCACCAATCGCCTGCTCGAACAACTCAAGTCAACCCTCAACCAGGAAGAAATCAATGAGCTGTTTGTGCGCATGGCCAAATCTCTGGCTGCCGAACATCTCGATCGCATCAAAAAGCTACCCATTGAACAAAAACTGGATGCCATCCGAAAAAGCCTGGGTGACGAAGGGTTCATGATCGAATGGCAGAAGATCGGCGAAGACTACCAGATCATTGAAAAAGCCTGTCCATTTTACCATGTAGGCCAATCTCACCCCGAAGTGTGTGTCATGGATCAAACACTCATTTCGACCATGCTTTCCATCCCCACCGACAAAGTCCAGTGTGTTTTAAGCGGAGATGTTCACTGCACCTACCTGATCTCGGCCAAATCACTTTCAGAGGCGTAAACCATGGCAGAAAACAACACCCCCGGAACCAACCGACCTGTTTGGGAGGCTGAAACCACTCATCCTGAATTATGCGATCAATTACGCAAAGGACTCAGTGAAGTTACCGATCCCGAGCTTTCTCTCAACATCATCCAATTGGGATTGGTGCGCAACGTCAAGATCAATGATGACGGTGCAATCGTTAAAATGATCCTGACCACACCCTTCTGTCCATACGGCCCGGCCATGTTGGAATCCACGCGACAAAAAGCGGAACAAATCCTTGAACGGCCTGTCGGTATTGATTTCGGTATGGAAAGCTGGGATTTTGGAATGATGGAAGAAGGCCTTGGCGGTGAATGGGGTCTCTTCTAAATAATTGAGACAGACATCCAGGATGTAAGTCGTTTCTTTATTTATAGGTTGGGGTTATATTCCAAGCTGTATAAAACAGTCTTTTGGGATTAAAATTCAACCTATGATTCGTTCAGCCTTTTTCGAGCCCAAACAACCCGTCCTTTTTCTAAATTCAGTTGATGAGATCAAACCTAAAATGGATTCCAAAACAGGATTCCTTTGGGTCAGCCTTGAAACCGCGACTGAAGAGGAAGTCAATTTAATCCTCAGAGATACTTTTAATTTTCATCCTTTATCCATAGAAGACTGTCTTAACCTTGGATACCAGGTAGCCAAGGTGGATGATTTTATAAATTACCTCTTCATCATCGCACATGCGATCAAGCCAGCTGAAGATCTTCATGAACTGGAGACGCTTGAACTAAATTTATTCCTGGGCGAAAACTTTTTGGTCACCTGCTCCACAGAAACCAGCATGACTCCGGTAGAAAAAGTATGGGAACGGGTGCACAAAGATTTTCGCCTTTCCAATTTTGGCTCGGATTTCCTGTGCCACGCGATACTTGATGCGCTGGTGGATGAATATATGCCGCTGATCGATAAAATGGATACCGAGGTCGAGATCCTTGAAGACAGTGTGCTTGAAAAACCCGCCCCGGCAACCCTTGAAAGATTGTTAACCCTCAAACACAGCATCATGGAACTTCGCCGGGTGATCTCTCCACAGCGAGAGATGATTAACCGACTGACCCGTGATGAGTTTGAACTGATAGATCCCCAGAGCCGCTTTTATTTCAGAGATATATACGACCATCTGGTCAGGATCCAGGACCTCTCGGACACCATCCGGGACATCGTTTCGGGTGCCATGGATATCTACCTTAACTCCACCAGCTTGCGTTTGAATGAGGTCATGAAGGCACTGACCATCGTCTCCACCATTTTCCTGCCCCTCTCGTTTATTGCCGGCGTGTTCGGCATGAATTTTGTAAAGATCCCGATTGCCGCACATCCTCTCGGGTTTTACATCTGTTGTGCCGGAATGTTGTTGATCGGTCTGGCCATGCTGATCTATTTTAGATGGCGAAAATGGTTCTAAATTATTATTGATTGAGGGTACAACATGGTGAAGATCATTGCAGATAGTTGTTGTGATTTAAGTCCCGAACTAATTGCTCAATTTGACATAGAGATCATTCCACTCAGTGTATTGGTCAATAATCAGAGCTACTTTGATGGCGTGGAACTCACGCCAGAACAGTTATTTGAAGCGGTCAAAATTTCAGGTGAACTGCCAAAAACTTCAGCCCCATCCGTGGCTGCTTTTGCAAAAGTATTTGAAAAATATCCAGAATTAATTTACATCAGCATCAGTTCCAAGCTCTCGGCCAGTTTTCAAAGCGCAACCATAGCATTGGAATCCCTGCCAAACATCAAAGGGGTTCTGATTGATTCACTCAATCTATCGACGGGTATTGGTTTGCTGGTCCTCAAAGCCGCGGAACTCTCAAAAGAAGGCAAGTCGCTCGAAGAGATCGCTGAAACCGTTACTTCGCTGGTTCCCCATTCCAATGCCTCTTTCGTCATTGATACATTAGATTATCTTTACATGGGCGGACGCTGCTCTTCAATGGAACACGTGATCGGCAGCATTCTCAAAATCCGCCCGGTGATTGAAGTTCGCAAAGACGGCACATTGGGCGTTCGTGAAAAAGTGAGCGGAAGCCGCAGGAAAGGGCTCGCCGCCTTATTGGAAAATTTCAACAAACACAAGGAAACCATTGATCCGTCGCGTGTTTTCATCACTCACACGGTCTGCCCTGAAGATGCGCTATACCTTAAATCAGAGATCGAAAAAGCGTTGGATATCAAGGAAATATGTATCACCAACGCCGGTGCCACCATCGCCAGCCACTGCGGCCCGAACACGATTGGAATTCTTTTTCTTACAACTTAAATCTGAAATTTATTGGTCGAAAATAGATTTGTTTTTTATTCTTTCAGCGATCTTGGTCATCTTGCAAAGCATTGATTGATAGATTGGTTGGAATATTGAAAGATAGATACTAATTCCGGTTTTTCTTTTTCCAATAATAAAATATCGAAATTTAAGTCTTGGACTAACAAACGAGTTATTTAAACTATTGCTATTGAAGACTACCAACCACTCACAAGTAATAGTAGAAGTATTTCATCATAGAGCCATTATTTCCTGAACATACTAATTTCATAATTACATTGATGATGTCAAAAAAATCATGAAATATGCTAATATTTTTATTAGCATATTTTGTTTATTCAATTTTTGGAGGGCATAATGGTTCGAAAAATCCAAATCCTTTCGATAATTATGGTCGTTATGATTTTCGTGATGGGATGTGCATTGCCATTCATAAAATCCTCAAACACACCAACCGTTGAATATGAAGAAACTGATACTCCATCGAGCGTTGAACCGACTGTGTTAGTGACAGCGACAAAGAGTATCGTAGATACCTCAACGAACCCTTGTTACAACATTTTTTATCCGTTATCTCCTGGCAACCAATGGGTATACAAAATTAATTCTGCCGAGAATGTTGAAACAGCAACCCCAGATCCAAATGATACTTACGATCAAATTGGTATCACAGTAACGACAATTGATGGAAATCAGGCAAAGCTGGATGCTTTGGATTTATCGAGTGGTGTGATAACTCAAACTGTTGTGGAATGTGATAATGGAGCGATAAAGAATTTTCCGCTTCTCACTTTGTCACTGATTTTTGGAGATCAAGCCAATGGTGCTGCACAGATTGATTACCAAAACGGCGTTTTCATGCCTTCTGAAACAGAACTGATGGATAAAAATTGGGTTCACTCCTGGAGCGGAGATTATGTTTTAAAGGGAAATTTCACTGCTCAGGATGACGAAGACCAGATCGTTTTTACAATTTCAGATTCACCCATGAATTTAAAATGGGAATCAAAAGGTATTCGAGAATCTGTGGAAGTGCCTGCTGGAATTTTTCCCGATGCGGTTCGTGTGGATCGTGAAACAGAGATGAATATTTCAATCCAACTTAACTCTGGTACTGATGCGATGAAATTTGATGGAGTGTTAACCTTTGAAAACACACTCTGGTATCAACCAAATGTGGGGCTCCTCAAAGAAGAAGTTCACTCCGCGAATATTTCTTATCGAGGGATGACCTTCCCGGTGGTTGTAACAGGGGATTTGGAGCTTCAAGAATTCAGACCAAAGGAATGATCATCTAAAAAAGGTGTGGTTTTGAAATAGATTATTGTTGAAAAAATAGCAATTTAAAAATATGAAAACAAAACTGGCATTTTCACCATGCCAGTTTTGCGAGTACATTTTTGATATTGAATTTATTATTTTTGTGGTCCTGTTAGATCAACCCGATTTCTTTGCCAACTTTTTCGAAGATTTCGAGCACCTTGTCCATCTGGGCATCGGTATGGGTCGCCATATAGCTTGTGCGCAGCAGTTGGTGACCTGCGTTGACCGCCGGTGAAATGACAGGGTTAACAAATACGCCGTTATCGAACAGCATCTTCCAGAACAGGAAGGTTTTATCGTTATCCCCGATAATGATGGGTACGACCGGTGTGGTTGAATCGCCGATGTTAAATCCTAGAGAAGTGAAGCCCTTGCGCATCTTGTCGGCCACGGCAATAACCCGGGCGGCGCGTTCGGGTTCTTCCTGCATGACATGCAAGGCAGCCAGGGCTGCAGCCGCATTTGAAGGCGGAATGCTGGCACTGAAGATCAAAGCGCGTGCCGTGTGCTGAATATAATGGATGGTATTTTCGTCACCGGCAATGAACCCGCCCAAGGATGCAAAAGACTTACTGAAGGTGGACATGATCAGATCCACTTTATCCGTCACGCCCAAATGAGCGCAGGTGCCGTGACCGCCACCCAAGACACCCATGCCATGGGCATCATCAATCATTAAACGGGCGCCATATTTCTTGGCCACCTTTGAAATCTCTTCCACCGGTGCCAGGTCACCTTCCATGCTGAACATGCCATCCACCACGATCAAAATACCGGCTGTATCGGGGATGGAAGCCAGTACCTTTTCAAGGTGTTGAATATCATTATGTCGAAAACGTTCGATCTTGCCATAACCCAGGCGGGCTCCATCCACGATGGAGGCATGATCGTCTTTGTCAAGCACGACAACGTCATCACGTCCGATCATTGCGCTGACAGTTCCCAAATTGGTCTGCATTCCGGTGGAAAACACCAGAGCAGCTTCTTTACCAACCCAGACAGCCAGTTCACGCTCAAGTTGTTCGTGTAATGCCAAGGTACCGTTCAAAAATCTGGAACCCGTGCAGCTCGTGCCGTAACGTTTGATGGCTTCAATGGCTGCTTCACGCACCTTTGGATGGGTGGTCAAGCCAAGATAGTTGTTGGAACCACACATGATCAGGCGTTTGCCCTGATAGATGACTTCGGTTCCCTCGTTTTCGTTTAGAGCAATAAAATAAGGATAAATGCCTGTGGCCATCGCCTCTTTAGCTGTGGTGAAATTTCTGCACTTTTCAAATAAATCCATGAGTACCTCCATATGATTAGGGTTGAGAATTGGCCCAAAATACCATATTTAGTAACACCCTTCTACACGATTGGTTGTGAATCGTACAAAATTTTAATATTTAACCTCCGCTTCAGCTCCCCCCGTTGAAAGCGAGTCATGCTATTATTAACGCATTCTACTTAAGGACACATAAGATGAAATGGTTTGGTGGAATCGAAGCCGGGGGTACCAAGTTTAATTGCATTATTGCCCAAGATCCTGAACACATACTCGCAGAAAGCACCATTCCGACTGAAACACCTTCGATCACCGTGCCTGAAGTGATCAGGTTTTTCAAAGAAGGCGAAACCAAACACGGCATCAGCCTTGAAGCCATGGGGGTGGCGTGTTTTGGTCCTGTAAACCTGGATCAAAATGATCCACACTTTGGAAGCATCACTTCCACCCCCAAAGTGCAGTGGCAGAACACCCCTTTGCTTTCTCAACTCAGATCCGCCTTCGATATTCCCTACGGGTTTGACACGGATGTAAATGGCGCGGCTGTAGGTGAAGGCCAGTGGGGTGCCGGCCTGGGATTAAGCGATTTCCTTTATGTCACCATCGGCACAGGCATCGGCGGCGGCGTCATTTGTAACGGCAAACCCGTCCATGGCTTGATCCACCCCGAACTTGGTCATTTACTGATGAAGCATGATCTTACCAAGGACCCATATCCTGGACGCTGCCCTTTCCACGGGGATTGTCTTGAAGGATTGGCCAGCGGTCCGGCGATGACCGAACGTTGGGGGATTTCTACTCACGACATGACCGCAGATCATCCGGCATGGGATCTTGAAGCTCTCTATCTCGGACAGGCCGTTCACAATTGGATACTTTCATATTCACCCAAACGGATCATTCTCGGCGGCGGAGTTATGAAAAAACCAGGTCTGCTTGAAAAGATCCGCCTGGTGGCGCGCGAATCCTTGAATGGATACGTAGACTCAAGATTGATCAAAGAAGTCAATGACTCCTTTATTGTTGCTCCTCAACTTGGAGATCGTGCAGGATCCTTGGGCGCCATTGCACTGGCATCCCTGGCAGCAGCACCATCAAGATAATCACACCGGAGGTCACCTTGCTCACTAAACGCACCTGGATCGCCATAATCATCCTTGGATTCTTGGGCTCACTTGCCTGGGGTGTTGAAAACCAGTTTTTCAATACCTTTATTTACAACACCATTACGCCTGATCCCAGGCCTGTTTCATGGATGGTGGCTGCCAGTGCGATCACCGCCACCCTGGCCTCCATCTTCATGGGCGCATTGAGCGACCGCATTCGCTCACGCTTTGGGCGTAAGCCATTTCTGCTGATCGGCTATCTCGGCTGGGGTATTACCACAGCCCTCTTCCCCACAGCCGCACTGTTTCATTCCATCGGTATCGCAGTTTTCATGGCCATTACCTTTGACTGTATCATGACCTTTTTCGGATCCAGCGCCAATGATTCTGTCTTCCATGCTTATGTGGCAGACATTACCACTGTAGAAAACCGCGGCAAGGTCATGGGAGTTCTTGAAATCCTCACCTGGGTCGCATTGCTGATCGTCTACGGAGGCGCAGGCATCATTATTGATGCTTTGGGATACTTCGCTTTCTTCTACATGATCGGCGGCCTGGTCTTCGTATTAGGCCTGATTGCCTCCCTGCTGCTACAAGAACCCAAGGTATCCCTCGAAAAACCGAAAGGCTCCTACTGGTCTCAGATCATTGATACCTTCCGCTGGGCGACTTTGAAGAAACAGCGCGACCTTCTTCTGCTGCTCATCTCGATCACCCTCTGGGGCGTTGCGCAAAATATTTTCTTCCCTTATTTGATGATCTACATCAACACTTATCTTGAAATTCCGACCATGCAGGCCTCGTTGATCATCTTCTGCTCCATCTTATTCGGCGGAATTGCCACCGCCTATCCGCTTGGTTTGCTGGCCGACCGCTGGGGACGCAAAAACGTGGCATTGACCGCCGTTATTGCTGAAATGGTGGGCTTGATCGCCTTCTCACTGGCACGCGGAGTGCCAGCTCTGATTCTCACGGGTATCCTCTGGCTGGCACCCATCAGCGCCTGGACCATTGCCACAGGCGCCTGGAGCAAAGACCTCTTCCCTGAAGACAAACGCGGACAGTTTGGTGGCTATGTCATTCTATTCTCGGTGGCACTCACCATGGTTCCCGGCCCGTTGTTGGGCAGCTGGCTGATCACCACATTTGGAATCCCGACCATCATTGACGGGAAGGCTGGATTTATGCCAACCTCATTAATTTTCCAGGCAGGCGGCATTGCCACCTTGCTTGCAGCCCTCCCGCTGCTGCGTATTGGGAAAAAGAAGCAACCCGAACTCAAGGAACAGGAGTAATATCAATGGCCATTCCTGAATTTGTGCTACGCAAATTGGTCGTCCCCGGCAGCCTCAAAAAACAAGGCGGCGGTTTTTCATTCGTCATCAATAACACCTTTGCGCCTGCAACGATCACCCGTTTTGATTTGTTCAATTTCAATACGCTGATCCCAGGCGACAAGGTCACTTTTTCTTCCAGCAAGGCGCCATCTCAAAAAGCGTCAGAGATCACTCCTGAAAACCCCGTCCTCACGCCGGTGGGAGTTGAAATTCTCGTTACGGTAGAAAACCAGCACCTCACCGAAAATATAATCGTCAAAGCCAACACCAAAGAAGTCGGCGAAATCGTTTTTTCACTTGCCCAAAAGAAAGAAACCAAGAAATTTAAAAAGATCAAACCTTACCTGGTCACCCAGTTTTCGACCCCACTCGAAGCCAGGATCAAGATTGATCTTGCAAAATCTAGTCCAGCAGTCTCACCTTTTTTGTTGGGACAATTTGTGGAACACCTCGAACACTGCGTCTATGACGGCATCTGGACGGCAGACGGATCGAAATTAAGACACGACACCATGGAACTCATCCGCCAGCTTAATCCGCCCATGATCCGCTATCCAGGCGGCAACTTCGCCAGCGGATATCATTGGGAAGATGGCATTGGTCCCAAATCAGAACGCCCCACACGCCACGATGCCGCCTGGCAGGCAGAAGAGATCAACCAGGTAGGCACCGATGAATTCCTGGCCTTTTGCGAGACGATCGGGACTGAACCTGTCATTTGTGTCAATGACGGTTCAGGAACCCCCGAAGAAGCCGCGCGTTGGGTGGCTTATTGCAACGACCCCGCCACCACCGAACAGGGCAAACGTCGTGCCGCCAACGGACATGAAGAGCCCTATCATGTCAAGTATTGGGGCATCGGCAACGAGGTCTGGGGAGCCTGGCAGATCGGCACCACTTCTGCTGAAGAGTACACCAAACGGTTACTGCGGTTCATCAAAGCCATGCGGGCAGTGGATCCAACCATCAAATTGGTAGCGGTTGGCAATCATCCCCACAGCACGGATAAGAACGACCCATCTGCTTTATGGAACAAGGAAGTACTCACCAAAGCCGGTGATCAAATTGATTATTTGTCATGGCATATTTACCAGCCTGATACAGAAGGCTGGCAGGACCTTCCTGATCCGCATGAATTGTTCAAATCCGTTTGCGCTGCTCCCCTGGATATCGAACAATTTTGCACGCTGATCGAAAGTGAGATTGCCCAATTCTCCCCCAATAAGAATCTGCAGCAAGCCCTGGATGAATGGAACCTCTGGCTGCCTCCCCTGCCTGGTGAGAGCAGCATGCATCAGGTGACTTACACCATGCGTGATGCGCTTTATTGCGCCTCTGCTCTTGCCGTTTTCTATCGTAAAAGCCAGACACTGGGCATGGCCAACCTGGCCCAGCTAGTCAATGTGCTGCCCCTGATCAAAACAGATGCCAACTCAGCCATCGCCACCTCGATGTTCTTCCCCTTCCTGCTTTTCAACCAGATGGAATCCAAAGTAGCCGCTTCGGTTTGTCAGTCGCCCACTTTTGACAGTCAGGCCATGGGCATCAATATCACGGCTCACGAAAATGTGCCCTGGCTGGATCACCTGGTCACGATCAGCGAGGATCAAAAAAGAATCACGCTGCTGTTGGTTAACCGCATGCCAGAAAACCGCATGAAGGTGGTCTTCAACTTATCGGCATCACCCAAGACATCACTCGAAATTTCTTCATCTCATCCGTTGGATGCCAATACGCTTGATTATCCGTTTAAAGTAAAGATACAAGATGGACCCAAGCCACGGTCTCAGAACGACGGTTGGCAAGTGATGCTTAAACCGGCTTCAGTCACATTTTTGGAGTTCACACGAGCGTAATATGTCAAAACCAGTCCTTACTTTTTTTTGTGAACTTGAGTCAGAACCTTTATCAGAGCTTTTTACTGGAAACAAACTAATTAATCTTTTGACCAAACTGGATGCCAATCTCAGTCTGGGGTTGCTGGACCTTTCTGCGGGGCGCGCTGAAGTAGTCAAGAAACTCAATAAAGCAAAAATTCCGGTTACGGCTTGGCTGCTGCTGGAAAAAGACCAGGGCTATTGGACCAGTCTGGATACCATCGAAGAAACGGCCATCCAATACAACATGTTCAAAGCTTGGAAATCCAAGTACAAACTGGAGTTTGCCGCGGTGGGGCTGGATATTGAGCCAAAACTTCATACCGTGTCGGAACTTGGCAGGAATCCGTGGAACCAGGCTGGCGATTTGGCCAAACGATATCTATCCAATCAACGCTATACAGAAAACCTGGCTGCCGCCAGGTCCCTGATACAAGGGATTCGAGCTGACGGATTTGCCGTAGAGACTTATCAGTTCCCTACGGTTGTGGATGAACGACAGGCAAGATCCAACGTCCTTGCAAAAACCCTCGGAATTCCAGCACTATCCGCAGATCGTGAAGTTTTGATGTTGTATTCGAGCTTTTTCCCGGCTTATCAGGATTCAATTCTCTGGAGCTACGCGAGGCAGTGCCAGGCAGTCGGCGTTGGCAGCACAGGCGGCGGGGTTGAAATTGAAGGCGTTCCACCCCTCAAGACCATGCGCTGGATTGATCTGAAACGCGACCTGCTGTTGGCCAGTAAAGCCGTGGATAATATTTACATCTTTAGCCTGGAAGGCTGCGTCAGCAATAATTTTATGGACCGTCTGCTTGATCTGGATTGGAGCACGGAAGTCATTCCCCCGGAACGGTCCGCCATGGGTATCTCGCTGGTTCGCAAGATCGGTCAGGGTGTGTTGTGGACCTTGTCGCATCCGCTTGAAGTTGCGATTGGCGTTATTGTTGGTAACAGTTTTATGAGGTTTTTGAGGAAGATTTTTACAAAAAACAAGTAAACGATACGGATTTATATTTATTTAAGTTCAACCTTGACAAGGAACCCCTCTCGCCGTGAACGGCTCGGGGGCGCGAAGATCGCGACCTTGTCAAGGTTGGCTTTTTAACAAATTGCCCCAAAAAGGATTTGTTAACAATTATTTTTTCTGTCTGTATAGATCCAGGGTTTCGACAGCGTGGCGCAAATGGGGAATGACGATGCTGCCACCCACTACCAGGGCAACATTGAATGCATCGTAGAGTTCTGCATCTGTCCAGCCTGCGTCCACACAGGTAAGGATATGGTAATCAATGCAGTCGTTGCAGCGCAGCACCATGGAGGCGACCAATCCCAGTAATTCCTTGGTTTTCGGATCAAGCGCGCCTTCTTCATAGGCTTTGGTATCCAGGTTAAAAAAGCGTTTAATGCCAAGATGCTCGATGTCGAGAATCCTGGCATTCATTTTTTCGCGATAAGCCTGAAAATCGTCAATCCGATCCATTATCTTAGAGGTCCTTCAGAGACGGTTTAGGCAGATGAATACGCAGCAGGCGGCGTCCGCGAGCTTCGAGCGCCTGGTAATCGCCCAACGCCTGAGCCATGGCCATGGTGCCAAATGTTAATCCCTCATTCGGGATATCCATATCTACTGCGGATTCTGAAGTGAATTCAATGAAAACGCCGATGTCCGGTCCACCCTTGTGAAGCTGGCCGGTGGAGTGCAAGAAACGCGGCCCAAAACCCAGGGTGACCGCATTGGCATGAGAATCGAGAATCCGACGGCGGAGGGATTGCAGATCAGCTTCCATCTCGGGTGTACGAGGCAGGAAAGCATTGATCGCCACGTAATCTCCCTTGTGGACAAATTTCTTCAAGAAGGTGTCAATCACCTCCTGAATGGTTAGTGCTTTCTTCCAATCAAAAATTTGATTGGAGTACACTTCACCGGTTCCAAGCTTTACCACAGGGGTTCCGAAATCCAGTTTTCCAGTTTCCTTGAAAGCAGCGATGCCATTCATGGTGCGAGTTTTGGCGTCCTGTACATCCGGTTGATCGAACGAGTTTACGCCAAGGATCGAGCAAGCAACTGCAGTCGCGACTTCCCACAAATAGAATTGTGCTCCCAAATCCATGGAAGAATTGACCTTCATGACCAGTAGCGGCTGGTTGGCGGCGCGCAGTTCTTTGCGGAACGTGTTTTCTGCGGCATTGCTGCCAAAGTAGATGAACAACCGATCCTTACCGTATTGAGAAACAGGCAGGTTGGGCTCAGTGGCTACGGGGACGATCCCCCGACCTTCCTTGCCGCTGCTTTCGGCCACCAATTGTTCGAACCAGTTGCCAAAGGCAAACCAGTTGGAATCGGTCACCACTGTGAGTTTATCGAGTCCGTCAAAAGCAGCTTCGGCCATCAATGCACCCAAAACCACTCCCGGGTTGGAAAAGATGCTGTTCTCGGGTTGGCATTGTTTTGCCAGTGCCTGTGTTTTCTTCAAGAATTCTTTGACATCAATTCCCAACAAGGCAGCTGGAACGAGACCAAAGGCCGTTAAAGCTGAGTTTCTGCCACCGACCTGTGGATTGGCATTGATCACCTTGAAGAATTTTCGTTCGCGGGCAAGAACGTCCAGCTTTGTCCCCGGATCTGTGATGGCAAGGAAGTGTTCCCCGGTTTTATCGCCAAATTTCTTTGAGACTTCATCCCAAAAATATTGGAAGAAAGCATTGATCTCGCCGGTGGTGCCTGATTTGCTGGCTACAATGTAAAGCGTTTTTTCAAGTGGAGACCGCTGGCGGGCTAGCAGTACTTCATCAGGGTTGGTGGAATCCAACACACTCAGATCTAGCCCAAGGTTTCCCTTGAACTCAGTCAGTCCGTTGATCAATCTCAAGACCTCAGGTGCAAGGGATGAACCGCCCATGCCCAAAAGCAGTGCATGGGTGAATCCTGCCTTGCGGCATTCAGTCAGCAATGTTTCCAGTTGAGGCAGCAGAGATTCAGAATCCCAGGGGGCGCTCAACCAGTCCATGCGGATGCGAATTTCGTCCTGGCCTTTGACATCTTTCGTCCATAAAACTGGATCGTGAGCGTACATTCGTTTCACAAAATCGAGCTTTTCGAGTTTTTCAAGTCGTTTATTGACAGAAGCTGTTTCTTTTTCGATGCCGGTGACTTGTTCAAGTCTTCGGTTTTCAACACTGGTTAAAAGTGAAGTGAAGGCATCGGCAAACGATTTCACGCCTTCATCCTCAAGTTCTTGTGTCACAACGGCCATCGAGATGCCCAACTTTTCCAATTTGGATAATGACTCTTTATTGGCAGCAAGGTCTGTGTCAATGGTCACTTTGGCCTTGCCGTGATCACCAAACGCAGTCAGCGTCGCGGGCGGGACAGTATTCACGGTATCGTCGCCGATCAATTCTTCGATATAGATGACATCGCGGTAATTGGGGTTTTTCGTGCTGGTTGAAGCCCATAACGGACGCTGTCTCTGCGCGCCTTTTTTTTGTAATTGAGCGAACCGTTCGGTTGAAAATTCTTTGATAAAAAGTTCATAAGCCAGTTTGGCATTGGCGATGGCTGCTTTACCGAGAAGAGCTGCGCCTTCGACGGGATATTTTTTGGCGATCCTATCGTCCACTTTGGTATCCACGCGGGAGACGAAGAATGAAGCCACTGAAGCAATGGATTCTATGCTCAAGCCCTTCTTTGCGCGGTCTTCGAGTCCGGAGAGGAATGCATTTATGACCGCCTGATAACGATCCAGTGAGAAGATCAAGGTCACATTGACGTTGATTCCCTCGGCGATGGTTTCACGGATGGCGGGCAATCCCTCAAGGGTGGCAGGGATCTTGATCATCAGGTTGGGTCGGTTCACTTTTTGCCACAAACGCTTGGCTTCCCTGATGGTGGCTTGGGTATCACGTGCCAAATATGGACTGACCTCAAGGCTGACGTAACCATCTTTGTGGGCTGTGCTTTGATAAAGTGGCGCGAACAAATCCGCTGCATCTTGAATATCCTTGACGGCCAATTCCCAGAAAATCTCCTCGGCATTCAAACCTGACCACGCCAGGGGTTGAAGTGCCGCGTCATAATCTGTAGATTTTGCGATCGCGTTATTAAAAATACTGGGATTTGAAGTTACCCCTTTGATTTCTCCTCGTTCGATCATGCCTTTTAATGCACCATTATCGAGCAAAGAACGTTGAATATTGTCATACCAGAGGGATTGTCCCAATTTATGCAGAGCGTCAATATTGTTCACTATTTCACCTGATTCCTTAACTTCTCAGTAATAAATAATTATTCTTTCTTTCCGTTTGCTTCCAGTTTTAAGATTTTCCCAACCCGGCGCCGATGGCGCTCCTCGGTCGAAAAACTTGCTGAAACAAACGCCTTAACCAGTTCCCTGGCAATTTCTGCCCCTATCACGCGGGCACCCAGGCACAACAAATTCATATTATCATGTTCCACACCCTGACGGGCGGAGTAAACATCGGTGATGCTGCAGGCATAGATGCCTTTGATCTTGTTAGCAGCAATACAAGCCCCGACCCCTGAACCGCAGATGACGACAGCCCGTTCGGCCTGACCGTTCAAAATGGCACGGCCAGCTTTTTCAGCATAATCGGGATAGTCCACCGGTTCCTGATCGTAAGTACCCAAATCCAAAACTGAACAACCCGCTTCTTCAAGCGCGGCGATAACTTCGTCCTTTAATGGAAATCCGGCATGGTCACAGGCAACAGCAATAAGCATGTTAATTCTCCGTCTTTAAGAGTGACTTGGCAACTTCTACGACATTTTTAACGGTGAAACCGAATTTTTCCATAAGGATCGGCGCCGGTGCAGATGCGCCGTAACCGGTCATGGCAATGATCTTGCCATCAGAACCAGTATACTTCTCCCAACCCTGGGCAATACCGGTTTCCACAGCCAGACGGGCTTTGACGCCGGGGATCAAAACGCTATCCTTGTAGGCCTGGTTTGTTTTTTCGAATAATTCCCAGCTTGGGAAGGAAACGACTCTAACAGAGTGGCCGGCGGAAGCAAGTTCCTGCCCGGCTTTGACGATCAGATCCACTTCGGAGCCTGAAGCCATTAAGATGATTTCAGGTTTACCGTTACCAAGATCAGTCAGTACATAGGCACCTTTTAAGGTTCCGCTGGCGGGTGCCATTTGGCTGCGATCCATGGTCGGCAGGTTTTGCCTCGATAAAGCCAGCAGCGTGGGACCATGTGAATTCTCCACCGCGGCACGCCAGGCCTGGGCGGTTTCGTTGGCATCCGCCGGGCGAAGGACAGTCAAATTGGGGATCGCGCGCAAGGCGGCCAGATGTTCCACAGGCTGATGGGTTGGGCCGTCTTCGCCCAGTCCAATGCTGTCGTGGGTCATGATCCAGATGGTCTGCAAATGGGTGAAGGCGCCCACACGGATGGCGCCGCGCATATAGTCGGTAAACACAAGGAAGGTTGCTCCAAATGGGAGGATACCCTTGTGATACGCGATGCCATTCACAACAGCTCCCATGCCGTGCTCACGAACGCCGAAATGCAAATACCGCCCGATCGGATTTTCCGGTTGGAAGGCGGTGGATTCTTTGAGCCAGGTATTATTCGAAGGGGTTAGATCTGCAGAACCACCCATCAACTCCGGCAGAACCGCTGCAAGTGCGTTGAGTGTCTGACCAGAAGCGACACGTGAAGCCATTCCTTTGGCGTCTGCAGGGAATTCAGGCAGTCCTGCTTCCCAGCCCGCAGGCAACTTTCCGCTCATGCGGCGGATAAATTCCTTGCCCTCCGCAGGATAGGATTTGGTGTATTTTTCCAATGCGGTATCCCAATTTTTCTTGCTGGCGGCACCTTTTTCTCCAGCCTTGAGGAAAAACGCCTTGACATCGTCAGGAACCAAAAAACGCGGTTCTTCAGGCCAACCCAGGTTGCGCTTGGCAGCATTCAATTCATCATCACCAGGCGGTTCTCCGTGGGCTTTGGAGGTATCCTGGCGGTTGGGCATGCCGAATCCAATGTGGGTGCGGCAGACGATCAAAGACGGCCGGGGATCCAACTTGGCGGCTTGGATGGCCTTGTCAATTTCATCCACGTCATTGCCATCCGCAACGTATGAAACATGCCAACCATAGGCTTCAAACCGCTTGGCACGGTCTTCTGTAAACGATAGATCCGTGGAGCCGTCAATGCTGATGCGGTTGTCATCGTAACAATAAATGATCTTGCCCAATTTCAAATGACCACCGAGGGATGCAGCTTCGCTGGCTACACCTTCCTGCAGGTCGCCATCTGTCACAATGCCGTAAACATAATGGTCAACAATTTTCTGATCTGGTTTGTTGAATTCAGCAGCGAGATGTGCTTCAGCGATCGCCATACCAACGCCATTGGACAAACCCTGCCCCAGTGGACCGGTGGTGGTATCCACACCCGGTGTGAAACCATATTCTGGATGCCCGGGGGTGATCGAACCCCACTGGCGGAAATGTTTGAGATCATCCAATGAGACTTGATAACCAGTAAGGTGAAGCAGACTGTAAAGCAGCATGGAACCATGTCCACCGGAAAGGATAAAACGATCACGATCAGCCCAATCGGGGTTCTGTGGATCAAACTTTAAATGTCGCGTCCAAATGGTAAAAGCAACTGCGGCTGTGCCCATCGGCAGTCCGGGATGTCCTGAATTGGCTTGCTGAACACCGTCCGCGGATAAGAATCTTAGTGTGTTAATGGCCTTATTTTGAAAATCGTCGTTCATGCTGTCCTCCGTAAAAATATCGGTAATTTTACCACCTGCAACTTGATAATTTGTAAAAAGCACTAAATTTTTGTCTAGACAATCCGATTTTTAATAAAATCTTGATACTTTATCCAAATAAATGGGAGTTGAGTAAACTTCTTATCAGAAGATGATAATAAGTATTTCTCAAATCGGATCAAAGCATGCCAAAGTGAACGAACAATTCAGCCAGTTTTTAATGATTTTTTAATTAAATACACTGTAAGTGTTATTCATGTTAAAATTTATCCGATCAAGTCGAACACTCACTCTATGCTTTATAACTACGAAATAAATTAATCAGCTTGATCAATTATTAAATAATACCCAAAAAGATCTAACGCTTCAGTCATACCGCCATGAAAGTGAATTCCACGCAAATCGGTCTTCGAACAAAAAAACATCTCAAAAATCTGGAGTCCATTGATGACATTAAAATACCTGCCTGAACCATTTCGTATAAAAGTTGTCGAACCGATCCGGCTCATTCCATTTGAAGAACGCAAAAAAGCCCTTCAAAACAGCGGCTACAACATTTTTGCGCTTAAAGCAAAACACGTTTTTATTGATCTGCTGACCGATTCAGGTACGGGCGCCATGAGTTCCCATCAATGGGCGGCGATCATGGAAGGTGATGAATCGTATGCCGGAGCCAATTCCTATTTACGACTGGCTGACGCGGTTGAGAAAGTATTCGGATTTCATCTTTTTGTCCCGACGCACCAGGGCCGGGCTTCTGAAAACATCTTGAGCGCCATTCTAGTGAAACCTGGCGATTTTGTCCCTTCGAACATGCACTTTGATACCACGGATGCCAACATTCGCGCACGGGGAGGCAGGCCAACCAATTTGGTGATTGATGATGCCTTTGACCCAAAGAATCACCACCCCTTCAAAGGCAACATGGATCTCGCAAAACTCAAGGCTTTCATTCTTGAAACCGGCGTTGAGAAGATCCCCCTCGGAATGATCACCGTAACCAACAATGCCGGAGGTGGTCAGCCCGTTTCAATGGAAAACATTCGAGCAGTTGCTGACTTATACCATTCCTTTGGAATTCCTTTTTACATTGATGCTGCCCGATATGCCGAAAATTGCTACTTCATAAAATTGCGTGAACCGGGTTATCAAGACAAATCCACCTTGGAAATTGCCAGAGAGATGTTCTCGTATGCCAACGGTTTTTGTATGAGCGCCAAAAAAGACGCCATTGTCAACATTGGTGGTTTGCTTGCAACAAAAGATGACAAGACTTTTCAAAAAATCAAGAATGAACTCATCTTGCGTGAAGGGTTCCCCACGTACGGCGGCTTGGCCGGCCGCGACCTGGATGCTCTGGCTGTCGGCCTTTACGAAGGTCTTGATGAAGATTATCTACAGTACAGAATTAACCAAACTGCCTATCTGGCATCCAGACTGATGGATGCAGGCATCCCCATCATCGAACCGCCCGGTGGACATGCCATTTTTATTGATGCCGGCACATTATTGCCTCACATCCCGCACCATGAATTTCCGGGTCAATCGTTGACCAACGAGCTATACCTTGCGGGTGGAATCCGTGGCTGTGAAATCGGTTCAGTGATGTTTGCTGTTCCCAACCCTGCTACCGGCGAGATCATCTACCCCAAACTGGAAATGGTACGGTTGGCCATTCCACGGCGGGTGTATACACAATCCCATTTTGATTATGTTGCCGATACGATCATCGAAATTGCCAAGAAGGCAGATACCTTGAGGGGATACAAGATCACTTACGCCCCTGAGTTGCTCAGGCATTTTACTGCACGGTTTGAACCCTTATAGAAACCTACAAAAAACAAAGGGCTGTCTATAATAGACAGCCTTTTGTTTTTACAAGAGACTAAAGGTGAAATTAACTCAAGTATCTCGAACGCCACTTACCTCTTTCCACCATCCCACACTAGAAACGGCATATTGACTACGATCCCCGTTTTGTTGGTAGTGAGATCACCATCTTTCACTGCTTGAAGGATCTCTGCTTCGGATTTCAATTCCACAGCTGTGATCCCATCAGCCCATCGGGTTAATATGATCTGGCGGAGGGGTGAATAGCCATCTGTACCGGGAGGGTTATTAAAAACATCGGGTTGAAAACCCAGAGGTCCCATTCCTGACAGTCCATTTTCAAATACATACACCTTCGCCAACGCAGATTCCGGCACATCCGCCAATGAAGGCACATAGATGACCGGTGAATTCATCATGTTGGTCAGCTTTTCTGCGATACCGGGATCGGATGCTTCGGTGTGGGTAAAGTAGATTTCTTTACCTTCGGCGTATGCCAGCCCGGCTGGAATCTCAGCAAAAGGCCCGGTTCCCATTGATTTTGTACTACATGCTGCCAAAAAAACTGAAAGTAGAAATATTGATAAGACTATTCCCTCAATACGGGTTGATTTGAACATCGAAAACTCCATTGCGAATAAAAGACTAGATTTTCTTTGTGCGCAACCACAGGCTGTTGGTCACTACAAAAACACTACTGAATGCCATGGCGCCTGCAGCCAGCATCGGAATGAGCAAACCGAACGCCGCCACCGGGATCAAAACCACATTGTAGAAAAACGCCCAGAACAAGTTCTGCTTAATGGTGGATAAGGTCTTGCGTGATAAAGTGATGGCTTTCACCACGCCGCGCAGGTCACCGCTGATCAACACCACCTGGGCTGAAGCCATGGCAATATCCGTGCCTGTGCCGATGGCAATTCCAACATCCGCCTGGGTTAAGGCAGGAGCATCATTGATGCCGTCGCCCACCATGGCGACCGCGATTCCTGTTTCCTGCAGCTTCTTCACTTCTGCCGCTTTTTCACCAGGCATTACTTCGGCGAGGATGGTATCCACCCCCACCAGGCGAGCGACCGCTTTGGCAGTTTGCTGGTTGTCACCTGTGATCATGGCAACTTTCAGTCCAAGATCGTGCAAGTGTTGAATGGCTTCTTTTGACCCTTCCTTTACCTGGTCTGCGACTGCGATCAACCCGGCCAAAACGCCATCCACTGCCACCAGCATGACAGTCTTGCCTTCCTGCTGCAACTTTTCTAGTGTGGATTGATATGCTTCGAAGGAAATACCTTCTCGCTGCATCAACTTCAGGTTTCCAACGACCACTTTCTTATTCTGGACGTTTCCGACAACTCCCAATCCGGTTGCAGATTGAAAACTTTCAGGTTCGGTTAGGGTTTGAGAACGATTCCCGGCTTCGGCCACAATGGCTTCACCCAAGGGATGTTCGCTGAATTTTTCAAGACTGGCAGCCAGTTCAAGCAGTTGTGTTTCCTTGACCGTACCAAATGAAAGAATATCCGTGACTTCAGGTCGTCCGCGCGTGATGGTTCCGGTCTTATCTAACACGACCATTTTTACTGAACCCGCCCGTTCTAGCGCTTCGGAAGATTTGATCAAAACACCCATGGCGGCGCCCCGCCCTGTACCAACCATAATGGCGGTCGGCGTGGCCAAGCCCATGGCACACGGGCAGGCAATAACCAGAACTGCCACCATGTTGATGAGTGCCCGCGTGAAGTTGGAAACATCTGCATTTACTGCCAACGGTGGACCGAAGAACAGCCATCCCAAAAAAGTGAGGATCGCCAGACCAATGACCACCGGCACAAAAATGGCAGAGACTTGATCCGCCAATTTTTGGATGGGCGCTTTGCTGCCTTGAGCATCCTCAACAAGTTTGATGATCTGGGCAAGAGCCGTATCGCGGCCGATTCTGGTGGCCTTAAACTTGAATGAACCAGTTTTGTTGAGTGTCGCGCCAATCACAGGGGAATCTGCACTCTTTTCAACAGGCATGGATTCACCGGTCAGCATGGATTCATCCACTGAGGAGTGACCTTCTAGGACGACCCCATCCACCGGGATTTTCTCACCAGGACGTACCAGAACGACGTCGTTGAGCACCACATCATCAATGGAAATATCCATTTCAACCCCGTTGCGAAAGACACGCGCGGTATTGGCCTGCAGACTCATCAGTTTTTTAATGGCTTCGGAGGTTTTTCCCTTGGCTCTGGCTTCAAGATATTTGCCGAGCTTGATCAGGGTAATGATGATGGCAGCTGTTTCAAAATAGACATGTCCGCTCAGCAGCCCAAATGCCACCGGGATGGAGTATAGGAAAGCAGTTGAAGAACCCAAAGCCACCAATACATCCATGTTGGCGGAGCCGTTTCGCAGCGCTTTGAATGCTCCCACGTAGTATTGCCAGCCGACATAGAACTGCACGGGCATGGCTAATGCCATCAGCATTAAACGGAACCAGGTTTGCTCTGTGGTCTTCATGGAGATCAAACCAAAATCACCAGACATGGAAAGAACCAACAACGGGATTGAAAAAACAAGACCGATGATCAGCAGCTTTTTCTGATGGTTGATCTCGGCTTCACGCGCCTGCCCTTCCACATCTTTTGTATCGGCGCCGCTTTCCACCATGTCAAAACCTGAACTTTTTATGGCGGTTCTGATTTCAGCAGCACTGATCACGGTGGGGATGAACTTGACACGTGCATGTTCGGATGAAAGGTTGACTTGTGATTCAAGAATACCATCCAGTGTAAGCAGCTTCTTTTCAAGCCGCCTGGCGTCGTTGCTGTCGCCGAGACCCTTTATCCACAGGTCCAGTTCACCGGAGGCAATGCCATATCCGGCACGTTCGATACGTCCGATCAATTTTGGCAGATCAGTATCAACTGGATTGAATTCGATGGTAGCTCGTTCGCTCGAGAGGTTTACCAATGCAGATTGAACGGCCTTATCTTTCTTTAAACTGCGTTCCACCGTTGCGACACAGTTGGCACAGGTCATGCCTGTGATCGGCAGGATCACTTGCTTGATTTCAGACATTTTAACTTTCTTGAACGAAGGTTATTTCTTTGCCGGATAATTGATCTCAGCCAATAAAGATTCAATGGATTCAGGTGTGGCGGGGGCATCGTAATCCACGACCACTTCCTTGGTGGCAGCATCTGCTGAAACGTTTTTAACACCATCCAGCTCGATCAATTCACTTTTTATGGTGTGAACACAATGGTTGCAGTTAATGGTCGGAACAGAATATTTAACAGTAGTCATTTTTATCTCCTATTTATAATTTACCGGCATGTTCATAGATTTCAGCTATTTCTTTGAGTACGCGTTCGCGTTCCTGGGGATCATCACCACGAATGGCGGTAATGACACAGGAGTTCAGGTGTTCGTCCAGGATCTGGGTGGTTACCTTGTTCAGCGCAGCCTGTACGGCCTGAATTTGGCGGATCACATCAATACAGTATTCGCCGTTTTCGACCATGCGGGTGACTCCTTTGATGTGGCCTTCAATGGTTTTTAGTCTGAGTACACTTGATTCATGTTTCATGGCTCTCCTTATCCCCCCCCACAGGGGGTGGGATTCATTAAATATAGCCATTTATGTCTTATTTGTCAAGTTACAAAAGCTTTTACTTTTACAAGATTTATATTGACAGGCCTATAAAAATCGCCCATACTATACCTGTTATGAGTGAAGAAAAACTACCCCTATCCGGTCAATCCATCCTGATCACTGGCGGCGCCAGGCGTCTCGGCAAGGTAATGGCGCTGGCGGCTGCCCGGGCTGGTGCGGATGTCATCCTGCACCACGCTCACTCGCCGGCCGACGCAGAGGATGCTGCCGCTCAAATAAGTGGTATGGGTAGAAAGGCCTGGGTCGTAGAAGCCGATCTCAATGACACTAATCAAACCCAAGATCTGATCGGATCCGTCTTTTCATTATCACCCATCAGTGCATTGATCAACAATGCGGCCATATTTAAATCCGTTGACCTGGCCAACACTTCCCTGCAGGATTGGAATGAGCACCTACAAATTAATCTGACTGCGCCATTTCTACTTGGACAGGCATTTGCAGCACAGTACAAGGGTCAGCTGCCTGGCAGGATCATCAATATGCTGGATTGGCGCGCGTTGCGGCCAGGCAAGGATCATTTTCCGTATACCATCAGCAAATCCGCACTGGCGGCCATGACCAACTCCATGGCGCTTGCACTTGCACCAGACATCATCGTTAACGGCATTGCGCTCGGAGCCATTTTGCCCCCAGGCGACGAGGATTTTTCGCCTTCCTTGATCAAAAATGTGCCCATGCAGCGCTGGTCAAAACTTGAAGAATTGGAAGAGTTGATCGTTTGGCTTTTGTCCTCCCCTGCGTATATTACCGGCGAGATCATCCATCTGGATGGTGGCCGACATCTTGTTTAATCTGAAAGTGAGTTTGGATGGATAAAATTTTTATCAAAGATCTATTGATTCGCGGTGTGATCGGCATTTCTGAAAAAGAACGTGAACAACCACAGGATATTCTCGTCAATATTGAAATTTCAGCAGATATTTCTCTCGCTGCCAAATCAGACAACGTGGATGATTCTGTCAATTATCGAACGATCGCCAAGAAAGTACTGGCTCATACAGAAAGCATCAAACGTTACACCGTTGAAGCGCTCGCTGAAGACATTGCCAGGCTATGTCTTGAAGACAAAAAAGTCCGGTCAGTGTTGGTGAGGGTCGAAAAACCCGGTGCTGTTCGTTTTTCCCGATCCGTGGGTGTTGAGATCATAAGAGAGCAATAATTTTATGAATGAGGCATATCTGCTTCTGGGTTCCAACATCGAACCAGAGAAAAATATCCTTTTAGCGCTATCCTATCTGGAACAGAATTTTCTGGTCTACGATGTCTCTCATACCTGGCAGACCAAACCGGTCGGCAGCGATGCTGCTGATTTCTTGAATACTGCAGTCATGCTTGAAACAGATCTGGATGCTTACACTCTCAAGGAACAATGCCTCTGTCATATAGAAGAATTAATGGGAAGGGTCAGACAGGAAGACAAAAATGCTCCCCGTACCATAGATCTGGATATCATTGTCTTTAATGGTGAAGTATTGGATTACAACCTGTACCGATATGCCCATTTAATTCTGCCATTCGCAGAATTGCTGCCCGAATATGTTGACCCCGAGACCGAAAAAACATTGTTTGAACTGGCTGAAGAACATATCAAATTAAATACCGCCAAACAGCTTAAGCACCTGTCTCCCCCTGCATAAAAATTACTTGCTTCGCCCGAACAATCCCCGAATGGCTTGCACAAGCGGAGCAACATGATCTGCGTCCAGGTGAAGCGACTCAAGCAGATCAAATGCATCTGCATAAAGTTCTTCAAACTTCTGGCTGGTCTTTTGAGCGACCCCTTCCACTTCAAGAAGTTTTGCCAGTTTTTCAGCCTCTTGCGAAGTCACTGTGACCTGAGATCGCCACACATCATAAAACGCCTTTTGATTTTGAATTCCCAAAAGCACAGGGTAAGTTTTCTTTTTAGCAACCAGATCGCTGATGGTGGACTTTCCGGTTTGTTCAGCATTACCCCAAATCCCAAGCCAATCATCCTGCACCTGAAAAGCAGCACCGATCTTGCTTCCAAAATCCATTAGTCCCTGCCACTCTGATTCTTTTGCCTGGCCGATCAATGACCCCAAGCCCAGGCAGGCTGCCAGCAGGGCGCCTGTTTTTCCTTCAACCATCTGCCAATATAGTTCCATGGGCAAGTCATTTTGGTCTTCGAAAGCAATATCCAGATATTGACCACGGGTGAGTTTTAAACAGGCCTCTTGAAGCAGCTTCACGGCTTGATTGATGATGGTTGGACCCAAATTTGCCTGCAACCGAAATAAAGACAACTGGGCGGTGGTCAACATGGCATCCCCGGCATTGATGGCTTGCGCTTCACCCCATTTGACCCACACGGTTTCTCTACCCCGCCGGGTTTGACTGCAATCTTGAATGTCATCATGGATGAGTGAGAAGTTATGTACCAATTCCACAGCAGCTGCGGCAGGCAGTGCTTTATGCCAATCAACTCCGCAGGCATGTGCAGCCAACAAAACCAGCAATGGACGGATACGTTTGCCCTGGGCTTCAAGACCGCTGTTTTCTCCCACCCAACCCAATTGGTAATGAAGCATGGATTGATATTCCGCCGGATAGTCTTGCAGCAGTTGATCCAGACCATCATGCAGTTCGCGATCTATCGCGGATTGTAATTCAGCAATCAAAATCTCATCAGTCATTCAGATGAGCCTTATAAATAGGAGTTTGTTTCAATTGTTCGATCGTCCCTGCACCTACGCCGAACATGACTATGCGCAGTTCTAATAATAATTCGTTAATCAGTTTCACAACCTCTTCACTGGATTGAGTAGCGGCCTTTAAAAATCCTCCTGCAATGCCGCCCATCGAAGCCCCAAGTGCCAGAGACTTGGCAATATCCAGCCCTTTGCGCAGTCCGCCTGAAGCGATCAGCGGCACATTCGGTAAGGCCTTGCTCACCTCCAGCACAGCCTCTGCAGTTGGCATTCCCCAATCTTGAAAATGTGAACTGATGCGAATACGCTCTTCCGATGAATTGCGGTGTTTCTCGACTTCCGACCAAGAAGTGCCACCAGCCCCTGCCACATCAATACTTGTTACGCCTGCGTTCACAAGGTTTTGTGCTGCCTTGGCATTAATCCCCCAACCTACTTCTTTGGCGATCACGGGTACCTTTAATCCTTTGCATACGACTTCGATTTTGGTTAAGAGTCCGGCAAAGTTGGTTTGGCCTTCAGGCTGCAGCGCTTCTTGAAGCGAATTGAGATGCAAAATCAATGCATCTGCGTTTGCCATCTCTACCACCCGTTTACATTCTTCCACCCCACAACCGTTATTAAGCTGTATCGCGCCCAGGTTGGCGTAAATGGGGATGGACGGCGCCCATTGCCGTAATTGGTAGGTTTTCGCGGCCTCATCAGAATCAAGCCCTGCCCTGCCCGAACCCAAAGCCAGGGCAATTCCCCGCAATTCAGCCGCTTCAGCCAGGTTTCGATTGATCTTTAGCCCTTCTGATGTTCCACCGGTCATGGAGGAAATTAAAATGGGAGCGTTGACGGTTTTACCCAGAAAACTGCAAACAGTTGAAACATTTTGCAGGTCAATTTCAGGCAAAGAATTGTGGTCAAAGTGATATAGATCAAAACCTGTTCGCAGTGAAGACTGCACATCTTTGCGTAGGTTGATCTCGATATGATCTTGTTTTCTACTTTTTGTCAGCCGCGGAGAATCATCCATTGGTCCTCAATTCCTGCTTTGAGTATACCAAAACAATAAAATTTTTTTCAAAAAACTCGTTCAGCACAAGGTTGGATATTCATAACTAAAACACAAAAAAAGTGTTTTGTAATTAGGGTTGCGATATTGTAATAAAACAGTCCTTGACAGAAACTTCAGTATCGTTACAATTTATGCTATCCAATAACACAACTACCGCCAGGAGGCTTTTAAGATGAGTGAAACACTGAATAAAGTTACGGAAGTTATCGTAGATGTTTTGAAAGTGGATGCGAAAGAAGTTAAAGCTGAAACCCGATTCGTCGAAGATCTAAAAGCGGACTCCATGGATCAATTCTTTTTGATTGACGGTTTTTGCGAGAAATTCGACATCAACATTAATGACGAAGATGCACGCAATATCAAGACTGTTTCAGACGCCGTAAATTACATAGACAGCCACAAAAAGTAAATTTGTTGTCTCCTGGTGTGCGCTTTGCACCCCAAGACGGTATTACAATGTGATCAAGCCCGGAATCTCTTCAGGATAACGGGCTATTTTTACGCCTATTGACTGAAGCGCCTGGATCTTGCTCTGGGCGGTACCCGAGTTTCCTTCGATCAATGCACCGGCATGCCCCATCCGTTTGCCAGGCGGGGCTGAAACACCTGCAATGAAAGCCACCACAGGTTTGGTCATCTCTGCAGTGATGTAGTTGGCTGCGGTTTCTTCATCGTTACCACCTATTTCGCCAATGATGACCACTGCATCCGTTCTGGCGTCAGCTTCAAACAACTCCAGACAATCCACAAAATTCATTCCTTTGACCGGATCTCCGCCAATCCCCACACAAGTGGATACCCCCATGCCATTTTGTTTTAATGCATAGAGTACTTCATAGGTTAAGGTTCCGGACCTGGAAATCACTCCAATATTACCTGGCATGGTAATGTTGCCGGGGATGATGCCAACCTTGGATTCGCCGGGCGTCAGCAGGCCGGGACAATTCGGTCCGATCAAGCGGGTGCGCCTTGAAGTCAGGTACTGCTTGACCCGCATCATATCCTGAATGGGTGTGCCTTCAGTAATGCACACCACCAGCGGAATTTCGGCATCCACGGCTTCAAAAATGGCATCCCCGACAAAACGGGCTGGCACAAAGATAATGCTGGCATTGGCACCGGTCACTTCCACAGCCGTTTGCACGGAATCAAACACCGGGACTTTGCCATTCAAGACCCAATCCCCGCCTTTACCAGGTGTGACGCCTGCAACAATATTCGTCTTATAGTTCAACATCTGCTCGGTATGGAAAAGACCTTCGTTACCGGTGATGCCTTGAACCAACAATCGTGTCTCTTTATTCACCAGAATACTCATGCGATCACCTCCCCAGCTTTGCGGACTGCGATTTCAGCTGCTTCATGAAGACTCCTGGCAGGGATGAGATCCGTGCCCTCGAGCAGACGAAGCCCTTCTTCATCGTTGGTGCCCACCAGCCTGACCACAATTGGTATTTTGGTTTGAATTTCTTTAAATGCACTCAAAATACCTCGAGCCACTTCATCACACCGGGTAATACCGCCAAAAACATTGACCAATATGGCGCTTACTTTTTCATCTGCCAGGATCAACCGCAGTGAATCCTCAACTTTTTTGGCATTTGCGCCGCCACCAATATCCAGAAAATTGGCAGCCTCGCCACCTAATCCTTTGATAATATCCATGGTAGCCATGGCCAGACCGGCTCCATTCACCAGGCAGCCGATGTTCCCATCCATTTTTATGAAGGACACACCGATCTTGCGGCCTTGAATTTCGGTGGGAGGTTCCGCATTCTTATCACGAAAATCAGAGAGGTTGGGATGTCTGAAAAGTGCGTTGTCATCCAAAACAATTTTGGCATCCAAAGCAGAAAAGTGCTTTTCTGAAGTGATCACCAATGGATTGATCTCAACCAGTGTGGCGTCACAATCAACATATACCTTCCAAAGTTGGTTGATGATCGTGCTGAATTCCTGCCAATAGACCCGATCAAGGTCAATGTTAATCGCCACATCACGCAGTTGATAATCGCGCAGTCCCAGCAGTGGATCTATCACTCGTTTGACTATTCTTTCGGGATTGCTTCGTGAAACCTCTTCGATATCCATACCGCCAAAACTGGAAGCCATTAATATTGGTTTTTGAGAATTACGGTCATTGGAAATGCTCAGGTAGATTTCTTTGTCAATGGAGACCATTTCATCCACCAATACTTTACGCACTGGCAGACCATTGATCTCTTTGCCAAGGATTTGGCTTGCGTATTCTTCTGCTTCATCAAGGGTTTTGGCGATTCTGACCCCGCCGGCTTTTCCACGGCCTCCAGATAACACCTGGGCTTTGATGACCACCCTGCCGCCCAATTCTTCGCTGATCTGTTTGACTTCGCCGATGGATTCGGCGATTCTCCCGTTTGGAACGGGAATACTGTACATAGTGAACAAAATCTTCGATTGGTATTCTTGAAGTTTCATCAAGCCACCTTCGCACCTGTATTCACTGCATAAGAATTATACACTCGTGTAAAAAATGAAAACAGCCCGGAAAGTAAAACCGGGCTGTATTTTTTACATAAAAATGAATTTACTCTTTCAAGAAGTTTTCGAGTGCTTCTTTACTGATGCGATAGGACTCGCCAATTTTCTTGGCTTTCAATCCACCTGAGGTAATGGCCGCAATCACATCGGCTTCAGCCACTTTCAAAACTGTAGCAGCTTCTGCTGTCGTCATAACGGAAGGAATCGCTGCAGCGGCGGCTGCACCTGCGGCAGCGCCTCCACCTTGCGGCTGATTCTGTCCAATACCTGCGAGTGATTGTGAAAGCACGTTGCCGATGCCAAGACCGGCACCAATACCGGCGGTCAAGCCTGCTCCACCACCAGGATTATTGGCGGCTTCGCGCATGGCGTCTGAGGCCTGCAATTGAGCATAGGTCGCCATATCCAGCATACCCATAGCACGCAGCTCTTCGGCTGACTTTTCGGATGGTTTCAGGCTGCCAATATAGAAAGATTTCAACAAACAGCCCAAAGCGCCAAAGTCATCTTGAGCCTTGGCGCGGATGCCAGCGCCCAACTCTTCGGTCAAGGAGATCAACTCAAAGACATTCTTCTTCTCACCTGTGGTCGAGAGAATGTCTTGCAGTTTTGAGAGCAGCATGATCTTGAAACGGCCTTCGATTTCTGAAAGCTGATAAGAGCTTTTTGCACCAACGATCTGGGTGATAAATTGCTGTGGGTCAGAAATCTGGAAACTGTAGGTACCGTAGCCAGTTAACAGGGCAACACCAAGACCAACACCTGCATTTTTGACCATGATGGGTTGGGCGGTGCCCCATTTGCGATCAGGAAATTCCTTGGTAGAGACAAAATAAACTTCTGCGGTAAAAGGAGTGCGATCATTAAAAGCCTTGCCAATGAAATCGGTCAGCAAGGGGATATTGGCAGTAACGATGGTATGGCGTCCAGGTCCAAAGGAATCCAATGCCTGGCCATCACGCATGAAGACCACACGTTGTGATTCGCGGACAATAATCTGTGAGCCGATGCGCAGGTCGCATACACCGGTTTCAGGAAAACGATGAACCAACTCATCATTCATCTCATTTGGATATTCAACTACATCAAAAATTCGTGCCATTGGGTCTCTCCCTAAAAATAGATTTTCTTAATTACTGTCCGAGCTTCATTAACTCAGAACGCTGATTGAAAGCATCCACACAATCCTGGGCTTTTTGGTTGAGATTTCGAATCGCAGCGGGCAATCCATCAGTACCGATTGATGCTTCAAGGTTATCAATGGCATTGGCGATATCGTCACCCATCGTAACAAGAGCAAGGTCATACTGATACATTTTTTCCAATTCGGCTTCATTGATCTTGGTGGATTCAAAAAAGCTGGAATAGCCATAAGCGGCGTTTCTTACCCTATCAATAAATTGACGCAGTCTGGTTGAAGCGATTTCGATTTCATCGAGTACTTCAAGCTGACCAGCATTGACCAGATCTCTTTGGATGCTCGAAATTCTCGTCCACTGGGTCTGGAATTTATCAGAGACAGTTTCACGCAGCAATTTATCAGCATTTCTGCGATCCACGCGTTCGATGTAGCCTTTGAACCCTGGGATCTTGGCAAATAATTTCTTGATGACATCCTGTTGAGATGTTACCCGATCAAACAAATCGCTCATTTGTATCCTCCGTTTTGCAGATAATTAGCAATTCTTAACGATTATAGTATTTTTTCTTTCTGCTTACAATTTATTTTACGGTTTTTCTGATTTAACGATTCACTTTTCATATTAAACTTTTATAAGAAAGCTTTTTAACAAGGCGTTTGGACTCTTTTGTTAAGTAATTGATAAGATTATTTCCTTTTTCGATGTATATAATCTTAATTATTCAAAGACTATAAAAAGAAAGGAGTGAACCCTATGTTATTTGCACCGAAAGAAAAAGGACAAGGTTTAATTGAATACGCATTGATTCTCGTTTTGATTGCTGTGGTTGTTATTGTTGTCCTTCGTTTGCTCGGGCCTCAAATTGGTGGCATTTTCAGCAAGATTAATGCTTCTTTGTCTGCTGCACCAAACTAATCATTCAATCCCATAAAAACAGCTCAACTGTAAAGTAGCTGTAATGTAAAAAGGATTGAAAACCAATCACATAAAACTATAATCAAATTACTGATTATTAATATTACGAAAGGAGATTCCCATGTTATTCGCCCCGAAAGAAAAAGGCCAAGGTTTAATTGAATACGCATTGATTCTTGTTTTGATTGCTGTTGTTGTAATTGTCGTCCTTCGCTTGCTCGGACCCCAAATCGGTGGAGTTTTCAGCAAAATTAACTCCTCCTTATCAGCAGTCTAGTTTTTATCCATCGCTGTACAAGTATTCTGAAAGGCTCTGTCTACAGAGCCTTTCTTATTTGTAAGCAGTATTTTTCCCAAAAATTGAGTAAAAATTGAGTTAATGCCCATTTATCTGCCGTATAATTAATTTGATATTAATTAGGGTTGAAGGATATGTAGGAGGTTTCAATGGCTGCTGGTAAGAAACGTAGAAGTAATATACTAATTATCATCATATTGATCATTGCAGTGGGCGCAGTCCTTGCATATTTGGTGTTAACAGGGGCCGGCGGTTTAACTGGCAAGACACCTGCTGCCAATCAGACCGAACCTACTGCCACCCCAAACATTGATTTGGTAGACATCGTCATCGCTTCGCAATCCATCAAACGTGGAACGTTAATTACAAGTGATATGGTCACAACCATAAAATATCCTCGCTCACAAATGGCAGAAGGTGTTTTTTACGGAACCATTGATGAAGTTGTTGGCCAAAAAGCCAAATACAATATCGAACCCACTGTTCCGTTAACACAAAGCATGGTTATGGCCGAAGAAGGCGGTTCGCTTGCCTCTTTCGACATTCCTGATGGCATGACGGCATTCTCAATTCCTGTCAGCCCTGAAACCAGCGTATCTTTTGCCCCACAAACGGGTGATCATGTTATGGTTGTTGGTTGTCTACTCTTGACCGATATTGATCTTGATTTTCAAACACGATTACCAAATAATACGAATACAACCTATGAACCCATCATTACCACAAATATGAGTGATGAGGTTTTAAAAACAGTTCTGACGAGCAAAGGTGTCATAAACACACTATCCATTGAACCAATAACAGCAGGTTCATTGAATTTAGTTGGCCGTTATGAGCTCGATCAAAGTACCAACCAATTCATTTATGTATCAGCCTCTGAAGCACAACGTCCTCGACTGGTTTGTCAGACCATTATTCAAGATGCGGCCATCCTCAAAGTTGGCATGTTTACTCGTGATGGATCAACTCAATCTTCCGAAGCCACTGTCACTCCAGCCGCAGCAGAACCTACACCCATGGTTGGCACCTCATTTGCTGATTATGAGGGGTCTGTGACACTGATCGTATCTCCACAAGACACCTTGATTCTCAACTACCTGCTATTATCAGGCACCAAACTTTCATTGGCTTTACGCAGTGCCGGTGATGGCGCAGAGATTGTGACCGATCCTGTGACTTTGCAATACATCATGGATCAAAAGAATATTTTTTCCCCGGCAAAACTTCCTTATGGTGTCGAACCTAGAGTTGACTCATTAGTCTACCCCGGATTTAATGACTATATCCTGATTCAACCTTAATGCAGGTCACTATTCATTGAACAACCGGAGTTGTGATGGGATCGCAAGAAAAAATTAACGTCGTGGTGGTTGATGATATTGATGAATCGCGAGAGATGATCTTGCGTATGCTTCAATTTGACTCATCCATTGAAGTGGTAGGCACGGGTAGAACTGGCATTGAGGCCATTGAATCCGCTCAGAAACTTAAACCTGACGTGATCGTTATGGATATCAACATGCCGGATATGGATGGCATCACAGCGACTGAAGCGATACGTAAAAAAGTCCCATTTATTCAGATAGTGGTTCTCTCAGTCCAAAACGATGCCAATTATATGCGCAAGGCCATGTTGGCCGGCGCTCGGGACTTTTTAACCAAGCCCCCCATGATTGATGAATTGACGGCCGCCATCCGGCGTGCCGGTGACCTGGCTCATGAAGAAAAATTGAAACAAGCCACCATCTTCCAGCCAAACGCCATGACCGGCCCATTATCACCACAGATGCTGATGCGCATGCCCCAGATGATCATGGGAAAAATCATCTGTGTCTACAGCCCCAAAGGCGGTTCCGGTTGTACTACACTTGCCACCAACCTTGGTGTCGGGTTAAAAACGCAGGACAACAAAGTTGCCATCGTGGATGCTAACCTTCTTTACGGAAATGTAGCTGTTTTCTTGAACGAACACGGCAAGAATTCAATCCTTGATTTGATTGACCGGGCAAATGAACTCGATCCAGAAATCATTGAAGATGTCATGGTAGAGAACAAGCTTACTGGTCTTCACATGATGCCCTCCCCCAAAGATCCTGAATTGAATGATGCACATAAAGGTGAACCGGTTTCAAAAGTATTATCTTATCTAAAACAGATTTACAACTTTATCATCATTGATACAACGTCATATCTTACCGAAGTTGTTCAAGCCTGCCTGGACGTTGCAGATTATATAGTCTTGATCACAACACAAGATATTCCCTCGATTAAAACCACCAACCAATTCCTGACCCTGGCTGACGCATCCGGGATCGCAAGAGATAAGATCCTTTTCGTGATGAACCGCTACGATAAACGCATTGCCATTTCACCAGAACGAGTTGGAGAGAGTTTGAAACAACCCGTCCTCGTGGCGATACCATTTGAAGAACGGATCATCACCAGCGCCATGAATAGAGGAGTGCCGTTCATGGTGGATAATAAAGTTGCTCCAGCTGGCAAAGCGGTCATCTCACTAGTGGAAGTCATCCGCTCAAGAATTCAAAAAGACCAGGAAAATCCCTCGTAGTTATTAGGTCTGAGGAGACCAGGTAAATGTCAATCTTAAAACGAATCCAATCCGGTGAAAACCAGAACCCTTCCAACCAGGGTGGAAGTTCATCTTCAAGTTCCCCTTCTTCACCGATGCAGGTACGCAAACCTCTTACCCCTCCAGGTCAATCCACAATGGATACCTACCAGGATCTTAAGGGCCGGGTGCAGAGTAAATTATTATCAGAACTTGATCCCAGCGTGGATGTGACTGAGATCAATGAAGTTCGCAAGACGATACAGAATCTGTTCGACCAGATTTTGGTGGAAGAAAACTTTGTCCTTTCAAGAACTGAAAAAACAAGGCTTTTCGACCAAATTGTGGCTGAAATTCTCGGCCTAGGCCCATTACAACCTTTGCTTGAAGATGACACCATTACAGAAATCATGGTTAATGGAGCCAAAAATATCTACGTTGAAAGACGCGGCAAACTTCAACGTGTTCCATTAACTTTTGAAAGCAACGAACATGTCATGCGCATCATCGAAAGGATCGTTGCCCCGCTCGGTCGCCGCATTGATGAATCCAGCCCATACGTGGATGCCCGCTTGCCGGATGGCTCCCGTGTAAACGCCATCATCCCTCCGGTCTCTTTGATCGGCCCAGTTCTCACCATTCGTAAGTTCTCGAAAAATCCATTTACGGTAGACCAATTAATACAGTTTGGATCATTGACGACTGAAGCTCTGCAGTTTCTGGATGCAGCCGTTAAGGCCAGAATTAATATCGTGATCTCTGGTGGTACCGGTTCCGGTAAAACCACCTTGCTAAACGTCCTCTCAAGTTTCATTCCATCAGATGAGCGTATTTTGACCATTGAAAACGCGGCAGAACTTCAGCTGAGGCAGGAACATGTGATTACACTTGAATCCCGCCCGCCCAACATTGAAGGTAAAGGTGAGATTACCATCCGCGATCTGGTGGTCAATGCTTTGCGTATGAGACCTGACCGAATCATCGTTGGTGAAATTCGTGACGAAGCTGCCATTGATATGCTCCAGGCCATGAATACCGGGCATGATGGTTCCATGACCACCTTGCACTCCAACAGTCCACGCGATACCTTGTCTCGTCTTGAAACCATGGTCATGATGGCGGGTATGGATATTCCCATGCGAGCCATTCGTGAGCAAGTCAGTTCGGCCATAGACCTGGTGGTTCATCAGGAACGTATGCGCGACGGTACCCGTAAAGTGGTGAATATCACTGAAGTCACTGGCATGGAAGGCGATGTCATCACAATGACCGATGTTTTTGTTTACGAACAATTGGGGTATGAAAATAACAAAGTGATTGGTCGCATGCGCCCAACTGGGTTACGGCCAAAATTTATGGAGAAAATTGAAGCTTCCGGCATCCATCTTCCGCCAAGTGTCTTTGGCATTGGGACGCACAGGTAGTAGGAAACGATTATGAATCCTGTAATTATTCTTTGGGCAGGCGGCACGCTGGTTCTGATCCTCACTGTGGTTGGGATAGTTGTCTCAATCAGCGGCAGACGTTCCACAGAAGAAGAACGTCTGGGGGAATATGTTGAGCCCGAAAAGGAAGTTGTTACCCCCAAAAAGGAAGCTTCAACCCCCGTCACAGAATGGTTGACCAAGAGGGTTGAAAAATCAAGTTTTGGCGATAAGCTCGGCAAAGAATTGGCACAAGCTGATCTTAAATTAAAACCAGGCGAGTTTGTGGCCTTAATGGTCATTTTCGCCTTTATTATCGGTATTTTGGGATGGTTCATCGGTTCTCAAAGCGTTATTATTGCAGGCGTTGGAGCAATCGTCGGTGCTTTTCTGCCTAGAATTTATGTCACCAGCGCCAAAAAGAAACGCTTGATCAAATTCAGCGACCAATTGGGCG
This sequence comes from Chloroflexota bacterium, assembly GCA_021825925.1. Taxonomy (GTDB): domain Bacteria; phylum Chloroflexota; class Anaerolineae; order Anaerolineales; family Anaerolineaceae; genus UBA6107. The sequence continues at coordinate 96,358 of JAKAFP010000002.1, forward strand.
ACATGCTCGGGTTAATGGTAAACGGCCTGCGTGCAGGTTATTCCGTCATGCAAGCCATGGAATCCGTTAGCCGTGAACTGCCCTCCCCCATCAGTGATGAATTCCGCAGAGTTGTCCAGGAAATACAGCTGGGGGTCACTACCGAAAAAGCACTCGATAATCTACTCAGACGCATCCCAAGTGATGATCTGGATCTGGTGATCACCGCCTTGAACGTTCAACGCGAGGTCGGTGGCAACCTGGCCGAAATCTTGGATACCATTTCTCACACAATTCGCGAACGTATCCGCCTCAAAGGTGAGATCAGGGTACTTACAGCACAGATGGATATATCCGCAACTATATTAGCAATTCTCCCGGTTGCAGTGATTTTCTTCTTATACATCATTAATCGCGAGTACATTGGCCTGCTGTGGTCAGCAGAGTCCAATTCAGGACCGATCCCATGCGGTTACACTGCGTTGGGATTGGCAGTCGTATTGATCATAGCTGGCTACTTTACGATCAAGAAAATGGGAAATATCGAAGTATGATTCCGATTCTCGTTCTCGTTGGATTAATCATCATTATCGCCGTGACTCTGGTGGTAATCGGTTTGCGCAATCCGCAAACAGTAAATGACCGGTTGTTGCAAGATCGCCTTGAAGAATTCAGCCGCTCTGGTGAACAAGTTGATCTTGAAAAACTTGAAATGTCGCAGCCTTTTACAGAGCGCGTTATTTATCCGTTGGCGAGAAAATTGGGCGAGATCACCATCAAGTTCACACCTCAAAACTGGCTGAACAGCATTTCTCGAAAACTTGAACTTGCCGGAAGTTCTTCCAAGATGGATCCAACTATCTTTCTGGCGACCCAATTCATTATGGCCGTTGTTTTTGGCGGCATCTTACTCCTCATCTTACTGGTCGTAGTCAGGACCTTTCCAGCCGGCCAGGTCTTTTTGTACGTTGTCATTATCACTTTGGTTGGCTTTTTCATGCCACAATTCCAGCTTTCCACCAAAATTACAAAAAGGCAAAAAGAGATCCGCAAAGCCATGCCTGATGCACTCGACCTACTCACCATTTGTGTGGAAGCCGGACTAGGGTTCGATGCGGCAATGAACAAAGTGACTGAAAAATGGGATACGCAACTTTCCAAATCTTTCCAACGTGTCATACAAGAAATCCAGTTGGGAAAGTTACGTCGTGAAGCCTTGCGCGACATGGCAGAAAATATTGGTATCACTGAAATGACCAGTTTCGTTGCCGCAGTGATCCAAAGCGAGCAGCTGGGTGTCAGCATGGCAAAAGTGCTGAGAATCCAGGCTGATCAAATGCGTATCAAGCGACGCCAGCTCGCCGAGGAAGAAGCTCATAAAGCCCCGATCAAAATGTTGATCCCGATGGCCTTTTTGATCTTTCCATCCTTGCTGATCGTGTTGTTTGTACCCGCCGTGTTGACGGTCATGCAATCTGGAATTTTAGGCGGTCTATGATCTGAAAATGGGAGGTCGTCACAAAGTTGACGGAACTTGCCCTGACCAATAAACTTACGCTCCAAATCACCAGTCTTTTCTGGAAGAGTATGGACTGGCTCTATCCCCCGCGCTGCTGTAATTGCGACCGCCGGGGATTTGCTTTCTGTGAAGAGTGTTTTTCCGCTATTGAACGCCTAAGTATTATTTGCTGCAAAAAGTGCGGCTATCCCATCCATAACCGAAACAAGCTGTGCGATGAATGCAATCTTGAACCACCACTCTTTACTCAGATGCAGTCTTGGGCTGTTTTCTCTGGACCGGTCAGAACAGCCATTCATGCCCTTAAATACAAACGGAATCTGGCTCTTGGAAGTATCCTCGCAAAACCCTTGATTGATATGGTGGAAAAATCCGGTTGGCAAATAGACCTGGTGGTTCCTGTTCCTCTGAGTAAATCTCGCATGCAATCAAGAGGATACAATCAGGCAGCCTTGATCTCACGTTATTTGGCCGCAAGTTTGAATATTCGCCATTCGTCACGTGACCTAAGAAGAATAAAAAACACCATCACACAGACCAAAATGAATGTTAATAAAAGATTTACGAATTTGTTGGATGCTTTTTATGCAAATCCTGCTACACTAAAAAAGAAGAACGTACTGATCATAGATGATGTGGTCACAACCGGAGCAACGATGCGAAATTGTACAAACGCTCTACTAACAGCAGGTGCAGAAAATATTTATTGTTTGTCCGTGGCAAGAGCCATTTTGCGACAAGACCAGAAACACCAAGGTTTCACTTCCAATTCAGCTCAACAATTTTAATGAGGAGGAAACAATGGACCAAAAAGTTGAAATAACGGTAAAGTACATGGAGTTGACGGATCGCATCAAAGAATATATTGAAAAGAAAGTCCCCAGGTTGGAACGATTATTGCCCGCAATTGAATCCATGAAATTTGATCTTTCTTATTCAAAATCAGCCAGGAATCGATCTGATCGCGAAGTAGCTCAAATCACTCTGACCGGCAAAGGCTTTGTCTTACGAACTGAAGAACGTAATGCAGATATGCTGACCGCCATTGATAATGCCACTGATAAAATGCAACGCCAAATTGAACGCTTCAAAGGCAAAAGAGCCCGCGGCCGTGGTGATGGCGTTCCGGCTTCAGAAGTAAATGCCGTTGAACCCGAAACCGAAACCGGTGCCATGACCGCCATCGTCAGACGAAAATCCTTTACCCTCATCCCCATGGATGAAAACGAGGCGGTTGAACAGATGGCCTTGGTGGCTCACGAAGACTTCTTCATCTTCTACAACGTCAATACAAATTCGATTAACGTCCTTTATAAACGCCGTGACGGCAACCTCGGATTGATCGAACCAAAAGTTGGGTAATCCTTTCATGTTTTTTTAATCAACTGGCCGGGAGAAATTCCCGGCCGGACTTTTTAAAATATATCCTCTCTATGACCCCCAATCTATCTTTAGTAACCTGTTAATTCAAACAACATTTCATACAATCATGTTGTCTAAAACTGTTAACTAAAGGAGAGCAAAAACATGAACCTGGTTACAGGAGCGACCGGACACATTGGAAATGTTTTGGTTAAGGAACTTGTTAAAAGGGGTGAAAAAGTTCGAGTACTGGTTCTAGCTGGCGAAGATCTTACCCCATTGCATGATCTTGATATTGAAATCGTAGAAGGAAATGTCCTCGATAATTGCTGCCTTGGACCGGCCTTTGAAGGCGTTGATACCGTTTTTCACCTGGCTGGCATCATTTCGATCATGCCTGGCAAGGATGATTTTGTCCACGATGTTAATGTTAATGGAACCATCAATATGTTGGCAGCAGCAAAAGCTGCGAAAGTTAAGCGGTTTATTCATACCAGTTCGATCCATGCATTCAAACGTATTCCTCACGGCGTTTTGGTGGACGAGAATGTTCCCATTGATCCTGAATCAGCCGTGGCAGCCTACGATCAATCCAAAGCGGAAGCCACGCTGGCAGTGCTCGAAGCCGCGAAAAACGGACTTCCCGCAGTGGTGGTCTGCCCGACTGGTGTGATCGGACCCTATGACTATAAGGGCTCGGAAATGGGCATACTGATCCGCGAATGGATGATGCACAAGATCAATTTTTTGATCGAAGGCAACTACGATTTTGTGGATGTTCGTGACGTCGTCCAGGGAATGATCCTGGCCAGAGAAAAAGGCAAAATTGGACAGATCTACATTTTGTCTGGTGAATTGATCAGGGTCGCAGACATGTGGCGACTTGTCAAAGAATTAGTTTCATGGCAAAAATCATCATTTATTAACATCCCGGTGAGATTTGCTTCATTCGTTGCCAAATTCACCCAGTTTTATTACAGACTCACCCGCTCCAAACCACGCTTTACCACCTACAGCATTGAGACTCTGCACACCAATGCCGTGATCAGCAACCAGAAAGCCCGACTCGCACTGGGATATGAGCCGCGTTCTTTGCGCGAGTCATTGTCGGATACAGTTGCCTGGTGGAAACAAGAAGTTCCTAACCTATTAAAGAAAAAAGATAGATAATTGGGGTTATGACCATCACCAATAACAACAGCACAAATATTGTTCTCATCACCGGCGCATCAAGTGGTATCGGTGCCAAAACGGCTGAATTCCTCGCTTCAAAGGGATTCACCGTTTTGTTGGTTGCCCGGCGCAAAGAAAAACTGTCTGCACTCGTCGAAACCATACGACAACAGGGTGGCAAGGCTTATTTCTTCGAAGCTGATCTTTCGATCGAACAGGCGCGAATAGATCTGATAGAGAGGTTGCGAAAAGAAGATCTTATGCCGGATATTTTGATTAACAATGCCGGTTTTGGTTGGTACGGCCATTATGAAACCATGACCTGGCAGACTGGCAGAGACCTGATCGCCATCAACATCGAGGCGGTAGCCCATTTGTCGCACCTTGTTTTGCCCGGGATGCTGCACCGAGGATTCGGTCATATCATCAATATTGGTTCTGTGGCCGGCAAGCTCCCTGAGCAGGGTATCGCCCTTTATTCATCTTCTAAAGCTTTTTTGGATGCATTTACCACTTCACTCTATCGGGAGTTGCGCGGTAGCCCTGTGACCGTATCGGTGGCGCGGCTCGGCCCCATTAAAACGGAGTTCTTTGACGCTGCCCGCAGCCACAAGAATGGTGGCAATGTTCCTGCTGAAAAAATGGCCATCCCGGCTGAAGTGGTTGCCCGCGGAATTCACCGTTTAATCAGACATCCGCGTAAAGTAGTCTATATCCCCTGGTATCTTTTTATCTCTCCCCTGCTTGAAACCTTCTTTTCCGGCATCCTTGACCTGGTGGGGCCACTGCTGCTTGGTAAAAAGAAAACCCAATCTTGAACACTTCACCAATCTGTAAGTTTTCGCGCCTTGCCAGCCTTTGAGCGCTGCGCTATAATTCAGCCGTTAATCTACGGAAATGGAAAGGTTTAAAATTCATGATCGATGTCAATGATCTTCGCAAAGGCGTAGTTTTTGAAATGGACGGGTACCTCTATAAGGTACTTGAGTATTCTTTCAGCAAACCAGGCCGCGGCAACGCCACCATCCGCATCAAGGCGCGCGATCTTCGCAAGGGCAACACGCTTGAAAAAACATTCACTTCCGGTGAGCGTATTCAAGATGTCCGCCTCGACTTTCACAATGTTCAATACCTCTATACCGATGGAGAACTTTATTTCTTCATGGATCAAGAGACTTTTGAACAACCTGCCATCCCCGGTTCAGTCATCGGTGATTATGTCGGTTTCCTCAAACCCGAGATGGAATGCAAACTGACTTTCTATAATGCCGAACCTATTGACATTGAACTGCCCACCACTGTGGACCTCAAAGTTACTTATGCTGAACAAGCCGTGCGCGGTGATACCGCCACTGGCGTGACCAAAAAAGTTACCACCGAGACCGGCCTTGAAGTGGCCACTCCCTACTTCGTCTCCACCAACGACACCATCAGGGTGGATACTCGAACCGGCGAGTACGTTACCAGGGTCTAGTGAAAATAAGTTGATCAAACTGTCCCCGAACGGGGACAGTTTTGTATATGAGGAAACCATGAGAACTCCAGCCGGAATTGAGTGCCCTTATTTTTACGGGGATTATTTCAGAGGCAGAAATGTGGAAGAGTGCCGCTTGTTGAGCTCCAATCCCAACAACGGCCCATGGAAGGCAGACTTATGCAAGACCTGCCCAGTTCCGGGTATTACCCGCTCGAACGCCTGTGAGAACATGACACTTTATGCGAGTGTAAAAAAAGGGGTATTAAAAAACAGGCGGGTAAAAGTAACTGCGTATTGTTCCAAATCCAACTCAGAGGTAAAAGTCCCCCAGGTTGGCTGTGAACTATGCCATCAAGACCTTAACATATTGGATAAACCCGGAACCGAATGAGCGTTACCCTTCTCATTGATCTCGACGATACATTATTGATCAACCCCCTGGAAAGCTTCATGCCGGCTTATATTACGCTGCTTTCCACTAAGTTATCGCCTCATGTCGCACCTGAAAAAATGGTGCCTCAACTTCTGGCAGCCACCGATTGCATGATCAAAACCCCCTCAACCACAAAAACACTTGAACAAATCTTTGACGAAAATTTTTATCCCGTGCTCGGACTTGAAAAATCCTCCATTGAGCCGCTGATCAATGATTTTTATCAAAATGAGTTCAATCAACTTCAAAGTGTGACCGCTCTGCGCCCGGAAGCGGTGAAATTGATTGATTTCGCAGTGTCTAAGAACTACACCATCGTGGTGGCCACAAATCCGCTTTTTCCTCAAACCGCCATGCGCTCAAGACTTAATTGGGCGGGATTTTCCGGGAATAATTTTCCGTTTGAATTCGTCACCTCTTACGAACTTATGCATTTCTCAAAACCCAAACCGGCATACTATGCTGAAATTCTAGGGCGGCTTGGCTGGCCGCGCGGTCCTATCTGCATGGTAGGCAACAGCCTGAAAGAAGATATTCTGCCATCAGCCTTACTGGGAATCCCTGGATTTTGGGTGGATGGAAAAATTGAAAAACTGGATGTCGCTCAAAGGAACCAGATCAGTCTGGGACCTCTCGAAGAGGTGATCCCATGGCTCGAAAAGCTGCCCGACCCTGATGGTCAAATAAATTTACGTGATGTTCAGGGAGTTCTCGGAACGCTACGCTCCACCCCGTTTGTATTGCAATATTTGACCGAAAATTTGCAGGATGCCGATTGGAAGAAGAAAACTAGCGCTCAAGACCTTTCTTTACTTGAACTTGTCAGCCATCTTTTGGATGTCGAAGTTGAGATCAACGCGCCGCGCATTGAAACCGTATTGTCTGAGGATGACCCATTTATAGCCGGAATTGATAGCGATCCGTGGATCGTGGAGCGCCAATATCAAACCACCCGCACACCGCAGGTTATAAACGATTTCATGACACAGAGACTAAGTTCCGTTGAGCGATTGGCAAGTTTGAGCAATGATGAATGGTCGCGGCCGGCGCATCATTCGTTCTTTGGACCCACAAATTTATTGGAACTTGTCCGTTTTATTGCCCTTCATGATATTGACCACATCCGGCATGTGTATTCCCTGATCCAAACTGACTTCAAAGGCAAATGATAGAAGTTATAAGAGCTTTATTAATTTTTTAATATTTCTTGACTTTTATCTGGTAACGCCTCTTTTAGATTGGTATAATCCTTGAAAGAAGCAAACAGAAAACAGGTTTGCGAAAGGTTGGAGGTATAGTGAAACCACGTAGTCAATCTTACGTCATTTACGTTCTTTTGTTCATAGCGATCATTGTATTGATCGTTTTTAACCTGAACAAAACAAATTCTGCTGATACAGTCTTATCCATTAACCAATTGGCAGAACAAGTTCAAAAAGGCAATATCGCCCGAATTGTAGAAGAAGAAAACAAAATTACTGTCTTTTACACTGATGGAATTACCGAAAAAACAGTGGTTAAAGAAACCGAGGCGACACTGGTGGAGCAATTACTGGCTCTCGGAGTAACCTCGGATCAATTAACCTCCGCAAGCGGAATCAAGATCGAAGTGAAAGCTCCCAGCGCGATCGCCGGAATTCTCAACGCTGCTTTCTACATCCTGCCCTTCCTGCTGCTGGCCGGTGCTTTCTTCTTCATTTTCCGTCAGGCACAAGGCAGCAATAATGCCGCCATGTCCTTCGGAAAATCCCGCGCCCGTATGTTTACCGGGGACCATCCCACGGTTACTTTTGCCGATGTCGCTGGAATTGATGAATCCAAGGAAGAGCTGAAGGAAGTGGTCGAGTTCCTGCGGGAACCACAAAAATTCCTGGCATTAGGCGCCCGTATTCCAAAAGGCGTTCTGCTGGTCGGCCCTCCAGGAACCGGTAAGACTTTATTGGCTAAAGCCGTTTCCGGTGAAGCCGGTGTACCTTTCTTCTCGATTTCAGGTTCTGAGTTCGTCGAAATGTTCGTCGGTGTAGGTGCCAGCCGTGTGCGTGACCTGTTTGATCAAGCCAAACGGAACTCTCCTTGTATCATTTTCGTGGATGAAATTGATGCTGTTGGCCGTCAACGCGGTGCCGGTCTCGGTGGAAGCCATGACGAGCGCGAACAGACCCTGAACCAGATGCTGGTTGAAATGGACGGTTTTGATACCGATACTAACATCATCATCATGGCCGCCACCAACCGTCCTGACATCCTCGACCCAGCCTTGCTGCGCCCAGGTCGTTTTGACCGCCGCGTGGTGCTTGATCGCCCTGATGTTCGCGGACGTGAAGAAATTCTCAAGGTTCACATCAAGGGTAAACCTGTTGATCCCGAAGTCACTCTGCCTGTGGTTGCCAAATCCACACCTGGCTTTGTCGGCGCAGATATTGAAAACCTGGTCAACGAAGCTGCCATTCTGGCTGCCCGCCGCAACAAGAAAAGCATCGGGCAAAAGGAATTTGAAGAATCCATTGAACGTGTGATTGCCGGCCCTGAACGTAAGAGCCGCCTGATCAGCGTGGAAGAAAAACGCATCGTAGCCTATCACGAAGCCGGTCACGCCGTGGTGATGAATGCCATCGCCGAAGCAGACCCTGTACAGAAAGTCTCGATCATCGCCAGAGGCATGGCAGCAGGTTACACGCTCTCTTTGCCCATTGATGATCGCACACTGATGCCCCGCAAGAAGATGCTGGCAGACATGGTTGGTTTGCTTGGCGGACGTGCAGCTGAAGAACTTGCCTTTGACGACATCACATCAGGCGCCTCAAACGACATCGAAAGAGTCACTCAACTGGCCAAGACCATGGTCACCCGCCTGGGTATGAGCACCGAGTTAGGCCCCATGGTTTACGGACAAAAAGAAGAGATGATCTTCCTGGGTCGTGAGATTTCTGAACAACGTGATTATTCAGAATCTGTGGCTGAAAAGATTGACAAGGAAGTGCGCTCGCTGGTCAACGATGCCTATATCAAAGCACAGTCCATTCTCAAGCAATATCATGCCGAATTGGACGCCGTCGCCCAGAAGCTGTTGGAAGTTGAAACCCTTTCAAAGGAAGAATTCGAGAAGATCTTCCCACCGCCTGTACCCCACAAGAACGCAACCCCGGTCTACGCAACACCGCGTGACTAAAATTATCGGGAGCCTTGAGGCTCCCGATTTTCTTTACTTTTTACTCTCCAGGTTGACCAGTTCCCTTCGTAGAACTTTGCCAATAGCAGATTTTGGAATTGCCTCAACCGCTACGATCTCTTTGGGGATCTTGTAGCCGGCCAATGAGGATCGGCAGAACAGCTGAATATCTTTGGGGTCCAGTAAGGCAAAATCCCGCAGCACCACCCAGGCTTTTACCGCTTCACCTGTGATCTCGTCTTTCACGCCAGCCACGGCTGCATCGAGGATCTTATGATGTCTGACCAGCACTTCCTCAACCTCAGATGGCCAAACCTGCAATCCGTTGACCTTGATCAATTCTTTTAACCTACCAAGAATGTAGAAATAGCCATCTTCATCCATTTTGGCTATATCACCGGTATACAGCCAGTTGTTCTTCATGACCAGGCTTGTTTCTGAAGGCGAGCCAAAATAACCCACCATCACCTGCGGACTGCGGATGAGCAGTTGCCCTGCTTCTCCTGTTGGCATGACTATGGAATCGTCTTCAAGATCAACGATCTTACATTCCACATCCGGCAGCGGTAAGCCAATGGATCCGTTGCGGTTTTCGCCCTTGATGGGATTGCAATGTGTGGCCGTTGGTGCTTCTGACAGACCATAGCCTTCAACCAGTTTACCGCCGGTCAGTTTTTCAAATTGTTCCCTTGTTTCTGGCAGCAAAGGTGCAGATCCTGAGATACAGGCTTTGATGCTTCCAAGATTTATTTCACCAGCCAGCACTTTAGGATGACGATTAATGGCTTGATACATAGATGGCACGCCCGGGAAGAAGGTCACGTTGTGTTCTTGAATGAGTTCCAGCGTGTGATCAAGGTTTCTGCCATCAGGCACCAAAACGATGGCAGCCCCCAGGGCAATCCCAACGTTCAATCCGATCACCATACCATAGACGTGATACAGGGGGATGGCTGTTAAAAAAGTTTCCTGTCCTTGCTGCAATGAAGTTAACCATTTTGAAAACTGGATAATATTGACCGTCACGTTACAGTGCAGCGCCAACGCCGCCTTGGGTAAACCTGTCGTCCCGCCGCTGAATTGCAACACGGCTGGACTGAATGCAGTAACATCAGGCAGTTGGATATGCTCATCAGTTTGCAGTAAGCACTGTTCAAACGGGATATAACTCACTTCATCATATACTTTGGGGAAGAGCTGCTGATCCGTTTTAACATCCACCAGGATCAAATGGGCGCTGCCTGATTTATTTTTTAGATCAAACAGCTCATCATCTCTGGTCTTCAACCCGATCAGCAGCTTGGGAGCCACGATCTTGGTCTGATACTGCCATTCAGGCAGCGGATATAACGGATTCATGGCAGCCACCACACCACCAGCCATTAAAGTACCAAAAAAGCTGATCACAAATTCGATCGTATTGGGCAGGCATATACCCACCCGGTCTCCGGGGGTCAAGCCGAGCTGCACCAGGTGTTCAGCAAAACATCGGCTGGAGGAAAGCAGCTCTGCATAACTGATCACCTTCCCTTCACAAATTAAAGCCATCCTTCCGGGTGTCGCTTTGGCCTGCCTTTCCAAGAAATCCTGAATGGTGAAAGTGGGATATTCGAGGTGTGGTGGAACCTCAGGATCATAATGGTTTAACCAGGGTTGTTGATCGGTCATTTTTCACCTGCCAGCCAAACAGATATGGATTCCAGGATCCTTTGAAGCGGATCAGGAGTCATTTCATGCCACTCGATCAATGGGTCGCCGGATTTGAACCAATTCGCCTGGCGTCTGATAAATTCGCGCGTTTTCTTTCTCATCTGCATCTTGGTCTCCTCAAGTGTGATATCCCCATGAATATATTGAATGACTTCACGATAACCGATAGCAGAAAGCGTAGGCAGCGATTCATTGTATCCTTTATTCAAAAGGTTTTTCACCTCATCTACCAAACCCTGGTCAAACATCGTTTCGATTCGTGCGTCCACCCTTGCATAAAGTTCTTCACGTGGACGGCTTAAACCGATCAATTTGAAATCAAGGTCTGGAGGCTGCTTGTCTTTCTGAGTCGAAAACAGCTCCCCCGTAGTGAACATCACTTCCAATGCACGGATGGAGCGCCTGAGATTGTTGGCATCCATCCTGGCCGTGGCGACTGGATCAATCAAAGATAATCTCCGATGCAGTTCAGCCGCACCCATTTCAAGCCCCATTATTTCGAGCACCTCACGCATGCGCGGATCAGGTAAAACCGTGGGAATGATCCAGCCTTCCATCATGGAACGAATATATTGGCCGGTTCCACCTGCCACGATCGGCAATTTACCACGAGCTTGAATGTCAGCGAGGGTTTCCAACATTTTTTGTTTAAAAGTCGCCAGCGACCAGATCTCGTCTGGTTCGGCGAGGTCAATCATGTGATGTGGAGCCCTTGCCATTTCACTTTTGGTCGGTTTGGCTGTGCCAATATTCATTCCGCGGTAAAGAAGACGAGAGTCAGCAGAGACAATTTCACCCCCAAGCTTTTCCGCAAGTCGGATGGCCAGTTCAGTTTTTCCCACAGCGGTGGGGCCAACCAACACCAAAACGCGTTTATTTTCGATTTCAGGCGGCATTTTCAAACCACTCAATCTGCGGATTTTGGGAATGAATCGCTCCGGTAATTGCGATCACGTCCAGACGCCAATTGTTTTCATATTCGGGGTGATCTTGGAGCCAATTTTCGGCGGAATCTATCATGTGTTCCAGTTTTTCCTCGGTGACGGCTTCTTCAGGATATCCGGCGTCAAGATGAGACCGCGTCTTAACTTCAACGAAAACCAGTGTCTCGTTATCCAATGCGATCAGATCAATTTCTCCTGCAGGGGTACGTACATTACGATCAAATATTTTGAATCCTTTGCTCTCCAAAAAACTGGATGCGCAGTCTTCTCCCCACTTCCCTATTATTTGATTGCGTCCTGGGTGGATTTTTTCTTTCACGCAAGACCTCCGCTTTGGCTGTCTCAAATTCTACCTTAAGTTTGAAGAGAAATATCTTCTTGAATGATTAAAGTTACTGAATACCTGTTAGAATTGAGAAAAATCAGGAAAAAGAATGCCAACTGCTGAACTGATAGCCATCGGTACCGAATTATTACTTGGTGAGATTGCCGACACAAATACAAAATATCTTGCCCGGCAGCTTAGAGATTACGGGGTGGATCTTTATCGCAGTACGACTGTTGGCGATAACCTCCAGCGAATAACATCTCTCATGCAAGAAGCCTTGTCCCGTGCGGATATTGTCATCACCACCGGCGGCCTCGGCCCTACCGTGGATGATCCCACCCGCGACGCTGCCGCTCAGGCCTGCAATACCCACAATGAATTTCATCCAGAGCTATGGGAACAGATCAGACAGCGTTTTCTAAAACGCGCAATGAATGTTTCTGAAAACAATCGCAAGCAAGCCATGATACCTGCCGGCGCAGTGGTCATTGAAAACCCAGTGGGCACTGCCCCCTCCTTCATCATCCCGCAAAATGGAAAGGTTTTGGTCTGTTTGCCTGGTGTGCCGCGTGAAATGGAATACTTGATGCAAGCTACCGTCATCCCCTGGTTGAAGGAATACTTTTCTCTATCCGGCACGATCAAAGCCAGGGTTCTCCATATAGGTGCCGTTTCAGAATCCAAAATTGACGAAATGGTGGCGGACCTTGAAGAAATGACCAACCCCACCGTTGGATTACTGGCTCATCCAGGTATTGTGGATATACGCATTACAGCAAAAGCCGATTCTGAAGAAGCTGCCAATCAAATGATTGATGGTTTAGAATCCATCATCCGCCAAAGACTGGGAACGGATATTTATGGGGTTGACGATGAAACCCTGCCCCAAGTCATCCAAAAACTGGCTGAAAAAGGAACAAGCCCGATAAAGATCATTCTCGGGGGATTCTCCCCTGATAAATTCAAATACTTTGGTGGGAAAAACTTACTGGTCGAACGCCTTGAGCCGAAAAACTTCTCACAAATAATTACCCCTGATCCCTTATTATCATCTCCTGTTTTTACCTGCCTGTATACGCCCACCCCTGAGCTTTCTCGTATTGACCTCCATTTTTCTTACCTTGATCAAACAGATACCATGACCAGGGAATATATGGGAGCCCCAGGGCTGCGCGAAGAATGGGCAGTAAACTTTTGTTTGAGTTTTATTCGTCATCAATTAATCTCAAAGGTCTACCCAGAGGAGAAAAATGACCCAAGCTGATCTTATCCTTAAGAACGCCATTGTCTTAACCATGGATCTGGATTATTCGCAGTACGATCCTGGCGCCATCGCCATTAAAGGGAATTCGATTTTGGCCGTTGGGGATGAAAAAGAAATCCTGGCGAAATACACTTCAAACAAGATCATGGATTGCGGCGGAAAAGTGCTCATGCCGGGACTGGTCAACGCCCACACACATGTGCCAATGAACCTGCTGCGCGGCCTTGCAGACGATCTGAGACTCGATGTGTGGCTGATGGGCTACATGATGCCTGTGGAGCGTGAATACGTCTCTAAAGACTTCGTCACCCTCGGCACCCAACTGGCTTGCGCTGAAATGATTCGCTCCGGTGTCACCACCTTTGCAGATATGTATTATTTTGAAGAAGACATCGCCAAAGCCGCAGCCGATATCGGCATGCGGGCTTTGTGCTCTCAATCAGTGATGAAATTTCCCACCCCTGATGCCCAATTCTTTGAACAAAGTCTCGAAATGTCTCGCGATTACATCAGCCGCTGGAAGGGTCATGAACTGATCATCCCCTCTGTGGCGCCTCATGCCCCATACACTTGTCCCCCTGAAATTCTCAAAGCCGCGGCCGCCCTGGCAGTGGAATATGACATACCGCTGCATACCCACCTTTCAGAGACCGCCTTTGAAGTGGAGAACATGCGCAAAGAAAACGGTATGCCAGTCATCCCTTATGTCAAAAAACAAAACCTGTTCGATGCCAAGGTTCTCGCCGCTCACTGCGTTCATGTGGATGATGGCGAGATCCGCACCATGCAGCATTTTGGAGTCGGTGTGGCACATAATCCATCCTCCAACTTGAAACTTGCTTCGGGTGTTGCACCGATCAAACGCATGCTGGAACTGGGATTGAATGTGGGTATCGGCACAGACGGCGCAGCTTCGAATAACGACCTGGATATGTTCGAGGAGATCCGTCTGGCTTCCTTTTTACAAAAAGGAATCAGCGGTGACCCCACCACCCTGCCAGCCCGGCAGGCCTTGCTGATGGGCACCCGGCTCGGCGCTCAAGCCATGCACATCGGCCATCTGACCGGTTCGCTTGAAGCCGGAAAACGGGCAGATCTGATCCTTGTGGATCTCACCCCACTGCACAACAGCCCACAATTTAAACACAACCCGCAGGGCACTTATGCCCAGATCGTGTATGCTGCCAAAGCCTCAGATGTGACGGATGTTATGGTTAACGGCAAGTGGCTGATGCAAAAACATGAACTGCTTAACATCAATGAAGAGGAAATTCTTAGAAACAGTCAGGAATATGCCAGAAGAATTGACTCCTTCCTCATTCGCCGCGAATCATCGGTGCTGTCAAAACTGGTCGCCATCGGCGGTGCTGCTGAAGAAGAAAGCTTTGAGATCCAAATCAAAGTGCGTGTCAAAGATACCGAACCCATTTATAAGGCGCTGCAAAGCGAGAAGATCGAGATCCTGCGCAAACGCCATTATCGTGAGTTTGATATCTATTTCTTCTTCAAAGATGCCGAACAGGGTATCCTCAGGTATCGCGAAGATGAGTTCCTCGGACCCGAGAACAAGATCGAGCAGGTTCGCTCCCGTTTGACCCTGATCGGGCAGACTATTGAAGACCGCTTCCCGCAGGAAGTGCTGCTCTCACGCAGCCGCTACATGGCCGCCGCCACACAAAGTCCGCGTTTCTACCGCGAATACTTCAAGCCGCAGATCGAAAAAGAAATTGAAAAAGACCGCATCCGCTTCCTGGTCAGGTATGAAGGTTTTGAGTTCTTTATCAACATTGATGAGATCACCAAACCGCATATTGGATATTTCCTTGAAGTGAAAAGCCGCACCTGGAGCCGCCAGGATGCCGAATTGAAATCCACCCTGGTTACGCAGTTAATTGAATTCCTGGGCGGAGATCTCACTGAAACAACCTCGGATGATTACATAGAAATGGTGAAATAAATTGTTGATTCTTACATTGGTTAAGATTAGAATCTTTGTGAAATGAAGATTGACAAAATTATTTCGAGATTCTATTTTATCGGATGGAAAGGGTAAGACCATGGCCTTGCAGCGCAAATCAGGAATTTTGCTCCACCCCACCAGCCTGCCTGGTCCTGACGGCATTGGCGACCTTGGACCCGAGATTTATCACTGGATTGATTTTTTGGATCAATGCGGCTGCCGCTTATGGCAGATTTTACCGTTAGGGCCGACCGGTTACGGAGATTCACCTTATCAGTGCTTTTCAGCCTTCGCAGGCAACCCCTATCTAGTTAGTCCCTTGTTGTTGCTCGAACAGGGATTGCTTCTGCCCTCGGACCTAAATGACCGTCCTGCTTTTCCGAACCATTGTGTTGATTTTGGTCCCGTGATCACCTGGAAGATCACCTTGCTAGACCGTGCCTACGCCCATTTCATCAAGAACAAACCAGCGGCCATCAAAAAAGCCTATAACGATTTCTGCACCAAAGAGAAAGATTGGCTGCAGGATTTTGCCCTGTTTATGGGCATTAAAGAGGCCTTTGGCGGGGTTTCATGGGATCATTGGACGGAGGAGTACCGCAAACGCAATCCTGAGACGCTTGAGCTCTTTGAACGGGAACATAGCGCAGCCATCGAAAAACAAAAATTTCGCCAATTCCTTTTCTTCCAACAATGGCAGCAAGTTCATGACTATGCGCGCAAGAAAGACATTCAGATCATTGGGGACATTCCCATTTTTGTCTCTTATGACAGCGCAGATGCCTGGTCTCACCCTGAACTTTTCCACCTGGATACGAAAGGGCTGCCCACCTGCGTAGCGGGTGTTCCACCTGATTATTTTTCACCCACCGGACAGTTGTGGGGCAATCCCCTTTATCGTTGGGATGTCCATAAAGCCCAGAATTACGCCTGGTGGATAGATCGCCTGCGCGCAACTTTAAAGGTCGTGGATATCATCCGCCTCGATCATTTCAGAGGCTTCTACAATTATTGGGAAATTCCCTACGGATCACCCACCGCAGTGACAGGCAAATGGAAAAAGGGACCTGGAAAATCGGTCTTTGAAGCCATTGAGAAGGAACTGCATGCCCTGCCCATCATCGCCGAGGATCTCGGTGAAATGGATCCAGGTGTATATGCCTTGCGCGATGATCTGAACCTGCCAGGAATGAAGGTGTTGCAGTTCGCCTTCGCGTCTGACGCTTCTGATCCATTCCTGCCTCACAACTACCCCTCCAACTGTGTGGTTTATACCGGTACACACGACAACGACACCACAGTTGGTTGGTACAGCCAGGCGCCTGAAAAAGAACGTGACTTCTGCCGCCGCTACCTGGCGCGTTCTGGAGATGACATCTCATGGGATCTGATCCGGGCAGGCTGGAGTTCGAAAGCCAACTACTCCATAGCTCCTCTGCAGGATCTATTGAACCTGGGAACGGAATCCCGTATGAATTACCCCGGCAAACCTTCCGGTAATTGGGGTTGGCGTTTTCTTTCGAGTAATTTATCAGATCCGCTGGCAGCC
Source organism: Chloroflexota bacterium (assembly GCA_021825925.1). Taxonomy (GTDB): domain Bacteria; phylum Chloroflexota; class Anaerolineae; order Anaerolineales; family Anaerolineaceae; genus UBA6107. The sequence goes on from JAKAFP010000002.1 coordinate 113,225, forward strand.
CGCATGAAAGAACAAAACCTTCTCTACGGTCGTTTGTAGAAAGATTAATAAACAGCTGCTAACAGCAACTCAAACAGGTTCAATTTCCTGTTTGAGTTGTTTTTTATCAGCCGCCCTGGAGGCACCGTAAATGCCAGCCAGGATCAATATCCCTCCCCCAATTTCAAGCCAGGTAGGACTTTCACGTAAAAAGAGATACGCCAAGATCACCGTCCCAATGGGTTCACCCAGCAGTGCGATGGACACAAAAGTTGCGGACAGGGATTTTAAAAAGTAGTTGAATGTCGAGTGCCCTAAGAGTTGCGGAATAATTGCCAACAAAATGATCCATAACCAGGTGGAGGGGGCATAGACAGCCGCCTTGATGCCCGATAGAAACACCATGAGGACAAGCACCACCGCCGCCACCCCATAAACTAAAAAAGTGTAAACCGGAAGTGAAAGCGTGTTGCGCACCCGCCTGCCGATCATCAAGTAGCCACCAGAACATAATGCTCCTGTCAGTGCCAGCAGGTTGCCTAAAAAGGCTCTGCCCCCAAACATACTACTGAAGGATATGCACGAGACCTGACCGCCAGAAATGTGACAGGCGCTGTTCAACCCCACAATCACACTGCCAATAAGGGATATCGCCAACCCAATAAAGACAACGGTATTGATTTTCTCTTTGAGGAAAATCGGAGAAAGAATGGCCACCCATAACGGCGCCGTGGCGACCAGCACAACCGAACTGGCCACGCTGGTAAATTCCAGCGAGGATATCCAGGTGGCAAAATGCAACCCAAGAAAGAGGCCTGCAAGCATTAAAAACCCAAAGGTTCGCCTGGGGATGGTACGGATCTCATCCCATGAACGTATAAGCACAAAAGGCGCAAGCAATAATGTGGCTATGCTCAACCGACCTGCGGCAATCACCAGTGAAGGCGCTTGAGCCTGCGCAAAGCGAATAAAAATGGAAGCCGTGGAAACAGCCAGTATGCCAAAACATAAGCCAAATACAGGGGTGATCGTGATCGCTTTTTTCAATGAGATGATCCAATACAAATTTGGTTTTCTTTATCTAGTTACTCTACTTCACTTGACAAAGCAATTTTCCTTGACTAGAATCTAATTGTACTAGAGATGAAGGTGCGCTAATCGTTGGATAACCGATAGGTCTGGAGGAGGAAAATATGCCTTACGAATTACCGCCATTAAGATACGCAGTGGATGCCCTTGAACCATTTATTGATGCCCAAACAGTGGAAATCCATTATGGCAAACATCACGCCACTTACTTGAAAAACTTGAATGCCGCTATCGAAAAACATCCCGAATTGTTCGCCTCACCCCTTAAAGATGTTTTAACCGATCTCAATAAGGTGCCTGAAGATATCAGAACAGCCGTGAAAAATATGGGCGGCGGCGTATACAACCACAATGTCTACTGGACCTGCCTGGCTCCCGGCCAGGGTGGTGAACCCATTGGCAAGCTGGCAGCAGCAATTAATAAAAAATGGGGTAGTTTTGAAGCCTTTAAAGCTGAATTTGAGAAAGCTGCACTTGGTCGTTTTGGCAGCGGATGGTGTTGGTTAAGCAAAGACAAAAGCGGTGAGTTGGTGATCCATACCACCGCCAATCAGGATGCCCCCATGCAGGAAGGTCTTGATCCCCTGCTGGTTATTGATGTTTGGGAACACGCCTATTACCTGAAGTATCAGAACCGGCGTGCAGAATATATCACCAATTGGTGGAACTTGGTCAACTGGCAGGAAGCCGAAAATCGGTTCGCCTGAAATTTCAAAATATCACATCGGAGGTTTGAATGGCAAGAGTTATTACCAGTTTATGTGTGCGTGAAGGCGCTTGCGCCACAGTATGTCCAGTCGAATGCATCGTCCCCGGAAAACCCGAAGACAAATATCCGTGGTACTACATTGATGCAGAAACCTGCATTGACTGCGGCGCCTGTGAATCAGAATGCCCTGTCGGTGCCATTTTCCCTGAGGATGAAGTCCCCTCAGCCTTCAAAGCCAAGGGCGGCGAAACTCAATCCATGCCTGTTGGTACAGCCGGTTTCACCACCGTCTACGATGGCAAGAATCATGACGGCGAACCTGTTCACCTGGAAGCCACCAAAAAACTGGCTGCCGGTGAGGTGGTTGATCTGACCCCCGCCATCCAGGCTAATAACGATTTCTTCAAGAGCGGTCCCGGCTACAACGCCAAGTAATTTATCAACCTATAAAAAAAAGTAGTGGAGGTTCATGAACCTCCACTACTTTTTTATTTTTAAGCACCAATTATTGACAGGCATTCGAAAGATGTTCCTCGAAGGTTTGCGCAAAAACATGCGATCCTGATCCATCACACTTGGCGCGGAAGTAGAAATAGGGGCTGTTTTCAGGCTGAGCCACCGCCAGAATGGACGGTAGATCCGGATTTGAGATGGGATGATCCGGTAATGCAGGAATAATGTAAGTGTTATAAGGTGATTGAACCGAAAGATCGCTGACAGCCAGGGGCGTTTTCCACCACCCTCCCCAGGCATCGCTGTAACCCAGTGCGTATTGAACCGTGGGGTCCGTCTCAAGTTTCATACCGGCCGCCAGACGATTATAAAATACAGATGCCATCATCGCGCGTTCGCTGTCATCAAAAGTTTCGCGTTGTATGATGGAAGCCAGCACAATGGACTGCCGGAATGAAAGCCCGTTGTCTTGTAATTGAGCCTGAACCTCTGCACTGACAGAGTCTTCAAAACGCTGTACAAAGATCATCACCAGGTTTTGGGCGCTGATCTTTCGATTGATCACATACTCTCCCGGGAACAAATACCCTTCCAACGACAGCAACCCGTGCAGATTACCAGGCAAATCCAGACCAACGGGGTTCTTTACCACAGCCATGAACTCTTCAGGGGTGACTTCAATGCCGGAAGATGGAAGGGCAGCCGCGATCTCTTCTGCCCGCCAACCAGGATAAATATAAAAAGGGACATCCGCGGAATAAGCAGATTGGATGGATTGCGAGATTTCGATCGCCGTCATGGAGGGTGAAAGCTTGAAGTCGCCAGCCTTGATCTGGGTATCCATCCCCTTATAGATCACATAATAACGAAAGGCCTCCCAGCTTGAGATAAAGCCATTCTGTTCAAGCGCCATGGCCACGGATGTGACACTCGCACCAGAGGGGATGGTAAAGAGTGTCTGAGACTCGACCAACGATTTTGGCATGGTTAAATTATTTTCATTGACCAACACCTGCAGGCTGTAAGTCCAACGCTGCATGGGGGTCAGATTGTCTGCTGCAGGCCCAAAACTACCTTCTGCAAGGGTCGGCACACCCAGCCATAAAATGGCCACACCGACAACAACTAATAAAAGAATTAACAATAACGGTACCAATGGATTAATGGTTGATCTACGCATGGCTTTTTCCATCCTCATGATTTGCTTCCAACCAGTTTTGTAATATTACTGCCGCTGCCACCCCGTCAAGGTGACCGCCCCTGTTTTTTTGATTTGCGCCAGCCTGCAGACGAATTTCCCTGGCTTTTTGAGTGCTTCCACTCTCGTCATAAAGTTCAACCGGCAGATTGGAGTATTCAGCAATTACATCAGCCACTTTTTGGGCGTGCCGCATTTGGGGTCGTTCTTCGCCATTATCACCCATCGGGCTGCCGACAATGATCTTTGTGACGGCATTATTTTGGGCCACTTTCGCTATTTCAAGACAGTCCTGTTTAAGTGAAATGTGTTTAATGACGCACAAGCCTCGCGCCAGCGTACCGGTTTCATCACTAATGGCCAGACCAATCCGCTTTTCTCCGGGGTCCACTGCCATGATCCTGCCGCTCATTGAGACGCTCCATCCACAAAATGGATATTGGTGGGCAGATACGGCATCCACGGCCATTTTGCAAACCACATTTTGATCACCGCCGGAGATTTTTGAGTAAAGAGACTTGAAAGAACTGACTGTGCATCATTAACTTTCATGCCAGCCAGGGTAGCAGCTGCCTGTTCAATATTCCAATCTGGAACCAGCATTCTTGAAGCTTTGATGGTCCAGGCCGCCTGACCGAAATCATCCACGCGATAATCGCCGACCCGATCCAGGATGATGTTCTCGTCCATGGGAACGAATCCGTCCGGCAGGTTTGAAGTCAGCACCAAATCGGCGATGGTATTAAGGTCATTATTTTGGTAGGTAAAGATCTTCAACCGAACATTCATCCGCAGCATCGCTTCATCGGCCGGTTCACCGATCTTTTTTACCTGCTCGCTCAGCAGAATTTTATCCATGACAAGACTGGGTTCGATCAATTCAACCCCTTCCGCCTGATCCGCTTTGAGACTGGCAAGCCCCTGGTTCATCAAGTCTGCCAATAATTGTCTTTCGAGAGTGGCATAATCTTCTTCAGTGGGTGTTGGGGTTTCCACTCCTCCGCCTCCGCTAAAGGCATCAGGGTTGTTGACACTGACCAGGGCATCCATTCCACCAGAAAGGGTCCAGACAGAATCGGAGGCCATGTTGCCCTCTGCGCCTGCCACCAGCGCTTCAACTTTACCAACCGCAGAACCTTTCAATCCACCTGGGATCTTGACTGCTTCGGTGAGACTAAAACTGGCGAGGGTTTGATCTCCAGCCAACAAAATTGTTCCTGCCGGTAATGTTACGGCTGTGGAGGTCAGATTGGTAAAAACCACTTCGCCTGTGGCTTTTGTGGTCGGAATGGTCACCTTGCCGGTGCTGGGGATCGATCTTTCACCACTGACCTCGACAAAAACAGGCTGTTCAGGAATATTTCCAGATGGATTGATACCAGAAAATACCTCCGAAGCCTTGATCTTTATTTCGACTTCCTGAAGCGTGGACGCCGGGTAATAGGTCACTTGAGCCTGTGGAAGAATCACGACCGATAAGGATAACAATGCCGCCAGACTGATCACAACAGCCAATCCTGTCAGAAGGGGAGTAGCTTTTTTTGAAGCTGCTTGAGGTGGAAGCTTGGCTTTGACGGCTTTGATGGCATCCACGCCTTTGGGAACTTTATTGGCCAGACTGCCGCGCGCATCCGGCTTCCAGGCTCCCTTTTCCGCCGCGGAAATTGAGGCAAACAGGGGCAAGTTGGAATCCAACGCCCATTCGCACACCACGGGATGATGGGTCACCAATGCAAGTTCCGCCCCCAACGATCTTGCTTGGCGGTTGAGCAGCACAAGTTCCAGCTCGTTGTGCAGGATCCTGCCGTGTTTTGGCCATACCAGGATCATCCGTTGACACGACTGCCAGGCCATCTTGTCTTTAATTGAGATGACATCATCATGTACTTCAAGTTGGATCACGTTGGTTTTCATATCAATAGGTAAATTATACCTGAAGCAAATTATCAAGAAAATCAACACAACCTGTTCCACTCTTAATTATTTGTGAAGAAACTCGTGAAAAGTTATAATAAACCAAAGAAAAGAGAGGAAACATGAAAAAAACACTCTTCATCATACTTATCATGGTCTTTGTCCTGACCTCCTGCAATTTACCCACTGGCAATTCCACGCCATCCGTGGATGTCATCGCCACGCGTGTAGCTGGCACCCTGGCCGCATCGCAAACTTCAGCGGCAATCGTACAACCCACTGCTGCCCTGCCTACTCTGGCGCTTGACACAGCAACCCCTGAACCCACCGCCACCGCTACGTTGACCCCCACCGCAACGGTAAATCCCAGCGATCCCAAACTGACACTGGGAGCCCCTGACTTCACATTCAATTCAGCCACCAGCGGAAATCCGTTTGGCCTTGCAGGCAGTCCCTACGAAGACGAATCCATTCGCATCTCTCAACAGGTGGGCGGACTGAATTTCACCAGTAAAATGATCAACGGCGGCAAACGCTGGCGTCTTACTGCCCCAACCCCCTTGAATTCTTATCTGGAAGGGACCTTTAATATCATCACTTGTTCAGACCATGACAACTACGGTCTGGCCATGCGTGTTCCAACTTATTCGAGCACGCTGGGCTACTTCGTTGGCCTATCCTGCGACGGCAATTACATCGTTGATCGTATTGACGCCGCTGGTAATGGTGAGAACATGATCGGCTGGACGCCAGATACCAACATCAAAACTGGCAGCGGCCAAACCAACCGCCTGGGTGTGATGCTCATTAATGACACTTTTAAGATTTATATCAATGGAATTAAAGTAACTGAATTCAAGGATGGCACCATCACCACTGCCGGCCACGGCGGTGCTTACATCTCTGCCCGCGGCGATCCCAACTTCACCGTTGTGCTTCAGGAACTTCTGGAATGGGACCAATAGGTTAATTAAGTCTGATGATCCCTTCCACAGAACCCCTCAAAGAAAATGCGATCCAGACGGCTGCCCGCTGGATCGCCGAAAAGCCGGTCTATATTGACACTGAAACCACAGGGCTTGAACGAACCGATGAAATTGTCGAATTCTCGATCGTGGACTACGACGGAAGCGTGTTGTACTCCTCCCTGGTGAAACCGTCAAAACCCATCCCGTCCGAAGCATCGCGGATTCACGGCATCAGCAACGAAATGGTCTCCTCTGCGCAGAATTGGCTGGTGCAGTGGCCGACCATCCGTAATTTCCTCTATGGACGAACCATCGCGGCTTACAACGCCCCCTTCGATCTACGCATGATGCAGCAATCTCACGCTGCGTATAAGTTCCCCTGGCGTGAGAACTTCAAGGTGGTGGACGTGCTGCCCCTCTATTCCGATTATCGCGGGGTATGGAACCCTGTCAGGGGTTCCATGAAGTATTTCAAACTTGAAGAAGCCGGAGCGGCTTTTCAGATCGCGCTGCCTAATGCCCACCGCTCCACCGCGGATTCTTTGTTAACTCGTGCAGTGCTGCACGCCATGGCTGGCCAACCTTATTAGCAACCGAAGGGTATTCCTTTTGACGGAACTCAACCTATCCTCAAGCCAGATGCAAATCGCAAACATGCCCGTTCAATCACGGGTATTTTTGCATGGTCCGGCCGGCAGTGGAAAAACCACCGCAGCAGTTTGCCGCATGCAAAGGTTGATTCAGACGGGTGTTCCTTCAGAATCCATCCTGATCCTTGTTCCGCAGCGCAGCCTGGCCGAACCCTTTAAAGACGTGATTCGCAACCCGCAGTTCTCGGCCGGGGGTGAACCCGCCATCCTCACCATTGGCGGCCTGGCGCAGCGCATGTTGTCGCTTTTTTGGCCGCTTGTAGCCCGGGAAGCTGGCTTTGCCTCACCTGAAAAACCTCCCCGCTTTTTAACCCTTGAAACCGCCCAATACTACCTGGCAAACCTGGTTGAGCCATTGTTACAGCTCGGGTACTTTGAGAGTGTTACAGTGGATCCCAACCGCCTCTACAGCCAGATCCTCGACAACCTCAACAAGTCCGCGGTGGTGGGTTTTGCACCGGATGAAATTTCAACTCGTTTGATCCAAGCCTGGGCGGGCAAGCCTTCTCAAGCCATCATCTACGACCAAGCGCAGGAATGTGCGCTGCGCTTCAGACAACTGTGCCTGCAGCAAAACCTGCTGGATTTTTCACTTCAGCTTTCCGTTTTCGTTGATCATTTATGGCCTTCACTGCTTTGCAGGCAATATCTCACTTCTACCTATCGGCACCTGATCTACGATAATGCAGAAGAAGACTATCCGGTGGCACACGACATCATTGCATCATGGCTGCCCGATTTTGAGTCTGCCTTGATCCTCAAGGATGAGCAGGGCGGTTTCCGTTCCTTCATGGGCGCGGACCCGGTATCCGCCAGCCGACTGGGCGCACTTTGTGACAAGACCTTTGAATTCTCTGATACTTTGGTGAAATCGCCCGAACTGGAACAACTTGAAACGGCGTTAACCAGCAGCCTGACCTACCACAAACTCGAAACACCGGTTTCGCCTGAGATCTTGAATGCCTTTTCCATCCACCCTTTCCGCTTCTATCCGCAGGGGCTGGATTGGATCACCGCACAGGTGAAGGATCTGATCCAAAATCAGGATGTACCACCTGAAGAGATCGTGGTGCTCACGCCTTTTCTGAGCGATTCACTGCGCTACTCGATCAACACCCGCTTTGAAGATGCAGGCTTGAACCTGAGCACCTTCCGTCCATCACGCGGACTGCGCGATGAACCGGCCATCAAAGCCGTGCTCACCCTGGTCAAACTGGCCTTTCCAACCTGGGAAATGAAACCTGTCAAAGATGAAGTGCGCAATGCCATACTGCTGCTCATTGAAGACTGCGATTACATCCGTGCCGATTTGATCACCCAGGTGCTTTTTGCCACCTCAACCGGCAGCCTGAGGTCATTCGACCCCATCAAAAAAGAGATGCAGCAGCGCATCACTTACCTAGTGGGAGAACGTTTTGAAAAACTGCGTCTGTGGCTTGAAGAGAATTCCAAGGATGACACGCTTGAACTGGATATTTTCATCAGCCGCCTGTTCGGAGAACTGCTTTCACAGCCTGGATATAAATTCCATCAAGCCTACGATACCGCCGCGGCCATCAGCCGCCTGGTGGAATCCGCACGCAAGTTCAGACAGGTGATGAGTGATGGCGCCGCAGCGAAGAGCCCTGATTTGAATAAGGAGTACATCCGCCTGGTTGAAACGGGCATTCTTTCGGCCCAATACATGAGTGATTGGGCAGCCAAAACCCGGTCCGGGTCGGTGCTGGTCTCGCCCGCCTTTTCTTACCTGATGAACAACCGCCCCGTGCGCTTTCAATTTTGGTTGGATATCGGTTCGCAAGGCTGGTGGACACGCCTGGATCAACCGCTCACCCATCCCTACGTACTCAATCGCAACTGGCAGCCTGGAAAGCTTTGGTCAGACATGCACGAAAATGCCGCCAATCAGCAATCCCTGATCCGCATTATGGACGGGTTGATCCGCCGCTGCAGCGAACACATCTTCATGTGCACCCTGGGCGTCAATGAACAAGGCAACGAGGAACGGGGTGCGCTGATCATGGCCGTGCAAACCATATTGAGAAAACTTCAATCCACCACGGGGGTGAGCCATGTTTAAACCCCGCCCCATGCAGGCAGAAATTCTCAAGTATAAAAGCGGTATGATGGGTGTGGCTGCTGTACCGGGCAGCGGCAAGACCGCCACGCTTTCCGCGCTGGCAGCACAACTGATCACCAGCGGCTCCATTTACGACGACCAGGAAATTTTGATCGTCACGCTGGTCAATTCCGCCGTGGATAATTTTTCGACCCGCATTGCCTCTTTCGTGCGCGAAGCCGGCTTGCTTGAAAACATGGGCTACCGGGTGCGCACCCTGCACGGATTGGCACACGACATTGTGCGCGAACGTCCCGATCTGGCAGGGCTTTCTGAACAATTTTCCATTCTGGACGAGAACGAAACCTCACGCATGATCGAAGCAACCACAGCCGCCTATTTACGCGAGCATCGTGAGCTGGCCGATTTATATGTAGATCCCTCCATTGACCTGCCCAACGAACCCAAGACGCAGAAAAACTGGAATGAAACCGTCACCGGCATGTGTACCAATTTCATCAGCCAGGCCAAGGATCTGCAAATTGAACCGTCAGAACTGCGTGAAAAAATGGAGAAGCATCATCTCTCCGATCCACTCTTGGAAATGGCCGTTCAAGTCTATTTTGAATATCAAAGAGGATTGCGCTACCGCGGGTCGGTTGATTTTTCGGACCTCGTCCGATTGGCCCACCGTGTGCTGTCCTCCGACCAGGAATTCCTCGAAAGGTTGCGCTATCGCTGGCCTTACATTTTGGAGGATGAAGCCCAGGATTCGTCCTTGGTACAGGAACGCATCCTGCGGCTGCTGGCCGGTCCACACGGCAACTGGGTGCGTGTGGGTGATACCAACCAGGCCATCTACGAAACCTTCACCACCGCCAGCCCGACCTTTTTACGCGACTTTCTGCGCGAACCCGGCGTGACGGCCAAAGACCTGGCCAATTCAGGCCGCTCCAACAAGAGCATCATCCGCCTGGCCAACGATCTGAACAAGTGGACGCGCGAGTCACACCCTGTGGAAGACCTGCGCAGTTCGTTGTCTCTACCCAATATCATCCCCGCCCCTCCGGGTGATCCGCAGCCCAATCCACCGGATAACCCGCAGTCCATCTACATCATGAAAAATCCGGTCAGCTCGGATGAGGAAATAAAGATGGTGGTGGATTCCATCGGCAAATGGCTGCCCAGCCATCAGGATAAAACGGTGGCCGTACTTTGTCCGATCGGATTCCACGCTGAAAAAGTGGTTGAGGCGCTGCAATTTGCGGGTATCGAGATTGTCGAGATGCTCAAGAGCACCCAATCCACCCGGCGCGTGACCCGCCTACTCGAAAAGGTGCTCGTCAGCCTTTCGGACCCATCGGCAGTCAACAAACTGGCTGCTGTCTTCCATTTGTTCGTCCAGGATGACCCCGATCTGGAATTATATAAAGCTGATGTGACCAACCTGCTCAGCCAGTTGAAAAAGGTGCGCGAGCTGGAAGTTTTGCTATACGCAGACCACCAAAATGAGTGGCATCAAATTCTGCAGATTGAAAATCTGCCTCCTGTTCTTGAACAAAAATTCGGCAAGTTCCTGGCAGACATGGTGCGCTGGCAAAACGCTGCCCCCCTGCCCGTGGACCAACTACTGCTGACCATCGGACGCGACCTTTTCACCTCTCCACAGGACCTGGCGCTTACTCATAAATTGGCACTGCTGCTCGAATTCAGCGCCCGAAACCACCCTGAATACCAGCTGCCTCAGTTCGCGGTTGATCTGGCAGAAATCGCTTCAAATGAGCGCAAATTTGCCGGATTCAGCGAGGACGACACCGGCTTCAACCCCGAAGCCCACAAAGGTAAGGTGCTGGTCAGCACTTTCCATAAAGCCAAAGGGCTGGAATGGGATCGGGTCTACCTCATGTCGGTTAACAATTACGATTTCCCGTCCGCACAGGAGTTTGACAATTACAAAGGCGAAAAATGGTTCATCGCCCGTCACCTAAACCTTGAAGCGGAATTGCTCTCCAAATTGAATTCCATTGTGAACGACGACATCCCCGGCATGTTCATGGAACCCGGCTACGCCACCCGCCAAGCGAGGCTTGAATACTCCTCGGAGCGGCTAAGGCTGCTCTACGTGGGCATCACCCGCGCACGTGAATCGCTTTGCATCACCTGGAACACAGGCCGCCGCAAGGAAGCCCGTATGGCCCTGCCGCTCGAAGCGTTGTCTGCCCTATTGGAGGAAAAGAATGCTGCTGCCTGATTCCTTCACCTTTACCCAGCAAAACCTGCAGGATTACAAGGATTGCGCCTACCGGTTCTATCTCAGGGAAATTCTGAATCTGGAATGGCCGGCCGTTGAAAGCGAACCCATCCGCGAGCAGGAAGCCCTGATGCAGCTTGGTACAAGCTTTCACCTGCTCTGCCAGCAGTATTTTTCGGGCATCCCGGCGGAAGTGCTGACCGCCCAAATTTCACAGGACGAATTAGCCGAGTGGTGGCAGAATTTTCTCAAGCTTGACCTCCACCCCGCTGAGGGTGACTTTTCTGTTGAAAAACTGAATTCCGTTCCCTTTGCCGGCTGCCGGCTGACAGCCAAGATTGACCTGCTGCTCAAATCGGATGGCAAGCTGGTTATTTATGATTGGAAGACCTCGCAGCATCAACCCAAACGCCAATCCCTGCTGGCGCGCATGCAAAGCAAGGTTTATCCGCTGGTGATATCCAATCTGACTAAGAACAAAGCCCTGGCGCCGGAATCCATTGAAATGATCTACTGGTATCCCGCGTTTCCGCAATCTCCGGTCAAATTTACTTATTCGAGCACCCAAAAAGACACAGATCAGACCGAGCTTGAACTGCTGGTGGCCGAGATTGCCGCCAAGGATAAGGAAGCGTTCAGGAAAACTGAAAATTTAAAATCCTGCAGTTTTTGCCGATATCGGTCGCTCTGCGACCGCGGCAAGGAAGCCGGTCTCAGCGATATGGAAAACGATCTTCCTGATTCTGATGACGCTTTTAATTTTGATTTTGATGCTATCTAGCTCATGAAGAACGCCCTTCCCCCATCCGTCACGCGCTGGATAGATCCTCCGGAAAGCCCGCTGCCCGCTGATCTGGCCTCCATGCAGGCCATGCCTGAACTGGTGCTGCGCATCCTGCATCGCCAGGGGGTCCATTCCTCCGCGGATGCGCGTGCCTTTATGAATTTTCGCGCCTATACCCCAGCCTCGCCTTACGATCTCAAAGATATGGAAAAGGGAGTCGAACGCACCTTGCAGGCAATCAAAGCCGGCGAGTTGATCGGTGTGTGGGGCGACTTCGACGTGGACGGTCAAACCGCCACTGCCACCCTGGTCTCAGCCCTGCGCCGCATTGGAGCGAAGGTGGTTTATCACGTGCCCGTGCGCGGACCCGAAAGCCACGGCATCAAACTTGAATTCCTGCAGCCTTTTGTCAAACAAGGTATCAGCCTGCTGATCACCTGTGACACGGGCATCTCAGAATTGGAATCCATTGACTGGGCTCAATTTCAAGGTGTTGATGTGATCATCACCGACCATCACGCCCTGCCCGAGAGACTCCCCCAGGCTTTTGCCGTGATCAACCCCCAATTCCTTGATACCACCCATCCACTGCGTCCGCTGCCTGGCGTGGGTGTCGCCTGCAAGTTCGCCGAAGCCCTGCTTGAACGCTGCAAACTTTCTGATGAGGTCCGTTCGCTGCACGATCTGGCTGCGCTGGGCACCGTTGCGGATATCGCTGAACTGCATGCCGATGCGCGTTTTCTCGTCCAATCGGGTATTGACCTGATCCGCCAATCCCCCAGATCAAGCATCCGCGCCATGCTGCAAGCCGCAGAAATTGAAGCGGCCCAGTTTTCCGAGGAATCCATCTCTTTCGCGCTGGCACCCCGCATGAACGCCGTCGGCCGTCTGGCGGATGCCAACCCGATGGTGGAATTTCTTTTGTCTGACGACCCCGCCGTTCTCTCGGTCACAGTCAATCAATTGGAAGGGCTGAATGCCCAACGGAAATTATTGTGCGACCAGGTCTTTCAAGGTGCGCTTGCCCAAATTGAGCGCAACCCGGGGCTGCTCGACCATCCGGTGCTGATCCTTTCACATCCCGAATGGCCGGCCGGCGTGGTGGGGATCGTGGCCAGCCGTTTGATCTCGCTTTATCACCGGCCAGTGATCCTGATGGTTTCTCCCCCCGGTGGATTGATGCGCGGATCGGCCCGGTCCGTCGAAGGGATTGACATTACCGCGGCCATTCGACAAAACGCCATTTACCTGACTTCCTTCGGCGGCCATCCCATGGCTGCCGGTCTGGCGCTTGACCCGCAGCAGTTCAAGATCTTCCAACGTGAACTTGATAAAGCCGTTGAGCAGCAGTGTCTGCTCCACCCGGTGGTGAACGAGCTTCAGATTGATGTCTGGCAGCAGCCCACACACATAGACCTCTCACTGCTTCAATCCATTGACCTGCTTGCGCCTTTCGGGGCAGGCAATCCGCCCATCGTTATGGCCTCAAAAAACATGAAGCTGGTTAGCGCCACGCCAATTGGAAAAACCAGGGAACATCTGCAGCTGCTTGTGGAGGATGCACAGGGACAGACCTCCAAATTCCTGTGGTGGCAGGCGGCCGGGCTGCCCCAACCTGAAGGTCCATTTGACCTGGCATTTACTGCGCGCGCCTCAACTTATAAAGGGCAGCCGCAGGTACAGCTCGAATGGCTGGATTTCCGCCCGGTTGAAATCGAAAGCATAACACTCGCCACCCAAAAAAGAAAAAACATCGAGCATTTTGATTACCGCGGAAGCGCTTTCTCAGAAAGAGCGTTGAAAGAGATCTCATCCAAATATCAGCCCCAAATCTTTTATGAGGGTCTGCAAGCATCATCCACACCTGGGAAGAACCGCAGCGAACTCGGCCCCAGCGAGACGCTGGTCATGCTAACCCTTCCACCCTCTCAAAGCATTTTGGATGAAATCCTGCAAAAAGTTCAACCCCAGCGCATCTTCTGGTTTGGCAGTGAACAACCTGATAACGAAACACAGACGTTGTTAATATCCTTGGCGCAAAGGGTCAAACAAGGTTTCAGCCAAAACAGAACCTTGTTTTCTCTTGATGCAATGGCGGTTGAACTGGCAACCACCACAGAAATCATCTGCCATATCCTCCAATGGATGGCAGCGCGGGGTGATATCAGCATTCAAGATACTGGCAATAATAACCTTCTGCTGACACCAGGTGGCATAGCCGATCCAACACAGGCTGATGGATTCAAAAAGAAAATTCAAAAAGCCATGAGCGAATGCCAGGCTTACCGGCGGTACGCGCTGCGCTGTGATATTTCTGATCTGGTGGATCATTCCTGACCGAAAATCTGCTGGTATAATCCAGACAATATGAGTCAAGAATTCTCGCGCCGCAGCTTTCTCAAACTTGCAGGATTGACGCTTTCAAGCCTGGCTTTTAAACCCGCCTACAATTTCGCCGAACTTCAAGACAGCGGACCTTTGATCCGCGTGGCGCTTGATTCGGCCAACACGCTCAGTGTCTACAGCCGTCCGGATGAAGAAAGTCCGATCAAATTCCAACGCCAGCGCGATGAGATTCTCCCCGTTTATTACGAGGTCATCTCAGACAAGAAACCCAAGTACAATCCCAAGTGGTATCGCGTGTGGGGCGGATTTGTCCATTGTGCTTCAGTTCAACCCGTGGCAGTCCAACTGAATCAGGTTCCTTCCTTTTTACCTGAAGGACTGACCGCCATTGAGATCACCGTACCTTTTACGCAAAGCATGTTCCAGCGCACCCCCGGCGTGTGGACCGAAAGCTACCGGCTTTACTACGACACCTTCCATTGGGCGGTGGGAATCGCTGAAGGTCCTGATGGCGAACCCTGGTTCCGCATCCGCGATGAGATGTTAAAATATGCCGAAAATATGGATTATTACATCCCTGCCAAACATGCGCGTGTGGTGCCACCCTCTGAAATGTCGCCCATTGCGACGGACGTGTCGCCGGATAAGAAATTCATTGAAGTATCACTCGAAGACCAGGAATTAACCGCCTACGAAGACGGCAAGATCGTACTGCACACCAAGATCTCTTCCGGTCTGAATTACACTCCCCCTAACGGTTCAACCTGGAACACCCCAACCGGTTATTTCAATATCCAATCCAAGATGCTATCCAAACACATGGGCTATCAGGAACCGTACAACAACTATTCCAACGGCGCTTATGTGTTGCCAGGTGTCTCATGGACCTCATTCTTTGAAATGACCAACGGCGTGGCCTTCCACGGCACGCACTGGCACCAGGATTTTGGTGTGCCCAAGAGCCATGGCTGTATCAACATGAAAACGGATGAAGCCCGCTGGATCTACCGCTGGGCGACTCCTGAGGCTGACCCTCAACTGATGGAAACCAACGGCTACGGTACACGCGTACATGTGTATTAACTCTTTTTGAATTTCAATTCTTCCGGTTGAGCATTCCCCACAAATTGAGCAAAAACCTGGTTGCCGAAAAGCCTTCCACATCGGGTTAGCCGCAGACGCGATTCATCCCGTGGATGCTTTTCGATCAATCCACTTTTTAACAATTGATCAATTTGACTGCCAAATACTTTTTCCATACTCTGACCAAACATGGATTGAAAATCAGTTTTAGAAACACCCTCATCCGTGAGCCGAAAACTCACCATCATATATTCCTGCATCAGATCCCATGTTGAAAGCGGTTCAAGTTCCTCACCAGCAGGTCCGGTCGGGAAAACGCTCGAGTTGGCCTGATTGATTTTTTTTAGATACTCGATGATAGACCCAGTATTTTCGGTGCGCGTGCCGTTGACGAATCCATGCGCCCCCGCTCCAAAACCGAGATAGGGCAGAAAACGCCAGTACTGTAAATTATGTTGGCAGCGATTGTCAACACCATTCTGCCTGGCCCAATTGGAAATCTCGTATTGAAGGTAGCCGGCCTCATCAAGCCTGGTCATGGCGGCCTCATACATGTCGGCCGCCAGATCGTCATCAGGTTGCGAGAGCAATCCGCGCTCGACCCAGTGGTGCATGGGCGTGCCCTCTTCAACGATCAGTGAATAAAGCGAGAAGTGGTCAATGTTTTCTGCCAGGGCCAGATCAAGGGTTTGGTTCCAGCGTTCACGACTCTGGCCGGGAATGCCAAAGATCAGGTCCAGGTTAATGTGCTTAAAACCAGCCTGTTTACTCCAGGTGATCGTGTTGATCACGTCTTCGTGCCTATGCTGGCGATCCAAAATATGCAAATCTTCGGGGTGTGCCGATTGCATGCCAAAACTGATGCGGTTGACACCAGCACTTCGGATGCCCTTCAAATAATCAAGGGTTACGGTGCCCGGATTGGCTTCGATGGTGATCTCAGCACTCATAGAAATATCAAAGTTGGCCTGACAGGTTTTAAGAATGCTTTGATAATCCGTCACGGAGAGTAAAGAAGGTGTGCCGCCACCAAAGAAGAGTGTCCCCACATTGATCCGTTCAATCGAGGCACTGGCAACCAATTTGATTTCTTGACACACAGCCTGCACATATTGCGGTATAAAGGATTTCATGCCCGCAAATGTGTTAAAATCACAATATCCGCATCTGCGGTTGCAAAATGGAACATGAAAATAGAGGCTGGTGGTATCCATCGAATTCTAGAATATCACACACTCAAACCCTTGCAAAGGAAACCGGCGGTCATTTGTGATGTTATAATTCCACTTTTGACCCTCTTGAAAGAATAAAACATGAGTCCTGAAACCAACACTTCACCCAGTAAAGTTTGTCCAACTTGTGGAACTCGCCTGAGCGAGAACGCCACCCGCTGTCTGGTTTGTGGCAGAAATTTCACCACCTCCACCAAGGCTGCAACACCAAGCCCGGTGCAATCACCCAAGTTACCCGAATTAAAATTAAGCCTGCCTGCAGCACTCGGCCTGGTGGTTCTGGTTCTGGGTCTCGGCGCTGCCTTGATCTTTGTGATCTTAAAGGGAACCGGCAGTATCGCCGAACCCACTGTCACCCCCACCATTACCCTGACCCCTACCAGCACCAATACACCCGCGCCCACCACTGAACCCACCCTGGCTCCCACACCCACCAACCTGCCACCGATCAGTTATGTCGTCAAAGCCCAGGATTCCTGCAGCTTGATCGCTGCCATGTACGGCGTATCAGTTAACAGCATTGTTGCCCTCAACAACCTCGATACCGAATGCCTGACGCTGACCGAAGGTCAAACCATTCTGGTGCCGGTGCCAACCCCGACGCCATCCCCCATGCCCACTGCCACTTTAAGTGCGCAGGAAGCCACAGAGAATGCCTGCGGCACGTATCCCTACACAGTTGTTGATGGCGATACACTGATGGGAATTTCTTTGAATTACAACATCAGCATGGATTCAATCAAGACTTTCAACAATATGACGTCTGATGTCGTTTATGCGGGCATGCATTTGTCGCTGCCTTTGTGCGAAAGAAAGCCCACCGCCGGTCCGACTCCCACCCCGACCCTTCCGCCGCCTTATTCGCAGCCAAGCCTTTTGCTGCCCGCGGATGGCACGGTTTACACCAACTTGAATGACACCATCACCCTGCAATGGGCATCTGTTGGCACCCTGCGAGAAAACGACCGCTATGCCATCACAGTGGAAGACGTCAGCTCGGGTGGTGAAAAGAAGATGACGCAGTACGTTACCGAAACAAAATTCATCGTCCCGGCCAGCATGCGCCCATTGGATAACACCAACCACATCTTCAGATGGTCCGTGGTGGCCGTGAGACAAAACGGCAGCACCACTGACGGTGAACCCATCTATGTCAATTTCGGCACAGTCAGCCTCTATCGGGTCTTTGGCTGGTCTGGAACCGGCACTGGCACGGGTACCAACCCAACATCTGCCCCGACGGCCACACCATAATAAAATAACCACCGAAAAAAAACACACTCCCGATTTTTTCAGGAGTGTGTTTTTTTTCTTGGATTGGTGCTTATTCTGAAAGGAATCTTCCGGCTTCAATGGCGGCGGCTGCCCCCATGCCCGCGGACGTGATTACCTGTTTGAAATCAGAATCCGCTGCTTCACCGGCGGCGTAAACGCCTGCCACACTGGTATGCATTTTGGAATCCACCTTGATGAATCCCCGTTCGTCCATCTCGAGCTGACCCTTGTATAGGTCATTGTTGGGGGTATGTCCGATAAAGATGAATATCCCGTCAGTTTCCAAAACGGAGTCCTGACCGGTTTTCACATTTGAGACGAGCAAACTTTCCACTTTGCCGCTCCCTCTGATCTCCTTAACTACTGAATCCAGCACCAGTTTAATCTTGGTGTTTTCATGCATGCGTTTTTGCAGAAGTGCTCCCGCGCGAAAAGCGTCTCGCCTGTGAATAATCGTCACTTCACTGGCATAACGGGTCAGGAAGAGTGCCTCTTCAAGTGCGCTATCTCCGCCGCCCACCACGGCAACCCGTTTCTCTTTGAAAAACCAGCCATCGCAGGTAGCACAGTATGAAACGCCCTTGCCCAACAAGGTATCTTCTCCCGGCACGTTCAACTTAACCGGGCTGGCACCGGTGGCAATGATCACCGATTCTGCCATTATTTCTCTGGCATAGGTATTGATCTTGAAAGGCTTTTTGCTGAAATCCACGGCGGTGACGGAATCATATTCCATGCGAGCGCCAAAGCGTTCAGCCTGTTTTTGAAAGAGATCTCCCAACTCTGAACCACCCACACCCTCAGGAAAACCTGGATAATTCTCGATCGTATGCGTGAGAGCGGCCTGCCCGCCTGGCTGAAGCCCGGTCAATACCAGCGGGTTCAACTCCGCCCGAGCAGCGTAGAGAGCTGCGGAATATCCCGCGGGACCCGCACCTAAAACAACAACTTTTTCATTACTTTCCATTCCTTACTCCCGATTCTTCGCAATTTTGTCTGTAATGGTGATCGCTTTTTCGATGACTTCAAATCCCTCTGCCAGTTCACTTTCAGTGATGATGAGCGGAGGGATCAATAATATGATGTTCCAATGCGTATAAAGATACACCCCATGATCGAGCAAATATTGTTTCAAAGCAATCAGTTCAGGGCTGCTCTTGCCAAACGGTGCAGCCGGTTCACGCGTAAGCTTGTCTTTCACAAGTTCGATCGCGCCAAACAAGCCGATCGAACGCACCTCCCCCACAGAGGGATGCCTTTCAACCAGTTCAGCAAGCATCTCAGCCATCACCAAGCCTGTCTTTTTGGACTTTTCAATCAAATGGTCCTGCTGCATCACCTGGATATTGGCAATGGCCGCAGCCATGGAGACGGGATGAGCATTATACGTCAATCCACCCTGAAAGACTCGCTCGTTAAAGGTGGCTGCGATCTCGGGCTTCATTGCCACCGCGCCCAGCGGAGCATAGGCGGAGGTCAGTCCCTTGGCCATGGTCATGATGTCGGGAATGACTTGCCAATGATCCACGGCAAACCATTCTCCGGTGCGGCCGAATCCACTCATGACTTCATCTGCGATCATCAAAATGTGATACTTGTCGCAAAGCTGTCGTACCCCCTGCATGTAACCAGCCGGTGGCACAAAGATGCCGTTCGTGCCGGTGACCGATTCCATCATGACGGCAGCAATGGTCTCAGGCCCTTCATACTGGATGATCTCTTCAAGATGATTCAGATAATCTTGACCAAACTGTTCTTCGCTGATATCGGGGTTCGTCCGGTGAAAAGTGGAGCGATAGCGATAAGGATCAAGAAAATGCACCACTCCGGGCATCACTGTGGGTTCCCAGGCCACCCGGCGCGGATCGCCAGTAGCGGCAATGGCGCCATAGGAGGCGCCGTGATAGGAGCGGTATCTGGTGAGGATCTTGTGTTTGCCAGTATAAGCCCTGGCCAGTTTGATGGCGTTCTCGTTGGCGTCCGCGCCACCCAGGGTATAGAGGAACTTGGTCAGTCCTGAAGGGCAGATCTCACTCAGGAGCTTGCCCAGCATGGCGCGTGGTTTGGTGGCCATGCCCGGACCGGCGTAAGGTAATTCCCTCACCTGGTCCACCATGGCGTTGATCACACGCTCATCGCCGTGACCGATGTTGACACACATGGTCATCGAATTAAGATCAAGGTAGCGTTTGTCCTGCACATCCCAAAAATAAACCCCTTTGGCGCGTTTGATCGCGATCGGGCTTACCTTGGACTGTGCCGACCAGGTCCAAAAATTGTGTTCCATCGAAAGTGGCAGGATTTCGTCATCTGGAAGATCGATCATTTTGCCTCATATAGGGAAATAGAATATTCTCTAACTTACCAGTCATTAATCCTGTGTCAGTATTACTCTTGCCGGAGCACCGTCCGCACCATGCAGTTTAAGCGGCAGGCAATACAGGTTATAAAATCCGGCCTTTACTGCCCGCAGGTCAAGTCCTTCGATGATAATCATTTTAGCACCCAACAATTCATCGTGGGTGGGCTTGCTGATCTTGTATGGCGAGGCGGAAAGGTAGTCAATCCCGACCAGTTTAATGCCTCGTTTAACCAGCTCTTCTGAAGCACTCAGATCAATCCCTACAAAATCGGTATGGAAATCGTCGGTTTTTAGATCCCAATAATGCGAGTTGCTGGTTTTGAACAGCAACCGCTTGGGTTCATCGGCAATTTTTAGACCGGCAATCACTTCAGCATTGATCACCTTGATTGAATCCGGTACTTCCACCACCTGGGCTGGTCCAACCAGCACATCCAGGGGCATTTCATCTACTTTGGATCCGTCGGCAATGAAATGATAGGGTGCATCCACATGGGTACCGGTATGGGCACTGAGGCTTAAATAGGACACATTGGCATGTGCTCCTTCTTCGATCTTGGCACGTCTTTGTAAAACCACCTGGTTGTCACCCGGCCAGACGGCCATTCCTTCATGGATGGTTAAACTCACATCAAATATTCTCATTTTTACCTCATTCCACTGGCGGAAAAAATTTCATCCAATAAAGCTTGACGGTCTTTTAATTTCATCGGTACCGGTTTCGACCAATCTGTAAGTGTGGCAGTTAATAACTCGGTGCTGATATATTTTCCATTGTATATGATATGGCGGTCATAGAACTCGCGAATATTATGCGGCTCCATTTGATCGAACAGGAAATTTCCAAGCCCGTAATGGATCAGGCTGTTATTGACGAATTCAAATCCCATGGGTACGTGGGCTTGTGACCCCTGGACGATATCCGCGCCTGCAGCCGCTGCATCCTTGAAAATCTTGCGATAATACTCGTCATACATCTGACGGTCAATTTCCCATGCCTGGAAAGTGGTAATAACAACATAGCCCTGACTTTTTAACTCAGTGATCTTTGAATTCATCCATTCATAGTCGCAGTTGGCAGAACCAGCCCGGGTCTCGGTCGCCCATGCTGTTTCAAATCCCACGGGATTGCAGCCAATAAATGCGATCTTATTACCATTGACTTCGGTGGTGGCCGGCTGAAGCGCGGCCTCTTCGTTGATGCCACCTCCAAAACTCAACCATCCTCGTTCCTGATACATCTTAAGCGTATTCGCGAACCAATCGCCGGGATAATCGTTGACATGGTTGCCTGTGGATTCCACCACATTGACCCCGATATTTTCAAGCACCTTGATCTGGTCCGGTTTGGAACAGAACTGCATGGTGAAAGCATCAGTATATTCACAGCCTTCCATGAATGCCACTTCGTTACTGACATGCCGCAGGTCGGCACTCAAAAACCAATCCTTAACCTGCTCAATTGGATATTCATAGCCGTTCAGTTCGATCTTTTTGAGTGTAACCCTAGCCAGTGCCGTGGTACCGGTCATCATGACAATGGCCATTTTTGATTCATCACGGTTTGTGGCAGGGATGACCGAGCTTAATTTGTCAATTTCGAGCTTCCACAGGTTTTCACCAGCTTCTGTTCCTGTCAGATGATAAGAAATAGTTAAGCCATACGTATCAACCTGCATTGGGCGGTCCAATGGGCTTATGCCATCCACCTTCAAAACTTTAAATCGGGGTTCAATCTCTTCAAAAGGCACAATGGCAAGTGCATCAGATGTTTTCCATAGCTCATCTACAAGTGATTGAGGATCAACTATTCTGATTACAGACTCGTAGGGTGCTCCCCAAAAATGGTTACAGACTGTATAAGTTGCTTCAGACATGATTAACTGCCCAAAATTAGGTGAGGTTATTGAACCAGTTGACCAAGTCGCCTGTAATTCTTGAAGTGATAAACCATCGGTCACTGTATCAAAAGGTGCCACAACCGCATAAATTCTGTTGAAA
Source organism: Chloroflexota bacterium (assembly GCA_021825925.1). GTDB lineage: Bacteria > Chloroflexota > Anaerolineae > Anaerolineales > Anaerolineaceae > UBA6107. Next base: position 135,578 of record JAKAFP010000002.1, read on the forward strand.
CTGGCAAGTTGTATTCCTTCTTCACTTGAAGCCAAATCTATTTTCAGATCAGCTCTACTTGAATCATCAGTGATTAATAAATCCCCGGCATATTGCTTCCATTCTTGAGGAACAGAGGGGCCAAAATAAAGTTCTGCCTTTGCAGAACTTGACTGTTCAGGTGCCCCTGATGTCGAATTTAGGGTCTCCCCGGCGATGGGGGCTGAACCGTTACCAGGCTGGTTTGTTGAATTAGCCACCACTTTGTTTATGCTTTCAACAATGGCAGAGGAACAGGAAGTCAGAAAAAGAGTGAAACAAAGAATGATAATTAATCTTTTTTGGTTTTGCATACCACAAATGTTATCTTTCTTAAAATAAGATATGCCAAATTATACGCTACCCTGCCTCCAACTTCCAACCGATTAAAAATTGATAGTTCTTGATAGGGTTACCCGATATAATCCAATAAGATCTATTAATAAAGGATGCCTTATGCGAGAAGTTGCCGTTATTGGAATCGGGCAAGTCAAAGTGGATGAGAACTGGGAAAAATCCCTGCGTGAACTCGCCGGGGATGCCGCCCTATCTGCGCTGTTGGATTCTGGCTTGCAAAGAGTGGACGCCGTTTACGTTGGTAACATGATGTCAGGCTCTGCCAACCATCAACAGCACCTCGGGGCATACATCGCCGACTGGATCGGTATGCGCCACGCCGAGGCCATACGCATTGAAGCTGCCTGCAGCTCAGGTTCCGCCAGTTTTCGCACTGCCGTGATGGCGGTCGCCTCGGGTCAGGTGCAGACAGCTCTGGCCGTGGGAGTTGAAAAGATGACCGACAGTCCCGGTGACGAGATCACGGCGCAGCTGGCAACTGCTGCAGATGCAGATTGGGAGGCTGACCAGGGGCTCTCGTTTGTGGCATTAAACGCACTCATCATGCGGCGCTACATGTATGAATATGGCTGGGGAAAAGATGCTTTTGCCCCCTTCGCCGTGAACGCCCACGCCAATGCCGTACATAATCCCTATGCCAGGTTTCATGAACCCACCAGTATCGAAAGCTATCTTAAAGCCGGCATGATCGCGGATCCGATCAACTTGATGGACGCCTCTGCCATTGGTGACGGCGCCGCCGCCGCAGTGGTTGTACCGCTGGAATTGGTTAAATCCGCCGGCCGCCGGGTGATCCGCGTGATCGGTTCCGCTGCTGCCACCGATACCATCGCTATTGATCATCGCACAGATCCGCTTTGGTTAAAAGCCGCCTATGAATCAGGCAAAAAAGCCTACGACCAGGCAGGCATCACTCCTGCCGAGATTGATCTGTTTGAACTGCACGACGCCTTTTCGATCATGGCGACCTTGTCGCTTGAAGCCAATGGCTTTGCCGAGCGTGGCAAGGGTCCGCAACTGGCTTTGGATGGAGAAATCACCCCAACAGGCAAAATCCCCATCGCCACCCGCGGTGGACTCAAGGCCCGCGGTCATCCGGTGGGCGCCACGGGAATGTATCAGATCGTGGAAGTCGTTCAACAACTGCGCGGCGAAGCTGCCGGTTCGCAGGTGGATGGCGCCCGCATCGGTATGGCCCAAAACATTGGTGGAAGCGGCTCAAATATCATCACGCATATTTTTCAGACGGTATAATTGCTGAAAATATTATTGGGATAGTTGGTATTAAACCATTGTGATGACGACACTTTCAGCAGGGCTGCTTAAACAATTTCAGGAAAAAACCTTTTGTACCGCCGAATCCGCCAGACTGCGGACGCCTCAACAGGCCGTAGATTTTGTGAACGAACGCGGCTTCATCTTCTTTTGGCCGGTTAAGGGGATTTGCATGCCAAGTCTTTGGTGCGGTGTGGCTGGAGATCGCCCGGTACCGGACGAACATGATGACCCCGGCCACATCAGTTGGAGCTGGAAAGACCAGATGCTGGATAAACGCGTCTGGTATTACGGACGTATTTTACGCAAGCGCAACACCATCTTATCCCTCCAAACAGCGCCTTATTTTTATGCGCTTTCACCCAATTTTGGTGAACCTGAGTTGGAGATCAGCGACCAATACCACGCTGGTCTTATCCCCCTTGAAGTCAAACTCATCTTTGAAGCTCTGCTTGAAAATGGTCCGTTGGATTCGCTCGCCTTAAGGCGTGAGGCTCACCTCTCCGGCCCAAACAGCAATGCTCCATTCAATCGTGCATTGGATATTTTGCAGCGCGATTTTAAGGTTATGCCAACCGCCATTGCCGAGGTTGGCACCTGGAAATACGCCTTTGTCTATGATTTGACACACCGCTATCACCCCGAACTGCTTGAACAAAGCCGTTTCATCTCTGAAAACCAGGCTCGCGATCATCTCGTCAGCTGTTATTTCAACTCTTTGGGTGCTGCCAGTGAAAAACAAGTGCAGTCATTGTTTGGTTGGACCCTGTCGGAAACCCAAAGCTCCTTAATGCGCCTTCAAGAGAAGGGTTTTCTCACCGGTAATATCGAAATGGAAAACGAGGCCAAGGAAGTGGTTTGTCTGACTTCCCTGACTAAGTGACGAACTGATAACAAAAAAGGACTGGCGATAAGCCAGTCCTTTTTCTTGATTGAGTGTTCTTTAGAGCGTAAATCTTTCTGTACTTTCGCGTAAAGTGACAGCCATTTCTGAGAGGGATTGAGCGCTTGCGTTCACCTCTTCTACTTGGGCAGTCATCTCCTCAGTTGAGGCGCTAACCTCTTCAACCGCTGCGCTGCTTTCCTCACTGACGGCAGCGATGTTCTCGATCGCTTTCATGACTTCATTGCTGGATTCAGCCAGTTTTTCAGTGATGACTTCATTTTCCTTGACCACATTTGCAACCGCTTCAATGGATTCCATAAGATCAACGCTTGCCAGGTTAATTTCTTGAGCCGCTGAAGTGGATACAATCACTGCTTCCTGAACTGTCTTTTGAATTTCATTGATCAAAGTTCCAATTTCTTTTGTGGCTATACTGGATCTTTCAGCCAGTTTCCGTACCTCATCGGCAACCACGGCAAACCCTTTACCCTGTTCACCAGCCCTGGCAGCTTCAATGGCTGCATTGAGGGCCAATAAATTCGTCTGCGAGGCTATATCATCAATGGTTTCAACGATCGCTCCGATCTTATTGGAGCGTTCTCCCATCTCCTCCACTTTTTTATTGGATTCCAAGACTTTATCAGATATGCCGCCTGCACTGGTGATCAAATTGGTTACTTCTCCAGCTTTTCTAACCGCCAGACCTTGTCTTTTCGTACCTTCCACGAGATCATTAATTGCATTCACTTCGTTTTCAACCATACTTGTAACTTTGGCAGTGGCTTCGCTTTGCTGGGTAACACCTTTGGTCACTTGTTGAATCGTCGTGGCAATTTGGGATGTGGCTTGTCCAGCCTGTTCGCTGGCCATTGCCAGTTCAACAGAACTTTGAGTCACATTCTTTGAGTTTTCGATGACATTGGCGATCATGGTCCTTAGCATTTCTCTGGCTTGTTCAAGGTTTTCCATGATCGTGATGAAGTTTTGTTTTACTTCCTTTGTGTTCTCATCCGCCTCAGGTAAGGCTTCGATATCAAACCCGAGTTGACCATCTGCCATTTGTTCGAGATAGAAACTGAGTTTATCAACTGCCTGTTTTTCATACCGGGAAGCCGATACCAGGTTGGTGATCACGCTGACCACTTCAACATGGCCGATTTTTTCGCCTTTACTATCCATAATGTAACTTGTGTCAACTTTGAAGTTCTGTCCGAATTGATCAAACAGGGTTTGAGCATAACCATTTCTGAGTCTGGCAATACCACAATCGAGTGTCTCGCAAATACCAGCTTTCCAATTCTTGCATTGGGTTCCTCGTGCTTGAGCCCGAGTGATTCCCAACAAACCTTCAGTGGGTTTATTGATGAATGTCCAGTTCATATCCATATCGGTGACCGAAAGAGGAAATGGAATGCTATCCAAAATACCTTCGTACCAAACCACTTTTTCGATCATGTTTCTGGTGGCAACATCCAGGGAGGTTGCCAGAGAACTGATTTCATTGAAAGTCTCGTATACTGGTTTGAATTCTTTTTTGGGGATTTCCCATCTCAATTCACCACCTTCAATCACTTTGGCTGCTTTTTCGATTACTCTTAGCGGCCGGGTGACACTGCCTGTGACAAACCAGATGACAAGCACTGCAATTAATAGCAGCGATAATGAAATGATGATCAATTTTTTCAAACTCTCATTTGACGCTTGAAGTACATTTTTCATGGGAACGGTGATTAAAACCGACCATGGATTCGGTGACAACCCGATGTAAAAGGGAACATTTACCTTAAGAAATCCATTCTCCTGTTCGAGAGTGAAATCGCCTTTTTGGCTGCTTGCGAGTAGAGCAGAATCATCCTCTCCGGGGAAAGCTTCACTCAAAGGTTTACCGATTAATTCCGGCTTTCCAGTAGCCCCCACGATCAACCCCTGGTTGCTTAGAATATACATTGTGGCAGCACCATCGAAATAATTAAAACTGTCGGTTTTTTGTTGGAAAGAGTCCAATTTGAAATCAACACCCACCACGCCGACAAACTTGCTGTTATTCATGATGGGAACCATTAGGGAGGTCAAGGCCACATCAACCCCATTGATCGGATAAAGGTAGGGTTCGATCACAACTTCCTTAAGAGTCTTTTTTGGTAGAAGGTAATAATCACCCACACCCTCGGTCTCATAATCAAGCAGATTGGTCAATTCAGGTTTTCCCTGATCATTCCGATACCAATATGGGATTAAGCGTCCACTGGCATCGGATGGAAAGACGCCTGCATTTTCTTTATCTTTCCCATCAAAGGCATCGGGTTCCCATCCAGTGGAAATGCCAAAAAATGTGGGATTATTCGTAATCACTTTTTGCAACATCTTAATCAAGACGTCACGAGTCAATGTATTTGTCGCTGCATTTTGGTTGCCAAGTGTATCTGCGAGAGTTCTTGAGGCATCCATGGCAACTTCCATATCAGCCTTTAATTGCCTGCCTGTTGATTCAGCCATTGATCGAATTTCAGCTTCGACCGATGAGGTTGCCGCCCTTGTTTGAACCATTGCTGAATAGGTTGTTACCAATATAAGTACCAATACCATTATGAAAGCACTAAGCATAACAAACGCTGCCCGTAAAGACATCAAACGCTTCTTATTTTTCATACCATCCTCTATTCAATTTTTCACAAATAAATTTTAGTAATTCGCTTAAGGTTAATTATGGAAAGAGCCCCCGTAAAATGAATAAAAAAAATGTTAAGAATTTAAAATGCCCTATTAATAGGGGTATCAATCAAGCAGATCATAATAATTGACGGTACGAGTTACTTGTTTAAAAACATGCACGTTCAAAAGACACCCACTTTTCAACGAAGGGATATAATTTAGATGCTGGCAAAATGGTTTGATCGGGAGAATAAAGATGCGATTTCCAATTACCAAACGGGCACGCACTAAATTTCACTTTGATTCTTCACTTTTTGCTCCCGATGGTAAAGTCTTTTTGCCGGATGTCAGAGCATTAAATTCCTTTGTTTTTCAGATAAATCAGAACAGCCAACTTCATGACCACGCTGTCAGAACATTTAAAGCCAGTCAAGTTCATGGCATGGGACTATTGAACGAAATCTTCCGCAGAGTATTCTCGCTTTATCTGCAAGAGAATCCTAAAGTGGTAAACGATCTAATTTCTTCTCTTCAATTAACTTTTGCACCTTCCAATCTTGATATACTGCTAAATCTTTATATCAAGCATTATCCTCCGCTAGATGTCTTGGAGGATCGAATTTCAACACAAGATTACCTTGCAGCAATTGGAATTTCAGGTCCAAACCAAGAAGCCGCCATCGTTGATCTGATCCTGTTATGGGTATCCACCCAAAACCAGGCGCTGATCCAATTTGCCAGTCTGATCTGGGAACCTGACGTCCTCATCCATCCTCTTTTCAACCCTATCTTAAAGCACATTGAACGTACTTTTGCAGAAATGCCAGGCTTCGGTCCTGAGAGACAATCGCTGATCGAAATGCTCAAATCGCCTGCCGAAAAAGTACCTGATTCCATTCCCGGTCAGCTTGAATACATCCGCATTCATTGGGGATTTCTGCTGGGCGATCTGATCAATTTTCAACTTTTAAACAATATTGACCTAATCAAAGAAGAGGAAAAATCCGGTTTTTCAGGTCCTGGACCGGCGCAAGTGCTGGTATATGATTCAAATACCATGTCATCATCGTTCTCTGCATCTGGTTATGACCGCGAAGTTAAAGCGTTCAGCCTGGATCGCGAATGGATGCCCGGACTTGTACTGATCGCCAAGAATATATTCGTCTGGCTTGAACAATTATCCAAAAAATATAACCAATCCATCACAACCCTGGACCGTATTCCAGATACCGAGTTGTTGAATCTGCAAGCGCATGGCATCAATGGATTGTGGTTGATCGGTCTGTGGCAGCGCAGCCCAGCCTCAGCCAGGATCAAACAACTCACCGGTAATCCGGATGCGGTAAGTTCAGCCTATTCGCTCTACTCCTACAAAATTGCCGAGGAACTTGGCGGCAACGCCGCCTATGAAGTGCTTAAGCAAAAAGCCGAGAGATTCGGTATCCGCCTGGCATCGGATATGGTTCCAAACCATATGGGAATTGATTCTGAATGGGTGATCCAGCATCCCGAATGGTTTCTTTCAGTGGATGCCAGTCCCTTCCCTGCTTACAGCTTTAACGGACCTGACCTTTCATCAGATGACAATATTCTCATTCAAATCGAAGATCATTATTATGAACGCACAGATGCTGCAGTTGTGTTTCGACGAATTGACAAACGCAGCGGAGATGTCAGATATATCTATCACGGCAACGACGGTACGGCCATGCCCTGGAACGATACCGCCCAATTAAATTATCTTGATCCGGCTGTTCGCGAGATCGTCATCCAGAACATCATCGAGATCGCGCGGAAATTTCCGATCATCCGTTTTGATGCAGCCATGACCCTGGCAAAAAAACACATTCAACGCTTATGGTATCCTGAACCAGGTGCCGGCGGTGCGATTCCATCAAGATCCAATCACTCGATCTCACAGCATGATTTTGACCGTGCGGTTCCCAAGGAATTTTGGCGTGAGGTGGTGGAACGGGTTGAAAGAGAAGTACCCGGCACACTGCTCTTGGCTGAAGCCTTCTGGCTGATGGAAGGATACTTCGTCCGCACCCTGGGGATGCATCGGGTCTACAACAGCGCTTTCATGCACATGCTGCGTGACGAGGATAATACCGGCTATCGCAAACTCATCAAAAACACGCTCGAATTTGATCCTGAAATCTTGAAACGTTTTGTCAATTTCATGAACAATCCAGACGAACGCACTGCGATTGATCAATTTGGCAGCGGAGACAAGTATTTTGGGGTCTGCACCCTTATGGTCACTCTGCCTGGGCTGCCCATGTTCGGGCATGGCCAGATCGAAGGTTTGACCGAAAAATATGGCATGGAATACCGAAAACCGAAATTGGATGAGACCGGAATTTATGAATTTGACAAACAACATTTTCATAAAATAAGTCCGCTTCTGCAGCACCGCGAGTTGTTTGCCAATGTTGACCATTTTCGCTTGTTTGATTTTCAACAATCAGATGGCGGTGTCAATGAGAACGTATATGCCTACACCAACCAATTCGGAAAACAACGTGTTTTGGTCCTGTTTAATAATGCTTATCAAGAGACGCATGGCAAGGTGATCAACTCTTTCGCTCACACAGATTCAGCAGACCGCCATACGGGTAAATATTCCTTGAATATTGCTGCAGCATTTGGGCTATTTACTGATAATCACCGCTATTTGTGCCTGCATGATCTTTCCACAGACAGCTATCAGATCCGGCTTGCCAACCAGATCGTGGAACAGGGATTCGAAATTCATCTCAATGGATATGAATATCACGTATTTACCAAAGTTCAACCAAATGAAGTTTTAAATGACGAAACCTTAAAACAGTTATATGCAATATATGGACAAAACCCGATTTCAAATCTGCAAGATGCGCTAAATCAACTTTACAACCAACAAACTCAACCAACGAGAACCAACTCAGATCTATTAACCCATATATTGAATTGCTTGGTTGAACTGCGCAGCAATAACACTCCTAAAAATAAAGAACTCCTGTCTAACGCTGTGCAGACCTATCTGAATAATGTTAAAGATATTTCGGGTTTCCAGGGAGATACTTCCAGTTTGCAGTCTGAGATCTTGCGCATGCTTTCCACCCTTGTGCAACTGCCGCAACTCGCCAGATCTTTTGAGGTGCCTGGAACAAAGAACGTAGCAAAACGCCTCACAAAGATCAACTCTGACCTGGAAAACAATTTGCCCCGCTGGCTATCCCTTGCCGCATGGATAGTCGTAAGTCAGTTCTACAAATACATTCCTGGGTTGAGTACGCCAGCTGACGGAATGAATTGGATCAAGAAGTGGAAATTGGATCAATCGGTGGCAAATTCACTTTCCAAATTTGGCATAAGCGATGACTCTGCCAGCCAAAAAACGCTCTTATTATCCTTGTCAGTCAAATATCAGGATTGGTTTATTGAGGTTCGCAAAAAAACCTTCTCTGAGATTTTAAAGAGCTGGATGGTCTCTGCAGATATTCGCGAGATACTAAAAGTGAATTTTTATGAAGATACCTTGTGGTATCACAAAGAATCCTTTAGCGAATTGATGTGGTGGATGGAAATTGTGCCCATCCTATTAGCTTTTTCGCTGCCTGAAGCAAACAGAGTTACTGCTGCCGAGACCGTGCTGGCCTTGGAATCAGTATTCAAGAAAATTGAAGCCAGGCATCAAAAATCCTACTGCAAGGTGGACCTGCTTCTTGGCAAGAACGCGCTATCCTGATTTCTGGGAGTGCTCAAAACGATGGATGGCTTCTTCATAGAAATCCAGGGCTGAAACGCTGTTCTGCCAGTTCTTACTTTTCTCAAGCAGAGGCTTGATCTTATTTGATAAATCAATTCCGATGGCTTGCCGGGTCAACCAAATAGCGTGTGCAGCGTAGGTCACTGCATTCTTTGGTTCGATGCGGTCAAGTTCATTGAAAAACCATCCGCATGAGGTGAACATGCGTTGGCATTCTTTTTCCGCTTGAAAAAGTTTGTCAAGCTGATTGATCTTTTCTATCGAAAGATCAGATCCACTCAAAGCTTGAAGCCATTCTCCGATTTTTCGATCTCCGCTGAAGACCTCAATATATCGGTCACGCGCTTCCCATGGATTCTCAATAATACCCTGGGTGGATTCTACAAAAATCTTGTCTATTTCATCTGAGAGACATTCCAAGGCTTCTCGCAGCGGTTTTTTCCAATCCGCGTTGGGTGTACAAGAACACACCCCGCTCCAACGCTGTACACCATGGTGGCAGCTCCAAGAAGTATTATCCCGAATTTTGACCACAGGGAACACTTTTTGTTGGGTTAACTGCAGGCCCGGATAATCGGTTTCAATGTGCTGAACAGAAATTGAGCCATCCAAAAGATAAGAAAGAAATTTATCGCGAAAAATCTGATGGTGTCCATAAAGTTCACCATCCGTGGCGATCATCAACCACTGGTTTTGGTCACCTGCGACAAATTCCGGTTTCACAAAATTTCGGGCAAAATTATCTGCGTTTTCAGTGGCATGGGGATCAAAACTAACGCGCGCACTCAGCCCGCTGTGATAGAAAAAGACTTTGATGGATCTGTGCCCTGGAAGAATGACCTGGTAGGCCTTGCGTGGATCCACTTCTTTGCCATCGGCCTGCCAGGGAGCCAGGATGGTGAATTCGATGCCGTTCTCCACCAAGATTTCCAGGGTTTCATTATCCACAGCTGTTTCGGGCAGCCACATTCCCTGTGGTTTATGTTTAAAAGTACGTTCAAATTCGTAGATGCCCCACCGGATCTGGGTCTGCTTGTCGCGCCTTTTCCCCAGCGGCAAAATTGTATGATGGTAAGGTTGGGCAATGGCATTGCCAATGCCATAATGTTCGATGTTCTTATGATCTGCTGCGACGATCTGATCCAAAACGTCTGGATGATATTGTTTTAACCATCTCGAAAGTGTCGGTCCAATATCAAAACTGATGCGTGAAAAATTTCCTAGCGCAGCATTGGGTTTATAACAAGCCTCATAGATCAGCTCGTTCCAATTTGAGAAAGGGTGAGCGCCGGGTTCAAAGGGGATGACGCCTGTGAGTGGATCTTCGCGGGTGGGTTGATAAAAATGGGCATGGACGCAAAGAGAGTGTCGGTTGGGCATTCTGTTGGTTATTTCCTTTTTTGTATTTCAGTGTTGAGATAGTCTATATGCTGGTGAAACCTGGCGGGCATAATACCAAATTCGCGGGGCAGGCTGTCAAGGTTGGCGGTTCGGTCTTCAGCCAGGTGATCCAGCCAGAAAATGGACACAGGAAATGAAGGAAAGATCTGATCTATCCACAACGTCAGGGTGCGCAAGGTAGCCGGCGAAACAGGAATGACAATGCGTTTCTTGCCGGTTTTGTTCATGATCAAACGGACGATTTCACGGTATGGCAGAGGTTCCATGCCGCCAATGGAATAGATCCGGTTCACAGCCTTCGGGTCTTCCATGATCAAGAGCAAAACATTGATCAGATCATCAATCCAAAGTGGTTGCAGCAAGACATGCCCTTTGGCCGGCATTAAGAATACCAAGGGAGAGATCTTGATCAACCTGGCTAATGGAACCGTGAATTGATCCCCCGGCCCGAACACCGAACCGGTGCGCACAATGGTGTAAGGAATTCCGCTGTTGATGATCCAGTGTTCGGCAATGGCTTTGGCTTTCAACACAGGGTAAGCCGAGGCACGCGCCGCACCATGATGGCTGAGATAGTAAATACGCTCAATTTTTGCTTCTCTGGCCGCCTGCATGAGTATGGATGTACCTTCCACATCCACCTGGTTCAAATCACCGCGGCTGCCTTTGCGTTCAGCCCCGGCCAGATGGAAGATCTGGGTCACATCTTTGAGCGCCGCGCGCACACCGCGCTGGTCAGATAAACTGCTCACCGCCACTTCCACCGCGATCCCTTTGGGGAAATTAGGGGATGTGGTGGATGGTTTTAGTAGAATCCTCACCTTGTGGCCTGATTCAACCAGCGCCTTGATGAGATTCCTGCCGATAAAACCTGTTCCGCCTGTAACCAATATCATGAGTGACATTATAGCAGACGATTTAATCCTTAATTAACCAAGATGGCACAGTACTTGCTACATTGTCCTTGAGTTAACTTTATCAGGCCAGGTTGAATGCACAATGATGAACTCAAAAACTGAAACAGAAAGCAATCGTCTTGGACTTCACTACTTCCAGGATACTTTGCATTATTCCGCCCAGGATCTTTCCGTCTGGCTTCCTGAATTAACCAGACTGAATGCCTCATGGGTGGTTCTGCTTTCTGATTCAAACCGTGCCATCCCTGAAAATTTCATTACCGGGCTGGTCGAAGCCGGTATTCAACCCATCGTGCATTTCAAACTACAACTGCCTGATGCCCCTTCGGCTGCTGAAATAAAACCGATCCTTTCAGCTTACTCCCGTTGGGGAGTCAAGCATGTGGTCTTCTTTGATAAACCCAACGATTCATCAAGTTGGTCCTCCGCCGGTTGGTCTCATCAAGATCTGGTTGAGCGATTTATTGACCGTTTCCTGCCTCTTGCGCTTGAAGCCCAACGCAACAGATTGACCCCGGTCTTTCCGCCGCTTATGCCTGGTGGTAGTTATTGGGATACTTCTTTCTTTAAATCCTCTCTTCAATCGCTTCAGCGCCGCGGACAACAGAATTTGCTGAATACCATGGCTGCAGGCGCTTATGCCTTCACTTATGGACATGAACTTTCGTGGGGCATGGGCGGTCCCACAAAATGGATCCATTCCAGGCCTTACATGACCCCGACTGGTTCTGAAGACCAGCGTGGATTCAACAATTACGAATGGATAGGCTCCATCGCCGCGGCAGCAGGAATCAAGAAAATGCCCATCATCCAATTCGGCGCAGGCATTAAGCAGCCCGGTTCCTATTATTCACCTGAAGTGCATGCCGAAATGGTTGAAGCCATGCTGTCCTTGATCAATGACGTGGATGAACTTGAATCCGCTCATGCCATCCTGGCCTGCAATTTCTGGCTGCTGGCTGCCGATCCTGATTCAGAAGAATATCCCCAGAGCTGGGTTAAATCCGAGACCAACGCCCTGCCAGTGGTGCGCGTCCTAACACCTGCGTCCAAACGGGTAATTCCTCCTGCCCCAACTGCCATGGTTCAAGATTCCCAAGTTTCAAAAACAGAAGAAACTCCTGCTCCTGCAGCCGCTTTTCAAATCGAGCATTACCTGCTGCTGCCCGTTTACGAGTGGGGTCTGGCCGATTGGCATCTGGATGTAACCCGACCCTTCATTCGGAAATATAAACCGACCGTCGGTTTTTCACTCAAAGAAGCCGCCATGGCGCGCAAAGTCACCATCATCGGGGGCGAAAAAGATTTCCCCACTGATGAGATCAATAAACTGCGTGACATGGGCTGTCTGGTGGATCAAATCACCGGCGATGGTACAAGTATTGCAACACAACTCCTTGAGAGGTGAAACCATGATTATCACTGAGTCTGCAACCCCATTGGAACATACTCCCATTGAAGCCAGAAACCCGGTTCTGAAAGTCATTGGTCTGGGCGGTGGTGGACAAAATGCAGTGGATCGAATGATCGAACTCGGTCTTTCAGGGATTGAGTTTATTGCAGCCAATACAGATGCCCAGGTATTGAAATCCAGCCAGGCACCAGTCAAGGTTCAACTTGGCCCGCTGCTCACTCGCGGTCTTGGCGCCGGCGGAAATCCCGAAGTGGGAGAAGCCGCGGCTGAAGAAAGCTATGCTGAACTTAACCAGGTTTTGGCAGGTGCAGATATGGTCTTCCTCACCGCAGGCATGGGTGGCGGGACTGGAACGGGTGCCATCAGCGTTGCTGCGCGTGTTGCAAAAAGCCTTGGCGCAGTAGTCGTAGCTGTGGTCAGCCTGCCCTTCTCATTTGAGATGGGACGTCGCCAAAAGAATGCCCGAGAAGGCCTGGCAAAACTGCAGCCTTTCACCGACACTTTGATCACTGTTCCCAATGATCGTTTGCTATCTGCAGCTCCGCGCGATCTTCCACTTGAAATGGCCTTCCGCATGGCGGATGATATTTTACGCCAGGGTATTCAAGGCATCTCCGAATTGATCACCCAACCTGGTTTGATCAACGTGGATTTCTCTCACATTCGCAACCTGATGAAAAATGGTGGCGGTTCCTTGCTGGCCATTGGTACTGGCGAGGGAGACAACAAGGCTATTGATGCTTTGGAACACGCACTTCATCATCCCATGTTAGAAACCATCAACCTTTCAGATGCAGGCGGTATTATTGCCAACTTTACCGGCGGCACCAATCTGACCTTCTCTGAAGTGACTGATGCACTTAGTTATCTTCAAGCCAGAACTGGAACCAGCGTCGAGATCATCCCCGGCGTCATTTGTGATGAATTGATGGAAGACCGTGTTCAGGTCATTCTGGTGTTAACCGGAATTGGAGCAACTTCCATTGACACTCAAAAAGTTCAAACTGAACGACCCAGAGTTCAAACCGAAACATCAAGAATTCAACCCATTCCGATGGATCTGCAAATGGCGGGAGAACCGGTGCAAGTGAATACCTTCGCTCCGACTCCCGTTCCCCAGGTGGACATGGTGATCAACCAACCCAACCTGGATGTTCCGGCCTTTCTTCGCCGCCGGGTGAATTAGGAGTAATTATGGATGCCAGCGCAAAAAATCGCGTTTGTAGCTCGGTCTACAGTCAATTCCCAGAGGTTCGCGGGTCAAACCCGACCATCTCAACCCTGCCTGGCGATAAGTTTCAATTGATCTTCCATGGAAAAGTAAAAACCGCTGACGGAAAAACCATGGAACGGACCGTTCGAGTTTCTGCCGCCGCGGATGGCAGAATTTTAAAAATGACCACATCAAGGTAAAGGTGAACCATGATCTCTCAACTCTCCAAGAAAATAGAACTTAAGTTTTGGGATGCCGTCATTCCAGTTTTATCCAATTCAGCGTGGCTGAGAACAACGGCCAAGACAATATCTGACTTCTATCATGACGAGCAGATCGTCAGGCATATCGCCATCGGAGTGGTAATTGCATTTGCGGGGTTTGCCAGCGGGTTCCTGCTTTTTTCTCTCAGCACGATCTTTTCATAAATGATCAACGGCGCTAACGCGCCGTTTTCATTTCCCTTGATTTAATCATGATGGTAAAATAATTAACAATTACTCATCAAATTGTCTGGACAAAGACTCAATATGAAAAAGATCGTCATACCGGTCGTGATTGTCGTTTTTGGAGTGTGTGCCTTTTTTGGTTTTAAGGCCGCTTCAAAAATCCTGGCCTCCAGGCAAACACCAGAGTTGCAATCCACGTCACCCGTCGAAAACCCCACCATTAATCAAAAGAATTTCATTTTCATCCATGTCAACGATCTGACCCTTGAGAAACCAGAACTGATCTCGGTATGGGCAGGCTTTGTCAACGACACCACCCCTCCCCAATTCATGTTCCTACCTTTGTTCCCAACCTATAATGCCGAAATTCACGAACGCATCAACAAGAATTTCAGCCTAAATGCGGATAAAAAGGTTAACCAACGTTTTATTAATCAATTGCAATCTTCTTTTGATTTTCAAATTTCGGGTTATGTATTAACTGATGATGTCGGGGTTGGCTATTCGAACCTTTGGATTTCTGGTGTGGAAGCCCCTGTTGCTTCCATTGCAGCCACGACCGACACTGAAAAACACACCTTGCTGTTAACCGGACAAACATCCTGGCAGCAATTCTGTCAGCTGGTAGCCACTGGCACGGCAAACAATTACTTTTCGGCCATCAATTGGGGTCTGCTCCTTCCTGACCATTTTTCTACCAGTCTTGATTTTGAAAGCCTCACCCTGCTCACCGACCAAATTGTCCATGCCTCCAGCCCGGTGGGTTGTGAAGTACTTTCAAACGAATAGTTTCCCATTATTACAGGAGTTCAACGATGGAAGATCAAACCAGGCGTGAATTTTTGCGCAACTTAATGTTGGGTGCCACCACCCTTGCTGCTCAACCTTTGCTGGCTTCCTGTGCAGCCAAGCCCACGGTTACAACCCAAGTCCCCGGGACTGCAACGGCTGCTACCACAGAGACCGCGGCAACTGAAAACGCGACTGAATCCGCAACAGAATCGCAGAACCAGTATCCCTACCTGGTGGTTACTCGCGGAAGTGATGCCGAGCAGATGGTCAGGCAGGGCATGCAGGCCCTGGGTGGAATGGAAAGGTTCATGAAACCCGGAGCGGATGTGATCGTCAAACCGAATATCTGCATTGGATACTATTCCTACGAATTTGCCGCAACAACCAATCCTTGGGTGGTTGCCGCGATCGTTAAGATGTGCCTTGAAGCCGGTGCCAAACGTGTGCGCGTAATGGATTACCCCTTTGGCGGTACCGGAGAACAATGCTACAAGAACAGCGGAATTGCTGACCTGGTCACAGCCGCCGGCGGCGAGATGGAAGTCATGTCCGAATTAAAATACGTCGAGACCGCCATTCCAGATGCGGTACGATTAAAAAAAGCTTCGATCTATCAAGACGTCTTGACCACTGACCTGCTTATTAATGTGCCCATCGCAAAAAACCATAGCATGGCCAGACTTACTTTGGGATTGAAAAACCTGATGGGTACCATGTTAAACCGCGAAAGCATCCATCCCTCCTTTGAGCAAAACCTGGTGGATCTTGCCACCGTTGTTCGTCCGCAGCTAACCATCATTGACGCTATCCGCACCCTCATGGCCAACGGCCCCACTGGCGGAAACCTTGATGATGTTAAACTTCAAAACACACTCATCTTCTCGCATGACGTAGTGGCCGCCGACAGTTATGCCACCCGATTGTTCAGTCAAACGCCGGAATATCTGCCCTATGTCATCAAAGCCGCGGAACGCGGTTTGGGGAAGGCTGACTTGACCGGTTTGGCCATTCAAGAGATCAACCTCAATGCCTAAGGCAAAAAATCAAAATAAATCCAAAACCAATGGCTGGGTGCTCGCCAGAAAGATCACCCAGGGTATTGCGCTTATTTTTTTCTTTTTGGCGGTGGTTTTCAGCCGTCAAAATGGATTGCCTGCGAATCTGGTGGATCTCACCATCCGGTTAAGTCCGTTGGCAATGCTCTCTCACCTTTTGAGCAGTAAAACATTTCTGGCGGGGTCGGCCCTCTCATTGCTCCTGCTGGTTTCAAGTTTGTTTTTTGGCCGCGCCTGGTGCGGATGGCTATGCCCACTGGGCACGATCCTTGATCTCTTTCGCTTTTCATATAAAACGGATCGCAAACAGCCACCTGAAAACTTGCGTAAACTGAAGTATGGATTATTGATCGTCATTTTACTTTCAGCCCTCTTTGGCAACCTGACCCTGCTCTTTCTTGATCCGCTGACCATTTTTGTACGATCCACTAACCTCACTCTTCTGCCGGCAATGGACAGGGTCATCTATGCCCTTGAACGACTGCTGATCAAGGTTCCATTCCTTTCTGAAGCTGTGTTCAAGTTCGATGCATGGCTGCGGCCAGCGATCTTATCCAGTGCCGCACCCTCCATCCAATACGCATTTCTGGTCGGATTCTTCTTTGTCGCCATCGTTCTATTAAACCTGGTTGCCGAACGATTCTGGTGCCGGTATCTCTGCCCTTTGGGTGGGTTGCTGGGCTTGCCTTCAAAAGTGGCTCTGTTTCAACGCCGTACCAATGCCACCTGTTCTGAATGCGGTTTATGTACAAGGGACTGCCCCACTGACACGATCAACCCGCAAAAGAGTTATCAAAGTGATCCATCTGAATGCACCCTCTGCATGAATTGCAAGCAAAGCTGCCAAAAAGACTCATTTTCCTTTTCTCCAAAATGGGAGTCGGCCGCCAGGCAACCATACGACCCTGATCGCCGCATGTTCTTTGCCTCGTTGGGTATCTCGATCGTTTCAGTGGCACTACTGAGTTTGGATTGGGTCAAACGCAAAGCCAGAAGTTTTCTCTTGCGGCCACCCGGCGTTTATGATGAAACCGATTTCCTTTCAAAGTGCATCCGCTGCGGCATTTGCATCAAGGAATGCCCCACCCAGGCGCTGCAACCAGATTTTACGCAATCCGGACTTGAAGGCGTGTGGACGCCCATCCTGATCCCTCGTAACGGATTTTGTGATTTTGGCTGTAATGCCTGCGGTCAAAACTGCCCGGTTCAAGCCATTCCACCGCTGTCACTGCAAGAGAAACGCCAGACGCAGATCGGCCATGCCTACATTGACCACAACCGCTGCCTGGCCTGGTCGGACCATACCAACTGCATCGTGTGTGAAGAGATGTGTCCGATTCCTCAAAAGGCCATTACGTTGGATAAAAGCCAATTCACCCTTCCCGATGGCAGTCAGGTCGAGCTCTTGCTGCCTGTTGTGGATCGCAATCGCTGCATCGGTTGTGGCACTTGCGAAAACAAATGCCCCGTCAAGGGCGATGCGGCCATCCGTGTTTATACGCTTTAACCTTGAAATTGGCTTAAATTGACCGAAGTTATCGAATAATGGCCTCTACCATGTTATAATCCGGGTCTATTTTTTACTATTTCCAGAAAGAGAGTTCCCTTGAGCGCTAAAACCGAATTAAACAAAGTAGCCAAAGACCTGGTTGTCAGCATGGAATATGAGTTGACTGTTGATGGTGAAGTTCTTGACTCCACTGATGCCGGCGATCCCATCGATTTTATTCAGGGATACGAGAATATCATTGCAGGTCTCGAAAAAGCCGTTGAAGGAATGGCCATTGGCGAATCCAAAGAAGTATTCGTCAAAGCTGCTGATGCATACGGCGAATATGATGCCGACGGATTCGTTGAAGTCCCGAAAGCAGAGTTCCCTGAAGACATCCCCATGGAAGTGGGTGTTGAGATCAGTGTTACCAATGATGACGGCGAAGAAATGACTGCCTTTATCGAGGAAGTCAGTGTTGAATCCATTACCTTAAACTTCAACCATCCCCTGGCTGGCAAAGATCTGACTTTTAAAGTCAAGATCGTTGCCATTCGCGAAGCGACAGCTGAAGAACTCGAACACGGTCACGTTCATTTTGACGACTGCGAATGCGGCGACGACTGCGAATGTGAAGACGGCGGATGCAACTGCGGTAAATAACCAAAGATAAAAAAAATCACCCTCGCGGGTGATTTTTTTATTTAGAGATCCAAAACTTCACCAGGACTCATCCATTTTACCTTTTGGGTAGGATATTTTTCCCTGGCAAAACCATCGAGGCGCTGAGGATCAAGGCTGTTGATCTTGAACATATCATTGTGCATGGGGATGAGTAAACCGGCACCAAGGCTCCAGGCTAATGCAAGGCTTTCTTCAGGGTTCAGGTTGCCGATCATACCCATCGCTTCACGTTCGGCGTCCCTGCCGTTGGCCGGCAGACAGCAAACATCATAATGATCCGAAATCTTCTTGAGGTTTTCGACCATGCCTTCATACAAGATCGTGTCACCGGCATGATAGATCACCTTTCCATCCACTTCGAGCACAAATCCAAGAAAAGCATATTCACCTGTTGCTTCGTTTTTCTCCAGACCGTAATGCGCGGATGGGAGCGCAGTAAAGTGAAGGATGCCAATGGATTCTTTTTTAAACGCGTGTGCCAGACGAAGCTGTCCTTCACCCACTCCTACCGATTTAAGGTGGTCCAATGAAGGCTGCGGGCCAATCACCACACAGTGCGGATTGTTTTTCAAAATAGGTAAAAGTGTATCCGGATCAGTATGGTCCGCGTGATCGTGTGTCACAAATATGGCTTCGATTCCGCGTAAAGCCGCGGGATCAATAGGGGCAGGAAAAGCACGTGAAAAATGCTCTGCATCCCCAATTCCGCTGGTGACCACATAATTGCTTAAATAGGGATCAACCAAGAAAATGTGCTGATCACAAACAATTTGAAAACCAGCCTGTCCCAGGTATTTAAATTCCATTCCATCCATCCTCATCATGAAGTAAATTGCTACAAACCCTATACATTTTATACAATTTATTTTGTGTAACTGTATAATATTATAAGTGTTAGAAATAATAAATATGAAAACGAGGGAAAATGTCCATCAAAATCGTAACCGACAGCACCTGTGACCTTCCCAAAGAAGTCATTGAGAAGTACGACATTACTGTTATTCCAGCTTATATCAATTTTACCGATGGTAGTTACCTGGATGGTGTGGAAATCAGCCGCAAGGAATTTTATGAAAAACTACCGAATTATGAAACACCTCCAACCACCTCTGCCCCGGCGATTGGTACATTCGCCAGAGCATACAAAAACCTGATGGATGGAGGAGCCACCAACGTCCTCTCGATCCACATCTCTTCCACCTTGAGCGGAATTTATAACGTTGCCGTCCTGGCTGCTGAAGCCATGGAAAACATTGTGGTAAAAACCTTTGATGCCGGCAATCTTAGTCTGGGTACTGGGTTGATCGTTGAAGCTGCTGCAAAATTGGCAGAAGCCGGAAAAAGCATGGAGGAAATCCTGCAAAAACTCAAAGACCTGGCTGAACGTACCTACACATTTGCAGCCCTTGATACTCTCAAGTTCCTGCAACGAAGCGGACGGATCTCAAGGTTAAAAGCAGGCTTTGGCAGTCTGCTTCAGATCAAGCCGATCTTACAGATGAACAACGGAAAAGTTGTAATGGAAGCAGCCCGTACGAGTAATGGTGCTCTTCACCATCTGCTTGATACCTTAAAATCACTCGGACCGCTCGAATCCATCGCATTGGTTCACACCAATGCCTCTGATAGAGCTGAAACTCTGAGAATGCAGGCTAAATCATTATGTGACCAGGTTTCACAAGCCTATTCCATGGAAGTAACCCCTGTCATTGGGTCGCACATTGGCCCCGGTGCTATCGGTTTTGTAGCCATCAAAGCTTCATAATAAAGAAAAGAGAAAAAATGAATATGATCTCGATATTTTTAACCGCAGGTGCGGTGATTTTTGGTTTGATGTTTGCCTTGTGGCTGGTCAGTCTTTTACTTCGCAACTCAAGCATCGTGGATATTTTTTGGGGATTTGGTTTCGTCATTTCAGCCTGGGTTTATTTTTTACTGACACCCGATGGCTTCATGCTTCGTAAACTGTTGATCGCCGGCCTGGCCACGATTTGGGGACTGCGGCTTACGATCCATGTTTTAACCAGAAATTGGGGCAAACCTGAAGATTTTCGTTACCAAAAGTGGCGCAATGAATCCGGCAAGGTTTGGTGGATCAAAAGCTTGTTCAAAGTTTTCATCCTGCAAGGCTTCTTGATGTGGATCATCTCAACTCCGCTCCTGGCAGCACAAAATTCAAACCTCCCTTCCTATTTGACAATTTTTGATTATCTGGCAGTGGTCATCTGGATCATCGGATTCTATTTTGAAACTGTCGGGGATTTACAATTGACAAAATTCAGAAGCGATCCAGCCAACAAGGGTCACATCCTTAACACTGGCGTGTGGCGTTTGACCCGACACCCCAATTACTTCGGAGATTCCGCCCAATGGTGGGGATACTACCTGTTTGCCCTGGCAGCTGGCGGTTGGTGGAGCATTTTCAGCCCGATCATTATGACGCTCTTCCTGATCAAAGTGTCTGGTGTAGCATTGCTTGAAAAAACCTTGAAAGACACCAAACCGGGCTACCGTGAATACATGGAAACCACAAGCGCCTTCATCCCATGGATCCCCAAAAAATCTGCTTCTAAGGAAATCAAATGAAACTGGCCAAGATTATTTCATTTATCGGTATTCTGGCAATGACAGGTGTGATTGGCTGGGCATTCATCAGCGGGGATTTTGCATCCGAAGGGTCCAAGTTATTAGCCATGCCCTGGGGTATCGTCTCGATGGTGGATCTGTATGTGGGTTTTATCTTGTTTTCCATGTGGATCATCTATCGCGAGAAAGCAGTTCTGCCTTCCATCGTATGGGTTTTCTTCATGCTCACATTGGGTTTCTTTACTGGCAGCCTTTATGTCTTTATTGCCTTGCAAAAAAGCGGAGGCAATTGGCAGCACTTCTGGCACGGCAATAGGATCAAAAATTAACCAGACCCCTTAAACGTCCGGCAGGTGCCGGACGTTTTATTTGGCCGTGATATACTGAAAGTCCAATAATTCAAAGGAAAACGCATTGTTTTTACCGACCACTAAAGATGAAATGACCGCCCTAGGATGGCACGAACTGGATGTTATTCTGATCAGCGGTGATTCCTATATAGACAGCCCCTATTCAGGCGTTGCCGTCATTGGCAAGGTGCTTCAAAAAGCAGGTTTTAGGGTTGGCATCATCGCTCAACCTGAACTGACATCCGATGTTGATGTTTCACGCCTGGGTGAACCGACCCTTTTTTGGGGGGTCACAGGCGGAACAGTTGATTCGATGGTGGCCAATTACACCGCCACTCTGCGCAAACGCCGCTCCGACGATTTCACCCCCGGCGGCGAAAACAACCGCCGCCCGGACCGGGCAGTGATCGCCTATACCAATCTGATCAAACGTGTTTTCAAGAATACAAGGCCCATCGTGTTGGGAGGAATAGAAGCCAGTTTGCGGCGTGTCACCCACTACGATTACTGGTCAGATAAACTGCGCGCTCCTGTTCTTTTTGATTCCAAAGCAGATTATCTACTTTATGGCATGGCAGAAACCAGTGTGGTTGAACTCGCCAAAGCATTCAAGGAGAAAAAATCACCCCTCTCCATCCGGGGCTTGTGTTA
Source organism: Chloroflexota bacterium (assembly GCA_021825925.1). Lineage (GTDB taxonomy): Bacteria > Chloroflexota > Anaerolineae > Anaerolineales > Anaerolineaceae > UBA6107. The sequence continues at coordinate 157,521 of JAKAFP010000002.1, forward strand.
TTTGGCCAAAACACCGCCAGAAGAATTTATCACACTACCCTCTTTTGAAGAGTGCCTTGCAGACCAGTCTGCTTTTACCAGAATGTATCATCTTTTCTATCAGAATAATGATCCGATAACCGCCAAAGGGCTTGCTCAACAAAAAGGTGATCGCTACCTGGTGCAGAATCCGCCAGCATTGACCCTCTCCCGACCCCAATTGGATAAGATCTATTCCCTGACTTATGAACGTGAGCAGCATCCGTATTACGAAAAACAAGGGCCAGTGAAGGCACTTGAGACCATCCGTTTTTCCATCCCCACACATCGCGGATGTTACGGTGAGTGTAATTTTTGTTCCATCGCCGTCCATGAAGGGCGCACCGTGGCATCCCGTAGTGAAACCTCCATCCTGGCTGAAGCGGAAGTCATGACCCGCCACCCCAAATTCAGAGGCATTATCTCCGACCTGGGTGGTCCTACGGCCAACATGTATGCGATCGAATGCGCCAAAAAGCTGCATAACGGCGCCTGCCCAGATAAACGCTGCCTCTTCCCTGAGATCTGCCCGGTCTTGAAAATAGATCATTCCTCACAAATTGATCTGTTGACCAAAATCCGCAAAATTCCCGGTATCAAGAAAATTTTTGTCGGCTCCGGCATCCGCTACGACATGGTGCTGGCAGACAAACAAAATGGATTGGCTTACCTCAAGGAAATCGTAGCTCATCATACCTCCGGCCAGCTTAAAGTTGCACCGGAACATGCCGAGCCTTATGTCTTGAAAATGATGGGCAAACCTTCGGTTGGATCGCTTTTGAAATTTAAAAAAATGTTTGAGACTCTGACCTTTGAAGCCGGCAAGGATCAATATCTTACTTATTACTTGATCGCAGCTTATCCGGGCAGCAGTGATAGAGAAATGAAGCAGCTCAAGGAATTTGTGACCAATAAACTTCATTTGACCCCTGAACAAGTACAGGTCTTTACCCCTACTCCATCCACTTATGCCAGTGTGATGTACTACACTGAAAAAGACCCCTTCACAGGCGAAACCATTTTCGTCGAAAAGAACATTGCACATAAAGTGGCTCAAAAAGAAATGATCGCCAAGCCAACCTCCAATTCAACTCAAAAAAACGAGTTGGTGAAGAAACCCAAGCCAGTTAATGGCTACGCGAATAAATCCAGGCCTCAGAGGAGACCAAAATGATCAGTTCTGAAAACCTGCACTTTTACGTATCCTGCCCTCCCGGGCTTGAACCCATGCTGGCGGCTGAATATAAAACGCTGGGCTTTGTCAGAGTCAAACTCAAAAAAGATGAAGACAATCAGATCATTCACACCATTGGCGAAGACACCGGCGGCATGGAATTCGAAGGTCCCCTTGAACATGTTTACCTGGCCAATTTGCATTTGCGCACAGCCAGCCGTGTCACCGTTCGACTGGGTGATTTTAAAGCCATCACTTTTGCTGAACTGCGCAAGAAGGCCTCCAAGTTGGATTGGGGAAAATACCTCCTCCCCGGTCAAAAAGTGTCAATTCAGGTTACCTGCCACAAATCCAGGCTTTATCATTCAGATGCAGTCGCTGAACGCGTACTTGGGTCCATTGGTGACCATTTTTCTGCATCTGGTAAGAAAACGGAACAATCGGCAGAAGGCCAGCTCATTCTGGTGAGGTTGGTAAACGATAACTGTACCGTCAGCGTTGATTCTTCTGGCGAACTACTTTATAAACGCGGATACCGTCAGGCAGTGGCCAAGGCTCCTTTGCGGGAGAACCTGGCCGCAGGCATGATCATGGCATCAGGTTGGGATCGGGTGTCGCCTTTAATTGATCCGTTTTGCGGTTCCGGTACCATCCCCATCGAAGCGGCCATGATGGCACAACAAATCGCTCCCGGTATCAACCGCTCTTTCAGATTTTCAACTTGGCCCACTTACAACAAGGCAGTTTGGAATGAGATTTTGGACCAGGCCAAGAAACAAATTCTAAAAGAATCTCCGCCCCTTTTCGGCTATGACAGGGATGCAGGTGCCATTGAAATGTCAAAAGCCAATGCTGCTCGCGCTGGACAAAAAGACCACATCCAGTTTATCTGCCAGGCTGTCTCATTGCTTGAGTCCCCTGCCCCTGCAGGTTGGATCGTGACCAATCCACCTTATGGCATCAGAGTCAGTGAGAACAAAGACCTGCGTGATTTATATGCCAGATTTGGATCTATAGTAAAACAGCACTTCTCTGCCTGGCATGTATCGGTACTTTGCAACGACGATCAACTTATCACCAATATGGGGCTGCAGAAACCCCAAAAGACCATCCGCTTAATGAACGGCGGAATATCAGTTAAGCAGGTAATCTGCTTTTTATAGCATTTTCATTTGCTTATTTACGTAAAGCTGTATAATTAATTACATAAATACATAAGATCGTCCGACTCTCTTCTATGGAGAAACGAGATTATGCAAATATATGATCAAAGTGAAATGTTTCGATCCATTCATCATCATCGGGGAAAACGTCGAATTCGAAACAAGTTATTTTTGGGGATAACTCATTGTTGGTTCTGTTTCTCCTTTTTTAAATAAATTCAATCTTTATTCGCAAATTTATTTATAAAAATCAAATTTCACTTGATCATGGATATTTTTACATATGAGTTTTTAGAATTATTGTTTTTTATTTGTGTCCCTTCTTTCTGATCAGCATTAATAGTAGAGCGGATGAGGAAATAATGACACCAGAAAAAGAAATAATAAAAACGATTCAGGATTTCCAATCGAATAGCGATAAAAAACTGTTAAGAATAATTGATGATATTTTGGAAGGAGTTCAGATTTTTGATGAAAATCTGAACTATTTGTATATAAATAAAGCCGCTGAAAAACAAAACCAACGTCCCAATAATGAGCTGATTGGACGTAATTACAAGGATTCATGGCCTGGAATAGAAAACACCCGGGTATATCAAGCCATCCTCCAATGTTTGAAAGAACAAATAAATATCCAATTCGAAAACGAGTTCATTTTTCCGAATGGCAGCAAAGGTTGGTTCTATCTCAGTATTCAACCCGTTCATGAAGGATTGCTAATACTTTCTTTGGATATTACGGGTCGGATGATATTAGGGCAAGAAATCACTAACCGGGAAAAAATTTATCAAAACCTTTTTGATAATTTACTTAATGGCTTTGCTTACTGCAAAATGGATTATCAAAACGGAATACCGGTTGATTTTACATATATTAATGTTAATAAAGCCTTTGAGAAATTAACCAGCCTGGTTGGGGTTGTCGGAAAACGTGTATCAGAGGTCATCCCAGGAATCCATGAATCTGATCCACAACTCTTGATCACCTATGGGCGAGTGGCAGACACAGGCATTCCTGAAACTTTCGAATACTTCCTTGAAGCACTTCAAATGTGGTTCTTTATCAGTGTATACAGCCCAGAAAAGGGCTTCTTCGTTGCAATATTTGATGTCATCACCGAACGTAAGATGGCCGAAAAGAAAGTGCATGATCAATTGGAAGAATTACAGAGATGGTATGCAGTAACCATTGATCGAGAACAACGGTCAATTGAACTAAAAAAGGAAATTAACCAACTTCTAAGTGAATTGGGAAAACCACCCAAATACACCATCACTGATTAGTTTTGATAGTGGGAATTAAAGAAGGGAATAAATGCAGATTCAATTCTTTTTCTCGATGATCATTGGAAGTTGCGCTTTAGCCCTGGCTTTATCTTTTTACGCTTTCAGGCAGCGTGATGTACCTGGAACCCGGTTGTTTGGTTTTTTTGCATTGTGTGAAGCATTCTTGGCGTTATCTGAATTCATTTCAATGATCAGCAAAACTAATCAGGGTGCTCTTTTCTGGTTCAATATGCGCATCCCCTTTCTGGCACTCACACCGGTATTATGGCTTTTATTCGTTGTACGCTACTTTCAAAAACAATATTGGCTAACAAAATGGGGAGTTGTTGTCAGCTTCATTATTCCATTCTTGACCATTGTCTTCCATTTCCTTCCTGGTGCCACACATTTTTGGGTCCAACAGGATGTTAGTTTTTATCAAAAAGATTCCTTCTGGTTGGTTGATACAAGCACCAGAATTCCAGGTTTCTGGTACTATGTTCACACTTGTTACAGCCTGCTACTCACTATTGGAAGTACTGCCATAATCTCCCATGAAGTCTTGACCAATCGGCCCAGTAAAAGGTATCAATCTATCGCTTTGCTGGTTGGAACACTTATTTATTTTGGAGTGGGATTATATCCAGCTTTCTTCCCTGTTATTCCCCCGGCATTAAATCCTGTGGTCCCAGGAATTGGCGTAGGCGCCTTTATTCAAATCATTGCCATTTTTACACTTAATTTTCTAAAACCCCTTTCTACTCAAAATCAAAAACTGACTGAAGAAACCCTAAAAATCCAGGAAAGGGAATCCCTTAATCTTTTGGTTCTGGTCTTTGTAGTGATCGCTGTCAGCATTGCATCATTAGGCTTTTTATCTTTTAAAAATTTCCAACGTGAATATCGTTCTCAAGTTGAAGCCCAACTCACTAGCATCTCATTAATGAAAGTTGCTGACATTCAAAAATGGCGCAGTGAACGTCATAATGATGCACAGGCTTTTTATCAGAATAATTCTTTCAGCGAATTGGCAGATAACTTCCTGCAAAGTAGGTCAAATAGCAAAGATAAAGTGTTAATTCAAGCATGGTTAAAAGCTTATGTAGCACATGATGAATATGATAAGGTCTTCTTTATTGATTCAGCACAGACTATTATCATAACCGCCGATGATACGACGATTGAAGTTGCACAACATTTGGTAAAGGAGATTCCTCAGATACTTGAAAATGGAAAAATTGAGTTTATAGATTTTCACAGAGACAGTGAAAACTCAAAAGTCTATCTGGCAATGATTATTCCAATTTATTCAACAAACAATTCGCCCCTGGGAGTTGTGGTCATGCGAATTGACCCTGAAGTCTATCTCTATCCATTAATTTTACGCTGGCCGGTTCCGAGTGAAAGCGCTGAAACAGCTCTTGTTCGCATGGAGAATAATAAGGTTCAATATTTAACTTCCCTCCGTTTTGAACCTGATTCATTGCTAAATAAGTATATTGATCTATCTGAAACGAATCGTCCATCGGTTAAGGCAGTAACCGGTTCGGTGGGTATCGTTGAAGGAGTCAATTATCGCGGTAAACAAGTGATAGCCGATGTCAGAAGTGTACCGGATACTCCTTGGTTTCTCGTTTCTAGAATTGATCAGGAGGAAGTGGCCGCACCACTCCTTGAACGTGAAAGATTGTCCTGGATTTTATATTCCAGTTTGATCTTGGCAACAGGAGTAGCCCTAAATCTGATTTGGCGACAACAAAGATTTCGCTCGCTGATCACAAATAATAAGATTCAATCCGAAATTCTGGAAAGAGACCGCAAGCTATTAGAAGCCCAAGAAATAGCCCATCTTGGTTTTTGGTTTTGGGATGTCAAAACGGGTGAAGTTGAATGGTCTGATGAGGTCTATAAGATATTCCAGATTGAACCAAATAACTTTAAACCCAGAATTGATTCCATTCTGGCATTATCACCCTGGCCTGAAGAACAAAATCGCGATAAAGAATTAATAGAGCGCGCCATAAAGACTCATCAACCAGGGATGTATGAGCAAAAATTCCTTCGTCCTGACAATTCAATCGGTTACTACTCCTCAACTTTTTTGGGCCAATTCGATGAAAAAGATGAACTAACCTCCATCGTCGGTTCTGTAATGGATATTACAGAAAGGACTATTCAAGATCAAGCTTTGCGGCTGAGCGAGCATCGCTTTAGAACACTCTTTGAGCATGCAGCCGTGGGGGTAGCAATTATTGACACTAAAACTGGCCAATATCTTGAGGTCAATCAGAAATACTGTGATTTTCTAGGGTATTCAAAAGATGAAATGCTCAAACTATCTTTTAGTGATGTGACAATACCTGAAGATGCTAGAGCGAATACAAAATACAATCATAAATTAATCCGGGGAACAATTGATGAATTTTCCCTTGAAAAAAGATATATCCGTAAAGACGGAAAAATTGTATGGGGAGAATTAAATGCTTCTCCTTTGTGGGAACCGGGCGAAACCCCTGAGGTGTATCAACATATTGCCGTGGTCAAAGATATTACTGAACAAAAAATCGCTGAACTTGCCTTACGAGAAAGTGAGAAAAAATTTAGAGAAACAGTTGCCAATCTCGATGAGGGATTCTTCAGTGCAACGAACGAAGGTGTTCTGGTTGACCACAATGAGGCATTTAATCGAATCCTCGGATTACCGGAACATCAGGATTCAAGAGGATTATTGGTTCCCGATTTTTGGCTTAATGTTGAAGAAAGACAAAAATATTTGGACGCGCTAAAAGAAAAAGGATCTGTTTCATCATATCAAATAACCGCGAAAAAAATTGATGGTGAACAAATCACAGTTCTGCTCAGTTCACATGTCGTGAAAGATGCAAATAATGTACCTTATAAGACTGATGGCGTTTTTTTGGATATAACGGCGCGTATCAAACAAGAAGAACGATTGCTTGCCTCTCAATCAGAGTTGAAAACACTTTTGGAACAAGCTGAACAATCCCGGCGAGCGTTATTAACTATTATTGAAGATCAAAAACTTGCTCAGGATGAGATCCGGCAATTAAACAAGACTCTAGAGGAAAGGGTAAATCAACGTACAGCACAGTTGTTGGCTTCCAATGAGGAACTTGAATCTTTCGCTTATTCCATCTCTCATGATCTACGAGCACCATTGAGGGCAATTGATGGGTACTCTCGCATCCTCGAACAGGACTATGCAAAAGTTCTAGATACCGAAGGCGTCAGGCTTCTAAACATCGTGAGAAGCAGCACAAAGAATCTTGACAGGTTGATCACTGACCTGCTTTCTCTCTCAAGGGTCGGTAGAAGCGAATTGAAATTCGATAGCCTGGAGATGAACTCACTGGTTGAGTCAACGTATTTGGAGTTAACTACTCCAGAAATTCAAGAAAAGATAAAATTTACTGTTCATGATCTTCCCGTCGGATACGGCGATCCGACGCTCATCAAACATGTGTGGATGAATTTGATCTCCAATGCCATCAAATACAGTGCACCTAAACCCCACCCTGAGATTGAAATAGCTGGTTTTTCTGATCCAGAAAAATGTACCTATATCATCAAAGACAACGGTGTGGGTTTCAACTCGGACTTTAAAGAAAAATTGTTTGGGCTATTCCAACGGTTGCACAAAGCAAGTGAGTTTGAAGGAACCGGCGTGGGGCTGGCCATCGTACAAAGAATTGTGAAACGCCATAACGGAGAAGTCTGGGGAAATGGAGAAATTGACCAGGGAGCCGAGTTTTCGTTTACCCTGCCTAAAAGGAGTGAACTGAATGTGCAGTAATTTACCCTTGGAAATTCTATTGATCGAGGATAATGACCAGGATGCAGAATTGACCCTTCGCGCGATGCGCGAGTACAATATGGGGAATAGTATTGTCCGATTCTTTGATGGTCAAGAAGCAATGGAATACTTCTTTTCATCCAAATCGGATTGCATTGATATCCCACGATTGATCCTTTTGGATATAAAACTCCCTGGGATCAGTGGATTGGAAGTTCTCAAAAACTTAAAAAACAACGAGAAAACCAAATCAATTCCAGTGGTTATTCTTACTTCTTCAACAGAAGAAAAAGACATTCAAGCGTGTTATCATCTTGGTGTTAATAGTTATATATCCAAACCGGTTGAGTTTGACAGTTTTCAAAACACCATGAAAACCTTGGGCATGTACTGGTTATTAATGAATAGAGCTCCGTAAACAATGAACCCACCTTACCGCATACTTCATACCCTTGAATCTGAAAATGGTGAATCACTAATTGCGGACGAATTGGATAATGACAATTTCCAGTTTACATCGTCATATGTCGAATCAATTGATTCCTTTAATAAAATTATCAATGAATTCCATCCTGACCTGGTTATCACGGATTATCGCCACAAAAATTTTGATGGCATAACTGCCCTTACCCAGGCCACAAAAGCTTTTCCTGATACCCTCTTCTTTATCCTGACTGAACAGATTTCTGAATTTGACGCCATCGAGTGCATCAAAGCCGGTGTTTCAAATATCATTAACAAAGATCAGATTTCCAGCATTCTGATGATCGTTCAGGAAGCGCAAAAATATCAACAAGCCCGGTTGGAAAAGAGGCAAGTCGAGGAACAACTTGCAAGAGAAAGAGAAATATTATCCATTTCTCTGGCGAATATTGGTGAGGCGATTGTCACCCTTAACATCTCAGGAGAGATCGTTTTATTTAATAATGCCGCCCAACAGATCACGGGTTATACAGAATTAGAGGCTGTCGGAAAACCCGCTCAAGAAATTCTGAGAATCCTGGATGAGAGAACCAACAAACTGCTCGAAGATCCGATCCAGCATCTATTGGAAATTGATAATTCTTATGATATCAACACCGGTCAACGGCGTCCGGTTTTGGTAACAAAAACAGAAAAAAAGATTCTCATTTCTGGAAAAATAACACCCATTCGTATTGATCAACATTCACACGCTGGTTATGTGTTGGTCTTTGACGATGTCACTGAAAAAGAACGAATTGCTGCTCAATCCATGTTGTCTTCCAAGATGGAATCCATTGGTCAATTGGCCGCCGGCATTGCTCATGAAATAAACACACCCATCCAATACCTCGGGGATAACCTGCATTACCTTCAACATGCACTTGAAACCTACATTGAATCTGATGAAAAACTAACCCATTTCTTGCTATCCATTGCTGCCTCCAACACAAAAGCTCAAGAAACCCTGGATTACAGAAACAGCCAACGAATTGAGCATCTCAATGCAGAGATCCCAAATGCCATACAAGAGTCATTTGAAGGACTCGAACGGGTTCGAAAAATTATCCAGGCGATTCGCGAGTTTTCTCACCCCTCCCAAAAGGAAAAAACGTATTCAGATATCAATAAATCCGTTCAGACCACTGTAACGATATCTCGAAACGAATGGAAATACTGTGCAGATCTGGTGACCGAACTGGACCCGAATTTACCATTGGTTTTGTGTCGGATTGACGAACTTAACCAGGTCTTATTGAATATGATCGTAAATGCATCCCATGCCATTCAAGAAAAACAAAAAGATACCGATAAAGAGAAAGGCAGGATCACGATCAGCACGAAACATGATACAGAAAAAGTGATCATCTCAATTGCGGATACCGGCTGTGGAATATCTGACAAGATCGTGAACCGAATTTTTGATCCTTTTTTCACCACCAAAGAAGTTGGCAAAGGTACAGGGCAGGGTCTTTCTTTAGCTTATAATATAATTGTTAATCATCATCACGGTGCTATTAATGTACACACACAAGAAAATATAGGTACAACTTTTACAATAGAATTACCAATCGCAAAAACAGAAATAGAGGAAACCCGTGATTAATCAGAAAAGACAGATCATTTTTGTTGACGACGATGTTTATGTGTTAAAAGGCTATCAACGGGCTTTGGAACCTTATATTAATGATTGGGATGTTTATTTTTGCACCACCGGCCCTGAAGCGCTGACCATCATGGGGCGACAACCGATAGACGCCATTATCACAGACATGCGAATGCCTGGAATGAGCGGCATTGATCTGTTGGAACAGGTCATTCAACACTATCCTTCCATCATTCGCATGATCATGTCTGGCAGCGTGGAAGAACCTTCCGCTTACAGAGCAGCAAGCTTGGCACATCAGTTGATGGCGAAACCATGCGACATCCAAACCATTTTTTCGGCAGTCGAGGATACCTGTCACCTGCGGGATGCACTCTCTGATAAGAAACTGGTAAAAATCATCACTGGTTTAAAAAGTCTTCCCAGTGTACCAACCTTATATGTCAGACTCCTAAAAGAATTTGAACGCGAACAACCGACTCTTGCAAAAGTTGGAGAGATCATCAGTATGGATATCGCCATGACAGCGAAGATCCTCCAATTGGTCAATTCTGCCTTTTTTAGCATTCCCTATAAAGTCTCAAACCTCAATCAGGCGCTTTCCATTTTGGGACTCAACACCATTAAATCGCTCGTCCTGAGTGTAGGTGTGTTTTCTGAATATCAGAATCGGTCCTTTAGTGCCTTCTCAATTGACGAGCTTTGGCAGCACAGCATTTTCGTCGGCAATCTTTCACGGGCGATCGCTGTTTCGGCCAACCTGAGCCGCGCTGAACAGGATGAAGCGCAAATGGCGGGGATTTTGCATGATGTTGGCAAATTGATTCAAACCGATATCCCCGGTTTTTATCGCCTGCTATCCATGAACACGAAAATTCCTGAAATCCAGATGGAATACCATTATCTTGGCACTTCTCATGCTGAAATAGGTGCTTACATGCTTAGCCTGTGGGGATTACCAAGCACAGTGATCAAAGCGGTGGCGTTTCATCATAAACCTATTGCTGAGACCGCCTTTAAAATGGATGCAGTCTTTTGTGTCTATATTGCCAATCATTTCTATTACGACGAAAAACCTAACAATAAGAATACGCTAACCCTTCCTCCTTTGGACATGCAATTGCTTGAACAAGTAAAAGTTACTCATTTGTTGGAAGATTGGCGTTATATGGCCAAACGCATCTATGCAGGTGAAAAACCTGATTGAAAGAAGTCGTAACAAGGAGGGATATCCATGAAAGAGGTCATCTTTCTTGTTGATGATGAACCGAATGTACTTAACGCATTAACTCGCGAATTAAATGCCAGTCAATTCAATGACATTGTTACAGCCAGAGACGGCATTCAAGCCATTGAACTTTTAAGAGCGACCCCTGATGTAGCTGTCATCATATCGGATTACCGTATGCCAGGTCTGGATGGTATTTCCTTTCTATTGGAAGCCCAACAGATATGTCCGGATGCCACCCGCATGATCCTTTCAGGGGTAGCCGATCTTGAAATGGCCACCAACGCCATCAACCTTGGACAAATATTCCGCTTGATGCTCAAGCCTTGCCCACCTGAGCTTTTTATCGCCTCGGTCAAAGCCGGCATTCGCCAATATGAATTGGTAACCAGCGAACGTGACCTTCTGCAAAATACACTTAAAGGCAGTATAAAAATCCTGACCGATCTGCTGGCTGCGATCAATCCAGATTCTTTTTCACAATCCACCCGTATCAGCGCCCTGACCCGCAAATTTGCCACATCTCTGGGTTTGATCAATGCCTGGGAGCTTGAATTAGCCGGCCTCCTTTGCCGGATCGGTTGTGTGACGGTTCCCCCTGAAGTACTTGAAACCTGGATGAAGGGGCGGATCTTGGATGATGGTCAACGTCGCATGATAGATTCAGTGGGTAAAATTGGTCACCATCTGCTGCGAAATATTCCCCGCCTTGAAAAAATCGCTGAGGGAATTCTCTACCAATCAACCCCCTTTCAACCTCTTGGACAGAATGCAAATCAAACACCTAGAGGTACAGATATCCCAATCATTGGCAGGATTTTAAAAATCGTCATTGATTATGATCGGTTCCTGACCATAGACCCAAACCCAAAAGCCGCATTATCCAGACTCGCCAGCCAGGCCAACGAATATGACCTTGACCTCTTAAAATCCTTTAGGGAATTGATCATCAGTGAAGTTGAAGGTGAAAGAACTGGTGTTGCGAAGAAAGAGTCCGCGTTAACAGAAGTTGCAATAGATGACGTAAAAATCGGCATGGTCATCATGGGCAATGTCTTTGATAAAAAAGGACGTCTCTTGATCGGAAGCGGCACCCAGGTTACTGATATCATCAAGTTGAGATTGGAAAATTACAATAATATTTATGGTCTTGATCAAACCTTGTTAGTCAGAAAAATGGAATTATCAACTTCAAATAATTAATATTTAATGAAAATAATCTTAAAAAATGGTGTAAATGCTTGACATTTGCCGTATAGGGTTGTATAAACAAGTAATTAATTTTATAGAGTATCTAAAAAGGAACTTTTCGAGCATTTTTCGGATAAAAATAAACTCATGAACTTTTTTGCCTCCCTCGTCCTTATTAGCATTATTTTGGTTCTCGTCCTTATTGAGAGCCAAATTACGGTTGGATGGAAGAGGGAAGGTGTAAAAGCATAAAACACCAAGCAACATGAAAAACCAAAACCACCCAATCAGATCGGGTGGTTTTTTTTATTCTTTTTCATAAAACGGAGGCTTCATCGTGCGCTCAGACAAGATCAAACTAGGATTCGAACGTTCTCCCCACCGGGCTTTGTTAAAAGCAACCGGCGTTACTGACGCCGATATGAACAAACCCTTCATTGCCATCGTCAATTCCTACGTGGATGTTGTTCCTGGACATGTACACTTGCAAGCCTTCGGTAAGATCATTAAAGATGCCGTCCGTGCTGCAGGTGGAGTGCCTTTCGAATTCAATACCATTGCCGTGGATGATGGCATCGCCATGGGACATCAGGGTATGAAATACTCGCTGCCCTCACGTGAACTGATCGCTGACAGTGTAGAGACCATGCTCGAGGCACACCAATTCGATGGCATGGTGTGTATTCCAAACTGCGACAAGATCGTTCCGGGGATGTTAATGGCTGCCATGCGCGTCAACATCCCCGCAATTTTTGTTTCAGGCGGCCCAATGCCCGCCGGCCGCACCCCTGATGGCGAAGCCGTTGACCTGATCTCAGTTTTTGAAGGGGTCGGCGCCTACCAGACTGGAAAAATTGACCTGCAGCGTTTGAAAATGCTCGAAGATCTGGCCTGCCCCGCATGCGGATCATGCTCTGGCATGTTTACCGCAAACAGCATGAACTGCCTGATGGAAGCTTTAGGCCTGGCACTGCCCTACAACGGGTCTGCTTTAGCCCTCACCCCAGAACGTGACTCCATTGCTCAAAAAGCGGCGGGCTTGATCATGACCCTGGTTGAAAAGAACATCACCCCCCGCCAGATCGTTACCGCCGAAGCTTTCGACGATGCTTTTGCTTTGGACATGGCCATGGGTGGTTCTTCCAATACCGTTTTGCATGCACTAGCGATCGCCAATGAAGCCGGAGTGGATTATTCACTCGAACGCATCAGCAAGGTCGCGGATCGCATCCCTTACCTGTGCAAGGTCAGCCCGGCTGGTAAATGGCACATGGAAGATGTTCACCGCGCCGGCGGCATCCCTGCTATCCTCGCTGAGCTGCAAAACAATGCCCACTGCCTGCACACCGACCGCATCACCGTAACCGGTGAATCCTTTGGTAAAAGCTTTGCCAATGCAAAGATCCTCGATCCTGAAGTAATCCATCCTTACGCTCAAGCCTATTCCCCTCGCGGTGGCCTATCCGTTCTCTTCGGCAACCTGGCCCCCAATGGCGCAGTGGTAAAAACCGGCGGTGTCAGCGAGAACATGAAAAAATTCAGCGGACCCGCCCGCATCTATGATTCACAAGATGCTGCCCTGGCAGGCATCATGGCCGGTGAAGTCAAAGCCGGTGAAGTGGTCGTCATCCGTTACGAAGGTCCCAAGGGCGGCCCCGGTATGCAAGAAATGCTCTCTCCCACCAGCGCACTGATGGGCATGGGTTTGGGCGACAAGGTTGCTCTGATCACCGATGGCCGATTCTCCGGTGGTACCCGCGGGGCCTGCATCGGACACGTTTCACCTGAAGCCGCTGCACGCGGCCCCATCGCGGCATTGCAAGCCGGTGACATGATCGAACTCGATATTGAAGCAAGAGTTTTGAATGTCAAACTGGATGACGCCACCATAAAATCCCGTCTGGCAGCATTGCCCGAATTTCAAACGACCATTCAAAGCCGTTGGCTGAGACGATATTCCAGCATGGTCACCAGCGCCGATACTGGTGCTGTGCTGCGCTACTAAGCAACTTTTTATTTGGAATTATTTTGGAGGAATGATGAAGAAGACTGGTGCACAGATTTTTTGGGAATGTTTGGAACGTGAAGGGGTTGAGGTAATCTTTGGTTATCCCGGTGGGGCCACCCTGCCGATCTATGATGCTCTGGTCACCAGCAAAATTCATCATGTCCTCGTTCGCCATGAACAGGGAGCCTCGCATATGGCGGATGGATACGCACGAGCCTCAGGCCGCGTGGGTGTTGCCCTGGCCACTTCTGGCCCTGGGGCCACCAATCTGATCACCGGCATCGCCACCGCTTTGATGGATTCTTCTCCCGTTGTCTTCATTACCGGTCAGGTTTCAAGCCCCTTGATCGGATACGATGCCTTCCAGGAAACAGACGTGACCGGCATCACCCTGCCCATCACCAAACACAACTATCTGATCACAAATGTCAATGATATTGCCCCCACCATCCGTGAAGCTTTCTTCCTGGCAAAATCCGGTCGGCCTGGCCCTGTCTTGATTGACATCACCAAAGATGCCCAACAGGCCACGATTGACTGGGAATATAACGACAAACCTGCCCATTTACCGGGTTACCGCCCAGATTTTCGGCCTGCCAATTCAGAATTCGATCGGGCCATAGAATTGATCCAAAATGCCCAAAAACCTGTCATTCTGGCAGGTCACGGTATATTGATCAGCGGCGCCATGGATGAAGTGTTGGAATTTGCAGAAAGAACTCAAACCCCGGTAGCCGACACCTTATTGGGCTTGGGCGCTTTCCCCGGCTCTCACTCACTTTCTTTGGGCATGATGGGCATGCATGGAGAAGCCTGGGTCAATAAAGCCATTCAAGAAGCTGATCTTTTACTGGCTTTTGGGATGCGTTTCGATGACCGCGTAACCGGCAAGGTCAGCCACTATGCACCCAAGGCTAAAAAGATCCATATTGAGATTGACCCTTCCGAGGTCAACAAAAACGTCCAGGTGGATATTGCCTTGGTCGGTGATCTAAAAGAAACCCTGCAAAAGTTACTGCCCTCCATTACCACAGCTGATCACTCCGCGTGGCTTGAAGAGATCAATACACTAAGAGGTCACAGTGCCGTTCGTGACATCAAGAATCTGCCCGATAACGGTCATTTATACGCCGCCCATGTGATCAATGCGTTATGGCAGGTCACCAAGGGTGAGGCAATCATCGTCTCTGATGTCGGTCAAAACCAGATGTGGACGGCCCAATATTACAAACACGACCGCCCCAATACCTCCATCACCTCAGGCGGATTGGGCACCATGGGTTTTGGTCTGCCCGGTGGCATCGGCGCCAAATTCGCCAAACCCGACCAGGAAGTCTGGGTCATCGCTGGAGACGGCGGCATTCAAATGACACAGGCGGAACTATCAACCATCGCCCAGGAAGGCATCAAGGTTAATATCGCCATTTTAAACAACGGTTACCTCGGCATGGTGCGGCAGTGGCAGGAGTTTTTCTACGACAAACGTTATTCCGCCACCCCCATGAAGGGACCGGATTTGGTAAAGATCGCTGAAGCCCACGGATTAACAGGCTTACGAGTAACCAGCCGTGACCAGGTTGTGGACGCAATTGAAGCTGCCCGCAAGAACCCAGGAACTGTTTTGATTGATTTCAAGGTTGAAAAAGAAGACAGTGTTTACCCCATGGTACCAACCGGCGCAGCCATTGATGCCATGATCCGCCGCCCCCTGCCTGAGTCAGTGGTCCAGGAATCTTAGTTGCTTGTTATTGATCGAATTTTGGAGGAATCATGCGTCATACATTTGTAGCTTTAGTAGAAGATAAACCGGGTGTGCTGAACAGAGTGGTCTCTGTCTTTCGAAGACGAACATTCAACATCGAATCGCTGACCGTCGGGCGCACCCATCAGGAAGGCATTTCGCGTATCACCATCGTGGTGGATAGTGACAAGACCGACGTCGAGCGAATCATGCCCTACATGTACAAACTGATCAACGTCTTACAGGTCGAAGACCTCACCTACCAGCCGCACGTCAACCGCGACCTGGCCATGGTCAAGATCACTGCCACCCCCGAGAACCGGGCAGCCATCATGCAGTTGGCCGAAGTCTTCCGCGCCCGTGTGGTGGACGTAACCAACAATTCTCTGATCATAGAGATCACTGGTGATGAAGAGAAAATTGATGGTTTTGTGGATGTGCTGCGTCCTTACGGCATCATCGAAATGGTCCGCACCGGCATCATCGCCATGGAACGTGGCTCCTCAACCCTGATCAACAACATGGTTGAAAATCAAAATTATGAACTTCCCATCGAATACAAGATGGCTTAACGAAATTATTCTACATTACACAAACAAGGAGAAAAAAAATGGCAAAGATCAATTTTGGTGGTGTTATCGAAGATGTGGTTACCCGTGAAGAGTTCCCCCTTTCACGTGCCCAGGAAGTCTTGAAGAATGAAGTCGTAGCAGTATTAGGTTACGGTGTACAGGGACCTGCCCAATCCCTTAACATGCGCGACAACGGCATCAACGTAATCATCGGCCAGAGAGAGAATCTGCCCGAATGGGATAAAGCCATCAAAGACGGCTGGGTTCCTGGAAAAACCCTCTTCTCACTCGAAGAAGCCACCAAACGCGGAACCATCATCCAATTTTTGGTCTCAGACGCCGCCCAGAAAATGATCTGGCCGACCGTCAAACCCTACATCAATGAAGGCGATGCCATCTACTTCTCACACGGTTTCAGCATCGTCTATGCCGATCAAACCGGCGTTGTTGCACCCAAAAACGTGGATGTCATCCTCGTCGCCCCCAAAGGTTCTGGCACCAGTGTACGCCGCAATTTCCTGGATGGTTCAGGTATTAATAGCAGCTATGCAGTACATCAGGATTACACCGGTCGCGCCACCGAACGTACCATGGCCGTCGGCATTGCCGTGGGGTCCGGTTATCTCTTCCCGACCACCTTTGAGCAGGAAGTCTACAGCGACCTGACCGGCGAACGCGGCGTCTTGATGGGATGCCTGGCCGGCGTGATGGAAGCCCAATACGAAACCCTGCGCAAGTACGGACACTCCCCCAGTGAAGCTTTCAACGAAACCGTTGAAGAACTCACCCAGAGTCTCATCCGTCTTGTGGCAGAAAACGGCATGGACTGGATGTATGCCAACTGCTCAACCACTGCTCAACGCGGTGCCCTGGATTGGCGCCCTGAATTCAAAAAAGCCACCCTGCCTGTGTTTGAAAGACTCTATAACAGTGTCAAGACCGGCGAAGAAACCCGCATCACCATTGAAGCCAACAGCAAGCCTGATTATCAGGTGAAATTATCTGCAGAACTGAAAGAGATCCACGATTCAGAAATGTGGCAGACCGGCGCCACCGTCAGGTCGCTGCGCCCTGAAAACTGGGGTAAGGTCAACCATGGATAATCTGGTAAAGATCTTTGACACCACTCTGCGAGACGGGGAACAATCCCCCGGTGCCACGATGACGGCCGCTGAAAAGCTGGAAGTCGCGCGCACCCTGGCTCGCATGGGCGTGGATGTCATCGAGGCGGGTTTCCCTGCAGCTTCGCCGGATGATCTGGAAGCGGTAAAACGCATCGCCATGGAGGTCGGAAGACCTTCTGGCGATGTCACCAGAGTTCCAGTCATCTGCGGATTGGCTCGCACGACCCAAAACGATATTGATAAATGCTGGGAGGCGGTGCGTGAAGCCGCCCACCCGCGCATCCACACCTTTATCGCCACTTCAGATATTCACATGAAATACAAACTGAAGATGGAACGCGCCCAGGTGGAAGCCAAGGTTGCCGAAATGGTGGCCTACGCACACAGCCTGTGCGATGATATCGAATTCAGTCCCGAAGACGCCGGCCGCAGCGATCCTGAATTCCTGTACCGCGTTTTGGAGATCGCCATCAAGGCGGGCGCAACCACCCTCAACATCCCCGATACCGTTGGCTATACCATGCCTGATGAGTTTGGCGCCCTGATCGCTGGGATAATAAAGCATACACCCGGCATCGAAAAATGCACCATCTCGGTCCACTGTCACAACGATCTTGGACTGGCCACCGCTAATACTTTGGCAGGCATCCGCAATGGTGCACGCCAGGCCGAAGTAACCATCAACGGCATCGGCGAGCGCGCCGGCAACACCGCCCTCGAAGAAGTGGTCATGACCCTGCACACCCGCCGTCAGATCCTTGATCTGGATACACACATAGACACCACTCAACTGGCCCGTGCCAGCAAACTGGTCAGCAACTATACCGGCATGTCGGTGCAGCCCAATAAAGCCATCGTTGGCGCAAATGCCTTTGCCCACGAAGCAGGCATTCATCAGGATGGCATGCTCAAGAATCATTTGACTTACGAGATCATGCTGCCTGAAACTGTGGGTGTGCTGCAGACCCGTTTGGTGCTGGGCAAACACTCAGGCCGACACGCGCTCAAAGAACGTCTGGCCGCCCTCGGTTATGCCCTGGATGATGAAGCGCTTAACAAAGTATTTGATCGCTTCAAGACTCTGGCCGATAAAAAGAAAACCATCACGGATGCGGATATTGAAGCCCTCGTTTCGGATGAATCTTACCAACACAAGGTCATCTTCAGCCTGGATGGATTGATGGTCTCCTGCGGAACCATGGGTCTGCCCACCGCCACGGTTCGCCTGGTCGGACCCGATGGACAGTCTCATGTACATGCTTCCATCGGCACCGGTCCTGTGGATGCAGCCTTCAAAGCCATTGACGCCATCGTCCACACCAGCAGCACCCTAGTGGAATTTGTCATCCATGCCATTACAGAAGGTATTGATGCCCTCGGCGAAGTCACCGTTCGCATCGAAAGCTGCGACCTACCCGCCGTCCACGATGCCCAAAATGAAACCGGCCAACCGCGCACCTTTGGCGGATACGGCGCCGACACCGATATTGTGGTTGCCAGTGCCAAAGCCTATTTATCCGCTTTAAACAAAATGCTGGTCGCCAGTGGTCAATACGGCCAGGTGGAAACACCCGCCTTCCAGACCATCCGATAGCTATTCATGAAGTAAGGAGAATTATTATGAAACCTGCACAATACTCCCAAATCCCTCAGACCGAGAGACCCATGGAAACCTTCCCACAGCCACGCACCATCCCCGAAGCCTGGGATATGTCCAACATGTTCACCTCCGATGAAGCCGGTTTTGACCTCAACGACACTGCCAAACCCACTGAAGAAACCGGAAGTGAAAAATGGGAAGCCCATTAACCCTTTTTCAGAAAGTCTGGAACGAACATTTAGTCACTCAACAGCCAGGCGCGCCAGGGATCTTGTATATTGACTTGCACCTGGTCCATGAAGTGACTTCCCCCCAGGCTTTCTCCAGTCTGCGCTCGCGTGGACTGGTCGTCCGCCGGCCAGACCGAACCATCGCCACCGTGGATCACGGCGTACCCACTCTGCCCTCCAAAGATGGCACGGTTGAAGGTCGCCTGGCCTGGGCGGATGATCTCTGCCGCAAACAGATCGCGCAGCTTGAAGACAACGCCAAGACCTTTGGCATCCGCGCCTTTGGCCCCTCAAGTTCGAACAACGGCATCGTACACGTCATTGCCCCTGAATTGGGATTCACCCAGCCTGGCATGACTATCGTGTGCGGTGACAGCCATACCTCCACCCACGGCGCTTTCGGAGCACTGGCTTTTGGCATCGGCACCAGCGAAGTTGAGCATGTTTTAGCTTCTCAATGCCTCTTGCAGCACCAGCCTAAAACCATGAAAGTGCGCATCGAAGGCAAACTTGCCAAAGGTGTGACTGCCAAGGATATCATCCTGGCGTTGATCGCCAAGATCGGTGTCGGCGGCGGCATCGGTTATGTGCTGGAATACTGTGGTTCTGCCATCCGTGCCTTGAGCATGGAAGAACGCATGACCATCTGCAACATGTCCATTGAAGCAGGTGCACGCGCCGGCATGATCGCCCCGGATGAAGTCACCTACGACTACATCAAAGGCCGTGAATTCGCCCCCAAGGGTGCCGAATGGGATAAAGCCCTGGCCTATTGGAAGAGCCTTCCCACCGACGCAGGCGCCACTTATGACCGCAGTGTCACTCTGGATGCCGCCAGCCTGGAACCCATGGTCACCTTCGGTACCAATCCAGGTATGGGTATTCCTGTGAATGGCAGGATCCCCACCACAGCCGCTTTTACCGACGAAAGTCAGAAAACCGGACTCGAGAAATCCCTGACCTACATGGGATTGGATGCAGGCAGTTCACTTTTGGGACACCCCATCAATGTGGTCTTCATCGGCAGCTGCACCAATGGCCGCCTTTCCGACCTGCAGGAAGCCGCCAGCATCATGCGCGGACGCAAGGTCGCTGCCGGAGTGCGCGCCCTGGTGGTACCAGGTTCACAACAAGTCAAACGCCAGGCTGAAGCCCAAGGTCTCGACAAGGTTTTCAAAGAAGCCGGCGCCGAATGGCGTGAAGCTGGCTGCAGCATGTGCATTGCCATGAACGGCGACCAAATCGCCCCCGGCGAATACGCGGTCAGTACCAGCAATCGCAACTTTGAAGGCCGTCAAGGCAAGGGCGGACGCACCTTTTTGGCCAGTCCGCTGACTGCCGCCGCTGCCGCCGTTACCGGTTGTGTCACCGACGTCCGCACTTTGATGGAAAGCTGAAAGGGAATCACCATGGAACCTATCAAAACGATCACCTCACGTGCCATATCCCTTCCCCTGGATGACATTGACACCGATCAGATCATCCCCGCGCGCTTTCTCAAAGTGACCGACAAGGCCGGCCTGGCTGCCAACCTGTTTTCAGACTGGCGCTACAACGCGGATGGTTCGCCCAAGCCCGAGTTCCTGCTCAACCAACCGGCTGCTCAGGGTGCGCGCATTTTGTTTACCGGCAACAACTTTGGCTGTGGATCCTCCCGCGAACATGCTCCCTGGGCTCTAACCGGTTTTGGTTTTAATGCAGTCGTGGCCTTATCTTTTGGTGATATTTTCCGAAATAATTCGCTCAAAAACGGTTTACTGCCCATCCAGGTGGATGCTGGCACACACGAGCGCTTGAAAGACCTGCTGGACGAAATTCCGCGCGCCGAGTGGACCATTGACCTCGAAGCCCAAACGCTAAATACGCCTGACGGCGAAAGCGTTCACTTTGAAATTGATGCCTTTTCCAAGACCTGCCTGGTTCAAGGCAATGATGAACTGGGTTACCTGCTGTCTTTTAGCGACCAGGTCAAGGCTTATGAAGTTTCGCACCATAAACAGGTGGCAACATGATCGAAATATACGATACCACCCTCAGAGACGGCACGCAGCGCAAGGATATCTCGCTTTCTTGCAGCGATAAACTGCGCGTGGCGCAGCGTTTGGATGAGCTGGGCGTCACCTTCATCGAAGGCGGCTGGCCTGGTTCAAACCCCAAGGATGTCGAATTTTTCAGCCGAGCTGCAGAAATCAACTGGAAGCACGCCCTGATCGCAGCCTTTGGCTCAACTTGCCGTGCCAAGGGCGGACCCGAAGACGATGCCAACATCAAGGCGCTGCTCGATGCCAACACTCCGGTCTGCACCATCTTTGGCAAGACCTGGACGCTGCATGTCACCGATGTGCTGCGCACCACCCTGCCGGATAATCTGCGTATTATTGAGCAGAGTGTGGCTTACCTGCGCTCCAAAGGCAAGCGGGTGATCTACGACGCCGAGCACTTCTTCGACGGCTACAAAGAAGATCCCGCATACGCGCTTGAAACACTCAAAGCGGCCATCCGCGGCGGGGCGGAACGGGTGGTCATGTGCGACACCAACGGCGGCACCCTGCCGCATGAAGTGAGTACAATCGTAAAAGCTGTGCGTGAAGCCGTTGAAATTCCTCTTGGCATCCACGCTCATAATGACGGCGAATGCGCAGTGGCCAACAGCCTCGCGGCGGTTCAAGCCGGCTGCACCCAGGTGCAGGGCACCATCAACGGTTACGGCGAACGCTGCGGCAACGCAAACCTGTGTTCGATCCTGCCCGACCTGGAACTGAAATTGGGTTACCCATGCCTTGAAAAAGGCAAATTGGCCGGGCTGTATGAACTCTCCCACTTTGTGGCAGAGATGGCCAACCTTTCGCCGGATGAGTACCTGGCTTATGTAGGTCAGGCTGCTTTTGCCCACAAGGGCGGCGTGCACGTCAGCGCCATGCGCCGTTCAGCCAAGTCTTATCAGCATATTGATCCGGCTTTGGTGGGCAATCACATGAGCGTGGTCGTTTCGGAGCTTTCAGGTAAAGCCAATATTCTCAGCAAAGTAGAAGAGTACGGCCTTGAGGTGGAAGATAACGAACACGTCACCAGCACGTTAAACAACATTAAGGAATTGGAAGCACAGGGCTTTTCTTTTGAGGCTGCAGAAGCCTCGGCCGTACTGCTCTTCAAGCGGCAGCAGCCTGAATACAAACCGCCTTTTGAACTGGTGGATTTCTTTGTCAACGTCGAAAGACGCCATGGAAGAAAGACTTTTGCTGAAGCCACTGTCAAGATCAAAGTGGGCGACGAGATCTTCCACACCGCCGGAGAGGGTGTCGGTCCCGTGAACGCACTCGATATGGCCATGCGAAAGGCGCTGGTAGGCAATTATCCTTATATCAATGAATTTCATCTGATGGATTACAAAGTCCGTATTCTCGATGGTTCTCTCGGCACCGAAGCCATTACGCGTGTCTTGATTGACACCCAGAACGGCTTCCACCGCTGGAGCACTGTGGGCGCCAGCGGCAACATCATTGAAGCCAGTTGGATGGCACTTGCTGATTCTTTTGAATACGGCCTGATGACCTCGAACGGCACTTTTGAAGACAGCAAATAGATAAGGATCCTCATGACAGAATTTAATATTACCCTTTTACCCGGTGACGGCATCGGACCCGAAGTGGTGGCGCAGGCTGTCAGGGTTTTGGATGAAATCTCCCGCCGCATCGGAGTGGTTTTTCACACCGAAGAACACCAGATTGGCGGCTGCTCGATTGACAAGTACGGCACTGCCCTCACGGATGAAACACTGGCTGCCTGCCAGAAATCTGATGCAGTGCTGCTGGGTGCAGTGGGCGGTCCCAAGTGGGATAACCCTGATTCCAAGGTTCGACCTGAGCAGGGTTTGCTCGGCTTGCGCAAGGGTCTTGGCGTTTACGCCAACCTGCGGCCAGTCAAAGTGCATCCAGCCCTGGTGGCTGCCTCACCTCTCAAGCCAGAAAAACTGGCCGGCGTGGATATGATCGTGGTGCGTGAACTGACAGGCGGTCTGTATTTTGGGCAGCCTAAAGGCCGTGAGATCGTTGATGGCCATGAACGCGCCGTGGATACCCTCGTCTACACTGACGACGAGATCCGCCGTGTGGTGCGCATGGCCTTCAAACTGGCCGAGAAGCGCCGCAAGAAGGTCACTTCCGTGGATAAAGCCAACGTGCTTGAATCCTCCCGGCTGTGGCGCAAGATCACCATCGAAGTGGCTGCAGAGTTCCCCGGCATTACACTGGAACATACCCTGGTGGATACCGCCGCCATGCGTTTGATCACCTCCCCTGCTGCAACGGATGTGATGGTCACCGAGAACATGTTCGGCGACATCCTCACCGACGAGGCCTCTGTACTGGCCGGATCCATGGGCATGCTGCCATCCGCCTCTCTGGGCGATGCGGGCGCCGGGCTTTACGAACCCATCCACGGCTCCGCCCCTGATATTGCCGGCCGCGGAATTGCCAACCCCATAGGTACGATCTTAAGCGCCGCCTTGATGCTGCGCTATTCCCTGAACATGGAAAAAGAAGCCGTCATGATCGAAAGGGCGGTTGAAAAGACCATCAGCGACGGCGCCCGTTCCGCCGATCTTGGGGGCAGCCTGACCACCACCCAAATGGCGGATCTGATCATCAAGAATATGGAGTAATCAATACCATGCGGCACCCCAGCGTGCGCATGATCATCACACAAGCATTTTGGAGGGAACACAATGGGTAACGAGAGCAAGTTTATTTGGATGGACGGGGAACTGATCGAATTTGCCAAGGCCACCGTGCCTTTTTTGACCAGCGCTCTACATTACGGTTCGGCTGTCTTCGAAGGCATCCGCTGCTATAAAACAGATAAAGGTCCTGCTGTTTTCCGTTTGAAGGAACACATGGAACGCCTGGTGGATTCCGCCATGGTGTTGGGATTCAAAAGCCTGCCCTATACCGCTGAAGAGTTGGGCGAAGCTGTGAAGAAGACCATCACCGCCAACGGATTTGAAGAATGCTACATCCGCCCCCTGATCTACAGCGGCGGCCCCGTGCTCAGCCTTAACCTTGATGTCACGCAGGCCAAGGTCGGTATCGCAGTCTGGGATATGGGCGCCTACCTGGGCAAGGATGCACTAGAAAACGGCATCCGCGCACATGTTTCTTCTTATACCCGCCACCATCCCAATGTCACCATGACCAAGGCCAAGGTTTCTGGCAATTACGCCAACAGCCTGTTGGCCAAGACAGAATCCGTCCGTTTGGGCTTTGATGAAGCCATCTTGCTCGATCCGCAAGGTTACGTGGCCGAATGCTCTGGCGAGAACCTCTTCGTTGTGCGCGGCGATACCATCTACACCTCTCACACCGCAGCCATTCTCGAAGGCATCACCCGCAATTCACTGCTGACCATCTGCAACGACCTCGGCTATACCCTCAAGGAACAGCCCATTTCACGCGATCAACTCTATATCGCCGATGAATTGTTCGTCTGCGGCACCGCCGCCGAGTGCATCGCCATCCGTGAAGTGGATTTCAGGGTCATCGGCAGCGGCAAGGCCGGCCCGATCACCCAAAAGATCCAGGCTGCCTTCCACGAAACCTTGCGCGGCAAAGGCAAACACTCCCCCGAGTGGTGCGCCTACGTATAATAAAAGAAGACAAAATAGAATTTTAAAGTACAAATAAATGAGAATGAGTTCAATTTTGAATTTGTTCTCTTTTTCTTTTGTTTAACTCAATAATTATCTATAATAATTCTATTGAAAAAAGTCATTAAAAATAAGGAGGGTATTATGACAGTAATCGTTACTATCATTAGTAAATCAGCATGTGTACACGCCTCAGATTCCTTTCTCACAATAGAAAAATTAACTGGAAGTGTTGATGTTATTGAAAAACATAAAACAAAAATCATTCCAGTTCCTTTTTTTTATGGAGCTCTATCTTATTGCGGAATGGCTAGTGGTCAAATAGTAAATAGTTATGGACGATTGGTGAATTTCGAAACATATGAATGGTTAAAACAAAAATCGGCTAACGCAAGGAATTTTTCTACACCTGAAGAATTCGGTAATTATTTAAAGGACCAACTTAACTCCACCATTTCCGTTCAAAATTTTGGTGCAAATAAATACAAAACTGGCATAGTTATTCATTTTTCTGCATATGAAAAAATAGAAGGAGTTTTTATTCCAGAATTATTTGCAATTAGGAATTGTAACGGTATTAATTATCAAGACATAAGTCAAAATGGTTTTTCCATTTATAGAAGTACCTATGAATCAATACCTGAAGAGAAGAAATTACCAGATAAGGATATTAATCAAAATAATTATGAATGTAGAAAATTAGTTAAAGAATATCTTCAAAATGGTGGCATCTTTTTCTTTAATAATGGGGATCCTTGGTTGAGTTCTCCATCGATAAATGCAATTCTTCGTATGAGTAAAGTAGCGAATGATCGTAATATACTAATTAATTCAACTGAAATTGATTTATTAAAAGAAATTGCAATTTGGGTGATAAAATCAGTCATTAAGTTTCAAGAAAAATTTTTACTAGCTGGTAGACAAGTTGTTGGTGGATATATTCATACCAAAGTTATAAAATCAAGGTAATTGAGAAATCTTTCATTCCTATTAATAAAATTTTCATTAATTGCTTGTTGACAAATGCAACAAAAATGGCTATGATACTTAGAAATATAAAGGAATAAATGAACAAATCATCTTTTAACTTCTATTTTAGCTACGTCTATTTTTATGGCTTTGGGAACCCAAAGACCTCTGACGCCGCTTAAGTAGTTTTAGAACAAAGAAGTAAGAACAAAGAGCGAGGTCAAAGGCCTCGCTCTTTTTATTTTTCAACGGGAGAAAACATGATGATGATTATTATGAGCACTGAAGCTTCAGAAGTCCAAATTGACGAGGTGTTGGCCAAGATCAACACTCTCGGATTCACCCCCCATACTTCCCGAGGCGCTGAACGCACAGTGATCGGCGTGGTGGGCAACAATCCCATCAACGCCCGCGACACCTTCATGGTCATGGACGGTGTGGACCGCATCGTTCCCATTTCACGACCATACAAATTGGCTTCACGCGAGTTCATTCCCGAGAACTCCTCCTTCCCTCTGGACGGGGTGCAGATGGGGGGCGACGGTGTGGTGCTGATCGCTGGCCCCTGCGCAGTGGAAGACCGCAACCAGATCCTTGAAACGGCCCTGGCCTGCCAGGAAGCCGGCGCCCACGCCCTGCGCGGCGGCGCTTTCAAACCCCGCACCTCACCCTACGCCTTCCAGGGATTGGGTGAAAAAGCCCTCGAGATGATGGCCGAAGTTCGCGAGATCACCGGCATGCCGGTGGTGACCGAAGCCATGTCACCTGAACAGGTGCCCCTGATCGCCAAATATGCCGATGTGATCCAGATCGGCGCACGCAATATGCAAAATTACAGCCTGCTCAATGCCGCCGGCGAAAGCCAGACCCCGGTGCTGCTCAAACGCGGCATGTCAGCCACGATTGAAGAACTGCTCATGGCCGCGGAATACATCCTCTCGCACGGCAACCGCAAGGTCATCCTGTGCGAACGCGGCATCCGCACTTACGAAACGTCCACTCGCAACACCACGGATATCAACGCTATTCCCGTGCTCAAAAGCCTGACCCACCTGCCCGTCATTTTGGATCCCAGCCACAGCACCGGTCAGTGGCAGTATGTCACGGCCGTGGCGCGGGCCGGGGTGGCCGCCGGCGCGGACGGATTGATCATTGAAGTGCATCCCAACCCCGAAAAAGCCATGTCTGACGGTGGACAGTCGCTCAAACCCGAAAAATTCGCCACGCTGGTGCGTCAGATCCGCGGTATAGCCGAAGCAGTCGGTCGGTACGTGCCCCCCAGCAAGGTTCCTCAGAAAACCCAGGGGCAGGCGTAAGATGGCGGTACGTGGAATTCGCGGCGCCATCACCTGTCAGGCAGACGAAGACTCCATCCTCGCCGCCACCCGGGAATTACTTACTGCCATGCTGAAGGCCAATCCTTCATTACAGACTGCGGATATGGCCAGTGTGTGGTTCACCGTCACAAGTGATCTGCAGCTGGTTCATCCTGCCAAAGCCGCGCGTGAAATGGGCTGGAATGAAGTGCCCCTTATGTGCTCAATGGAAATTGATGTCCCAGGCAGTCTGCCTCAGTGTGTACGGGTCTTGATCCACTGGAACACCGACCTGCCCCAATCCGCGGTTAAACACGTTTATCTGCGTGATGCCGTCAAACTCCGTCCGGACCTCAGCCATGCAGACTGATCAAAACGCTCCCGATCCAGAGTCCGCATGGGTGCCCAAGACCCTCGCCGAAACCAGCGTCGCCATTTGGGGCATCGGTTTGATGGGTGGTTCGCTGACCATGGCTCTGCGCGGAAAAACGGCCGCCCTCTTCGGTATTGATCCTGATGATCAGGTCTGCCGCCAGGCTGTTGAAATGAAGCTTTTCAACCAGGTTGGTTCGAACCCGGCAGAACTTTTATCAAAAGCCAACCTGATCATCGTGTGCGCCCCTTTGGGGTTGATCCCTGACTTATTAAAACAGATTCCGCTTGATCACCCCGGTCATGCGATCGTCATGGACATAGGTTCCACCAAAAAGAACATTCTACCCATCATGGAAGAACTGCCCAAGCGTTTCATTCCCATCGGCGGACATCCCATGTGCGGCAAGGAAGTGCGTTCGCTCTCAAACGCGGATGGCGACCTCTATCAGGGCGGCAGTTTCGCACTTCTGGAGCTGCCTCGTACCACCCAGGCTGCTTCACACCTGGTGCTGCAGTTGGTCAAAGCCATCGGTGCACATCCCGTCTGGTTGGATCCGCTGGAACACGACCGCTGGGCTTCAGCCATCAGTGCCCTGCCCTACCTGGTGGCCAACTGCCTCTCAGGTGTCACGCCGCTTGAAGCGGCGCCCCTGGTTGGACCCGGTTATAAAAGCACCACCCGCCTGGCAGCGGAAAATATTGATATGATGCATTACATTCTCAGCAATAACCGCGAAAATGTGCTCGCGGACTTAAAGAATTTTCACGGCCGTTTGGAATTGATCGAAAAAGCATTGGAAAAGAACGACTTTGAAGCGTTGCACGACCTTTTCAAGGAAGGTGCCGCCCGCCGTTCTGCAATCATGGACTCATTTGACAAAGGAGGGAAATCATGAACCTGATTTCAAAATCTGGTAACCCCTTGACCGGAACCGTAGCCGCGGAACTTCCGGGCGATAAATCCATCTCGCATCGTGCCGCCCTTTTCGCCGCTTTCGCGGATGGCACCAGCCGCATTGAGCATTTCCAGGTTTCCGGTGTAACCCGTCCCATGCTGCAAGCTTTAACGTCTTTCGGCATCCAATGGTCACTGGAGGGTGAAACCCTGATGGTTGAAGGCCGCGGCATAGGCGCCTGGAAAAACCCCACCTTCCCCATAGATTGCGGTAATTCCGCCACCACCCTGCGGCTGCTGGCCGGTGCCATCACCGGAGCGGGCGTCACCGCCACCCTGGATGGCAGTTACGGCCTGCGCCGCCGCCCCATGGACCGTATTGTGGACCCCTTGCGCAAGATGGGTGCGGTGATCAAGACCACTCCCGGCGGCATTGCACCTCTGACCATACAAGAACGCGCGGAAGGACAAAAACTTAAACCGCTGACCTATGACCTGCCGGTCGCCAGTGCCCAGGTGAAATCCTGCCTGCTGTTGGCCGCCCTGGGTGCGGAAGGCACGACCGTGCTCAATGAACCCGGTCCTTCACGCGACCACACTGAACGCATGCTCTCAAGCATGGGTGTGACGGTCAAATCGTATGAAGTGGAAGCGCATAACACCCTCCGCTACATGGTGGAACTTACTCCTCCAAATCCGTTGGTGCTCTCGCCATTAAATATGTCACTCCCGGCAGACCCCTCCGCGGCGGCCTTTTTGATCGTGGCCGCGCTGATCATCCCTGGTTCATCCCTTGTGCTCAAGGGTGTCTGCCTGAACCCCACCCGCACCGGTCTGCTGGACGCCCTGCAAGCCATGGGCGGCGATATCACCATATCAAATCAACATGAGTCCGGTGGAGAACTGGTCGGCGATCTGCTGGTAAATGCCTCAGATCTGCAAGGCACACAGGTTGGCGGTTCATTGGTGGTACGGATGATAGACGAGTTCCCCATTTTTGCCATCGCAGCCGCGTTCGCTCATGGCACCACGGTTGTCCATGACGCACACGAACTGCGCCTCAAAGAATCAGATCGCATCGCCATGCTGGCAGCCGAATTACGCAAGTTGGGTGTGGAGATCGAAGAACATCCCGATGGCTTCACCATCCACGGCGGAAAACTGCAGGGTGGCACGGTTGAATCCCACGGGGATCACCGCCTGGCCATGTCGCTGGCCGTGGCCGGATTGGCGGCCGAATCACCCGTCACCATTCAGCAGGCCGATTGCACGGCTGAATCCTTCCCTGCCTTTGCCGCCAAGCTGCAAAAGTTAGGCGCATTGATTGTCAGCGAGGGTTAACCGCCATGCCAGATACCTATTCGCTTGGACTCACTGGTTTTCCACTCGGACACAGCCTTTCGCCCGTGCTTCATCAAACCGCTTTGGCTGAAGCCGGATTGACCGGCAAGTATGAACTCTTTACTGTTCCTCCCCTGCCTGAAGGTCAAAAAGACCTCGAGGTGCTGCTCAATCGTCTGCGCTCAGGTGAACTTCACGGATTGAACGTGACCATTCCGCATAAGCAGTCCGTCATTCCGCTGGTGGATGAACTCTCGCCCTCAGCGGCAGCCATGGGTGCTGTCAACACATTGTATGTGCGATTTGGCAAGCTGGTTGGAGATAACACAGACGCCCCCGGTTTTTGGGGGGATCTTGCTCACCTACCGATTCAAAAAGCCAAATCCGCGCTGATCTTGGGAGCCGGTGGCGCTGCCCGAGCCGTGGTTTACGCCCTGCTTACCCATGGATGGACCGTCCGCATTACGGATTTGCGCCAAGAACAAGTGGATAGTCTCTATACGCATTATTCCGCACAGGAACTCGATTCCTCCAGGCTTGAAGTGATTCCTTTTGCGCCTCAAGCCATTGAAACAGCTGGTTTGGATTCCGATCTGGTGGTAAATACCACCCCCGTGGGCATGCATCCGAATATTGACCACTGCGCCTGGCCTGGAAATATCCCCCTGCCGGCGCGTGCCTGCATTTATGACGTGGTGTACAATCCAATGGAAACCAAATTTTTAAGACTTGCCGCCGGCGCCGGGCTGCCCTGCCGGAATGGGCTGGGTATGCTAGTCGAACAGGCCGCCCTGGCCTTTGAATGTTGGACGGGGTTTGCCCCCTCCCGAACGCGCATGTTGGAAGCCGTAAGATCCTAATCTCTGCAAGGAGCAAGACATGACTTTACGATTTCTAACCGCAGGTGAATCGCACGGACCAGCCCTGACCGTGATCCTCGAAGGAATGCCTGCCGGTTTGCCCATTACTGAAGACCTGATCAATCATGAACTGGAACGCCGCCAGATGGGTTTTGGGGCAGGCGGTCGCATGAAAATTGAGCACGACCGCGCCCAGCTCCTCTCAGGGGTGATGGACGGGCTGACCAATGGCGCACCCATCGCCTTGCTCATCGAAAATTCAGATCATTCCCGCTGGAAGGGCAAGGCAGTCAACGCCTTCACCACGCCCAGACCGGGTCATGCGGACCTGACCGGCGCGGTCAAATATGGTTTTGATGATCTACGCCCAGCGCTTGAACGCGCCTCTGCGCGTGAAACCGCCGCCCGGGTGGCCATGGGCGCCCTTTGCAAGGCGCTGCTGGCTGAATTCGACATCCAGATAGGCGGATATGTCAGTGCCATTGCTGAAATTACTGCTGACCTGTCATCCATTCCGCTGGAAGAACGCCCCGCTTTAGCCGAAGCCAATGACGTGCGCTGTCCGGATGAAGCCATCGCTGAAGCCATGCGCCTGCGCATCCGCCAGGTGATGGAGGATCGCGATACCCTGGGCGGCATTGTTGAAGTGGTTGCCTTCGGTCTGCCGATGGGGCTGGGGTCCTACGTGCAGTGGGATAAACGCCTGGATGCCCGTCTGGGCGCCGCCATGCTGAGTGTGCCGGCCATCAAAGGCGTTGAGATCGGGTCTGCTTTTGAGAATGCAGCCTTGCCAGGCACAAAAGTTCACGATGCCATTCAGTTGAAAAATGAAGAGATCATCCGCAAGACCAACCACGCCGGCGGTGTTGAAGGTGGAATTTCCAATGGCCAGCCCCTACTGGTGCGGCTGGCAATGAAACCCATCGCCACCACGCTCTCGCCGCAGCGCACCGTGGACCTTGCCACAGGTCTTGAAACCGATACCGTCTACGAACGTTCTGATTTTTGCCCCGTTCCGCGTGCCGTCCCCGTGGCTGAAGCCATGCTGGCTTTTGTGGTGGTAGATGCGTTGCTTGAAAAATTGGGTGGCGACTCGCTCTCCGAGCTTAAACCGCGTTTTGCTCATTTACGTAAACCCTCGATAAAAGATCTACCCATGGCTGGCGGACAGATCGTGTTCTGGCCTGATCAGGAGGGCGCATGAGCATTTGTCTCTATGGTCCCTCCGGCACCGGCAAGACCACCGTCGGCAGGCTGCTGGCCGAACACCTCAACATGACCTGGTTCGACCTGGATGTTGAAATTGAGAAGGAATCCGGTCAGACTATTGAAACCATGTTTCGCATCTTGGGTGAAGGCGTCTTTCGTGAACTCGAAAGCGCCACCCTGGAAAACCTGCTCAAAGCGGACCCGTCCTCTGTCATCTCGCTGGGCGGCGGCGCCCTGCTCAATAACCAGAACCGCCTGCTGGCCGAAAGCTA
Organism: Chloroflexota bacterium; assembly: GCA_021825925.1. Taxonomy (GTDB): domain Bacteria; phylum Chloroflexota; class Anaerolineae; order Anaerolineales; family Anaerolineaceae; genus UBA6107. The sequence goes on from JAKAFP010000002.1 coordinate 189,595, forward strand.
TGGACAGGTCGTCTTGCTTTCCGCCAGTATTGACACGCTCGTCACCCGTCTGACCGCCGACGAACATGTACGTCCGCTGGTCAAGGACGATCCCCGCCAACGGCTGACCGATCTCCTCGCCCGTCGTCAGGAGCATTACGCATCTTTTGGCAAACCGGTCATTACGGATAACTTCACTCCTGAAGACATAGTGCGTGAAATCCAAATCCGCATCGGACAATTTCAAGTGCAGGGCATGGGCAAGGCTTACGATATTCTGGTGCAGCCTGGACTATTGAACCGTCTCGGTAAAGCCCTGCTCGAACGCGGCATCCACGGACCGGCCGCCCTGGTTTGCGATCAAAACGTGGATCCACTCTACTCCGCACGTGTTTTGGACTCATTGAGGGCCGCCGGCATTGAGACTATGAAAATCGTCATCCCCGCCGGGGAGGAACACAAGACCATCCAGACCGTTGCTCAAATCTGGGAGGGTTTTCTGGCGGCAGGTGTTGAACGCGGCAGTGTGGTCATTGCCCTGGGTGGAGGCGTCACCGGTGACCTGACCGGCTTTGCCGCGGCCACTTATCTGCGCGGCGTACCCTGGGTCAATGTGCCTACCAGTCTGCTGGCCATGGTGGACTCCAGCCTGGGCGGCAAGACCGGCGCGGACCTTCCGCAGGGCAAGAACCTGATCGGCGCTTTCCACGCCCCGCTGCTGGTGCTTTCCGATCCTGAAGTGCTGGCGACATTACCCCCCGCCGAGCTGCGCAGCGGATTGGCTGAAACCATCAAACATGGTGTGATCGCGGATCCCCATCTCTATGACCTGTGTGCCGCCGGCTGGCCGCAACACATCAATGACATCACCGAACTCATCAGCCGAGCCGTGGCGGTCAAAGTGGAGATCATTACCACCGACCCCTACGAAAAAGGTCTGCGCCAGGCGCTCAATTTTGGTCACACCCTCGGCCACGGCATTGAAAAAGCTTCAAAGTATCAATTGTCACACGGCGAATGTGTGGCCATCGGCATGATCGCTGAAACCCGCCTGGCTGAATCCTCTGCCATCACTGAATCTGGCTTTGCCAACAAACTGGCTGCCGATTTCACCAAGATCGGGCTGCCCGTCAGCATCCCCGCCGGGTTGGACCGTCAGGAAATCATTGACGCCACATTATTGGACAAAAAACGCAGCGCCAAACAAATCCATTTCGCCCTGCCCGAACGCATTGGCAAGGTACAAACCGGTCTGGTCATTGAAGACTGGCAGAATCGCATCACCTGGTAAGGAGGACTAATTATGAAATCCATTCTGATTCTCAACGGACCCAACTTGAATTTTCTTGGCAAGCGCGACCCTGCCCATTATGGCAGCCTGACCCTCGATGAGATCAACGGACGTCTGACCGATCTGGCCAAGCAGCTTGACGTGGAACTGCGCTTTGCGCAATCCAACAAGGAAGGTGCTTTGATTGACCTGCTCCAGGAAGCCACAGGATGGGCAGATGGCGTGGTCTTCAACCCCGGCGGTTACAGTCACACTTCCATCGCCCTGCGTGATGCGGTTGAATCCATCGGCTTGCCGGTGATCGAAGTGCATCTTTCCAATATCTATGCGCGTGAAGAATTTCGTCACACCTCCATGGTTTCGCCGGTTTGCGCCGGCACCATCGCCGGCCTGGGCTGGCGATCCTACACTACCGCCTTGACGGCACTGAAAGGAATCCTCGATGACCAACCTTAATTCAACTTCATTGATCAATGTCGCCTTCCAGGGTGAACCTGGCGCTTATTCTGAAGCCGCCTTGGTGGATTACTTCGGAAAAAAAGCCGCTGCTGTGGGGAAACCCCGTTTTGAAGACGTCTTCGAAGCGGTTGAAGACGGTTCATGCCAGCTTGGTTTTATCCCCATTGAGAATTCGCTGGCAGGCAGCATTCACCGCAATTATGATCTGCTGCGCGAACATAGTCTGCATATCATCGGCGAGACCACCCTGCGCGTACGCCACTGCCTGATCGCCGCCCCCGGCGCCAGCATGGATAAGATCACCAAGGTCATCAGCCATCCCCAGGCGCTTGACCAATGCCGAGGATTTCTAAACCGCTGGGAAGGCGGCATAAAAGTTGAACAGGTTTACGACACTGCCGGTGCAGTCAAGCAGTTGGCCGAAACACGCAACCAAACCACTGCAGCCATTGCCAGCCGGCGTGCCGCCGAACTTTACGGTATGTCCATTTTGATGGAAGGCATCGAAGACGATGAAGCCAATTTCACCCGTTTTCTGGTGCTCTCCACCGAAGAAGTGGATCCCGGCAAGGACGCCAAGACCTCCATTTTGGTGTGTCTGAAAAACCTGCCCGGATCGCTCTTCAAAGCGTTGAGCGTCTTCGCCCTGCGCGATATTGACCTCACCAAGCTGGAATCCCGTCCCCTGATCGGGCAGCCTGGCGAGTACCAGTTCTACGTTGATTTTGCCGGTTCCATCAAGGACCAAAAGGTCATCCGCGCATTGAATCATCTCGAAGAGTATGCCACCCTGTTAAGAGTCCTTGGATCTTACCCACGCAATTCTTTTTAGGGCCATCAAAATCTAAAGATCTTGTTTAAAAGAGTCACCATTTTTCACACGTCACGTATAATTCAAACATCCGTGACGTGTGCGTTTGGTCGGGGTAAAAAGTTGTTTTTTCAGCCCATTCAAGCAAGGATGATTTCCATGAGCATGTATGATAACTACCAATCTCCGTTCAGTTGGCGCTACGGATCAAGTGAAATGCGCGAGGTATGGAGCGAGGTGAACAAGCGCAAGACCTGGCGCCGCCTGTGGGTGTCGCTGGCGCGCGCCCAATCCGCTTTTGGGTTGGTCAGCCCGCAGCAGGTGGCTGAACTGGATCAACATGCCTCAGAAATTGACATGGAAACCGCGCTTAATATTGAAGCCGAGATCCATCACGACCTGATGGCTGAACTGAAAACCTACGCCGCCCAGTGCCCGACCGCCGGCGGTGTGATCCACATGGGCGCCACCTCCATGGATATCGAGGACAACGCCGACGTACTGCGCATGCGCAGCGCGCTGGACTTGGTGATCGCCAAACTTGAAACGCTTTTACGATCACTCGCCGCCCGTATCGAAGAAACCGCCGACCTGCCCATCATGGCTTATACCCATCTGCAGCCCGCCGAACCTTCCACCCTGGGTTACAGACTTTCCGTTTACGCCCAGGATCTGCTGGACGATTGGCAGTCTTTAATAAAAGTCAAAGAAAGTCTGCGTGGTAAAGGGTTTAAGGGTGCGGTTGGCACTTCCGCAGCGTATTTTGATCTTCTGGGCGCGGAAAACTACGCGGCTTTTGAACAAGCCCTCAGCGATGACCTTAAGCTGCCGTTTTATCCGATCAGCACGCAGACCTGTACGCGCAAGCAGGACTATTCAGTTCTGAGCGCTTTGGCCAGCCTGGGCGCCGTACTGCACAAATTTGCCTTCGACCTGCGCGTGCTGCAATCCCCCTCGATCGGTGAGATCAGCGAATTCTTCGCCGCCAAACAGGTGGGCTCTTCCGCCATGCCCTTCAAACGCAATCCGATCAATGCCGAAAAGATTGATTCGCTGGCCCGTCAACTTTCCGTTTATCCACAGGTGGCCTGGCAGAATGCAGCCACCAACCTGCTCGAACGCACCCTGGATGATAGCGCCAACCGCCGCACCATTCTGCCCGAATCCTTCCTCATCTGTGACGAATTGCTGCAAGTGATGAGCAAATTGATCAAGAACATGACCATCAACCACGAAGCCATCCAACGCAACCTTGAGGTTTACGCACCCTTCGCCTGCACTGAACGTGTGATGATGGCGCTCAGCAAAAAGGGGGCCGATCGCCAGGAAACCCACGAACGCCTGCGCAACCACGCCATGCTGGCCTGGAAAGCCGTCCAAAACGGTGAAAAGAATCCCCTCACCTCGCTGTTGAAAAAGGATGATTTCATCCTGCAGCACCTGACTGCAGAAGATGTTGAAGCGCTCTCTGAGGTTTCTGCCTACACCGGCATAGCACCCTCCGCTTCACGCGAATTGGCGAAACGTATTCGATCAATGGTCCTTTAGCTGTTTTTCTGTAACATTCATTAGAATCCATTAATCCTTTATTGGTGAGATCGCAGACATAGATATTTTAAGGTGTATTGTCTAGACAAATCACCTTTTTAAATATAAAATCGAACATCACACTATCACCCTGAGGATGATCCTTTATGAAAGTAAACGGCTCGGCAGCAGTTTATCGTTTCATCGTTAAACCCACCACTGCCAACGACCCACGCTCCCTCGGCTACCTTGCTGACGCCCACTCGCTCTCACTCAACCAGATCACCCAAATTCAATGTCACGACCTCTACTTCGTTCGAGGAGGTCTGGACAAACCGGAAGCCGAAAAACTGGCCGCCCAACTCCTGCACGATCCCATAACCCAGTCAGTAGAAATCAACCTTCTCGAACTCCCCCTAAAAGTACAAAACCCAAACCAAATAGATCACTCCGCCTCGCGCACCATTGAGGTTGCGCTTCGCCCCGGCGTGACCGATCCCGTGGCGGAGCAGATCGTGCGCGCCGCCCACCTGCTCGGCATCACCTCGATTGAATCGGCCTGTACCGGGCTGCGCTTCATTCTCTCAGGCACAGACCTGACAGATGAACTGCTCAATCTGGCTGCAAAACGGCTGCTCTCCAATGCCGTCATCCAGACCTATTCACTCGGCGAGATCACTCCGGCCTTTTCGACCTCCGCTCAAAGTCACGACCTGGTGGAAACCATCATCCTGCGTGGCTTGGACGATGCAGGTCTATTAGCCGTATCTTCCGCGCGCCGGGCAGCCCTCAACCTGGCCGAAATGCATACCATCCAGGATTACTGCGAACGCGAGAACCGCGACCTGACCGATATAGAGTTCGAGATGCTCGCCCAAACCTGGAGTGAGCACTGTGTGCATAAAACCTTTAAATCACAGGTCAGCGTCAAACGTGACAAAACGGATTCACGCTCCTTTCCCTCCCATTACAGCCATCTCTTCAACCAGACCATCCGCGCGGCTACCAAACAGGTGAACGCGGACTGGGTGCTCTCAGCTTTTACCGAAAATGCGGGCATCGTCGAATTCGACGGCAAGCACGAACTCAGTTTCAAGGTCGAAACCCACAACCACCCCTCCGCCATCGAACCATTTGGCGGCGCGAATACCGGCATCGGCGGCGTGATCCGCGACGTGATTGGCGTGTCAGCCAAGCCCATTGCCTCCACGGATGTGTTGTGCTTCGGACCAGCCAACCTGCCACTCACAGACCTTCCTGAAGGCGTGCTGCATCCGCGCCGCATCGCCTCTGGCGTGGTGGCCGGCATCCAGGATTACGGCAACAAGATGGGCATTCCGACCGTCAACGGCGCCATCTGGTACGACCCGGGTTATGTCGCCAATCCATTGGTGTTCTGCGGCAGCGTCGGTTTGGCTCCCAAGGGCTCGAACCCGCATGCCACCACACCCGGTGACCACATCATAGTCCTCGGCGGACGGACCGGCCGCGACGGACTACGTGGCGCGACCTTCTCATCCATGACCATGGATGCCCAGACCGGTGAGGTTTCGGGGGCGTCCGTGCAGATCGGCGCCCCGGTGGTCGAAAAGGGACTGGTGGACGTGCTCATGCTGGCCCGCGACCGCGGACTGTATAACGCCATCACCGACTGCGGTGCAGGCGGCCTCTCCTCTGCGGTGGGCGAAATGGCTTCAGAACGCGGCGGGGATGTGCAGCTCAAAAAAGTACTGCTTAAGTACCCCGGCCTCGCACCCTGGGAGATCTGGCTTTCAGAAGCCCAGGAACGCATGGTCATTGCCGTCCCCAAACGTCATCTCAATGCCTTAAGTGAATTATGCAGCCAATACGAAGTCGAAATGACAGACATCGGCAATTTCACCGATACCGACCGTATGCGCGTTTTCCACGGAGCCAGCCTGGTACTTGACTTGGATAATGATTTCCTCCATCACGGCATTCCACAGCGTCATTATTCGGCCAAAATTAACAAGCCCCGTTTTGAGCCTGGACAAACAGTTTGCCTCGAGGCACAAGTCAGCGTGGACCTCGGCGGCACATTACTGAATCTTTTGGCGCATCCCAATATTGCCTCAAAGGAACGCACCATCCGCGATTACGACCACGAAGTACAGGGTGGCACCGTGGTCAAACCTTTGTGCGGCTTGCAGCATGACGGTCCCTCGGATGGCAGTGTGATCAAACCGCTCGCCAGCCAAACCAACCATGCTTTCGTTCTTTCCAATGGCTTGAACCCCGAGTACGGCAAGCTCGATCCCTATCAGATGACCTGGCTGGTGATTGACGAAGCATTCCGGAACGCGGTGGCTTGCGGCGCGGACCCTTCACGTATCGCCATTCTCGACAACTTTTGCTGGGGCGACCCCACCCGGCCAGAGATCATGGGCGACCTTGTGCAATCCGCCCAGGCCTGCCTTGAGGCGGCCGTGCATTATGTCACCCCCTTCATCTCGGGCAAGGACTCGTTCAACAATGAATACTTGGGCTCGGATGGCAAGGTCCACGCCATTCCACCCACCCTGCTCATTTCCGCCTTGGGGTTAATGCCCGACTGGCAGCAAAGCCTCACCATGGATTTCAAACACCCCGGCAGCCTGATCTACCTGATCGGTGAATTTGCACCGGCCTTTGGCGGCAGCCATTACAATCTGATCAATCCGACAAACCCCATCGAAGAAGGTCTTCCAGTTTGCAGTAAAAGCAATCCACGTTTATATATGGCCTTATACAAAGCCGTGCAAGAAAAGCTGGTGGCCGCCTGCCACGATCTCAGTGAAGGCGGGTTGGCTGTAACGGCCGCGGAAATGTGCATGGCCGGACGTCTCGGCGCACAGCTTCATTTACGTACCAACGAAGAACCTCTGCGCTCACTTTTTGGTGAAACCTCAGGCTGTTTCCTGGTTGAAGTGACCGCCGATTCGCAATTCGAGTTTGAAGACCTGATGTCTAATTACGCCATCCGATTAATTGGAAAAGTGGAAGACCATCAGAACCTGCAGATCACACACGCCAAGAGACCCATTTTGAATACACCCATAACTGACTTGTTAAGCGCCTGGAAAGACCGCAAGGTCGCAGGAGGTCAGTCATGAAACCAAACGCCCTGATCCTCTTTGCACCCGGCACCAACCGTGACGGCGATGTGGCCCAAGCCCTGGCTCTCGCAGGTGCGGAATCGCAGACACTCCCACTCAAAACCCTGCGCGAAACAAAAACCAATTGGAGTAAATACCAGATGCTCGTCGTCCCCGGCGGCTTCTCCTACGCGGACGCCCTCGGCGCCGGCAAACTGCTCGCGCTTGATCTTTCTCATTACTTCCTTGACCAGGTTCAGGCGTTTGTGTCCGCCGGAAAACCAGTCATCGGCATCTGCAACGGTTTTCAAGCCCTGGTCAAATCGGGCATCCTCCCCGGCAACAATGCACTCACCGAAACCCGCACCGCCACCCTGACTTATAACCACGAGAACCATTTCGAATGCCGCTGGGTCAGTCTTAAACCAGTTTCGCAAACCTGCCTCTGGACGAAGGGATTATCTGAGATCATTGATTGCCCGGTTGCCCATGGAGAAGGAAATTTCACCCTAAGCAGCCTTGAAAACGCCAAACTACTGACCAAGAACGATCAAATAGCGCTGGTTTACACTCACCCCGATGGTCAAACAGCCAACGGCGTATACCCGATCAACCCCAATGGCTCGGTTATGGATATCGCCGGCATCTGCAATCCGCAGGGCAACGTTTTGGGATTGATGCCGCACCCGGAGGACCACATTTTGTCATTCCAATCGCCTGACCGCGTTCACAGACCCAATGCATCAGGGCTGCCGCTCTTTATCAACGGCGTTCGCTATGCCTCAGAACAATAACAGGAGATCAAAAGTATGCTGACCACTCAAGAAATCCTTCCCGTCATTCCTTTGGCTTACGCCTCAAGCGATTTGCCCATTGCCAACCGCACAGCCGGAAAGGTGCGCGACTGGTACGATCTGCCCGGCAATCAGCGCCTGCTGGTCACCACGGATCGGCTATCCGCTTTTGACCGCAGCCTGGCTGTGGTGCCTTATAAAGGCCAGGTGCTTAACCAGCTTTCGGCCTGGTGGTTTGAAAAGACCTCAGACTTGATCCCCAATCACATCCTTTCCATCCCCGACCCCAATGCGGCCGTGGTGGTAAAGGTCAAACCCTTCCCTGTGGAAGTGATCGTGCGTGGATACATCACCGGCGTCACTGAAACCGCCCTGTGGCGGCGTTACGAACTCGGGGAACGCGAGATTTACGGTTACACCTTCAAAGACGGACTGCAGAAGAATCAACAGCTGCCCACCCCAATCATCACCCCCACCACCAAGGGCGGCGAAACCGGGCACGACGAACGGCTGACATGCGCAGAAGTGGTGCAGCACGGGTACCTCGACGCCAGGAGTTGGGATACCATCCAGGCCGCCGCACTCGACATTTTCAAACGCGGACAGCAGGTAGCCCTGGCAGCCGGCATGATCCTGGTGGATACCAAATACGAATTTGGCCTGGCGGATGACGGACGCATCATGTTAATTGATGAAGTCCACACCCCCGATTCATCTCGCTTCTGGAAAGCGGACACTTACAACGAACGTTTTGCTGCAGGCGAAGAACCCGAGAATTTCGACAAGGAATTCATCCGCCGTCATTTTGCCGCCCTCGGTTACCGCGGTGAGGGGGAACCCCCATCCGTCGAGGCTGACCTTTGGGTGCAGGCTTCACAACGCTACATCCAGATCTACGAACTGCTCACCGGGTTGACCTTCCAACCTGCGGAATACCCCGTTAATCCACGCTTGATCAAAAACCTCAAACAGGCAGGAGTGCTCGCATGACACCTTTACTCGTCATATTGATGGGGTCCAAAGCCGACCTGGCGCATGCCAATAAAATCGCCGAGGCCGCACAGCCTTTCGGTTTTGAGGTTGAATTACGCATCGGTTCTGCCCACAAGACCGCATCCCATGTACTCGAACTTCTAAAAACCTACGAGGCGGATCCTCGGCCCAAAGTTTACGTCACCATTGCCGGTCGCAGCAATGCGCTTTCAGGTTTCACGGATGGCTGCGTAAGCGCCCCGGTGATCTCCTGCCCTCCATCTTCGGAGGCCTTCGGCGGTGCGGATGTCTTTTCATCGCTGCGCATGCCCTCGGGAATTGCCCCCGCCCTGGTGTTGGAACCCGCCAACGCAGCGCTGCTGGCTGCGAAGATCATTGGTGTATCAGATCCGGCCATGCGCGAAAGAGTAAAAAATTATCAAATCGCCAACCAACAGACCATTTTGACGGACGATCAAGAAGTTAAGTCCTCAAAATAACGAACCAAATCATTATCGGAAGCAGGCAGTATGGAAATAAAAAAGGATTCACCCAAAGAGGAATGCGGCGTACTGGGAATTTTCGCCCCCGGTGAGGATGTCGCGCGCATGGCCTTCTTCGGTCTTTTTGCCCTTCAGCACCGCGGACAGGAAGCCGCCGGCCTGGCTGTTTCAGATGGCCAGGTCATTCGTCTGCAAAAAGACGTCGGTCTGGTCTCGCAGGTCTTTGATCCACAGACCATCTCCAAGATGGAAGGCAATTACGCCATCGGCCATACCCGCTATTCCACCACCGGCTCTCCTTCCGCGCGCAACGCGCAGCCCTTCATGATTGACACGCAATACGGAACCATCTCGCTGGCGCACAACGGCAACCTGCTCAACGCTGCGGAATTACGCACCAAGTTAATGCAGCAAGGGGTGGGCATGTCTTCCACCTCGGATACTGAAGTCATGATCATGACCCTGGCCTGCTCCAAGGGCGACACCTGGTTTGACCGCATCCGCGACGCCATTCAGCATTGGGTAGGCGCTTATTCATTGGTTCTTCTCACGCGTGACCAGGTCTTCGCCGTGCGTGATCCATGGGGGTTCAGACCGCTCAGCGTGGGCATGCTGCCCAACGGCGGCGGGCACGTGGCCGCCTCGGAATTCGGCGCCCTGCGCACCCTCGGATGTGTTGCCTGCCGTGAAGTGCTGCCCGGTGAAATTGTCTCCCTCAGCGACAAGGCGCTCACCGTGTACCAGGCGCTCAAACCGCAATCTGCCACCGCCCTGTGCACTTTTGAACATATCTATTTCTCCCGTCCAGACAACACCTGGGGAGGCAGAAACATCCACCAGGTGCGCCAGCAGCTGGGCTCCAACCTAGCCAAAGAATGGCCGGTCGAGGCTGATGTCGTCATCCCGATTCCCGATTCTTCCATCCCGGCTGCCATCGGCTATGCCAACGAATCCGGCATTCCCTACAACGACGGATTCATCAAGAACCGTTACATCGGACGCACCTTCATTGAACCGACCGATTCCCTTCGCAAACAGGGTGTGGCGCTCAAGTACAACGTCATCATGGAAAACGTATTGAACAAGCGCGTGGTCATGGTGGATGATTCCATTGTGCGCGGCAATACAACCGGCCCACTCATTCAATTGCTGAAGCAGGCCGGCGCCAAGGAAGTGCATGTGCGCATCACCTGTCCGCCCATCATGCATCCCTGCTACATGGGTGTGGATATGGGAACACGCGAAGAGTTGATTGCCGCCAACCATGGCATTCATGAAATCTGCAAGCTGGTGGGGGCCGATTCTCTGGCATACCTCTCGCTAGAACAAATGATGTCAGCCATCAGTACGGATAAAGGTTACTGCAATGCCTGCTTCACCGGTGATTATCCGCTGCCCGTGCCCGTCGGCATCACCAAAAATGGCTTTGAAATGCCCATTAAAGACCAGCAAGGAGCCATCAAACCATGAAAGTATTGCTCATCGGTTCCGGCGGGCGCGAACACGCTATCGCCTGGAAACTCAGCCAATCTCCTTTATTGACTCAACTTTTCATCGCGCCTGGCAATGTGGGCATGCAATCTTTGGGAACACTCGTTCCCCTCAACGTCGAAGACAGAGAAGGCATTCTGGCTTTTGCACAAAAGGAACGCATTGACCTGGTGGTCATTGGACCGGAAGCCGCCCTGGCCGCAGGTGTAAGCGACTTGTTGCGAAAAAACAAAATCTCCGTATTTGGGCCATCACAAGCCGCTGCCCAAATGGAGACTTCCAAACGCTTTTCAAAAGAATTCATGCGGCGTCACAAACTTCCCACGGCGCGCTTTGTTTCTTTTACTGATTACGAAAAAGCTTGTGAATATCTTCAAACCGTCTCCTACCCGGTGGTGATCAAAGCTTCAGGTTTGGCTGCGGGTAAAGGCGTTGTGCTGCCTGAAACGCTCCAGGACGGTTTGGATACGCTGCATGTCATGATGGTGGATGCCCGCTTTGGTCAGGCCGGTGACGAAGTCGTCATCGAAGAACGACTCAAAGGTGAAGAAGTATCGCTGATCGCTTTCAGCGACGGCACGCATGTCTCCGTCATGCCTCCCGCCCAGGATCATAAACGCCTGTTGGATGGCGATAAAGGTCCCAACACTGGTGGCATGGGTGCCTATGCCCCTGCCCCTTGTCTCACCACCAAAGATATTCAGCTCATCACCAACACCATCCTTCAACCAACCATTGACGGTCTCGCCCAGGAAGGTCTGCCCTTCATTGGTGTTCTCTATGCGGGTCTGATGCTGACTGAAGACGGCCTGCGCATTCTTGAATTTAATGCCCGCTTTGGCGACCCCGAAACTCAGGCCGTGCTTCCGCTGCTTGAAAGCGACCTGCTCGAGATTTTTATTGCCTGCACCCAGGGTAAACTCGATCAGGTGGATATTCTCTGGCGCGATGGCGCTGCAGTCTGCGTAGTGCTGGCTTCAGCCGGCTATCCCGAAAAACCCCTCACAGGTTATCCCATCAATGGATTGGACTTGCCCATCGAAGACGGCATGGTCTTCCACGCCGGAACCAAGCCGGATGGCAGGCAATTGGTAAATGCCGGTGGCCGTGTACTTGGCGTCACATGTTGGGATGACTCACTGCGTTCGGCTATTGAAAGGGTTTACCGTGCCGTGACCAACATATCATTTACCGGCATGCAGTATCGCAAAGACATCGCCCAAAAAGGACTCGGCGCTTTACACAACACCACCTATCAAAGCGCCGGCGTGAATATTGAAGCGGGCAACCGTGCCGTATCCTTGATGAAAGAAGCGGTTCACTCCACCTATAACGATCGGGTGCTGGCCGGTCTGGGCTCCTTCGGCGGACTTTTTGATATTTCCAACCTGGGAGAGTCACCCGTTCTAGTCGCCTCAACAGATGGCGTCGGCACCAAGGTTGAACTTGCCGCCCGCATGAACCGTTTGAGTGGTGTTGGCGAAGACATCGTAAACCACTGCATCAACGACATTCTGGTTCAGGGCGCCAGACCCCTTTTCTTTTTGGATTATTACGCCACTGCCAAACTTAAACCCGAGTTGGCCGCTGAAATAGTCACCGGCATGTCATCCGCCTGCCGTGAAGCCGGCTGCGCCTTGTTGGGCGGTGAAACCGCCGAAATGCCAGGTGTCTACCACGAACATGCCTTTGATGTGGCCGGCACCATTGTAGGTGTGGTGGAGCGCAGCAAGATCCTGCCTTTGAAAACGGCCATGCAGGCTGGCGATTTGTTGGTGGGTTTTGCCTCGAACGGCCCGCACACCAATGGTTATTCGTTGATCCGCAAGATCTGTCAAAACCAGGACCTGAATGCCTGGAAACCAGAGTTGAAATCCACCCTGGCAGATGCGCTGCTTGTTCCACATCGGTCCTATCTACCAGTCGTTGAACCGGCGCTGCACCTGATCAAAGGCCTGGCGCATATCACCGGCGGCGGATTCATTGAGAACATTCCACGTGCTTTGCCTGACAACCTTCAACCGGTGATTGATCTATCCGCTTGGCCGATTCCACCGCTCTTCCAATGGTTGCAAGCCCAGGGCGGCATCGAGCTGGAAGAAATGTTCCATGTTTTCAACATGGGCATCGGCATGGTGGCGGTCATCAACCCAGATGATCTGCCCGCGCTTCGCGCCGCCATCACCGAACCGGTGTGGGTGATCGGACAGCTCCAACCCGGCCCCAAGACAGAGGTTCTCCTGCAATGAAAAAAGCCTCCCTCGTGGTTTTGATCTCGGGTAACGGCAGCAATCTTCAAGCCATCATGGATGGCATTCATGATGGCACTTTGCCCGCAGAAATCAAGGCCGTGGTCTCAAACACCAAAGAGGCTTATGGTTTGGAACGCGCCAGACTGGCAGGCATACCAGCAGTGGTCAAAACAAAACGCAAAGAACAGGAACGCGAGCAGTATGACGCTGAACTGGCCGAGATCGTAAAATCCCATCAACCTGATTTTGTCATCCTCGCTGGATGGATGCGCATTCTCACTATGGCATTTATTGGCGCCTTTCCATATCGCATCATTAATCTTCACCCGGCATTGCCTGGCACCTTCCCGGGTGTGAATGCCATTGAACGCGCCTGGCAAGCCTATCAAAAAGGGGAGATCAATCATACCGGCGTCATGGTACACCTCGTACCTGATGAAGGTGTGGATCTGGGACCCGTCCTGGCCCAAAGGATCGTTGAGATCAATCAGCAAGACTCACTGGAAGACCTTGAACGCCGCGTTCACCAATGTGAACATGAACTGCTCGTTGAAACCATCCAAAAAACCATACTTCAATTGGAGGAGAATCATGCCTAAAGCACTTATGTCTGTTTATGATAAAACCGGTTTGGTCGAATTTGCCCGGGGATTGATTGATCTTGGTTGGGAATTGCTGGCCTCCGGTGGAACCGCCAAGCTGCTTCAAAAAAACAACCTGCAGGTCACCGAAGTGGCCGAGTATACAGGTTCACCCGAAATTTTAGGAGGCAGGGTCAAAACCCTTCACCCCGCAATTCACGGCGGAATACTTGCGCGCAACACCCAGGAAGATTTCGACCAACTCAAGTCCATGGGATGGTCGCCGATAGATCTGGTAGTGGTCAACCTTTATCCCTTTGAATCCACCATCGCCCAACCCAACGTCGCTCTGGCGGATGCCATTGAGCAGATTGATATTGGCGGTGTCGCCTTGATCCGCGCCGCAGCCAAGAATAATGATCGTGTCACCCTGGCCTGCGATCCACAAGACTACCCCTCCATTCTGCAGGCATTTTCAGACAAAGCCATGAATCAAGCCCTGCGCAACAAACTTGCGCTTAAAGGCTTTAGGCTTACCTCACATTACGACCAGGCGATCGCCAATTATCTTGAAGGGAGTGAGGTTGAAACCCTCACCCTGCATCCACTTCAATCGCTGCGCTACGGTGAGAATCCGCATCAGTCAGCCGTCTTGTTGGGTTACCGCCACAACGATACGCCCCTCGGTGGACAGGTTCTGCAGGGTAAGGAACTCTCCTACAACAACCTGCTGGACCTGGACGCTGCCTGGCGCGCCGTGGTGAGCTTCAAGAAGAACAGCATCGTCATCGTCAAACATCTTTCTCCTTGCGGCATGGCCTCCGCGGATGATCAACTTACCGCCTATCAGGCTGCCCTGGCAAGCGACCCGGTATCTGCCTTTGGAGGCATCATTGCTGCCAATCGTACAATTGAAAAAAACACCGCTGAAGCCATCAGCGATCTCTTTGTGGAATGCATTATCGCCCCGGGTTTCGACCCCGAAGCCCTGCCCGTCCTCGCCAAAAAGAAGAATTTGCGTTTGATCGTCATGCCCAACCTGGAAATTGAACCCAAGGTCGAGTACCGTTCCATTACCCGCGGCATCCTGCGCCAGGATGTGGATTTTGGCGACAAGACCCAGGCGGATTGGAAGGTCGTCACCGAAATTCAGCCCACCGCGGAACAAATGAGCGCCATGAAATTTGCCTGGACGGCCTGTCAGCATGTCAAATCCAACTCGATCGTCTTTGCCCAGGGTGAATCTACCGTGGGAATCGGTGGGGGGCAGCCAAATCGCGTGGATTGCGTTAGAATTGCCAAGCAGCGCGCCGGTGATAAATCTGAAGGGGCCGTGATGGCATCAGATGCTTTCTTCCCCTTTGCCGATTCTGTGGAAGAAGCCGCCCGTTTTGGCATCAAGGCCATTGTCCAGCCAGGCGGTTCCATCCGTGACCAGGAATCCATTGATTTCTGCAACAGCAAAGGCATTTGCATGGTCTTCACCGGCTATCGTCACTTCCGACATTAGAGGAGAAAAAATGAACCAGGCTTTATTTGAGCAGAACGATGCGTTAACTTTTGATGATGTATTAATTGAACCGGGTTACAGTGAGGTTTTACCCTCTGAAGTGGATGTGCACGCCCAATTAACCCGCGACATCCGGCTCAACATCCCTCTGCTCTCGGCTGCCATGGATACCGTCACCGATTCACGCCTGGCGATCGCCCTTGCCCGCGAAGGCGGCATTGGCATCATTCACCGCAACCTTTCTCCAGAAGCGCAGGCCCGTGAGGTCGAAATTGTGAAGCGTTCAGAATCTGGCATGATCTCTGACCCCATCACCCTGCCTCCCAATGCCACGCTGGCGGAGGCGGAAGAGATCATGGCCCGTTTTCACATCAGCGGTTTGCCCGTGGTGGATCCTCAAACAAAAAAATTGGTGGGCATCCTCACCAACCGCGACACCCGCTTTACCGAACCCGAAGATATGAGCAAATTGGTCTCGGAGTTCATGACTTCGACAAAATTGGTGACCGCAAAAATTGGCACCACACTTGAACAGGCCAAGGAAATTCTCAAGACCCACCGCATCGAAAAACTCCCCCTCGTGGATGAGAGTGGTTATCTCAAAGGCCTGATCACGGTTAAAGACATTCAAAAGAAACTTCAATACCCTCAGGCTGCCAAAGACAGCCGCGGACGTTTGCTTGTCGGCGCTGCCGTGGGTGTCGGCGGAGATGTGGACGACCGCATCAACCGCTTGATCGAAATGGGTGTGGACGTGGTGGTGATTGACACCGCCCACGGTCACACCGCGGGTGTGATCAAGACCATCCGCCGTATAAAATCCATTCATCCTGACCTGCCGGTCATCGCCGGTAACGTGGTCACAGAAGAAGGCGCAGCCGCTTTAATTGAAGCAGGTGCATCCGCCATCAAGGTCGGTGTTGGAGCCGGTTCCATCTGCACCACCCGTATCATTTCAGGCACGGGCATGCCCCAGTTAACCGCCATCTACCGCTGTGCCAAGATCGCCCGCCCCAAAGGTATCCCGTTGATTGCGGATGGAGGCATTAAATACAGTGGTGATATTGTCAAAGCCGTGGTGGCTGGTGCTGATACTGTCATGCTCGGCAGTCTGCTCGCTGGCCTCAAGGAATCCCCCGGCGAAGAGATATTGTACGAAGGCCGCCAATACAAGACCTACCGCGGCATGGGCTCCATGGGGGCACTGCAGGGCTACGGCAAGGATCGTTACGGCACCAATCAGGGTCAACCCGGCAAACTGGTGCCCGAGGGTGTCGAGGGGATGATCCCGCTCAAGGGCTCGCTGGATGATTATGTGTTCCAGCTTATAGGCGGTCTGCGCTCAGGTATGGGCTACGCCGGAGCCGGTGTGCTTGAAGACTTGCGCACCAAGACCCGTTTGATCCGCATCACGGGTGCAGGATTGATCGAAAGCCATCCGCACGACATCACCATCACGCGTGAAGCACCCAATTACCAAAGAGGAAATTAATCTGCTCAGACCCGGCTTAGGCCGGGTTTTTTGTCTCATCAATTTTGTAACTTTTTCTGCATTTCTCCATCTAATTAGTCAAACATACTAACTATGGAGATGAAAAATGAATGCACCCATGCATGTTACTGATGAAGAATTTGAAAAAGTAGTCTTACAATCAAAATTACCCGTCGTGGTTGATTTTTGGGCACCCTGGTGTGGACCCTGTCGGATGGTCGCGCCGATTTTAGACAAAATTGCCCAAGAACAAGACGGAAAACTGGTCATTGCCAAAGTCAATACAGATGAAAATCCTCAATGGGCGCAGCATTTTGGTGTTCAGGGCATTCCAACCATGTTGTTCGTGGCTAATGGAAAAATCATCCACACCCAGGTGGGAGCTCTGCCTGAACCAGTCTTGAAGGATATTCTTGGCCAATTCATGGATATTGTTGCAAACCCCAACTAAATATTATAATAAGGCGGTTACTTGAATCTTTTTCATTCTAGAGGGAATTCAATGAAATTAAATGAATCAGGTTTGGACCGCATTATTCGTGGTACGTTTGGGCTGACATTGATCATATTGTATTCAACAGGTATCGCGACCGGAGTCTTGGGAAATGTGTGTTTCGTTCTTGGAGGATTTTTACTCATTACTGCAACGGTTGGTTTTTGTCCTTTCTATGCCTTGATCAAATTTCAAACAAAAAAGAAATTACAAGATTAAAACCAAAAAAGACCTCATGCACAATTGATGAGGTCTTTTTGATCAATCAAAATTAACTTTCACTATTTTTGAGTATCAGAATTTGACAAATAATCTTTTAGATCAAGCCTGGCAAATAAGCGCTCTTTTACTTCTCCAGATAATTCAACTTCATCATTGCAGTGTTCGTATAATTCAACAGTCTTACGAAGTGTATTAACGACCACTCGGCAGTTATCACAGGTTTTCATGTGCTCTTCAATTTGAGCGCAAATTTCGTCTTGCAAATTTCCGTCAATGTAATCCGATAGGTCCCCCAGCATGGTACTGCATTTTTGGGTGTGGACATGTTCGTTCATTTGGATTTCTCCTTTTCTACCTTTTCGGCGTAGTACGCTGCCAATTCCTGCCTCAGCCGAAGTCTTGCTCGTAACAACCTGGTCTTTACATTATTCTCGGTGATCTGTATGACCTCTGCCGTGTCTTGGATGGACAATCCTTCCAGATCTCGTAAAATAAAAACGGTTTTCAAGTTTTGCGGCAGCCGTTGTATTGCCTCATCCATGAACTTGCGCGATTCTGCAGACAACAATTCCTTTTCAGGCAGACAGCAGAAATCCACGATCTCCATTCCACTACTTTCTTCATCCGAATCGAAAGGTTGAGTATCATCCACTGATACCGTCGGTGCTTTTCGTTTACGGATCAACATTAAGGCTTCATTGACTGCAATCCGGTGTAACCAGGTTGTGAGGCTTGAACGACCCTCAAAAGTGGGTAGGGCTTTTAATGCCTTGATATAGGTTTCCTGAAGCACGTCCTCTGCATCCTGTTCGTCGCCAAGGATTTGCCTCGCTGTACGATAAATTTGCGTGGATGTTTCTTCTACCAATTGTGCAAATGCTTGACGGTCTCCATTTTTTAATAATTCTACAAAGTTAGGTTGATCATTGTTAATCATTTTGATGCATTCCTGATGAAAAAGTTGCTTCCAATTTGAGTTCCTATCTCGTTGAACAAATTCGTTTAAATGAAAAGTCCAAAACCCACTAATTAATAATATGTTCCATTGTAACAAAAGTACGTTTGAATCGTATCTTTTTAATCAGTTTACCGTCATAATGATAAGAGTATGAAGTTAAAGAACGAAAATGACTTGCTCAAAAAAGCTGAAGAGTTCGATCAGGATTCTTTAGGATTGATCTATGACGCATATAGTCCTGGATTATATCGTTATGCGTCAAGGTTGCTCGGAGACAGTAATATAGCTGAAGAATGTGTTGCTGACACATTCTCAAGGTATCTGGGTGCTTTGCGGACTGGACATGGACCAAATGACAACCTCCAGGCTTATCTTTATCGTATCGCTCATAACTGGATCACTGATTTTTACAGGCGGCATAACCCGATAACGGTTGAGTTGAACGAGACAATAGAAACGGCAGCCCACGATAAACCTGAAAACAAAATGATTGAATCATTTCAGAAGCAACAAATTCAAGTTGCATTGCGTACGTTAACACCGGAACAACGGCAAGTGATCGTATTGCGATTTCTAGAAGAATGGTCCATTGACGAAGTTGCCCTGGCACTTCAAAAACCTGTTGGTGCGATTAAAGCATTACAACACAGAGCGTTGGCTTCGTTAAAAAATACTTTTCTCTCAGAAGAGAAAGCGAGTCTGAATGAAAACAGAAAATGAAGAATTTACAGAAGTAATTAAGAAACTGAATGTTTTAAAGTCCACTGAAGAACGGAAACCACAACAAATTGAAGCTGGTAAAGCAGCTTTTCTTTCACAAGCAGCAAAAATGGCTGAGACCGTATCTCCTAAGGATAATCAGCGTCATAAGAATTGGAAACGAAATAATCCAATCAACTTATTTGAACGCCGAAAGGAGCGAAATCCCATGTTATCTACATTAACTTCGATCATTCTTGCAATTTCACTTCTCCTTGGGGGAAGCGGAGCTACGGTGGCAGCGGCACAGGCTAGTGTTCCAGGTGATTTATTTTATAACATCAAATTACTCAGCGAAAATGCAGCGCTCGATCTGACTGCAAATCCGGAATCGCAATTTGAGATCGCACTGCAATTGATAGATCGGCGTGCAAATGAGATCCAGACACTTCTAGCTGAAGGTGAAATGATCACTAATGAAACTCAAACCGTTTATCGTGATCAAATAGAAAAAGCAATGCTCATCGCACTAAATTTGCCTGAAGACAAGGTTGTTCCTGCTTTTGAAACCTTACAGGAGAGACTGTTAACCCAACAGCAAACTCTATCGCAAACAATGACTAATGGTTCAGCAGATTCTATAGCCGCCATGATCCAAACTAGGGATATGTTACAAGAAAGACTTCGTTTGTTAGAAGACGGTATATCAGGTCTTCCACAGGCCATGGAACAACTTCAAATCCAGGAACAAATTCAAAACCCTGAAACAGGAAATTCTCCAACCAGTTTTGGTGAAACAGGTCAAAATACACCTGATGAAGGGAACGGAAATTTCATGAACACAAACACTCCTTCGATGAACAACGGAAATGGTCAAAATAATAATCCATGGATAACTTTGACGCCTTCGCCTTTGTCAACAGAAGTTGGGGGCGAAGGTCAAAACAACACAACAGGATCGGGTTCTCCTCAAGGCAATGAGGGTAATTCAACAATCAAGACCGAAACCCCAAACCAGGGACCCAACAGCGGTTCAGGGTCTCAATCTGGAAATCACTGAAAACACCCCTCCCTAGATTGACAAGCCGACCCTCAAAGTCGGCTTGTCTACTTAATTCACACAAATTGTTCATCCCTTCTTCATCAGTTCTTCACAACTTTCTTTTAAACTAATAATCGTTCAACAAATAATCAACAAAAAAGGAGTAAAAATGAAAAAAGCGTTAGTGGTTTCTTTGGTCCTTGTGGCTGCTCTCTTTACCCTTGGTTCGGTTAACAAGGTCTATGCCTCATCCAATACCCCCACGACCTCAACAGGATCAGCCAATTACGGTCCCGGTGGCCCGGGAGGGATGATGGGTGGAGCTCAACAAAAGGGTCTGCTGCATGACGAGATGGTAACCGTGGTTGCTGAGAAACTGGGCATCACCGAAGAAGATTTGAATACTCGTCTTGTAAATGGTGAAACATTATATTCTGTTGCCATTGCCGAAGGATTATCCAACGATGAGGCCAAAGCCCTTTTACTGGATGCCCGCAGTGAAGCCATAGATCTGGCCGTAAAGAACGGCGATCTCACCCAGGCGCAGGCTGACTGGATGAAAAACCGGATCAAATTGATGGGTGAAAATGGCGGCGCTGGCGCACGAGGTATGATGGGCGGCAATCGGGGCGCCAATGGAACCGGAACCGGCACTTGCACGGGTGTGTACACCACAAATTAATTGTCATGAAGTTGGTAAACGAAGGCACCCAAACCAGGTGCCTTCGTTCCATCTTTCAAGCTAGAATAATACTGATGTGTTCTTGATACAATTCTCTGCCATTTCCAATATAATAAAATTATGAATGAATCAACCCAAAAGATCCTCGTTGTTGATGACGAACCCCAAATCCTGAAAGTTTTGCAGGCTTACCTCGAAAAGGAAGGTTACCAGGTTGTATCTGCGATGGATGGCAGCCTGGCACTTGAAGTCTTTGCACGAGAGAACCCCACATTTGTAATTCTCGACCTAAACCTGCCACGACTGGATGGACTCGAAGTCTGCCGCGAAATCCGCCGAAATTCAAGCGTCCCCATTCTGATGCTGACTGCCCGGGTGGAAGAAGTGGATAAACTGATCGGATTGGAGTTGGGTGCGGATGATTATGTCGTCAAACCCTTCAGCCCGCGTGAAGTGGTTGCCAGGATAAAAACAATCCTCAAACGGGTCAATGCTGGGGGCGCCAAGGGTGAGATCATCCGTGCCGGAAATTTGACCATTGATCTTGGTCAGCACACTGTTACGCTTGAAGATCGCTTGATTGAACTCACTCCCACTGAATTCCAGATCCTTGTCACACTTGCGAGCAACCCAAGGCGTGTCTTTTCACGATTGCAAATCATGGAACACGCCCAGGGAGACGCCTACGAGGGCTATGAGCGGACCATAGACGCACACATCAAAAATTTACGCATCAAACTTGAACCTGATCCCAAAAATCCCATTTACGTTCAGACTGTGTTTGGTTTGGGCTATAAATTTGAATTGGCAGAATCATGAAAAATAGTTGGCTCTATAAATTGCTGGGTGCTTTTTTGATCATCATCGCAGTTGGCGGTCTGGTAACCTCCGTCTTGACCTCACGCGCTACATTAAGAGCCTTCAACTTATACACGACCCGCAGTGGACAAATTTGGGCTCGACGCATCGCACCAGACCTTGCGGAATTTTACGCATTGGATAAGAGTTGGCTGGGGGTTGAGATTTTTCTGCAAGAATCCTCCATGGCGCAACAGCACCAGGGCATGATGGGGCAAGGCAATGGGAACGGCAAACTCAATGGTCAAAGCACTTCAGATGATGATTCGATGATGAGCGCTCTTGGCCAGCGGTTGATCCTGGCCGATTCTCAGAGTCTGGTGATCTACGACTCCCTTAATGAATTAACCGGCAGACAGCTTACTCCTGTTGAGATATTAAAAGGGATTCCGATTTCCGTAGATAAAAAGGTCGTTGGAACACTTTTAGTTACACCAGGCAGTCAGTCCGCCACGACGACACTTGTAAACGAATTTCAGACGTCCGTCAGGCGTGCCATCATCAGCTCGGGCTTTCTGGCAGGGTTAACGGCTCTGGCTCTTGGGGTGGTTTTATTTTTCCAAATCACAGCTCCCATGCGCAAACTTCGCAAAGCAGCTGCCGCCATTGCAGAAGGGGACCTGACCCAGAGAGTCGAAATCACGGGTGAGGATGAATTTGCCCAGCTCGGAGAGACCTTTAATCAGATGGCTGCCAATCTTTCACAAGCCGAAATTCAACGTCAGCATCTGATGGCGGATGTCGCCCATGAACTGCGCACCCCCCTTACCGCCATCCAGGGCACTGTGGAAGGCATGCAGGATGGGGTTTTACCATGTGATGCTGAGCAATTAAACGCATTGCTTGCAGAGACCACCCTGCTCAACCGGTTAATTGAAGATTTGCGGCTGCTATCACTGGCCGAAACCAACCAACTTAAACTTCAAAGACAGCCCATCGAAATAAACAACTTGATCAATCAAATCACCGAACGGCTCCAACCACAAGCACGCACAAAAGGAATTCAACTAGAACACTCCCTGCAGGATGGATTGCCAACACTGCAAATGGACCCAGACCGCATCACACAAATCCTGAATAATCTGATCACGAATGCCAGCAGATACACTCCCCAAGGCGGATCCATCCAGATTTCAACCTCCCAAAAATCACCCGCGACTTCTGTGATGATCAGTGTGAAAGATACCGGCACCGGCATTTCCGCGCAGGATCTTCCGCACATATTTGACCGTTTTTACCGTGCAGATAGGTCCCGTTCACGCATCAGCGGCGGTTCAGGGCTGGGGCTGGCCATCGTAAAGGAACTCGTCGAAGCTCACGGTGGAACCATCAAAGTTGAAAGTCCCATCTTTGAAATAGTAGACCATCAAGGTTACGGTACTTGTTTCGTCATGGAATTTCCAGCAAATTGAACGTCACTCAAATAAAAAAACCGCTTACACAAATTTTCGTGAAAGCGGTTTTTGTTCTGCTGTTCTCGGCTAGAGAGCACGTTGTTCAGCTTCAAGAATGGCCTGGTCCGAAGACCAGAAAAAATTCTCCTTGCCGATTCTATCCACCAGACCGGCGCGTTCAAGCATGCGAAATGCATTATCGTGCGTTCCCGCAAACATGATCTCTCCGCCGCGTGAGTGAAACTTTTCATACAATTTTTCAATTGCTTCGATGCCTGCTGTATCAATCAGGGAAACGCCGCGCATCGAAAGAATGAGCGTGCCATCCCCCCCCAGCTTTGCAAAGGCCTCATTAAAAAAGCCGATGGCGGCAAAGAAAAGTGGGCCGGTGATATAAGCAACCTTGACATGTTCACATTTGTGTTTGAGCTCTATTCCCTTGTCCAATAATTTTCCGTGGTCAATTTCCTGGATGTTTATGTCAATTTGGGCGATTTGATTGATGAAAAGCATGACGGCGATCACTGAACCGATCAGAATTGCCTGAGTCAGGTCCAAAGCCACGGTGGCAAGCATGGTAATGGTGAATGCGACAATGGCGGTCTTAAAGCGCTTTTTAAACATGAACCGGATGGACTCCCATTCATTCATGCGGTAAGCCGTGACCATTAAAACCCCGGCCAGAGCAGCCAATGGAATTTTGGCCATAACCGGCGCCAACAGGAACATCGAAAGCAGCAAGCCGGCTGCGTGGAAGACACTCACCAGACGGGTTTGACCGCCAGATTTTATCCCCACACTGGATCTGGCAATGGCTGCTGTGGCTGGTACGCCACCGAAGAATGGAATGACGATATTACCGACACCCTGACCGATCAATTCCTGGTTGGCCTGCAAACGTGTGCCGGTCATATTCGAGGCTACCGTCCCACACAAAAGGGATTCAATTGCACCCAGCGCGGTGATGGTCAAAGCCGGACCAAGAAATTGTCCCAGATGCGTCCACGGGATTTCGGCAAAATGTAATCGGTTGGACAGGATCAAGGTTTGCGGGATCTCTCCGATCACGTTCACCGGCCATTTCACCAGAAAGTTCAATCCGGTGGCCAGGATGATGCCCAGCAATGAAGCCGGAAATTTTGCATTCCACTTTTTTGGCCAGAAGATCATGGTGACGATCACCACCAATGCCAGCACGATGGCGTGCCAATCCAGTGTAAATCCGCCCTTAAAATAATTTACTAATTTAAGCACTGAAGATTCAGCTGCCGCTGTTTTTACACCCAGAAAGTTATCAATCTGTCCGATAAAGATGATCAGAGCGATTCCAGAGGTAAAACCGGTGATCACAGGAGAAGGAATAAAGGCAATGAAACGTCCCAATCGTAATAAGCCGATAATGGTCAGGAATACTCCAGACATTAATCCAGCCACCCAGATGCCATTCAAACCATATTTCTGCGCCAGTACGATCAATACCGCACTCATTGCACCTGTGGGTCCGCTGATCTGAAAAGGAGCACCCGATAACGCGCCCATGAGAAAACCGGCTATGACTGCAGTCACAAGCCCGGCCGAGGCAGTGGCACCGGATACGACACCAAAGGCCAGAGCAAGAGGCAGGGCAACGGCTGCCACGGTTAATCCGGCCATTAGATCTTGCTGCAGTTTATGAAGGTTGTACCCTGTAAATTCGCTTACATATAATTGTTTTAAACTTCGTCTTGGCATTTCTTACTCCAGAACATGAGATGACAATTTCTATCAATCAAAAGTATCAAGATGCTGCCGCCAATGAAAATTGGATCAACAATACATCAATCCGATTGTGACGGCATGCGCGTCTTATGAGCCGAGCAATCGCTCATAAGTAGTGGTGGCAATTTTTAATGTATACCGGGAGTCCGTTCAAGAAGATAATAATGAGTTCACTTGATCTCAAACATCAAGATCATCAAACTTTTGGACCAAAACCAACCACGAGATGTAATTCTACACCCATAATTGAGGAGTTTTAGGTTAAATTCCCAATTATCAAGGGTATTTAAAAGTTTTTAAGGCTGCCTCAGAATCATCTTCATCCTTGGGAGTTGCGTCAGCCCAAAAATTCCGTTTGGGTTTGTCTTGTTTACCTTTATCCTGAAGTTTGGACTCAACGACTGGTGCTGCTGTGACCGCTTGAACCGACGAACTGGCATCATGCGGAATGGCTTCCGTGATCTGCGGAGCAAATTCATTCATCAGCATTCTCACCGTTCCCAGGGTTGCATTGGAAGAAACCACAACCACCCAATAATAATGACCGTCGCCCAAAAAGCGCGAAATGATATAAGTGGCATCCGTGGTCACCAGGTTGTCTTCCACCTTGCCAATTTCGATCTTTGTGCTGATCTTTACGGCGAGTTTCATTACTTCGGCAAAACGAGCCGAAATATCTGCTGCATCAAAATTTGGGTTTAACGAGCCGCCGCCAATGGATATACCATCCATGCCGACCACATCGGTGGAGATAAAATCGCTTCCCAAATCGTTACGAAATTGATAAATAACCTGCTCAAGTTTGTTCATCTTTTTCTCCATTTTCTAAAAGCAAAACTCGGTTCAGTGAGGCATCACCTTAGCCATCCGCTCGGTGTACATTTTGCTCATCAACCTCATATTGCCAAGATTGCCAGTCTTCCGTTCTGCAGAAATGCCAAGGAAATATTGCTTTCCAGGTAAAAAGCGCATCAAAATAAAAGCCTTTTCAGTGGTGGTCAAATTATCTTCGAGGTTCCCGGCACCCAATTTTTCAGTGGACCCGCTTACCAGTTTTAACAACATGGCCATCTGGGCGCTTGCAAGTTCAGGATCCAGATCACCCACATACTTGGACGCAAGGTTAATGCCGTCAATCCCCACCAGGAAACCACCCCTGAAGCCGGTAACTTCACCAGCAAGTTCTGATAAGATCTCGTCAAATTTTTGTGTCATTTTGGTCTCCTTTGATTCAGTTCCTTTTACAGGATTGACTTCAGATTGCTCAAGCTCTTTTTCGTCCAATCTGCGGGCTCCTTCGAGCAGCAGGCTGGGCCAACTTCTGTTGATCGTAGTCTCAGATGATTTAATGTCGTTAACCAGGTTGAAATCGCCTTCGTTCCAACCTAACACCTGATAGACGACTTCTTCACCTTTAAGGGAACCGCAAACGGCATGGACGATTTGTCCGCCCATAAAATATATTTCAGCGTTTTGATCGCCACGGCTGATCTTCAGCCTTGCCACTTTCTGATCAACACAATTCAGCTGGATCAAATCAGCCGCTGCCAAACCAGTCAAATTGCCTGTCATGCCCATAATTCTTCCGCCTGTATTAATTCCAGATATTTCGGATCTCAGAAAGGGCGCGGTTGGTGATGCGCCGGTAACTCTGATCTCGATCAGTAACAATGATCGCCAGGATCAAGCGATTGGTATCTATATTAAAAGGACGGCAGATCAAGTGCTGCCCATCCACATAGCTGAAGGAGATCTCATCTATCTCATCCATACCCATTTGTTTACTCACCTGCACAGCCGTCTTCTGTAAAAATGCCACCACGGCAGATTGTTTTTCTGGATCTGCCCCATTCGAAAACGAGGAAGCGATCGGCAGCCCCTCTTTGTCAGTGAGCACCGACATCGGAAAGTTACCCTCGCGATTCATTTGGTTCAATATTCCTAGAAGAATATCTGCCCCTGATTTTGTCTCTTTAACCATTATTGATCCTTTACTTATTGCAGTTCTTTTTGCACCTGACAGATCACGTCATTGATGATGCTTTTCAGGGTGTTAAGGACCCCTTCACCATTGAAAGCAACGGCTTCGAATTCGGGGAACTCTCCAATTCCCAGACTTTGATGCAAACTGCGCACTGGAACTGCATCCACCAGGTCCCTTTTGTTGTATTGAACTACCAGCGGAATCTTGCCTATGGGTTGATTCATTTCGTTTAATGCCGAGCCCATATCCAGCCAGGATTCGAGGTTGTCTTTAATACGGGCAGCGGAGGAATCCGCCACAAAAACCACCCCGTCTGCACCTCGCAGCACCAGTTTTCTGCTGGCTTTGTAATACTCCTGCCCGGGAACTGTATAAAGCTGAATACACGGACTCATGCCGCAAATTTTGCCAAGTTCAAACTGCATGAAATCAAAAAACAAGGTGCGGTCTTCGTTGGTTTTTAATGAAACAAGGCTGCTGCGATTATTGGGATCAATTCGCTTGTGTATCTGCTCGATATTGGTGGTCTTGCCGCTCATTGCCGGCCCGTAATATACAATTTTCAATCTCAATTGGCGCAGTTGCCAGTTGATATTCATGCTGCTTAATCCTTCCAGACCTGATCAAGTGCATTGTTGATCAGTTCATGCAGATTCTCATTGCTGGATTCAAACATCCTGCTTTCTGCATTATTTTGGATCTTTGTAAGGGCTTCCTTGATCTGGGCGGATGAATCACGCACAAGGTAACAAACCCACCCCAGCGGGACTGTGGCCGGGACGATATAAAGCAGGATCAAGTTGTGATTGATGTCATAGACGATCGTGTTCATCTTTGAACCCTGTCTGATGACCATCTGATTTTCTTGATACAGGTTGGAGATTCTGGCAATTTCTTCACTGGCTGCCAGATCGCTTGCAGTAAGCGCACCCAAAGCTACAAGATCAATATTTCCGCGTTCGCCATGAAAAGAGATAACCTGTCCGCTGGTATCAATTAACAAAATGAGCCTGGCTTGAGATTTCTCAAGCTGGCTTGATAGTATATTGTCAATCAGTTCTTCTTGTGACGGAATTATGGACATCCCACCTGTCAAACGCATTGGATTCTTCATCTTATTTGTGCCTCAGCGAGATCAATATATACAACTAACAAAAATCGGAATAAGAAAATCCGTTTAATAATTACGTTTTTGGCTACTCTTCCTTACTAATAATGGAATTATTTCCTTACTAAGTATACGCTGAGATACATTACCAATACATTACAAACTTGCAAGGGAGCCTTCTTCTCTCCCCAAAATTCATGAAAAAAAGCTCACCCAATAATTGGCAGGGTTTTTGCATCCAGAGGGCTATCGTTTGAATACGGAAATGGTAAACTTACAACATCATTATTGGATATCAGAGGTCACATGTCACCTAATACAGCCACAGCCATCGCCCACCCCAACATCGCCTTCATCAAATATTGGGGAAACCGCGATCACTCACTGCGCCTGCCTGAAAACGGCTCGATTTCAATGAACCTGGAAGAATTGGTGACCCGCACCCGCATTACCTTCGACCCGGCATTCACGACGGATATCTTTGACCTGAACGGATTGAGACAATCTGGTCCTTCACTGCAGCGTGTCACCACCCATTTGAATGTCATCCGCGGCATTCGCGGAATTGCAACCCGGGCGCATGTGATGAGTGAAAACAATTTTCCGGTGGGTGCCGGCATTGCATCCTCGGCTTCAGCTTTTGCTGCCCTCACTGTGGCAGCCGTGCATGCCATGGGGCTTGAAATGAGTGAAAAAGACCTTTCACGCCTCGCCCGCCGTGGATCAGGTTCAGCCTGCCGCTCCATCCCCACAGGCTTTACGGAGTGGTACCGTGGCATCTCCGACATGGATTCTTTTGCAGTCAGCATAGGCAAACCCAATCATTGGGATCTGGTGGATTGCATTGCCGTTGTTACCAGTGCACACAAAAAGACCGGTTCAAGCGAAGGTCATAACCTGGCGTCAACCAGCCCATTTCAGGTCGTTCGTGTGGCTGATGCCGACCGCCGCATTGACCGCTGCCGGGATGCCCTGCATGCCCGCGATTTTGAAGCCTTTGCAGAAATTGTTGAAGAAGACAGCAACATGATGCACGCAGTCATGATGACCTCGCACCCCGCCCTGCTCTATTGGGAGCCGGCTACGATTGAGATCATGAAGGCCGTCCAAACCTGGCGCAAGACAGGCATTCCAGCAGCCTATACCATTGATGCCGGACCAAATGTGCACATCCTTTGTGAATCCAGTGCGCTCGAAAATGTCAAACACAGGCTGGCATCCATACCTGGAGTCAAGGAAGTGCTCGTCGCCCACCCGGGCGGCGGCGCAAAGATCGCTTGATCGTGATCCGATTAGTTGTTAATGAATTTCAGAAAAACAGGTCCGTGAAAACCTTCTTCAAACCGGATATAATATTGGGCGTAAACCGTTACGGTTTTGGAGACTGAATGACAACTATTTGGAGCACCGTTCTAAGCATACTTGAATTCATACTCGCCTTTGGCGCTTTGGTATTCCTGCACGAACTCGGACACTTCATTGCAGCACGATCCAACAAAATTGAAGTGGAAGAATTTGGTTTTGGCTATCCACCGAAAATAATTAGATTATTCCGCGCAGGCGGCACCGATTTCACCATTAACTGGATTCCCTTTGGCGGATTCTGCCGCATGAAAGGTGAAGCAGGTGACACCTTGGAAGCAGGTAGTTTTGCTGCCGCCAATCCATGGCGCCGGTTGGCCACCCTCTTGGGCGGACCGATCACCAATCTATTGATCGGTATGTTATTAATTGCTTTTCTATTCAGCCGCGTGGGTGCACCTGACCTGACCAAAGTTAAGATCATTGATATTGCACCAAATTCACCCGCCTCTGCAGAATTGTTGGTCGGGGATGTGATCACCGAACTTAACGGTCAACCCGTGGACAGCATAGACAAACTAACCCAACTGGTTCGACCAAATCTTGGCAGCGAAGTGACATTAACGATCTTGCGAGATGGCAAGCCCATCGAAATTAAGATCATTCCCCGTGCGAAATCACCTGAAGGTGAAGGTGCCATGGGCGTTGCGATTTCAAATCCGGTCAATAAGATCACCTACCTGCAAGCCATCCCTATGGCTTTTGTCTCGACCCTGGACCAGGGCTACCAGATGTTAATGATCCCGGTGCGCCTCATCAGCGGACAGATCGCCGCTTCTGATGCCAGAATGGTCAGCGTCAAAGGTATCTACGACATTTTCTCGCAAGTTCAAACCATTGATAAAGAAGCCACCGCCGTTGACCCAAGCGTTAAAGGGCTGACCGTTTTGAACTTTTTGGCCATGATCTCGATCGCATTGGGGTTCACCAACCTGCTTCCCATCCCCGCATTGGACGGCGGTCATATTCTGTTCCTGATCCCGGAAATTCTTTTCAAAAAACGGGTCAAACCCGAATTGGAAGGCCGCGTTCATTTTATCGGCTACGTCATTCTCATGGGGTTAATGGTCGTCATGGTGATCAACGACATCATTAATCCCGTCATTCTTAAATAGGAAACCATAAATGGAAGAAGCGCTCGAAAGAATTAAATTCACTGAAGTTGCAGCTGCTTTAAAAGACACCGATCATCCCTTCCCTCCCCGTTTGTTGAGGGGATTCTCTGACCTTTTTCCCCGGGATATTAAAGAATTTCTTCCCATCTGGCAGGATACCAGCATCACCCGCAAAATCTCATTGCTTGAAGATCTGGAAGAGATCACCGAAAAAGACACCCTGGTCTGCTTCGATGAAGTCGCCAAATCCGTGATCAATGATCTTGATCCGCGGGTGCGGGTGCTCGCCATGCGTTTGCTATGGGAATCTGAAGATCCCAAACTGGTTCCGATCCTCATTGAATTGATGCTTGAAGACATTGACGAGGGCGTCAGATCCACGGCTGCTTCGCTGTTGGGTCATTTTGTCTACCTGGGTGAATTGGATGAGATTCCCGATGCAGTCAAGATATCCGCGGTCAAAAGCCTTTTGGATGTGGTGTTGAGCGAAGAGGTTTCACAGGTGCGCATGCGCGCGCTTGAATCCCTGGGTTATTCCAGCCACCCCAAGGTGCCTGCCTTGATCAAAGCAGCATACGATTCCAAAGAAAACCTGTGGGTGGCCTGCGCATTATGCGCCATGGGCCGTTCAGCCGATGACCAGTGGTCCGAATTCGTACAAGAGAAACTGGATTCCAACGATTCCGACATTAAATTTGAAGCCGCCCGTGCCGCTGGTGAACTTGAGATCCCTACTGCCCTCGATCAACTATTTACGATGGTTGAAGAAGAGGATTATGACAGTGAGATCCGTCTGGCAGCCATTTGGTCGCTTTCACAAATCGGCGGCCGTGAAGTCAAAGAAAAACTTCAGGAATTGCTTAAAGATTCAGAAAGCGATGAAGAAATAGAATGGCTTGAAAAAGCCCTGGAAAATCTTGAGATTAGCAGTTCATCCGAAGGTTTGAATTTCTTTAACTTCAAACCCCAGGGTGCCGTGGATGAAGACGATGACCTGGATGGTCTCGATGATCTGGACGAGGAAGACGGATTCGATGACGTTGATTTCGATAGTCTTGAAGAAGACGGCGACGACGACAGCGACGATGATGACGAAGATGAGTAAATCAGGACTCTGATCATGCAGGGGCTGATTCGATTCCTCCTTTGTTTTCTGTTGTTGCTGCCTGTCAGCAGTGTCAGTGCCCAAAGTCAGGAACCGGTCAATAATGTTAAGTTGGAGTATCAATTTGGTACCGCAATCCATCTGACGGCCAGCCTCACAAATTCTTCAGAATACGCCTCAATTCTGTTGATCCTGCAGCCGGATGGACAGTCTTCCAGACAGGTTGAAATAACGCCTGCAGCGGATGGCAGTATCACAGTCAATTACAATTTAACCCTCGATCCGCTGCGCCCATTTGCCCGCGTGTATTACTGGTTTGAATTCACCAATCTGGATGGCTCAAGCCTGACCACGCCCTCCTACTGGTTCGATTATCTCGATGACCGTTATCAATGGGTCTCATCTGAAACTGAACTTTTTCACATTCATTGGGTGGATGGTGCGGATTCCTTTGGCCAAAAGACACAGGAAATTGCACGTAATGGCCTAAAAGCGGCCTCAGCGCTACTACCGGTAACCCCTGATTTTCCTATCTCCATCTACATATATCCTGATGTCAATTCACTCCAACAGGCTCTCTCGCTGGCTGGCCAACCCTGGATCGCCGGGCATGCCTCGGCCGATCTTGGAGTTCTGCTGGTTTCGAATGGAAACCAATCCGCCGAACTGATCGAAATGGAACGCCAGATTCCACACGAATTGATGCATGTTATTGAATACACATTAGCCGGAGCCTCTTACTCAGCCATCCCTGCCTGGCTGACTGAAGGTCTCGCCACCTCTGTGGAGCTTTATCCGGACCCCGATCTGCAGCGCATTTTAAATGATGCCCAGGCCAGCGGTTCGCTTCTCACTTTTTCTTCCTTGTGCGATGGCTTTCCACAGGACGCCAAAACTGCACAACTTGCCTATGCGCAGTCTGCTTCGTTTGTCAATTATCTCAACGGCCGCTTCGGCTCGGAGATTTTTACCCAATTGATCCAAAACACCGCCTCTGGCCAGACCTGCGCTAACGCAGTCAACTCTGCTGTTAACGTACCATTTGACCAGCTCGAAAAAGATTGGATCGCTTCCACCTTCACCACCTCAACTCCGGTCAATTTTGGCATTTTGGCGGTAGTCATTTCGGCGGGGGTTCTGCTGGCGGTCTTACTGATCATACTGTTGCGCAAACGACATTCCGCTGAAAGGTTTCACCATGACTGATTCAACGAACGAGCAATTGGTACAAATTCACATCCGCGTGGATGGACACGTGCAGGGTGTCGGTTTTCGCTACTTCGTCTACGACTTTGCCCAATCCAAAGCGCTCACCGGATGGGTGCGTAATCGCCACAACGGCGAGGTTGAAGTATTGGCAGAGGGAACCCGCTCTGACCTCGAAGACCTGCTCACCCACGTCCGCCGCGGACCGAGCCGCTCGATGGTCACCGATGTCAAATTCGATTGGTCTGAAGCAACCAATCTCTACGATAGATTCTCCATGCTGCCTACCGAGTAAACTTTTCAACAAATTGGATTTTTGCTTCGTCATTATTACGAACAACCTTGACAAGGTTTAAAACCTTGTCAAGGTTGTTTCTAAAATATTGGATTAGGTTTCGTTAACTTCACCAGACTTTATGTGCCAGAAAAGATAGCTCCCTATTAAGGTGGCTTTGCTTGATGCTGTAAAGTGAAAGAGTCCAAATTCCAAAGAAGGAATTTGGACTCTGCTAACACACTTAATCCACTTCACCTGCTAGTAGTTTGGCCTTCTTCCACGGCGGCAGATCGGATTCTTCAGCCAACAGTCGGCGTAGGTCAATGATCTGATCCCTGAAAGCCGCCGCCTGCTCGAACGCCAGGTCTTTTGCGGATTGCTTCATCTGGCTTTCCAGTTCGGCAATCAGCCGTTTGATCTCTTTCTCTGGGATGCCTGTGGTTTCTTTGCCAGCTTTGTAATGACCGCGGTTCTCGGCCACCATCGGGCTGTCTTCTGAGAGCCGTTCGGTGATGTCATGGACTGCTTTGATAATGGTAAAGGGTTCGATATTGTGGGCGGTGTTGTAATCCATTTGTTTCTTGCGTCTGCGATTGGTTTCGTCAATGGCCTGCGCCATGGCATCAGTGATCTTGTCGGCATACATGATCACTTTACCGTTGACGTTGCGCGCGGCACGTCCCACGGTTTGGATCAGCGCAGTGGCGGACCGAAGGAAACCCTGTTTATCGGCATCAAGGATCGCCACCATGGATACCTCGGGCAGGTCCAGCCCTTCGCGCAACAGATTGATGCCCACCAGCACATCAAACACGCCCATGCGCAGGTCGCGTAAGATGCCCACCCGTTCCAGCGTCTCCACCTCGGAATGCAGATAGCTGACCTTAACCCCCAACTCCAGCAGATAATCCGAAAGGTCTTCAGACATACGCTTGGTCAAAGTGGTGACCAGAACGCGTTCGCCCTTTTCGGTGCGTTGTTTGATCTCGGCATATAGATCATCCACCTGCCCCTTGGTCGGTCTGACTTCGATCTGCGGATCCACCAACCCGGTTGGGCGGATGATCTGCTCGACCACCTGGTTGGCTCGACTCATTTCAAATTCCGCGGGGGTGGCCGAGGTGTAAATGGTGTAGCCCATTTTGCGTTCAAATTCATCAAAGGTGAGCGGACGGTTATCCATGGCGCTGGGCAGCCTGAAGCCGTATTCCACCAGGGTGCTCTTGCGGGATTGATCGCCGTGGTACATACCTTTGATCTGCGGTACGGTCATGTGAGATTCATCCAAAAATAACAGGTATTCAGAGGGCAGGTAGTCCATCAAGGTCCACGGCGCTGAGCCGGCTGGGCGTTGATCCAAATGGCGCGAATAGTTCTCGATGCCAGAACAGTAGCCGACCTCTTTTAACATCTCAAGATCATAACGGCAGCGTTGCTCAATCCGCTGAGCTTCGAGTAGTCGCTGGTTGGAATTGAAGTACTTCACCTGGTCATCCAGTTCAGACTCGATATCGGTAATAGCCTGTTTCAAACGGGTTTCATTGGCGATGTAATGCTTGGCAGGGTAGATCTCAATGTGCTGCGGTTCTGCAATGATCTCACCGGTCAGCGGACTGTATTCCACGATCTTTTCGACCTCGTCCCCGAAGAAACTGAGACGGAAGGCTTTTTTCTCTTCGTATGCCGGGAAGATCTCGATCGTATCTCCGCGCACCCTGAATGCGCCCGGCTTGAGTTCCATGTCGTTGCGCTGATACTGGCTCTCGATCAACTGCCTGAGCAGTGCATTGCGCCGGTAAATGCCGCCAATATCCAGATTGACCACCACGTTGCCGTAGTTCTCAGGGTTGCCCAAACCGTAGATGCATGACACAGAGGCAACGATGATCACGTCCTTGCGGGACATTAAAGACATAGTCGCCGCGAGGCGCATGCGATCGATTTCTTCGTTGATATCCGTCTCTTTTTCGATGAACAGGTCATGCCGCGGAACGTAAGCTTCAGGCTGGTAGTAGTCGTAGTATGACACGAAATACTCCACCGCGTTTTCGGGGAAGAATTCCTTGAACTCTGCATAAAGCTGCGCGGCCAGGGTTTTGTTGTGCGCCATGATCAACGCCGGCATCTGCGTATTTTGAATGATGTTGGCCATGGTGAAGGTCTTGCCGGTACCCGTGGCGCCAAGCAGTACCTGGTCGCGGTAACCCTTGTTCACACCTTCCACCAATTGTTTGATGGCTTCCGGCTGATCACCGGTGGGAATGTAAGGAGCTTGAAGTTTGAAATCCATAACAAATCCTGATTAACGAATAAGAAATATCAATACCCAATTATAGCACATCTGTTCTTTAATTACAGCAGGGGCACAGCGGCGCTGTACCCCCACAAACATGGTCATTTGGCGATCTTCCCCAACACCTCAATCAGATCCTCCCGCCACCCATCATTGGATGGATCCACCTTCATCCAGTAGGCATTCTTGCCGGCCCGCAGACGTGCATCAGGGGTGTTCAGCTCACGCGCGGGCACGCCTTCTGGCAGCGCCGGGAAGCGCAGCACAAGCTGCTCGCCTTCGATGGTGATGGAGTTCAACCCGGCCTTCTCGCCCATCAGTTTTACGCGGATCTGATAGAGCAGATTCTTGACCGGTTCCACCAAAGCACCGAAACGGTCCACAAATTCCTCTGAGAGTTCATCCAACTCGGATTCCAGCGTGATGGATGCCATACGCCGGTAGAGCTGCAAGCGCAGTGCCTGATCCTGCACATACTCCGCGGGTAGACCGACCGCCAGCGGCAGATCCACGCTTACGGGGATGTAGGCGCCGGTGATACCGAACAATTTCTCCACATCCTTGGTATTGGGCATGGTCTTGCGCAGTTCATGCACCGCATCCGAGAGCATGCGTGTATAAAGATGGAAACCCACATTGGCAATGTAACCCGATTGACGCATGCCCAGCATCTCACCCGCCCCGCGCATTTCAAGGTCACGCATGGCAATGGAATAGCCAGCCCCCAATTGGGTGTTCTCGGCGATCGTCTCAAGCCGCTCCTGCCCTTCGATCGTGGGTGGCTTCTTTCGATGTCTGAAGAAGTAGGCGTAAGCACGCTGGGTGCCGCGTCCGACCCGACCACGCAGTTGATAGAGCTGCGAAAGGCCAAAGGTATCGCCGCGGTCCACAATCAGCGTGTTGGCGTTGGGGATGTCGAGGCCGGATTCAATGATCGAGGTGCACAAAAGCACATCAATTTCGTTGTGGGTGAACTTGCTCATCACGTTCGAGAGTTCGTCTTCCTTCATTTGTCCGTGGCCGATGCCGATACGCGCTTCGGGCACCAGGTTGTGCAAATGCACCTGCATGGCGTGGATGGTCGTGACACGGTTGTGCACAAAGAAGACCTGCCCGCCTCTATCCATCTCACGGACGATGGCCTGGCGCACGATGCGCGGAGAGTAAGGCCCAATATGGGTGATGATCGGCAGACGCTCCGCCGGGGGTGTATTAATTATCGAAATGTCGCGGGCTCCGGTTAGCGCCATATAAAGCGTGCGTGGGATGGGTGTGGCCGTGAGTGTCAGCACGTCCACTTCGGTGCGCAGTTTCTTGAAATGTTCCTTGTGGGTCACGCCAAAGCGCTGTTCCTCATCAATGATCACCAGCCCCAGATCTTTGAAAGTAACATCCGAGGTCAGCAGGCGGTGGGTGCCGATGACAATGTCCATCTCGCCCAGCGCCAGTTTGAGCACGATCTCGTCCTGCTCCTTGGGGGTTCTAAAGCGCGAAAGCATTTCCACTGCCACCGGAAAAGCCGAAAGTCGCTGCCTGAAGGTCTCGTAATGCTGCTGCGCCAGCACAGTGGTCGGCACCAAAATGGCGACCTGCTTGCCATCCATGACCGCTTTGAAAGCCGCGCGCAGCGCCACTTCGGTCTTGCCGTAACCGACGTCGCCGCATAACAGCCTGTCCATCGGACGGGGCGTCATCATATCGGCTTTGACTTCGTTGATCGCCTGCAATTGGTCTGCAGTCTCCACAAACGGGAAGCTGGCCTCGAGTTCACGCTGCCAGGGATGATCGGGATTGAAGGCGTAACCAATCGAGGTCAGACGTTTTGCATAAAGTTCCAACAGCTCCTGTGCGACCTTGACCACTTCTTCGCGCACGGTCTGCTTGGTCTGACCCCATTCCGTGCTGCCCAAACGCGAAGGTTTGGGCGGTTCGCCGCCGGGACCGACGTAGCGGCTTAAACGGTCTGCCTGGTGGATGGGTACATAAAGCTGATCACCTCCGTCATACTCCACCAGCAGGAACTCTCGTTCGGTGCCCTCGAGCGTACGCCGTACCAGGCCGGCAAAGCGTCCGATGCCGTAATCCACATGCACCACCCAATCGCCGGTTTTCAAGTCCGCGAATGTGGATTCAGGCGCCATGTGGGTGACCTTAACCCTGGCACGCGGAATGGGTCTCACCCAGCCAAATATTTCACTGTCGGTGATCAGGTGCAGAGTGGTGCCGTCTTCAAGCGCCATATCCCAACCTTCAGTCAGGGTGGCTTCTTTAAAGATCGGTGGATTCTCCGGACAATCGAGGCGTTTCTCGCTCCAAATTTCTTGAAGGCGAGAAAGTTGGCGGGTGACGATCACTGTTTGGTCGCCTTTACTACAGGATTCGTTTAAGTGGTCAATAAAGGGCTTGAGCTGGCCGCCAAAGCGTTCACCCGGCTGAAAGATTCCGCCGATGGTGATCTCTTCTTCATCCAGCGCGCGACCCAATTCAACCCAGCGCCGGGTCTGAATGTTATCTATCAGTTCCGACCAGGTGACATAAGGGATCGGGAAAGACTCATCAAGGGTTCCCTCGGTGATGCTTTCTTTGCGCATCTTGAGCGCCTGTTCTTCAATTTCTTCGTCGAAGCTCTGGATGTTGGCCAGGTTGTCGATCACCACCAGGCCATTCTTGGGCAGGTAATCCAGAATGGTGGAAGGTGCAGGGTGCATGACCGGGATCAGGAATTCGTCCGATTGATCACCTCGCTCATACCCTTCTGGCATTTTGTATCCCTCGGGCAGTTTATTGATCAAATATTCACGCGCCGGGGTGATCGTCAGCTGCTCGATTCCGCGGACGGTACGCTGGGTGGTCGGATCAAACTGCCTGAGGGTGTCAATTTCGTCGCCAAAAAACTCCAACCTGGCTGGAAAGGCTTCAGAAGGCGTCCATACATCCAGGATGCCACCGCGCTGGGAGAATTGTCCATGATCCAAAACGGTATCCACGGCCTCGTAGCCGATATCCACCCAATTGCGTTTAAGCTCCTGGGGATTGATCTGTTGGTTGACGCGAATGGTTTTGCTGGCAATGATGAAATCCCGCCTCGGAAGGGTGCGTGTCATCACTGCTCTGAGCGATGCAACGACCACAGCTGCTTTTTCCGGTTTTTGGGTTCCGGGTAAGTGATATTGAGCCAGCGCGCTTAACGCTGACAACCGGTCCCGGCGGGTCAAGGCACCCCAGGCGGCCTGTTCATAGAACATCGGGTTGGGTTCAGGAAAGTGAAAACGCGGATGGTCGGGCAACCAGAACGCCAGTTCATCAAACATCATCAGAGCGCGATCCACTTTATCGGTTAAAAGCAAAATGGGAACATTCAGGTCAAGGGAAAGTGAAGCCAACACAGGCAGCCGCGCAGGCCTGGAGAGACCCAATCCCTGCAGGGTCTTGCCCGCCATCACAGCTTCGAGCGTTTTATGATAAACGGAATGGCTCCGCAGTCTCTCCAGCATGTTTACCCTTATTGTTTAGGATTGAACTTGTTCATGGCGTTATCAATACCGTCAAGGACGAAACTCTTTACCGCTTCGGCGCCACGGTTGATGAATTCAGGTAAAAATTCCATATCGGTTTTACTGAACCCCTTCAGCACATAATCTGCTGCTTCACGCTGTCCGGGGGGACGCCCCACTCCCATGCGCAACCGGGCAAACTCCTGGCTGCCAAGTTTTTCGATGATCGAACCGACGCCTTTTTGACCAGCCGAACCACCGCCCGGTCGCATGCGAATTTGTCCGAAAGGCAGATCCACATCATCGTGCGCCACGATCAATCTCGAAGGTTCGATCTTATAGAAATGCAGCAGGCTGACCACAGCCTGACCTGAAAGATTCATATAGGTCTGCGGCTTGGCCAAAATCACCTTTTGATCGCCAATTTTTCCGATGCCGATGATCGCCTTGCTCTGCACCTTGATCAACTTGCAGTCTATCAACTCGCCCAGTCGGTCTATCACCATGAAACCGATATTATGTTTTGTCTCACGGTATTCACGCCCGGGGTTGCCCAGGCCAACGATGAGGAACGGCGCTGCGGCTTCAAGAGTGTCTGGTTTTTTTTGAAATAGAAAGGTCATAAGTCCTCAAAATCCCCCTCATCCCCTGCCTTTTCTCATAATGTGGGAGAAGGCGCTGAGGAGAGGAGATTAAAAAGTTATTTTCGAGCAATCCTGCGGAAAAGCACATAAACCCCCAGGACCGCCAGAATCAGAACGACCAGGGTTACACCACTGATCAAACTCAGCTTGAAGTCGTCCTGATCAATCGAGGCAGGGTTCTTCGGCAGATCGGTAGGAAGCGGCTTCATTACTGTGGTTGGTACGACCGTCTCGGCTGTTACCGGCGTTTCGACCGGCGAAGCCGCCGTGGCAGTCGCGGTCGGCACATCGTAATGGGTGTAATTCCCCACGCGGATATTCTCAACCACCAAATCGCTGACAGACCCGTTTTTGCGGTGGACGCTCACCTTCAACCGGTAGGTTCCATCCGTGATGGTGGTCTTATCCCACAACGCCAGCGTGGCATCATGTACGGTCTGGTCCAGCTTTGCGATCTGAAACCAATTGGAAGCCGTTTCATCACTGAAGGCATAAGAGACTTCAGCGTAATCAAAACCATCATCCGGCACAGATCCCTTGATCTCCACCGTTCCGGCAACAATCTGTCCGTCTGTAGGTTGTAACACATAGAGCCCGGGCGTGACTTGATTCACGGACGGGAAAACCATCATTACAGGCAGGAACAGTCTAAGAAGAAGTATCTTGAGCATGGCAACCGTTAAGTTTAACACACGCTGCTAAAAGATACAAATTTCTTTTTAGATGACAAGAACTGTCTGAGGACGATCCTTTTGCAGTGCGTATTATATGAGTTACATTAGATTCCCTTGACACTTGACAACAAGAATTTTTCACTATGATATAATGAATTTAATGGATAATGAAAGTACTCCCCTTTTGGAAGTTCCCCAGGATGGCCAGGAAGTAGAAACTACTTCCCCGTCTTCCTCAAAAGTGTGGATTGTCATCCTGCTGGCCGCTGTCATCATCGGTTTGATCGTCACGGCCATTTTCTTCCTTTCAAAAGCTGATCTCAACACAACTTCACGCATCCGCGACATTTTTATCATCTTCATGGCTTTCGAATCCATTGTCATTGGTGTGGCACTGGTCGTTCTGGTGATTCAAATTTCAACCCTGATCAACCTGCTGCAGAACGAAGTCAAACCCATCCTCAAATCTACAAAAGAAACGGTGGATACGCTTAAAGGCACCACCGAGTTCCTCAGTTCAAATCTGGTTGAGCCGGTGATCAAGTTGAATGGCTATCTCGCCGGCATGAAACAACTGTTTGACCTGTTCAAATTCAAGCGATAATCACGCAAGCCCTATCTGTTAAAAGGAGAATACTATGGCTGAAAAAGATAATTTTGGCTCTTTCCTGATCGGTTTTTTGGTTGGCGGACTCGCCGGCGCTGTGGTTGCCCTGCTTTATGCTCCTGCTTCCGGTGATGAAACCCGCACCGTCATCAAGGACAAAGCCATCGAATTAAAAGACAAAACTGTCGAAACACTTGACGAGACCTACAAGAAAGCCAGTGTCGCAGCAAATGATGCCGTCGGCAAAGCTCAGGAATTGATCAAACAAGCTCAGGCTAAAGAACAAGAACTTGCCCACCGTGGACAGGTTGTTCTCGAAGCAGTCAAAGAAACCGCAAAACCCAAGAAAGCGGCTGCCGAGTAATTTAGGTCAGTTTTCGAATAAAACGAACAATTTGGAAGAAAATCAACCTTGACAAGGCTTAAAGCCTTGTCAAGTTTTGTTTTTAATGGATTGTTTTGTAGTTGAAAATCTCAATTAGGTAAGGATATTCTCAATAATTTTATTTCAACTCAGCCATCGCCGCGTATATGGCATTGATCAGGTCACCAGCCAGCAGACTGGATGTCGTGCCCTGGCTTCTCACCACCACTTCAGCAGCACGGGCATGCAGCCAGACCCCGGTGATTGCCGCATCATAGGGTTCGACGCCCTGCGTCATCAACCCGGCAATCATCCCTGCCAGCACGTCGCCGCTGCCGGCTTTCGCCAATGCGGAATTGGCAAACGGTAGCACTGCCGTTTTTCCATCCGGGGAGGCCACCACAGTGAGTGCTCCCTTCAACACCACCACCTGTCCCCATTTTTGGGCAAAACGGCGGGCAACTTCCAACCGGTCCTTTTGGATCTCGTCAATGGGTAACCCCGTTAGCGCAGACATTTCACCCGGATGCGGCGTCAGCACTGCTTCTGCAGGCAGCTTTTCGTACCACAAGTCAATTTCTGATAACAGGCGTAGGGCATCCGCATCAATGACCATGGGCGGAAGTTCCTCTGCATCCCTGGTGGTGGCTTTAACCATCCCCGGCACAAAGCCGGCGCCTGACGATTTGTTTTTACCATTCAGCCCAAAGAGCAGCCGCTTGATGAAACGCTGGGTGGTCTCTTCCCGTCCAATGCCGGGACCGATCAACAGGCATTCGATGTCTTTTAATTTGGGTGTTAATATAGTCGCTGCGTTTTCAGCGATCACGCCGTCTTCATCTTCAAGTATGGTGAAGATGCTCTCCAGGTTATTGGCCACCACTGCTCCATAGACGCGTTCAGGGATGGCGCATTCCACCAGACCTGCACCTGTCCGATAGGCGCTTTTGGCCGCCAACATCGGCGCGCCTGGATAATTGACACCTCCACCGCACACCAGCAGATGCCCAAACGAGCCCTTGTGGCTTTTGTTATCCCGTTTAGGCAGCATAGGTTTGACCATCCCGGCATCAATTACTGATTCGCCTGTCTCGAACGCTTTAAGCGTTTTCGCCGGGATGCCCAGGTCAACCGTCACGATCTCACCGCAGAACTCATACGCCGGGAATTTCAACATGCCTTCCTTGACCGCCTCCATGCTGACGGTCAGGTCAGCGTGCAGGGTTTCAGGGCAGACTTCGCCAGTAACGCAGTCCACCCCGGAGGGGCTATCCACGGCCACGATGATCTTGCCCTGGCTCAATTTGGAAAACTTCTTCATGAAATCGCTAAAAGGTTCGCTCATGGGCATCTTGAAACCCGTGCCCATCACGCCGTCCAGCACCAGTTGGGTATGCGAGAGTTCCTCTTCAAAGCGTTCTCGCTCCACCACCCTGCCGCCGTTGGCATGAAGTTCAATGATCAGTGTCTGCCACTGCGGATCTTCTTTGAGCATGAAAGCGGAACAGGTCCAGCCCAGTTTTTGCAGCGCGGTCAAGGCGATGATCGTATCCCCGCCGTTGTTACCGCCGCCCACCAGTCCCATCACTCGCGTGATGCCTTTTTCGAAGTAACGCTCATGGACAACACGAGCCAGGTTCTGGCCGGCTTTGAGCATCATCTTTTCGTAGCTGTATCCGCCCTCGTTCGCCGCGGATTCAAGTGCTTTCATTTTTTCAACGCTGATCAGTTTCATGAGTTGCCTCCGTGTTCCACTTGATTATACAGAGGATTACCTATATTTGGGTGTGAACGTGCGATTTTCACCTCTCACCACTATGTTACCTATTGGTGTACGGACGGCCTGCACCTCTCACCACTATTTTTCTTGTTATTGTACGGGCGACCTGCAGGTCGCCCGTACCAAAAATAAATTGATTAGACCCCACATTCAGAGGGGGATGTACCCCACAAAACTGATTACGGTATAATTGCTTAATGCGTAAATTTCTGTACGTGATCGTGTTCATTTCCGGCCTGGTGTCACTGGCCGTCGAATTTGCGGCCTCGCGTCTGTTGGGCAACTACTTCGGCACCAGCAACCTGGTGTGGGCTTCCATCGTCGGATTGATCCTGATCTACCTGACGGCCGGCTACTTCATCGGCGGGGCCTGGGCGGATAAATCTCCCAAGCACGAAACGCTTTATAAAATCCTCTCGTGGGCAGCCCTGGCGGTCGGCTTGATCCCC
This sequence comes from Chloroflexota bacterium, assembly GCA_021825925.1. Classification (GTDB taxonomy): domain Bacteria; phylum Chloroflexota; class Anaerolineae; order Anaerolineales; family Anaerolineaceae; genus UBA6107. The sequence continues at coordinate 232,920 of JAKAFP010000002.1, forward strand.
CTTGCATCCCGGCCCATCTTGAGATTGGCCAGCAACGCATTTGACCAGCTTCAGCTTGGCGCCCTGATCGGCTCGTTTGTGGTGGTCATGGTGCTTTTTGTCATTCCAGTCACCTTGATCGGCACAGCCTCGCCTTTTGCCATCCGGCTCGCGATCACCGACACCGCGCAGGCCGGCAAGGTCTCAGGCCGCATTTATGCCATCTCAACCCTGGGTTCATTTTTAGGTACTTTCGTTCCGACCTTGCTGCTCATCCCCACCATCGGCACCTACCGCACCTTTCTGGTGCTTTCTGCGCTGCTGATGCTCTTTTCATTCGTGGGTTTCATCATTACCAGCGGCTGGCGCAAGCTGCTCCCCTACTTGTGGATGCCTCTGGTCATCATTGCGCTCTTCATCTGGGGCGTTCCTGGAGCCGATAAAAATACAAAGGGTTTGGTTTACGAAACCGAATCCAGTTACAACTACATCCAGGTGCTCGAAGAAGACGATCTCTATATGCTGCGCCTTAACGAAGGTCAGGGGGTGCATTCAGTCTATAAAGCAGACCAGCTTTACTTCAACGGACCATGGGAGCAGGTTGTCGCCGCTCCCTTTTTTAATTCCGCACCCGTGGCACCCGATAAGATCACCGACATCGCCATCATCGGTCTGGCCGCTGGCACCACCGCCCGTGACGCGGCTGCGGTCTTTCCCAACGCAGTCATTGACGGCATTGAGATTGATCCCAAGATCGTGGAAGTCGGACGCAAGTACTTCGACATGAATGAACCGAACCTTAATGTCATCGTACAGGATGGACGATGGGCGATCAAGAACAGCACCAAGAAATACGACATCATTAGCGTGGATGCCTACCGCCCGCCCTACATCCCCTGGCACATGACAACTCAGGAGTTCTTTCAGATCCTCAAGGATCATTTGAAAGAGGATGGTGTGATGGTGATCAATATTGGCCGCGGCGTGGATGACCGCCGCCTGATTGATTCGCTTTACGCCACTATCCACACGGTGTTCCCCACCCTGTATGTCACCGACCTCTCGGGTTCCTTCAACTCCATTCTTTTTGCCACCAACAGCGAGACCAGTTTGCAAAACTTACTGGATAACTACATCGCCTTAAACAAGGATCCACAAGCGAACCAGTTCATTTTAGGGGTCATAGCCACCACCTACGCCGGCTTGAAGGATACGCCCGACACAGGCATGGTCTTTACCGATGACCTCGCCCCTATCGAAGGCATTACCAATGCATTGATCATGCAATTCATTTTTTCCGGAGAAGTGGAGACGCTTCAATGAAGACAAATATCCGTATTTTTTCAATTCTGATCGCCATCATTGTGCCCTTGTTTTTGATGATGACATCCATCCGCATTTTGCTCAATCCGTTTTTCCTGGATTACGAGTACAACCTGCCAAATTTCCCTGCCGATGAATTCGGTTTCACCAAAGCGGATCGCCTGCACTGGGGCAAATTATCGCTGGTTTACTTGACCAACAGCGCCGGCCCTGAATTCCTCGCAGACCTCAAATTTGAAGATGGCCAGCCCATCTACAATGAACGTGAACTCAGCCACATGCTGGATGTTAAAAACCTGGTTCAGCTCATGATCAAGATCCTGCTACCCATGGCTGCCTTTTTGGTGCTGGCCTGGATCTTCGCCTGGCGACAGGGATGGAAATCCGAGTTTTGGAAGTCTGTCTCGCTGGGAGGCTGGCTGACGCTGGGCATGATCGGTTTGATCCTGATCGGAACGGTGATCAATTTTGACGCTCTTTTCACCGGTTTCCACCACCTCTTCTTTACCGGCAGCACCTGGCTATTCTATACGGATGATACCCTGATCCGTCTCTTCCCCGAAAAACTATGGTCCGATGCCTTCACCTTCATGGGCGTTTTCACCTTGGCAGCCGGTGTCATTTGCACCTTCGTCGGCGCCAGGTTGGCGCATAAAAGTAAGTAATCCCAATCCAAAACGATTTGAAGTGTGTTTATAACCGCGGGAGTCTCGGAAACTCCCGCGGTTTATTTAATAAATAATTCAAATTATTGTTTTTCTGCAACCCTTGTTGAAATCATCTTTACATGGCTGAAAAAAGTTTTGTCAAGATGATTTAATTCGTATTTTAAATAATCATTGTTTAAAGTTATTAGGACATAAGCAATTTTCAACAAATATGAAAACAGATGCTTTAAACCAACCTTGACAAGGTTTAAAACCTTGTCAAGGTTGGTTTAATAGATGTTCGTCCAATAATAATCGGGAGTCGTTTGACTCCCGATCAGTGACTATTTTTTCATATGAAATAGAAACCAAGTTATTTTTGAAATATTATCGTTTACGGTTTACGGTTCACTGTTCCCGGTTGATGATTCTCATTTCTCGACTCTCAAACTTCTACTTCGCCTTGCCCTGGTTGGCGACTGCTTCTGCTTTGCGTTTGGCTTCTTCAGGATCGCCCAGGTAATAATGCTTGATGGGTTTCAGGTCTTTATCCAGTTCGTAGACCAGTGGCACTCCAGTGGGGATGTTCAATTCAACGATCTCATCTTCGGGGATGTTGTCGAGATACTTCACCAAAGCACGCAGACTGTTGCCGTGTGCGGCGATGATGATCTTCTTTCCGGATTTAATGGCGGGAGCCACGGTCTCATGCCAGAAAGGCAAGAAGCGGGCAACGGTGTCTTTGAGGCACTCGGTCAGTGGAAGCTCATCCTTGGTCAGGTCGGCATAACGGCGGTCCTTGCCCGGAAACCGCTCATCATCCGCAGTCAAAGCAGGCGGCTGGATGTCATAGCTGCGGCGCCAGATGTGCACCTGTTCGTCGCCGTATTTTTTGGCGGTCTCGGCTTTATTCAAACCCTGCAGCGCACCGTAATGCCGTTCATTCAAACGCCAAGTCTTGATCACCGGAATCCATAACAAGTCCATTTCTTCCAGTGCCAGTGAAAGGGTGCGGATGGCACGTTTGAGCACTGAGGTATAAGCCAGGTCAAACTCGAAGCCTGCTTCTTTCATCAACTTGCCGCCGGCTGACGCCTCGGCCACACCTTTTTCTGACAGATCAACATCTGTCCATCCGGTAAAGCGATTTTCCTTGTTCCATTCGCTCTCACCATGTCGCAATAAAACGATTTTATACATGAGCACTCCTTGTTTACCTTGGCTTAGTAATGTAGCGCAAGAAATCTCTTGCGCTACATTTTATTCGTAAACTACTAAACCAATTACCTGACAGCTACCGGGTTCTCTGCATCCTCGGTGGGATCAAAGAAGTGGCAGTTATCCATATTGAAGAGTAATTGGGTTTTATCACCAAAACTGTATTTTGAGCGCGGATCAACACGAGCGACAAATTGGCCGCCGTTGCCGAGCGCCAGGTAGATCAAGATCTCATTACCCATCAATTCGGTAACTTCGATCTTGGCTTCCACTTTTTCGCCGCTAATGTTGTTCGGAGCATATTCCGGGTTGTGGATATCATCCGGGCGGATGCCCATGATGACTTCCTTGCCAACCAATTTTGCCAGCGCATCATTTTTGGATTTTGGTACTTTGATCTTTAATTCACCATTGGTGACATAAAGACTATCGCCTTCTTTGGTCAATTTGACGTTGAAGAAGTTCATTGCAGGGGTGCCAATGAAACCGGCGACAAAAAGATTATTGGGTTTGTCATAAAGATTCTGGGGGGTGTCAAGCTGCTGCAGCACACCCTTGTTCATGACCGCGATACGGGTGGCCATGGTCATGGCTTCTGTCTGATCATGGGTCACGTAAACGAAGGTGGTGCCGAGGTTATGATGCAGCTTGGTGATTTCGGCACGTGTCTGAACGCGCAACTTGGCATCCAGGTTGGAGAGCGGTTCATCCAGAAGGAACACTTTTGGCTCGCGGACGATTGCACGTCCAAGCGCAACACGTTGTCGTTGTCCACCCGATAATTCACGGGGTTTGCGTTTCAAGAGTGCTTCGATGCCCAGAATCTTGGCGGAGTTTTCAACCCGCTTCTGAATCTCGGCTTTTGGCAGACGGCGCAATTTCAAACCGAAGGCCATGTTGTCAAAAACGCTCATATGTGGATAAAGAGCGTAAGACTGGAAAACCATGGCGATATCGCGATCTTTCGGAGCGACATCATTGACTACCCGATCTCCAATCAACACTTTACCGCCGGTGACCTCTTCAAGTCCTGCCAGACAGCGCAGTGCGGTGGTTTTTCCACAGCCAGAGGGGCCGACCAGCACCAAAAACTCTTTATCCTGAATCTCGATGTTTAAATCCTGGATCGCTGTGAAATCACCAAACTTTTTGTTGACATGTTCAAATGTTACACTTGCCATTGTGTTTCCTCCTTCCGGAACGAATATAGTGACTCAATTATAGAACAGACTCGTAAAAAAGCAAGAAAATCAGAGTCATATCTTTGAAAAGTGTCCCATTTAATGATAGAATATTTGTACCAAATAAGGATGGGAATATGCCCGAAACACCAGAAATCACCTCACGCGCGATTGAAATGAACAAGGAATTGACCGGAAAAACCATCCAGGCCTTTGAAGTTTTGCAGCCCAAATGCCTGAACGTTACCCCCGATGAACTCAACCAATTTCTTGGTCATGCCGTCATTGAATCTGTCACCCACCACGGCAAGTGGATCATGGTGCGCACCACCCAGGGTTGGCTCTTGATCAACCTTGGCATGGGCGGTGAGATTCTGCTGGTCAACCGTGATCAGATGCCAGCCAAATACCGCCTGGTGATTGACTTCAATGACCAGACCTGCCTGGCGATCAATTTCTGGTGGTTTGGATACGTCCATTTCTGTGCCCTGGATGGTCTCGCAGCTCACCCCATGATCGCCAAGCTCGGACCAAATGTACTGGACCTGACCGAAGAAGAATTTACCAACCTGATCAAACTCCAAAAAGGCAAGCTAAAGGCTTTCCTGCTGGATCAAAGTCGGCTTGCAGGCATTGGCAATGCCTATATTCACGATATTCTTTTTTTGGCCAGACTGCATCCCAACCGGGTGATCGCCGGTCTTTCGGCGGATGAGATCAACGCTCTCTTCAAAGGGATTCAAGATGGTTTGCGTCCCAGTCTCTCCAAGGGTGGTGCGTTTTACGAGATGAACATTTACGGACAGAAAGGCGGGTTCCTGATGGAAGACATCATCATTGGTTATCGTGAGAACTCTCCGTGTCCGCAGTGCGGAACTTCGATCCAAAAGATAAAGACTGGATCCACCAGTTCCTTCATCTGCCCCCACTGCCAGCCTGAAAGTTGATATATTCTTTGTGTGCAGTCTAATGTTCTGAGAATTTCTGGGATTCTTTTTCGTAATTTATAATGCTCTTCTTTGCGCGCTTTGCGCCTTTGCGAGAGAAAAGAAATTTTAACTAACTTTTTGTCTGTATGGTTGAGATTCGAACTCTATTCGAACTCTCCGGTTCGTTTCCGCATTATCAAGGATACTCCATTGAACACGACACAAATTGAAATTGATCTTCAAAAAACCATCGCGAAAAATCGCCTGGTGGGTCTCTGGCGTTTGATGCAAGGTTTCCGATTAAAATATTCGGCTGCCGTGCTCAGTCTTGGCATTTCAGCTCTTGCTAAAACCCTGACTTATCTTCTATTGCGCTACTTTGTAGATAGCTATTTTGTCTCAGAAATCCGCACCATCACCCTGCCGGTCATCGCCCTTGGTTTTCTGGCGCTGGCCGTCGCAGAAGGTGGTTTTACCTTTCTGAGCGGATTACTTGCGTCGCAAAGTGCTGAAAGTGTCACCCGTCGTTTGAGGAACTACCTTTACGACCACATTCAGCATCTCACTTTCACCTATCACTCAAAGATGAAGACTGGCGAGCTGATCGAGCGCTCAACATCGGATGTGGATGCCCTCAAACGGTTTTTTGCCGACCAGGCTGTCAGCGTAGGCCGTATCTTCTTCCTCTTCGTGGTCAATTTTATTGCTTTGCTTAACTTGAATGTCAAGCTGGCATTAATATCGGTCATCGTGGTGCCGCTGGTATTGTTCGTTTCCATCGTCCTGTTCAAAAAGGTATCCACCGCCTACGAATCCTATCAGGAACAGGAAGCCGTACTTTCCACCACCCTGCAGGAAAACCTGGCCGGTGTACGCGTGGTCAAAGCCTTCTCCCGCCAGGAATATGAGATGACCAAATTCGAGAAAGATAACTGGGAGAAATTCCTCCGTGGCAAGAAGCTGCTGATCATGCACTCCTTGTTCTGGCCGCTTTCTGATATTTTATGCGGCGCACAGCTTTTGGTCGGTTATCTGGTGGGCGCTTTGATGGCCATCCATGGTGATATTTCAGTCGGCACCTACCTCGCCTATTCAGGCATGGTCATCTACATCATCTTTCCGTTGCGCAACCTGGGCAGGGTCATCGTGCAAACCTCCACCGGTCTGGTCTCTTACGGCCGTGTGATGGATATTATCAAGGAAAATCGCGAACCTCTGGATGAAGGAGACCATCTACCCTCCACAAACGTCAAGGGCAGCATTGAGTTTGACAACGTGAAGTTTGAGTACGAACCGGATGATCATACACTCGAAGAGATCTCTTTCTCAGTAAAACCCGGCCAGGCCATCGCCCTGTTGGGTTCAACGGGTTCAGGCAAATCCACCCTCGTGAATCTGCTGCCGCGCTTTTTTGAATATACAGGCGGCAAGATCCTGCTGGATGGCGTGGAACTAAACCGCTATCCGCGTAAATATCTCCGCCAGCAGATCGGTATTGTCGAACAGGAACCTTTCCTCTTCTCGCGTTCCATCCGCGACAACATCACCTATGGCGTTGGTCGTGAGGTCACAGATGCTGAAGTGGAATCCGCAGCCCGTGCCGCGGCAATCCACGATGTCATCCTTTCCTTCAAGGACGGGTACAAGACCCTGGTAGGCGAAAGAGGGGTCACCCTCTCTGGTGGACAAAAACAGCGTGTCACCATTGCCCGCACCATCCTCAAGAATCCGCGCATCCTCATTTTGGATGATTCCACCTCCTCGGTGGATACCGAAACCGAGGCGGAGATCAGGGATGCGCTGAACAACCTGATGCAGGACCGCACCACCTTCATCATCGCCCACCGCATCCAGAGCATCACAGAGGCGGATCTGATCCTGGTGATGGACAAGGGCCGCATCATCCAACGCGGGAAACATGCCGACCTGGTCAAACAGGAAGGCATCTACCAGCAGATATTTAACATTCAAACTCGCATCGAGGTCGAATTGGAAAAGGAGCTTTCCAATGTCGGATAGCTATTACGAAGAAGAAGAATTTCAAACCAAGTTCAATCAAAAGACATTCAGCCGCATCCTGGGGCTGACCAAACCGCATTTAAAATGGGTCATCGGTTTTCTGGTAACCATCGCCCTGGTGGCCGGCATGGATGCCGTCTCCACCTGGATTGGCAAGAGCATCATTGACGAAGGCATTATTGCCAAAAACACAGCCGCTCTTACGAATCTGCTGATCGGTTACGGTGCTTTGATCATCATTCAGGCAGGCAGTGTGTTTCTCTTCATCTACCTGGCAGGCATTCTTGGCGAACGCATCCGCTATGACCTGCGCAAAAAAATGTTCAACCACCTGCAGGCGTTATCACTGAATTATTACAGTAAAACCCCCGTGGGGTGGATCATGGCCCGCGTTACATCTGATACAGAACGTGTCGCCGATCTGGTGACCTGGGGTTTTGTGGATTCCACCTGGGGCGTCATGAGCATTACAACCTCCATGATCTTCATGTTCGTGATCAACTGGAGACTTGCCCTGATCGTACTGGTCATGCTGCCCGTGCTGCTTTACATCGCCATCCAGTTCCGCAAACGCATTCTGGGCGAGTATCGCAATGTACGAAAGTTGAATTCCAAGATCGTGGGTGCTTACAACGAAAACATCACGGGTGTGCGCGTGATCAAAGCCCTTGGACGTGAAAAAGAGAACCTGGATGAATTTAAAGTGCTCACCGGCAGCATGTATAAATCCTCTTTCAGGGCTGCCTGGTTGAGTGCGCTTTTCTTGCCAACAGTGCAGATCGTTTCTGCCCTTGCGGTGGGTGCGGTCGTCTGGTTCGGGGGGTCCCAAGCAGAAACCGGTCGAATGACCATTGGCGGCATCCAGGCCTTCGTTTCATATATCACCTTTATGATGTGGCCCATTCAGGATATTGCGCGTGTCTTCGCCGATATGCAGCAGGCCATCGCTTCAGCGGAGCGCATGTTCTCGCTCATAGATTCCAAACCACAGATCGAGAACCGTCCGAAATCCATTGATCCCGGCACCATCAGCGGGGATATCATCTTCGATCATGTCACTTTCCGCTACGAAGAAGGCGAAGAACCCGTTCTCACCGACTTCAACCTACACGTAAAGCGTGGTGAAACCATCGCGCTGGTGGGTCCTACAGGTGGCGGCAAATCAACCATCGTCAACCTGTTGTGCCGCTTCTACGAACCCAATGAAGGGCGTATTTTCATCGGTGGACGCGACTACACCAGCCTGTCGCTCCAGGCCATCCAATCCCGCATCGGTGTGGTACTGCAAACGCCTCACCTATTTTCAGGCAGCATCCGAGAAAACTTGCGCTACGGCCGTTTGGACGCCTCAGACGACGAAGTGGAAGAATCCACCAAGGTGGTTGGGGCTTACGACTTCATCATGCGCTTTGATAAGGGGTTCGATACTGAAGTGGGAGAAGGCGGCAATCTGCTCTCGGTCGGTCAAAAACAGTTGATCAGCCTGGCACGCGCAGTGCTGGCAAAGCCCGAAGTTTTCGTCATGGATGAAGCCACCAGTTCGGTGGACACCATGACCGAGGTTCTCATCCAAAAAGGTATGGAAACCCTGCTCAATAACTGCACCAGTTTTGTTATTGCCCACCGTCTCTCGACGATCAAAAAGGCCAATCGTATTTTGGTGATCGAAGGCGGACGTATCGCTGAGATTGGTTCCCATTCTGATCTGCTCAAACTGCGCGGTAAATACTTCCAGCTTTACACCAACCAGTTCCGCCACCAGATGGAAACTGAATTGAACATCTTCAAGGAACCCATCACTGAATCATCTTCCTTGGGATAACAAAAATTAAACGGCGCTTCACATTAGAAGCGCCGTTTTGATTATTTCTAATCTATTTCTCGCAAGACACCCGTTGCGGTAAACAGGGTTCTTTCGCAGATGTTGGTAACCCGGTCAGCCATCCGTTCCAGGTTATGTGCCGTCCAGATCAACCAGTTGGTTTTTTCCATCGTGGTGGGGTCCTGGATGATGATATGCATCAATTCGGTGTAGATCTCTTCATAATACTTATCCACCACATCATCCTCGCCAGGTATTCGCTTTGCTTCTTCAACATCTTCATTTACAAAGGAAGTTAATGAACGATGCAGCATTTCGACTGCTTTATCTGCCATGGGAGGGATCTTGGCGTAAGGTTTCAACAATAATTCTTCCCCCATGCGGATGTTGATGGTGGCAATTCCTTTGGCATAGTCGCCAATCCGCTCAAGCTCGCCAGCGATCTCAAGTATGGATGCCAGCAGCCGCAGGTCGTGTGCAAGCGGCTGTTGTGTGGCAATCGAAACCAAAACACGCTCTTCGATCGAGAAACGGATCTTATTAACGCTGCTATCAGTCTGTTTGATCTTTTGGGATCCATCGATATCACGTTTCATCAAGGCTGAGACTGCATTCAGAATTTGCTGCTCAACCACACTGCCCAAGGTGAGTAATTCATCCTTAAGCTCCTGAATTTCAGTTTCGAAGTTGGATCTAACGCTCATACTGATGGTCTCCTTTTTGAAGATGAAACTAGTCAAACCAATAGGATTATCGAAACACTCTGTCGAAATAATCCACTGGAAAAACAAGAGTGGTTGTCGAAATTGTGATCATTTTGCAGACAACTTCTTCATTATAATCTGAACCTTGAAGTTCAGTTGGCAAAACCATCTTCATCCTATGAATCATCAATGAAAGGAGAATATCTGATTCTGATATAATCACTTTTGGTTTCCTTTCATTCATTCCAGTTACTATAGAAAAACAAATGAAAAAAAGACTAATAAAGTTCGAACTCCTATGGGCGTTTTTTGGCTTTTGCGCAGGCTCTGTTCTAATGACCTGGCCACTCAGTCTTCACTTAAAGACTTCAGTGATTGGCGGCATGGGAGATAATATCTACTTTGTCTGGTTGATCCGTTGGTACCAAAAGGTATTTCTCGAAGGCCAGGGACACCCCTTTTTCAACCCGTTCATGAATTATCCCCAGGGATGGAACCTATCCACCACCGAAACGGCTCTGGCATCCGCTTTGCCTGGTGTGCCCTTTAGCTGGCTCCTGGGTCCCATTGCCGGTTACAACATTGCCATGTTGATCACCTTCGTGTTGGCCGGGTTCTTCATGTACCTTTGGGTGCGTGATCTGACCCAATCAAAACTCGCAGCGTTTATTGCAGGTTCCATTTATGCTTTTTCACCCTATCACATTGCCCATTTCATCACCGGTCATCTGAATCTGTGCGGAATCCAGTGGTTTCCCCTCTTCTTTTGGGGTCTTTCCAGATTACTCCAAAACACTATAAAACTGGACTGGAAGTTCATTCTATTGAGCGGATTATCACTCGGATTGATTGCTTTCACATCCATGTATTACCTCTACATGACTGCCATTTTTACCTTGTTTTTTGTCATTGCCTTTCTTAACTTTTCACGCTTCAAGTCCTTACGCAGCAAGTTTTTCTGGATCAACCTTGTTCTTGCTCTTGTCATCAGCCTGCCCTTTTTATATTACTCTCTTCGTCCCTTTATCAACTTGTCGGCTGCAGGAATACTTTCAAGCCGTTCAATGGAATATGCCTCCATGTATTCAGCCAGTCCCACAGATTTCTTCCTGCCTGCCACGGACCATTTCCTCTTCGGCCGACTTTTCAGCCAGGGTTTTGATCGTTCGTTATGGGGTGAAGCGTCGTTTTATATTGGATACGGTGCACTAACCCTTGCCGTGATTGCGGTCATCAAACGCAAAGCATCAAATCACAGAGCGTTAATACTCACGTCCATTGTCATCATCGTGATCTCTTTCATTCTTGGTCTGGGTATCAATCTGCACTGGAATAACCAGAGCGTCACCTGGCAGATCCCTGCATTTTTACAGCCGCTCTTTCATAAAACTGAAACCTTGATCTACCTGCCAGCAGCCTGGCTTTTCAACAACCTGCCTTTCTTTGACAAAATGCGCACCATCATGCGCTTTGGATTTTTCGTGCTGCTTTTCTTTCCGGTTCTTGCTGGCATTGGGTTTGAGCAGATTCAAAAAAAGGTCAAACCTAATTGGCGCAAGGTTTTTTCTTTGTCCGTTTTACTCTTGGTTCTGTTTGAGTTCTATCCTGGCAGCTACAGTCAATCGTTATCACAACCCCAACCCCGCGCGGTGGATTTCTGGCTTGCCGCTCAACCCGATGACGGTGCCATGGTGCAAATACCTTTCAGTGAATCGGTTGATCAATCTCTCATTTACTACTCCATTTTTAATAAGAAACCCTTCACTGGTGGGTTCTTCAATGCCAACCAACCCATTCAATACCTTGAAATTCAACCCGTGCTTGACCTGTTTCCGGATGAATCCTCTTTAACATTGCTGCGAAAACTAAAAGTGAAGTACATCGTAGTGGATTCTGGAGCTTATATCGACTTTAACCAATTCGAACAGAAGGCTATTTCTCTTGGTTTGAAGCGCTTGACCGATCAAGAAGGCCAGATTGTTTATACTTTTGCTGAACAATGAAACCCCTTGGAAACCCTATGACCGGTTTTGTAAGAAAACATGAAAAAGCATTCCTGCTGATACTGCTCGCGCTCATTTCCACGGGAGCAGGTTTGTACATCGCCGATTGTACGAGTTATGCACCCTGGGGTTTTAGCGACTCGACTGCTTACCTCTCAGCCGCGCGGAATTTGGCAGCAGGCAAAGGTTTGGGCACCCTTAACCCCGATGGCAGTTTTTCGCCTTTGTTGATCTTTGCCCCCTTCTATTCGATCTTGCTAAGCCTTTTCGCCTACTTTAAAGCTGACCTGATCTCTACCGTGCGAATTTTGGACATTACATTCTTTGTGATACTGATTGCCTCCTGCGGCTGGTTGTTTTATTTGATCACACGCTCTTTTTGGGTATCGTTGTGTGTGGCTTTATTGATCACCACCACTCCGGTCTTGGGCTCAGTCTTTACCAGCATCATGTCTGAACCACTTGCCATCGTATTGGGAGTCCCCGGATTTTTACTGCTGATATACGCACTGAGGCAGAACTCAACCCCTTGGCTGGTGGTGTCAGCCATTCTCGCTGCTCTTTCCCTGCTCACCCGTTATGCTTTTGCCGCGTTTCCTGCAGCCGGCGTGTTCTGCCTGCTGCTGCTCTCCAACAAGACACTTTCTAAAAAGATCAGTGACACCCTGAAATATGGAGTGATCAGCTTTGGCCCTATGCTGATCTGGATAGCCGTGCAATTAATATCAAAGAACACGGTTGGAGCGAGAACCTATTCCATGGATTTTTCGGTTTCAGAAAAATTTACTCAATTTGGTTCTCAATTAATTGCCGTCCTCAAATATTGGCTGCCTTACCGCACAAACATGATCCCCGGTCTACAGGCGAATATTTTTCGCCCTGTTCTGCTGCTGCTGTTTGAAGTGATCATATTGCTCGGGTTATATTTTGGACTCAAAAAATACCTTGCGCCTGAACACCAGATCACCGGATTGTTGAGCTTCGGGTTCGCATTTCTCATCGCGACCTATCTATTGGTACTCTTCTCCACCTACCTGGTATCCACCGAAACCATATCCATTGATGACCGTATGTTATCGCCCATCATCCCCATTTTCTATGCCATGATCCTTTCGTGCGCGCTAACCGTCGGGCAGATGCTCCACTCCCGGATATCGTTTCCCATTATCCCAGTGGCTGTGGCATTGTTCTTTCTGATCTACAATTTTCAACCCTTCCAGGCATACCCGATCGTGGTTGGCAATTTTCCCAATGGTTACACCTCTCCGATCTGGAAGGAAAACCCGATCCTGACGGGCGAGATCAACCTGCCTTCGGATCGCCCATTGATTACCAACGCCCCCGATATCCTTTTGTTTTACACCAACCGGAGTGCATACACACTGTCAGTGGATTCAGATTCCAGACTTGCAATTAACAGTCAAACCAGTCTGGATGAATTGCTTCACAAGCAATGTGCCGTTTTGGTCTTGTTTGATCCAGCCAATACTCAAAGATTTGAACAACTTCCTGATCCCATCTCTTCGGCTGTGGTTATCAGATTGCAAAGCCAATTGGATACGGAATATTCAAGTCAACATGGCTTGATTTTGACCGATAATATGTGCAGGCAGTGATTAAACATCCTCCCGAAAACCGCTTGACAGGATAAATCAAATCACTAAAATGAAGGGAGTTCATGGGAGGAATATGAAACGCATTGCGATCATCCTTGTTGGATTATTGTTCACTCTGGCTTGTGCCCCACTTGAATTCGCCAAATCCATCCTTAATGCTTACAACTTAGCAACATCCGCTCCTGCGACAACGGAAGTGCCTTCTGCGACCTGGACTCCAGCTTCCACTCCAACAACAGATGAAGTAAATAAAGCAGTCCTCTATGAGGAAGATTTTTCGTCCGATCAAAGTAATTGGTCCGTCCAGAACGATGCCGAAAGCCAGTACACCATATCCGAGGGTGAATATTTTATTCATGTAATCAAAAGTGATTACAGTTTTTTTAACATATCAAACGAGTCTGCACCGAATTATGTCCTAAATGTGGACCTTCGCCACGTTAGCGGGGATGATGAGAATACCGGCGGAATGATCTTGTGGCGTTATGCGGATAATGACAACTTTTATGCCTTATCCATCATGGATGATGGCACTTATTACATCCATCGTTTTCTGAAAGGCGAATACGGAATGATCAAACTGCCTGCTTCATCGGCTTTATTGAACAAATCCGGAAGCACGAATAAAGTGACCATAGCAGTGCATGGTGATCGTAACGATCTTTTTTTTAATGATCAATTCGAGTACAGCTTTCAAGATACTTCCATTCCTGAAGGAACCTTCGGACTGGGAGCGCAGCCTTCGCTCTCCAGCGAAGTGGAAGTGGCTTTTGATGACTTGAAGGTTTATCGCTACGACCCGGCCAACGAATTCACGCCAGCAGACCCTCAGCTCACGCCCACCCCTGAATACCAGGCGATAACATGGCAGCAGCTGACCCAATTCCTTGCGGAAGATCATACCAACTGGCATGAATACGATCTCGAAGACTATAACTGCGTGGATTTTGCCATTGACCTGGTTTCCAATGCCCGCTATTCAGCCATCAATGCCAGGATCGTCACCGTCCAGTTCGTGGGGCAGGAAACCGGCCACGCCTTCGTGGCTTTTGAAACCACCGACCGTGGTACCGTCTTCGTTGAACCGCAGGGAGATAACACCTACTCGAATGTCGAGATCGGCAACGACCTGTGCGATGATTGGGGCGACTTTGAATGCATGGGCACCATCGAAAGCATCCAATACTTCGGCGAATGCGACCATGCCCAGAACTGCACTGTGCTGCCATAAATTAAACGTCTGCCGAGGAGCCGTTTCTTTGAAGATTTTTCGATCAATAAAGATCATTTAAATAGTTCTGGATTGAAATCAAAACCATTACCTGATCTTTCAAGTCCGTTACACTAAGAAGGGGTGTTGGTTTTCAAAAAATGCTGATAATCAATTTGAAAGCCGAGCTTACACCCGTAAATTTCACATAAACTTCCGTTTGTCTCTCAAATTCCAAAGTGCTATACTACTTACAACCACTTATTTATCGGTAGTCTTATCAATATTCTTATTAGTTGGAGGAGTGATATGAAAAGAATTGGTCGTGCTATTCCCCTGGTGTTGGTTGCATTGGTTTTGGTCGTCATGCCCGTTCTAGCCATCACAGGCAACTGGGTCAATGACAGCGTTCATCCTTATGTAGGGATGATCGCTTTCTACGACTCAACCGGTGAATTCATCTGGCGTTGTACAGGTTCCTTGATCAGCCCCACCAAATTACTGACCGCCGGCCACTGCGCAGATGTCGCAGAAGGCGCTGCTTCAGCCCGTGTCTGGTTCCAGCAAAACGCTGGCGGAAATTATGACCCAGCCCTAGGCTATGATCCGATCACCGGGTATGCAGACAGCTGCGCACCAGGAACGTTGGGCACGCTCTGCGCCACATCTAGCAAAATTTACAATTATGGTTTTGCCAACTTTGCCGGATTCCCAAACACACATGATGTCGGTCTGGTGATCTTGGATCAAGAAATTGCCATGCCAGCCTATGGCGAACTTCCGACTGCCGGAACCCTCGATGGCCTTGATAAGGCTCGTGGACAGAAAGACACCATCTTTACGGTCAGCGGATACGGTCTTACTTACAGCACCAACGTCAAGGATGCCAACCCCAATATTTCCTATCGCATCAGATTGATGGCCACTTCCACCCTGGTCAACCTGGGGAGCAAATACACAGACGGCTACAACCTTCAAACCCAGGGCAACGGTGATGGCCGCGGCGGCACCTGCTCTGGCGATTCCGGTGGACCCGTCTTTTTGGGCGGCCCCGAATCCAATCTGATCGTGGCCGTAACCTCCTTTGGCAAGAACGATATCTGCCGCGGGACGGACTTCAGCTACCGAATTGATCGCCAGGAAGTGCTGGACTGGATCAACAGCCAGAATTAATTATCGTTTTAGTCCTGAACAGACCGGCTTTTAGCCGGTCTGTTTTTAATTACTACTTGGAGAATAAATCACAAAGTTGTTGATTTATGTTACTTGGACTGAATAATAATAGACACCGACAGGTCAATGTCGATGTCCTAGGATAAATTATCAAAGTGAAAGATAGTTATAGAGTAAAATAAAATTTCTCGAGGTTCTTAAAAACAAGCTAAAAAATAAATTGTACCAAAACGATTTTCGATATAAAAGGGCGATTAGTTCAGATTTTCCAATCGCCCCTATTTATTAAATTACGAAATGCAATTTTCATAACCATCGTTAGAAAATAAGATATTTTTGTGTCAGATAATTTTGTTTACCTTCAAATATAATTCTAAGTCACACCGATTATTCATTTACCTTTACTACTTCACAGGATGTCGATAAACCATAATCATTTTCAGAAACTTGAATATAGAATTGTCCATCTGAATTACCATTAGCAATTATTGAATCAAACCCACCCGTTACATCACTCAGACGTTCCCAATAACATCCTTCTTCATTACCTTTATATCTCCCTGGTTCAATATCGCGACCAATCAGATACATTCCAGGATTAAGGGATTCAGGATAAGCCGTTGATAATGGTTCAATTGTTTCCAACAAAGTGGCTTCACATGAAATAGAAAATGCGTAATCATTTTCCTTTAATTTAACATAAAATTGTCCATAGGAATTGCCATTAGATATAATCCCATTAAAATCCCCCGATAAATCTTTCAATCTTTCCCAATAACAACCTTCTTCCTTACTAAAATATATTCCCGGTTTTATATCAATTCCAACAAGGTACATTCCTTGAGTAATCACTTGGGGGAATTCTAATGCTGGTTCTGGCAGAGGATTGAGGAGTAATACAGAGCAAGATGATGTAAAAGCAGCGTCTGTTTCATTGATACTGACATAGAATTGACCGTCTGCATTACCGTTGGCTATGATAGCATCAAAACTTCCAGACAAATCTTTTAATCTTTCCCAATAGCACCCCTCTTCTTGACCCTTATAAAGGCCTGGCCTCATTTCAGTTCCAATAAGGTGTGTTCCCGAGGGTATTAGGTTTGGATTTGGAGTTGCGGTTGGAGTATTTGTAGGTTCAGGTGTATTGGTTGGTTTCGGGGTTGCTGTGAAATTATTGGTGTTTGAAGATTTATTTTCTTGCTGATTAGTTGAATTATTGGATGCAGAAAGGTTTGTAGTTGTACTTGTACCACAGGCAATTGATATGCAGACTACTAAACTCACAAATATGATTAATGGATTTAATCGAATAACAAATTTCATTCATCTCTCCCTCTTATTAGAAATATTTTATAGGAAAATCTGATTTTTTTCCTTTATCAAGTTTTTTATAAATAATAATTATTATAGAACAATTCCACGATCTAAAGTGTCTCAACTGAGTTGTGCATTCTTTAACCAAAAGTGACTTTTACCACCATTTCCACAAATCAAATAGTACTTATTGAGTGAACACGATTCGGTAAGGATGTATATACATTTTGCGGTTCATTAGTTTGCAGCCGCCTAAATCTGGGTCCAAAAAAAGGACAATCCCTTCATTCTCACCGAACACAAACCAATTAATAACAAAAACATCGACCAAATATCTGTCGATGTCATTCTTGAAATGAGTGGCGAGGGTGGGATTTGAACCCACATCCAATGGCTTATGAGTCCACTGCTCCACCGTTGAGCTACCTCGCCAACGGCTCAAATCTTACTATAAGGCACTTGTTTTGTCAACGAAATCGGGTTTGATTATTGCTTTATCACTTATTTTTTGGTGGGTTCAACCCTGAACTCACCCGATCACGTTGAAAAGAAAAAAGTTCCAACCGATCGGCTGGAACTTTTTTTGATATTAGCAACCTCTACTGTCTACTCATTTGGGTTGGACCAGTTACCGGCGGTTTCGCGGTTGGTTTTGGTGTCGGCGTTCGCGTGGGTGTCGCGGAGGGTTTCAGAGTCGCGGTCGGATTAGAAGCATTACTATAGCTGCCAAACAGTGCATAAATTCCACCCGGTTGAGCGTTCGTACAAGCCATAAATTCGCCTTCTGCATCGGGGTACCACATAAAAAAGGTCTTCGCAGGAATCCATTGTCCATTATCCAGCATATAAATGCGTCCAGTCCATCCAAATTGCCCGCCGTGGAAGGGGTGGCAAATCATTCCCTTATTGGTGGCTTCTACTTCTTCGCCTAAAAGCTGCAAATAGCTTTTTGGTGGTTTAACTTTGGAGAGATCTCCACCCGAATCTTGGCCACTGGTCCAATCGCCATCAGCGACCCCCACAACAGGGAGCGCAGTGGATGTCGGTGTTGGTGTGGAAGTCGATCCACCCGGATTGTTATTGGTTTGCTGGTTTGCCTGGACGCTTTGAAGGACGCCTGTAACAGCCAACCCCATCACCATAAAGATAGCAAGAACAACGAAATAGAATCTTTTCATTACCCCTCCAAAGGTTGTATAAGTTAGATTAAAATATTTTAACATTATCATCATTTTTCGAAAAGCTTCCATCAATGTCTAGAGTAATACCAATCCCATTTTTCAAATAAGACTGGCTTTTTTCACCCCTAACTCGAGTTTTCCTTGTGATTCGAAGGGAAAAGATACTGATCAACCAAACCCCAACCCTTTCTCCTTCATGGAGATAAAGCAGTTGTTACCGATCACCAAATGGTCCAACACTTCTACATCCAACAATTTACCAGACTGAACAGCCACCCGCGTCAGTGTCACATCTTCGGGGCTGGGTGATGGGTCGCCGCTGGGATGATTGTGTGCAAGGATGATCCCCGCCGCAGATCGCTGCAATGCCCCTCTAAAGAGCTCACCCACCCTCACCATGGAAGCATTTAATGAGCCAACATACACTTTTTCCACCCCAATCTTGCGGTTGCGTGTGTCCAGCAGGATCACCCATAAGTTTTCCTGCACCAGTCCTTGCATATCGTAGCGGATCAATTCCGCGGCGTCTTCAGGGCTGTTGATGGCAGCACTCAGATCAGGGTTCTCCTTCTTCAACCTGATTCCCAGTTCGATGGCAGCCTTGATCTGTGCCGCCTTGGCCGGACCCACACCGTGGATGTTGCAAACTTGCGCAAAACTGGCCTTCTGAATGCCCGCCAATCCACCCAGATCATCGAGGATCTTTTGTGCAAGCTGCACAGAATTCAAGCCTGTTACGCCTACACGAAGCAAGATGGCTAGCAGCTCGGCCTTGCTCAAGGCTTCTGGCCCGCTTTTCTCCAACCTTTCCCGCGGACGTTCGTCTGCAGACAGGTCGGTAATCCGATATGCCGCCGGGGATTCTCTCACCATTTCACCCTCCTGATATGGCTAACAATTACTTCCTAGTTGAAAACAAGAACCTTATAAAACTTTACTTGCCCTCTCCCCTGATCTCATTTCAATTTCAAACTCCAAATTGCCTTTACCCCTCTCCCATGCCTGGGAGAGGAGATGGGGTCAGGGTATTCAAAAATTTCTACTAGTTTATAGCAAATGTCTGGCAAAACCGCAAGCATGCCAGCTCGCAGCCACGGCTTTATCTCATCCACGGGCAACCATGCTATAATTTCTCCATCGGAGAATGATATGAATTTTGATCCGGCAGTCCTCAAGCAAATCACCCTCATCGGCACCGGCTTCGCGGTGGCCTTTTTGGCTGCCTTGTGGCTGAGCCTTATCTTTTGGGCGTTTCGTGACATCCGCACCCGCACCCGCGACAATTTCATGCGTGTACTGGCGGTGGTGGTGGTCGCCCTGCTCTTTTTGCCAGGTATTCTGATCTACATGATCCTTCGGCCAGCCAAGACGCTTGAAGAAGAATATCAACACTCCCTTGAAGAAGAGGCGTTGCTGCAATCCATTGAAGATTCTGCCATTTGTCCTGGCTGCAGCCGCCGCGTGGATTCTGAATGGCTGGCCTGTCCAAGCTGCCACACCCGTCTCAAAAAGAAATGCGAACACTGCGGAAAAACTATTGATCTTCCCTGGAATCTCTGTCCATGGTGCGAAACCCCGGTCACCGGCATGCGCAAAGAAGCCCCTGTGATCCTTCAGACCCAGGAACCCGAACCTCAGCCGCGTCAGAAAACCCTTCTTGATGACGACACTTTTTACTCTCACCCATAAGCCGGGATCAACGCATTCATGTCCGAATTAACCAACTTACAACCTATTGATTATTTGATGATTGGCCACATCACGCAGGATCTCACCCCTCAGGGGCCTGCCTTGGGTGGTACTGCCTCTTACGCCGCCCTGACTGCCGTTTCCTTCGGCTTACGCGTGGGCATCGTTACGTCCTGCCGGGCTGATCTTAACCTCGATATCTTTGATGATATAACCATCTTGCGTAAAGATGCCGAACAAAACTCAACCTTCATCAACACCCACACGCCTGCTGGTCGCATTCAACATATCAAAGGCGTTGCCGAAACCATCCATCTCGCAGATATTCCCGCCGTCTGGCGTGATGCCCCCATTGTCCACCTGGGACCGATCGTGCATGAGATAGCCAATGACATCGCTGACGCCTTCCCCCATGCCATCATCGGGGTCACTCCCCAGGGTTGGCTGCGGATTTGGGATCAGGACGGCCTGGTATCTTACAAACGCTGGGATGATGCCTCAGAGGTACTCAGTCATGCCAGTGTTGTGATCATGAGCATCGAAGATGTGCAGGGCGATGAAGACGTGGTCAGTGAATTCGCTGGGCTTGTGCCGGTGCTGGTGGTCACCGAAGGGGCAGCCGGTTGTCGCGTCTATTGGAATGGCGACCAGCGCAATTTCCGTCCTCCGCAAGTCAATGAAGTGGATCCTGTCGGTGCAGGAGATATTTTTGCCACTTCCTTCTTTATCCGTTATCAGGCGACCCGCGATCCGTGGGAATCTGCCCGCTTTGCCACTTTGTTGGCAGCCAATTCCGTCACCCGCAAGACTCTTGCCGGAGTGCCTACCAAAGAGGAAGTAAATCAATTTATGACTGAAATTATCGAGTTGAAGGCCCTATGACCAAAATATATACGCTGGTAAATCAAAAAGGCGGGGTTGGCAAAACCACCACCGCCATCAACCTGGGAGCCTATCTCGGCCAATTCGGTCAGCGTGTGCTCTTGATTGACCTCGATGCACAGGCCAATGCCACCTCATCCCTTGGTATTGACAAGTACACCGTTAAAAAAGGCACCTACGAGGTTCTGATCGGATCAGAACCCATCCTGCCCCACATTCTGCATAACCCCAAGTTGAAAATATCCTTGCTGCCATCATCACCCTCTCTGGCAGGCGCCGAAGTGGAGTTGATTGATCTACCCAAACGCGAGTTCAAACTGCGTGAGGCCATCCTCCCGGCCATTGAAAGATATGATTACATTCTGATAGACTGTCCGCCCTCCCTGAGTCTGCTCACCGTGAACGGATTGATGGCCGCCCGTGACGGTGTGATCATCCCAGTGCAGTGTGAATACCTGGCGCTTGAAGGCGTTGGGCAGCTCACCCAGACCCTTAATCGCATCCGCGCCTCTCTCTATCCCGAAATGAAGGTCAGAGGGGTTGTCTTGACCATGTATGACAGCCGCACCAACCTTTCCACTGATGTCGTCAAGGAAGTTAAAAAATTCTTCCCAAATCAGGTCATGTCATCGGTCATTCCGCGGTCCATCAGGCTGGCAGAAGCCCCTTCCTACGGGCTGCCAATTGCCAACTATGCCCCAGAGGCTGCTTCAGCAAAATCGTATGCCGCCCTGGCTCGTGAAATTTTGCTGCAGGATGGCGTAAAAGTAATTACAGATCAAGAATAGGCAGGTACTTATGGCAGTTCGCAAAGGTGGTTTAGGTAAAGGTTTGGATGCACTCATTCCAGGGGAATTTTCGTCTACCCCTACTCCCTCGGATTCATTTGTCTTAACTGAAAGCATCATACCCAATCCGCGCCAACCCCGTGATTCCATGAACCCGGATGATCTGCAGGATCTGGCAAATTCGATCCGTGAACACGGTATCATCCAGCCGCTGATCGTGACGCACGAACCCATGTCTGACACCTACATCCTCATCGCGGGTGAACGACGCTTGCAAGCTGCCAAATTGGTCGGCCTTGAAAAAGTGCCCGTGGTCATCCGTACTGCCACAGATCAAGAAAGACTGGAACTGGCGCTGATCGAGAACGTTCAGCGTGCCGACCTCTCTCCGCTTGAAACTGCAGAAGCCTACCGAAAATTGGCGGATGAATTCAATCTGTCGCACGAAGAGATCGCCGTACAGGTTGGCAAAGGCCGTGTCGCCATCACCAACACCATGCGCCTCTTGAAACTGCCTGATCAAGCCAAAAAAGCCCTTATGGATGGAAGGATCACTGAAGGTCACGGTCGTGCTTTATTGGGTCTTCCCACCCAGCAAGCCCAGCTGAACGCCTTGCAAACCATTCTCAACCAGGACCTTACCGTCCGTCAGACCGAAGAGCTCATCCGCAAATTGGGCGGACAAAAACCACCTGCGATCCCAGCCAAAGAAGTTGACCCCAGCGTCAAAGAAATTGAAGAACGGCTTTGTGAGAAGCTTGGCACGCGCGTAACACTCAAGCACGGTCAAAAGGGTGGAACTGTGACCATCCATTATTATTCAGAAGAAGAACTGAGCAGTCTATTGACCCGCTTGATTCCTGGTTAGATCCTGACAGCATATTGGCTAAATGCAAGTTAATAATGGGAAATTCCCGACCAATTTATTGATTTTTAATGTAGTCATCCATACAATTAACAATATCGTTAGTTTAATATCACGCTCTTTTTAGTAAATAAAAATGAGTCTGATATTGAATGGCATACATGCAGGGTATCGAGGCCAATCATTAATCTGACACCTGAAATTCTGGTTCCACGCCTGGGAGATGCGCTGGTTGAGGAAGGACTGCTCACCGGCGAACAACTGTTGTCTGCGCTCGAATCTCAAAAACAATCCCGGATCAACGGCGAGTCTCCCCTGCTCGGGCAAATTCTGGTTGAAAAAAGATTTATTGATCGCGTAACGCTTGATCGAGCTGTGACCAACCAGATCCTAAAATTGCAGACTGCCTTGCAACAATCAAATCAAACCCTTGAATTGCGGGTTCAGGAACGTACAGCAGAACTTGAGAAAGCTTATCAAAAGCTTTCGGAACTAAACAAGCTCAAGAATAATTTCATCTCCAACATTTCACATGAATTACGTACCCCCATGACACACGTCAAGGGCTACATTGACCTGCTTCTAGCCGATGATTTTGGCGCCTTGAATCCTGACCAGCATCAAGCAGTTGAAGTTCTCAAGCGCGCTTCAGAACGCCTCGCCCGTTTGATAGACGATCTTATCCTTTTTTCCACAGCCGAAACCAGCACCATTCAGATCACCAAAGTGGATGTTGACCTTCACAATCTTGCCAAAGAAGTGGTTGATCGCAACCTTACCCTGGCAAGTCAAAAGAACATCCGCCTTTGGCTTGATTGTCCGCTGCAGACACTCCACGCTTATGCTGATCCTGAACGTGTGCAATGGGTAATCAATCAATTAATTGACAACGCTATTAAATACACCCAACCTGATGGTGAAGTATTTCTTAGAGTGATCCCCTCAAATGGAGATATTACAGTTTCGGTCATAGATACCGGTATTGGCATTGATCCTGCACGATTTGAAGAAATGTTTGAACCTTTCCATCAGCTAGATGGATCGTCTACTCGTAAACAAGGGGGCACCGGTTTGGGGCTCACCCTGGCCAAAAAGATAATTGAAGCCCATGGCTCACATCTGGTGGTTTCTTCGATACCAGGCAAAGGAAGCAAATTTGATTTTATGCTTCAAACCCGGCCAATATAGGAAATAATTAATCAACTATCATGGAAAATCTAAAAATATCCTCTAGTTCTTCTGGTGAAAGGCTGAATCAGTATTTCAGCTTGCTTTCCAGTAATGCGTTATGGAAAGAAACATTGGAAGAACTCTTTCTGGTTTCTCGTGACGATTTTATCTTTGATAACCTGGTTGTTTACCAGACTGACTCTGAAACCGGTTCACTGGAAGTCCTGTTTGCCAAATCAACAGGCCGTGGAAAATCAGCGGAAGCAGACGCATCATGGGGTGAATCGTTGGCCAATCGGGTCATTCATGAAAATCGGATGATCAATGAAGAACCAAGTGAAAAAGATCAACATGATCGTATTGCCCACCCATACCTATTGGGTCTCCCGATCAACACCGAAGAAAAATTGCCAGGTGTTCTGATATTTATCCGCTTTGGAGGACCTGCTTTTAGCAAGGAAGACTGCCGCTACGCCCAATGGACGGCCAACCTGACCACTTCCATTGTCCGCAAAAAACTGCTGGATGAATTCATGTCAAAAATTGAAAATATTCAGTCCATGACCAAGCTGCAGGCGGATTTTATCAGTACCATTTCCCATGAACTGCGCAGTCCGCTGGGATTCATCAAAGGCTACACCACCACCCTGCTGCGTACAGACACTAATTGGGATCGTGAAACCCAAAAGGATTTTCTTGAGATCATTGAACGTGAAACCAACAATCTCACTGATCTCATTGAAGACTTACTAGATTCCTCACGTCTTCAAAGCGGACAGATGAAATTTGATTTTCACCTGGTACGAATTGATTCATTGATCAGGGACGAAGTTAACCGGGTACACTTAACCAACCCGGAACAAAAAATCGAACTCGATTTTGATCCCGAAATTCCGGCCATTGAAGGTGACCCACGCAAGCTGGCACAGGTATTTGACAATCTACTTTCTAATGCGCGAAAGTACGCCCCTGATGCCTTGCTTGTGATCAAGCTTCGTAAAGAGAAAAAATACTTGACCATCGATTTCGCTGATGTCGGTCCGGGAATCCCAACAATCTATCAACCCCGCATCTTCACCCGCTTCTTTAGAGTTCCTGAACAATCCATGAAGGCGCACGGTACTGGTTTGGGTTTGTTCATTTGCAAACAAATAATTGAAAATCACGAGGGGACCATCAACGTGTCTTCTTCGCAATCAGGAACCAATTTCAAAATCGCATTGCCCTATGCGATGGTGACCAAAAAGATAACCGCGGAGGAAAGTGTATGACCATCAAAATTCTTGTTGTTGATGATGAGCCTCTCTACCTTCGACTACTCAAAGTAAATCTTGAATCTGAAGGTTACGAAATCATTACTGCCAAAAATGGCGAGGAAGCGCTTGACCAACTGACACAGGCCATGCCCAATTTGATCATCATGGATATCATGATGCCCAAAATGGACGGGATTGCCGCCTGTGAAAGGATCAGACAGTTTTCAAATGTGCCGATCATTTTGTTGACCGCGCGTACCGAAGAACAAGATCGGGTTAACGGCCTGAATATTGGCGCTGATGATTATGTATCCAAGCCCTTTTCTGCCACTGAATTGGTTGCCAGGGTTCGTGCCATTTTGCGCCGCACCCAGGACCGCACCGAAACGCGCGAATCGAAGATCTTCATCCATGGCAATCTGCGTATTGATATTGCCAAAGCCGAAGTCTGGAGGGGTGAACACCAGGTTTATCTCTCAGCGACTGAATACAAACTTCTCCTGCATTTTGCCCACGAATACGGCAAGGTATTAACTGCAGAAGAATTGCTGATCGCCACCTGGGGGCCTTCTTACAAAGAAGAAAAAGAGATCTTATGGGTCAGCATCGCCAGATTACGCCAAAAACTGGAAGATGACCCTCACACTCCCGTCCACATTGTGACCAGAACAGGTCTTGGCTATCAAATGCCGCTTTGGGAAGAATAACTCGAAAGGGTAAACATGGTTACTCAATTTGACGAAAAAGGTAAGATATTTACCACGATTGTTTCAAAAAGTCCGGTAAAGGTATTAATCCAGTTGCCCACCAACCAGGTACAGGGTGAAATACACGTTAGACGTGACGGACGTATTAAGGATGAGCTGGATAGCGCCAACAAATACATTGCGGTGACCAACGCCACCATTTTCTCTCAGGATGGCAGCAAGGTGATCACCCAGTGTAAATTCCTTTCAGTCAACAATAATCAAATCATCTGGATCATTCCTGAGACTGAAATGATCGGCGAAGAGCCTGAAAAATGACAGACACCCCCCCTTCTCACGAAAAAGAACTGATCAAACTGAGATCCTATCTGACTGGTCTTATCCTTTCGGAGATGGAAAATAACCCAGTTCCTACTGAGAACAGGCGTCAGGCTGTCATTGACTGCATGCTGCAAAACTATCAAAACCTGAATTTAAAACTCCCCCAGCCTATTAGAGACCAACTGTTCAAAGAGATCATGGATGATATTCTGGGCTACGGTCCGCTCCAAACTCTGCTGGACAATCCGGAAATCTCTGAGATCATGGTGAACGGCAAGGATAATGTGTTTGTTGAAAAAGGTGGCATGCTCACCAAATCAGAGGTCACCTTTGACAGCGATGAACAGATCCTGCGGATCATTGACCGCATTATCCTGCCCCTGGGACGCAGAGTGGATCCTGATACCCCAACTGTGGATGCTCGCATGCCGGATGGCTCACGTGTCAATGCAGTGATTCCGCCTGTGGCCATTGATGGTCCCTCTCTCACTATTCGTAAATTTGGCAAGAGCCGGATGGAAATGCAGCAGTTGATTGACAAGGGGTCTCTGACTCAAAACATGGCTGCCTTCATCGAAGCATGTGTGGTCTCGAAATTGAACATAATCGTTTCCGGCGGAACAGGTTCAGGTAAAACCACGCTTTTAAATGCCATATCCAAATACATCCCCGCTGGCAACCGTATTGTCACCATCGAAGATTCTGCGGAACTTAAATTGCAGCAGCCTCACGTCGTGCGCATGGAAACCAAACCCCCCAACATTGACGGCAAACATGCCGTTTCCATCCGCGACCTGGTACGTAATGCCCTGCGTATGCGCCCAGATCGCATCGTAGTGGGAGAAGTGAGAGGCGGCGAGTGCCTGGATATGCTTCAGGCTATGAACACCGGCCATGACGGCTCTCTGACCACACTGCATGCCAACTCGCCCCGCGATGCCCTTTCGAGAATGGAAACCATGACCATGATGGCCGGTATGGAATTACCCTTAAGGGTCGTGCGTGAACAGATAGCTTCAGCAGTGGATCTGATCATCCAACTTTCACGCCTTAAAGATGGCAGCCGGCGTGTCACTTACATTACCGAGGTTTCAGGCATGGAAGGTGAAACCGTGGTCATGACCGACATTTTCAAATTTGAACAAACCGGCATTACTGAAGACGGCAAAATCATTGGTGAACTTAAACCTTCAGGCATCCGCCCGTTGTTCACCCCGCGTCTCGAAGCCAACGGCTTCCGGCTCGGACCAGAAGTCTTTGGGGTCAATTATGGCAATATGATCCGCGACGGACAACACCTGCGTGGATAAAAAAACGATCTTCAAAAAATGCTATAATCTTTCTATGCTGGTTACCTTTCTGCAGCAAGGGAATTGCGAATGAATACTCAATTATTGTCCATCAAAGCCAAGAAGTTCGGTGTCAGGTTGGCCGCTTTTCGACAGAAAAAGGGGCTCACCACTGAAGTATTGAGTCAGTGGACTGGTATTTCAAACGAGAAGTTGCAGTCCATGGAGAGGGGCGAATCCAATGTCACTCTGCCAGAAATCGAACTGATTGCCTTAAAGTTGGGCTTTTCCACCGAAACATTGATTGATGGTGATCTTCTGAGTCTGGCCGCCTCAAAACCGGAAGAAGGTTCATTGCAACAGTATGCCGGTTTACGCGATCGCATGATCGCCCTGGTACTACGCAAAACCCGCTTGGAACAAGACCTGGCAGTCGAAACCGTGGCATCCCAATGTGGTCTGCAAACAGAAGAGCTTGATCAATACGAATCCGGGCGCAAACCTGTGCCACTTCCCATTCTTGAACTTTTATGCGCGGTATATCACGTCCCTTTGTTGTCTTTACTCAAGCCAAAACCTGCAGTTGAACCTTCATCCTATCAAGTGGATGCCGCTGATGAGTCTGATGATGATCTGCCCGAAGAAATGGCTGAATTCATCCATAATCCCGCCAACCTGCCCTACCTGGAACTGGCTCGCAAGTTGAGCGAATTGGATGCGGCTAAATTGCGCAGCATCGCCGAAGGCCTTTTGGAGATCACCTATTAATCCCATGGATCAACAAGCAGCCACTCTAAAAGATCTGGCTTTTGAAGCCTATAAAAAAAAGAACTTCAAAGCCGCCGCTCAATATTTTACTGAGTGCATTACTCTTCTGGATGGAGTCCAGGATATTCTTTCTGCAGCCGAAATGCGCAACAATTTGAGTGTTGTTTTATTGGAGCTCAAACAACCAGAAGAAGCTCTCTCTGCGCTGGAAGACACAGATCGTATTTTTGGTGAGGCTGGTGACCAAAAACGCCAGGCCATGGCAATAGGGAACACGGCTGCAGCCTTACAAGCCTTGGGAAAACTCCCCGAAGCATTAACAGCGTATGAAACCTCTGCTGATCTTTTTAAGGAGATCGGTGAAAAAGAAATGCGCGCCCTGACCTTGAAGAAAATCTCTGACCTGCAAATAAAAACAGGCAAACAATTCCAGGCACTCGCCTCACTTGAAGCCTCTTACGATCAAACTGAGCAGAAATCAGCAAAGGAAAAAGTCCTGAAGGGGTTTCTTGGTTCTTTGATCAACAAAATCACCCACCGCACTTGATTCCATGGAGTCAAATATTACCATTCGCCAGGCGTTGAAATCGGATTCCTCGATGATTGCCGATTTCCTTTCCAGAGCGGTTTGCGTTCATCGCCACCTGGACTGGCAGGGTGTTTTGGATTGGATCCCCTTTGAACCATTTTTATTGATGCAGGATGAATACCGTTTGCAGGCGATCTTGACCTGCCCGCCGGATCATGGCAGAATCGCCTGGATCAGATGCTTTGCGTGTGAAAAGAAGTATGACCTCGATCATACATGGGATGCTCTGTTCACAAAACTCCGATCGTTGCCGACGATGGCCGGGGCAACACTTTATTCTGTTGGCCTGAATGATTGGTTCGCAAACTTATTAGCCCGTTCAGGGTTTACTAATTTTCAGAACATAGTAGTTTTACAATGGAATGAAAAAATGCCGGTGTTTCATCCCGTAGATCGTCTCTGGTGGATTCGTCCAATGGAAGAAGCGGATCTGGATCAAGTGGCCGAATTGGATCAATCTGCCTTTGAACCCATCTGGGTTAATCCGCCAGACAAGGTCAGATTGGCTTATGCCCAGGCGGAACATGCCTCCGTGGTTGAACTGGATCACCGCATCGTGGGATATGAAATGACCACGGCCAATCACATTTCTGCCCATCTGGCACGCATCGCCACCCACCCCGATTTCCAGCATCAACATATCGGATCCAGCCTGATCACGGATATGTTTGGATATTTTCTACGTAAAGGGATTAAACAAATAACAGTGAATACCCAAAGTACCAATACAGCCTCGCTCGCGCTCTATAAAAGTCTCGGGTTTGAATTGACCGGTGAAAAATTCCCGGTTTATCAATATAAAATTTAGACAATTTGCACTTCACTTGCCTGATTACTGGACATTCTTCATCCTTTATGAGACAATTCTTGAAATTTTGGAGGACTAAATGGCAAATCGAGACGAACTTAAACGCAGAAATAGTAAAAAGAAACGCAAAGACATCACTCCATTTATCATCATCGGAGTTTTGGCAGTGGTTGTTCTGGGTGTGGTCATTCTTTCCACTTACAAACCTGTTGCCAAAGTGATCGTTCCAACCTTCCATGCAACATCAACCACCGATGGCTTGACCATGGGTGACCCAAATGCCCCGGTTAAAGTGGTTGAATTTGCTGATTTTCAATGTCCCGGCTGCGGATCATACTGGGCAACAACAGAGTCTACCGTCATCAAGAATTATGTTGAAACCGGCAAAGTATTCTATACTTTTTCACCATTTTCTTTTGTGGGCAGCTTTGTCCAAAACAATCCATATGATGAATCCATTAAAGCCGCCGAAGCTGCTTTTTGTGCCAATGACCAGGGAAAATTCTGGGAATACCACGATTACCTGTTTGGTAATCAAATTGGCGAAAACCAGGGTGCCTTCAGTGAAAAACGTCTGTTAGCCTTTGCAGAAAGCCTTTCATTGGATATGAATACCTTTACAACCTGTTTGAAATCTGGACAACACAATCAGGATGTATTGGATGCCAACGATTTTGCGACCAAATCCGGCATCAATCAGACCCCTTCCTTTACCATTGATGGAACTTTGGTAACCGGTGATCTCATTACAGCGCTGGATGCAGCTTTAGCCAAGTAATACTTTATTAACCCAAGAAAAAAGTCTGGCTCATACGCCAGACTTTTTTTTTATTTTATCAAAGAGATGATCCAAACGATCAATGGCGCCATCAGCAAAGCGGGCAATAAACTGGCTGTTCTGATCTTGCGCAGCTCCAATAGGCTGCTGACGGCTATTGCCACCAACAGAACGCCGCCTGTGGCCGTTAACTCGGTCATCATGACAGGGGTTGCAAAACTCTGCACCTGAGAAGCCAACAGGCTGATGGACCCTTGATAGATCAGAACCATGAAGGCTGAAAACAACACGCCCACCCCCAGGCTAGAAGCAAAAGCCATGGCGGCAAACCCATCTAAAATGGATTTGACCACCAGCGTATTGATATTGCCGGTCAGACCGTTGTCTATGGATCCCAGGATGGCCATGGGGCCGATGCAAAACACCAAAGTAGCAGTGAGAAAGCCTTTGATGAATTTTTCTTTGCCATCTGACTGACCACCTTTATTAAACCTGGATTCAAGCCAGGTTGCAAGGTGTTCCAAACCTTCTTCGATCTTCCACCACTCCCCCAGCAAGATTCCGATCAGTACACTGCCTAAAACGATCAATGAATTGGATGTTTTAATAAAAAGAGAGATGCCATAGACCATGGTAAACAAGCCTAATCCACTGATGACCGTCTTTTTGACCCGGTCTGCCAGGCGTGAACCCAACAGCAACCCAACCAACCCGCCGATCAGGATGGTTCCGAAATTGATTAATGTTCCGCTCATTTTTCCTTCTTTTTTGCCAGTGACAGGTCCCCGCCAGCCTGACCTTGCAAGACGTGGAGTTCAAGAATGTAAAGGAAAGAGGAAAGCCGGTTTAGATATTGCACCAAGATCCCTCTAAATGCTTTTTCGCGTTTACCAAGTTCCACCAGGCGCCTTTCAGCTCTTCGGGTGATCGTCCGAGCAACCGAAATGGCCGCACTTGATGAGGTGTCTCCCGGCAGGATGAAATCATTTGGGATCTTGGTCGTCTCTGTATATCGTTCGATCAAATCCTCAAGCGACATCAGGCAGGCATCATTGATCTTGGAAAAACGGTCAATGTTTTCAGGTGTGGCAGCCACTTCAGACATGATCTCATAAATTCTTACTTGAATGGTTTTTATATCATCACTCACAGGGTTGATACACAAACTGCGTGCCATCCCCAGCGAAGCAGACAATTCATCCAATGTGCCCAGAACTTCGATCTGTAAATCAGATTTTTCCACACGGCGGTTCCCAAGCAGACCGGTGGTTCCGTCATCTCCAGTTTTGGTATAAAAAGGACTCATCTGAAACCCTTTCTTGAAAAACGCTCATCCAACACCAGGGTGTGGAAAACATCTAAGATTATAGAACCTTCCAGCCAGTACCACAAATTAATTTGATCACTACTTTACTATTGAAAGACAGGTGCTTTTCAGCACCTGTACTTTTAATGGTTTATTTGATTCTCCCCAGAAAGCCTGCACTCGTTGATCACCGATCACGAAAACATCATATTACTGAGCCGGAGTTTCAGTTCCCTGTGTACGACGGGCAGTCATAAACCAACCGCTGACTGAAGCAAACCGGTCGCTGGTATCCATTAAGGGTCCCAAAGACACGCCCTGGATCACAGAATCAACCCCATAATTATAGACGGGATAATATAGCGGCAGCGAGGGCAGTTCCTGTTCAAAGATCGCCTGAAAATTGTGATACAACCGGACCCGTTCTGAATAGTCCATGGTCACCCTGGCCTGCTCGATCGAGTCACTGGCCAGACGATTGTTCCATTGGGAATAGTTTTGTCCTGTGGTCGCTTGACCGGAATCCCAAAATGGATAAGGATCAGGGTCAGGGGTGCGGCTCAAATTCAAATCAACCAGCGCTGCCTGAAAAGCTCTTGGTTCAAGTTTGCTGCTGACAAAAATATCAGCCGGAACAGGTTCAAGAACCACATCAATGGAAAGCTTCTTCCAGTCATTTTGGATGGATTCGGCGATTACCCGATGCAAATCATCATCCGGGTAGGAGAGCACAAATCGCAGAGCAGTGTCCTCTTTCATCCGTACCGGATTTTCATCGCCGGTGATCACATATCCAGCTTCCTTGAGCAGCATGGCAGCCTGTTCACTGTCATATTGAACGGTAGCCATTGATTCCAAATACGCCCAACTATCAGGGAAGATTACGCCATTGGCCACAATGGCCTGTCCATTGAATATCTCATTGACCGTGCGTTGCCGGTTCAACCCGAGCAGCAAAGCCTTGCGGATGCTGGCATCCTGGAAGAATGGCAGTGCGGTATCGTTTAAGTTGAACATGACCATGCTGATTTGTGGCAATCTTCCGGTATAAACAGACAACTCAGGATTATTTAGTGCAGAAGAAAGCATTTCATCAGGAATTTCGCTGATCCCTTGAACATATTTATCAATATACGCTTGATAAGCACTTTGGGCATCGGGGTAATACCTGAAATGGATCTCTTCCAAAAAGGGACCGCTTGAGGAGTTTTTAGTGAACGCTTTGAGGGTCAACCCGGTGATCACGTCATTTTCAATTGAAAGTTCCGAAAACTGATAAGGTCCGCTGCCGACAGGTTCAAGATTAAAGGTCGAATCAGCAACCTCTTTGATGGTCTTACCAGCCAGTAAATGATTCGGAAGAACGCCAAACGCCAAATAATCCTGGAAGGGTGCGTAAGCCTCTGGCAAAACAAATTGCATATTCAAAGCATCAAGAACAACGACCTTGATCTCTTTCCAAAAAGCAACCAGATCGGCGGAAATATAACCTTCACCGTTTTGAAGTAGATTCACAGTAAATGCGACATCGGCTGTGGTGAGAGGTTCACCATCATGCCAGGTGAGATTTTCACGCAGGGTGACATTGTAGATCACCCCATCCTGTGAGGGACGAATGGATTCCGCCAGGTCAGGTTCAGGCATACCGCGGGAATCAAATTTCACCAGACCGGAGAAGATCAAGCGATCAACATCCCGGTCTACCTGGTTGGAAGCATCCAAGAGTGGATTTAAACGGGAAATACTGCCGATCAACGCTTCAGTATAGACGCCTCCGGAAACCGGCTGCGGCGTACCCAGTTGACCTATTCCACCGCGTTTTTCAAGAATGAGCAAAGTTCCGACCACCAAACCGGTCAGAAACAAAATCAGTAATTGCCATCGGTATTTTTTCATAATCTTTATATGATAAAAGGCGACTATACGATCCTGTTAAAGGTCGAGCCGCCCAATAATTTTTCGGAATGGTACAACAGAAAGCAAAAGAACCAGAGTTAAGCTTTCACCAATACCGATGTGATCGTGAGTATGAAGAACAACCCACTCAAAACGATAGTGACCCAGAAGAGGGTTTTTTCAATGCCACGACGGGCTGAAAAAACGCCACCACTGTCTCCTCCGGTAAAACCGCCCAAACCTACTCCTTTGTTTTGCAGGATTACGCTGGTGATAAGGGCCAAAGAAGTTATAATTAAGGCGATGTCAATATAGGTTTTCAAAATAAGCCTCCTGAAAATACAAGCACCGAAAATTATACCGTTTATAGCCGGAAAAAGTCAACCTAATGAAAGAACTCATTTGTAATCTTCATCTTCACTCTACTTACTCTGACGGCACTGGAGATTACCGCTCCATTACGCAGGCGGCCCTCAAAACTGAAGTGGATGTCATCATTCTGACCGACCACAATATTCTGGTCAAAGGTCTTGAAGGATATCATCGTAGTCAGGGCCGCACCGTACTGGTCCTCTCTGGAGAAGAGGTTCACGATCAGAACCGTGATCCACAAAAAAATCATACCCTGGTGCTTGGTGCCGAAAAAGAAATGGCCACCTTTGCGTCAAATCCACAAACGCTTATTAATGAAGTTAACAGTGCCGGAGGGTTGACCTTTCTCGCCCACCCCTTCGAATTTGACCTGCCCATGATCCACGAACTGGATATCTCCTGGGTCAATTGGGAAGTAGAAGGGTTTACCGGTCTGGAATTGTGGAATGGATTAAGTGAATTTAAAACGGTCGTACGTTCTTTGCGTGATGGCATTAAGTATCTTTTTCTACCAGAAATGATGGCGCATGGCCCTCTCAAACCAGCCCTGTCCAAATGGGATGAACTGCTTAATTCAGGCAAAAAAGTGAACGTGGTCGGCGGTTCGGATGCACACGCCATCAAGTTCCAAAAAGCAATTCTCAAGAAAACAGTATTCCCCTATGAATTCCATTTTTCTGCCATCAATAATCACCTGATCGTAGATGAAGGTCTCTCTGGCAGCATGACTGTGGATAAAGCAGTTATTTATGAAGCACTTCGTAAAGGGTCCTCCTTCATTGGTTATGATCTGCCTGCACCGACCCGCGGATTCCGTTTCGTCATTGATGATGATGATAACGAATATCACCTGGGCGATTCCTTCAGCCTAAGAGATGGCGCCACAGCAAGGATCAACCTGCCTGAGGCTGCCAACATCCGTCTCTTGCATAATGGTAAAGTAGTCTCTGAACAGAAGAACGCCAACCGTCTGACTTACTCCATTTCTCAGCCGGGCTACTACCGGGTGGAATGTTCACTTTACTTCCTTGGAGAGGAACGCGGGTGGATCTATTCCAATCCGATTTACGTCAAGCCGGGCAGTAGGAGATTGTCATTTTGATCTCCAATAATGTCACCCGTCTGTTGGATTCCAAAAAGATCCATTACACCCCATTGGAACTACCCGTTGAAAAGCTTGGCGCGGAAGAAACTGCCGCCATCTTGAACCTTCCTCCTGATGACATTTTCAAAACCATCGTTGTGGTCCGTCCAAAGGGCAAACCCATGCTGTGCGTTATATCAGGCGCCAATGTGGTCAACTTGAAAGCCGTGGCAGAATTGGTCGGTGAAAAGAAAGTCAGCATACCCACCATGGCTGAAGCAGAAAGCCTGACCGGTTTACAGGCTGGTGGAATTTCTCCGTTGGCGTTGATCAACAAGGGGTTCACCGTCTTCATTGACCAGGCGGCTCTGGACCATGCCGAGATTCACATCTCAGGCGGTCAACGAGGGCTAACCTTACGCCTTGATCCCCGGGACGTTCAAAAACTTACAAATGCGCGGTTCGCTCAAATATCAACACCTCATGGATAAACAACAGTTTTCTCCATTATTCTTGCATGGTTTATCATTGTTTCATTGGTTATAATTCCTGTTATGAATCAGTTGGATCAGATCGAAAACCGAATTAAAGAGCTCATAGAAAAGAGCACTGATCTTTTTCCCTGGACGGATCACACTGCCATCCTCATCAGGCATTTTTGCGAAGCCTTGCGGCAGTTCCTTCTAGAAAATCCCGATTGTTTTAAAAATTCACCAGCAGAGATTCATATATATTGTTCCCCAGAAGACATCAAACAGTGGAATCGCCTGCCAGCCTGGCAGAAGATCATGCTGAATGTTTTTACGGAAACCGTGGTGGAGTTGAACTGCAAACCCGATCTACTGCCAGACCTCATACCGACCGCCAGAAATTCCCTTCAAAATGGCCAATATATTTTTAATATTGAAGATGGTCAATTCGAAAAGGAGAAAACCGGGGCGGTCAGTCTATCCAGACCGTTGGCCTCTCAAAAACCAAAAGTGAAACCGGATTCCGGCAGAGTGTTGATCAACCAGGATAAAGCCATCCCAGTGGACAAGGCGGTCATCAATCTGGGGAGAAAAAGCACCAACGATGTGGTGATCAATGATTTGCGCGTATCAAGGTTTCATGCCCAAATCCGCCGAACCAGAGAAGGATACATGGTCTTTGATGTGGGGTCCACCGGCGGTACATTTGTAAATGGAGAGCGCATCACCAGTCACGCTTTAAAATCAGGAGATGTCATTTCATTGGCAGGTTACTCTCTGATTTTCACAAATGAAAAGGACCAAGATACCATTCCTGAACGCGAAATAACCTCGGACCTGACCAATCTGGGTGGAGCAAACACATGAACAACCTTCTGCCCATCATTGTACTGATCTTGCGCATTCTCATGGTCGTAGCTCTATATGGTTTCTTGTTCTGGATGATGATAACCATCTGGAATGACCTAAAATTTCACAGTCAGATCCTTGGTCAAAAGAAGATTCCCCAAATTTTGCTTTCCACGGATGGCGATCCTGAAGCTGCAAAGCGGGCTTATGCTCAAAATGAGGTCATCATCGGTCGTGAAGAATCCTGTGATTTCTTCATTCCTGACCCCGTTATATCAAGCCGCCATGCCAGGCTGGTGTATCGCAATACCCATTGGTGGATCGAAGATCTTATGTCCACCAACGGAACCTATCTAAATGATGAACGTGTGGAATCCCCTGCCATCTTGATCAATGGTGACGAACTTCGCATTGGAAAAACCATATTGCTGGTCGAGATTCAAGTGCTCAATTGAGAAACTGGAGAAAAAAATGGAAAAGAAACCTGTTTTAGCAGTTATTGGCGGGTCAGGGCTGTATGATTTTGTCGGCCTGACCGATGTTGAAAAAGTGGAACCCGAAACCCCCTTTGGAAAGCCAAGCGCACCCATTTTGGTCGGTTCGTTGGCAGGTAAACGAGTCGCCTTTTTGGCCCGCCACGGCATTGGTCATACCCTCTCTCCAACCGAAGTAAATTACCGCGCCAACATTTACGCTTTAAAATCGTTGGGCGTGGAACGCATTATCAGCGTCAGTGCCTGCGGGTCATTGCGCGAGGATTTTGCCCCTGGACACATCGTCATCCCCTCTCAACTCTTTGACTACACCAGCCAACGCAAGCGTTCCTTCTTTGGTGAAGGCCTGGTGGTCCATGTTGGTGTTGCAGACCCCTTCTGCCCCAACCTATCCACCACACTTTACAACGTGGTTTCTTCAACAGGGACCACCACCCACATGGGTGGGTCCATGATCACCATTGAAGGTCCGCGTTTTTCCACCAAGGCCGAATCGAACGTATTCCAAAGTTGGGGCATGTCACTGGTCGGCATGACGACCTCCCCGGAGGCTTTCCTCGCCCGTGAAGCTGAAATTTGCTACGCGGTCATGGCACATGTCACCGATTATGATGTCTGGCATCAAAGCGAAGAAGCCGTGAGCGTGGATATGGTCATAAAGACCCTTCACAAGAATACAGAAATTGCACAAAAAACCATTACCACCCTGGTCGGTCAGTTGGGCGAATCTGTCCCCTGCTCCTGCCAGAATGCACTTGAAAATGCCATTATTTCCCGCAGGGATGCAATCCCCGCTGAAACCAAAAAGAAACTGCACCTGTTGGTAGAAAAGTACCTCGCGTGAGATTTTCGAATTCTGCTGCCCGTCCACTTCAAGAGACCACTCAAAGGCGCTTGATGCTTTTTGCAGCCTTGTTTGTACTGGCTGGTAGCATTGCATTGACCCTGGCCCCTGCGGTCAGGATCCACACAAGCGGAGTTGCCCTGCGTTGGCAGCATTGGATAGGTTTTGGAGTGTGGATTGTTGGTTTCGGGGCGGTATACCTTCAGGCAGATAAATGGATCTCAGATCGTGATCCATACATCCTTCCAATCATCAGCTTGATGACCGGTTGGGGGCTGCTAACCCTTTTCAGGCTTGATCCGGCTTACGGTTTCAGGCAGACCCTCTGGCTGGCGGTATGTTTCATTGGTCTATTGGTGGGGTTGCGTATGCATACCCTGCTGCCCATACTGCGTCGATATAAATACATCTGGCTGACCCTGGCTTTGGTTCTGGCATTCCTGACTTTCTTCTTTGGCACCAGCCCTTCGGGTTCCGGTCCGGCATTATGGTTGAAGCTGGGAACCATATACCTGCAGCCCTCCGAGATTCTCAAGATCGTTTTGATCATCTATCTGGCTGCCTACCTCGCGGATAGCGTACCTGCCAGGTTCAAGCTGATGCAGTTATTAACGCCCACCTTGCTGGTGGCTGGTGCAGCCTTGATGATCCTGGTCGTGCAACGCGACCTGGGAACAGCCTCACTGTTTATTGCCTTATATACGGTCATCATCTACCTGGCTTCTGGCAAACGGCGCTTCTTATTGTTCAGCTTTCTGGTTATTCTCGCTGCTTTGATTGCCGGATATTTTATCTTCGATGTCATCCAAGTCAGAGTGGAGGGTTGGTTGAACCCCTGGTTGGATCCCAATGGACGTTCTTACCAGATTGTTCAATCCATTATCGCCATTGCCAATGGTGGCATTTTCGGACGCGGGATAGGATTGGGCAGCCCTGGTGTTGTTCCTGTGTCACAATCTGATTTTATCTTTCCCTCGATCATTGAAGAAACAGGCCTACTTGGCGCCATTGGGGTAGTGGTTTTATTTGCGGTTCTCACCCTGCGCGGTTTTATGATCTCACTGAGAGCCTCCAACCAATTTCAACGCTTCCTGGCTGCCGGAATCACCACCTATCTTGTTTCACAAGCTTTGCTCATCATGGGTGGCACGACAAGGCTGCTGCCGCTGACTGGCGTTACGCTCCCCTTCTTCTCTTATGGGGGCTCCTCACTGGTGACCGCATTTTTTGCGTCGCTGCTTTTACTTATCATCAGCCACAATACAACTAATGAGACATCGCAAATTGTTCAATCAAAGGCATATTTTCTGGCAGGCACCGTTTTCATCTCTGCATTACTGGCCGTAGGCCTGGTGTGCGCCTGGTGGGGATTCATCCGCGCGGATTCGCTTCTCGCGCGCAATGACAACCCCAGGCGTTTCATCTCTGATCAATACGTCCAGCGAGGAAAAATATTGGACCGAAACAACACCGTTATCGCCGAAACAGTGGGCGAATCCGGAAGTCTGCAACGGGTACTTCACTTTCCAACCTTAAGTGCTTTGGTGGGCTATACGGATTCCAATTATGGGCAAGGTGGTCTTGAAGCCAGTCTGGATTCCATCCTGCGTGGAGTAGAAGGCAATGATCCAGCCAAGGTGCTTTCAACCCGGCTGCTAACAGCCCAGTATCCTGCTGGCGCAGACATCCGTTTAAGCCTGGACGTAAAACTTCAACTTATCGCCGATGATCTTTTGAAAGATCAAACCGGTTCGATCGTCATGTTGAATGCAGAATCAGGCGAAGTGATGGCTATGGCGACATCACCCACTTTTGACGCCAATAATCTTGAAGAGAATTGGGATAGCTGGAAAACCGATCCCTCATCGCCCTTGTTAAATCGGGCAACCCAAGGACAATACCCTGCAGGCAACGCCACAGGTGGATTAATTCTCTCCAGATTGTTGACCACTAAGTCGCTGCCGTCCCTTGGTCCAGAGAAGGAATGGTCAACAGATCTTCAAAATAATCTATATTGCGCCCAAAACCCTGGATCAGAACCCACCTGGGAAGAATTGATCATTTCTGGCTGCAACCGTTCCTTCAACATGCTCAAATACTATCTTGGAAGTGCCAACTTGACCAAACTCTATCAAGAATTTGGTTTGTACACTCAACCGGAGCTTTCCATAGCAGAAACAACACCGGAAGCGGATGAAAGCAGCGCCAAATCCGCTGTTGATGATCAAACCGATTTACTCATCAGTCCGCTGCAAATGGCTGCCGCTTATAGCGCTCTCTCCAATGGTGGTCACAGCATATCCCCCAACCTCGCTACGGCCTTTTCTTACGGGCAAGACCATTGGATACTGATTCCATCAGACAGTGCCCCTGTGGCCCTTCCAGGCCTTGATACAGCCCAATCAACCGCCATGTTGACCAGTTCCACACTTCCCGGCTGGTCGCTAGCCTCAACCGGCTTGACCGAATCAGGCAAAGTGAATTGGTTTATCGCCGGCACACCTTCAGAATGGAAAGGAACTCCGGTGGTCATGGTCGTGGCGCTTGAAAACGATTCCTCCAACATGGCAGTGAAGATCGGCACAGAAATGTTCAATGCCACAGTGAATGCGAGTAATTAAAGGCGAAAATTAACTCATCCTTCCATTGAGATAAATATGGGTGAATAAAAAAAAATATGATCCTGCCAAAAAATAATCCCGAATTCAGTTGAATTCGGGATTTATTCTTTCTCCTAAATTGAATGGTTACTTCTCAAGCCTCAAGAAATGACGTTTACCGACTTGAAGCACGCCGGGATTGTCCATAACAAGTGCGCTGTCTTCAATGACTGTTCCTTCAAACTTGACACCCTTTTGTTCGATCAACCGTCTCGCTTCACCTTTGCTTTTGGTAAGGTCGGCTGCGATCAAGACATCCACGATGGTTTGAGCCCCGGTCAATTTGAAACTCGGAATATCTTCAGGAATGCTCCCCTTCTGGAAGGTATCAATGAATACCTGTTGGGCATTGACTGCTTCGGCATCCCCATAAAAGGCGCCCACGATCTCTCTGGCCAGACGCATCTTGGCATCCCGCGGATGCATGCTGCCATTCTTGACCCCGTTTTCGATCTCGGCGATCTCTGGCGGTGTCAGGCGGGTGGTCAACCTGAAGAACTGTCCCATGGCCATGTCAGGAATGCTCATCACCTTCCCGTACATGTCATTGGCGTCTGTGTTGATGGGGATGTGGTTGCCCAAAGACTTGCTCATCTTGACCACGCCATCTGTACCGGGCAGAATGCCAAGGATGATGGCAATGTTCGGTTGGGCACCCAGTGAGGTCATGATCTTACGACCGGCAGTCATGATGTTAAAGAGTTGGTCCGTACCACCGATCTGAACATCGGCTTTGAGAGCATAGGCATCGTAACCTTGCATAATCGAGTAAAAAGTTTCATGCAGGTAAACAGCATCGCCTTTATCCCAGCGCAGCTTGAAATTTTCGCGCGTCAGGAATTGTTGGATGGTGAAGTTGGAAGCCAGTTTGATCAGCTGCTCAAAAGATAACTGCGAAAGCCATTCGGCGTTATAACGAATACTGGTCTTTTCTGGTTCCAAAATACGAAATGCCTGGTCAGCATAGGTTTGCCCGTTGGCTGCCACTTCTTCGTGGGTCAGCTGAGGACGTAGAATGTCTTTGTCAGACGGATCGCCAATCAGCGAAGTGTAATTGCCGATCAAGAATGTGACGTCATGTCCCATTTCCTGGAACTGGCGCAGCTTGCGCATCGGCACTGTGTGACCGAGATGCAGGTCAGCTTTACGAGGATCGAAGCCGCAATAGACCCGCAGGGGTCTTCCTTCCTTTTGGCAGGATAACAAACGAGCTCGCAGCTCATCCGCCATATTTTTTTTCAGTTTTTCGTCGCCGTATTCAGTGCCCTGCATAAAATACTCGACTTGTTGGTCAATATTCATTGCGGCCTCCTTTATAAGATTTTGAAAATCCAAGCCTGATTATACCAGCGCTAAGGCTTCTTTTTTGGGATCAATCATTTTTTAATAGATCAGATAACGCCTTATTGAGATCAGTGAAACTGAAAACAAACCCCGATTCCAGCAAACGTTTCGGCATCACCTTTTGACCATCCAAAACCAGGGTACTCATTTCACCCAGCAGCAGTTTCAAGGCAAAACCGGGAACGGGCATCCAGTAGGGACGATTCATCACCTTTGCCAATACCTTGCCAACTTCGCTGTTGCTCAAGGGAGTCGGTGCAGTCAGGTTAAATACCCCTTTGAGCTCCGATTTTTCAAGCAAATATAAGATGGCTGCTGCTTCATCTTTTAAGTGAATCCAGGAATAAACTTGCTTGCCAGATCCCACCGGGCCGCCAACCATCAGTTTGAATGGCAGCATGAGCTGCGGCAGTACCCCTTCCCCTTGTTTGAGCACGATCCCTGTGCGAATGACCACCCTTCTAACGCCCAGAGCTTCCACAGCCTGAGTGGATTCTTCCCACTTGACTGCGAAATCCGCCAGATAACCCCTGCCTGGCGACGCGCTATCATCTTTTTCATCCATGCCAGTACCGTAATAACCGATCGCGCTCGCCTGGATCAAAGCAGCCGGGGGCTGTTGACACAATTTGATCGCATCCACTAAAGCCTGTGCTGGCTCGAGGCGGCTATTCAGCAATTCTGTCTTTCGTTTTTCCGTCCAGGCGCCCTTGCCGATGCTTTCACCGGCCAAATTGATGACCGCATCCAGACCATCAATGATCCGGCAAAGGTCCGCCGCGCTCTTTCCATCCCACTGCTGCAAGACCAAATGGCTGCTGGTAGCACCAATTGTGCGTGGGCTGCGTGAAGTGACAACCACATTGTGTCCTTTGGAAACGGCAGCTTCAGTGACAGCCCGCCCAATCATTCCCTGACCGCCAATTATGACTATACGCATTCAATCCTCCAGTTTTTACCTTTTCAAGACTTGCGCTATAATCTAAGCTAATTATATATGGATAAGCCTGTCCTGGTGTTGAACGCGAATTATGAACCCATCAATGTGTGCGGTTTTCAGCGCGCACTGGGGCTCATGTTGTCTGAAAAAGCCACCCTCATCCTCAACGGTCGCGGCAGCATTAAAACCACTCATGCCGTTTATCCCATCCCCTCCGTCATTCGTTTACAGCGCATGGTCCACAGACCTCATCCCAAGGTGAGTTTAAGCCGCCGCGAAATCTTCAGGCGCGACCAATTTACCTGCCAGTACTGCGGCAAAAACACTCTTTTTCTCACTGTGGATCACATCCAGCCAAAACACCTGGGCGGCGCCCACTCATGGACCAATCTGGTCGCTGCCTGCCCCTCCTGCAATCACCGCAAAGGCGGACGTACCCTGCAGGAATCGGGCATGAGCTTGCTGCGTCCCGCCAAGGAACCGCCGCAAGCCGCCATGTATATTTTCGCCAAATTCCTCGATGAAAACGCCGAGTGGAAAAACTTTCTTGAAGGATGGTAAGCTACAGAACCATCCCGTCTTCTGCCACTAATATCTTTCCACTAAACTTATCCTTGGCCTCAGAAAGCAATACCTGCCTTCCCCTTCGACCCTCATAATGGATCAACACCAGTTGCTTCACGCCACAGCGGGCAGCGATTTCACCAGCCTGTTCCGGTGAGGTATGCCCCTTGCCGGGACCGGCAGCTTCCTGCAGCAGGATATCCGCATTGCTGGCCAGGAGCGCAAGGTTATCGCAGGGCTCGGTATCACAAGAATAAACCACCGTCCTGCCTCCTGTAAATTGAAAACGCAATCCAATGGTGGGGATCAAATGAAGCACCGGCTTGGCAGTAACTTCAACTTCACCATCCACAATCATTCCTTCAAAGCCTTCTTCTGGCACCACCACAAAATTGACTGGAAACATATTCATCCATTTTTGCCAGTCAAATAAATCCAAAAGTTGTTTGGCTTTTTGCAGAGTGATATCCAGCCCGTAAATAGTCAACGGGCTCGACCGTTTTTCAAGCCACATATCCATGATCACCAATGGCAAACTGCCAACATGGTCAGCGTGAAAA
Source organism: Chloroflexota bacterium (assembly GCA_021825925.1). Classification (GTDB taxonomy): domain Bacteria; phylum Chloroflexota; class Anaerolineae; order Anaerolineales; family Anaerolineaceae; genus UBA6107. The sequence continues at coordinate 276,532 of JAKAFP010000002.1, forward strand.
TGTGTCAGGATCAGATCTGTGATCTGGTTGAGTTCAACCCCGGCACACGCAAGGCTGGCTGCAGCGTGATCTCCGCAATCCACCAATATTTTTCTTGTGCTGGTCTCAAAAAGTAAATGTGCATTTTGTTGATCAGGTTTGGCCACCGCATTGGCCGATCCCAGGATCGTTATTTTTTCCATCGCTACCTCCTCATCAAAAAAGGTTACCCATTATGGATAACCTTTGATTGTGATTCTTATTCCTGATGGGTTCCTTCAACTACCTCTACCGCAGGTTCTTTTTTCTTGAGATGCCTGACAATTAAAGCCGCCGTTGAAACCACAACGATAATTCCCATGATGGTTTGATTTATGTTGATCCCGGCAATGGGTGAATATTCGAGACGTATGAATTCCAGCAGGAAACGGCCAACTCCGTAAAACAACATATAGATCAAGAAATTGTCTCCTGGTTTCATCTTATCGCCTAGCTTGCGCGGAAGCCATAATAACAAAGCCATGTTGAGAAGGTTCCATACAAATTCGTAGAAAAAGGTGGCTAGGTAATATTCATTATTGATCTTCACTGCGAACGGGAACCAGGTGACATTGGTTTTTAAACCATAGAGTTCCTGATTAAAAAAGTTTCCCCAACGCCCGATACCTTGCGCCAAAGCCAGACCTGGGGCAATGATATCCAACCAGATGGGAAAACTGATTTTTTTACGCCGGGCATAGAACCAGAGCGCAATCACCCCAAAAATTACCGCACCGGGAATTCCCAATCCACCTTGACGGATATTGAATATTTCAAGAGGATGAATAAAGTAAGGATTAACCCCATTTACAAGGATGGAAGAAGATGGAGTCAACACATGCCAGAGTCGCGCTCCAATGATGCCTGCAATGAGCAGCCAGGGCAGTACGTCCCAGATCATGTCTGGATCATACCCTCGGCGTTTTGCTTCTTTTGATGCCAGAAAAGACCCCAACAGGGCGCCAGTGATGATCACCAGTGCATAAAAATAGATTTTCAAACCAAAAATGACGATCCCGTCACTAGCCAATTTAAACATAATGAAGTCCTTTTGTTCTGATTATTCGGCCGATTTGACTGCCAGAGTTTGTTTTCTGACAAACCAGATCCGCTGTATGGCAGTGACATTAGCCAAAACAGCAATGATCCATAATGCCACCATGGGAATGTTGAAGATCAAGCAAAACACCATCACGATTAAGCGTTCCACACGGGTAAGCAGCCCAATTTTGGCCGAAAAACCCAAGCCTTCTGCGCGGGCTTTTACATATGAAACCATTACTGAACCGGCTGCAGCCACAAATACCAAAATGCATGCGGTCAAATTGGCTTGCATGACATAATGAATAAGTAATCCGCCCAACAAAACCAATTCCGAGTAGCGATCGGTCACAGAATCAATAAAGGCGCCATACATGGAGGAATGACCTAATAAACGCGCCATTGATCCATCCACGACATCCAAAGGAGCGCCTATCAATAAGACAATACCTGCCCATGAGATATGACCTGTGATAATTAATGCGGAAGCCCCGGTCGTAATAACAAGACCAAGGTAGGTGATCATGTTCGGTTTGAAACCAATACGTAATAAAAACCTAGCCACCGGGTCTATAACGCCCTTAAACAATTTGCGCAGGAACATTTCAAGTGACCAGGAATTTTTCTTTTCTTTGGGTGTTTCTACCTCACTCATGTGCGCCACCGATCCTGTTTTAAGAATAGACCCCATCCTAACTTGCCAGCAACAAAAAGTCAAGTCACTCTGGATGGATATCTGTAATTAATCTTCAGGAAAATCTCGTTCATCTCCGGAATCACCATCCACGAGCACTTCGCGGTCTCTACCGCTGCCCATTGATGGACCCACAACACCCATCTCTTCAAGTTCGTCTATGAGTCTCGCAGCACGCGGATATCCGATGCGCAGTCGTCTCTGCAAGAGGGATACACTGGCTTTGCCTGCAGCTTTAACTACACCAATGGCTTGTTCAACCAGTTGATCACCTTCAGCTTCAACGATTTCTTCCACAATGCCTTCCCAAGGTGCCTCTTCAGCGGCATTGGCTTCGTTGATCCGTTGCCAGTGGTTTAACACTTTTTCTATTTCACCGTCGCCCACCAAAATACCCTGCACACGTTGTAAACCGGATTTGGCAGGATCAAGATACAACATATCACCCTTTCCAAGCAGACTTTCAGCACCGGTGTTGTCTAAAATTACCCGTGAATCCACTGATGAAGCGACAGCAAACGAAATACGTGCCGGAAAGTTTGCTTTGATCAAACCAGTGACCACATCTGTACTCGGGCGCTGGGTGGCGACCACCAGGTGCATTCCTGTGGCACGCGCCATCTGCGCCAGACGGATCAGGCTGTGTTCGGTTTGATCCGGAGCCGACATCATCAGGTCAGCCAGTTCATCAATCAAGATCACAATGCGCGGCATCTTGGGTTTGTTCTTTTGAACCATCTTATGGTTATAAGACTCGATGTTTCTTGCTTTGGCGTCAGCTAGAAGGCGGTAGCGCGCATCCATTTCAGCCAACGCCCAACGCAGCACGGCCTGCATGCGTTCGACTTCTGTTTCCACCTTGCCTAAAAGATGAGGCAAGCCGTTGAACCGCACCAGTTCAACCATTTTCGGATCAAGCATGACCAGTTTCAGATCATAGGGTGAATTGTTCATCACCAGACAGGTGGTAATGGCTGTGATGCACACGGACTTACCTGAATTGGTTGTCCCAGCGATCAACAAGTGAGGCATCTTTTCAAGATCCGCAACCACCACCTCACCTGAGACGTTACGTCCAAGTGCCAGCGCCAAAGGGGAACCCATGGTGCGGAATTCGGTCGAATCAAGGATGGGACGCATGCGAACCACATTGTTTTCATTATTAGGAACTTCAATACCGACAAAGTTCCTCCCTGGCACCGGCGTCTCGATCCTAAGGCGTGATGCCTTCAAGGCCAAGGTCAAATCACGACTCAATGCCGAGATCTGCGAGACACGCACTTTTTGTTTTACCGAGGTGCCATCTGCTGACGTTTTGACAATGAAACCGGGTTCAAGTGCATATTGTGTGATGGTTGGCCCCACTCTGAAACCGATCACTCGTACCGGTAATCCAAATTCAGCCAACGTATTCTCAATGGTTTGAGCTTTAAGTTTGATTTGTGCCTGGTCAGGAGGCACGTTATGTTCACTCATTAACAGGTTAAGAGGCGGCAGTCGGTCGTCCCGCTGGGGCATATTGACCAAGGCATTCAGGTCTTCTTGAACCGTTTTGGAATGCGCAACTGTTGCTTGTCGCGGTTCTCTCTCAATTCGAGAAGTCCTTTCAACCTCAGATTGATTCCCCCAGGAAGTGATGATTTGAATGACTTTGTTGAACACACCTGCAGCGACCAATACCAATACGACCGTCAAGAAAGTATAAAGGATGGCGCCCAGGAAACCCGGCAACAATCTGGCCAGCCCCCACCCCAAAACCCCGCCATCCTTGCCGGCTTCAGCCCGTTCCAGCGAAAAACCGAAGTATATTGATAAGCTGGCAAGCAAACTGAAGTAGGCTCCTTCAATGGCAATCACCCTACCCAGTGATAATGGAAAACTTTTTCCTGCACTGTAACGCAATGCCGCCACACCAGTCAAACCGATCATCAAGATGGCGATGATAGCCCCCCAGCCAAGGTACTTGTTGAGCATCCGGATCCAGGGACTGATGATCGCGCCCTTGGATATCCCAAAGAATCCCAAAAGACTGATGATTGTGATAACAATAAGGACAAGGCCTATTAAATCCCAACCAAAACGTCTAAATTGACCAAAGAAACCAACCACGTTTTGAATGGGTGTTTGAGGTTTTGAAGAATCTCCTGTTTTTGGATGATTGTACTGATCAGGATTATTCAAAGGTTCTTTCATTCCTCCGAGACCAGCCCTAAACCGAGACGTCTTCGTTCTGCATCAATATGCAGTATTTTTACCGTCAACAATTGGCCGACCTTGAAATATTTGGATGAATCGCTGTTGCCATGGAATTCGGCAATTGAAGACACGTGAATCAAACCTTCAATGCCCTCCGGTAATCGGGCAAAAACACCAAAACGTTGGATCGCTGTTACTTCAGCAGATACAACATCTCCTTTTTGATGGTTTTCCTGTAACGTATCCCAGGGATTTTCAGTCAGCCGTTTGATGCTCAAGGCGATGCGTGCAGTGGATTCATTGACCTGTAAAACCATGACTTGAACAGGCTGCCCTATGGTAAACAAAGCTGAGGGTTGCTCCACTCTACCCCAGGACAATTCAGAAACATGCACCAGACCTTCAACACCGCCCAGGTCTACAAAAACACCAAAATCCGTTACATTCGTGACCAGACCGGTTGTATGTAAGCCAGGTTTGAGGGATTCGAACAACATCTTGCGCTTGCCCTCTCCAGCCTGGGCAGCCCTTTCAGAAAGGACAACCCGTTCGCTTGCAGGTTCGCACTCAATGACTTTCAAGCTAAGGGTACGGCCTTCGTATTTCGCCAATTGCTCCTGTCGTTCATCATCGCTGGTATCAGTGGGCAAATCCACGAGATGTGAAACAGGCACAAAACCCTGGATGCCTTCCCCCTTGACTAATAAACCACCACGGTTAAAGCCGTAAACTTCAAGCTCAATCACCTCGTCATGGAGAAAAATATTCTTAACAACTTCCCAGTTGGTGCAGCTTCCACCTGAATTTGACTGATTGTTCCTTAAGCTGGACTCAGCTTTTTCAGAAGCAATCGCATCTTCATCAGCCAAGACTGAAGCCCACCAACCCTCATCAGGTTCCGGGTTCATGCTTGAATTACTATATGTCCCACTTTTTTCCCTCATCTTTACTGCTCCCTCCTGCTTCCTTAAAACCTACTCGTTTTTTGATCCAATACATTTTAATTCCATTTGGACAATTGTATTAGTAATAACTTCAATTGCAACGCGTTGCTTTCGATATAAATCTGCCTCTGAAAGTGCGAGTTTCATGGCGATTTCTTTGACTTTCTTTCCCTCGAGAAATTTTAACTCAAGGATATTATACAATAACCATTCGCCTGTGTACTTGCGATCTCCTGCAGGTTTTATCTGTTCGATCGCATTTTTTAGCACAAATCTCAAGGCATTTGCCGGATTTGGCTCTTCTTCAGTAAGCTCATGCTTCACGATCTCAAACTTTAATAATGGATTGTCTGTAAGTTTGGGACCACCCCAGTAATGAGTCAATGCATCTTTGACTGCCTGGGTTAATTCACTTTGCTTGATAGATGATTCCACCTGCAGAACACCCTTCCGATCATAACGTCCCGCCGCCCGCAATCTCTGGATCAATTCTTCTCGTGGGTTCAAGCGTTCAAAAGTTCTGAACAGGTTTTCTTGTGTTTGCCGGTCTCTCAACACCATGGCTGACCGGTCTACCAATATTTTTAACGCCGCCGAATCATCCGGTTGAAGGGGGAATTCCCCGGCGTATGCATTGACACCCAGGTACCCCAACAAAGTATCACCATCACCATTGTTGCCATTACGAATGGGCAGCAGTACATCAGCATGCCAGATGATGGGATCATCGTTTTCACCTGAATTGGAAATCAAAGTTTCGATCTCAGCCAATTGATTCGCGTAAATATGGTTATCACCAGTGTGAATGACCATTGAAAGACCTTCTTCATTGACTTCAAGCAGGTAAGCCCCTGAAGCCTGTAAAAGATCACATACGGCAGCCAGAACCATTTCAAGGAACTGTTTTAAATCGCTGCGTGTGATAATGCGGTCTTCAAGACTTCTGATCATCAAGAAATCTTCTTCATCTCTGGCAAAAAATATCCATTTTTCCAAATATGGATAGAACATGGTGATGGCGTATTCCGATACCAATATCATCACGACCATGACGATGGGCACAAAGGCGTTATACGGATTGCCAAAGGCTTGTCCTGCCCGACGGACGATCGTGACAACTGCGAGCGTCAGAATGGCTGTGATGGCGCCTCGCAGCAACCATTTGAACAACCGGCTTTTGACAACACGATCAGGCCAGGGAACCCCAAAGAAAGCCACAGAATAGGCCATGACCACCACAAAACCACCTAAAAGCAGGTTGGTTAATGTAGCAAGCGTCCAGAACACTAATTGTTGGTTTGCAGCAAAATTGGAACCATAAAGCAGGAACGGGAATGATCCCACCGCAGGCGCCAGAGCGCTGACAGTCAGGTAGAGCATCCGCCGTTTACTGGATTGAGTGACCGTTCTCCGATAGGCGCGAATGAAGTTGATCCATGAAAGGATCATGATCAATACATAATAAACAGTAAATAATTCAGTTAAGAGTTTCGGTTCAAAATGTGGCGCCGGGGGCTGATCAACCACCAGCGGACCCAAAAACCAGGGTGTGGCGAGTAAAACAATTAATATTAGCGAGGCAAAATTGGTAACCCTGATGGCCCACTTGCGTCGCCAACGTGAAGGAAGCCCTGTGGTGGCCAGCAAAGCATCTGAAAAATTCAAATAAGAAGGAGGCAGCAGGATGATCCCCACCCACTGGATTCGCAGCCACATATTGATCGTTTGTGCAGTGGTCGTGGTTGCTGTAAAAGATTCAGTTGAAAAGATGATCACCAAACAAAACATGATCCATGCAAAAGACCTGGCGACACGGTCACGCAGATTAAAGGATAAACCATAGAGCAAAAGCGAAAAAGCCGCAATTGCAATACCAGCCGTCAAAATCTGGCTGATGGTTCTTACAATTGAAACAAGTCCGTCTACCAAATTATCCAAAAACCTGCTCTCTATCGAAAAGTGTATGAATAGAAGAAAGCAATTTCTCGATTGCCAAAAAATCCATCCATAAATCCGCTGTAAACGTAACCCAACTTTTCTGCCAGCGCGATGGCTGCCTCATTCTTAATTGGTAGTTCCAATAAAATACGATAGATGCCAATGGCACGCAGCCAATCTTGAGCGGATAACAATAAAGCCGTTGCGACCCCTTGCCTTCGAAAAGGTTCATCCACTACCAGATCGGTGATTCTTGCAGATTGCCTGTCATTAATCTCAAGCGTCAAATAACCGCTGCGCTGATTCTCGATCCGGGCAACCAGAAACAGGTCCTTCCTGGTCCAACAATCCAGGATCGCTGCCGGCGGACGGGGATACTCCAGGGTAAAAGGCCGCGGCATTCGTATCCTGCGGAAACTGGCCTGGATTTGTCCTTCTTCATAATAATTATTCATCTGCCAGGTGTGGGCTGTTTCGCTGCTGTGGGTCAGTTGTATCAGGGCTGGTATATCATTTGAAACAGCAGGGCGAATATCAATGGAAGGCATATTAATTCTGTTGGACCGCTTTCACCAATATTTTTATCTCGCATTCGGGTAATTTTTCTTGCTGGTTTGTAAATACCACAATGCGAATTTTGTAATCACCCGGGGTGAGATCAGCAGAATTCCACAAACTGCCAAAAGGGGCATTATCAACCACTTCGCGGCCAGCCATAATTGGAATCCAATTATCCTGGTCAATGGGCGAATACTCGATCTTAAAATACCCGAGATTCGTAATATTAACAGTTCCGCTCAGTTCAACCTGACCACTGACACCATCGCCATCCAGAGGATAACTCCAGTTTACCTGCCCAGGAACGCAACCTTTATTCAGAAAAGCACTCAGGGTCGGTATCAAACCCTGGGAGGTCGTTTCAATGGTCGGTGTTTCAACGAATAAAGTAGGTTGTGCTGTCAAATCCACCGTGGGCGTTGCAACCTGAAAAACACCAGGGACGGAGGGGGTAACAAAAGTGTTGATCACAAACAAGCCAATCGCCAGCAACATACTGAACAGGACAAGAGACAAACCCGCATTTATTCTACGTTGGGCAAGTTCTTTTTCCAATCCAAACAAGGCCATGGACCAGTCACGCCATGCCAGGTAAACCTTTCTGACATATACCAGAATCACTGCTCCAAGCAAAATGTAAAAAAGTATCTCGTATTGCGTTAGAAAACGTAAGATTGCATCCATTAAAAACGTTTCACTACCAGACCGCCATTATTGGGTTGATTAAGCACCTATGGATTCAAGAACACCCTTGATCAATGTCGTTAATTTTGGCACGATCAGAGAACCGGCTGCCAGGACTTCTTCATGCGTCGTTTCAGTGTTTCCGTCCAAATTGGCCTTATTGCTGATACCTGAAAAAGCGAGTACCCGGGTTCTACCATGCCTTGCCACGATCGCTTCTGGCACGGTTGACATTCCGACTGCATCCGCACCGATGCCCCGTAAAAAGCGAAGGTCTGCAGGTGATTCAAAGGAAGGTCCTGAAAGGCACACATAAACGCCTTTATGAAGTTCAATTTTATTCTTCCTGGCAATCTCAGAAGAGAGTTTGATCAATTCGCGATCATAAACCTGGCTCATATCCGGGAAGCGTTCTCCAAACTCATCTAGGTTGGGTCCCCGTAGTGGATTCAAACCTGCCATGCCGATCAGACCAATATGATCACTCAAGGCCATCACATCCCCTGGCTGGTAATCCGGGTTGATCGCTCCCGCCGCGTTGGTAAGAATGATGATTCCGATTTTCATGCGCTGCATCACCCTGATCGGCAACGTGACATGATCCATGGTGTAACCTTCATAATAATGCGCCCTGCCCTGCATGACCATCACCGGCACTCCCGCCAGTGAACCGATCACCAGTCTGCCGGCGTGGCCGTGGATGGTGGATACAGGCCAGTTGGGAATTTCTGCATAAGGGATGACCACAGGGTCAACCACTTCATCTGCCAGACCGCCCAGACCTGAGCCCAACACCAACGCCACCTGCGGAGCAATTTTGATCTTCTTCGTGATGGCTTGTGCGGCTTGATCAATATCCTTGATAGTCACAAAAGGGTTCATATTTCCTCATAATTTGCAAGCTATGGCTAAAAATAAATTATACACGATTTGAAAAACCAATCTTCCAAACCACTCAATTGTTCAGACGACTTCCGACATTATTATGCTAAAACTTTTTTAAAGGCATTCAAGGTTTGTTGAACTGCGGCGTCATCCACCCAGGCGTGAGTCACAAGCCTCAATCGCCGTTCGGCTACGGCACTCACTTTGACACCTTCAGTCGCCAGTTTTTTGACAATTTCTGCGGCATTGCCATTAACTTCAGCTCTCAGGGAGGGAAATACCATGTTCGTTTGCGGCAATCCCATCTCAAAGTGGATTCCAGTCAACTTGCCCAAACCTTGTGCAAGTTCGCTTGCCCTCCGGTGGTCTTCTGCCAGGCGGTCCACCATGCTATCAAGAGCCACAAGTCCTGCGGCTGCCAATACACCTGCCTGACGCATCCCGCCCCCCAGCATTTTCCGCATGCGGCGCGCCTTGCCAATAAATTCACGTGAACCGCAAAGCACCGATCCAACCGGGGCACATAAACCCTTGCTTAAACAAAAGGTAACACTGTCGGCCTCTTTTACAAACTCTTTTACATTGATATTTAAAGCCACTGAGGCATTGAAAATTCGTGCTCCATCAACATGCAGCTTCATGTCATGATGATGAGCCAGTTTTGCCACTTCATTGGAATATTCTTTTGAAAGGACCACACCACCACAACGGTTTTGGGTATTCTCAAGAATGACCAGTTTTGAGACGGGATGATGCACATCATCAGGTCTGATTGCCCCTAATATGTCGTCAATTCGCAGGGTACCATCTGCCTGGTTGGGTAAGGTATGGGGGAACACGCCTCCCAAAGCTGAAATACCACCCGCTTCAAACGAGAATGTGTGTCCTTTGTCACCCATGATGGCTTCATCGCCGCGCTGACAATGCACCAAAACTGCGATCAAGTTCCCCATGGTGCCTGAGGGGACAAACAAACCCGCCTCTTTACCCATTTTATCTGCGGCTGCTTCTTGAAGCATGTTTACATTGGGGTCTTCACCATAGACATCATCACCCACTTCGGCATGGGCCATGGCCTCACGCATCTCGGGGGTGGGTTTGGTGACTGTGTCAGAACGCAAATCAACAATATTCATTTCGTTCTCCAGAATCAGCGTAAAGAATCGAGGACAGCCAGTAATTCCGCTGGCAGGGGTGCTTCAAAGGTCCTGGGTGTTTTTTCACCCGGCAGTGTGATTTTCAATTTGGCGGCATGCAAGAAATGGCGCCGAATGTCCACCGAGGGATGGCTGCGCCCATAGACTATGTCGCCGGTGATCGGGCATTTCAAAAATGCCAGATGAAGCCTGATCTGGTGGGTTCGCCCCGTTTCAGGATGCGCCTCCACCAGGGTGTGTTCTCTGAAAGTTTCAAGGGTGCGGTATTCGGTGACCGATGCCCTGCCCTTCATTTCTGAAACAACCGCCATTTTTTTGCGATGCGATGGATCCCTTGCGATGGCAGCTTCGATCCGACCGGTAGGCGTGGGTGGTCTTCCATCCACTAAAGCGATATAGATCTTTTCAACTTTGCGCGACTTGAACTGCTCTTGAAGCCAGCGATGGGCGGTTTCATTTTTGGCGATCACGATCAGCCCTGAGGTATCCTTGTCGAGCCGGTGCACAACACCGGGGCGTAATTCTCCGCCAATCCCTTGAAGATCGGTAAATCTGGCCAGGGCGGCATGTACCAGGGTGCCGGTGTCATGACCCGCAGCAGGATGCACCACCATACCGGCAGGTTTATTGATCACCGCAAGATCACTGTTTTCAAAGATCACATCCAGGTCAATTTTTTCAGGAACAAGTTCACTGCTGGCAATTTCAGGCAGTACAATTTCAACCACATTTCCAAATTCAACCACAAAACCTGTTTTGGTGATGGCCTGTTGATCAACCAAAACCACACCTTCCTTGATTAAAGTCTGCAGACGAGAACGCGAATAATCAGGCAGCTTTACTGCCAGAAATTTATCCAGTCGGTCGCTGTCTTGATCAAGGACCTTAAAGGCCAAACGGTTTGAGGTCAATTCTCGCTTCCAGTTTCATTTGCAGGTTCTTCCAATTTGGAGGCAGCCGCTTTTTTCTTTTCGTTGCGATCCTGCAACCAGACGGCAATCAACAAAATGATCACACCGACAGTGATGGATGAATCGGCTACATTGAATATTGCAAAGTTGCCCACTGAAATAAAATCCGTGACGCGGCCAAAGAAAATTCGGTCAATCAGGTTGCCCACGGCACCCGCCAGCTGAAGCGATAACGCAAAACGGATCACTTTTTCGTTTTCAGGGATGTGTGGGTAATAGTAGATAATTACACCGGATACGATTACCGCCAGCCCCATAAAGATCGGGTTGGCATCTTTGAACATTCCAAAAGCGGCGCCCGTGTTATGGATATATAAGAGTCTGGCATAGGGCATCAACCAATCCCATGGTGCCCAGGTTTCTCCGTAAACCATATACTTTCTGATAAAAAACTTGGTAAGCTGGTCAACGATCACGATCAAAGTTGCGATCAACAATAACCAGCGAATTGACTTTAAAAATTTCTTCAAAAGAACCTCCAACCAGGGATAAGACCTGCCTTTTTGTTTAATGTTCTTTGCTTGGACCCTACCCAATTCTCATTAAAGCCATGTATTCTAATTTTAGAGGCTCCGCAAGTAACAATTATTGAATTTTACCTTATTTTTCCATCCCCCTGGTTTCAAGCATGCGGCCCTAAAAGGTCAATACTTTGTCTGCTTCCACCGTCCATAAACAAAGTTGACTCATGGTACTGATCTCTACGCCTTCAATTAACTGCAAGCCACTGATACCGCGAGCTTCAGAACAAGAACCGCAAGCTTTCACCTTGGCGCCCCTGCTGATGATCGCTTTGACCATCCGCTCAATGTTATAGTAACCCTGTGGTGTGACCTGGTTAGGGAGTGCACAAGTCACTGCATCAGCCATTAAAAAGACATTCACTTCAACCTTATCAGCATGTTCTTTCTGCAAAGTCATGGCCATTCGCAATGCATTATAGGCTTTTTCTGTTCCGTATGGGGCATCATTTATGATAAACAGTATTTTCATAATTATTGTCCTTGGAGAGTAAATATCCATTTCCTTGCGATAAGACCTGTCGCTATTAATAATAAACTACTTCACAAAAAAGAGGCCCCTCGCGGAGCCTCTTCATGTCATGCCTTTTTCAAACCGATCGAAACTTTTTCACCATCAAACTCATCTTCAAATGGTACTGCGTCTGATGGAACTGGACCCGTTTTCATCTCAATTGTGAGCGTCTCGGTCTGGATGTAATCCGCGAAGGCTTTGACGGCCTCTGCCAAACCGGAAGTGGCATTGAAATAGAGGATGATACGATCAGCGATCTCGAGATCAGCAGTTTTCCGCAGATCCTGGACCCGACGCACAAACTCACGGGCTAAACCTTCCTGAACCAATTCAGGGGTCAGATCTGTCACAAGTGCCGCCAGGTATGCGCCTTCAGAACCCACGGCATACCCTTCCCTGGCCTGGATGCGCACTTCCACTTCTTCAGGAAGCAACATCAACGCTTCACCATTGACCGTTACGGCAATGGATTCACCTGCCAATAATTTTTGGGCGTGTTTTTCAACTTCCAAAGCCAGCACTGCCTTGCGGATGTCGGGATAGCGGTTGCCGTATTTTTGTCCCAGCTGCTTGGGCAGCGGATTCAGCGTATAGCTCACAGCTTCTGAGGCTGAATTGAGCGAACGCACTGTTTTGACATTCAACTCGTCTTCCAACAGATCAGCGTACTCTTCCAAAACTGAAGCTTCTTCGCGGGTGCTGACGGCAAAAGCGGCCTCAGAAAGGGGCTGACGAACCTTGCGGTTGGCTTTGTTGCGGGCGGCGTGTCCGAGTGAAGTTAGCCTCATCACCAGGCTCATATCCCGATTGAGTTTTTCATTGATCCGGGCAGGATCGTAATCCGGCCAGGGCATCAAATGCACGGAGTCCGGCAATCCTTCCTCAACCGATCCCACCAGGTTCAAGAAGAGTTCATCTGCAATGAAGGGCATGGTGGGTGCGAGCAGCTTGCTCACAGTCACCAACGCTTCATACAAAGTGGCGTATGCGGCCTGCTTGTCGGTATCAGAACCACTCTTCCAGAAACGGCGGCGTGAACGTCTCAGGTACCAGTTTGAAAGCTGATCTACAAACTGTTCGATCGGACGGGTCGCCCCGATCACATCATAGGTTTCAAGCGCCTGGGTGACATCCTTAACCAGCGTATGCAGGGATGAGAGCAGCCACTGATCGAGCAAACTATATTCGATCTTCGCATTCTGATCTGGCTTCCATCCATCAAGGTTGGCATAGGTCACAAAGAAGGAATAGGTATTCCACAATGTGAGCGTGAAGTTGCGCAGCACTTCTCCCACCAGATCGCTGGAGAAGCGTCTTTCCTGCCCGGGAGGACTTGCGGTATAGAGGTACCATCGCATCGCATCCGCACCGTTTTTGTCGAGCACTTCCCACGGAGAAACCACATTACCACGGGTTTTTGACATCTTCTGGCCTTGTCCATCCAGGATCAGTCCCAGGCAGATCACGTTCTTATAAGATGGCGAGTCGAAAAGTAAAGTGCTGATGGCGTGCAAGGAATAGAACCAACCTCTGGTTTGGTCCACAGCTTCGCAGATGTAATCCGCGGGGAATTGTTCCTTGAACTTCTCAACATTTTCGAAAGGATAATGCCACTGGGCGTACGGCATGGAACCTGAATCAAACCACACATCAATCAATTCGGGCACACGGCGCATACGTTTGCCGCAATCAGGGCATTTCAGTGAGATCTCATCCACATGCGGACGATGCAGGTCAGAGTTAGTCAGGTCGCGTCCGGCTTTTTCTGAAAGTTCGGCGACGGAGCCGATGCAGGTTTGAGTATGGCACTCTTCACATTCCCATACTGGCAGTGGAGTTCCCCAATAGCGTTCACGCCCAAGCGCCCAGTCTATGTTGTTGGCCAGCCAGTTACCAAAGCGGCCTTTCTTGATGTGCTCCGGGTACCAGTTGATCTGGTCGTTGATCTCAACCAACCGTTCCTTGAACTGGCTGGTGCGGATATACCAGGTGGGTCGAGCGTAATACAACAGCGGTGTACTGCAGCGCCAGCAGAACGGGTACGTGTGTGTATAAACCACGGATTTGAAAAGCAAACCACGTTCATCCAGGGTCTTGGTGATCATGGGATCTGCATCTTTAACAAACACCCCTGCCCAGGGTTTGACCTCGGTGATGAAGGTGCCATCAGGCGCAACAGTGCACAAAACAGGCAGGTCATTTTCAAGCGAAACCTGCATGTCGTCCTGGCCAAATGCAGGAGCAATATGCACCAAACCTGAACCATCTTCGACAGTTACAAACTCGCCCAGGATCACATAATGAGCAGGTTTCTCGGTTGGTAAAAAGGTAAACAGGGGATTATATTTCTTACCCTTGAGCTGTTTGCCTTTGAAACGATCAACCACGGTCACGGATTCTTCGCCAAATACTTTTTCGACCAGTGCCTGAGCCAGGATCAATCGTTCAGTTCCGCCCTCAGGCAGATTACGTTCCACCGTTACATAATCCACGTCTGCACCGGCAGCCACAGCCACATTGGCCGGCAGCGTCCACGGGGTGGTCGTCCATACCAACAGCGAGGTACCAGGAGCATCCACCAACGGCATGCGCACAAACAGTGAAGGTTCACTGACTTCTTTGTAACCTTGTGCCACTTCATGGTCAGAAAGCGGCGTTCCGCAGCGCGGACAGTAAGGCACCACTTTGTAACCCTGATAGAGCAGATCGCGATCCCAGAAATTCTTCAAGATCGCCCAAATGGATTCCATATATTCATTCTTGTAAGTGATGTAAGCGGTATCGAGGTCCACCCAATATCCAATACGATCGGTCAATTTTTCCCAATCTTTGATATAGGTGAAGGCAGATTCACGGCAAAGTTCATTGAATTTGCCAATGCCGAATTCTTCGATATCACGCTTGTTTTTAAAGCCAAGCTTCTTTTCAACTTCGATTTCCACAGGCAGACCGTGAGTATCCCAGCCGCCCCTGCGAGACACGTGATATCCCTGCATGGTCTTGTAACGCGGAAAAATATCCTTGAAGGCGCGGGCTAAAACGTGGTGAACACCTGGTTTGCCGTTGGCCGTGGGAGGGCCTTCGAAAAACACGTATTCCTTGCCGTCTTTGCGAAGATCCATGCTCTGGTGAAAAACATCATGCTTTTTCCAATGCGCCAGGACTTTTTCTTCCATCTGGATCACATCCAGCTTTGGTGAAACAGGTTTAAACATACAGCCTCCAAGAATAAAAAAATCCCATCCCAAATCAGGGACGGGAAAAATTCCGCGGTACCACCCTGCTTCTCACCTAAGTGAGCGCTCGGTCAGGTGCGTCAAAAAGGACAGACCTGCTTCAGGATAACGGTAGAAGACACCGGTTCA
Organism: Chloroflexota bacterium; assembly: GCA_021825925.1. Classification (GTDB taxonomy): domain Bacteria; phylum Chloroflexota; class Anaerolineae; order Anaerolineales; family Anaerolineaceae; genus UBA6107. The sequence continues at coordinate 292,018 of JAKAFP010000002.1, forward strand.
CTTACAGGCGGAAAATCCGCGTTCAGGTCACAGCTCCGGAAGGATTTTCAGTTCCATTCTTCTGCCTGGCTCTCACCTTTTCCAGGTTCGCTTGAGAGAGAAATGCAACCTACTCGTTTCCATCATCACTTTTCGTTATTATCTCACAAAAAAAGCAAAAAATCAAACATAAAGATTGAATAAAAAAATAATTTCACTTTTTTTTACATAAAAATTACAGCATTTTTTTCTCTGAAAATGTACCTTATACATTGTGATGAATAAAACCACGCATTATATCTTTTAGCCTTATTCCATAAGAAGGTAGGGCACGTTTTTCGAATGTTCATTGACGTAGACAACAGGGTTTTCGAAGATATTATCTACCACAGTCAGGATGGTATTTGGTCTATTGATGACAAGTACCAAATTACAGCCATAAATCCTGCTGCTGTGGATTTATTGAATAGAGCCTTTGGTGTTACTTTTTCGATCGGAACCAATGTCTGCGATTTCCGCCATATCTCGCAAATCAACCCTCTTCTTGATAATTTGGATGATGCCCTGAAAGGCAAGAAGTTTACCGATCAGGAATCAGTGTTCATCTCTGAAGGCGAACGTGTTTTTGAAACCTCTTTTTCCCCCATCAACAAAGATGACCAGGTGATCGGTGTTTCAGTCATTTCGCGTGAAATCACTGAACTGAGCTATTACACCCGGCTTGGAAAATCAAAATTCCGGGAACTGCAAGTCTTAAACACGCTCTCTTCCAAGATCGCGCAAGCCAATACTGTGGATGAGATGTTTGAAGAATGCACCCGAATTGTGCGCGAGAGCCTGGCTCCTGCGCGCTGTTGGTTCATGTTCCTTGACAAGAAAAGCGGCGTCCTTTGCAGACACCGCAGCAGTCATTACGACTCAAACGATTCAACCCAAATCACTATCCGTATGGATCACGGGATTACCAGTTGGGTCGCCAAAAACGGCATATCCAAATTTGTGCCTGATACCAGTCTGGACCCCGATTACTTTGAAGTGGATATTGATACCCGTTCAGAGTTATGCGTTCCAATCATTGTTGCAGATGAGGTTTACGGCGTCATCAACCTGGAAGCCAGCACGGTAAATGCATTCGCCTCTGAAGATGAACAACTACTAAAGACTATTGCCAATCACATTGCCTCATCCATCGAACGTATTAATTTGTTCGAAAAAACCGAACGCACCTCCCGTGAGATGAGCGCGCTTTACAAAACCGCACTGGTCACGAGCAACGAACTGGATTCAAATGTGCTCGTCAAACGATTGTACGAACAGATCCTTGAATTCTTCAAACCTGACACCTTCCTTTTGGCCTTATACGACCATAAGACGCACGAAATGGAATTGCTGATGGCCGATGCCACAGGCAATAAACTTCCTGAATTGACCAACAAACAGCTTACCGTCAAGGAAACCGGTTTAATGAACTGGGTCATGAAAACAAGACAGACCCTCATCACCCAGGAATTGCGGGTGGATAAACTGCCGGAAGTTGCAATTTATGAAGAAAAGAACAATGTGGGTTCATGGCTTGGCACCTGGCTGGTGGGACGCGACCACCTCCTCGGCGCCATCTCAATGCAGTGTACCAGGGCAAACGCCTTTGACGAAGAGCATAAACAATTGCTGGTCTCAATGGCCGGTCAGGTAGCCGTAGCCCTTGAAAATGCACGCCTTTTTGAAGCAGAAAACCAACGCATCAAAGAATTGGCAGCCATTTCCACCCTTTCTTTGGCCATGCGCGAAGCACGTGACCGCAAGGAATTACTTTCGATCCTTCTGGATGAATTGACCAAAACTGTGCAGGCGGATGCAATCGCCTTGGTAACCAAGGATTCCATCACCCATCAGCAGTTCAGCGAAATTGCAACCGGTAGATGGGTTCTCAGTTCAAACAATACTGTTCCTGATGAATTAATCGTCTCGGATACAGTCTGGAAAAGCACCTCGCCAGTGATGATCAATAATGTCAGCTCAGATGAGCAATTGTCAACCTCCCCCTGGATGAAGGATATTGATTCCATTATCGGGCTGCCTTTATCACTACAAGGTGAGACCATTGGCATCTTGTGGCTAGGCCGTAAAGAAGCCTTTTCGGACGAAGAGATCCGTATTCTGACAGCCTTGGCTGATATTGCCGCCTCGGCCATTCGCAGAACGACCCTAAACGACCAAACCACCCGCCAGCTTCAACAGCTTGCCTCTCTGCACGATATTGACCTTGCCATCACGGGCAGTTCTGACATCAAGGTAACCCTTGATTTCCTGCTGGGCAGCGCCCTCACCCAACTTGAAATGGACGGAGCGATCATCCAATCCCTCAATCCATTTTCCCAGACGCTCAACTGCATCACCAGCCGCGGTATATATGACACCCGCATTTTGCGCAGTTTCAGCCGCATGGGCGATGATTTGGCCGGTATCTGTGCCCTTGAACGCCGTTTAATGCAAGAACCAAACCTGGAAAAAGCCGCCCTTTATTCTCCGCGTGCAAGATTATTCCGCGACGCAGGGTTCAACTCCTACTATGCCATCCCCTTGATCGCCAAAGGTCAGGTAAAAGGGGTGCTTGAAGTCTTCAGCCAATCCACGTTTAAAGTGACCGGCGATTGGATCAACTTCTTCACCATGCTTTCGACCCAGGCAGCCATCGCCATAGATAATGGTGAGTTGTTTGATAATTTGCAGCGCTCAAACATGGACCTGATGGTAGCCTACGACAGTACCCTTGAAGGCTGGGCCAGCGCTCTTGAACTGCGCGATGAAGAGACAGAAGGTCATGCACGCCGTGTTACTGAAATGACTGAAAGGCTCGCTCTGGCTGTTGGCGTTCAAGGCATGGAATTGAACAACATCCGCCGCGGCGCCTTGCTGCACGACATTGGCAAAATGGGCATTCCAGATCAAATTTTGCTAAAACCGGGTCCTTTGAATGATGAAGAGTGGAAGGTCATGCGTACCCACCCTGAACTGGCTTATAAACTAATCGCCCCAATTTCATTTCTGCGCCCTGCCATTGACATTCCCTACTGCCACCATGAAAAATGGGATGGTTCGGGTTATCCGCGAAAGTTAAAGGGTGAAGACATCCCCTTGAGTGCCAGGTTGTTTGCCATCATTGACGTATGGGATGCACTCTCATCGGACCGCCCCTACCGCAAGGCCTGGGATGAAAAAAGGGTATACGAACACCTGCTCTCTCAATCAGGCTCCCATTTTGACCCTGCCATTCTCAAAGTCTTCCTCAATCAGGTCATGGGAAAATAACAAACTTTACAACTAAAATAAGTCCCCGATTTTTTGAAATCGGGGACTTGTTCATTAATTGACCAAGAATCCTTGGAATTGATTATTCATAAAACAACGGTAAGGGCTCGCATTTGACATCAGTAATTACATGAGCTTTTAGTATTCGCTCTTTTGCCATCTCATAACTCTCACGATTGGCCGCATGCAGCGTGAATAAAGCTTCACCCTTGCTGACTTTGTCTCCAACTTTGTGGTGAATAATCACACCCACGGCGTGATCAATTTGATCTTCTTTCTTTTTACGGCCTGCGCCCATATCCACGGTGGTCTCGCCAATTTCCTTTGCATCAATCCATTTCAGATATCCATCTGCAGGTACACTGATGGTCTCGATCACGGGGGCAAGCGGCATTTTTTCAGGATGATCCACAAACGAAACATCCCCACCCTGGTTGATCACCATGGAACGGAATTTTTGCCACGCTTCACCGCTGTTGAGTGTTTTTTCAACAAGTTTTCGCGCTTCAACCAGATCTTTGGCTTTATCTCCGATCACCAGCATATGAGCAGCCACATGCAGACAATGTTCAGTAAAATCCGCTGGACCCTTGCCATGAATGGTGTCAATCGCTTCCTTGACTTCCAAGGCGTTGCCGACCGCACAGCCGAGCGGCTGATTCATTTCCGAGAGCAGGGCGATCACCTTGCGTCCACTTAAATTGCCGATGGAAACCATAAGGTGCGAAAGCTTTCGGGCTTCATTCAGGTTTTTCATGAAGGCGCCCACACCGATTTTTACATCCAGCACAATGGCTTGAGCGCCGCCTGCGATTTTCTTGCTCATCACTGATGAGGCAATTAACGGGATGGAATCCACTGTTCCAGTGACATCCCGCAATTTGTAAAGCACCCCATCCGCAGGTGCCAGGTCGCCGCTTTGTCCGGCCAATACCAGTCCGGTATCGCGCAACAAACGGATGAATTCATCCCGCGTGAACGCCGTACGAAAACCGGGGATGGCTTCGACTTTATCGAGTGTGCCGCCGCTAAATCCCAAACCACGGCCTGACATCTTGCCCACCGGCAAACCGCAAGCCGCCACCAGGGGTTCAACCACCAGTGTGGTTTTATCGCCAACACCACCGGTTGAATGTTTATCCACTTCAATCGGAACCACATGGCTTAGATCCAAAATCTCGCCCGAGTTGGCCATTGCCAGGGTAAGTTCGGTGGTTTCTCTTTCGTTCATCCCATTAAGCATCACGGCCATCAGCCACGCTGCCGCCTGATAATCCGGGATCTGCTTGCTTACCAACCCATCAATAAAGTATTGAATTTCCTCTTTGGAAAGTTCAAGTTTATCGCGTTTCTTGATAATAATTTCGACTACATTCATGATCACTCCTGATACTGAATGACAATTTGTCTGACAATTGTACACTATTCGGTTCAAAAAAAGAATCCGGTTTCCCGGATTCTTTTACCTTATTAATTCTTTGGTGAGATGGTCACCTTGCGGTAGGGTTCGTCCCCCATGCTTTCAGTGATCACCTCAGGGTGATTTCTGAGTTCAAGGTGGATCACACGCCGTTCATTGGCTGGCATGGGTTCGAGCACCTGCCGTCTGCCGGTCTGAATGGCCTGTTCGGCCATCTTGCGGCCCAATTGCCTGAGTTGGCGGTCGCGGCGTTTGCGGTACCCTTGCACATCAATCATCATCGGAACCCAGCGACCCAATTCTTTGCTAACGATGAGGCTGGCGATGTATTGAAGTGCGTTCAAGGTTTCTGATCTTCGGCCGATCAAAATGCTTAGGTCGTTACCCTGAATGTCAATCAGGATGATGCGCTCGTCTTTATCATCTTCAGGTGCGATGTAACAGGGTTCCACCACAGCCTTCACACGCATACGTTCGAGTAATTCAACGACAACAGTCTTCGAAACTTTGAGAGCCTGTTTTTCTTCATCTGAAAGAGCATTTGTATCAATGGTTTTTGATTCGCGGTACTCAACCATCTCGCCAATGGGTGCTGAAGAGGTGTTTGAGGATGTTTGTTTGGGTTCTTCTGCTTTTTCAGGTTCTGTTTTGATGGTCAAACGCACACGTGATTGTCTTCCACCAATTCCTAATAACCCGCGAGACCCTGCATCCAGTATTTCTACTTCTACCATATCTTCGCTAATACCCAATTGTTTTAGCCCATTGGCAATGGCTTCATCTGTAGAAGGTGCAATAACTTCAAGAGTAGTTTTTTCCTGGGGCATTTTTTTGTCTCGATTCTCTGCTATCAGGGTTTTTTAAGTTCTGTTTTCTTGAGCCATGGGAATATGTTTCCCCAATATATTTTACCAGTTATAGCGTATTGCAAGATTTGAATCACATTTGATACAACAAAGTATAGTGCCAAACCGGCTGAAAGGGTATAAGATAACCAACCCATCAAGATCGGCATATACAGATTCATCATTTTAGTCATCATGGCACCCTGGTCATTTGCGCCCGGTTGCGGGGGTGGTGCAATTACCTTGGATGAAATGAAGGTTGTGATCACGACGATAATGGTCAAAACAGGAATACCAAAGCTGATGCCGGGAATGTAAAGACGTTCCGGCTGGCCCAATTCCATCCACAAAAAGTGGGTATTCAATGGAATTAATTCAGGGATCTTCAAAAAGCCGGGATAGATGTGCCGGGTTAATTTCAAAAGATCCAATGGTGCGGAGGCAATACTCTGGATCAATGCCTGGTAAAGACCGATGATGATCGGAAACTGCAGTAAGGTCGGCAAACAGGAAGACAGAGGATTGATCTTCAACTCTTGATAGAGCTTCATCTGTTCCTGGGCCAATTTTTCCTTGTCATTCTTGTATTTCTCTTGAATGTCGAGGTATCTTTTGTTTTTCTGCAATTCCTGCATGGCTTGTGCACCCTTGATCTGCTTGGCAGTCAATGGGTACAAGATAACCCTGGTTAATGTGGTGAACAGAATGATGGCAACACCAAAGTTGCCTACCATCATGTAGATCCATAGAAGCAGGTTAATAAACGGTTTGATAATAATGGTATCCCACATGGTTTATGCCATCCTTATTTCTTGGTGGAGGTGGTGTAAACCCAACTCTGTTTGACGTCCGTATCGAACGCAACCAGGGGATTTGCACCTTTAGTGGCAACGACTACAAATAAATTGCCATTGATTGAAAGATTTGAATAGATCGAGCCACCAACAGTTTTTGTTCCAAGATTGGAACCGTCAAAACCGATGGTAATAATATCGCCATTCTCTTTGCCAAACACGATGCCATCTTTGACAACAGCACCCGAACCGATGACCGCAGACTCAACATTAATTGAGTCAACCACCGATCCGTCATCTGCTTTAAGAATATTGATGATGCCGGTCTGATCACCAAAATATAATTGGCCTTCGACAAAATTAGGAGCTGCCCAAACACCACCAGCCACCTTGGTTTCCCATAGGATGGTTCCTTTGGCGCTGTCCAGAGCGAAGACGTCTCCATCAAGGTTACCGATATAAAGAACACCGTCTACAAGGGTAGGTCGGGCAACCAATGAGGCTTTAAGATCGGTCTTCCATTTTTGTTCGCCTGTGGCAAGGTCGACCGCATAAAGGTAATGATCAAAATTGGGAGCAAATACCAACGTGCCATCACTTGCAGGCTGTGCCCAGAAAGAATTCTCAGCGGTGAACGTCCATAAAAGTGATCCCTGGAGGTCCAAACCATACAAGGATTTATCAGCGTTGGGCGCAATAAGGGTTTCACCCACCACTAATGGAGAATCAATGTATTTGCCTTTTGCGCCTGTGAATTGCCAGTTTTGTGTGACGCCATCCCGGCTGTTAATGCTGGTCAACAGATGACCTGTATCCGCGAGGATGAGCTGGTCACCAACGAGAACCGGAGCAGCAAGAAATGTTCTGGCTGCAACCATCTTCTCAGGATAAGTCCAAATGCTGGCTCCATTGTCAAGCCTTAAAGCCATAACCTGGGCGCCATTGGCAAAATAGACTGCTGAATCTGTGACCGTCGCTCCACCCCAGCTGGTCGCAGTAGAAGCGCTGCTGGAAGAGCAGGAGGTTAACATCAACGCAAGTACAGAAATTGCCACAAAGATTGTCAGTATTTTATTTTTCATTCTTTATTTTTCCCTTTATTGATGGGGTCGTTTCATTATATCTTGATTAGATTGACCTATGGCACCGGGTCAAATCCACCGGCATTGTAGGGGTTACATCGCAGCACACGCCAGATCGCCATGCCTGTGCCCTTGATGGCACCATATTTGTAAATTGCCTGATATCCATAATGTGAGCAGGTCGGATAAAATCTGCATGTATCCGCTGGTAAAACCGGTGAGATCGCCTTCTGGTATCCCCTGATCAACCCTAAAAGAATGAATCTGGGAATGTTTCCAATTTTGAATGGTAAATCTCTTAAACGAGGTTCGACAACCTCAACTTGCTGGTCTTCCTGCATCATTGTCATCCGGACCGATCAATTCCGCTCTATTCAATAACTGCTTCACTGCACTTTTTAGTTCAACAGGCGTCGCATTATTAATAGGTTCGCGGGCAATTACCAATATATCAGATGGTTTTAATAAAAACGGGAGGAATTCTGAAAAAGTTGCTCTTAACCTGCGTTTGGCGCGGTTTCTAACAACCGCATTCCCAATTCTTTTTCCGGTAATAATCCCAGCCCGTGAATTCTCAACTTCACCTTGAGCTACCTTTAACACTGCAAGCGGGTGCGTATAAGTTTTGCCTAAATGACGCACCCGCTTGAAGTCAATCGCTCGGGTAATTCGAAACTTGGGTTTCACCCATTAACCTGCCTTCTCTCTTCTGCAATCAAATCCACCAGAAATGAGTTCAAGGCTAGCCTTTATGGTCCGAAATTACCAATGAATCCTTTTTACATGGTTATTCATCGAAACCGTCAACTTTTGACGGCCTTTTGCACGGCGGCGCTTTAAAACTTCTCGTCCGTCGGCTGTCGCCATGCGAGATCGGAATCCATGGACGCGCACGCGGCGGCGAAATCTCGGTTGGTAAGTCCTTTTGGTCATGCTGTGTTCCTCTCAATCACTGACTTTTTTGAATGCAAAGTTGAATTATACCTTAACGTTTCGACTTGGTCAAAGCCTATTTGGGTTATTCTGCAATACCCAGGATGTCTGCCAATTGTTTGGCCCCATCTGCATCGGTGATGGCCAAAACCTCATCTTCCAATTCAAGCGTGGTGGTTCCACGAGGTAAAACGATCTCACCTTTGCGGATGATGGCTGCGACCACGCAATTGGTCGGCAACTTCAGATCCTTGATCGCCACACCACAGACTTTTGAACGCAAGGGGATTTTTTCTTCAACCAGTGAATAGCGACCGCGTTTCAGTTTGAGCAGGGTCATCATATCGCCTAAAGACATTTCTTCCTGGATCAAACGGGAAAGAATGTCAGCCTGATTGACTGCCACGTCCACATTGAACTTGGAATCGAACAACCATGCATCCCGGGGATTATTGACCCGCGCTATGGTCCTTTTGATCTTGTAACGTTCCTTCACCAGAAAACATAAACTCAAATTTTCCGCATCCGAAGTACTGGTGGCAGCAAAAACTTGAGCTTCCTTGATGCCGGCTTGTTCTAGCACCTGGGTATCCAACGCGTTGCCCGGATAGATCACTTCGGTGGGGAGTTCCTTGTGAATGCGAGCCAACACTTCTTTACGATGTTCAACGACATGCACGGTATGGTTTTCGCTTAATAGAGAGCGAGCCAACTGGGCACCTGTTCTACCGCCGCCTGCAATAATCACAAACATATTAACCTGCCTTCTTTCCCTCGCGCAGATTAGCGCGCGTTTCATTAATACCATCAAAAGTAGCGGCCACGTTCAACAGGTCACCAAGTCGTAATTCAGTATCCGTTTCCGGTAAGAATGCACGTCCGGCCCGGGTAATGGAAAGCGGCTTGCAGGTCGTACATCTGATCAGCTCAGAAATCTTCTTACCATCGTAACCTTCAGGAATCACCAGTTCGTAGACTTCAACCTCACCGTTGCCGGCGGAAAAGACGGTTCTAAAATCACCATCGGTCATCAACTCTTCAATTCTTTGTGCGCCCCAACTGGTGGAACTGACCACTTGAATATCCATCGCTTCAAATAAGGCTCTTAAATGAGGATCATAATTTCTGGCGATAATATTTGAAACCTTGTATTCCACTTTGGCAATGTGTGCAACCACGGCATTAAGGGCGTCATTATTAGTGACTGCAGCCAGCGCATCACAACTTGCCAATCCGGCCCGCATGAGCACATCATGATTGAGTGCATCGCCTTCATGCAGTCGCCCTTGAAAATCTGCAGGCAGGTTATTAAAGGATAACGGATTGTCATCCACCACTGAAACCTCATGGCCTCGCTTAAAAAGACTATAAGCCAGGGTTGCTCCAATTCTTCCACATCCAACAACAATAGTTTTCATTTGTCCTCGATTAATCCGTATCAATCAACCTGATAGGGTACTTCCATGATCACGATATCCTTACGATAAAGCAAAACGCGTCTGAGGGTATCCGCAGTATTTGTGTGCAGCCAAATGTTCCAAATATGTTTGGGAATAAATTGAGGCACGACAATACTGATAATTTCATTAGGAGCCTTGGACTCATCCAATTCTTCAATATATTCCAACAAGGGCTCAACAAACAAACGATAAGGTGAATCCAGCACCACCAGACGATAGCCATCACCCCAAAGGTCCCATTTTTCTTGAACCTTTTTGGTTTCAATTGGATCAGTGGACACGTGAACTGCGGTGATATCGTCAGATAATGTTTTGGCGTAGCGTAATGCTGCTAGTGTGCTCTTATGAACTCCGCCGATCGGCATGATCACTCTTTGACGAACGATTCGATTTGGAGCCACGTAATTGTCAAGAGTAAGATCTGCTGCCACTTTCATATAATGGCGATGAATGGATGAGAAGGTAAAAACAAGGATGGGCGTCAGAACGACGACGAACCAGGCGCCGTCTTTGAATTTGGTGATCGCGAAAACCATCATGACCATACCAGTGACCAGTGCGCCCAGTGAATTGACGAACATCTTGAACTTCCAACCTTTATCAAACTTTAGCGTGGAACCTCTTTCAACTTTTGATTCTTCCAACCCGAGTTTGCCTGATTTCCACCAGCGTCGCGCCATACCGGTTTGAGAAAGGGTAAAGGATAAGAATACGCCGATCGCGTACAAAGGGATCAATCGAGAAACACTGGCTTGCGTCACAATGATCAAAATGCTGGCAACAATAGCCAGGGCCACGATGCCGCGTGAATAAACCAGACGGCTGCCGCGATAGGTGAACTGTCTTGGTAAAAAGCCGTCAGTGGCGGCAATTGCACTTAAACGAGGAAAATCTGCAAAAGCGGTATTGGCAGCCATCACCAAAATAACCATGGTGGCGGCGATTGTACCCAGGTAGAATACACCGCGATTATCAAATACTGTTCTTGCAATTTGTGAGATTACTGTCTCTTCTTCAGAGGGGGTGGCTCCAACCATGTGCGCAAGATAAGTGATCCCCAACATCATCGAACCGAGGATCACGGCCATGATGATCAAAGTTCGACCGGCATTTTTGCTGCGAGGCTCTTTGAAAGCCGTAATGCCATTCGAGATCGCTTCCACACCGGTCAGAGCGGTGGTACCACTTGAAAAAGCTTTTAAGATCAAAAATAGCGTGATCGGTTGAAGCGTCTCATTGAGCATTAGAATATCTTGCGGAGCTCCCACAACCGGATGCAATGTTCCACTGATCACCCGGATCAAACCGATGACAATGGTGACATACATCATGATAATGAAGAAGTAGGTTGGGATGGCAAAGGTAATACCGGATTCTTTGACCCCGCGCAGGTTGATCAACATGACAAAGAAAACCAATGCCACGGCAATCCAAACTTTATAGGTGATCAATGCTGGAAAAGCAGAGACGAGTTGGGCAACACCCGAAGAAATTGAAACGGATACCGTCAGGATGTAATCGGTTAATAATGCCGCTGCCGCTGTTTGGGCAGGTAACTCACCCAGGTTGTCGCGTGCCACAATATAAGCACCACCGCCGCTCGGATAGGCATGGATGGTTTGCTCGTATGATAAGGTCAAAATAATAAGCAATCCGCAGATTGCCATTGCCAGGGGGATGGAGATATGAAAAGAGGCCACACCAGCAGCTGCCAAAATGAGCAGCATTTCTTGCGGTGCATAAGCCACTGATGACATGGCGTCAGATGAAAAAACCGCCAGTCCAAGCAACTTTCCGATAGTTTGATGCGGAGCATCAGCCGTCGAGAGTGGTCTACCGATTAATAAATTTCGCCAATTCTTGTTCGGTTTATACTCGGTGTTCCTTTTTATAACAGTTGAACCATTATTCTCATCAAAATCCATCTATATCTCACAATCACAATTTTGAACAAGTCTGCAAAGCAAGAGATTATACATCTCAGCACCAAGGTGGTCAATCATTTGACAGCTTTACAACACCTTAATTATAGGTTCGTTTCCACCCAAAAGACCTTACACCCGCTTCTCAGTCAAAAGTTGTGATTCTGCCAAACAAACCTGATGGCTTGACTGATTCTATTTGAACAACATCAATTTTGTTCCAGCGATTCGTTTCAGCCCAGGCTTCTACCTTCATATAATAATCACCCAAGCCATGCAGCGTCCAGCCTTTTTCAGTTTGTTTACCTGAACCTTCCCAAAGCACCTCTACATTTTTTCCAATAAAAGTTGCCAGATATTCTGCTTCAGAATTACTAATGATTTGCTGCATTTTTTTTGCTCGTTCCCGGGCTGTTTTGCCATCCACGCGGTCTGGCAATTTTGCTGCCGCAGTACCATCTCTCACCGAATAGCGGAACACATGTCCACCGCAGAAACGCATGCTCCGGACGAACTCAAGACTTTCGTTAAACTCGATCTCACTTTCACCCGGAAACCCCACGATGATATCCGTGGTGATGGCCACCCCTGGGATATAAGTCCTTGCCATCGTCATTAATTCACCGAAAGCGCTTGGGGTGGTATGACGAGCCATGCGTTTCAACACGCCTGCCGACCCAGATTGAAGCGGCAGATGCAGATGCGGGCATAAACGTGGATCCTGCCACAATTTAAAGAATCTTTCATCAAGATCCCAGGGCTCAATGGAAGACAACCTGATCCGCTCAATATGAGTATGTTCAAGCAAATAAGATAAAAGATCCGTCACGGTCTCATTTTGTCCGAGATCCTTGCCCCAAGATCCCAAATGAACTCCACTGAGCACGGCTTCTCTAACCCCTCCCCTTTCAGCCTGAAGAATATCCTCAAGAACATTCTCTTTGGGGACGCTTTGACCCTTGCCACGTGCAATCCGCGTGACACAGAAGGTGCAGTAATTATCACATCCGTCTTGAGCCTTGATGAATGCGCGTGTATGGCTATGCGTTCCCGGCAGCGACTGCCGGGCAATCGGTTCCAGATCGAAATCCAGCACCTCTGATTCCAAAACACGCAATGGAAGATTCATTTTGTCCAAATTGGAGATAACATCGCTTACCCCGGGAATGGACCTTGCCTGATCAGGTTCCAGGGTTGCCCAGCAGCCGGTCAGCACAATTCTTTGTGCCCCCGCCTGGTGAGCCTGCCGTGCTTTTTGTCTTGAATCGGAGGTGGCGGCAGCGGTCACCGCACAAGTATTCACCACCACCAGGTCAGCACCTTCAGAGGTGTCAATCACCTGGTGGCCGGCCGCCCTGAATTGAGCCGCCATGTGTTCAATTTCGGCCTGGTTTAAGCGGCAGCCAACCGTATCAAAGAAAACTTTCATGGGATCGTCAGGGTTGGTAAATTTCCAGATTGTCGAACAGTACCTTCACCCCCGGATCGCTGTAAGCACTGGCGATCAAGCCGATCTGTCCTTGGCTGAATGAAGAATCTTGAATTTGTGAAAGCAATGTGTCGTTGACAGAGAGACTTAAAATGTCTCCCTGGCAGGTTGCAGTGATGTGATTAACCACACCGCCTTTGCGGATGGCATCACTGTAATCCAGGTTGCCGGTATCGTTCCCCAAAGTCATCACCCCATCCATGACTTTATAGACGCCAAAATAACCATCATGGCTGATCACGAAGGCATAATAGTTTTTAAAATCCTTGAAACGGCAAATTACACCGAAATTATCATTGGAGGGTCCCTCAAGTAGAACGGCATCAATTTCGATGCGCGAATCGTGGAAGTTTTTACCGTCAACGGTCAAGAAGGAAAAATTCGGGGTGTTAACTTTGATGGTCATGCCTTCATATTCATAAGCAATTTCCCCACCGCTTCTATCAATGGTTCCCCATCCATTCGAAGTATTAGAAAAATCATCAGCGTCCAATAGTGTTCCAGGTGCTAACGTAGCTTGTGAAGTGGGAGCTTTATTAACCAGGGAACAGGCACTGAGCGTGAAGAGCGCAATGAGCAAAATGGAAAATACGGTGCCGGTACGGTTCATATGCAATCCTCCTGGTTTCATTTGACAACCTTGATTATACCAACTCTCAATTTTCGACGTTGTTTTCTTGAAGTATGCTGATAGCCATTTCTCTCAAGCGGCTGTCACGAGCATAATCCACCGCCTGTCGCAATACTTCGATCGCCTTTTCTTTTTCTCCTTGAGCCAGGTATAACTGTCCCAGGTGGATGAGAATGGCCGTTTGATGGGGATCAATGGCATCGGCTTGTTTGAAATAGATCAAAGCTTCATCCAGTTTACCAACCTTCATCAAAGTTGTACCTAACAGATCCATTAACGCCGGCGAACTCATGTTCAATTGGAGCGCCATCCGTGCTGCGGGCAGCCCGATGGTTTCCAATTCGTAGCTGCGGGTAAGACTGAAAACCGCCAGCGCCCGCCATGAGATGTAATTCTGAGGATTGATCTCAACCGCTTTTTGAAAATGTGTCAAAGCAGCAGCACGGTCGCCCATGACATCCAGAGTGTTGGCTATTTCGATCTCCCAGACCACCGCCTTGGGGTTGGCGTCTGCGGCTTTTTGCAGGAACTCGATGGATAACTCATTCTTGCCCTGCCTGCGATAATATAATCCGCTCAATCCATTGACCAGCTCGGCATCCGGCGCCAATTTCTGGGCCTTGGTTATGTATTGCTCTCCGCTCTCACCGTTTTGTTGAGCTGCTTCAGCCAGTAAAGCCCAGGCCACCCCATCTGATGCATCCAATTCGGTGGCTTTCGCAAAGGCGCGTTGGGCAACATCCCATTCGTTCATCGTTGAAAGCAGCTGCCCGATCATTTTATAACGGGTCGAATTCTCTCCCAGCTTTTCGGTTTCATTTATTAACTGCGTCAGTGCTTCGCAGGCAGCCTGACGGTTTGGCAGCAACCCTCCAGCGCGGTCTAGAAAAGACAGTGCCTTGTCAGGTTCCACAGCTGAAAACTGCAGGCCGATCTGATAGTTGATCTCTCCATTGAGTGGATCAATGGCATAAGCCTTTAGCAAAGTCGCCAGTGCACCATAAGTATCATTTAATGAACGCTGCGTCATGGCAGCTTGAAGAAACACAAAGGGATCCACATTTTCAGCCAGGGAGAATTCGCGTAACAAAGACTTTGCTCGCTCCGCGTCGCCGGTCGTGATCAAAGCGTCTGTCAGCCACAATTGACCTTCTGTGGTCAGTGCATCTAAAGAAGCAGCCTTGTCAAAAGCCTCCACTGCACCCAGGGGTTTACCATTGTTCAGGCGCAATCTTCCAAGCCGCTGCCATTCTGAGCCCTGCCAGGGTGCAAAACTCAACTCTGTTTCAAGGGCAGTAAGTTCGTCCATCTCATCCATTTTTTGGCCGGCAGAGAAAACCTGCTGTCTTGCGCTGGTCAGCTCGATCGGATGCGGCGCAAGTGGAAGCACAAAAGCCGTCCCCATGGGCAGCAGGATAAGCAATCCGATCAGAAAGGGCTTCAAGATTCGCATATTCCGATTATACGCCCTACCCATAATTTCAGCCCGTGGATCGAAGCTGCATCCCGCTTGACATGAATTTTAAAAAATGCTAAATTATTCTCATCGCATGTGATGAGGGTCACCCCATCGCTTACAATCTTTTTCAGCATGGAGAAGAATTTATGGCAGAACGTTTTGTTGGGACTGTAAAATGGTTCAATCCCGCCAAGGGGTACGGTTTCATCGGCCGTGAAGGGGCAGAAGATGTCTTTGTACATTTTTCCGCAATCATGATGGACGGTTACCGGGTATTGAAGGAAGGCCAACAAGTCGAATTTTCAGTTGAAAAGGGACCCAAAGGTCTGCAAGCTGCCGAGGTAAAACCCGCGGATTAATTCAGGATTGATGATGAAAACCGGTTTCTCGATCATGAGAAACCGGTTTTTTTTTATCTTTCGCGGATGGCTTTTTCCATGCGTTCAAGCGCTTCAGTCAGCAGTTCACGTGAACAACCAAAATTGAGGCGCACAAATCCCTGTCCGCCGTCTCCAAAATCATCGCCGCAATTCAGCGCCACTTTAGCCTTCTTGAGAAAGAATTTGTGCGGACCTTCCTCCAGATCCAGCTCGCGGCAGTCCAACCAGGCCAGGTAAGTGGCTTCCGGTTTGTGCATTTTGATCTCAGGAAGGCGTTTTAGTACAAAATCCGTCAAAAAATCGCGGTTGCCTTCCAACACATCCATCATCTGTTCCAACCAACTGCCACCATCGCGGTAGGCAGCAATGGCCGCCGTTAATCCCAATACGTTGACATCACCCAACAGCCCATGGCTGGCAGTCTCAATTTTCTTCAACAGTTCGTGATTGGTGCAGATCAGCACGGCACAGCTCAAGCCGGCGATGTTAAAGGTCTTGCTGGGTGCGATCAGCGTTACCGTGGACTGAGCCACTTCATCAGAAAGGGAAGCGATGGGAATATGCCGACAGCCCGAAAAAACAAGGTCAGAATGGATCTCATCAGAGATGATGGTCAGCTTGTGCCGTAGGCAGATGTCAGCCAGCCGTTCCAATTCCTGCCTCGAATAGACCTTGCCCACCGGGTTATGCGGATTGCAAAAAATGATGCAGCGCGTATCCGATTCGATGCTGGCTTCGAGCGCATCAAAGTCTACGGTATACGAGCCGTCGGCTTGCCTGACCAGTTCGGCACGGATATTTCTGACGTTGGCTTTTTCAGCCGCATTAAAGATCGGTGGATAGACCGGTGGCTGCACCAGCAGCGATTCACCAGGCTTTGTGAGCAGTTGACAGGTCAAATTAAAACCCGGCACCACGCCCGGGATAAAGATCATGTCCTTGGGTGAGATCTTCCATTCATAGCGTTCGAGCATGCGGGCCGCCACCAGCTCGCGCAGTTCCGCCGGGTGCAGCGGATATCCGAAAACGCCATGAGCCACTCGTTCTTGAAGCGCCTCGATCACGGCCGTTGGGGATCGAAAATCCGTATCAGCCACCCACATCGGCAGCACGTCATCGCCGAAAAGCCCCCATTTGACACTATCAGTTCCAAGCCGCACGGGGGTGGAAAGTGATTCTCTTTTCAATAAGTGCCTCCAAACCCAGGTTTTCATAGATTATAACTTGTCATCTTCGCAAGGCTGAAGACTGCAGCGGAATCCTGATATACTAGGATAAATTCTTATGATGACTAAACAAAACACACCCCAACTCCCCATGCTTGAACTGCACTCCGCCGAAGGCTGGCAGGATTATGCCCTGCTTGATTCTGGCGATGGATTCAAACTTGAACAATTCGGACCCTACCGTCTGGTACGGCCCGAAGCTGAAGCCGTCTGGCGCCAGTCCCTCCCCTCAGCGGAATGGAAGAAAGCCGACGCGCTCTACAAGCCCTCGCCCGAAGAAAACGGTGGGCACTGGGAATATCGCCAGAAATTACCCGAACGCTGGAAGATGTCTTACAAATCCATTTCGTTTTGGGCCATGTCCTCCTCATCACGCCATCTGGGCGTTTTTCCCGAACAATCCGTGCAGTGGGATTGGACCGATAAAGTCGTTTCCAATATAAAATATGCGCCAAAAGTTTTAAACCTCTTTGGCTATACCGGCATGGCCTCCCTGGCAGCCGCCCGTTCAGGCGCCCAGGTCACCCACCTGGATGCCTCACGCAAATCCGTTTTGTGGGCCAAGGATAACCAGGCGCTCTCGGGCATGGAAAGTGCTCAGATCCGCTGGATCATTGACGATGCGGTAAAATTCGTGCAGCGCGAGATCCGGCGCGGGGTCCAGTACGATGGCATCATCCTTGACCCGCCAAAATTCGGACGCGGTCCACAGGGTGAGGTTTGGGAATTTTATAAACTCCTGCCTGACCTGCTGCAATCCTGCCGGCAGATCCTCAGTCCCAATCCACTCTTCGTGCAGCTCACCGCCTATGCAGTCAAAGCCTCATCCGTCACCATGTATTACGCCATACAAGACATGATGAACGGATTTACCGGCCGCACGCAAGCCGGCGAGATAGGCCTCACCGAGCGTTCTGGCGGTCATTTCCTTTCGACCGCCATTTTCGCCCGTTGGTGCCGCGAAGATGCAGTTCCCCATTGATCGGAGGATACATGTTTGATTCGATCGGTAATAGTTGGTCTTTGATCAAATCCAGTGCAAAAGTCCTCGAAGCGGATCGGGAACTGATCGTTTTTCCCATCTTTTCAGGTATCGCGGTGCTGTTGTTGACCGCCGTATTTTTTGTGCCCATGCTGCTGGTAGGTTATTTTGGCCGCATGGCCAACCAGGGACTGCAGATCGTGGATTACCTGATCCTCTTCCTCTTCTATTTGATCCAGTATTTGTTGATCTTTTTCTGCAATACCGCGCTGGTCGGCGCAGCCATGATCCGCATTCGCGGTGGAGATCCCACCGTTCGCGACGGGTTAAAGATCGCCTCTGATCGTTTTACCTCGATCTTCTTTTATGCATTGATCGCCTCCACGGTCGGTATGCTTCTTTCATTAATAAAGGAACGGGGAAATACCATATCCAGACTGGTGGTCTCATTGATCGGCTTTGTCTGGAATGTGGCTACTTTTTTGGTCGTGCCAATTCTGGCTGTCGAAGATGTTGGCCCGATCGAGGCCATCAAACGCAGTGTGGGCTATCTCAAGAAAACCTGGGGCGAGCAGCTGGTCGGCAGCTTCAGCATCGGCCTGATCTTTAATATATTGATCTTCATTCTGATCCTTGGCACCGTTGGCGTGATCTTTTTGCTGATCAGTGCCGGAGCGCAAGTTTGGGCCATCGCTGCCGCGGTAATTGTCGCCGTCATCTTCATTCTCGGCATCAGCCTGATAAATACCACCCTGACCGGCATTTACACCGCCGCAGTTTATCAATTTGCGTCAACCGGTAATGCCGGCAGTTTTTTCGAAACCGATGCCGTTCAAAACGCTTTTCAACCCGCAACCAGGAATAAACTAATCTAATTCGGTTCAGGAAGTTCAATGAGTCTATCTGCCAGGGATGCGGTCAATCCCGAACAAAAAAATCAAGGCAAATTTCCAGCCTGGCTGCCCCTGCTGCTTTTTTGCATCTCTGCGGGTTTGTTTGCCACTTTGTGGGGCTACAACTATAGTTCTGGCAATGCCGAAGAACAGCTTCCCTTCATCTTTCGTGCACTTGATCCTTCCTTCCTGAAAAACGATTTCTTCACCAACACCTTCAGCCTCTACGGTCCGCGAACCTTTTTCAGCGAGTTTGTCGCCTTCTTTGCCAGACTCATTCCTCTGGCAACGGTTCTATTTCTATTGACTCTGACTGCCAACATCGCCATTGCCTTTCTCTCAGCCCAGGTTTCGAGATACTTCTTTCCGCGTTCCCGTTTCAGCGCGTTTTTAGCCGCTGCGGGGGTGTTGACCCTCAAGACCTTCTGGCTGGGATACAGCAACATCATTTATCGCAGCTTCCTTGAGCCTGAACACCTGGCCATGCCGCTGATCCTGCTTGGTTTTTTCCTGATTCTCAAGCGCAGATATATCCCTGCCGCATTGAGTTTTGGCATCGCTTCATTTTTTCACGCCCTGCTCGGTCTTGAACTTGGATGGATCCTTTTTGGTGTGGCGGTGCTGGATCTGGTTTTCAAAGCCTTGCGCAAGGAACCACAAAAAAACAAGTTATTGCCCCTTGGTGTCGGATTGGTCATGCTCGCCGCATTCAGCTTCGGGCTGCTCTATCCTTACACCGTACAGCCCTCCATCCCTGCGGACGAGTTCATCCATCTCGTGGCTTATGTACGCCATCCCCACCACTATCTGCCTTCCTATTTTGAGCCCTGGCAGTGGGGTCAGGCCGCCGTTTACTTGCTTGGGTTTGGCTTTGCGTTCTGGTATGCGCTCAAACGATCAGAAACACTTCAAAGACAAAAGAATTTTTTGCTCACCATTGGCGTGTTGACCGCACTGCTCTGCCTGGGCGGATTTCTTTTCGTGGAAGTCTGGCCTTCCCGCCTGTGGACCTCGGCGCAGATGTTCCGCCTGCCCTACCTGCTCAAATGGCTCAGCATTGTGCTGCTAACCGGCTGGGCTGGTGACTTGATCGAAAATCCAAGTGATAAAGAATCCAGAATAATCGGCCTTTCTGCCGCAGCTGGCCTGGTCACCCCGGTTTCGCTCGCGTTTGTACCGATGGCTTTATGGGCGCGGACAATGATCCTGCCCAGGTTGAAAATTCCTCAAAAATTACTGCATGATATTGTCATTCTCATCCTGACCCTCGGCCTGGCTGTTTTTTACAAACCCGAATTCCGTACCTGGGCTTGTTTCTTCATTCAGTTCACTGCGGTTTGGTTGATCGTCTTTTTGAAATCCAGAAAGGCAGGCCTTCTGGCTGGCACCGCCCTGCCCCTCGCCTTCGCAATATTGTTCCTACTATTCACAACCACCCTAACACCGCCTTCGTTCTTGAAATATGAACTGCCTGTCTTTTCTCTTTACAAAACCACAGGTGAAGTGGCGGAGGTGGCCAGTTTCGCCAAAGCCAACACCCCCGCTGATGCCGTCTTTTATACTCCGCCGCGCATGGGCGAGTTCCGCTATCAGGCCCAGCGTGCCATCGTGGTGGATTTTGCAGCTTATCCTTTTCAGGATCTTTCGATGCGCGAGTGGTATCGCCGCATCGCGGATTGCTACGGTGTATCTCCACTTTTAGGGTTTGACTCGCTTGAGCAATTAAACCTGACCGTTTACCACATCACTGATGAGGAATTAAAAACCTTGTCAGATAAATACGGTTTTAAATATGCGGTGGTATACGATTCCACCATGACCAACTACCCAATTCTTTTCCGCACACAATCGCTTAAACTGATCCAAATCCCATAATCTCTTCACACTTAACGACTTATCAATATTTTGTTGATTTGCCTATAATTAAGCAGTTCACTATTAATTGTTGGAGCTTGAGGAGGAATCATGGATACCCAGAAAAACAGTGCCCATTTCAATCGCTTTCCGTTCGCACACACCTATTCCATCGTCGCGCGTGATCCCGAAACCGGGCAGATGGGCGTTGCGGTTCAGTCGCACTGGTTCTCCACCGGGTCAATGGTCACCTGGGCGGAACCGGGCGTCGGCGCCATCGCCACCCAATCCATGGTGGAGGTCAGTTATGGTCCCCTCGGCCTGCATAAAATGCAAAACGGAAAAACCGCCCCCGAAGCGCTGAAAGCGTTGCTGGCAGAAGACAAGAACAGTGAAGTCAGACAGGTAGCCATGGTGGATGCCCACGGCAATGTGGCAGCCCACACCGGCAGCCGTTGCATTGTCGAAGCCGGACACCATACCGGAGTTCAATATTCTGTTCAGGCCAACATGATGCTCAAGAATACGGTCTGGACGGCCATGGCCAGAGCATTTGAAAGCACCAAAGGCGAGTTGTCTGATAGGTTGATGGCCGCACTGGATGCAGCCCAGGCCGAGGGCGGAGACATCCGCGGTAAACAATCAGCGGCCATGCTGATCGTCAGCGGCGAAGCCACCCCCCACCCCTGGACAGGCATCCTGGTTGATCTGCGCGTGGAAGATCATCCCGAACCGCTGGTTGAACTGCGCCGGCTGCTTACCATCCAACGTGCCTATCAATCCATGAACCGTGGGGACGAGTTGCTGAGCGAGGGCAAGATCCAGGAAGCCTTTGATGCCTATAATGCAGGCGCCGCCCTGGCGCCCCACCTGGATGAATTGCCCTTCTGGCAGGCAGTCACACTTGCCGACACCGGCAAGGTCGAAGAATCCCTGCCTATATTCAAAAAAGTGTTTGCCTTAAACCCGGAGTGGGCTTTGCTACTGCAGCGGCTGCCGCAAGCAGGATTATTTAAAGACGATCCTGAATTAATGAAACGGATTATTTCACAAGCATAACCGGCAGCCGGGCAGCTATCGCTAGTTCTGAAGCATTGACCGATATCGGAAGAGACTCGACTTTAGGCGAGAACAACCCGATCAACCTTTCTGCACTGATGCCCTTCTTGCGGATGGTTTTACGCACTCGTTTGAGGTATTCAAACCTGAACGGAAAAGAAACTTCAAGTTGTCTCAAGTAAGGCTTTGAATAATACTTTTCTGTGCGCAAGACTGCATCCATCAACAGCAGGTCAATACCCTTCATGGACATTTTCTTAAGCGGTGCTGCCTGGGGATTTTTGAAGCTCTCCAACCCTTGCAAGACTTGATGCGCGAAAT
The DNA here is from genome assembly GCA_021825925.1 of Chloroflexota bacterium. Taxonomy (GTDB): domain Bacteria; phylum Chloroflexota; class Anaerolineae; order Anaerolineales; family Anaerolineaceae; genus UBA6107. The sequence continues at coordinate 314,056 of JAKAFP010000002.1, forward strand.
TGAAAACCCGATTCATGACGCCATCTGTCTTGCCGTGTCTGGCGGCTTCGGTAAACAATGTTAATTCACGGTGACGCAGATCCTGTTCAATATCTTCCTGGTCATCCATCAACTGCGCAAAGGCGCCGTAATTGAAGATGATTTCCATCTCTTCAGCGGAAAGTTCGCCCGCGGCCAAAAATCCGTCCGCCAGTACCGAAGTTCCACCTTTTTCAAAAGACATTTCGGCGATGCGCCGAACGTGCAATTGCTCGGGCCATTTGGGCATGCGCGCACTTTTACTCTGTGCATCATGGATGGCCAGCAGGCTTTCATAAACCTGCGCAAACTGCTCGCGAGGATATTGTTTTTCGACCATGCGTACCAGATCGAGCACGTCTTCTTCGTTCCAGTTTTGCGGGATTGCAGATTCCCCTTTGAGCCAATGGCCGAAACGCTTGTTAAATCCGGCTTTTTCAGCCAGGCTGAAGTGCGGATCATCGAGATAATTATCAGTTACCGGGTAAAGCATGCTGTACGCGAACAAGGAAGGCGTGAGTGCAACCGGCAGACCCAACAGCACCTGCAGGTAGTTGCTCGTCCACACATTGCGGCTCGCCTGGAATATATCCTCAAAACTGATGAACGGATCGAAGGCTTTGGCTTGGTGATAAAAGGCTTCAGCCGTCCGGTTGATGCCCAATTGTTCAATGCAGTTGACCTGATCATTTTCCAATCCAAAGATGGAAACCCCGGCTTGTTTGATCCGATGGGTGGCTTCCTCGGTGAAACGCTGTTGGTCAAATCCACGCTGTGTCGAACTTTCCAACTGTCTGCTCAACCAATCCAGTGTCTCGCTTAATTGGCGTTCATTCTCCAATTTTTGAGACATCGAAATACCTGCTGGTAAAAATGGAGTTTCATCAGAACAATCAAACCACAGGTTGGTGAGTGCATGGGTTTGTTGTTTTGCGAATTCCTGTAGATCAGTGCGGTTTAATAAACTCATATCAAAGCTCTCAATCGTCAATAGGGGTCGGAACAAGTTAATCAATATACGCTTTGGAATCCGTTGGGTTGCAAAACCCAGGCAAGTGTTTACGACCTTATAAATGAAAAGTGCTGTTTTTCATCAGGGGAGTTATACTAGGGGTCTGGAAACTATCTGCTTAATATCCTTGGACGGTCGGGACTGAGATATGAAGAATTCTCAAAGAGTAATGGTCAAGATCATTGATGAGATCTGTTCGGAGGAGGGCATCCTCTGTGAACGCTTTTCATATGACTGGATCTTTCGCCTGACCAAAAATGGAAAGACCTTCCACATTTTCGGCTACCAGTTTGAAAATAATTCCGCCACCGCGCAGCTCATCTGCACTGATAAATGCGCTTCCAGCGAGATCCTTCATTCCAAAGGGATTCCGGCTGTGGAGCATTTTTTCTTCATCTCGCCGGACGACCTGCACTACATCGGTCTGGAAGGCAACTGGCCTCGCATGCTTGAATTACTCAAGCGGTATGGCCGCCTGGTCTGCAAACCCAACGAAGGTACCGGCGGCATTGATGTCTTTCAGGTTTCCTCCCCCTCTGAACTGGAACTGGCTGTCAATGCGGTTTTTGCCCATAGCCGCTCCCTGGCGCTCAGTCCGTTCCTCCCCATTGAGCAAGAGTACCGCGTCATCCTCCTCAACGATCAGGTCAAACTGGTTTTTTCAAAAACCATCCAATCCCTCATCGGCAACGGCAGATCCTCTTTCAGGCAGCTGCTGCTCGATCAAAATCCGTCTCTGCTTGAAACGATCCCCACCGGGGAGTTCAGCGAAGACCTGCTCAACAAGATCCCGAAACCCGGCGAAAAGATCCCACTCAATTGGAAACACAATCTCGGACAGGGCGCCCAGCCTGAGCTTGTCAACGAGCCGCAGCTCGTAGCCCAACTCAGTGAACTTGCGCTGCGCGCCGCCCGGGCGGTGAATGTCCGTTTCGCATCAGTGGATATCATCCGCACTGGAGGGGTATTAAAAGTGCTTGAGATCAACAGCGGCATCATGATGGAAAGCTTCGCCCGTCTGAATGACCACAATTACCAGGTGGCAAAATCCATTTATCAAGAGGCCCTGGTGGCATTATTTGCATAAAATATATTTTTCCAGTAAAATTCAAAACAGATTTAGAGATTAAGTCCTTTATCCATACCCCTTTTTATTAATAGTTGAATAATTGAGAATTAAACCTGTTTACCTTATCAGAAAATAAATTTTATTATTTTCTGATCAAGGATTTTACGTAAAACTTATTAAGAAAAACCTTGCAAAAAGATATGATATTGTCACTAAACTCGGATGGAGGAAAAAAATGAAAAAGACCGCAAGACTCGTATTGGCGATCGTATTTGTGTTGGGCATCATGATCGCAAGTTCACCCCTCAATGCAATGGCTAAATCGGATGAATTGAAGACCTCTACTCCCAACCCATTGATCGCCAGCGGTTCATGGACCGGCGGATCAAGTATGGATGTCTCGACATTGGCCTCATCAGCCCCAACCTGGCTGCAATTGCTTACTGATGGCGTCAAAGTCACCGAAGCCGGCAAGATCTGCCATCCCTTCCGCGGCGGCCAGTTTGGCTGGGTGGGACAGATCATGCAGTACAAAGACGGCCAGTGGGTCAAAGTGACCACGGTCAATGATTGGGTTCCCAACAAGGAAGGCGATTTCATGTCTTGCGCCCAGGCACCCGCTGCCGGCACTTATGCCCTCTTTGGCTATTGGAAACGACCTGCTGGGTATGTTGAATCTACAGGTTTTGATTGCAACACACTCGACTGGACTGGTGTTGCTGTAAGTCCAGACACATTTCTATATTTCTCGGGTAAGATCTCATCAATGCCTAATACATCAATCCGTATAGATTATTTGAGTTATTCAAATACAGTAACAACCGGTTCAGATGGCGCATATTACTGGGCGTCAGGAATCCCCGTTGGTAGTCTATCATCAATCGAAGTAACATACACAGAGCTAGCCCATAATTGTGTTTATACAACTACTCACATTGTGGATTAATATACATTTGTAATAAACATTTGTAATAAACATTTGTAATAAACATTTGTAATAAACAAAACAGAAACGGTTTTCCTTTTTAGGTTAACTGTTTCTGTTTTAATTCCTTTGTTCTTTCTTTTTCAAATTAATACTTAGATTCTAATAATCATGCAAAACCATTACCAAGCATCATTATCATGAAGCCTTAATATTTTTTATTCTGATTACTTTCGTTTGCGACTAGATCATATTCAATTTATCAATCAAACTAAACTTACTTAATATAATCAATCCATTTTTGGTTTTTTGATAATAATTGCGGCTGTTTTGCCTGATCTTCTCATGGAGCAAATTCATCCGAAACCGCATAATTGCAAGGAGTTTAAATGTTTTTTTCGGCGCAGAACCGACGCTCAAAAGATCGTAGTTTTCTACTAATTAAAAGGACCAAATATCAATTAAACAGCTATTCGTTATTTTATTGCTAATAACAATTACAATACCGGATTCAAAGTGCTTATTCATACAATTTCACCCATTGGGTTCAGACTGTAATGACCAGGTACAACTATAGACCAGCACTCATCTCGGGAGATTGCAAAAAAATCAATCCGCGGCGAGGATGATTTTTTTGAATTTGTGATCTTTCATTTCAAAGTAGATTATATATACTCTGATCTCCGAAATAATTTTTTTGTTTGAGAATAGCAAAACCACTCTTTCTATATCATTCCTCAAATACAGCATTTAGTGTTATGTTCAATTTCATGCTTGTACTGATAATTTGCATTTTTTATACTATATTTATGAATTTATTATTAATATTTTAATAGCAAAAAGCTATCATATTTCCATCACATCACTAGGGAGAATAAAATGAAAAAGTTAGCAAGAGCAGCATTGGCAGTTTGTTTTGTGTTTGGTATTTTGCTTACCAGTACCCCTCAGAGCGTTTCAGCAAAAAAGAACCCCTTTGAGGTCACCCCTCAATATATTGCAGAAGGGACCTGGCAGTCGGGGACTGAAACGGATGTCTCTTCTTCAGTAGCAGACGTGCCCGGTTGGTTGCAACTGTTAACCAACGGTGTGAAACTTACCGAAGCGGGCAAGATCTGTCATCCTTTCCGTGGTGGTCAATTCGGCTGGGTCGGAAAGATCATGCAATACAAAGACGGCAAATGGACCAAACTGACGACTACTACCGAGTGGACACCTGATAAAGAAGGTACTCTCTTGGTTTGTGCTGAAGCACCTGAAGCAGGTGTGTATTCCTTGTTTGGTTACTACTCGCCAACAAATAAATAAGTTAGAGCTGATCAAAAAAACAACTCTCAGCGCATGCGCTGAAAGTTGTTTTTTGATTTCACCAGATCAATAGTATTTGGTTCATGATATCGGCGAAATAGTTACACCGATTGAGTTCGGACCAGGTTGATCGCGCACGCCTCCTACCCAAGCACTTATTTTGAACCATGTTTGCTCGCTTAAAAGAAAAAACAATATCATTGATATTACCTAATATTGATTACTAATTTCTTGACACTGATTCCTGGTTACAAATTACAAAACACTGATTACTTGGTACCCCTCCCAGAATTGCGATTACAATATCCCCATGCTCATTAAAGAAGTACTCGCCAAATCCATCCTCTCGCCATCCAAGATCTATCCCTGGGTGATCAACCCCTACACCGGATGCGCGCACAGGTGTTCCTACTGCTACGCCAGTTTTATGAAACGTTTTACCGGCCACCTGGAACCCTGGGGGGATTTCGTGGATGTAAAAGTCAACGCTGTGGACCTGCTGCGCAAGGAGATCCTCAAAAAGAAACCCGACCGGGTGTGGGTCAGCGGCGTCTGCGACCCCTACCAGCCGCTCGAAGGCAAATATCAGCTCACCCGCCAATGCCTTGCCATCCTGGCCGAGCACGGATGGCCGGTCACTGTTCAAACCCGTTCTCCCCTGATCATGCGCGATATTGACATTCTCAAAACAGGAAAAGACTGGCAGGTCGGATTGAGCATCACCACCGCGGATGACAGCATCCGTAAACTCTTTGAGCCCTCCGCCCCTCCGATTCAAGCGCGGGTAGACGCACTTGAAAAACTCCATCAAGCCGGAATTCACACCTTTGTCATGATCGCCCCTATGCTGCCCGGCGCCGAAGCCCTACCCGAAATCCTTTCCGGCAAAGTGGATACCATCATCCTTGATCGCATGAACTACAATCACTCCACTGCCATTTACCGCCAGAACAACCTGACGGATAAAATGACAGATGAGTTCTTTGAAAAAACATCGCGGCTTTTGTTTTCCGCGTTTACCCGCCTTGGGATCGAGTGTCAGCAGGTATAATACAACATCATGTAATAATTTATCACTATGGTTTTAAAATCCGGCCGGTGTTACCCCGTAGGCTACAATATTGACCATGCACCTAACATTCTTAAAATTGGATCATCATGAAGTCCATTCTTTCAAATTTTATCAGGCGCATCATCTCCATTTTCATCACCCTCCTGGTCACCACCATGGTCATGTATGGCATCATGATGCTCACGCCGGTTGAAACGCGCGTCGAGCTATTCATGCCCAAAAATCTACCCGCCCGATTGACCGAAGCGCAGATCGAGAATATGCGCCAGATCAAGATCAAAGAAAATCACCTCAACGACCCATATCCCATCCAATATTATTACTGGATCTCGAACCTTCTTCGGGGAGAATGGGGTTACAGCCCGACCATCGGCGACGGAGTTCTTGAAGCCATCATTGTGCGTTCCCCGGTAACTGCAGAACTCACCCTTTATTCCATATTGGTTTTCATACCCCTTGGATTGCTCAGCGGGGTGATCGCCGGTTCACGGCAAAACAAACTGGCGGATCACGGGTTCAGACTGACTGCTTACCTTGCCACTTCCTTGCCGCCGGTGATCCTGGCTATGGTCTTGTTATCTGTTTTCTATGTCAATTTGAGCTGGTTCTCACCAGAACGGACAAATGTAACCAATTATCTTCTCGTGGAGTCTGAACAATTCCGACAATTTACCGGATTGCTGACCATTGACGGACTGCTTAACGGTAGAGCGGATGTTACCCTGGACGCCTTGCGTCATCTGGTCATGCCGGTATTGACTCTTACCCTTGTCCATTGGGCCACTTTGGCTCGCATCACCCGTACGGCCATTATTGACGTCAAACACCAGGATTACGTGGTGGCAGCCAGAGCACGCGGAATAAAAGAAAACCGCATCACCTGGCGGCATATGCTGCCTAATGCCATTGCGCCTGGTCTCGCTAGCAGTGCGTTGTCTTCGGCCTCGCTGGTCACTGGTGTTTTTGTGGTCGAGATCATCTACAATTTTCACGGGATTTCAGAGATTGCTTCCCGAAGCCTGCAGTTCATCCCCGATGCTGCAGCAGCCCTCGGCTTTTCAATTTATAGCGTGATCATCGTCTTGCTGCTCATGAACGTACTCGACCTGATCCAGGCACTGCTCGATCCACGCAAGACGCATGGTGGGAATTAACATGAAGAATATGAGGCGTTTTTTCTCAAAATGGCATAACTGGCTGGGAGTGTTCCTGGTTTTGATCTTCATCTTCATGGCCGTTGCGGCTCCGGTCTTGTCCCCGCAAGACCCAAACCGCCCCGGAACAATGAAAATAATCGGCAATCCATTGAAACACCACAAACCGCTGCCCCCATCCGCTGAAGCTCCTTTGGGTACTCTATCCAATCAATCCAGTGTATATCACTCCCTGGTCTGGGGTACCCGTTCGGCGGTTGTCTTTGGTTTGATCGTCGCCCTTTTTTCGATGTTCATTGGCGTGATAGTGGGTACCCTCAGCGCGTATTCCAACCGATGGATCAACGACTTTCTGATGCGCATTACGGATGCCTTCCTGGCTTTCCCCATGATCGCCGGAGTGGTTATGATCAGGCAATTAGCCACCATCTTGTTGACCGATGCCGGAGTTCAAAGCTTTATGACAGGTTCAGGCGCTGTGCTGACCATTAACCCAGAGAACTTGTCCCCATTCATGGTCTTTTTACAGAATCTTGATCCCCTGATGGTCACCTTCATCCTGTTATCGTGGATGCCCTATGCCAGGGTCATGAACTCAGTCGTTCACCGCATCAAGAATCTTGAGTACATTGAAGCGGCACGGGTTTCCGGCGCACGACCTTCCAAGATCATTTTCAAGCATCTTCTACCGAATGCCATCTCGCCGGCCATCATCATGGCCGCCCGTGACGTCGGCGGAATGGTCATCTTGCAAACCACCTTCAGCTTTGTCGGTCTTGGAGGCAACTCTCCCTGGGCATACTCGCTTGTCTCCGCCCGCGACTGGATCATCGGTCTGGGAGGAAAATTTGATTTTTGGTGGGTGTTTCTACCGATCACCATTACCATCATCCTCTTCGGTATCGGCTGGAATCTGTTGGGTGACGGCTTGAACGACCTGCTCAATCCCCGCAATCGCTAAAAAATAAATAACCCCGTGAGTTTGGGATTAATCTCACGGGGTTTCTTATGTAGGAACGAGAATTACTCTTTACAAATTACTTTTTCCCAGCCAATGCCTTCTTGGCATATTCCACGGCGAGGATCATGGCCGCACCGATGGTCAGCGTCCCTGGAGCCAGAAGAGGAAATTCTCCGCCAATTGCCTGTTTGATCAATTGGCTAAAACCTAACTGTTGTCCGCCTTCAAAGACACTCTCCAGGTTGCCCGAAACATGCACGATCATACCGATCACTCCGCCAACTGCGATCACCCACATACCAAGAATTGCAATTTTATGTACGACGGGGCTTTTAGTTACGAGCATCAAAATACCCAGAAGAATTCCCAGTGGTAATAGAACGAAAGGCACGAACTGTAATTCCTCACCCATATGGTTCAATTGCGAGAGTTCCACAATCGTTCCGACAAAGATAAAAATACCAAAACCAACAAAAAACGTGTAAAGCTTATCTAAAACTTTGTTTGCATCCATACAATCCTCCAGAAAAAAATGAAATTATATCTCCAAGAGAACTGGCACTGGCCTGAAATATTATTTTAGGTTAGATGTCAATTTGCTTGTTATCTTATTATACAACCACTATTTATATAAATTAAGTCCAATAAGTCGTATTTTTGTTTTTCAACAACAAACTGCTTTTCAATACATTGAGGTTGTCTGATTATCCAAAAACTTGACCATGTGCCTATTCACTATTCACTATTCTCTATTCTCGGCACTTTCCATTTGACATTTTTCCACTCCTCCCCTACACTATTCTCATGCTGGTCCGAGTGAAAGCCTGTGCTGTCATCGGTCTGGATGGGGTCATTGTAGACGTTGAAGTAGACATCACCACGAGCATTCCCAAACCACCCATGATCATTGTCGGTCTGCTGGTCACTTCATTGGCTGATTTTTAGACCAGTGATTTTTTAATTGAAAAGCCAATTAAATAGGGATTGATTATAGAATCAAATGGTTCGATTTATTTCAATTTGGGTTGAAATTCTTTCAGTTTATTTTTCACCATTGAATCTAATGGATAATTTCACTTTTCTGTCTTTTTGAAAATGCACACCCTGGTAAAAAACCCAACCCATCACTACAGCCGCAATCAAATGCATTATGAAGGACCCTCCATACCACATTAAGATCACAATTGCTGTCATTTTTAACAGAATTGGGGGCATCACCAGAAGAGATTGACTCAACAATTCAACAAAAAGGATCGCCGCGAGAATGCACTTTTCCAAAGAATTTACCCACAATGGTTTTAAACGCATAACCGTCGATCCAAACATCAATCCAATCAGTGGCCCAACGAAATAATGTGTTGCGACTCCAATTTGAATTGCATTTTCAATCTCTATCGGGTGTGTTCCAAAAAAATGTGCTACGGTATTCCCAATGATCAAGAAACAGGTCAGAACCGGTAATCTGAACACAAGGAATATTCCCATGAGAATCAGGTCCATGGTTATTGTTCCTGCCAGACCACTTATCAACCCCCATGCCAATTTTCTTTGCAAGCTAAAGGCAGGACTCTGACTCGTCAAATTAACAGGATTTTCAAAAGCTTTTTCCATTTTTGTATCTCCTTCTTTATCAAGATTGCCATTCAATATAGAACATCCTCTTGATTCGATCCAATAATCAAAACCTCAAATATGTGAAACCAGGATTCACTCTTAATCTGCTGCCGGTAAAAGGATCAATGGTTTTTGATCAGCATCTGCAGTGCTCTGTTGAGCAATCGCTGCATCCGGAAGTTCATCCTCCACGCGCCGCAAGTGTGAAGACAGGCAACTGATCATGGTCACCAAGATCAGGAGTAAACCCATACAGACATATAACAGTCCAATTCCGCGACCAGGTCCAATTCCGAGGATCTGGCCCAGGCTTCCAGCCAGAGGACCATTGATAGCCATCAAAGGCTCAAATACACGATCAGTCAACGGTCCCGCAACCAAATAGGTCAATACTGGCGTTACTAAAACGATCATCCGTCGGATGGCAAATACACGGCCCTGAACATCTGCGGCAACTTTGTTCTGCCAGATCACCTGGTTGGAACTGGATACAATAGGAACACACAAGGTCGCCAAGAAGCTGCTTGTTATGATCAGACCAATCGAAGGACGCAACCCAATCAGAGACAGGAAAATTCCCAACAAAACCATGAATATAATCACTGCTTTAACCCGGCGTTTGGGTCCTCCCCAAATACTGATGATCAAACCGCCCACCAGAAAACCGCTGCTGCTCAACGACATGACCAGCCCCAATTGGGTCGTTGTGGCAAATGATAAGATGAGCGGTGTAAAAAGAACAACGGTCATTTCAGTCATGAAGTTGGAAAAAGCAAAGAGCAGCATCAGGGATAACAGGCCAGGACGTACCGCGATGTATTTCCAACCATAAACTGCCTCGTGGACCACGGATCCTCTTCCAGCCTGACCATCTGTTGATGATTTCACTCTGGGAATGTGAACGAAAAACAACGTGGAAATGGCGATGACAAACGATGCAAAATCGATCAAGATCACACCTGCCAGACCGATGCTTTCCATAAGACTGCCTGCAATTATTGGAGCAATAAGGAATTGCCCAACCTGAACGATCTCCATCATGCCGCTGGTGCGGCCCAGGTTTTTATTTGGAATCATCTGCGTCATGGCTGCCATGATGGAAGGCATTCTCAAACTACTGAATGCACCGCTGATAAACACTGCAAGGTAGATATACCAGACCTGCAGACCGCCAAACCGATATACCAAGGCAATTGTTAAAGTACTGAGACCTGCACCCAAGTCACTGATCAGGATGGCTTTGCGTCGATCCCATCGATCAACCAATGTGCCAGCCAGCGGCCCTAGAAGAACCCCAGGTAACAAAAAAAACATAGAGATAAGTGCATATTGAGTGATTTCGCCTGTCTTTTGAAAGACCCAAACCCCTAAAGCAAAACTGGTCAAACCGGAACCTATGAACGAAATCACCTGTCCAATCCACATCAACGTGAAAGCCTTCGTCCCTTCAAGGATGGGGCGTCCGTTTTTCGTGATCAAGTCGAATGTGTTTATTTTCATTTTTTGCCTTTCTTGAGAACTAACTTAATCAAGTTAAAAATAATGCCTTTTTCGAGCAAGGATGGTTTTCGTAATAACCGATTTCACGAGAACCATCCTTGTTCATAGCCACTAATTCTTTATTTTTTCATCACCCGAATGAATGTGCTCAATCCAAGTGTGATCAACAAGATCGCAAAGATTGGCAGTTCAAATGACATGTTCAGGATTGGGCGCATCATTTCCAGTACACCCAATAAAAGGGCAAGAAGACCAATTGTGATCGTAAACGCACTGGTGGGACGCCCCGAAAATGACCGCGCTAAATTTAATCCGACAAGGATCAAGCCGATGCCCACTGCACCCAGACCATCTGGTATTGATTTGAACATCGCTGTTGCCCCCCACATCACAAGGAAGGCAGCCCATGCGATTGCATCAAGATCGAGTGTTGATTTACGTGTATTTTCCATTTTTATTTCTCCTTTTTTGCTAAAGCCTAATAATTTATTTTTATACAACCAGCCTGGATTAAGCTTGCATCCGCGCTGCGGCATCAAAAGGGCAGACTCTCGCCTGGTGCGCTTTCCAGCCCGGCCACCATTTCATGTGCCAGGCATGAAGTCTGGCAAAGATCGAATGAGGTCTTTTGACTGCCATTTTGCGGATTGGACAATCAGCGCAGCTATGGATATTCTCTATAATGAAAGCACTCAATGCGATTTTTCCTAGATCGGGATTGAACTTGATTTTGTTTTCCATTCTGATTTCTCCTCTTTTCAATACCTTTTGATCAGGCCTCACTCAAACCAAGTAAGGCTAAATTCAAGCCATATAATTTATTCAAAACACCCATCAGGGCAGCCTGGTCTTCGATGTATCCAGAAAGGATCATCTCGCCATTTTCCAATAACTTCACCTCCATTCCATCCAACCAATCTGACCAACTCTCATCAAGTTGACCTTTAACATGGATTTCGAAACATCGTCCATACTTGCCACTGGACAACGATTCTTGATTTTCTTGATTGGGATATATTTTTATGTTTGTCATATTTCCTCTTGGTTCTAATTTATCAGTTTGACAGATGGCGCTCATCGTCTAAAGGTTGTATTTTGGGTTGTATTTTTTAGAAGTAAATGTTTTGATCTCGATAGTTTTAAAATAAAGAGGTCAGCGGTATATTTCACTGACCTCTTGTCGAATAATGTTCCTTTAACGATCAATCGAATAATTTAAGTTCTTTTCCGATTGCCAATGCCTGTGTCCTGCTCTTTACCCCAAGCTTGCCATAAATATTACTGATGTGCCGTTTTACAGTTGGAATTGAGATTACCAATTGACTTGCTATTTCATGATTAGAGCAGCCAGTATTAATGAGTTTAAGCACTTCCACCTCTCGAGAGGTTAATGGTTCGATCAAAAGCTCCATGGAAGGTTGGGTCATATTGGAGATTTTTCCAATCTTGGAAAGCAGAATTGATGCGTAGCTGCTGCCGACCTGACGTGCCTGAACCTGGCACAGCAATCTCGTTAATCCTTCACCCATGTCCAAAAAAATACGCACAAACCCTTCAGGTTGGGCTAGGGAGAGCGCTTTTTCCAAAACAGACAAAGCTTGCTCGGTTTCTTTCGCTTCCTGAAGCGCCAATGCCTGGAAGACCAAGTTTTCAATGACCAGCCGCACCTGCCCGGTGGCTTCAGCTTGTTTTAGCAATCTCTCTGACAGCAAGATGGCTGACCTGTGATCTCCTTGAACCAAAAGTACTCTCAGCAAAAAGATATATTCGTTCTCTCGTTGATAAGGGATCTCGTCATCAATCTTCAAACCCCGTTTTTGTACGCGTTGAAGTGCCTTTTCCAAATTCCCTGCAGCCAGCCATATTCTCACCAGGTTGCCCCTCACCTTAATTGACCAATGTGGTGAAAGTGGTTGCTCTCCAGTCATTAACTCAGCTTTCTGTGAGTATTCCTTTGCTTTATCTAGGTTATTCCGTGCCTGCTCCAACAACGCCTTAAGGGAGAAGGCAAAAGCGAGTTGTCCAACATCCAACCAGACCTGGCTTAACTCGATGCACTGATTAATCTTTTGCTCGGCATCATCCAATTGATTCCACTCATAAGAAAGTCTCGCCAGGCTTGAATATATTTTGGCCGCTAATGGAGACCTTTGTCCGTCTGGACGAACGGTCATATTTAATGCCTGTAAAAGTCTGTCTTCTGCCCGGTGGAGTTGCCCTTGTTCCAATAAAATATCAGCAATACTTGAAGTGGCAATGATAATCATATTGAGATTATTGGCATCTTTGCCGATCTTAATAGCATCGGAATACGCTTTAATGGCATCGTCCAAATCCCCATTGATCCAGCTTGCATCCCCAAGAAGTGAGGTGGCCAGGCTTCGAATGCTTTTAGAAACAGCACTACAGTCAGGCAGCAATTGCAACGCTTGCCTGGCATATTCCGCTGCCAGTTGTGAATTTCCATGTGAATTGGCACAATGAGCTCTAGCTGCCGCGATTGTACCTTGCATTGTCTTAACTTCATCAGTGGGTTCGAGCGGTAAAAGCAGTTTTTCTGGTGCTTGAAGTGTTGGTTCGATGCGGGTTAAATCCCCAACGAGGGAAAGCGCCCAGGCTTTTTGTATGGCTAACCATGGACGGGTTTCGGATTCAAAATCGATGGCATCAGTCCATTTTAACAATGTGGTCAATTCACCACTCATCAGAATAAAACAACCGTTCTTTTCGATCAATTGTGCCGCACGATCCTGGTCGCTTGATGCAATCGCTTGCTGGATGGATTCCGAGATAAACCCATTCTTTTCATACCATTGCGATGCTCGCTGATGAAGTTCGCAAATTACCTGCGGGTATTGTTGTTCAAGACGTTTTCTAAGTACTTCGGCAAAGAGATGGTGATAACGGTACCATCGCCTCTCTTCATCCAGGGGGATAATGAAGAGATTCATCTCTTCAAAAGATTCCAGCATTTCCTGACCAATGACAGAGCCTTCCGACACCATATCGACAACAGCTTCGCATAACGGTCCGCTTAATCTATCCAGGATCGAAGTTTGCAACAAGAAGGTACCCGCCTCTTTTGATTGTTGTCCAAGAACTTCTTCGACCAGATAATCCATTATATAGTGGTGGCTGCCTGTGAATGCAGAAACAAAACTGTGAATATCCTTGCTGCCTTGCATGGAAAGGGCGGCCAGTTGCAGACTGGCAATCCAACCTTCAGTCCGAACTTCCAGAGCAGAAAGATCGCTATCAGAAAGAGTCAACCCCATTGTCTCGTGAAAAAAGGCAGCGATCTCTTGAGAAGTAAAGCGCAGCTGGTCAACACGGATATCAAGAAGTTGGTTACGAACCCTTAACCGTGAAAGTGGAAGTGGAGGATCGGTACGAGTCAGGATGACTATGTGCATCTGGCTTGGCAAATGTTCGAGAAGATGGGTGAAAATTCTCAGTACAACCTCTGATTGGATGACATGGAAATCATCCAGAACAAGAACGAATGGATTGGAAACTGAATTCAGTTCATTGGAAAGAAAGTTGATCAGGTTTTCAAATTGAGCAGGTTGGATTCCACGAAGTAATCCAAATAATTCGTTTTCAATGCCGGGCTTGAGAGGAACCAGGGCGGCCAATAAATAGTAAAGAAAACGATGGGGGTCATTATCCCCACTATCAAGAGAGACCCAGGCAGAGGCAATCCCGGATTCCTTCAGCCACCTACTTGCCAGTGTTGTTTTGCCATACCCCGCAGGGGCAGAAACAAGAATGAGCGCCCGATCCAGGCCGCTGTTGATGAGGTCTATAAGATGAGCGCGGGCCAGCTGATCAGTTCGAATGGAAGGGATGTGAAATTTGGTCTTGATCAGATACATATTCTGATCACTTGCCAGATTTTCACTATCATCAATATTGACCGTCGAATGTGAACCAGCTTTAGGCACATCTACTCCTAATCGAGAAACCGATCAAACAATTAATGGATCTGAGCAATTTGATGTTTATTATGATTCATGTCTTTAGAGCGTTTCAAATATCAAGTTACCTAGTAATCAATGAAATAGCAATGGTGGTCGCCCCTTCAGCGTATTGATGACAGCGTTCCAGGAGTTGATTTTCCAGAAAGAAGCGTTGACCATCTTTCGTGTCCAAATCACAGCCAATCAACTGTCCACAATTCACTGAGCCATATTGGTTTTCAAAGAGATCGATCATTTTTTGTGTAAGAGCATAGCAAGATTCAAGTGAATCAGAAGGTAAACACCTGCCCGCAACAAGATTGATGCCCATGATCGCCCCGCTAACTGCACCGCACATGTACCCTTTGCGTGAAATACCACTGCAAAACCCGGTGGCGATTTTTGGAATCAAATCTGATTGGATCCCCTGGCTTTCGGCTAAAGCCAATAACACACTCTCCGCACAAAAATAGCCGGACCTAAACAATTCGACACTGCGCTGTGGGGCTTGTTCGCTCATGTTCTGATCTCCTATACCGGAATAAGAACAAATTTGAATAAGCTGCCTCATATTTGAGGATGATCAAGATGATTTTTATCATTGTATATCACATTGACAGACCAAACAACCAACATTATTTTTACATCGTCAATCAAAACTAATTCTTAAAACGGTAAAAAAAATATTTCACTTATTTTCATTTTCCATTCATTATTCGAATTTCTTTCCATTTGACATTTTTCCACTCTTCTCCTACACTATTCTCATGCTGGCCCGAGTGAACGCCTGTGCTGTCATCGGTCTGGATGGGGTCATAGTAGACGTTGAAGTAGACATCACCACGAGTATTCCCAAACCACCCATGATCATTGTCGGCCTGCCGGATGTATCCGTGCAGGAGAGTAGAGAACGCGTCCAGTCGGCCATCCGCAACGCCGGGTTGGAACCTCCCCGCAAACGGGTGCGGGTCAACCTCGCCCCTGCCACCGTCCGCAAAGAAGGCCCTGCCTACGACCTGCCCATCGCCCTGGGTATGCTGCTTGCCAACCGCCAGCTTCCTCCTCAATGCCTGGCTGACAGCCTGGTGATGGGCGAACTCTCGCTTGACGGCAGCGTGCGCCATATCCGCGGCGTGCTGCCCATGGCAGCCGTCGCCCGCCGCGAAAATTTCAAACGCGTCTTCGTCCCCGCGGAGGACGCCCGTGAGGCGGCGCTCTTCCCCGAACTTGAAGTCATCCCGGTTACTTCATTGGCCGATCTTTATGCCCACCTGGTGGGGCTGCGCCTGATCCCCCCACAACCCCACATCGAGGTCGACCAGGTGCCCGTGATCGTGCAAACGGATTTCCGCGACATCAAAGGACAGGAACACGTCAAACGCGCGTTGGAAGTGGCTGCCTCTGGAGGCCACAACTTATTGATGATCGGACCTCCTGGCGCGGGCAAGACCCTCATGGCGCGCGCCCTGCCGGCCATTTTGCCGCGCATGACCGTGGATGAATCCCTGGATGTCACCCGTATTTACTCCGTTGCGGATGCGCTGCCAGAAGGCATTCCTCTTATTAAGAACCGCCCTTTCCGCGCACCGCACCACACCATCTCCAATGCCGGTCTGGTCGGCGGTGGTAACTGGCCGCACCCCGGCGAGATCTCGTTGGCTCACCGCGGCGTGCTCTTTTTGGATGAACTGCCCGAGTTCGGCAGCCGCACCCTCGAAGTGCTGCGTCAGCCGCTCGAAGACAAGATCGTCACCATCAGCCGTGCCCAGGGCACGCTTACCTTCCCGGCCAATTTTCAACTGGTGGCTGCCATGAACCCCTGTCCGTGCGGATATTACGGCGATGCCTTCAAGGCCTGCACCTGCTCCCCCGGCACGGTGATCAAATACCAGCGCCGCATCTCAGGTCCGCTGATGGACCGCATTGACATTCATGTGGATGTGCCGCGTGTGGACTACGAGAAATTAAGCGAAACGCGCCAGGGAGAGCCTTCAGAAACGGTCAGCCAGCGCGTTGAAACCGCCCGCCAGATCCAGCGCGAACGGTTCGAGGGCACAACCCTCACCTGCAACGCAGATATGCATCCCGCCCAGGTGAGGCAGTACTGCGCGTTGGATGAGCCCTGCCGCGGCTTGATGCGCGCCGCCATGAACCAGCTGCAGCTCTCCGCCCGAGCCTATCATCGCATCCTCAAGCTGGCCCGCACCATCGCGGATCTCTCTGCAAGCGAAGCCATCCAACAGCCGCACCTGGCCGAGGCGCTGCAGTATCGTCCGCGGGTGAGTGATATTTAAATTAAGTTAGTGATCTGCGTATTCTATTCAGTGTTTTCTGAAATTGATCCTCGGAAAGAACATTGGCGTATTTTTCTTATAGGCCACATACTCCTCCCCAAAGCGCATTTCCAGTTCATGCTCTTCGATCCGCTTAAGGTATGTAAGCAGTAATGCGCCAATGATGAGGATAAAAATAATCGAAGAAAGCGATCCAACCAGGATGCCAACGCCCAGGTAAGCCGTGATTGTGCCAAATGTCATCGGATTGCGGCATTGCTTGAACGGTCCATCAATCAGCAGTTTTTGGGTCGGCATCATCGGCAGCGGCGTTCCGCTTGCCCGGCTGAGCTGCGCATAAATGGACCAAAATCCATAAACGCCTCCGATCAGTATTAATGGGATGCCAATCAAAGAATTGACAAGACCGTGATGGAGATCAGGGAATTGAAGCCAGTCATCCAACCGCGGGAGCAGGATCACGAGCAAATAGGGAAATATGAGTACAAAAAGGAAAAATGCTGGAATCAGCGCGAGAAGTCTGTGTTTGAGGGAGTATTCCCGGCTTGCCCATTTTTTATAGCGGTTCATCAATTCACCTCACCTGGTCAAGATTTCATTCAACCAATAAAGGTGCAAATGCAATTTCTAATTACATAATTCAGTATACAACCCCGAGCGCGGATTACAATACAGGGTAAACTGAAGCATTGGTCATTTATAAAGGAGAAAAGATGGCATACACCTTACAATCAAAGTTGGGCGAATTGTTAAAAGATGCGGTGGCGGTGAAGGTGCTTGAAAAATACGCATCAGGCATCACCACCAATCCCATGATCGGACTTGCCAAAGGCATGGCGTTGGATGCCCTGCTGGCCCTTCCACAAGCCAAACAATACGGTATCACCAAAGAGATGGTTCTGAAAGTATTAGCCGAGATCGAAGCTCAGAAGAAAAAATGACTCCTTAGGATTGCTTGATCGCATGCTTCTCGGGATAAAACGCGCTGAACAACGCCAAGTAATCCCCAAACCTTGAAAGCTCAGGGTCGAAAAACTCGAACACGATCCCGTTGCATTTTTCGATCAGGCGATTATCAAGTGTATAGCTCTTGCGAAACTTGCAGAAACCTTCCTTATCGTTGTGGCAGTGTTCGCAATCTCCTCTCGGACCAGTGAAAACATACTTTATGTGATCAGGTGCCCGTTCGATAAATCCACGGTGTTTGTCAATCTGGTTGAGAAACAAACGCAGCACGATCCCCGCCTCGCGCAGATAAACCCGGGCGTAGACTGCTTCACTTTTTACCCCCAACTTCCGATAAATGACCATGTATCGGCCCCAGCAAAAGCCATCCCCGATCTTGCCCCCAAAGCCGTAACCCCGTTTCGCCATTTCATCATCAAAGGCAAGCATGAATGCCTTGTTTTCAGCGGAGACAAAATCGAACCGGTCTTCACTTAGTAGTGATCTCATAATTCCCTCATTAACAATTCACAAAATTATACTTACCCGTTCGGCAGGATCATCACCTTTTTAACAGCCGGGTCGCGTTTATCCATCAGCTCCAGCCCGACCAGCAAATCTTCCAGTGGCAGACGATGAGAGATCAGTGGTTCGACCTTCACTTCGCCGCTCTGCAGCAGCCTGACGGCCTGGAGGGAGTTGCGTACAGAGGTGAAGGAAGACAGCAGGATCAATCCCTTTTGGAAGATTTTGAAGGCGTCCAACTCCAGCATCTTACCTGAAGGCGGCACCCCAAACAGCAGCACGGTGCCTCCGCTGCGTGCAAAATCAATCGTCCGGTTCATCACGGGGATGGAGCCGGTCGCGTCAATCACCACGTCAAAGGTGTTCTGGGGCAGGTCTTCCATACGGCTGACCACCTGGTCCGCACCGAGGGCACGCGCCAGCTCAATGCGGCCGGGATTGGTCTCAAGCATGGTCACACTTGACGCCCCTTGCAGTCTCACCATCTGCAGCAGCAGATCACCGATCGGGCCTGCCCCCAGGATGGCTACCTTGTCTGCCAGTTTGATCCGCGCGCGTTCGATCCCGTGGATCACACAAGACAGCGGCTCTACAAACGCGCCCTGCTCAAAGGGCAGGTCGCCAATGCTGAAAACCGCCTTTTCGGGGGCACAGACGAACTGCTCCATACCACCCGGCAAGGTCACGCCCACCGCCTGCCAGTTCTCGCAAAAGTTCTGGCGGTTGTTGAGGCAGTGGCTGCAGTTGTCACATGCGATGTTGGGTTCCACGGCCACATGATCCCCGATCTTGAAGCGCGTGATTCCGCTGCCAACGCCCGTCACCACGCCGGCAAACTCGTGCCCCGGGATAACCGGATAGCTGCCCAGGTATTCCCCTTTATGGATATGCAGATCAGTGCCGCAGATGCCGCTGGCTTTAACCTCGATCAATACTTCATTCACACCCGGGGTTGGGATATCTCTCTCGATCAGGCCTAGGTTTCCTGGTTGATGGATCATCATGCTTTTCATGGTCTGCTCCCAAAAAAAAGTTGAGTATTGTTGATACTATCTGTTTACTAAAAGTTATAGGTTTTGGTTTTAATAAAAAAAGTTCTCCATTGCGCCCTTTGCGTCTTCCCTGGCACTTGCAGCCTGGTCAAGTGTGCTAGAGAAAAGGTTTTAAACCAAATAGTAGAGGCTTCGTGGTTTGTTAATTAAGATTAAATCCCCGATGGAGATAAAAGTCAATGTCCAGGTGATTTAAGAACATGAATGCCTGATGGAGGAGTACAACAGGCATTCATGGAGATTGGGGTGGCGGAGTCTACCCGCCGATCATTAAGATATCGCTCGTGCCGCGTTCCTTGTTTCTGCCCAGCGGATTGTTAACCACCCTGCCCATGAAATACATGGTGGAGCTGCCGCCGCCATCCAAATTATAGGCCTGGGTGCAGCCGAGGTCAGAAAACATTTGTGCAAATTCTTCGAGGGTCACACCCGTGCTGTAGCCTGTGCTGCGTCCATCCACCACAATGAAGACGTAATGGTTCGCGTCAATCATACCGATGCCGGTGCGCGGCTGGCTGCCGTCAATGGGATGGTTGCCAATGTTGTTATCCACTTTGACGGTATCGAAACTGGTCGCCACAACAGAATCCGTGATCAAGGCCGGCCCAAAGGAATAGGTGTTCCAAACCCCCTGGTCAAGCAGTTGCTGGGCACTCGTCTGCGTTTCATCGTAGATCTTCATTGTCCCATCCAGGTAGAATGCCAGTCCAGTCCTCGCCGGCACATCTCGATAGATCACACCATTGCGGATGATGATGCCGTCTTCTCTAAAGCCGTAGTAATCACCGTTGATTGCAAATATGGCATTATTGGCCGCCGCGATCTGAGAGGTGTATTCCACAATATTGGTGCCAAACTGGTTATCAGCAAAAGCATTGCTGAGGTCGGTGGCGTCAGAAATGACCACATCCGCCACAAAATAGATCAGCGCGTTATCTCCACTTCCTGAAGAGTGTTTGGTAATGGAAATCGTAACGTTTCCGTCCGAGTAATTCCAGTCGTCATAGGTGACAGTTTGGGTCGCAACTTCGGTGACGGCTTGTGTTTCAGCCATGGTTGTGTTTGCGTCGGTGGTATCAGAAGAAACCACTGGGGTGGCCGTTACTTCAGCCGCCGCGGAAACCACTGAGACATCCGAGATCTGCACATGCCGGATGAGGTAACGGTCTGCGAGTGCAAAGGCGATGCCTGCCACCACGATCAAGATGGAAGAGATGAGAATTACTGATTTTTTGGATGCTTTTTTCATTTTTTTCTCTAGATAAAAATTATTTTGTTTGGTTTCTTAATCTTTGTCCATTGTATTCAGCAGGACTGATGGATTGGTATATTCTTTGTATACGTGTTTAATTGCGAACTGGTTTGTGTTTCTTATTAATGAACTTGAACCACACGAATCCAGCCAGAAGCAATACTCCTGTCATGACCCACAATAAGGTGTGCAAAATGCCCTTAGTACTATCCAATGTCTTGGAAAAGTAATAACCCACACTCACCAATACAGCCGACTTGATCAATTCGCCTGAGACCAACGGCGCGATCCATCTGCGCATCGGTACCTTGTTCAGTCCGGTTGCAATCAAGGTCGGGATCGGAAAACCTGTGGTGAACTTGGACATGAACAACAATTTGGGGGCGTTGACTTGAATACCCTCTGATAGCTGGTCCACTTTACACGGATTGATCCCAAATTTGGTAGCGAGTCTTGTGAGCCAGGCGGTCTTGCCACACCGGCCCAGGGTATACCACCCCATATCCGCAGTCAGATTGGCTAGGACGACTGAAAAAAATACAGGCAAAGGCTGCAGCAATCCACTTGAGGCAAAAGCCCCTCCCGCAAGGGTGGCGATCGGCCCTTCAACGAAGGTAACCAAAAAGAGGGCTAAATATGAAAAAAAAGGCGCTGATGAAGATATGACGAGAAAATTGAACAGCATGGTGTTGGTTGGTTTCCTTTTTGAATTGTTGAAGACATGAATCTATCAAAGGGTTGAACGACCTTAATATAAACTTCAGTTATGAAGATTTGGTTTAAAAATTGTATAGAATATGAACATCCAGAACCTTGGATCTGAAAATGATGGAAAATCTCTAATGTCAAAGGTCTTGTAACCTGAATATTTTCGTTGTAAACTGATGATTAATCACCCATCGTCACTTACATGGTCATTTCCCTCTCACCACGGCGATCCTTTTTATCGGCCGAATATTTATTTATGGGTATTGGATTCATTCAATACCCATAAATAAATCAGAAAGGAGGATCAACCCTCAAAAATAATAAATCTTGACCAGAAAAGGATTTGAAGACGGGGAATATGTTCAAACTAAATAAGGGAGGCATAAATGGAAGGAAAAGGTATCACTTTATACCTTGCTGGTTGGCAAAAACGCATGGTCAGGGATTACATCCCCAATTTACGAGAAGTTCACAAAATCATCATCAATGTCATTGATAAGAAAGAGATCCTGAAATATCGTCAGATCATTGTGATGTATCGCCCCTTTATTAGGGCAATCAACGAAAAAGCCTGGAATCTTTATCTTACCGATGAACAAATTGTTCACCTCAAAGAATTGACCGCCGGAGAAGTGAAATTCACTGCGATCAACATAACCCCAGAGCTTCTTGAGTCCAAAGCCATCGAATTTGCATAAATGGCTTTCTTCGAATACCAACTTTTCGAAACTCGTTCATATTAAGCAAGAGAATCGTTTTTTAAAGGGAGGCAAAAATGGGTGAAAAAAGAGTCATCACATTGTACCTATCAACCTGGCAAAAACGCATGATCAAAGATTTTATGCCAAAACTGAAATCCGTTTCCAAAATCAGATTGGATCTTTCGGGCACTGTAAATGCGCCGCTTTATATGCAAAGGGTTATGTATAAACTACCCGATCCCTTTGCCAAAAAGGCAACCTGGAACTTGTACCTGACCGACGAACAGATTGCCCAGGTGGCCTTGGAAACAGACACCAAACTTGATTTCTCTGCTTTGAACATTCCTGTCGCTCTCAACGATTGTAGAGAAGTCATGTTCGAATAGGCAGATCAATCACAAAGGTGGAAATGCAGTTCTGTCTCAGTAAATTAAAACACCTTTAGGCATTATCAAGACTGGATTCATCGAATTATTGCCAACACTTGAAGTAGGGGAGATATCTTGTGACTGATTTCACAAAGACTTCAGAATACTTATTGACTGGCTGCAATTGGGAAATAACTCTGGGATGCACATTGCATTGCGCCCACTGTGGTTCCCAGGCCGGGAAAGCCCGTGCCAATGAGATGTCGGTTGAGGAATGTCTTTCTGCCGCCAGGGATCTCATATCATTGGGCTGTCTTGAACTCACCATGATCGGAGGTGAGGTTTTCTTGTATAAGGGTTGGCAAAAGGTTGCCGCTTATCTCACGGAACATGGTGTTGCAGTAAACATAGTGACCAATGGATACCGCCTGACTGAACGTGAAGTTGAACAGATCAAACAGGCTGGATTAGTCAATGTCGGTCTTTCTTTGGATGGTATGGCAGCAAATCAGAATCAAATTCGAGGAAGGAGTGATGCCTTTGCTTCTCTGCAATCTTCATTGGACTTATTGGACGCCAATGGTATCGGAACCGGCGTCATAACAACACTGATGCGCTCAAACCTGGATGACCTCGAAGAGATGCATACCTTTCTGAAAGATCACCATGTGCAGATTTGGCAGCTGCAATTGGCCAGCCCCATGGGTAATCTGGCTGGGCGCCACGATATTACATTAACGCCACAACAGGTAAAAAAGGTTATCGAATTCATCAGGATTAAGAGCTTTGATCTGCAACTTGGTATTGTGGCTGCTGATTCCATTGGTTATTTCGATGAAAATGAGCCCTTCATCAGGGGTAGAACCTCTCCACTATGCTACTGGGGAGGATGCTCTGCGGGCACGTCCAATATCTTTATTGACAGCGTAGGGAATATTAAAGGCTGCGGCGCACTTTATGACGATTGCTTCATCGAAGGGAACCTGCGGGAAAGATCATTGATCGAAATCTGGAATGATCCAAACGCCTTTCCATATAACAGAAAATTTTCTCCCGACCAATTGACTGGCCATTGTAAAGGCTGCTCTGCCAGCCATCTATGTCGGGGCGGATGCCGGTCATCCAATTATTTTTCGACGGGATCCCTTTTTTCCAATGCCTATTGCAGCCGCAATATCACCAATTGATTGGAATATAAATAATAAAGAAGAATTAACAATCTGATTAGAATATATACTCTTTCACCCTACATAACCGATAATTAGTATTATTATCAGTGCATATCGCTATTTATCGGATTATTTGTACATGAGTAGAAAAAGCACCACAATACAAAAAGAAAAACATCCTTCTGATCAAATCAATGAACCGCTGATTAGCCTGAGTGATGTAGTCAAGTCATTTAAGACGGCCGGAGAGGACTTTTTCGCTTTACGGGGAATCACATTTAATGTCTTCCAGGGCGAATTTCTCGGCATCATTGGCAAATCCGGCGCAGGCAAAACCACGCTGGTCAATATGATCACCGGCGTGGATCACCTGACTTCAGGTCAGGTGAGTGTCAACTACAACAATCGTAAGGTTTCCATTCATCATTTTACTGAAGACCAGCTCGCCCTGTGGCGCGGAAAGAACATGGGCGTGGTTTACCAGTCCTTTCAACTCTTACCCATGCTCTCTTTGCTCGAAAATATCATGCTGCCCATGGATCTTTGTGGAAATTACAGCCCGATCCAAAGCCGCGAAAAAGCTTATGAACTTCTGCGGATGGTTGAGTTGGAAGAACACGCCAAAAAGCTTCCCAAATTCATCTCTGGTGGACAACAGCAGAGGGTTTCCATAGCCCGCGCCCTGGCTAACGATCCCCCAATTATCATCGCCGACGAACCCACTGGCAGCCTCGATTCGATCACCGCGGATCACATATTCGGCGTTTTTGAAAAACTCAAAGATCAGGGCAAGACCATTATTATGGTCACACACGATAAAAGCCTTTCACCCCGCTTCACCCGTACCCTGGTCATCCAGGATGGCGAACTGATCAGCGATTCCCAAAGGGAGGCGGCATGACCAACCTCGCTTCCTTGCCAATCCCTGCCATCGAAATGCAAAAAGTCCAAAAGGTATTTAAGAATGCCGCGGGTACATTTCATGTACTCAAAGGATTGGACCTAACCCTCTCTCAAGGAGAGTTTGTCGCCATCGTAGGTAAATCGGGCAGCGGCAAATCCACCCTCCTCAACATGATCACCGGCATAGACCACCCCACTGGCGGAAACGTGATCGTAAACGGTGTAAACGTGCATGCCATGAATGAAAGTACACGCTCATTATGGCGCGGCAACAACCTCGGCATCGTCTTCCAGTTCTTTCAGCTACTGCCCATGCTCACCCTGCAAGAAAACGTGATGCTGCCCATGGATTTCGTCAATAAATATGATTTTGATGAACGACCCAAGCGCGCACTTGAACTTCTCACCATGGTCGGTCTTGAAAAACAGGCGCACAAACTTCCCAACACCGTTTCCACAGGTCAGCAGCAGTGCGCCGCCATTGCCAGGGCGTTGGCGACCGACCCCCCAGTCATCGCCGCGGATGAGCCCACCGGTAACCTTGACACAAAATCTTCTGATGTGATCATCAGCCTCTTTGACCACCTTGTGAGATCCGGAAAAACCATCGTCATGGTCACGCACGACCCGTCGCTGACCGAACGCACTTCAAGAACCGTGGTCATTTCGGATGGCGAATTGATCAATGAGACAGTCGCCAAATGTTTTGTCAATCTGTCTCACCATCAGCTGCTTGAATTGACCCACAATCTCGAGCAATTTAATTTCGACCCCGGTTCCACCATTTTGACCCAGGACCAATCGGTTGATTATCTTTATCTGATCGTCAACGGCGAAGTGGAGATCAGCCTTCACGATCAAAAAGGGAAAAAGTCCATCATTACCTCTTTAAAACCTGATCAATTCTTTGGCGAGATCGAATTGACCAACGGCGGAAGATCCATCGCCAATGTGACAGCCTCACCAGAGACCCCCGTGAATCTGGTCGGGATCAAACGCGATAAATTCCTTGAACTGTTAAAAAACTCTCAAGTGACCGAAGATGCCATTCAAAATGTGGTTCGCCTCCGCCTGGAGGAGAATCGAACGGCACGACAGAAATTGGGCAGGTAACACTCTATGATGCGTCCACGCTGGCGAAAAGTACTGCACGACCTGATCAATAACATGTCCCGCACACTGCTGGTGGTTTTTTCCATTGCAGTAGGTGTGTTCTCCATCGGGGTGATTGTCGGCGCCTACGTCATCATCTCCAATGATATGAGTGCCAGCTACTCCTCCAACCATCCCATGAACCTTGAACTGCGGACAGGACCGTTTGATGATTCACTCGTTTCCACTATTCAAAATGTTCGCGGCGTCAAGGATGCCGAAGGTCGCACCGTTTTCTCCATTCGCGCCCGGGTTAAAGGCACTGAAAAATGGGTAACGCTTAACGTCATCGCAATTGAAGATTATTCCAAAATTAATATCAATTTACTGCGCATCCAATCCGGTACCAATAAGCCTGAAGACAAGCAGGCGGTGCTTGAACGTAAAGTGCTGCAGGATATGCAAGTTCAAGTTGGCCAGACGCTTGAGCTCCAATTGGAAAATGGCACGATCAAAGAAATGCCCGTGGTCGGTCTGGTACAAGATGCAAGCACCGCTGCCGGTGATTTTATTGCCAATCCCTTTGTATATGTCACCACAAACACTCTGCCATACCTGAATCAGGAGAACGTATTTAACCGTTTATACGTAACCTTGTCCACACTTGAAAACGATCATGATCATCTGCAAACCATGTTGACCACGGTACGCGACAAGGTTGAAAAAAGCGGCGTAGGTGTTTTTCATTCCCGATATGCAAAAACCAATGAACACCCAATGGCGTCCACCGTTCAAGCCGTTCTCGGGATTTTACTCGCGTTGGGTATCTTGATATTGTTTCTCAGCAGTTCGTTGATCGCCAATACGCTCAATGCATTACTTAACCAGCATTTACGCTATATCGGGATCATGAAACTTGTTGGCGCAAGCCGCAGCCAGGTGCTGCAAATGTATATGGTATTGATATTGTCATTCTGCCTGATTGCGCTGGGCATCGCTGTTCCTCTTGGCGGTCAAGGTGCCTATTGGCTGGCAAGTTTTATTGCAGACAAGGTCAATTTCGCGCTGATCGGTTACCGCATCGTCCCGTTGTCTTTAATCGTTCAAATCATTGTTGGTCTCGCCATCCCCTTATTGGCAGGCTTTGTTCCGGTCCTCAATGGATCGAAGATCTCTGTGGTGAGGGCGCTCAGCGACAACCAGATGCTTGAGGAAGCCAAACCGGCACATGTTGAAGTTAAAAAAGAAACCCTCGTTGAAAAAATCAGCTTACGTTTTACCAGATTGCTTTCCAAACGCAATATTCATATTCCAAGGCCGTTGCTTATTTCCTTGCGCAACACCTTCCGTCGAAAAAATCGTTTGATCTTGACCCTGTTCACCCTCACCATGGCAGGAGCGATTTTCATCGCCGTGTTTAACGTCCGTGTTACCCTTTTTGATTATCTTGACGGCATTGGAAAATATTTTTTGGCCGATGTGACTCTGGATTTTGACCAGCCTTACCGCCTTAATGAAATTATTTCCAAAGCCGAAGCAATTCCTGGTGTGGCTAAAGTGGAAGGCTGGGCTTATGCCAGTGCCGAAGCATTAAACCCTGACGACAGCCTGGCCGACAACATCACCATCATGGCGCCGCCAAGCAACAGCACCATGGTTCAGCCCAATCTTTTGTCAGGTCGTTGGCTCATACCCGGGGACGAAAAAGCGCTGGCGGTCAGTGAGCAGATACTCAATAATTATCCTGACCTGAAACCCGGTGACAAAATCCGCATCAAGATCAATGGCAAGAAAGAGTATTGGACGGTGGTTGGCATCTTCAAATTTGTACCTCAGGAAGGCACTTTTGCCTACGGCACCTACGAATACATCGCCAAGATGACACACCAGAACAACCGCTCGTTCTCTTATCGCATCATGCTTGATAAGCACGATAAAGCCTATCAAAAAGAAGTCGGCGCTCTCATAGACGCCTATTTTCACGACAACGGATATCATGTCAATCAGGTGCGAACCGGTGACTCAGCCCTTAAAAGCGCATCCGAAAGCCTCGATATTCTGATCACCTTCCTGTTGATCATGGCTATCTTGACGGCCATTGTCGGCAGCATGGGGCTGGCAGGCACCATGGGCATGAACGTGCTCGAGCGAACCCGAGAAATCGGGGTCATGCGTTCGATTGGCGCCGTGGACCGTGCCATCATGCAAACGGTGATCATCGAAGGCATGGCCATCGGAAGCATCTCATGGGTATTGGGGGCCATCATCAGCATCCCCATCACTTATCTTTTATCAGATATTGTCAGCCTTGCGGTTTTCCAATCGCCGATTACCGTCATATTTACCCCAGCAGGTTTTCTGATCTGGTTCCTGGTGGTGCTTGTCCTTTCTGCACTTGCCAGTCTGCTACCTGCCCGCAATGCCGCCAGTCTCACCATTCGTGAAGTGCTGGCTTACGAATAGTTTTGGTTCGAGGAGAAGAAAAATGAAAAAGCGACTTGTTCTGTTGATCTCACTGGTACTGATTGCCTCTTTATTAATTGGATGTCAAGCCACCACCGCCGCGCCCACAACCGCCACTCCGGTAACTTCGCCAGATGCCGTGGTCTCAGAAGCTCATTTTGTGCCCGAACAAAACCTGTACCTTTCGTTCCTGGCACAGGGGCGGGTGGCCGAAGTTTTGGTAAAAAAAGGGGATACCATTACCAATGGACAGGTCCTGGCAAAGTTGAGCGACAGTGAACCTGCGGTCGCCAACCTGACCGCTGCCAAATTGGAACTGGCTTCTGCAGAACAGGCGCTGAATATCCTCAAACGGACGGCAGACCTCGCCACCGCTCAGGCGCAGTTGAATCTCGCCAATGCCCAGGATGCCTATAACAAAGCCTTATGGAATCAAAAAGAGTTGAATACCCCCCAGGTCACTGACCAAAACAAAATAGATGCCATAAACGCTGCCATCATCATCGCCCAGGATAAGGTGGACAAAGCCCAGAAGGAATACGATAAATATTCTGAGACAGCTGACAGTGATCCCCTGAAGGCGGCAGCCCTCAATAACCTTGCCCAGGCAAAAATGAACCTGCATAATGCCCAGAATAACCGTATTTACAATTACCTGGACCCCTCGAACCAGGATGTGCTCATTTCCGCTGGCAAGGTTGAAGTTGCCAAAGCCCAGCTTGCAGATGCCCAGAAGGAATATGATCGTCTCAAAGACGGACCAGACCCCGAAAAACTGGCCATCGCCCAGGCTCGGTTGGATAACGCCAACGCTCAAGTGGCGGCAGCCCAATATGCCGTGGATAACTATGTCATCAAGGCTCCCTTCAGCGGGGTCGTCGCGGATGTCAACATAGCGGCAGGCCAGCAGGTCTCACCCGCATCATGGGCGATTGCCGTGATCAATCCCTCAAACTGGTATGTAGACACCAGCGATTTGACCGAATACGATATTGTCAATGTTGCTGTTGATGATACCGTCGCCGTAACCGTGGATGCACTTCCTGAGCTGGAGTTGGTCGGCACGGTGAAAGAAATATCATCGGCTCCCAAAACTTCTGCTGGAGATATTCTCTACACGGTTCATATCCTGATCAAGGACCCTGATCCACGCATCAAATGGGGCATGACTGCGGAAGTGACCTTCCCCGCTGCCCAATAACTACCAAGGATTTCAAAAAGAGCTAGGTGAACAAAATCACCTGGCTCTTTTTCGCATATTTAAAAAAAGTCTTACACAATGTTTTTCTCCGCGCTCCCCGCGGCACTGAGCTGGCTTAGCAATTACTGCGTACCTTGTACGGGCGTATGGCCATACGCCCGTACAAGTTGATTTTAACTATTAAACTAACACGACCAATAATACGACCAGCAAAATGGTCAACGCCAGCATCGTGATCCATACCCAACCGGCCGGGTCGGAAGCCCCGTTACCAATGCCCTTTGGCGTGATCTTCAACAATGGGATATCACCGATCTTGCCAAGCAATTCTTCGTCGCTGATCTTCCACGGATTGTAGCCCTCAAAGAACCCGGCAAAACCCGCATTCTTTAGAACCTGACGGATGACGATCCTCCGCGTTTCAGGGTCATTTTCTTCTTCCACCTGACCGAAAAGCGCGCCTCCGGGCATGATCAACTCGATCCCCGGGTTGGCGATCAGGTTTTTGTACCAGTCGGAGGTTTTTCTCCCTCCTGAAATGCAATATACGCTTCCCTTATGGATGGCATAATTAACCGGCGCATAGCGCAGCTTGCCGCTTTTGCGTCCGATCACCTTGAGCACCATGATGTACCCGCTGAAGGGGTTGGCGAATATCCCCCCCAGCCCCAAACGAAAGATCGGCACCATGAAAAATTTGTTGAGAAACCAGAATATTTTCCGCATCACCGGTGGCATGTTATTCCCTCCAATAAAATTAATCAGATAAATAATCATACCAATAAATCAACAACGCACCGATCTCTATTTCAAGAAATCGGTGTGTTGCCTTCATTTGGGTCTACACGGATCAAAGTAGTTTATTTTTCAGGGAACCTAAACCGTGATTCCTTTTACCGCTTTAGTCTGAAATACCGCCGATGCATAACTGACCAGTGCACCCAGGAATCCAAATGCCATCAACAGGGAACTTAATTCCGAGTCTGCTGAAACAAAACTGGCACCGAAGAAAGCTGCCCCAGCCGTGAAAATCAATCCCAAAGCGGATGCCGCAATCCAGGAAACACGATGATTAAGAATTGCCAGTACCAGCGAAGCCACCGAAACCAGCACCAACAGCGTCCCCAACACGGCATGGCTCGCGATCACCCCTGAATGGGTAAACACCCAGCCCCAGGCATTGCCTTCAGCCGGGATTTCAATATATAAATTTGCGATCATCCCAAGAATAAAGAGGGCAAGCAGCGTATGGATTGCACCCTTGGTGACACTTAAATAGATCTTGCTTAACTTTTGTGATTTTTCCATTTTTTCCTCTTCGTCATATCAATTCAATGTAAAAAGTATAGCGCGATAATCGGATAATTTCTATCAGAATTTCGTCAATATTATTTTCGAGTTCTGTTTTGAATGAATAAAGGATCCAAATTCTGTAATTAGTTAATAAAGGATCCGATTTCTGGTTTAAGAAATCGGATCCATCCCCTAATCACTGCTGACACATAATATAATTAATTCTAGTTCCCTTTTTCTCCCTTTGCAGTCTTGATCAATCCCATCGCCATCCAGGGCAGCATGGCGAACAGACCGGCCAGGGCAGGTCCATGCAAACCGACGATCAGACACGTCGCAAACGAGGTAGTTCCGGTCATCACATACATCCACACCGCCCAGCGATCAGGGATCAATGGGGTTTTTACCGGCATTTTGCGTGTGATCATTTGAAACAACCCCACGGCCACAAAGGTGGTCAGCCACCAACCCCAGAAGTTCTGCAGAGGAACGCCAAAATAGGCTCCCTTGACTTCCCATACCCAGTTGCCACCCAGCACCATCATGGGATCCATCACCACGTCCCAGGCGGTCATGATCACCCCACTCAAGGCCGCGATCGTAAATCCGCGTTGGAACAAGCCCCAGCGCGTTGGTGTCAACGCTTTGGCGATCACCATCGAAGGATACATCATGAAGGTCCAGGCAACAGGGATCAAGAAAGGCACCAAGCCAAGGAACTTAGGTCCAAGCTGGTCAGTATAATGATATGGACCGTAGACCAACCCGGTGGCCACTCCCAGGCTTTCAAAGAACAAGCCTGCTGCCACCACCAGCACCACAAAGAACAATGTCTTGATCCAACCTTCGATCTGGCTGGAATGAAGGATCGAGAATATAAAAGAAGAAAAGGTGAGGATCGGCGTCAGCGGAATCGCCCACGGAATCTTAAACCCCAATACGCACAGTGCAAAAATGGAACCCAGAAGGGTGAAGATGAGGGTTGCAAGCGTGATTCTTTTCAGAGCCATGGCTCTCTCCAATTGAGTATCAAGTGTCATTTGATTTTGACCAGTACGGAATTCAGGGTCACAACCGATCCATCAGCCATGCTCAATTCAGCCAATTCCAACCTCACCCACGTGCCGATGGGGGTGACCGGCAGCGTGACCTCATTGTCAAACACTGAAGGCCCCCCCACATCCGCGGATTGCACCATGAACCCCTGCGTCAACAACTCGCTGCCAGCCATATCCACGATCCTGAAGCGCAGATTGTTTTCAAAAGGAGCGATCGGCATGCTGCCCTTAAGTTGAACGCTGCCAGAGACTTCACTGCCATTCAGCGGAGCCTCAATGACGATGGACCGTTCAGATCCACCCTCGAGAGTGGAAGATTGACTCATCAAGGTTAAATTATTTTCTAGTAATCTGTAAGTTTTATGCACTTTGACTGTTGGCGAAACCATGGCGTCGTTGAGGCCATGGATGGTGGCATCCAAAATGATCGTGCCTTCATTAATTTCAAGCGACTGGATAATCGGCCGGTCATCAATCAAAACACTGCCAACCTGTTTGAACTCCCCGCCCTGGCTGGCGATCACCACCAGAGAAACAAACTCACCGGTTCCCCCGCCGTTTTCCGCCAGTAATATAGCAGCATCATTGACCTGGTCTCCATTTAAATCACCCAAGGCAAATTGAGCGAGCATTGTAACGGATTGTGACGCACCCTTAAAAATCCCGTCAACCAGTTTCACGCTTACCCCAAGTTCGGGCGCCAAATACTCCATATTCCTTAAAAGCTGTTCGGTCAATCCGGCGTCCACTGTTGGAGCAGCCGGTTCTACGGTCTCAAGAGTGGCAGTTGAGGTGGCTACCAATTCAGTTTTTTGGGCAAATGGCACACAGGCTGCAACCATTAAGAGTAAAAAAATAAGGGTAAAACGCGCTGCGGTTTTCATCGTTATTATTATCTCCAATCTTAATATTTACTAAAAACTGTCTAAAACACTTGAATATCAGCTAATAAAAGCGTATAATGTGTCAATAAGTGGTAAAAAGTGGTAAAAAGTGGAACGCCGGAGCCTTTTCCGGCGTTCGGCATATCTAGGGAAAGTAGAACTTATGTTCATCGGATCATTCGAGCACAACATTGATGAAAAATCCCGAATCACTCTTCCGGTCAAATTCCGCGAGCAGTTGAGCGATGGCGCATACATCATTGGCGGGTTTGACCGCAATTTGATCATTCTACCTTCCGCAAAATTCGAAGCTTTGGCAAAAAAGATCAATGCGCTCAGCATTGGAGATCCAGAAGCTCGTGATCTGCAGCTCAGAATTTTTGAACACGCAGGTGAAGTCGAGTTTGACAAAGCGGGTCGTTTCATTCTTCCGCAATCCTTACGAAAAGTCGCCCATCTCGAAAATGAAGTAACCGTCGTTGGTACTGGCGAAAAAATCGAAATCTGGTCCCCAGTCCTGCTGGCTGAAAAAAATGCTCGTTTTGATGAGCCGAATTCAGCCGCCGCACTGGCAAGTAAGTACGATCTGTCATTCTAATGGACACTACTATAGACAGCGGCACAAATGCACCGCATGTCTCTGTTCTTTACCAACAGATTATAACTGCTTTACGCCCTGAAAGTTCCGGCCGGTATGTGGATGGGACTGTCGGTGCGGGCGGACATGCCTGGGGTATCCTCACCCAATCCTCACCTGATGGACAACTTTTGGGTCTGGATGTGGATCCACTGGCGCTTGAAATAGCCCAAAACCGACTTTCAGAATTCAAAGGTCGGGTTCGCCTGGCTCACTCCTCCTACACATCTCTCTCCTCCGAATTGAAGCTTTCGGGCTGGGATCATGTGAACGGCATCGTCGTGGATTTGGGTGTATCTTCGATGCAAATTGACTCGGCAGAGCGTGGATTCTCCTTCCTTAAAGACGGGCCTTTGGATATGCGTTTTGACCCTTCCCGGTCGGTAAGTGCCGCGGAACTGCTGAACAACAGCAGCGAAGCCGAGATTGCAGACATTCTCTGGCGTTATGGCGAAGAACAACATTCACGCCGCATCGCCAAGGCCATCGTCAATGCCAGACCGCTGAGTACCACGCTTGAACTGGCTGATCTGATCGCAAAAACCATCGGCCGAAAAGGCAAGATCCACCCCGCCACATTATCATTCCAGGGCTTGCGCATCGCAGTCAACCAGGAACTTTCATCCTTGTCCGGTTTTTTGCCTCAAGCCATTCAGGCACTGGCACCCGGCGGAAGATTGGCGGTTATCTCCTTCCATTCATTGGAAGACCGCATTGTAAAGCAGTTTTTCCGGCTCGAAAGCAGGGATTGCATCTGCCCGCCAGAACAGCCGGTTTGTACCTGTAACCACAAAGCTTCGATCATCGAACTTACCCGACGGCCGATTGAAGCTGAGGAGGAAGAAATCAAAAACAATCCTCGATCACGTTCCGCAAAATTACGGGTAGCAGAGAAGATTTAGAGTATTTAGAATGACCACACCGACCGTACGTTCAACCAACAACCGAAGGCAGCGCCGCTCAGTGAACATCAAATGGGCGCAGGCATTCAAACAAGCCCCCTGGCGCGGCCAGGTTCAATCTGCGGGCTTGTTTTTGCTCGGATTGGTTGTGGTCATCGTCGTCGCCAGCATTTACCTCAGCATCAGCGGAAGAGCCGCCTCAGCTGGTTTGGGCGCCTACCGCATGAATGTCGAACGCCAGACCCTCGAACGTCAAATCGCTGACCGCAAAGCCAAAATTGCTGTTCTGACCTCGGTCACTGTCATGGAACAGCGCGCCAAGGATATGGGTTTTGAACGTGTCAAATCCACTGACCCTCTCTACGTCATGGTTCCAGGGTATCCCGGCAGACAATCTGTGGTCCTGGCTGCGCCTCCCGGAATTGATGAATCCAACCGCTCCCTGGTGCTGCCCATTTACCGGCAGTCCATCTGGGATTGGCTTTTCCAGGGCATTAACCGTCTCAGTGAAAGTGTTGGAGGCGGCGCATGATGTCTTTCTTCCTCAAACTAAACCGTATCAAGGTTCTGGGCCTGCTTCTCTCCCTCTTTATCGTGGTCATCGGAATTCAAATGGTACGCATTCAGGTCAGCACCCACGCCAAGACACTCGATTCTTGGGCCAGCGCTTATGGCACCGAAGTGCGCACCATCCAATCCGAACGCGGATACATCTACGATCGTTGGGGCCACCTTTTGGCCGGCAACAAAGAGGTCTACGAATTGGGTGTGGAGCTTCAATACGTCAGAAACCCGGTGGCCATTGCCACCGCCATGGCCAGTATCTTTGGCTCTGATTACAACACAGTCCTCGCCAGCGTCAGTACCCCTTATGACTCCACCGGCAGTGTCTATGTCACCTTGCAAGATTTCATCCCGGTGGATCAAATTGACAAGCTGGACGCCTTGAAACAGCAATACGAAGAGGCCAATCCCTACGGCGAGAATCCTGAACTGCCTTCTCTGCGCGGCCTGGTTTGGACCCCTCACCTGCAGCGCATTTATCCAGAAGGCACCCTGGCTTCAAATGTTCTCGGTTTCTACACCTATTACGACCGCGACAAAGGCAAGGGGTACTTTGGCGTTGAGGAAAAATACGATAATCTTCTCGCCGGGATCAAACAAAAAGTGGTCATTCCGCTGGACCCTTACGAGATGCAGGAAATACCCACTGCTCCGGCAGGCGCCAGTCTAGTCCTCACCATTGATCGTGAAATCCAACGTACGGTCGAAAAGATCTTGGATAAGGCGGTCAAACACAACGGTGCCAAGAACGGCACCATCATCGTTGAAAATCCCAAAACAGGCGAGATCATCGCTATGGCCAGTACTCCCCGGCTCGACCCCAACACCTACTGGGATTACGAGAAACTCTTCCCGGCAGGCACCTCTTACAACATGGCAGTCAGCCAGGTTTACGAACCTGGTTCTGTCTTTAAAGTCCTCACCATGGCCAGCGCCTTGGATGCCGGCGCTGTCAAGTGGGATACACCCTTCACCGATACCGGCGTCATCGAAGTCGGCGGCTGGCCCATTTACAACTGGGACCGCGGTGCTTGGGGAAACCAAAACATGATCGGCTGCATGCAGCACTCATTGAATGTCTGTCTTTCATGGGTCGCCCTGCAGCTTGGACCTGAAAAGTTTTACCAATACATGGAGAAATTCGGCATCGGTCACCGTACCAATATTGACATGGCCAACGAAGAAGTTTATCCCTTGAGCGAACCGGGTGACCCCATGTGGTACACCGTCAACCTGGCCACCAACTCGTTTGGTCAAGGCGTTGCCGTGACCCCCATGCAAATGATCATGGCCGCCTCAGCCATCGCCAATGACGGAAAAATGATGGCGCCGCATATTTTGCAGTCCTACATTCAGAACGGACAGCAGTACAACACCAATCCACAGGTTGTCGGTACCCCCATTTCCAAAGAAACCTCCGACATTCTGACCGAAATGCTTGCCATCTCTCTCGAGCAGGAAGCCTCGGATGCCCTGGTTGAAGGATACCGCGTGGCTGGCAAGACTGGTACTGCAGAGATCGCCGTCAATGGTCAATATTCCAGCGGACGCACCAACGCCTCCTTCGTGGGTTGGGGTCCCGTGGATGATCCGCAATTCATCGTTTACGTCTGGCTCGAACAACCAAAAAGCTCCATCTGGGGTTCCGTGGTTGCCGCGCCGGTTTTTCGTGATGTCGTCAAACAGTTGGTGGTCTTGATGAATATTCCTCCAGACGATCTTCGCAAAAGTCTGGCTGCAGGGCAATAAGAGGACAAATGTTGACGCTGGCTGATCTGATCCAATCAGAACAAGGGCTCCGTCCCGACCGCGCTTCGCTGGGTATCAGCGAGGCCGTGGTGGATTCACGCCAGGCCATCCAGGCATCCATGTTTGTCGCCATTGAGGGCGGTCATGCATTTGTCAACGCTGCCTTTGAGCGCGGCGCCCACCTCGCCCTGGTTCAGGATAAAATCGCTGACGATATCCGTGTGCTTGACCTGACCGTTCCCTTCACCAATTCTACAGTCATCCCCGAAGCGCCATTTGCTGTGCGCGTGGCAAACACCACCGCCAGTCTTCAAAATCTGGCCGCTTTTTGGCGTCAAAAGTTCAACCTGAGAGTTTTGGGCATCACCGGCAGCGTCGGAAAATCCACAACCAAAGAACTTGTCGCTGAAGTCCTCTCTCAGCGCTACCGCACCCTCAAGAACATCGGCAACTACAACAACGAAGTAGGTCTGCCCCTCACCCTGCTGCGCCTGGGTTCCGGGTATGAATGCGCCGTGCTTGAGATGGG
Source organism: Chloroflexota bacterium (assembly GCA_021825925.1). Lineage (GTDB taxonomy): Bacteria > Chloroflexota > Anaerolineae > Anaerolineales > Anaerolineaceae > UBA6107. The sequence continues at coordinate 350,937 of JAKAFP010000002.1, forward strand.
CTTTTTCGTTCCCGGCGAGATCAAACAATTGTGTGACATTGCTCTGCCCCAGGTGGGCATTCTCACCAACATTGGCACCGTACATGCAGAACGCGCCGGCTCCCAGGCGGATATCGCCCGTGGAAAAAGTGAACTCGTCCAAGCCCTGCCCTCTGATGGTACAGCCATTTTGAACATGGATGATCCCTGGATCGTGCCCATGGCACAGCAAACCAAAGCCAGAGTATTCTTCTACGGTCTTGATCCCAAAGCCGATCTCTGGGCTGACGAGATTGTCAGCCAGGGTTTGAACGGCATCCATTTCAACCTGCATCATCACGGTCAAACCTACGCCATGCAGGCTCCCGTCATCGGACAGCACTCCATCCACACTGTCTTGCGTACCGTCGCAGCCGGTCTGGTTGAAGATATGGAAATGCCCGAAATTATCTACGCCCTTCAACAAGCCAGCAGTCAGCTTCGGTTGGTCGCAGTTCATACTCGTCAGGGTGCCTTGCTCCTGGATGACACTTACAATGCCTCCCCCGAATCCACCATGGCAGCCTTGAATCTGCTCAACGATCTACCCGGCAGAAAGATAGCCGTTTTGGGCGGCATGTATGAACTGGGTATGTACGAAAAAAGCGGACATGAAATGGTCGGCATCCGCACCGCTGAAGTTGCCGATCTCTTGGTCACCTTCGGTGAACATGCCCGCATGATCTCATCGGCTGCACGTCAGGCAGGCATGCCCTCGACCGCCATATCCAGCTTCGATCAGGTGGATGAAGTTGTTGATGCCCTGCAATCAACCCTCAAACAGGGCGACGTCGTATTGGTAAAAGGTTCTCACGGCCTGCGCATGGATCGCATCGTTCAGGCTTTGGAGGTGGAAGCATGAAAGAAACTTCTTTGGCCTTGGCCTTGAGTGGACTTGGTTTTATCCTGGCTGTCATCTGGGGTTCTCCCCTGCTGCGCATCCTCAAACATTACAAATTGGGCAAGATGATCCGCGTCGAAGGACCAGATTCTCACGTCACCAAAATGGGCACGCCCACCATGGGCGGCATCATGATCATTGTACCGGTTGCGCTGGTTTCCATTTTGCTGAACGCCGTTTCACTCCTTGGATTGAACGTCCTCGGCCGTTCCATTTTACTGCCGCTGATCGTTATGATCGCCTTCGGTGCCCTGGGCGCCATTGATGATTGGGAAGGCATCCGGGGACCACGCCGTGGTCTTGGCATGCGTGCCCGGACGAAATTCCTGCTTCAGATCATCCTGGCCATTGTCGCCGCCTTTATTCTTAAAAATTATGCCAACGTTCCTCAGATGTACTGGCCTGGTTCACACGCCGTCTTCAATCTTGGCATTTGGTACATTCCCCTCGCCACTTTCATCATCGTGGCCATGTCAAACGCCGTCAACCTCACTGACGGTCTGGATGGGCTGGCCGGGTTGATCTCTGCCACCGCTTTCGCTGCTTATGGCGGCATCGCCTTAATGCAGGGCAACCTCTTCTTGGGTCGTTTCTGTTTCACGATCGTGGGTGCCCTCTTCGGCTTTCTCTGGTTCAACGTGCATCCCGCCATGCTTTTTATGGGCGACACTGGTTCACTTTCCATCGGCGCCCTATTGGGTGTGGTTTCTCTCATGACTGGTCAATGGTTGTTGCTGCCTTTGATCGCCATCATCCCCATCAGCAATGTAGCCAGCGACGTTCTACAGGTGGCTTATTTCAAACTGACTCACGGAAAACGCCTTTTTAGAATGGCTCCCCTGCACCACCATTTTGAATTGATAGGTTGGAGTGAAACCCAGGTCGTTCAACGCTTTTGGCTGATCAGCCTGCTGGCTGCCATGTTTGGCATCGCCTTGGCTATGGCATAGGAAATAGAATGATGACAGATTGGAACAAAAAACGCGTTTTGGTGATCGGAGCCGCCCGGCAAGGATTGGCTTTGGCACGCTTTTTATGCTCAAGAGGCGCCAGAGTCATTCTGAATGACAAACGCACTGCTGAACAAATGAAATCTGAAAAGCAGTTGCTTTCTGGTTTGCAGGTGGAATGGGTTCTCGGCGAACATCCGCTTTCACTTTTGAGCCGGGTGGACATGGTCTGCCTTTCAGGCGGCGTGCCCCTCACCCTGCCCATTGTGGTGGAAGCCCAAAAACGCAATCTGCCCATCAGCAACGACTCACAAATCTTCATGGAAGCCGTTCAGGCCCCCGTGATCGCCATTACCGGCTCCGCCGGTAAAACCACCACCACCACCCTGGTTGGACGCATGGCCAGAGCCGCAGCCCAGGAAAACCGCAGGGTTTGGGTCGGAGGCAACATCGGTCTGCCCCTCGTTGAGTTTGTTGACCAGATCAAACCTGAAGACATCGTCATTTTGGAACTTTCAAGCTTCCAGCTTGAACAAATGACCCACAGCCCGCACATTGCGGCAGTATTGAACATCACGCCCAATCACCTTGACCGTCACGGCACCATGCAGGCCTACACTGAAGCCAAGGCGCGTATCCTTGCCTTCCAAAACAAAAAAGATATCGCCATCCTCAACCGCGAGGACAACGGTTCATGGCAGCTGCGTGATCGCGTTCAGGGCAAACTGATCAGTTTTGGATTGAAACAACCGCCATCAGGTGAAACAGGCATGTACATGGAGGGTGGATACGTGAAATTACAGGAGAATGATCAGATCTACATGGTTCTCCCGCAGGAAAGCATTCAATTGCGGGGCGAACATAATTTGCTCACCGTGCTGGCCGCCTGTGCCATCTCATCTGCTGCAGGTTTCCCATTTGAAGCCATGGCCAAAGGTGTTGAAGAATTCCTGGGTGTCGAGCATCGGTTGGAAGTCGTCCGAACCCTCAATGGAGTGACCTGGATCAACGACTGCATCGCCACCGCCCCCGAACGCACCATGGCCGCCATCCGCTCCTTCTCGGAACCCCTGGTGCTGCTCCTCGGTGGACGTGATAAGAACCTGCCCTGGAACGCCCTCGCCGAAATGATCCATAACCGTGTGGAACATGTCATCGTCTACGGTGAAGCCGCTGAAAAGATCACCGCCGCCATCGGTTCAGTCCGTGAAGGCGACCGTCTGGTGAATGTGCAAAAAGCCTCGAATTTTGAAGGCGCTTTACAGTTGGCAGTCAAAGTGGCTCAAGAAAACTACACCGTCCTCTTATCGCCCGGCTGCACCAGCTATGATGCCTTTCGCGATTTTGAAGAACTCGGAACCTTTTACAAGAAATGGGTGAACGCCTTATCATGAATCAGCCAATTAACTCGCCAGTAAACCGCACGCCAGTCAAGAAGTTGTCCTTCCGCGAGAACTTTGATCTGCCACTGTTGATCATTGTCATCACCCTTTTCGCCATTGGACTCTTGATGGTCTATTCTGCTAGCTGGCAGTTTGCACGCTTCCAGGGCTATTCAGAATACGGCACCGTTTTACGTCAGATGGGCATCGGCTTGATCGGCATTATTGGCATGGTTATCATCACTTTCATTGATTACCATCGTTTCAAACGCTATGTCGTCCTGGCCATGCTGCTGATCGTGGTCCTCTTGGCCGCCACCTTGATCTTTGGCTCTTCTGATTCATCCTCACCGAAACGTGGTCTTTTCTCCGGTTCTGTGCAGCCTTCTGAGTTTGCCAAGTTAATGGTCATCATCTACTTGAGCTTCTGGCTGGATAGCAAACGTGATGCCATCAACAAGTTTTCCTTCGGTCTGATCCCCCTAGCCGCCATTGTTGGTTTCACCGCCGGTTTAATTTTGGCTCAGCCGGATGTTTCCGCTGCGGCCACCGTGGTGCTGCTGGGCGGTATCCTCTTCTACATCGCCGGCGGCAAATTGACCCAGATCCTGCTCGTAGTGGGCATCACCGCTGTGTTGGGGCTTCTTGTGGTCAAGGTCAGTTCCACTGCCTCCACCCGTGTTTTGGATTACTGGAACGGCCTGCAGAACCCGGAACAGGCTTCAGATCACGTCAAGTGGTCACTTGAAGCCATCATCAACGGCGGTGTTTTCGGGGTCGGCATCGGACGCTCCACCACCAAATTTATTGGCCTTCCCGTCGCCTCAACAGACTCCATCTTCTCGGTCATCGCTGAAGAGACCGGTTTGCTGGGCGCTTTCGTAGTGCTCGGACTCTATATCGCTTTCATTTGGCGTGGTTTGACCATTGCTTTCCGCGCAAAAGACGAACTCGGCAAATGGCTCGCCAGTGGCATCACCATCTGGATCGCGCTCGAAGCCGCCATCAATACCGGTGTTTTGGTGAACCTGCTGCCCTTCGCCGGCAACGCCCTTCCCTTGATCAGTTCCGGCGGCTCAAGCCTGGTAACCGTTTTTGCCGGCGTCGGCCTCCTATTTGGAATCGCACGTCAATCGAAACTGGATCCTCAACCAGTTTCAGAAAGGAGCATCCCTTATGCGGCTGTTGATCTGCGCCGGGGGGACCGGCGGGGGCGTGTATCCCGCTCTGTCCGTCCTACAAGCTCTCGGTAATCGAGCCGAATCTGTTTTATGGGTGGGTGGCGAAGGCGGCATGGAAGCCGACCTGATCGCTCATTATCATATTCCCTACCAGGCCATCCCTGCTGCTGGCGTTCATGGAGTAGGCCTGAGAACTTTGCCCGGAAATCTCATCAAACTCGCAAAAGGTATGCTTCTCTCTCGCCGCATTCATAAAGCCTTCAAACCGGATGTGATGCTCTTTACCGGTGGTTATGTGGCCGTCCCCATGGCCGTGGCAGGCACTCGCACCAACAGTGTCTTGTATGTTCCCGATATTGAACCCGGCCTGGCGCTCAAATCCTTGGCCCGCTATTCAGATGTCATCGCCTTGACTGCCGATGAATCACGGAAATTCTTCAACCCCAAGAAACGCATGGTTGTCACCGGCTACCCCATTCGCAGCGATCTCGGCTCCTGGACACGCGAATCAGGACTCAAAGAGATGCTCTGCACCGCTGACATGCCCGTGATCCTCATCGTCGGTGGCAGCAAGGGCGCCCATCTGATCAATCAAGCCGTACTTCCTCAATTGCCTGCCCTGCTGAAAAAAGCACAGGTGATCCATCTCACCGGTCAGGCTGATTTCGCTGAAGCCCAAAACGTGAAAGGGCTGCTCTCTCCACAGATGGCAACCCGCTACCACCCCTATCCTTACTTGCACAACGAGATCGGCGCCGCTTTTGCGTGCGCTGACCTGGCCATCTCCCGCGCCGGAGCTTCCACACTTGGCGAGCTGCCCCACTTTGGACTTCCTGCTGTTTTGGTGCCCTACCCCTTTGCCTGGCGCTATCAGCGTGTGAATGCAGAATACCTGGCTTCCCATGGTGCGGCTGAAATTATTGAAAATTCCGCTCTCGAAGCGAATTTGATCCCTGTAGTGGATCGTCTCATCTCCGATCCGGCTGTTCTCGCCTCCATGCGTACCGCCATGAAATCACTCTCGGAACCGCAAGCTGCGAACAACATCGCTGATCTTTTGGTTGAATTGGGTACTCAAAACCAACAAGGTGGTGCCCGGTGATCAGCATTCATGTTTTGCTTTGGATCTTCATCGTTTTGTTTGCCATCGTAGGCGCCATCCGCGGATGGGCAAAGGAATTATTGGTCGTCTTCGCCATCATTTTGGGCCTCTTCACCATCAATGTTCTTGAGAGTTTTGTACCTTTCTTCAAAACCATCATGCAATCCTCCTCAGACGCCTCCGCCTTTTGGATCCATACAGGCATCATCGCCGGATTGGTTTTCTTTGGATACCAGACCCCCAAACTGCAGCGCCTCATTGACAGCGGACGTTTCGTGCGCAACTTACTACAGGATACTCTCGTGGGCGGCATTCTTGGCGCCGTCAACGGTTTTTTGATTTTTGGCAGCATCTGGTATTACTTGAACCTGGCCGGATACCCCTTCACCTTCGTTACCGCACCTGATCCAACCACATTGAATGGCGTTGCCGCTCTTAATTGGATCAACTTCCTGCCTCCTTCATGGTTAATGGGCAACCCAGCGATTTATGTTGCTGTTGCGATCTGCTTTATCCTTGTTTTGGTGGTGTTTATCTGATGACACACATTCATCTTATCGGTATCGGTGGATCGGGAATTTCTTCGATCGCTCGCGTACTCCTCGAAAAGGGATACACGGTCAGCGGCTCGGATAAGTCATTATCAACCTTGGCTATGGAATTACAGCAAGCCGGCGTCGCAGTCTTTGAAGGTCATGCACCAACCAACATTAAAGGAGCAGATATGGTAGTTCGCTCTTCAGCAATAATGGATGATAATGTCGAAGTGATGGAAGCCAAAAGGTTGGGAATTCCGGTCTTAAAACGCTCGGACTTCCTTGGCAGCCTGATGGAAAAGAACATCGGCATCGCAGTCGCCGGTACAAATGGAAAAACCACCACCTCTGCCCTGATGGCCTGGTCTCTCTATCGTCTCGGACTTGACCCCAGCTACATTCTGGGCGGCGTTTCAAAGAACCTTGGCATCAATGCCCATGCCGGAACTGGCGACCATTTCGTCATCGAAGCGGATGAATACGACCGCATGTTCCTTGGTCTTACCCCGGGCGCCATCCTCATCACCAACGTCGAATACGATCACCCAGATTGCTTCCCGACTCCTGTGGATTACGCGCTCGCCTTCAAAGAATTCATCATGCGCCTGAAACCCAACGGTTTCATCCTTGCAGATCACGACAGCGCCGTCACCCACAACCTGTTCGATTCTCTGCCTCCCCTTACCCGCGGATACACCTACGGCTTGCACTCCATGGCCGATTACCGCGCCGTCAACCTCAAACAGAACCAGATCGGCGGATTCACCTTTGATGTGGTGTTCACTCCCGAATCTTTGCCCATCACCACCGTCAGCCTGCAGATCCCGGGTGAACACAACGTGCGCAATGCCTTGGGCGTTATTGCAGTCAACCATCAACTCGGCACCAACGTCCACGTGGCCGCCCAATCGCTCTCTGAATTCAAAGGCACTGGCCGCCGTTTTGATGTGGTCGGTGAAGTCAACGGAATTACAGTTATTGACGACTACGCGCATAATCCCAGTAAGATCAAGGCAGCCCTGGCCGCCACTCGCGTACGCTTTCCAGGTCATCGGGTCGTTGCCGTCTGGCAGCCTCACACCTACTCTCGCACCCGCGCCCTCGCCACGGAATTTGTCCGCTCGCTTGAAAACGCGGATCTTGTCATTGTCTCTGAAATTTACGCCTCCCGCGAAAAAGCGGAAGACTTTTCCTCCAAGGAACTGGTGGCACAGATGGATCTGCGCAAAGCGCTCTACATCGCCGGCATTCCTGAGATCACCCGTTACCTCGTCCGCCACCTGCTCCCCGGCGATGTTTTGATCGTCCTCTCCGCAGGCGACGCCGATCAGATCTGCAAATCGGTCCTGTCCCAACTGAATGAAAGGAAGGCCTAAATGGCAATCACCCGCATTAATGGTACAAACCAGGTCGTGACCACTGTGGAACGCACTCAAACCCGGCTTGTGGATTTTAGTCGCATCCAGGTGGCGCCTGAACCACAGAAGAAACAGGAAGAATTCAAGGCGCTCAGTCTCGCCGAACGCCAGGAACTGCTGCAAAAATTGATCAATCGAGTGAAATCACTCTAGGATAATGATGAAGACTATTGAGCAGTTGAGACAATACTTCGGTTCACGCCTGCAGGAAAACCTCCGCTTGGCCGGCCTCACCACCTCCCGGGTGGGTGGTCCTGCCACTGCCGTGGTTGCCTGCAATTCAGCTGCCGAATTAGCCTCGGATGTTCAATATCTCTGGCAGAACGACATTCCCATGCAGGTCCTGGGCAGCGGATCCAATATCCTCGTCAGCGACCAGGGTGTGGACCGTGTCATTCTGCAAAACAAGGCCAAGAAATTCGTCTTTGAAACACTTGAAGGTCAACCCGTTGTCAACGCCGAATCTGGCGCCACCCTGATCACCATCGTGCGCGAAGCCGCACAAAAAGGCTTTGATGGTCTCGTTTGGGCTTCCACCATCCCCGGAACACTGGGCGGAGCGGTTTACGGCAACGCCGGCGCTCACGGCAGTGACATGAATCACAGTCTGGTAATGGCAGAAATCTTGCACCGGGAAAAGGGTATGTTGTCAATGAATGCGGAACAGATGCAGTATGCATACCGTTCCAGCATTCTTAAACGTTCACCTGGCACAGCCGTCATCCTTTCTGCGGTCCTCGCCTTGCATCCAGGCGACCCCGCCGAGATCAAGGCAGCCATCCAGGTGAATGCAGATAAACGTCGCTGCAGCCAGCCTTCAGGCGCTTGCTTTGGTTCAACCTTCAAGAACCCTGCTGGCGATTCAGCCGGTCGTCTCATTGAGGCAGCCGGGTTGAAAGGCACCCGCATCGGCGGTGTGGAGATCAGCACCCTCCACGCCAATTTCATGATCAACGACGGCACCGGCTGCGCTGAAGACTACCGCAACTTGGTGCTTTTGGCTCAAAAGACCGTTTTTGAGAAATTTGGCGTCAAACTTGAACTCGAAATCGAAATGATTGGAAAGTGGCAGGCTTAAGCATGACCAAAAAGATGAACATCGCAGTGATTTTCGGTGGACGCTCAGGCGAACATGAGGTTTCTCTCATGAGCGCCCGTTCCGTTTTATCGGTCCTCAATATTGAGAAATTCGATGTCACCCAGATCGGCATCACCCACGACGGTGCCTGGCTTACCGGCAAGAACGTCATTGAAGCCTTTGAAGCCAACGCTCTCGGTAACCTCCACCCCGTAGTGCTGCTCCCCGAACCCCGCGGCGGCATGCTTTACACGCTCAAAGGTACCTCCCTTGAGCCGCTAGCCAAAATGAATGTCATCTTCCCCGTGCTGCATGGCACTTTCGGCGAAGATGGCACCATGCAGGGCTTACTCGAACTGGCCGATGTCGCCTATGTAGGCTGCGGTGTGCTCAGCTCCTCCGTTGGCATGGATAAGAACCTTTTCAAAGACGTCATGCGCACCAACGGCATCCTTGTGGTGGATTCTGTGCTGGCCAACCGCGCTGAGATCTCCTCCGCCATGGAAGCCACCATCCAGCGAATTGAAGCGCAGTGCGCCTACCCCGTTTTCGTCAAACCGGCCAATCTCGGCTCTTCCGTGGGCATCAGCAAATGCAACAACCGCTCTGATCTGCTCGAAGGACTGATGGAAGCCTCGCGCTTCGATCGCCGCATCCTCGTCGAACGCGGTGTCAACGCCCGTGAGATCGAAGTCTCAGTGCTAGGCAATGCAGAACCGATCGCCTCCATCGCCGGCGAAATTCGCCCCATGGATGAGTTCTACACCTACGAAGCCAAGTACCTGCACGACACCTCTGAATTGATCATCCCCGCGGATATTGATGCCGCCACCATGACCAAAATTCGCGAAGTCGCGGTTGCTGCTTTCAAAGCTATTGATGGCGCCGGCATGGCTCGTGTGGATTTTCTGCTCGACCGCGACACCAACGAGATTTACCTGAACGAAGTGAACACCATCCCCGGTTTCACCAAGATCAGCATGTACCCCAAACTTTGGGCTGCCACCGGCGTTTCTTATGCCGAGTTGGTGGACCGCCTGATAGACCTCGCCCTTCAGCGTAAAGCTGAACGCGATAACACAGAACGCACCTTCAGGAGCAATGAGTGAGCGATCGCACTAACCGTCAGGAACAATCACGAGCAGAGCAGCTCCGTTTAAAACGGCAGCAGACTTCGCGTACCGTGGTTGTGCCGACAAAAAAGGAAGTCCCTGAGCCTAAAAGGCATCCGGTGGTGAATCCCTTCGGACGCAGTGAAGCCCAGCCTTCCATCCAACAGCCCATCAAACGTGCGGCTGTCATCTCTTCACGCTCCACCGCCTACTCCACCCCGCTCCGCGAATCCGTCTCAACCCCGGCCCGCCGCAAGGCTTATCACGTGGCTGCCAACGGTGTCGAAACCCGTCTTCCCTCCCTGCCGCGCGTGCACTTCAGCTGGCAGTGGATCTCAGGCTTCATGGTTGTGGTCTTGCTTACCGCAGTGGTGCTTGGGCTTACGCTTGACGTCTTCAAGGTCAGCCAGGTTCAGGTCGTAGGTCCTCAACGCGTACAGGCTGCTGACATTCTGGCAGTTGTGCAGAAAAACACTCAATCCATCTTCACCATTGACCGCCAAAAAGTGCTGGATGAAATTGGGCTGGCCTTCCCTGAACTCACCGACACCACCCTTAAAGTGGATATGTCGGGCTCCATCATTGTCACCGCCGCAGAACGCACCCCCGTGATGGCCTGGGATGCCGGTGAAACACTCTATTGGTTTGATGCCGACGGAGTGGTCATGACCCCACGAGGAGATGTTGGGCCTTTGATGATGGTTCGTTCAGACAGCAGTGTTCCCCTCACCAAACCGGTGACCGGCATTCACAGCGCCGTGGATTTCGCCAATCTGGTCCTTGCCCGCAAATTGGATCCCCTCACCCCGGCGGATATGATCAACAACCTCGACCCTGTGGTCATGAAAGCTGCCATTGATATCAATTCTCAACTGCCCAGCGGCGCTTCAATTGTCTATGATCCCATCTCGGGTATTGGCTGGCAGGATCCTCGCGGTTGGAAGGTATTTTTTGGTCTGGATTTATCAAATATCGCCTTTAAGCAGGTAGAATATCAAGCAATTGTCAACGCCCTGGCTGCCAAAGGCATTAATCCCACTGTCATCAGTGTGGCTCACATAGATTTTCCTTATTACAGGACCAAGTAGGAACCGGTATGAATGATCCAATTGTAGTCGGCATAGACATCGGCACCACCAAGGTTTGCACCCTCGTTGCCCGCCTCGAAGGCGAAAACGATATGCGCATCCTCGGCGTAGGCATTGAACCGTCCCAGGGGATCAAGGGCGGCTCGGTGGTTGATATTGCCGCCGCCTCCACTTCGATCTCGCGTTCCATTGAGAAAGCCGAACGCACCTCTGGTCTTGAGATTACCTCGGCACTGGTCAGCCTGGCTGGCTCGCACGTCTCCGCGCTCAATTCACGCGGCGTGGCGGGCATCTCTGGCGGTGTGATTGACCAGGATGACGTCTGGCGCGCATTGGATGCCGCCCAGGCCGTCGCCATCCCTCACAACCGCGAAGTCATCCATGTCATCCAGCGTGGCTTCACCGTGGACGGGCAGGAAGGCATTCAGACCCCCATCGGTTTCTCAGGCTACCGCCTTGAAGTTGAAGCCCACATCATTACCGCCGCATCCGCCACCGTCGAAAACCTGCGCCAATGCGTACAGGCCAGCGGTGTGCAGGTTTCACAATTTGTGCTCAACCCTCTGGCGTCTGCCGAGGTCGTGCTCAACAAAACCGAACGGGACATGGGCGTCTGCGTCTGTGATATCGGCGGCGGTACCAGCGACCTCGCCATCTACGTCAACGGGGATGTTTGGCACACAATGGTGCTGCCCGTCGGCGGAGCCCATATTACCCAGGATATTGCCGTGGGCTTGCGCGTCAGCCCCGAACAGGCTGAAATGGTCAAGAAACAGCACGGTTTTGCCATCAAGAACGAGGTTGGCGAGGATGAATTCTTCACCATGCGCGCCTTTGGCGAAGAACATCCCATCCAGGTCAGCCGCCGTGATCTGGCCCATATCATCGAAGCCCGCGTGGATGAGATCTTCTCCCTGCTCTCGCAGGAGATCCGCCGTTCTGGTTATGACTCCATGCTGCCAGCAGGCATGGTGCTCACCGGTGGAACCAGTCTGCTGGCCGGAATCCGCCCCCTCGCCTCTCGTGTTTTGGGCATGCCCGTCCGCATCGCCCGCCCCGAGAACATGATCGGTTTGGTGGATCAACTTCAGTCACCCTCCTACGCCACCAGCGTGGGGTTGCTCAAATGGGCCGAACTTATGCACGAAACCATGACTCCTGCCACCCGTGCCAAGGTGCAAAAGAGTCACGGCCGTCCCCGCCCCTCCGGTGTTAATTGGGGTGACATCAAGAATTGGTTGGGAAGACTTCTACCGTAAGTCACCAGGTCTGCCAAACCTGGATACACATCAAAGTATTTTTATTCAATGGAGGAAAAAACGATGGAGACCAACAGAATGCAAGACAACAGACCACAGAACGAAGCTTTCGCCCGTATCAAAGTTGTAGGTGTCGGCGGCGGCGGATGTAACGCCGTCAATCGCATGATTTCCGAAGGCGTCCAAGGCATTGAGTTCATTGCCGTCAACACTGATGCCCAGGCACTTGTGCAATCCAAAGCACAGACCAAGGTTCGCATCGGAGACAAAACCACCGGCGGCCTCGGCGCTGGCGGTAACCCCGAAATCGGTAAGAAATCAGCCGAAGAATCATCAGAAGAATTGTACGAGATCCTCAAGGGCAGCGACATGGTATTCGTGACTGCCGGCATGGGCGGCGGAACCGGCACCGGTGCTGCAGCCGTTGTGGCTCAGATCGCCCGCGAGATCGGCGCCCTCACCATCGGCGTCGTCACCCGCCCCTTCACTTTTGAAGGCTCCAAACGCCTTCAGGGTGCCGAACAGGGTATTGCTCGCCTCAAGGAACACGCGGATACCCTCATCGTCATCCCCAATGATCGCCTGCTCCAAATTGTAGATCGCAAAGCCAGCCTGCAGGATTCCCTCAAAACTGCGGACGATGTTCTGCGCCAGGGCATCCAGGGCATTTCAGAACTGATTACCATCCCCGGTTTGATCAACCTTGACTTCGCAGACGTGCGCACCATCATGTCTGAGGGTGGAGCCGCCCTCATGGCCGTTGGCCGCGCCACCGGTGAAGACCGCGCCCAGAAAGCCGCTGAACAGGCTATCTCGAGCCAACTGCTCGACATCACCATTGACGGCGCCCGCGGCATCCTCTTCAACATCACCGGCGGTCCCAGCCTCACCCTCATGGAAGTCAATCAAGCCGCTGCCATCATTAAAGAAACCGCGCATCCCGACGTCAACCTCATCTTCGGTGCTGTCATTGACCCGAACATGGGCGACGATCTGCGCATTACGGTCATTGCCACGGGTTTTGACCAGGCCGGCATGCGGTCGGCCAGCTCTCAGAGCCAACAGCGTTTCGATCCCACGCGTGTCGTGCAAGCTCCCTCCTTCGGTGAAACCATCGAATCTGGCAGCCAGAAAGTGAACGACACCGTCTTTGAACCCCGTGTCATTGACACCCGTGATCTGAACGTACCTGCCTTCTTGCGCAACCGCTTGAACGACAACAAATAAGAGGCAGATTGCAACTGAACGACTGGATCGTGAAGTCCCTCCATAAGAAAGACAGGCATACGCTGGCTGCGTAATGCTTGCTCCATCGTGACAAAAGCTGGCGGTTGGTCTCCGCCAGCTTTGTGGTTAATATGGATAACTTCCGATTATCATTAATCAGAAGTTATAAATGAACCTTGTCACACTGGCACTTGCAGCCAGTGCAAGTGTTGCGAGGCGCGATGCATTTTCGCGCCGCGGCAATCCCCAACAGGGTTTGCCTGTTAACTCTATACGAAATCGCCTCATTCAAAGCAGGTTATTTCACCCGCTGATTGCGAACGGAGCAATTCGTGAATTGCCCCTACAGTATCGTTTTGTGGCTTTCGTAGTTAATAGCTCTTGTAAAAAAACCCCCACCTGTGCTATCATAAACGCTACCTATACTATAAAGCCTAACCCTTCCCCCATATCTGGGGGATTACCTTCTCAGAACCTCAGCCCACCAGGAGGAAACCATGCGCTGCCCATACTGCCAGGACGATAACTCGAAGGTGCTCGACACCACCCACGATTCGCGCGGAGGCGTGCGCCGCCGCCGTGAATGCGAACACTGCGGACAGCGTTTCTCCACCTACGAACGGCCGATCCTCGCCACCCCGCTGATCATCAAGAAATCAGGCACTCGCGAAGAGTTCAACCGCGACAAACTGCTGGATGGCATCCGCATGTCGTGCACCAAGCGCCCCGTCTCCGCCGCGGATATCAATCACCTGGTGAGCGAGATCGAGACCAACCTGCAGAAAATGGGCCGTGAAGAAGTCTCCTCTCGCGTGGTCGGCGACATGGTCATCAACGGCTTGAAGGACCTCGACCAGATCGCCTACATCCGCTATGCCATCGTCTATCTGCAATTGTCCGACCTGCAGTCCATCCGCAAAGAGATTGATCATTTGCTGGAGGGATAAGAGCGGTGATTCGTGAACCGTAAATCGTGAATCGTGATAAGGAAAACCCCTTCCCTCCACAAACAATGGTGTAAATCCCTTGTAGGGGCTCGGCGTGCCGAGCCCGCTCACGTTTGGAAAACCATCCCTCTCGCCAAGTCGCCAAGAACGCAAAGAAACTATTCTTAGGAAAACCCCTCCCCTCGAAAAACCACCAAGTAATTTCCTTGTGGGGGCTCGGCGTGCCGAGCCCTCACTTATTTGGATTACCCCTGCCCTCTAATAAACACTTTGTAAATTCCTTGTGAGGGCGTATTGCATATGCCCTCTCCTGTTTGGATAACCCCTTCCCTCTACAAACAACCCTGTAAATTCCTTGTAGGGGCGATTCATGAATCGCCCGCTCTTGTTTGGATCACCCTCTTGCTCATTTTCGATGACGTAAAAATAATTGTTTTCTTTACGTGAAATCAAAAACAATTAAACTCAATTATTGATTTTTTTGCCAAAACCGCAGAACCGCCAATAAAGACAGATTCTGAACACCGGGATCTGTTTTTTTTGACTCCCGTTATGGCGTGAACAACCACCTGCATAAGTTGTTAAGGTGCGATTAAACATTTATTCGTATTAGTGCTAGAAAGAAAACCAATAAAACGACTCGCAGAATAATATATAGAATATTTGTTCTGTTTTATTAATTATATACCCTCTTGTCAAGTGATTGCTGCGAAAAGATGATTAGATTTTTATCAATATTGTTGAGTATGTTGTTACGTCTATTCGGGAGGTTAATTTCCTTTATAACAAAAAAGGTGATCTAGAGAAAAGCCCCCACCGAAAACGGGTAAGGATCGTGAAATATATTCCAAGGATCCTTAGAAGGGAACCTTCTTAACTACGACTTTTTTAATAATCCAAAGCACAAATCACCAATTTCCCAATATCACAATTGCTATATAATAAAATTGTGATATTGGGGGGTTTTTATTGGTAGTTTCTTGCATTAACAAAGAAACAAACATTATATAAATCAAAAATAAATGCTTACATTTCACATAATACAACTAAGGTGGAAAAGATAATGAAACCAAATAATAACTTGACAATATATAGTCACACGTTTCCAGAAACTAGTATTACGTCTGAAATCCTTCTTGATTCGAAAATTCGTGAAATTGAAAGATTATTTATGATTGATGATGAAAAAGTCATGATTATCGGACCAACTGGTTCAGGAAAAACAACATTCCTAATGCAATTTGTAAAGTCTAAATCCACCAATTGTTTTAGTTATTTTTTTAGTGATAATTATTGGGAACTTCAACCGACTTCTTTTATTATTAGCTTGTGCAATCAAATGTCAAAATACCTTGGTAATAATGAAATTCAAAATGAAACATTATTTGAAACAAAATTAGATATTGAAAAACAAAAACGAATGTTTCAAAGCCTTTATCAAAGTGTTATTGAGAAAATTAAAATAACAAATGAAGTATGCTATTTTGTTATCGACGGGATTGAGAAAATATTTCAAGAATCTGTTGACAAAGAATTATGTAATCTCATTCAATTACCGACGAATCCCAAAGGACTTTATTTTTTAGGGAGTATTAATAGCTCAGCAACGAATCTACTCCAATTTAAATATAAACCTGTTGAACCACATTATTTTTCGCTAATTGAAACAATAAAATATCTTGAAAAGGAAAATTTAAGTGAGAATCAAATTGTTCTTTTACAAAATTGGTCGGGGGGGGTTCCTGGCTTGTTAATGATAGCACGACAAATGATAAAGGAATCACTTAGTTCAATTGAAGAAATAATCAGCGAACCGAAAAACTTCGAAAAGTTATTGGAAAACCAATGGAACTATCTTTTTAAAGAGATAACAGAAGAACAGATTGAATTAATGTGCTTAATCGCTTATTCAATCGTTCCATTAAGTATTGATAATATAGTTTCAATATTATCATTAGAAAAAAGTAAAGTAGAGAGTAATTTAGTAAAAACAGTAATACTAAAACTTCAAACAGACGGAACATATGTCTTTTACCCAGAATCGTATAAATCATTTGTGAAAAATAAGCTGGCCAAAAAAAAGACTTATATTTTAAATAAATTAATTAATTACTATAAATTAATAAATGAAAAAATATCAAGATTTTTACTACCTCAATATTTCAATGCCGAAGAAAATTATGGGGAATTAAGCAAACTTTTAACACCCGATTACTTATTAGAACTTACCCTTGAAAATAATGATATATCAATTGCACAAAATAATCTAGAAAATACCATTGAATTAGCAAAACAAAATCAAGATATAGGGATAATAAAATTCGTAACTATTAATTCACAATTTCATGAATTATCAGATCAATTGTTTGGGATAAGTGAAGTTGAAGCATTAGTTTCATTAAAGAAATTCGACAAAGCACTTGAATATGCATATTCCACAAAAATACTAACTATGAGAATAAGGTTATTAGCAAAAATTTATTCTACTATGGAAAAAGCTGGACAAATAGTGTTACAGAAAGCAATAGATGAATTAGTTTTAGAAACAGAAAAGCTGGACATAGAAACCATTGATTCCGAAACAATAATTAATACTGCAGCTGACCTCTTCCCATTATTACCTGATATTTCAACACAATTAGTAGAAAAAGCAAAAAATAAGGAAAGTAAACAATCGCCCGTTGAATTATTTGCCCTATTTAATTCGGTGAACTCTGAGGATCCTCAATCAGAGAACTTGTTGAGTAAGATCTCAAGTAATGAAATTCGAGATTATGCTTTATCCCATTCGCCTTGGTTAGCAAAACTTAGTGTTGAAGATGTATTAACCAAAGCAGAAGCGATAAAAAACACAAAAGCTAAAGAATATTTGTTACGACATTGGTGTAATGAAAATCATTCCAACCCAGAACTTGATCAAGTTATTCAAAAAACTCTTGATGTCCTAACTAGTGACCCCAATTATCGAGTTCCATTAAGAAATTTACGACAATTATCAGCATCTATTTGTTTTTGTAATCAAGAGAATAGAGGTAACTTAATTCAACGGTTTGAAATTCCGCTTTTTTCAAGTCTTCAATCACCATTTGAAGAAAAAATAAGATTACAGTTGAATTTTATAGAAGCTATTTATTCAGTAAGCGAAGATGAAGCATTTTTGAGAATGAAAAATGTGTTTGAAACCATCATTACTACCCCAATCGATATCGATGTCCTTTGTTATTGTTTCTCCAGAATAATTGTCACCTTAACAAAGGTCGACAATGGGGACAAATTAAATCTTAAGAGAATTGTTTATGACAAACTCCAAGATGGATTCATTAGATTAATCAATAACTCTGCATCACAATTAGATGTAACAAAAAGGGTACTAAGATCTCTTGCTACGGTTGATGTTGAACTTGCATTGACATTATCTAGCTTGTTGAACTCAGTTGAAAGAAGAGATGTTGGAATTCAAGAAGTGCTAACCTCATATATACAGACAAATATAAAATGTTATTCACAAGATATTGTAATTAAATCAATTTTCACAATAATCGATTCTAAAATCCAAGAGTCAGTAATTAATAAAATAGTGGAATTAGTCACTAAAGCAAGTGATTTCTTTTGCCAAAAAGATTATCAGTTTTGTGTAGAAATATTAGAAAAATTAACCGATCCAATTATTAAAGCAAAAGGATTTTCATATCTACTATCGATACCTCTAACGACAGATAAAAATCAACAAGTTTTTGAAAAGTTATTAGATTCATGGGAACAAATAGATATTATTTGGATGAAAATTGAGTGTGCTTATTCGATGGTTTGCCATATAGCTGAAGCAAATTATCAAATGGCACAGGATTTATTTGACAGAGCAGCTGCCTTGGCAAGAACAACAAGTTTAGCAAATCAATCAATTGGAATTATGTATTATGAAACTCTACGCTCTGCGGCAAAATTATTCGGAAAATTTAACCCAATTAATGAAAAAGATGAAAATATACAATCTTTTTACAATTTGTATGAAAGGATTCCGTCAAAACTTCTCAAATTAGTTGTAATCAGTCAAGTGGCGTTGTCGTTATTGAGAAATGATTACGTCGAAGAAGCAAATTTTATAATACAAGAAAAAATCATACCAGGTCTGCAGAACTGTTGTGTATCTAATCTAAAATCGACAGTAATATCAGATATTGCTTTAGTTTTATATGAATATAGCCCTGATGAGGCAAAACTTTGGGTAGATAGATTATCTTACAACTTAAGAAATATTACTTGGGTGAAAGTTGTTCAACGGATCCTTACTCAGTCTTATATATGTGACCAATACTTTGATGTAGCTCCAAAATCAACAATAACCCTTAATATTGCTAACCAAATAATAAATATCATATCAAATATTGAACGAGATCAAGAAATATATAGTGTCACAAGTTATTTTTGTAAAGTCATTTCAGAAGACACAAACAAACTTACTATTTATCAAAAAATAGATTTATTAACAAAACTTGAGGGGATTGTAACTAATAAATTGCCAGATCCTCTAAATATTACCCATTCTGGTTACTTGGCATTATGTTTAGGGGAAATTGATGTTTCTAAACAAAAATCTGCGAAACACTTAAAACAACTTGCGCCAAAAAGTATAGGTAAGATTATCAACATTACAAATGGTATTCAAAATGATGCTGATCGAGTGCTTGTCTTCAGTGAATTGGGTCTGCTTTATCAAAAAAACCAAACAGAAGCTATCAACAGGATGCTAGAAGATGCCCTTAAGGATATTAACAAAATTGAAAACACGAAGGACAGATTGGGGCGTTTAGAAAATATTGCAGAAAATTATGGGCAGTTGCGAAATACCACAAAAGCAACCGAAGTTATAAAAATGACAAGTAAATTGATTGAAACCCTGGAAGGTGTAGAAAAAGATAAAATACTTTCTTCAATGATTCAAACAGCATATCAATTTGATAAAGAAATCGCTTCAGAATTAACAGAAAAAATTGAGACAGGTTCAATACAATATCAGGTTGACTTATCAAAAAAAGCACACGAATTATCAAAATCCCCACAAAAAATAAGCACTTTACAAAATAACGAGATTAATCATGAACTTCTAAACGAAGCAGCAATAAAAATGAACAAAGCAATTGCAGGTAGAAGAAATGTTTCTCTACCAAAAGAAATAATTGTGGAGTGGTTATCAAAAGTTTCTAAATTTGAATTTTCTAAAGTACAAGAAGTTTTTAATTGGGCTATTGATTCATTAATTTTACAATCGCCAAATTCAGATCTTAATAATCTGTCGAAGACAATTTTTACCTCGTTATTAGAATGCAATAAATTGTTAATAATGTTTGGAAGCAATTTATCAAATTTCTCAACAATACCCGATGATTTAAAAATAAATTTTCAAGGTTATTCAGTAAATAAAAAGTTATTTAAAGTAGGGGACAGAAAAAAGGCTTTAGATTATATTACTGAATGGATTAAGGAAAACGTAAAACAAGAGATAGTGATATGTGATCCCTATTTTGATTTAGATCAATTATGGCTAATTCAAGCTATTCCTAATAATATTAAAATTCGATTATTGTGCTCAATTGCTAAATTTGATTCGATACTTAAAAAGCATAAATTTGGAGATTTAAATTCAAGGGAACTAATTAAAAAGCAAAAAGAATTAATTAAAAATGCATTCGAATCAAATTGGTATGATTTAAGTAAACAAACACCACCAACCACGTTGGTTATCATTCATAACAGTTTATATAACGACGATGAATTTCATGATCGGTTTATTCTATCTGTTGATTCTGGTATTTCAATAGGTACTTCATTAAATGGTTTAGGTAACAAAGAATGTTTTATTACAACTCTTCCTAAAGAAGATGTTGAAAATATCTATTCACAATATATTTATCCAAAAATCTCACTTGAGAAAATATTTGCAGATGTCATTTATTTTGATATTGATTAACTTTCATATCATTAGAGTCAAAGAAAACTTATTTGATTTACTGTCCCCTTCTTGACACGTGGATTATAATTAAATTATAGAACATTTATTCTTATATTTTTTATCAATAGATCCCCTGCCGAGTTGTTTAGTCGAATTGTTTTTGTAAAACATATCTATACCTGTGCAGAACGACCAATTCGTTTTCTTTGTTTTCGATTTTCTTCTGAAACAAAAACGAATCAAATTTGATCTCAATTTTGGGCAAAAAATGGTTCGAATACAAAGAAACAAATAAACAAAGGTTTTCTCCGCGCCATCCGCGCCTCCGCGAGAGAAAAAGTTTTATCCAAATTGAGCGAGGGCGAATGCCATTCGCCCCTACACGGATATGACGTTATGATTGTGGAATGATAGAGTTATCCAAATCGAGAGTGGGCGATTCATGAATCGCCCCTACGTGGATATGACATGGTAGATTGTGGAGTGATAGAGCTATCCAGATCAAGCGCGGGCGACCTGCAGGTCGCCCCTACACGAAAATGACATGGTGATTTGTGGAGTCATGAGTTTATCCGAATCGAGCGAGGGCTTGGCACGCCAAGCCCCTACACGGAAATGACGTGGTGATTTATTGAGTGATGGGGTTATCCGAATCGAGCGAGGGTGAATGCCATTCGCCCCAACACGGAAATGACATGGTGGTTTGTGGAGTGATGGGGTTATCCGAATCGAGAGCGGGCGATTCATGAATCGCCCCTACGTGGATATGACATGGTAGATTGTGGAGTGATGTGGTTTTCCGAATCAAGCGAGGGCAGGTCGCGGACCTGCCCCTACATGGAATTAACGCGGTGGTTCGCAGGGAGATGGAAGAAACAATTCTCTAATCACTGTTCTCGGTTCTCGGATCTCGGTTCTCGGATCTCGGTTCTCTATTTTTGATTTTATTGACAATTTAGACTACAATTGTCCAAATGAATACTCAACTTCAACAAACCGTGCTTGCCGGCGGATGCTTCTGGTGTCTTGAAGCGGTCTTTGACCAGGTCAGGGGGGTCACAGACGTTGTTTCAGGCTACTCTGGCGGCAAACGCCCACACCCCACTTACGAACAGGTCTGCAGCGGCGCCACGGGTCATGCCGAGGCCGTGCAGATCACCTTCGACCCTGCCGTCATCCCCTTTACGGACCTTTTGCACATCTTTTTCACCATCCACGACCCAACCACGCTCAACCGCCAGGGCGCGGATGTCGGTACCCAATACCGTTCTGCCATCTTCTACGCCAACGAAGCGCAAAAAACGGAAGCTGAAAAAGTCATCGCTGAACTGACTGCAGAAAAGCTCTTTTACAACCCCATTGTCACCCAACTCGTACCGTTCGAAGCCTTCTACCCAGCCGAGGAATATCATCAGGAATACTTTGCCCGCAATCCCAGCCAGGGGTACTGCCAGTTCGTGGTCGCGCCCAAGGTAGCCAAGTTCAAGCAGAAGTACGCTCATTATCTCATTAGGGACTAGGGATGAGGGATGAGGGATTTGTGTTAAAGAACTACAAGTATCGTAATTAATGTATCTACAATTCCTAATTACCAATTACAGTTCACGATTTACCATTCAAGAATTACAGTTCACGAATTACTCCTCCCAAGAATCACTATTAAGTTGACCTGAATTGCCTGCTTTATAGCGATGCATTAAAGTCCAGACTCTGTTAATATGAGATCAATTCTCCTTCTTGATGGTTTTGGGTAATAAAGTGCAAACAACAGGACAATAAGCAACACGCCAAGATTTTTTACAGGTAGATTAGCGGTGCCGTAAATGACAAAGACCTCAGACAGGTCTTTGTCATTTAAATTGGTGATCCTTCACATCCATTCAGACCAAGTTAACTGCATCGCTTATCAGTCCACTGTTTTAACCGTCAAATAAACACACCCCAAGTGACTAAACTTGGGGTGTGATATCTCTGATAGGAGGATTTTTGTGTTTAGTCAATAATAATTGGGGCTTCAGTCGGAACTTCTGTAGGAGGAAGTCCATAATTGCCGATAATCAAGGCGTAGGTGCCGTTGCCAACACCACTAACCGTTGCCCAGGTCATGCTGTCGTCACCGGTGGGAAGCACGGTCTTGGTAGCCAGTTTCACCCATTTTGTGCCGCTCCACATGTAAACGCTACCCGTCCACTTGAAATTATAGAACTTGTAGTCAAAACTGAGACTGACAGTCTCGCCAGCTTTCAACCCGCTGACCTTGAGTCCACTGCCACTAAATTGACCCTGGCTTGGACCGAAACCCTTGGGATAGACCAAACCATCTTGTTCAAAGGTTCCAGGCAGATACTGTGGAGATAACACCAAAGAAGTGTATTTCTCCCCACTAAAGGCCGGTTTCACAACCGGATCGGCCAAACCAGTTGAAGGATCAGCCATTGCAAAAGCAAGACTAAAAGTCAATGTCAACAATCCAACTACTAAAAGTGATGCAAGTAATACCTTACCAGTCTTTTTCATTTTTTATCCTTTTTTATAATTTAGACCTTATTTATCTTAATTATATCCAAAAAACAAAAAAGTCAATCCCCCAAAATATTAAAAAAACTCTCCGGCAACAAGGCACCAGAGAGTTGAAACACAAAAAGCAATTAGTGATTTCTAGGTGGGATCTGTCGCAGCTACAGTCGGAACACCGTAATTGCCGATGATCAAAGCATAGGTGCCATTGCCAACGCCTGCTGCCGTTGCCCAGGTGACCTGTTCGTCACCGACCGGTGCAACAACCTTGGTCACCAATTTCACCCATTTGGTGCCGTTCCATTTGTAGATGCTGCCCTTCCACATATAGTTGGAGAACTTGAAATCAAATTTAATATTGACCGTTTCGCCTACTTTAAGGCCGCTGATGGTCAGTCCGCTGCCACTGAACTGTCCCTGGTCAGAGCCCATGCCAACCGGCAGGATCTTTCCGCCTTCTTCCTTGGTTCCGGGCAAATAAGGAGGAGCAACCACTTTTGCTGTAAACTTCTCACCTTTAAATGTTTCAGTGGCGACAGGATCGGCAAGTCCGGTTGGGGCAACAACCACCACCCCAGCAAAAACAGAGCCGAAGGTGACCACCAACAAAGCTACCACTAAAAGAGTTGCGATCAAAACCTTGCCTGACTTTTTCATATTTATCCTTTCCTGAACATAACCGAATAACGCGTATTGACTCCAACCGATAAAGTTAATCCTTATTTGAAATTGTTTTCTGTTTTATCCTTTCGTCATAATCTCAACTTTTCAATATCACCAAAAATCATTATTTGACAATTCTTCTGCCTGCATTTCAAAATAATTCCCAAAGTCATGACCTTGGGAATTATTAATCTCTTAGACAGGCAAGGTTGTCGCTACTGCTGGAAATTCCTGCGGTCCCCAATAATAGATGATCAGGGCATAGGTGCCATTACCAAGACCAGAAGCGCAGGCCATGGGCGTGGCCGCCGGGTCATTCGTAATGGTGGTGGTTTGTTTTACCCATTTTGTACCGCTCCAGCGGTAAACATTTCCGGCCCATTTATAGTTATAACCAGGGAAATAGAAGCAAGCTTTTACCTTTTCCTTGCCGGAAAGGTCTTTGATCACCAATCCATTGCTGCCAAACTGTTCATCAGTTCGACCCACGGGTGCCATGGATTGATCCTCTTTTTGGACAGCACCTTTAAGGTACCCCACTTCAACGATGGAACTGCTGTAGGTATCGCTTGGCTTCATGGGTGAAACCACTGGATCTCGGAAGGAGGTGGATTCAATAGGTTTTGCAAAGACTGGCACAAACAAAACCGCAATCAAGCCCAAAACAAGTAATAATACGGACATACTCTTGACAGTTTTTCTCATTATTTATCCTTTCAAACTATATTGTTATTTTTCCTGAAGATGAAAAAACTTTATTGGTCCTTTGCAGGCATATAGATCAACATCAGAATATTGCCAGCACATCTAATCAAAATTTTGAACGGTTTCTTCCACCGTAAACTCCTGCGGACCCCAATAATAAATGATCAGGGCATAGGTTCCGTTCCCCAAGCCAGAAGCGCAGGCCATGGGCGTGGCCGCCGGGTCATTCGTAATGGTGGTGGTTTGTTTTACCCATTTTGTGCCGCTCCAACGGTAAACATTTCCAGCCCATTTATAGTTATAGCCAGGGAAATAGAAGCAAGCCTTTACTTTTTCCTTGCCTGAAAGATCCTTGATCACCAATCCATTGCTGCCAAATTGTTCATCAAGGCGCCCAACCGGCGCCATGGATTGATCCTCTTTTTGGTCAGCACCTTTAAGATATCCCACTTCAACAATGGAACTGCTGTAGGTATCGCTTGGCTTCATTGGACTGACGACTGGATCTCGGAAGGAGGTTGATGGCGTACCAACATATCCTGCCATTACGGGGCTAAATAATACGGCTACCAGTCCTAACACAACAGACAACATTAACATACTTCTGAAAGTCTTTTTCATTAATAACCTTCCTCAACCCACATAAACTTTTTGAAATAAGTCTCATGATTTATGCTGGTTCGATGGTTGCAATTGCTACCGGAAACTCCTGTGGACCCCAATAATAAATGATCAGGGCATAGGTGCCGTTCCCCAGGCCAGAAGCACAGGCCCAGGTCGTGGCCGCTGGATCGGAGGTAAATGTGGTGGCCTGCTTTACCCATTTCGACCCATTCCACATAAATACATTTCCCGCCCATTTATAGTTGTAGCGGTTGAATTCAAAGCAAGCTTTTACTTTTTCCTTTCCGGAAAGATCCTTAATCACCAATCCATTGCTGCCAAATTGTTCATCAAGGCGTCCAACCGGTGCCATGGATTGATTCTCTTTTTGGACAGCACCTTTAAGATACCCCACCTCAACAATGGAACTGGTGTAGGTGTAACTCTCTTTGAGAGGGGTTACCACAGGATCAGTAAAACTTGTGCTCGTGGTAGGTGGTTTAATGGCAAAAACTTGACCGACACTTAGCAATAACATTGTAAGCATCAAAAATGAAACCGAGATTATTTTGGTTACTTTTTTCATACTTTTTTCCTCTCCTTTATCCAAAACGTCTAATATTTTTTTAGTTTATTATCATATTTATTGTGTTTGAATAAAGAGAAGATTAATTCACCATAAAAAGGACACATTACCCTATTAAGTGGATTTTTTTATCCAACTTTTTTTGCTTATATGCCTTCTTTTTGGTGATGCTTTTTTCAAGTAAAACGGATAGTATATTAATGTCCTCAATGCAAACGGGGGAATACCCTTTTTGAGAATGAAGATTAACGGTTTTACGATTAGCGGTTGTGGGAAAACAATAAAAGACCAGGACATTTAGTCAAAGCTGTCATAATGGGGAAGTTCAGCCTGACATTGCCAAGGTCTTTATTGTTTTAATTACGCCCTCAATGAACCCCTGTTGCTCATTTTGTAGATCTACTTTTCTTGTTTACATAATTGCTGTATACTTATTAGAACATTTATTCTCTAATCATATACTTAAAGTGCAAGGGGATTCTTCCATGGATATATATCAGGCTTTCGAAAACCGTCAGACGATTCGCGATTTTGAGCAGATCAACGGCACGCCGCGCATGATTGATGCTGCGCTTGTGACCAAACTTATTAAAGCTGGGTTTACCGCCCCAACCAATGATCATTTGCGCGACTGGCACTTTGTTCTTCTCAATGATCTGGATCAACGCACACAACTCATCTCAGAAGTGATTTCTCCCATCAGTATTAAACGGTCTGAGAATATCATCAACCGATGGGGGCTTACCGACCCGATTCAACGCGCGATGTACCTTGAAGGCATCCCGCGCCAGTTTTCCATGCTCAATGACTGCGGATGTCTTTTACTGCCGTTTTACAGGCAGGATCTTCCCTTATTACAACCCAAGAACCTTTCCGCCCTCAATTATTTCGTCTCCATTTGGCTATGTATTGAGAACATCTTCAATGCCGCCGCTGCGGAAGGAATCCAGGGAGTGGTGCGCATCCCGGCACCTGAGGAAAGTCGGATCGTCAAAACCCGCCTCAACATCCCATCCAATTACGAATTCCCGTGCTGGATCGCCCTGGGGTACCCTGCCCCCGGCGCCACCCGCGCCAGACAGGTTGCCATTGACCTTGAAACCCGCATCCATCAAAACCAGTGGTAGGATTTGCCTGCGATCAATAAACAAGTGCATAAAGAAAAGCCGTCCTGAAATTATTACTTCAAGACGTCTTTTCTTTACAAGGTATCAATCATTTAACTTTCAAAGGAAAAGCACGGTTCACAGTTCACGGTTCACGGTTCACGGTTTATATTTTGAACCGTCCCACCACATTATTCAATTCCTGGGCCAACGCAGCGAGCGCCGTCGCGGATTGGGTCACTTCCGCCATTTGTGCAGCCATCTCTTCTGTGGAAGCCGAAACCTCTTCCACGGCCGCGGAATTCTCTTCAGAAACAGAAGCGATGTTTTCAACCGCCATGGTCACTTCACCAGATGAAGCGGCCATTTCTTCGGTGGATGCAGTGTTCTGCTCCACCACTGCTGAAACCGAATCCACGGCTGAAACCAGTTCGTTGGCAGAGGCAGCCATTTCTTCAGCCGCAGCAGCGGCTGAATCGGCTTCGTTTTTCAGCCGTTTTGAAACTTGATCTATCGCTAGGAGGGCCAGGCCGGCTTTTTCTGCAGTCCCAAGCCCAATTTCCACTTCACGGGCACCCTCTTCCATGGCGCGGACGGCTTCATCAACAGTACTCTGAATACCTTTCACCAATTCGTTGATCTCTCTGGCTGAGGTGGATGATCGTTCTGCCAATTTGCGGACTTCATCCGCGACCACTGCAAAACCCTTTCCAGCCTCTCCAGCGCGAGCAGCTTCGATGGCCGCATTTAACGCCAACAGGTTGGTTTGTGAAGCAATATCTTCGATCATGGAAGTGATCGCACCGATCTCACTGGAACGATTTCCCATCTCTTGTACCTTCGCGGCTGATTGCCCCACCTTTTCCTGTATACGTACCATTCCATCCTGGGTATCCGTGACTGTTTTGGACCCCTCGCTTGCGGCCGCTGCAGCCTGTTCGGATTCGCGCACCACTGCTTCGGCGTTTCCTGCCACCTGGTTAATGACTTTTGTTAACTGGTTGGTTATCTCAGAGGCCTTATTAGTGGCATTAGCCTGTTCCTGGGCGCCATGTGCCACACCATCAATCGCGCGAGTCATTTGTTCAACTGATAAAGCAGTTTTATTAACCGATTCTGTTTGCTGCGTAATACCAGACGCTACTTGTTGAATCGTTCTTGCGATTTGAGTGGTGGCCTCTGATGATTCACTGGCTGCATTTGCCAACATCATCGAAGACGTGTTCAACTCAACCGCGTTTTCTGATAACTGTTGGATGATTTGATGCAGGTCACTGGTCATTTTGACCATGCTATGTCCTAGTTCATCTTTCTCGCCATATGTATTAACTTTAACAGTCAGATCACCCCCGGCTATCAGTGCCATTTGATCCGCCATATAACCAAGGTATCCTTGCGCCGCCCCCAATGCACGTCCAATATCCCCGAGCTCATCCCTGCGGGAATTATTGCGTTGTTTTACTTCTGCTGAGAGTTCACGAGACAGGTCGCCCGTTTTTAAGCGGTTTAATGAGCCCACAAAAATATTGATGGGTTTTACAATATTTTGCGCCACAAATATGGCAGAACCAACTCCCATGAGTATACCCAAAGTCCCACCAATTATAGTAATCCAGAGTGCAATGTTCAACTTGCCAATCATTTGTGCCTGTACAGCTCCGGCTGAAGTGACCGCAGAACGGAAAACAAAATACTCTCCAAGAGCTAATCCTAAAACAAAAACGATCAGGTTTCCTGCGATGATCAAAAATTTACCCCGAACACTGATGTGATCAAGAAATCTCATTCAATCCTCCGTTTACTCCATCACTGCTTAAAATAACAGTAATGAAATTTTATTTTTTCGCTTTCAAACTTCTAATAGTGATTTGTAAACTTACTTTAGAAAAAGAGATACAGATACAAATCCACAGCTAATTTGGAATTGTCCTGCACCAATTATTGTATGCAGATTCATATTCATTTTATGTAAACAATGAGTTAATTATCGGTTAGCCATATATTAATCCCATTGGGAATTAGTATTTTGCAAAATTTACTGATTTCGACGCTTTTGAACCAACATGGGGTTAATTTATACATATAAGTAGGTCTCAAGTCACATTTTAGTTTTTTAGTCATTGTGTATAATACGCCTAATCATCCTGACCATTTTTTATTCGATTTGAGGAATCATTCATGTCAAAAATACAAGTCATCACCGATACCGATTCAAACCTTCCTATTGAATTGGCAGAAAAACACGGAATTCTATTGGTTCCCATCACCATTCAATTTGGTGAAGAATCCTTCGCCGATTTCTATGAGATCCAAAACCCGGAATTGTTTGACAGGATTGACAAAATAGGCAAACTGCCGACCACAGCGGCCCCCTCGCCTGCAGCTTTTTCAAAGACCTTTCATCAGGCCTTCGATTCAGGTGCCGAAAGTGTTATTTGCATCACAGTGGGCAGCAAAATTAGCCGCACTTATGAATCTGCCCTGATCGCAGTCGAAGATTTTCCGGGTAAGAAGATCACGGTTATAGACTCAGAATTCTTGACCATGGGCCAAGGGTATATGGCTCTTATTGCCGCCGATTCGATCAAAAATGGCGCCAGCCACGAAGAAGCGGTTGCCAAAGTCAAGTCACTCATCCCCCGCTGTATCTTATACGGCTCACTTTCAACCTTGAAATACCTCGCCCTCGGCGGACGTGTCAGCACTTTGGCAGCCAGCATGGCGAACATGCTTAATATACGCCCAATTCTATGCATGCGCGACGGTAAACTTGATCTGCTTGAAAAAGTTCGTACCCGCAAAGCTGCCATGGATCGTTTGGTGGAATTGTTGGTAAAAGCAGTGGATGGGAAACCTGTTGAGCGGATCTGTTTTGTGCATGTGCTCAATCTTGAAGATGCCGAATTCTTAAAATCCAAACTGGAAAGCCAGTTGAAACTGCCAGATCTGGTTGAATTCTACGATTTTGGACCCGGTGTCTCAGTGCATACCGGCGTCGGCCTGGTCGGCTGTTTCATTCTCACCGGCGAATAAACACACACTGGCTTACAAAAAACAATCCGCGAATAAATCGCGGATTGTTTTTTGTTTGGTTAAGAAGTGATCACTGAATAATTTTTTGAACCCTGCCGACTTTTCCAACGGACAGGACCACCTTGATCCCATACGGGTGGGTCGGGCTTTTCGTGAGCAGCTTCACCACCACCCCTTCGGTCAACTGCCCTGTTGGCTGGTTCTGCTTTTCAATCACCGCCACTCTGGTACCTATTTGGATCTCGCTCCGTTTTGGAGTGGCATCTGTCATTTTTTTACTCCTGGTGAGTATCCACCAGATCAAATCAATTGATTAATCGGCCAACCGTAACAAGACCGGTTTTCCACGTAAACGATACTTGCCTTCGCTGGCTTTCAACACCATCTTGACGTGCTGTTCAGCCACATCTACAAAAGTGTGATCACTGCGAATGTCAATTTCACCAATGGCTCGGCCAGGGATGCCAGATTCGCTGGCTATGGCGCCGACCACATCACCAGGTCGGATGCCGTTGGCATTACCGAGGTTCATCCACAGACGCACCATGCCGGGTTCCTTGGTTCCACTGCGGGCGGGTTTCTTGTCATAGCCGGCACCTGAACTTGAGTTTGAGCCGGCGCTGGTCTTGGCGTTCCACTTTTCGCGTTGGCGGTCAGTACTTGCGCGGCGGTCATCAAGACGTTTGTATTTGCTTTCCTGTGCGGGTTCCTGAATCTCCTTGGTGGAGATGGTGCCTTCACTGGCACGCACCAGGCGGATGGCGGCCACAGCGATCTCAACAGGGGATAGTCCCAGTTCGTTCATGCGGCCAATAAGTTCACGCTCGGCGGGAGTAACCCCGGCTAATAATTGTTCAGAGATCCGTGTGATCAGGCGGTCTTCGCGTCTTGCTTTTACCGCATCCACAGAAGGAAGTGAAAACTCGGCCATGGGTTGTTTCGTATAAGCCTGGATTTGGTTCAAACGTCCGCGTTCTTTTGGAGTTAAAAAGGTTACTGCAATACCCTTCTTTCCGGCGCGGCCGGTTCGGCCAATGCGGTGAACGTAATCTTCAGCATCCGCGGGGACATCATAATTGAAGACGTGTGAGACGCCGGCAATATCCAGACCGCGGGCGGCCACATCCGTGGCGACCATCAGCGAGATCTGTCCCTGGCGAAATTTATTCAGTACCTGTTCACGGCGGGCCTGGTTGAGGTCTCCATGCAATGAATCAGAGGGGAAACCCATCTGGATCAGTTGATCGGCCAGTTCCTGAGCGCGTGCCTTGGTGCGGGCAAAGATCAAGCCGCTGCTTACATCCTCGGTTTCAAGGAGCCGGGTCAGAGCGGATAGTTTGTTCTCTTCATGGATGCGACAGTAACGCTGTTCGGTATCGGCAACGGTTAACCGTTCAGGGCTGACCGAAATTCTGGCTGGTTCCTTGAGATAACGATTGGCTAATTTCTGAATTGCCTGTGGCAGTGTGGCACTGAATAAGGCGATTTGTTTTTCTTCATTTAATTCTTTGAGGATCATCTCAACATCTTCAATGAACCCCATGGCCAGCATCTCGTCTGCTTCATCCAGCACGAGCATTTTGACATTATGCAATCCCAGCACTTTTTGATTGATCAGGTCCAACAAACGACCAGGTGTGCCAACGACCACATCCACACCACGTTCCAATGCCCTGGTCTGGATGGTATAGGATTGACCGCCGTAGACAGCCAGCACTTTAACCCGGGTTTTTTGGGCCAACAACAGGGCTGCATCAGCCACCTGTTTGGCCAACTCGCGGGTAGGCGCGAGGACCAATGCCTGCACTTTTCCGGTGGAAGGCTCCAATTTTTGTAATAAGGGCAGCATAAAGGCAGCGGTCTTGCCGGTGCCAGTCTGCGCCTGCCCAATGACATCGCGTCCTTCCAATAATAACGGAATTGCTGAACTTTGAATGGGGGTCGGATCAACAAACCCCATTTTTTCCACAGCCTGCACAAACTCGGGCTGCAGGCCTAATGACTCAAAAGCTGAAACCATGTAAATACTCCTGTAAACACACAAAAAAATACCCTTCCGGAACCGGCAGGGTATTAGACCAAGCGCGATTAACAACCTGCGGCAAAAATTCCGCGTTTCAATTATAACACCCTTTCTGTCCAAATTAGGCTGAAAAAATGTGTATTTTAATTGACCTCCTAAATCACTTTTTAAGGTTGATGCAATCTCAATCATCTATGGATGCCGTATAATTGGATTGCCATCATAAAATACAGGAGAATTTCATGCCCAAACGTTTGATTCTGGTTGCTGGAAACATCGGTTCTGGAAAATCATCACTTACCGAGCGCATCGGTGAACGCCTTGGTTGGAGAACTGCTTTTGAATCCGTAAACGATAATCCATACCTTCCGGATTTCTACGCCAACATGAAAGAATGGTCATTTCATTTACAGGTGTTCTTCCTGGGACATCGCGCCCAGCAGCACCTCGAAATGTATAATGATCCACGGTCATCCATTATTGACCGCTCCATTTATGAAGACGCCTATATTTTCGCGAGGGCGCTCAACTCGATGGGCAATATCAACGAACGCGACTATATGACCTATAAGCAAGTCTTTGACCTGGTCATTCGCTCCCTCCCCGCTCCGTCACTGTTGATCTATCTCAAAGCACCGGTGGATGTCTTAATGAATCGTATTCACAAGCGGGGCCGCGAGATGGAATCCACCATTTCAAGCGAATATCTGACTTTGTTGGATTCCTTTTATACGGACTGGATCAATAATTTTGATCTTTGTCCTGTGCTCACGCTCAAAACTGACGACCTCGATTTCGTCCATCAAAGCAAACATCTCGACATCGTGGTGGAACGGATAAACGAAAAATTGGCAGGCAAGGAAGAAGTGACATTTTAGCCGGGTGCCGTCATCGCTGCCTGGCTTTCATATATGTAAGGCTCTAAACCCAGAAAAATGCAACTTTTATAAATAACTTGCGTATATTTGCTTAGATACAAAATTATTACGGGGCTCTTGTGATCAATCTGGAAGAAGAGTGGCTTGAAAAAGCCCGCCAAGGAGACGAAGACGCATTCACCACATTGGTAGAGACCTACCAGACGCCGGTGTACAATTTGTGCTACCGCATGCTCGGTGAGAGCGGAGCCGCAGAAGATGCGGCACAAGAGACTTTTTGGAGAGCCTGGCAGAACCTGAATCGCTACGACCCTCAACGCTCATTCATTACCTGGCTCCTTTCCATCGCTGCACATTTTTGTATCGATCAACAACGTAAGCGGAAGCTTTCGATCTTCGAGTTGGACGAATTCCCGGATTTCGATATCAGTAATCCTCAGGAACCAACGCCCGAAAAAGTGGTAACCCTGAACGAAGAAGATTCTGCCTTACACAACTTGATCAACCAACTCGGCCCGCAAGATCGTGCAGCAGTGATTTTGAAATATTGGAATGATTGTTCGGAGGAAGAAATAAGTCAAATGTTATCCTTAACGGTAAGCGCAGTAAAAAGTAGATTACATCGAGCGAGAAAGCAACTCGCAGAGATGATAACCGCAGGTCAATCCACTAACCTGAACAAGAGGAGGCAAAATGAATCACCAGCCTTATGAGAATTGGATTCTGGATGAAGTACAGATCAATTCACAGGAGCAAGATTCATTAAAGGAGCACCTTAAAGAATGCCCCGAGTGCTATAAACTTTACCACTCGTGGAACAAGGTGCAAACTGAAATAAAAAACACTCCCGTGCAGCCTGCTCCAGCCGGATTCATGCGTAGATGGAAATATGAATTTGCCTCTCGTCAACGTGAACAGGAACGCCGTCAGGCCAGAACCCTGTTCATCAGCCTGGCAAGCGGCGCCGGAGCAATTTTGATCGCCCTGGCTGTCATCCTCCTGCCCGACTTTTCGTTTATCTCACTTCTGGTGAGATTCTTGACCACTGTTGTAAAACTCTTTAGTGGTGTTGAAAGTATCATCTCAATTTCAAGAAACCTGATCAACTCTGCTCCAACCATCACACTGGTCATCAGCGGTCTGTTTGTGGCGGGATGGATCTGCCTGGCAGTTTTTGCCTGGGGCCTCTCAATTTACCGCATCACGACCAAAGGGGTAAAAAATAAATGAATAAAATAAATCGAATCCTCGTTGTAGCAGCCATCCTGGTCATTCTGTTGATCAGCCCGGTCACGGTGCTGGCTCAAACCCCCACGCCTGAACCCGCCAAGACCATCAGCGGCGATCAGGTTGTCATCGCAAATACTTACCGCCTCGAATCCGGGGATGAGCTCATGGGCAATCTGGCCGTTATTGGCGGCACAGCCACTCTGGATGAAGGCTCAACCATGACCGGTGATGTCATTCTGATCGGTGGAACGCTGACCGTGAACGGAACTGTAAATGGTGATTTCATAGCCATTGGCGGTGCGGTTAACATTGAAGACACTGCAGATGTCAACGGCAACATTTCACTCATTGGCGCCACCATCAAGAAATCACCCCTGGCTGAAATTAATGGTGAAATTACAGAACAGTCACCCAAATTTTTTGACTTCAATTTAAGCGACCCCAATTCCATCAACTTCCCCTTTACCGCCAAGACTTCGTTATTGACCAAGATGCTGCAAGCCTCGCTTCAGGCGCTGGCCATGGCCGCACTGGCAGTCATTTTGGGCCTGCTGCTGCCCCAGCAAATTAAACGTGTTGCCGACACCATCAGTAAAGAACCTTTGGTCACCGGCGGCGTAGGATTACTGAGTGTCGTAGTTGCTCCGATCCTGTTGGTTTTGTTGACTATCACCATCATCTTGATCCCTGTCACGATCCTGGGCACCCTCCTGGTTGGATTGGCCGTCCTGTTTGGTTGGATTGCGATCGGTTTTGAGATCGGCCAACGCCTTGCCATTCTGTTCAAAACCACCTGGCATCCGTCCATCGCATCCGGTATCGGTGTGCTGCTGCTGGGATTGGTGACCGGTTTTGCCACCTTGATCCCATGCATCGGCTGGTTGATCGGCGTGATCGTTGCCATCCTTGGTTTGGGCGCCGTGGTCATCTCTCGATTTGGATCATCCAAATATGCCAATAAGGTTGTACAGGCAGTGGTACCTTCTTCACCACTTCCACCGACCCCACCCTCTGCTCCGGAACCACCTCAAATTTAGTCAAAATCATCTGGCGGTTTCAAAGAAAACCGCCAGATTTATAAAAAGGAAAAATAAATGAAACCCATAAAAATACTCTTACTTGTTTTTGTAGCGCTTACCCTGATGGCTTGTTCTTTTACAGTGAACGTCCCATCGGTGGATACCGGTGTGACCAACACCCTGGAAATTAACGAACCTGCTCTGTCTGGTGTGGAAACCAACCAGGTCAACATTGAAATGGGCGCCGGTACACTTGCCCTTTCCAGCGGCGCATCCGACCTGATCAACGGAACGGTTGAATATAATGTGGAGAACTGGAAACCCCAGATCACGCGTTCATCCTCCAGGATCACCATTTCACAGAATAACTCATCCAACGTGGGCATCCCTGATGGGGATATCAAGAACGATTGGAAACTACAACTGGGCGAAGCTCCCATTGACCTGACAGTGAACGCAGGCGCGTATGAAGGCAAGCTTGATCTCAGCGGTCTTTCCATCACCAACCTGCGCATCTCTGACGGCGCCAGCAAAGCCGTGGTCCAGTTTGACACCTTGAACCCCGTTGAAATGGATGAATTGAGTTATAAAACCGGTGCTTCAGACGTTGAACTGCTGGGATTGGGCAATGCCAACACAAAGAATATTTACTTTGACAGCGGCGTAGGCAGCTATACCCTCGATTTCAGCGGCGATTTACAAAATGACCTCTATGTGCGAGTTCAATCCGGAATGAGCGATATGACCATTATCATTCCCGACAATGCCCGCGCCATCGTGGAACTCAACAACGGCTTGAGCAACATTGATGCCACCGGCACCTGGACGATCTCAGGCTCTTCTTATGAATGCGGCACAACTGGTCCCCTGATCACCATCAGCCTGGATATGGCTGTCGGCAACCTGCAGCTGAAACAACAATAGCTATTGGAAAAAGTTCAGCCCCCCGCATCTTCTTTTCGAACTGCGGGGGGCTTTTTTTTTTTTATATTCTTAATTATGAAGAACTATTTATACAATCCCATCTCCAAGATCGCCTGGTAGACTGCGTCTCGCAGATAATAACGGTACCCCATGCCTTCGGCGATCCTCTGCCGGATCTGTTTGGAAGAAATTTCAAGAATAGGGGCTTCCACAACATTTACTTTCGTGCTGATTCCAGGCAGCACTTTTTCAAGCGATTCCAAGTCAACCCCATCCTCATGCCGTCGCATCACACCAATCCCGTCGCATACGCGCAGGAAATCCTGCGGACGCAGCCACGAGGGAAGATCATGCAGTGAATCGCCGCCCATCATATAAAACAACTGAGAATTGGGATATTCCAGTCGTAACAGGTTCATGGTGTCAATGGCATAATGCGGACCGGGCCGGTCTATATCAATCCGTGAGAGTAAAAAGGCCGGGTTGCCCTGGATGGCTTTTTCGACCAGTTTTACCCTTTCTTCAACCGGGCTGACATTGGCATATCGTTTATGCGGCGGATTATCCGTCACCGCCCACAGCAACAGATCAAGCTGCAGCTGGGTGCGGCATTCCTCAGCCAGGATCAGATGTCCGACATGAGGTGGATCAAAGGTGCCGCCAAATAATCCTATGCGCATCAGCTCATCCCTTTTGGGTTAGTCCTGCCATTCCAGTTCATAATCCTTGATGTAGACAGTTACGCCTTCTTCAATGCCTTCCTTGCGTAAAGCGTCATCCACACCCAGGGTGACCATCAGGTGGTGGAAGCGGCGGACAGAGCCGTCGTGTTCCCAGTAGGTCATTTCGGCTGCCCTTTCGATTGCAGCGCCGCTCACCCTGAAACCTTCGCCTTCGCGGGTGATCACAAAATCGCGGGCGTCTTTTTCAGGTTTATACAGCGGAATGAGCGTCTGGACCACTTCCACTTCAGGAGCTGTCTTGAGCAATTCATACGCCTTCCACAAGACAGGCTGCAGATTTTCATGCGTGACCGCCGACATGGACATAACGGTGTAGCCTTTTTTGGTCAGAGTTTTCTTTAAAGCCGGCCATTTTTCCTTCACATCCGGCAGATCAATCTTGTTTAAGACCACCAGTTGAGGTTTCTTGGCCAATCCCGGATCAAACAATGCCAGTTCCGAGTTGGTTTGGGTGAAATCAGCCATGACGTCTTCAGACATGCCGTTCAAGACATGGATCAAGACTCGGGTACGCTGAATGTGTTTCAAGAAACCGTCGCCCAGCCCCACCCCTTCGTGTGCACCTTCGATCAAGCCGGGGATGTCAGCCATGATGATGGAGGTTTCCTCATCCAGGTTGACAACGCCCAGGTTGGGTTCGATCGTGGTAAAAGGGTAATCTGCGATCTTGGGGTTGGCATTGGTGGTTGCAGCTAAAAAGCTGGATTTTCCTGCATTGGGGACGCCGACAATGCCGATATCCGCAAGCAGTTTCAATTCCAGCCGAATATTCTTTTCTTCAGGGGGTTCCCCTTTTTCTGCGGTACGGGGAGCCTGGTTGCGGGAGGTGGCAAAATGCTGGTTGCCCAGGCCGCCGCGTCCGCCCTTGCAGATGCGCAGTTCATCACCGGCATGCACCAGGTCGCCAAGCAGCTCGCCGGTGGCCTCATCATAGATCATCGTGCCAGGGGGAACCGGAATCACCAAATGTTTGGCGGATCTTCCGGTCATATTGCTGGAACCGCCGTTTTCGCCATCAGGAGCCACGTATTTACGCTTAAACCGAAAGCTCTGCAGTGTATTCAAGGTAGGTTGAACCTGGATGATGACGTCGCCGCCCCTGCCACCATCACCACCATCCGGCCCACCACGCGGAACATACTTCTCGCGGTGGAAATGCATCATCCCCGCGCCGCCTCGGCCAGAACGAACATAGATACGTGCTTCATCAATAAACATAGACCATTCTTCCAAAAAAGACTCAGGAACCTGGCAAAACCGTTCTTACGACCAGTTTACACCAGATTCCTGAGTGAATAAATACCCTTTACTTGCCGAATTTTGCTTTCAGAATTTCAACCAGGGTAGGTTGGCCGATTTCCTGTAATTCATAGCGAACACGCTGCATGGGTTTGTTGACCTTGATGATTCGGTTCAGGTCAATTGGGGTCGCGGAGATCACCAGATCAACATCAGCTTTGTTGATGGTTTTTTCGAGGTCCTTGACCATGTCATCGCCGTAGCCCATGGCGGGCAGGATCGTGCCGGTGTTGGGATATTTCACATAAGTGTCGTGGATGGTACCGACAGCAAACGGTCGTGGATCCACAATCTCAGCGGCGCCGAAACGTCGGGCGGCAATCCAGCCAGCACCGTATTTCATTTCGCCGTGGGTCAGGGTTGGACCATCTTCGACCACCAACACGCGTTTACCGCGGATGGCTTCGGGATCATCCACAAACAACGGGGATGCGCCTTCGATGACCAGTGCATTGGGGTTCATGGCATGCAAGGAATTGCGAACTTCAATCACCTTGTTTGGATCGGCGGTATCCACTTTGTTGATCACAAAGACGTCTGCCATGCGGCAGTTGGCTTCGCCGGGGTGATAGGCTTGTTCGTGTCCGGCGCGATGAGGATCAGCCACCACGATGTTCAGATCAGACTTATAGAACGGGAAGTCGTTGTTTCCGCCATCCCACAACACTACATCCACTTCCTGCTCAGCCTGGCGCAAAATGGCTTCGTAATCCACACCGGCGTAGACGATCACGCCGTTATCCAAATGAGGTTCGTATTCTTCACGTTCCTCAATGGTGCATTCGTGTTTGTCGAGGTCGGCATAAGTGGCAAAGCGCTGAACCTTTTGTTTGACCAGATCACCGTAGGGCATGGGGTGACGGATGGCCGCCACTTTGAATCCCATGTCGCGCAGGATCAAAGAAACGCGGCGGGTGGTCTGGCTTTTGCCTGAACCAGTGCGCACTGCGCAGATGGAGACCACAGGTTTGGTTGATTTGACCTGGGTGGAATCGGTGCCCATGAGTTTGAAATCTGCACCGGCGGCCAAAACCTTGGACGCTTGATGCATCACGAATTCGTGGGGCACATCGCTGTAAGCAAACACAACCTGTTCGATTTTCTGTTCCTTGATCAGTTTGATCAAGTCGCTTTCAGGGTAGATCGGAATTCCCGCCGGGTACAATGAGCCAGCAAGTTCTGCGGGATATTTACGGCCATCAATATTAGGGATTTGGGTGGCCGTAAAAGCGACTACCTCATAATCCTTGTTGTCACGATAAAACACATTGAAATTGTGAAAATCGCGACCGGCTGCTCCCATGATCAAAGTTCTAATTCTTGCCATTTAGATCATCTCCTTAAAAATAATTTGGTTTACGAGCCTTTTTTCACATCGCTTGTGGGGCTGTGATGCCCAGTAACGCCAAACTATTTGCAATCGCCTGCTTTGCGGCAGCCACCAACCGTATCCGAGAGGATTTTACCGGTTCTTCCGCAATCAGTACGGGACATTGACCATAAAAATCATTAAACGCTTTTGCTAGATCATAAGCCAGGTTGCTGACAGTTAACGGCTTCAATTCCTTGGCGGCTTTTTGGATCTCACCGGGCATGCGTGCGATCAGATCAATCAAGGCGATCTCGCTGGCAGAGAGTTCGCCACCTGGCAGGATGGAATCCGGCAGCGGAGCGTTGTACTTGCGCAAAATGCTGTTCGCTCTCACATACGCATATTGGATGTAAGGAGCGGCCTGTCCGTTGAAGTCGAGGGCGCTTTCCCAATCAAAGGTCACGATCTTGCCGCTGTCACGTGAGACCATGGGATATTTAACGGCGCCCAGCCCGACTGCTTCAGCTACTTTCAACTTGCTTTCTTCACTGAGATCAGGGTTCTTTTCTCTCACAACTTCAAGTGCGCGGGAGGTTGCTTCTCTGAGCAAGTCTTCGAGCAGCACTACCGTGCCCTCGCGGGAGGCCATCACCACGTTGCCTGGCAGATTGACCAGTTCATATGAGACGTGCTGGCAGCGGGTCGCCCAGTCAAAACCGGCGATCTCAAGCGTTTTAAAGACCTGGGTGAAATGCAGCGATTGGCGTACATCCACTACATAGTAAGACTTCTCCAAGTCGGGATAATCAAGGAATTTTTGTCTGGCAAGTGCCAGATCTTCAGTGGCATATAAGGCAGTGCTGTCGGAACGCTGCACCACGATCACGCGGTATTTTTCATCTTTAAGCCCAAGCTTTTCATCCAGCTTGACGATGACTGCCCCACCCTGCGGACGTTCATCATCAGCAATGCCGCGTTCGATCAGGTCGGCGACCATTTCTTTGCCGGGTTCCTCAAACATCGAGTTGAAGTAATAGCGATCAAACTTGATATCGAGCTTTTCGTACATTTCTCTAAAACCGGTCAGGGACCATTCACGGGTTTCTTTCCAGCATTCCACGATCTCGGGGTCTTTTTGATCCCAGCGTGAATAGATGGCGCGTACTTCCGCGTCCAAATCAGGATTTTCTTCCAACCGCTTATTGGCTTCAGCATACATGGCGCCCATCCAGCGGGTGATGTCTTTTTCGGGTTTTTCGCCCTTATGGTACTTCAGGTAGTTCCACAGCCATTTGATCACGTGCAAACCCATATCGCCAGGGTAGTTGGCACGCACCACGTCATATCCTGCTGCTTCGGCAATTCTTGAAAGCACGTCGCCTAAAAAGGCGCTGCGTAAATGTCCCACATGAAAAGCCTTGTGCGTATTGGGCTGTGAGAACTCGAACATGATCCGTTTGCCAAGGGGCTGCCCTTTGCCGTATTCTGTTCCTGAGGCTAAAACCTCATCAATCACACGGCGTGAATAGTCTGCCGCTGAGAAATACAAGTTCAAATAGCCATTCACTGCTTCGATCTTGGAAAACCCCTGGGGAACTTCGATCTTTGAAGCAACACCCTGGGCGATTTCATTGGCCTTTTGAGCCACATTGCCTTTTTCGGCGCCGAAAGATTTGGCCGCCAATTGAAAAAACGAAGTGGAAATTCCCCACTGGCCGTTAAAAGGGATCCATGCCCAGCGAATTTCCATTTCGGGGAGATTATTCGTTTTTAGATATTGTGTGATTTGGTCGGCAATGAAGTTCTGTTCTTTTTCAAACATGGTCAATTCCCGTTCCTTAAGTATTCAAACCTAAGGGATTATAACACAAGCGATTTTTCTAAGAAAAACAGACCTGAAAGAGTGCAAAGAAACGCAAAAGCGGGAGGTTAACCTCCCGCTTGATTGCTTTGCAAAAAAGCTTTTACTTCTGGGTGGCGAGCAATTTCATTAAGCGGCTCTTGCGGCGGGCGGCATTGTTCTTGTGGATCACGCCCTTCTGAGCAGCCTTGTCAAGAGCAGAAATTGCTGCGAGGGTGGCAGCCTTGGCGGCTTCTTCATCCTTGCCTGAGATCGCGACACGTGCACGAGAGACAAAGGTTCTTGCCACACCGCGATAAACACGGTTGCGAATGCGTCGTTTTTCGTTCTGTTTGTTACGTTTGATTGCAGACTTGATATTAGCCAACTTGGTTCCTCCAAAAAAATACAACTGACAGTGCGAGGGTCGAGGGTAAGCACTGGTTCAGGTGGCGGATGAATTCTACTCCATGCCGTTGAATCTGTCCAGCAACTCACCCTCTTATTTTGAAGGAATTATTTATCCTGCAAAGCTGCAACACCTGGCAGTTCCAACCCTTCGAGCATCTCAAGGGATGCACCGCCGCCGGTCGAAATATGGGTGATCTTGTCAGCCAGGCCGGATTCCTGAATGGCAGCCACGGAATCGCCGCCGCCCACCACGGTCACGCCCTTGCAGGCTGCGACGGCCTTGGCAACATCGAAGGTGCCCTTGGCAAAACGTGGGAATTCGAACACGCCCATCGGACCGTTCCAGACAACTGTTGCAGCACCATCAATCACCTTGGAATAGGCAGCCACGGTTTCAGGTCCGATATCCAAAATACGCCAACCGGCTTCCACGTTACCAACCTTGGCTGCTTTGGATTGTGCTTCGGCATCAAATTTATCTGCGAGGACGACATCCACGGGCAGCATCAACTTGGAACCAGCCTCTTTCAACAGCGACTTGGCTGTTTCGAGGGCTTCGTCTTCAACCAGAGAATCGGCCATATCAAAGCCCTGGGCTTTGAAGAAGGTGTTGGCCATGCCGCCGCCGATCAAAACCGCATCCGCTTTGGTCAACAGGTTTTTGATCACACCGATCTTGTCGCTGATCTTTGCGCCGCCCATGATGGCGACGAAGGGTTTCTTGGGGTCAGCCACAACCTGGCCGAGATATTTGATCTCTTTTTCGAGCAAAAAGCCGGCTACACCGGGGAGGAAGTGAGTGACTCCCTCGGTGGAGGCGTGAGCGCGGTGAGCAGTACCGAAGGCATCGTTGACATACAGGTCAGCCAATGAAGCCAGTTGTTTGGCCATTTCCATATCGTTCTTCTCTTCTTCAGCATGGAAACGGGTGTTCTCGAGCAGCAGAACGCCGCCGGGTTTCAAAGCCTTGGCAGCATCTGCAGCGGCGGGGCCGATGCAGTCAGTGGCGAAGGCCACAGGCATGCCCAGCAGCTTGGAAAGATGTTCGGCCACAGGTTTCATGGAGTATTTTTCCTCCGGTCCGCCCTTGGGACGACCCAGGTGGGAGCACAAAATCACTGCAGCACCCTGCTCCACCAAATACTTGATGGTGGGCAATGCAGCCTGGATTCTGGTATCGTCGCCAACCACACCATCTTTTGTGGGGACGTTGAAATCAACGCGCACCAAAACCTTTTTGCCTTTTGCATCAATATCGCGAATGGTTTTCTTGTTGAACATTTTATTTTTCTCCCGGAACAAAATAGACATGATGCGCATCCGCAAATAAACAGCGGGATGCGCACCATGAACAGTTCAAGAAAAAGAGTTAAAACTCATTTTCCCACAGTGAAGACTAGAGTTTCTTGGCCATCATGGCTGCAAGGTCAGCAGCTCTGCAGGAATAACCCCATTCATTGTCATACCAGGTGACGACCTTGACCAGGTTGCCGCCCATGACCATGTTGGTGGGAAGATCAACGATTGAAGAACGGGAATCGCCCTTGAAGTCCATGGAGACCAGGGGATCGCCATATTCACCGGTGGTGACACCGAGAATACCCTTCATGGCACCCTTGGAGGCGGCAACGAAGGCGGCGTTCAATTCATCTTTGGTAACGGGTTTTTCAACAGTGGCAACGAAATCCACGATGGAGACGGTGGGGGTTGGCACACGGAGGGAATAGCCGTCGAATTTGCCCTTCAATTCAGGGATGACCAGAGCAACAGCCTTGGCGGCACCGGTGGTGGTGGGGATGATGTTCAAACCGGCGGCGCGGGAGCGGCGCATTTCTTTCTTATGACCCTGATCCAGGATAACCTGGTCATTGGTGTAAGAGTGGATGGTGGTCATGACTGCGTTGACGATCTTCCAGTTGTCATTGACGACCTTGGCTGCAGGAGCCAGGCAGTTGGTAGTGCAGGAGGCATTGGAAACGACATGGTGTTTGGAAGAATCATAAAGATTATCGTTAACACCCAAGACGATGGTCAGATCTTCATTCTTGGCAGGAGCAGAAATGATGACTTTCTTGGCTCCACCTTTGGTGATATGAACATTGGCGCCGGCTTTACCCTTATCAGGATCGCCGATGGCGTCGGTGAAGATACCGGTGGATTCAATGACGATATCCACGCCCAGGCTGGCCCAGGGCAGATTGCCGGGATCTTTTTCAGCAAAAACTTTGATGGTCTTGCCATCAACAATTAAAGCGCCATCGCCCGCTTCGACGGTTCCGGGATAAATGCCAAATGTGGAGTCATACTTGAAGAGATGAGCATTTGTCTTGGTATCGAAGAGGTCATTGATGGCGACAACTTCGAGTTCAGAACCATGTTGCTGTTTGATCGCTTTTAAAACCTGCCGCCCGATGCGGCCAAAACCATTGATACCAACTTTCACTGTCATAATAAATCCTCCTTGAGGGTAATACTGATATTTTACCATGTCTAGACATGGCGACTATACATTAGAGAGCTGAAGTTTCGTCCTTGGAACTTAACGGTCCGGTGCGCTCAAAATACAGGTCCATGACCGTCTTTGCCACCTTATTTGAATCGTGTCGCCAAGGATTATCAACATCCAGAAGATCCGCTTGATAGATCGGATGTTGGCTTTCTTCTTCATTAACTTTAACCCATGATACGTCTGAAGGCAAGACCCCTTCAAAGCGGTGATTGCAGATCACCAGGTCCACCAGGCGGCTGCCAGCGTGTTTCTCGATCATTTTCACATGGTCTTCACACGAGTAGCCGTCGGTCTCGCCACGTTCGCTAGCCACATTGCAAATATAAAACTTGTAGGCCTTGCTGGCCTTGATGGCATCCACCAGGTCAGGCACCAACAAATTGGCAATGATACTGGTATACAGGCTGCCCGGCCCGATGATGATCAGGTCAGCATTGAGGATGGCCTGCACGGTGGGTGGAAAGGCCGCCGGATTACCCGGTTCAAGCCAGACCCTGCGCACCTTGCCGCCGATCTTTCCAATTCTGCTTTCGCCCTTGATGACCACTTCCACGTTTTTGTCAGGAAGCTGCACGTCGGCCACCAGGGTTACATTCTTTAATGTGGAGGGAAGCACCTGCCCCTGCACTGCCAATACCTTGGCGGTTTCAGCAATGGCCTCTTCAAAACTACCGGTGATCTCCGTTAATGCAGAAATGAGCAAATTGCCAAGCGAGTGACCGTTTAAACCGGCGCTCGCCGCAAAGCGATATTGAAAGAGTTGGGTGATCAATTCCTCATCATTGGAAAGGGCTGCCAGGCAGTTGCGGATGTCTCCGGGAGGCAGAATGCCAATATTTTTCCGGATCTCACCGGATGAACCGCCATCATCTGCCACAGTGACCACCGCGGTGATGTTTCGCGAGTATTCCTTTAATCCACGCAGCACCGAAGACAAACCGGTTCCCCCGCCGATAACCACAATGCGCGGACCTTTATCCCGCCGGCGGAATTCTGCGACCGTATCAATGATATTCTTGCCCGGCCGCATGAAAGGACGCAGCAGCGCCCGGTTAAGTCCAATAATTCCAAACACGGTGAGCGCTACACCAAGAGCCCCGAAAATGAGCGCTCTGATCACGCGATTCGTGATGAATTGCAAGGAAATAATTTTAATGGCCGGAAGCCACCAGGTTTGGGGAGCAGTGCGATAGAGATCAAGTAGAAGGA
Organism: Chloroflexota bacterium; assembly: GCA_021825925.1. Lineage (GTDB taxonomy): Bacteria > Chloroflexota > Anaerolineae > Anaerolineales > Anaerolineaceae > UBA6107. The sequence goes on from JAKAFP010000002.1 coordinate 395,696, forward strand.
ACGCAAAACCAATTCCCAACAACGTGGTGCCGGCTAAAATGACCACCACCCAACGTTTAATACCTATTCCAGGCACCAGCCAGCGCAATTTGCGGACGATGGATTGGAAGAAACGTTGTAGTTGACGGATTTGTTTTGGACGCATACGATTTCAATGATAGCAGTCTTTTTACCTTGCGTCAACAAATGCTGAATCGTAATAAAAAACACCTCTAAATTGCATTAAAACCCCTCAGATTGGGAAGCAGAAAGCGGGCAGGCAGCAAATAATTTGTAAATAACAAGAGAAAGGATTTTTTAGGTGGTTGTCTGACAACCAAACCTTACTGCATTTATTCAACAAAATATCAGCGAATTAAGAAAAAATATATTCAAGACAGAAAATACAATTACCGAAAAAACATCTAAACAAATTATTCGAGAAAGAGGCCCAAATCTTCTCTTTTTGAAAGGAAATTTTATAAAAGTTGGAATACAAATGCTATATTGAAAATAAAATATAAATTCCTACGAAGCCAAGAAAAACGCCACTAACAATGAATACAAAAACGTGATCCCATAGGCCATGAGTAAATTCTGAAAACTGATTCTTTTTATTTGGTGGAACAATTAAGTATGGAAATGATAATGAATTGATATATCCGTTTTGAGTTAATACATATTGTAAATTTGATAATTTTTTCCGTTGATCTGTTAGTCGATCATGTGTGAATAATAAGTAAAAAATATTACCAATGGATAAACATAAGAGAAAGAATCCAATTATGAAAGTATAACGCTTTACTTCAGTAGCATTGGTTATTATGAAACCAATTGTAGTTACTAAGCTGGCTATGAAAATACCTGGGACTGCCCACTCTCTATCACTATACCGCCTAATATTTGTTTGAATATTTTCATACTCAACTTTAAGGAATTCAAATTGTTTTACACTAATCTTATATTGCTCGTCCATTTATCCTCCTAAATATCAAACCAGTTTGAGTTAATTGTATATTATTTTTCAAATTTACTCCGAAACATCTCAAATAATATCAAAGTGAACAGAACTTTTATTAAATAGTACACGAGATTGTATGTCCACCACATCGTTTCCTTTTCTAGCCAAATCTTCAAGGCCAATCAGCTCTCCATGATATAATCATATTACTTGAGCCATTAACAAGTGAATATCGCCAAGTTGCTGAAGTTAGTCTTCGCATCCAACCATTCTATTTTTAAGGAGGTGTGTTGTGAAACCGCTAAACTTACCAGGGCCAATAGCAAAACGTCTCATTGAGCGTGATCAGGTAGTCATTTCACCATCTTATCCTCGTGCCTACCCCTTCGTCATGGATCACGGTCGTGGTATTGAAGTGTGGGACGTTGATGGTAATAAATTCCTTGATTTTGCAGCCGGTATAGCCGTAACATCCACAGGTCACAGTCATCCAAAAGTTGTAAAAGCCATCCAACAGCAAGCCGAACAATTCATCCATATTTCCTCTGATTTTTACCATCCCAAATGGGTGGAACTAGCCGAATATCTTGACCTCATCGCTCCTTTCCAGGAAGATGCCATTTCTTTTATGACAAATTCCGGCACCGAAAGCGTTGAAGCTGCCTTGAAACTTGCCCGTTATCATACGGGTAGATCCCAGTTCATTGCCTTCCTGGGTGGTTTTCATGGCAGAACTTACGGTGCCGTTACTTTAACCGCCAGTAAACCCAAATATCATCGCGGGTTTGCACCGCTCATGAATGGTGTGACCCACATCCCCTTCCCTGACCCTTACCGCCCTGTATTAAACGTGCTTCCCGGTGAAGACATTGGTACTGCCACGATCCGCTACCTTGAAGAAGAAATTTTTGGCAAGACTGTCCCGGCTGATGAAGTGGCCGGAATTGTCGTCGAGCCCATTCAAGGCGAAGGCGGTTATATTGTTCCGCCTGATAACTTCTTCATTCAATTAAGAGATGTCTGCACCCGTAATGGAATTTTACTTATCGTGGATGAGGTCCAGGCGGGCATGGGCCGTACTGGTAAATGGTGGTCAATCCAGAATTTCGGTGTCGAACCGGATATCGTGGTGACAGCCAAAGGCATCGCCTCAGGCATGCCCCTCGGCGCCATGATCGCCAGAAAATCCATTGCCACCTGGCCAAAAGGCTCGCACGGCAATACCTACGGCGGAAACCCCCTGGCCTGTGCTGCAGCCCTGGCTACCCTCGAATTGATCGAAAACGAATACCTCGATAACGCAGCCATCGTTGGCAAATACGTATTGGACCGCCTAGAGTCCATCAAACTGAACCATCCCAGCATTGGGTCCGTTCGGGGCATCGGCTTGATGATCGGGATCGAATTCGTGATGGATCAGATTTCAAAGATTCCCGCTGAAAAACTCCGCGACCGGGTCGAACATCTTGCCTTTGAACGCGGATTATTAACACTGGGCTGTGGACGCAGTGTCTTGCGCATCTCACCCGCCCTCTGCATCACCCAGGCGGAAGCTGAAAACGGTTTACAGATTCTTGAAGAAGCTATTACAATTGCAGAAAGTGAAAATGTCTTGGTTTCTGAAATCGAAGACATTGCTGTCGAAAAGGGATAATAAACTGAATGCTTCCTGATTTCAGGGTCCGCCAGCGGGATTATCTGCTGGAAATCTCTCGTGCACTTACCCAGGAGCTTGACTACGACAAGCTCCTGGAACGTATTTTGCAGATATCACTCGAAATGCTGGCCGGCCAGGCCGGTATCATCGCTTTGCGTACCCGCACCGAAGGCTGGCAGATCCGCATCTCCACCGGGTTACCTGCCGCATTTTTGAAATACCTTGAACCTCAGCTTGCGCAAATTCCTGAATATGAAGACCCCCAGGATTCCGAGTTGATGATCATCAACCAGATCCTGAATAAATTCACCCAGGCGGTCAGTCTGGGAAGATTAAGCAGTGTTGGCCTGCCCCTGATCACCGGTCAGCGTGTCTTGGGCGCCATCTTTGTGTTCAGGGAATATTCCGGTTTTTCTTCGGATGACAAAAGCCTGCTCTCCAGTTTTGCCAACCAGGCTGCCATTGCCGTCAAGAATGCCCAACTCTACGCCCAGGTGGAATATGATCGCAAGAGGGTCACCGCCCTGCTGGATTCTGCTGCAGACGGCATTCTCATCCTCACCAGCGACCTGACTGTTGAACGTGCCAACCCTGCCTTCAGTTTTATGATCGGCGCCCCCGTGCAGGATATCATCGCAAAAAGCCACGACGAGATCATCCATTGGGCAAAAAAACCACACGACATGACCCTTTCAGAAGCCGTAGCCGGAGGCTGGCCGTTAACTCCGAATGCCACCCTATACGTTGAAGGTGACATCATCCGTCCAGGTGCAGTCACACCCCTGCCAGTAGGGATCACCTATGCCCCGCTGCTGACCAGCGAAGGGAACCTGCTCAACATCATTACCACCGTGCGTGATATCACCCGCTTCAGGCAGGCTGATGAAATGAAAACCACCTTCATTTCAGTAGTCAGCCATGAATTAAAGACCCCCGTGGCACTCATTAAAGGCTATGTGGGCACCCTGCGGCGTGAAGATGCACGCTGGGACCGCAAGATCGTCAATGAAAGTTTGGAGATCATTGAAGAAGAAGCCGACCGCCTGGCCATCTATATTGAAAACCTTCTGGATGCCACCCGGCTGCAGGCAAACAGTTTCAGCTTGAAACGGACTGATATTCAGCTTTCGCAGGTGATCCAAAGGGTAGCCGAACGACTGCAAACCCAAACCACCACCCATCAAATCGTGACCAACATCCCCGCAGATCTGCCGGTGATCGTGGCGGATGAGATCCGCATCAACCAGTTGATTTCCAACCTGGTATCCAATGCCATCAAATATGCACCCGGTGGAAAGATCGAGATCGCAGCTGAAGTACGCGGTGAGAATATCATTGTATGCGTCAGTGATGAAGGTCCTGGGATCAACCCCAACGATGCACCTTTTGTGTTCGAGCGTTTTTACCGTTCTCCTGACGCCACCAAACAAACCAAGGGTGCCGGACTGGGGCTGTTCCTCGCCAAAGCGATTGTCGAATCCCACGGGGGACGCATCTGGATAGACCCGGAAAAAGGTAAAGGCGCCTGCATCTGCTTTTCACTACCCATCAACTCCGAAAACTAGAATGAACTTGCAAAAACATAACCACCAGCCGGATGGTATAATCGGCTGGTAAGTTATTCTTTACAAAAAAGGTCTGATCATGGCGAAAATTCAAACATCCTGTCCTCGCTGCCGGCAGCCAATCCTTGCCGAAGTACAACAACTCTTTGATATGACAACAGATCCCACAGCCAAACAACGGCTGATGAGCCGCTCGACCAACGTAGCCCGCTGCCAGGCCTGCGGATACGAAGGCATGATGAGCACCCCCATTGTCTATCATGATCCGTCCAAGGAACTCCTCTTAACCTTTTTCCCACCTGAAATGGGATTACCCGTCAACGAACAGGAAAAACAGATCGGCCCCTTGATCAATCAGGTCGTGAATGCCCTGCCCGCTGAAAAACGCAAAGGGTATTTATTCCAGCCGCAGACCATGTTCACCTATCAAACGCTGCTGGATAAAGTGCTCGAAGCCGACGGCATCACCAAGGAAATGATCGAAGCCCAGCAGAAACGGGTTGGATTAATCCAACGTTTGCTCACCACCCCCAAAGCTGAAGACCGTTCCACCATCATTGCGCAGGAGAATGCACTGGTGGACGGTGCTTTCTTTGCCATCCTCTCCACATTGATCGAATCAGCCTCCATGCAGGGGGATGAAAAATCCGCCCAACTGCTCAATGAAATTCAGATGCAGCTGCTCAAAGAGACCGAAGTGGGGAAAACCCTGCTCGCCCAAAGTGAAGAAACGAACGCGGCCTTGAAGACCCTGCAAGAAGCCAGCAAAAATGGTCTGACCCGCGAGATCCTGCTGGATACACTGATCGGCATTAAATCGGATAGCAGCCTGACCACCGTCGTCAGCCTTGCCCGCAACGGATTGGATTATCAGTTCTTCCAACTACTGAGTGAAAAGATCGAAGCTGAAGCCCCGGAAAAGAAACAATCCCTGATTGATCTGCGCGATAAATTATTAAACATCACCCGCGAGATTGACAACGAACTGAAAAATCGGCTTGCCGAAGGCGCCAAACTGCTTTATACCATTTTGGCGGAACCCAATTTGGAAGAAGCCGTAAAGAAACACCTGCCTGAAATGGATGAATTCTTTACCCAGGCGCTGCAATCTGAATTCGAAGCCTCCCACCAAAAAGGTGATCTCGAACGCATCGAAAAGATCCAAAAAGTGATCTCCATAGTTGAAAAAGAAAGTGCACCTCCCCCTGAGATCGAGTTGATCCAAAGCCTGCTTGAAAGCAAGGATGATGCCGAGCGCCAAAAGATCCTTGAAGCAAAAAGCGACCTGGTGAATGATCAACTGCTGGGGGCAATTAATGCCATCATTTCCGAAGGCGAAGCCCGCAAGCAGTCACCGGAACTGGTGGAGTCTTTACGGGCGGTCTATAAATTGGCCCTGCGCTTCAACATGGAAAAGAATTTAAAGAAGTAATAAGTTCAATATCATTCTCATAATTACCGTTGGAGAGGTTCAAGAACCTCCCCTATTTTTTTGATCCGCTGTAGATCAACCTTGACAAGGCTTATAGCCTTGTCAAGGTTTGTTTAAAACCAGAATCGGAATTCTTTAAAAGAATTCCGATTCATGCACTAATGGTATAAAACACCTCTGATTGTTTATTCTTTTTCGCAGAAACGCAATCCATGACCGCGCACAGTCACAATGTAATTGTGCCCGGGATCCAGGTCAGCCAGGCGGTCGCGCAGCCTGCGGATCAGGGCATCCAGTGCCTGCTCGGATACGCCTTCGGCCTCTTCATCCGCCCAGATGGCGTGGATCAATTCGTTGCGCGGAATCACTCTACCGGCATGTGAAACCAGTTCGCCCAGCAGCCTGAATTGAGGCGCTGATAGCGGCGGGGTCAATTCCTTCCCCTGCACCCAGACGCGCCTTGATTTCTCGTCCACAACCAGGCGGGTTGCGCCGCCAGTCAAGGGCGGGATCAAATCCTCCATGGGCATGGTGGCATCGGAATTGTAAAAAACAAATTTATAAATAATGGCGATTTGGAACATGTCGGCATCGGCCAGGGGCACATTTTCGGTGATCAGCTTGCCGGCCAAAAAGGTACCGTTTTTACTGGCGAGGTCTTCAAGCATCATTTTGCCATCCATCATACTGATCCTGGCATGATGGCGTGAAACCTGCCGGTCATCAATCTGGATCTGGCAATCCTCACCGCGACCTATGATCAATTCATCTTGAATTTCCCAGCGTCGGCCATCCAGCGGTCCTTGAATGGCGACCACCACGGGGCATTCCTTCTGGCGTAATTGTGGACCTGAGCGATCCATAATTGATTTTGCAGGTTGCTTGATCATCGCTTAATCGGATACCTCATCAGGTATAATAGTACATAATTTCATTTTACGCTACTCCATTTCGAGGTTAAAAAGGACAAAAATGCCGATCCCGCTCAAAGCAGGTGACACATTAAGAGGCAGATACCGCATCCGCCGCATCATTGGGCAGGGCGGCATGGGGTCCATTTACCTGACAGACGACCTTCGTCTGGAAGGCCGCCAATGTGCTTTGAAGGAAGTGGAACACGATAAAACCCTTTCCGGCAACCTCATCAAAGAAGCCCGTGACCAATTCCTGCGTGAAGCCACGGTTCTCGCCCGCCTCGATCATCCCAATATGCCGAAGGTCTCTGATTTCTTTTCGATCGGGCAGCGTGATTACCTGGTGATGGATTTTGTGCCCGGTAAGGATCTCAGAACGCTAATGGTTGAAACCAAAGAAAAGGGCAACTATTTATCCGAGGGTGAAGTCCTCAATTGGTCCAACCAGCTTTCAGATGCGCTGGCCTATCTGCACCACCAGACCCCTCCCATCGTTCACCGCGACATTAAACCGGGTAATCTCAAACTTACCCCCAACGGAGTATTGAAACTGGTGGACTTTGGGCTGGTCAAGGTTCTGGCACCAGGTGAAATTACGATTACCATCCTGCAAGGCCAGGGAACCGCGCTTTACACCCCTTTGGAGCAATATGGCGGCGATATCGGGCATACGGACGTTCGCAGCGATATTTATGCCTTTGGAGCCACCCTGTATCACCTGTTGACCAGTAAAGCTCCGGCTGATGCACGTCAGCGCTTTATCAACCCGGCCGTTCTGGCTCCCATCCGACCACAGAATCCAAGTGTTTCATCACGAACTGAAAAAGCCATCTTTTGGGCGATGAGCTTGCACCCTGATGACCGGCCAGGTTCCGTGGACGAATTCAGGGACGCCCTGATCGGCAGCCGCCCGGTAACCATACCTTCGGGCATTCGCATGCAAACCAAACCGCGGATCTTGCATAACAAGACTGAAATTGCCACTTTATTGGGAACCGTGGGGATGGCACTGCTGGCGCTCGTGCTCACCCTGCTCAGGCCTTCTTTTTAGACCTTTTTGCTGCGTTCCAATACGTACCAAAGATATCCAATTCCCCCGCCAACCAGGCAGCCTAAAACCACTCCCAGCAGGATCAATCCACTGTCGGTATTTTTAATTCCATTTGCTGCACCGGGTAATCCTAAAACAAAGTAAAAATAGACCACATATCCGCCGAGGATGGATGCAAATGGGATGCGCGGATTCCATGAAAACTTCTGTTTCTGCCAGCCCCACCAATAAAGGATCACCGCAATCGAAAAGATGATCATGGTTGAAAGCAGCCAATCACCAGCGGATAACATGCCTTTTTCATGGTTGGATGGTTGGGGATTCTCGGGGGTGATTTGAGCATCCACAGCGACGGTGGCGGTTGCCATGCCTGTCGGCGCAAGGGTCGGTTCAAACGATGTGATCTGGCCGCCTGCGTCGGTGATCTCAAGGTTTAAGATTTGAGAGATTTGTGCCGGGTCCGCGGTGACACGCAAATTGAAAATACCGGTGTTTTGGATTCGATAAGTGGTTCGGGCAATTCCGCCGGTGGTTTGTGTTTCGATCTGTTCGATGGACCCGCTTGCGGATTTTGTATCTATCAAAAACCGTACCACCGTCCCATCAGGGACTGGATTACCGTTATGGTCCACGATCACTCCTGTACGCAGCGGAATGGTATCCCCGACTTTGTAGGTCAGCGGTGCTTCGGTGGAGCTTGAAGGAGTCTCTGTGCTGCCCAACTGTTCACTGGGTTGTTCTACCATCAAGGGGATGATCTGGTCGGGATTGGGCGTGGTGGCCGTTATCAAGTCGTATCCGATGCTTGTCAGCGAAACCGGCAGGATGCCTGATGGCACAATTTCTTGAAACAGAATCCTAGCGGCTACATCCACATAAACGGGGATCTTGCTGTACACAGCATAATACGCCGTGAATTTCGAAATATCGGTCGCGTCCAGATAATATGGGGCATTAAAGGCAAAACCGATGATCTTTTTGCTTCTCGCCAGATCGGGCTGTTCAGAGAACAAGCGGTGGAAAATGGTTGAAGCAGTCGAACTCTTTTTAAAATCAGTAAATGACACCACCAGCCAATTGGCAGATTGGATGTCATTTTTAATGAATTCAGGCGGATTGTCATTATCCAATAGTTTCTGAAGGTCTTCAAAGGTATAAGCAGCTAATTTGTAACTTACCACTTGTTCCCCGGCTTCAGGGCCGTAAAGTCTTTCAACCGCGTCGCGGAAATTATCGGCCAATACAATACTCTGGTCTGTGCAAGTACTGCATTGTTGTTGTGCAACCGTATCCGAAATGAACACGACCCTTTCACTGCTTTGAGGTGGTTCGGGCAGCACACTATCCATATCCGAAAGATCAGGGCTGACCAGGGTGATGGACTGCCGGGCGATCTCAAACACTTTCCCTTCAGAAGTACCGATCGCTTCCAGGTTGGATGGAGAGGTCAAAGTGTTGGCAATGTTGAAAATAGGATAGAGTTCATACTTTAGCGTCAATACTCTCAACGCAGCTTCATCCACCCGTTGTTGAAAAGCTGAATCTTCTGTATATTTTTGCACAAAGAAATCATGGGTTCTAACGATGGTTGTATAGGTATCCGCATCCCCTGTCGCCAGAATATTTCCGGTATAAAGCAGATCATTCCCCGCCAACAAGGCGCTCTTGATCACCTGCCTGGCATCGAACCCCGTATTCATCGGATCAAAGAACTTGCGTACCGCGGTGCTGCCCAGATCGTCACTGACGATGATGCCGCCATTTTTTTGCCAGGTAGAAAATGCTTCAATGCTCATGATCTGGCCAAGCGCCGTGGAGTCGAAAGAAACAGGTCGGGTCGTCGCCCTGATGTTGCCCTGAAATCCCTGGTAGCGAATATGCGACAGCAGCAACCCGTCGGTTATTTCTTCAGGATTTTCATTCGGTCCGGTCACTGCAAAAAAAGGTGCCAGCTCAATTTGTTTCAATTGTTCCAGAGATTTGCGAACAGTGGCCACCTCGTCTTCGGGCAGGCGGTCAGATCCACCGCTGCCTGGAAAATGAGTGGAGATCACTGCGATCTTGTTATTGCTTCCCGCATGCACACCCTTGATGTAGGCCTGTCCCATTTCAGCCACCCAATACGGATCGCCGCCGAAGGTGCGTACACCCAGGTCTTCACTGGTGTCGTTTTTCACCACATCCAAAACATCCAGCGAAGGACCAAAAAGCAGGTTCACCCCGAGTGCACTGAGTTCCTCGCCCAGAATGGACCCCACCGTTTCAGCATTCTCCGGCTTCCAGGTAGCCCCGATGGCCATCTCATCCGGCAGTGCTGTCATCCCGTTGATCAGCTGATCATAAGGTGCCTGGTCGCCTTCTTGTGAAATCCCGACCAGCAGAGGGACGTAATTGATGGGATTGGCATCTGACACAGCCGGGAAGAGACTATCCGCCTGGGTATAATCCCAATTGACCTGCTGTAATGCCTCGATCATGGTATGCGCGGCTGTGATCGTTCCATCGGGTCCGGTAAAGTTGTCGTTGTCCGAGCGCAGCACCACTCCCCCGATATGCTGCTGGGTGATCAATTTTGAAATATTGCTGTTTTGATCCGTCGCGGTTCCATTAAAAGTCACCAGGAATAACTGACCGACTTTTTCTTCAGGGCTCATTTTTGCCAGCATCGCCGTCGCTTTGGCACGGGCGTCCAGCTCCTGTTCACGTGATGCAGCGCTTGAAATCCCCTGTGGGAAGACAAGACTGAGCACCAGCAGAAGCAAGATCGTAACCCTGAACCCTTTATTCATTACACCTATTCCTGACCAAGACGGATCAATGAATTCCAACGAGTAGATTTAATATTGAATCACTCTATTTTTTCGACTCAGCCATTATTTTTCTGGCTTTTTGCGGATCGTCAGTAAAAATTCCATCTACACGCAATGCCAGCATGTGCTTGATATCCTGATCGGCATTCACTGTCCATACATGCACCCTGCGATGACGGCGATGTTCCATCCGAACATAGATAGGGTCCACATCCGTGAGATAGGGATGGATAATGGCCGGGGACACATTTGACATCAAAAAACTTCTGGATAAAAATCCCCCCAACCCTTCCAGGCATAATAATGCCACGGGCGCGTCAGGCAGCAGTTCTTTCATCATTTTTAAGTTTTTGGGAATGAAGGAAGAAAACAGCACACGGTCTTGCATGTTCTGTTTCTTCACGACCTCGGCGACTTTCGCGATCAGATCATCCTTGGGGGAACTATAGTTGGTCAATTCTACATTGACCAGCACTTTTTTACCTACCGCTTCAAAAACCTCTGCAAGCGTGGGGATCTTCTCGCCTGCATATTTTGGGTTGAATTTCGATCCGGCATCCAGAGCCTTGAGTTCCGCCAGGGTATGCTCATTGACCTTGCCGCTACCGTTGGTGGTCCGCTCGAGGGTGGGATCATGGATCACCATCACCATGCCGTCTTTTGAAAGTTTGGCATCCAATTCAACGGCATCAGTTTGATGCGTCACTGCCAATTCAAAAGAAGAGATCGTATTTTCCGGCGCGAGCGCGCAGGCTCCCCGGTGGGCAAAAATTACTGTATTTTTAATGTTTTCAAACATATCACAACTCGACAAAATAGGATTCAGCCGCCTTGTCAATCATTTCTTTTGACATGACCGGTTCGACTGCCAAATAATGGGCAATATCTAAAATCTGATCACATAGATCCCGCGGATGAGACGCGCGTAACTTTCTTGAAGGTTTGATGTACCATTCCTGCAGCAGATAAGCCAGCGCATCATCAGAATAAATAATCCCTTTTACGGCCGCGACTTTTTTGAAGATATCGCGATATTCATCATAGCTGGGATCCACGATCTCGATCTTGTGGCGCAGCCGCCGCAGAAAAGCCTCATCCACCAGATCACGCGGTGGAAGATTGGTCGAGAAAATCACCAGCACATCAAAGGGCACTTCAATTTTTCTGCCTGTGTGCAAAGACATATAGTCAATCCGGTTCTCGAGCGGCACGATCCAGCGGTTCAACAGGTCGCGAGGACGTACCTGCTGGCGACCGAAATCATCTATCAACAGAATGCCACCATTGGCTTTCACCTGGATGGGGGCTTCATAATATTTCAAAGTATCGTTAAACACCAGATCAAGTCCTGCCAGGGTCAGTTCTCCACCCACCATAATGAACGGTCTGCGGATCTTCACCCAGCGGGTATCTTTGCGCATGCCGCCGCGATTGTTTTGGGCTGTGGAATCGTCTTCAGGTGCCAGTTGGTGGTTGGTCGAATCAAACAAGGTGATCACCTGGCCATCACAAAACAGCGCATACGGTATGTAGATCGTTTGAGAAAGGATCAAATTGCCAATGGCGCGCGCCACGCTGGTCTTGCCATTGCCGGGCGCACCATAGATGAAGATCGAAGTCCCCGAATTAACGGCTGGCCCCAGTTTTTGAAAAGTAGCATCGCCAAAAGTCAGGTCGCCCAGCACCTGATGCATGTTTCGATTGTTGACTTGAACGCGCTCGCGGCTTTGGTGACGAATGGCTTCATTGTAAACTTCAAGCGGCACGGGGGCGGGACCGGCATACTGGCAGCGGTCGAGTGCTTCGCGTGCACGAATGATGCCGGCGCCGGTAATGGCATACAAATAGGCGCTTTCTCCCAGCCCCATCTGTGAAGAACGCACCTCGATCATTTTGTCGCGCTTCAGACCTTCGAGAATTTGATCCACGATCCCGGCAAAAGGCAAAGCCAGTGCTTCAGCTATTTTCAAACCTGTCAGGTAACCTTGAAAATAAATGATCTTCAACGCCAAATCTTGGAGCCATAACAAGCCAAGCCCGGTATCATCTACCTTATTAACGGGAGGCGGAGTAAACGTACCAGGCAGGGGGTTCGTAGTTCTAGCAGGACGTTGCGATGGTATTGTGACAGACTGGTCACTCATGATTGGTACCCTCCCGAACACCTGTATTCAGAATCTGATGAAATTAATTATAGCATGTCAGGTCAGCTGGTTTTAGGCTTCTTAAGTTGGATTTGCACGAGCATGGCGCCAGCAAGCGCCAGGAGCAGTCCCATGATTCCAAGCGGTGTCTGCTTTTCACCCAAAAAGATCCACGCCAGTATGGAGATATAAACCAGCATGGTGTTGTTGAGGATGGTGGTTTCGGTGGCCAGCAGGGTTTGCTGAGTGTAATTCCAAAGCGAGAAACACACAGCGGTGTTGATCACCGCAAGGATGACAATGATCCAAACGCTCTGGGCGGTGGGAATAGGAAGTCCCTGCCAGAGGATGCCCGTTAACAGCATCAAAGCGGACCCAATCGTCATGCTGATCCCCGTGATCACAATGGGATGAATTCTGGCATTGCGATTAACTTCCCGGCCGATGATCGAACCCACCGAGTTGCCCAACAAACACAGCACGGCAAAAAGCCATCCCAGCCAATGCCCCTGCAAGGGATTATTGGCAGGGTTGAAATAGATCACCACCCCCGCCAGGTTGAGCAGCACACCCAGCCACTGCAGCCAGTTCAACTTTTCCTTGATGGTAATGCTTGAAACAATTGCCACGAACAAAGCGCTGAGATTCAAAATGAGACTGACCGTTACGGATGGCAGGTAGGCTAATCCAAGATACTGACCGCCCTGCCCAACTGTATACAGCACGACACCAAGCAGCACCATCACCCCCCATTCACGGCCAGACAATCGCTTGATCTGAGCCCTGATGTCCTTCTTTAATAATAGTGGAAAGAACAATAAGGAAGCCAGCATGTAGCGCAAGCCGGCAAATGTCATGGCCGGGATATCTGCAAGCCCGATCTTGATCAACACCCATGAAGTGGACCAGATAATAGTGACCAAAACTGCCAGAAGAATGGCTTTAATACGGGAAGGTTTTTTCATCTATCTTTGCCAGATCATTGAGATGGCCGCATATCGCGAATATTGATCTGTTGGGTTTCTTTCTCAAAATAGCGGTTGATCTCTATGGAATAGACAATATCAAACCGCGCTTTGGATTCCTTCCAGACGTTGAACCACTGCGCCTGGTTGAACGCCACCGCCTGGTTGATCGGCGAGCCATCGATCACGCACCGCAGATGGGTCAACTCTTTGCCCATCATCTTCATATCAGAGAATTTCACATTTCTGGCGATGAAGGCAGCTGAAGGGTTGCTCATGCCTGTTGGTTGAAGCGATTCAAGATCGCGGTAAATGCCTGGGGTGATCTCACTTACCGGCACCTCACAATCCACTTTGATCATTTGCCGTAGATCCTGCTGCCCCAGTTTTTGGTTGGCAATTACAGCTAATTTCTGCACCAACGGTTGAAGGTTTTCGATCTTGACCGTGAACCCCGCCGCCATGGAATGTCCGCCGTGCCTTACCAGCAGGTCTGAACATTCGTCCAACGCCTCGGTGATGTGAAATTCGGGGATGCTGCGGCAGGAAGCCCGACAGTAATCTCGCTCCACCACGCCTGCAATGGCAGGTCGGTAATAATATTCGGTCAATTTGGCAGCCACCAGACCCACGATGCCCGGATAAATATCTTCACCCGGCAGGCACCCGCTCACGCTGACGTCTGGTTCATCATCGGAAGGCACTTTGAAAAACGCTGGGATCAGATTCAACCCGGAGTCTTCACCGATGCTGTCCTTGGCGCAGTCCTGGGCGGCTTTGGTGGCCTTCTGCCGTTCATTGTTCTGGTTGTCCAACTCCTGGGCCAGCAATCCGGCTTTGGAAAGATCATCCGTCACTAACAGGTCGTACGCTTTTAATGCGGAATCCATGCGTCCGGCTGCGTTGAGCCTGGGCCCAAGAATGAAACCGATGTCGGTGGCGGTGATGCGGTTGACTTCCTTGGCGGCAGCCCCGGCCAGCGCTTTGATCCCAACCCGGGTACCCAACCTGATCTGGTTGATCCCCCGTCTGACCAGGGTTCGATTCTCGCCGGTCAGCGGGACAATATCCGCCACGGTGCCCAGCGCCACCAGGTCCAAAAAGTCATCCGCCGACCAATCGCCCGCGCTGCGCCGCATGAACAGCGCCTGCGCGATCTTATAGGCCAATCCAACACCTGCCAGGTCCTTATAGGGATAAGGGTCGCCCTCCCGTTTTGGGCAGACGATGGCATAAGCCTGGGGCAGATCGTCCTTGGGATGATGGTGGTCGCTGATGATCAGATCAATGCCGTGAGAACGCGCATGTTCGGCTTCACGCGGTGAACGGATGCCGCAATCCACGGTCAGGATCACCCTGGCGCCTGAATCCGCCAGCATGCTGATGGATTCATTATTAAGGCCGTAGCCTTCATCAAATCGGTTGGGGATAAAGCGGTGGACTCTGGCATCCAGTTTTTGCAGCACCTGCACCATCAATGCCGTGGCAGACACGCCGTCTACATCATAATCCCCATAAACCACGATGCCTTCGCGCTGATCAATGGCCTGAAGCAGACGCTCAACAGTCCGCTCCATGTCCAGCAGTAAAAACGGATCGTGAATGGGAAAACTGGCGTTGAGATAATTTGATGCGGAATCCACGTCCGTGATCCCGCGGTTGAACAAGATCTGACGGATGTAACGCGGAAAGACCTGAAATTGAGCATCAATATCGGCTGGAATAACAGGGTAGACCCACCAATTTTTTGGTTGCGAAGAAGGCATCAGTTATTCCTGCTTTATTCTTCAAGATAAAAACGAGGTACACGATCCATCAATCCGCAAATCACTTCATAATTTATGGTTCCCCACAACTTGCCAATTTCTTCAGCAGTGATGCTTTCGCTGCCTTGTCTGCCAATGAGCACCATTTCATCCCCGGCTTTGGCCGTGGAATCATCCGGCAATCGCCACATGGATTGATCCATACAGATGGTGCCAGCCTGCTGAACCCGGTGACCATCAATCAGGGCGACCTGCCCCATGATCCGGCGCAGGCCATCCGCGTAGCCGATGGAGGTCGCCGCTATTTTCTCCACTTGTTTGGTGTAGTACTTGTGCCCGTAGCTGATGCCAAAACCAGGAGGTAAAGTCTTAACGGAAGTCAACCGGCATTTCCAGCTCAAGGCAGGTTCAAAATCTGTTGGAAGCAAAGCGAAGGGTGACGGGTGCAATCCATAGATCGCGATCCCGGGTCTGACCGCATCATACCGCGCGTCCGGGAAGAACACGGAGCCGGCAGAGTTTGCCGCATGTACCATTTTGGGATGCACACCCACAGATTTCAAGTTTGCCAGTAATCGGTCAAACCTTCTGATCTGTAGGGCTGTGATGGGTTTTTGCGGCTCGTCCGCACAGGCAAAATGGGTAAAAATACCCTCGAATTCAAGGTTATCAAGGTTGGAGATGTGAATGCCGAATTCATCGCCTTCTTCATAATAGACCCCAAGCCTGCCCATGCCGGTGTCAATCTTGGCATGCACGGCCACCTTGCCGCCGGCTTCTTTAGCCGCCTGATCAAAGGCAGTTGCCAGGTCGTAGTTGTTGACCATCAGGCTGATGTGATACTTGATGGCATCAGCCACCCGTTCGGGGGTGGTGTAGCCCATCACCAACAGCGGAATTTCGATGCCTGCTTCACGCAGCCGTATGGCTTCTTCAACGCGCGCCACACACAGCCAGGCTGCCCCTGCCTTCACTGCAGTTTTGGAGACTTCGATCAAACCATGACCGTAGGCGTTGGCTTTAACCACGGCCATCACCGGCCGGCCGGTGAGTTTTCCGATCCTTTGAATGTTTCGACGGATCGCTCCCAGATTTACTTCAACCCAGATCGTTTGATTGTCGAGATTCATTCGCTTAGTATAAACGACCTGAACTTACCCGGCAAGGAAAATACATTCCGCTGAAGTTTGGGTTAAAATGAAATTGAGGATAAAAAAATGCCCCCTCAATGGATAACCGTCATCATCCTGGGTTCAGCCATCCTGCTGCTGACCATTACCAAACTCCGCCCTGACCTGATCGCGCTGATGGTCATGCTGGCATTGGGCATCACCGGTGTCGTGGATCACACTTTGATCTTTTCCGGTTTCGCCAGTTCAGCCGTAATGACTATTTTGGGCATTTCCATGATCTCGGTTGCCTTGCAGCAAACGGGTGCAGCGAATGCCATCGGCAGGCTGATGTTTAAAATGGGCGGAAAAAGTGAAATTCTGCTGGTCTTATTGGTATCCCTTTTCAGCGCTACATTATCTTTGTTCATGAATAATATTGCCGCGGTGGGTGTGCTGCTGCCTGCGGTGATGTCGCTTTCAAGGCGCAGTCAAACCCCTCCCGGCCGGCTGCTCATGCCGCTGGCATTTGGCACCATTTTGGGCGGCATGGCCACCCTGCTGACCACCTCAAACATCATCGTCAGCGGTGCGCTAAAGGATGCCGGCATTTCCAGTTTTGGCCTGCTGGATTTCTTCCCGGTCGGCGCTCCCGTCGTGCTGGTGGGTATTCTCTACCTTGTGTTCGTTGGACGCAAACTACTGCCCAAATCAACCGCTTCTGAAAAAGCATCCTCGCCACAGGCGTTGTCAGAGAAACTGATGGCTCAATACCACCTGGAAACAGGTTTATCCCGCCTTAAGGTGTTGAACAATTCACCTCTGGTGGATCAATCCATTTTTGCCAATAATTGCCTGATCCCCATTCAGATGCGTGTCATTCGCGTTCTGCCCCAAAAAGGGCGTCCGCAGGTCGTTTCACCTGACACCGTGCTCCACTCAGGCGACACATTGATTGTCAGCGGCAAAATGGACGAAACCACCCTTGCCGCCCTTGGATTGGAACTGCTCCCCGCTGTAAAGGAAGAGCTGCCCATCACGGATGCTGCCAATCCGCTCGCCGAAGTGCTGCTTTCGCCGCACTCCCAATGGGTCGGCAAGACGTTGTGCGAGATCAACTTCCGCATCCGCTACGGGTTAAACGTGCTGGCTCTCTGGCGGCAGGGCGCCCCGATCCATGAGAACATTTCGAACCTGGAGCTTCAAACTGGAGATGCGCTCTTGATCCAGGGGGGTGCCGAATACATCCGTCAGCTTGAACAGGATAAGGATCTCGTGCTGCTTGAAGAAGATCCCGATTCGGTCATCCGGCCAAAAAAACTTGGTCTTGCCCTGTTGATCACCATTCTCACCCTATCCTTTGCGGCTTTTGATGTCCTGCCAGTGGCACTGGTGGTGCTGGCCGGGGCTGTGCTGCTCTTGTTGACCGGCTGCATGAGCTTGAATGACGCCTTTCAACGCATCGAATGGAAAGCCATCTTTTTGATCGCGGGCATGTGGCCGCTCACCATTGCCATCCGCGACACCGGGTTGGCCGCCGGCGTGACCACTTCACTGCTCCACTGGCTCGGGCCGGTGTCACCTTTGATCATCGCAGGGTTCTTCCTGCTGATCTCCATGCTGCTCACCCAATTCATGAGCGGACCGGTTGCACCGATCATCATCATCCCGCTTGCACTTTCGGCTGCCAAGAATTTCGGGATTGACCCTCATCCGCTGGCGCTGGCGGTAGCCCTGGGCTGTTCACTGGCCTTCATCACCCCGCTGGGGCATCCGGTTAACATTATGGTCATGAATCCGGGTGGATACACCTTCAAAGACTACGCCAGGGTGGGTTTTCCATTAACCCTGCTGTCCATTGCCACCATCCTGTTGGGGCTGCACTTCATTTGGGGTTTATAATGTTGAGGTTATGACAAATTCTCACTTTACCTATGACATTATCAGCACCGAAAAGAACGCGCGTGCCGGGGTCTTTCACACTCCGCACGGCGACTTGTTGACCCCCGTCTTTGCCCCCGTAGGCACCCAGGCGACCGTCAAATCGGTCACCCCGGCCCAATTAAAAGACACAGGCGCCAGCCTCGTCCTTTCCAACACCTACCACCTCTATTTGCGCCCCGGCGCCGAGTTGGTGGCCGAGATGGGCGGCCTGCATGAATTCATGCAGTGGCCAAACCCCATGCTCACCGATTCAGGCGGGTTTCAGGTTTTTTCCTTATCAGACACGCGCAAAGTGGATGAAGAGGGCGTCACCTTCAAAAGCCACATAGACGGATCGTCGCACCGCTTCACCCCTGAAAGCTCCATTAAAGTGCAGGAGCTGCTGGGGGCGGACATCATCATGGCTTTTGATGAGTGTGCCACTCCCAACGACCGCGCCTATAATGAACGGGCTGTGGTGCGCACTCATAACTGGCTCAAACGGTGCGTGGCCGCCAAATCCCGACCGGACCAGGCGCTCTTTGGCATCGTCCAGGGGGGCGTCTTTGCCGACCTTCGTCAGGCATCTGCTGAATTTGTCGCCTCCATGGATACGCCTGGTATCGCCATCGGTGGTCTGTCAGTGGGTGAAACCAAGGCAGAAATGCACGCCATGCTGGATGTTCTTCATCCCATTTTGCCGGCCAACAAACCGCGCTATTTGATGGGCGTCGGCTCGCCCGAAGACCTGGTCAACGGCGTGCTGCGCGGTGTGGATATTTTCGACTGTGTACTGCCCACCCGCCTGGCGCGACATCAATCTGCTTTTACCCCCACCGGGCGCATCAATCTGATGAATGCAGGATTTGCCCACGACACCCAGCCCATTGATCAGACCTGCAATTGTTACGCCTGCAAGAACTTCACCCGTGCCTACATTAGACACCTGGTGGTGGCCAAAGAAATGCTGGCCTCCACGTTGATCTCGATCCATAACATATCCTTTTTGATCAACCTGATGAACAACATTCGCGGCTCGATCCTGGTGGGCAATTTTGAACCTTTTGCAGCTGAATTCTTACGGTCTTATAAAGTAAACAAAAAACAGGAGCCTTCATGACCCTCATTCAATCCATCATCCTGGGCATCGTCCAGGGCTTAACTGAATTTTTACCCATCTCATCATCCGCCCATTTGGTGTTGATCCCCAATCTTCTCGGATGGCAAATCCCGGAAGCCCAGGTTTTCCCGTTTGGCGTTTTGGTTCAAATGGGTACGATCATTGCTGTCATCCTTTATTTTTGGTCGGACCTGTGGAAGATCATAAAGGCATTCTTCAAAGGCCTGGTGGACCGCAAACCCTTTGAAGATCCCAATGCACGCCTGGGATGGTTTCTGATCCTCGCCACCATTCCTGCGGTTCTTTCAGGCATGTTGTTGAAGAGCAAAGTGGAAGCCGCATTTAATGATGCCAGTGCCACCGCCTACTTCTTGTTTGGCACCGCTGCCTTGCTGGTTCTGGCTGAGACCATCTCCAAACGCACCCGCAACCTGATGAGCATGACCTGGTTTGACGCCTTGTGGATGGGCTTGTTTCAAGCCATCTCCATCTTCCCCGGCATATCCCGCTCGGGTTCAACCATAGCCGGCGGCATGACCCGCAACATGGATCGCCCCTCCGCAGCCCGTTTTTCCTTCCTTATGTCCATCCCCGTCATGATCGGCGCAGGGGTTGTGAGCATTTCAGATGTGCTTAAAGTACCCGACCTGAGCAGCTTCCTGCCCAAGATCATCGTCGGTATTATTGTGGCTCTGCTGGTGGGATATCTTTCAATCCACTGGCTGCTTGGCTTCTTAACCAAACGCTCTTTCTACTGGTTTGCCTTGTATTGCGTCCTTTTTGGCGCACTGGTTCTGATCATCGGTTCTGTACGCAGCAATGCCCAGGCCGCCATCGCGACCCCCGCAGCTGAAACCGCCGTTGGTCAGTCCACCCTCGATGCTTCCTCCGTCACCGGTACTTTGGATCAAAACCCGCTGACTGTCTCATACACTGCTGCGCTCGAATGGCTGACCCCTGCCATGTCCACCTGTGCCCAAACCATCGGCAATTTTTCGATCATCACCCACGGCCTTCCTGTTGATCAACTCGAAACCACGGGCGACGCAGTTATCCTCCGTTGGGGGGCACCGGAGAACTTGACCAGTTATTCCGCCGTCCTCGGCACGGATAGGCTGGCACTGATCGTTAATCCAGCCAATCCTTTAAGCCAATTGACGCCAGAGCTGACACAAAAGATCGCGTCCGCAGCCATCACCACCTGGGGAGAAGCTGCGGCAAATTGCCCTGATTGTTTTGCTTCTGCCCCCGATGGAAATTTCTCAGCGCTGACCACGGCGCTGAATTTTTATCCAGGGCAGGAAGAACCCCAACAGCTTTTCATGAAAAAAGTGATGGCAGGCCAGCCAGTTGCAGCGGCTTCTGCCCTGCTCATCCCGGGTGGCAGGCAAATGCTTGATATCGTTGCGGGAGACCCGGCCGCCTTTGGCTTTATCCCGGCTCACTTATTAACTGGAAATGTTAAAGAAGTCCCGCTCAATGGAATTGACCCGGCATCTCTGCAAGCCCCCATTCTCGCCATCACATCAGCAGAACCCACCGGCAAGACCCGCGACTGGCTGCTCTGCCTCCAAAAAGTGCTGAACCCCTGAACTTCAGCTAAAAAAAGTTTACAACAAGAATCGGAATTCTTTAAAAGAATTCCGATTCTTGCATTAGAGTCACAACCTGCCCTATTTCTTTTTTCGAGTTGTGTATTCGGTCAATGCTTCTGCGATCAAGTGATTGATGCTCACTCTTTCTTTCTTGGCTTTTGCACTCACTTCTCTATGCAGTTCAGGCGTAATGCGTACGATCAGTTTACCAGAAAAGGGTTTATCGGGATGTTCTCCACGCGAGGCACAAAAATCCAGGTAATCGTCAACGGAGTCCTGAAAAGCTTTTTCCAATTCATCAACATTTGTTCCCTGAAAAGTGATCACATCTCGAATATTGATCACCTCACCATGGAATAATCGTGCTTCTTCATCAAACGTAATGAAGGATTCATAATCTTTGTATTTCATTTCAATTCCTTGCTGTCATAAATACCGGCTTCCAGTAGAAAACGCCGAATACTCTTTATTGCACCCTTATCCACTTCTTTGTCAGGATGTGGGCGGTGAAACACCGCCCGCACACCCATTAAATACACTCTAACACGTGAACCGTTTCCTTCAGAAATCTCAGCACCAAGTGCTTCAAACAACGATTCGATATCAGACCACATTATATTCGCATGGATTGGATCACTAAAAAGCGTACGCAAGGTCTGATTCTGTTTATGATTCATATGATATCATTTTTTGATACTATATGCAATCCTGACTTACAGGCAGGTTATTTAACTTTAAACGTCCATTTGGCTGTGGCACCTTGTGCGGCGCCTTCGCGGCGGATCAGTTCCACTCTGGCAAACTCGAGGAATTTGTTGGTATCAAGGGCGCTGCAGATCAATGGATACTTATTGCCCAACCCCATCCCTTTTTCAATATCTTCGGCGGTGAAAGTCACTCTTCCGTCTTTTTTCATTCTGGCAGGGTTGATGTAGCGCAGCTTGACATACTTTCTGACATTGTCCCCCCCGGATTTCTTTTTGGGTTCAACCTTTGTCTCCGACTTTTTAAACCACTTCTTCAAAAAATCAAACATTATTGCCGTCCTCGACTTTGCAAATGGAATAATTTCATCAACAAGTATACATGGGATTCATTTTTCGACAGGCCTATTTGATCAGTTTTCAAAAACTTGACATGGGGTTTATACTTAATATATAGAATATTAATTCTATTATGGAATATCAGTTTTACAGTGAGAAGGAGAATGAATTATTTGATTTTTTTTGAATTGTTTTGAATTGTTTTTAACTTCGCGTAAAGAAAACAACTTTTTTTACGCGAGTAAGCAATCTGTTTTTCTGGAGAATAAAAACTCACTTCACACCAATGAAAAGGTTATACAGTTCACAGTTCACAGTTCACAGTTCACGGTTCACAGTTCTTCCCGCTTGACCTTGCGAACAAATGTACTATAATGGAACTATTACAAAACATCCGCTATAATTAATCATCATCCATTTGAGGAGAACACACGATGGCGAAGAAAAATGCAGAAAAGAACGTTTTCGATTCCTTTGATAAATCAGAGCCCATGAGCGACGCCAAACGCGCCGTTCTTGATAAAGCCTTGGGTGACATCGTCAAACGCTACGGCGAAGGGTCCATTATGCGCCTGGGTGAAGCCCACCAGCTTGATGTGGATGTCATCCCCACCGGTTCCCTTTCACTTGATCTTGCACTTGGAGTCGGCGGCATCCCCCGCGGACGCATCACTGAAATTTACGGACCTGAATCATCAGGTAAGACCACCATCTGTTTGCACTGCACGGCTGAAGCCCAAAAACTTGGCGGCACCGTGGCTTTCATTGATATGGAGCACGCACTTGACCCGGCCTATGCTGTGAAATTGGGCGTGGATATTGAATCCCTGTTGGTCTCCCAACCGGATACCGGCGAACAGGCCCTTGAGATCTGCGAAACCCTCGTTCGTTCCGGTGCCGTGGATCTGGTGATCATTGACTCCGTCGCTGCGCTTGTACCCCGGGCTGAAATCGAAGGTGACATGGGCGATGCCAGCATGGGTATGCAGGCCAGGCTCATGTCTCAGGCGCTGCGCAAGCTTTCGGGCGCCATCAACCAGACCAAGACCACTGTCATGTTCACCAACCAGCTGCGTCAAAAGATCGGCATCATGTTTGGAAATCCCGAGACCACCCCCGGCGGTCTGGCGCTTAAATTCTACGCCTCCGTTCGCCTCGACATCCGCCGCATTCAATCCATCAAGGTCGGTGCCGAGATCGTCGGTAACCGCACCCGTGTGCGTGTGGTCAAGAACAAGGTGGCTGCACCCTTCCGCACCGCTGAATTTGATATCATGTACAATGAAGGCATCTCCAAGGTCGGTGATATCATTGATCTGGCCACCGCCCTTGAGATCATCACCAAACGCGGCGCTTTCTTCTCTTATAATGATATGCGTCTCGGACAAGGCCGTGAGAATGCCAAGGAATTCTTGAAACAAAACATTGAAATGTGCCGTGAGATCGAAAAAGCTGTCCGCGAACGTGCCATGGGTGGCGAGCTGCCCCTCGACTTTGGTGGCGGCGGAGATTCCTCAGAGGGTGAAGATTAATTAGTATGCGATTTGGAAGTAAACGTCCTTCCGTAACCCTGATCCTTTGTCTTGCAGCCCTCCCATTCTTATTGGTGGGCTGCAAGTCCATCCTTCCCGTACGCTCTGTGCCGGTGGAAGACCAGGCTGCCCTTTTTAAGGCCCCCACCTTCTTGCCCACCAACATTGTCGTCACTGAACCAACCCCCACCCCGCAATCTTCATCAGCTCAAGTGGCTGAGTGTACCAACCTGTTGCAATTCATTGCCCCCGATCTTACCTACCCGGATGGCACAGAAGTAAAACCTGGTCAGGCCATTGACAAGCAGTGGAAGGTTAAAAACGCGGGTACTTGCAACTGGGATTCCACCTACACGCTTCAACTCCTGGGCGGAGAAAGCATGGGCGCCGCATCCCCACAGGCACTTGTACCCGCCCGCAACGGCACAGAAACGGTCATCGCTGTCCAATTCACCGCCCCCATGGAACCTGGCCGCTATACCAGCCAATGGAAGGCATACGGACCAAATGGCCAGCCTTTTGGCGATCTACTCTACATGGATATTACCGTGGTGTCTGCACAATAAGCCGCTCCTGCGATGAACGTATCCCCCTCGAAATCTAATCGGTATATTTACCTTTCCATCCCTCTGGTGATACTACTAGCGACTGGAGCCTTTTTCACCATTCGCACGCAAGGTTTTGGATACTTCGTCACCCCGACCCTTACCATAACCCCCACCAGCACGATCATGATGATCGGAGCCGATCTCAACGCATCACAAACTGCAACTCCTTTTCAACCGCTGCCCACCGACACCCCCACCCCAACTTCAACTTTCACGCCCACGCCAACTGACACCCCGACAGCCACAGCCACGAACACCCCGCTGCCAACCAACACGCCGCAGCCGCAACCCACTGTAAAACCGCTACCGACCAATCCCCCAGTGGATGGATTGCCTGCGTCCTATCAAATCTCTGGGGTTGCAGGTCATGCCCAAAGCCACATGCTCTCGTGTGAAGCCAGGGCAGCTGCAGATTGGGCGGCCTTCTACGGGGTCTCGCTGAGTGAAAACTCGATCCAATCTGCCTTCCCCAGCACTGACAATCCAGAAACCGGTTTCGTAGGCAACGTCAACGGCGCATGGGGACAGATCCCGCCAGACGATTATGGTGTGCACGCGAACCCCGTGGCCACGGTACTCCGTAATAATGGGGTTTCAGCTAATGCCTCCAAAGGCGTGTCGTTGACCGAATTGCGCCGTCAGATCGCCTCAGGCAATCCGGTGATCGTCTGGGTTGTCGGCTCCGTATGGGGCGGTTCCGGGGTCAGCTACACAGCCTCGGATGGCAGCAGCACCACAGTCGCTTATTATGAACATGTGGTCATCCTGACCGGCTATGACGAAACAGGCTTTACCATCGTGGATGGCGCTTCAACTTACTGGCGTTCAAACGCTGCTTTTTCCAGTTCATTTGGCGCGCTCAACAATATGGCCATCACGCACTAAAAAATAAAACAAAAATCCAAGGTCACCTTGACAAGGCAGTATAAAACCCTTATCAAGGTGACCTTAACAAAAAACAGCGAGGGTACTAGCCTCGCTGTTTCAATTAACTCACTTACAGACTAAGTTCCTTCTTCCCAGGAGCCCAGGTATTTCACCTGTTCAGCGGTCAGGGTATCGCAGCTGACACCCATGGCAGCCAGTTTCAAGGCAGCGATGTTCTGGTCAATGGTTTCTGGAACAGAGTAAACCTTCTTTTCCATCTTGGAGGCATTCTTGATGAGGTATTCGAGGCTGAGGGCCTGGTTGGCAAAGGACATATCCATAACGGAAGCGGGATGTCCTTCAGCAGAGGCCAGGTTGATCAAACGGCCTTCACCGAGGATGTAGATGCGGCGGCCGTCTTTGGTGATGTATTCATCCACAAAGGGGCGAACCAGACGTTTGGTCTTGGACATCTTCTCAAGAGAGGGGATGTTGATCTCAACATTGAAGTGGCCGGAGTTGCAGACAATTGCGGCATCTTTCATCACCGCAAAGTGATGTTCATCAATGACGTTGATATCACCGGTCAAGGTGACGAAGATATCGCCGATCTTGGCGGCATCTTCCATCTTCATGACGCGATAGCCATCCATCACTGCTTCGAGAGCCTTGAGGGGATCAACTTCCGTCACGATAACATTGGAGCCCATACCGCGGGCACGTGAAGCAAGGCCGCGTCCGCACCAACCGTAACCGGCAACCACAAAGACTTTGCCAGCGAGGAGGATGTTGGTGGCACGCACGATGCCATCAATCGTTGATTGGCCTGTGCCGTAGCGATTGTCAAAGAAGTGTTTGGTCAAAGCGTCGTTGATGGCAATGATCGGGTAGTTCAATGCACCATCAGCAGCCATGGCATGCAGACGGATCACACCCGTGGTGGTTTCTTCAGTTCCAGCTACCACACCGGAAAGAACTTCGCGGCGTTTGGTGTGCAAAACGTTGACCAGATCAGCGCCGTCATCCATGGTGAAATGCGGTTTGTGATCAATGGCAGCATTGATGTGCTTGTAATAAGTGACGTTATCTTCACCCTTGATCGCGTAGACGGGAATCTCATCATGGTTGACCAAAGACGCGGCGGTTTCATCCTGTGTGGAAAGCGGATTTGAAGCAGTCAAAACCACATCCGCACCACCAGCCTGCAAAGTTTTCATCAGGTTGGCGGTCTCGGTGGTAACGTGAAGACAGGCGGAGATGCGCATACCCTTAAGCGGCTGTTCTTTGGCGAAACGTTCCTTGATCTGACGCAGAACAGGCATTTCGCGTTCTGCCCACTCGATCTTGAGTCGGCCGCCATCGGCAAGTTTTAGATCTTTAACATCATAATTCGGCATTTCTTCCTCCAGAAAATGGTTATTTCAATATATCCAACGCACCTTTATCATCAAAGTGCTTCCGGTAACGTTTGACAAAATCACTGATCGTATAGAAATGGTTCTGGGTACCTTTTTGTTCAAGGCAGTAAGTGGCCGCCAACGCACCCATTTGACCACAGGTCTGTAAATCCAAGCCTAATCTGTATCCGCGCAAGAATCCGCCTCTGAAGGCATCCCCAACGCCGGTGGGGTCGGCAATATGCTCGGCAGGGACGATCGGGATCAAATATTCCTTACCTTCTGATTTGATGCTCGCACCTTTTTCTCCTAATGTGACCACCAGGAGTTTTACACAGCCTTCCATGTCATCTGCACAAAGATCCGTGTGTTTTTGTAACAGTTCAAATTCGTATTCGTTGCAGAAGATGGCATGTGCATTTTGGGCGCCACGGCGTAAATCTTCGTGGGGATTGCGGGCTACCTGTTGAGAAGGATCGAACAAATAGGGAATACCCAACTCGATACACTCTTCAACGTATTTCTTCATGGCTGTCGGATCATTTGGAGAAATAACAACGTAATCTGCTTCACCCTTCTTCATCTCTTTGAGTGAAAGTGAAGAGGCGTCAGCCATTGCACCCGTGTAAAAACTGGCGATCTGGTTGTTCTCAAGATCGGTATTTACAAAGAAAGAAGCCGTATACTTGCCGGGGACAACCTTGGCATATTTTGTATCAATTCTGTGCGATTCGAGCCAGGCACGATATTCCTCGAAATCTTCGCCAGCAGTCGCAAACACCATCGGCCTTTCACCAAGTAATGCCAGAGTGTAGGCAATATTTGGTGCCACACCGCCGCGCTGCCGGGTCATTGAATCTACAAGGAATGATAAACTGATCTTGTCGAGTTTATCAGGCAAAATATTCTGCTTGAAATAACCCGGAAAAGTCATTAAATAGTCAAAAGCTACTGAACCTGTGATTACAATCGCCATCATTTACCTTCCAAACTGTTATTATAAACGCATCTTGCCAAATTCAGATCATACGGAGGAGTGATTATACCAGCTTCAGTAACAAGCGAAGTGATCAATCCATTCGGTGTAATATCAAAAGCAGGGTTACGCGCTTTGGCGCCTACAGGAGCTACCGGTTCACCATGGAATTCAAGCCCCAACACTTCATCACCATCACGTTCTTCAATGGGGATCCTATCACCATTTGGAATGGATAAATCCAATGTCGAAAGTGGAAATACTGAATAGACCGGAACACCGTTGGTATGAGCCGCCAGACTGAGCATGTAGGTGCCAACTTTATTAACCACATCCCCATTGGCCGCCACTCGATCCGCTCCAAAAAAGACTTTGTTTACCTTGCCACTACGCAAGAAAAATCCTGCAGCATTATCCGTAATAATCTCATAAGGAATGCCATATTGTTCACATTCCCAGGCGGTTAACCGCGCGCCCTGCAGTCTTGGCCGGGTCTCATCCACCAGCAAATGGATGCGTTTTCCTTGCTCATGGGCAAAACGGATGGCTCCCAACGCGGTTCCCCAATCCACAACAGCCAGCGAACCTGTATTGCAATGGTGAATGATGGTATCACCATCGTTGATTAAACTGGCGCCGTTTTCTGCCAGTTTGCGGTTGATCTGAACATCTTCTTCCGCCATCAGGTG
Organism: Chloroflexota bacterium; assembly: GCA_021825925.1. GTDB lineage: Bacteria > Chloroflexota > Anaerolineae > Anaerolineales > Anaerolineaceae > UBA6107. The sequence continues at coordinate 423,799 of JAKAFP010000002.1, forward strand.
GGCTTCTACAAGCAGTTTGTCAGGGATATCTGCGTCTGAGATGGATTCATTCAGAACGATCTTCAGCATTCGGTTCACACCCCAGGCCAGGTTTACTGCCGTCGGCCTTGAAGCGATCAGTAATTCAGCGGCATTTTTTGCCTGATTTCTGACATTCCCCGTGGAAGCCTTTAAGGCAGCCAGAACCATGCCGTATGCTCCTGCAACTGCCAGCGCCGGAGCTCCGCGGATAGCCATGCTACGGATGGCGTCAAGCATCTCATCCAAGGTCTGGCAATGCAAATACTCAAACCGGCGCGGCAATCGCCGTTGGTCTATCATACTGACCTGTTTTTTTTCTGGAAGCCATTCTATCGTGCGCAATTCACCACCAAAAAACGCTCTCGCGGGAGAGCGTTCCTTCCGATTAAGTTTATCATGAAAATCGGGGTCGTTGCAATATTTTTTCAATAAAAGGGAACCGCAGTGAGTTTCGATGTTTTTTTTTCACTGCGGTTCACAAATTATTCTTCAACCAGAAATACCTGATCTTGAGTAATTATTCTTTTAATGTCTCTTGCTCAACAGAATTAATTTTGAATTTGGCGACCAATTCGGTCAGTTTTTGAGCCATCACGGAAAGCGAGGCTGCGGCGGCGGTCACTTCCTCAACCTGGGCAGTCATTTCTTCCGCACTGGCGCTTACCTCTTCAACAGAGGCGCTGTTTTCTTCACTCACACTTGCAATGCTCTCGATGGCTTGAGACACCACACCTGCATTGGCGGCCATTTCTTCGGTTGAGGCTGTGTTTTCTTCAACAACCGCCGAGACCGTTTCGACTGCTTCCACCAATTTACTCGCAGCCATCTTCATCTTATTGCTCGCATCCGCGGCCATGGATGCCTGTTTATTTACGGCTTCTGATGCTTTCAAAATATCTGTAAGCGCAGAACCCGCTTGATTGGCACTGGTAACCCCTGTTTCAACTTCGAGCGATCCTTCATCCATGGCTTTGACCGCTTCAAATACAGTGGTGAGGATTCCGTTGATCAAACCACCAATTTCTTTAGTCGCCAGCGAAGACCGTTCAGCAAGTTTTCGCACCTCGTCTGCGACCACCGCAAAACCCTTGCCATGCTCCCCTGCACGAGCGGCTTCGATGGCTGCATTCAATGCCAGAAGATTGGTTTGTGATGCAATGTCTTCGATAGTTTCAACAATGGCCCTGATCTCTTCAGAACGTTTGCCCATCTCTTGAACCTTGCTAGCCGAGATACCCACCTTCTCCTTAATACTCTTCATACCAACCAACGTTTGCTCGACTGTTGCTGATCCTTTTCTTGCCGCCTCGGTGGCGGTAGCTGAATCTGTAGTCACGGTATCCGCGATTTCAGCCACTTGCTGGATGGATTTATTAATTTCATCTGTGATCCTTGACGCAGTTGAGACGGATTCGCTTTGGTCTTGAGCGCCTCTTGCGACGCCATTGATGGCAATGGTCATCTGTTCAATGGAAGAAGCTGTTTTCGATATTGAAGAAGCCTGTTCCTGAGTCCCTTTTGCCACCTGCTGAATCGTGACAGTGATTTGTCCGGTAGCCTGACCAGCTTGTGAGGATGAAGAAGAAAGTTGTTCTGCAGCCGCACTCAAGTTAATTGCACTTTCCATGACCTGAGAGACCGTTGCACGCAAATTGACGATCATGTGAGAAAAAGCCACACCCAGCTCATCCTTTTCGGAAATTGGCATTACCTCTACCGTCAGATCATCCTGGGCAATTTTATTGGCAGCCTCTCCCATTCCTTGAAGGTATTTTTCCAAGCGGTTGAAAGCTTTACCGATATCTCCAATTTCATCACCACGATTCATGACAGACGCTTTGATTTTTTGATCCATATCTCTGAGCAAATCCCCTTGAGAGATACTATCGCTGGCCATGGTGAGCAGCTTCATAGGCACCGTCAATGAATTACTGACAAAAATACCCAAGATAATAGCAATGGCCAAACCAACGAATGAGAGTACAAGACTCCCCAGCAGACTCTGATTGAAAGTTTTATTGGATTTCGTTATGGCTGTATCGGCCATGGAAACATGCAAGGTATTGAGTTCAGTTAAAGCACTCGTTGCATTTTTACTGGCTTCAACTAATTTTCCACCTTCTTCCACATAGGCCAAGGCTTCAGCATTGTAGTTGGAATCAGCCAGCGTTAATGACTCGTTCAAATACTTTTGATAATCCACCCAGGCATTGGAAAACTCAGCTACAATTTTTGTTTCGTCTTTTGTCAGTGGAAGTGCATTGATCTCATTAAGCGAAGAGTCAATGGTTTTAACCCTCTCAATGATCGTTGCTTGAGTGGTTTTTCTTTGTTTGGGAATGGTGACATACCGATAGAAATCAGCCCGGATATTTCCAAATTCCGAAGAAATGGTTCCCGCCAAATTAATAGGGACTAAATTATTAGTGTACATCGCTTTAATTTGTTTATTATTCAAATTCAAGTTAATAATCCCGATTACAGCCACAACGAGAATAATAATTGAGAGTGTTATATAACTTGACATCAATTTTATGTTCATTCGGATATTATCTATATATTTCATTTGTCACCTCAGATTGATGAATGGGTATGATAGACTTTGAAATAAATACACTAAAGTGGATTTGCAAAAAACGTTTAATCGGTTGTTATGATGTAATGGAATGGAAAATACTTAGTACTCTCTCCGGTTTCTGACAACATAACATGTTTGCATATTGTAAACATAAGCATTCTGAAGAAAGTAAAGTATCGGTAAATTTCAGGAAAATATTCTCTTAATTTTTGTTTCCAGCAACCATAGAAGTTAAAAACTTGGATTCTGCTAATTTTTACACCTATTGACACTTCTTCCCCACTCCGTTATAAATTCTCTATGAACAAAAAAACCATCATCTACTTTCTGGTAGTTTCCTTAGTATTAAGTGCCTGTAATCGTAATATGACCACCTCTCCACTTCAGCAACCCACTGAAGTACCTACCCAATGGATACCAACGGCCACGGCCACGCCCACTCCGACCCCCGCAGTAAGGGTTCTCAATGGCGAATCACTCCTCATCACTGGTGATTACGACCAGGCTTATAGCGAATTCCTCGCCAGCAGTACTCAAAGTTCAGACCAGGAACTGGTTGCCTCCGCGTTATTGGGAATGGGCAGAGCTTTATTGTTAAAAGAAGATTATTTTGGGGCAGTAAATCAATTTTCGTCATTGCTAATCAATTACCCAACCGGTGAAACACGTAACACGTCATTCTTCTTCCTTGCAAAAGCTTATGACGCTCTGGAGCAATATCGTCTCGCAGCGGATGCCTATGCGAGTTATTTAAGTGCACTGCCGGGTCCGTTGGATAGCGAGATCAATGAAATGCGCGGTAATTCGTTATTGAAATATGGCGATTTTGCAGGAGCAATGAGCGCATACCAAACTGCCATCGCCACCGCCACGGGCAGCAAACTTGACCAACTGCAAATAGAATTGGCACAAGCAGCAACCTCTGCTGGCAATAATGATCAAGCCATCAATATTTACCTTGGATTAATTGATACTGGTCTAAATGGGTATACCAAGGCGCAAGCCGATCTGCTTTTGGGCCGTATTTATTTGCAAATGGGGCTGACAGACCAGGCTTATGCCCGTTTTCAAGATTCTGTTGATAATTACCCTGAAGCGTACGATTCCTATTCCGCATTGGTACAACTGGTCGAAGACGGTCAACCTGTCAATCAGTTGAACCGGGGGATTATTGACTACAACGTGGGTCAGTACGGCGTGGCCATTGAAGCGCTTACCAATTATATGGATGCGAATCCCCAGCATGATGCCACAGCCCATATTTACAAAGCTTTAAGCTTCTACGAAATTAATCAATTTGAAAATGAGATCGCTGAATGGGATAAAGTCATTCTGGAGCACAGCACTGAAGATGAAAACTATTTTAGAGCTTATGACGAAAAATCCTATACGCAGTGGCTTTCTCTTAATCAGTTTATGGAAGCCGCTCAAACCTGCCTGACCTTCGTAGCTTCAGTACCCACCTCACCAAATGCCCCCATCATGCTGGATAAAGCAGCACGAATTTATGTAGATGGCGGTTATCTTTCTATGGCTGCAGAAACTTATGAGCGAGTGTTTAATGAATATCCAGGTTCTGAACAGGCTTATAGTGGATTATTCAAAGCCGGCATCCTGTATTACCGCATGGGTGATTTTGCCAAAGCCCAAACCACTTTTCTAAGGTTGGTTGTTTTAACCGACAATCCCGAAGAACAGGCAGCGGATTATTTATGGGTTGCAAAAAGCCTTGAAAAACAAAACGACAGCGCAGGAGCTCAGGAGTATTATCAAAAAGCAGCCTGTGCTGCACCTTCCGGTTATTATGGCATCCGTGCAAGCGAGATTCTGGCCGGTCAGTCGCCCTTATCACAACTGCAAAATATTGATCTGGCAGTTGACTTTCAAGCCGAAAAAACCAAGGCCAGCCGCTGGATGGTGGATACATTTAAGCTGGATGCATCAATTGATCTTAATTCGCCGGCTGAACTGGCCTCAAATCAATCCTGGATGAAAGCTGAAGTGTATACCAAACTGGGCATGCGTGAACAAGCCAGCAGTGAATTTGAATCACTGCGAAATACTCTGATCGGTGATGCCGTTAACACCTATCGGTTGATGAATCGGACGTTGGAACTGGGGTATTATCGCACTGCCATTTTATGCAGCCGCCATGTTTTGGATTTGGCCGGCCTAAGTCAAGCCGCCACTTTGACCGATCCGCCTGATTATTTTAACCATATCCGTTTTGGATCATACTTCAGAGAAATTGTCATCCCCACTTCACTGGAACATAACATTGATCCGATGTTGATTTTCAGTCTCATCCGCCAGGAAAGTTTGTTTGACAGCAGCATCACCTCTGTAGCGTCGGCACAGGGATTGATGCAGATTACCCCCGATACAGCAGTCGGTATAGTGGAGAATTATGGTTGGCCGCCAAACTACACTGCTGATGATCTCAACAGGCCGATGGTCAATATCCGCCTGGGCACTCATTATTTCAAGAGATGCCTGGACCTTTATAATGGTAATGCATATGCTGCGCTCTCTTCATATAATGCCGGTGATACTGCCACCACCCGATGGAAGGAATTATCAGGTGGAGATCCGGATCTGTTTATTGAGATCATCAGTTACAGTGAAACCAGAGACTACATCAAATCCATCGTTGAGAATAATGCGATTTACGAACTCATTTACAAACGATAAGGTCAAAAAAATCCCCGCGGCCAGATGACCGCGGGGATTTTTTATTGTAATTCAAACGTATTACTTGCGATTCTTCAAAGCAGCCTGTGCAGCGGCCAAACGGGCAACCGGTACACGGAAGGGTGAGCAGGAAACGTAATTGTTGCCGACTCTATGGCAGAATTCGATGGAAGCAGGATCGCCACCGTGTTCACCGCAGATACCCACTTCAAGCTCAACACGTTGTGAACGGCCATCTTCAACAGCCATCTTCATCAATTTACCCACACCATCCTGATCAAGTGTCTGGAATGGATTCTTGGGGAGAATGCCTTCTTCAACATACTTCACAAGGAAGTTACGTTCGGCATCGTCACGGCTGTAACCAAAGGTCATTTGGGTCAGGTCGTTGGTACCGAAGGAGAAGAATTCAGCCACGCCGGCGATCTCGGCGGCAGTCACTGCGGCGCGCGGAATCTCGATCATGGTGCCGAATTTGTAGGGGAATTGAACTTTCTTTTCTTCCATGACGGCTTTGGCGATGCGTTCCAACCGTGGCTGGATCCATTTGAGTTCATTGACATGACCGGTCAAAGGAATCATCACTTCAGGTTTGGCGTGAACACCGCGCAGGGTGCAGTCAGCGGCAGCTTCAAAGATGGCGCGGACCTGCATTTCGACGATCAAAGGCATTTCAACAGAAAGACGAACACCTCGGAGACCCATCATCGGGTTGCTTTCATGCAGAAGTTTGATGGCTTCAAGAAGTGCTTCTTTTTCAGCCAGACCCTTGGTCTCGCCCTTCACACGCATGGTAATGACTTCCTCGAGAAGTTTTTCTTCATCGGGCATGAACTCATGCAGCGGGGGATCAATCAAGCGGATGATGACAGGATAGCCATCCATGGCAGTGAACAGACCATCAAAGTCGGCGCGCTGGTAAGGCAGCAATTCATCCAAGGCGGCTTTACGGACAACTTCGTCCTTGGCCAGGATCATGCGCTGAACGATCGGCAGACGGGTCGGTTCAAAGAACATGTGCTCGGTACGGCAGAGACCAATACCAACCGCACCATATGAGCGGGCGCGCTGTGCATCTTTGGGATAATCAGCGTTTGCCCAAACCTGCAAACCTCTGGTCGGCCAGCCCTTGGGAGCTTTGCGGATGCCTTCGGTGGCAGCGATTTCATCTGCCCAGGTGAGGATGGTCAAAAGATCTTTTTGTTCTTCGATCTTGGGATCGGTGAGGGCTAATTTTCCAACATAAACTTCACCGGTGGTTCCATCAAGAGAGATCCAATCGCCTTCATTGACCACGGTTCCATTGACAGTCATTTTGCGTTTGTCGAGATCAATCACCAGGTTGGCTGCAGCGACAACACAGGGAACACCAAATTGGCGGGCAACGACTGCGGCGTGTGATGCAGCTCCACCTTCGCTGGTCAAGATACCCTTTGAAGCCAACATACCATGCACATCATCAGGTTTGGTGAAAGGACGAACCATGATGGTGTCTTGTTTTTGTTCCTTGGCCATTTTTTCGGTCAGATCAGCATCGAAGTACACCTGTCCAACTGCGGCACCAGGTGAAGCGTTGACGCCGGTGGTAAAGAAGCGGCCTTCTTTTTTGGCGGTGGGTTTGCTATCTGCGGTAAATTGCGGGTGAAGCAGGGTATCCACATCAGCAGGAGTGATACGACCAACAGCTTCTTCCTTGGTGATCAGTTTTTCGCCAACCATATCCACTGCGATTTTGATCGCGGCGGCGGCTGTGCGTTTGCCATTGCGGCATTGAAGCATCCAGAGGCGTCCGCGTTCGATGGTGAATTCAACATCTTGCAGATCTTTGTAATGAAGTTCGAGTTTCTTGACGATTTCAAGGAACTGTTTGTTGGCTTCAGGAAGATCGCGGCCAAGGGTCTCGATCTTTTCAGTGTTGCGGATACCTGCGACCACATCCTCGCCCTGGGCGTTCAGTAGATAATCGCCAAACATGACACGTTCGCCAGTGGATGGATTACGGGTGAAAGCCACACCGGTACCGGAATCATTGCCCATGTTACCGAACACCATGGTCACGATACAAACTGCGGTTCCCAGATCGTCGGGAATATTGGTGGCACGGCGATAGTCAATGGCGCGTTTACCGTTCCAAGATTTGAACACCGCTTCGGTGGCCAATTTCAATTGTTCGAGGGGTTCTTGGGGGAAATCAATGCCGATTTCTTTTTTGGTGACGGCTTTAAAGGTAGCAACAAGTTCTTTCAAATCATCCGCGGTTAGATCAGTATCAACCTTGGCGCCTTTTGCTTTTTTGAGCTCATCAAGGGGTTCTTCATAAGCTTCGTCAGTGATTCCCAAGACGACTGAACCAAACATTTGGATCAATCGGCGATAAGAATCGTAAACAAAACGTTCGTTGTTGGTCAGTTTGACCATGCCCTTGGCGGTCTCGTCGTTCAAACCGATGTTGAGCACAGTATCCATCATGCCAGGCATGGAGAATTTGGCGCCAGAACGGCAGGAAACCAACAGGGGATTTTCGACACTCCCAAATTTTTTGCCAGATTCTTTCTCGGTCGCTTTCAATGCTTCAAGCATCTGATCCCACTGACCTTCAGGAAATTTCTTTTCGACCTGATAGGCATTGCAGGCTTCAGTAGTGACGATGAATCCAGGAGGCACGGGTAAACCAATGCGGACCATTTCAGCCAGGTTTGCGCCTTTGCCACCGAGGAGACCGCGGACTTTGTCCCAGTCATTACCCACGTATGTTTCAGCTTGTTTGATTTCGTTGAATAAATAAACCCATTTCTTACCAGCCATTTTTATCCTCCAGATAAAATGAAATCTCATCCACCCGCCGAAGCGGGAAATTTACAGCAAATGTTGAATTTTACCATGATTATACCCTGTTCATACAAGTTCTTTATTGTGCCTTGTCTATACAAAATAAATGCTTTTTTGTTAATCAAGTGAAAGGTAAATTCACCTCCATTTGTCTGATAATAGAGTCAGAATTACTTTATGGAGATTTTATGAAAATACTTGTCATTGATGATGATCCTGCAATGACCGACCTACTCAAATTAATATTGGTATCCACCGACGCTGAAGTATTCACTGCAAATTCTGGGGCTGAAGGGCTGAAGAAACTAAAAGAGTCTTCACCTTCAGTTGTTATCCTTGACCTTATGATGCCCGATATGGATGGATGGCAGATGACCACAGAAATCCGCAGTTTCAGTTCAGTACCGATCATGATCCTCTCAGTAATTGATAACCCTGGTTTGGTTGCCCGCGCACTGGATGCCGGTGCAGATGATTATCTGATCAAACCAGCGCCGAGAAGTGTTTTGATTGCCCACATCAACAACCTCACCCGCCGTCGAACCGCAGTAGACGCCAGTATAGGTTCACTTAATATGATCGGTGCAGTATAAATTATCCTGAAATAAAACCTTTTTGAAGCTGAGCATCCACCCAGGCCAATGCCTGGGTGTGGTTTTGTATGGTCCCAATAGCTTGTTCTTCCCGTAATCCATCAAGAATCAGTCCGATACGCGGACCTTGAGGAATGTCAAATTCAAACATCAAATCTCGACCTGTTAATAACAACTTGGGATTAATATAATCGGGATTAAAAATCCAGGCTTCAACCAATTTCTGGCAAAACATTGCCAAGGTAGACCAACGATCCGGATTCCATTCCATTGACGACTCGCTGGCGCTCTCAACAAGAGTCAATAAAGCCATATCCACACCGGCAACACCCATGGATTGATAATAGCGGTAGATAAATTTCCGATCAGGAATTTGCTGAGAGGAAAATTGGTCAATGATGCAGCATTTGTGTCGGAGACAAACAGATATTTGATCCTGCTCTTCTCGTGAAAGCGCAAGCCCGTCAGCAGCTTTCGAGCCTTCAACTTCATCCAAATCCCAGATCAAAGCAATTAACGCATCCAATGCATGGATGGACCGCTCGGATTGATTAACCTGATTTAAGCGATCAAGCAGAAATAATCTGGACTCCGAAAAGAGCGAACCAAGAAATGATAATTTGGTATCCTTGGTTTCAACTCCCTTTTTTGCATTGTTCAGAGTATCAATAATCGCTGCAAGCATTTTTAATCGTAAATATGCTTGCTTCTTATCAGGAAAACCATTGAGACCAAGATGGGAGAGTATGCCATATTGTTCTAAAAGTTCCAGAGCAATCCATGGTTGATCAAGCTCCAATATTTTGAAAAGTTCATCCCTTTTTCGTTCTTTGGAAACGATATTCAAACCTTTGACTGCTTCTTTTAAAAGATCAATGGTTTTACTTTCAAGATTCAACCCGTATTTTACAGCATAGCGGACGGCGCGAATCACCCGCAAGGGGTCATCATTGAAGCTGTTGGTCTTGCAGGGGCGCAGCCATTTTTCTTTCAAATCAAGGGAACCATTAAGGGGATCAATAACATCCAGGGGGTGATCAAGATCAACTGCCATGGCGTTTATTGTAAAATCCCGCTCAAGCAGATCTTCTTTAAGGGCAAGCCCTCTCATTTGAGTAAAATCAAAAACGATACGTGCACCCTGATCATTTTTGGCAATCACCCTGCAGGCGTTGCGTTCATCATCCAGCATAAAAAATGCGCCAGAAAGTTTCTCAGCCAGTTTTCGGCCAATGATTCTGGGATCGCCAGCACATACAAAATCGAGATCTTGATTGGGCTTGGAAAGTATTGCATCTCTGACGGCCCCTCCCACCAGGAAAAGTTGCTCGTCCGGCGGCATCAAAGACCGAATTACAGAAAACTCTTGCGGAAGTGTGATCAATTACCGACCTTAATCCATGGTTTGATATTTATCCAGGTCCACCACCCCGATAAAGGGAAGATTTCTATAATAATCATCAATATCAAGGCCATACCCAAAAACAAATTTATTTGGTATTGAAAACCCTGAATACTTTACAGGGACCTCCACTTCACGCCGTTCAGCTTTATCCAGAAGGGTACACACACACAGACTGGCAGGTTTACGAGTGGAAAGGAGTTCTAGGACGGCTTCAATGGTATAACCACTGTCAATAATATCTTCCACCAAAATCACATTACGATCGCGGATGTCAATATTCAAGTCCAGGGTTATCCGAACGTGTCCGCTGCTCTCTCGATTCCCCACCCCGTAAGAAGAGACTGCCATGAATTCGATGGCATGGGGAATTGAGATTTGCCGCATGAGATCTGTCAGAAAGAGCACTCCTCCGCGCAGGATGCACACAAGCAATAAATTATCCTGATCAGCGAAATCCTTGCTAATCTCGGCGCCGATTTCGGCAATACGTGCCTGTAGTTTGTCTTCAGGAATCAATATTTCGCCAAGGAATTCTCGATAATCTCTCATTCGGTCTCCAATTAACAATTAATCTCGTGGAACATCATGATGCAGACGACAGCGTGCTTCATACATCTCGGATGCCCCGACAATAATAATGGGATCGTTGTAGCGAGCGGGTTTACCATTCACCAATCGTTGTGACCTGCTGGCAGGTTCTCCGCATACCATGCAGATGGCTTGAAGTTTCAAAACCTGTTCTGCTTTCGCCATAATAACAGGCATGCTTCCAAAAGGTTCCGCTTTAAAATTCAGGTCCAAACCGGCTACGATAACTCGAATCCCCTTTTCGGCCATGGTTTCAACCACGTTGGCGATTTCATCATCAAAGAATTGTGCTTCATCAATTCCAACAACGGTGGTATCCGGTTCAATCAGCGGAAAAATCTGATCAGCTTTTTGAACAGGAGTGGCAGCAAAATCAGAGCCAGCGTGGGAGGTCACTTTTTCAACGCCGTAACGCAAATCAATCACTGGTTTGAATACCTGAACTTTTTGTTTTGCGATGGTCGCCCTGCGAAGTCTTCTGATCAATTCATCTGTTTTTCCACAAAACATGGAACCACAAATTACTTCAACACTGCCGGTATGATGGGGCATGCCATTCCTCCAAAGAGATGATTACTAACATTCTACCTTAATCTGAGCGGTACGGTTTGTGAATAGATAATAAAAACACCCCCGGTAAATTACCGGAGGTGTCTGTAAATCAATTGTGACTAGACAACAATTTCATCTGCAGCAGAGGGCAATTCGTAACCCAACTGGCGCAGGCTTTTCTTCATGTCAATCAAGGATTTTCGTCCAAAACCTTCGATGGCGAGCATGCCTGCTTCACCTTCGCCCATTTTGGCGATCAGCTTGCCAATAGTGTCAAGTCCGGCTTTTTCAAGCGCTTCGGTGGCACGGGAAGGCAGACCAATTTCCTTGACGGAACGATCGGGAGATACTTTTGAGGTTTCGCGTGCTTTTTTCTCTTCGACATATTCTTGACGAGCTTGAAGCTTCTTGTAGAAGCGATCAACCTGGCCTTCAATGTCAATCATACGCTGCTGTTGGCCGGTAAAGAACGGATGGCACTTTGAGCAAACCTCGGTATGAATTTCTTTACGTGTTGAGCCCGTTAACCAGGTGTTTCCGCAAGAGCAGACCACTTTGGCATCTGGGTAATATGTCGGGTGAATTCCTTTTCTCATTTCGCTGACCTTTCTGATGTGGTTATTTTTTACAATTGTCTCGAAAGACGGATTTGTAAAAACCTGGGTTATTCAGAGACAGCTGGTTTTACATGAACCTGTTTCTGACCATTGGGCAGGGTGTCATATTCCACCACGCCTTGAGCAACTGCGAACAAAGTATCATCCGTGCCGACCATTACGTTCAAACCCGGTTTGATCTTTGTTCCGCGCTGCCGAACAAGAATGTTGCCTGACAGCACATTTTCTCCGGCGAATTTTTTTACGCCGAGCCGTTGTGCATTTGAATCACGGCCGTTACGACTAGAGCCACCACCTTTTTTATGTGCCATTCTATCTACTCCACTGTAATCGATTCGATCAATAACCGGGTGTAATATTGGCGATGGCCGGTCTTTACTCGAATGCGTTTCTTGGGTTGATATTTGAAGATGGTCAATTTGGGACCTTTTACATGATCAACCACTGTTGTGGCAATCTTGGCTCCCTTGATGGAAGGAGTACCAACAGTGTAGGTACCTTCATCCGCCAGGAAAAGAACATTGTCCAAAATCACCTTGGTGCCAATTTCGGTATCAATCATCAAATCAACATCAATGGTTGTACCTTCGACGGCTCTGCACTGCTTGCCGCCACTTTCTACTATTGCATATTTCATTATCAACTTCTCCAATCTTCACTTCGCCGTTTTCCCGCGTATACACGCCGGTTGCGGGGAAGTTGGGGATTAATATGCTTGCTCTCATCAACCGAGAACAAGGCAGACGCTATTATAAAGGCAGCCCTGATTACTGTCAATGACTTGGGGAGTTTGTCAGTTCATCAGTGAATTCTCTTACCCACTGTCTGTGAATAAGAATCCAACATCTCCTGAGTTAATGAAAGGAACCCTCGAATTTGTTTTTGAGTTTCTTCATTAATTAAATGTAATGTATCGTTTAATTCCTGGGTCATGTCTTCAAGAATTACCAAACGATCCAATATCTTTGTTAGTTGACGTTCATCTTCACGCTGCTCTTCTTCTCGAGTGAGTGTGTAGTTGGTCCATCGTTTTTGATCATCAGCCTTGAAGGCCACCCACTCCTGGCGAAAACGCTCTTCAGACAAACGATTCATCTCGGTAATTTCATTGATTCGCCGATTAAAACGATCATTGATCTCGTTAAATTCCTGTTGAGAATTCTTCACTGACCTGTGTGTTTCTTCCAATTGACTTAATTGGGCGTCAAAATCGTTACCCAGCCCTTCCAGCTCTGAGAACCGCTTTTGCCATTCTTTCCAGGTGTTTTCTTTTTCGACCTGCAACAAGCTTTGCTTCTCAATGAAAGCAGTCTGGTTTTGCTTTCTTTCTTGCTCACCATTGTTGAGTTCGTTGATCCTGGATTCCAGTTTACGAATGGTCTCTTTATGTAATTCTGTAATATTACGGTCTTCTTCGATCCGTTTGCGAATCGAACTGGTTTCGAGCTGTAGATCAGTGAGTCTTTTGTTTTCAATTGATAGATCGCTGATCAAAGCGCGTTGCTGCCGCTGCAGATCAGCGTCAGCGTTTCGAAACTCAGGTAACACTTTGGCAAGCTCGTCAATCTTCTGCCCCAATCGAAGTGCATCTTCCGTACGAAGCTGGAGGTTTTTCTTGATCTCAGCAACAACTTTTACTTCTGTTTGGTATTCCAATATTTTTTTATAAAGTTGATCAACGTCATCCTTACGTTGTTTTTCTTGTTTAATGAGAGCGGCGTTGAACCTTTTATCAAGATCAGTAATTTGTTTTAATATCTCAGTACGGTAGGTGGCGAAATCAGCGTCCACTTTTTCAGCACGCGTGGCATTTTTCTTAATGGATTTAATTTCCATTTCAAGCGGAATATACTTGCCGCCTTCCTTGGAAAACTCCTCCTTCATGGAGGCAATTAAATCAGAAAGCTCAGCGATCTGTTTTTTATCTTTTTGACGTTCATTGTCAAGCCAATTTATTCTTTTTTCGAGTTCATCTATTTCCATGATCTAAGCCTCAAGTTATGGAATCGCTACAGCACTAATATTACCGCAAGATGGGTAAATTAACGAACAGGGGCGCTATTTGTCCACTAAAGAAATTTGGGAATATTCCTAAGAATAAGAGTACAAGAATGCCAATAATCAAGAATATTATTTGTGAAGTGGATTCTCCCCGCTGCCAACCTTGACCCTCAGGCTTGGAAACCTGTATTAAAAAGCGTAAAACAGCAGACAGGAAGGCGACCAACCCCAGCAATACCCAAAAGGAAATGACAGGATTCACGAGCGCTAATTGTTCCAGTAAAGCGAGACGAACTGGAAAACCAGCTAGTAATGGAAAACCTACAACACTCAACAAACTGATCAGCAGTCCTGAAGAAGCAAACGGATATTTTCTGATCATTCCTGATAGATTGTCCAGGTTCGGAATAATCTCATTCATCATGAATATAGAAAGGGACAAAGCCAACAGCGCCAGTGAAGCCATTCGAGGAATAAACGAAACGAATAAAGTTAAAACACTGATCTGTGACTGCATACTGACTGCCAACAAAGCCAGACCACTCTCCAATAATACAGAATATCCCAAGAGCCTTCTGCCATCTTTTTCAATTGCCGCCCAAATTCCAGTTGAAACCACCATAATTGTTCCAACCAGACTTAAGACAGGTTGAAGATATTGTGATTCACGCAGCCAAACCAAACCGGAAATAAAATCCAGCATGATCAACATGGTGACTATCGGAAATAATCCAAGGATGAAACCACTGATAAATGGGTGAATATCCAGAGTCAACTGGGGTACCCAACTCTGAAATGGAAATATTGCCAATAATAAAGCGAAGCCAATTCCAAGAAACAATACGGCCTGAAGCAGTCGAGCAGTGTCTGAGGGGCTGGCTTGAATGCCACCAAGCAGCCAACCGCCAAACAGGATCAACGGCATGGCGAGTGATTGGAACACGATAAACCGTAAAACGCCTTTTCCGGGTGGGTTCCCGGGAATCAATAATAATGGAATCGAAGCCAGAATCGCAATTTCAATGAGGATGGCCGAATATAGAAAAGGTTCAACTGCCAAAGCTGCGGTAAGGATCGAAATAATGGCCAAACCAAATGGGATAAAGCGCGAAGACACTCGTGTTAGATTCACTGCACCAAACCAAATTGCAGCGAAAAAATATACAAATGTCAAAAAGTACTTGTCTTGATTACCAATCGAGAATGATCTGCCCAAAACAGCTAGGGTGGTCTTGATCTCAATGGATACCGGACCGATTTTCCAAACTGCGCCGAAGTTCTGAAAAAACGCAAACAACATCAGCAAAATTGAAGTTGAAATACCAATTGCAACAATCAGTCTTGTGCGTTTCTGAAGGAAATAAAGCACCAAAGACAACAAGAAGGGAAATACGATAAAAATAACAGGAGTGCTCATTCCGCACCTGTTTCAAATTCATTTATGATCATGAAGCTGCCCATCAAGGCAATCAACAAGGTAACCACTGCTAACATGCCATTAACGAGCAAGGATGTTTCATTTGCCGAAAAGATCAGTTCAAATCCAAAGAAAAGGATCAAGATGGCAAGAAACAGTTTATAAGATTCATGGGTGATGCCAAGCTGAAATATGCCGAATCCAATCAGCAACAAAGAAGCCAATACTATTTCAAGCGAAATGGAAAGATAATTTGAAATGCGGTAAACCATAAATAATACAAGAATAAAGATCAAACAAAGAGCAATCAACCTGAAAACAAGTTCTGATTTGGCTTTTTTCTGAGGAATTGTATAGTAACGATTGATGGATATTCCCATGACCACCAACGACATTAACCCAGTGATCAATTTCACCAAAGAGAATGTAAACAACCAGTACTGGGCAACGATCGCAAATGCACAAACATAAAGAATCACGTAAGCGATCAAAATTCTGCGCCAATCATTGGTAATGAAGATGTAGATGCAGGCAGCCGCAAGAATAAGAACAGGAAGAATATTTATCCAATGATCCATCAGGGAAGAATATCTCCAATCAAAATTGATGAAATCAAGGCCAAGAATACAAACGCCCACAACAATCCGCCATCACCTTCCAACAGATCCACGAAGAACCTCAGCGGTCTTGAGAAAAAATCAAATAATCTTCTCAACAAAATGAAGAACCAGTTGAATTGAAAGACTGCGTTTAAGATCCTTCCGGAGATTTTGAATGGGATCAGGAGTCTTTCAATCGGCTGTCTTTGGATCAACCAATCCCAAATTTTCCTCCTCATCATGACAACCATAACAATGATCAAGACAAGGCAAATGATCGGAGTACTCCAATTAAACTCCGTTCTGATGGTTTTAAATCGCCAGATCAAGGTGATCCAGGGGCTGATGGTTAATAATATTAAACCTGCCGCATAAAAGAGCTGCATCCAGCTCTCTTTTGAGCCGCTCTGATCTCGTTGCCGAAAAACATGTTTCAAAAAGCCAAGGAACAGCAAGCAAAAGGTTAGAATGACTATCAACAAACTGAACCAGTTTTGAGCCTTCCCCATGGTCCCCCAGATTGGGGCGGCTGGTGAAAAAGGCAACCCTATCAAACTCAAAGCTAGAAACAGGGCAGCCACAAGGTTGACTCTGGATGAATATGAGTATAAGAATACAAAACCGCCTGCCGTTAGCATGATGATGCTTAATCCAATCGCTCCCTCAACCTGTCCCAACAGGAAACGGATTAGGATCAATCCAGAAAATGACAACATCCAGAAAGGACGGCCGGATAATTCGTTTTTAGCACTGATCCATTTAACGGCGCCATAGAACCCCACGATCAATGCAACGGCATATAAAAACTTGGTGAGGGTTGCATATTGCTGCTGCGGTTGAATCTGAGAAAGAAAAGCCACAACGGATAATGGTCCTACAAATCTCAAAATGGTTCCAAGACTGCGCCTGATCGGCAGGCTGCTGGTTAAAGGAACGTGCAGTGGAAAAACACCCAAACGCAAAGTTGCTCCCAACAGAATCAGCAGATATACGCCGCGAGAATATTGAGCACTGTCAACGATCGCCGTATGAAAATTGGAAAAAATAAGCGCGGCCATTACCAGCACTGTTCCAATGACGCGTGTGATGAATTCAAGCACCACCGCTGAATGGACCTTCTGTTGGTCGGTGACTTTGATCAGAATGCCAAATTCAACCACATCAATAATGGTCCATGTGATGATCACGGCCAGAAATGTTTGTGAATAGATGGACAACAATCCCACGGCCGTTAAGATCATCGAACCCGACCAGGTTACCAAATTATTGCTTTGTCCGAATCTGACGGTATCGGTAAAGATCACACCAACCAGCAGTGAAACAAGTAGAAAGGCAAAGATCCAAGTTCTTTGTGATAATTTAAATACCAGGGTATCCGTGCCAACCCCTTGAGGACTCCAATTGGCGATACTGGCTCCCCCTGGCAAAGCAAGCCTGAAGATGATCAAGGATATCCACACGATCAAAACAGAAGCTGCCGCGATCAACCATGTCGAGCCCAGAGACAATCTGTATCGCCCGACCAGAAGGTTAATTCCACCCGCGAAAAGGAGTAATAAAATGATTGGAATTAAGATCAACATACAATAATTAACCTAAACAGTCTGTGTTGAATGTTTTTCGAGGTATGAACTTGCCCCTGCCAGGTTTGCCCAACCAAATCCCCTGATCCACGATCAACTCGCCGCGCGAGAATACGGAAATAGGAAAGCCTTGCAACTTCCAGCCTTCGTAAAGGTTATAGTCCGTCCGTTGGTGTGAAACGGCAACACCATACTGTAGGGTTTTCTTTGGATCCCACAATACCAGATCAGCATCCGAGCCTGCCTGTAAAGTTCCTTTTTGAGGATACATGCCAAATATTTTGGCGGGATTCGAACAGGTCAGTTTGACAAATTCACTGGCTGTGAACTTTCCGGATGCAACCATTTCCGTCCATAAAATAGGCATGCGGTCCCCCACCCCTGGTAAGCCATTAGGGATCTTGGTGAAATCACCTTTACCCAGTTCCTTACCAGGAATGGCAACGGGGCTTCCCTCGTAATTGATCGGCTTGGTCCCATCATAGAAGAATGGACAGTGGTCAGTGGCGATGGTTTGAACGATACCGTTTTTCAGGCCATGCCACAGGCGATCCTGATCTATTTGGGTGCGCATGGGTGGTGAACAGATCCACTTTGCGCCGTCAGGTTTGGCGAGATCTTCTTCTGTGAAGAACAAATACTGCGGACAGGTTTCTCCATAAATTTGAAGGCCGTGTTTTTGAGCGTATTCCAACATGTCCACTTCTCCGCCGGCATTCATGTGGACAATGTAGAGTGGTGCATCAGCCATGGCGGAAATAGCCGATGCACGCATGACGCTTTCAACTGCTCCCCAGGAGGGGCGTGTTTTGGCGTGCCATTCAGGAGATAAGTGTTTAGCCGCGATGGCTTCATTGACCATGATCTCAATGACATCCCCGTTCTCGGCGTGCAGCATGGTGAGAATTCCGTTATCGCGGGCTATCCGCATCACTTTGAAAATCTCTCCATCTTGAAGTCGAAGACGATTGTTATATGCAGTAAAAACTTTGATGCTGGTAATACCTTCTTTTACGAGCAGAGGAATGTCTTTTTCCACTGCATCTGATAAATGAGTGATATTGGCGTGAAAAGAATAATCCACAGCTGCCTTACCTGCCGCTTTATCTTTTAGTGTGCGTACATTCTTAACCAGGTCATCGCTGTCTTGAGACACGAAATCAATGACCGTAGTGGTTCCCCCAAAAGCGGCCGCCTTGGTGCCCGTATAATGATCGTCAGAAGAGACCGTCCCAAACATGGGTAGATCCAGGTGAACATGTACATCCACTCCACCGGGGAGCACATAAAGTCCGCTGGCATCAATCACCTTCATGTTCCGGTCAGGTGAAATGTCGTCAGCAATCCTGATGATCTTGTCATTTTCAAACAAAAGGTCAGCGATCTGACTTTTTTCTTCAGTGACCAACGTTCCATTTTTAATTAACGTAAGCATTGGAACTCCCATTGGTGAGTCAATCTAGAACCCAATTCTACCAGTAATGAAAAACGATTTATATGGTTGAGAAATCCTCATCCGTTGGTGGGGATATCATTTGACCGAGAAGATGAAGTAGTTCATCATCAGAAAACAACTTTAATTGCTTACTCGTGTCTTCTGGATGATATACCTGTTTTCTTTCACGCAAACACTTCCACAATACATCTCGCTCATTGGCCTTAACCACCAGATCATTTACGACACGAGCTTCGTTTACCAGAGAACCCAGAGTGTACAAGAAAGTGATCCTCTTCCACTCGCCAGCAGGGATGGCTGGTGACAACTTTTCAACAGGGCCAATCTGGATCTTGTAATACTCCTCATTTGCACGAGGATGGTCTGGTTCATCTCTCAACAAGGCAGCCCGAGTGGTCAATTCGTGTCCCTTTACTTCAGCAAAATATTCGATCCGCCAACGATGATCGTAACCGAAACTCCCGGTCTGATAAAAAGCCAGGTAGTCCACATCAATGATCTTGGGGGCCATTCTCAAAGGAATCCGATACCAGCCCAACATCCTCGCGATTTCAAAATCTTTTGTGTTTGGCATGACAGCCACCAAAATCAGGGCATTTTCAGAAAAAGAGTTCATTCTTCCCTTCCATGAATATCCCGCTCAACACTTCATCAATATTGTAGCTGATTCTGGATAAAAAATGTCTGGGTCTGAAGTGTTACCAGACCCAGACTTTTCAACAAATAAACAACTACTTACTGATCCCAACCCGATCATTAAACTCGGCGATCAGTTCATCCACCTTACCCACCTGGCCTTGAACATCCGTCCAGTAATCGGGGGCATACCATTGGTCCTGAATCTCTTGATAGGTCTTGCCCTGCTGTTCGACCCAGGTGAAGTATTTCAAGTTATGCACCCGCTTGCGGGATTCATAAGTCAATTCCAAAAGATTATCGCTGGTGACACCTTGGAGATACTGGGCGTAGACCGCTGCGGCATCTGATTCTGTGAAGGGCCCCATTTCTTTGCGCATCTCTTCAATGCGGCTGCCATACAACTGCATCGAATCGGTAAAGACAGTGAACACAATATCACTTTCAGTCAACTCATAGTACTTGGCGAACTTGATGGCTGAGAGGGTGTTGGCAATTCCTGAAAAACCAAGCAAATCGAGTTGTTCGATCACTTCTTGTGGAACACCCTTTTTTGCCAGGTACTTGCGGCCTTCAGGCTCGTTAAAGAGTCTTGAAATGTTCACGACGGCATTGTCATCAATAGCCACAACAAAATCGGTGTTCTTGATGTTATGGATCCAGGGGACATGTTTATCGCCAATGCCTTCGATACGATGGGCGCCAAAGCCGTTGTTAAGCAAAGTCGGGCACTGTAGTGCTTCGCTGGCGATGATCTTGCTGGTGGGATACTGCTGTTTAAGATAATCACCTGAGGCGATCGTCCCGGCGGAACCGGTGGTCAATGCCACTCCGCGGAAATTGTCTCCAGGGCGGGCAACCTTCTTGATCACTTCTTCCATGGCATGGCCGGTGATCTCATAGTGCCACATGTAATTGCCAAATTCTTCAAACTGGTTAAAGATCATCAGGTCCTGACCCGATTTTCTCAGTTCCCAGCATTTATCAAAAATTTCTTTTACATTTGATTCTGTTCCGGGGGTGGCAATCACTTCACTGGCAATTTTCTTCAGCCAATCAAAACGTTCACGAGACATGCCCTGGGGTAGGATCGCAATGGATTCACAACCCATCAGTGCGGAATCATAGGCGCCGCCGCGGCAGTAATTGCCCGTGGAAGGCCAAACCGCTTTTTGGCGGGTCGGATCGAACTGTCCAGTCACCAGACGTGGCACGAGGCAGCCATAAGCTGCTCCCACCTTGTGTGCACCGGTTGGGAACCACTTCCCCACCAGGGCGATCACCCGCGCTTTGGTGCCCGTCAAACTGGATGGCAGTTCCAGATAATTTGCGCCGCCAAAACCACCACCTTTTTCAACGGGCTGGTTATGCCAGGTGATACGGAACAAGTTTCGTGGATGTACATCCCACAAGCCAACGGTTCGCAGTTCGTCTTTGATTTTTCCCGGGATCAGTTCGGGATTTTTCATCTGTGCAAAAGTCGGCAGAATGATATTCTGCTTCCTCATCCGTTCAACTGCTCGTTCGAGTGATTCTTTGTGTACAGCTAAATCAATTTTCGTCATTCACTCAACTCCAATTCAGGTTATTTGTTATCTGGAGCCTCACTGGTAATGTAGAGAGGACGTCCCTTGGCTTCGTCATAGATTCTGCCCACGTATTCGCCGAGAATTCCCAGGCAGATAAGTTGAACACCCCCAAGAAATAATACCGCGATCAAAGTGGTGGCCTGTCCAAAAAAGAATTGGGATCCGATCAGGCGTAATATTGCCACAACAGGGATCGCGATAATGCTTAGTCCGGCCGAGATAAAGCCAAAAACCATGGCGATCTGCAGCGGCATGTATGAAAAACTGGTAATGGCAGTAAACGCCAGTTTGATCATTTTTTTGAAAGGATATTTCGTTGTCCCCGCAAAACGTGCTGCCCTTTTATATGAAACACCGATGGTCTTGTAGCCCACCCAGGCAGACATGCCGCGCAGGAATCGATGTCGTTCACGCATGCTGTTCATAACATCCACCACCTTGCGATCCAGCAGGCGGAAATCACCCGTATTCATCGGGATTTTTACATCCGTTATGCGGTAGATGATCTTGTAAAATGCAGAAGCGGTGGTTTTCTTAAACCAGGTTTCTCCCTCGCGTTCTGACCTAACCGCATAAACCACCTGATAACCTTCGCGCCACTTGGCGATCAGTTCAAGGATCACTTCTGGAGGGTCTTGAAGATCTGCGTCAATAATGATGGCGGCATCACCCCGGCAATAATCCAGTCCTGCAGTAACCGCGATCTGATGGCCGAAATTCCTCGCAAAAATAACCGGCCTGACCCTCTTTTCTTTTTTCGCCAGTTCGCGGATCATATCGGTGGACCCATCTGAGGAACCATCATCCACCATCACAAATTCCCATTCCTCACCGGTGGTATCCATTACTTCGCTTACGCGGCGATATAGTTCATCAAAACACCCTTTTTCATTGTATATGGGGGCAATGATCGAAAAAACAGGTTTCATGAGAGAAGTCCTTTATAGATGAAGATGCTGCTTGAGCGATTTTAAAGTTGGTTCTATGATCGGTGCTGCTTGTACAGCCATCATGGCTGATTTTATATCCTTGAGGCCGTTACCGGTGTTGATCACGACGACGGGATCCTCTTCAAAGATCATTCCGGTGGACAATGCCTTCTTCAGACCAACATAAGCAGTTGATCCTGCCGGTTCACAAAAAATGCCGCAGGCCCCAAGCTCGCTGATCCCCTTGATGATATCATCATCGGCCACGGTAAGGTAGGCTCCCCCGGATTCTCTTGCAGCACGGATGGCGCGAATCCCATCCCGTGGAAGATCCACACTGATGGAATCCGCCAGGGTGGTGGCCGAAACCGGAATGATGGTTTCGGTGTTTGCGAAATAGGCATTGGCAATGGCCGCTGATTTTTCAGATTGCACGCCAAATATCCGTGGCATCTGTTTGAGCCAACCCAAGGCGTGCAAATCCTTAAACCCCTTGTGTATGCCTGAAATGATATTTCCATCTCCGACCGAAACAAAAACACACAAAGGTTTTGAGTCTTCTTCAAGCTCAAGACAGATCTGTTCCCAAATCTCAAAGGCAGCCGTTTTTTTGCCTTCCAGGGTAAAGGGATTGTATCCGGTGTTACGGCAGTACCAACCGAATTCCAGTGCAGCTTCGACCGTCACATCAAACGCCGCATCGTAATTCCCGTCCACCAGGATCACTTCAGCACCGTAGATCAGTAGTTGGGCAACCTTGGCTTGTGGGGCGGTTTTTGGTGCAAAAATTACAGCTTTCTGACCGATAGCCGCGGCCATCCCCGCGAGGGCAGCTCCAGCGTTGCCTGTTGAAGCGGTCACGACAACTTCAGCGTTGATCTCGCGCGCACGTGAAACCACCACCGCTGAAGCGCGGTCTTTAAAAGATGCGGTCGGATTTTTACCATCATCTTTGAGCCAAAAGTGGTTAAGGCCTAATTGTCGTTTTAGCTGCGGAGGTGAATAAAGTGGGGTCCATCCTGCGTGGTGGAGAGGGGTTCCCTCTCCACCCGGATCATCAACAGGGAGTAACGGCAGATAACGCCATAATGAAAAATCATTGCGCGACGTGATGTCTTCAGGTTGATATTTGTGACTCAAATGCTCAAAATCAATCACAACATCCAGGTTGCCGCCGCATTGTGGACAGGTATATAAAACTGAGGCTGGTAGGTATTCCTTGTTACAAAGCGAACATTTGTAACCGGTATAGTGTGCCATACATTGCCTATTCTTTTTCGAATGGTATGCCCAGTGCTGCAGGAGGAGAAGTCCTCATCGCCCGCAGGACTTTGGCAATCGTCCTTCTTACGTTTTCTGGCAGTCCCGCAAGGGTGCGATCCACCCAATCTGCATTGCCGATATTAACAAATAATAATGCCAGGATCATTAATGGGAAAGGTGCCACCTGGAAGATACGAGAGTTGACATTGGGCAGTAGGGGCTGCAACACGATCCCAAGGTATTGCAGGAGAACAAACAAATAAGCGCCCAATGCACCTTTAAGGGGATGCCAGCTGCCAAAAATGGTGATGGCCAGGATGATCCAACCGATACCGTCAAACCCTGAAAGTTGACCGTTCCAGGTCTTGACGCTTAAGGAATACAGCGCGCCGCCAATGCCGACCAGGGCGCCGCCAATGGCAGTATAGATGTAGCGCATGCGGTTGACATTCACACCACGAATATACGCGGCTGAAGGCCGTTCACCGATGCCTTGCAAAACAAGTCCTTGATGCGTTTTAAAGATCCACCAAAAACAAACAAAAATCGCGACATAACTCAAGTAAGTCAAGATGGTTTGTTTAAACAAAATTGGACCGATAAAAGGAATTGATGATAATAAAGGAATTGGCACTTGTGGCAGCAGCATGACTGGTTTACCTACATATGGGGCTCCCAAGAAGTAAGCCAAACTTTTTGTGGCGATGGCCAGAACATAGCCGACAGCCACCTGGGATTGTTTCAACGAGATGCTCATGAAAGCGATCAATAAAGCAACCAGAGCACCCACAAATGCAGCTGCAATAAAGCCCAGTAAAAAGCTGTTGGTCGTTGTCCCAACCACAAAGCCGACCATCGCAGTTAATATCAAACTGCCGTTAAGTGAAAGGTTCATCACCCCGGCGCGCTCGGTGATGGTCTCACCCATCACCCCAAAGATCACGGGGGCTGCCCATGCAAAAATGGATCCGATACTGATCGCTAATGAACTATCCACTTTGCACTCCTTTGTTTCTCTTTTTTAATACTTTTCGAACACCATCCATGATCAACACAAAGATAACCAGTGAACCCTGGATAACACCGGCGAGGTTTGAATCAAGTTTTAGATCAATCCCCAAACCTGCCGCCCCTTTGCTCAAAGCAATAAAGATAAAAGCAATTGGAGCAGTGATGAGCGGCTGAATGTTGGCCAACATGCCAACCATCAAACCGATGTACCCATAACCACCAGAAATGTTGTTGCGCAGCACATGGTTGAAACCAGTCACCTGCAAAGCACCGGTCAAACCTGCCAATACACCGCATAAAATAAAAGCCAGCAGCATGTATCGGTTGGTCGGAATGCCCAGCAGGAAAGATGATTTGTTATTTTTTCCGACAGCCTTCAATTTCAATCCAAAATAGGTACCTTGCAAGATGACGGTCACGATGATGATACACACTATCGCGATGCCGAGTGCCCACAAACTCAAGTAAGTTCCTTCAACCTGAGGCAGCCAAAATCTTGATTCCAACATCTTGGTGGAACCATTTGCAACGCCTTCGGGTTTCCAGGGGCCGTAAACCAAAAATAGCATGATGGCATCAGCAATGAAGTTGAATCCCAGACCACCGAAGATCTCGTTGACACCACCAAAGTTCTTCAAGATTCCAACCAGCAAGGCCCATAAGGCACCGCCGATGATCCCGGCGAGGATACATAATATGATCACAAGTGCGCTGGAAGCTTCAGACCCTTCGAAAATGCGAATAACACCATAGGCAAAAATGGCCCCCATTTCGATTTGGCCTTCCATGCCGATATTCCAAAGGCCAGCAGTGAAGGTGAACATGAGACCCAATGACGCTAGAACCAAAGGGACCCAGGCTTGAACAACCTGAGTGATATTGTTGGTAGATCCAAAAGCGCCCGACAAAATGGTTTGAAAGACGCTGATAGGATTGACTTTCATCATCCACACCAATAGACTGGTGACGACCAGGGCCAATATCACCGCCAAAGTCATGGAACTGGCGCGATTGGTTAACAAGTTAAAGAGAAACGAGCTCAGGTTGGGGTTTTTTATTTTTTCTTTGTCCATGAGTTGATCCTTTTCGATTATTCCCAACCCCTGCCACCAATGAGTTGCCCCAATTGGTCAACAGTGACACTGCCGGCATCCAACGGTTTTGACACCTTGCCGCCAAAGAATACAAGAATTCGATCGCTGTATTGGAGAATTTCATCCAGGTCAGATGACATAAAGAATATACTGGCTCCTTCAAGGCAGCGTTGTTTTAATTTGCTCCAGATATAAAGCGTGGATTCGATATCCAGTCCGCGCGTAGGATGATCCAATAGGAGCAACCGAAGCGGCTGACGAAGCAAGGCCAATTCAGCCCGCTGCTGGTTTCCGCCTGAGAGGGATTCGATCTTATTCTCAGCGGTCCCTTTAATATTGAAATCCTTGATCCTTTTTTCGGTCAATTCCATGGCTGCTTTTGTATCCACAAAAAAGCCCTTTTGTTTCTCAGCCAGGATGAAATGTTCTTTCAAATCAAGACCGGCAATTAATCCCTCATCCAACCTTGCAGCTGGAAGGAATGAAATGCCCTGGTTTTTAAAATCAAAATAGTGCCTGCCGACCATATCTTTCTTGGAGGCATCTTCTTCATGCAGCCAAATGTGTCCACCGGTCGGGCGAATAATACCCGCCAAAGCTCTGAGCAGCAGTCCCTGCCCTGAACCTTCCATACCGGCCAAGCCAATGACTTCACCTTTTTGGATGCAGAAATTAACATTTTTAATGGGTAAACGAGCGTCATCAATTTTTAGATCACTGACCTCGATATTGACATTTTCCTGCGCACAGCATTTTTTATCACTGCGCGTTAATATTTTGCCGAACATCATTTCAACCAATTTATCATTATCAAATGGAGGCCGCATCTGCCCGACATTCATACCCTGTCTAAAGACAGCCACCTGGGTGCATAAAGCTTGCACTTCTTCCAGTTTGTGTGAAACAAACAGGATTGCCTTGCCTTGTTCTGACAGTTTTCGTACCATGGCAAAAAGCTGAACTTTTTGGGCAGCAGAAATGCCGGTGGTGGGTTCATCAAGAATTAGGACATCTGCGCCCAACCAAAGCAGCCGCATAATTTCCAATTGCTGACGCTCACCAACAGAAAGAGTATCAATATACGCATCAGGAGAAATGGAAAAATTAAACTGCTTTTGGATCTCCATAAAATCCTGGCGAACTTTCTTGCGGTTAGGGATCATCCCCTCGCGACTGCCAAGGATCAGATTATCCAGTACCTTAAAGGGTGGAAAATCCAATGGATCCTGGTGCAACATGCCGATCCCCAATCTTACAGAATCAGCAGGAGAGGCGATGTTCACTTCCTTCCCATCCAACAAAATGCTTCCGGAATCCAATGAAATAAAGCCGGAAAGAATCTTCATTAAGGTGCTTTTACCGGCACCGTTCTCTCCCAAAATGCCTTGCACCTCACCGGATTTCACACACAGCGAGATGTTATTGTTGGCGTGGACCTTGCCAAAAGTTTTGTGAATGTTGCGTACTTCTACATCCATGGAACCTCAATCAGCAATAAAAGTAAAGGGAAGGCAAATGAATGCCTTCCCTTTTGAGAACGATCAATTACTTGGCAACAGAGTCGCCGGTCATTCCTTCGAGCAATTGAGGCAGGTACCAAATCTGCTGATCAGTGGCTTCGACACCATCAGCCAGGAATTCGGTTCCGTCCTGGTAATTCAAGGGACCCTTCCAGAGGTTCAATCCACCAGCGAGTTCACCGATGAACTGATCAAGGAGAGCACCGTTCTCAGCAGACAGCCCATCACTCTTCTTGAATCCAACAGGAGAGGTATCTGGATTATTGATGTCGGTCCAATCGGGATCTGACCAGACAAATTGGCGGGTATAAGTGCCATCTTTGATTGATTGGACGACGGGCAGCAAATTAACACCCCAGTTGAAATAAGGAACGCCCAAGCAGGCATCAGGAGCGACGTCGCAGGCTTTTTCATAATCGTACTGGATGGCATAAACATCTTGACCTTGATCGCGGAATTTTTTCGCTTCGGTCACTGCTTCGGTGGAATCAATACCAGAGATGACGATATCATATCCGTCAGTATAGAAGGTGTCTGCAACCTGGGTAGGATCAAGTGTAACACCAGGAATGTTGAACCACATACCAATCCAGGTGACTTTGAAGTCAATGGGAGTGGTTTCTTTTCTGATGTTTTTCCAGCAGTAATCTGCGCCCAAGAAAGCAGCTGCGGCTAAACGGCGGGTTTCATCATTGATCAATGGACCAAGGAAACCAATTTTGCCGGTTTTGGTGGTCAAAGCAGCGGCGCAGCCAGCCATCATCTTGCCATATTCCATTTTAGCAAAGACATCGCTTTCCATTTTCATATCGGGTTGGTAGCGTTTGCCTTCAGCCCAAGCGAAATCGCCAGTGAGCCAGATCACGGGAACATCAGGATGTGCAGCGGTAAATTCGGTAACGCCGTCTTTCATGTCATCTGAGTTGAAGATGATCACATTGGCGCCTTTTTCGAGCAACTGTTCTGCAAATTGAGCAGCGGTGGTGTTTGGATTGGCTGCGACATTGACATTTTCTGCATAGATCAATTCGGAGCCTTCAATCTTGGATTGAACATACTGAGCACCCTGGAAATTTGCGGTGCTCCAGCCATTATCAGTGACTGGTCCAACGGTCAGGATGCCGATGATAAAGGGGGCAGCGGGTGCTTCAGTTGGGGCGGCTGTGGGGGCGGCGGTTTCAGCAACAGGTGCTTCTGTTGCAACGGCAGTCGGTGCTGCTGTGGGGGTGGCGCAAGCAGCAAGCACAAGTGCCATGACCACTAACAAACTTACAAGGGTCCAAATGCGTTTAGAAAACATGAATTCTCCTCCTGGAAATAGTTAAACAACTTATCTTTAAAAAAGGGATTACATTGGTCGCAAGCAAACAATTGATAGTCTACTGCACCTCCTTTCAATCCATTTACAAGTTTAGCTGTATTCGGGTAGGTGTTATTTTGTTCATGTTGTCCATACAACACTTAGGATAATTTTATCTTAACCTCTAGACAAGTTATATTAAAATTTTGCACCCTGAACTTAAATTAATCAGAAGAGGGTTACACATAAGTATAACCCTCTTCGAAAAAAGTTGTTATTTTGTGATGCGTGTTCCTGTTTCGCCCCTCAAAGCACGGCCGATGTTTTCGGGATTGGTGATAAGGGCTTCTTTACCGCCGTTTTCAAAGTAGTTGATGATGGCTTGAATCTTGGGGGCCATGGAACCTTTGGCAAAGTGAATTCCTTCCGCCAGATATGCTTTGGCTTCATCCACTGTCATATGATCCAACCATTTTTCATCCGGTTTTCCATAGTTAATGGCAACTTTTTCAACCGCAGTTGAGATAATAAACAGGTCGGCATTGATCAAGCTGGCCAATAGACTGCTGGCGAAATCCTTGTCAATGACTGCAGCGATGCCTAAACAGCCACCCTTGCCGTTGTCAATTACAGGAATGCCGCCGCCACCAACAGTGATGACACAGGTGCCGTTCTTGAGCAAAGTGCGCACGGATTCGATCTCCACTACTTCTTGTGGAATGGGTGAAGCCACGACACGTCTCCAACCGCGTCCTGCATCCTCGACAACGTTCCAACCTAAATCATGTTGGCGTTTCTTGGCTTCTGCTTCATCCATGAAGCCACCAATCGGTTTGGTGGGGTTCTGAAAGGCCTTGTCATTCTTATCCACTTTGACCTGGGTGACAACCGTGGCGACAGGTTTTTTAATGCCGCGACTAATGAGTTCATTTTGCAAAGTTTGTTGGATGGCATATCCAATGGCACCCTGGCTGTCGGCACCGCATACTTCAAGAGGAACTTCATGCATTCCTTCGTATTTGGCAGCGATTTCAGACCGGCGCAAAATAAAGCCAACCTGCGGACCATTACCATGTCCGATGGCAACATCCCAGCCTGCTTCGATCATGTCTGCAATATGCTTGGAGGTTTCCGCCGCAGCAATATACTGGTCTTCTACGGTGACTTTCTTTGGATCGAGAATTAAAGAGTTACCACCAATTGCAACAACTGCTAATTTACTCATTATTCTTAGTCCTTTTTGATTTTTTGATTTTGGCTAGCTCATGGTCAAAGCCATTACCGCTTCTTGAACGTGCATTCGGTTTTCGGCTTCATCATAAACAACGGATTGAGGTCCGTCTATTACTGCATCAGTAACTTCAATATTGCGATCCGCAGGCAATGGGTGCATGAAAATGGCATCCGGTTTGGCTAATGCCATGCGGCGTTCATCCGTGATCCAACTCTTGTACTTGTCAATAATGCGGGCGCCTTCTTCAGGATCAGCGGTGTGAACAAGCGCACCCCATGATTTGGGATAGACCACATCTGCATCCTTGAAAGCGGCATCCATATCGTCAGTGACTTCAAATCCAACGTTGAATTTGCGAGCCTGTTCGTAAGCCATATCCATGATTTCGGGCATCAGTTTGAATTCGGGTGGATGGGCCAAGACGATATCCATACCAAAGCGCGGCATTTGAATGGCAAGAGATTGTGGGACTGAAATGGGTTTTTGATAAGAAGCAGCATAAGCCCATGAAATGACCATTTTCTTCTTGCGCAGATCGCGGCCTTTTTTCTCCATGATGGTCATGAGATCAGCCAGGCACTGCATGGGATGATAGATATCGCATTGCATGTTTAAAACTGGAACGCGTGAAGCTTTAGCCACCTCGTTTAGATACTTGTTGCCCAATCCCCAATCCACATGGCGGATGGCGATTCCATCGAAATAACGGCCGAATATTTCACCGATCTCTTTGGGTGTATCACCGTGAGAGATCTGGGTGGTGCGTGATTCAATGAAAGCGGCATGTCCACCAAGGTGGGCCATACCCGCTTCGAAGGAACCGCGGGTGCGAGTGCTGCTAAAGAAGAACAACATGGCTAATACTTTGTCACGCAGATAAGGTGTCAATTCATTAATAGCACGCTTACGCTTGAGATCAAAAGCCATATCCAAGACGGTTTCGACTTCTTCTTTTGAGAAATCGAGGTCACCAATTAAGTCACGACCATGTAAGAAAGTTTGCATTGTTACTCCTTTATAAGGTTTTATATTAATAGTTACAACTACAGATAATCACCCAGTTTTAAGCCTTTTGTTCCTTATCTATCATTACAGGCAATAAACTGTAGAACTCCGTGGCTTTGACCACCTCTTCAAGAGGTACACATTCGCCCACTGTGTGGGCATAGATTTCATCACCAGGTCCAAACCCGATGCTGGGAATGCCAGCCTTGCCTGCCCAATAGATGCCGTTGGTGCTGAACTCCCATTTGCCGGATTTACCCTCGGGTAAACCAATGGCCTGCTTCACTGCCTGACCTGCCTGCACGAGCAGATGATCTTCTTCAAGCGCCCAGGCTGGGAAATACTTATCAACTGGGAAGACAAACCCGGTATAGGAAGGTTCGTCATAAAAAAGTTCTTCGACGGTGATCGAGCCTTTATCCTTTTCAGGAATGAGGGCTTTGATCTGTTCGATCGCAGTTTCTTTGGTTTCGCCAAAGGTCATGCGTCGGTCAATAAAGATGGTTGCCTCATCAGGCACAGCGTTCAGACTTGGGGTCTTGACAGTCATATCGCTGACCGTGATTTTGGCATGTCCCAAAAATGGATGATCTCCCAATTTCGGTTCAAGGTCGCGGATGCCAGCCATGATGGGTAATAATTTATAAATGGCATTATCGCCAAGCTGGTTGCTGGCGGCGTGCGCACTCTTTCCTTTGGCGACCACTTTGAGTTCCACCCGGCCTTTGTGACCGCGGTAGACCTGCATTTTGGTGGGTTCGCCGATCACAACATAATCGGGTCGGACTTTTGGATCCACTTCAACAAAGGTATTGGGTGCGATGCCATCACACCATTCTTCCATGTTGCCGAAATAATAGACCGTCCACCCTTCCAACAGCCCAAGGTCTCGGGCGATGGCCATGCCGTAGATCATACCAGGGGTGCTGCCTTTTTCATCACATGCGCCTCGGGCATACAACATGCCATTGTCCACCTTGCCCTCAAAGGGGTCCCATTTCCAAACAGAAGCATCACCAATGCCAACAGTATCAATGTGAGAATCGAAAACGATCGTCTTTTTGCCATTGCCTATTCTCCCGACGACGTTTCCCATCTTATCAAAACGAGCTTCATCAAAACCAAGTTTCTTCATCTCTTCAATGATGCGAACGCCGACCTCTTTTAACTGTGAATTCATGCTTGGGATGGCGCAGATTTCTCGCATGAATTTCACGATGGCTTCGCGATTTGCTTCCACCTTTTTCTGTACATCACTTGCATTTAAAATCTTGTCCATATTTATCTCCACTTACCAACCGTTAACAGCTTAATTGAAATTGGTATTTCCAACGCTGCGGATCACGTGAAACCTGAAATATCCGGGAAGAAAATAGCTGTATGAAAAATCAACGATTTCGCCTGCATCGCTGTACAAACGGGCGACAAACATCAAAAGAACATCGCCACGTTGAATTTCAAGTTTCTTGGCAATGTCAGCCGAGGCAGCCACGGCTTGAATATCCGTGAAAGACTTTGATAAACCGATGTTGCCCCGTTTTAGCAGCAACTCAAGGACAGAACCATTGAAGCCGGTTGATAATTCATCCTCGGTCAGAATATTGGGAGGCAGCATGTCGGTCAGATAAGCCACTGGCCGCCCATCGGTATAGATGACCCGGGAGACCCTCACAAGAGGAGTTCCTTCCTCAACCTGCAGTTTCTCGCTTTCTTCAACCCCGGCGACCATGTCCTTGATTTGAAGTGCGCCCATGGTAGCCTTGAGGCCTATTCGGTTGGCAAGACGCTCAATGCTTTCCAAAACTTCAAGGCCAGCCTCTATCACTTTGGATTGTGGAACCACAAAAGTCCCAACACCCTGACGACGGCGGATCAACCCCTGCCCTTCAAAGGTACGCATGCCTTCACGCAGGGTAGCCCGAGAAACACCAAGAATGCGGGCTAATTCAGGTTCTGCCGGCAATCGCTCTCCTGCAGGTGTATCAGCAATCAATTTCGCCAGTTTGGCCTGCAACATTTGAAAAGGATGCTGATTTTCCAATTTAACAATACTATCCATTTTTCCTACCCCATTCCATATTAATCTGCCGGTTCTGTAACCGGAATAAAATCAAATCTGGTCACATCCACCAACCCCAAATCGGATATACGCAACTCGGGGATCACCACCAGCCCCAACAAACTGAGCTGCATGTTGGGATTGTTTAATTTGCACCCGCACTGTCTGAAACCTGCAAGCACCGATGCCGCTTTTTGAGCCACCACTTTTACCGGTTCATTAGACATTAATCCGCCAACCGGCAGATCAACCAGACCGATCACTTTTCCTTCTTTTACGACAATCTGTCCGCCGCCGCATTTTGCCAATTCATTGGCGGCAATGACCATATTCTCATCATCCGTGCCTACCACGATCAATTGATGGCTGTCATGCGCCATGGTCGTAGCCACTGCACAGGGCACATTGAATCCAAATCCGCTGGCCAACCCCATCTGGATTCTGCCAGAAGCGTGATGACGCTCAACAAGGGCGATTTTGGCAATATCATGTTCAACATCCTGATGAATAAAACCATCCACAGGTTTCATTCGGATGCACAAGTGTTTGGTTGGGGCTTGATTTTCAATAATTCCGATGACATTGGCGGTGACTTCTTTGCCACTCGCAGCCTTTAACCCAAAATCTTCCGCTTTTAGTGGTTTAGCCAGATGAACCGAATGAGTTGCCCAGTCCGGGTAAGTGATCTTCGGCAAATCCACCAACCACTGACTGTCTTTGATGACCTCAACACCCTTGGCGATCACGCGCTGGGCTTTGAAGTCCTTTAGATCCTTTACCATGACTATATCCGCGTAACGCCCTGGCGCCAGCATGCCCATTTCGTGGGCAACGCCAAAGTGTTCAGCAGTATTGATCGTCGCCAGTTGGATGGCCGTCATTGGGTCAAGCCCTTCCACTATGGCATGTCGTAACACACGATCCATGTGGCCTTCGTTGTAGAGTGTTTCTGAATGGCAGTCATCCGTGCAGAGCAAAAAAGCACGCGGTGAGATGCCCTCTTCAGTGATGGCCTTCATTTGTTTCACCACATCATGCCAAGATGAACCGTAGCGCATCATCACTTTCATCCCCTGACGAGCCCTGGCAATGGCGCCTTCCTTGGTGGTTCCTTCGTGATCGTCCTGAGGTCCCCCTGCCAGATAGGCATGGAAATCATTGCCCAGATCAGGATAAGGAAAATGACCGCCAATCACTTTGTGGGCTGATCGGGTGACAGCCATTTCGGCATGGACTTTATCATCGCCGGCCACCACTCCCGGGTAATTCATCATTTCACCCAATCCAATGATCCCTGGCCAGGTCATGGCTTCGGTTACTTCGGCAGGTCCAAGCACTGCGCCGGGGGTTTCAAACCCCGGTGCAGATGGCACACAGGAAGGCATTTGGACAAAAACATGAATCGGCTGCTTGGCGGCATCGTCCACCATGATGCGCACACCGCGCAAGCCAAAAACATTGGCAATTTCATGTGGATCAATGAACATGCCGGTCGTGCCGTGCGGTACTACCGCCCTGACAAACTCGGTGACCGTCACCATGCCCGATTCCACATGCATATGGGCATCCAAAAGGCCAGGCACAAGATATTGGTTTTCAGCATCAATAATACGCGTTTTAGGACCAATGGTATGGTCCGCGTTACCGCCAATCCACGCAATGCGACCAGAAATGATGGCTATATCTGTGTGAGGCAAAATTTCACCCGTTTGGACACAGACCCATTGACCATTCTTAATTACCAGTTCAGCATGTTTTCGGCCCATGGCACAAGCCACCAGGTCGGTGGATATATTGGTTTGATAAGAATCCATGCTTGACCTTTTACCTGACTAGCCCAACAATCGCCGGGCTGCTTGATTGTGTTTTTCGATGTGAGGTTGAAGTTCCAGACCCGTTAAAACGCCTTCCTTCACCACTGCCTTGCCATGGACGTAGCTCATATCCACCGGTCGGGTTTGGCAGAAAACCAGGGCTGCCAGCGGGTCGTGTTGGGCGCCTGCGTATTCCAGATGGTCCATTTTGTAGCCGATAAAATCGGCACATTTACCTGTTTCGAGAGAACCGATATCCTTGCGTCCCAACACGGCAGCGCCGCCCCGCGTACCCACTTCCAATGCCTGACGGGCGGTAAGGATTTCCTCACCTGTTGAGGAAAGGGACGCCCCTTCCAAGCCAGCTTTGAGGCGGGCAAGAAGCATGGCTTGTCGGACCTCCGCCAACATGTTTGAACCATCGTTACTGGCTGAGCCATCCACGCCCAGCCCGACCTTCACCCCTGCCTTGAGATATTGGCGCAATGGGGCAATACCAGAGGCCAACCGCATATTGGAAGATGGACAATGCGCCACGCCGCAGCCTTCCTTGGCATAAAGCTCGATTTCGTGCTGCGAGACATGTACAGAATGGGCATACCAGACATCATTGCCCACCCAATCCACGGATTGCATGTAAGGAACCGGACGATATCCGAACTTCTGCAGACAAAACTCTTCTTCATCCTGCGTCTCGGCCAGGTGAGTGTGCAGATGGACACCGTACTTGCGTGCCAGGATGGCGCTTTCTTTCATTAACTCGCCAGTCACACTAAAGGGTGAACATGGCGCCAGTACGATCTGAACCATTGATCCGGGTTCGGCGTGATGATATTTTTTGATCAAACGCTCGCTATCAGCCAGGATGTTGTCTTCGGTATCCACGACGCTGTCAGGAGGTAGACCGCCTTTGCTTTCGCCGAGACTCATGGATCCACGCGAGGCATGCAAACGCAAGCCGATCGGCTGCGCTGCTTCAATCTCATCATCGAGCTTGGAACCATTCGGGAACAAATACAGGTGATCAGAGGCGGTGGTGCAGCCGGAGAGTGCCAATTCAGCCAGGGCCGTCTGGGTGGAAATACGAATATCCTCAGGGGTCATCTTCGCCCAGATGGGATAGAGCGTTTTCAACCAGTTGAAGAGGTTGGCATCCTGGGCAGCGGGGACGGCGCGGGTAAGCGTTTGATAGAAATGATGGTGGGTATTGATCAGGCCAGGCATAATCACATGCCCGCTGACATCCAGTACCTCATCCGCTTTATCAGGCAAGGAGTTGGTGGCTCCCACCTTTTCGATAAAGCCATCGCGAATAAAAAGACCACCATCCGGGATCTCCCGACGGTGGTCATCCATGGTTACAAGTAAGAGTGCGTGTTTGATTAGAAGAGTAGACACGGTGCTTATCCTTTTTGTGGATGAAATCCCTGTCTTGCAAGATATTGTCAGACAACACTAACACTAATAGTTTACCGAAATACAGATAAAAAGTCAATTGTCTGACAAGTATTGCTGCGCTTCTAATTATTTATCGTTGATCTCCGCTGCCCTCAACGTATTCTTCAATAACATGGCAATGGTCATGGGTCCAACCCCGCCCGGAACTGGCGTGATGGCGCTGGCCACCTGAACTGCTTCATCGTACGCCACATCACCCACAATGCGGTATCCCTTGGGCCGGCTGGCGTCATCAACGTGGTTGATGCCGACATCAATCACAACAGCACCGGGTTTGATCCAATCGCCTTTGACCATTTCAGGCCGTCCAACAGCAGCGACCAAAATATCCGCCTTGCGGATGATCTCGGGCAGATTGCGGCTGCGCGAATGACAAATGGTGACCGTGGCATTTGCACGAACCAACAGCAGCGCGACCGGCATGCCCACGATGTTTGACCGTCCAAGAACAACTGCATTAGCGCCTTCCAAACTGGGCAATTCTTTTTCAAGCAGATACATGCAGCCTGCAGGAGTGCATGGGATGAATAAAGGTTCCCTGCCCTTTTGTGCCAGGCGGCCAATATTGAGTGGATGGAACCCATCCACATCTTTTTCAATGGAGATGGCCTTGAGGACACTCTCTTCATCAATATGAGAGGGCATGGGCAATTGCACCAAAATGCCATTGACCCGCGGATCGGCGTTAAGCTGCATCACCAATTGCTCGACCTCTGCCTGAGTGGCATTAGCAGGCAGTTCGTGGCCAAAAGACTCAATTCCAGCCTCGAGACATGCTTTATGTTTGGAACGCACATAGGTGTGAGAACCGGGGTCATCGCCCACCAACACAGTTGCCAGCCCGGGTTTGGATTTACCTGCCTTGACCCGTTCTGCAACCGCCGCCGCCACTTCTGCACGAATGTTTTCTGCGGTCAATTTGCCGTCAATAATCTTTGCTGTCATCATTACCACCTTGTGTGAAGATTTCTATGCCTATTATACAATCTTTGAAATCTTTCCTGCTTCATCATGATAGAATTATCTTATCATTTCAGCATAGTGGAGAGTATTCATGAGTAAAATTTGTGTGATCGGCACTGGATATGTGGGTTTGGTCACTGGAACCTGTTTCGCTGAACTTGGTAATCAAGTCACATGTCTCGACACCGATCCCGCTCGCATCAATGGGCTCCTGCAAGGCCATATGCCGATCTATGAACCCGGTCTGGAACAACTGGTTGAACAAAATGTGCAAGCCAAACGGCTGCATTTTACCCAGGATTATCGAACCGCACTCGAAGGTGTTGAATACGCCTTCATCGCGGTCGGAACCCCTTCGGGAGTGGATGGTGAAGCCGATCTTCAATACGTAAAAGCCGCCGCAGAATCCATCGCGGATATCGTGGACTTTCCCATCCTGGTGATCAACAAGTCCACCGTCCCAGTGGGAACCGGCGACTGGGTGGCTGACATCATCCGCCGAAGACGAGGAGATCGTCCGCTTGAATTCGCAGTCGTTTCAAACCCTGAATTCCTGCGTGAAGGGTCGGCCATCAATGATTTTATGACCCCCGACCGTGTGGTCTTGGGATCAGAAGATCGCGAGGCGGCCAACCGTGTGGCCGAGCTGTATAAACCCCTGCGCTGCACTATCATGGTCACCGACCTGCGTACGGCTGAAATGATCAAATATGCCTCCAACGCCTTTCTGGCCACCCGCATCTCGTTTATCAACGAGATCGGCAATATGTGCGAGGATCTCGGCGCGGATGTTCGCGAAGTGGCACAGGGCATGGGACTGGATAAACGCATCGGCCGTCACTTTTTGGATGCAGGTCTCGGCTGGGGTGGTTCGTGCTTCCCTAAAGACGTGAAAGCACTCGAACACATGGCCGTGCTGCATGGTACACAGCCTCAACTGCTGCAAGCCGTGATGGAGATCAATCGCAATCAACGCCGCCGGGCTGTGATGAAGTTACGCAAAGCGCTCGGCACACTCAACGAGAAAACCATTGGTATTCTGGGCATTTCATTCAAGCCCAATACAGATGACATCCGCGATTCGGCCGCACTTGAGATCATTCACCTGCTAATCAATGAAGGTGCACACATCCAGGCTTATGATCCTCAAGCCATGGAAAATGCCAGGAAGGTGCTCAAACACGTCAAGTTGTGTGAATCACCCTATGAAGTTGCTGAGGGTGCTGATGCATTGTTATTGGCCACCGAGTGGAACGAGTTCAAGCAAATTGATTTTGCAGAGATCAAAAAACTCCTCCGAAATCCTCTTATCCTCGACGGCCGCAACCTGTGGGATTCGGATCTGCTCAAATCCATGGGATTCACTTATATGGGAATCGGACGAGGGAACAACTAAGGTCTTCTACACTTTCTAATCTACGTAAAAGAGATTATTCCTCTACCGAATTCAGGTAGTCAATAATCTCTTTTCTTATCTGATCACGAATAACGCGGAATTCATTTAATACTTCTTCCTCCGAACCAGTAAAACGGGCCGGGTCGCGAAAGCCGATGTGCACTTTTTTGCCGTGTCCCAGCCAGATGGGACAATTAGCCTCCGCATCGCTGCAAACCGTGATCACATGGTCAAAAACCTGGCCGTAGTATTCCTGAATGGATTTTGACCTGCCCTGATGTTCAATGCCGATCTCACACAAGACCTGAAGCGCCACGGGATTGACAGTTCCGGAGGGTAAAGTGCCTGCACTGAATGCCTGCCATTCACCGCGGCAATCATGGTTGACGATCGCTTCTGCCATTTGTGATCGGCAGGAGTTCCCCGTACATAAAAATAAAACACTGGTCATATTCTTTTTCACCCTTTCAACTTCATTTTAACATCCTGAAATTAATGAAATGTAAACAAGAAGTTAAGAAATTGAAAAAACTCACTCTTGACATTAACGTTACGTCATAGTTTATACTGTGGGCATGGTTAACCAAGAGAGACTCTCCATCAAACAATTGTCAACCCTGGCCGGGGTCAGTGTGCGCACACTACACTTCTACGACCAGATCGGGTTGCTTATCCCCAATCGCGTAAGGGAGAACAACTATCGTTTTTACACTCAAGAATCGCTGTTGAAACTGCAGCAGATCCTTTTCTACCGTGAAATGGAGTTCAGCCTTGACCAAATCGCAGGTATTCTTAACCAGGCGGATTTCGATCTGATTGAAGCTCTGGAGGAACACCGCGAGGCATTGAAAGGCAAAGCCAAAAGACTGAACATCCTGCTGGAAACCATAGACAACACGATCAGCAATTTGAAAGGACAGAAAGACATGACTCAACCACAATACTTTAAAGGATTCAGCGACGAGCAGCAGGCTGAATATGAAAAAGAAGCCGCCCAAAAGTGGGACCCAGAACTGGTCCACGAATCAAACCGCAGGTGGAAGAACCTCAGCCAGGATGAAAAAGACGCCCTGATGAAAAAAGGTGAAACCATCATCCTCGCTTTGCGGGATGCCATGCCCAAAGGCGCTGCTTCTGTGGAAGCGCAAAAAGCGATCACAGATTGGAAAAACCAGATCAATTTCTTCTATGATTGCAGTGATGAGATCCTGCTGGGTTTGGGCAGAATGTACATGGAAGACCCCAGATTCAAGGCGACCTATGACCGAATTGATCCCAGGTTGGCAGAGTTCAAGTATGAAGCCATCAAGGTCTACTGCGCAGCACGCGGTGTGACGGAATAGGCAAGCCTATTTCAGGCAATGAAGTCCGTAACGAGAGTATGAATTTGTTACAGAGACTGTAAAAGGCGTGATCCCTAATTTTAAATAGAAATCGGCAAGGGTAGTAAAATCTACAGCTACTATGGCAACCTTGACAAGGTTTGGAACCTTGTCAAGGTTTGATATTTTTAGTACTGCTTATGCAATTTTAAATATTCTTTCAAGAATTGGCCGGTGTAAGAATTCGGGACCTCACAGATCTCACGCGGGGTGCCGATGGCCAGCAGTTCGCCTCCGCGATCGCCACCTTCGGGGCCAAGGTCAATCAGGGTATCGGCGACCTTGATGATATCGAGGTTGTGTTCAATGATCAACACCGAATTGCCGGCTTCGACCAGACGCTGCAGTACTTCGATCAGCATGTGCACATCCGCGGCATGCAGACCCACGGATGGCTCATCCAACACATAGAGAGTGCGGCCGGTAGCACGGCGACTGAGTTCCTTGGCCAGTTTGACACGCTGGGCTTCACCACCTGACAGGGTGGTGGCGGGCTGACCGATCTTGACGTATCCGAGACCCACTTCCTGCAAAGTCTTTAGTTTATTGTAAATGGCAGGGATGTTGGCAAACATTTCAAGACCATTTTCCACAGTGGTGTCAAGGATATCCGCAATGGATAGCCCTTTGAATTTAACCTGCAGCGTCTCACGATTGAACCGTGCGCCATGGCACACATCGCAGGGGACGTAAATGTCGGGGAGGAACTGCATTTCAATGCGCAGCTGCCCCTGTCCCTGGCAGGCCTCACAGCGTCCGCCATGTACATTGAAAGAAAAGCGGCCGGATTTGTATCCGCGCATCTTACTCTCGGGTAGGCCGGCAAACAGGTTGCGCATTTCATCGAACATGCCGGTGTAAGTGCCAGGGTTTGAGCGCGGAGTGCGGCCGATGGGAGACTGGTCAATATTAATGACCTTGTCGAGATATTCCAGACCTTCGATCTTGTCGAAGGCGCCTGCCTGGGTGTGGGCACGGTTCAATTCGCGCGCCAGTACGTTGTAGAGAATATCCACCATGAGGGTGGACTTGCCTGAACCGGACACGCCAGTGATACACACAAACTGTCCGAGCGGAATCTCAACAGTCAAATTCTTGAGGTTGTTTTCGCGCGCGCCGATGATCTTGAGCGATTTTCCATTGCGCGGATGCAGCTTCTTGGGCATGGGCACCTGTTTACGCCCCGAGAGGTAAGCCCCGGTGATGCTTTTGTGATTGGCCAGGATATCAGCCACGGGTCCTTCCGCCACCACCTCACCGCCATGGATACCTGCCCCAGGTCCGAGATCGAGAATCCAGTCTGCTGAGCGCATGGTGTCTTCGTCATGTTCCACGACAAGCACGGTGTTTCCCTGATCGCGCAGCTTCTTTAGCGTCTCAAGCAGCTTGTCGTTATCGCGCGGATGCAAACCGATGGAGGGTTCATCCAACACATACAAAACACCCATCAGGCGTGAACCAATCTGGGTGGCTAAACGAATGCGCTGGGCTTCACCTCCAGAAAGAGAACCGGCTGAGCGGCTCAGGGTGAGGTAATCGAGCCCGACATTGACTAAAAAACCGAGGCGGGCGGTAATTTCTTTGAGGATGCGCTCGGCTACCACAGTGTCTCTTCCACTTAACGTTCCGGGTTTGGCAAGACTCTGGGCAAAATCAAGCGTTTTATTAACCGGCCAGCGGGTGACTTCCACGATATTGGCATCCTGGATGGTCACAGCCAGCGCTTCAGGACGAAGCCTCTCACCCTTGCAGGTCGGGCATGGCCGGTCGCTCATGAACTCCGAGATCTTGTTGCGGATGTATTCGGACTGCGTTTCGCGGTAGCGGCGCTCGAGGTTGGGAATGATGCCCTCGAAGTTGGTTTGGAAGGTAGTCTTGCGGTCATTACGGCCATCCATGGTGATGGTGAGCTGTTCATTGCCGGTGCCGTAAAGAATGCGGTTGATGTTCTCCTGGCTGATGGTGCTGACAGGAGCGTCGAGATCAATTTTGTATTCCTTGGCGACGGCTTCCACCATCTGCCAGTAATAACCACCCTGTTCGCGGGGGCCGTTCCACTCGAGTGCAATGATGGCGCCCTCGTTGAACGAACGATCCAG
This sequence comes from Chloroflexota bacterium, assembly GCA_021825925.1. GTDB lineage: Bacteria > Chloroflexota > Anaerolineae > Anaerolineales > Anaerolineaceae > UBA6107. The sequence continues at coordinate 465,481 of JAKAFP010000002.1, forward strand.
ATCAGGCATGAGGATATCCGGATCAATTTCAAGCCGGCTGCCGAGCCCCTGACAATCAGGGCAGGCGCCGTGGGGAGTGTTGAAGGAAAAGGTGCGCGGCTCAATTTCGGGGATGCTGATGCCGTGTTCAGGGCAGGCCAGATGCTCGGAATAGAAGAGATCCTCAGGCGGCTCGGCTGAAACATTTTGTACAGTCAGATAACCCTCGCCCACTTTAAGTCCGGTTTCCACCGAGTCAGTCAGGCGTGAACGGAAGGTACGCGCTTCTTCGCTATCCTCGGCGTGGGAGACCACCAGACGGTCCACCACGGCTTCGATGGTGTGAATCTTATAGCGGTCGAGTGTGACCTCCTCATCCAGGTTGTAGACCGTGCCATCCACTCTGACACGCACAAAACCGGCTTTGCGAACTTCATCAAAAACGGCCTGGTAGGTGCCTTTGCGGGCGCGGACAACCGGAGCCAAAATCAGCAGCTTGGTACCTTCAGGCAGCGCCTCAATGCGATCCACCACTTCCTGGGCGGACTGTTTGACCACCACCTTGCCGCAGATCGGGCAGTGCGGTACGCCAATACGGGCAAAGAGCAAACGCAGATAGTCATAGATCTCGGTGACCGTCCCAACCGTGGAACGCGGGTTGTGAGAAGTGGCTTTCTGGTCAATCGAAACAGCGGGCGAAAGTCCGTCAATATAATCCACATCAGGTTTTTCCATCTGCCCAAGGAACTGACGGGCGTAGGAAGAAAGCGATTCCACGTAACGGCGCTGGCCTTCCGCAAAAATGGTATCAAAGGCGAGCGAGCTTTTACCAGATCCGGAAAGACCGGTGATGACCACCAGCTTGTCGCGGGGAATTTCCACGGTGATGTTCTTGAGATTGTGAGCTCGAGCGCCCACCACACGAATTGAGTTTTGAGTCATAGTCTATCCATTAGAATTTATTTTCTATACCGTTATTGTACCACACGGCAACCTGTAATTATAGAGGGAAATGCAGGGATTGGGGATTAGTGAACAGGAAAACCTTATACCAGTAATCAGTAATCAGTAATCAGTAATCAGTAATCAGTAATCAGTAATCAGGAAAACCCGAAATAATATCTGGATTCGTTTTTGTTTCGAGAGAGAATTGAAAACGAATGAAACGAATTCGGTAAAAAAATAGCTCCAAACCAAACTATAGATCTATTCGCCTTCAACACACTTGATTCGTTTATATAAAAACAATAAAAATCAATTCGACTAAAACGACTCGCGACAGCGATACGAAATTTTATTTCCTGTAAACTATATTAGAATATTTTTTCTATTATATGAAATTTATCCCCAATGTCAATATGATAAACACAAATAGTATAAGCTAGATCATTCTTCAAAGAGATATTTAAAGTAGCGGTCCGGATGATCAAGAAAATCACGGGTAACGCGGTAATGCTCCGTCTCTTGAACCGTGACTTGTGAAATTTCATCGCCATCGAGGCTGAGAATGACAGAATGCGGGTAGCTCAGCAAAATGGGTGAATGAGAAGCAATGATGAACTGAGCCTTACCTGAAGCCTCAAGTTGATGGATCAAAGCCAGAAAGGACAGCTGGCGATTGGGTGACAGGGCGGCCTCTGGTTCATCGAGGATGTAGATGCCGCGATTAAAATGGTTGACAAAGAGAGAGAGAAAAGATTCGCCGTGGGATTGATGGTGCAGCGACTTGCCACCGTACCCCTGAAGAATGGAAGAATCCTCCGCGGCAATCTCGTCAATATATGTCGCAAAGTTGTAGAAACTCTCAGCACGCATGAAGAATCCATTGGTGACCTTGGGCATCCAAGACAAACGCAATGCGGAGGCCAGGTCAGATTCATCGTCGGAGCTTGAATAACTGTGGTTGCGGTTTCCACCGGAGTGATTGAATCCGCAGCCTGAGGCGATCGCTTCAAGGATGGTGGATTTTCCCGATCCATTCTCTCCGACAAAGAAAGTGACGTTTGAAGAAAAATCCAGGTTCAACCCTTGTGAAAGGATGGGGATCGAAAACGGGAATTTACCGGGGTTCACCATCTCAGGATTGGTTCTGATGCTTTTCAAAAAAGTCATTTAGACTCCATCATTGATGTTTAGTAACTTTTTTAGAATTTTTATTCTACTGATTGATTATAAACCCATGCGCCAAATGTTACAGGTAAAGTTGTAAAATCTAGATATAGATTGATCAGGCATTCAGTTTAACCAGAATAATTGGAGGAAAAATGATCAACGTCTATATCAACCACCCCAATCCACATATTACGATCCATCAAAATTCAGACTGCGGATTGATCCATGCGCACAAGAGTGCAGCGGAATCGCGAACAGTGAAACTACTAATCTCCAATCTGTCTCAGGAATTGGAAAAGTTTATTGAAGGCGAGTACAAATTCAATGCCACCAAGGAGTTCAATGACATGTGGCTTGAAATCTCACTTGGTGATCTGGCCTTTGAGATCGCGGTGGTGTTGTTTATTGTCGCCCAGCTTGGAAAAAGCTACAAACAATTCAAAGGTATGTCCCCTTCGATTCACTGCTGATACAAGCCAATTTTATAATTAGCATTATCTAGGTGGCAGAACTCAGGGCTATTAAGGGGAGAAAAATTGGATTCCAACAAGAGCAACTTTTTTCCAACGAGACGTTCAATCCGTTACCGAGGATATGATTATTCTTCAGCAGGTGTCTATTTTGTCACGCTTGTTACGCACAAGTGGGAACATTTATTTGGTAAGATTGAAAAAGGGGTGATGAGGTTGAATGATTATGGGGTGATTGTGAAAGAGGAATGGTTCAAGACCCAAGATCTTAGGCCAAATATTGAGCTTAATGAAGATGAATTTGTGGTGATGCCCAACCATATTCATGGAATTATTTGGATTGTTGATCAGATTGACAATCATGTATTTGCGAATCAAAACATGGACACTCAAGAATATCGAGGTGGTACGGGCGACCTGCAGGTCGCCCGTACAAGATCTTCGAATTTGGTTAGACCAAAAGGACCGGTTTCAAATTCGATAGGTGCGATAATAGCAGGATTTAAGGCGTCTGCAACAAAGCGAATCAATTCTCTGCGGGGAACTTATGGCAAGAAGATATGGCTGCGGAATTACTATGAGCATATCATCGAAACTGAAAAAGAATATTTCAATATTTCAAATTACATCCATGACAACCCTGAAAATTGGGGAGAGAAGGATGAATACTTTTCGCTAAGATAATTAATAGACTGAAACAACAAGCAAAATTATAAGTTCGGCAAGCCGTCATCATGATGGTACGGGCGATCTGCAGGTCGCCCGTACAAGATCTTCGAGTTTGATTAGACCAAAAGGACCGGTTTCAAATTCGATAGGTGCAATAATAGCAGGATTTAAGGCTTCTGCAACAAAAAGAATCAATATTCTACGGGGAACTTACGGCAAGAAAATCTGGCTACGGAACTATTATGAGAATATCATCGAGGCTGAAAAAGAATATATTAATATTTCAAATTACATCCACGACAACCCTGAATATTGGGGAGAGAAGGACGAATTCTTTTCGCTCAGATAGATGGTTGAAGCAACCAACAAAAAAATTCACTGCAATCGGTTATCATGGTGGTACGGGCGACCTGCAGGTCGCCCGTACAAGATCATCTATCTCAATTTAAATTTGATACGGGGGAACTCATTCAATATGTAACAAAACAATTATCCGATAAAGGTAAGGAACCCATCACTTTTTTGCGGGTCAACCTTGGAAAAGACGCGCATGTTCTGTTTCTGAACCGCATCCATGATGGGAGTGGGCGAAAAGTTGGTCAAGAGTAACAGATAACGGCCAGGAGATAATTGCGCGATGAGTTGGTTGACCCTGCCGAGCGGAACCTCACCGTGTTCCAAAAGTTCAGTTCCATTCACCAAGAACTGTGGCTCACCGGTTATCCAATCGGGATCTTCAATGGTACACGGTATCTCGATACTTTTTATTTGTTCAGACTCTGCGAGCAGCTCAGGCTGGCCCACATGGCGGCGCAGGGTGTTGACCAGTTTCGCCGCATCCATGCCGCCCACCTGGGCGACTTTTTCAATGGTCGCCAGCGACCCAACCGTCCGTCGGAGGATCGGGTTTTTTAGACTCTTGAAGGGTGGTGAGATGTTCATGATCTGCACCTCCAGATCGGGATAGGCAACCAAAACATCCAGTAATTTGCTCGAACCAAAAATTTCCATATCAAACTCCTCGTTCGCTCAATTTGACGGGACGGCATCATATTCAAGAAGACGTCGCTCGCCTTCCAAGGCACGAAGTTCGGTCAGATCCTGGGTGACCTCGAGCGTGCCAAGGTAAGCCCCTTTAGGATTGCGCACGGCGTAATAACAGATGTAAATGAACCTGCCACCCATGTTGATCCAAAAAGCCGCTTTTTCCTGGATACCGTCTTTGAAATCCTTGACGATCTTGTTGACAATATGCACGCTCTTGGGCGGATGGCAGTACTGAACTTTACGTCCAAGGATGGCGCGCGAACGATCAAAGATGCGGTTACGGCCGGGTGTAAAGTATCTGACGGTGTCATCAGCATCCACGAAGGTCATGTCAAATGGCAATGTGCTGAAAACTGAAATCAATTCGTCCAGACTGAAATTGCCGGTGGGCATCTGCACCCGACCCCCGGCGGCCGCCGGCTTTTTCATTTCTTCCTTAACGCCCCCTTCAGGGACCCAATCAAACTGGGGAGCATAGATGCAGTACCCATATTCATCGCTTTGGGTGTAGATCTCGTACCAATCCTGCTCAGTCAGAAGATCCAGCGCGGTTGGGAACATGATCTTTTCTTCCTTGTAGATCATGTCATCCACTGCCTCAAGAGCTGGAAGGATGGTAAAGGAACTGAAGGCTTTTGCTTCCGAGGCGCTGATCGAAGTGATCTGTTCAAGCGCTGCCAGGGTCTCGCGCAAGGTTTTGCGAACCTCGTCGTGCTTGCCCCACATCACAAGTGGCGGTCCGGGAAGCTGATTCTTTTCAAAATAGGGAAAAAGCAGGTTTTCTTTGCGGCGGTAGTGTTTATCCACATCCATCAAGGTGTTCAACTGTTGTTGAACTGTCTGCATTAATTCGGTGACATCCTCTTCATCCGATTTTTGGTTGATCTTTTCAAGCAAAACCCTGATGGCACCGGTGGTTTTTGCCAGTTCACGGTTTTCCTGTACAAATGTATGCACGGGGTGCCCCGGCAGTGTTTCTGGCGTTTCCTGTAGATCAAGATGTTTTTTCAGCACACGGGTATGGGTATCACACAGCTCCTGGATGCGTTCGGCGGTAATGCCCTCTTTGACCAACTGCACTTCCATCATAAAAACATCGCTGTAATCGGCTTCATCCAGCATGGTTTCGAGCTGAAGTTTCACCCGCTCTTCAGTCACACCGGCATCCAACTGACGGATGAGGTTTTTCATAATGTCCACTCTTTGTTGACGATTGTTGATCACTTCGCTCATGGCAAATTCCTCTTTTCATTTATTGTTGTGCCTAATTAATGAAATTAATTAGATAATTTTCATCTTTATTGTATAATTACGAATGGATTCTTGATACGACTTTTGTCTCTTCTCAAGAATCATTTATCTACCCGAAATTAAATCCGCATAAATAATCTAATGTTCTATTGATTTTCTAAATCAAGGCGTGGTATTGTCTAGTCAAGAGCAAAACCTAACGAAAGTAGGTGACGCAAAGTCAGGGGTCTAAAATCAAGCAATTGATCATGACCGCCCGACTGCCTTTGAAAGGCGAAACCGGTGAAAACCGGCGGTGCAAAGCCAAAGGGTCTAAAGTCTGAACAAGACCAAGACAACCGAGCTGCCTGCACGAGGAGCATGTAGACTGATCCCGATCAGAGCTACGCAGCCAGAACAAATAATTAGATTTATTTCTTAATTACTGGCGCACTCCAAGCAAGAAAAGCAAACCTGGTCAAAACCAGGGACGCAAAGCCAAGGATCTAAAACCCAAAAGGTCATGACCGCCTGGTTGCCAAAGTGAATAACCGCCTCTTCTCCATCCGAAGAAGGGGCGGTTCTTTTAGTATAGTGATTCGTGATTCGTGATTCGTGATTCGTGATTCGTGATTCGTGATTCGTGATTCGTGATTCGTGATTCGTGATTCGTGATTCGTGATTCGTGATTCGTGATTCGTGATTCGTGATTCGTGATTCGGTAAATATTATAAAATATTTCGGCTTACGGTTTACAGTTCACGGTTTTCAGTTCACGGTTTACGATTCGTTGAATTTATATTATAATTATGATATAAATTGTCTATATTTTGGAGGACATGATGAACAACGATAATTTTCAACCCACTCGAATTGCGATCGTTGGCACAGGCAACGTGGGTGCCACCTTTGCTTATGCCCTGCTCCAAAGCGGATTGGCCGCAGAAATTGTTTTAATTGACCGCAACACGACCCGCGCCGAAGGTGAAGCCATGGACCTTAACCACGCGGTTCCGCTCACCCACGCCACACGCATCTGGGCTGGCACTTACGAAGACACCGCCGGTGCAGCCATCACCGTAGTAACGGCGGGCAGTGGCCAAAAAGAGGGCGAAACCAGGTTGGACCTGGTTTCGCGTAATTACGAAATACTTAAGGGCATCATCCCTGAGATCGTCAAATACAATCCCAATGGCATCATCTTGATGGCCACCAACCCGGTGGACGTCTTGACCTACGCCGCTTGGAAGATCAGCGGATTGCCCGCTGAACGTGTGATCGGTTCAGGAACCATCCTCGATACAGCGCGTTTCAGGTATCTGCTCAGCCAACATGCCGGCGTGGATGCCAAAAGTGTGCATGCCTACATCATCGGCGAACACGGCGATAGCGAAGTACCCGTATTCTCGCTGGCTACCATTGGCGGTATGGACTTGAAAGATTACTGCCCTGGCAACTGCAAGGAATATTGCAATGACTGCTGCAAAGACTTTGATGCTGCGGTATACCAGAAAATATTCACTGAAACGCGTGATGCAGCGTATGAGATCATCAAACGCAAAGGCGCCACTTATTATGCCATCGGCAACGGCCTGCTGCGCATTGTCGAAGCCATCCTGCGCGGTCAGGACTCGGTGCTGAGCGTCTCGACCCTGATCACCGGCTACTACGGCATCAATGACGTCTACCTGAGTCTGCCTTCGGTGATCGGACACAATGGCATCAAACGCACCATGTTCTTGAAACTGAATGACAAAGAGAAGGAAGGCATTCAACACTCCGCCGAAGTGCTGCACGATACCTTACAAAAGATCGGGTTGCAGTAAGGGCAGAGATTCGTAATTCGTAAATCGTGATGCGTGATTAGTAAATTGTGTCATGGTCAAAACCTTCCCATTAGCAAAATGGAAGGGTTTTTTGTTGATTATGATAAATGAACTCCAGAATTTCTTAATAACAAATCGTTAACACCTGTTCGGGGTTGCACTTGTATAATAGTTGAAGCATTCATCTTCTTTGAAAGGATGATCCATGGACTCAAGCGTAATAAAATCCGAATCAGACGTAAAACTGCATAAGAGGGCCATCGCCGCCTGGACGATGTACGACTGGGGCAATTCAGCTTTCGCAACCACCATCATGGCAGCTGTACTTCCGGTCTACTACTCAACTGTTGCGGCCGCCCACCTGGCACCCAACCTGGCCACCGCCTATTGGGGTTACACTTCCTCCATTTCAGCCCTGCTTGCCGCCATCATCAGCCCCATCCTGGGCGCGGTCGCAGATTTCAGAGGCAGCAAGAAGCGTTTCTTGACCATCTTCATGCTCATCGGTGTCACCGCCACTGCCCTGCTCTATCTCATCCAAACCGGGGACTGGCTGCTGGCTTCGATCTTCTTCGTTTTCGGTAATGTCGGTTTCGCCGGCAGCCTGGTGTATTATGACGCTTTGCTGCCGCACGTGGCCAACCCGGATGAAATGGACGCCGTCTCATCAAGAGGTTATGCCATGGGTTACATCGGCGGCGGATTGCTGCTGGCGGTCAACCTGTTCATGATCATGTTTGTCCCCAAGCTGATCCCCTCATTGGATGCCGGTCTGATGACCCGCCTTTCCTTTGTCACGGTCGCCATCTGGTGGTTTGTTTTCACCCTGCCCATCTTGCTACGGGTCAAGGAACCTCCCCGCCGCATTGAAGCGCATGAACAAGGTTTTTCACCGTTTAAAGCCAGCTTCAGCCGACTTTACACCACCTTTAAGGAAATCCGCAAATACCGTGAATTATCACTCGGTTTGCTGGCCTTCTGGGTTTACTCCAACGGCATCGGCACCATCATCGTAATGGCAACCATTTACGGTGCGGAGTTGGGCTTCTCTCAAACCACCCTCATCGGCACCCTTTTGATGGTGCAGTTCCTGGCGGCACCCTTTGCCATGTTGTTTGGATGGCTGTCAAAGAAACTTGGCACCAAAAAATCAATCTACCTGAGTTTGACCATTTATACCGTCATCGCCATCGCCGGGTATTTCCTCTATCATGAATGGCAATTCTGGGCGCTGGGCGCCGCTGTGGCCACCGTCCAGGGTGGAAGCCAGGCATTGAGCCGCTCATTGATCGGAAAGATGATCCCAAAGAGCAAGTCAGCCGAGTTCTACGGCTTTTTCAGTGTCTTTGAAAAATTTGCCTCCATCCTTGGACCTGCCCTGTTTGGTTTGGTCTCGACCATCATGGGACATTCCCGCTTGAGCATCGTTTCCTTGATCATCTTCTTTGCGGTGGGCATGTTCCTGCTCACCCGTGTAGACGTTGAAAAAGGTATCGCGGTGGCAGAAGCAGAAGAAAACGCCATGGTGGCGGTTTCGTAATAAGTCACCGTTACTTCGAAATCGGGCGTGGTACGCCGTGCCCCAACAACAACTTTCGATCTCCCGCGGATTTTGAATCCGCGGGAGATTTTTTTGCCCGCAACCGCCACCCCCGGTCATGTTCTCAAGTTATCTGCCATGTTAAGTCTTATTGACAATGCAACCGGTTGCACCTATAATAACCAATAGACATTCAATTTATAGTCCCGCTCAGGAGGTTCCAAATGGAAAAAAGTAAACAATCCTCTGCCGTATCGGCGAAAGAGACCGAAGAACGCGTTGAGTCGTTGCTTAAAAAGATGAGCCTTGAAGAAAAAATCGCCCAACTCAACCAGGTTTCTGGTGCCACTTTTTTCCCCGGACCTAAAGGTGAAGACATCATCCGCAAAAGCGGAGCTGGTTCCATCCTCTGGTTGAATGACACCAAAGAATTCAACCGGCTATAGAAAATTGCCATTGAAGAAAGTCCGTCTGGCATTCCCGTGCTCTTCGCACTGGATGTGATCCACGGATACCGCACCATCTTCCCCGTTCCTCTCGCCATGGCTTCCTCCTGGGACCCTGAGGTCGCAGAAGACGCGCAAACCGTGGCTGCCCGTGAAGCACGCGCCGCCGGCCTGCACTGGACCTTTGGTCCCATGCTTGATATTTGCCGTGACGCCCGTTGGGGACGCATCGTGGAAGGCGCCGGTGAGGATCCGTATTTGGGTTCTGCGATGGCGGCCGCCCAGGTGCGTGGATTCCAGGGCGAGGATGTCAGCGACCCGGAACGTGTGCTGGCATGCGCCAAACATTTTGCAGGTTACGGTTTTTCAGACGGCGGACGCGATTATGATCCCGCTTATCTTTCCGATACGCAGCTCTACAACACTGTTTTCCCCCCCTTTGAAGCAGCCGTGAAAGCAGGCGTGGAAACTTTCATGAGCGCCTACATGGATCTCAACGACGTACCAGCCACCGGCAACCGCTTTTTACTGCACGATACGCTGCGCGAACGGTGGGGTTTCAAGGGATTTGTCGTCAGCGACGCCATGGCAGTGGGCAACATGGTCATCCAGCACCACGCCAAAGATGGAAAAGATGCAGCCGCCCGTGCCTTGAAAGCTGAAATGAACATGGATATGGCCAGCTACAAATATCTCGACCATATTGCTGAACTCGTTAGCGAAGGCACCGTCACCCTTGCTGAAATTGATGCCCTGGTGCGTCCTATCCTGGCCGCAAAAGTGAGAATGGGCTTGTTCGAGCATCCTTATGTGGATGAATCGCTGCTTGACAAAGTTATCTCCCGCCCTGATCACCGCCAGGAAGCCCGTAAGGCAGCCTTGCGCTCGATGGTTCTGCTGCGCAACGAAGGCAAATTGCTTCCGCTTACAAAAAATCAAAAGAATGTAGCCGTCATCGGTCCGTTGGCTGATTCAATGGAGGCCACAGAAGGCTCGTGGATGGTCTTTGGCCATAAGCCCGCGGCAGTCACGGTCCTCGAGGGGATAAAAGCCAAACTTCCGGGTGCAAAAGTGGATTTCGCTCCCGGTCCTGAGATCTACCGGGATATTCCCTCCTGGTTTGACACCCTTGAAGGAAAGAAAACGGTCTATCAAACCCCCGACGAGGCCGAAGCCGCCTTCAATAAGGCGGTTGAGACAGCCCGTAAGGCTGACCTGGTGATCATGGTTTTAGGCGAGCATGCCCAAATGGCAGGTGAAGCAGCCAGCCGGGCTGCCCTTGATCTGCCTGGCCGTCAGGAAGAACTGCTAAAAGTCATCGTTGCTTTGGGTAAACCGGTGGTGCTTGTGCTTCTCAACGGACGCCCATTAAGCATCAATTGGGCCGCTGAAAATGTGCCTGCCATTCTCGAAGCCTGGGAACCCGGTACCGAGGGCGGAAACGCGGTTGCGGATATCCTCTTTGGCGACTTCAACCCCGGCGGAAAGCTACCGGTTTGCTTCCCGCGAAAAGGCAGCCACGCACCGCTGTATTACGCCCGTGACATGACCTTTTCACCGGAGGACTCGCCGATGTACAATCCCCGTTACTGGGACGGTTTGCCTGTTCCGCTTTACCCCTTCGGTTATGGATTGAGCTACACCTCGTTTGACTTTTCAAACCTAAAGCTTGACCAAACTAAAATAAAGATCGGCAAATCCCTGACCGTTTCAGTGGATATAAAAAACACCGGCTCAATGGCTGGTGATGAGGTTGCGCAGCTTTACATTCATCAGAAATTCGGCACCGATACCCGCCCCATGCGGCAGCTGAAGGGATTCAAACGCATCACCCTTCAACCTGGCGAAAGCAAAACCGTGACCTTCATGCTTGGCCCTGACGAGTTAAGCTACTGGAGTACCATCACCCGCAGCGTCATTCAGGATGCGACCGGTTTTGATGTATGGGTGGGCGGCGATTCCACTGCCAGCCTGCACGCCGAATTTGAAGTCGAGAAGTAAACAAAACGAATAGTAAGAAAATCCCCCGCGGTTTTTAAAACCGCGGGGGATTTTGTTTGTAAAAAGACGGGCACATCACGCTGTGCCCCTACCTCACTTCGTGATTTCGTAAAGTTCGACCAGCACCCCGCCGGTGCTCTTGGGGTGGATGAAGGCCATCTTGCGGCCAGGCAGTACACTGGGTTCTTCACTCAATAAACGGATGCCCTTGGCTTTCAATTCCGCCATGGTCGCGGCGCAGTCATCCACTTCAAAGCAGAGGTGATGCATACCGCCGCCTTTTTCAGCCACAAATTTTGCCACGCCGCTGTCATCCGAGGTCGGCTGCACCAGCTCCACTTCAGTGTCGCCTACGGGTAAAAATGCCACCTTGGATTTTTGGCTGGGTACATCCTCAACATGATGCATGTCTATTCCCATGGCGTCACGCCAAAACTTCAAAGCTTCTTCAATATCGGGCACTGCAACTGCAATGTGATTGACTTTCTTCATGGTTGCCATATCGTCTCCTCGATTTATTAACCCCAAACGGGGGGTTGATATTCGCCCCAGACTTTGCGCAGAACACCGCAAGCCTCGCCCAGGGTCACGTCATTTTCCATACAAGTAACGAGCAGCGGCATCAGGTTGTCTGAGCCGCGGGCGGCTACATCCAATTGAGCCATGAGTTCGTTGGCTTTAACGTTGTCACGGTTCTTGCGCAGGTCAGCCAGTTTGGCGACTTGGTTCTTTTCAATGGCAGGATCCACTTTCATGCGTTCCAGGTCGCGTTTTTCTTCCACCTGGAACATGTTGACGCCCACCACCACATTTTGTTTGCTTTCCACTTCCTTTTGGAATTTGTAAGCGGAATCTTGGATCTCGTTTTGCATGTAACCTTTTTCAATGGCAGATAGTGCACCGCCCAGATCATCAATACGGGTGATGTATTCCATGGCGCGTTTGCTGATCTCGTCGGTCAGGTATTCGATGACGTAAGAGCCGGCCATGGGATCAATGGTGTCCGCCACGCCGGATTCGTAGGCAATGATCTGCTGGGTGCGCAAAGCGGTGCGTACTGATTTTTCGGTGGGAAGCCAGAGTGCTTCATCCATGGAGTTGGTGTGCAGCGACTGGGTGCCGCCCATGATGGCTGCCATGGCCTGGATGGCCACACGCACCACGTTGTTCTCGGGTTGTTGGGCCGTGAGGGTGGAACCGCCTGTCTGGGTGTGGAAGCGCAGCATCCATGATTTGGGGTCCTTGGCGCCGAAGCGGTCGCGCATAATCTGCGCCCAGATACGGCGCGCAGCACGGAACTTGGCGATCTCTTCGAGGAAGTCGTTGTGGGCTGCAAAGAAGAATGAAAGTTGTGAGGCGAACTGGTCCACCTGCTGGCCGGAATCAATGGCCGCCTGAACGTAGGCAATGGCATCCGCGATGGTAAAGGCTACTTCCTGTACGGCGGTCGAGCCGGCTTCACGGATGTGATAACCCGAGATACTGATGGTGTTCCAGTTGGGAACCTCCGTCTCACAGTACTTGAAAATATCGGTGATCAGGCGCAGTGAGGGCTTGGGCGGGAAGATGTAAGTGCCACGCGCCACATACTCTTTGAGGATGTCGTTCTGAATGGTGCCGCGCAGCTGTTTGGAATCCACACCCTGTTTCTTGCCGACAGCGATGTACATGGCCAGCAGCACAGCAGCCGGGGCATTGATGGTCATGCTGGTGGAAACTTTATCAAGCGGGATCTGATCGAAGAGTACTTCCATGTCGCGGCGGGAGGAGATGGAAACACCCACCTTGCCCACTTCGCCCAATGACATGGGGTCATCCGAGTCGTAACCGATCTGGGTGGGCAGATCAAACGCCACCGAGAGACCGGTCTGTCCCTGGTCCAACAGATAGCGGTAACGCTTGTTGGACTCTTCTGCGGAGGCAAAACCGGCGTACTGGCGCATGGTCCAGAAGCGGCTGCGGTACATGGTGGGCTGCACACCGCGGGTGAACGGATATTCACCCGGGAAGCCCAGCTGCTCCATGTAGTCAAACTCACCCGGTACGGCCACCCGCGGGATGGGAATGCCCGAGGGGCTTAGAAATTCCGCTTTACGTTCTTTGAATTTATCAACCGAAGGTTTGGCGACGGTTTCGTCCCAACGATTTTTCTCTTGTTCAAGATCCATTTATCCCTCCGATGGTGAATTACCTGCCTGTTAAGTATACATGAAAGTGGCTTTTCAAATAAAGTGAATAAGCAAATGCGAGCAGTTGACGAAACTCATGTTGTAAAAAACAAAATATGTTATAAATAATTTAAGGTTAATATGCGAAAAGACAGGTTTATAGCAAAACGAATGCGTTGGATTCCAGACCCCCCAAAGGTAGAGGCGCGTCTGGTATTGCGCTTTGGATCAACCAAAGTGCATTCGATTTGTCATTCTTGTTTTTGCTACAAAAATCCGCTTTGATGATTTAGAATCTGGATAGCGATGTTTATATCAAGACAAGAACAGCAACTCCGTTCTTGTCTTTTTAATTTATGTACATAAGGATATTATGAATAATGTCTGATTTCTTACAACTCATTACCATCCTGGCGGTGCTCTTGTTGGCGGCCAAGCTGGCCGGATACCTAAGCACCAAGATCAACCAACCCTCCGTTCTTGGCGAACTACTGGTAGGCGTACTGCTAGGACCTTCGCTTCTGAATATCACCCACTGGTCCTTCATCACCGACATCAATTTACCGCAGTTGTTGAAGGAATTGGGTGAGATCGGTGTATTACTGTTGATGTTCCTGGCGGGACTCGAACTGCACCTCAAGGAAATGGCCAAAAGTTCGCGGGTGGCTGCCCTGTCGGGAATTTTGGGAGTCATAACCCCCGTAGCCATGGCCGTGGGGTTTGGCAAATTGATCGGTCTGGACTTCAACCACGCCCTGTTCCTCGGACTTACGCTTGGCGCGACCTCGGTATCCATTTCGGTACAAGTGTTGATCGAGCTGAAGGTTGTGCGCAGCAAAGTCGGCCTGGGATTGCTGGGAGCGGCAATTTTTGACGATGTACTGGTGATCCTGCTGCTTTCAACGGTGCTGGCTTTGTTTTCAGGAGGCGATTCGTTTGCGAGCATCCTGGTGGTGTTTGCCAAGATGCTGCTCTTTTTAGGTTTTGCCTTGGTTTTCGGGATCTGGCTGCTGCCAAGGATCACACGCAACATCCACAAGCTGTCGGTCAGCCAGGGCATCACCACTTTTGCGCTGATCGTGATGCTGGTCTTTGGCTTGGCCGCTGAACTGGTGGGCGGCATGGCCGCGATCACCGGCGCCTTTTTGGCCGGGATGATGTTTGCACGTACCCCTGAAAAATCACAGATTGACGCCAACCTGCATTCGATCTCGTATGCCTTCTTCGTTCCCATTTTCTTTGTGGGGGTCGGTTTGAATGTGGACCTGCATGTGGTGACCCTCCAGACCGTGGGGATCATCCTGGCGCTGGTGCTGATCGCCGCAACCGGCAAGCTGCTGGGCGCCGGGTTAGGCGCGCTGCTTTCAAAATTCAGCCTGCGTGAATCGCTGCAGTTGGGCATCGGCATGATCTCGCGCGGAGAAGTGGGTCTGATCATCGCCAATGTCGGTCTGACCGCCGGTTACATCCCCAACGCGCTATTTTCATCCATCGTCGCGACCATCTTGATCTGCGACCTGCTTACCCCGCCGTTATTGCGGGCAGCATTCATTGAGAAAAAGAAGACAAACGACCCTATAATCAATGAAACGGAAAGTGTTTCATCCAAGGAGAACCAATAATGTTCATGATCTATTTTGTACTTCATGACCCTGATCGTCTGAAAGATATTCTCGAAGCCTGGGAAAAAGCCGGCGTGGGCGGCATTACCATTTTGCTCAGCACCGGCTTGAAACGATTGCAGGCTGGTGATGTACTGCGCGAGGATCTGCCCCTGATCCCCAGCCTGGAAGATCTGATCCAGCAGGAAGAGCGCACCAACCGTACGCTCTTTACAGTGGTCAAGGATGACGAGATGGTGGAGAAGGTGGTCGAAGCCACCCAGTCCATCACCGGGGACCTGAACAACCCAAATACCGGCATCCTCACCGTGCTGCCAGTGGTCAAGGCCTACGGGCTGGACCGCAAGACGCTATTCAACGAGGATCATGACTGACCTAAAAATGGTTTTGACCAAATGCTTGACCGATAGCCGGTCATTTGGTAAAATCTCTCTCGTTGTTGCCTCCATCGTCTAGGGGACCAGGACGCGACCCTTTCAAGGTCAAAACCGGAGTTCGAATCTCCGTGGAGGCACTCGAATGAAAAACCACCGCATGGTGGTTTTTTTCTTTAACCATCCTCCGTGCCCCCAAAGGGGGCTTTCCCTTCGGTCGGGAGGCACTCGAATGAAAAACCACCGCATGGTGGTTTTTTTCTTTAACCATCCTCCGTGCCCCCAAAGGGGGCTTTCCCTTCGGTCGAGAGGCACTCAGATGAAAAACCACCGCATGGTGGTTTTTTTCTTTAACCATCCTCCGTGCCCCCAAAGGGGGCTTTCCCTTCGGTCGGGAGGCACTCGAATGAAAAACCACCGCATGGTGGTTTTTTTCTTTAACCATCCTCCGTGCCCCCAAAGGGGGCTTTCACTTCGGTCGAGAGGCACTCGGATGATAAGCCACCAAATGGTGGTTTTTTTGTTTAACTCGTTATGTGCCACCGATGGGGGTAAACACGAAGCACAGAAAATAGTCCTCAAGTATGTTGAAATTTAATGGAATTTTATTAAAATAGAAATAAGTTAGAGCGATCAGGGAAAAAGGAGTTGAGCCCTTATGACCACAACTTCGGATATCATCACAAATGAATCACAGCTTCTCAATAAATCTGTCTCGTTTATTACATTCAGCCTATGTGTTGCCCTGGGATTTCTGCTGCCCATCGTAACCATTCCATGGATGTTCTTTTTGGCGTACCTTGGGCTTGATTATCGTAAAGAGTTGAAGGGTACATTCCATTGGTGGCTGGATCAGGCCTTTATGGTGGCTGCAATCGTTCTGGGGGTAGCCATTGCGGTGGTGCTTGTGTTTGTTCTTCCGTGGACGTCAAAGCCGTTGATTTGAAATTATAATGGTGGGTTCAGAAACCGAACCCACCCTACCATTGTATATTAATTCCCGACGACCATGATGAATTCACCCTTGCGGGGACCGATCTGTTTGCGCACGGTTTCGGCCTCGCCGCGGTAGATGGTTTCTGTGGGCAGGGTCATATCGTAGCCCACGGTTACCCAGATGCCCTTGCCAAAGACTTTGATCACGTCATCGAGCAGGGCGCCAAGACGGTAGGGGGTATCCATGAGCACCACGGGGATGCGCAGGGTGCGGTAGCGGGTCAGTTCGTTACGGCGTTTTTCGGGTTCACGCGAAAGAAAGCCGGCGAAGACAAAGCGTCCCATTTTGAAGTCGAGTACGGAGAGCGCCGCCATCAGCGAGGATGCACCCGGGATGGGTGAGACGGTCACACCTGAACTGGATGCCAGCTGGATCAAATAGGAACCGGGATCGGAAAACACGGGGGTGCCGCAATCCGAGATCATGGCCAGACTTTCGCCGTTGAGCAGCCGCACCAAAAGGTTCGCAGCGGCTTCCTCTTCGTTGTGCTCGTTGAGCAGGGCAAGTTCCTTGCCTTCGATGCCCAGTTTTTTCAACAGGGTGCTGCCGGGTTTGGCTTCTTCGCAGACCACGGCATTCACACTTTTTAAGATCTCAATGGCGCGCAGGGTGATATCCCCGTCGTTGCCGATGGGTGTCGCCACCACATAAAGTATTCCAAAGGTTTTCATGAGCGTTCCTTTCAAATCCAGGTTCAATTTTACTTGATTAAGGGCAGAGAATAGAGAATCGTAATTTGTGAATCGTAATTTGTGAACCGAGAACCGAGAACCGAGAACCGAGAACCGAGAACCGAGAACCGAGAACCAAGAATTGTAATTCGTGAATCGTAAATAGTGAACCGTGATTAGTGATTAGTCCAACGCCACCCTTCGAAATAATGTTAGGCCATGCTATGATTAACCCACTTTCAAAAAAGGTGGAATGATGAAACTTTCAAAGCTAACCAAGGTATCGTTCTTACTGGCCGGCATGTTCTTTCTTGATAAGGTGCTGGCTTTCGTTCGACAGATATTGATCGCACGCCAATTCGGGCTTTCTGCTGAATTGGACGCCTTCAATGTGGCCAACAACATTCCTGACCTGTTGTTCGCGCTGATCTCGGGTGGCGCACTGGCGATCGCCTTCATCCCTGTGCTGTCGCAGGTGCTCACCCGTGATGGACAAGGGTCCGCGTGGAAGCTCTTCAGCCGCATTGCCAACCTTGCTTTTCTGGTCACGGCCGGGCTGGCCTTGATCGTGGCTATCTTTGCTGGCAGCATGGTACGAGCTGAAATCGGCATCGCTCCCGGTTTTACTTCTGTGCAGCAGGACCTGGTGATCAGGTTGATGCGCATGAATCTGATCGCCACCCTGATCTTTTCGATCAGCGGATTGGTCATGGCCGGTCTGCAAGCCAACCAGCACTTTTTACTGCCCGCGCTTGCTCCCATCTTTTACAACATCGGCCAGATCATCGGCGTGACCATCCTCTCTCCAGAAAAGGGTTACACCCTCGGGCCTGTCACCCTGCCAGCCTTCGGTTTGGGAGTGCAAGGCCTGGTTTATGGCGTGATCATCGGCGCTTTGCTGCACCTGGCCATCCAGATCCCTGGCTTGGTGAAATACAACTTCAAATGGATCCCCAGCCTGGACCTCAAAAATGAGGATGTGCGCAAGGTCATCCGCCTGATGGGGCCGCGTCTGGTGACCATGTTCATGATCCAACTCATCTTCATCGTCCGCGACAACCTGGCGTCACGGTTGGCTGCTGGTGCAGTGACCTCACTGACCTACGGCTGGATGATCCAACAGGTGCCGGAAACACTGATCGGCACGGCCATCGGCACCGCCCTGCTGCCCACCCTCTCGGAACATTTTTCCACAGATCAAAAGGCGGCCTTTTCTGAAACCATACAGAAAGCCCTCAAAGTGCTGATGGCGCTGACACTGCCAATCGCCGCCGTGTTGGCCATCGGTTTGAAACCCCTGCTTGGCCTCGCGTTTGACTTCGGCGTAGACGGCACTAGACTGCTCAGCTGGGTGACCGCTGGGTTTTTACTGGGTCTGCTCGGTCATTCACTAAAAGAAGTTGGTGCACGATCATTCTACGCCCGACAGAACGCGATCATTCCTTTGATCACGGCAGGCGTTAATCTTTCGCTATACGCATTGATCGGGTCACTGCTCTACAAACCCCTGGGTGCAGCAGGCATCGCCCTGACCGATTCGCTGGTTTTCTCGCTGGAGGCAGTCTTGCTGCTCGTGCTGCTCAATCGCAAGATGGTGCCAGCCATCAAACTGGATTCCACCTGGGTACGCGCCCTGCTGGCTGCTGCCACCGCCGGCCTGGTCACCTGGGGAAGCCTGACCTTTCTTTCGCCGAGAGTGCATCCGTTGATCGCAGGAGTCGTTCCGATGGTGCTTGGGTTTGCTGCATCGCTACCCTGGGTCAAACGTGAACTCGCTTTGCTGCTTAAACTTTAACAAATCTCAAATCTGAAGACATTCAATTACGGTATAATTGTCGCCATGACCAAAAAGAACCTCACTGAAAATCAAAATGCTGAAATCGAATCCGTGCCAGGAGCAACCAAACCGGTTAAAACTGGCAGGAAAATATTTAAGGACAGCCAGGCGCCTGCAAACCAGGAAGTCGAAAATTCTGACGCCACCGTCCCCGTCATAGCCAAGGCTAATAAATCAGTCATCACCCCATCAGAAAGCGAAATCGAATCCCTTTTCGCGTCGGATGAACCCGTGCAGCCGGAAACCGAGATCAAACCGGTCAAGATCCGCCGTGCAAAATGGGTCTGGCTGGGGATTCTGATCCTGCTGGTCATTACGGCTGTTGGTGCCGGCATCGGCTACACCACCGCCATTCAAGCCAGAAAAGCCGCCGAAACCAACCAAAGACTTGAATTAGCCACCACGAGTTTCGTTAAAGCTGAACGGGATATTGCCAATGGCGACCTTCAAATGGCCAGTCAACGTCTGCAATATATCATGACCATCTATCCCGATTATCCCGGCCTGGAAGATAAACTTAAAGAAGTCTTGACCGCGATCGCCCTGGCGAACCCGGATGCCAGCGCTGCAACACAGCCCACACCGGACGCCGCCTTTACCCCTGTTGCCACCAAAGACACTTCTGAAGTCAGTGTCTTGCTGCCCCAAGCCCAAAACCAATACAACTCCAATGACTGGAAGGGTTTGCTGGATACCATAAACAAGATTCGCGATATTGACCCGAGTTATGAAGCGCTGACAGTTGACGGGCTGTACTTTTATGCCCTGCGCAACAACGGCATCGCCAAGATCAATGGCGGACACCTGGAAGTCGGCCTTTATTACTTGGCCATGGCAGCCAGCATCGCTCCACTGGACCAGGATGCCTTGTCACTGGCCAGCCTCGCCAGAATGTATCTGGATGCAGAATCTTATTTCGGGATTGATTATTACAAATCCACGGAATTACTGGCTGAAGTTGCCAAACAAGTGCCCAACATGGTGGATGTATCGGGTGTATCCGCAAAACAACGTTATGTTGAATCCATGACCGGCATCGGGGATCTGTTGATGAAGAATCTGGAGTACTGTAATGCCGTCCCCCAATACGACGCGGCAAAGAACATCCTATCTTCGGATGACCTGCTGGCAAAACTTCAGCAAGCCCAGGATTACTGTGCCAATCCTCCCGTCATCCCCACACCCACCCTGGACCCGAATGCACCGGCCCCAACCGCAACACCTGATTCATATAATCCGACAGGATAATTACAAATATTAATAAATAGCAAATCCCCGCGGATTCAACTCCACGGGGATTTTTTATAAACCTCAAAATCACAAAATAGATCTCTGATTCTTATGGGTAGATTATTTTTCCGTTAATCCGCCAAGCTGCCTGTCAGGTCGTGGGTCATGGCGCCGTTGATCAACACTGGAACCAGGCTGCCCACCTCGATCTCATTTTCAACGATCACCAGACCGTCAATTTCAGGTGCATCTCTAAATGAGCGGCCAACAGAAATCCCATCGCCCTGCCCTTCGATCAGCACGGTCAGGTGTTTACCAATCCAAGCTTGGTTGCGCATCAAAGAGATGCTTTCCTGCAGGTTCATCAATTCCTGCATCCGCGCCTGCTTGACAGCTTCAGGTACCGTGTCGCCAAGGGGTTCACTGCTGGTACCCGGTTCAAATGAAAATGGAAAAGCACCCACATGATCAAACTGGATCTCACGCATGAAATCCAAAAGGGAGTTGAATTCAGCATCCGTTTCACCGGGATATCCCACGATGAAGGTGGTGCGAATGGCCAGATCTGGAATGGCTTTGCGCATCTTTTCAATGGTGCGCCGAACCCAATCCATATCGGCGGGACGTTTCATACGCCTGAGCACATCAGGATGGGCGTGCTGCAAAGGGATGTCAAAATACGGCAGTATCTGTTTGGAATTGGACATCAAATTGATCAGGCGGTCGGTCACATAACCCGGATAGGAATAGAGGATTCTCAACCAGGGGATGTGCGGAATCTTGGGCAGTAAAGCTTCAAGCAAAGTCGCCAGCCCATCCTTCAAGCCAAGGTCCACACCGTAATCAGTGGTATCCTGGGCGATCAGGATCAATTCCTTCACGCCGGAATCTTGCAAGATAACGGCGTCCTCAATGATGGTTTCCATCGGACGGCTGACGGTTGTGCCTTTGATCAAGGGGATGGAACAGAAAGCGCAGGGTCGGCGGCAGCCATCCGCGATCTTGAGGTAAGCACTGGCGCCCTGAACGGCAGCACGCACCACTCCCTTTTCATCCCTGCCGACGGTAGCCGGCTCAGGAAGATGATACTGGGGAGCACCCGCAGAGGATTCCTTGAGATGCTTGACGAGTTCGAGGATATCCATCCAACGGCGGGTACTAATGAAACCATCAATGCCAGGGACAGAGTTGACTAAAAGCTCACGATAGCGTTCAGTCAAACAACCTGCAGCCACCAGCAATTGGCCGGTTTTCTTTTTCCCTGCCAGGTCCTGCAATACTTCAATGGATTCCTGCCGGGCAGATTGGATAAATCCACAGGTGTTAACAATCAATAATTCAGCATTGTTGGGTTTTTCAACAGCTTGATATCCATCTTCCTCAAGCAACACCGCCATGGAATCTGAATCCACGGTGTTTTTGGCACAGCCCAAGGATGCTAAGTAGAAAGTATTCTTTTTCATGGCCGGTAAGGAGTAACTGTAGGGGTTGGCGGGGTCGGAGTTATGGTTGGCGTCTCCGTTGGCGGTTGTGTTTGCGTGGGCAACATGGTTGAGGTTGGTTGTGCCGTGACCTGGGGGGTTGCCGTGGCCATGCCTGCGCCGGTAAAGTCCATATTCATCACCTGACCACTGCCACCGAGAACGCCAAGGTCCTGTTGGTTGTAATAAACCTGAAGAGCAGCAGCATTGCCCGTGGTTAAAGTAATGCGGGTTGAACCAGTATAGGTATAAACATTGCCAGGGACAGTTCTACCGACAAAAACTTCCTTGCCATCAGCGATGATCTTCAAGAAGGCTCTTTGGTAAGCCACCACCACAACCTGAATGGGTTTATTATCTAACGCGGAAATGGTTGCCATTAGGTCCACCGAAGGGGTATTAACTGTTTCGCCGCCTTCAGGTGTGGCAGTCAACTGAGATTCCGGAGTAAATTCTTCGGTCAATGCAGCCGGGGTATCCGTACCGATCAGGATGGCTGAAATGGAATCGGTGGTGGGCTGAGGTTTAGTCTCAGAAGAACCGATCACCTGCAAAGCTCCCCAGATGATCAATATAAACAGCACCGCGAAAACACCACCACCGATCAACAGGTCCGGAGTTAGGTAGCGGCGCCAGCCGGTTATGGGCGCATTGAACTTCTTGATCTCGGGGCTTTTCTTTTTTGCCAGCTCTTCTTCAGCCTTTTCAATTCGCCGCTGCTGAAGCCCTTCAGCAAAACGCATCTGTAAAGGTTCGGGTTCCAGATTCATGAAGGCGGCATAATTGTTAAGCATGCCCCGCCCCTGAACCGTGGAAGGTAGATCATCCACCAGACCATTTTCGAGCGCATATATATACAATTCGCGGATCTTGATCTGACGTTCGATATCATAACGGGAAAGACCCAACGCTTCACGCTGCTGTTGAAGATCAGCGCCAATGGATTTAAAAATAGCGGTTGAGACTTTCTCGGGAATGTCTTTTTCAATAACCGGGATTTGAACCGGTTGAGGTTCCTGTCTCCTCTTGCCTGGGAGTACCTTTGATACAAGATCGAGTACGCTCTTCGGGTTTTCATCAATGACAGGCTGCTGGACCGGGTTGAATGGCAGCGCAACAGAGTCCACCGGGTTTACCGGATTTTCATCCTTTTTGTCAGGCGTTTCGACTGGGCGGCCGGGTTCCAATATTTCAAGCGGGTTTAGCCCGAGATAAGAAGCATACAATCGGATGAATCCACGCAATTGGGCTTGAGAAGAGATGGCCCCCATGCGGTCTTCTTCGATGGCTTGAAGGAACTGAATGCGAATATTCGTCTCTAGAGCTGCCTGCTCTAGGGTTAGTTTTTTTTCTTCACGCTTGCTTCGTAATAATTGGCCGGGCGAAATCGCCATATTTTTCACTTTTTACCAAAGACCGGTCAGCCAGCCGTGAGGCTGAACTGGCCGGTCAAATTGTTCGTTTGGAACTCAGTACCTATTCAGCAGCGGCTTCAGGTGCTTCTTCTGCAGCGGCTTCTTCGACAACAGGTGCTTCAACAACGGGTGCTTCAACCACAGGTTCTGCAGCTTTTTCAGCTTTTGCCTTGCCCTTGCCGCCATCCTTGAGGGTGGATTCACCTTCACGGGTTACGACAACTTTGACTTTCGGGTTCAGGTCAATGGTCAAACGCACGGTGGCATGATGTTCGCCAAGGTTGCGGATGGGTTCTGATTCGATCTGATGACGTTCAATCTTGGTGCCCATTTTTTGATTCAAGGCATCAGCAACCATCTGGGATGTGATGGAACCGTAAAGCTTACCGGTTTCACCAGCTTTGGTAAAGAAGGAAAGCTCAACACCTTCCAACTGTTCTGCAAGTCCGCTCATTTCCTGGTTCAAGGCGGCGCGGGTGACTGCAGCTTTGGCACGGATGCGTTCCACAGTGGATAAGGCACCCGGGGTGGCCAAGACAGCCAATCCCTGCGGGATGAGGAAGTTGCGGCCAAAACCATCAGCGACTTTCTTGACATCGCCGGCATGACCCAGTTTGTAAACATCTTTGATCAATAAGACTTTCATTTTCAAGCCCTTTCGAAATAGATTCACGCGAAGGGTACAACGCGCGTCAATTGAAGATTTTACCTTATGCAGGGAGATTGGTCAATGAACGAAAACCGGAAAGAAATCGCCTTACTGTGCTTTTTTCTTTCGTTTGGCAGCTCTGGTTCCAGTTTTAACGTTTTTATAAAGATCATTGATCTTTCCCACCACATCGGTGTTCAGATCAAGCGGATTGGCCACCTGGGCATCCAAATCCACGGAGGAGGTGTGATTTTCCACTACAACCTGAACCAGCGGCGGTTGAACTGCCGTCTGGTTTTGGACAGGCTGCTTTTGTTCAATGGGTGGTGATTTTGGAGCGACCTTTTTGACTGGGGTTGAGACAGTCGAGGTTTTTCTCACAAACCAGAACGGACTGGATGCCGCGATCTTCTGCTTGACTCTTTCTTCATCCAGGATCTCAATATCGAAGGGAGTATTAATGATCATCTGCGGCCGGCGTTTGAAGGATGTGATAAGCCCTGTCACACTAACCCATTTATCCTGGTAGTCTAGTGGGTCGCCACCTATATCATGCAAAAGATTTAATGCCTCATCCCATAAGACCACGGTAAAACATTTTAATTTCCAGTTGCCAAAATTCAAGAATACGTGGGGGACCTTGTCGCGAGACATTCCGCTAAAGATTTCTTCAATCTTACCCACCACCGTCACGATCTCACCCAGGCGGGGAGTAAACAAGTATTTCTTCTGTGCATCAAGCACAATCGTGCGTTCTGGCTCGGCATTCCCTGCATCCGCAACCGTGTCAAAGAATTCAAGTCCAAGTCCGTTGACAAATTCTTCCAGTCTTGGCACCTGGCGTACATCCATTAAACACATTTGTCTGAACTGACGGACATCCCTGTTTAATGAAGCAATGGTTTCCATTTCTTGCAACAAGGGGGATTGCCATGGATGTTCAAAGTCAGCGCGGCGGAAGAGTAAGCCTTCGCCACCGGTTTCATAGTTGAACCAAAACTTCGAATCAATAGCCAGTGCTTTGATCGCGAGGTAAATCACAATACTTGAAAACCGATCGGTGGTGAGATCAAAAATGGTTTCATCCCGACCTGGATGTTGAAAATGTGGGTTACCTATCTCACAAGATTGTTGCTGTTTCATTTCAGGCACATTCATGCCATCATAATCAACCAATACCAGCTTTGAATCTCGTACCATAATGTTCTGGTGTGAAAGATCGCCATGCGTGATCTTTCTATGTTCAAGGTCAAGGACCATTTGAAAGAACTGGGCAGCCAATTTTGCCAGTGCAGCCGGTTGGTCCAAATGGCGGATGACGTAAGACTCGAGGGTTTCACCTTCCACCCACTTCATGAAGGTAATGGGGTAATGAACTCCTTTAATGGTAATACCCTCAGGGATGTATTGAATGGCTTCGAGGTAATCCACTCTGGCTTTTTGGATATAGCGGTTGATGCTGGCATAACGTTCAGCGCGGTCCGCAACATGCCGGTGAAAACAACGCAGCGCGTAGGTGGATTTTCCGTCTGTCAGTTTATAGGTCAAAGCAAATCCGCCCGAACGCACCCGTGGGAGCCCCCAAAGATCGGATTCTGCCTCGCATTGCTGCAAACCGAGCGGAACCAGACAGCGTGATGGATGCTGCAAGGCTGCCTGATATTCATTGAACGCCGGGTACTTCATAGAACGTTATTCTCCATCATACTAATCATCCACCGTTAAGCAGATCAAACTGGTATCGTCATTCTTTATTAACGACTGACGACGCAAATACCTGATCCAGGTTTGAAATCTGACCAGTGAAGTGAGGTTTTCACTGACCAACGCCCAGGTAAGCGAACCGGATTCTAGGTTGCGCATCATCCACTCGGAGAGGGCGTCAGTGGCGATCAAAAAATGATCGCCGCGCTGCCATTTGCCCGACAGCGACCCACCCTTTGAACGAGTATAAGAAAGATTGGTCGAAACAAGTTCTGGTGTATTTGAAAATTCCCTGGCCTGGGTGAATGGAAAGGTGGATACAAATTTGCCTTTCACCACTTGAAAAAGGCAGGTATCACCTACCGCAGTAACCGTCCAGCCATGGTCAGCAGGAAGGGTATTGTGCGGATATATCCCGTTCGTCTGCCAGATATGGAAACACATCAATGTGGAAAAGGCACCCTGCTTGACTTTAATGGCTGTCGGCCAGGGCAGATCCTTTTCCGGCAATGCGGCTTTCCAAGAAGCACGGGCTGCATTGATGGTCTGATAAAAATCCTTTGAGGTATCATGTGAAAGGCTGGACTCTTTCACCAACAGGTTGGCCCACAACTTGGAAAAGGATGACGTGGTTGCACCATCGGCCATGGCGCAGCTAAAATGATCTACGATCAGGCTGCTGCCGTTGACCAGTTGAGGATAAACCGCATCCTCGTTTTCCTCTTCGCGATTGCCCTCTTTGCAGAGGCTAAAGGCCTTCCACACCAATTTCATGAGCGAACTTATAACTGAATATTGGCAGGGCGAGTTCCAATCTCGAGCGCCTGGACAATGCCGGCAATGTCGGCATTATAAACCAAACCACGAGCACCTTCTTCCAAGGTTGTGCCCATCAATTCTTCACTGGTGGCGCGCATCTTGGGAGTTAATGGAGAGCTCACCTCGAACATGACCCGTGAGAAGTGATCAGGCAAGTCTTTGGCTTCGAGGGGGAAAACGATCTGGCGGGATAACTCATTGGATGAAGAGTGAACTGTAAGAATGGTGCAATTGCCATCTTCGGTGGCAAGAGATTTAATCAATTCGGCGGGTACACGCACATCGCCGTCGTTGGCCTCACCATCGGTCAGATTGATCACGGTGGGAGGATAGGACTGCGGGTGTTCGTCCACCCAGGCTGCCAGAATCTCGTGAGCTTTGGTGAGGGCGGCGCACATGGGGGTTTGTCCACGGGCCACGGCATCCACCCAGACGGGGAATTTGGTGCTGACTTCAATGAATCCACCAACGCCATCCGATTCTTTCTTCACGCGATCTTCAATGCGCAGGGGATGTTCATAGATATCATCAATCCAAACCAGGTCGTTTTCGGCAAGCTCGCCACCCAAGGCGGATTTTACTTCGAAACCGTAACCGATCACTCCGACCTGATAATACTTTCTGATTTCCATATCCTTGGATGCAGAAACCACAAGGCTTTGGATGACCTTATTCAAGGCATCTGCCACGAATTCTGATTTTTTTGGGTTACCGGGAATGCCCATAATGGGATTTTGCATGGATGTGGAATGGTCTACAAGAAAAAGAAAACAGGTGGGGTTCATACGGCTAATTTCTGCAGAATACATGTGAAGCCTCCAAAAAATCAAGTTATTGGTAAATCGTGATTCGTGATTAATAAATCGTGAATCGTTGATAACAATTGGTAAACAACTTCTCTTAATTCTATAAGAAACCAATACTAAGAGGAATAATAATCTAATAAATTTCTTGTAAATTATCAACTACTTTACAAAAAACATTGATGATTATACCGGATATGCATTATGTATTCTATAAGCCAGGTTTCCAGGACATCAGAAAGTCCACCTGTTCATCCGCCTCAGGGCTGCGTATCCACCTGCTGGGAACCTGATGACGAAGCTTCTGTATCTCTGCTAGAACCTGTTTGGGAGGAAGACCATGTCTGATCAAGTGGCAGCCCACCACTGTACCAGTTCGCCCAATCCCGGCAATGCAATGCACATAAACCGGCTCGTTTATTGCTATGCTCTCATCAATTTCATCCAATATTGTTCTCATGTTGGAAACGGTCGGAATGGAGCGATCTTCGATGGGATGGTTGGAATAGAGCATGGTTTTCATATACCCGTTCCCCTCATCCAAAAGAATTTCCCTGTAGGCAGGCATGGTATCTTGAGGATGAGTCAGATCAATCACATGGAGGATGCCGGATTTAATCAAAGCCTGAAGGCGGCGGCGGGTTTCCAATTCATCATAACGGGCTGGATACTCACCTGCCATGATCAAATCCTCTTTAACCCAATATGACTCGGGGTAAGGTAACGTAGTAACGCTAGCTGCCATGCTCAAATTCCTATCTATCGTTTAAGATGAATCGTTTGCGATATCTCATGATCAAGACCAACACTAAAAATTGGAAGGTCGCCAACACGATGGTCGAAAATTGGTCAAAATAGAATACCAGCAAATTGACCATGGTAATGCCCACGATCAATCCAATCATGCCCAACCAGGACCCCAGTTTTTCAGATTTAAACAGGAACAAGAAGGCAGCCACCAGAATCACCAGCGCCAGACTCCCTTCCATCATCACCCGGGCTTCAAACCAATTCAGCCCACTGGCATTGCGTACGAGTCTGTTAGAGATCAGCTCATTATAAAAAACCTGAAGTTGAGCGACGTTTTTTGATATGGTAAAGAAAAAAATAGGCGATATCAGTGACCAGACAGCGCTGCCGAACAACCCGACAATGATGGCGAGCCGTAGATGAGGTTTGGACAAGAACTTACGTTCAAACCTGATCAATTTCATTCTAAGACGATCCAGGAGGTTTGGCTGTAAAACATTTCCCTGGGGAGGTTGTTTTTGCAGATAGAGCTTCAGAGATTCAGCCAAATCAGACAGGTCTTTGCGGTCTGAATTTTTGCTTACCTCGGCCAGCGATTGAATCAGTTCTTCGCGTTCATAAGCGGATAAGTCCCGATCCAGTACTTCTGAAAACTTCTCCAGAATTTCGTACATCCTAGAGCGGGTATTTTTTGGCCGGTTTTGGCGAACCTGAAAAGCCAACAAGACGGTCAAAAGAAAAAATACATAAATGATCGGTGCTGCAGAAGGATAGAAATAATCGTTGGTGCTGGTGATGAATTTGCCAACCTCGTCAATGAACAAACCCACCCCAAGCCCGGCGATCAAAGCCGAAAGTGTGGCAGCCCATTCATTGACAAAAATAATTGTAATCAAGGCAGCGGCGAAAAGGAGCAACCCACCCCATAAGACATGGGCAATGTGTAGTTCACCTCCGCCCAGCTGCGGATACCCCGTCAGTTCGAGGAATAAACGGGTGGCAGACACTGAGAATGCGAAACTGATCAGGGTAATGACAATATTCTGACCTGCTCTAAAACGGAGCACCAGGCTTCGATCCATATGAGGATTTCGTGATCTTGATCTTTGATCTTTTGAGGTCATGCATCCACCATCAATACTTCAGGCTCGATCCGCCGATGAACTCTCTCACGACCGAATCTGATGGAATAATACTATCATCTTGCACCGCTTGCATGGTTTTTAATAATTCGGCTACTCTATTGGCACGCATATAGGCATCTTCCCGCAAGGGGTCACCGCGGTAGCGCTTCTGCCAATCCAAAAAGTGGTTCAGTAGACGATGAATGTAGATTGGCAGTTCATAGGGCATGGCAGAATTGATGATCTCGTCCGCCCGGATGATATTTGGGATGATATGGCGCATTTCACTGTCGCGCACATAATGCCAGTGTTCAAGCGTCTGGCGTGGATCATAAGCTCGGTAAACTTCGTCCCGCAGCATTCGCCGCATCAGGCGGATGTCCGTCCAATGGATGTACTCTCCATCAGCACCTTTCATCTGAAGCAGCGGTTCAAGAAAAATCTTGTACTTATTATTATCAGAGATATCGCTGGTAAGCCCCGGAAACAACCCATGCAGCGAATCAATAAGAATCAATTCATCCGATTTGAGGGTCATGGGGGTCACATTCGGTCCACGTTTGCCAAGCTTGAAATCGTAGAAAGGCACATTCACCTGATTGCCGGCTACCAATTCAGTGAGATGGCGATTGATCAGATCCAGATCAAGCGCATGTGGTGTTTCAAAATCATAATCGCCAAATTCATCCTTGGGATGTTGGTCGAGATTAAGAAAATAGTTATCCACGTTCAGGGTTACCAATTTGAGTCCGTGTTCCTTGAGTTTCTGATTGATCTTGATGGTGGTGGTCGTTTTACCAGAGGAAGAAGGGCCGGTGATGAGCACCATTTTTAATTCATTTTTGCGTGCTAAAATTCCCTTGACCGCGTTTTCCACATCCACGGTATAGGCGGCTTCAGACTCGGTTACAATCTGAGAGTATTCCCCCGCCCTGATCCGATGATTCAAACCTTCAACCGTATTGACCCCATGCGAGACAGCCCAATCCAAAACATGCCAGATCTTTGCCCAGGGGATGTTGGGGGAAGGTTGATTTGAGTGAGTGGATAAAGTCTCTTGCTGTTTTCGATGATTGGCGCGCTCGTTACGATAAAGGATGTAGGCTTTTGCCACCCTGGCATGACCATTTTCGATCAGTACCTTTTCGACTACATCCTGAATTTCTTCGATAAAGGGCATGTAATCCGGATCAGGATGACGTTCAAGAATTTCAACCACCTGCTGAGAGAGCGACTTGGCCAGCTCGCGATCGCGACCACCAACTTCAACTGCGGCCCGGTAGATGGCATTTGTAATACGATCCGGTGTAAAAGGCACCACAGCGCCTGAACGTTTGATCACTGATTTGATTCTACCCATATAACCCTCGGCATAAGATGATATATAAGATTATACAAAGATTCATGGCAATATATACGAAAAAATGGACGATTCACGCGAAGCGTCCATTTTCAGGATGAACTTTCTCTACAGACGAATTATGGTCCAACAGTTGGTGTGGATTGGTCTGGAACTTCTCCCTGCCCCGCTGCTTTGAATAACGTCACAACACCACCTTTGGCTATAAAAACGCTGCCATTCACGTTGTAGACCCCTTCGGGGCAGGCCTGTGAGCTGACCGCCGTCTGGATGGCAGTTTGGATCAAATTGAGATCACCAGACTGGCTTTCTTCTAGCGGACCAAGCTGGCAATTTTGGGCAGTAGGAATGCTGTCTTTTTCTGAAACAATCCATTTGATCATGTTCTTGGAGGCGGTCAACCGTGCAATTTTAAAGGCGTCGAATCCATCCGAGAAAATGGAGGGTGTAAGTTCCTGCTCCCCCAAGTTGTAGGCTTCCATGATGCCCTGTACCGGTTTGCCTTCAGGATTCTTATATTTCTTGAGTACATTCACGCCGGATTCAGTCGCCGGCCATTCACCAAATGGCAGCGCAATGATGTTGCCCAATTTTGGATACAAGTCTTCACGCCCGACCAGAGATAAAAAGTAGCGCGTGTCAGCATCATTCATCTGGATCTGCCACTGGATGTCGCTGTTGCTGGTCATGATACTTAACAAGGGATGCTTGTAGAGATGGTTATAAGGTTCAATACCATGGTCCACAGCCCAGGTGATGGTCTCACCCAGCTTTGTCTTCCAGGCATCGCCGTCGCCAAGCTGAAAGACATCCCCGACCTGTTTGTCTCCGTAATACTTGTCGCCCATGTTCGAGAACCCTGCAGCTGCAAAGCCGAAATCGGGATGTTCCTGCGAAAACTGCCATAACAGCCCAAGACCAGAATTCTGCGAAGGGGTTCCATCCGGATTGATATAAAGCTGATCGGCAAACCAGAGGTCGTCAAGCGTGATGATCAACGGTTTTTTACCCACTGGGGTCACAAAAGTACCGGTCAGCCAATCTTCCAATGAAACGAGATAAAACCCGTTATCGTAGAGCGTCTGGATCTCTTCACGAAAATCCGATAAGCGCATTTGAGTGGCATCCGTATTGGCATAATCAGGCACAAAACGATGATAGAGAACAATCGGAACCTGAAGATTTCCACTCCATACGGTGGCATTCAAATAGAACGGGATTTGGGTGGGAGTCGGTGTGATCGTCGGAGTTGGCGTTAACGTTGGCTGAGGTGTGTTGGTTGGGGTTTCTGTTGGACTAAATGCAGAAACGACAGAACAACCTGTCATTGAAAAGAGAACCAGCAATGTGGCCAGCCAATAATTTATTTTCTTAGTCATTTGGTCTCCAGTGGTGCCAATACTCGCTTCATGGCTCCAATAGTGTTTCCCTCTGAATCAACGAACCTGGCGAGTATTGCTAGCCAATTCCAGTTCGGCTTACAAACTGGGCTAGAATATTTTCTTCCAGTAGTATGGATTCATCCACCATGGATAATACCTTGGTGATCAACTCATTTGCCGCATCAGGGTTTTCAAGGTTGTGAATGTTGATGCGTACGTTTGCCGCTGCACTCTTTACTCCACCTGCCGCAAGTGCGCCGGCGGATAAGGCATCGGAGATGGCATTCAAGTTGCCCAATTCGGCGGCTTGAAGCGCCAATTTCATCACTTCCAGACATAATTGTGCAGAATGAAAAGGCACGCGTGCGGCGTTCAAGGTCGCAGCTTCCATGGCAGCGGTCCTTGCAGTCATTTGCTCTTGCGTATCCTTGGGCAGACGCACGGCTTGCAAGAAACCATCAAACGAGGCGGCATCCTCGGCGACAGCGTTCTGCAACTGGCTGCGCAGTTTTTCAGCCTGCTCAATCATTCGTTTCATTTGAGGTTCAACCTCGGCATATTTTTTCTTACCCAGGGTGACTTTGCCAACCATGGCCACAAGTGCTGCACCCGAAGCTGCTGCGTAGGCAGCCGCTGATCCGCCGCCAGGGGTGGGATCAGCACTGGCCAGTTGATCGAGAAATTCAAATCTGGATTTTTGTACCGCTTCAGATTGGGCTACTTCATAAAGGCGATTTTCAAGCAGTTGATCCGGCTTGAAACCATCCAACTGGGTGTACCACACCGCAGCATCAATCAATGCGTCTTGAGGAATCAAACCAACCAATTCACTATGGTGGATGCCCACGCCGTAGCGTTCAGCTTCTCGACGCACAGCCTCAACCACACGTGCCATGGGGGTTTGTTTGAAATTGGTCATGTTCATTGAAACCTGGGCGCGCTCATCCACCATCACACCCATGGCCTTGATAAAGTGGAATCCACCTGAAGAATGGCGCATGGCTTTGGCGATCTTTTGGGCAATGCTGAGGTCGTTGGTTGTCAGATAAATATTGAAAGCGATCAGGGGTGCCCTGGCGCCAATAACGGTCGCTCCGGCGGTACCCAATCTGGAGGGTCCAAAATCGGGTTTTCGCTCAGGGTTAACCAGAATATCCGCCTTCAGCCCTTCGTACTGTCCCTTGCGGATGGCTTCAAGATTCTGCCTATCCGGACGGCTGGCAGCTTCTTCATAGAGATAAACCGGAATGGAAAGCTGTTCACTTACCCGCTGCCCCAGGCGTTGAGCCATGACAATGCAATCGGCCATGGAGATACCTGAAATGGGCACAAAAGGCACAACATCCGTGGCGCCGATGCGTGGATGTGCACCGGTATGTTCGTCGAGGTTGATCAACTCAGAAGCGGTCTTGATGGACCGAAACGCAGCTTCTTCAACCGCATCAGGTGCACCCACCATGGTGATGACAGTGCGGTTGTGATCAAGATCAGAATGTTTATCCAAAACCTGCACGCCTGCAACGGTCTGGATGGAAGCAACAATTTTGTCCACCACATCTGTACGACGCGCTTCAGAAAAATTGGGAATACATTCAACCAGGGCTTTGGGCATTGTTTGTCCTCTAAAGAAATAAGTTGAGGTAATTATAATCCTTCGCAAACGACACAGAAACTAGACGTCAAATTCCTTGGCTTGTTCCCAAAACTCGTCCATTTCAGCCAAAGTCATTTTCTGCATATCCTTGCCTGAAAGGCGCGCCTGTTCTTCGATGTATGCAAAACGTTTTCGGAATTTGAGGTTGGTCTGACGCAGTGCAGATTCTGAATCCACCTTATACCAACGAACGACGTTCACCAATGCAAACAAAAGATCACCCAATTCCTTGGCGCGTTCTTCGTCAGTGGAAGCAGTTCTTACTTCTTCAAGCTCTTCCATGACCTTATCCAATACGGGACCGATGTCAGGCCAATCGAAACCCACCCGGGCAGCGCGATCCTGAATGGCTTGGGCTTGCGCCAGCGCCGGATATGAGATCGGCACACCATCCAGCATTCCTTTTCTGGATTCATCCCCATTAGTGAGGCGCTCCTGCCCCTTCAGCGACTCCCAATTTTGAACGACTTCTTTCTCGCCATCCACCACCCAATCTTTGAACACATGGGGATGCCGATAGACGATCTTGCGGTTGATGCCCGAAAGCACATCCGCCATGCTGAACTCACCAGCTTCGGCAGCAATTTGAGAATGCAGTAGAATTTGCAGCAAAATATCGCCCAATTCCTCTTTAAGGCTGCCAAGGTCGTGTTTATCCAAAGCGTCGAGTGCTTCGTATGTCTCTTCAAGCAGATAAGTGCGAAGAGAGTCGTGTGTTTGTTTTTTATCCCATGGACAGCCGTCTTCAGGAGCGCGCAGGTGGGCTATGATCTCTTGAAAACTCTCCAATGAGCTGTCGTGTGTTAAGGAAGGAACAAACAAGATCGTGATGGGATGGGTGATCTCACCAAGCTGCGATAGCGCACATTTGTTCCAGCTCATCTCCCCATCCGCTTTGTGGATCAAAGGATGAACGAGGTGATCCTGAGGAAACAAACCTGAGAGAAGTTTTTGAATTTCAAGCAATGTATCTTGCGTTTCGATGGTGTAGATCAGGATGCTGTTATCCGGCGAAAAAGGCGGATGATGTTTGTTTTCCAATACCAGTGAATCTACCGTCACCAGAGGGCTTTGCGGATAATTTGCCAGAAGGCTTGCCAATCCAAATGCAAGGTCTTCGCCCCGATGAATAATGATGTCTGAGGATGGAATGGATTGACTCAGACTCCAGCCCACTTGATCAGCGATCATGGGAACGATGGGTGTCAGGTATAATATGCTGGCGTTCTCTTTCAATCCGGCAATCATTTCATTTTTCCACTGCACAACGGTTTGATCACCTTTTTTTGCAAACAGGGTTGCGTTGGGAATGTGTTCCATGGTCAGGAGGTTCATGGCAGTTGTTCCGCGCGCGATCGCCAGATCCACAGTTTTCAGGCTGCGAATATGTTCGATCGCTTCGGCTCCAACGCCGCAATAGATGAGTTTATATTTTTTAGCCATGACCACCTCAAGTGCAATTCAATACGTGAAATAACAATAAATTAAAACATTGAGATGCAACCTGCCTGGTAAAAGATTGAAAATAGCAGAGGTTTCACTACTTCCGATCCAACCGAAGACGATTGCATCTCGTTGTAATCAGATTCAAAATCTGAAGAAATTTTAACGTTTGGTATAGGTCGGTGCCTTGCGGGCGCGTTTCAAACCAGGCTTCTTGCGTTCCTTAATGCGGGGATCGCGGGTAAGGAAACCACCTTTGCGCAAACCGGCGATATTATCAATATCGAGTTTGACCAAAGCGCGGGCAAGTCCGAGTTTCACAGAATCAGTTTGGCCTGTAACACCGCCGCCATAAACTGTGGCAGTAATGTCAAAGGTTGCACGATCTTTTGAAACTGCAGCCAGAGGTCCAAGGATCGCTTCCATGTCTCCGGTGCGGGGGAAGTAATCTTCCAACGGTCTATCATTAACCGTAAATTTTCCTGAACCGCTCATGATACGAACACGAGCAGAACTTTCTTTGCGGCGACCAATACCTTCGAAATATTGAACTGGCATATTCCTCTAGCTCCTTTATGCTACCGGTTTCGGGTTTTGTGCGGCATGGGGATGTTCGCTGCCAGCATAAACCTTCAACCTTTTAAGAATCGAACGACCCATGCGGTTGTGAGGTAACATGCCCCAAACAGCAGCAGTGATCACACGATCCGGATGAACACGCATTTGTTCCTTCAGGCCTACGGTTTTCAAACCACCGGGATATCCTGAGTGTTTGTAGTAATTTTTGGTTTCGAGTTTCTTTTGGGTAATTTCAAGTTTGTCAACATTGATCACTACCACCACATCACCCATTTCAACACCAGGGGTGAAGGAGGGTTTGTGTTTGCCAAGCAAGTAGTTGGCGATCTGGGTTGACAGACGACCAATGCCCTGACCTGCAGCATCAATCAAAAGCCACTCGGGTTCTT
Source organism: Chloroflexota bacterium (assembly GCA_021825925.1). Lineage (GTDB taxonomy): Bacteria > Chloroflexota > Anaerolineae > Anaerolineales > Anaerolineaceae > UBA6107. The sequence continues at coordinate 501,252 of JAKAFP010000002.1, forward strand.
GTTTTCCTTTTAGGACGTAAGTCTTGTCCAGCATAGTCTCTCCGTTAGCCTGTATTCTCAAGCCATGTTTCTAATTTTCCGTTTGATCAACTGTTCCTTGCGTTCTGCCTTCGTAAGCGACTTTTGAGAGAACCAAACCATGAGATGGGGCCAAGCCCGGCTTGATGATCACTCTTTCGCTTAATCCCTTCACCAGGTCTTCAAAGCTCAAAGCGCCTCTGGCAAATTGCACCTGCAAATAAACCAGGCGCCTTACCATGTGATAAAGAAATGCATTGGCTTTGATCTCGTAAAACCAACCGTTGTCCTTCTCAGTCCATTGACTCGTGAAGATCTCACGAATAGTGGAACTGCCAGGTTTCATTGCCCGACCGAATGAGGAAAAATCATAGCGTCCAATGAAAGGAGCGGCTGCCTGATTCAGCAGTGTTCCATCCAATGGAGGCCAGATCCTCCAGGCATATCGTTCGAGCAGCGGTTGATTCTGCGGCGCATGATAAAGTGTGTAGAGGTAAGTCCGGCTTGAAGCGTCATAACGGGGGTGGAATTCAGCCTCGGCGCGGTTTATACTCTGCACCACTGCATCTTGCGGCAATTTGGCGTTCAGGGCGTTTAGAAGAATTTCATCTTCATGCCGCCAATCCAGTGAAAAAGAAACGACCTGCCCGGTGGCGTGGACTCCCGCATCGGTTCTTCCGGCAAAGAGGATGGTTTCCTCCTGCCAGCCGAGTTCCCGTAATGCGGCTTCCACAACTGCCTGAACAGTGCGGGTTTTTCCCTGGCGCTGAAAACCTGCGAAATCAGTGCCGTCGTAAGCAAGGATAAGTTGGTAACGTGCCATTCCTAGCCGTCCCAGATGGAACGAGCTATTCTTCTACAAGTTCGATCAAGACCATATCGGAGGAATCTCCGAGACGTGGTCCTAATTTCAAAATACGGGTGTAACCACCATTGCGAGATTCGAAGCGGGGGCCAATTTCATCAAACAATTTTTTGACCATGGCGGCGTCGCCCATGCGGGCAGCAGCCAAGCGACGGGCATTCATTTTGTCTGAGTCACTGCCCTTGGCGCTTCGACGAGCCAGGGTGATCAATTTTTCAGCCTCACCGCGAATGAATAATGCTTTGGCGCGGGTGGTTGTAATTTTTTCATGATTGAACAATTGATTGATCATGGTGCGGCGTAAACCGAGCCGTTGATCTTTTGTTCGTCCTAACCGATATCCAGCTACATTATGACGCATAATACATCACTCCACATCTTTATCGTCTTGCATGAAGCCTTTTTCTTTCATCTTGTCGCGCAATTCATCCAGGCTTTTCTCGCCAAAATTGCGGATGGACATGACGGCTTCTTCGCCTTTTTCAAGCAGTTCCAGTACATCACCAACATTCGTGATGCCAGTACGCTTCAAGGAATTGAAGACCCGAACCGAGAGGTCAAGATTTTCAATCGGCGTTTCAGCGGCTTCACTGGTCAGATGGCTGCCAGAGGCTTCTTTTTCAACACCCATCATCAAAGATTCTTCGCTGATGCCTGAGATGAAGCGCAGGTGATCAATGATGACCTTTGAAGCGGTGCCCAGAGTCTTTTCCGGTGCAATTGTGCCATCGGTCCAGATTTCGAGGACGAGGCGATCATAGTTGGTGCTTTGACCGACACGGGCCTGGCCAACAGTGAAGTTCACACGTTTGACAGGTGAATAGATCGCATCAACCGGAAGCTCTCCGATGGGGAGCTTGCCGCTACGATCACCGGCAGGAGAATATCCACGGCCACGATCAACCGTGAAATCAATATCCAACTTGGTCTTGGCATCATCTACCGTGAACAGGTAAAGATCAGGGTTGACAATTTCGACTTCAGCAGGAGCTTGAATGTCGGCGGCAGTCACCTCACCAGCACCGCGAACATCGAGGTGCAAGTGGGCGGTATCGCCTTCATGCAAGATCATGCGGATCTGTTTCACCTGCAGGGTGACCTGGATGACATCTTCGCGAACGCCAGGAATGTCACTGAATTCGTGCATGACATCTGACACGCGCATGGATGAAATCGCAGCACCATCCAGTGAAGACAGCAATACACGCCTCAGTGCATTACCGAGGGTATCGCCAAATCCACGTTCAAGCGGACTGATGATAAATTTACCGTAATTGCGAGCTTCAGCTTCCCGCTCGACTTTAGGTGTAACCATATTAGTTAAAGCGCACACATTTACCCCTTTCCGATACCGATACGTATCCTAGCTCTGGGTTAATGGACATTAGCGTGAGTAGTACTCAACGATCAATTGTTCATTCAGGCTGCCATCAATCTCAGCCCGTTCAGGAAGACGTAACACACGACCAGAAAGATTCTTCAGATCTCGATCCATCCATACAGCGCAAGGGCGCTTTTCAGCAAAATCAGGAAGTTGCTTGAAATAAGTCAATTTTTTGGCGGCATCAGTGGTAGCAATGGCATCACCGGGTTTCAAGAGCATGGAGGGGATGTCAGCACGACGGCCATTGACTACGAAATGGCCATGGTTGACCAATTGGCGAGCCTGAGCCCGATTTTCAGCCATACCCAAGCGGTAAACCGCATTGTCAAGACGCATTTCGAGAGTTTGCAACAGATTTAAACCGGTCATACCACGGGTGCGAAGGGCAATTCCAAAAGAGCGGCGGAATTGACGTTCGAGCACACCATACACCCGGCGGGCACGCTGTTTGGCGCGCAGCTGGCGGGCATAATCGCTCTCACGTTCAGAACGACCCTGTTTGGTTTTTCCGTGTTGACCAGGAGCATATCCGCGTTTTTCAAACCCGCATTTTGGGGTATAGCAGCGGCTGCCCTTTAAGAATAATTTTTCACCTTCTCGCCGGCATAGTCTGCATACCGGACCAGTATATTTAGCCATAGTTTCCTTCTCCTAAATTACACGCGGCGTTTTTTCGGAGGCCGGCAACCATTGTGAGGTACCGGAGTAATATCTGCAATGGAACGGACTTTCAGTCCCAATGATTGGACAGCACGAATGGCGGATTCACGTCCGGGACCAGGTCCCTTGATGATCATGTCCACTTCCTGGACACCCATGTTTTGGGCTGCCTTGATCGCCTGCTCTGCTGCCAAGCGAGCCGCAAAAGGAGTGCTCTTGCGGGAGCCTTTGAAGCCAGCGGAGCCAGAACTGCCCCAGCAGATGGTATTTCCCTGCTGATCGGTCACAGTCACAATGGTGTTGTTGAAAGAAGCAAAAATGTGAACCTGTGCCGAGGACAGTGTGCGCTTGGTTTTCTTGGTCGTATTTGCGCGACGCGTTGAGCGTACATTTTGAGCCATAGTTCCTCGTTATCCTGTTTAATCTTATTCGTCATCCGATTTGCATAATCAGACCGGGTTGCCGCGGGGGAGAGAAGGTACCCCACCCGATCCATCAGGCAAACAAGATTATTTCTTTGCAGCTCCACGACGGCGACCGCGACCGGCAACAGTCTTCTTGGGGCCCTTGGCAACGCGTGCGTTTGTGCGGGTGCGTTGGCCACGGCAAGGAAGATTGTGACGGTGGCGCATGCCACGATAGCAGCCAATTTCAACGAGGCGTTTGATGTTCATCTGCACTTCTCGGCGCAGATCGCCTTCAACCTTGAAATTCTTGCTGATATATTCACGCAAGGAGGCTACTTCTGTTTCCGTCAGGTCTTTAACACGGGTATCGGGATTGACCTGGGTGGATTTAATGATTTCATTGGCGCGAGTGGGGCCAATACCAAAAATGTAGGTTAACCCTACTTCAATACGCTTGTTACGTGGAAGATCAACACCTTCAATTCTCGCCATATGGTCCCTTACCCTTGTCGCTGTTTATGCTTTGGGTTTTCGCAGATGACAAATAAAACGCCACTGCGTTTAACAATTTTGCATTTTGCGCATCTTTTTTTAATGGATGGTGCTACTTTCATTTTATTGCTCCTTTTTACAAAAGGTACTGCTATTAAACCGAAGTTTTGATTATACCCGTGTTTATGTAATCCGTCTAGGAATGGACCCGTCACCTTGCGTAGTTAGGATCAGCGGTCCATTTTCAGTGACTGCCACCGTGTGTTCATAGTGGGCGGTCAAAGAACCATCTGCGGAAGAAACCGTCCATTGGTCTGGCAATACCCTGGTATAAGGAGTGCCGACCAAAAGCATGGGTTCCAGCGCGATGGTCATTCCGACTCGGAGCACCAGTCCCCGGCCGGGCACACCATAATTCGGGAGTTGTGGTCCCTCATGCATGGCGCGTCCTACTCCGTGGCCTGTGTATTCACGGGTAACGTGAAAACCTTGGCTCTCTGCTACGTTTTGGATGGCTGAGGAGACATCACCAATGTGATTGCCAGCAACCATCTTTTCGATCCCGGCATACAGCGCGTTTTCGGTGGTCTCGACCAGCTTTTGAGCCAGCGGGCTGACCTTGCCGACGAACGCGGTGAATGCGGCATCACCGACAAAACCTTCATAGACCGTTCCACAATCCACCGATACGATATCCCCTTCTTTAAGCTTGCGCTTGCCGGGGATGCCGTGCACCAGCTCGTAGTTGACACTAACGTTGGTGCTGGCAGGATAAGGATAAGGGCCGGGATAGCCCTTGAACGGACTATAACAACCATATTTTCGCAGCACTTCTTCGGCTGCGGCATTGAGATCGGCAGTGGTTACGCCTGGGGCAATGATGGCTCTGGCGGCTGCCAGGGCTTCTGCATTGATCCGTCCGGCTTCGCGCATGATCGCGAGTTCGCTAGCGGATTTTATGGTAATCTGCCGATCCCAAGACATGTTGTTAAGCTTTCTCCAGAGCTGCGAGCATGGCGACGGTGACATCCTCGATGGATTTTGTGCCGTCAATTTCAGCCAGCAGATTGAGCTTGCGGTAATACTCGATGAGCGGTGAGGTCTGAGCGGTATAAACCTTGATACGGTTCATCACGGTCTCAGATTTGTCATCGTCACGTTGGTAAAGCTCGGAACCATCCAGGTCACATACGCCCGTGATCTGGGGAGGATTGTATTTTTCGTGAAACACGTGTCCGTTGGAACGGCAGGTCCAGCGTCCGCAAAGACGTTCAACCAGCAGATCTTCAGGGACAGAGATGTAAGGAACCAGGTTGACCCCACCTTTGAATTCCGTCAGCATTTTGGCCAAGGCATCAGCCTGGGCGGGGGTGCGCGGAAAACCATCCAAAAGTGCGCCATTTTTACAATCCGGGCGGGAGAGTCTCTCGCGGATCATGGCAATGGTCACATCATCGGGCACCAATTCACCTTTGGTCATGTAGGTTTGAGCCAATTGACCAAGTTCGGTTTGCCGTTTGAGGTTGTCTCTAAAAAGGTCGCCAGATGACACATGCACCAACTCATACTTTTCAGCAATGATCTTGGCTTGGGTGCCCTTTCCAGCTCCCGGAGGTCCTAAGAGAACATAATACCTGGCCATATTAACCCTTGATGATGCTTTCGTCGTAACCGTGCACTTTGAGTTCAGTTTCGATGATGGTGAAGGTGTCACGAACAACACCAACAACGATCAGCAAACCAGCGGCAGAGATCACGAACAAGGTAGACTGTGAAACATGGATGAATGCACCAATGATATAAGGAAGCACAGCCACGAAACCGAGGAAGAATGCACCCGGGAAGGTGATGCGGCGTTGTACCTTGGAGAGGTACTTCTGGGTGGGTCCACCGCGGACAACACCGGGGATCTGGGCGCCTTGTTTCTTCAGTGTTTCGCCGTAATTCTGTTGGGTGAACAAAACATCGGTATAGAAGAAGCTGAACGCAACCACCAGAACAAAGTAGATGATCGGGTAGATCACGCCGGTGCCACTAAAGTGACTGTAAATCCAATACCAGAACCCGGTGGTTTGACCCTTGATGAACCAGCTGGCGATCAAAGCCGGGAAGGATAAGAAAGTTTGTGCAAAGATCAACGGGATCATACCAGCCATGTTGACCATCAAAGGCAGATTGCTGCGCACCGGCATGGACATGCGGTTACCCACACGGCGTCCGGGGAAGAGCACAGGCACGTTTCTGCGTCCTTGTTGAACGAAGACGATGGCGAAGATGGTGAGGCCGAGGATGATGACCATCAACAGCAAGATCCACCATCCGTTGACTTTGTCAGCCAGAATACCGATGAGTTTGGTGGGCATTTTCGCGATGATGCCTGCAAAAATGATCAATGAAAGGCCCTGGTTCGGAATACCGAATTCAGATATCAATTGACCAAGCCAGATACCAAACATTGTACCGGCAACCATGGCAGATAAAAGTGTCAGGGTTGGAACCAGGGAAGCACCTGTAAAGCCAAACGGAGTGGTTAATACGGTCATACCGCTGGGAGCCATGCTGCTGAAAATGTTCACCTGACCAATGGCTGACAAAATAGCCATCGGGATGGTGAGCATAGTAGTCCATTTTTCCATCAAAACACGTCCCTCGCGTGGATTGTCTTTTAAGCGACGATCCAACGCGGGGATGATGGGAACGAGCAATTGAATGATAATTTGGGCTGTGATGTAAGGATAAACACCCATCGCCAAAATGGAGAAGTTGGAGATGGTGCCACCAGACAACAAGTCCAAAAGGTTGAAAAGACCTGCACCTACGCCGCCGGTTGTGGCAATGGAGGCGATCACATCACGATTAATGCCAGGGACAGGGATGCTCGCAGCAAGTCGATAGAGGATCAGCAGAAGGATTGTAATAACAAGCTTCTTGCGGATGTCTTCCGACGTCCATAGATAACGCCAGGCTGATCGCTTCATAGAATTCTCCTCGGATGCCTTTTAGGCGATCAATTCGATCTTGCCACCTGCGGCTTCGATCTTAGCCTGGGCAGATTTGGAAACACGCGCCACCTGAACGGTGAGGGCGACTTTCACATCTCCGCGGCCAAGGATGGCAACAGGGTTCTTGGGTTGATGGAGCAATTTGGCTTCTGCAAGGGTGGCCTGTGAAACAACACTACCGGCCTGGAATCTTGCGAGTTGGTCCAAATTGATCTCGTTATACTCCACCTGATTGGGTGGGGTGAATCCTTCACCACGAATGAAGGGGAGTCGGCGGAAGAACGGCAGGTTACCACCCTGGCGATAAAGGTTACCGCCAGTTCCTGCACGAGATCCCTGACCTTTGGTACCACGACCGGCGGTTTTACCCTGACCGGCAGCGCCACCATGGCCTTTGCGTTTTGGAAGCTTGATTTTGCCTTCGTTAGGCATGAGGTCGTTTAGTTTCATTTCGATTCCTGCACTTCCACTTTTACAAGATGCTCAACCATGCGCAGCATGCCTTGCAAAACAGGTCCATCCGCAAGTTCCACAGTCTGGTTCATGCGGCGCAGGCCTAATGCACGAATGGTTGCTTTATGCTTGACTGAATATCCAATAGTGCTGCGCAAAAGTGTAATGCGCAATTTTTTGGTTTCTTCAACTTTTTTCTTAGCCATTCTTCCTCCGTTCCCAATAAGGGAGAAGGTCTTTTACGTTCTTACCACGATGAGCAGCTTCAACTTCGGGGGACTTCAGTTGTTCCAAAGCGTCAAAAGTGGCTTTCACCACATTGAGCACGTTGGCGCTGCCAAGTGATTTGGTCAAGATGTCGTGAACACCGGCTGCTTCAAGAACGGCACGCACACCACCACCGGCGATAACGCCGGTACCAGCTGATGCAGGTTTGAGTAAAACGACTGCTCCGGCTGTACGTCCAACCACTTCATGAGGAATGGTGGTATTGGTCAGGGTGATCTGTCTGATGTTCTTGTGAGCGCGTTCGGTGGCTTTGCGCATCGCATCGGGAACGGCGTTGGCTTTGCCAATACCGATACCGATTTTTCCATGGTTGTCACCGATGACGATGGTGACACGGAATTGGAAACGGCGACCGCCTTTTACAACTTTGGCGACACGAGCAATTTCAATGACACGTTCGTCATATTGTTGGTCGGTGGGTTGATAATCCATACTCTCCATATTAAGGCCCTCTTCTTCTCTTTAGTCCTAAAATTCCAGGCCAGCTTCACGGGCTGCATCAGCCAAGGCTTTTACACGCCCACTGTAGCGAAAACCACCGCGATCAAAGACAACCATCTTGACGCCTTTGCTCATGGCGCGTTTTGCTGCAAGCTCACCAACAAGTTTTGCCTGTTCCATCTTTTTGAGGCCTTTAACCTTGTCTTGGAGTTCATGGTCAATACTTGAGGCAGCAGCGAGTGTGGTTCCGGTTTCGTCATTGATCACCTGAACGTAGATCTCAGCCAGGCTGCGGAAAACACTCATGCGGGGTCGGGATTCACTACCATGAATCGTTTTGCGAACACGGTTGTGCCGACGAATTCTTGCTTCGGTGCGATTATTTTTTGCCATATTCACTCACCTACTTCTTTGCGCCCTTACCCTTACCAGCTTTGCCTGCTTTACGGCGGATCTTCTCGCCCTTATAGCGAATGCCTTTGCCAAGGTAGGGTTCAGGGGGACGAATCTTGCGAATATCAGAGGCCAGTTGGCCGATAACCTCATTATCATAACCACAGACTCTCACGAGACGGGTTTTGCTATCCACTTCGAAGAAAATACCTTCGGGAGGTTCAATGATAAAGGGGTGGGAGTAACCAACATAGAGGGCAAGCTTATTGCCATCCATCTCCACACGGTAACCAACACCATCAACTTCAAGCTCAGTGGCAAAACCGGTTGAAACACCGGTAACCATATTATTAATCAAGGCACGTGTAGTGCCATGCAAAGCACGAATGGGTGCGAGATCGGAACTTCGGGTGACCACGATCTGGCCATTTTCGAAGGTAATTCCCATCTCAGGTGAAAAACTGCGCGCCATTTCGCCTTTGGGACCTTTGACACGGACGTCTGAGCCGTTGAGTTCAACCTTGACGGACTCTGGAACAGTCACTGGTAATCGACCTATACGAGACACGTTTTAATCCTCCTTGATTCCACTGGGCTACCAGACCTTGCAGAGCAATTCACCGCCGACACCTAACTGGCGGGCTCTCTGTCCGGTCATCACACCCTTGGGGGTGGAAAGGATCGCGATACCCATTCCTGCAAGTACCCAGGGGATATCTTGTTTTTGCGTATAAACACGCCGTCCAGGTCTACTGATTCTCTCGAGACCAGTGATCACTGAAGCACGTTGTCGGCGTTCGCCCACGTATTTCAGTTTCACCCTAAGGGTCTGAACACTGGGTTTATCACTTTCGACAACTTCATATCCTTCAATAAAGCCTTCCTCTTTCAAAATTCTGGCGATTTCGCCCTTGATTTTTGACTGAGGCATAGCCACAACGGATTGGCTGGCCATTGTGCCATTCCGGATACGGGTCAACATATCTGCAATTGGATCATTAACACTCATGTTTCTTCCTCCGAGCTGGCTCTTACCAGGATGATTTCGTCACGCCAGGAATTTGGCCTTCGAGAGCGAGCTCTCTAAAGCAAATACGGCAAAGTCCAAAGCGACGCATATACCCACGCGGTCGTCCGCAGCGTTTGCAGCGATTCCGAACTTGATATACATATTTACGTCGTTGTTCACGATATTCCATGCATTTCGATGCCATATTAGTCCTTCCTGAAAGGCATGCCAAGCAAAGTCAGCAAAGCTGTAGCTTGTTCATCCGTCGTGGCTGTGGTGACGATCGTAATTTCCAAACCACGGACCTTATCAACTTTATCGTATTCGATCTCGGGGAAGATGATCTGTTCTCTCAACCCGAGAGTGTAGTTTCCACGACCGTCAAATGAATTGGCAGACACACCGCGAAAGTCACGAACACGGGGCAGCACAATATTCATCAAGCGATCAAGGAATGACCACATGCGGTCGCCACGGAGGGTGACAGCTGTGCCGATGGCGCGGCCTTCACGAAGTTTGAAGTTCGCGATGCTTTTGCGCGCTTTGGTCACCACCGGTTTTTGGCCGGTAATGGTGGTCAAGTCAATCACCGCGGCATCAAGTGCCTTGGGATTATCCATCGCCTCACCGAGGCCGATATTGACCACAACTTTTGTGATTCGGGGGATCTGCATGATGTTGGTCAGACCCAGCGATTTCATCAAAGCCGGTGAGATCTCTTTCTGATAACGTTCTTTCAAAATATTCATTAAAACACTCTCCCAAACGGCTTAATCATCTATAATCGCGTTGCATTCCTTGCAGACACGCTTTGATTTGCCATCTTCGCGCATTAACTCTACCCGTGTGGGTTTGTTGCATTTTTTGCAAACAATCATCACGTTAGAAATCGAGACGGGTGCTTCAAAACGAACCTTGCCAGGATTGACCGTGCGACCCTGAGATTGAACCTGCCGTTGGTGTTTTGTGCGCATATTGATGCCCTGCACGACAACACGTTCAACTTCAGGCATAACTTTGATCACTTCACCGCGCTGGCCCTTATCAACTTCCTGGCCGCTGATGACTTGTACCTGATCACCTTTGCGAATCTTGAGTTTCATTTGATCGCTCCTATTTTCCTGGTTTAAAGAACTTCCGGGGCAAGCGAAACGATCTTCATAAAGCCCTTTTCACGCAGTTCACGTGCAACAGGACCAAAGATACGTGTACCCTTAGGATTCTGACCATCCGCATCCAGGATCACCGCGGCATTGTCATCAAAGCGGATGGAGGAGCCATCTTCGCGGCGCCATTCTTTGGCGGTGCGAACGATAACAGCCTTCACCACTTCGCTTTTCTTGATCGAACCCTGTGGTGCAGCAGATTTGACTGTGGCGACAACAATGTCACCAACGCCACCCCACTTGCGGGTTGAACCACCGGTAACATGGATAACAAGCAGCTCACGAGCGCCAGTGTTATCTGCTACCTTAAGCCGAGACTCATGTTGAATCATTCAACTGCCTCCTCAGCAATGTTGAGAGATTTACCTTCACGCTTGACAATGTTTTCAACAACCCATGCTTTATCGCGTGAAATGGGGGCACTCTCGACGATGGTCACGACATCACCAATATTGCAGCCCAAAAGATCGTGGGCTTTAATTTTGGAGGATGCGTGAACAACTTTACGGTAAAGGGGATGCCGATAAGTTCGGTCCACTTTAACCACAACGGTTTTCATCATTTTATTGCTGGTAACCGTTCCAGTCATACGCCGTCGTTCGTTCATTTTTCACCTTCCGAATTGATACTCAGTTCGCGTTCGCGCAGCATTGTTTGGAATGTTGCGATCTGACGTCGAGTGATCTTTAACCGACTGGTGTCTGTTAATTGACCTGTTACTACCTGGAACCTGAGATTCATCAATTCATGCTGGGCATCTTCAAGTTTGGTCTTCAATTCACCAGTTGACAGGAGTCTGATTTCTTTTGTTTTCATAAACTCTCTCCTGCAGGCTGATTACGAGCGATAATTCTGGTTTTGATCGAGAATTTATAGGCTGCCTGTTTCAAAGCTTCGAGAGCTTCGTCATGGTCAAGGCCACTGATCTCAAACATAATTCTGCCCGGTCTCACGACTGCGACATAATACTCCACACTGCCTTTACCTTTACCCATACGAGTTTCGGGGGGGCGATGGGTATATGGTTTGTCAGGGAAGATCCTGATCCACACCTTACCATGGCGTTTCATTGCACGGACGATGGTACGGCGGCTTGCTTCGATCTGGCGAGCGGTAACCCAACCTGGTTCAACTGCCTGTAAGGCATATTCACCAGAGGTCATTTCAGCGCCACGCAGCGAGACACCGGTCATGCGACCGCGCATTGTCTTACGCCATTTAACACGTTTTGGCATCAACATAGCTACTACCTCTTTCGTAATCCCTGGAATAACAACCCAGTGTAGAGTCTATTCACTTACGTATACACCCTCGGTGGACTCAACCTTCTCTTCCACAACGGGCAAAACTTCACCTTTATAGATCCATACCTTGACGCCGATACGGCCATAGGTGGTCAGTGCTTCAGCACGTGAGAAATCAATGTTGGCGCGCAGTGTCTGCAAAGGAACACGTCCTTCACGCATCCAGACGATACGGGCCATTTCAGCGCCGCTCAAACGGCCGGAGACTGAAACCTTGATTCCTTCAGCGCCCTGGCGCATGGCCTGCTGTAAAGCACGCTTCATGGCACGGCGATAGCTGACGCGACGTTCGATCTGTCCGGCGATGTTCTTTGCAACTAATAAAGCGTCGCAATCCGGAGCCTTGATCTCTTTGATCTCGAGATCAATTTTCTTGCCAGTCAGTGCCTCAAGATCGGTGCGGATCTTCTTAACTGAGTCACCTTTTCTGCCGATCAAAATACCGGGTTTGGCGGTATGGATGGATACCTTGACTTTGCCAGGGTATCTTTCGATCTCGACGGTAGAAATACCAGCTTTTTCTGCTTCTTTTGCAACCATTTTGCGAATGATGATGTCTTGATGAAGCTGAACACGATATTCTGCTCCTTCAGCGAACCATCTACCTTCCCAAGGCTGGTTGATGCCAAGACGAAAACCTATTGGATGAACTTTTCGACCCATAATTTCTCCTGGTGTCTTTTCATGGGAGCAGAGGAAGTCTCTGCCCCTCTCGAATTTATTCTTTTTCTCGCAGCACAACCGTGATGTGAGAAGAGCGTCTCAACAACGGTTTGAAACGACCGCGGGCTCCAAAGCGACGCCACTTACGAGTGGGGGCTTCATCTGCAGTGATCTTGTAAACAACAAGATCTTCTCGGCTGACGCCGAAGTTTTCTTCAGCGTTTGCGACTGCAGAAGCGATCAATTTTCCCACGTGAACGGCTGCCACTTTGTTGGCGAATTTCAAAGTCGCCAATGCTTCAACGGCATTTTTGCCACGAACCATATCTATAACCAGGCGGGTTTTTTGAGCCGAAACACCGCAATTTGATAACTCGGCGCGAATATCAGTAGCCATGGTTATTTCGCTCCAGTTGATTTCTCTGAGGCATGGCCGCGGAAGTGGCGGGTGGGCGCAAATTCGCCCAAACGATGACCCACCATGTTCTCGGTGATGTAAATGGGCACATGCCGTCGTCCATCATGAACAGCAATGGTATGACCAACCATCTGCGGGAAGATCGTGCTGGCCCTGCTCCAGGTGCGCAGAACTTTCTTCTCGTTCTTGGCATTCATTGCTTCAATTTTTTTCAAAAGCTTTGGGGCTACAAATGGCCCTTTTTTAAGCGATCTAGACATATCCTCGTCCTTCTTTCTCGATAAAGATCAACCGCATCTTATCGATTACCGGCGTTCCGGCGTCTCACAATATACTGGTTGCTGCCCTTATAACGACGGGTTCGATAGCCACGAGTAGGTTTACCCCACGGGGATTTCGGACCGGGCATACCGGCAGGTTGACGGCCTTCACCACCACCATGTGGATGGTCGCGGGGGCTCATCGCAGTACCACGGACGGTCGGTTTGATACCCATGTGGCGTTTGCGTCCAGCTTTGCCAAGCTTGATGTTGCTGTGGTCAGTATTGCCAACCTGGCCAACAGTTGCATAGCATTTCTGTCGGATCAGGCGAACTTCACCTGAGGGCATACGAACCTGTGCGTAGTCGCCTTCTTTGGCGAGCAATTGAGCTGAGGTTCCGGCTGAACGAACGAGTTGTCCGCCTTTGCCTTCTTTCATCTCAATATTGTGGATCATGGTACCCACCGGAATGCTGGAAATAGGCAGGCTGTTGCCTGGGCGAATTTCAGCGGTTGGGCCAGCCATGACTGCATCGTTGACCTTCAAACCAAGAGGGGCAATGATGTAGCGTTTTTCGCCATCAGCGTAAACAAGCAGCGCCAGGCGAGCTGTGCGGTTGGGATCATATTCGATCGCAGACACACGGGCGGGGATTCCAATCTTGTTGCGTTTGAAATCCACGATACGGATATACTGTCGTTCTCCACCACCCTGATGGCGAACAGACACGCGGCCTTTATTATCACGGCCAGCACGAGCCTTTCGTAAAACGATCAAAGAGCGTTCGGGTTTATCTTTGGTGATCTCATCAAAGCTATACCCGGTCATATTACGACGGCTGGGGGTTGTAGGTTTATAAATCTTAATAGCCATTACTCTACCCCTTCAAAAATCGGAATTCGGTCTTCGGGGATCAGGGTGATCAAAGCTTTTTTGTATTGTGAATTGACCACGGTAATTCTGCGGCTGCGGCCTTTGCGACCGGTTTTGGCAGGAACATTGATAATATTCACCCGTACAACTTTGACATTGAAAATCTTCTCAACCGCATCCTTGACAAGGGTTCGGTTGGCATCATTGGCAACTTCAAAAACATATTGGTGAAGTTTGGTCACCATGTAGTTCGATTTTTCAGTCACGATCGGGCGGCGGAGTACTTCGTAAATTGAGCTCATTAGATTCTCCTCCTATCCCAGGTTTGCCTTGATCAAGTCAAGGGCAGAAAGAGGCATGATCACTTTGTCGAAGACCAACAGGTCGCGAATGTTGAGGTAATTAGCTGACAATACCTTTGCATCCGGGATGTTATTGGTGGAGCGAACAATACCTTCATAGGATTCAGTAGCGGGGATCAAAACCAGAGCAGAAGCACCACCGACAAGCGCATTCAAGGCGTGAGCCATCAAGCGGGTCTTGGGTTCGGCAACCTTCAATTCATCCACGATCACGATCTGTGATTCAGATGCTTTGACAGATAAGGCAGAACGAAGAGCAGCCTGGCGCATTTTGTGAGGCATGGCCTGCACGTACGAACGCATATGCGGTGTGTGGATCTTACCGCCGCCCTTCCACTGCGCTGAACGGGATGAACCCTGACGGGCTCGGCCGGTTCCTTTTTGCTTCCAGGGTTTTCGACCACCACCGGAAACAAAACTCTTGGTTTTGGTTTCATGCGTTCCAAGGTGAGCGTTCGCCATTTGGCGGACGTAGGCCTGGTGCATGAGATCAACATTAATTGGGGCTTCAAAGATCTCAGCAGGTAATTCAAAAGTGCTGACCTTTTTGCCTTCCATGTTTAAGACTTCAACTTCCATTGTCATATGCTCCCTTAGTCCAGGTTAACGGTTCCGGAAAATTAACTTTTCCGAGATGCGTTGATGATGACGAGTCCGCCGCGTGCACCAGGCACAGAGCCGTTGACGCCGATCACGTTCCGTTCGGCATCCACCAGGACAACTTTAAGGTTTTGCGCAGTCACGGCTACATCGCCCATATGACCAGGTCTGCGAGAACCCTTGTAAACACGACCAGGGGTTGTTGTGGCACCATTGGAACCGGGTCCACGCCATCTGTCTGATTGACCATGCGTTTTCGGTCCACCAGCAAAATGATAGCGCTTCACACCACCAGCGAAGCCTTTACCCTTGCTGACACCAGCGACATCAACTTTTTCGCCAACAGCGAATAAACTGACATCAACCTTGTCACCTTCAGCAACCTGAATATCCTTGGTGCGGAATTCTTTCAGGTATTTGAGAGGAGCAAGGTTATTGCGCTTGAGGTGACCTAATTCACCACCAGCCAAGCGCTTCGGTTTGACTTCTTCGTAACCCAATTGAACGGCGGAGTACCCTTCGGTCTCAACACGTCTGATCTGGGTAACGAAGCAAGGCCCAGCCTCGATGAGCGTGACAGGTAGCGCCGCGCCGTTATCATCGAAAATCTGGGTCATGCCGATTTTCTTTCCGATCAGCCCTTTAAACATCTCAGTTGTTCTCCTTCAATCTTTATTGTCGAGGACTGTCAACCTGGGCTTGGTTGCATCATCCCTGCACAACTCAGTCAGTAGCTTGCTGCGGCACTTTTGGTTTTTGTCTGGTGCGCTCACATAACCACTCTTGAGTTGCCTTTTTGGGTTGGTACCCAAAACCTTGCTATTATACCTCAAAAGAGGCATAACAGCGAGGCGAGTTGCTAATTTTTAAGGTGATCTACCGAAATCACAAAAACGAATTCGCGGTACGTACTTTAGATCTTAATTTCAATATCCACACCAGCGGGCATATTGAGCCGCATGAGCATGTCAATCGTCTTGGAATCAGGATCAAGAACATCAATCAACCGATTGTGGGTACGAATTTCAAAATGCTCGTGTGAATCTTTGTCAATGAACGATGAACGCCGAACAGTGAATTTTTCAATCCTTGTGGGAAGGGGCACTGGGCCAACAACCTGGGCACCACTGCGTTCGGCTGTCTCGACAATCCGTTTTGCGGATTGGTCAAGAACACGATGATCATAAGCCTTCAAGCGAATTCGAATTTTTTGTTTTGCCATCATAATCTACCTATGCAATAATTTTAGTGATCACACCGGCGCCAACCGTCAGACCACCTTCGCGAATAGCAAACTTAGAGCCTTGTTCCAATGCAACAGGGATGATCAGGTCGCATTCCATGGCGATATCGTCACCAGGCATAACCATCTCAACACCTTCAGGAAGCTTGCAGGTTCCGGTCACATCCATGGTGCGGATGTAGAACTGCGGGCGATAGCCAGAGAAGAAGGGTTTGTGGCGTCCGCCCTCTTCACGTTTCAAGATGTAGACCTGGGCCATGAATTTGGTGTGCGGGGTGATGCTGCCAGGTTTGGCAACGACCATACCGCGCTCTACATCAGTGCGCTCAATGCCGCGCAAGAGAAGTCCAAGGTTGTCTCCAGCCTGTCCTTCATCCAGCAGCTTGTGGAACATCTCAACACCCGTGCAGACGGATGCTTTACTCTTCTCTTGAAGACCAACGATCTCTACCGGATCACCGATCTTGATGTGTCCGCGATCCACACGACCGGTCACAACGGTGCCACGGCCTTTGATCGAGAAGACATCTTCCACCGGCATCATGAACGGTTTTTCGATCTCGCGAACAGGCTGGGGAATGTACTCGTCTACAACACGCATCAGTTCTTTGATGCATTCGTATTCGGGGGCATTCGGGTCGGTGCTGGTGGATTCCAACGCCTTCAGGGCGCTTCCGCGCACGATCGGGGTGGTGTCGCCCGGGAATTTGTACTCGGTCAACATTTCACGCAGTTCCATCTCAACCAGTTCGAGCAATTCAGGATCGCCCATCTGATCAATTTTGTTCAGGAAGACCACGATGCTCGGCACTTCAACCTGGCGGGCCAACAGCACGTGTTCCTTGGTCTGGGGCATGGCACCATCGGGTGCAGCCACAACCAGGATCGCACCATCCACCTGCGCAGCGCCGGTGATCATGTTCTTGATATAGTCACGGTGACCGGGCATGTCCACATGGGCGTAGTGACGGGCATCCGTCTCGTACTCAACGTGGGCAATGTTGATCGTGATACCGCGGGCTTTTTCTTCCGGCGCGTTATCAATCTGATCGTATGCCCGAAATTCTGCGTGTCCTAAAAATCCACAGTATTTGGTGATGGCAGCCGTCAGGGTCGTCTTTCCATGGTCAATGTGACCCATCGTGCCAATATTCAAATGCGGTTTGTTGCGTTCAAATTTCTGCTTGGCCAT
>JAKAFP010000003.1 GCA_021825925.1 Chloroflexota bacterium
GGTGATGTCCTTGCGGATAACAGTGGTGACGTTGGCGGGGGTACCCCAATAGCCATCGAATTTGGTCATGACGGTTTCTTCGCCAGGAGTCCATTTTTCGAGTTTGTAGGGGCCAGTTCCATTGGCGATCTTGCTGAAGGGATCTTCAGCGGAGGTCATGCCATAGAAGTTCTGCCATGTTTCGCAGGTTCCGTCCCAACCACCATTTTCCTTAACCCATTCGCTGTCCATGATGGAGCCCCAGCCATTGGCAAGGGTCGGGAGCAGAGGACCCCAAGGCTGAGCCAGGGTCAGGGTAACAGTTCCAGCAGCGTCGTCAGCAACAATTGCGGCCTTAACGGTTTCGCAAGCGGCGACAAGTTTGGCGGGGTCATTGGCGACAAGGGTCTCGCGGCTATCAGCAGAGGCGCCTTCGTCAACGATCATGGTGATGTCATCATTGCCAACACCCAAGAAAGGTTCAGCAAGCAGCCATTGGGGAGAAGAATACCCGCCCTGGAGGATGCCACGTTGCAGAGAGTAAGCAACATCAGACGGGGTCAGATCGCCACCTTCGTGGAATTTGACACCAGTGCGGATCTTGAAGGTCCAGGTCTTGCCATCGGCGGAGATACCACCATTGTCAAGGGTCGGGACTTCGGTTGCCAGTTGGGGAACGAATTTATCGGTGGCAACACCATCATAGAAGACCAGGGTTTCGTAAACGTTTTGGATGATCTCACCGCTGGAGGTGTCATAAGACAGAGCGGGATCAAGGGTGTCAGTATCACCGGCAGTTGCGACAGTGATAGTGTCAGGATTCTTGGCATCTGCAGATTTGGTCATGGGAGCGTAGTAATCGGCAGAGAAAATGGGATTCAAAACACGATTACCAAGCCATCTCTGTTCGTAACCATGGGAGGTCGGCAAAACAGTGATGATGCCGGGGGCCATATCATAATAGAGCTGGTTCATCTTGTAATAAACTTCAGCGCGGGCAGCAGGATCCACCAGAGAAACACCTTCATTCAAGAGAGCCTTGAATTGGTCTTTCAGGTCAGCAGCCATGTTTTGGCGGGCGCCGTAAGTTCCGGTGGTGTAGGGCTGATACCAGTTGTGGGCATCATGAATATCTTCCAACCAACCAGCGGTCATCATAGGGATTTTCTTGGCGCGTTGAGCAGCCAAGTAAGCAGGCCAGGGCAGACCAAGAACTTCGATGGTGAATTTTTCATTCACTTCGGCGAGGTTGGCTTGCATGATCTCAGCATAGATCTGGCGGGTTGAGTTGCCTGTGTTGTAGAGCAACTGCATACGGAAACCCATATTCCAGACATCGGAGCCATCGGTCTCGTCGCCGGCAGCGATGCCATCTTTGTCAACATCAGCCAGTTTGAATTCGGCGGCTGATTTTTCGAGATCCATGGTGTAATGAGCTGAATCCGCGCTGTAGCCAGGCATGCCAGGCAGAGCAAGGGTCAAGGATTGAACAGCCTCACCATTCCAAACTTCATTGATGACTGTATCCCAGTCGAAAGCGTAGGCAAACGCCTTGCGAATGTGGACATCATCGAAGAATGTGGGGGGAATACCATTGCCGTCAAGTTTGTTTGAACCAATATAGGGGTTCAAGACAAGTTCAACAGCAGGGGTTTCAGTAACTGCTGCAACAGCTTCGGTTGCAACAGGGGCTTCAGTCTTTGCGGCGGTACCACAAGCCGACAAAATGAGGCTGAAGACCATAATCACACCAACTAACGCATATAACTTACGCATTGCTTCTCCTCCTTATGAGAATTCGTTAGATTCGATATGGTACTAAACCAAATTACTTGTTCCGTGTATTGCTTGGACTCACCACCTCCTTTAATTAATCTAAATTAGACTTTTAAACAAGCAGCGAAATGACCCGGCGAAACCTCACGCAGTTCAGGTTGAACTTCGGCACAGTGAGCGTCAGCAATCGGGCAACGCGTGCGAAAACGACAGCCAGAGGGTGGGTTGACAGGTGACGGCACATCGCCTTCCAACACCTTTCGGCGGTTCTTTTCATAATAAACAGGGTCGGCTACTGGAATTGCAGAGAGTAAAGCTTGGGTATAAGGATGCAGAGGATTTACGTATAATTCGTCCCGGTCGGCAATCTCAGCGATGATACCCAAATACATCACTGCTACACGGTTACTGATATGTCGCACCATGGATAGATCATGAGCGATAAACAGATAGGTCAGATTGAACTCTTGTTGCAGATCTTCAAGCAGATTAACCACCTGAGCCTGGATGGAAACATCCAGAGCTGAAATGGGTTCGTCACAAACAATGAATGAGGGGTTAAGCGCCAAAGCCCTGGCCACGCCAATTCTTTGTCGCTGACCACCTGAAAACTCGTGTGGATATCGGGTGGCAAAATCAGGATTTAGTTTGACCAGTTTAAGCAGATCGGCAACCCGGTCTGAAATTTCCTTGCCGGAAGCCTGACCAAAAGCCATCAGCGGTTCACCGACAATATCCCTGACGGTCATACGGGGATTTAAACTGGCGTACGGATCCTGAAAGATCATTTGCATTTCACGTCTCATGAGACGCATGGGTTCAGGTTTCAGTTTGACCAAATTCTTTTCTTTGAAATAAACTTCGCCAGAGGTTGGTTTATAAAGCTGTAAAATTGTTCTTCCGGTGGTGGATTTTCCACACCCTGACTCACCCACCAACCCAAGTGTCTCGCCTTCAAACACATCGAACGAAATACCATCTACTGCATGGACTGCTCCAACCTGGCGGCTGATCACCCCGCGATAAATGGGAAAATGCATCACCAGATTTTTTACTTTAATCAAGGACTTTTTTTCAGTTTCCATTATCGCTTACTCCCAGATTTGGTATCAACCCAGCATGCCACACGATGACCAGGTGACACAGGTTCAAGCTTTGGATTTTCTTGCCAACATCTTTCAGTCACGAAACTGCAGCGTGGAGCAAACGGGCAGGATACAGGTTTTTGATACAAAACCGGAGGCATTCCTTCAATGGAGAATAACCGTGTGTGCATTTTGCTTTCAATATGCGGGAGGCTGCCGAGTAAACCCAAAGTATATGGATGGGTTGGATTGGCATACAGATCTTTAACATCTGATTCTTCAATAATAAAACCACCATACATGACCGCAACACGGTGAGCAATACTGGCAACCACACCCAGATCATGAGTGATCCAGATAATGGCCATTCCCATTTCATCTCGCAGCCGTTTTACTAGGTCCACAATTTGCGCCTGAATGGTGACATCCAACGCTGTGGTAGGTTCGTCTGCGATCAAAATCTGCGGGTTACAGGCAAGTGACATGGCGATCATAACACGCTGACGCATACCACCTGAGTATTGATGAGGATAATCCTTTAGCCGCTCTCCAGCTCGAGGAATGCCAACAAGTCCAAGCAACTCGATGGCGCGATTTGTGGCTTGTTGATCGGTCATATTAAGATGGAGTTTTAGGGGTTCACAAAGCTGCTTGCCAATAGTCATGACCGGATTTAATGAGGTCATTGGATCTTGAAAAACCATACTGATTTGAGCTCCTCGCACATGGCGAAGCTCTTCAGGGTCCATCTTTAACAAATCCTGCCCATGGAAAAATGCTTCTCCTGCTACGATTTTTCCTGGTGGGGAAGAAATCAACCGTAAACAAGAAAGCATCGTCACACTTTTTCCACAACCACTCTCTCCAACCACTCCCAGTGTTTCGCCTTCATTTAGTGTGAACGATACACCATTGACGGCATGCACAATTCCTTCTGGGGTTTTAAACTGGGTTTCCAGATTCTCCACTTTTAGTAAATGATCAATCATCCACGAATCCTCTTTGTTAAAAGATTAAGGAAATTTCGTACTTTTTTTTACAGTCTATGGTTAGTTTACCATGATTCGGATAAATACACCTTATAGTAAATAATGGCAGCTTTGTCTATTCACTATTTTTAAGTACCAGACTCCCATCATTTAGATTTTTTCCATCTTAAAGCTCATTGGTTCAAAAACAAAATTTCGTTTTGGTTCATCAAAAACAAGTTTACAAAAAGTCACCTGATTGTAAACCGTCGTGCATTTTACCCAACTACCATTGAACTTGACCAGTACGTCAATTTGCCCAAGCATCTGGTCATAATTGCTCAGTATTAAACTCCGTTCCAATGGAAGTAGATCTTTGATGGTGTTAACCGCCGCCAGATGCATTGCCCTGCTTGTTTCAGCTGATACTTCAGTATTAATATTATCAGCGGCAAATTGAAGTAATTTGTCAACTGCAATGATAGGGGCTCGAACTTGCTTGTTGTATAACCCGTCAATTGTGCTTCCAGCAAGACAGAAGAATACAAAACCAACGATTAAAGGAACTGCCACCGAAAAAATACCGGTGGAGAATAACGCCTGGTCAATGAGAACATTCTCAAGCAAACCACAGAGCAGGCAAATTAAAGCGATCACAATGAATCCAACCCATTGAATATGACTGAAATCTTTATAAAGGGGATAATTGAGATAATTACCCAGGTAGCTATCAAACCATCCAATCATTTGGGGGGTGGCTTTAATAGGCAACCAGAGTACCAGTTTTGAGAATACAAACGCCAAAAGAAGCCAGATGAGAATTCTGATAATAGGGCTCTGCATGCGAACGGTAAGCCAGCCTGTCAGACCGCCACCAATTAAACTGATTATCAATCCGGGAAAGAATTTTATCCAGGGGTATGCCCCATTTGCGCGCGCAAGCGCAAAGCCATCAACTCCCCAAGCAAATACAGCAAACGCCAACCCTGCAGTCAAACCAAATAATAAACCGACTAATTGTTTTCTATTGTTCACAGAAGTTTTCATAGAAACCTGTTGTGAATTTTTAATGTGGCTTAATGTGGGCAATGATGGATAACTATTATAACTCAAAACCAGCCAAGATTTTACTTTTATATGTCATTATTCTGGCTTATCCGTCACCCATTCTTAATCTCACATAAGACTCATATCGTTCGGCGCTCACAGTACCTTCTTCAACAGCTTTGATCACTGCACATCCCGGTTCTTCAAAATGGGTGCAATCATTAAATTGACATTTTGACACCAACACCCGTAATTCCGGAAAATAACCATCAAGTTCTTCAGGTTCAGTGTCCCACAAGGATAATTTTCGCAACCCAGGTAGATCGGCGACAAACCCGCCGCCCTCAACCGGGAACATTTCACGCACAACGGTTGTATGTTTGCCGCGGTCGTTCCATGCGCTAATCTCTCGAACCGCCAAACCCAATCCTGGCTGGATGGCATTTAAAAGACTCGATTTGCCCACACCAGAGGGACCAGCCAGCGCAGAAATTCTCCCTATCAGGATATTTTTAAATTCTGATAGACCGAGGTTTTCTTTTGCTGAGGTATAGATAACAGGGTACCCCAACGGAGGATAAACGCCGAAAATCTTTTTGGCATTACGCAAGCCAATCAAGTCCACCTTGTTGGCCACGATCATGGCTTTTAATCGTTGCTTTTCTGCTATCACCAAAAACCGATCCAACATACGCAGATGCGGTTCTGGTTGTGTGCAAGCAAAAACCGCCACCAACTGATCAGGATTCGAAAGGAGTATTTGTCTGAAATCACCCTTGGGTGTTGGATCAAGGCGTACCAATTCGCTGTGACGCGGCTCGATGAACTCCACCGCCCCGGTGCCATCAGACAACAAACTGATTTGCACCCGATCACCGATGCTGATCACGTCTCCCTGGATGGTTCGCCGCTTCAATCTGCCTCGCAAGACACACACAACTTTGCCCTGTTCGGTTTGAATCGTGTAAAAACCGGATTGGAAGCGCGAAACCCATCCTGGGATAGTATCTGGGATCATGGTTGTTGAGTGGCCTCGACTCCCGGTGTGGGGGTATAAGTCAAATAAAAATCAAATTCCCATGGGTATTGAGTTGTGGGTCCGCCCGTGAAATAATCTTGAACAACCCGTTTGAAAATGGGTGCTGCATATTTCGATCCATCACCGGCATTTTCCGCTATGACTGCAATGGCAATATCGGGTTTATCTGGATTATTGGCGTCAGTATATCCGGCGAACCATGAATTCGGATCCTCTTTTGAAGTTGTGGCGGTTCCAGTCTTACCATAAACCGGCACAGACATACCGGCGAAAGTGGCATGAGCGGTACCACGCTTGTCTTGTACCACCAGACGCATGCCTTCTTGCAAGGCCGCAATTGTTGCCTGGCTGACAGGCAATGTGTTTCTGATCTCGGGTGTAAAACTTTGGATTACATCTCCATTGATGGAAGTGATCTTTTCAATAATTTGGGGACGATATAATGTGCCGCCATTGGCGATGGCAGCGATGAAATCTACCACCTGAATGGGAGTAACCAGCATATCACCCTGACCGATACCCATTTGAACGGCAGCGCCATCTGTGGTGGGATTATTGATGCTGCCAGGATCTTCCTGTAACACATCAATCCCGGTTGCAGAACCCAAGCCAAAACCACGCGCCATATCTGCGAGGTAAGTCGGACCCTTGCTCTGATAAAGATCATAACCCAGGTGATAGAACCAGGGATTGCAGGATCGCATCAAACCTTCAAGCAGATTGAGATTCCCCGAAGGAGGAAGCCCTTTAGTAAATGTCCAGTCATCACCTGTGAAACCGGTCAACTCAGTGTATTGACTGGTACATTCATAGGTACTCTCAGGAGTATATAAACCGGATTCAAGGGCAGCCGCGGCAGTAATCAGTTTAAAAACTGAACCCAGAGGGTACGACGACTGCAAAGCACGATTCCAAAGCGGGGCGTTTTGCGAGTTAATAATGTCATTATAGGCATATTGAAAATTGTAGTTTTGCTGCTGCATGACATTGGGATCGTAATCGGGAGAAGACGCAATGGCTAAAATACGACCCGTATCCACTTCCATGACAACGATGGCACCGGTAAATCCATAAAGTGCCTTTTGAACCAACACTTGAAAATCTTTATCAATGGTGAGGTTAATCGTGTCTGGGGCTTTTGGATCAATGTTCGCTAATCGTGTATCGTAAGTGCCATCAGGTTTTACGACATAAAGGTCGGCAGCTGGCTGACCGGCCAGGTATTTTTCTCCCCATTTTTCGATTCCGGCACCACCAATTTGTGCATCACGCGCATAACCCAATCTGGTATATTGATCTATCTCTTCAGCAGAGATCAACTTCATATATCCAAGGACCTGTGGAGCAACGCCACCATTGTAGTAGTAACGAGCAGTATAAGGATTCTTCACCAAGCCACCATAAGAATCAAATGTGGTTGCATGTGTGTCATATCCGGCTTGGGTAATTTCGCCTAACGGGGCGTAATTATCTCCAGCGTCTTTATACTTATCGCGAATGATGTTTTTTGGAAGGTTTAGAGCCCCTGAGAGGGTATCCACCAATACAGGCTCATATTCCCATGAGACCTGATTGGGGATGATCCCCAAAGCAACCGCCTGTGTTTCGGTTGCCAGTGTATTCCCATTGCGATCGTTGATATCCCCACGGGTGGGTGCTTGAATGCTGCTTGCCAGGTGATTTCCACCCGTCAATTCTGGAAGGATCAACCCTTCATGCCATTGGATCTTCCAGGCCCCATTTTCATTGACCAGGTTCATTTCCATGCTTCGGCTGATATCACCATACAAATTGGAAATGAAATTGACCTGATAACCCACAGTGGCAGATGCCGGTTTTACCAAAGTTGAAACAATTCCTGAATCAATTTGGTTAAGGCTAAGAGCAGAAGCAGTGTCTCGATAAAGGTTTACAAAATCTTCTTCTTTTACGGCATCCTTGCTAGTTTGGGCTAACATGCCGTACATTCCTGCATAATCGCCAGTATTCCAAAGTGACAGGAACTGGTTAACCGTTGCTGCCACATCAGGAACTGCAACTGTTGTTACTTCGGGGGTTGGCAACCCTGATGTTGGTGTTGGTTTGGGCGTTTGGTTTTTTGAACACGCAGAAATCATTAGAACAACTAGCAAAATGGCTATGAATTTTTTCATTTTTCCTCCCGGGTTTTCTCCGGGTTAACCTACGATTTCACCCTTAAGAACATGTTGATAGATGGGGCAAGAATAGGATAGATGTTCCTGGCAAACAAAAGGAATTTCCCTTCTTTCGCCGTATCCCATTTGTCTTAGCATATATTCAAAGTGGCAAAGCGGAAGTCCCATCACGGAAGCAAAACAACCTGCAAATTTGATCACCGGCCTGAATTCAGGGTGTTGAATGGCATAGGCTCCTGCCTTATCAATTGGGTCGCCGGAGGCAATGTAGGCATTAATTTCTTCATCAGTATACCGCCGCATATGCACGTCAGTGGAACACACCACTTCCTTCTTAATCCCTTTTGACGGGATTGAAACCACCACTGCCGAATGGACTTGATGGATTTTGCCACGCAAACGGATCAACATTCTTCTGGCATCTTCAACATCGGACGGTTTGCCCATCAAAGTGGTGCCGTCTGCGACAGTAGTATCTGCAGCCAAAACAATGCCGTTAAAAGGCGCAAAGCCAGCTGAGGCCTGTGCCTTTTGATTGGCAAGTCTTAAGACATATTCATCGGCGGGCTCATTGGCAAGCGGCGTTTCGTTGATGTCCGCAGGATGCACAGAAAACGATAACCTTGTCCAGCCGAGGATCTCACTTCGGCGGGGCGAATTGGATGCTAAAACGATTTGGGGTACATTCATCTTTTAATTCTAACACACCATCCATTGCCAATTCTTTGTCAAGTAATCTGGCGAAAAAACTGCACAATTCACCTCATTTTGATCCCTTCCTTTATATTAAAAAAGCCTTTTATTTTTCAGGTATTGGGTAAAATGTCTGTACAACTACCAATGGAGGACCACATGCAGGAATTAAAGAACCGCATTTTAGCTGAAGGTAAAAATCTCGGGGGCGGAATTCTCAAGGTCGATGGATTGATCAACCATCAGGTGGATCCCGAATTAATGGATCACTGTGGTGCGGAACTTGCCGACCTTTTTGCAAACTCAGGCGCAACGCGCATCTTAACAGCCGAGATCTCGGGCATCGCCCCGGCTTTAATGACTGCAAAGCACATGAAGCTTCCCGTAGTCTATGCCCGTAAAACCCGTCCTGTGACCATGCCCCATACTGTCTATCTTACCGTCGCTCCTTCACACACCAAAGGCAACATGGTTGAATTGATCGTATCACCGGAATATTTGCAAGCCAACGAGAAAGTGCTTATTATTGATGATTTTCTCGCTTCCGGTGCAACCATCCAGGCTTTGGTGCGGTTAGCCCAGGCTGCCGGCGCCGAAGTCATTGGGGTTGGTACATTGATCGAAAAAACTTTTGAGGGCGGCCGCGAATCACTGGCTTATCTTAATGTGCCTGTTCATGCCCTGGTTCAAATCAGCAGCCTGGAAGATGGAAAAATCGAATTTAGCAATTAATAAGTGAGGAATTTCTGATGCCTGATGCCGTTGCAATTCTGGATTTTGGTTCACAATATACTCAATTGATCGCCCGACGGATTCGCGAAATGCAAGTCTATTGCGAAATCTTCCCATGGGATGCGCCCGAAGATCAGATCAAACACCTTGATCCAAAGGCCTTCATCCTCTCAGGCGGACCGGCATCGGTATATGAAGACAACGCTCCAATTCTCCAGGATTTCGTGATCGAGTCAAACACGCCGATCCTGGGCATTTGTTACGGTATGCATATTCTCGCCCATAGTCTGGGTGGTCAGGTCACTTCTTCTGACGCACGTGAATACGGCCTGGCCGAAGTGGAATCCATCGGCGAAAACGAACTCTTCCCTGCCTCTTCGATGACCGTCTGGATGTCTCACGGCGACCGGACTGAAAGATTGCCAAACGGCTTTGTTTCACTCGCTACCTCCGGCAACAGTCCCATCTGCGCCATGGCAGATGCCACCAGACGTTACTATGCTGTTCAATTTCACCCTGAAGTGCGCCATACCAAACTGGGCAGACAGCTGCTCGAGAATTTCATTTTCAAAATATGCGGTTTGAAAGCCGAGTGGACTGCTCAAAATATCATTGACATGGCTGTGGAGGCCATCCGCAAGCAAGTCGGTGACCACCATGTGATCTCAGCTGTCAGCGGCGGTGTGGATTCAAGCGTCGCTACTGCGCTGGTACACCGCGCCATTGGCAACCAACTTTCAGCCGTGTTTGTAGACACCGGAATGCTGCGCAAGAACGAAGTTCAACAAGTTGAAAGTGCTTTTGCCAAACACATTGGCTTAAAACTGATCACTGTACGCGCCAGCGATGATTATTTCACTGCCCTGCATGGTGTGACTGAACCAGAACAAAAGCGCAAGATCATCGGCGGCATGTTCATTCACTTTTTTGAAGAAGAAGCCCAACGCATGGGCAATCCAGAATTTTTGGTACAGGGCACGATCTACCCTGACGTGGTGGAATCTTCTGCGCCAGACCGCAACAAAGCTGCCAGGATCAAGACCCACCACAATGTAGGTGGTTTGCCAGAAAAAATGCGGTTCAAGCTTGTGGAGCCTCTGCGCTATTTGTTTAAAGACGAAGTGCGTCAAATTGGAGAAGGTCTTGGGTTGCCCAGCGAGTTGGTCTGGCGGCAGCCCTTCCCGGGACCCGGATTAGCCGTTCGCTGCCTGGGAGAGATCACCCCCAAACGTATTGACACACTTCAAAACGCAGATGATATCTTCATATCCGAATTGATCGCTGAAGGTCTGATCAATAAAAAGACCACCGCTGAAACCTCTTTGATCTCGCAAGCTTTTGCCGTTCTGCTGCCTGTAAAAACCGTGGGCGTTATGGGCGATCAACGCACCTATCAAGAGGTGATCGCACTCAGAGCTGTCACCACAGAAGATTTTATGACAGCAGATTGGGCACCCATTCCTCCCCAGGTGCTATCAAGAGTGGCTAATCGCATCGTTAATGAGGTCAAAGGCGTCAACCGTGTAGTCTATGACATCACCAGCAAACCGCCTGCGACCATCGAATGGGAATAAATCCAAATTTATTTTAACGGTCACAAACGCCTTTTTTCGCATACAATAGCAAATATGAGAACTTCATCACGTTTGCAAATTTGGGCACCCTTCTTTAGGCTGCTGTTTTCTGTTTTCGCAATTACTGCGATTGTGCACCCCGTAGCGGCACAAACCACCAATCCCATAGAAGTCTCCACTCCTGACACTTCCAATTATCCTGATCTTTCACTTCGCTTCAGGGTTTTGGATAGTGCCGGGAATTTTAATAAGAACCTGGATGCCACCTCCGTCAAGATCATCGAAAACGGGCAGTTGATCATTCCCGATAAAGTTGACCTGCTCGAACCGGGGATGCATCTGAGCGTGGCGGTCAATGAGGGACCTACTCTGGCCAATCGTTACGCCCAGGTGGCACGCATAGATAAAATTAAAAACGCCTTGATCGCTTGGGCAAAAACCAAGACCATTACCTCCATGGATGATTTCAGCCTGGTCTCCAATTCAGGCATCATCACTTCAAGTCTTAACAAACCCTCAGACTGGATAGACGTACTTAATAGCTACCAACCTGATATGAAAAAAGCCAAACAAGGGTTGACCAGTCTTTCAGCTGCCGTAGATCTTGCCACCACCGATCAAACAGGCAATGTCAAGACGGCGGCCATCCTTTATGTCACTCCTCTGCCCACCAAAGACGAGGCAGCTGGTTTGACGGATATCATCAGCAGGGCAAAACTTGGTAATATTCGACTGTTCATTTTTCTGGCAGGACCTCAGGCTTATGCGACCGACCCATTGGCGCAGCCTTTGATCCAGGCTGCCGATGAAACGAACGGCAAATTCCTCGTTTTTACCGGTCAAGAGGACTTGCCTGATCTTGGCTCTTATTTTGATCCTTTAACTTTTGTCTATAAAGCCGTTTATCACACTACCATCAATAGCAGCGGCGACTATTCAGCAGCTGTGAGGGTCACGCAAGGCGAGATTGTGATCGAGTCAGAACCGGTTGGTTTTTCACTGGATGTGACCGCCCCTAATGCCATCTTCGTTTCTCCGCCTGCATCATTCGAACGCACCTGGACGATAACCGACAAACCCAAGGATTCGGTACTAACTCCTGACGCGATTCCACTTGAGATCATGATCGAGTTTCCTGATGGGTTGAAACGAGACCTGGTTTACAGCCGCCTGTTTGTTGACAATATGCTGGTGGATGAAAACACCAAGGCTCCCTTTGAAGAGTTTGAGTGGGATCTCACCAAGATAACCCAAACAGGATCACACATCATCAGTGCAAGCATAGAAGACAGTGCCGGCTTCATCGTCCAAACAGTTGAACTGAGTGTGGATGTGATTGTTCAGCCTAAACCGCAAACCTGGTTTGAAAAGCTGCTTTCAGTGTTTACAGCACCCACCATCGCTCTCTTTGTCGTGATTGCGGCAGCAGGAGTTCTTCTGGTCTTGCTTGCTTTGCGGGCATTCCGTAATAACAGGGCCTCTCAAAAGGTGAAAACCCATCGGTTGGAAGATCCTCTCACCCAGCCTGTCATGATTGAAAATGAAATTCTGCATCCCAGTGCTGTCGTTGCCGAAAAAGACAAGTGGCCGCACGTTCCTGGCCTTGGATTGGCGCCGGCTCGCCTGGTGCTGCAATCCACTCCGAAGAATCAACCCAACTTTCCTGCAGAAATACCATTGGGTGAAGGCAGCACTACCTTTGGCAGCGATGCCAAGAAAGCCAGGGTGGTTTTTGCCACCTCAATGATCAGTCCTCTGCATGCCAGAATTACCCGACTAGACCAGGATCAGTTCAAACTCTTTGACGAAGGTTCAGGGTCAGGCACCTGGCTGAATTACGCGCCGGTTTCACAATATGGCGCCCGGCTTGAACATGGCGACCAGATCCAATTTGGAGCCATTATTTACCGTTTTGAAGTGTATCAAAGCAACCCGCGAAAGATAAAAGTGGAACCGTTCAAGGAAGAAAGATGAAACGGTCTAATAATTCGCACCTTCCGTATGCCACCCTGTCTGATCAGGGCATCGTCAGAGACCACAATGAGGATTCCCTGGCGATCACGGCATTTGTACCTGCTTCTGACCTGGTACCTGAATCGCTGCTATGCGTTTTGTGCGATGGCGTCGGTGGTCACCTGGGCGGCGAAACTGCGTCACGGCTGGCTGTGGAACAGATCACCGCTGAGGTTGAAGCCTCGGATGGTTCCTCTCCTTTGATCCAGCTTGCCAACGCCATTCAATCCGCCAGTGAACTGGTATGGAAATCCGCTCAAACCTCGGCAGAGCTGAGAGGCATGGCGACTACCGCTGCTTGCGCCTGGATCTTTGGAAATCGTATCTTTATCGCCAATGTCGGAGACTCACGGATCTACCTGATCAGGAAAGGTCGAATTTATCAGATCAGTGTGGATCACACCTGGTTGCAGGAAGCACTTGAAGCCGGGTTGATCACCAAGGCGGATTTTAAAGGGCACCCCAATGCGCATGTCATTAAGAGATATGTGGGTTCAGAAACACCCCCTGCCGTGGATTCGCGATTAATGTTCGGTGAACACCCCGAAAAGAATCTGCAGGGCATGCTGCTGGAGCCTGGTGATCAACTGTTTATGTGCAGCGACGGTGTATCTGATCTTGTTCAAGAAGCCGAGATCGTCACCCTGCTTAAGAACCCCGATCTCGATTCTGCATTGGAAGCCATGAAACTGCTGGTCTACCAACGCGGTGCCACGGATAATCTCAGCATGATCGTGGTTAATATCCCTGCCGGTAAAGCTCCCGTACCCGCCAAGAAAAGAGTTTTGCGGTTGGCCTTTTTTGCCTTTATCCTACTGCTGGCTTCAATTGTCGGAATTTACCTGGGTTGGATGGCCTTATTCAGCCCTCGTTAGTATCAAGCGATCAGTCCGGCTGCCCTGGCACGCGCTAGAATGGTCTCGGCGCGCTTGACCACGGGCAAATCCACCATCTCACCATCCAAACTATAGGCACCCATCCCGTCCGCCTGGGCGATCTGTGCGCCTTCCATGATCTTCTGCGCCTTCTCAATGGCTTCCGCAGAGGGGGTATAGGCTGCCTGAGTGATCTCGACCTGGGCAGGGTGGATGATCTGTTTGCCTGAGAAACCGAGTTCAGAGCCAGTCTTGCACTCGGCTTGAAGCAATTCATTATTTGTGAAATTTGTTTGCACAATATCAATGGCTTGCAGACCAAAGGCAGCGGCGTGCATCACCAGTGAACTGCGGGCATAGAGTAGTTCTTGTGCACCAGGGGTGCGGGTGATGCCGGTATCGGCACACAGGTCTTCTGCACCGAGGATCAAGCCCTGCAGTCTCGAGCTGGCAGCGCAGATGGCAGCCAGATTGACATATGCCAATCCACTTTCGATCAGGGCGATGATACCGATGCTGCCGGGTGCAAACCCGTTGGCCGCTTCGGCGGCTGTGACCAGGCGGTCGGTTTCTTTGATAATTTCGGCCGTGTTGGCTTTGGGAACCACCACTGCATCCGGTTTTCCGGGCAGCACGGCCGCGAGGTCGTGTTCTGCGCGCTGTGTGTAAAACGGATTGATACGCACCAGCCGTTCTGAGCGTCCAAAATCCACGGTTTTCAATGCTTCAAGGATGACGCCGCGAGCTTCGTCTTTACGATTGGCCGCCACGCCATCTTCAAGATCGAGGATCACGCCGTCCACATCCAGGCCGGCGGCCTTGGTGATCTTTTTCAGGTCGTTACCGGGTACATATAATAACGCGCGTCGTGGTCTCATGGCTGCCCTCCGAATTTAGATGATTTAATTATATCCAAACCCCACTATAATAACGCCATGAAAACTATTGCAACCAAATCGCTACCTGAAGGATACATCCTTGCCCGCACCCTGGATCTTCGCCAGACGAAGAACCTGATCCTGGTCAATATTATTGGCGTCATTCTGTTAATAGCGTCATGGATCGCTTTTGCAGGTCTGGCCAACGCACTCCACCCCGGCAGTATGAATTTCTCATTTTCTTCTGCCAATCTTGGCGGAGCCTTGCTGCTACTGCTGACGATTGTGATCGTGATGATCGTCATGCTGGTGGTGCACGAAGGCTTTCACGGCTTGTGCTTCTGGATCTTCACCAAGACTCGTCCTTTGTTTGCATTCAAGGGATATTATGCCTACGCCGCGGCTCCTGATTGGTACCTGCCCAAAGGGAAGTACCTGATCACCGGCCTGGCTCCATTGGTGGGGATCACCGCGATCTGCGTGGCGCTGATGGCCGTGCTGCCTGCCTGGTGGATGTCTCCGTTGGTGTGGATGCTGGTGTTGAACACCAGCGGTGCTTGTGGCGACCTATGGATGGTGTATGGACTTCTGCGTTCACCATCCGATGTGCTGGCGCGCGACAAGGGCGATGTGCTGGAGTTTTATGCACGATAACTCGTAGGGTGCATCCCACCTAACGGGATGCACGAACTGCCATATTAAAAGATATGATAATTTACAACAAAAATAATGT
Organism: Chloroflexota bacterium; assembly: GCA_021825925.1. GTDB lineage: Bacteria > Chloroflexota > Anaerolineae > Anaerolineales > Anaerolineaceae > UBA6107. Next base: position 15,549 of record JAKAFP010000003.1, read on the forward strand.
AATCCGAAAGATCACTTAAGGAAAAAATTAGCTGATGCAGCTAATAAATTTTGATTTACAGAGTTGTTAGCAAAAATACATACAAATATTTCAGTATTTTTATCCTCACCTAACAGGTCAGGGAAGAAAGCATAATAAACAGAAGAATTGCCATTTATTGATCTTGATTCAAACTCAGGCGAACTTGGATGATTATTAACAACTTCCCAGCCATCTGGTAAATCAATTTTCTTAAATATTTTTATTTCAAAATCAGAGTCAGTTGAAATTAAAATATCATTAGTATTATTCTTTAATTTCACAACCAATGGTTGGCTTAACTCATAAGAATTATGTAATTCCACGATCGTCATTTCATTGTTGATGTGTTCTGCAGAAATTCCACAATCCGGGAAATTATTGGTTTGTTTTCCAGAACATCCAGATAAAAACAAAAACGACACAATAAAAAACATTCTTAATAAACGATTCTTCATAGCCCCTCAATATCAAAAATATTAGCTCCTATTTTATGATAGAAAAAGACCAAAGTCTAGTGATCGGTAAAGTGTAACAAAGCTAAATAATTCGCCAACATCGAAGAATTAATAGTTACTCTATTAACAAAACTACCAAAGATTTCCCCAATATCCCGGTTTCTTCGCAGAAATCGGGGAGCACATACAACACCTTAAAATAACTTGTGCAAAATCCATTCTTAAGGACAGCGGATTTTCAAAATGCTATAATGAAACAGAATTACTCGTAGCCTTTGGAGTGCAATCCCCGCCATGTCGTCTTTTGCTCATCTTCACGTTCACACTGAATATTCCCTATTGGACGGCTTCAGCAACATCAAGAAGCTGGTCGCCAAGGTTAAAGAAATGAACATGGATTCCGTGGCCATCACGGATCATGGGACGATGTTCGGTGTGATCGAATTCTATATGGCCGCCAAGGATGCCGGGGTTAACCCCATCATCGGCCTTGAAACCTACGTTTCTGCCCGGCGCATGTTCGATCGGGATTCTCAAAAAGATAAACACTCCTTCCACCTTCTGCTGCTGGCCGAGAACGAAACGGGCTACAAGAACCTGCTCCAGATCGCCAGCGCCGCCCAATTGGAAGGGTTCTACTACTATCCGCGGGTGGACCACGAGTTCCTGGCCGCCCACGCTGAAGGGCTGATCGCCACCACCTCGTGCATGTCAGGCGAGGTGCCGCGAACGATCCTGCACAAGGGGGTTGATGCCGGCCGCGAGATGATGGATTGGTACTACAACGTCTTCGGTGCGGATAACTTCTTCGTCGAGCTGCAAAGCCACGATATCGCCGAACTGCCCGCCCTCAATAAAACCCTGGTGGATCTTGGCAAACGCTACAACGCCAAATATGTCGCCACCAATGATGTGCATTACATCAATCGCGCGGATGCCCGTCTGCAGGATATCATGCTGTGCATCCAAACCGGGTCGTTGGTAGGCGACACCAACCGCATGCGCATGACCGGCGACTCTTACTATCTGCGTTCGCCTGAAGAAATGGCTGCGCTCTTCCCCGAGAGGCCGGATGCCCTCAGCAACACCCTGCTGATCGCCGACCGCTGCAATGTGGACTTGGTCAAAAAGGGTTATCACCTGCCTCAATTCCCTGTGCCGGAGGGCTTTACTGCTGAAACCTACCTTCGCAAGCTGTGTGAAGAGGGATTGGTCATCCAATACGGCAACCGCGCGAATGAACCCGAGATCAGGGATCGTCTTAATTATGAGTTGGGCATCATCCATCAAATGGGTTTTGATGCTTATTTCTTGATCGTGTGGGATCTTTGCCGTTTTTCAAGAGAAAATAACGTCTGGTACAACACCCGCGGATCCGGCGCCGGCTCCATTGTGGCCTACTCACTGCAGATCAGTCTGATCGAACCGCTGGGACATAAACTGCTGTTTGAGCGCTTCCTGAATCCCAACCGTATCTCCATGCCGGATATTGACCTCGACATCCAGGATGACAAGCGCGCGCTTATCATGGAATACTGCGCCCGCCAGTACGGTGCGGATAAGGTGGCCCAGATCATCACCTTTGGTACATTGGGCGCGCGCGCGGCTTTACGTGACGTCGGCCGCGTAATGGATATTCCGCTGTCTGAAGTGGACCGGGTCAGCAAGGCCGTTCCTGCTGTGATCCCTGACAAGCCCGTGACCGTACTCAATTCGCTTGAGGCTTCCGAGCAATTCCGCGCCATTTACAACGAATCGGATTACATGCACGACCTGATTGACACCGCCGCCCGCATGGAAGGGGTCGCGCGCAACGCCGGTACGCACGCCGCCGGAGTGGTGATCACTGATATTCCCATGGTGGAATATATTCCGCTGCACCGCCCCACCAGCGGCTCCGAAGAATCCCCGATCAAGACCGTCACCCAATTCGAAATGAAGATCGTGGATAAATTAGGCCTGCTTAAAGTGGACTTCTTGGGCCTTTCGACCCTCACCATCATGCAGCGCGCCTGCGACCTGATCAAAGACCGTCACGGTGTGATCCTGAATCTGCACAACATTCCGCTGGACGATGCGGAAACTTTTGAAGTACTGGGCCGCGGTCACACCGCCGGCGTCTTCCAACTCGAAGGCAACGGCATGACCCGCTACATCACCCAGATGAAGCCTGAAAATCTATCCAACATTATCGCCATGGTGGCGCTCTTCCGCCCCGGACCGATGGAATTCATTCCCTCTTACATCAAGCGGCTGCACCACGAAGAAGAGGTCACTTACCGCCACCCGAAGATGGAAGAGTTCTTTTCAGAGACCTTCGGCATCCCCATTTACCAGGAACAATTGATGCTGGCCGTGATGGGCATGGCCGGCTACACTGCGGCGGATGCCGATGACTTCCGCAAGGCCATTTCAAAGAAACTGGCCGCCGAGATTGAGAAACACAAGGCCAAATTTGTTAAAGGCGCAGCTGAAAAGGGCGTTGAAGAAGCCACCGCCGTCGCCATCTTCACCGAATGGGAGAACTTCGCCCGCTACGGTTTTAACAAGAGCCATGCCGCAGACTATGGCGTGGTGGCCGTCGAAACCGCTTACCTCAAGACCCATTACACCGTTGAATACATGACCGCCCTGCTCTCGGTTTCAAAGAGTGATGCATCTAAAGTGGCCTTTTATTCGGCGGATTGCCGCTCCATGGGCATTGAAGTACTGCCTCCGGATGTTTGCTCGAGCGGCTGGGATTTCACCATCGAGGACATCCCGGGCGAAAAATCCGCCATCCGCTTTGGCTTGGGCGCCGTCAAGAACGTCGGCAAAGACCCCGTGGATCTGATCCTGAACGCCAGGGCAGAGGGCAAATTTAAAGATTTGAACGATTTCATCCGGCGGGTGGACCTGCACCGGGTGGGTAAACGCAGTTTGGAATGTCTCATCCGTGTCGGCGCATTGGACTGCTTCGGTCCGCGCAAAGCGCTGCTCTCGGTGATGGACAGCATGATCTCGATCAGCAACAGCCATTTCAAAGCCGCCGAGAGCGGACAGTTGAGCATCTTTGGCGAGGCCAGCGGCATCGCAGATGACATCCACCTGCCTGAAGGCATGATGCTGGACCGGCGTGAACAGCTGGAATGGGAAAAGGAGCTGATCGGGTTGTATGTCTCAGACCACCCCATCACCCCTTACTTGCCTTATATTCGGCAAAATGCCAGTCACTCGTCCATTGAGTTGGCTGAAGTGGCTCATCAAACCAAGGTCACAGTCGCGGGTTTGGTCACCCGTATGCGCACCCTGACCACCAAGAACGGCAACCCGATGGCTTTTGCCACCATCGAGGACCTACAGGGACCGATCGAATTGGTGATCTTCCCCAAGGTATGGGATAAATTCGGTCCGCTGGTGCAAATGGAAACCGTGATCATCGCCGACGGCAAAGTGGATTCCGCATCAGGTGATCCCAAGATTTTGGTGGATACGATCCGTGCCATCCGTCTTGAAGACGTGACGGATGAGATGCGCGAAGCTGAAGAACTCGCATTAAACACGGTAGCCGAACCCACCATGCTTGAACCAGAACAACCACCCATGGAAATGAGCGCAGATTCACAAATGCCGGAAGAACCTGAAATGCCCATGCTGCCGGATGACTGGCACCTGGCCCCTCCACCCGAAATGAACGAACCCTTCGAATTAAAGCCGCCACCAGTTGAATCCAAACCGGCTTACTCCCCTCCAGCAGCCGCTGTTGAAGTAGTTAAACCTCGGGTCGTGACACCACCGGTCGAACCCATCAAAGTCGCTGAAGTTAAACCTGTAATAATTGAAACTTCAAAAACTCCTGAAAAAGGGGATGCAGTATCCATTGTGGATGCCAAAGAAAAACCGCAGGCCATCGTGCCGCCGGAGTTTTCCAACCCATACCGCAACACTACAAAAACAAAAAAACAATTGATCACGGTTACCCTCAAGGCAAGCGGCGAAAAAGAGAGGGATGTCCGCCGCATGCGCCGGGTTCACGGATTGCTGAACTCCTTCCCGGGCGAGGACCGTTACTGTTTCTTGATCTTTGAACAAGGACGAAAACACCTGCTGGATTTCCCCAACGATACCACTGCAGCCAATACCGAATTATTAAATAAGCTGGTAGAATTGGTCGGCCCTGAAAACGTGCAGGTCGAAATTGTCTAGTCATTATTAGGAAAGTACAAATGGAAGAAACAACAATTAAAACAATTGGTGTAATGACCTCCGGTGGCGATGCTCCCGGAATGAACCCGTTTATTCGGGCAGTGGTGCGGACTTGTGCAGCGAATGGCATCAAGACGTTGGGTATTGAAGGTGGATTTGAGGGACTGATTCACGGTAAGTTTCATGAAATGGGTGTGCGGGATGTAAGCGGCATTTTACAGCGCGGTGGTACCATTTTGCAAACCGCCCGCAGCCTTGAATTCCGCGAACCAAGCGGTCAGCGCGAAGCCATCCGACAGATCAACAACGCCGGCATGGACGCCCTGATCGTGGCGGGCGGCGATGGCTCCCTGAATGGCGCCCAAAAACTGGTCGCCAAGGGCATCCCCGTGGTGGGTGTGCCTGCTAGTATTGACAATGATATTTATGGCACCGATATGTGCATCGGTGTGGATACGGCACTGAACACCATCGTGGACGCCATTGATAAGATCCGTGATACGGCCTCTTCTCACAACCGTGCTTTCTTGATCGAAACCATGGGGCGCGCTTCAGGTTATCTGGCCGTGCAGGCAGGCATCGTGTGCGGCGCTGAACTGGTGCTCATCCCTGAGTACAAGACCCCGCCGGAAGAGGTGGCTACAGCCATTGAAGACGCCTACCGCCGCGGAAAATCCCATGCCATTATCGTGGTGGCTGAAGGCTATGAACCGCATGCCCTCGAACTGGCCGCCAAAATTGAAGCCATGGATATCGGCTTCTCCACCCGCGTCACCATCCTGGGACACATCCAGCGCGGCGGCAAACCCTCCGCGTTCGACCGGCTGCTGGCCACCCGCTTTGGGGTGACGGCAGTTGAATTCCTGCTGGCTGGCAAAACCAACGTCATGACAGGTCTGCAGGGCACAGAGATGGTGGCCGTTCCCATTGACGAAGTCATCTCCAACACCAAGACGTTATCGCAGAAATTCATCGAAATGACCAGGATCCTGGCTAAATAAACACTGTTTATTTTTACAAATCAAGACACAGCTCACAAGGCTGTGTCTTTTTGTTTTCATTTATTAATATATTGAATAGATAATAATTGGATATATATTATAGTTTTTAGTATATATTAACAAGTTCAAAATGAATATAAAATTGAATTCTTATCAACATCGATCATAATAAATAAACTCTCTTTTAGACGCTCCCTAATTTGCCAATAACTTTTATTTTGACCAAAAATTGAATATTATTTGATCAAACCGCTCTATTTTCTGATAGTTGATTAGCGATTTGTAATTGATGATAGTTTATTTGATCATTAGTAATTAATTTTACATCGTTTATTTTTATTGGAAATATTCATCCTTGCTTTCCCAATTCGCTGGATTAAATTCTATGTAATTTGAGATGACCGCAAATTATTCATCAGATTTTATAATATGCTCTAGACCACATGTAGGGTGCATCCCGCTTTTTGGGATGCACCTTTTTAGATAATTGGATATAAAATTGATCCATGCCGAATTACCACCGTTTCAGGGTCGAAGGTGGAACCTATTTCTTAACGGTTATTACATATCATCGGCGCCCTTTTTTGGTGACCTCCTCCGCGCAAAAAATACTTCATGACGCCTGGGAAACCGCCCAGATGCGTTTTCCATTTGAGACTGTGGCTGTACGTTTGCTGCCGGATCATTTGCATTGCATATGGAAATTACCCGCTAATGATTCCAATTATTCCATTCGCTGGCGGATGATTAAAAAACTTTTTACCGTGCGTTATTTGAAAGAGGTTGGGTTGGAAGAGCCGCGAAATGAGTCGAGGGTGAAGAGACATGAAGCCGCCATTTGGCAGCGACGTTATTGGGAGCATACCATCCTCGATGAGGACGATTTTGAGGCTCATTTGGATTACATTCATTTCAACCCGATCAAGCATGGCCTGGTTGAACAAGTTGCGGATTGGAAATGGTCAAGTTTTCACAAATATGTGCACGAAGGAATTTATGACATCAATTGGGTTGGCGGAGATGAAGGGCGGCTCAAGGGTTTTCCGTTTGATTGATATGTTTTTAAATGGTGCATCCCACCAAGCGGGATGCACCCTACAAACTCAATTCTCAACTCTCTGTTTTTTTTCCCACCGTTGCCAGATAGATCACGAACAGCTCTTCGCCATCCAGCCCGAGTGCGGAGTTTAGTTTGACGTCATCAAACGCCGCGATGGGGCAGATGCCGCTGCCGATCTGTTCGGCGCCCAGCGACAGGTTTTGACAGACATGCCCGGCATCCAGATGCAGATAGCGGTAACCGCGCTCCACATAGCGCCAGAACATGCGCTCCGCCACGGCCACCCAGATGAAGGCAGCCGCGCAGTTCTCGAGCTGTGGCTGATTCAGGCAGGCGTCTTTTAATTGTGTGGCAATATCAGACGCCGCATTCAGGTTAACCAATCCCTGCTCAATGGCCATATAGCGATAGAGGCCTGGTTCCAGACCCTCCACGCGATTCACGAGCAGGTAGGTTTCAAAGGCATGCCGCGCCCCGGCGGAAGGCACTGTGCGAGCCGTGGAAGGTCGTGATGAAAGGTGTTTCACCCCCTGCGACACCCATAACAGATATGCCGTTTCTTCGAGGGTCAAAGCTTCGTCCCCATATTTACGGATCGTTTTCCGGGATTCCACAGCAGCTCGCAGATCCATGGCAGGCATTGACAAGGCTTCCTGCGCCGGCAACGGGATCAGGTCCGCCCCATCCGGCATGGGCAGTTCCAACGGCGGCTGGGGGATCTTACCCCCGTCTTGTGGAGAAAGACTGAGATTTTCATAACGCGTGTTCACCATGAAATCCTGACCGGAATTTTTTTGGATCATTGTGTGCTCCTTAAAGCTGCTTGATCATTTTATAGAAACCGGGTGTTTTAAATCTACCAGCTTTTTCATTAAAATAAACAGTGTTTATTATTTCAAAACCCGCCTTGCGATACAACGAAATGGCGTTATCGTTACCTATCTCCACTTCAAGCACCAGCTTGCGAAGACCCAAAGAAAGAGCGTCATCTTCGGCTTTGACCAGCAGCGCCTGTGCGATCCCCTGCCGTCTGAAACCCTCATTCACCGCCAGGTGGGCGATCAGGTATTCATCGTCTTCCGCTTCCTTGTTACCCGCCAGGGATTTATTCAGCCAGATCATTTTTATTGCAGGGATAAAACCGTAAATGGCAAAAATACGCTTGGCGCAACCCAGCTCCAGGCGGGCCAGGTCCGAACCCCTAAACGCCAGCAGCAACCCGGCTGCGACGTCGTATTTCTCTGCGATGGTGCTGCACTGAAAACTGAAGCGATTGCCTGTATCTGAGAACCACTGCCGTAGGGCATAAAATTGGAGATCGGGCTTACCAAGACCCAACACCTCCACGCCAAACTCACCATTGGTTTCGGCTAAAAGCGCAGCAGCAACAATCGCATCCTCACGGGTCGCCGGACGAAGGATTATGGTCATGCCTCCCCCCTCTTACTGCCTCCAAACTTCGATCGTAATTTGTCCCCGATTTGAGCCACCATTTTTAATTCTGGCACACGCAGGATGATCAATGCAATACTGTAGATCAAAACGCCGATGGCTATTCCGCCAAAACCAACCACCCATTTGGAAAAACCCGGTGTAAGCGTGAGCCATCCCCACACAGCCAAAGACATCACCCCACCAGCGACCAAGGCTTTTACCAACCCATTTACCAAATGCGGTCCTTCAAGACCTGAAAGCTTTCGCCTCATAAAAAATAGCAAAATTCCCATTTCAAGGAAACTTGCCGTCGTCATGGAGAGCGCCAGTCCGCCATGCGGCATCCATCCCCAGCGCGGAAACAAATCTAAAAACAAGAAACTCAGTCCGATGTTGATGGCCATGGTGACCACTCCAACAAAGACAGGTGTCTTGGTATCGTGAAGCGCATAGAATGCCCGGGAGACGATCTCAACCACCGAGAACCCCACCAGCCCGATGCCATAAAACAACAAAGCCCAGGACACCAGCTGTGTTGAAGTGGCGTCAAACTTGCCATACTGAAAAACGATCGAAACAATGGGAACCCGTAACAGTACAATACCCAAAGAAGCAGGGACGGTTAAGAATAACAGGCTGCGCAGAAGTGATGTGAGTGAAGAGCGCATTTCGTCAATTTTTCCGTTGGCCACCTGGGCAGAAAAGGTTGGAAACGCCGCTATGGCGATGGATTGAGCGATCACAATTTCGAGGATCATCATCAAGGTAAACGCATTGTTAATGGCTGAGAGCGGACCATCCCCCAGGTGAGAGGATAAATTGTAGTTAACCATGAAGTTTAACTGGACGAATGCAACCCCCAACAGTCTGGGCCCCATCAGTCTGGCAACGGTTCCCACTTCCGGCATATTCAACCCCAGGGTCAACGAGAACTTACGCTCAGGCAGTTTCAACAGCGCAGGCAGCTGCACCAGGCAGTGCATCAAAGCGCCGATAACGGCACCCACCGCCAGACCATAAGCCCCCATGGAAGGCGCCAAAAACAGCACACCGATGATCTTTCCGACCGAATACATGGCAGGGGCCAAAGCGGGCCACAGGAATTTCTGATGGGAATTCAGGATTCCCATGGATAATCCGCTGATGCCAAAAATGACAGGAGCGATAAGTTGGATGCGTAACAAATTGACGGTCAATTGGAATTTTGCCGGGTCTGTGAATCCGGGGACCAGAATGTTGCGGACGATCCAGGGTGCGAAGATGGCGGAAATCACCCCCACCACCAACAAGATCAGCGTCACCAGGTTGATCACAGCGGATGCCAGCTTCCAGCCTTTCGAGCGATCTCCTTTTGACAACAACCCCGTAAAGGTGGGAATAAACGCTGAAGCTAATGCACCGCCGGCAACCAGCTGATAAAGAATATCAGGGAACTTATTGGCAGTAAAAAACGCATCCATTTCCATGCCTGTGCCAAACTGACGGGCACTAAGAATGGTGTAGGCAAAGCCAATAATCTGGCCGATGACAAAGGCAAACATGATCGTACCGGATGCCCTGGCAATTTGCTTGTTGTCGGTTGAAACTGCTTCGGTTGTGGAATCCATAAATTGGATTATAACCCGAGCGCGTAAAACCACACGAATTAGGGTTTGTTGATTCGTTTTAAGGCGTTATACTTAAATGGAACAGAAAACGTCTTACGAAAGGACAATCATGATGGATCCAGATAAAAACGCACAAGCGGAAGACAGCCCCGCTGAAAAAGTAGTGGAAAGCAAACCAGAGGTTGAAATAGTTTCAACTCCCGCCCCAAAAAAAGGGTTGGTTGACCGGGCTTTGCCCTGGGTGATCGTGGCAATCGTGTTCTTCCTGGTTGGCGCTCTGCTGACCTGGTTCGTGGTCTACCAACCCAAAGCTCAGGAATTATCCGCCGCACAGGTTGAAATGACCGCTTCCGCAGCAACCGCCGCTGAGAATGCCGCCAATCTGCAAAGCACGCTTGACGTTGCCAATGCAGATCTGACGGTCGCCAAAGCGGATCTCGCCAACGCGCAAGCCACCATTGAAGCCCAAACCACACTGTTGGCCAAGACTGAGCTCTTAAAGGTTATCTACAAATTCCAGTCTGATGTCAATGTGGCCCGCGCCTCATTATCCAAATTGGACCCGGCCTCCTCACGGCAGGCACTCAGTTTTGTGGCAGCCGATCTGACCGAACTCGAAAAAGCCGGCCTGGATCCCGATTCACTTTCTGGTTTTAAAACCAAAATTGAGGATGCCCAAGCCAATCTTGAGACTGCACCCGATAAATCACTGGCCGACCTTGAGACCATTTATTCGAACCTGCTGCTTCTGATCAATAACTTAAAATAGCTATTCCTTGCCCAAAATCAGTCCCCAGGGTTCATGATGAACCCTGGGGACTTTAGTTAATCTACGCCTTTGATTGGATTTAATTTCATGGGTTACGTTTGTTTGCTGATCTGCAAGATCTTACTTAACACATCAGCATGACTGGCGGTCATACTCAGTGAAAAAGTTCCCACGATCATGTTTTGAAATTCCTTCGGCATTCCGTTTTTAAATTGAGCAACGTTGTCTTCGCTACCGGCGATCATGATCTTTTTGATCTTATGCGCCCTGAAAAACTTTTCGGCAAACTCGCGCGCATGTCGCATATTGCGGCCGATCTTTTCCTGTTCGTTGCGGGCACCGTCAATTGATCCGCCGCGCAGCCCGTGTGAACTGGTTGAGCTGCCAGATTTGACGTGTTTGATCTCGTCGCCCACAATACCTTCCTGCTCGACCATCTCTCCCATATTGTAATAAAACAAACGGGCTCCTTGTTGATCCACGAGCACCACGCCCAAGTGATTGACATCTTGGAGCAGATCTTCAAGTGGTTCTATCTCAGGTTTTGAGGCAATTTTGATGAAATCTTTTACCGGGATGGATAAGGGGATGAACTCAAAAAAATTGGCCGGGGCGCATGAGAAAACAGCCACAGCGCGGCCAGACCAATCGTATTTATGTGCAAAGAATTCTTCTATCTTGTGGATCTCATTTTCGAGGGGTAATTCCTTGAGCATATTGCGCAACCGAAGTCGGTGGGTTTCTGCGTTGCCCATGGCGGGTTCGGTGTTCAGATAAACACTCACCACTGGAAAAACTGCAGAAAAATCACGGATGTTCCGCAAGCTTGTTTCCGTAAACATGAAAACCTCCTCAATTGATAAAGAACTCAACTGCCCTTACGGGCGTTTCCCAAGGGTAAGGGGCACCTCCATTTGTTTGCCATCACGAATGATGGTTAATGTAATTTGATCACCTGGAGACTTGTGGGTAAAGACATAGCTGATCAAATCTCCGTACGAGATCACTACTTTGTCGTCTACTGCGATGATCAGATCACCACCGGCAGACAGATTGGGGATTTCGGTAGACCGTGTTCCGCCACGTAAACCGGCTTGTTCCGCCGGGCCGCCGGCGGTGACTGAGGTGATGTAACATCCGCTGGTCTGGCTGATACCAAGGGCACGATACTCCGCCAGGGTGAAATCATAAGGGGAGCTTGCAATACCAATATACGGATAATCGTACTTCTCACCCAACAACAAAGTGGGCAGTACTTTTTTGACGATATTGATCGAGACCGCAAAACCAATTCCACTGTTGACTGGGGAGCCATCCGAAGTTGTTCCGGTGGTTTGAATGGCACGGTTGATGCCGATCACTTCTCCGTTCAGGTTCAACAACGGACCGCCGGAGTTACCGGGATTGATGGTGGCATCTGTTTGAATGATGTCGCCGGCAGTGAAGGAATTTTGATCCGCATCGGTACGGATGGAATCAAGAATCCGGCCTTTGGCGCTGACAATACCCATGGTCATGGTGCTTGAAAAAGTTGAAAAAGGATTGCCGATCGCCACAACCAACTGTCCCACTTTTAAGGCATCCGAATCGCCCAGAGGGAGGGGTACCAACTGATCAGCAGGCATGTTGACTGTAATGACCGCAATATCCGAATCAAGATCTGTTGCCAGAACTGTTGCTTCGGCTTTCTGCCCACTCGGAAAATCCACCTCAATATAATTGGCGCCTTCAACCACGTGATAATTGGTGATGATATGCCCGGCAGTATCATAGACAAACCCGGAACCTGAAGCCTGCCCCTTGTCTGAGGAAATAAAAATCGAAACCACACCAGGGTTCACGCGATCAAAAATATCAGACAATACTGAATCATTGATCCCGATGTTCCCCCCTGAATATACAGGCAGAGCATTTGGCGTCGCCACAACGACAGTTGAAGGTTGTGGGGTCTTTGTTTTTAGAAAATCAAGATTGGGTGAGAACTGACAGGCCATTAACCCGAGTAGAAATAGTATCGAAATCACTACCGTAATGCTCTTTTTCATGACCAACTCCTGCTTACCTATAAGCTTTTCAGCTCTTCAAATTTTTTCCGTTGTTTATCGCTTAGCTTGCGTGGAATCTCAACCTTGATCACTGCAAATAGGTCGCCGAATTCCTTGTTGTCTTTCAACTTGGGTAAACCACGCCCCGCGAGCCGGATTTTTTGCCCGGGTTGCGTGCCAGCGGGGATGGTCAGTCGTACATCTCCAGAAAGGGTTGAAACAGTTGCAGCTCCACCCAACACTGCCGTGTAAAGATCCACTTTTACTTCGGTGGTCAGATCCACGCCCTGGATCGCAAAGCGCGCATCAGGCAGAACCTCGATCACGAGGATGATATCCGCTTTTTGCCCGGAGGTGGTGGATGGCACTGCTCCTGCCATGCGAACTTTAGTGCCGGTTACTGCTCCGGCAGGGATTTTGACTTCGATCTTTCGATCGCCGATTTGGAATTGACGCTGGGTTCCCGTGTAAGATTCTGCAACGGTGATTTGAACCTTTTGCTCGATCACGGACGGTTTGGCCGGCTGGCGAGAAACAGAGCGGGAGGCTCCGGTCATGCCGCCAAAGATGGCGCTGAAGAAATCTGAGAAGCCGCCAAAGCTTTCACCAAAGTCATTGACGTCCACTGAAGATCTACGTTCGCGCTGCTGGTTGGTCACCCAATCATCCCAGTTGAACCCACCCTGGGCACCACCCTGGTTCTGCCATTGAGAATATGAACTACCCAACTGGTCATAGCGCTCCCTTTTCTTGGGATCGCTCAACACCTCGTAGGCTTCATTAATATCCTTGAACTTTTCTTCAGCCTGCTTGTTTCCCCTGTTTTGATCAGGGTGATATTTCATCGCCAATTTACGATAGGTTTTTTTAATGGTGTCCTGGGACGCATCCCGTTCAACACCCAGTACCTTGTAATAATCTTTATATTCCATAATACTAATTGTAGTGCGTTTAAAATTGGAATGTCAATAGTTTTTTACAGACTCTAACGAAATATTGATTATTTTCTAACATTTCACTCATAAATAGCCGACAATATCAATAATTGTCCTTATAAAAAAACAGCAAGCAAATTGGATTGGATATCATTTGTGGCACGAGTCGTGCAACATAAATGCTTGATGGGCTTGCTTGACGCCGAATAATCACTATGCTACCATTTGAAAATCCAGACCCGGTGGCAATAATTATGACCTTAGAGGCAAACCCGATTTCGCAACTGGATGAGGAGAATCAAGATGAATAAAAAATCTATTGGGTTATTGGTCGCATTAATATTGGTTGCCATGCTATTTACGGCCTGCGCACGCCCAGCCACAACATCACCTACTACTTCTGAAGTTATTGTAGCCACTTCTACAAGCAGTGAGATTCCATTCCCTGCGGCGACTCAGCCTCAGATCATGGCTGACATTCTAAAGCAAACTCAGACCGCCATGGCGATGTCTACAAAAGACACCAGTTTTCCATCAATTTCAACCAGTACGCCTTCGTTTATTTTTGAAACCCCAACGCCTTCAACCACTTTGGCCGTCGGTGGCGAAGCCACTCCAACCTCATCAATTCTGCTGCCATCAGTATCCACAGCCACTTCGACACCGGTGACCTTGGCCACCGCAGCACCCACTAAGATCAGCTATCCCACCCCCACACCTGGGCGTCCTGCCACCTATACCATCCAGGCTGGAGAATATTTGTGGTGTCTCGCAAGACGTTTTGATGTTTTGCCGGCTGATCTGCTCAGTTTGAACGGCATGAATGCCAATTCTCAGCCTTATGCCGGAACCGTCATCAAGATCCCGCAATCAGGTTCATTCGGAGCTGGACGCGCCCGCAATGCACACCCCGCTGTCTATACTGTTCGCGCCGGTGACACCATTGGTGGAATTGCCTGCTGGTATGGCGATGCCGACCCAAACACCATCTTTGCCGCCAACGGCCTGCCCGCCAATTCGGTGATCACAGTCGGTCAGGTTCTTCAAATTCCGTAATAAAATACTTACTCCAAACAACTGGCGGGTGGCTCACCCGCCAGTATAATTTAAATGAGGAAACGACATGAGTGATTCAGACAACAATAACCGGACCGTTTTTACCGCCAGGCTTTTCAAAGTCAAGAATATTGATATGCCGCTCCCTGACGGCAAGATCAAGACCTACGAACTGGTGGACATCCAAAATGCGATCACCGTTCTACCCATGGATTCAAAGGGGTATGTCTATTTTGTGGAACAATACCGCATTGGTGCGGGTAAATCTCTATTGGAGCTACCCGCCGGCAAGATAGAAGACGATGAAGACCCGTTGGTTGCTGCCAGACGTGAATTAAGAGAAGAAATTGGCATGGATGCCGAAGAGATCAAAGCCCTCGGCAATTTCTACATGAGCCCGGGTTATGCCAATGAATACATGTACGGCTTTCTGGCGACAGGGCTGTTTCCTTCACCGCTTGCCCCCGACACGGATGAGTTTATCAATGTCAAAAAGATCCATTTAAGCGAAGTCATGGAACTCGTCAACAATGGCAAACTGGATGACAGCAAAACACTTGCTTTGTTGATGCTGGCTCAAAAACATCTCAAATAACACTCCAATATTTAATCTGATTAATAGCATTTTTCCTTAAATTATGATAGAGATTACCCTTTTATGAGGGTTTTTTGGGTTTATAATGTATGAACAACCGGATCGCGAATCAGGGGCTTTTTTTTGCCTCTTACCTTTTTTAATGGAGTAAAAACAATGAAACGAGAAATGATCACAATTGATGCAAACGAGGCAGTTGCCAGTGTGGCATATCGTTTGGCCGAGGTGGTGGCCATCTATCCCATCACCCCTTCTTCAAACATGGGCGAACACGCCGATGGATGGGCGGCAGCCGGCAAGAAGAATCTTTGGGGAACTGTTCCATCAGTGATGGAAATGCAATCCGAGGGCGGCGCAGCTGGTGCTGTTCACGGTGCACTGCAAACCGGATCACTCACCACCACCTTTACCGCTTCTCAAGGTCTGTTGTTGATGATCCCCAACATGTACAAGATCGCTGGTGAACTCATCCCAACCGTCTTCCATGTTGCTGCACGTACTCTTGCGACTCACGCCTTATCCATTTATGGCGATCATTCCGATGTCATGTCAGCGCGTCAAACCGGTTTTGCCTTTTTGGCCTCCGATTCTGTGCAAACCGCCCAGGATAATGCCCTGATCGCAAACGCTGCGTCATTGGAATCCCGTGTGCCTTTCTGCCATTTCTTTGATGGCTTCCGCACCTCTCACGAAGTCAACAAGATCGAAAAGCTCGATGACGATCAAATGCGCGAAATGATCAATGAAGATCTGGTCACCGCTCTGCGCTCACGTGCCATGTCTCCAGAACAACCCAGCGTGCGTGGAACCGCTCAGAACCCTGATGTTTACTTCCAGGCTCGCGAAGCATGCAATACCTTCTATCTGAAAACCCCTGCCATCGTTCAAAAAACCATGGATCAATTTGCCAAGGTTTCTGGCCGCCAGTATCATCTCTTCGATTACACCGGCGCTGCTGATGCCACTGAAGTGATCATCATCATGGGTTCCGGCGCCGAAGTTGCCGAAGAAACCGCCAAATTCATGAACAAACAAGGCAGCAAAGTGGGTGTAGTGAATGTAAGACTTTACCGCCCATTCTCTGTCACCGACTTCATCAAAACGCTGCCCGCATCTGTGAAGACCCTGGCCGTGCTTGACCGCACCAAGGAACCTGGTTCCATTGGCGAACCCCTGTATCAAGATGTGGTAACCGCAGTAAATGAAGCCATGGAAGCCGGTCAGACCGCCTTCAAAACCCTGCCTCGCATTATCGGCGGACGTTACGGCTTGAGCTCCAAAGAATTCACCCCTGCCATGGTTAAGGGTATTTATGATGAAATGGTCAAAGCTTCACCCAAGAATCATTTCACCATCGGTATCAACGACGATGTCACCCACAACAGCCTGTCTTATGATGAGTGCTACGCCATCGCCAGTGACAAGACCGTCCGCTGCGTCTTCTTCGGTCTGGGCTCTGACGGCACCGTGGGCGCCAACAAGAACTCCATCAAGATCATTGGTGAAGACACCCCCAACCAGGCACAAGGTTTCTTCTATTACGACTCCAAAAAATCCGGCTCAGTCACCATTTCTCACTTGAGATTTGGTCCTGACGCCATCCGTGCGCCCTACCTGATCGAATACGGCGACGCCAATTTCGTTGCCTGCCACCAGTTCTCCTTCCTTGAATGGTTGGATATGCTGAAGTATGCAGCCCCCGGCGCCACCTTCCTCCTTAATAGTGTTTATGACAAGGATGAAGTTTGGGATAAACTCCCGAAGGAAGTTCAACAGGATATCATTACCAAGAAACTGAAATTCTACATGGTTAATGGCAATGAAGTGGCTTCCAAGACCGGCATGGGCGGACGCGTCAACACCATCATGCAGACCGCCTTCTTCGCCATCAGCGGCATTTTGCCCCGTGACGAAGCCATTGCCCAGATCAAGAAATCCATTAAGAAAACCTATGGCAAACGCGGTGACGCAGTCGTCAAACAAAACTTTGACGCCGTTGATCACACCCTGGCCAATCTCTTCGAGATCAAGGTCCCTGAAGCCGCCACCAACAAGATCACCCGCCGCCCACCAGTACCTGCTGAAGCTCCAGAGTTTGTGGTGGACGTCCTTGGCCCCATCATCGCCTTCAAGGGCGATCAACTGCCCGTCAGCGCCTTCCCGGTGGATGGCGTCTTCCCGACCGGCACCACCAAATGGGAAAAACGCAACCTCGCACTTGAGATCCCCGTCTGGGAATCCGACCTTTGTATCCAATGCGGTAAATGCGCGTTCGTATGTCCCCACGCGGTCATCCGTGAGAAGGTTTATGATGCTACTTTGTTGAAAGACGCTCCCGCGACTTTCAAATCCATGGATGCCAAGTTCAAGGAATTCCCCGGCGCTAAATTCACCATCCAGGTTGCACCCGAAGACTGCACCGGCTGCAGCCTGTGCGTTGAGAACTGCCCCGCCAAAGATAAGAACAATCCGCTTCGCAAAGCCATTAACATGGCTCCCCAGATTCCCCTGCGCGAAGAAGAAGCCAAGAACTGGGCATTCTTCCTCTCACTGCCTGCACCTGAT
This sequence comes from Chloroflexota bacterium, assembly GCA_021825925.1. Classification (GTDB taxonomy): domain Bacteria; phylum Chloroflexota; class Anaerolineae; order Anaerolineales; family Anaerolineaceae; genus UBA6107. Next base: position 33,277 of record JAKAFP010000003.1, read on the forward strand.
CCTGATCTCTTCCAGCCCACTTCGGTCAAGAATTCACAGTTGATCGAACCGTTGTTTGAGTTCTCAGGCGCCTGCGCTGGCTGCGGTGAAACACCCTACGTCAAACTGGCCTCTCAATTGTTCGGTGATCACATGATCATCGCCAACGCCACCGGTTGTACCTCCATTTATGGCGGCAACCTGCCCACCACCCCCTGGGCGATCAACAATCAGGGCCGCGGACCCGCATGGGCCAACTCTCTGTTCGAAGACAACGCCGAGTTTGGTTTGGGCATGCGCCTGACCCTCGACAAACAAAACGAATTTGCCAAAGAAATGTTGGCCACCATGGGCGGCGAACTTGGCGACAATTTTGTTGCTGAATTGGTTAATGCAGATCAATCCACCAGCCAGGGCATCCGCGAACAACGTGTTCGTGTTGAAGAATTAAAAGCCAAACTTGCCAAGAGCAAGAACTCAGCTGCAAAGATGTTGATCAGCGTGGCCGATTCTCTCGTGAAAAAGAGTGTCTGGATCATGGGCGGCGACGGTTGGGCTTACGATATCGGTTACGGCGGTCTGGATCATGTTCTGGCCAGCGGTCGCAACGTAAACGTCCTGGTTCTTGATACTGAAGTGTATTCCAACACCGGTGGTCAATCCTCCAAATCCACTCCTCTGGCTGCGGTTGCGAAATTCTCTGCCAAGGGTAAGGGATTGGGCAAGAAAGACCTCGGTTTGATGGCCATGTCTTATGGTTACGTCTTTGTGGCCAGTGTGGCCATGGGTGCCAACGATCAGCAGACCCTCAAGGCCTTCATTGAAGCCGAAGCCTACGACGGTCCTTCACTGATCATTGCCTATGCCCATTGTATTGCCCACGGTATTGATATGAAGAAGGGTCTCGAGCAGCAGAAATTGGCCACCCAGACCGGCTTATGGCCGACCTATCGCTACAATCCCGCCCTGGTTGAAGAGGGTAAGAATCCTCTGCAGCTCGACAGCCGCGAACCCAGTGTGGCAGTCAAAGACTATGCTTACAATGAAACCCGCTATCGCATGCTCGTTCAGAGCGATGAAGCCCGTGCTGAACTTCTGATGAATGAAGCCGGTGAATTCGCCAAACGCAAGTGGGAACTCTACAAGCAAATGGCCGCCATGGCTTACACCAAACCTGGCGAAGAAAAAGCTGCTGAATAGATAATAACTGGATGCCAAACCCCCGCGGTTTTTAAAACCGCGGGGGTTTTTTTATTTACTAAGCTCGATCAAACACCATGATGGGAATATGTCTTGAGGTCATCTCTTTATAATGAAGGTAATCAGGGTGGCGGTTCACTGCCACAGTCCACAAATCGTCATACTCTTGCCCCTCAGCTTCGCGGGAATGCACAGAAAGCGTCTTGCCTTCCACTTCGATCTTTACATTGGGTTGGTGTTTCAAGTTGTAATACCAGGCGGCGTTCTTTTCCTGCCCCCAATTGGATGCGATCACGAAATAGGCTTCTCCAGTCTTGAAATAGGCGATCGGGACCCTATACTGCCTGCCGGTCTTTCTGCCAACATAATGGATCACAAGAATGGTCTGTGTGCCGAGCTTTCCACCCAGCCGCCCCTTGCTGATGTGGATCATAAACGAGTTAACACTCATAAATAGTTTTAAAAAGAATCTATTCATTGCTCACCTCACCAAAGAGTTTAGCTGAGGTTTACTAGAATTAGATAAGAATTGTCGCATTATATAAAAAGACTCCCTTACGGGAGTCTGATTTTATTATCTGGTTGGCTCGTCCATCATGGGTTCGTTTTTCTTCTGACGATAGACGATACGTCCGCGGGTTAGATCGTAAGGGCTCATTTCGACCTTTACGTGATCGCCGAGTAGAATGCGGATGTAGTATCTGCGCATACGACCAGAAAGGTATGCAAGCACTACAATACCATTTTCCAGCTTTACCCTGAACTGTGTTCCGGGCAGGGCTTCGATGATCTCGCCTTCAACCTGGATCTTATCTTCTTCTTTGGCCATACTTCTCCTGACCAGCTGATCGAAAACGATCTGCTAAACTATTCACCGACTTTGGTAAACTGACGGCGTTTGATGCGGCGGATGGCTTTTTTCTTCTCCACACGGCGAAGTTCGCTCTTGGAAACAAACCAACGCTTCTTTCGGATGGTGCTGAGAACACCGCTCTTGACTACTTTTTTGCGGAAACGTTTCAGCAGTGAATCTTGTGATTCATTAGGACGTAAAACAACTGAAGCCATAGGTTTCTCACCTCCCTTCGCCGGGGGATAAAATAAAAAAACTGCGTGGCGCGCCATCTGCAGTTTCAAGGTCAGAAAACTTGATTGTGTTGCGGTTTGAACTACTCTCGCTTCACCTCTCAACCATTCTTTCACCATCCACTGGGATATTACTCCAACGTTACTATTATACTCTCATCTTAAGAAAATGCCAACCCATTACTTTTTTTGATAAGGAAACAGATAAAAAAACTGGACATTCCAAGATGTCCCATTTTGAGGACTGCTCAATCCTTCATGGCTTTGAACAGGTGTTTATAAAAAAAGTCTCTTGGCAACGACCTACTCTCCCAGGAAGTCGCCCTCCAAGTACCATCGGCGCTGACGTCCTTAACGACCGGGTTCGAGATGTAACCGGGTGTACCAACGTCGCTCCAGTCACCAAGAGAGTTCCATTTTACCAGATAATCTCGAATTCTGATAGGGAACACTGGGGGCATTTGCCATTATATATATGAAAGGAGGCTGGTCTACGGGTGCAAAGATCAACTTAAAAAGGGCAGCGTGGTTATACTTAACCCAAAAAAAGATTGCCAGCCAATGTGAGCTGCAATCTGCGGGCTAATATCAAAAAACAGAGAAGCTTATCATTCTCTTGTTATTGATTATTTATCATTGAATTATGATTGGGGTTTATAAAAAAGAAAAAAGCCTCTTGGCAACGACCTACTCTCCCAGGAAGTCGCCCTCCAAGTACCATCGGCGCTGACGTCCTTAACGACCGGGTTCGAGATGTAACCGGGTGTACCAACGTCGCTCCAGTCACCAAGAGACTTTAATTCACATGTTAATATTACCAATTTTATAATTATGAATAGTATGTAGGTTTTTTATTTTTCAAAAGAGTGCCGAGTTCCCTGCACCATATGAAGAAGCCCTCGATCATTAGTACGGATAAGCTAAACGCATTGCTACGCTTACACACTCCGCCTATCAAACAGGTAGTCTACCTGTGATCTTACTCCCTTACGGGAAAACAGGGATCTAATCTTGTGGCGAGTTTCCCACTTAGATGCATTCAGCGGTTATCTCTGCCTGACTTAGCTACTCAGCAATGCCGTTGGCACGACAACTGAAACACCATCGGTCAGTCCACCCCGGTCCTCTCGTACTAGGGGCAGCTCCACTCAAATCCCTTACGCCCACAGTGGATAGAGACCGACCTGTCTCACGACGGTCTGAACCCAGCTCGCGTACCGCTTTAACGGGCGAACAGCCCGACCCTTGGGACCTGATACAGCCCCAGGATGCGATGAGCCGACATCGAGGTGCCGAGCGAAATCGTCGATATGAACTCTTGGATTTCACCAGCCTGTTATCCCCGGGGTAGCTTTTGTCCGGTAAGCCACGGCCCTTCCACTCAGTACCGTGGGATCACTAAGCCCGACTTTCGTCTCTGCTCGACGCGTTGGTCTTGCAGTCAAGCTCCCTTATGCCTTTGCACTCTTTGGCAGGTTTCCATTCTGCCTGAGGGAACCTTTGGGCGCCTCCGTTACCTTTTAGGAGGCGACCGCCCCAGTCAAACTGCCCACCTGGCACGGTCCCCCACCCGGATTACGGTGTGGGGTTAGGGTCTAAACAAGATTAGGGTGGTATTTCACCGGTGGCTCCACCGACGCTAGCGCGCCAGCTTCACAGCCTCCCACCTATCCTACACAAATCTTGCCCAAACTCAATGCCAAGATGCAGTAAAGCTCCACGGGGTCTTTTTGTCCTACTGCGGGTAGGCCGCATCTTCACAGCCATTTCAATTTCGCCGGGTCCCTCGTTGAGACAGTGCTCTAGTTGTTACACCGTTCGTGCGGGTCGGAACTTGCCCGACAAGGAATTTCGCTACCTTAGGACCGTTATAGTTACGGCCGCCGTTCACCGGGGCTTCAGTTCAAAGCTTCGACTTGCGTCTAACCTCTCCCTTTAACCTTCCGGCACTGGGCAGGTGTCAGCCCCTATACTTCGCCTTACGGCTTAGCAGAGACCTGTGGTTTTGTTAACCAGTCACTAGAGCCATTTCACTGCGACCTCACAACGCTCAAGTAAACTTTCACGTTTAGAGGCACCCCTTCTCCCGAAGTTACGGGGCTATGTTGCCTAATTCCTTAACGAGGGTTCTCCCGTTCGCCTTGGTATATTCTACCCGTCTACCAGTGTCGGTTTGCGGTACGGGCACTCTGATCTCAACGCTTAGTGACTTTTCTTGGCAACAAGGCTTAACTCACTTCTACCTCAAGGGCACGCCACCGTATCTCAACTCAAACCGCGGATTTTCCTACGGCTCTCAACGTCTGACATACGGTGCACCCGCACAACCAATCGCGGGCTGGTCTACCTCGTTGCGTCCTCACATCGCTCCATCAAAGTGGTACGGGAATGTTGACCCGTTGTCCATCACCTACGCCTCTCGGCCTCGGCTAAGGACCCGACTAACCCGACGCGGAATGACCTGGCGTCGGAAACCTTAGACATACGGCGAACATGGTTCTCACATGTTTTACGCTACTCATGCCTGCATTCTCACTTCTGTACACTCCAGCCGTCCTTCCGGTCGACCTTCCCTGTCTACAGAACGCTCCCCTACCGCTCCAGCTAATGCTGAAGCCCAAAGCTTCGGTGCTATGCTTAGCCCCGTTAAATTTTCCGCGCAGGATCACTTGACCAGTGAGCTATTACGCACTCTTTAAAGGGTGGCTGCTTCTGAGCCAACCTCCTGGTTGTTACAGTAACCCCACATCGTTTCCCACTTAGCATAGACTTAGGGACCTTAGCTGTTGATCTGGGCTGTTTCCCTCTCGACCACGAAACTCATCTCCCGTAGTCCGACTGCTAAACTCTAGAGTACCGGCATTCGGAGTTTGATTGGGTTTAGTAAGCACTAAGCCCCTTTACCCATTCAGTGCTCTACCTCCGATACTGAACATTTAGCGCTAGCCCTAAAGCTATTTCGGGGAGAACCAGCTATCTCCGAGTTCGTTTGGCATATCACCTCTACCCACAGCTCATCCCCTAATTTTGCAACATTAGTAGGTTCGGGCCTCCACGAGCGATTAGACTCGCTTCACCCTGTCCATGGGTAGCTCACCCGGTTTCGGGTCTAATTCTAGCGACTAGACGCCCTATTCAGACTCGCTTTCGCTACGGCTTCGAGTGTCACTCTCTTAACCTCGCCACTAAAATTAACTCGCAGGCTCATTCTCCAAGAGGCACGCTGTCAGGCGTAGTGGCGCGCAACCGGCTTTCACCGGAGCACCGACCCACTATTAGCCCTCCAACTGCTTGTAAGTTTATGGTTTCAGGTTCTATTTCACTCCCCTCAACGGGGTACTTTTCACCTTTCCCTCACGGTACTAGTTCACTATCGGTCGCCAAGCGTATTTAGCCTTGGAGGGTGGGCCCCCCGGATTCATGCCGTATTAGCGTGCACGGCACTACTCAGGTATCTGACGGGAGGTGCTCGGATTTCGTTTACGGGACTGTCACCCTCTTTGGTTGGCTTTCCCACACCATTCTACTATCCGTGCACTTTGTAACTCCACAATGTCAGACCCTACAACCCCACTACAGCAAGCTGCAGTGGTTTGGGCTGATCCCCTTTCGCTCGCCACTACTCGGGGAATACTCTCTTTTCCTCTGGGTACTTAGATGTTTCAGTTCCCCAGGTGCCCCTCATTCCGTCTATGTGTTCAACGGATGATAACAGCGGTTCGCGCTGTTGGGTTTCCCCATTCGGAAATCTCCGGATATATCGCCTGTTTACGGCTCCCCGAAGCTTATCGCAATAACCTACGTCCTTCATCGGCACTTGGCGCCAAGGCATCCACCATAAACCCTTAGTAGCTTCTCACATATGATGCAGAGAATTCGATACTCTTTTGAAATATCGTTGTTTATTTTGTGTTTGCAAAACAATTTAACTTGTTTTGACTTGGCCTACATACTATTCAATTGGTAATGTTCAGCTGACTCATCGTCAGGCGTCTGTTGAAAGGCGCTGAAAGATCCTCACTAACGTCAGGAGCATTCAGCTCACTTCAACATATTCATTTTTTACCCGAGAGACAAACCGACCCAGCTCACCGCCGGGTCAATTGAGCCGTACGGATCTGCTTTTGAGGATCTAGATTCTTGTTTCTTCTCTCGTCACTAACTTCTCCATAAACGCTCAGTGGAGATGAGGGGATTCGAACCCCTGACCTCCGCCGTGCAAAGGCGGCGCTCTCCCAGCTAAGCTACATCCCCGAATAAATCGGGATCAGGTGGGCCTTTCAGGACTCGAACCTGAGACCTCGCCCTTATCAGAGGCGCGCTCTAACCAACTGAGCTAAAAGCCCATGACAGAAGACCTTAGTAACTGAGGAGTAATAGGAAAACAAATGTTGATTTATCGTTTCATTGTCTCGACACCACGACGAGACCTAAAGTGGAACTTCACCCGAGGGTGTTGTTCGGATACTCTAGAAAGGAGGTGATCCAGGCGCACCTTCCGGTACACCTACCTTGTTACGACTTCGTCCCAGTTATCGACCCCACCTTCGACGGCTCCCTCCTTGCGGTTAGGATACCGGCTTCAGGTGTTGCCAACTTCCATGACGTGACGGGCGGTGTGTACAAGCCCCGGGAACGTATTCACCGCAGTATAGCTGACCTGCGGTTACTAGCAACTCCATCTTCATGCAGGCGAGTTGCAGCCTACAATCTGAACTGAGACCAACTTTGAGGATTGGCTCCACCTCGCGGCTTAGCAACCTATTGTGTTGGCCATTGTAGCGTGTGTGTAGCCCAGGACATAAAGGCCATGCTGACTTGACGTCATCCCCACCTTCCTCCGGCTTAAGACCGGCAGTACCGTGTGACACTTGTAACACACAGCGAGGGTTGCGCTCGTTAGCGGACTTAACCGAACATCTCACGACACGAGCTGACGACAGCCATGCAGCACCTGTGCAAGCTCTCCGAGGAGTCGGTCACCTTTCGGTTTCCTACCACTTGCATGTCAAACCCTGGTAAGGTTCTTCGTGTAACATCGAATTAAACCACACGCTCCGCTGCTTGTGCGGGGCCCCGTCAATTCCTTTGAGTTTTAACCTTGCGGCCGTAGTCCCCAGGCGGTGAACTTATCGCGTTAGCTTCAGTACCGATGGATTTAAACCCACCGACACTAAGTTCACATCGTTTACAGCTAAGACTACCGGGGTCTCTAATCCCGTTTGCTACCTTAGCTTTCGTGTCTGAGCGTCAGAAATGGGCCAGGAGGCCGCTTTCGCCACTGGTGTTCCTCCGGATATCTACGCATTTCACCACTACACCCGGAATTCCACCTCCCTCTACCACTCTCGAGTCTGACAGTTTTGAACGACCTCTCCCAGTTAAGCCAGGAGCTTTCACATCCAACTTGTCAAACCGCCTACACACGCTTTACGCCCAGTAAATCCGGATAACGCTCGCTTCCTACGTTTTACCGCGGCTGCTGGCACGTAGTTAGCCGAAGCTTATTCTAAGAGTACTGTCCTTCCTCATCCTCTCAAAAAGCACTTTACAACCCGAAGGCCTTCATCGTGCACGCGGCGTTGCTGGTTCCCGCTTTCGCAGATTAACCAATATTCCCTACTGCTGCCACCCGTAGGTGTATGGACCGTGTTTCAGTTCCATTGTGGGGGGCCACCCTCTCAGGTCCCCTACCCGTCATCGCCTTGGTAGGCCATTACCCTACCAACTAGCTGATGGGACGCAGGCCCCTCCCGAAGCGAATAAATCCGTTTAGTTGTAAGGCATCTAATCCAAACAACCACATGGGGTATTAGCAATCCTTTCGAACTGTTATCCCTCTCTTCGGGGCAGGTCACCAACGCGTTACTCACCCGTTCGCCACTAAAACATTATTGCTAATGTCTCCGTTCGACTTGCATGTATTAAGCACGCCGCCAGCGTTCATCCTGAGCCAGGATCAAACTCTCCGCAATAAAACACCTTTCGGTGTAAAAAGTACGGAGTTAATTGTATTACTTGAAACGACAGGGCATCGTCTTCCTATTACTCTTCAGTTGTTAAGGTTCTGTTGTCAACCAGAGGCCAGATTCTACTTCCTGTTGGTTCCCTTGTCAAGAGGCGAAAAAAATACCGATGACACTCTTTTTGCAGGACGTCATCGGCCTGTCTCATTGACGCTTTCGTTTGTTATCGATCTGCTTTTGAAAGCGAAATCTTCAACTCACTTGGGAGCACTATTGTAAACCCGTTTTTTTTCTGTGTCAAGGGCTTTTCGAAGGGAAATTCCGGTGAGTTTTTCATCATCGGATTCAGTTCGTGCCGCCGGGATTACATCTGTAATTTCTGGTGTTGGGTTGTCAAGTATCTGCCGGTGAGGGCGAGATAGTGGTTGCATTCACGCAACGAGGTCAGATTATACACTCGGTTCTGAGGCTGTCAAGGGTAAAAATGGACCAATTTCAAAATTGCCATAATCGGATGTTAATTGCCACTCTCCCAATCTTATAACACCTCCATTTTACCTTCATTCAGCCTTCAAATTGATATAATCAGATCAAATTCCATCCTTATATCAGAAGGTGAATGATGACCGCTAAAGTGTTTTACGGCTCCCCGCACCAGGCTCGCTTGTCTGCAGACGAGACCCTGCCTGCCAAATTGGATCTTATCCTCAACGAGCTGCACCTGCGCGACCGCGTCAAAGACGAACTGGTTTGTCTGAAGCTGCACGTGGGCAACAATATTGGCTATTCAGTGATTCATCCTGTTTTTGTGCGAAAGGTGGTGCAGGCCATCAAAGACGGCGGCGGCAAACCCTTTATTGTGGATGTAGACTGGGATGTGGCCGGCTGCGAGACCCGCGGCTACACCAACGAGGTGCTTGGCTGCCCGGTATTCCCTGCCGCAGGCTTGAAAGACACGTTCTATTATGAACACGAACGCGAATACAAGAACATCAAAACCTGGAAAGTTGCCGGCATGGTGCAAGACGCTTCTTTCATGGTCAATTTTGCCCATATTAAAGGACATCCCTCCTGCGGCTTCGGCGGAGTCTTCAAAAACATCGCACTGGGCTGCATGGTGGGCGAGACCCGTGGCAAAATTCACGACACCAATCATTTCGATAAATATTGGTTCAAAGAAAAATGCTCCGATCAGGCCGTGATGCAGAAGATCGTGGATTCCTGCCCGTTTGGCGCCATCGTCTTCGACAAAAAGGATCCAAATGAACTTCACCTGCACTTTGAACCCTGCAATCAATGTGGACGCTGCCTTAAAGTTGCACCCGCCGGGAGTCTGAAGATCGCCCCGGTGAATTTTCATTCATTTCAAGAGGCTTGTGCCATTTCAACCGCCATCACCTTATCCACCTTTGCCAAAGAAAAAGTAGTGCACCTGGCCCTCGCCACTCACCAGACCCCGGTCTGCGACTGCTTCGGGTTCACCGGCATGCCGATCTTAAATGATGAGGGCATCTTCGGGGGGGATGATATTGTGGCGGTTGAAAAAGCCGTGCTCGACAAAACCGCCAACCTACCATTGCTGCTCGAAAACATCCCCGATTGCATGGAAGCGCAGGATATTGAAGGACATCCTTACGCCAAACTGCACGGCCCCTACAAGGACCCCTATTTGGTGCTGCGCTACGGCGAAAAACTTGGCCTCGGCAGCCAGGATTATGAGCTGGTGAATGTGCTGCCTTATGAACGAAAGCCCACGGCAGGAACGTATTACATCTCAGCCAAGTAACCTTTTATATCATTCACATGAGACGCCGGAGGATTTGAAGCCTCCGGCATTTTTTGCAACCATTTTTCATCTCCTGCGTATATTTTTCATACCAAACAGGAGAAATACGATGATCAAAAAAATGGCGTTAGTTTTTATTGTTTTAGCACTTGCACTGTCAGCCTGCACCATTGATGGACACTCCATCAGTATCAACAGCGAACATATCAACGGTTCGGGCACCATCGTCACCGAAGATCGCTCCGTCAGCAGTTTTGATAAAGTGGATCTGCAAAGCATTGGCAACCTGACCATTGTTGAAGGGGACAAGGAATCACTCACCATTAAAGCAGATGACAATTTGATGGAGTACATTACCAGCGAGGTCTTCAACAACACGCTTGAGATCGGCATGGAACCCAACATCAACATTGATCCATCCCACGACATTGAATACACCTTGACCGTGAAATCACTCTCAAGCATCGTGCTTTCAGGTTTCGGCAATATCAATGCTGCTGAATTAAACGCCGAAGACATGGAGATCAAGCTTTCAGGTTCGGGCAACATGACCCTCGGCAGCCTCAAAACTGAAAACGCTTTACTGCGGGTAAGCGGTTTTGGCAACATCAATGTGGATAACATGGTAGTTGACCAACCCACGCTTGAGATCAGCGGTTCCGGCGACATTGATGTCAGCAAACTGCAGGCCGTCACCATGAACCTGAAGATCAGCGGTTTTGGCAATGCAGATATCACCGGCAGCGCCAAAGACCAGGAGATCCAGATCGTGGGTTCAGGCAACTATCACGGCCAGGACCTCGAGAGCGACAGCGCTTCAGTCAAGATCACCGGGTTCGGAGATGCCACCGTTTGGGCAAAATCCACCCTGGATGTCACCATTACCGGCAGCGGCAATCTGGAATATTACGGCAGCCCCAAAGTTACACAAACCATGACCGGCTTTGGCAAAGTAAACTCCCTCGGCGAACATTAATCAAACCCCCACGGCGTTACTCCTCCAGACAATACTTCTGGAGGAGTTTTTTTAAGTTTAATCAGTAGTAAATAAGGTTGTATTTTGCACAAATTCTTTCTATAATGAACTAATTAATCTAACATGCTGGTTGACAGATCAAACAGCATGTTTTTATCTCTTTTTCATGAACAACGCTTGAAGCTTGACGGTTTTTTTAACTAAAAATCATTCTCTTTGCAGAGATTTTCAACTTCCATCCGTTTTTTGTTTGATCATCGCAGAAATCATCAGATCATTGCATTGTATTAACGCTATTAACTACTATCGAATTTTAACGGAGCTGTTTTTATGGAGAGTGCCAAAAAAGATCCTGCTGAGGGATCATTACTGAGTGTTCAGGATCTAAAGACCTTTTTTTATACCGAAGATGGCGTTGTTAAAGCCGTTGACGGGGTTGATTTTTCTGTAAAATCTGGCGAAGTTTTAGGTCTGGTGGGTGAATCAGGTTGCGGTAAAAGCGTTACCAGCCTCTCCATCATGCGCCTCGTCAGCGCTCCGGGCGAGATCACGGGTGGAAAAATTATTTTTGACGGAAAATCACTGCTTGACCTCACAGAAGACGAGATGGTTAAAATTCGCGGTGATCGTGTTTCGATGATCTTCCAGCAGCCCCAATCCAGCCTCAACCCGGTTTTTCGGGTCGGTGATCAGGTGGCTGAAGTCCTGCAAATCCACAAAGGCATGAAACATAAAGAGGCCTGGGCTAAAGCAGTTGATCTGCTCACCCAGGTAGGCATTCCTGATCCCGGGCGCCGCGCCCTGGCCTATCCGCACGAACTATCCGGCGGACAAGCCCAACGCGTGATGATCGCCATGGCCCTGGCACTTTCACCGCAGCTTTTGATAGCGGATGAACCCACCACCGCTCTGGATGTCACCATCCAGGCCCAGATCCTTGATCTGATCCGCGATCTACGCAAGCAAACTAACTCTGCGGTCATCTTGATCACCCACGACCTAGGCGTGATCTCTGAGATGGCAGACATGGTGGCGGTCATGTATGCCGGCCAGATCGTTGAATACACCGATGTTGAACCCATTTTTGCCGAACCCCTGCATCCTTATACCAAAGGATTGATCGGCTCCATTCCGGTTCTGGGCAAAATTGTGGATCGACTTGAAGTCATCCCGGGCCTTGTACCGAATTTGATTGATCTGCCCATCGGCTGCCGTTTTGCTCCCAGGTGCCAAATGCGTGAGAAATATGGCCTTGAGATCTGCACCAAAAAAGACCCCGATCTTTGTGAAGTAAAACCCGGACACACAGTCCGCTGTTGGTTGTATCAAGATTCAGAGGGTCATTCTGCGCCGATCAAGCTGTAAATGGCGATCATTATTGAGGAATTATGAGTGAATTAGACATCGCAAAGACCAAGACCCAAAAAGACCTGGTTGAGGTCAAAAACCTGAAGAAGTACTTCCCCATTAAGAGCGGGATCATTCAACGCGTCACTGCCCATGTTCAGGCGGTGGATAACGTCAGCTTTAGCATTAAAAAGGGTGAAACTCTTGGCTTGGTGGGCGAATCCGGCTGCGGCAAAACCACCATTGGCAGAACCATTCTGCGCCTGATCGAACCCACCAGCGGTTCGGTCGAATTTGAAGGTGTGGATGTTTTATCGCTCAAAGGCGAGCAGCTAAAGTCCGTCCGCAAGAACATGCAGATCATCTTTCAGGACCCATATGCATCGCTCGATCCGCGTGTGCCCATTGCGGATTCTGTCATGGAAGGCCTTAATATTCACAATATCGGAAGCAAACAAGACCGCTATCCGATGGCCATCGAGATCTTGAAAAAAGTGGGGCTTGAAGAATATCATGCCCGGCGTTACCCCCATGAGTTTTCAGGCGGACAGCGGCAAAGGATCGGCATTGCCCGCGCCCTGTCTTTGAACCCGCAGTTCATTGTATGTGATGAACCCGTATCTGCACTGGATGTGTCCATTCAATCACAGGTGCTCAACCTGCTTAAAGACCTTCAAAAAGACTTGGGGCTGACCTACCTGTTCATCGCGCACAATCTTGGTGTTGTCGAACACATCTCAGACCGCGTCGGTGTGATGTACCTCGGGAAAATGGTTGAACTAACCAGTCGTGAAGACCTCTTTTTGAACCCCATGCACCCCTATACCAAAGCGTTGTTATCGGCCATCCCGGTTTCTGAACCTAAATTACGAAGAGAGCGCACCATCCTTAAAGGGGATGTCCCCAGCCCGGTGAACCCACCCAAAGGCTGCCGTTTCCATCCCCGCTGCCCGATCGCTGTGGCAGAATGCGCCCTGAAAGAACCGGAATTCATTGAGAAAAAACCTGACCATTTTGTTGCTTGCTGGCGGGTTTAACTGGAAAGCGGTTTGTCCTTTTTTGATCGCATATCGTGCACAAAGGAGGTGATTATCTGATCAAACCTTTCGTTAAGACCCTGGTTTCAATGCCGAAACCCAGAAGATCGATCTATTTGATGGAGGAGAATATGAAAAAGAACAAGATTTTTGCAATATTGAGCGTTTTGGTGATCATCACCATGCTGCTCGCAAGCTGCAAAAAGGCACCTACAGCTGAAGTAACCCTCAGCTTCCGTGTCGTTGATCGTGCTTACCTGCCCTCACCTGACAAGGTTGCACAAGAGATCCAGGCTCAATTAAAAGAGGTTGGAATCAACGTAACCCTCAAGGAAATGGAATCTGCCGCCTTTATTGACGCCACTTCCGCCGGCCAGGAAGCCTTCTACCTGTTGGGTTGGAACGCTGACTATCCCGATGCCACCAACTTCTATGATTACCACTTTGGTAATGCCAACAACAAACAATTCGGCAACCTGTACCCTGACATGGTCGCTGAAATTTCAGCCGCTGGCAAAACCGCAGATCCTGCCGCCCGCCAGGCCCATTACGACACCATCAACCAGATGCTCAAAGATGATGTCATGATGATCCCTGTTGCGCACGGTGGTTCTTCCACCGCCTATCAGGCAAATGTTGAAGGTGCCCATTCCAGCCCGCTTGGTAATGAGAACTTCAGCGTTGTTGCCAACGGAACAGACACCTTTGTCTGGATGCAGAATGGTGAACCCGCTTCACTGTGGTGCTCAGACGAAACCGATGGCGAAACCCTTCGCGCATGCGAACAGGTTTACGAATCCCTCTTGGGCTTCAGCATTGGTGGAACTGATATCGTTCCGACATTGGCTGAAAGCTATGCCGCCAATGACACTCTTGACGAATACACCTTCACCATGCGCGATGGTGTGAAATTCCATAACGGTGCCGATCTGGATGCCAGCGATGTTGTGGCTTCATTCGTTGCTCAATGGGATGCCAAGAGCCCCAATCACGTCGGCCGCACCGGTACATTTGAGTACTTTGGCGCCTTCTTCGGCAGCTTCATCAACGCCGATGCCCAGGCAGCCGAATTGGTTGACAATGGTGGTTTGCTCTCGATGACCGCCCCCAATTGCGATTATGGTGGTGAGTTCAAATCAATCGAAGCCGTGGATGCCAAGACTGTCAAATTCAGCCTGTGCGCTCCCGATCCCGCCTTCCCGTCCAAGGTCGCCTTCTCTGTCTTCAGCATTCAAGATAAAGACTTCCTGGATGCCAACAACGGCGATTCTGTGAAGATGAGCGAAACCCCCAACGGAACCGGCCCCTACATGGTAAAAGCCTGGAACCGCGGCGACAGTGTTGTTTATGAAGCCAATCCCAATTACTGGGGTGACAAAGCCAAGACCCAGAACCTGATCTTCCGCTGGTCAGAACAATCTGCCCAACGTCTGCTCGAACTCCAGGCCGGTACTGTCAATGGTATTGACAATCCAGGTCCGGATGATGTTGCAACCATCGAAGCTGACACCAATTTGAAACTCTATCCTCGCGCCGGCTTCAATATCTTCTACATCGGCTTCAACAATACCATCGCACCGTTTGACAACCTCGATTTCCGCAAAGCCATTGCTTACGCAATTGACCGCCAGCGCATCGTGGATCAATACTATGCTGTTGGTTCAAGTGTTGCAGTCAACTTCGTTCCCCAATTCGTGAAACCGGGCGCCAGCCCCAGCGTTACCTGGTACGAGTTCGATCAAGCCAAAGCCAAAGAATTGATCCAGGCTGCCGGTTATTCAACCAAATAGTTACTGACTTTTTCAACAATTTAATGGGGTTGGGTTTGACCCAACCCCATTAAAACCAAATTTGTGTGAGAGAAATACATGCCTCAATTCATCGGCCGTCGTCTATTGTTATTATTACCCGTCTTATTGGGAGTGGTGCTGGTCACCTTTGTGATCGTTCGTTTGATCCCGGGTGATCCGTGTGTCACCATGCTTGGTGAACGCGCCACACCTGCAAAATGCGAAGCGTTTTTGGATAGATATGGTCTGAACGACAATATTTTTGTCCAATTCGGGCGTTATCTGGTCAACATGACCAAGGGAGATTTTGGAGAATCCATCCGTTTTTCCCGTCCAGTCAGTGATCTGATTGCCGAGCGTTTACCCTTGACGATGGAACTGACCCTACTTGCCATGTTGTTTTCCACCATCGTAGGTGTGCTGCTGGGTGTCGTCTCGGCTCTCAAACGCAACACATTTATTGATACGATCACCATGATCATTGCGAATGTCGGTGTTTCCATGCCGGTGTTCTGGCTGGGATTGCTCCTGGCCTATGTTTTTGCATTAATTTTGAAAGACACTATCTTTGTTTTACCCCCATCAGGAAGGTTCACCGCTGGCGCAGCCTTGCAAGACCTATCCGTCTACTGGGGAATGACCGACCTGACCGGATTCAAGAAATTTGCAGTTGAATTCATGTCCAATACGGTCCTAATAAATTGCATAGTCACTGGTGATTGGAAAATGTTCTGGGATTCGTTGAAACATTTGATTCTGCCGGCTGTCGCAGTTGGCACCATTCCTATGTCCATCATCGCCCGCATGACCCGCTCCAGTTTGCTCGAAGTTCTTGGTTTGGATTACATCCGCACTGCACGTGCAAAAGGGTTGATCGAACGCAAAGTCATCGGCAAACATGCCTTTCGCAATGCGCTCATCCCCATCGTCACCATTATTGGTATTGAAACAGGCAGTCTGCTCTCAGGAGCCGTGCTGACCGAAACCGTTTTTGCTCTACCCGGTCTGGGAACTGCCATGGTGGGCGCCATTCTGGCCCGCGATTACCCTGTTGTACAAGGGTTCACCCTTGTGATCGCATTGATTTTCGTTTTAGTGAATCTACTCGTGGATCTTTCTTATGCGTACCTCGATCCGCGTATTCGTCTTGAATAATTGGAGAAGCCTTGGAAGATCTAATCGAAACCCAAAAAACCAATAATGACCAAAGGCGTTCACCAACCCGTGAAGTAATTAAGCATTTGTTACGTCACAGATCAGGACGCACTGGCCTCATTATTCTATCTTTGCTTGTGCTTATCGCCATATTTGCACCCTTGATCGCACCGTATGATCCGACACAACTTTTAAAAACTGAAAAACGCCGCGATCCTCCCTGCGTCCATCTGTTTGGATGCCCCAAAGACCAGGCGCAGCACCTTTTCGGTATTGATGGCAACAGCCGAGATCTCTTTTCACGCGTGATTTTTGGCTCACGGTTGTCTTTGCAGGTCGGCCTGGTGACCATGGGCTTTGCCATTTTGGTCGGCACCATCATCGGCGCCTTCGCAGCTTATACCGGCGGCGCCGTGGATAACATCTTGATGCGGCTGATGGACGTGGTCATGGCTTTCCCAAGCCTGCTGCTGGCCATCACCATCGTGAGTGTGCTGGGAACAGGGTTGATCAACGCCCTGCTTGCCATCGGTATTGTATCCATTCCGCGTTTTGCGCGTTTGGTGCGTTCCACTGTCCTATCAGTCAAGGAATTGGAGTATGTTCAGGCTTCTAAAGCACTGGGCGGATCTTCGATGCACATTCTTTTCAAACGCATCCTGCCCAATGCCATCACCCCGCTGATCGTGCAAGGCACGCTTGGCATCGCGACCGCCATTCTGGACGCCGCCGCCCTGTCTTTCCTGGGACTTGGCGCAGAACCTCCGCGGCCTGAATGGGGTCTGATGTTGGGTGAAGAAAAGAACAGCATCTTTAGCGCCCCTCACCTGGTGATCTTTCCGGGTATTGCCATCATGCTGACCGTGTTGGCCTTCAACCTACTGGGTGATGGTCTGCGCGACGCTCTCGATCCGCGCCTGACCCGCTCAAGATCAGCATAATTAATAAGAGTTGGAAAATCGTACTTACCGGGCTTGCTGATCAGCAAGCCCTTTTTTATACGGTCTCCGGCTAGAAAACCCGTCAATTTCGCTTCTTGCTTTACGCGGGTTCCAGCCTGGACTGGACCAAGGCTTCTTGAATTTTTAGCAGCAGTACCTTTTTACTTTTCAGCATTTCCTTGTAATCAAAGTTATGGGTGTCTGAAATTTCGACTCGCAGATCTGAAAGGCAATCTTCAAGCGTCTGCTGCAGTAGTGCGGTTTCTTCCTCATCCAATTCCAGGTGTATCATCGCTACCTCCTCAAGAGATAAAAAAGCTGCCCGTTCCAAACGGACAGCCCTAAAGCGCTTTGTTATTATTGAGATGATTTGAGCTGTCTGCAATGCTCTTTGCACTTTCAGTATAGACAATTCAAAATCCGAAGTCAAGCGGTTGCCCTCTATAGGGGCATACCATGCCCGCTACATGGGCATACCATGCCCGCTACATGGGCATACCATGCCCGCTATAAGGGCATTTCATACCCCTAAAGGGGTATTTCATATACCCGGTAACGCCGCAGGTCCTTGACGCCAAGCTTGTAGACGGCATTGTTCATGCGGTCGTTGTCTTCAAGGATGTAGTTGATCTCCAGGCGGATATCGTTTGTATACAAATTGTCGTAGGTCGCCCGGTAAAGCAGGGAGTCAATCGCCTTACCCTGGTATTCAGGGATGACCCCAAGCGCCCACATGCGGAATTGATGCAGTTTGGGCAAACCGGTCAAGAGTTTGATCCAGCCAAAGGGCAGTAAACGTCCATCCAGACCTTTGATGATCTTGTTGATATCAGGCAGGGTCATGGCGAAACCGATGGGCTTGCCCTCAGGGTTTTCAGCGATCAGCACACCCTTGGGATTAATGATCTGTTTCAAGTCGCGGGCCATGGCTTTGGCTTCATCCTTGGTGACGGGATAGAAACCCCAATTATCACAGATCGAAACATTTGCCAGATCAAGGATTGTGATCACATCCCCTTCGATGTCATGCATGTTTATCTCTCTGACGGTCACCCCATAGCGTTTTTTGACGATCTCGGTCAGGGTCAAATAACGCTCAGGGAAGGTGTAGCCTTCGTTGGCATCAATCACGTACACCATCAAATCTTCCGCTTTTTGCAGACCAAAACCGGTGAGCAGGTCGTTGTAATAGGGCGGATTGTATGGCGCCATGATCACGGGGGATGGCTCGAAACCTTCAACCACCAGCCCCCATTCCTGGGAGGCAAAGCTCCAAGGACCGCGCATGCTGGTCATGCCCTTCTGCTTCAGCCAGCCACTGGCTGCGTTGAGCAGGCCATTGGCGACCTCTGGATCGTTACTGCTTTCAAAGGAGCCGAAAAGGCCTACAGGCTGCTTCCAATGCTCCACTGCCAGCTGGTCCACGAAGGCAGAAATACGCCCGACCAGCTTGCCATCCTTTTTAGCCAGGAAAAGCGTGTATTCGCAGTGCTGCAGCATCGGATTTTTCTCAGGCACATACTGGCCGGCCTGTTCCGATCGCAGGGGTGCGACCCAGACCGGGTCATTTTTATACATCGCATAAGGAAGATTAATAAATGCTTTGAGTTCTTGCGGGGTGCTAACTTGAATGATCTCCATGATTGCTCCGTAATAGATTGATAAACAATATTAGTTGATCGGTATGAAAACCAAATTTTTTTGAATGAATACCCTTATCTTCTTGCGACCAGGATCAAATTTCCGCTGGACAACGGATCAAAGGGATCTCCCCCCAAGGTTCCAAAAGTGCGTACTTGAGTAAACCCGGCTCTGATGGCTTTTTTCTGCAAATCATCCCGCAGCTGCGGTCTGAGCAGGGTTGAAACCACCTCCGATTTCCATTCCGAAAGGCCATTTCGGTGCAGGTTGACAATATTAAACCCAATTGTACCGTCTGGATTGAAATCATAAAAGCGCTGAAACACCCACTGCGCTTCACCCTCCTGAAATGCCTGTGGCTCCATCCAACGGTCTTTTTTCGCCATCACAGCATCAAAATTGCGATTTTGGATCAACAGCAGCCCTCCCGGTTTCAGGCAGGCGAAGAAATCAATCAGAGCGAAGTCAATATCTTCCTCCTGAATGAGATGCGGCAGGGAATTCCCGAGGCACAAAACGGCGTCAAAACGCGATTCACCAAAGGCAGAAGCCAGTGATCCAAAGCCAACGGCTTTTAGTGGTAATTCCAATTTTGCAGAAGTGGCATTGAGTTCTGCCTTTTTGATCATTTCGGCGCTGAAATCCGCCCCTGCCACCTGATAGCCAGCTCTGGTCAACGCCAGGGCGTGCATGCCGGTTCCGCAGGCGGCATCGAGAATTCTCAAGGGTTCGCCAAGCGGGCTTTTGACCTCGCTCAGTATTTTTTCGATCAAAGGGATTTCAAACCCTAGACGATTATCCCAATTGACGAAGCGATCATAATCTGAGGCAAATTGATCATACATGATCACATCCTTCTCTCATCCCAGTGTAAAATCAACTGGTATAACTTGATAATACAATTAAACACCAATTTCTGGTGAACATGGCAAATTACAGGTGAAGCATGAATGGAAATTCTTTAGTCTCTTTACTATTCCAGGTCTATGCCCATTTTGGTTGGGTTGGCAGTCTGGTGATCCTCGCAGGCTGTCTGATCACTGCACTACACTACCGCGGACGCTCCGATGAGAAATACTCGATCCTGAATCATTTCATCTCGGAATTGGGTGAGATCGGGGTCTCAAAGCTGGCCATGGTCTTCAACATCGGCATGATCATCGGCGGCGCACTCTTTTTACCCTTTATCGCCGGCCTTGGCATCGTGCTTGGCACACTGTGGTCAACCATTGGAATGGCCGCTGGGCTGCTGGCCGCAGTTTCGAGCATCCTCGTGGGCGTCTTTTCGATGGACCGCCTGGAACCACACCGCAAGGCCGCCATGACTTTCTTCAGATCGGGGTTGGTAACCGTGCTCTTTTTCACCATTGCCGTGTTCGTCCAACCCGCCGGACAGCGGGTTATCCCACTGGCGGTCAACATCTTCGGCATACTCGCCATCGTTTCATACTCGGCTTTTTTGGTGATCGTCAGCCAGAAGACCGATAAAAAGGGTCAGGAAAACTATTTGCTGGACCCCACCGAAAAGAAAGTACGCCCGCGTTTTTGGCGCACCCCCTTTTTGGAATGGATGCTGTTCTTTGCCACCATCGCCTGGTTCCTGTGTGTTTCGCTCATCTTGATCTATTAATGACCTTTGGGAACATTAGCTGCTTTCAAGTCGTCTTGTGATTAATCAGATCAATTTTGGAGGAAAGATGAGACGCTTTTTGCCAGTTTTAGGTTTAGTAATCACTGCATCCCTGGTGCTCACCGCCTGCGGCGGCAGAACCATCAAGATCAGCGCGGATGACAACGGAAGCACCATCGAGATGAAACAAGGGCAGACCCTGATTCTGACCATAGATGGCAACCCCACAACCGGTTACAACTGGGAAGTTGAATCCGTGGATGAGAATGTGCTGAAATCCGCTGGTGAACCGGATTATTCGACGGATTTCAGGCTAAGACCCGGCATGACCGGCGTTGGTGGAACCTATAAATTCAAGTTCACCGTCGTCAGTGCCGGAACCACGACCTTGAAGTTAAATTATTGGCGCTCTTTTGAATCGGAAAATCCCCCGGTGGAAACGTTTGAAGTCGCAGTGAATGTGAAATAACAATCGTTTATAAGTAGGGGAGGTTCATGAACCTCCCCTACTATTTTTATTCTATTTCTTCGCAGCGTCGGCAATCATTTTGTCGTGGTTCTGCCGGGTGATCGGATACCAGATCAAGAGCGGCAGAGCGATCATAAAGGCAATCACGGGTACGATGGCAAAGAAGAATCGGATGCCAAACAGGGCATGCGGAGTCTGCGCCACATTCGGGACGTAGCCGTAGAGTTTAAGTGCCCATCCGCTGGCAGCGATGCCAACTGCCCCTGTCAGTTTACCCAAAAAGTTGTTAACCCCAAAATAGACACCCTCGTGCCGTTCACCGGTTTGGGCTTGATCCACTTCGAGCACGTCGGGGATCATACTCCACGGGAAGACGTATTGCGCCGAGAAGCCCAGGCCGGCCACGAAAGCCACCACATAGATCAAGGGGGTGGGTCCCTGGGGTAAAAAGAATGCGCCAATGATGGCAACACTGGCAATTCCGAGACCCAGGGCGTAGGCAGGCCCCTTATTGAGCTTTTGCGAGGCGAAACGCCAGGGCACCAGGAAAATGGCAATGGTGACCAACATGACCATCATGACCAGCGGAATTTGATCCGTCATCTGCAGCTGATAGGTGAGGAAGTAAGGCAGCAAAGCCGTGAGCAGTGTGAAGCTGATGCTGATGATGGTGCTCATGATCATGTACTGCACAAAGGGGCGGTTTTTAAAGACATGTTTGAGCTGTGAAAGCGCCGGCATCTTGGCCGGTTCAAGGTCGGGATTGGGCGTTTCCTTGACACCAAAGGTGGTGATCAGGGCGGTGACAATGGCAACCACGCCAAAAACAGCCCCCATGCCGCTGTAAGCGGCGGTCTTTGTCCAGCCCATGTTCATAAAGATGCCGGCGATCATGGTGGTGAGCGCTGCACCCATGATGTAGCCCAAAACGGTGAAGATCATGCGGATCGAGATCAATGAGGTGCGTTCATCGTAATCGTAGGTCAATTCCGCGGAGAGGGCATAGTAAGGCACGCTGACCAGGGTCTGAGTGGTATCCACAAGCAGGAAGGAACCCAAAACAGCCAGGAAGGCGGTGGCACCGGTCATTCCGGCTGGCAGCGAATAAAGCAGCCAGATGGTCAGGCCAAAGGGGATGGCGCCGAAAAGCATGTAAGGTTTGCGTCGGCCCCAGCGGCTCTTGGTACGGTCGGAGATGAATCCAAAAAACGGATCATTAATGGCATCCCAGGTGAGCTTGCCCACCAGCAAGGCCGTGCCGGCCAGACCGGGGTCAATCCCTAAAATGTCGGTGTAATAAAACAGCAGAAAGAACTGGATGGACGCGGTAAGCAGCGAGATACCCAGATCTGCTATACCATAAGCAATTTTGGTTTTCAGGGGTAGTTTGGCTAACATGAACGCTCCTCTACTTCGATGATTGATTCAGATGCTGCTGGGCTAAAAGCAAAAATTCATCTGCACGAACAAAATGGAGGTGTTCTCCATCGTGTTTTTTAATAAATGCCGCCACATCATCCAGGCTGGTGCGGTAGGCAAAAAGGTGGACGCCGATAAAGCGCGGTGTGCCGTTGGTTGAAAGGATTAACCCCTCCAACCGCGACAAGAGTTGGTCGGCGGTATCCCAGATGTTGGCGGCCTGGGGGATCTCGTTGGCAAAGACGGGCGTGCCGTTGACCAATTCCTGCGGTGCACGGCTGACAATGGCATAACCGCTGAGAAAACCGAGTAGATCCCCTTTGTGTTTGACGAGTTGCCTGAGCACCCTCCGCGGCGGATCGGCCACATAGGTGGTGACCACGTTGATGCCGGCTTTTTTGCAAACTTGCGCTGTGGATTTCATGTAATCCGCGAAACGGGCAGCCAGCGGCGGCACAACGTAACCCGCGCCGGAAGGTCCTGCCACCAGACAGTCATTGGCGGTTTTGGTGCGGGAGAATCGCTCCAGCAGTGCGGGAGCCAGTTCAGAAAGCAAAGGCTGGCATTCCCAGTTAAACGGGATGCTGCCCCGTGCGGCGCTGTTCCAGTTGCCCAACTCGGCGGTGTTCATCATCATCAGTTGATCGCCATCCGAGAGGGTGAAAGTCACGTAGGTGCCCTGCGGATCAAGCTTGACCTCTGGGAGGATGTCGGTCTTGAATTCATCCAGCGGTTTCACCCGGCTGTGGAAGGAGAAATTGCCTGCCAGGTGGGATGGGACCAGCCGTAAGCCGTTGGATGAAAGCTGCAGCATGAAAGTCAGTTCATCATCACGCTTGGTGTGCCAGCCGAAAATGGTCGGGTAAGGCAGCGCCTCCACCGCGGACTGAATGCAGTTGGAGAGCCTGACTTCCGCGGACTTGCGCCCCATCCAGAAGAGCGCGAGACGCTTTAGGGCGCCATCCAGGCGCAGGGCGAAGAGCAGTTCGCGCAGCCAGGGTGGACCGAAGGCCAGGAGCAGCAGGGTGGTAGCCCCAAAGCCCTTGAAGGTGCTCGAAAGGCTGTAGATGAAGATATTATTCTTCACGGCATAATCGAGGAATTCGGGGCGTTCCCAGCCCGGTTCGAGGCAGGCCAGCATGCCTTTTTTGCAGCGGGGAAAAAGGTTCTCGTAGGCCCAGGTGTAGATCGCGACCCGATCCTGCCACTTGCCGCGCAGGTCGTGGGCTTTGGGCAGGTTGAACGCTTTGACCCATGCTTCATGGGCGGGGCTGACCGCGATCAGGTCTTCCAGACCAGCGAGCATGACCGCCAGGTTGGTGGTATCCGGCTGGGATTCATCCCAGACCACGTAGCCTTTGAAGGCAGTCAGGTTAACCGTGACCAGTTCATCCAGGTCTTTAACGGGGTGCGGGTTGAACCCGTGTTCGTGAGTGTAATAGTTGAGATTGTTCCGGTCCTGGTTGCCGAGCATGGCGCGGTACTTGCCGTACCAGAAGTCGTCATCCATGAAGATCTCGTTGGTACGGCGGGCCATGGGGTCGTCGTAAAAGCCGTAATCCAGAAACACATGAGGTCCGCTGCGATTGAGCAGCCCTTGAAGCGCGGCTGCGCAGACCTGTTCGTCGTAGGCAAGCGAAGAGACGTCTAGTGTTGCGATGGTTTTTTCAGGGGACATGATTTGATTATAGAGAGGATTGCGGCCTTGTCAACTTAATTGCACAATGCGCAAATGAAGTGCTTTGACGATTATTATAGGACTTAAGACAAACATAATAACCAAAACAATTTCTACGAGTTAAAAGTGGGAAAACTGATATTAGATTATTTTAATATCTATATGAGTTTGATTATTATGAATATAATAAATGTGAGCTCTCAATATTGGTTGACAGGATTATTTATTGGTATTCGACAAGGCAAGAAAATTAATTCTTAAACACATTTCTGTGGTCATTGCTGCGAGTTTAGGGATAATTGTCTCGCTTGTTATCTTGCCCTTGGTTATTGTCAGCATCAATTTAGTAGTGAAAAACGGGGAAAAAAAGTTCACAGAACAAGAAGTTATCCGGGTTGAAAACTTGATCCATAATGAAATAGAACGGACTTCAAGATCACTTGGGGATTGGTCCAGTTGGAATGACACTTATGAATTTGCGGTCATCCAGAATCAAGATTTCGTGGAAAACAATTTATTCGCTGATACCTTTATAAATCTGGATATCAATGCGATTATTATTTTGAACAAATCCCATCAAATTATTTATACCAATTATTTTGATGATAAATCCCAATCAATTTCCGACTCTCCAATAGATTTTTCGTTACTATTAAAAGAATACCCTGAATTAACCGATACAAACACTTTGGGAGGCATAAAAGGTCTGGCTTCCATACAAGATCAATTGATGATCATTGCATCGAATCCGATACTGACAAGCCAGAATGAAGGACCTCCAACCGGGAATATTATCTTCATAAAGACTTTAAGTCCTCATAGAATTAATGACTTTTCAAAAATCACATTAAGACAATTAGGAATAAACCCTGTCAATGCCTCGTTCATGGATAACCTGAAAATCCCTGAACCCTCAATCCTTAACAACTCCATTTATGTTTTTCCAAAAAACATGGACATCATTACGGGGTACAAGTATTTATCAGACTTGCACAACAATCCGATCATGGTGCTTAATGTTGACAGCCCTCGCGATTTGTTCATTCAAGGAAGAACCACAAAAGTAATTGTTATCGTGATCCTGATGGTGCTGATTTTATTCATATCAATAATTACCTATTTTCTTTACAACCACCTCATCGAGTCACGTGAACATCGCCTGGAAGAAGAAATTGCAGCAGAAAAACTGGAATCTGCCCGATTAAATGCACTAGAGCTTGAAAAAAGAGTGATCGAGAGAACAAGAGAGCTTGAAATAAAAAACAAGGATCTGGAAGCCTTCAACTATACGGTTTCGCATGACCTCAAATCACCGTTGAGGGGGATTTCAGGGTACACCACTTTGTTGATCAATGACCATTCAGATCAGCTGGATGCAACAGGGATGGACTACCTACAAAAAATCCACGCCTCTGCCTTCCGCATGGACCAACTGATCCAAGATCTGTTGACCTATACTAAAACCAACAGAAATCAGATAACCAAATCACATGTTAACTTGGATGAACTATGTGTGACCCTGCTTCTGGAATATGAAGAGGAAATTAAGAAACGAAATATCTTAATAACAAAAGAATTTGACAGTGAAAGTTTATTCATCGATCGAGATGGTATTGCATTAGTCCTGCGAAATCTTTTGGATAACGCCATAAAATTCACAAAAAATAATCCCAATCCAAATATTGCATTCAAGTGCAAAACTGATGAAAGAAAAGCAACCATCTCAATATCAGATAACGGTGTAGGATTTGACTCGAAGTTTCAAAAACAAATCTTTGACATTTTTGAAAGGTTACACTTGGCAGAAGAATATCCGGGAACAGGTATCGGTTTGGCGTTGGTTAAAAAAACCATGGAGCGCTTTGGAGGAAACGTATACGCTGAAAGTCAAATCGGCGTCGGTTCAACCTTCTATTTGGAGATTCCTATATAGTTTACGCACATGACAGAATGGCAAAACACAATTGAGCGATAAACCACAGATACCGGGATTCTTTAAGAGTCCTGGTTTCTTTATTATGTGATGGTGGGTCAACGATCCAATAATATATGTAATTGTTAGCATTGATTCTTGGATCGCCCCACTCGCTTCACTCGCCCTCATAGAACGAGGGTCATGAGGGGGCGCACAATTCGCGTTGACGCCAACCTACGAGAAAATGTGAGTGGTTTACCGTAGGGTGCTGTCAACGTCCCGACATCACCTCCAGATCAAAATACCTTTATGTAAGGGACGTTGACGCACCAATTTGGTTTTTTGGGCAATGGTGGGTCAACGATCCCTCTAAATTGTTGATAATCCTCATTATTCCGTGGATAGTTGAAAAATAATTTTCGGCCTAGATGTCTTAGTTGCAAATCGAAAGACCTTGGTGGGGATTGCCACGCCCGAAATGCACGGGCTCGCAATGACAATTCATCGCGTCAAACTCATGAACACATCTTCAAGCGTGACCTCCCCGGAGGAGAGGGTGACTTCGCCCAGACCCAGCTGCGAGAGGGCGGCCTGAAGTTGATCGCTGGTGAGCGCCTGGGGGTCAATGATGACGTGCACCAGGTCACCCAACAGGCTTGTTTGCAAGACACCCGCAATGCCGTTGATCCTCTCGACCATGGCGGTGAGAGAGGCAGCGGAAACATCCCAGGCCTCGCCGCGGATGACGGTCTGCTTGAGCGCGGATGGCTGGTCAAAAGCCAGCAGACGGCCATCTTTCATCAAGCCCACGCGGTGGCAGTATTCAGCTTCATCCATATAGTGGGTGGTGATGAAGATGGTCACGCCGCCGGCGGCCAGCTGGTAGATCAGCTCCCAGAACTCGCGCCGGGCAACCGGGTCCACACCTGAGGTGGGTTCATCCAAAAAGAGTAGTTTAGGCTGATGCACCAGAGCAATGGCCAGAGCCAGGCGCTGCCGCCACCCGGCGGAAAGTCCCTTGGTCAGTTCACGCTCGCGGCCGGCAAGCCCCACCAGGGCCAGGGTTTCGAGGATACGATATTTATCTTTAATACCGTAAACCCCGCCGTAGAAGACCAGGTTTTCGAGCACAGTCAGGTCATCATAGAGCGCGAATTTTTGGGACATATATCCGCAGCGGGCGCGCACCTCTTCAGTCTGTTTGAAGGCGTCGTAGCCCAGCACGCTGGCGCTGCCCTCCGTAGGTTCAAGCAGCCCCAACAGCATGCGGATGGTGGTGGTCTTTCCGCAGCCGTTCGGTCCGAGGTAGCCGACGATCTCGCCGGCCTTGACCTCGAAGTTGATGTGATCCACTGCGGTGAAGGCGCCAAAGCGGCGGGTGAGGTTTGTGGCAACCACCACGTTTTCAGTCATGGGCATCACCATTATCTTCGAGGGTCAGTGAAATAAAGACGTCTTCCAACGTGGCGGCGATCAGCCGGGGGCGGCCGCTGGCGGACATGGTTTGTAATTGGCCAATCACGCCCCCACTTCTTTCGGGTGACACGCGCAGGTGCAGCTTGTCACCAAAGGCGCGCGCGTCTTCCACCCCGGTGATGGCAAGCACCTGTTCGCGCAGCGCAATGGGATGATCGGTCTGTAATTCGATGATGCGGCCATTCAGCCGTTCGCGCAGCTGGGTGGGGGTGCCTTCGGCGATGATCCTGCCGGAGCGCATGAACCCCAGCCGGTTGCAGCGCACGGCTTCATCCATGTAGGGCGTGGTGAGAATGACGGCCATGCCCTCCGCTGAAACGATGCGGATGATCAGTTGCCAGAAATCCTGGCGGGTGGCGGGGTCCACGCCGGTAGTGGGTTCGTCGAGCAGCAGGATCTGCGGGCGTGAGACCAGAGCTGATGCCAGGCCGAGTTTTTGCTTCATACCGCCGGAGAGCTGACCAGCTTTGCGTTCGGTGAAGGCTTCGAGCCCGACAAATTTTAATAACTCCATGCAGCGGGGTTTCCAATCCTTCATTTCAAGCCCGCGCACTTCGGCAAAGAAACGGATGTTCTCAAGGACACTCAAGTCTTCATACAGCGAGAAACGCTGTGAAAGGTAGCCTATCTTTTCACGAGCACTGTCGGTCTGGGTCAGAATGTCAAACCCGCAGATGCTGACCGAACCTTCATCCGGCCGCAGCGCACCGACCAGCAGGCGCAGTGTGGTGGTCTTGCCCGCACCATCCGAGCCGACCAGGCCAAAGATCTCACCGGCTTCCACCGCAAGGTTGAGCCCCTCCACGGCGTGTGTGGACCCGAAGGATTTGGATAAATTTACAGTGTTTATTAATCCCATTTCATCAACTCTTATCCGGGGTGATGACCACCATGACTTCACTTTTCGCCAGTTCTTCAAGCTGCTGGCGGCTTGGTTTGCGTGGAAGATTGTGCGCTTTTTGCATGATCATACCGATCATCAAGGGATGGTGCTTCAAACGCGTTTCCAGAAAATCGGCAATTTCGTGAACGTCGCTGCTGACTCGGGCCATACCTGAGAAGGCCAGCCGTTTGACCCTGACCTGCACTTTGGGATTCGCCTCGATGTTGCGCACCCAATCCGCGCTTTTACCGCGCGCCGCGCCAAGACAATATTTACCGTCAATCAATTCGTACTGCAGAGGGGTCGTGCGCGGCAATCCGCTCTTACGGCCGGTGGTGGTCAGCAGCAAAATAATGAGCCCAACCACCGGTCCAAGGCCTACGGCATAAAGTAAACGGTGTAAATTTTGAGCAGGTTTGATCTTGCGCCAATCAAATGTTTTGGGGTCCATGAATACTTCCCATCTTGAACAAGAGGAACGATCCGATGCCGAGCAGAAAGACTGCCGAAACGCAGCCCGGCCAATAGCCACCTCTGACAACCGCCGGAACGATGTGGATCAAACCGTTGAGCACTTCAATCACCGCCACTACACGGACAACCTTGAATGCCCAGGGGTGGGTTTGAAAGACGAACGGACTCAATCCAAGCAGCAACGCCACGATCCCCAGGTTGGCTGCCGCAAACCCTTCAGCGGACCAGTGCAGCACCGGCACAAATGGCAGCCGGGTATGAAGCAGGCTGGTGGCCGCGGGCAGGTTCCGCCACAGACCGGTAAGCACTTCTTCAATGCTGTGCGCGGCCTGGGTGAGACCCAGCGCCAGGTAAAGCCAGGGGATCTGATTCTGCTGTTTCATGATTCTGTTCCTGCCAGCCTTTATTGGTTGAAGCTCACATCCGCGGGCATGCCGGGTTTAAGTTTGCCCTCGGGGTTGGACATTTGCAGTTTGACCGCAAAAACCGTGGTCTTGCGCCCTTCGGAGGTCTGCACATTGCGGGGGGTGAACTCGGCCTGATCCGCGATGTGGATGATGACGGCTGCGAAGCTCTCGCCGGGATAGGAATCCACGGATAGCGAAGCTTGCTGATTGACCGAAAGCAGCCCCACTTCGGTTTCGGGAACGTAGACCGTGATGGTCAGGGGATCCAGCTGCCCGAGGGTGAAAGCGGGCGCGGCAGGCGAAAGCACTTCACCGACCTCGACAGATCGTCCGAGTACAACACCGTCAAAGGGGGCGGTGATCGAAAGCTTGGCGAGCTGGGCATCCAGCAGGGCCAGGTTGGCCTGCGCCTGTTGGATGGCGGTCTGGGTTTGGTCTGCAGCCGCTCGGGCTTGATCCAACACAGCTCGGGCAGCCAGGACCTTGAGCGAATTCTCGCCGGTCTGCAGCGCCGCCAGCCGTGATTGAGCGGATTGAACCCTTTCCACTGCCAGAACCAGATCGCGCCTGGCCGCCAGGATCTTGATTGCGGACTCGGTTTCAATCAAGTCATCGTAAGCTTTTTGGGCATCTTCCAGTTTGGCCTGGGCATCGTCGTAGGCCGTTTGGGCAGCGTCTTTGAGATCAGTGTTGTTGGAGGTGTTGGCTTTCGCCAGCACATCCGCGGCAGTTTGGGCTCCAAACTTGCGCGCAAGTAGATCGCTTTCGGCTTGGACAAAGTCCAGGTTGGCTTTATCTGCCAGCAGGGCGGCTAAAGCAGCCTCGGCGTCAGTTCTGCCTCCCATTGCATTATCCACTTCGGATTGGGCTGCTGTGATCAGGTCCACGGGAGTGAAGGAACCGCCTGGCAGGGTGTAACCGCTTGGATTGGCGGTTGCCCAATCCGCGGCGCGTTGGGCGGAGGATTCTGCTTTGGCGGCTGCCAGCGCCAGGTCGAAATTTGCCTGGGCGGACGCCACAGCAGCCTGCGAGGTGGCCGCAGCGTTTTGCGCCACGAGTAGATTTGCTGCAGCAACGGAGCGCTGTGCCTGAAGCAGGGTGTCATCTATTTTAAAGAGCACATCCCCAGCTTTGACGTTGTCGCCTTCATTAACATTCACAGCAATGACCTTGCCGCCGATCTCGGGTGAGAGGACTGAACTTTCAGCCTCAATGGTGCCGGAGACCAGCAGGGTGGCATCTTTCTTCGGAGACAGTGCAACGACGAGGAAATAGACGGCCACAGCGAGCACCAGGATCCCGACCGGGATGACGAACTTGGGAAAGGATTTATGTTTCATACTCAACTCCAATTTACGATATTGACGTCAATCAAGACGTTTGCGAAATCGCAGCGAAGCGGCCACCAAAATGACCACACCAAAGGCAAACAACGCCAGGGTTTCCACCCAGATGGAGGATAAGCCGGATCCCTTAAGCACGACGGAGCGGATGATCACCAGGTAGTAGCGCAGCGGAATGATGGCCGAGAACCAGCGCAGCACAGCCGGCATGGCCTCGAGCGGAAAGAAAAAGCCGGAAAGAAAAATGGAAGGCAGCAGGGTCATCCACACCGTGAGCATGGCTTCCTGCTGGGTGTTGGCCATGGTGGAGGCGAAGAGGCCAATACCCAGGCCGGAGAGCAGCAGCAGCCCAGAGGTGGCCACGATCAGGGTCAGGGAACCCCTGACAGGCACACCAAACCACCAGTGACCGATGGCCAGCACTTCAAAGGTATTGATCAGCGCCAGGAGCACGTAAGGCGTCACCTTGCCGACCACCAGTTCCCAGGGTCGGATGGGAGTGACGATCAATTGCTCGATCGTGCCGCGTTCGCGTTCGCGCACCACGGAGGTGGCGGTGAGGATGGAGGTGATGGCAAAGAGGATCATGCCGATCACACCCGGGATCATGAAGTAGTTGCTGACCAGATCGGGGTTGTACCAAACCTGGGTGCGGATCTCGAGGGGCTGCTGAAGGCGGGCGGTGTTGACGCCTGCACGCTGCAGGTTTTCCATCATCAACCTGGTGGAGTGGGCCTGTCCGATCAGGAGGGCAGCAGAATAGGCAGTGGAAGCTGAAGTGGGGTCCGATCCGTCAAGAATGAAGGCGGCCTGGGCATCCCCTTTGGCCAGGCGGGTACTGTAATCCGGCGGGATGATGATGGCGGCGCGCGCCTTTCCGTTCTCGATGAGAGTGCGAATCTCGTCCTCAGAAGTGACGGTATACGCCAGGCGGAAATAATCCGCGGCGCGGTAGGCATCGAGCAGCGAACGGGATTCAGCGCAGCGGCACTGATCGTAAACCGCAAGCGGAATGTTGCGCACATCATTGGTGGCGGCGTATCCCAACAGGAAAAGCTGCATGATGGGAATGAGCAGGATGATCGCCAGGGCGCGTTTATCGCGCACGATCTGGATGAATTCCTTGCGGATGATCGAGATTAATCGCGAGTTCATATCATCTCCTTGTGCGCCAACACGCCATGCAGGTAAATATCCACAAAATCATCCAGCGACCCTTTGGGGAAGAGATTGGCAGGCATGTTCACCAACAAAAACTCGGTCATGTAATAAGAAAAGAACAGTCCGAGAAAGGATCTGAAAAGTACGAAGGGTTGAATTCCGCGTAGCTCATCCTGTTTGTCGGTGAATCGCACGACCAGCGGCAGCACCTGCGGAAAGATGGTCTGCAGCATGTTGGGCATGTTCTTTCCCTCAAACTCGACCAACTCCACGAACATCAGTTTGATGAAATCAGGACGGCGGCCAAGTTCGGAGACCATGCTCCTGGCGGCATTACGCACGAAAGCTTCAAAAGTATCTCCCGGTGCGGCTTTTAAGAGCGGCAAAACCTGGTGAAACGGATGATACGCCACAATGACCTCGGAAAAAATGGATTCCTTGGTGGGGAAGTGGTTGTAGATGCCACCCAGAGCCAGTCCGGCTTTTTCCGCGATCTGGCGCATGGAGGTGGCGGCGTAACCCTGTTCGACAAATAACTGGTGGGCTGCGTCTATAACCGCCCGGCGGGTGCGTTCCCCCTTGGAAAGTGCTTCGGTTTTAGTCAAGTATCCTCCAAATAAAAACGAACGTTCGTTCTTATATTAGCTCGTTTTTTGATAATGTCAAGTGGTTTTATTTGAAATTTATAAACCTTTGTGTAAAACAATTGAATCTTGGGTTGAATTGTTCTATACTAATTAATACAATATTAGTCTTAATTACAAAAAGGAGATAACATGATCCTCGTGAGTATGATCCTTAAAGCCAAAGGGAACCAGGTTGTTAACGTTATGCCAGACGCAACAGTCGCTGAAGCCCTTCAACTCATGGCCGAAAAAAACATTGGCGCAATAATGGTCATGGATAAAGGTAAGCCAGTGGGAATTTTTTCGGAACGCGACTTTGTCCGTGAAGTATCAAGAGATCAATGCATTACATTGAAAATGCCGGTGGAAACCTATATGACCAAGGAGCTTTACTGTGTCACTCCCTCTTCCACCATTGATGAATGCATGGCGTTGATGACCAACAAACATATTCGCCACCTGCCTGTGATGGAAGCGGATGAACTGGTCGGACTCATCTCAATCGGTGACATCGTCAAGAACATGATCGAAGATAAAGACTTGCTGATTGATAATTTACAAAGCTATATTTTTGGCGCTTCTTACGGAAGATAAAAGTTTCGGTTGGGGCACATTGCACCTCTCCCTTAGTTCGGTTGAGTAAGTACCGTTCAACGTGCCCCAACATTACGCCTTTACACAAACCTAATCAATAAACAATCCTTCAAGAATACCTGTCAGGCCAGTCACCTTATAGTTCTTGCATGTAACCGGATCAAACAGGATGATTTTATTTAATTCTGAATCCATTTGCGCCAGGCTCACTCCAAGCCAGCCGTTTTGCGCCCAAATCAATCCCGTCGTGCCAACAGAAGGATTATCAAGTAACACATGATTTTCACTACCGTCGAGTTTCACCAAGCGAACGTCGCTATTATTGCGTCCGCGGTAGGCGATCCATTCCCCGTCTGGGGATAAAACCGCGTTGAGCGCCTTGTGTGATCCGTCTTCGATCACAAACAAGTCTTCTGATACTCCAGTATTTGGATCAATTGACCGAATCTGCCAGGCCGCACCTCCGCTAAACATGGCGGCGGTGATCAGGCGACTGTCATCTGGTATCCAACCTACTGTGGATTCAAACCCCAAAGAAGAAATTTGATGAACCTCACCAGTATCAACCTCCATGACCAGTAAACCGCTTGCGGTCCCATTTATATAAGCGATAAGCTTGCCATCATTGGACCAAAGCGGATCGTATCCCCCCTCGACTGCCTTGAAGATGACCCTTCCAGTGGCAAGATCAAAAATATTGAATCCACTCTCAACCGGGTAAGTAATCTCGGTACCCGCCAGGTTCATGGCGCCCCAATTGGCCGAGGCATCCACCACACTCCGGCCGGAACCATCCAAGTTGTAAACCACCAACCCCCAGGTATCTCCATCGGGCATGGGTTCATAAATCAGGGCCTTACCTGTCATCTCTGCAGGTAGATCAGGCAGCGTGTGAAGCGTGACCGCAGTACCGCATGTACCAGCCAGCAACGCAGCAGTCGCGGGCAGTTCCGTGCGTTCCTTCGCTGGGGACCAGGTTCCGCTCCAACTTAATGGATCGCTGATGACCGTGAGTTTCGAGAACACCAGGGTTTGGTTTCCGGTAGGCAGTTGGGTAAACGACAAGCTCGTACTGAACTTCCCATCAGTCAATCCGCCTCCTCCACCACCCCCACCGCCGTTGGACGTCTGATCTTTGATCTGAACACTGAGCCCGTAAACACTTGAATCCACCAATAAATTGAAACTATAACCGCCCTGTGAATCAGCAGAAATGCCTGCTAAATTGACAGTATGGCCGGCCAAATTAAATTTAAGATCCGGCGTCCATTCCTGGCCAGGGACGACAGTGCCGCCGAAATCAAATGGAATTTCAACACTCTCTCCGAGGTCTGACTGGCTGATGGCAACCCCATTAAAAGTGATTGTGATCGGAAAACTCACCCCCACCGTATCAATCTCATAGACCCAGCCTTCAGGGCCAGTTTGAATATTATTCATGGCATCAAGGTTCATTTTAAGGGGCACCTTCAACCCTTTTGCATCTATGATTTCGGGCATGCCGGTCTGCTGAATCCATTCCCCATCTTTTGTCTGGGGTTTAAACTCGCCCACCAGAATGAATCCGGTCTCGGTTTCGATCACCTGGGTCACGTTCACACTTTCATCTACAGTGACAGCCGTGGATTGCTCTTCATTTACAGGCATGGCTGTTGGCGCCACAGTAGGCGAGATTTCGATCACCGGCATCACTGTCATATCAGGCGGCGCAGGGACAAACCTGAGGTTCAACTCCCAGTTTTCAGGCACGGTTCCCGGCAGGGTATTCGCGATACAGGGGATCACCAGGACAGCCTCATTCACATCTGCGGGAACAGCCGGAAAATCATTCATGCGCTCCAGTCGAGTGCCGTCAGGCAGCAAGAGATACTCATTCGTGAGGCAGCCCGTCACATTCTCGTCGGTTGGGTTAGCCGACCGAGGCACGCCAAAGACGCGGTATTCAAGGTGGGTGCGGTCCGAAGAAAGCACGGCGCTGGTAACAGTGATGGTCACGCCGTCGCGGGTTTGTTCCACAGGCTCCGCCAGCACGCGGATGGGTGCACCTTCATCCACCAGCCCGACGCCGGGTATGTACCCCAGCAGGCGGCGCATCTCCGCATACACCTTGTCCGGTCCGATGATCAAGGCAGTCAATACAATCGCGGCAGCCAAAACGATCAGAGCGATCCAGGCTGGGCGTAGCTGCAGCGGGCGCATTCGCGGTGCGGAACTGGCCCTGATTTTGCTGTTCAATTGAAACTCCAATGAATTGACGAAAGAATCTGACAAAGGCACGGAGGCATACAGCGCGCCGAGTTCTTGTTCCAGTTGGTCATAAATTTGTTCAGTCATGAGAATCCTCCAGCCGGCTGTGCAGCCGGTCCAGAAGCCGGTAAAGGCTTTTCTTGAGTGCATCTTCCTTGCGCTCCATCAAGCGCGCGATCTCGCCAAAACTGAGCTGGGCAGCATAACGCAGGCGCAGCAGCTCCTGCTCACCGTCTTCCAGTTCACACAGGAGTGCCTGCAGTTCGCGCAGACGTTCGCTGCGTATAGCTTGTTGAAGAAGGTCAGAGTCGAGGGCAGGAAGATCCTCGGGGAGAAATTGCGCACTTCCAGACTGTCTGAAATAGTCCACGGCTTTACGGCGGGCAATGGCAAACAGCCAGGCGCCAAAGTAGCCTTCGTGACGGTAGCGCGGAAAAGCTTCGAGTGCGCTGAGAAAGGTTTGAGCGGTGGCATCCTCGGCTTCGGCCTGGGAGCCGATGCGGCTGTAGAGATAGCGGTAAACCTGTTTGACGTAGCGCAGGTAAAGGGCTTCAAAGGCGCGCACGTCCGTCTGGGCGGCGCGTACCAGATGTTCTTCTTCCTGCCGATCAACGCTCGGATTGAGTGATTTTTCAGTCATGATTCCTTATCCGTTCTTTGCGCAAATTGGTTGTATTTGAGCTCAATAAGGATATCGGGAAATCAAAGAAAAAGGGACAATAATTCAATCATTTTTCCTCTCCCCTGTATGGAGAGGGGAATAAAACAATTATAAAAGTATACATTTTCTTTGCCTTGCACATTTTCCTTCTTCAGGGGATAATCCGTGAAACAAAAATTGGAGGGAAGCATGACCAGAGAAGTTCGGCTCGGATTGATCGGTTTTGGCAACGTTGGCCAGGGGTTTGCCCAGATCCTCAAGGAATCCCGAGAGGAATACATTGAAAAATTCGGCCTGGATCTCAAGATCACAGCCATTTCGGATGCCCGCATCGGCAGTCTTTACGACCCCAACGGACTGGATGCCGGAGAACTGCTTGAGCATGTCGCCAGCAAGGGATCGCTCAATCACCACCAAGCCGCGAAACCCGGCTGGGACGCCCTGACCCTGATCCGCGAATGCAACGCGGATGTGATCGTGGAAATGAGCTACACCGACCTCAAAACCGGTCAGCCCGCCACCGACCATATCATTGAAGCCCTGACGCAAAAGAAACATGCGGTCACTTCCAACAAGGGACCGGTGGCGCTGCATTATTCCAGGCTGGATGCCCTGGCCGAAGCCAATGGTGTGCAGTTCGGCGTGGAAGGCACGGTGATGAGCGGCACACCCACCCTGCGCCTGGCGCGTGAAATTTTAGCCGCCGCCAGGATCCGCAAGGTGATGGGCATCTTCAACGGTACCACCAACTATATCCTCACTCAGATGGAAAGCGGCATGAGCTACGCCGACGCGCTGGCCGAAGCCCAAAAATTGGGTTACGCTGAAGCGGACCCCACCGGCGACGTGGAGGGTTTTGATGCAGCCGGCAAGGTGGTCATTCTGGCAAGGCTGGTGATGAATGAACAGATCAGCATGGAAGACGTGGACCGCACCGGCATTTCAAAGTTGACACTTGAAGACGTCAACGCAGCCAAGGCAGCCGGCGAACGGTGGAAGCTGATCGGAAGTCTTGAATTCGTGGATGGCAAACTGGTCACCAGCGTTAAACCACAGCGATTGCCTATCTCACATCCTCTTGCAGGGGTATCGGGTGCCACCAACGCGGCGCACTTCGTGACCGATTATGTGGGCGAAGTCACGCTGATCGGCCCGGGTGCCGGCAGACTGCCCACCGGATATGCAGTGATCGAAGATATTCTGGCAATTTACAGATAGGTTCCAAAAGCTCCGGCGC
Source organism: Chloroflexota bacterium (assembly GCA_021825925.1). Classification (GTDB taxonomy): domain Bacteria; phylum Chloroflexota; class Anaerolineae; order Anaerolineales; family Anaerolineaceae; genus UBA6107. The sequence goes on from JAKAFP010000003.1 coordinate 70,401, forward strand.
TTGCCGGAGCTTTTTTGTTATTTCAAATAATTTTCTTTGATGCTGTTCAAGTGATGCAGTTCGTGACCTGGGGTGAGCCAGGCCAAGGCGCGAACGCTGACATTGTTGCCCTTGACCAACCCTGAGCGGGTAAGAGCCTGATCATCAAAGCTGTTGAACAGGGTCAGAGTGGCCTGACGAATGGCAGTGTATTCGCCCATGATGTCTTCGATCGAACGCAGGTTCACGCCTGAATACTTGACATACAGATCCTGATCAAGCGGGAAGAGTTCAGTGGGGTCATTGCGGGCGAAGCGCATGGCGCGATAGCTGAACGCTCGTTCTGTATCCATGATGTGGCTGAGGATCTCCTTGACCGTCCATTCACCGGGGGCGCAGGGCACGTCCAGGTTATCGTGGGGTAGAGAGTTGATTAATTCATAGGCCATGACCTGATTCTTTATCAGATGATTCATTGGGTCGCCATCATCCGGCAGCAGGTCGAGGTACATGATGGCATAAGGGGCGTATTCGCCAGGTTGGGGTTTGGGGATGGATAACATAGATATTCTCCAATCAGTAGAGTGTAATTAATGATTTTCCGAATCAATTTCCCAATTAAGTGGGTTTGAGTCTATGTAATTTGCTATATTATCATAATCTTTTTCGGAGTTGATTATATGCTCATAGTTGTTGCGCTGCCAGAGAGGGGAACCTGGTGTGTTTCGGAGCAAATTAATGTTTTTAGTCACCGCGGATTTAAATGAACGCACTATTGTGGGTAATGAGTTTGGGGCCATCTCACCAAAACGTCGTTCAGACGTTGGGGCACAGCGCGCTGTGCCCCAACCATTTTCACCATTAATCCAAATAATGCCATGGATATGGTTTGGCATCACCACAAATTCATCTTCCAATAATTCAACATTTGGGCGCAATTTTTCTGTTCGGAACCATTCCGCATAAACGATCTTTCCAAAATCGTTTAGTTTCATTTCTCCATTCATTACCTCCCCAAATAAACATCTTCTGCCGTGGGTAACCATGGCGATAAAATACCCTCCCTCCGCGGCATAATCGTACCCCACAAGGCGGATGGAACGACGATGGTGGTGTTTCTTACCGGTGTCGTTTACCATAGAATTGCATCCAATCATTGAAGACAAATTACCAAAAATTATTGTATATCAAACCGACTGCCGTTTGTGGTTTTCACAACATTATGTCAACTAACAGACTTAAACGGACGAAGTCATACACAAAAGGATTCAAATATCTTTGATTTTTTTCCACGTTAACCACAAAGTCCCCAAAAGGGGACTTTGCTCATTCTTACGTGTGAATAAACTATTCTTTTACTTCAGCCGTGGGGGCGATCTTCTTGACGACGGCAATGCCGTCTTCCATGGCACTCTTGGAGGAGTATTCTTCACTCTTGCCAATCACCTGTCCGTTGGCGGCTACCAGGTGGAAGAAATCCTGTCCTTTTTTGGAGACTTCGCGGTGATAGTGCGCATCCACTTGTGAATTCTTCTTGACGGATTCGATGCCATCCAGGGCGCTTTGTTTCTGTTTGTACAATTCACTGGTTAAAACGGTTTCGTGATTACCTGCCTTCAGATTGAAGAAAAACTGTCCATCTTTTGCTGTATCGAGCTTAAAATATCCGGCCATTTTTAATCCTTTCATCAGTAATTTGTATAATCATTATAGTACGCGATTGGATAGAGTGGGTAAAAATTGTTGGCTTTTTCCAAAGATCAAACTCCCATTTTAGGTTTTCCATCACATCCACGAGAACTTGTTCTCCATCTATATCACTATAACCTTAAAATAGACTCTTCAATATTCTGTGACACATTTCAATGGTCATCGCGGGTTCGTTGTTGTGTGTGACGAGCTTGAAAAAGAATTTCAAGTCTGATGATTCCTTGAGAGAATAGTGTGCCATATAAAGACCATTTCTTTATGGCTAAACGATTGGTGGGTAAGAATAACCGAAACGAGAAAGCGTCGCAAGGTGGATGCACTCGGATAAAAAAAGTAAATCCGGTTTTTTGCCACCATGACTGATAATCTGTGTTAATTGAAACCAGGTTCAAGACAATAATTGGTTGAATTTTGATTGAAGAAATTGGAACTCAAGACTTTCACTTTCATGCGTCTTTTCAACCGCCAATTGTTTCAAATCGGAATCGCCCAGCACAAGGATGTAACATCCGGAATGGCGAACGATATTCTTACATTTTTCCAGAGACTTCTGTTTATCCTCAACTCCACGGCAAACCAAAATCCCCACCGTACCCCGGGTGGGTGAAAGATCAGCACAAAGGTGTTCAAGATCCAGTTCCTCAGATTTACAGGTGAAATTCCTGCACTCCACAATGAGATCAATTGAGCCATGATTCAATGCCAGCCAGGAGAAAAATCCTGTTTGTGCAATATTTAAATAGGCTATTTTTCTCTTTTTTTGACCTAGATGAAGTGTTTGCTTTTCAACGGGGTTGACCAAAGCAGGATAGAAGAGAGCGGAAAGGAACGCCTCAATAGATCTTGCATATCGGTCAGAATCATCCTCGCCTGGCCGACAAGCTAAAACCTCTGCAACAAGTGACATCCAATCCGGGATGGGAGTGCCAATTTTTTTAGCGAGTTCCTGATGACTAAGAGGTGGTTTGATTTTGTTTTGTTTATCACTCCGGTACTGATCAAGAATTGTCGGGAAGGCTTGAGTGATCTTGACAACATTTGCCTTGCCTGTTCCATATTTCTTTTTTAATAATTTTGACTGTACACGCCTGTTGCCGTTTTTAAAGACTTCCACCAGTTCTGAATTCTCGCTTAATTCTTTTTGCCTGAGGAATTCCAAAACATAATTTCTGTAATATTCCGAGACATTGTATTCCATCTTTCTTCTGACAATGGCCTTGGGAACCAATAACAATTTACGGCCTTTCACCTTTGGCAGTTCTACGAATTTCGTTTCCCACTGCATGCTGGCAGGATTCCAGATCGGCCCAGAAGGAATATGCCCGGCCAATGGAATTCCGTAATACCTCGCGCGGTCCTGGGTGTACCGGATCAATTGGTCGCGAATAATATTGGTGGTCATGTCTGAGATCCTGTCAAAAGAAATTCCATCAATCATCAGCAAAGAGTCTTCAAGGTCTTCGATCAAACCACTTTTCAATGCTTTGCTTGTACTCAACAACCACCAAACTTTGTCTGATGATATTTTTCCGAGGCCTGTTCCTTTTGCGATTCCCTTGGATAACCCCAGGTGCGTTTCGTTTGGCTCGTGCAATTCACTCAGCATGTATTTACTAATTTCTTCTTTATCAGCCAAAATTGCACTTATGACCATATGGAAGAATTGTTGAATGGTATCAATACATTCTTCGGCCCACTGAGCCTTGATCAAGCGCAAGGCGCTGGGATCAACAAATATTTTTGTGTCATCAACAGTGTCAATATCAACGAAATCAAGCGATGGCTGCGCAAGGTTGAGATGAAAATACTCTGATATTCTCATAATTACACCCCATTACTCTTTCAAATCTATAGACACGGCTGGGCAAGTCAAAAGGGATCAATTCATCGAATTGAATACAACCACCGATAATGCTCCCCCTCCTATTTATCGCTGAATCACTTTTCATTATAGTCAAATAAAAAAATAAATAAATCCCCTATTTTTTTTGGATCTGTCAGGCAAACCTTTATTGGCTAAGCCTTATGAATGTCAGCAAATGGAATGACAGGGCGATAAAATCAATTCTTCTATCATTTCATCCCGGTTTTTGGGTTCGACTCACTGCCCAGGATTTCAACGAACAATATTTCCATATTAAAACCTCTTCTGCAAAGTGCTAGAATGAAAGCAGGAGACTAAATCTCATGGATAAAAACGAGCTGCACGATCTTTTGAATCAACTTCATGAAGAGATCAGTAACACCAAAGAGGTTGATGAAAAGGGCTTGGCCCTGCTCAGAGACCTCGAGGCGGATATCACTGCGCTGCTTGAGCGTTCAGACGAAACCCTGGAGCCCGTTCACCCCACCATTTTCAAGACCATGAAAGAAACCATCATCCATTTTGAGGTAACCCACCCCACACTGACGGAACAGGTGGCGAAGATCTCCGAGATCCTGAGCGGCGCGGGTATTTAAAAATAGGGTTGGTTCGGGTGTTGAACCCACCGAATAAGGAGTAATAGAAATCATAGACCCCCGCGGTTTTATTAAGGATGTTTTAGCTCAAATCATCAAAACCGCGGGGGTCTGACCTAAAGGCGCGTGGTGCATCCCACAAAAAGGGATGCACCTTTTTATCAATGATCTATTTGGCTTGTTCCTTTACTTCACCAAAAACACGATCTTTGTGAGCAGCTCGCTTTCCGCCACTTCCATGGGGGAATTGAGATAAAACTCGTAAACCACCCCCGTGGGGACGTACCCCTGGGAAGTCATCCATTCGGTCATTGCGTTATAAACACCTTCCATCTGGGTATATGGCCCCTTGTGGACCGTTGAAACCTGTTTACCGGCGGGGATGCTGCCTGCCTTGATCTCGCCCTTGCCCGCCAATGGCTTTGAAACGGGGATGCCCATTTCGACATCCAGGTGCTCCATATCCATGTTGTAATAACAGGCGAAGACAGATCCGACCGGGGTCTCACCCAATTCCTCCAGGTATCGGATCACCGCCATAAAAGCATGTCCGAGCTCCTGCTGTAAACTGGCCATGTTGGTGGTTTTGCGAATGGAAATGACGGGTTGTTCTTGTTGTTCGGTAAATTCAAATTGGTTGTTCATAAAAAGTGCCTCCATTAGTTTTTGATAACTAAAGTATGGCACGCATAACATGACACCAGTATGTCGTGTTACATAGAATTATGAAGCGTAAATTTGAGAGATCTCGGCAGCAATCTCGGCCAGTTGCTTGCGGATGTGAGGCGGGCTGAGCACTTCCACCCCCGCGCCAAAGCTCAAAAGCAGTCCCAGCACGCCGCGGTTTTCGGGCAGCGTGGTCTTGACGATGATCTTTCCGTCGCGCCGGCTGTCTATGCCCTCTCTGAAAAACTCCTCAACGATGCTTTCAAGTTCTTCGATGAAAGCCAGTTCGAGTTCCACCGGTTCGCCCATCTGGTTCAGCACTCGCTGATCAGGCAGGGGCTGGGGCGAGACCTGCCGGGGGGCAAATGACTCCTCAAGTGCAGCGAGGTCGGTCAGCCTTGAGACCCGAAAATGCCTGAAACTGTTGCGCAGCGTGCACCAGGCGTAGAGATACCAGTTTTGAGCCTTGAGCACCAGCGAATAAGGTTCCACTCTCCGCCGGGTTTTGACGCCGGCCGAATCATTGTAGACGAACTCCAGCAGCCTGGCGTTCTCAATGGCAGACAGGATCACGGCCAGCTTTTCGCGCGTGGCGGCGTCATCCTGCCAGGGGGAGAGGTCAATGACGATACGGTTGAGTTTTTGGTCGAGAGTTTCTAGTTGAGGGGAGGTGAGCGAATGCTTCAGCTTGTCCATCAACACCGTGTGTGTGCGGGTGTTGACGGCCCCGTCAATGCCCTGCAGGGTTGAGATCACCGCCGCCATTTCGTCAGCGGTCAGCACGCTTTTATCCATGCGGTAGCCCTCGGCGATGCCGATGCCGCCGTTCGCGCCCTGGTAGGTGACAATGGGGATACCTGCCTGGTTGATCGCCTCAATATCACGCAGGATGGTGCGCACAGAGACCTCAAATTTTTCAGCGAGGTCTTTGGCCTGCACACGTTCCTTGGCAAGCAGCGTCACCAAAATGGCCACCAGTCGGTCAATTTTCAATCGTCCACCCCGTGGAGAGAATTTGTGTTAATTGGAATATAGCATGAGTTGAGAGATTGGGGGAGATTATTGATTCTCAGAATCCGCATGCCAATTAGCGGGATTTGAATAGATATAGTTGGCAATATTGTAGTAATCTCGTTCAGAGTTAATAATGTGTTCATAGTAATTGCGTTGCCAGACAGGTTGATTTGGTGTTTTACGAAGAATATTGATTTGTTTGGTTATGGTTGATTTGAACAAACGAACAATTGTTGGAATTGAATTCGAAACCGGTTTCTGAAATCGTTCAATCGTAGGGGTTCGTTGCAACGAACCCCTACCATGAGATTCATTAATCCAAATAATGCCGTGGATATGGTTCGGCATAACCACAAATTCATCTTCCAATAATTCAATATTTGGACGCAATTGTGCCGTTCTGAACCATTCCTGCCAAACTGTTTTCCCGAATTCGTTCAAACGAATTTCACCCTTCACAACCTCGCCAAACAAACACACCCTGCCTTGCGTGACGATGGTGATGTAATATCCACCCTGCGCGGAATAATCGTGATCCGCGAGACGGATGGAACGGCGGTGGTGTAAAACAAGATCATCTTTCATATAGTCCCCAATGATATTCATTCTATAACATTATTGCCGTGTAAATAACAGCTTTTTCCGCCTTTCTCACCCTAAAAATCCGTGGTATCCTTATGTCGCGCCCGGATGGGACCGGCGCGGCAGAGCCCTGCGAACCCCGTCAGGTCCGAGAGGAAGCAGCGGTAAGGAGGTATCTCTGGGCGCCGCCGGCAAACCTGTCCGGGCGCACTTTAAACCCCCGAGAGACAACACATGACCACAACACCCCCCGTTTGCAGTTATGAAGGTTCAGATTACCAGGATTCCTTCTGGGAAAAGGGCGGACGTGCCTACGAAGACGCCTGCGAAGCCCTGGCCCTCAAGAAACTATTGCCCGCCCGCGGAGCGCATCTGCTGGAACTGGGCGCCGGCGCCGGCCGCAACACGCCGCGCTACACCGGCTACGAAAAGATCACCCTGCTCGATTACTCCCGCACTCAGTTGGAACAGGCGCGTGCCCGCTTGGGCAGCAACCCCAACCTGCGCTTCGTCGCCGCGGATGTCTACCGCCTGCCCTTCGTGGAAGGTGCCTTTGACGGCGCCACCATGATCCGCACCCTGCACCACATGGCAGATGCCCCCGCTGCGCTGGCCCAGGTAAGACGCGTACTGGCCGAGAACGCCACCTTCATTCTGGAATACGCCAATAAGCGCAACCTCAAATCCATGCTGCGTTATTTGTTGGGCAAGCAAAAATGGTCCCCCTACACCGCCGAACCGGTGGAATACCTTGAACTGAACTTCGACTTCCACCCCGCCGCCATCCGCGCATGGATGAAAGAGGCCGGGTTCCGCATTGAACACACCATCACCGTCAGTCACTTCAGGCTGGGATTCTTGAAGCGGGCAATCCCCACCGGTCTGCTGGCCGGGTTGGACAGCCTCGCCGGGCTCACCGGTCCGCTCTGGCAGCTCAGTCCGAGTGTGTTCACACGCTCAACAGCCCTGGGCAGCACTCCTGCCGCAAATGGGTTCTATTGTTGCCCCGCCTGCCGCGAACCGCTGGAGGATACGCCTCCGCTGATCCGCTGCCCGAAGTGCGAACGCACTTATTCGGTTAAAGACGGGATCTATGATTTTCGGTTGGATGTAAATCCTTCGTAAACCACGAAAGCCAATACCTCTCACTTCGTTCGGGTACGCAAAAACCGCGAATACACGAAAAAGAAAGAACTAAACTTTTAATGGCTGATTTTTTGCTCGACAACCTTAATCCCGCGCAGTTGCGTGCCGTGACCGCCCCCGCCGGGCAGACCCTGGTGCTGGCTGGCCCCGGTTCCGGCAAGACGCGCGTGTTGACCCGCCGCCTGGCCTACCTGATCGAACGCATGTCCGTGCCGGCCTACGACATCATTGCCGTGACCTTCACCAACAAGGCCGCACGCGAGATGGAAAACAGGGTGGTCACCCTGGCACAGCGCAGCCTGGACGGCATCTGGCTGGGTACCTTCCACGCCATGTGCGCGCGTATCCTGCGCCGCGAGGCGGATTCTCTGCCCTTCAGCTCCAACTTCGTCATTTTCGACAGCGCCGACCAGGAAACGCTGGTGAAACGCGCCCTGCAGGACCTGCACATTGACGACAAGATCCACCGGCCGGCCGGCATCCACTCCTCCATATCGTCGGCCAAGAACGACCTGCTGCGTCCCTCCGATATGCCGCGCGGCTCATACCACGAAGAAGTGGTGGCCAAGGTCTACGCCCGTTATCAGGAGCTGCTGACTGCCAACAACGCCGTGGATTTTGATGACCTGCTGATGTGCGCCACGCAGCTGCTGCAGCAGAACCCCTCCATTTCAGAAAAATACGCCCACCGCTTTCAACACGTGCTGGTGGACGAGTTCCAGGACACCAACATCGCCCAGTACGAACTGCTCAGGCACCTGGCTGCCTATCACAAGAACATCTTTGTGGTAGGTGACGAGGATCAATCCATCTACCGCTGGCGCGGCGCGGATTACCGCAATGTGTTGCGCTTCGAGAAGGATTATCCGCTGTGCGAGAAGATTTTGCTTGAGCAGAACTACCGCTCGACCCAAACCGTGCTGGATGCCGCCCGCCAGGTGATTGACCGCAATCGCAACCGCACCCCAAAACACCTCTTCACCGAACGCGGGGCAGGCAACAAGATCGTGCAATACGTGGCCACCGACGACGTGGCTGAAGCCGCCTTCGTGGTGGATACCATTCAACAATATCTGGCCACCCGCAAGGCCGTGGCCGATGATTTTGCCGTGATGTACCGCACCAACGCCCAAAGCCGCGTGATCGAAGAGGGTTTCATGCACGCCAATCTGCCATACCGGCTGATCGGTGCGCAGAAATTCTACGGCCGCAAAGAAGTGAAAGACATGATCTGCTTTTTGCGCCTGGTGGAAAACCCCTCAGACGAGGTCAGTTTGTTGCGTGTAGTCTCAGTGCCACCTCGCGGAATCGGCGACAAAACCATCGCCGCCTTGCAATCCGCGGCTGCCATGGCCGGCATCAGCGCCGGTGAAGTACTGCTGGATCTCGGCAGGAACGGCGAAGCCTCTCCCTATTGGAGCCAGATCGGACGCTCCGTGATGCCCGTAGCTGATTTCGGCAGCATGCTCAATGAATGGGTCGAGGCCAAATCCAAAACATCCATTGCCGCGTTGTTTGACCGCATCGTCCACGATACAGGGCTGGAAGAATACGTCAAAGAACAAAGCGACACCAACAATGACCGCTGGGAGAACGTGCTCGAGCTCCGCCGCCTGGCTTACGACTTCCAGGAAAAGGGCATGACCGAATTCCTTCAAAACCTGGCGCTCGTCTCGGATCAGGATACGATACCAGATACAGGGGACAGCCCGGACGACGGTAAGTCAAAGGGGGCGGTGACCCTGCTTACCCTGCATGCCGCCAAAGGGCTTGAATACAACCAGGTATTCATCATTGGCCTGGATGAGGGCATTTTGCCGCACAGCCGCTCGCGCGACGACCCTGAAGAAATGGCCGAGGAACGCCGCCTGCTTTATGTGGGCATGACCCGCGCCAAAAATCAACTTTATTTGTTACGCGCCGAAAGGCGCTCCAACTTCGGCTCATGGGAGTACAGTGAAGCTTCGCGCTTCCTGGCCGACATCAGCGATGACCTGATCACCAACCAGGGCAGGCGCAACGCCACCCGGCGCGACGCCCGCGACGATGACTTTAGATGGAGCACCACCGGTGTGACCCGCAAGGTGACTCAAACCGTGGCGCCTTCTTTCAAGGAGCCCAAGTTCAAGCCCGGCATGAAAGTGCGCAAGCCCGACCGTGCGGATTGGGGCGAGGGCATCGTGCTTGAAAGCAAGGTTGAGTCTGACGGCGAAGAGACCGTGGAGATCCACTTTTCATCCATTGGGTTGAAACGGCTGCTGGCTTCCCTGGCCAACCTGGAAGTCATCAGCTAATTATTTCTTCCGATATTTATCGTTAATTCACATTTAAATGACATAAAAATTGCAAATAAAATTGTAAATGCATTTTTTATGGCAAACCGCATGTTTTATTTTTATAATTTTATTCTACTAATCTAAATAAGGAGTTTCCCTTGAACAGCAAATTTATGAAATTTTTTAGTTCCGAGTGGGTGTTGGGCATTCTGGTTGCCTTTCTCTCCATATTAATTGCCGCCGCGGCATATCAATCTTCATTGTTTGATTCCAAAGAATCAGATATGAACGTCGAAGGTCAGAAACAATTGACCGAATCCAATTCCATGTACCTTGAAGCCAACCAATTTGTCATCTACGACTATCAGATGTACGACGGCTGGTATATCAATGACGGCACCAATGATGACCTGGCTGAATATTACAAGACCAGCTTCTCAGAAAACCTCACCGCCAGCATGGATCGCGAGAGTGGTCCCTTTGATGATCAGTACTATACTGAAATGTATGCCGATGCTTCATCCACTTATGATGTAGCCATGACCGCATTTGACGACGCCAATACCGCCGGTAACAAAGCGGACAGTCTGCAGCTCGTGGTCTTGATCTACGCAGTTGGTCTGGCCTTGGCTGCTTACGGATCCATGCTTGCCGAAGAAGCCAATTTGCGCAAGTTTTTTGGCATTATGTCAGTAGTCGCCCTGGTCTTTGGCTCAGTCGTCTACATCACGACCCTGGTCGCTGTTGCCTAATTTGATTTTGCGCTTCAAAACCCGGAGCCTGAACTTAACAGCTCCGGGTTTTTTGTTAAATGAATTTATTCGGACTATTTTTGTCGCAATCTGGTAAAAAACGCTCGAACAGGGTAAGATAGGGCGTTGTTAACTTCTAAAGGTGGTTTGTTTTCATGACTTTTTTCCTCGCGCTGCTGCCCATTTTGATCGTTCTTGTGCTAATGCTGGTTTTCCGCGCCGGCAGTCATATTGCCGGTATGGCCGGCTGGGTGGCAGGGCTCGTAGTTGCTTTTTTCGCGTTTGGCTTGAATTGGGATGTACTGTGGGTCTCTCAAGCCAAGAGCCTGATGGTGACTTTAAATGTGCTGCTGGTGATTTGGCCGGCCCTTTTTCTCTATCACCTGGTGGACCAGGCTGGCGGCATCCGTGCGATCGCGCTGGCGCTTGAGGGTGTGATCCCTGACCGCGGATGGCTGCTGGTGGTGCAAGCCTGGATGCTGACCGCCGTGATCGAAAACCTCTCAGGATTTGGACTGCCAATCGCGATTGCCGCGCCCATGCTGATCGCACTGGGTGTGCCTCCCATCACCGCCGTGGCCGCCTCTGCAGTTGGGCATACCTGGGCGGTGACAATGAGCGGCATGGCGCTGGCTTTCCGCACCCTGGTTGACGTCACCGGCTCGAATGCGGTGGAACTCTTCCCCACCACGGCGCTGCTGCTGGGCATCATCGTGATGCTCACCGGGTTGGCCGTGATGTTGATCTTAAAACAACAGAAACATTGGTGGCGGGTGCTCATTTTAGGGGTCGTGGTGGCTGCCACACAGTACCTGACCGGCCTGGTGGGGATGATCCCGGTGGCGTCATTTACCGCAGCTTTCATAGGTATCATTGGCGGCGTGCTGTTATGCGAACGACCCAAAGGCTGGCGCTCACCTTTCAAAGCAGACCCGGCTTTTAAAACCGGCATCCTGGCTTACGGATTTCTGATGGTGGTGATGGCACTGGCAACCGCGGTCAAGCCCATCAACCAACTGCTTTCAAGCGTCACCTGGACCCTGTTCTTCCCCGAGGTGGTCAGCCGGAACGGCTATACCACGGCTGCCGGCCACGGCTATCTTTTCCGTTTTCTCATTCATCCGGGTGTGATCATCTTTTTGACCGCCCTGTTCGCCATGTTGGTCATCCCGCGCATCAAAGGGCTCTCCATCGGCAAGGTTAAACCAGCTCTTCACAATACCGTCAAAGGCGCCATCCCGGCCAGCCTTGGCACACTGTTCATGATCGCATTATCGGCGATGATGGAACACACCGGCATGACCATGCAGATCGCAAAAGGGTTGTCTGAACTGATGGGCATGATCTATCCGCTCTTCGCATCGCTGGTGGGCATGGTGGGAGCATTTGCCACCGGCAGCAACACCAATTCCAATGTGCTGTTTGGATCCATGCAAAAGGGCGTGGCTCAACTTCTGACCATTTCTCCGCTGATTTTGCTGGCAGCCCAGACCGTGGGCGGTTCGCTGGGCAGCATGGTGGCCCCGGCCAAGTTGGCCGTGGGTGGCACCACCACCGGCCTCAAAGGCAAGGAAGGCGAAATTCTGCGCATTACCCTGCCCATCGGCTTGGGGATCGTGATGATCGTGGGTGTGGTGGTTCTAATATTCAGCAGGGGATAAATAAGTTACATCCCGATCTTTTTGATCAAATCACCTATTTCGGCTGAAGCAAAATTCTCGATCTTGCCCGTGTCTGCCAGTCCTGCCAGTTGGGGGTCCATCGGCAGGCGGACGGTGATTTCCGTCTCAACGGATTTAGCCAGCGCTTCAACATGGCTTGGACCGTAGATCTCGTGCTGTTTGCCGCAATCGGGGCAGACGAAGTAACTCATGTTTTCCACCACGGCCATCACAGGCATTTTTAGCTGCTTGAGCATGGAATCCGCCTTGCGGACGACCATGCCGGCCAGTTCCTGGGGGGTCGAGACCAGCACCACGCCGTTAACAGGGATGGTCTGCATCACGGTGAGCGCCGCATCCGAAGTTCCGGGGGGAAGGTCAACAAGCAGGACATCCAGTTTACCCCAGAGCACATCACGCCAGAACTGCTGAATGGTGCCTGAGATCATCGGTCCGCGCCATATGACGGCAGCATCTTCATTGGGTATCAACAGGTTGATGGATACTACTTTGATCCCGAGGGAAGTGACTGCTGGCAGAATGCCCTGGTCGCTGCCGCGCAATCCGCCGGGGGGAAGACCAAACAGGCGCGGAATGCTGGGACCGGTAATGTCGGCATCCAGAATACCCACCTTCTTGCCGGAGCGTGCCAGTTCGCAGGCCAGCATGGCGGTGATGGAGGATTTACCTACGCCGCCCTTGCCGCTGAGCACGGCAACCACTTTTTGCACCTGGTTGAATTTGTTGAGCTTGGGAAGTTCAGGTTTGCCCTTGGCAAAGATGGCTTTCTTTTCCTCTTCAGTCATGGCGCCAAAGGTAACTTTGACATTGGTAATGCCGGGCAAGGCCATGACAGCCATGCGGGCGTCGCGTTCCATTTGGGCTTTCATCGGGCAGCTTGGGATGGTCAGCGCCAGGGTAAAGGTCACTTCTCCGGCTGTGGAGACCTGCAGGTCACGCACCATGCCGAGTTCCACAATACTGCGTCCGAGCTCGGGATCGAAAACCTTCTTTAATGCATCGAGAATTTCATTGTTGGTGATCATTGGACTCCTGATAAAATATAAAATTAATTTTACCCGAAGCCCCTGAAAACGCTCTATAATGAAACCAGATCGGAGGAACCATGAGACGATTTCACTTGATGCTCGCCCTGGTTTTTGTTTCTTTTGCCATGCTGGCTTGTTCGATCTCGTTTAACCTCACCGAAACCCCGACACCCGCCACGCAAACCCCTGCCGGGATTGCCCCGCCCACCGCCGAACCCACCCTGACACCAACATTAGCCCAAACCATCACTGTCTATTTTACCGACCAGGCGAAATTTGCGGTCGGTACTGAACCCTATGAAGTGGCGGTGAGCCGTCCACTTCCGCCTGGGGTTGATCCCGTGCGTGCCGTGCTGGATGCGCTCTTCGCCGGGCCGACAGCAGAGGAATCTGCACAGGGGTTGGTACTGGTTTCAAGCGGCTTCACCGGTGTGGGAGAATACAGTCTTGAAAATGGCATCGCACGCATCCACCTGGTGGGTAAGTGCGTCAACAACGGGGCGGCTTATTCGGTGGCGAGTGTGATCAGCAAGAACCTCGAACAATTCCCACAAATAACTGCTTTTAAGATCTACGATGAGAACGGCGACAACCTCGACCCGGATTCTCCGATGAGTTCAGTGCCCTACTGCCTGGAGCCATAACACCCATACGGGTCTGTTATAATCAACTTATGTGGATACTCTTTTTACTGATCATGTTGGCCGTCGTGCTGACGCTCTTCATCATCACTCGCGTGGCGGTGGAGCGGTTGGAGCACAATCATTACAAGCAGCGGGCTGATCTCTACCGCTATTCCAAGATCCAAAAAGGCGACATTGTCTTTCTGGGTGACAGCATTACCGACGGCGGCTGCTGGGACGAGCTCTTTCCGGGATTGAATATCAAAAATCGCGGCATCAATGCAGATGACACCGTGGGAGCTTTGGCACGGTTGGATGACATTTTGTGCTGCGGGCCTTCAGCGCTTTTCATTCTCATCGGCACCAACGATCTGAATTGGTGGAATTACCGGCACGACAAGGAGATCCTGGCCAATTACCACGAGATTCTGCGCCGCTGCAAAGAGCAATCCCCAGACACCAAAGTATTCGTGGAATCCCTGCTGCCGCGCACCAAACGTTATGCCAATCACCTGCGCATGCTCAACATCCATCTTGAAAAACTGGCCGAAGAATTCGACTATACCTTCATCAATCTCTTTCCGCATTTTGCCGACGAGAACGGCGCGTTGAAAGCGGAATTCAACAACGATCATCTCCATCTGATGGCCCCCGGATATGCCCTTTGGGTCAAACTGCTGACCCCATATCTCGACAGTATTCGGAAGAAATAATTCTCCAAAAGCATAACGATCTGCATACCCCACTCTCTGGTATGCATCACCCTTAACCATGACCATGGTCACTTTCAGATTGTGCCCATGGTTCAATGCTTTTATTCACCACCTCAGATATGCTTGAATCATCTTGATACGTAATTGCGAAAGGCGAGTCTATTAGCAATGACTGATATTGGTGGAAAACTCCTATACGGCGCCTCGGTGCCGATGATCAAAGCCTTCAGCGGCACCATGCTCCACATGGATGTTGACCAAAAACTGCCGTTGCCTGAAGGCGCCAAAATAATCGCTCCAAATCATCCCAGCATGATTGATCCCTTCATCATGGCCTCCATCCTGGGTCAGAGGTCCTATATTCTGATCACTGATGTGATGTTCCATGTGCCCATCATGGGCGCCTATTTACGCCGCCTGGGGCACATTCCTGTCGCTGTGGGACGAGGACAGTCAGCCATAGACTGCGCTCTGGATCATTTACAGGCAGGTCATACGATCATGATCTTCCCCGAAGGGGCCAACAGTCCCAAGAAGGGCGGTTTCGTCAAAGAGCGAACAGGAGTGGCACGACTGGCCATCGCCAGCGGAGCGCCTGTCATCCCGACAGGCATCTTCCTGCAGCGCGACCGGCTGCAAACCCTGAAATCCGTGGTTAGCGGCAAGGTCGAGTACAGCAATTGGTATCTGCGGGGACCCTATGCCATCACCATGGGTTCGCCGATGCGCTTCACAGGAGACGTGGAAAACCGCGAACTCGTCAAAGAAACTGCCCATCAGATCATGGTCAAGATCATGGGGTTGGCAGCCGAAAGCCAACAGCGCTGGTACCGTAATAATCCGCCGCTTACAGGCGAGCTCGAAATTCCTTGATCTAATTATTGGAAGAAATAATTCAGATGAGATTAAAACGAGTTTGCAGATGCGCAAACTCGTTTTTATGCAACTTAGGTCTTCAAAGAGGGTTATACCTGATGTCTGAGAAGTCATATTCATTACTCCCTTCCCGTCCCAATAAATATGCCTAATCTCATTACCAGGATATGTCTTGGAGCCGATACGGTTTTGGCCCCGTTCTTGTATCCTTGTAACTGTTACCGATCAATTAATGGAAGTGAGTTTACTGCGATGAAAAAGCTGGTTCAAAAAGCACTTTATGGCGTTTCAAAACCCGTGGTGAAAACCTATACAGGCACCATGCTAAAAATGGATGTGCATCACAAGTGTAATTTCCCTGCCGGGGCCAAGATCATTGCCCCAAACCATCCCAGCACGGGCGATCCCTTTTTTGTAGCTTCCATGCTGGGTTTCCAATCCTTTATCATGATCAACGATGTGCTCTTTAATGTTCCCATCCTTGGCGAATATCTGCGTCGCTCCGGTCATATTTCGGTCAAACCCGGCCACGGACAGGAAGCCATTGATGAGGCTTTGGAACACCTCAAGGCCGGTCACACTGTGATGATCTTTCCGGAAGGATTGATCAGCCCTTTGACCGGAGGCTTTCACAAGGCACGCACCGGTGTGGCACGCCTAGCCCTGGCCAGCGGAGCCCCTGTCTTTCCGGTGGGTATCCATTTGATGAAAGACCGACTGCATACTTTGAAATCCACGGTCAGCGGTAAGGAAGAAATCAGCCACTGGTACCTGCGAGGACCCTATAACATCACCGTCGGCAAACCCCTGCGCTTCAACGGGGATGTTGAAGACCGTGAATTGGTTAAAGAAACTGCAGATCAGGTCATGCTCAAGATCATGCGCCTGGCCTTTGAGAGCGAGCAGCGTTGGAACCGCAATCAACGCAGCCTGCCCGGTGCCTTTGAAACCATTTAGCCATTTTTTTATTCCGACCAAAACGCCTCTTGCGAGGCGTTTTTTTTATGCTCCTTGATCACTAAAAATGAACCTGACGTATAATCAACTTGTTGCAATTTCCATCAAATTCATACTACATGGAGAATAATCCAATGGAACAACAACTGCTCAAAGGTCCCGGAACTCTTTTGGATGCGCAAGGAAATCTGACCCAGGCCGGCTGGGCAACCCAACAGGTGCTGGATTGCAACCTGGAAAACAGCCACTTTTATAAACTCAAGTTCTTGCAGGGAATGCGCATCAAAGTTTGGGATTACTATGCCGTCACTACGCCCACGCATTTCTTCTCGTTCACCGTCAGCGACATTGGTTATCTGGGCATGGTGTTCGCCTACGTGATCGAATTCGCCACCGGCAAATATGAAGAACAAACCCTGACCATTCCTTTTGCAGCCGGGGTGAAAATCCCACGGAACAGTAATGCTGGTGAAAGTGTTTACGTTGGCGGTGGCAAAACCCTGCGTTTCAATGTGGAAGGTGAAAAACGCACCCTTTTCGTCCGCTGGCCGGGGTTCGGCAAAACCACCCTGAATGCTGAAGTGGAATTCATCGTGCCCGCAGAGCATGATTCCATGGTGATCGTCATCCCCATCAAAGGCAAGCGCTTCTATTACAATCGCAAGATCAACTGTATGACCGCCAAAGGTTGGGTGGAATATCAGGGAACACGCTATGAAATAGACCCCAAAACCAGCCTTGGAAATCTCGACTGGGGCCGCGGGGTATGGGAATATGAATCCTTCTGGGTCTGGTCAAGCGCCTCAGGGTTTCTAGAAGACAAACGGCGTATAGGCCTAAATCTGGGTTATGGTTTTGGCGATACATCTGCCGCGACCGAAAACTGCTTCATTCTTGAAGGCAAGGTGCATAAACTGGGCAAGATCAGTTACACCTACAACAATCAGGATTTCAAAGCGCCATGGACCATGACCAGCCCGGATGGACGCCTGGACCTGGTCTTTACCCCCTTCTTTGAACGGGTTGCTAAAACCGATCTTAAGGTGCTGCGCAGTGAAGTTCATCAAATGTTTGGCAAATACAACGGCAGTGTGGTGACCGACGATGGCAAGAAGATCATGATCAAAGATCTGATTGGCTGGTCAGAGGAACACAACGCCAAATGGTAAAAAAGCTATAAGGTGTAAGGCCAAATCAAATAACAAAACCGAACTCTAATGAGTTCGGTTTTTGTGTTAATTAATTAAGCAACAGTTGGTTTTTTTACCTTACGGAATCTGATTATTTGCCGCCCAATCATTGCCGAGGATCACGGTGATATCAAAGGCGTTGGAAGGATCAGCCTGGTTGAAAACTCTGGCGTTTGGAACACTGAAAACCGCTGCCAGATAGGTGAGCGTGTTGGTGACCGGTGTATGCACAACAATTTGTGTGTTCTCAGTGGAATCATAATTGCCAATGCTTAAATTGGTCAAACCTTGAGATGCCAGGTAAGATTGGGTTCGATCAGCCAGCCCGGCAGTATCCGAACCATTGAGGATACGAATACGGGCTGCTTCTTGAACAGCAAGGGGCAGCGGATCACCAGAAGCGACCACTACACCACCATTGTCTTGCGGCACGACAGCAGGGTCAACTGCAACTGCAGGGGCGGCAGCGGATGAGCCTGAACCCGAGAACATTTCATCCCGCATCAGTCGCAGTTGGTCCGGGATCACCAGCAATACATAGCTGCCTTCAACATTAAATGTTGCGGAGGTGACACTTTCATCCATGTTAAAGGTATGCATGTTTTCGCGCGGAATCTGTGCCATCAAATAAGCCAATTGGATGGCCTGATCAAGAGACATGTTGGTTTGAACCCCTGAGGAGATTTCACCATAGATGGCCGGAGCCCGGGCAATCAAAGTGGGCAAAGTGTTGAGATTCAGCACCCTGTCACGGATGGCCATGATGACTTCCATTTGACGGCTGCCACGGGCAAAATCTCCGTCGCCATAAGCCTCATCACGGGTACGTGCGTAGGCAAGCGTGTAGCTGCCAGGCATGACATAGGTTCCCGGTTCGATGACAAATTTATTACCGTTTCCCTTCCAATCAAGTAGCATGGGTTGGGTCAAAGTGATCGGAACTCCACCAATTTCATCAATGATCGTTTCAAACGCATTAAAATCTACTCGCGCATAATAATTAATGGGAATTCCAAGCAATTGTTCGACCGTATCCATGGCCAATTGTGCGCCACCACCATCCAATTTGTAGTCTTCACCCAGCTTGTAAGCTGCATTGATCTTGTTTTCGCCAAAACCGGGAATTGTAACCCACAGGTCACGCCGAATGGACATGGCACCTACGTTACGTGTGGCAGGATCAACGGTCACCAAAATCATGGTGTCTGAAAGTGGAGAACCCTGGCCTTCACTTTGCCGCCGGGGAGACACATCCAAAGCCAGCAAGAGTATGTTGATGCGGCTTTTACCATCCCAGGCCGCTGAAGCAGGCCCGGCATTGGATTGCAGAGGGATACCAGGGGCAGAAAGTGCGCCATCAGCGCCGGAATTGGCATTAGCTTTTGTTCCTGAAAGACCGCCAGCAGCACCTCTAATCAAATTGAAGACAAATCTTCCACCAACAAAAGCCAAAATTACACCAAGTACCACAAAAATGATTACCAGAACCCGGGTCGTGGTATCCATGTTGTTTTGATTGCGGCGTCTTGGCGAACGGGTCATCGAGCGATTGTATTGTTGATTCATAGATTTTTCACACCATCATAATGAGTTGGAATAACCATCCCTAAAAGTGTTGCAAGATTGGTTCCAGCCAATCATTATGTTTGTTTATTATCAAGGACTTGAAGTGATCTTTCTGTGGCTATCACTTAGTATTCAAAAAACCTGCCCCAAAATCTTGTAAGAATTCAGGGCAAGTTTAAGTGTTTTGTCAACAAAAATGGTTATTGAGTCAGGGGAGCGGCTGCAACACCAGGTGCAATAAACATTTGATCGCGAACTTCACGCAGTTTGTCAGGAATGACCCGTAAGACATCAATGCCGTCAGAAGTTTGCATCGGTTCGGCGACGGTATAACCTGGGCTGAAGGTGTGCAAATTCTCACTGGGGATTTGCGCGATCAGATAAGCCAGTTGGATGGCCTGATCGAGAGACATGTTGGTTTGAACCCCGGCCGAAATTTCATTATAGATGGCGGGAGCTCGCGCGATCAGGGTCGGCAGTGTTTTCAAGTTTAGCGCCCGATCACGGATGGCTTGAATGACCTGCATTTGGCGTTTGCCGCGGTCTACATCGCCATCGCCGTAGGCCGCATCTCTCGTACGGGCATAGGCCAATGCATAACTACCAGGCAGCACATATTCACCTGGCTCGATCCAAAATTTATTACCGTTGCCCTTCCAATCCAACAGCATGCGTTGTTCGATCTTGATGGGAATTCCACCCATCTCATCAATAACGGTTTTAAACGCCTTGAAATCCACACGTGCATAATAATTGACCGGCACTCCCAGCAGCCCTTCAACCGTCTCCATGGCCAATTGTTCACCGCCACCGGGCAGATCATAATCTTCACCCAATTTATAAGCGGAGTTGATCTTGTTGAATTCAAAGCCGGGAATATTGACCCAGTAATCACGCATGATATTCATGGCGCCGATGGAATTCGTTAACGGATCAATGGTGACCAGGATCATGGTGTCAGAAAGGGGTGAGCCCTGTCCTTCGTTTTGCCTGCGGGGAGAATAATCCAGCGCAAGCAGTAAAATATTGATTCGGCTCTTACCATTCCAGGCGACTGCGGCAGGAACATTACTAGACTGCTGCGTAACAGGCGTGGTCACTTCAGTCGTGTTGGTATTTGTGTTTGTGTTAGAGGATAAGGCAATCGGTGCACCGGGCAGATCAGTCATGGACCAGCTTTTTACAAACCCATAAACGAATTTGCCTACGAAAAACGCCGAAACGATTCCAACCACTGTAAAAATGGAGAGGATAACCCAGGAGGTTGAATCCATTTTTTGTCTTGGTGATTGTTCTTTAATTTGATTTGTTTGTTGACTCATAGAAATTTCACACCATCTTTTGTTTTAGAAAAATTTGCTACCTTTTTATTTGTAACACTGGTGACCTTGATTAAGCAGGTCTCGGCGCTGGTACAGGCAAGTCCACATCTTTGGTCGCCATCCATTTATCGCCTTCGGTGATCAACATTACAGGAATGTCTTCAACGATGGGATACTTGCGGCCACATTCTTCGCAAACCAGCCAGGTCTCTTTAACCAACTGCAGACGGCCTTCTTTTTCTTTTACACAGACCGGACATCTCAGAATATCAAGCAGATCTTGATTTACCATATCATCTCCATGGATTAAACTTCAGCTAATTTTACCATCCAGTGGTCATGGTGCAGGGGTCGGAGTTGGAATCTCAGTTCCCGGACCGTATTCCCACACATCGCCCCAAGGTTCATATTGAGTGAAAAAATTATCGTTATAGAGAACTTCACCGTTCCGTGTGACTGTGCGGGTGACCGTAACATCCGCTCCTTCCACAGCCCAATCCACCTGTTTTTTAGTCCCCTGAGGAAGCTCAGGGTTTTCACGATAAACCGGATCAGGGGGTTTGACAATGTTGGTCGGTCCTGTGGAATTAATTGACACTTCACGCCCATCTTTGGTGGAATAAAACTTCCAGGTCAGGGAATGGTTGGAAGTGCTTACATAAGTTTCCATTAACAACCAGTAGGGTGTGTCATTTTTGAATTTAAAATCCACCAGGGGCACAAAAACGGTGGCATCCATGCCAGCCAGATCAGGATCGTGCGTGCCTGAAGAATTAATCTGTTCATAATAACCAACCCGGTAGGCATGCGGATGTCTTTCAATGATTGGAAATCCCGCATATAAAGCGGTGCGGAACAAGGTGGTACTCACCTGGCAGACACCCCCACCTACTCCCTTTATGGTTTGATCTCCAAGGATGATAAGTGCTTCTGCATACCCGTTATCCAGGCTGATGTCACCCAACACATCAGACATCGAAAGCGTTTCGCCCGGGGGCACCAGCAGACCATAGAACTTTTCTGAGGCGGTTTTGATATTCTGCACACGGTCGGGGCTCGAACCGGCAAAGAATGTTGAATATTCCATCACCAGTTCCGTAATGCCCAATTCTGCACCGGTCATTTGATCGGTCACCGGCGGGTTTGTGAATGTAAAACTTAGCGCGGCAGCGTGCTGACCATTTTGCAGGGCTTGATTGATCGCAAGGATGGATGGATCCACATCGAGGGTGCGACCAATGACCGCCGGTTTTTTCACTTCAAGCTGACGGGTGTCATCATTAAACATGAAGCGCGCGTTTTCAGGTGAAGCTTCCAAATTTTCCCGCATTGAATTGAGCCAACCAGCCATCAAAGGCAGACTGACAGCAATTTGATATTGAGACCCACTGCCGTTATCCACCCTGGCAAAGGTCAACAGGGGCGCCAGATCAGACGGCTGAATTTGGATCGAGGCGGATTGGCCGGAAGCATCAGCAGGGAGGGTTAGCGTCAATGGTTCGCTAAGTGCAGCTCGCGCCAGTTCACCCTGTGCCTCAGCACTGAGAATGACCGGGTCAGATTGCCGCACCACCAACGGCACCACGCCATCTTGCATGGTTTGGATTTGAGCAGTGATGGCTGCCAATGTCGCAGGCACATCCAAAACCCTGCCGCTTTGTCCGCTTTGCACCAGCACTTGTGTGCCTTCAATTGAAATATTGGCTTCGCGCACAGGTTGATTGATCTGCACTGCCAGAGCATTGAGTGCATTAACAGAAGATTTTTGGTCAAAAATAAAGGAGGGCTGAACCTGCACGGATTGTTTGAATACATTGACCCGCTGCAGAAGCACCTGCATCAATCCACCCCTGCGCCCGGCATCATAGGCCGAATTTGCCGAAGCCAGTGGGTCGAGATAGAACCCCAGCTGCACGGGTTTGACCGGCCAGGAATTTTGCCCATCAACCAAAAGGATATTGCCGGTTTCTGGAAATCGATAGGAAGTGGCAATCACTGCAGCTGCATCTTCAACGGTCATCCCTGAAAGCGGAATGCCGTTCATGGTAACTCCGGGCATGATCCGTCCCATGAAGAACAAGGATATGCCGAGATTCAGTGCCATAAAAAACAGCAGGAAAGCAGCAATCCCCGACCCCAATGCTATCAGAACCTGGCTAATCGGAGAGAGTTGACGAGTACGTTTCACATGAACCATTTTGAGATTATAACACTCCAATTTATGGCTTTTTGACGTCCCAATGCGATGAAATGTTCCTTTGACAAGCGTTCACAGAATCAGTAGACTTAAATTCATTCCTTTACCAAGCCAAAGGTATATCCATGATCACCACTTCACGCCTTGAACTACTCTCATTATCATTAAGCCAGTTAATGCTGGGTCTTATATCAATTAAGGAGCTATCCTCTTCTCTTTCCATTCCGATCGAGGAGGATTTGTTTGACGGTGCTGCTCATCGAGCGGTGAACATGAAAATCGAAAAGATGACAACGGCCTCGACAGAAACCCATGAGTGGTTTACCTATTGGCTGATCATTCACAAAGCAACAAATATCGGTATAGGGTTGGTCGGGTTCAAGGGAGTTCCTGATGCGTCAGGGTCCGTTGAAATCGGTTACGGGTTAAATGAAAAGTATCGCGGGAATGGATACATGAGCGAGGCAGTTAAAGCACTTGTCCAATGGGCATTCCAACATAAGAGTTGCAAACGCGTAACCGCCACCTCGGTTCTATCCACCAACTTCGCATCACAAAAAGTGTTGACAAACGCCGGCTTCACTTTGGATTTTGCCAATAAAGAAAACCATAATTACTCAATAATTAAAAAGTTGTAATATGACAGTTACGTCTTGACTTAGTCGAGCTTAAAAACTAAAATAACAGAGTAGTAAATTTAATTTGCTGAAAATCATCTCAGAAGAAAGGTCCAAAATGCAGTTGGAAGAGACGGGTACCTCAAAAGACGTGCCTCCCCTAAGTAGTCGGGAAGCTTTTGAGTTATCCACCGTTGTTGCAAACAGAGTCGCAAAACTGAATAGAACAAAAAACAACTGCATCAGTACCCGCGGTGTTTTTCAACTTCGAATCCAGTCAAACGGCTCTCATAAAGTACCAGATTGATCAGATCCCTCTGATCTAAAACGGCATTCGCACAATGCCGGCTGGTACTTGGTTGACCAGCCGGTTTTTTGTTAATCGGCTCCTAAATTTAATCAATAGATAGGAGGCTACGATGCCATTCATCAGTCAATTAATTGGAAGGGTTGTAGTAGATTCCGAGGGTAAAAACCTTGGACATCTTGATGAGGTGTTGGCAGTTCAAAATCCTCAATTTCCACATCCACAGTTGAACAGCTTATCGGTCATTAATAAGACTGAAAGAACAATTTATCCTTTCAGTGAGGTGACCGTACTCTTTGCCTCTGAAATTTCATTGGCTCACCCCCAGAACATTTTAAAAACGCATGTTTTGAGCGGAAACGAAATAAAACTGATTGATGATGTTTTGGATAAACAGATCATTGATACCAACGGCATCCGTGTGGTGCGAGTAAATGATCTTGAGATCACCAAAGTAAATGGCAATTATTATGTCTCCAATGTGGATATTGGTTCCACCGGTATCTTGCGCCGGGTTGGGCTGGCCAAACTCGCCGAATGGATCAATAAGATTTTTTCACGTGACGCCACCAAGAATAAAATTTCATGGGACTTTGTAGAACTTCTGGTGCATGATCAATTCATGCGCCTGAAAGTGCCTGGCGAAAAGATTCGCGATCTGCACCCTGCAGACCTGGCTGAATTGCTCAGCGACATGAACCATAAGGAAGGTCGCAAGCTGCTCGATTCCATGGATATTGAGCACTTGGCAGATGCACTGGAAGAAGTGGAACCTGAATTCCAGGCCACCCTGGTGCAAGAAATGTCAGATGAGAGAGTCGCTGACGTACTCGAAGAAATGTCTCCTGATGAAGCTGCTGACTTGCTGGCGGAACTGCCTGCCGAGCGCAGTGAAGACCTTTTGGAATTGATGGAGGACGAAGAGGCCAAAGATGTAAGAATGCTGCTTTCGTATCCTGAGGATACCGCTGGCGGTATCATGACCACCGACTTTGCCTCCATCCGCCCCGGTTTGACTGCGGCCAAGGCGATCGAAGCCATCCGTTCACAGGAACCGGATGCGGAATCCATTTTCTATGTATACGTCACGGATGAAGCAGACCACTTGTTGGGTGTATTTTCATTGAGTGACCTGGTATTGGCAAAACCCGGTACGCTCGTTTCCAGATTTATGCATCAAAAGGTTGTGTCGGCGGATGTTCTGACCAAACAGGAGATCCTGGCCCAACTCATCGCCAAATACAACCTTCTGACCATCCCGATCGTGGATCATGAAAACCGTCTGGTAGGAATGGTGACCGCGGATGACGCACTGGATAAGATTATTCCCACTGCGTGGAAAAAGAAACTGCCGCGCTTCTATTATTACAACCGCGCATAACAGGAGGAATAAGCGATGATGAAACGTTCCCTCCGCATTACAATAAAAAGGTGGGCCGGCCTGCCCATGATCCGGCCGCTCATCTTGTTCTTTGGTGTTTTTGGTCCCGCCACCATTACAGCCATGGCTGATAATGACGCAGGCGGTGTGGCTACTTATTCTGTTGCCGGCGCCACCTTGGGCTACCCGGTGTTGTTCATTTTGCTAATCATCACCTTTTTATTGGCTGTGACACAAGAGATGGGCATGCGCCTGACCCTGGTCACGCGCCGCGGATTGGCCGACTTGATCCGCGAAAGGTTTGGTGTCAAAATCTCACTCCTTATCTTCCTGGCCTTGTTGGTCGCCAATCTTGGCACGATCACCACGGAACTGGCCGCCGTGAAGGTGACCAGTGGCATGCTGCATTTACCCGCCATCCCGTTTGTGTTCTTGATCGTGTTGGTCTCGGTCGTGGTGGTCACCAAAGGAAACTATAAACTGACTCAGGGAATCATGCTGATCACCAGTCTCTTTTATTTGGCTTACATTATTTCCGCAGTGAAAGCCAAACCCGATTGGGGTCTGGCAGTTTCCAATATTTTTTGGCCGCATGGGGTGGATTTCAACCCCACCTACATGCGTAATTATTTACTAATCGGCATGGGCGTATTGGGTACCACCATTACCCCTTGGGGACAGTTCTTTATCAGCAGCTTTGCCTATGACAAGAATATCGAAGCGAAGAACATCGTTTATTCTCAACTTGAAACCTATGTGGGCGCATTCCTGACCGATTTCTTCTCTTTCTTCATGGTGGTCGCTACTGCCGCCACCCTGTTTGTCAATAAGATCCCACTCACCTCGGGTGAAACAGCCGCATTAGCCATCAAACCTTTTGCAGGAGAGCTGGCTGGCTCTTTGTTTGCCTTTGGTATTTTGAACGCAGGATTCATGGGTTTGATCGTGGTCTCCCTTTCGACGGCTTATGCATACGCCGAATTCTTTGGGTTGCAGGGCAGCCTGGATTCCAATTACAAACAAAGCAAATCCTTCTATCTGATCTTTATTGCCCAATTGGTCGTGGCAACCATAATTGTCATGTTCCCGAATGTATCCTTCTTCAAGTTGGCAATCACCACGCAGACCATCAATGCCATCGCCCTGCCGCTGGTGTTTTATTACCTGATAAAGCTCGCCAGTGACAAAGGACTTATGGGAAAATATGCCAACAATGGATTCCAAAAATGGTTTACGATCATCGGCTCAATTGCCATTTTCATTGCCTCCGTATTAACGCTTGGCGCCACGTTCTTCCCAACTTTGGGATTGTAAATTTAACGGTTTTTTAGACCTTTATTGGGTGAATTTTATTTCCCCTTTTGAAGGTAGGATTTATAAAGTAGATGTATTTCTCCTCCTTCAAAGGTTGTGATGCTTCTGAGTGATCAGATCAGAACGAGTGGACCGGTGCCCCACTCGTTCTGATTTAATTTACGCTAGACTCGAAGTCTCCTCCTGCCCCTCTCGCTGCGCACGGGGGTGCAAAAACCGCAGGGTGCTAAAACCGCGACCCCACTCGTTCTGATTTAATTTACGCTAGACTCGAAGTCTCCTCCTGCCCCTCTCGCTGCGCTCGGGGGTGCAAAAACCGCAGGGTGCTAAAACCGCGACCCCACTCGTTCTGATTTAATTTACACTGGACTCGAAGTCTCCTCCTGCCCCTCTCGCTGCGCTCGGGGGTGAAAAACCCGCAGGGTGCTAAAACCGCTACCCCACTCGTTCTGATCTAATTTATCTTTGGTGCGTCTCCTCCTTAAGTCCACATAAGAATTGTCTTAGTTAAGATTGTCAACGCAGAAAAGAATGAGTGATAGAATGCAACCCGCTGATCCGATTCATCGTAAATGATCATGGAAACAAACTTAATTAACAGGAGTATGCAATGTTGAATTTGCTTTTGATCGTGTTCGTTTTTGCTGTAGTTGCAGTGATTCTCGTCCTGACCGTGGTGGGTGCCTTGATTTTTCGCAAGAAAAACACCAACCCGAATCCACGTATTGACCAGACAAATGTGATAGATGTGACCCCGAAGGATGCTGAGTAGGTTTAATCGGTCATAAAAACTGAGGGCCTGACATTCGTTGTCAGGTCCTTTTGTTTTCAATGATGGAGCAATTGCAGTTAGGCCTGAAAACGCCTATACTTGGTGAAGTAATGTTATATTGTTTGAAGGAGTGCTCCATGCTGCCCATTGGTGATGATAATTCTCAGCGAAGACTTTTCCCGATCGTGACTTATGCGCTGATCGCGATTAACATCTTAGTTTTTCTGCTTGAACTGCTGGGTGGAGATGCATTCATCTACGCCTGGTCTTTTGTGCCTGCCCGCTTTTTATCCAGCCCCATAGTAGGATTGATCACCCTGTTTACGTCCATGTTTTTACATGCGGGCTGGCTTCACCTGGGCGGCAACATGCTGTACTTATTAATTTTTGGTGATAACGTAGAAGACCGCTTTGGCCATTTCAAGTTCCTGATTTTTTATGTCTTGTGCGGTCTGGCGGCAGGACTTGCCCAATACGCTATTTCGATGTTCAGCGAATACCCAACCTTGGGAGCATCCGGTGCAATTGCGGGCGTTCTGGCTGCCTATCTGATCCTCTTCCCAGGAAGGAAGGTGAGGGTGTTGTTGGCGGCCTGGGTGGTCAGTCTGCCTGCACTGCTGGTGATCGGCGCGTGGATCGTCATCCAACTGGTCAGTGGATTGGGAACTCTCTCTGATGCCACCTCAACAGGTGGTGTGGCTTACATGGCTCACATCGGCGGTTTTGCAGCTGGTCTGGTCCTAACGTTGTTCATGCGCAGCAAGGCACGTGAAATTACTTTTTAACAGGTCATAACCTCATGGCTTACGATATCCACCTGGCTGAAAGAGTAAGCAAGATTCTCACAACCGAGCATCCGACTGAAAAGAAAATGTTTGGCGGTGTCGGGTATTTGATCAAGGGTAACATGGCCTGCGGAGTTCACACAGATAATCTTATTGTCAGGGTCGGCAAAGACCTATATATTAAATCTCTAAGCCGTCCTTTCGCAAAACCATTTGACCTGACCGGCAAAGCCATGTCTGGATGGGTGGAAGTGACGCCTGCCGGCACCAGGGATGACAAAGATTTGACGGAGTGGATCCGAATGGGAGTGGAATTTGCGCGAACCCTGCCACCCAAGGAATAGTTTTCGTTATATAAACCTTATACACAACCGCAAAATCATCGTAAATTGCATTGAAATTGACCCTGCCAAAAGTTATGATTAATTTATCTGAAAGCAGGAGTAAATTATGAAAAACAATGCCGTTGCAACAAACACTGAAGACAAACTTGATTTCAAAAAGATCATGCCCGTTTTTGTGATCATTTTGATTGATTTGCTAGGTTTGACCATTATCATCCCCTTAATGTCATTTTATGCCGCCTCGTTTGGAGCCAACGCAACCACCATCGGTCTGCTTGGAGCAGCATATCCGGCCATGCAGGTGATAGGCGCCCCGGTCCTTGGAAGGCTATCGGACCGCTTTGGTCGAAAACCCATCCTGATCATCAGCCAGGTAGGCACCCTGATTGGATTTTTGCTGCTGGGTTTTTCAAATGCAATTTGGATGCTGTTCGCAGCCCGCATTTTGGATGGCCTGTCAGGCGCCAACATCTCAACTGCTCAGGCTGTGATCAGCGATATCACCACCGAGAAAAACCGCACACAGGGTCTCGGCTTGATCGGTGCAGCTTTTGGTTTGGGATTTGTGGTTGGCCCGGTGATCGCCTTCTTATCACTTGCAGCAAGCGGAAATAATTATCACGTACCAGCTTTCGTTGCAGCAGGCTTCTCGCTGATTTCGATCATCATGACCTCAGTTTTACTCAAAGAAACCCGCCCTGTTATTAAGAAGATCTCATTAACCGACCGCAAAGAGATCTCGTTACAGTTATTCTTTGCCACCTTGAAGAAACCGATGGTAGGCTTTTTGTTGGTGATGCTCTTTGTGTACCAAATAGCCTTTGGCGGTTTTCAGCAGCTTCTCTCACTTTTCACACTTAATCGGCTGGGGCTCAACGCATCAGGCAATTCCATCATTTTCGTGTGGGTTGGCATTCTGGTGGTCTCAGTACAGGGTTACTTCATCGGAAAATGGAGCCGTCGCTTTGGAGAAATGAAACTCATCCGCTTCGGGTTGGCCATGCTGGTGGCCGGTCTGCTGTTGACCGCATTGACACCGCGCATACCTCCCCCGTGGTATTCTCAAAAAGAAGTTACAACCGAATTGAGCGGCAGCCGCAACCTGCCCGGTGAAACTCCACCCACCCAACACCTGCAAATAGCTGTCCCTTCAGAAAACAAAAAAGGTTTACTGGGGTTGGGATGGCTGCTGCTGGCTATGGTTCCAGCCGCGATTGGAGGAGGCGTTTTGCAGCCATCAGTTAACAGTCTGCTGACCCGAAAAGTTTTCATTGAGGAAATCGGTGGCACTTTGGGAATTTCCGCAGCACTTTTGAGTGCAGCCAATGCGCTGGCACCAGTGGTAGGTGGCGCTTTGTTTCAAAACCTGGGATCCAGCACTCCTTATCTGTTCGGTGCAATTTTATGCGCGTCACTTTTCCTAGTCTCAAAGAGAGCTTTTTCAAATCAACCAGCAAATTAAACCCGATATTGATTATATAAAAATCATTAGAACCGATTAAAATGAATTGACTAGTCAAATTAAATAATGTATTCTTACAAGAATCGTTTGACGTGGAATACAATGACTGTTAATCCCTATTAGTTTTTGAGAAAGGTGCAGAATGGCTAATGTAGATGACATCCTGGCGGTCATTTTAGGCGGTGGACGCGGATCAAGACTTTTTCCTTTGACTCAGCAGCGTTCCAAGCCGGCAGTTCCAATGGCTGGTAAATACCGGTTGATTGATATCCCCATCAGCAATTGTATAAATTCAGGCATTCTACGCATTGGTGTGTTAACCCAATTCAATTCCATCTCACTGCACCGTCACATCGTCCGCACTTACAATTTTGACGCCTTTCATCAAGGGTGGGTGCAAATTTGGGCTGCGGAACAAACCATGGGCAACATGGCCTGGTACCAGGGAACCGCGGACGCTGTTCGCAAACAATTGCCTGAAATTCGTTCGTCCAGGGCAAAATATGTACTGATCCTGGCAGGAGATCACCTTTACCGAATGGATTTTGCCAAAATGGCGGAGTTCCATTTCAGCCAAAATGCCGATATAACCGTCGCTGTTCAACCGGTTAACAAGGATGACGCTCCCCGCTTTGGTATCTTAAAACGGGATTCAGCCAACAAGATTACGGATTTCTTTGAAAAACCCAAAGATCCAAAAACCCTGGAATACGCGATGAGCCGGGAGGATCCTGAAAAACCTTACCTCGGATCCATGGGAATTTACCTTTTTAAAGCAGATGTCTTGATAGATCTGCTTGAAACCAACACCGATGACGATTTCGGCGGGGAAGTCATACCCTCTGCCATTAATACCCACTCCGTTTACGGCTACGATTTTGAAGGATTCTGGGAAGATATTGGTACCATTCGCACTTTTTACGATACCAACCTGGCTCTGGCCATGCCCAATCCCCCCTTTAATTTCTTTGATCCTTCCAACCCCATCTACAGCCATCCGAGGTTTTTACCTGGTTCGGTGATCACCAACTCCGTGATGGAAGACACATTACTCTCTGAAGGCTGCCGAATTGAAAACGCAACCATCAAACACTCGGTCATTGGATTGCGCAGCCAGATTTGCCGCGGAGTGAATATCAAAGACTGTATCTTAATGGGTAACGATTACTATGAAAGAGATTGGGCTGCAGAAGGCAAAAAACTTCCTCTTCATATAGGGCCTGATTGTTCAATTGAAGGTGCGATCATAGATAAAAATGCACGCCTGGGTACAGGTGTTGTAATTCGTCCATTCCCTCGCGGAACCGAGGTGGATGGTCCACATTGGGTGGTGCGTGATGGGATCGTAGTGATCCCGAAAAATTCGCAGATATTACCCGGTACGGTAATCGCCCCTTAACCATTTTCATATTTTAGTACAGGAGCTCAACAAATGATTGCAAAGAAACAAGATGCCGCTTTAACAACGGCGGAAGACCTTTCGGTTACCTGGCATGCGCTGAGTGCGGATGAAGTATTAAACCGATTGGAAACCACCTCGGTAAAAGGGTTGACCACAGCCGAAGTGGAAAAACGCCAACAAATTCACGGTTTGAACCAATTGCGAGAAAAACCAAGAGCTACATTTTTACAATTGGTTTTTGCCCAATTGAAGTCCTTTGTGATCGTTTTACTGATCGTGGCTTCTGTCATCTCCATGATCCTTGGAGAATGGGTTGATTCAGGCGCAATTCTATTGATCGTGGTCTTAAACGCTGTTTTGGGTGTCATTCAGGAATCACGGGCTGAAGAAGCACTGGCCGCATTGAAGAAGATGGCCGCCCCGGATGCCCAGGTGATGAGGGATGGAAAACGCCTTTCAGTCCCATCCAATCAACTGGTGCCCGGCGATATCGTTTTTCTAGAAGCCGGCAACTTCGTCCCGGCGGACCTGCGGCTACTTGAAGCGGTCAATATGCGGGTTGAAGAAGCAGCCCTTACCGGTGAGTCCGTTCCGGTGCAAAAAAATGCACTGTTGACGCTTGAAGCCAAATCTTCATTGGGCGATCGCAAGAACACGGTGTATATGGGGACTGTCATTTCTTACGGCCGCGGACACGGTGTGGTCACCAGCACAGGTATGCACACCCAACTGGGCATGATCGCCAACATGCTTCAATCCGTTAATGAAGAAGAGACCCCGTTGCAAAAACGTCTTGACCAACTTGGCAAAACGCTGGGCTGGGCTTGTCTGATCGTTTGTGCCATTGTATTTGGCGTTGGCATTCTCGAAGGCGGAAATCCACTTGAACTCTTTATGATCGCAGTAAGTTTGGCCATTGCTGCTGTACCAGAAGGTCTGCCCGCCATCGTGACCATCAGCCTGGCGCTGGGCATGCAAGAAATGATCAAACGCCACGCGCTTATCCGCCGGTTGTCCTCGGTTGAAACGCTTGGTTCTGCCACCGTTATTTGTTCAGATAAAACCGGTACCTTAACCCAAAACGAAATGACGGTCACCCGCATTTGGGTGGATGGTCAATTCGTTGAAGTCACCGGACAGGGTTATTCTCCCAAGGGTGAATTCAGGGTGGATGGTAAGAAAGTTGAGCTTGTCCAATTTCCTGCGGTTAAATCCGCTCTGTGGGTGGGCGCCCTTAATAACGACTCCCTGCTTGAAGAAACCAATGGAGAAGGTGGAACCGAATACCGTATGATCGGTGACCCAACCGAGGGTTCCATTCTGGTAGCAGCATACAAAGCCGGCGCTGGGTCAAAAGAACTAAACTATGCCTATCCACGCAAAAACGAAATCCCGTTCGATTCTGAACGCAAACGCATGATCACCATTCATGCCATTGACAACCCGAGCCTGGATGACATCTCACCTTTCGTGGATTCGACGCATAAAAATATGCATGTCGTGGCCGTTAAAGGTGCCCCTGATGTGGTCCTAAAACTTTGCACCCAAATCCAATCAATGGATGATAAATCAGCCAAACCTTTGGATGAAGCCGCCCGGAAAAAGATCCTGGATGCCAATGATGCCATGACCAAGGACGCCTTGCGTGTGATCGGGGTGGCATTCAGACTTGTGAAAGATGTTCCCGCTGAACTTAACAGCGTTGAACTGGAAAAGGATTTGATCTTTGCCGGTTTGATCGGCATGATTGATCCCGCCAGACCTGAGGTTAAACCCGCGCTGTTGACGGCTGCCAAGGCTGGCATTCGCACCTTGATGATCACCGGAGATTACCCCAATACTGCACGCGCTATTGCAGAAAGCATTGGATTGCTGCAGCCTGGACACAAAGTGTTGACCGGCGCCCAACTGGATGAAATTGACGATACTCAGTTGATCAAGGAAGTGGAAGAAACGGACGTGTTTGCCCGGGTTTCTCCTGAACACAAGATGCGCATCGTCAATGCTCTGCAAGCCAATGGTGAAGTTGTAGCCATGACCGGTGACGGCGTTAATGATGCCCCGGCCATCAAACAAGCCGACATTGGCGTATCAATGGGCATTACCGGTACTGATGTCGCCAAAGATACGGCTGATATGGTTCTCACTGATGATAACTATGTCAGTATCGTTTCTGCAGTAGAACAAGGGCGCATAATCTACGCCAACATTCGCAAATTTGTCTACTACTTAATCTCTTGCAACCTGGGTGAGATCTTGATCATCTTTTTGCCGACAGCCTTTGGCAAACTTATCTTCCCTGAGTTGACCACCGAACAGCTCGCCCCATTGGTCCCCGTGCAGCTTTTGTGGTTGAACCTGATCTCAGATGGTGCACCTGCTCTGGCCCTCGGAACTGAAAAAGGTGACCCGGATATCATGGACCAGAAACCCCGTCCGCCCAAGGAACCGATCATTAATAAACAGATGGCCATCGGTGTCGCGGTACAAACTATTGCGATTGCCGGTGTTACATTATTCGCTTTTTGGCGAGGGTTAATGCATACCGAATTTCCTTTAGCCGAACGGTTGCCGTATGCAGAAACGATGGCTTTCTTGACCCTCTCTGCTTCTGAACTGCTTCGCGCCTTCACCGCCAGATCAGAACGCTATCCACTCCTCAAAATTGGCATCTTTTCGAACAAGTGGATGAACTTGGCAGTGCTACTCTCATTTGTCTTGCTGTTGGCTGTCATTTATGTGCCCTTCTTGAACCCGGTTTTCCAAACCACTCCGCTGGGTTGGAATGAATGGGCCATGATCCTGCCGTTGTTTATCATCCCGTCAATCGTCGCAGAAATAACCAAATGGGTGCTTTACGGAAGGAAACGCAAGTAAATTGTCAGTCCACAAAAAAGTGATGGCCAAGGCCATCACTTTTTATTTATTCACCATATCGCTAATCGGTTTGTAACTTTTTCGATGTAACTCACAGACACCTGCCTGAATTAATCCTTTTTGGTGGATTTTTGTTCCATAGCCTTTGTGCAGGTCAAACCGGTAGATCGGAAAGCGATCATGCGCCTCGATCATCCATGCATCTCGTTCGGTTTTAGCCAGGATGGAAGCAGCCGCAATGCTCAAACTGCGTTGATCCCCTTTGACCAAGGCGGTCTGACCCTGATCCTGGTCCGGCAAAAAAAGGGCATCAATCAACAAATGATCAGGTTGGAGGGATAAAGCGTTTACTGCGCGCATCATCGCCAGGCGATTGGCAGGTAGAATGCCCATTGCATCAATTTCACTTGCATCCGCGGAGGCGACGGCATAAGCCAGAGCATACTTTTTGATGATCAATGCCAGTTGGTTACGTTTTTGAGCTGGGATCTGTTTGGAATCACGAACGCCTGCCAAGTTGGTTTCGATGGTCGGATCACATGGCAACACTACGGCAGCGGCATAAACCGGTCCAGCCCAAGCCCCGCGGCCAGCCTCATCAATGCCTGCCACGTAGTGAATTTCATTTGACCATAGACTGCGTTCAAAACTTAGATCAGGTGCCGGGGGAATTTCTGCAGGATCAAATTTGTTTCTCATAAGAACGGCTGCGGATGATCTTACGTACTTTGAATAATTCCTTAAAAGTGCGCAGGAAATCTTTAACCACATTGACCTTGCTCTGCGGTTGGTAATACCATGGAACTGGAACTTCCACGATCTTATATCCGAACTGCCTGGCAATTCCCAAAATTTCCACATCAAAGGTCCAACCATGGATGGATTGCAAAGGAAACAGTTTTTCGGTGGCTTCCGCCGAAAAGCACTTGAATCCGCATTGTGTATCGTTGATCCCTGGTAACACCAGAATCCAAACCAACATGTTAAACACCCGGCCAATGATATGCCGGCTGAAGGGTTCGTTGTAACGCACGGCTCCTTTTGCTTCACGTGAACCGATCGCAATTGCCGCATTGTTCAGATTGGGGGGCAAAAATTTTGGGATTTCAGTGATAGGCATCGAAAAATCCACATCGCAGAAGAAGCGGTACTGGCCAGAAGCGGCCAGCATTCCCTCTTTAACAGCCAAGCCCTTCCCCGGCCGATCTTCATGGAGGACCAACACGTTTTCATTTTGAGCTGCATATTCATGGGCAATTTCAAGAGTGCGATCCTTACTGGCATTCTCAACGATCACAACTTCAATCGGATAGGTCTGGGATCGGACAAATTGAGTCACCTGAATTAACGTTTCAGGTAGCCTCAGCTCTTCATTGTGAGCAGGAAGTATTATGGAAAGGAATGGCGGTGTTTTTTGCGGCATTAAGGTTCCAAATTTTTGCAGATATCTAGATTATAAATGGATTCAACCGCTGTTTGAGTAATTGAAGAATTTTCTTTTATACTGTCATGCCATACTTGGCAAACTGCTTGATAAGAGAGAGACTCCCTACGATATGATTCTTTGGTTAAAGCAATAGCTTCATCAATTCGATCCAATTTAATATAGGCTTTTATAAAGGGTAGAAGCTCCACTGAAGATAATGGAACTAGTTTCTTTGCGACGGCCTGTTCATAATAATTCACAGCTTCAGCATAATTGCCTTTGCTTTGAGCAAGATCGCCTTTTTCAAAGAAGTAGCACCACGTGTTTTGAGGTTCGGTGCTAATAATATTCGCAAGGTTATTGGTTGGTTGACCTTTATCACTTATGAGGTCTTGATTTGTAAGTTCTCCGTAATAGTATAACTGGTCAATTTTTTCAGGATATATTGCAAAATAATGATCTATAACTCTTAAACAGCCACCATCAGGTTTGAAAACACTGATGACTTTTGAAGCACTTCCTTGAAAACTAAAAATTCGCAGAGAGTCGGTCAATTCTAGTTCAGGGTTTAAGGTTAATTCTACCGGTTTATAATTTCTTGGTGTAAAAAACCAATAGTCCAAAGTGGGGTCTATAGAACCAGTATTAAATAATAAATTAAGCCCCATTGAGTAGGAGTAATCGGTATCGCGTCCGGTGGGAATCCCTGGGGCATAAATCACCGATCCGGGTTCCAAAGCTGGGATACGCCATGAAAGCTGTGTGTAAAAACTTTTTTCCAGGTAATAATTTTTTCGATATATATAGCCGGATTGAATTTGAAAACTTATAGAGAGTCCTACAAGTAATATCAAGAAGACTCTCCGAATTTTTGGAGAACTCACAACAACAAATAACGATGTAATGACAAATATGGTTACACCGTAAATAACAGGCAGGTCAAAACGGTCTGACCATTTTCCAATGGTAACCTGGCGAAGACTGCTCCAAATCGGAAACAAACCAAAGATAAAAATGGTAAACGAAAGTACAAGGTTTCTTGCCAATTCATTTTTGGTGAGGGTAAAACGTTGTTGTATACGATCCCCATTGAAAAGTAAACTTAATATGATTGCCAGGCCAACGCCAACAACCATTGAAAACCAGAAAGGCAAACTTTTTAACTCCACTCGAGCAGGAAGAATTCGATTTGCCCAAATGTCCACAAATAAGAAATGGAAATCGGCATAAATTCTTTGAATTAATTGCATAATTGTTGGTATAGGCGCTTTTAATAAATCGGCAAATATATAGGGATAATTACTTTGAGCCAAGCCAAATTCCTGGTGAGGATAGATCGCCATCCGCCAATAGAGGTAAACACAAATAATTACAAAAAAAGGCAGCCAATATTGCAAGGCTCGTTTAACACTTTTATTTTTACTAAAACCGCTGTCATGGAATAACCAATACAACATAACCGGACGAAGCACTTCCAATCCGACAAAGTACTCCATGGTAAACAGATGGACTGTGGTAAAAACCAGCGCTAGTGGGAAAAAAAGCCAAAATTTTTCGGGCTGCTTAACCGACAACACCATGAATAATAGTGAAAACCCAAAAACAGTGTAAACCATGAAATGAGATCCATACGCAACTGAAGCATATTGATCTGCAAAACCCGGAAAAACCACAAACAATACAGCTGCCCATTGCAATAAATATTTTTGTCGAGGAATTACGCCTAAAAATGCGTAAAAAAGAGTCAAGCCTGCAGACCAGCGCACCAAAATACCGGTCAATTGCCATAAAAAGGTGGAATCGTTGCAAATAAAGAATTGAAGATAATAAGTCCAGGATTGAAAAGGACGATCATATGTGAAATATTTCCACACCAAAGCCTTGTCTGGAACATGTAATAGTAAGATTGGAGGCCAATCATCCCAATAAAAACCCAGTGAGATAATAAATACACCGTAAGTTACCAGAGCTAATACCATTAACGCGACGGGAAAAAGGATTGGATATCGGTCCGACAATTTTTCAATTTTCGAGACGACTGAAGAAATCCTGGATTCAATCATGGGTAAATGAACCACTTTTATAGATGATTTATCGCATTTTTGTGACATCAGTGTTCCAGTATTGAACAATTTTCAGAATTATAAACTGTTTCAACGCTGGTTAGAAGGATTGAAGGGTTTTCATTCAATACATCGTGCCATACCTGGCAAATGGAAGGCTGGGCTTTGACAGACATATTAAAGGCTTCACTGGTCAGCGAAACAGCCTCTTCAATCTGCCCCGATTGGGCATAAGATTTTACAAATGGCAACAACTCGATCGCATTTAGTGGAACGAGCTTCTCCTCCATCGCTTTTTCGTAATAATTGATCGCTTCGTTGTATTTTCCTTTGCTTTGAGCCAAATCGCCCTTCTCGAAGTAATAACACCATGTTTTTTGCGGTTTGGTATCTACGATCTTTGAAAGCTGATTGGTCTGCGGACCTTCTTCATTGATCAATTGTTGATTGGTCAGCTGGCCATATGAGGCGAATAAACTGATCTTTTCGGGGCTCAAGGCGTAATATGGATCAATGACCCAAAGGCAGCCGTCATCGGGCATATAAATGCTGACTACTTTTGAAGCGGTTCCTTTGAAATTAAAAATACGCAAGCCATCTTTGATCTCAGTGGTTGGATCAGCCACCAAATCGGATGGGCTGTAATAGCGGGGTCCCGTGAACCAATAATCAAGCAAAGGTAATATTTCACCAGAATTAAACAACAGATTAACTCCCGCCGAAATGGAGTAATCCGCTTCCTTTGTGGCTGGAATTCCAGGCGAAAACAAGGTGGTACCGGGTTCAAGTGCGGGAATCCGCCATGCCAGTTGAGAATAAAACTCTTTTTGCCGAATAAAATCCTTGCGATATTCATTTGAGGTTTGAATCTGGTAACTAATGGAAAGCCCTACAAGCAGAACGAGAATAACATTGCGAACTTTTGGTGATCTAAAAATAATAAAGAGCAAAGTCACCACAAAAATAGTCACCCCAAAAATGACCGGGATGTCAAAACGATCCGACCATTTGCCCCTGGTGATCTGGCGCAAGGTGCTCCAGACGGGGAAGAGCCCAATGAAAAATATGGTCAAAGCCAAGATCAAGTTGCGTTTGATCTCGTTTCCCTTTAAGATAAAACCTTCGGAAGTTTGCTCTGCCCGCAGGAAAAAATGCAAAACTAATGTACCACCGACTCCAAGAGCCAGGGATAGCCAAAGAGTTAAACTTTTTACCTCCACCACAACTGGCAGAACTCGATTCGTCCAAATATCCACCAATAAGAATCGTAAATCACTGTAGATGGTCTGAATAAAGGCAACAAAAGTATCAGCCGGCGCCTTTAGGAAATTGATGATCAGGTAGGGATAATTGCTTGTGACGGTACCCGTTGCCGGGCTTTGATAGATCGCCATCCGCCAATAAATGTAATAACCTAACACGGCCAGGAAAGGCAGCCAATTAATTGCTGTTCTTTGTATGCTCTTTCGCTTTTGCAGTCCTTTGTCAATATACAGCCAATAGATCAGGATCGGGCGGAGTAATTCCAGGCCGACGAAGTATTCCATACTAAATAAATGGACGGCCGTAAAAAATAGAGATAGGGGATAATAAATCCAAAATCTATTGGGCTTGTTGATCGCTAAAAGCATAAAAAGAAGTGAAAGCCCAAACACCGTGTAGATCAAGAAATGGGAGCCAAATGAGACCGAGGCACTTTGGTCTGCAAAACCAGGAAAAACCACGAACAATACGGTTGCCCATTGGAGGATTACTTTTTGACGTGGAAACACCTGCAGGAAGGCATAGAATAATGTTAATCCAGCCAACCAGCGCGCTAAAATTGCAGACAGCTGCCACAAAAAAGCTGAATCCCTGCATAGAGGAAAAAGCAGATAATATGTCCAGGACTGAAAAGGTCTGTCATACGAAAAATATTGCCATATTTGATTTTTATCAGCAAGGTGTGAGAGCAATATTGGAGGCCAATCATCCCAGTAAAAACCAAGTGTAGCGATGAGGACCCCATAAGTCAACAGGGCGAACAAGAGCAATGCAAGTGGAAATACTAGCGGATGATTGTCTGTATATATTGAAATATCAGTGACAATCTTTTCTATTTTTTTTCTAAACATGGCAAAACAACCAACACTGGTTAATAATTACCAATAATAATTAAAGATGTTTTTTTGGGAGGTATGATACTGCAATGAAAAACACTTGTCGGGGTGGGCGGACTTGAACCGCCGGCCCCCGCGTCCCAAACGCGGTGCGCTGCCAACTGCGCTACACCCCGAACCTCTAGAGTATAATCGGTAGCAGCAAGAAACGTCAAGGAATATGGCCTCGTTATGACTGTGCATCAGACCTCATCAACCCTGTCAAACATCCTCAAAATCAGCCTGATCCTGATGGTTGGTGTTGCATCCTGCAATATACGCAGTTCTCAGATCGAAGCAACACTTACACCAACACCGCCTCCTACCCAGGGAACCTCTGAAATAAAGCAAACTGAAACACCCGTTATGACCCCCACTACCGCCCTCTGTGTTGAAACCACAGGCACCGTAGTAGAAAGGGATGTACCCTCCAAACTATTGACTGAACCCATCAGTGTTAAAGTCTACCTTCCACCTTGCTATGACAGTAATGACGGCACCCAATATTCCGTGCTCTATATGCTTCACGGACAAACAAGCCTGGATGACCAATGGGTGCGTATCGGTTTGCTCTCAAAAATGGATGAATTACTTGCTCAAAAAAAGGTGAGCCCTTTCTTGATCGTACTCCCCACCGAGATCCGCTCCAACACCGATGCTTACAATTCCAAATATGGAGACGCCATCCTCGAAGAGGTCATTCCCTATATTGACCAGCACTTTGAGGTCTGCACAGATAGAGCCTGCAGGGCGATTGGCGGTCTTTCACGCGGAGGCAATTGGGCCGTTCATCTGGGTTTTTCTAACCCCGAGCTCTTCAGCACCGTCGGAGCACACAGCGCTCCGTTGTTTTACGGAGAGATCAGCAACATACTCATGACCACAACATCGGCAGAAGCAACCGCCGCATTGCCAGTTTTCTACATAGACGTGGGTAACAAGGATGAAGACCTTGCAGATGTCATGCTTTTTTTAGACACTCTACAAAGCCTGAATGTGCCGCATAAATTCAATAATAATCTTGGTTATCACGACGAAACCTATTGGCATGCACACGTTGAAGATTACCTGCTGTGGTATGACAGTCAGTTAAACCCCCCTTCTCAAACACCCTGAAAAAAAGTTAATATAAATCCGGATTCTTAAACGGAATCAGAGCAAAAATCACAGCCGGAATATACAGATTCAAACGGTCAACGGCATCTCCGGTCAATAAACCGACTGCACCATTGTTTTGTTTTGAATTATTTCTAGAAAAAACTATGTCGTCGGCTTCGCCCAATTCAACACCCTGGCGGACCAACTCGGCAAGATTTTCTGGAAGAAAAAACTCACCGCTTCGACCTACACCCCTTTTACCTTCAGAAAGCACCACCACCCAGGCAAATCCACTCAGGTGGGTTCCCCTATCCATCACGCCGCCCTCAATGCCCACCCAATAATCCGCTTCTGGCATGA
This sequence comes from Chloroflexota bacterium, assembly GCA_021825925.1. Lineage (GTDB taxonomy): Bacteria > Chloroflexota > Anaerolineae > Anaerolineales > Anaerolineaceae > UBA6107. The sequence continues at coordinate 111,486 of JAKAFP010000003.1, forward strand.
GTTCACGTGCCGCGAGAGCCCGTGCGTCTGCGCCTTCGAGGGTTTCCTCATCGGTCATGGGTTGGTCTGAAACCGTGGACGGGATTTTGAGGGTGCGGACCTCAAAAGACTCACGCGGGAACATACGTTGGAATCCATCCAGAGCAGCCTGTAGTTTGACCGGGTTGGTAGAGGCAACAGAAATAATATTCATGAAGGGTCCTTATTATTTAATGGTGTAGCGTTTCAAGTATAGAGCCTTTTCAATTCAGATGCAACCGCAAATCTTCAATCTCGAAATCATTGCACTCGGGTATAATAGCACGCATGAGTTTAACCCTTGCAGAAGTGGAACATATTGCCAAATTGGCCCGCCTCACCCTGACGGATGATGAAAAGTCCAGGTATCGTGAGCAGCTCTCTTCGATCCTTGATTATGTGACCATGCTGCAAGAACTGGACACCACCGCCATTTCAGCGGCTTCTGGCGTACAACCGGAAGAATGCCCCCTGCGGGTGGATGAAGCACGCGCAGCCATGCTCACCTCCGACCTGCTCAAGAACGCCCCCGAAACCAACAAGAACCAGTTCAAAGTACCGCCGGTGTTTGAATGAGCACTGACCTGACCCGGCTTTCAATATTTGAAATGCAGGCTGGCTTGCGTGCAGGCGCTTTCTCCTGCTCGGAATTGCTTGAAGCCCATCTGCTCCGCATTCATGCACTGGAACCGCGTATTCACGCGTTCATCACCCTGGCAGAGGAATCTGCCAGAGCGGAAGCCCAAAAAGCTGATGCTCGTTTGGGAGAAGCGCGAAAGAGCGATCAAATGGATCAACTGCCAACCTTGTTGGGCATCCCCATTGCGGTCAAGGATTTGATCACGGTTAAAGATATGCGCTGCAGCTGTGGGTCCAATGTGCTGGGAGAATGGATCGCCCCATTCACAGCCACGGCAGTACAGCGTTTGGTGGATGCCGGCGCCATCATTATCGGTAAAACAAACACGGATGAATTCGCCATGGGATCTTCGACAGAAACCTCGGCTTTTGGCCCCACTTTTAATCCCTGGGACACCTCACGTGTTCCCGGAGGATCCTCCGGTGGGAGTGCAGCGGCTGTTGCAGCCCGCATGGTGCCTGCAGCCATCGGCTCGGATACCGGCGGCTCCATCCGCCAGCCAGCCGCCTTCTGCGGGGTGACCGGGATCAAGCCCAGCTATGGACGCGTTTCTCGCTATGGCCTGGTCGCTTATGGATCCTCACTGGATTCGATGGGAAGCTTTACCCGAACTGCCGCGGAATCCGCGCTGCTGCTTGGCATTATGGCCGGTCTGGATAAAATGGACTCAACCTCGGCTGATCGCCCCGTGCCTAATTATCATAAAGGGATGTCGGAAGGCGTAAGGGGGTTGCGCATAGGCGTCCCTCGCGAATATTTCATTGACGGTATCCAATCCGAGATTAAAACCACCATTAAAGCCGCGATTGAGACCTATCGCGAATTGGGCGCTGAAATTGTTGAGATCAGCCTGCCGCACACCAAATACGCCCTGCCCGTTTATTATCTGATCGCCCCCGCAGAAGCCTCTGCCAATCTGGCACGCTATGACGGGGTTCGCTTTGGGGCTCGACAATCCACCGGCTCGATGGTGGAGATGTTTTTTGACACCCGCGGACAGGGTTTCGGCCCCGAAGTCAAACGCCGCATCATGCTGGGCACCTATGCTCTTTCAGCCGGTTATTACGACGCCTATTACGGGCAGGCACAAAAAGTCCGCACCTTGATCAAACAAGATTTTGAAAAAGCCTTTGAAACAGTGGATGTGATCGCATGCCCGGTAACGCCGACTACTGCCTTTAAGATTGGCGAACACGGCGACGATCCGCTGGCCATGTATCTTGAGGATGTTTTCACACTACCAGCCAACCTGGCTGGTGTTCCCGGCATCGCCTATCCCGTTGGGCTGGATTCGAACAACCTCCCCATCGGTATGCAGCTCATGGGCAAACCTTTTCAGGAAGAAACATTGTTCCGCGCTGTGCAGGCATATCAATCCAACACCAAATTTCACCTTCAATCTGCAAACCTTTAAAAACCAATAATTATTGGAAGAAATAAATAGCATTTTGGCAATTCTTGAATCTGTGCAATAATAATCACGTATATATATTCAAGAAAGGAATAATAAAATGAGCGACCAAACCACTTCAGTAAAAGTTCCAAAATCCGGTCCTGGCATCATCATTCGTATCTTGTACTATATTTTCGTGGGTTCCTGGCTTGGATTGATCTGGACCCTTTTGGCATGGTTATTCAATTTGACCATCATCGGACTTCCTCTTGGTCTCGCCATGATCAATCGTATTCCTCAGGTCATGACCTTGAAACCCGCACGTGTCAATGCGACTGCCAAGGTTGTTGATGGAAAGACCGTCATCACTCAAACCAAGATCAAACAGCACCCCTTCTTGCTGCGCGCCTTATATTTTCTCTTAATCGGCTTTTGGTTCAGCCTGGTGTGGATGCTGCTGGCCTGGTTAATCTCAACGATCACCCTGGGTCTTGGTCTTCCACTCTCGATCTGGATGTTCGACCGCGCTCCTGCAGTCACCACCCTGGCGATCGTCTGATCTTTTTCCACTTTTTTTCAGAACCCCTTCGCAAGTCGGAAGGGGTTCTGCGATTAACGGGTCTAATTAAGTGTTTTTTCTGCTAGAATTATGAAATTATTCATCAGGCAAATCGAATTGCCGGGGTACAATTAAGAAGCATTTTGTTCTTCAAAATTTACCTTTGAAATGGACATTCGCTAATGACTTCCTCATACAAAATTGTCATTCCCATGGCAGGTTTAGGTTCGCGCATGCGTCCGCACACCTGGAATCGGCCCAAACCGCTGCTTTATCTGGCTGGCATGACCGTCCTGGACCACTCGCTGGAACAGTTTAAATCATTGCCAGATCTTGAAAATGCTGAATACGTGTTTATTGTCAGTCCCAACCAGGGAGAGCAAATCCAGGAACACATGCAAAGTGTTCATCCTGAAAAAAAGGTCCATTTTTTAGTTCAGGAACAAATGGAAGGTCAATCCAAGGCGCTTTATCTGGCCAAGGAACTATTAAACGGCCCGGTACTGGTGGCCTTTTCAGACACCTTGATCGAAACGGACCTAGCCTTTTTAAGCCATGAAACCGTTGATGGAATTGCCTGGGTTAAGCCGATGGATGATCCGCGACGCTTTGGGGTGGTTGAACTTGATCAAAATGGATACGCAACTAAACTGACTGAAAAACCAACAGACATCAGCAACAACCTGGTGGTGGTCGGTTTTTACTATTTCCGCGAAGGACTTAAATTAATCGAAGCCATCGAAGAACAGATCAAACGCGGAAAAACATTGAAAGGTGAATTTTTTCTCTCTGAAGCCATCAATATTATGCTAGAAAAGGGAGCACGAATTAAAACCCAACAAACAGAAGTATGGCTGGATGCAGGCATCCCGGAGGCTTTACTCGAAACCAACCGTTATTTACTGGACCACGGAAGATGCAACTGTGTACCGATGGAAACAAAGGAAGGTGTGACCATCATTCCACCTGTTTCCATCCCCGCCAATGTGAATTTAAAATCCGCAGTAATCGGTCCGCATGTCACCTTGGGTGAAAGCTGCGATCTCGAGAATGTGGTCATCCGCAACTCCATCATCGAAGCAGGTACAAAAATTGTGGATATGGTCATCGAAAGTTCATTGATCGGCCGGGATGTGATCCTGGAGGGCCGGCCTGAACGCTTGAACATTGGTGATAATTCGTGGATGACACGATAGACTGTTTTCATTTTTGATTTATTAAGGAGTAACAATGCGCGATCACTATCTTTCACGACGAGTTGCCGGAATGAAACCTTCCGGTATTCGAAAATTCTTTGATATCGCCGCAATCATGAAGGATGTGATCTCGCTGGGCGTGGGTGAACCTGATTTCACCACCCCACCGCCCATCCTTAAGGCCGGTATTGATGCCCTCAACAACGGTCAAACACATTACACCTCCAATTTTGGAATTATTGAACTGCGCCGCGCCCTTTCAAAACATCTTGAAGCGCATTACGGGGTGCACTACAACCCTGATACAGAGATCGTGATCACCGTTGGAGGCTCTGAAGCGCTTAACTTGTCTGCCATCGCCCTGCTCAACCCGGGAGATGAGGTGATCATTCCAACGCCTTGCTTTGTTTCTTATCAAGCCGCAGTGATCATGGCAGGCGGCGTTGCCGTGGAGGTCCCCTGCAAGCTTGAGAACAACTTCGATTTCGATCCGGACCAGATCCGCGCTGCCATCACGCCACGGACCAAAGCCATTCTGGTGGGTTTCCCCAACAACCCCACCGGTGCAGTCTCAAGCCGTGAAAACCTGCTTGAAATTGCAAAAATGGCTGAAGAACACGATTTGATCGTGTTGTCTGACGAGATCTATGACCGCCTGGTCTACGGTGTGGAACACGTTTGTTACCCATCACTGCCAGGCACCCGCGACCGCACGCTGCTGTTGGGCGGGTTTTCGAAGGATTATGCCATGACCGGCTGGCGCATCGGATACGCTGCCGGACCTGAACACCTGATCAGTGGATTGGTACGTGTGCATCAATTCATGGTCATGTCAGCCCCCACCGTTGCCCAGTTTGCCAGCGTTGAAGCTTTGTTGAATGGTGAACCTTACGTGCAAAAAATGGTGGCTGAATACGACCGCAGGCGCAAGTTGTTGGTATCAGGCCTCAACCAGATCGGCCTGGCCACTTTTGAGCCCAAAGGTGCTTTTTATGCCTTCCCGAAAGTGGATGTCACCGGATTGGACGATGAAACCTTCTGTGACCGCTTGTTGAAAGAAGAGCACGTCGCCGTCATTCCCGGCAGCGCGTTTGGGGTCGGTGGAGAAGGTTTTGCCAGAGCTTGTTATGCCACAGGATATAACCAGCTTGAAGAGGCGCTGGAACGCATAGAAAGATTTGTCGGAAGACTGTAGACAAAATCCCCGCCGTTGAACGGCGGGGATTTTTTTACTTATTATGCTCGTAGATCATCCTCACCCCGAGCAGGGTGAGTTCAGGCTCGACGGCGTCAATGCAGTTCACCTCACCAGAGATCAGGGACGCCAAACCGCCAGTGGCGACCACCTTGGCTTCTCCGCCCAGTTCCACCTTCATGCGGGAGACAATGCCTTCCACCAGGCCGGCAAAACCGTAGATCAACCCGGATTGCAGCGAGAGAATGGTGTTCTTTCCAATGACATGATCCGGCCGGTGAAGATCCACGGCGGGGAGCATGGCGCCAGCTTCGAAAAGGGATTCTGCACCTGTACCGATCCCCGGAGCGATGGCAACTCCCTCAAAGACGTTATCCTTGGAGACCGCCAGAAATGTGGTGGCCGTGCCGAATCCGATCACAATGACGGGGGTGCCGTAAAGTGAAATGGCGCCGACCGCATTGGCGATCAGGTCCGGTCCTACTTCGGCAGGATTATCCGTGTTGATCCGCAGGATCGGTTTCTTCACCCGCCCGACAATGACGGCTTCAAGTCCGAGGTGACGTTTGACCAGATCGTGGAAAGCAATGGTCAGATCCGGCACCACGGACGAGATCGCGCAGCCGTAAATATCTTCTTTGCGGATGCCTTCACTGGCAAATAGCGAAAGCAGCAGCACGGCGTATTCATCGGCCAATTTGCTGGTATCAGTGAAGATGCGCCAGTGGGTGACCAGCTTTTCGCCTTTATACAACCCGAATTTAATGTTGGTATTGCCAATGTCAATACACAAAAGCATGATCTCTATCCGATCCCGATCGAACCTAAAAGTGAATTAATACCTGAAACGATCCCACCGAAAATGACCACGGCCAGCACAGTCAGCAGGATGATGCCGATGATGTAGATCCAACCCAGCCACAATCCGGTGTTGGCCATTTTCTTGCCACCCACGAGTCCATCCCCCTTGCGAATCAGCCGTTTAGCGTGTGCTCCTGTGAAAATGGCAATTAAAGCAGTAATCGGCGCGAGAAAAAGCGCAAGGATCATCTTCATATCTATCAAAGAGTGAAATAGCAGTAGGGCATAGCTAAGAATGCCGCTGATCATACTGATCAGGGCAGAAAAGTTGAATTTCTTGGGGGTGATCTTAACAGCTGATTCTTCTGGCATTTTACCTCTTTGAACAAACCTTTAATATTTAATTTAAATAGATTATAGCAGGAAGATGCAAGCTGTAACCAGGTAAGGCCAATTCAATGAATTGCCCTTACCTGCGATCTTACAGGTTAATGATAAAATCATCTGCATTATGAAGTATGAACCCGTGATCGGTCTTGAAGTGCATGCAGAACTGGCCAGCGCAACCAAAATGTTTTGCGGCTGCCCAGTAGTGGATACAACCCTGGCCGACCCCAACACCACGGTCTGCCCGGTATGCGCAGGCATGCCAGGCACGCTGCCGGTGCTCAACCAAAAAGCTGTGGAATTCGGCATCCGCGCCGCGCTGGCGTTGGAATGCGAAGTGCAGCGGGTTTCGATATTTGCACGGAAAAACTACTTCTATCCCGATATCCCCAAGGGTTACCAGATCTCACAATACGAACTGCCGCTGGCCACCAACGGCCGGCTGGTGGTGGATACCCCGCAGGGTGAAAGCGTCATCCGCGTACGGCGGGCGCACCTTGAAGAAGATACCGGTAAACTCAGCCACATCCACGAGGGCAACGAAGATTATTCACTGGTGGATCTCAACCGGGCGGGAGTACCGCTGCTCGAGATCGTTTCAGAACCTGATATGCACTCGATCGAAGAAGTGCGCGGCTATGCCACCAGCCTGCGCGCCATCTTGAAGGAGATCGGCGTCAACTCTGGCGACATGGAAAAAGGCGTCATCCGCTTTGAAGCCAACGTCTCCATCCGCCCGGTGGGCAGCACGGAACTGGGTACACGCACCGAGATCAAGAACCTGAATTCCTTCCGCGCCATGGAACGCGGCATTCTCTACGAGCTCGAACGACAGGCCAAACTGCTTGACAGCGGCCTGCCAGTGGCACAGGAAACCCTGGGCTGGAACGAAGCCGAACAAAAGACTTATTCACAACGCTCCAAAGAAGACGCCCACGATTACCGTTATTTTCCAGAACCGGATCTGCCGCCGCTGGTAGTGGAAAAGGAATGGGTTGATTCGGTAAGGGCCACACTGCCCGAACTTCCCCGCGCCAAGAGCCTGCGCCTGCAAAAGGAGTACGGCCTGAATCGTGTGGATGCCTTCAAGATCGCGGCTGAACGCGAGATTTGCGACTTTTTCGAAACCAGTGTTAAGAGTTTAAGGAAACCCAACCCAAAATCCGTGGCGTCGTGGCTGACCGGTGAATTGTTTGCCTGGTTGAATACCAGTGGCAAGGCTTTCGAAGAAATTATGGTCACCCCCAAAAGCCTGGCCGAACTGATTGACCTGGTACAGGACGGCGTGATCAACCAGAACACCGCCAAGGCTGTGTTTGTGAAAATGCTTGAGACCGGCAAATCCGCAGAAGAGATCGTCAAAGCTGAAGGGCTGGCTCAAACCTCTGATGGGGACGCGATTGCCCGCATGGTCAGCGACGTGATCGCTGCTTATCCGGATGAATTGTCGAGCTACAAAGCCGGCAAAGAAACCCTGGCCAATTGGTTCTTCGGACAGGTGATGAAGGCTGCCGGCGGCAAAGCCAACCCAGCCGTCTTGAAAAACGAACTTGAAAAACAACTTCATCAGCATAAAACCAATAATTAAATTACTTCAATCAAAGTTAAAAACGGATTGCCATTGTTTGGCAATCCGTTTTTTTGGCAATGAAGTGAAATTAATGGAGTGAAAAATCCAGCAGATCACAATAGAACGGTTTGACGTTGCCAAGACTGCCTATCAATCTAAAAATACAGGCAGCCTCAGGCGCTCGCATTTTTCCACCCTTTATCGTGAATGGTCGGTTTGAAATAAGGTCAACATATTCACCATCCGGAATATTCAATTTGAGTTCTCCAACCTCACCTTTTACATTGAAAACGCCATACAGATTGGCTCCATCATGCTTCCAAACCGCCTGGATGGCAGGCTCTGCAGCCGATATGATGAATGTTCCAAATTGCTCGGCCGGATCTTTCTTCAGTCTGGTCAACGCAGTCAGGAAGGAGGAGAGTTCGTAGTTTTTCCAGTCCACCTTGTCCACGTCAAAGAGGGTTGGCGTGTGATCTGCTGCGGATTCCTGGCCGCCGTAGATCAAAAAGGCACCGCGATTGAATGCCGTAAAAGCGGTCCAGGCGAGCGCTTTGTTACGGTCAGGCACCAGTTCCATAATCCGCGGCTGGTCGTGATTTTCAACAAAGCGTAATTTGTTGAAGTTGGTGGGATAGATGGCATCTTGATAGCGCAGCATTTCAAGATATCGAGAGACAGGAAGCTTGTTCTTGACCACCGCCTGCCAGATGGTGATGATATCGTAATCATAGGTAATATCAAAACCCCGATATATTTCACTGTCAGAAATCGCGAAAAGGTTTTCACGGCGCCGGCCTTCCACGAAGCCAGCGTGAACGGATTCAGCCAGCCAAATCACTCCCGGTTTGACTTTTTCAACTTGTGCACGGGCTTCAACCCAAAATTCTTCAGGGATCAAGGAGGCAACATCGCAGCGAAAACCATCCACGCCAAATTCCGCCCAGCCGACCAGTGTGTCAATCAAATACTTTGAAAGCTGCGGGTCTGGATGTTTCAGATCAATCACATCACTCCAGTCAGGCACAGTAGTGACGGGTTTACCAGCTGCATTCTGGTGATACCAATCAGGATGATCATTCACCAGGACCGAATCGTGGGCTGTGTGGTTATAGACCACATCAATCATTACTTTTAGCCCAAGCCTATGTGCTTTTTCTATTAATTTGGAAAAATCATCCTTCGTTCCGTATTCAGGGTTGATCTCGCGGTAATTTGAGATCGAATAAGGGCAGCCCAAAGAGCCCTTTTTATTGACCTTGCCGATGGGGTGAATGGGCATGAACCAGACAATATCCACACCCAGGGCCTTAATCCGTTCGAGATCCTGCAGTACATCCGCAAAAGTTCCATGTGGTCCATGATTGCGAACATAAATCTCATAGATGACCAAATTGCGTGTTGAAAGAGGGGTGTCTTGTGCCATGCAAACGTTCTCCTGACATCGGTTGATTTAATAAAATAGAAATGGCTGAAGATCAAACCGTTTTTTTATGTACTGTTTTTCAAAGTTACACACGCAATTGTAGCATCAATCAAATCAGCCATCCCTTACCTATAAAAAAACCACCTCCAATCCATATAAAAAAGAATCCCATTTCCCCCTTGACAAGTGATTTCTAATTTGATATTATATCGTCATTCGATATAACGAATTACGTTACATCACTTAACGATACAACGAAAGGCGTAATATGGACGATGAAAAAAAGTTGCAGGAACTGATCAAGAAAGCCACGCCGCTGACGGAAGCTTCTTACTACATTTTGATCTCGCTCAAAGAGCCACTGCACGGCTACGGGGTGATGCAAAAGGTGGACGAGCTCAGCCAAAAACGGGTGCAGTTGGGACCCGGCACCCTGTATGGGGCCCTTTCCAATTTGCAGACACTGGGATTGATCGAAGCCGTGGGTGAAAGCGGCAGTGAAAGACGCAAACTTTACTGTATGACCGAATCAGGACGAATGATCGCTGAACACGAAGTCCAGCGGTTCGAAGAACTTGCCCGTCACGGGCGGTTGTTAATGGGATTGTGAGGAGCACATGAAAAACATTAGTCAATCAAAAACCAAAACTGTTTTCAAGGCCATCTTTGCCTGGGAAGACGAAAAAGAAGAGAAGTGGCTGGAACAAATGGCCACCGAAGGCTGGAAGCTGATCTCCGTGGCGCCGTATGTTTACAAATTTGAACGAAGCGAACCTGAAAAAGTTGTTTTTCGCCTGGATTATAAAAACACGCTTGACAAAGACTATCAAGAATATCTAACGATCTTTAAGGATGCGGGCTGGGAAATGTTTGCCACATTTGCCAACTGGCATTACTTCAAAATTAAACCTGAAAACAATGAGGTTCCAGAAATATTCAACTCCGGAAAAGTCAAAGCCCAGAAGTATCGCCGATTGTTAATAGGCATGGTTCCACTCTTACCCATTTATATCGTATTGCTCAATCCTGCTTTCCGTTATTCAGAAGATATGACAGGCGGCTTCTTTTTTGGATTATTGAGCGCCATAAAAATTGTATTGTCCCTGCTTATGTTGCTTATGGTTTACGCATTCATTAGAATTCTTGCCAAGATCATAAAATTGGAATCGGAAAGCAAGGAATAAGATGATGGGTCAAAATGCGGATACAAGCAGGACAGCTTTTAAAGTTTTTCTTCCCTGGCAGGACGAAGAAGAAGAAAAGTGGCTTGAAGAAATGGCCGCTAAAGGTTGGATGGTTGAATCAGTTTTGCCATTCTTCTATGGTTTTCGAAAATGCACACCCAACCCTCTTGCCATACGTCTGGATTACAAGAACACTTGGAATAAGGATTATCAGGAGTACCTGGCCACCTTCCGCGATGCCGGGTGGACGCTGCTCACAACTTATGGCCATTGGCATTACTTCAGTATCAATCCGCAGAACGAAATGGTGCCTGAGATCTACAATTCAAACCGGACAAAGGCCTTGAAATACCGCCGCTTGCTGATCGGGCTGCTTCCCATCATACTCCTGCTTGTCAATCCACTTGCCCATGCCTTTGATTTTGGCAGCCAATCTTATGTTTCCGGTTTCGATATTGGATTAAGTGTGTTTTTCCTGTTGGTGTCATTGCTGGTCATCTATTCATTCTTGCGAGTTTGGATTAAACTGATACAGTTGCAAACAAAACATCAGGAATAAAATTGCAAGGTTTTTTCATAGCAATTTTGGATAACGAGCACAGTCATGAGAAATCAACAGATCAAAAAAGTGAACCGGATATTCTTTTCAGGCCAGGATGAGGAAAAACAAAAATGGCTGGAACAAATGGCAACCGAAGGTTGGCAGCTGATCTCATCCACCTCTTTTGTGTATTCCTTTCAGAGAGTATCCTCTGAACTGTCTGAAAATCAATCCTCTTATAAGACCCTTCTGGGGAAGGATTTTCAAAAATCCATGCCGCTATTCCAGGACTCCAGGCAGGAGTGGGTCGCGCTTCTTGCTGACAGAGAACACGATCAAAACCTTCCTGTGTTATCCTCTTTGCCCAGATTGAATGCTCAGAAACTGGAAAAGATTTCGACAAGGCGCAGCGTTCTGGTTGGGATCATCGCTGTGCTGTTGTTCTTGATCCTTTCGATGACGAAGATTGCCATCCTATCAAGCGGAGACATCCTGTCTCTATTCAAACTGCAGTTCTTCACCGGCATCCTGTTCGTGGGGGCCAGTCTCATGATTGCAACCATTCTGTTACTCAAAAGCTTCCTAAAGCTCTTTTCACCCGCCTGTAAGGCAAAAAAATAGACCAAATTACTGTTCATAAGAGGCCTATTAATCAGTTTAATATGATAAATAGGCCTCTTTTCTGACAATCATTACCCCGTTTACGACAAAACTCATATTGACTTGCCCTGCCAAAAAAGATACTCTTAACTCGTATCACTTAATGGCGGAGGAAAAACTTGCAGGGTTTCAGCGACATCACTGCTCAGTACGGCGGACACGGAACCGGTGTGTCCGCTTATGATTTAACCTCCCGCCGGTCTTTTTTGAACTCCATCTTTAATTCAGATAATTAAGGAGAGATGTGAATGGCAAACCAGATTAATGCATTTGAAATGGCACAAAGGCAATTTGATCATGTTGCCGAATTACTAAACCTTGATCCACAAGTATCAGAAATATTGCGCTGGCCGCTGCGTGAGTTTTCTTTCCGCATTCCGGTGCGCATGGATGACGGCAGTGTGCGCGTCTTCCAGGGATTCCGTGTGCAGCACAACGACGCCCGCGGCCCCAACAAGGGCGGCATTCGCTTCCATCCTGCCGAGACCATTGACACCGTGCGCGCCCTGGCCACCTGGATGACCTGGAAATGCGCCGTGGCAGACATCCCGTTGGGCGGCGGCAAGGGCGGCATCATTCTTGACCCGGCCACCCTCTCCAACAGTGAAAAAGAGCGCCTGGTACGCGGTTGGGTGCAGGTCATGTGGCGGAACATCGGTCCACGCCAGGACGTCCCCGCCCCGGATGTAGGCACCACCCCGCAAATGATGGCCTGGATGATGGATGAATACTCCAAACTGGTCGGCGCTTACACGCCCGGCACCATCACCGGCAAACCCCTCGGTGGCGGCGGTTCCCTCGGACGCACCGAAGCCACAGGTTTCGGCGTGATCTACACCGTGCGCGAAGCCATGAAGCACCTCAAGATGGAACCCTCCAAATGCACGGCTGCCATCCAGGGTTTTGGCAACGTTTCACAATATGCTGCCATCGGATTCAACGAGATCCTCAAAGGCAAAGTGATCTGTGTCTCATTCTATGATCGTGAAGATAAGGTCTCTTACACCGTCAGCAAAGCGGACGGTATTGATCCTCACTTCTTGATGACCATCACCGACCAATACGGCTCCATTGACAAAGCCAAGGCCAAAGCGGCTGGCTACGCCATCGAAGACGGCGGCGAATGGATCAAGAAAGACGTGGATGTTCTCATCCCCGCCGCATTGGAAGGCCAGATCAACAGTGAGACGGTCGGATTGATCGGTCCGCGCGTCAAGATCGTGGCTGAAGGCGCCAACGGCCCCACCACCCCCGAAGCAGATGAAGTGCTCAAGAACCGCAACATCTTCGTTATCCCCGATTTCTTGTGCAATGCCGGCGGTGTGACCGTATCTTACTTCGAGGGCGTTCAGAACGACATGAACTACTACTGGACCCGCGAAGAAGTGCTCGAAAAACTCGACACCAAGATGACCATCGCCTTCCAGGGCGTGCTGGATATGAGCCTGAACCGCAAGGTCTTCATGCGCGATGCTGCCTACATGGTGGCCATTGACCGTGTGGTCAAAGCCATGCAATTACGAGGCTGGGTTTAGTTAATTATCGGAAGAAACAATTAGCATTTACATCCCCTTTCTTTTGATAAGAAAGGGGATGTTTTTATTTTGCAGCTTCTTTAATAAATTCCCCTCTCCCAGGCCTGGGAGAGGGGTAAAGGGGAGAGGGTTTTGAATATCACAATTTACCTCTCCATAAATTTCATTACAAACATAAGAAATATTATGGCTGGGTAAAGATTAATCTTAAGCTGCCGTAGGCAGGTTTGTTGTTGGCGTCATTGCCACAAAGCGGCGCGGAAAGGTTGGGCACCGGCTGTCCGGATTCCCCGATGCGGAGGGTGTAGATAGCGTCTGGCAACATCTGGTAGTCTGCATAACCCAGGCTGACCTCGGGGTAAAGGCCGGTAAAGAAAGTTTCAATACCGCCTGTGCCTTGAGAAACTTCAACGCGCACACCCGGTACGGCCTGTCCGCTTGAGTCGAGGACAATGACCTGTAGAAGCGACACCGCCGGCAGCGGATCGCAGATAGTTTCAGGTTCTCCCGACATGACAAAAGGCGACCCAAGCGTGGGCTGGGGCGTCATGGTAGGCCGGGGGGTGTTGGTGGCGCCCGGCGTGCTTGTAGGTCCTTGAGAGGTGCCTGCAGCAGGTGTGCCGGTGATGGCAGGGGTGGCTGGAATAAGATCCACGGCCAGGGGAGTGAGCATGGGCAGCGGGGTGATGGAAAGGGACGGTTCACTGACGGCGGCGGCCAGTAAGGCCAGCGCCCTGGCACGCGCATCATTTCCGCTTTCAGCCAGCATACTCTGCGCCTGGGCAATAACCACTTCAGAAGGATTGGTTTCTTTCAACAGCGCCAATCTGGCTCTGGCGCGGCCACCATCCCCTTCGGCGAGGTAGGCCTGGGCGACCATGATGCGATAAGCCTCTTTGCCTGCTTCGGATAACGTGGAGGGGTCGGTGTTGATGTACCGCACAGGCAGGACCGTGGTCGAGAGGATCAAGCCAATGATCAAGCCCAGCACAATGCCGGTGAGGAGATACCAGGACCCGCGTTTTTCGGTCATGGGGTCACCTCTGCTGTTGCAAGCGCAGATGATGCAGTTGAGGGTGGAACCCCCAGCGCGATTTCAAGCAACCCGATCAGTTTTAGTTCACGTTCTGAATAGCCCAACTGCTGGCCAAGAATAAGTGCCTGTTTAATGCTTGCCGCCGGGTCGGAGGGGGAAATGTCACGCAGCAAGGCGGTGGCTGTGAGCACATCCTGATCAACGGCGAATTTTTCTGCCACCATCAAGACATAATCCGCCTGGTAATCGCCGCGCAACGAATCGAGCGAGGCGTTTCGGACCGGTGATTTGATCAACAGCCAACCCATAATAAGACCGGCAAAAATGCCGACCAGGATGGCGATCATGAATCCGATTTGACGCCTATTCTGCATGGATCAATCCTTTGGCAGCATGGGAATCTTGACGCCGCGTTCCTTGGCGGCTTTGGCGGCTTCGGGGTAACCGGCATCCACGTGGCGGACGACGCCCATGCCGGGGTCGGAAGTTAAGACGCGTTCGATGCGGCGGGCTGCCTCGGGGGTGCCATCTGCGACGATGACCATACCGGCGTGCTGGCTGAAGCCGATGCCAACACCTCCGCCGTGATGGAAGGAGACCCAGGTCGCGCCGTTGGCGGTGTTGATCAGGGCGTTCAAGATCGGCCAGTCGCTGACGGCATCTGTGCCGTCTTTCATGGCTTCGGTCTCGCGGTTTGGAGAAGCCACCGAACCGGCGTCCAGATGGTCGCGGCCGATAACGATGGGGGCTGAAAGTTCACCACTGGCCACCATTTCGTTGAATTTGAGGCCGGCTTTGGCGCGGTCGCCGTAACCCAGCCAGCAGATGCGCGAGGGCAGCCCCTGGAAGGGGACCCGTTCGCGGGCCATCTTGAGCCAGCGCTGCAGGTGTTCGTCCTCGGGGAACAGGGCGGCCACGGCGGCGTCGGTCTTGTAGATATCCTCGGGGTCGCCCGAGAGTGCCACCCAGCGGAAGGGTCCAAGCCCCTCACAGAATAGTGGGCGGATGTATGCGGGTACGAAACCCGGAAAGTCAAAGGCATTGGTCACGCCGTTGTCATAGGCGCGCTGCCGGATGTTGTTACCATAATCAAAGACTTCTGCGCCGCGCTGCTGAAATCCGAGCATGGCTTTGACATGGGCTGACATGGAATCCACGGACATCTGGGCGTAGGTTTTGGGGTCCATTCTGCGCATCATTTCGGCCTGTTCGAGAGTGAGACCGGCAGGGACATAGCTCATGACGTCGTGCGCGGAGGTTTGGTCTGTAACAGCGTCCGGGATGACACCGCGCGCCAACAGCTCGGGGAAGATCTCGGCGGCATTGCCCACCAGCCCGATGGACTTTGGTGTCTCGTTGTTGACAGCTTCTTCGACTAAAGTCATGGCCTCTTCGAGGGTATCCACCACGATATCCACGTAGCCGATCTCCTGGCGGCGGCGGGCGCGTTCGGGGTCTACTTCGACCACCAGGCCGACACCCTCGTTCATGGTGATGGCCAGGGGTTGGGCACCGCCCATGCCGCCCAGACCGGCGGTAAGCACAAACTTGCCGCGCAGGGAGGGCCAGCCTTTTTTGACGGCCAATGCGGCCAGGGTCTCATAGGTACCTTGCAGAATCCCTTGGGTGCCGATGTAGATCCATGAGCCGGCGGTCATTTGTCCGTACATGATGAGGCCCTTGCGGGCGAGATCGTCGAAGTGCTGCTGGGTAGCCCAGTGGGGCACCAGGTTGGAGTTGGCGATCAAGACGCGCGGGGCGTCGGTATGGCTTTTAAAGACGGCCACGGGTTTGCCCGATTGAACGAGCAGGGTTTCATCCGGCTCGAGGTGCTTGAGGCAGTCAAGGATGGCGTCGTAGGCTTCCCAACTGCGGGCGGCCTGTCCGCGGCCGCCGTAGACCACCAGGTCGTCGGGGCGCTCGGCCACTTCGGGGTCGAGGTTGTTTTGCAACATGCGATAGACGGCTTCGATCTGCCAGTTCTTGCAGGTGAGTTGGGTGCCGCGGGGTGCGCGTACGGGTCGTGAACCAGACATTCAGCCTCCGAGTGATGGAGAATTTTGTGTAATTATACGCTGAATTAGTGATTGGCTTTGGTGATTTGGTTTAAACCTTTTTCACCACGAAAGACACTAAAGGCACGAAAAAGCCTTTTAAGGAAAAATAAAAGTAATTATTCGGTTGGAAATGAATGGTTCATACCAATAAAACGAATCGGGAAAATCGGGGAAAATAAACACTAATCGAGATCAAAAATAACGGTTTTTGTTGAAAAAGCGATTCGTATTTGTTTCAGAATAATTTTGAAAACAAAGAAAACGAACATTTTCAAAAAGTTGTTTTGTAGATTTGTGTAAAAACAAAGAAAATCAATTCGACTACCCTTCGCTTAGCCCTTCGCCTTGCTCGGGTGCAGGCGCTCGGGCACAGGTAAAACGACTCGCCTGGATGGATAGGATCAAACTGTGGGTGAGTTATTTGATTATACTGGAACATAATATCTATTTTGTCAAGGGGAATCGTCCAATACTCGCGTAGTAGTTCGACTTCGCTAAGCTTATTGCATTCCTCGGCACAAAACTCCTCAATAGAAGTTATGAATTCTTCATTGAGGGCAATATCAAAATGAGCGGCCTTGTCTTTACTGATGGTGATGATCAATTTCAATGCAGCTAAAAAGCTATCTGCAAGGTTTAGATCCCCGGAGTGCGGAAGAACTTTGTCAAACACTTTTTTATCCGTGTCATTTAGGAGTGAATATAAGTTTGTGATTCTACGACGGGAAAAGCTATTCATATGACTGATCTTTTTATAGGTGTGGTATTTTTCAAAAAACAGCCCCAGCATAAGATTGACGGTTTCCTGCCACTTTATATAACCTTTCATGTCTTTTCGGAAAAAACATTTGGTGATTCTCGGCACCCTGAACAAGAGATAATCCAATCCGTATTTAACATCATTCGTGATAGGTAAGATTTGAAGTTTCGATTCGTTGAATGCTGCATTCACGTTTTTGTAGACAGAAAGTGATGGCGTAAAGACACAGGGGCCTGAACAGATGCCAAAATCTATTTTGTGATAGGGTGAGTAATCTCTCAACATTATCATTTGAGCCAGGTTCTTTTGATCAGATTGGATGACTAGGGTTTCTAAAACAGGGGAGATGCCGCCAAGAAGTTGGAGGTATTTCGATTGAGTGGAAAACAGGTCGTTTGAATGAATGCGAATGTCAATATCAGAATAATAATCTTTGGTATCATCCGCGTTGCTGCCGAAAAGAGTGATCTCACGGACTTCCGCTTGTTTGGAAAAAACGTTTATGATGTTATCCAATAATTCGTCGCGGCTTTGGTTTTGCATACGTTATTCCCCTTGTGGTTGAAGCTTGCTGGGTGGGTTCATCTGATGAACTCCCTAGAAAAATTGTAAAATCTGATCTATTTTACTTATTGTCTCCATACTAACAATAAAGGATAATTAAGTGTAGTAAATTGATCCAATTCAAAATCAGGGTGGCACAAATGCAAAACGTATCAGTTTTTAATGTTTTGATACTTCTTCTCGTAAGCGTTGTAATCGTGTATTTTTCAAATATTTGCTTGCGCAAGCAAGAAAAACACAAAGAAAAAACATTGGTTGCAATTAATTCTAATTATGCCGGAATAAAGAAGAAATATGCCTCAAAAACAATAATATTCTTATTTACCTTTTTATTCACAGGAATACTTTCTTACACTATTTTCATCATTGTCGGCAGACCTTTAAACCGTATCTCCTATTATGTTTTTTCGCCTATTATTTTTTCATTTACAATTTCAGCCCTGTTTGACGGATTTTTTGCACTAAAATATGGTGTTATCCCAGCCGGCAACAGAAGCAGTATGGATAGATTTGTGGTAAACCCTCAAAAAAAATTTACATGGATCGCTTATTGTCAAATAGGATTAGCTATTTATCTTGTCATTGCAATGATTGTTCTACTAGTGATCTAATATTGCTTTGTGAATATCCATCCATCATCGGTAGGTTTATAGACCGTGCCATACAAAAACATTTTTGGCATGTTTATCAATCGAACTCTTTAGAACAGACCCCCGCGGTTTTGACGTTTTGAGTAAAACATCATTAATCAAACCGCGGGGGTCTATGATTTCTTGATTGTATTAGAACAATAATTCTATTTTGTCAAGAAGTGGATAAATCAATTTGTGATCAAAATAGACACTCAAAATTCACGTAATAGACCAAGAATACATGTACAATTAATTTGTCCGATTTATTAAAGGGGAAAATGATCATGAAAATGAATAAGAGTAAACAATTTCTCCGAATCCTCTTGATAATTGCTTTAACGTTAATACTAATGCTGGAAAGTTGTGAAAAAAACAATGCAACTCAATCGCCAGTTAATAACACAGCCGAACACACTGAGACGCTGACAATTAGGCCAACGAAATATACATCCACCTATACCCCGACACCTACTGCTATTCTATCCACTGAAACTTCTTCAGTAAATACTGACTTGATTTGGTACTTAGCCACCATAGATTTTACACAAGAACCGGCGGCGGTCTCTACACATGAACCCTCTGATAACAGATATCTTTATAAGTACGCCAATGTAACATTTATTATCCCGCTTCTAGGTGACGCAAGAAGATATCTGAATTTGGATGATCTCAACGATAATAATCCATCCAATAGTGATGTAGTAATCAATCATTCCAAGGGGTCTGGCGGGATTTTTCTTGATTTGGTCCCAACTAACGGAGCTACATATTATTACTCAGGGTTGAACAGTATGAGTTTTGATTCATGCCTTGAGCACTTTCCTTTTACCAATATGGATAGTGATATGTATTATGGCCAGATGAATGGTATGAGTTCAGGGAGAGATTATTGTGTTTTGACCGATGAAGGGCGTTTGTCCATAATTCGTTTTGTACAAGATACTGATATTGAATCCGACTGGAAAAAAGTCAAAATGGAACTTGTGGTCACCACTTATACACAAATAATTCCGCGAGTCTTTACTCCCCTGCCAACCTCAACCCCAGGGTCTTCTCCAACCCCCGGCAGGTACTCAGGCATGAACCTCACTCAAAAACAACAAATTACACTTGACAAGAATGTCCAAAAATTTCTGGATGCAGTGATTATCTATGATAAAAACGCAGTTGCCGATTTGATTGAGTACCCAATAGCTTTATCTTACGAAGATTACTATTATCCCTTTTACGCAAAAAATGAAGAAGAGTTCCTCGCTGCTTATGACGGCATTTTCACCCAAGATATTGTTAATGAGTTTAAGAGCGCATCGCTGGATGAAAACATGAAGATTAGCTTTATTAATTCATTTTCCTTGAAAGTCGAAGATTGTGCGATCTTTTTTTCTCCAAATGGAAAAATTCATCAAATCGCAAAAATGTCATTTGCATGGGAACAAGATTTTGAAAATTAGTCGAATTTAATCATTCCTGTAAGCTAAGACCTTTCGTTTTGGTATTCACTTTTGAAAGTTTTCAGTCCATGGACGGTGGTTCGATGCAACAAAATACATTTCGGTGGGTTCATAGACCGAACTCTATAGGTCAAACCCCCGCGGTTTTGACGTTTTGAGTAAAACATCATTTATCAAACCGCGGGGGTCTTGGTTACGTTTATTCAAGATCGTAATGGTGGGTTCAACCCCCGAACCCACCCAACAAATTAAAATTACAAAGGTTTTCGCGCAAAGATATAAGCTCTATGGCTTTGGTGTTCGATCTCGGGGGCGTAAGGGGCGCGGACGGTGGTTTCGATGTTCTCGTAGCCTGATTGCTTGAGGTAGCCTTCCATTTCGTCGGGCTGGAACATGACAAAATCCATGGAAACCTGCTGCTCGAAGAATTTATCCACGTGGACGATGTCGGTGCCGATGTGGAAGGTGAGCAGCAGAACGCCGCCGGGCTTGAGCACACGTTTGATCTCTTTGAGTGCATCCACGATCTGGTCGTGGGGGATGTGGATGAGGGAGTAAAAAGCGACCACGCCTGCCCACGAGTTGTCGGTCTGTTCGAGGTCAAGCATATCCCCCTGCATAAAACCCATCTGCGGATGCAGTTTACGCGCTTCCTCGATGAAGCGCGGAGAAAGGTCTATGCCAATGACCTCTTTGACACCGCAGTGCTCATTGAGCCAGGCGCCCACCTGGCCGGGTCCGCAGCCCATGTCACAGACGATGCCTTTGCCGCGGACTTCATCTGCAAAACGCTGGAGCATTTGCTGATCCATGGGTTTGGTGGCCTGCTCGTTGATGAAATGTTGTGCGTAGGCTGACGCCACTTTGTCGTACCCGGATTGGATGTCTGAGCGAATGGGTTCCATGTGATTTTCCTTTTTTGACCGTCGTATTAGAAGGCTGGTGATTAATGGGTACTGGGAATCAAGAACAAGACCCCCGCGGTTTGATTGTCGAGTTTGTCTCTATTCCTCAAAACCGCGGGGGTCTGCCTTATTTTTATTGCAATGCTTGCGATGACAGAGGATTCGGGCGACCTGCAGGTCGCCCGTACAATAATCTAATTGTCAATGTGCCCCTACAGATTATTTATTCGTATTTCAAGGCGGTGACAGGCACCAGGGTGGCGGCGCGGAGGGCAGGGTAAAGCCCCGAGATCAAGCCGATGATGGTGGCAAAAACGAGCGCAAAAATCGGCAGCCAGAAGGGGGTGGAGGCAACGCTTGAAAGCGGAGATCCGCCGTTGGCTGAGGCCTGGCTGGTGTAATATGAGACAGCGACAATGTTGAGGATGGCACTGGCGAGCCAACCAAAGATGACGCCTCCCAGCCCGCCGATAAAGCCTATGCCGGCTGCCTCCCCCAAAAAGATGCTCATGACGTCTCGATTGGTGGCGCCGATGGCTTTCATCAGACCGATCTCGCGGGTGCGTTCCAAAATGGCCATGGCCATGGTATTGGCAATGCCGATGGCAGCCACGATCAGGGCAATGGCACCCACGCCTCCAAAGATGACCTGCAGGATGGTAAAGAAGGAATTGATGCCCTGCACCGTGGATTGCGGAGTGTAAGCCATGTAGCCCAACGTATTGATCTGGTCGGTGATATCCACGACCGTTTCAGGGCTTTCCACCTTGACTATGACATTTGAGTACCCCTCTTTATTACGGTTAATGCGCACACCGCGCATCCATTCATTCCAGGCGGTGACGTCATCCAGACGCATGTAAATGCTGCCATCTGATTGACCGCGAGATTCCTTGAGCACACCCACTATTTTGACCGAGTAGGTTTTCTTGATCTCCACGCCATCTTGCGACCATTTACTGACCACAAACTTGAGGGTTTGCCCCATAAGATCAGGCGGCTCAAGTGGAGGATCATTCGGTCTGGCCTTGGGATCGTAAAAATTGCGGTTGATCCATGATCCGACAATGGCCGTCCCTTTGACGAGTTCGGTGGTGCCTGACGAGGCTTCAACTCCCATATCCGCC
Organism: Chloroflexota bacterium; assembly: GCA_021825925.1. Taxonomy (GTDB): domain Bacteria; phylum Chloroflexota; class Anaerolineae; order Anaerolineales; family Anaerolineaceae; genus UBA6107. The sequence continues at coordinate 133,123 of JAKAFP010000003.1, forward strand.
AGATCATCCACGCTGACGCCCATCAGGCTGCCGTAGGCGTGCAGTTTGCCGTAGACCACGTCCAAATTTCCCTGGAAATAATCTTCCACAATGACTTTGGTAACGCCAGGGATGGCCTCAAACTCTTTAATGGCCTTGGGGGTGAGATATTTAATGTCATTATTATCAATGGTGACGGCTCCACCGCCTCCGCCCATCATCATCCCCTGGTTCTTTACATTGTAGCCGGGATAAACCTCAATACTGCTGAGATCATTGATACCCCATAGCTGCTGAGTCGCGTTTTGACGCAGTCCAACGGCCAGAGACACCAGCACCACCACGGCGGCGGTGCCGATGACGACCCCCACGGCGGTGAGCAGCACCCTGCCCTTGCGCCGGCTGAGGTTGTACAGGATTAAACTTACCAGATCCAGAAATCGCATGGTGGGATCCGATCCCTATCCCTTGCCGCCATAAATGATGGTGCCTGAGTCAACGGGAACCTCAGTGGAAATACCGGAGTTGGCAGGTTCTTTCACGCCGCTATCCAAACCGAAAAGGCCTTTAAAGAAGCGGCCCACTTTGCTCCAGAATGTCTCTGTCGCAGGCTGGTCAATGGGCAAACCATCAGGTCCCATGTTTGGGTCGGGGGTAAAGACGGGTGCCGGCATGACCTCAACGTTGAGGGTTTGGCTGATCTCGCGTGCCTGATTGAAATCGTCGGTGTAATTGATCGTAACGGTAATTTCCAGCGGCCCTTCCATGGCAGGCATGATCTCGGAATCCAGGGTGAAATATCCACCCGGATCAAGCGCTCCCACCAGGGCAGTGTTATTGGTGACATCCACGCCGTTGGCAGTGACGGTCATGTTGCCTAAAACCGTGGATTTCTTGCCCAAGTTGGTGACCTGCAGCGGCAGGGTGTTGGGCATGCCGGCGGTCATCATGCCGGGATCACGATAAAAACTGACTTCCACCTGGGGCAGCTGGTAAACCAGCAAGGTGATCACCTGGTCATCCACAAAGTTTTTAGCCGAGGGGTCGGTGTAGGCAAAAGAGGTCTTAAGGGTATAAGCCCCTGGCACGGTGGTCACATTGACCACCAATTTCTGCTTGATGGTCACTTCTGCACCCTGGGCCACATCGCCGACCACGACAATGTTGGAGCTGCCAAGCGGAGCAAAATTGGTCAATTCCGCACCGGAACCGGGCTGGGGAGTGCCCTGTTCGTTGACAGAGTTGGCTCCGCCGCCCAGCACCATGATCACATTTTTGGCATCCGTGGTACCGAGGTTTTTGACTTTCAAGTTCAATTCGAAGATCGAGCCAGGCTGAAGCGGATTAATATCCGTGGTGTTTTCGGTGATGACCAGCTTTGGACGGCTGGTGGTTTTGGGAGTGGCGGTCGCGCCGGTCCTGATCCCTGAAGTAACAGGGATGGAAAGGCTGAAGGTGTCAGTGTAGGCTTTGCCCGCCGCATCCAGGTAAGCAACCGTGGCTTTGATCACGCCGGTCTCGACGTAATCCAAAACATCACCCACCATGAATTTTTGGGTAAAGGTCCACTTGCCGCCGCTGGGAGATATGTTCTGGATATACTGCACCCCACCGTTGCCCTGGGGGAAGAAACCCTCGCCCTCAAAGGAAATATTATTGTTGTAAGACATGGTTGTGCCGCGGTTCTCAAGCACACCGGTCAGGGTGATGACCGTGCCAACCTTGGCATATTTGGCGTCAATGCTGTATGAAGAGATGTTCAACTGCGGACGATCGGAAGCACCCACCGCAACTCCAGTCACATGAACAATTAATGAAATTGTGGAAACTTCTCCCCCTCCATCATTAAACCGAATAGAGAGTATTTCGCTTGTCCCTATTACAGCATTTGATTGAATCGCCACAGATACCATAATGGTACCCGTGGAACTTGCTGCAATAGTAACAGATGAAGGAGAAATTGTTGTTTGAGCAGTAGCATTTGAACAACTTGCAGTTGCAATATCGCAAGTAACTGTAAGAGCCACTGGAGCAGTGGAATCATTATTTGTAATTGTAATGGGGAAGTATAGAGTCGCTCCTGGCTGGCCTGATTGTTCTATGGCAGATGTTGTTGGCGAGATTGATGTTGCCGCAATACCGGTGGCATTGGGCAGCGCCAGGCCAACCACTGCGAGGATCAGCGAAGCCATAATTACGATCGAAATGATTTTCTTGGAATGGTTTTTCATCAAAGGTTACCCCTTTTCAAAAGGTTGAGTGAGCAGTTCGGTGGCGTTCTTGTAATCCGCCTCGGTGACGACGTTTCCGTCCAGCAAAAAGATGGTATCGGTGGCAAACTGGCGCATGCGCGGATCGTGGGTGACCACGATGATGGTCTTGCCTGCCTTGTGCAGATCGGAGAGCATCTGCATGATGGTCAATCCGCTGAAACTGTCGAGGTTGCCGGTGGGTTCATCTGCCAAAATGAGGGGCGGATCGTTGATCAGGGCGCGGGCCACGGCCACACGCTGCTGCTGACCGCCTGACAGCTCGGTGGGTTTGTGGGTCATGCGATCGCTCAAGCCCACCATTTCCAGCAGTTTCTGAGAGCGCACCTTGCGATCAGCAGGGTTGACGCCGGCAAAGCGCAGCGGAAAGGAGACATTCTCTTCCGCAGCCATGGAGGCGATCAGGTTAAAAGATTGGAAGATGAACCCTACCTTGTTGCGGCGGAATACGGCCAGGGCGTTCTCGTCCATGGTTTCGATTTCCTCTTCATCCACATGGATGGTGCCGCCGGTGGGCCAATCGAGACCGCCGATGAGATAAAGCAGGGTACTTTTACCTGAACCGGAAGGACCCATGATGACGGTGAACGATCCGCGCTCAATGCCGATGGAAACACCATTGAGGGCCTTAACCGTGGTTTCGCCCATCTTGAAGTCCTTGTGCAGTTCAGACACACGAACAAAAGGTTTGTTTTTCATAAGAGTGATGTACTGAATGATACCCTAGAAAAAGAAGGGGGTGGAGGTTGTAAGTCCGCTGAGGGCGTGCGAGAGAAAGCCGGGCAGAGACATCAGCAGCATCAAGATCAGCAGTGAAACTGCGGTAGCTGGCCAGGCTTTGGAGCGCTTGAGCGAGCTCAAGGGGCAAACCCCTAACAGCAGCAGGATGATCTGCCAGACAAAGTAAAGGTCAATGAGACCCAGCAAAGCGGCGGCAAATGCCGTAAAGCCTTTGAGATCCCCGGTCATGAAACCCGACAGGCCGGGGTTGCTGACCACGGTTTTGGTGGCAAGCATGGCAACAATCTGCACCAGATGACGAACCCCGATAGGCAGCAGAGACCAGCCCGCCAGGTTGTAAGAGCGTACGTTTTGGGCGCGACTGCCGGCAAGGGTGAGGCTGAGGTGCAGCAGGCTGCTCAGCAGGAACCAGGTGACCCACAATCCAGCCAGGCTGGTGAAGATCGGAAAAACATACAGGAAGAGCGGCGAAGTACGGTTGGCCTGTGCGCTCATGAACTGGGCTTGCTGCTCTTGAGAATAGTACTGAAAGTTCTCAGGTGTGTTCAATCCCATTTGGATGATGTTGCGCTTGATCGGCCCGGCGACCAGGGTGGCGATGATGATCAGCGCAGAGACTACCAGCAGCGGAGTCAGCCAAACAGACTTCTCTTGCGATGTGATCTTTTCAATGGTTTTTCGTGGTCGGAAGATTACCGGTAATATCCATTCGAAATGGAATGGATTCTTTTTGCTTTTTTCTTTGATTTCGGTGACAGTGGTTTCCATAAATCTCCCTATCTGGGCGTGAATAAATCATAGACGCCAAAATGTGATTATAAGTTCCAATTGTCTAATTGTGCAGATTTGTCAAGAACCATTAAACCCCTGGTGGTCATAACGCTAATGCTATAATCTTACCATTCCTTTTGAGGTGAAAATCGTGTTGATCAAAATCGGATCTGAAAACGGGTTTGTCGAAAAATCAATTGCCTGGGTATTTGACCACCCCGGCTGTTTTGCTTACGGTAGCGACGACAAGGAAGCCATCTTGCGCGTGCCACAAGCGCTGGTGGCCTACCAGGAATGGATCGGCAAGCACACCGAGGATTCGTGGCTCTCAGAACTCGGAGACTTTGATGTGCAGCTGGCAGAAGCGCTTGAAAAACCTGCGGACGGCAGCCCGTCACCCGACTGGTTCCGGTTTGACGCGCAGCCGCTCAGCCAGGTTGAGGTGGAACAGGGGCTCAAGCTGCTGGGTTGGTCGCGGGCAGACCTGCTGGATATCGTCACCTCTTTTTCAGACCAGGAACTGGACCAGACTTTTGAAAGCGAAGAGTGGTCCATCCGCGGGATTGTGGGGCACATCGCCAGCGCTGAGACCTGGTACCTAGACCGACTGGGGTTGGCCGAGGGGTTGAAAAACCGTCAAGAAAAAGACGTCTTTGCGCGTATCCTGCAGGTAAGAAACAGGACGGTTGAAGTGCTGCCGTCATTGGTTGGAAATGCAGAGATCAGGGAAGTGGATGGGGAACCCTGGTCGGGGCGAAAATTTTTACGCCGTGCCGCCTGGCACGAGATGGATCATATCGGGCATATATTGAAATTGTTGATGTTTTTATGATCATCGTATGGACAATTCATGAATTGCCCCAACATTAATATAAAAACGCGCCTCTCGTTGAGCGGGGCGCGTTTTAAATAAGGGTGGATGAGATACGTCTAATCATTTGGGCTTGGATTCCAAACCAACGAGGCTAAACGCGGCGAACATGACGCCAAAGAAACCAACTACCAGGTACACGACCATTGACATTCTTGCCTTCTACTTTCCGTGCTTTTCTGTTGCACCTATTTGAATGTTAAAACACGCGTTCTAACATTTAGTAACGATATTAGATATACGCAAAAGGCATCAAAAAAGTTCCGCGTTTTAAGGAGCAATTTCTTGTTTTGATGCTTAGATTATCGGTGAAATGGGATCAAAACTGAATTGAAAACACGTTAATTCGACGTTTTTGAAATTAATTTTTACTAAAATCCACTTACAGAAACAATCCCGCGATCTTTTCACCACAAAACGGACAGGCGCCCTCGGGCGTGACCAGGTTCTGCGCGATGCGGTATCCACGGCGCTGGATGAGCAGCCGGGCGCATTTGGGGCAGTGGGTATCTTCGAGTGAGCCGACCCGCCCGGGACGATTGCCAGCGTAGACATAGCGCAGTCCGGCCTCCTGGCCAATTTCCGCGGCGCGCTGTAGGGTCGCGGCGGAGGTGGGTGGGGCATCCTGCATCTGGTAGTCGGGATGGTAGCCGGTGACGTGCCAGGGGATATCCGAGGAGAGGGAGGCCAGGAAGCGCCCGGCCTGCCACAACTCGTCAGTGGAATCGTTCAAGCCGGGGATGACCAGGGTGACCACCTCGACCCACAACCCAAGTTCTCTTGCCAGTTTGATGGTGTCAAGCACAGGCTGCAGCCTGCCGCCCATTTTGCGATATTCCGCGTCTTGCATGCTTTTGAGATCCACTTTGAGCGCGTCGAGATGCGGACGGATGAAAGCAAGCGATTCGGGGGTGGCAAAGCCGTTGGAGACCATGGCGGTCTTTAGTCCGCGCTGTTTGGCAAGTTTAAAGATCTCGGCCGCCCACTCGAGAGTGATCAGCGGCTCATTATAGGAGGAGGCGATGGAGGCTGCGCCGCCTTCCACGGCGAGGGAGACCAGCTTTTCCGCCGTGACCATGTGGATATAGTCCATACTGGGGTCGGCACAGGGGTCACGCAGCACCTGCGAAGACTGCCAGTTCTGGCAGAAAGAGCAGTGAAAGTTGCATCCCAACATGCCGAAGGTCAGCACCTGACTGCCGGGTAAAAAGTGGCTGAAGGGTTTTTTCTCGATCGGGTCCATCTGGGCGCCGGCCACATATCCGCCAGGGACCATGAGAACGCCGTCCAGGTTGAAGCGCACGCCGCACAGTCCGCGTTTGGAGGGGCAGATCAGGCAGCGGTGGGCGCAAGCCTGACAGCGAACGTTCTTGTCGCTGAGACTTTCGAACAGTCCGCCCGGGCGGGCGAGTTGGTCGAGCGCGGAGGGTTTATCCATTGACTCTATTATAGCTATCAGGTAAACCCTTTTAACCACGAAACACACGAAAAACACAAAAGGGAAATCAATACAAACAAACCCGGTATAGTGAACCATTTAAGATCATTTACCAGCATGAGAATAAGGTTCCTTTATTGTTTTTTGCGTTCATGTTTTTTTGTATTTCGTGAATTTTGTGGTTATAAAAATTAGAATGAATCCATCAAGGCGAGGGCAATAATGGATTTTTTCTAGAAATAATTCAGCTGAAAGGATCAATCTTTGAGCGGCGCGCGATGCAACAACAGGAAGGTTAATTCATACAATATGACAGTCAAGCCCAACAAGATGAGGGGAGATCTTTCAGGCCGATATACGCACCATAAAACAAAATCGCGAAGAGCAGGTGAAAGGGTCTGGCCGTAATACTCGGGGATGATGGCTGGAACAAAGAACACAAAACTGATCACCAACGAGACGATCCATTTCATTAACGTGTTACTGCGGTAATAAACAAATGAAAGAAACCAGCCAGAAATGATCAACAAGGAATACAACACCATTTGAATCACAAAAGACCACAACCACGCCAGTTTGAAATTGAGCAATGCTCCAAAAGAGTCCGGATTGGGCCAAATAAAATTGTGTACACCAACAATCACCTGACTGATGATGGTAAAAACCATCCCCACCAAAGCAGCGATAGGAAGGTAAGCCCACATAAAGGTTTTGCGCGAAACGCCGTTGGCCAAGGCCACCCTGAAATTCGGGCGAAAATAGATGACACCCACCAGGATCGAAAACACCACAGCCACGAGACGAACTGTCCCCGGCACAGCGGATTTTCCAAGGTCACTTCCGCCGGTTTTTATATATGCATAATCCGACAGGAAGACGACCCCCAGCGAAACCAACAGCTCGACTAGCACCATCCACTTAAGGCTGTATATCAGGTAACGAATGGTTTGAATTGTTCTATTCATTATCATGACCCTTTCTGTTCAATTGGTCAGGCGGATGAAACATTAATCTTTGAGCGGTGCACGGCAGATCAGCAGCCACGACAAGGCAAACATTACCAGTGATCCCAAGACCAGGAAGATGATCGAGTTCTGGGGCTGCAGAAACAAAAGAAGTAAATTGCTCATCAGCAGATAAAATTCGCCATTTTTCACATTTATCGCGTTCAACAAGAAGTAGAACACCACCAATGGTACGAGTGAAAGAAACCCCTTGCCCCATTTATTGCAGCGATAGTAAACCAATGTAATCAAGCGGCCAGCCAGTATCAAAAACAAATACAACGTGAACTGGAAAATCAGCGGCCAGGCATTATTTAATTGGGGATGCTCGATCAGCATTGCAACACTGTATGTATTGATTGGCCAGAATAATGCATGTACCTCGGTCACAACCTGGGTTGAAATTGCAAAAAAAGCGGAAATCAACATCGCTACAGGCAGATTCGCCAACAAAAAGGTTTTACGCGAGATACCGTTAGCCAAAGACACTCTGAAATTGGTCAGGAAAATCGCCGCACCAATCAACAACGATAACCCGCCTGAGAAGAATTCCAGGGGTATGGTCAATGGTTTAGCCGGGCGTGTCAGCAAAAAACGGCCGGTGCTGAAATTAGTGAAATCGATTATGGCCAGCATTATGATCATTACCACCAAGGCTAAAAGGGTTGGGTTGACAATGCTTTTTATCAGGTACCCCATGGTTTGAAGCGTTCGTTTCATATCACCGACCCCTTTCTGCTCAATTGGTCAGGCTGATGAAGACATCCTGCAGCTTGGCAGGCATCAGGTCCAAACCCAGTTGAGACATCAGTTCCTCATCCGCGGTGGTGCGGTTCTGGTAAATGGTGGCTGATTTGAAGCGCCCCAAAGTCTCGTGGCTGATCACCTTCTTGTCTGAAGTGTAACGGTCCACGGAGGGCTGGTCCCCTGAAATGGTGTAGGCAAGCTGCAAAACGCTCTCGATAGGCTGGCTGAGGAGCATTTTTCCTTCGCGGAGGATGATCACATCTTCGAGAAGACGGGCGACCTCTTCGATCAGGTGAGTCGAGAGGATGACCGTATTGGGCGTCTCGTTGTAATGCGAAATCAGCTCCTTGTAGAAAAGATCGCGGTGGTTGGCGTCCAGGCCGAGGACGGGTTCATCATAAATGGTGATGGGCGCATTGGATGCCAGTGTCAAAACCAGCTTCAAAATGGTTAGGTAACCGGTGGAGAGACCGCTGATTTTTTTCCTGGGTTCAAGTTTGAAACGATCCGAGAGAGCGTTGGCGTAATCCATGTTGAAACCCGGATAGAACCCCCGGGTGATTTTGAAAACCTCTTTTACCTGGGTTTCTTTTGAATAGAGGGTTTTTTCGGTCATATAGAAAATGGTGGCCTGGATGAGGTCATTTTCAATCGCCGGTTTCTCATCAATATAGACTGACCCTTGGTCGGCGAAAATGCGATTGGTGATGATGTTCAAGAGGGTGGTTTTACCTGCCCCGTTTCGTCCGAGCAGGCCGCATATCTTGCCATCGCTGATTGATGCAGTGACGTCACTTAACGCAACCGTCTTGCCAAATTGTTTACTGATGTGCCTCATTTCAATGCGACTCATTGGAAATCCTCCCCTCAATAGATGGATTAGTGGTTGAAGAATTTATCATTCCGACGACATCTTCTGGTGATAAGCCCAGATTTTTTGCTTCATCCAACATGGGAAGCAGATAGTTGTGGTAAAAAGCCTGCCTATGTTTGGCCAGGATCTTATCATGCGCCCCCTGACAAACGAACATGCCGACGCCGCGTTTTTTATAAATGATGCCTTCATCCACGAGCAGGTTGACCCCCCGATTGACCGTGGCTGGATTGATCTTCAAGAGTACTGCCACCTCGGTGGTTGAGGGAATCTGAGTTTCTTCAGGATAGATCCCTTTCAGAATGTTGTCTTCCAGCGATTCCGCCAGTTGGATAAAAATGGGTTTTTCGTTTTCGACGTCCAACTGCATGAGCTGCTCCTTTCAAGTAAATTCCCATTTATCTAGTATACTGGTTAGTTAGTTATGTAATTAACTATATAACTAAATTTCGATTTGTCAATAGGGAGTTTAAAATCAAAACCGATTAACCACGAAACACACGAACCACACAAAAGTAAAAATCAAAAGAACAAAAAAACCAACTCTAAATAAACATCCTTTTTGGAAAAACTAGTCAGTGTAATAACCGTTTACGCTTTTTTCATTTTGTTTTTGTGTATTTAGTGTGTTTCGTGGTTAAGAAAACCGAGTTTATGATAAACTGACACCTATGGACGAGAAAACATTAAAAACGCTTGAATTTCACAAGGTGATCGAGAAGCTGGCCGGGTTCGCGGCCTTCAGCGCCTCCGCTGAACTGGCGCGTGCATTGAAACCAGCAGCCAATCTGGCAGAAGCCCTCGAACGCCAGGCTAAAACCACCGAAGCCCGCCGCCTGCTTAGCCTTAAAGCAGAGGTGAGTGTGGGCGGAGCCCACGACATTCGTCCGCTGGCAGAAATGGCCCGCAAGGGCGGGGTACTCAGCGAGGCGGATCTGCTGTCAGTGACCGGTACTTTAATTTCCGCACGTAGCCTGCACCGTGCTTTTGATAAACAAGCTAAAGATTTTCCGCATCTGGCAGAGATCATTAAGCTGATGCCTCCGCCTCCCGGAGTGATCGAAGCCATCTCACGCTGCATTTCTGACCGCGGCGAGGTGCTGGATTCTGCTTCACCCAAGCTTGGTGCGATCCGCTCTGAAATCAAGGTCTCGCACGCGCGTCTGATGAGCAAGCTCGAGCACATGATCTCGGATTCTCATAACACGCCCATGCTGCAGGAAGCCATCATCACCCAGCGCAACGGGCGTTACGTGATCCCGCTGCGGGCAGAATACCGCAGCAAACTGAAATCCATTGTACACGATCAATCCTCATCGGGAGCGACGCTTTTTGTCGAACCGATCGCAGTGGTGGAACTCAACAACCGATGGCACGAGATGCAGCTGCTCGAACGGGATGAAGTACGCAAAATTCTGACCGAGCTTTCTGCCAAGGTGGGTGCAGAAGCCTCCGCCATCTGCGGCATCGTGGATGCGCTGGCTCTGCTGGATTTCACCCTGATGTGCGCCAAATACGGTGACGAACTACATGCTGCTGAACCGATCCTCAAGCCGGTCAGCCCGCCAGCCCACGAGCATCATCCGGGCACCTGCATCAAGTTGTTCCATGCACGGCATCCGCTGCTCGACCAGGCCACGGTCGTGCCGATTGACGTGGACCTGGACCCGTACACCTTTGCGGTGATCATCACCGGCCCCAACACCGGCGGTAAAACCGTGACCCTTAAAACGGTCGGACTGATGGTGTTGATGGCGCAATGCGGGCTGCACATCCCGGCGCAATCCGGTTCTGAATTGAGTTTCTTTGACGATATTTTCGCCGATATCGGCGATGAGCAATCCATTGAGCAGTCGCTTTCGACGTTTTCAGGGCATATCACCAACATAGTGCGCATCATCACCCAAGCGCGCACCAAGACTCTGGTGCTGCTGGATGAACTGGGTGCAGGTACAGACCCACAGGAGGGTTCTGCCCTGGCTCGCGCCATCATGCTCTACCTGGTGGAGCGGAGAATCCCCTGTTTGATCGCGACCCACTACCCCGAGTTAAAAGCGTTGGCCCACGCCACACCGGGCGTGACCAACGCCAGCATGGAATTCAACCTCAAGACACTGCGCCCGACCTACCGGTTAACCCTTGGCATCCCAGGTCGCTCCAATGCACTCTCAATCGCCAAACGGTTGAACCTGCCGGACGAAATTCTTGAATCCGCCAAGACCATGATTGACCCGAACGAATTGAAGTCTGAAGATTTGCTCAAAGAGATCCATTATCAACGTGAAGTGGCGCGCAAGGCGCGTTCAGCAGCGGACCGGGAACGGTCCTTGATCCTCAACCAAAAAGAAGAGCTGGCACGCCGCCTGGAAGAGATAGAAGATGAGCGTCGCAAGGAACTTGAAAAAGCCCGCAGCGAAGCCGAGAACGAACTGGCAGGGCTGCGCCAGGAGATGGAGGAGGTGCGCCGTGAACTGCAGCGCGCCCGCCAACCGATCGAGGCATTAAAAACGCTTGAAGAAAAGATCACCGTGGCCGAGGAAAAAGCCACCAAACCTGTTGTGCGCAGAAACGCACCCAAGCAAACACGCACCGAGTTTGTTCCCAAGTTGGGCGCGCGCGTGAAACTGCGCTCGTTGAACATGGAAGGTGTGATCACCTCCATCAGCGAAAACGATATGGAAGTGCAGATCGGCAGCCTGAGGATGCGCGCCAAGGTAAATGATCTCACGGCTCCCAACGCGGAGGAAGAAAAGGAAGAAATCGCAGCCCCCAAGAAGACCAGGGGACGCGCGGCAGAATCAAGCGCCACTCCGGCAGCCAGCCCATTCAGACCCTCACCGGGTATGGAAATAGACCTGCGCGGCCAGCGTGCTGAAGATGCCCTGGATGCGCTCGATCGCTATATATCCAATGCCAGCCTGGCCGGGCTGCCTTTCGTGCGCATTATCCACGGCAAGGGCACCGGCCGCCTGCGTCAGGTGATCCGTGAAGCGCTGAAAATGAACGCCGAGGTGAAGAGTTTTGAAGAAGGTGGAGACAAAGAAGGCGGAGAAGGCGTCACTGTGGTGCACCTTGAATAACCAAATTTCTTCAAAAATTAAAGTAAATTGATCAATCAAGCGTTGTTACGGCCGAAATAAACCACAGACCCCAGGGATCTTAGAAAAACAAGAGTCCCTGGGTTCATTTATAAGGCACTTTAAAACAAAAAGAAGGTCGAAAGAGTCCACGCCCTGATCTCTCTCAACCTTCTTTGCGCAAGCTCCCTAAATCTTGCGCCTGAGGCTGCAATGTTATACTGTCGTTTATACAACCTAACCGTTGACAAAATGTTGACAAGCCCCGGCTCGCTATATCAATTTTGAGAATTTCTTCATCAATGATGACAGGGGAGACTTAACGGCATGAGCTGCCAAATCGTTTAGAATGGTCTTTTTTCGCTCCAGATGTTCTAATACTTCAACTTTATCTTCCAAGTCCATGCTTGCCAAGGCGCTCACCGCCCATAACTCATACCAACGATGGCCAATCTTATTGCCTGCCTCTGCAACCTCGAGGAAATATTTTCTCGCCCTGAACAGATCTCCCCGCCGTAATGCGATGCCGCCTGCAACAATGGTCGAACTTATCCCTCCCGTACCAAAACCGCGCCGTTTGAGTTCATCAACATAAGGAGCCGCAGCTTCAATAAAGCTCTTTTCATCAAGTTTGGGATTCGCAAAGGCAATCCACATGACTCTTCCTGTCAAGGAAATGGACTCAAGGCCCAGGTTTGCAGATTTTTCGATCCCTTCTTTGAGGATCTTCAACCCTGCTTCATACTCAATACCCTGGCATAGGGTGAGACCCATTGCAAAATAACTTTCAAGAGATTGAAGTTCTGACAGCGGAGGCTGAGCCCCCTGGCGGTATTGTTCCAAAGCGGAAGTCATATCACCCAACAAACGGAAAATATCCCCTTTGATAACATGGTGATGCAGTTTGTTTTTTTGCACCAATTCGGGATCTCGTTTTTCAATTGAGTGATGAAGGTAATGCCAACTCTCATCCAATTGCCCCATCACCAGATAATCCCTGGCAATGACGATATCCAATAACGAAGCCCACCACACCAGGCCCAATTGCTCGGCTTGTTTATATACGGTAAAAGCACATTGCATAGATTTCTGATACTTGCCTGTGTAATATTGAGCGATGGCCAGCGCGGTAAAAGCATGAACCCGGCCTGAGAGCCGATTGATCAACCTACTTTCATTGATCGCTTGATCCGCAATTTCCTCAGCCTGAGCCGGAAAACCCATCATACTGGCCAAAATTGAGAAGTGCGATTTGAGGTTCACAGAGGCATCCAAAAGGCGCATATCTGAGTAATTGATCTCGATCTGCATTCCAGTTTTGTATGTTTCTCTGGCTTTCTTGAACTCGTTTTTTAACTCATACAACAGTCCCAACCTGGCATAGGTTTCCACCTTCTCGGCACTGTCATCCGTTTTGGAAAGGAAGAAAAGAGCCCGCTGATGCAGTTCAATGCCCTCATCCAGGTCATTGTTCATTTCAGCCACCCGGCCCAAACCACTGATCGAAATCCCGATCAACAGTGGTTCCCGCCTGGCTTCGCCGTATTCAAGACCTGTTTTATACAATTTTTCGCAGGTTACCTGGTCCTGAAGATCGTATGCATAATTGCCCCATTCCAACAACAACTGCCGAAGCAAGACAGAACCCTCTTCTGCTGGCAACTCAGGAAGCAAATTCAAAGCTCGCTGATACGCCGCATAAGCATCCTCTTTTGAAAAACAATTGCGCGAATATTCTGCAGCAATACACCATTCAGAGAAAGCCCTGGCATGCTCGCCAGCCTGCTCATAGTGCCATGCATAAGTAGACGCAAGGTCTTCAGCCTTTCCTTTAACTTCGAGGATGGAGCGTACGGACGCAAGGTGAAGCCCTCTTTTGCGCGCAGGTGACAACTCCTCAATGATCACTTCGCGGAACTGGTCGCGGGGAAATTCATAATAAGATGTTTGCTGTGGGTTGTAAACACTGATGATAATTTGAGCCTGCTCCAATTCTTCCAGGGCAGATAAGAGCTCTTCGAAGTTCGCCTTTACCATTTTTTCAAGGACTTGAATTTGAAACCTCTGGCCTAAAACAGCGGCTGATGACAATACCAATCGCGCAGACTCAGACAAAGCCCTGATCTTTTCGTTAACAATTGCCCTGATAGAAGCCGGGACAGGAAAGTGATCCAATGCCGAATACGTCGAATAATCTATATTATATAGATCCAATGCTTTGAGTGTTTCGATCAGCAGGTAGGGGTTCCCGCCAGTTTGGGATTGGACCTTTTTTAACAACTCTTCAGAGACCGATTTTCCCAATTCCATCGAGATCACTTGAGAGGTTTCTTCAAGGGAAAAGGGTTCCAACCTCATCCGCTCAAGGTTGGACGAAAGCACACTTTGATCAAGATATGCTTCAAGCGATGGATTTGGTTCTTCGATCCTCGAAATGAGGATCAACAACCCATAATTTTTAAAGAACTGACGCTCGTTCAAGTAAGTAAGAAAGTGCAATGTGGCATCATCGCACCATTGCGCAATATCCAACACCATCATAAGGGGCTTTTTTTCTGCCATGATTTTAAATAGTGAATACAATGCATTTTGAATACGCAATGCGGGGTTATCTGATAATTTTTCAATAATGATGGGTGAAAGCCGTTTATCACTAAATTTGATGGCGGGATACAAACTATGCAAATTCGTTTTTAATTCATCTGGAAGGGACAACCATTCCTTTTCAGTTAATAACCGGTTTAATCCTTCTACAATCGGAGCGTATGGAGTGCTGCTAACCATAGGCTTTCCGACACAGAATAATAACCTTGGGGTAAATTCGAGCCTGGCATAAAACTCCCTCACCAATCGGGTTTTCCCTGAACCAGACTCGCCAGTTACATGAACCAAGCCCTTTCGATGATAAGCATGAAACAATTTTGAAAGCAATTCACTACGGCCCACAAATGGGATGAGGTTGGTTTCTTCCATGGGCCAGGCATCATGAACTTCGGGCTTTGTTTCGAAGGTTTCGCGCACAACCTTTTTTTGCATCTCTTTTAAGATATCAGGCAATTCACTTTTTTGTTGAGAATAATATAAATGATTAAGTAGGGATAAATAATCGGCTGCTTCTTTAAATCTGCGGCGTTCACACATACAATTAAGCATTAGAAAACTTGCATCCGCGTTAAAATGATCAAAAGACAATACTTTTCCCAACCAAAGCATGGCCTCATCAATATTGCCTTTGGCAATACTATGTTCAGCAAGTCGTTCAAGTATTTTTTCATAAGAAAATGCAAAAGATTGGTCGCTAATTGAAACCCAGGCATCATAACCGGTGGAATTGTGCAAAGAAGCTTCTTGCAGAAATTGGTGGCCCCGGCAAATTTCGACGGCTTTGCGTAATTGATAAAAAATCCATTCCGGTAATATACCATTACCATTTAATTCTGAACTTTTTAACAACGGTGTAACAATTTTGGAATACTCAACAACATCCACGTAAACGCGTCTGAAATCTAAAGAAACAAAATCATTATTGCTGATGATAATATCAGGATCTTTCAAGGCGGTACGGAGTCTGCTCAACCCCTCACGTAATTTTTTTCTTGCAAGGTCTTCAGGAGCATCTGGCCAAAATGTATAGCAAATTTCCGCCCGGCTGACCGGCTCGGCGTGCCCTGCAAGGTAATACAATCCCGCCCTCAATTCCCGGCGGTTGATGTGCACAATTTGACCATCCCGGGTCACCAAAGGCGGTCCGAGGAGGAGAATCTGCAGTGGGGATGTTTCCGTCTGCCCCGTGGGGGTCATGGAATTTAACCTTCCAGTTGTTTCTGTCTCTCGTGAGCCTTGGAAAGCATTTCTTGTGCGGCAGTCAAATTGGATTCACTCATACTGCCCGTCATTTGAGCCAATTCAACGATCCGGGCGGTATCATCCAATTCTTCAACTTCGGTGAGAGTGCGGTCCTCCACGATCTGTTTGCGCACCCTGAAATGTTGCCCGCCAAAAGCTGCCAATTGCGAAAGATGGGTTACACACATAACCTGGTGCTTTACACCGAGGTGCCAGAGCTTTTCACCTACGATGAAACCCACCCGACCGCCGATGCCCTGATCAATTTCATCAAATACGAGGGTTGGAACAAAATCCACTCCGGCTAACACGTTCTTTAAAGCCAGCATCAAGCGAGAAGTTTCGCCACCTGATGCGATCTTTACCAATGGTTTCAACCCTTCACCCGGATTGGGCGCGATCAAAAATTCAACCTGATCCAAGCCATTTTCTGTAAAGTGGTCATTTGCCTCTGCACTTAGAGTGCCCTGGTTGAAAGAAACTGAAAAACGGGCGCCAGGCATGCTCAGGTCAGCCAGTTCATGTTCCACGGCTGAGCCCAGCAAGAGCGCAGCGGCTTTGCGTTTTTCTGAGAGCTTTTGCCCGGAATTTTTAGCTTCACCCAAAGCAGCAGATTCGGCCGCTTCCAATTCAGCGATACGCTCACCTGCATTGGCAATGGTATCAAGCTGCGCGCGGGTGGCCTTGCCGTACTCGATGGCAGCTGCAACACTGCCGCCGTATTTGCGTTTCAATTGATGGATCAATTCAAGCCGGTTTTCGACCTGCTCAAGGCGGCGGGGATTGAATTCGATTTCATCAAGATAGCCGCGTAAATCGCGGTTGACTTCAGTCAACTGCGCGCTAACCGCCTCAACCTGGGCGGCCAATTCCTGCTGGCTGGCGTCAATGCGGGCCAGGGAAGCCAGCAGCTGCGAAGCTTGACCGATCAAATCCACCGCGGAAGAAGTATCCGGAGAGCCTTCATCAAGCAGCGCCAGCGCCTGTTGAGCAGATGAAGAGAGGCTCTCAGCATTGGCAAGGCGACTGCGCTCCTGATCGAGTTCTTCCTCTTCGCCTTCTTTCAGGTGAGCAGCCTCAATTTCCTGCACCTGAAAAGAAAGCAGTTCCATGCGGCGCGCGGATTCGTTCTCGAGGTCACGTAGTGTTTTTAATTCCCTGCGAATGCCGGTAAGTTTTTTGTAGGAGGTTTGATAATCAGCTAATTCAACCTGGGTGGCGGCGTAACGGTCCAACAATCCAAGGTGTGAACGCTCGTCCAGCAGAGAAAGATGTTCCGATTGGCCGTGAATGTCCACCAGGTAGTGGCCTAATTCCTTGAGCAGGCTGACATTGACGCTGCGTCCATTCACCCGGGCAATGGAACGCCCCTCTCCGCGGATCTCACGCCCCAGGGTGACAAAGGGTTCTCCTTCATCCAGCTCTTCTCGTTTAAGAATTTCCACTATTTCACTGCGGGTTTCAACTGGAATACTGAAGACCGCTTCAAGTGTAGCGCGGTCTGCTCCGCTGCGCACCATATTGGCGTCCACGCGTCCGCCGACCAACACCATGATGGCGTCAAGAATGATGGATTTGCCCGCACCGGTTTCACCGGTCACGATGACCAGGCCGCTCTTAAAACGAATTTCGAGTTTATTAATGATGGCAAAATTTTCAATGCGCAATTCGTCAAGCATGTGCCCGATCCTTAAACCCTGATGCCCTTAAGGCGGAAATAGATTGAAGATGAAACCAGTAAAGCAAAAATTATAGGCCAGATCAATGATACCAATCCGGTTAAAAGATTTGCGGCTTGGGCACTACCTGCAAAAAGAAGCATGATGACAATATTGCCCAGGGTTGGCAGCATGGCTCCCAAAAATGCAGACGCGGCCGTGATGATGGGTAAGTTCTTGGATCGTCTTTTTTTCAAAATACGACGCACAGCCTCAGCAATAATAATGCCTGCCACCGGCGCCAAAAAGAACATGAAAAATCCAATGATCCGAGCAATATATGTGCTAACGAAAGCAAGAATCCCTGCAGTTAAGATGGCCACGGGGAAATCCCACCATTGGGCGGTGTCAAAGATCTTTTGCTGGCCGCGTACACACTCTTTGCAGCGGTAACCGGTGGGGGTGCGTACGCCGCAGGAAGTGCAGATGGGGCGGTCGCACTGGTTGCAGCGCAGCAGCGTTTCGGTTTTGGGATGGTTGTAACAAAACATGGGCTGTTGAAAATTGTCGCTCATTTTAATCCGCCAATGGATGGATTTTGTTCCATATAGTGACTCAGATTGCGATAAAAATAACCCGGGTCCTGAAATACAACAAATTTGACCTGATCCTCACTTGCTTTAATCGAAACCCGGTCCTCATTCTTCAACATGACCGGGGCGTGGCCGTCAATACTCATGACAGCCTGGTGATCGCTGGAAGGATAGAAATTGACACAGGCGCCCGCTGGTAATATGACGGCGCGATCCATGGTAAGATGAGGTGCGACCGGCACGATGAGGATGTTGCGCAGTTCAGGCGGCATGATCGGTCCGCCCACCGCCATGGCGTAAGCCGTGGAGCCGGTGGGGGTGGAAGCGATCAATCCATCTGCCACGTAAGAAGCCAGTGTGTAGCCGTCCACCTCGGCTCTGATGCGAATGGGACGCACGACCTGTCCACGACAGACCACGACTTCATTCATCACTTGAAATGCAGCTAAAAACTTGTCGCCCCGCCAGTGCTCGGCCTTAAGCATCATACGGTTTTCGATCTTAAAATCACCGTTGACAAGTCTGGGCAGACAATCCTGCCATTCATCGCGGCCAAGCTGCATAAGAAATCCGAAACGCCCCATGTTGATCCCCAAAAGCGGAATGCCGTGAGGCGCTGTGAGATGTCCGGCACGCAGCATGGTGCCGTCGCCGCCAAGCGCGATCAGAAGATCCACCTCGCCATTCGCCAGCTTCCCGGGTAAATCGCAATTATCCGTGTTGCATATTTCCACTTTGACACCCAGGTTCTGCAAAAAATCACTCACCTGCTGTGCCTGTTCGTTGACACCCGACATCTTGGGGTGAACGGTAATGACAATGCTCTTAATGGAACGCTTTTTGTTTGACATATCCCCTTTATTATAACGAACAATCAAAGAGCGTGCATCACCCCTCTTGTGAATCAAAAAACGGACGAGGATAATATCCTCGTCCGCATTCAGCCTCTATTATGTCTATCTGAGTGCGACACCCAGATAGTAAGGCCAGATGATCAAGCCCAAAACGGCTTTCCAAAACAGCGGTTGGGTGTAGGCCAAGAAGAACAGCCAACCTGCAAACCACAACCCGCCGGCGGCGCTTCCACCATGATGATGATGAATATGTTTCACGCCTTGCTTTACTTCAACTGTCTCATTTTCTTCCATCGTATTCTCCTTTTTGAACTCTTTATTCTATTTACGGGAAATGCGATGGGGTGTTGTACAAAAAACATTAATCTTTTATATGAGTTTGTATTTATACAATCCTTCATATTCGCCCACGAGAATGAACCCGCAGCGGGTGAGCACTTTTTGCGATCCGATGTTATGGGTGGTAGTGACACCGTAAAGTGGGCGGTATGGAATTAACGGTAGAAATAATTGCAAGGCTTGAGTGGCAATGCCCTTGCCCCAGAAAGCCCGACCCAACTGATAGCCCACTTCACGCTCGTCGGCTTCTTTTACAAAGGAACACAAATAACCGGCGATCTCGTTTTCGACCAGTATGGTGCGCAGAATGATGGTCGGGTTGGCCATGACCTTCTGCCAGTGGTCGAAAAAATCATCGCGGGCACGCGAGGGCAAGCCCACCATGGCTTCAGCGCCCTCATCATTTTGGTGTTCATAAAAGAGCGGCAGGTCGGATTCGTACACCGCTCTTAGGCTTAATTTTGGAGAAATGATGTTCACCTTATTTGGTCCAATATAGCTCTGAATAATGGACGGCGTGATCAGTCGCAGAATCCGGAATAAGGACATAAACTGGATTTCTCGCCTGCAAGTCAGAGGAGATGAAGATGTGGTCAATACGATTCTCGCCCGACATATCTGTGCCATCAGTGCTGATCTTGGTCGGATAGATGCTCGTCCAGACATTGGTATAGACGCTGTTGATCAGTTTGTAAGCCTCTTCATAATCTCGCAGATTGTAATCTCCCAGGGCGATCACGTAGGGCTTGATTTTTGACCTTTCGATCAAAGTCTTGGCAAAGGTCATGTCCACCGTGGGAGAGCCATCAGGATGGACATCGTAAATGGTGAGTGTTTTTCCTCCCACTGTAACCTCCGCTTCAGCGTTAGCATTTTCGTCTTTATCGCTGTATATGTATGCGGTGCGTACGTTTTCGAGCGGATATTTTGAGAGGATGGAAGTGCCGTATGTCCCCATCACCGGTGTGGGACCGAAATAGGAGTAGTATCCGAGGTTGTCGGCATAAAAGCGCACATAATCATTGTTGTTCATTGAGATTCGGACCGAATCGGTTTCCTGCATGGAAAGCACGTCAGGCGACACATCCTGGATCAGCGCCAGCTGCCGGTCAAAGGATTTCTCTCCATTCTCGTCGTTGGCCTGCTGGATGTTGTAGGTCATTACCTTAATGGAAGTGCGGGGGTCTTCTGTAGGGATTACTTCAACATGTTTTACTGGCAGCGCGAAAACAAATGTAGCAACAAAAAGAACGCCCAACACCACAACAGGAACACCTTTGAATTTGAAAACGAAGTCTGGCAAAGCGGGCACTTTCTTGCGTCCGGAGGCCCAAGCCAGAAAAGTGATCAAACCAGCGATCAAGAAATATGATAGCCAATACTTGCCGCGGAAGAAAAGGCTGATCGGTTTGACATAGCCCCACACGTTGGTGAAAATATTGGCGAAAACCAAAACGATCAAGAGCAAAGCTCCCAAAGCCAATCCTGGTGCCAGGTTACGCGGCGCAGGGGCTTTGTCGCTGATCTGATCAACGAAAACCTTCATATCCAAAAAGATGACAGGGAAGAGCAGGAGGGTTAAAAACAGGGGCACGAGCTGCGCCCAGGTGGGAGTCGTCACGACAACAGGTGCGGCATCCGGGGTTACCGGGGAGCCCACCTGTTGGGTCAGCAAGGTAGCGGTGAGACACAAGGTGAATACCAGATTCCAAACCAAAAGCAGACGCGCACTAACCTTGCCAGGCCAGGTGGGGGCGAGCAGCGTCAACAGCGCCCAACCGGTTGAAAACAGACTGATTGCCGCCACGATCAAGGTGTAATTCCCCTGCGTCCAGCGGGCGATGACAGAAGGCGCTGA
Organism: Chloroflexota bacterium; assembly: GCA_021825925.1. Taxonomy (GTDB): domain Bacteria; phylum Chloroflexota; class Anaerolineae; order Anaerolineales; family Anaerolineaceae; genus UBA6107. Next base: position 154,043 of record JAKAFP010000003.1, read on the forward strand.
AAAGGAGAACCAGGCAAGCACGAGCACAAGGATGAATCCGAGGACGGCGGAGGTCACCCCGCCGGTTTTCTTTTCAGTTACTTGCTTCGGAGCACCAGGTTTAACAAAGACCAAGCTCAGCCCAAGCAATACGCCTAATAACCAGCCCACCCAACTGCCGGCGGGAGTCAGAGAGTATTCAACACCGTGATAGGCGGTGCGAAGCAGTGCCGAAAGAGCGACGGCAAGGGCAAGACCGGCGCCCGACCAAAACCCGGCGCGTTTGCGGTCCCCAACATCGGATAAAGCCTGCACCAAAAGGAAGAAAAGGCTGACCACGGTAAAAGTGCCGATGCCTGATATGAACATGCGAGGTGAAACTTTAAAATAGGGCAGAATTCCGCGGGTGATGGCAAGCAGGGCAAAACTCAACCAGAGCAATCCGCGTGGGAACTTCTTGTAGAAAGGCAGCAGCAGAAGCGGAGTGAAGAAGAAAAGCACGCCCAAAATCTTGGCATCCAAGCCTGAATGCAACAGGTCCATCAGGTAGATGGATTCCACCAGGGTGCCGGCGAGCTGGATGAAAAGCAAAAAGAGTATCCCAAGAGCAGCGATCAGACCATATTCTTTTTTCATTGATTTCTTCCTCCTCATCATTGGATGTTGATTTTAGTTTTAATATAGAATCCAAAAAAACACAATCTAGTCAACGTAAAGATTTTCACGACATAAAAAGAGCGGCAACCTGCGAAAGCTGCCACTCATTAAACACACATTTGTCTAAGTGGATACCTGGATCAGTTTTTTGCTTTCAGATACCACTTGCGATCAATGATCAACAGCACGAACGGGATGGCCGAACCGAGCATGACCAACACATCCACCCAACCGACTTGATCAAATAGGATGGCTATCGTCATGAGCCCCAGCGCGATCACGGTCAAATACCAGGCGGGTTTCCAGCGTTTGCACAGCAGAAACCATAGCACCACACAGACCAGTCCCGGCCCAAAGGTCGCGGCAGCCAGGATCCAGCGATAGGCGCCCAATTTTGCAAAAGAAGGATCAGGACCTATGGCCATGTAAAGGCTGAATACGATCCAAATTAGACCGACACCCAAAATGATCCACTGCGTTAATTTGACTGTGAGTGGGATTTTTGCTGCTTTGCTTTTTTGAGGTTCTTTCACCAATTACTCCATACCTGGGAATTTTTCGGCAAATTTCTGCAGGGCTTCCTGCAGATGCTGCTCACGGAGGCTGAGGGTGAGGTCGGCGCGGGTGCGTTCAATGATGCCGCGTACGAGATCCGTCTGGCGGCGCAATCCGTTGGTAATGGCATCAGGGTAATCCATGGTCACAAGTACATTGTAGATCTCGTCCATGGTGGTGAGCAGACGTTCGGCGTCTTCTGAATAGCCCATGCGCAAGATATCCAGGCATTTTCGGCGGCATTCGCCAATCGTCTCGGCCAGTCCGTTTAAATAAGCGGCGTATTCAATGCCAAGATCGTCAGGAGTGGGCATGGGTTGATTAAGGATCAAGGCCACGGTAAGGTTGGCTTCGGCGTATTCCTTGATGGCATCCTGGGTGTAACCTGCGTAATAGATATCGGGGTAAGACGCCAGGTCGCGTTGAAGATTCAAAACCAATACACGCGCTTCAAGCAGCATTTCCTGGGCGGTGGCCGCTTCGTCACGGTGAATGGCGCGGATGGTATGAGCTGCCAAACGGGTGAGGGCGCGTGCCTGGATCAGTGCTTGATCACGCACAGCAGTGCGCTGGTCAAAAACAGCTTTGGCCTTATCAATAAGATCGGTAAATTCCTGCATGTCTATTATTAAGTCTCCGGTGGTTTGGGTGGGTGAATACTTTTAAAGAGATCGTCTGCAAGGCGCGAATCCCCTGGCATGCGGATCTCTCCAAAATTAGCTTCATAGCGGGCAAGGTTCTCTCCGAGCGCCCGGTGCAGCAATTTTGCCCCCACCGGCGACATGATGATGCGTGAAAGAACCTTAAAACGGCTGTCCGCGGGCAGCAAACGACTGAAATCCAGCACCATTTCAGAGGGGGTATGACTGATGCGCGTCACATTGCTGTAGACGGGCTCTAAATTGTCCGGCAAGTCAATGGGGGGCATGCTTGGCGGATTCTGTTGAGGTTGATTGGTCATGAGAGAAAAACCCTAGAAGGGAATATCCTCTGACGGGCCGGAGTCAAAGTCTTCTTCACCACCGGGGCCGCTGCCATCCGTTTTGGCGGAGAGGAATTTCACAGTGTTGGCAACCATTTCGAGTGAAGCGCGGGGGGTGCCATCCTGGCCGGTCCAAATGCGCGGACCACCGGTCTTGGCGTCCACGGTCAAGCGGCCTTCCACCATGACCATTTTGCCCTTTTGCAAGAAATTGTTGCAGGTTTCAGCCAATTTTCCCCAAGCTGAAACGCGGAACCAAACGGTTTCTTTGACAAGTTTGCCGGCCTGGTCACTATAAGAACGATCGGTGGCGACAGAAAAACTGGTTACGGCCTGGCCATTGGGGGTAAAACGCATTTCGGGATCTTTTCCGAGACGTCCGATGATGAGCAATTTCTGATACATAAAACCTCCTGTTTCTGGAACAAGGCGATGATTACCTATTAATTGTACACGAATTATCAAAACGCGTTTGTCAAACCAATTAAAGGGTGTTTTATTGGCGATTTGGATAATGTTATAATGACCAAAGGTGAAATTATGACACGTACACAAAAAATCATTCTGTCCATTATGCTGGTCAGTGGATTCATCTTCTTGCTGGCTACTCCGTTGCTTGCCAGACCGGTGGATGCGCAAATTTTCTACTACACCCCGACCGCCATGGAAAGCGGCAACATTTACTATACGGTCAGGGAAAATGAGACTTGCGAGAGCATTTCGTATTTGACTGGCGTCAACATTGACACCCTGCGCACCCTCAACAACCTGGATCTCGACCAGTGCCGGTTTTTGCAGATCGGCCAGCAGCTTCTGCTCGGCATAGTCCCCACCCCGGCAGTGACCGTCGGCCCCTCCCCGACACCCACCAGCAACCTGCCAACCCCTCAACCCGTCAAAGGCTACGGCACCATCTGCGTTTACCTCTATGATGATGTCAACGGTAATGCCATGGCTGAATCAAACGAGATCACAAATACGGGTTTGGCCGGTGGAGAGATCAGCATTACCAACCCTGACGGCAGTTTTTCTAAAACCGGAACCACACTCAACACAGGCAAAGCAGTTTGCTTTGAAGAAGTGCCTGAAGGCGCTTACACCATCAGTGTTGCCATACCGGATGGGTACAACCCAACATCCAACCAGAATTACTCCATCAATCTGAAGGCCGGCGATACAGCCACTGTGAATTTCAGCGCACAGGCCAGTTCAACCCTGCCGCTGGTGACTGAAGAAGGTAACAATTCAGTATTTCTGGCGATCGTAGGCGGGTTCATCATTTTGGTTGGTGTGGGTCTGGGATTATACGTCCGAATTCTGCGCAGAAAATAATCATTTTTAGGAATGAAATTCGTTGGGGCGGTTCATGAACCGCCCCAACTTTTTAATAATTATCCGTACCGTTCTTCTTTCCAAACGTCGCCGCGGTTATGGTACCCGGCTTGCTCCCAGAAACCAGGGGCGTCCTGGGCCAGGAATTCAAGCCCGCGCAACCATTTGGCACCTTTCCAAAAATAGGGCACCGTCAGATCTTTTTTCTCAAGAATTGCTCCAACCACCCCGCGCAGCGGATAGCCGTGGTCAGGGGTGATCGGTGCGCCATCATAATGGGTGGCCATCAAGAAATTTTCAGCCATCACAATTTCAAGCGGCAGGTTGGCCGAAAATCCAAATTCTGCATGCTGCAAGACAAATTTGGCTGAGGGTTTGATCTTAATCAGCCCCTGCTCCACGAGGGTTTTGACCGAGACACCCTGCCATTGTGTGTCAAATTTACTCCAGCGCGTGACGCAGTGGATATCCATGGTTAAACTGGTTTTTGGAAGTTCATTAAACTCAGTCCAGGTTAATGACAAAGGTTTTTCCACTTCTCCCCACACCTCGAATTTCCAGGTTTGCGGGTCGAACTGCGGGACGGGTCCGTAATGCAGAACCGGGAATTTTTGGGTCAAGGCCTGCCCGGGCGGCACACGCCCTTCTTTCTTTAATTTCTCTTCTTCTGTCCTGCGAAACATGGAGTTCTGCATATTGTTCACCTCAAAAGTGATTATACAAGGTTCAATCCCGAAATTCATCCCTTAGAAGTGTGTTGTACAAGGTCATAATAAGTGCCTAACCATCCATTACACTTGATTGACTTGCGGGTTGCAAGTCAGGTAGAATAGATGTGAGGTTACCGGTATGCCCACAACTCCCCTGACAAAAGAACAACTTGAAAACAGACTATTGGCCTTGCATGAAGCCAGCCTTGAGTTGGTTCGTGAAATGTCCATTGATACCCTGATCGAAAAAATTGCCAGCATCGCCATGGAACAAGTCAACGCCAGCTACGCGGCTGTGGGTATTCTGGATGCTGAAGGACGGCTGGAAAAATTCATCCCGATGGGCATGACCCGTGAAGAAATGGATCAAATCTCTCACCCCCCGGTGGGCAAAGGTCTGATCGGTGAATTGATGCACACCAAGGATTCGATCCGCGTTGCCGAGATCAAATCAGGCCCGCGGAGCAGCGGATTTCCCGCCTTCCATCCCAAGATGACCTCGTTTCTCGGGGTTCCCATCTACCAGGGACAGCAGCAGTTGGGACAGCTTTATCTCACCGACAAACGCAGCGGTGGTGAGTTCACTGCCGAGGACCAACAGATCATCGAAATGTTGGCGGCATACGCAGCCATTTCCATTTCAAATGCACGCATGTATAAAGAAATGATCACCCGCGACCGTGCGCTCACCCGGCGCAACGAGAACCTGGCACTGCTTGATCAGCTGGCTTCCACACTGGCCACCAGCACGGATATTGACCAGATCCTCGATAGCGGGCTGACCCAACTGATGGATTACCTGCGTCTCGAAGTGGGCGAGATCTTTTTGCGGATCGAAGACAGTAAGAATTTGCAGCTGTCGCATCACCGCGGCGAAGCCGTTAAAAACCTGTGGAAGCGGCCGACCTATGCCATAGGTGAAAGCACGGTCGGTCGAACCGCCCAGAACGGCATCCCGGTGGTGCTCAATCTTTCTGAGTATGAATACACCGACCTCAACCCTGAAACCAAATTGCAGGGCATCCACCAACTGGCAGTGCTGCCCATGACGGGACGGCGCGGCGTGGTGGGTGTGTTGTGCGTGGGCGCTTGCCATCCCCAACCACTGGACGATTTGGAAGTACAGTTTGTGCAAGCCATCAGTGCCTGGATGGCGACCGCCATTGAAAATGTGCAACTCAACGAATCAGGCAAACGCTTGGCGGTGCTCGAAGAACGCGACCGCTTTGGCATGGACCTGCATGACGGCATCATACAATCCATTTATGCGGTGGGGCTGACCCTCGAACATGCCCGCTTGTTGATGACCGAAGACCCGGTTCAATCCACCAGCCGTATTGACCAGGCCATTAAAGACCTCAACCATACCATCCGCGACATCCGCGCGTACATTCTGGACCTGCGGCCAAGGCAGTTGAACAACGAAAACCTGATGCAGGGCATCCAGCGTCTGGTGCAGGAATTTCGTGCCAACACTCTGATAGATGTCAATGTTCAGGGTGCTGAAGAGGATCTTTCTGTTTTGCCTGAGACGCAAGCCGTGGCACTCTTTCACATCTGCCAGGAGTCTCTGGCCAACATCGCCAAACATGCCAAGGCGCACCACGTTGAAATCGTGGTGTGGAAGACGCAAGACCGGGCCCTGTTGGAAGTTCAGGATGACGGCCGGGGATTTGATCTGAACAAGGTGAAACTGACCATCGGACACGGCCTCTCAAACATGGAGACCCGCGCCGGCAACGTGGGCGGCGCCGTGGATATCAGTTCCGAGCCGGGCAACGGCACCAGCGTGCTGGCCTGGGTGCCACTGCCTGAATTTGACCCCCTGATCGTGGAATAACTTAATATTGTTGTCATCTCTCAAGTTTCAGGCTACAATCCCCACATGAGTTGGGATCTTTTAGGACACGAATGGGCAGCCGCGCTGCTCAAGCAGCACATCACCCACGGCGATGTCAGACACGCCTACCTATTCAGCGGAGCCCCCGGCATCGGACGGCGCAGTCTGGCGCTGGCGTTTGCTCAGGCGATCAATTGCCAGTCGCCGACAGCCCCCGGCGTACCCTGTGGGGAATGCCGCCTCTGCAAGTTGACCGAAAAAATGCAGCATCCCGACCTGAGCATCGTTGAAGCGGATTCAGAAGGCGGCATGCTTAAAGTGGACCAGATCCGCGCTTTGCAACGCAGTGTGATGCTTTCCCCTTACGAAGCTAAATTTCGCATAGCCTTACTGCTTAATTTCCAACGCGCCAACGCCAACGCGCAGAATGCGCTCCTCAAAACGCTGGAAGAAGCCCCCAAACAGGTCATCCTTTTATTGACCGCGGACTCCCCAGATAACCTGCTGCCAACCATTGCTTCAAGATGTGAAATTTTGCGCCTGAGGCCGGTGGCGATTGATAAACTGCAAGAAAGCCTGCACTCGCGCTGGAACTATGACCTCGAAAAATCAGCACTATTGGCACACCTCTCGAACGGACGCACCGGATTGGCATTGCGTATGGCCGCCGATCCCGACCTGGTGGAAAAACGAGCCGCCTGGGTGGATGAAATGCTGCGCCTTATGCCCCTTAACATCCGCGAACGCTTCGCCGCTTCTGAACCACTTTCAAAGAATCGCGACCAGCTGCGACTGACGCTTCAAGCCTGGCTCTCCATCGGGCGGGACTTGCTGCTGGCCTCCAACGGGCAGGATGCCTACCTGACCAATCAGGACCACGCGGATGACATCCGCGACCTGGCAAAGAAACTCACCGGTGAACAGATAGTCGAAATCTTAAATTCGGTGGATCATTCTTTGGAAATTTTGGAATCCAACGCCAACCTGAAATTGCTGCTTGAAAATCTGCTCTTGACTCTCCCAAGAACCAAATAACCCCAATCGTTTATTTGATCGCCCGACGAAGCTGTTTTTCCAGCTGCAGAAACTCGGGCTCGTAGCGCGTTTCTTCCTGCCGAGGACGGGGCAGGTCGACTCTTAATTCAGTCACAATGTGCGCCGGACGGGGTGAGAAAACCATCACTCGATCCGAAAGCAGCAAGGCCTCCGAGATGGAGTGGGTGACCATGATCACAGCGGTCTGCTGGCTCTGCCACATCTTGAGCAATTCGCCACCCATGCGCTCGCGGGTCAGGGCATCCAGCGAACCGAAGGGTTCGTCCAGTAAAAGCAGATCGGGTTCAGCCACAAAAGCGCGCGCAACCGCCACGCGTTGGGCCATGCCGCCAGACAGTTCAGAAGGCCAAGCCTGGGCGAACTCTTCCAAACCGACAAGATGGATCATGGCGTTGGCTCGTTCAAGCGCCTCTTCGCGTTCAATCCCCTGAAGCTCTAGTGGCAGCAGAATGTTCTGCATGACCGTGCGCCAGGGCATAAGGTTGGCCTGCTGAAACACCAGGCTGATGCGTGGATGTTCGCCCTGAAGGCAGCCAAACTGGATGGAGCCGGCCGTGGGTTTGATCAAGCCGGCAAGCAATCGCAGCAGGGTGCTCTTGCCGCTGCCCGAAGGACCCAAAACACACAGGAATTCTTGTTCTGCCAGGGTGAAAGAGACATCTTGCAACGCCTGCAGTTCACCCTCGGCTCCGTTAAAGGTCATGCCCAGGTGGGCTACTTCAAGAAATTCCGTCACGGCAGCAGCTCGTTGGTGAAGCAGGTGGTGACGTCAATGGCATTGGTGAGCAGCTTCATCTTGGTTAAAATACGCTGCATATTCGTCCAGGCTTCAGGTTTGGAGTAGCCCAGTTGAGTTGCTTTCCACTGTTCAATGGAGCTCAACAGCACCTGTTTTTGCACAGCCTGGTCGGCGGAGGCTAAATTCTCCACATACTTCTTGGAGATTTCGAAAGCTTCATTAGGATTATCAATGGTGTACTGGATCCCCTTGAGGGTGGCAGAGATCATACCCTTCACCATTTCCGGTTTTTCATTTAATGTCTTTTCGTTGGTTACCAAACCATTGGCCACCAGATCCATGGCGTCAGATACTTTAAGTAAGTTGACCGATTCACCCTGAGCTTCAAGCTGTACCGGTTCATTGGCCACATAGACGACCACTGCATCCTCGCGGTCCGCCATCAATACCTCCACCTGGTTGTAGCCAATGGAATCAAGGGTGACATCCGATTCAGACAGTCCTACAGAATCGAGCATGGCAATGGCACCGATATAGTTGGCGCCGTACAGCCCAGGCAGGCCGATCTTTTTACCCTTGAGATCCGCGATGGAAGTGATGTTGGCAGATTTCTTAGAAACGATGCCCACCGGATACTGCTGATACCAGGCAGCCACGTATACCAGGGGCATTTGTTTATCACGACCCAACAGAACCTGCTCGCCAGAAAGAATGGCGAACTGGAGGGTGTCATTGGCCAGCAGCACGGCGTTATCGTTTTCCATGCTGTAGTCAATTTGAACATCCAATCCTGCTTCTTTGTAGTATCCCTTTTCAATGGCGACATAAAGTGGAGCAAACTGCACATTGGGGATGTAGCCTACAGGCAGACTGATCTTGGTAAGTGCACCGACGGTGGGTGTCTCAGCGGCTGTCGGGGTGTTTTTTGTTACACAACCTGAAGCCAGGATCAAAAGAACAATGGTGAGTAAAAGAAGTGATTTTTTCATGATTCCCTCCCGGGGAGTTGGTTTAATGGTGCGCTGTTTTCCAGCGCGTGGAACGTTTTTCGGCCAGCATGGCCAGACCGTAAAGACTTAACGCCATAAAAATAAGTGTGAAAATGGCAACAAATACGAGGGCCGTGTCGAACTGTCCGCGGCCGACATTGATCAGAAAACCCAACCCCTTATCCGAACCAACAAATTCACCCACCACGGCTCCGATCACGGATAAGGTGGCGCCGATGCGCAACCCGCCGAAGAGGATGGGCAGCGCAGCGGGAATCTCGAGCAGGCGTAACTTCTGCCAGCGCGTGGCACGCATGGAAACCATCAAGTCACGCAGGTTCTCGGGTACACCCCTGAAGCCGATGATGGTGTTGACCAGCACTGGAAAGAAGACGATCAGCGCACAGATCAAGATCTTGGAGGGTATGCCGGGGCCGAACCAGATGATCAGCAGGGGGGCAATCGCCACCAGCGGGATGGCCTGGCTTGCAACCAGATAGGGGGATAAAACTTTTTCGAGCGTGACCGATTTTGCCAACAAATAACCGAGGCAGGTGGCCAGCAGACTGCCAAAGAACAAACCTGAAAGCACCTCAAGAAAAGTGACCGAGGCGTGCTGCAGCAATGATCCGTCTGACAGGGTGGAGATAAATTTCTGCCACACAGCTTGAGGCGAAGGCAGCAAAAAGGAAGGTGGCTTACCCCATTGAACACCCAGCGCCCAGACGGCCAGCACCAGCAGGATGGAGACGACCACCAGCCATCCGTTGTAACGCGCCAGCGTTTCAAGCGTCTTGGGTTTGTGTAGGGATGAAGGTTGTGGTTTCAAAATAAAAGCCTCGAAAAAACGTTTTCGGGGCTTGAGTTTCAATACGCTGTGGCGTTTGAATGGAAAAATTCTTCTTTTATCCGGACTGTACCGTCGACTCAGGAGTTTCACCTGCTCATGCGCGATTCGCGCTCGTGGGTTATGACCACCGATCGGGAATTGAGACCTGCGCCTCTCACCCTGCCCCGAAGAACATATTTAATTAATCGTAGTATATGACGGGGTGTTGGGGATGTCAAGGAGTTATCATAATGCTATAGGGTGGGTTCAGAGTACAAACCCACCCCACAAAAAATTTTTGGTTACTCATTTACAAAATACGGGCGACCAGTAGGCCGCCCGTACAAGATATTTGGTTACGCCGGAACCGGCTCTGGGGTCTCAGGCGTTGGTGCTTCCTTGGCGACCTTCTTTTTCTTTTCGCGCTTGAGCACAACTTCCTTTTCCTTGTTCAGGTCCACCAAAATAGTGTCGCCGTCATTGAATTCGTGTGAGAGCACAGCATCAGACAGGCGGTCTTCGACTTTATCCTGCAAGACCCGGCGCAGAGGACGGGCGCCCATTTCGGGGTTGAAACCCTCGGTGGAAAGGTAGTCCAACGCGGCGTCTGAGGCCTTGAGTTCAATGTTATGGTCGCGCATACGCACGGCCACCTTCTCGAGCTCCACGTTCACGATCATGCGGATGTGTTCCTGATTGAGCGGGTGGAAAACGATCACGCCGTCGAGACGGTTGATAAACTCGGGTCTGAAGACCTTCTTGAGCGAATCCATCAATTTCTTGCGCATGTCATCGTAATTGCGGGCTTCTTCTTCCTTCTGGTCTTTCTTGAGATTGAAGCCCAGGCTGCCCTGCTTTTTGATCATATCCGCGCCGATGTTGGAGGTCATGACGATGATGGCGTTGCGGAAATCCACCTTGTGCCCGCGGGCGTCGGTGAGCTGGCCTTCTTCCATGATCTGCAGCAGCATATTGTGCACTTCTGGGTGGGCTTTTTCAATTTCATCAAAAACCACGATGGAGTACGGGCGGCGGCGGATGGCCTCGGTGAGCTGGCCGGCATCTTCAAAGCCGACATAACCGGGAGGCGCGCCAACCAGGCGGCTGACGTTGTGACGTTCCATGAACTCTGACATGTCAATTTGTACCAGCGATTCTTCGCTGCCAAAGAGGAACATGGCCAAGGTCTTGGTGAGGGCGGTCTTGCCCACGCCGGTGGGGCCAAGGAACATGAATGAGCCGATCGGCCGGCGCGGATCTTTCAACCCGGCGCGTCCACGGCGCACAGCCTTGGAGATGGTTTCGATAGCCTCATCCTGGCCGACGATGCTCTTGCGCATTTCGTCTTCCATGTGCAGCAGGCGTTCGGATTCTTCGGTGGCCAACTGCATGATGGGCACACCCGTCCACATTGAGACGAGTTCGGCGATATCTTCGTGGGTCACCACCGGACTGGTGGATCTATCCCAGCCTGTGCGCAGTTTTTCGATCTGCGCCTTGAGGCCGGATTCCTTGTCGGTCAATTCCTGGGCGTCGTCATTACGTCCACCTTCAACGGCTGCGGCCCGATCCGCGCGGATGCCGCGGAGTTGAGTCATCAGGTCCTTGAAGGTCTGGGCGGCCGGGCTTTTATACATGCGCACACGGGAGGACGCTTCGTCAATCAAGTCAATGGCTTTGTCGGGTAAAAAGCGCTCGGTCACGTAGCGTGATGATAGGTGTGCAGCAGCTTCAAGCGCCTCGTCTGAGATGACCAGGCGGTGATGTTCTTCGTAGGCCTTGCGAATGCCCTTCAGGATCTGGATGGTCTCATCCACGGTCGGCTCGATGACCACGATGGGTTGGAAGCGCCGTTCGAGGGCGGCGTCTGTTTCGATGTGTTTGCGGTACTCATCCAAAGTGGTGGCGCCGACGACCTGCAGTTCACCGCGCGACAGGGCGGGCTTGAGAATGTTGGCGGCATCCACGGTGGAACCGGCCGAACCGGCGCCCACCAGCATGTGCAGCTCATCAATGAAGAGGATAGACTTGGAGGCTTTCAACTCGTCTATCACACGTTTGAGGCGCTCTTCGAATTGTCCGCGGTACATGGTGCCGGCCACCAGCGATCCAACGTCCAGTTGTAACACGCGTTTGCCGATCAACGGCGCGGGCACGTCGCCATCCACGATGCGTTGGGCGAGGCCCTCAACGATGGCGGTCTTGCCGACACCAGGCTCACCGATCAGGGCGGGGTTGTTTTTATTGCGCCGTGCCAAAATCTGGATCAGGCGTTCAATTTCTTTCTGACGCCCGATCACGGGGTCAAGCTTGCCTTCTTCGGCCAGGGTGGTGAGATCCACGGCCAGCTGGTCTACGAGGGGGGTCTTGGCGTCTTTTTTATCTTCCTTGCGGCCGATGGGAGCCTGCCCGGCGGTGGCCGGTGAATTTGTAGCTTCATCCATGGCGCGGCGCACCTGGCGGCGTACCTGTTCGGGGGTGACGCCCAGCTTCTTGAGTACCTCAAGCGCCATACCCTCGGTGGAGCGGGTCAAGGCCATCAACAAATGTTCAGTGCCGATGAATTGGTGTCCGAGCAGGCGGGCTTCTTCAATCGCGAACTCCAGCACCTGCTGGGTCCCCTTTGAAAGTTCAATGGTGGTGGTGTCTTGCAAGCCCATGCCGGTGAGTCTTTCGACCATCTCACGCACGCGGTCCGGTTCAAGACCCAGGTCACGCAGGGCATGGCTGGCAATGCCGCCGTCTTCTTCGATCAATCCGACCAGCAAATGTTCGGTATCAATATTGGTATGGCGCAAGCGCTCGGCTTCTTGGTGAGCCAGCGCCAAAACGCGCCGCGCTCTCTGGGTAAAACGTTCCATTCCTGACACAGGGTAATCCTCCTGAAAAAATCAAACCGCTACCACTAAACAAGTGAAGGGCTCATATTATATGCAGTGTTAGGCCAAAAGGCCAATTTCATTTTACCAGTTTCGAAGGGCTTAATCGAGACTGTCGGGCAATTGTAAAGGGTGAGTGTTAGAAAGGGATTAGAAAAATAGAGTTAAATGACAACCGATCAGTTGAAAAACATAATCTCTATTGTTACAACCGTAACCTAATCGAAGATACATTGTTATTCAATTATGCAGAATACAGATACCAATCCCATTTATTCAATTTACGAAGAGATCATCCGCGTCCCTGGATATGAGTGCGATTTTAATCAAAAATTAAAACCAGCGGCTTTCTTTCGCTATCTCACCGAAGCCGCGGGAGTGCATGCTGAAAAGCTGGGTGTCGGATTTCAAGCCCTTCATACCCGAAACCTCTTTTGGGTCCATTCCCGCATGAAGATCAAGTTCTATAAATTCCCAAAGATCGGCGAACGTATTACTTTGCGCACCTGGCCAAAAACTATCCAGCAGAAACTGTTTTTTATTCGAGATTATGTCGTGCTGGATGCAGATAGAGCAAAGATCGCGGCGGCCTCTTCCGCCTGGCTGCTGATTGATTCCGTTTCACGGCGCATGGTGCCGAGTTTATCCGCTGGCATCGAACTTCCATCCAACCCCGACCTGGTCGGGCTGGATGAACCGCTAGAACGCCTGGGGCTGGCACAAAACGGCGAAAAAAGGCTAACCAGAACCGCCAGCTACTCTTCGTTGGATCTGTTGAATCACGTCAACAACAGTCGCTACGTCGAATGGATCTGCGACGCTCTGCCCGCCGACTTAATCAACCAAAACGAGATGGACTGGATGCAGATCAACTACGACCACGAGACCCGGCCAGGTGAAGAAGTGAGCGTGTTTTTGAATCCTGTAACATCCGATCCATCCCTTTGGGCGTTGGAAGGCATCAATCAATCCGACGGACAGCGATCTTTTGAAGCACTGGTTTGTTGGAAAAAACCCTGACGATCAATAATTAATAACGGTTGATTTAACCCAACAAATACGCCAGCACCCAGCGGGTGGTATCCAACAGCGCATCGGTGTGAGTGCGTTCATAGTTGTGCGAGGCGTCAATGCCGGGGCCGATCAGCGCCACGGGCACGCTGCCGCCTGAACGCCAATAGGCGGAACCGTCCGAGCCGTAATAAGGATAGATATCCACGCGGTAGTCAATACGTTGCGCTTCGGCCAGACTACGCAGGCGTTCGCACATGCCGTGATGGTAGGGCCCGCTCGTGTCTTTGACACACAAGGTAGCGTGGAACTCGTCCGAATTCTGACCCTCGCCAACGGCGGCCATATCCACAGCCAGCAACTCGCTGATCTTGAGCGGAAAATCCGCCTCGGAGAAATGCCCTGCTTCTTCATAATTATTAAAATAGAAACAGGTGGTCTGTTTCGGTTTGAGGTTGGCCGAGGACAGGCAGCGGATGGCTTCAACCAGGCAGGCCACACCGGCCTTGTCATCAAGGTGGCGCGAACGAATAAAGCCGTTAGTCAGTTCCACCCGCGGATCGAAAGCAACAAAATCACCCACGCTGATGCCAAGGGTTTTGACGTCTTCAACGGTGCCAACACGTTCATCCAGGCGCACTTCCATGTGCTCCTGTTCGCGCTTGGTCTCGCTGACCTTGGCAGGATTGATATGCACCGAGGGAGTATCAATCAAAATTGAGCCGCGTATGCGCTTGCCACTGCGGGTGAGAATTTTGCAGCCTTCGCCTTCCACGGAGTTCCAACTATACCCGCCGATTTGCGAGAGCGTGAGCCGTCCGTTGGATTTGATGGTCTTAACCATGGCTCCAAGGGTATCCATGTGGGCGGTCAGGGCGCGGGGAGCGTCATCGCTTTCTCCGGGCAGGGTAACCATGAGTCCGCCCTTGGGCAAGACCTTGACGGTCACGTCAGAGATGCTGCGAAAGACTCTTTGCAGCAGCGCCGCAGCCTCTTGCGTATAGCCTGTGGGGCTGGGCAGCTTCAAGAGCTCCACCAAAAAGCGGTTCAGCAGTCCTTCATCCACTTGGGGCAGATCCATGCTCACCTCTCAGGCTTGGGGAAAGATTTTCCCTCGAAAGTTTCAAAAGTTGCTCTCAATTCATCCGAAACAGGCACAGCTTTCTTGGTGCGGTAATCGTAAGCCACCATGACGGTTTCCATTTCAGCATGCACCACCTTGCCGTCTTCACTGGTAATCGTGCTACCCATCACCAGGCTCTTGTTGCCAATGCTGAGGATGCCGGTTGAGACATTCACTTTGACACCGGGGTCAATCGGCACCAGGTAGCGGCAGTGAATATCACCAACAATGAGGGGCAGATCCCAAAAGGACTTGCCATCAAACAGACCAAGTTCCATCAGGTAGGCAAAACGCGCCTGTTCGGCAAAAGTGAGAAAGCGCGCATTGTTGACATGCCACTGCGGATCAAGGTCTCCATAACGGACAGAAATTGGATAATTAAAGCGGAATGGAGTCATTTCGAAATTATACACCGCCCTCAGTGGGATACGGAAAAGGTAGGGATGATTGTCACTAGGATAATTTTTGGTAATTATATAAAATGGGAGTACAATAGAGACAAATTTTACCAAAAGAGGTATATATAACAATGCAGATCACGAGGCAAGCTGACTATGCGGTTCGCGCAATGCTCTTCCTGGCAAAACTCGACCCCACCCAACGCGCAGCGACCAGCCAAATCGCTGAAGTCCAGAAGATTCCCCCTTCCTTTCTGGCCAAGATCATTTCTCAACTTTCAATAGCCGGTCTGATCCACACATCACGCGGAGCCCGCGGTGGTGTGCTGCTTTCCAGACCTGCGGCATCCATTTCACTGCTTGAAGTGGTTGAAGCAATTGACGGTCCCATCTCACTGAATGAGTGCACCCTGACTCCTGACATTTGTGAATTCTCTGATGACTGCCCCATGCACAAAATTTGGTGTGAAACACAAGATGACCTGGTGAAGAAACTTCGCCAAACCACATTTGGCCATCTGGCTGCATAACGATTAGAACTAACACAAAACCTCTTTAGATCTGCGAAAAACCTCTATTTAGATCAACAGGGCAATTCCTAGTATGCCCTCCCATAAACCGGGAGGGCTCTTTTATAAGTCAAGGTTATTATGAAAACTTCATTGAATATCAAACTGGGGGTTTTTACTTTTTCGCGTTTGGTGGTGAACACCTCCTCGCGCATGATCTATCCATTTCTGGCTGTGTTTGCCAGTGGGTTGAATGTCGAAATTGGAACGATCTCGCTGGCAATGGCGGTATCCATGGCAACAAGTGCTTTGGGTCCTTTTCTGGCGCCAATTGCTGACCGGCGCGGACGCAAGACAGGCATGCTGATCGGTATGGGATTATTCCTGGCAGGCATGCTGTCTGCCAGTTTATTCCCTTCGATCGTGACCTTCTTTATCGCCATCCTGCTAGGGTCTCTGGGAAATAATGTATTACTGCCGCCCATCCAGGCTTACCTTGGAGATCACACCCCTTATGAACGGCGGGGATTCTATATGGCGGTCATCGAACTTTCGTGGGCTTTGTCATTTATTGTGATGGTTCCCCTGGCTGGAATTATCCTTGAAAACGCGCTGTGGAATGGGCCTTTCATTGCTCTAAGCATTGCTGGCGCCATCGCTACACTGCTGATCTGGTGGCTGGTACCAAACGATCTTCCCTCGCAGGAAGAGCCTGTAGCCGTTTTCACGGACATCCGCAAGGTGTTGGGATACCTTCCGGCCGTCATGGGTATGTTGATGGGGCTTTCCTTCATCCTGGGCAATGAACTGATCAACGTAGTTTTTGGTGTATGGATGCAGGATGCCTATGGGCTGCAGATTGCCGCCCTGGGGGCTGCTTCTGCCGTCATCGGCTTTTCTGAGCTTGGCGGCGAGGGGATTGCTGCGTTTTTGGCCGACCGCATCGGCAAGGAACGTTCCATTGCGGGAGGGATCATTCTCAGCAGTTTGACTGTGGTCACTCTCCCGTTCATAGGAAACTCCACTGTGGGTGCCTTTATCTGGCTGTTTCTCTTTTACCTGGCATTTGAAGTAGTGATCATCAGTTCACTACCTTTGATGTCAGAGATCATGCCAACCGCCCGAGCCACCACCATGGCTTTGTTTATAGCTTCATTTTCCATGGGCCGAGCGTTAGGAGATCTGGCGGCACCTATCCTTTATAAAGGTGGAATTTTGGTCAATGGTGCTGTTAGTTTGGTCTTTAATTTATTGGCATTATTTTTACTCTCAAAAATAAAATTTAAGATGCCCAGTGTTAAATCAAACAGTATAGATTGATCATTCCAATCATAAAACCTCCTTAGTAAAGGAGGTTTTATGATTATTAATTAAGATCAAATTTTAGCTTTTTAACTTGAACTGGGTAACAACTTTATTAAGGGCTTGAGCCATTTCGGTGAGTGTCTCTGCTGAAGCAGTAACCTCTTCAACCTGGGCGGTCATTTCTTCTGTACTGGCACTGACCTCTTCAATGGCTGCACTGTTTTGTTCACTGACACTGGCAATACTTTCAATTGCTGCGTTGACCTCACCAGAATTTGCTGACATTTCTTCAGTTGAAGCCGTGTTTTCTTCTACGACCGCAGAAACGGAGTCAACCGCCGAAACCAATTCCTCTGAAGCCGACTTCATCCTCTCACTTGCCTCTGAAGCCAATGAAGCTTGCTTGTTGACTGCATCTGCTGCATCCAGGATTTCATGTAAAGCTGAACCTGCCGCATTGGCATTGACCACACCACTTTCAACTTCCTTCGATCCTTCTTCCATGGCTTTTACAGCTTCTGCAACGGTATTTTGGATGCCATTTATTAAAGAAGCGATTTCTTTAGTGGCTAGTGAAGAACGTTCCGCAAGTTTTCGAACTTCATCCGCGACTACGGCAAAGCCCTTGCCGTGTTCGCCAGCCCTGGCCGCTTCGATGGCGGCATTAAGGGCTAATAGATTGGTTTGTGAGGCAATGTCTTCAATCGTCTCTACAATGGCACCAATCTCTTCGGACCGTTTACCCATTTCCTCAACTTTATCGGCCGAAAGTCCAACCTTGGTCTTGATGCTTTGCATCCCTGCAAGAGTATGCTCCACCGTTTCAGAACCTTTTCGGGCTGCTTCAGATGCAAGTGCTGAATCTTTGGTGACCGCTGCAGCATTGCCTGCAACCTGTTGAATAGCTTGATTGATTTGCTCTGTGATCTCAGAAGCTCTTGATACTGCCAAACTTTGTTCCTGGGCTCCCTTGGCAACGCCTTCAATCGCTTTTGTCATTTGGTCAACAGAACTTGCTGTCTTGGTAATTGCAGAGGCTTGATCTGTAGTGCCCTTCGCGACCTGTTGGATCGTGGCGGAAATCTGATTCGTTGCCCGACCCGCCTGATTGGCAGCACTTGATAATTCGTTGGCCGCTTCATCAAGGTTGGTTGCGCTTTGCGCAACTTGTCCTATGGTTTCGTTTAATTTCTCGATCATGGTAGAAAAAGCCACGCCAAGTTCATCGTCGTCAGAGATCGCGAAAACACTTCCGGTAAGATCACCATTTGCGATCTGCCTGGCAGTATCAGCCATTTGCGATTGATAATTTATGATTTGCTGGAAGCTTCTTGCCAATAAACCTATTTCGTCATTTCCTTTTGCATTAACCTGTAGCTTCAGATTACCAACAGCGAGTTTTCCAGCTACATCCGACATCTCTCTGATTGATCGTGCAATGGAGCGTGTCACAAATATAACGATAAGAATAATTGCCAGAATGATGACAAAGTCAATCGCAACTGAGGTCAACACAAATCGGTTGACTTGTGCCATGACTTCATTCTGGTTTTGTTCTATGACCAATCCCCAACGCAATGATGGGATCCAGGTATACGAACCAATCACTTTTTGCCCAACATAATTAAGGTAGGTTGAAGTTCCACTATTGCCGGCAGCAATTTGTTGACTGGCAAAAGTATCCATTTTGTAGTTCAAGACGGCCGTTTCCAACACTTTCCCATCCGCGTCTTTAACAAGACCTTGATCAATTAACTGTTTTTCATACTTTGGAACAGTGATCATAGTCCCGTCTTGTTTGATCAGATAGGCTTCACCTGTGTCTCCTAATTGTAACTGAGCCAAAACTTCGCCAATTGTTGAAACAGGTACGTTTCCGATCACTGCGCCAACAATCTGACCATTCTTTTTAATTGGAGCTTCATTAACAATGATGACATGTCCAGTTCCCCGCGAGACTACCGGATCAGAAACCATCTCATTGCCCTTCATTCCCTCTACAAAATAAGTGCGATCATGCACATCAATGGTCTTTTTATCAGTATTGATCGTTGTAATGCCATCAGAACCAATTACAGCAAAAGACTCAAACTTCCCCCAAAGGTCGCGGTAGTCGAAAATGAGTTGCATGGCATTTGTTTGGTCAAAATTTTGGATAGCATCCAATGTGGCCAGCGTTCTTACCTTAATAAGTAGTTCACTGGCCCATTCAGTAATAAACCTCGTTTCATCTTCAGAGATTTGAGAAAACCGTTGAGTGATCAGATCCTGATTTTGCTTAATGGATTGTAAAGTTGAATACGTTTGCAATCCCACTAAAGGAATTAATGTTAGAGCCAGCACAATGATCAGTAACTTGGCCTGGATAGATTGTCGAAAGGATAATGATCCGGATGAAACCTTCTGCTTTTTCTCTCTCATTTCTCACTCCTTTAATCAACCACAGAAACGGGGGGTTGCGATAATAAGGTTGTAGCAAATCGCTCGTAATAAAACCCTAAATAATGCATAAAAATATAGATTAATTTTTTGTTCCAAAAAAGAGCCCCTTACCAATAATTTTTTCAATCAGGTATACTATTATTCATAAGTAAAAAAAGGTTGAGGCAGCATGCTTATTCATTCCGCATCACAATTGATCACGATGGCTGGTCCTCCACAGCGCGGAAGGGAACTCGGACGCCTGGGGATCATCCCAAATGGCGCCGTGCTAATCCGCGATGGATTGATCGTTGAAACCGGTACAACGCTTGCCCTCCTCAACAAATATCCGGAAGAGGAACGCCTGGATGCAAATGGCAAGGCCGTGCTGCCCGGTTTTGTGGATGCTCACACCCACCTGGTTTGGGCTGGCGACCGTGCTGCGGAATTTGAAATGCGTCTGCAAGGCAAGAGCTATATGGAAATCATGGCGGCCGGTGGTGGCATTGCTTCAACGGTAAAAGCCACCCGCTCGGCGGAACACGAATCGCTGCTGCATCATACCCGTGAACGCGCTCAGAATATGTTTGCACACGGCACCACAACAACGGAAGCCAAGACCGGCTACGGCCTGGAACTTAACACTGAGCTTGCCCAAATGGAAGTCTTACTTCAACTCGACCACGAGGGTCCGCTGGAGATTGTGCCGACTTTTTTGGCTGCCCACGCCATCCCTGCTGAATGCGCCGGCAGGGAAGATGACTATACCTTTTTGATTTGCAACGATATGCTGCCTGCCCTGATAGAATGGTGGAGCCGCAAAGGCGCTGGTCACCCCCTGCCCTTTGTGGATGTCTTTTGCGAAAAAGGCGCTTTTAACCTTGAACAAACCCGGAAGATCCTTTCCACGGCCAAAGCATTGGGATTCCCACTTAAAGCGCATGTGGATGAATTTGAGAATTTGGGTGGAGCCGCCCTGGCTTGCGAACTGGGCGCCGCCTCGGTGGATCACGCTGTCAAGACTTCGGCAGTTGAAATCCAAACGTTGGGAAGGTCTGATACGGCAGTGGTTTCACTGCCCTGCACTCCCTTTGGGTTGGCCGAATCACATTTCACCCCCGCCAAAGATCTGCTTGATGCGGATGCAATTCTCGCTCTGGCCACGGACCTCAACCCCGGCACTGCCTGGTGTGAGAACATGCAGTTCGTGATGGCGCTGGCTTGCAGAGCAATGAAACTGACCCCCGCCCAGGCGCTGGCGGCCTCAACCATCAACGCCGCTTATGCCATCGGACGCAGCCAGATCATCGGTTCACTCGAGGCTGGCAAACAGGCTGATATGCTGATCCTGACCGTGGAGGATTACCGTCACCTGGCCTACCGTTTCGGCGGCAATTTGGTTGGGACGGTGATCAAAAAAGGGAATATATTTCCCCAATAGCATTTATTTCTAGAAATAATTATCAGGAGTTGGATGCTTACATTGGAAAAAGCCCGTGCATGGTATGAACATGTGGACGCCGTGCACGATTTCTCTCATATTGAAAGAGTCTACAAAATGTCCGAGCGGCTGGCGCTGGCCGAAGGCGCCGATCTTGAGATCGTGCATGCCGCCGCCCTGCTGCATGACGCGGACGGCACCGCACCTGGCAGCGAGGCACGCCTCGAGCACCACTTGCGATCCGCGGAATTTGCCGACAAAATATTAAGCGAAGAAGGCTGGCCTGAAGGACGGATCAAAGCAGTCCAACACTGCATCCGCGCACACCGCTTCAGGGGAGACAAGGAACCACCCGAGTCCATCGAAGCCAAGTGCATTTTTGATGCCGACAAACTGGACGTGTTGGGCGCCATTGGCGCCACACGGGTTGTGGTTTATGCCGCCCTGGCCGGTACTCCGTTCTATGCCCCGCCCTCGCAGCAGTTCATTGACAGCGGCAAGGAAGTCGAGGGTGAACTGCACAGTGCTTATCATGAACACCTCTATAAATTGCAAAAGATCGAGAAGAAACTGTTCACCCAAACCGCCAAAGAATTGGCGCGCGGGCGCAGCCAGTATCTGGACGGGTTCTTTGAACAGCTCATCGCAGAGATCAACGGAGAAAGATAATATGGAACCTACGCTTAACCAGGTGATCGCCTGGGCCAAGGCAGCCGGGCAGATCGCCCTGGATGGCCTCCACACCAAACACACCATTGGCTATAAAAGTGAAACCGACTTCGTCACTGAAGTGGATCACGCCTGTGAGAAATTGCTCATGGATTCCATTTTTGGAGGCTTTCCGGACCACTCAATAATCGCTGAAGAGACCGGCAAGGTCAAAGGCCACGCCGATCACTGTTGGCACATTGATCCTTTGGACGGGACGATCAATTACAGCCACAAGGTTCCGTTCTTTGCCATCTCGGTGGCTTATCAATTTCAGGGAAAACTGCAATTGGGGGTGGTTTACGACCCCTCACACGATGAATGCTTCAGCGCGGAACGCGGCAAGGGGGCCTGGCTGAATGGTGAAGCGATCCATGTTTCAGACTGTCCTGATCTGCAGCACAGCCTGTTGGTGACCGGTCTGCCGCACAACGAACCGGATCTGACCGTTGTGTCTCGCCGCATGGAAATTTTTGGACGCATCACGAACATCACCCAGGGCGTACGGCGCCTGGGCTCCGCGGCGATAGACATGTGCTATGTGGCTTGCGGACGGTTGGATGGCTATTGGGAAGAAAAAATTAACTCGTGGGATATCGCCGCCGGGTCGTTGATCTGCAAGGAAGCTGGCGCGATGGTCACCGATTTTCAGGGCAACCCCGATTACTTCAAGCCGCCATACGGTTTGGTAGCCTCCGCGCCGGGGATACATGAGGAACTGCTTAAGAATCTTAGCTAAAAATATTGAGCTTCTTAATTGCATGCCCCCGAATTCTTTCACCAGAATTCGGGGGCATGTCCTTAATAGGAAGCCAAAATTTCAACATTGTTTAAATACACTTTTGGCGTTTAATCTTCTTTCTTCCAGGTTTTTGAGCTTTGGTGCAGGTCATCCAGTTGCTTCCAATGATGAAGAATGGCGCGTTTGCCCTCTTCGGTGATCTGCACCTGTGTATTGGGTTTCTTTTCGACAAAACGTTTGTCGAGCTGTACCAGTCCGCCTTCCTCCAGTTTGGAGAGATGGCTTGAAAGGTTGCCGCCGGTCAGGCCAGTCAGGCGCTGCAAAAAGAGATAGTCCGCGGTGTCGCAGGAGGCCAGCGCAGTGAGGATGGCCAGGCGCGCAGGTTCATGGATCAGCCGGTCCAGGCCGGCCAGTTCTTCAAATGGGGTGGTCATTTATCCTCCGCTTTGGGCGAGAGGGTGCGAACCAGAAAGAGGTGTCCCCAGAAGCCGGCAACGATGGTAAAAAGACCCACAAACAAGGTAATGCCAAAGAGCTGAGCCCTTAATCCCACGGCATGCCACCAACCCGGAAGCCCCAAAAGCGGCAGCAGACTGACGATGATCGAAAGTACCGCACCGATGGGATAGTAAAGCAGATAACGCCCCTTAACCAGCCAGGTGATGCGGATGTAATCAGCCAGCAGCCCCAACCCAAAGGCCAGCCCGACCATACTTAAGGGTAATTTTAAGGTAGCATCCAACCAAAAAGCAACGAGCGCAATGAACCCAAAAACGCTGGTAATGATCAATTCCAAGCGCTTGCTTTCGGTTGAATTTTTTACCTTGCCAAAGGAATGTAGGTAGAAACGGTCCAAACCCCAATAGACAATTAAGAGAACCACCACCATCAACAAAAGAATCAAATACCATTTTGCTGAAATCGGATATTTGGCTCCGTTCGCCCAAAGGCCAACCCCAATAGCGAGCAGCCCAATAGGGACCATTCTCAGTCCTTGAAGGTTAAAATAATTGGTGGACACAAATCGAATTTCGTTCAGGTTTTTCATTTTCCTCTCCCTGTGAGGCAACGCACTTTGCGTTGCAAACTTAGTTGTATTATAGATCGGATTTAACAAATTTCAAGCCCCCAATTATCTATTCACTGTCACCCTCTTTCTCCTGAGAAAATAAATAAACATAACATGCATTGGAACACCAAAGCACACATAATTTAAATATTATTTTGATCACTGGAGAATTACTGTAGTTTTAATAAATTCTGGCGAAGTGTTATGAGGTTTTTTTGAATGATATCCCAAACGATACTCGTTTTAACCTGGTCATACCCGTGGACTATGACATTTCTGGTGCCAATAATTGACGACCAAGGAATTTCGGGATGTGCCAACTGAAAATCGCTTGAAATTTTGTTGGCTGCTTCACCAAGAATTATCAGATTAAACATGATCGCATCCTGGGTTTTTCCATCTTCAAGGAATACTTCATAAGTTGGAACAGCGTACGCCTCAATCGTTGAGATTGCTTCCAACATATCGCAAGGAGTTCGCGAATTTCTTTCATAACGCGACAGTTTCTCTTTGAATACTTGCCACAAAACTCTTATCTTTTAATTTTGGCAGTAACGATGTCGGCACAACATCCACCTTGGTCGCAAGCAGTTGTTCTGCCTCATATGAGAAACCTGCAACTCCAAACAAAGAAGCCTTCGGCAGCATTTCTACCAAAAAATCCACATCGCTCTTGCCAGTTGCCTCACCACGTGCGATTGATCCAAAAACATACAACTTTTGAATGCCGTGTTTTTGCGCAATCTGATTGAGTTGGGGAGTGAACTTCCTCAGAGTTTCAAGATTCATACTTTCCTCTAGTAATATTATACAGTTTTCACCTACAAATACACTTATGCTTTCGGCGGTGTATAATTTTCAAGCGATTAAAATTTATGTTTAACCCACACCCATCCATTAGAGAGGAATCTCATGACCAAATCTAATACCTATGCTCAAAAACGCTGGAGCCTTTCTGACATTTACGCTTCAGAAAAGGATTTCAACAAAGATTTCAAAGCCATCGAAAAGATCACCGGTGAATTTGAAAAACTTCGCCCGCTTTTAACTGAAGATATCAGCGACGAGAATTTTTTGTCGGTGATCAAGGCGCTGGAAGGCATTTCGCGCATGGCTCACCTGATGGGCAGCTACGCCGGCCTTTGGTTCGCCGAAGACACCCAAAATCAAGCCGCGCTCGGGCTGGTTGCCAAGACCGAACAACAGCAATCCGAGATCGGCAACCGCACGCTGTTCTTTAGCCTGTGGTGGAAGGAACTGCCGGAAGCGGCAGCAGCCCGCCTGATGAAAAACGCCGGCGATTACCGCTACTGGCTCGAGGAAATGCGCCACTTCAAACCGCACACCCTGACCGAACCGGAAGAGAAGATCATCAACACCAAGAACGTAACCGGCGTCAACGCACTCACCACCCTGTACGATTCCATGACCAACCGCTATGTCTTCAAAATCGAAGTGGACGGCGAAACCAGGGAAGTAACCCGCGGGGAACTGATGAGCTACGTCCGCAGCGACAATGCGGATCTACGCGCCCGGGCTTATCGAGAACTCTACCGTGTTTACGGCGATGACGGCGACATCCTCGGGCAAATGTACCAGATCATTGTGCGCGACTGGAAGAATGAAGAAGTCACCCTGCGCCACCACAAGAGTCCGATCTCTGCGCGCAACCTGGCCAACGACCTGCCGGATGAGGTGATTGACCTATTGCTTAACGTGGCCGAAAAGAACACGGGCATCTTCCAACGTTTTTTCAAGCTCAAAGCCAGACTGCTGGGCATGAAAAAACTGCGCCGCTACGATATCTACGCCCCGGTTGCCCAAGCCGATAAAGCCTACGCCTACGACAAGGCTTACGCCAAAGTGATGGAAAGCTTCACTGATTTTGATCCGCGCTTCGCCGAAATGGCCGAACGTGTCTTCAAGGAAGACCACCTTGACGCCGAAGTGCGCAAGGGCAAACGCGGCGGGGCCTTCTGCGCCACCGTCACCCCCGAAATGACCCCCTGGGTGCTGTTGAATTACCAGGGCAAGACCGACGATGTGGCCACCATGGCCCATGAATTGGGCCACGCCATCCACTCGATGCTGGCCGACAAGCACAGCCTGTTTACCCAACATGCCTGCCTGCCGCTGGCCGAAACCGCCTCCACCTTTGGCGAGATGATGCTGGTGGATCGCCTGCTGGCTGAGGAATCAGATGAAGCGGTCAAGCGCGATCTGCTCTTCAAGCAGATGGATGACGCCTACGCCACCATCCAACGCCAGTCGTTTTTCGCCATGTTTGAGAAACAGGCGCACCAGATGATCGCCGACGGCGCCTCGGTGGATGAACTTTCCGCGGCGTACATGGAAAATCTCAAGAAGCAGTTTGGCGGCGCGGTGGAAGTCTCTGAAGAATTCAAGTGGGAGTGGGTTTCCATTCCGCACATCTACCAAGTACCCTTCTATGTGTATGCCTACGCCTTTGGGCAGCTGTTGGTGCTCTCGCTTTACAAACAGTTTAAGGCCGAGGGCGAAAGCTTCAAGCCAAAATACATCAAGATGCTTTCCGCCGGCGGATCCGAGGCGCCCATGCAGGTGCTGGCCGAGGCCGGCGTGGACGTGACCAAGTCCTCCTTCTGGCAGGGCGGCTTTGATGTGCTCGATGCGCTGGTGGATCAGTTGGAGAAGATCACGAAGTAGTTCTTAATAGGACCCCCACGGATCTCAATCCGTGGGGGTCTGTCTTTCAATTATTAACCTTGCCGTTTTTAGGAATGTTTTTATTGGTTTCCTTAATTATTGACTCAATATTTCTCCTAACAACTTTTGTGTCGGGATGGGCTTGGCCTAATTTACTTTCCAAAATACATAATGCTTGTTCATAATAAAGAAGAGCACTCTCTTTGTCCCCCATTTTATCCAACAGTATCCCCATACTGTTGAGACTTGTTGCAACATCCTGATGGTCAATTCCAAATTTTTCTTTTTTTATTTCTAATGCTTTGCTAATACAAAACTTAGCTTTAATAAAATCTCCAAGTATCTGGTATTGATTACCTAAACCATCGTATATATATGCTGTTTCAAAATGGTTCTTCCCATTTACCTTAATACTAATTTCTAATGCCTTCTCAAAAAAGGGAATAGCCTCTTTGCTTCTTCCAATAATACTTAGGATAAATGCAATATTATTTAAGCTAATAGCGACGCTAGGGTGATATAAACCTAATGTTTTTTTTCTAATACCAAAGGCTTTTAAATATAAATCCATTGAGACAGAGTAATTACTAAGGTCTCTATACAACCCGCCTAAACTATTATAACTAGTTGCCGTAATAGGATGCTCGTCGCCAAAATTATTTTTATTTCCAGATAATGCGTGTTCATATAAAATCCTTGCCTCGTCAAGATTTCCTAAAGAATGGTGAAGGTATCCCAAGTTATGATAACTCATTGAGGTCTCTGGATGTTCTTCACCTAATTCTTTTTTCCGTATAGTTAATGATTGCTCATAATTTTTTTTTGCTTCCTGAAACTCCCCCATAGTTTGTGATAAATCACCAAGATTATTATAGGTAGTTGCAATATTTGGATGATCATTACCATAGATCAATTTAAAACTACTTAATGCTCTTTCATAATATTTTTTTGCCTCTGGGAAATTACCTGTTACTTTAAGTATTCCTCCTAAGTTATTGAAACCTATTGCTGTATAAAAATGATTCTCACCAAATATTTTTATGTTAATTTCAAGAGCTTTTTCGTAATACTGTTTAGCTAGAGAGTAATCTCCTATATCCATATATAATGTTCCGAGATTATTGTATAAGTTAGTTGTATCTGGATGGTCCTCTCCAAAGAGTTTTTTCTTTAAGGATAATGCCTTGTCGTAGAAAAATTTTGCTTTATCATAATTAGCGACGGACTGTAAGTAGTACGCATATTTTGTTACATAGTCGGAATATAATTTTTCGTCTTCTTCTTTGAGAAGCTGTATTTTATACAAAAAGTGAATGAGTATAGGTTCCATTCTTTTTGGAAATCCGCTATTATTGGCATTGCCCACTACGATATCAATTGCTTCCTCAACATCGTTGTTAGCTGCAACCAGGTCACGTTTTAACGAATTAAAATGCACTACGAGGCGATGTATCCAAATGTCTCCATTTCCATTTTCTTCAATTAATCCCAAGTTAATCAGGCGAGAAAGTCCAACAGCAAAAATCTTTCCTTCACCACTATCGTGAAGACTCAATTTTAACGCTTCCCGTGGTATCCAAACTCCAGGTGCAAAACAAGCCGCTCTATCCAAGATATTTTGAGCCATTTGATCTTTGTCATTATTGCCTAATCGCATGAAACTAATGGCAAAAGTTTTCCCCACATTGAGATCCTGTTGATTAGGAACAAAATCGTCGTTTTGCAGAGATTCATGCTGAATTGGATTTGCATTAAGAATTTCGGCTAGATATTGTGAAGGAGAGATTTCATGCCGATATGTGTTTAAATAACTTCCAGCCATACGCAACGCCAACGGCAGGTCGCCAAGTTCATTTGCGAGGGCATCTAGATCGGGGTCATTACACGGTATGTCATCGCGAAAACGATGCAATAGTTCCAAACTTTGTGGTCGGGTTAAAGTTGCAAGTGGCAGGTGTTTGATTCCCAAATCCGGACCCCAAATACCTTCACGGGTGGTGACGATCACTCGGCTGCCGCCGGTTGATGGCCGCCATTGAATCACCAAATTTTTGTCTTCGCAGTTATCAAATACGATCAGGCGCGGCAACGGGCTAACCCAATCCGCCAACACTTTTTTCACTCTTTGCTCCAGCGGAATACTTACGTCGAGACCACTGCAAGCCGCTATTTCGTTTCTAATATTGTCCTGGTTCGAAAAATCTAGCCAGTAAACGCCACCCAAGAAATATTGTCCGTAGCGGTGGGCAAATTCAACCGCTAGTTTGGTTTTACCAATTCCGCCCATTCCGCTGAAAGCCGCTACCGGTCCGATGGCCACAGCACTATTGCCTTTCAACCAATCTGCAATTTGTTTAAGTTCTTCTTCTCGCCCAACGAACAGGTCATTGGGTGCAAATTTTGGCGGCCGTGATCCTACTGGCATGACTGCCGGTTCAGGGATGTGGTCCAAAGGCATCTCAGATAATTTTGCTTGTGCAGATATAAGTCTGTCGTTTTCGGTTAGTTCCGGATTGGTTATTTTAAGTACTGTCACCGCGTTTTTTAAGTCCTCTTTTGTAACCAGTAAATCTAGTTTATTTCTAATTTCATCGAGTTTTGGAAGGAGAGGGTCAATTTCTTTTTTAAGGTCGTCTTTTGTTGCAAACGAATCAAGGGTATCGTTTATCTGCAATAACTTGGGATAAAAAGGAGCCATGTAACTTGTAAAGTCGTTTTGTTTGAGAATCTCATTGTCGTTAAGTATCTTCTGAACACCATCCAATATCTCTTTTTCAGAAAGATTCTTTTGGGTCACTTGATCAAGGAAAATGCCAATCGCACCAATTCCCAACGCGGCGATTCCTTCAGGCACAGCCGCTGGAAAAGCCAAAGCAACCAGCCCCATAGCAATAAAAGTTGTTAATGTTGTGGTTCCTAATTTCGCGTTTTTCTTTGAAAGAATTTCTCTGACGCGAATGAATGCTTCTATGTTTTGGATTTTATTTTTTTTACTCGCCACAAATCCTCCCTGTTAATTTTGACCATTACAGCCCCATAGACGTGTGAATTTATTATAGCGATTATTTTACCCAAACGAATTAGGTCTTATCATTCAAAAATTGTTTATTTTCTTTGTGATTTAGGTTTTTGCTATACTTATTTTCAATCTCTTTTTTAAGGACAGAATATGTCTCTACTTATAAAACTCTTGGTCACCTTTGGCAGCAGCGTCTCGATCGGTTTCGGCGTATGGCACTTTTTTGTACCCAAAGCCTGGAAGTGGTACTCCTACATGGACCCGGCCGCCACGGAGTTGGTGGTCGCAGTCAGGGCGATCAACGTGTTTTTCTCGCTGTCGCTGGTGCTGTTCGGGCTGATGAATCTGTTCTTCATTTTTGGCGGCCACGCCAACCGCTACGCGGTGATCGTGCTGCTTGGGGCTACTTGCGTTTTGTGGCTGACTCGCCTGGCCTTTCAGGTCTTATATCCACAGGGAAGCATCAATCCAGCGCTGCAATACGGCATGTTGGCGGCGTTTGCTGTGGTGACTCTTTGTTACCTGGTCTCGTTGGGGATGGTTTTGTTTCAAAAAACAGTGGTGTAGGTGAGTTCTAATACAACCCCCAGAAACCGGGTTTCTTCGAGAAACCCGGTTTTTCTATAAATTCACTTGACAAGGTTACCTGTTCTGATAAAATCATTTCGATATACATCGTAATGTTTTCAAGGAGCGGTTATGACTGAACAGGAACAATTGGCCGAACTGCTGGCCTTCTTCAAATCACTGGCGGACGAGAACCGCCTCAAGATCATCGGGCTGCTAGCCCAGCAACCCACCTCCGTGGAAAAGCTCGCCGAGCTGCTTGGGTTGAGCGTTTCGACCACCTCTCACCACCTGGCAAGCCTTTCCAAAGCCGGGCTGGTCAGTGCGCGGGCAGAAGGGCATTATTACATCTATTCGCTGCAGACCGAAACACTCAAAACCATGTCGCGCCATCTGCTGCAAGACGAAAACCTGCCCAGGCTTTCTGAGGGATTGGGTGAAGACGCCTTTGACCGCAAGGTCCTTTCCAATTTTCTGGATGCAGAAGGGCGGATCAAAGCCTTTCCCGTTCAAGACAAGAAATTCATCGTCTTGTTACGGCACGTCTTGAAATCCTTTGAGAAAGGCAGACATTATACTGAGAAAGAAGTCAACGAGATCTTCAAGTCTTTCAATGAAGATACCGCTTCGCTTCGACGCGGCATGATCGAATACAAATTAATGTCCCGCGAGGGCGGCGGCGGAGAGTACTGGGTGAATTAACGAACTGTGTTGCAAGCCCCTCTCTTATTATGTCATTGCGAGGAAGGGTGCGCATAAAAGCTATTGGTCAATAATGTGACACACCCTGACGCGGCAATCCCCTGGGATTAGTAAGACCCTTCGTTGGGGATTGCTTCGCCCTGACGTTCAAAGAGCACCTAATTATTTCTTATTGCAGGGCTCGCAATGACATTGTTGTCGGGCGGTTCGTAATGCCAGTCCAATTAGGGCTTAAATGACAGTTCTAAACAGGAGAACACAATGGAAAACTTAAACAAACCAGCCTTACTTGTGCTTCACAACACCAACAACCACGCCAACCAGCTTGTGCTGCAAACCGCAGCCGAAATGGATGAAAGCGCCTTCACTGCGCAATCCAGCCCGAGCCACGGTTCGGTGCAGGCGCTGCTGACCCACATGTTGACCACTGAATTCTTCTTTCTGGCGCGCAGCGAGGGTAAGCCAGTCAACCCCAAAAGCGCACCCGATAAAGCGCTCAATCTGCAAGAGATCGCGGTGGCTTTCAGTCAGCTTGCGGATGAGCGGCATAAATATCTCAACTGGGTGACGGAAGAGAAACTGGCCGAGGTCATTGAAATCCCGATCGGCGGACAGATTTTCAACCTGGCGCGCTGGCAGCTCTTGACACAGTCGTTGCTGCACTCCGCCCAT
Organism: Chloroflexota bacterium; assembly: GCA_021825925.1. Taxonomy (GTDB): domain Bacteria; phylum Chloroflexota; class Anaerolineae; order Anaerolineales; family Anaerolineaceae; genus UBA6107. The sequence continues at coordinate 184,962 of JAKAFP010000003.1, forward strand.
CACCGCGGAGAGTTGTCTATCGTGATGACCGGGTTGGGACATCCCCTGCCAACGCTGGATCCGATCATTGAGTTCATCCACGAGAGCGGACAAACCTGGCCTTGGTAATCCATGGTAGGGCACAGCGCGCTGTGCCCCTACCTCAATTTATGGTATATTTTCTCTATTGAAAATTCCCATACTTTTGCCGGAAAACCGGTTGGAGACGCCGATCTATGTATTTTGCCGTTGAAGGTGTCATTGGGGTGGGCAAAACCACTCTCGCCAGAATGCTGCAGCCTCACTTTGAGGCCGAGCTGGTACTCGAAGTTTTTGAAGAAAACCCCTTTTTAAGTAATTTTTATTCAGACCGCGCCCGGTATGCTTTTCAAACCCAGATCTTCTTTTTACTCAGCCGCTACCACCAACAACGCCGCAATATCAATGAGCGGCTTGAATCCGCCAAGGCGGTGATCAGCGATTACACCTTCGAGAAGGATGCTCTTTTTGCGCGCATCAACCTCAAAGGCGACGAACTGGATATGTATTACAACGTCCAGGAGGCGCTGGCTGAAAAGATCACCCCTCCCAACCTGGTGGTTTACCTGCGGGCCACCACCGATACCCTCATGCGCCGCATCGCGCAGCGCGACCGCCCCTACGAACGTACCATGGAGCGCGATTATATTGATCTGCTTAATCGCTCTTATGATGACTACTATTTGGGATCCACGCATTCCTCAGAAATTCTGGTTATTCAGACCGATGAATTGGATTTCGTCAATCGCAGTATGGATCTGGACATCATCACCGCCAGGATCGCGACGGCCCTAGAAGAAGCCCCCTTCCAACCTCAATTACCCATCACCTGATCACGGAGCCAGCCATGCGTGTTACGCGCGAAATTCTGCTCAACCTCGCCAAAGAAAACGCCGCCAAATTAACCGCAAAGGACCGCGGATTGGTATGTGTCTACCTGACGGGGTCGCTCCTCAAACAGGATCCCTTCATCGGTGGCATCACGGATATTGATCTGATCTGCGTACATGACCGGCCGATCACAGCCAGCCGCGAAATTATTCGTATCAACGCGGATGTACACCTGGATATCGCCCACTACCCCCAGGAAGCCTTTTCTCCAGCCCGCAAACTGCGCCACGACCCGTGGATTGGCGGTGCACTGGATCTCGGCGCCATCAGTCTTCAAGACTCAACCCATTGGTTTGATCTGACCCGCTCGACTGCCATATCCCAGTTCTGGCAATCGGCAAACATTTCTGCCCGCAGCAAATCTTTCCTGGAATCCGCCCGCCAGGATTGGCAAGCGTTGATGGACGGCAGCATTCCGCAGGGGATCAAACGCATTCAGGCTTTTGTCAACGCCGTTCGAAAAACAGCAAATGCGGCAGCCGTCCTTTCTGGCATGCCGCTCACCGTCCGCAGGCTGTTTATTGATCTTCCCGAAAGGGCTGAAAAAGCGGGTATTCCTGATCTTACCGGCGATCTGGTCCAACTCTTTACCAGCACGGAAGTCACCGACGATAGCTGGCAGCCATGGTTGACGGGGCTGCGAAATTCATTTGACGCACTGAATGCCGTTAAAGCCATTCCTCCCAGCATTAATCCGAACCGGCGCAGCTATTATGAAAAAGCCATTCTGGCACTTTCCGAAGAGAGACCCGCTGCTGCGGTTTGGGTACTACTGGATGTGTGGACGCTGGCTGCTAACCTGCTGCCAAAAACGGAAACCCCTTATAAAGAATGGCAAGCTTTTTGTCACCAACTTAAACTCGATTCCAAGACACTTCCTGCCCGTTTAGATGCTCTGGATTCCGCGCTTGACAAGGTTGAGGAAGCCGTCGAGGGCCTGTAAGGATTAATTCCTTTCCACAGAAAACACAAAAAGATGTGGATAAACCGTATAAAAACTGTGGATAACACGGTAAGGACTGTGGACAAAAACATCCAAAAGATTCTCCTTCTCCGTGGATAAATGCTCTGCTTTTTTTACTTTTTTCCACCGAAAACAGGTTTTAAAATTCTTTCCGGTATAAACTGGATTTCATCAACAATCCCCTGTGAAAAAGATAATTGCGTATATGTCCCATATATAGGGGCTGATCGAATACGAAGCCAATATATTGCCATCAACCAATGTATTTATGATTTATCCACTTTTCCACAACCACTACTGTTACAACTATTTAACATTATTCTTTAAAAGAATAACTTAATCAGTACCGCACTTATCCACTCCCTACAAAATATGACTATTTTTGATATCAACTATATAGTATTGAAAGTGTGCATAATTTCTTGTACAATCTTTAATGAGTAGGCGTTATGCCCCCTTGGCTTATTAAGAAAGACCATCGTTGATCCAGAAGGGAGTGGATAAAATGGATGTAATCAAGGTCAAAGCCAATTCTCGCACAGCAGCTGTTGCGGGGGCCATCGCGGGTGTCGTGCGTGAACATAAACACGCAGATATACAGGCAATTGGTGCAGGTGCAGTTAACCAGGCCGTCAAAGCACTCGTCTTGGCAAAAGGTTATTTGGAAGAAGATGGAATAAAAATTGTCTGTTATCCAGAATTCGTTGATGTGGACATTGAAGGAAAAGTTCGCACAGCAATTAAATTAGTGGTAGATCCAATATAACCAATAATAATGGATGAAAGTTCACGACAGTTTTTAGCCTGATTGAAAAATCAGGCTTTTTTAGTTTCTTCAGAGGTAAAGATCACTTCATCCTTGCCGGTTAATTTCTCTTGGATTTTGCTAATGATCAATTCAAGATGCCGCGGATGAGCAACATAATCCAGATCATCTGAAGGAACTGTGAGAACCGGACACAAGGTGAAATTATTGATCCAGTTTTCATAAAGTTCGTTTAATCTGGAGAGATATTCAGGTGCGATCTGCTGTTCATAATCACGGTTTCTGAGCGCAATGCGGTTTAATAAAGTTGGAACTGAGGCGCGCAGATAGATCATTAGATCAGGGGGAGGAAGATATTCAGCCAAGGTTCGATACAAAGAACGATAGGTTGTGTAATCACGTTCGCTCATGCGTCCTTGAGAAAAAAGATTTTGAGCAAAAACTTCTGCATCTTCGTAAATACTGCGATCCTGAATAACGGATCCGGAATTACGAATGAGTTCCTGATGTATACGCAGCCGGTGGGTCAAGAAAAAGATTTGTGAATGAAAACTCCACGAGACCATATCTTTATAAAAATCAGAGATATAGGGATTTTCAGTCACAGGTTCATAATAGGGTTTGCTATCCAATCTTTCGCAGATCATTTCAACCAGGGTGGATTTTCCAACACCAATATTGCCTGCAACTGCAATAAATTTTTTCACGAAACCCTCGCTGATCTAATATGATGAAAGTGCTAAAAAAATTATAACATCAGGTCTACTTAAGCAAAAAGAGACAATCCAAAAGACTGTCTCTTTGTTCCAATTTCTTACAATTTCACACTATGCGGGGACGCAAGCGCCGGTGGGGCATACATCAGCACAGGCGTGGCAGTCAGTGCATTTTGCAGGATCTACAACATAGATATCGGGACCCTGGGAGATGGCGCCTTCAGGGCATTCAGCTTCGCATGCACCGCAAGAAATGCATTCTTCATTAATTTTTGTGGCCATAGAAAGTCCTTTCTTGAACCTTTGATTTTATTTGCTGAAAAGAATAGCACAGCAATTTTAGCCTGTCAATTTTATCCATCGGGTGAAACGTCACCAATTCTACTATTAAATGTAATATTTGGTCATCAATTGATTGATATAATCAAACCTAATTTCGATTCAGCGGGTAATAAAATGGAAACTACACAAATAAAGTCCAAATCATTTGTCAAACGCATATTGACACCGGCACTGCCGGTGATGATGGGATATATTCCCGTCGGTTTTGCTTACGGTGTTTTGGGTGTAAACGGCGGACTAAGCACTCTCAACACTATTTTGATGTCTTTGATCGTTTTTGCCGGGTCGGCGCAACTAATGGCGACTGGTTTTTTTGCACAGGGACTGAATCCATTTTCCATTATTATCACCACCTTTATAGTTAACCTTCGCCATATGCTGATGAGTGCTTCCCTTTCGACCCACATGAAGAATTGGAGAAAGATAGAAGTGGCTGGATTCTGTTATGAACTAACGGATGAAACATTTGCCGTTCACAGTTTAAGGTTTAATGATGGTCATACCGCCGCTCTGCCTTCCATGACGATCAATATTATTTGTCAGCTGTCGTGGGTGATCGGAAGTATTTTAGGCGCGCTGGCTGGAAATCTTATTTCAGATGTACGTCCTTTTGCGCTGGATTATGCCCTGCCTGCAATGTTTATTGCCCTGTTACTATTGCAAGTTCACAATCGCAAACATGTAATCGTGGCGATCACGGGGGCTCTAATTTCCATATTATTATGGAAATTTGGGATCACTCAATGGAATGTTATTTTGGCAACGGTGATCGGCGCCTCCTTGGGAGCCATTCTTGAAACTTCCAATAAAAAGACCAAATCCATGGAGTCTACTCCAATGGAGGTGACTCATGAATGATCAGATGGTACTGCTCACCATGGTGTGCATGGGATTGGTCACCTACCTACCGAGATTGCTGCCCGCCTGGTTCTTGCGTGGACGCACACTTCATCCGTTTATTGAAGCCTGGCTAAAATACGTACCAGTAGCGGTTCTTGCGGCGTTGCTGCTTCCTTCACTCTTGATATCTGAAGGGCAACTTAACCTGGCATGGAATAATCTCTATTTGTGGGCGGCCATTCCTGCGGGTGTAACTGCCTGGAAGACCCGCAGCATGTTCGCCACCGTATTGGTGGGCATGGCTGTTGTCGCGATTGTAAGATTATTTCTTTAACCACGAAGTCTCTAAATTTTAATTAAAACATATCTCTCGCACATTTGCACTGGCAGCAAGTGCCAGGGAAGGCGCAGAGTCCGCAAAGAAAATCATTTTATGAAAAGCTTTTCTAAATCGATTTTCAAGTACACACTTATAAAATTATTCAAAGGCTATCATTTTTTGGTGTTTTTCGAGGTTAATCATTAAATCTTGACGAACTTATCCAAGTGGAGTATATTTGTACGGCTAACGTGTCCGCCCTCGTAGCTCAATTGGACAGAGCGTCTGCTTGCGGAGCAAAAGGTTGCAGATTCGAGTTCTGCCGGGGGCACTAAGAAGAGCGGTTTTCCGCTCTTTTTCTTTACCTTCACATTGAAACAAAAAGAGAATAAATATGAACAACAAACCCCAAATTTTACTCACCAATGATGACGGCATCCATTCACCAGGGTTGTGGGCCGCCGCGAAGGAACTCTCCAAAATTGGATACGTGACCATTGCAGCCCCGCGCGAACAGCATTCCGGCGCCGGGCGCAGCGTACCTTCCAATTCGGATGGTGAGATCAAGGAAGTCAAACTCAAAATCGGAGACCAGGAGTGGACCTGTTATGCCATTGGCGCGTCTCCTGCACAAACGGTAAATTATGCCTTGTTCGGAATTTTAAAGAATAAACCAGACCTGGTGGTTTCAGCCATTAATTATGGAGAGAACCCATCCATTGACATCACCATGTCAGGAACCGTAGGCGCCGCATTGGAAGGCGCGTCTTCAGGCATTCCATCATTGGCAGTTTCATTACAACTCGAAAGTCAGGATTATCTGGGGTATTCCGATCAGGTGGATTTTTCGACCTCTGCGATATTTGCACGCCGGTTTGCAAAGATCCTTTTGGAAAAGAAAATGCCAGAAGACGTGATGGCGCTTAACGTTAATGTTCCATCAGATGCCACGCCTAACACCCCCTGGCGGGTCACCCGCTTGGCCAGAAATCCGTATTTTGTGGCTTACTATCGTGAACCCAGGGCACACGAAAAACACATGATCGTAGACGGCATGCCTTTGCCAAATGAGAAAGATCTTGCCGACCCCAGCACGGACGTGGGCACATTCAGAACAGACCGCATGGTTTCGGTTACACCCCTCAGCCTGGACTTGACCTCGCGAGTAAAACTGGATGATCTGCAGAACCTGTTCGGCCAGCTTGATTAAAAAGCGCGCAGATATTGCGGAGGCGCTTTAAATTCAACGCCCAGAGTTTTGGCTGCGTGAAGCGGCCAGTAGGCATCCCTCAAAAACTCTCGACCCAATAAAACGATATCTGCGCGGCCGTTGCGGATGATCTCGTCTGCGTGCTGTGGGGCAGTGATCATTCCGACTGTGGCAGTGGCAATAGAAGCTTCATGACGAACTGCTTCCGAAATAGGCACCTGGTAACCCGGACCCACCGGCACTTTGGCATCCGCCACGTTACCACCGGAAGAACAATCAATCAGATCAACCCCCATCCCTTTGAGTATTTTTGCCAGTTCAATTGATTCCTGCACCGTCCAACCTCCTTCGGACCAATCCGTCCCGGAGATGCGGGTGGTCAGGGGCAGCTCTTTTGGCCAGACAGTTTGAATGGCGGCCAGGATTTCAGTCATAAAACGGATGCGGTTTTCGAAGCTGCCACCATATTCATCCGTGCGGTGATTCGAAAGCGGCGAATAGAATTCGTGGATCAGATAGCCGTGGGCGGCATGCAGTTCCAGCCACTCAAAACCGGCATCAAGGGCGCGCTTGGCGGCTGAGACAAAGTGTGATTGGATCTCATTGATCTCTTTTTTGGTTAATTCGTGTGGCGTTTGATGTTCTGAAGTGTATGGAAGTGCACTCGGCGCGACAGTCTGCCAGAAACGGCCATCTCCAGCCGGAATCGGACTGCCCCCTGACCAGGGTTTATCCGTGCAGGCTTTCCGACCGGCGTGCGCGACCTGTATCCCTGCCATTGCGCCTTGAGATTTAATAAAGGCAGTCACTTTTTTCAAAGGCGCAATGTGTGCGTCATCCCATATCCCAACATCGTATGGTGTGATCCTGCCGCGGGCTTCGACGGCGGTGGCCTCGGCTATGACCAATCCAGCTCCACCGGTGGCTCTGGCGCCGAGGTGCACCAACTGCCAGTCATTGGAAAAACCGTCTGTGTAACTGTACTGGCACATGGGTGAAACCCCGATGCGGTTGCGAAGCGTGATGCTGCGGATGGTTAATGGATCAAACAAAGTAGGCATGTGATTTCTCCGTTTGGGCGATGAATAAGCAGACTCCCGACAAGCTGCCGGGAGTCAATTGTTTTTAGATGTTAAAGCGAATGTTGAGAATGTCCCCATCCTGAACAACGTATTCCTTGCCTTCGAGGCGCAGACGCCCTTTAGCCTTGGCTTCGTTCATTCCACCAAGCGCCATCAGGTCATCATAAGAAATGACTTCAGCGCGGATGAAACCCTTTTGTAAATCAGAGTGGATCTCTCCGGCAGCTTCAGGGGCGCAGGCGCCGCGGCGAACCGTCCAGGCACGGCACTCGTCCGGACCAACCGTGAAGAAGGATTGAAGCCCTAACAGATCATAAGACAGTTTGATCATACGGTTAAGACTGGGTTCTTCAATGCCGTATTCCTGAAGAAACATTTCGGCTTCTTCGGCAGAAAGCTGGGCGATATCCATTTCGAGTTTACCTTGCAGCGAAACCACTTTGCTATGTTTATGGGTATAAGTGAGGTCAGGCGCCGATTGACCTTCGGCAGTGTTCATCACGATCAATAAGGGTTTACGGCTCAAGAATCCAAAGCCAGATAGCAGCTTCTCTTCATATTCGCTGATCTCAATATCGCGCAAAGGGATATCTTTGAGGAGGGTCTCATGAAAACGGTTGAATAAGACCAGTTCACGTTCGACCAGTTCCTTATCGCGGCCCATGGGTCGTTTTACTTCTTCATTCAATTTTTCAAGTTTACGTTCAACGGCGATCAAGTCATTGAGCAAAAATTCGCTGTCCATGGATTGAACATCCCTGATAGGATCAACGGAGTCATTGATGTGCATGACGTTCTCGTCTTCAAAAACGCGCACGACTTCGATAAACCCGTCCAATTGGGTCAGTTGATTGAGCAGGGCGCCTGAAATGCCGCCTTTATTGCTGCTGCCATCCAACCCGGCAATGTCAACGTAAGTCACCTTGGTGTAAATGGTCTTCTTGGGTTTGAACATGGCGGAGAGTTTATCCACACGCACATCGGGCACATCCACCACGGCGGTGTGAACTTCCAATTTTCCGGTTACGCCGGTGGGCTGCATGGCGCGGGTGAGCGCGTTGAAAAGTGTCGTTTTTCCAGATTGGGGCAGACCAATGATTCCAAGTTTCATAAAAATTTCCCTTGACCCGTAATAAAATGTCAGATATACTCTGTTTGCTATTGCCGGAGTGGCGGAATTGGCAGACGCGCACGACTCAAAATCGTGTTCCGTAAGGAGTGTGGGTTCAATTCCCACCTTCGGCACCTAGATTATAACATGCGCTCCCTGCGTTAATCCGCGGGGAGTTTTTGTTTATCATCCATTTAAGTGATGTATAATAGTGATGTATAAACAGGTTGAGAAAGGAGCAAAAATGACAACTGATATGGTTCGAAAACAATTCTACATTACCCAAGAGCAACAGAATATCCTACATCATTTGACAAAACAACGAGGAAAGAGCGAATCTGAAATTATCAGACAAGCTATTGAAAGAGAAAGTAATATACAAGAAACAAATTCTTCTGAAGATGAACTTACAATTTTTGATCAACTGATAAAAGATGCTCTCTCGAATCCAAAAAGACCTGGCGACCATTACAAATTCAACCGAGAAGAAATCTATCAAGAAAGGCAAACCCGATGGATTAGGGAGGATAAAAAATGAACCAGATTACTTCTCGCGTATTAATAGATACGAATGTACTTGTATATTTATTCGATTCAAATGAGAGTCTCCGGCAGAACCAAGCTGCTGCTATATTAAAACTTTTTCGAGGAACAAAGTTGGGATGTTTGTCATCGCAATGTCTTTCAGAATTTGTAAGTGTAACGACACGAGGATCTCATCCAATTCTGACAAAAGAAAAAATGTATGTGGAATTACAACGTTTTCAACAGATTTTTTCAATCATACCAGTGAACTATTCAATAGTTCTTGAAGCTGCTCGTGGATTTAAAGACCATAATATTTCTTTTTTTGATGCTCAAATTTGGGCTGCCGCTAAATTGAATCAAATAACAACGATATTTTCGGAAATTTTCCAAGACGGACAAACATTAGAAGGAGTTCGTTTTGTAAATCCATTTTCAGCGAAATTTGAAATCGGATTGTGGGGATAATGTTCTTTTTCAATCTGAGCTAAACAATCAGGTTCCAAAAAGCAATAAATTCTAGAAATAATTATAGATACTTTCTCATGATCGGCCGGGTCGGCTTTCGCCGTGCCACTTCCACATAACCCGCAGATTTAAAAGTGGAAGAAACGCCTGTATAAATGTCAGAAGAGCCGGTTTTTTTGTCTGTTTCATAGGGATAGGACTCAACAATTTCCGTCCCGTGCGCTTTGGCGTATTGTTCGGCGGCCTCTATCAATTTTGACATCAATCCCTGATGGCGAAAATCGTGGTGAACAAAGAAACAGGGGATGGACCATACCGGTTGATCATCCACCGGGTAGAACAAGCGGGAAGTTGCAAAACGAATATAGTCTTCACGTGGGGCTACGGTCACCCAACCGGCCGCAACGCCGTCCACGTAAGCCAGCAAACCCGCTTCAACACCCCGGTGAACGAGCGTTCGCATCGCTTCCTTGAGGCCATCCTTGCCCAAAGTGTTGAAATCTTTGTTGCGCACCCGCCACCACATGCACCAGCAGCCAGCGCAGGTGGCATTGGTGTTAAACAAGTTTTCAAAATCGGGCCAACGTTCTGGCGTTAACGGAAGAATTTCAATAATTGGCATAATTGATTCCTCATTCGTTCAGGATGAATTTATTCGCTCTTGCGAGCACTTCATCAAAATTCGAAGGGATGTCGTGCTCCATTTCGGGGAAGACTTCCATTTCACACATTAAACCCTGATCATTAAATTTATCTTTCAATTTCATGGCGCCGGGAGTGCAGTGCTCATCCCGACCGCCCATGACAAAATAGCCGCGCAGATTTTTCAGGTTGGGCGTATTGAGAAGGGGCAGCCAGTTATTGACGTCTCCGACATAGGGAGCAAGGGCCAAAAAACCTCTGACAGGAAAGAAACCCTTAAGAGCCAGATGAATGGCGGCATGTCCCCCCTTTGAAAAACCGGCGATGATGGCCTTATTCTCATCAATAGGGTATTGTTGTTTTATTATTTCATAATGGACTGGAATATCCTTTTCAAACCTGGTGGTATCGTTCCAGACATAAAGACCTTTGGCTGAAATTTCAGCCGATTGAGGCAACGCCACCAGCCAATTATTCCTGGTCAGAAACCCCCAATAATCCGAAAACCCCTGGGCGTTTGAATTGTTGCCGTGCAGCCCTATCAACAGGGGAAGCTTGCTCACGGACGATTCAAGAGGTTCAAGAATTTTCAATTCAGGGCAGGTCTTGCGTTGTTCTTCTGCCAGGGTCATAAAACTGCGTTCCACCAATGCTTCAAAACGGGGACGCCCCTGCAATGCTTTGAGATCTTCATCCCTGCGCAAAACAAAATCGTTATAGAAATAACCGAGATCCAGTGCCTGCTCGAGGATGTTTTCTGCCAGTTCGAGATTTCCCAGCATTGCGGCCAGGTCCACCCTGATCTCGTAGGCACGCCCCTGCCAGGCGGGATAGCGATCACAAACCGAGGTCATTAAATCATAGGCTTTGGAATACTCTCCAGCCAGGTAGAGGTCAAATGTTTGTTTGAATTCAACTGGTTCATCTTTCATCTCTTACCTCCATCCTCATATCTTTATTTTACACTTTTCTTTTTCGTATAGGTTGGTTACTGGAATTTTTAATCATCTCGTTGTATACTCGTTAACACACTATTTCTTTATCTTCTGAATTAAGAGGACGCCCATGAAAGCCACAGTCACCCAACAACATTTGGCTCACGGACTCAGCGTGGTTAGCCGTGCGGTTTCTCCGCGCAGCACTCTGCCAGTTTTGGCAAACGTACTGGTGGCCACGGACGAAGGTCGCCTGCGTTTATCTGCCACCAACCTTGAAATGGGCATCACTTGCTGGATCCCTGCACAAATCCAGGAAGAAGGCTCCATCACCGTTCCTGCTCGCACGCTGGTGGACCTTGTTGGAACTTTCCCCAATGAAAATGTACAGCTCACCCTCGATACCCGCACCCAGACCATCACCCTGGTTTGCAACAGTTCAGTGCATGATATCAAAGGCATTGACGCACAGGATTTCCCTCCCATCCCGGTGCCCGATCTGGCCGAAGGAGTGGACCTCAATCTGGTGGATTTCCGCGAGATGATCCAACAGGTGGCTTTTGCCGCCTCTGCAGATGAAGCCCGCCCGGTGCTGCAGGGTGTCAAAATGGAAGTACAGGAAAGCCAGATCACTTTGGCTGCTACAGACGGATTCAGAATTTCCGTTCGAAAAGAACTGCTGGCCAATCCGATCAAACAAGAATTCTCGATCATCATCCCCGCCCGCGCCATGAGCGAATTGGCCCGTATCGCAGGCGACAGCGACAAGACCGTCACCATGGTCGTGCCACAGGGCCGCGGACAGGTCATTTTCCACCTTAATGACGCAGAACTGGTTTCACAATTGATTGATGGAAACTTCCCAGATTTTCGAGCCATCATCCCTCACAATTACAAAACCCGCACGACCATCTCGACCCCGGCATTTCTCAAAGCCTGCAAGCAAGCCGAGATCATCGCGCGTGAAGGTAACAATGTAATTAAACTGAATGTCATTCCTGAAGAGAATGGAAGTGGTCGGGTCGAGATCAGTGCTTTGACTGAAGAGACCGGCAAAAGCGATATCCAGATGGAAGCCAACATTGAAGGCAACTCGTTGCTGATCGCCTTTAATGTACGTTTCTTGCGTGAGGTGCTGGATGTGATCAAGGCGCCCAGTGTGGCTTTGGAAACTAATGCCAACAACACTCCAGGCGTTGTGCGCCCTGTCGGCGACGACAACTTCACCCACGTGATCATGCCCATGCATTTGGGCTGATCCACACAATCTCTCGTAACGGATTCCCCTCTCCAACGAGAGGGGAAATTGTTTCAGGAGAATTAATTATTTCTAGAAATAATTAAAATGGATTTCTTACCTAACTCCTCCGAACGATTATTGAGCCTCACCATCGCCCTGGGACAGTACCCCATATTGGGCACCAAAATTCGCGCGCGCATGCGTGCGGAATTGTTTAACCGCGGCATCATAGATCAAAAAGAATTTGAAGCCCAGGTTCGCAGTGAGGCCATCCAGACCCAAAAAATGGAAGGCATTGACAACCCGTATTATCAGGAGCCTTCCGAGATATGGGAGACACGGAAATCCGTTTTGCGCGATCAACTGACAGATCTGCTTTTCAGCCGTCACCTGCCATTCGAATTAATGGAAACCATGATCAGCGAAGTGCTGGTCGAAAAAGGCATCACCCCCACCGAACAACATCTGGCGATCAACCCTGAACTTGCGCCTCTGGACCTGGTCTTTGAGCAGGCGTTGACCATTGAACGCATGCCCGAAGAAACCAAAACCAGGCTGATCCCAAGGCTCGAAGAGACCAAAGTGGTGCTGATCCGCAGCATGATCAGCGACCATTTGCGCTACATCAACATTGCCAAGGAATGGTTAACGGTTAACGACCTGGCTGAAATTCGCCGCAGAAAAATTGGCGCCGGAAGAATTGGTGGCAAGGCGGCGGGTATGCTGCTGGCCCAGCACATTCTCAAGAACTCACCTGATCTAGGCGAAAGTGCCAATATTTCTGTTCCTGAATCATTCTATGTTGGCTCAGATGAATTTTATAATTTTATTGCCCTGAATAATTTTGTGGGCTGGAACGACCAGAAATATAAGACCGAAGAAGAAATGCGGGCAGATTTCAGCAAGATCGAGCAGGATTTCCAGACTGGCGATTTTGCACCATATTTCCTCGATCAGATCCAGACCATGTTGATCAAGATCGGCAAGCAGCCGTTGATCGTCCGATCGTCCAGTTTGCTCGAAGACAGTTTTGGAACTGCGTTCGCCGGAAAATACGAGAGTATCTTCTGTCCAAATCAGGGAACACTGGAAGAGAACCTGAAGGCTTTGACCAGCGCGATCGCCCAGATTTATGCATCCGTGTTCAATCCCAATGCTCTGGTTTACCGGCGCAGCAAAGGATTACAGGACTACGACGAGCGGATGGCGCTGCTGATCCAGATCGTGGAAGGCGAGCGATATGGCGACTACCTCATGCCGCATGCGGCAGGGGTTGCTTTCAGCCGCAACCTTTATCGCTGGGCACCGCAGATCCGCGTTGAAGACGGATTTGTGCGGCTGGTCTGGGGGCTGGGCACAAGAGCTGTTGATCGGGTGGGGAATGATTATCCGCGTCTGGTAGCCTTGAGCCATCCGCTATTAAGACCGAGCAATGAACCTCAAAACATCCGCCGTTACTCGCAGCAGTATGTGGATTTGATTGACCTGAAAGAAAACAAGTTGACCACTCTGGCTGTCAAAGACGTACTGGATGCTGATTATCCTCCCCTGCGCTACATTGCCCAAATGGACGAAGGCGGTTATTTTGAATCCATCCGCAGTTTGATCATCAAAGACACTAAAGACCTTGTGTTAACTTTTGATGTACTTTTGCAGCGAACTCCGTTCACAAATCGTATGAAAGGCATTCTACGAGCCCTTGAATTGGCTTATCACGCCCCGGTGGATGTGGAGTTTGCCTTGAGTCTGAAACAGGATGTCGGTTTGCAGCCCAAGTTGGGGATCGTCATGCTGCAGTGTCGTCCGCAAAGTCACCTGGGCGAATCTGATACAGAAAAGATGCCCACCAATCTTACTGAAAAAGAGGTGCTCTTTACCTCAGATTTCATGGTGCCACGCGGCAAGATAGACAAGATCAATTATGTGGTCTATGTAAACGCCAGGAATTATTTTGCCCTGAAAAGCAACGTTGAGAGAGTGGAACTTGCCAGAACCATCGGGCGGTTGAATGAAGCCCTACAAAAAGAGAAATTCATTTGTGTGGGGCCAGGCAGGTGGGGAAGCTCAAATGCAGACCTGGGCGTACCAATTGCCTACGGAGATATCTACCATTCCAAAGCCTTGGTCGAGATGGCCGGAGAAAACCTTGGATTGCCGCCAGAACCTTCGCTTGGAACGCACTTCTTCCAGGACCTTTTGGAGGCGCAGATCTATCCTTTGGCGCTGCAATTGGACGATCCAAAGACGGTCTTCAATCGGGAATTCTTCGATGAGATGCCCAATCATTTGAATGAATGGATTGCAGCGGATGAGCAATATGAAGGGTGTCTAAAATTGCTGGCGATTGGAGATTATTCCCCTGGGAAAACCCTGTCCATTATCATGAACGATGATGTTGGAAAAGTACTCGCTTATATCGCATAAAAAAATACGACCGGATTTCCGGTCGTATTTTGTAATAAGAATAAGAGATATTTATTTTTCTTCAGAAGGCTGTTCTTCTTTTTCTTCGCTTTCTTCAGTAACTGCCTCTTCAAACAAATCGTCTTCCTTTACTTCCTCATCCTCTTCATCTTCATCGTCAACATCATCATCTTCGATGTCATCCAGCTCGTCGGGATCAACGCCCAATTCTTCAGCCAGCTCTTTGCGCTTGTCTGTTTCTTCCTTGTAGAAGTAGTAGATCAGATAAATATTTGCGAGCATGAAGATGGATAAAACGCCTTCGATACCCCAGGAACCCCATCCGCTGTAGGAGAGGAAAACGGCGATACCATCCACCAGCATGTGATAGAAGAAGGCGAGGGCAAACCAGCCGAAGTTTTTGCTGCGGATGGCTTTCCAAACCAGCACCGAAAGGAATATCTGGGTGGAGATGGCAATCAAGCGTTCCACACCGGGTAAAAATCCAAGGTGCCAGGGATTGGTCCAGAACTGGGCAATCTGGGATGCGGTGTACTGCACCTGGTCCATGGAGATGCCTTTGGCAATTTGAGCGCCGGGATTATAAAACAAAATGTAGAAGAAATTGATCAGCGCACCACCAAATAACGGGAAGAACGGCCAAACCGCAAAACCGATGCTTTCGATACCACCATGGCCGATACCCAGACCCACCGAAGCTTCGATCCGTTTGGTTTTCTTTTTCATGATCAAAAAACCAAAATACCGGGCGGTTTCTTCAAACAAGGCAGCCAGGAACCCTAGAATAACGGCATTGAACAGTGGAATCCACTGGGTGGCTGGAACGGGAAGCGTACCATTATTGAAAAGTTTGCTGACCAATTGCAGTACGGGATAATGGACGACCTGGGAGACCAGAAAGGTCAAAACACCGGTGAGGATGACCCACCAGGAGACTTTGAAGCGCCGCACCACAAGAACGGTCAACGCGATCGGAACGCCGATCATGAGAAGTATCGTCACTGTATACGAAATAAACAATCCTATATTTGTTTCCATCCTGATTCCTTTTTAACTAAAGATTGGCGTACCTGGCGCTTTGGCTTTACTGCAGATCGCGTACTGATTGAGTATATGCTTTTTTGATGATTTTAGGTAGTACGAAAATTTGTAGAACTGTCGAGATGTTTCACGTGAAACAATAGAAATTCCCCATCCTGGTTTGTTTCACGTGAAACATTATTTAGGTTTACAGCTCCTGTTTGCGGAAAGCCAACCAGGCGATACCCAGTGAGGTTACGATCAATCCCAGGCTGACCCACAAGCTGGTCCAGTTGGTGACAGGGGTACCATTCATCAGCGATGAGGCGTTTCCGAGAAGAGCGTCCGGCAGGTTGATGCCAAAGCCTGGCAATCCGCCTAGTATCCCCAACAGGATCAGGGTGCCAAAAGACAATCCAATGGCGATGTATTGGGTGCGGGTCAAGGTTGAATAAAGCAGGGTGATGGCCACATATACCAGAAGGTAAAGGATGATCAGTCCGTTCAGTGCCAGCCAGTTGAGAATATTCAGCTCTCCAAACAGAAAGTAGGTATAGTAATAAGCTGCAACACCAGCGATCAGCACGGCGATGATGAAGGTCAACGCGAGGGAGGCAAATTTGGCCAGCAAAAAGCTGCCCCTGGGCATGGGTTTTGACAGGATCATGGCGGCGGTGCCCTTGTCTTTTTCGACTGCCATGGCGCCCATTGAGAAGACCAGCGCCAGTAAAACGCCAAATTGGGTCACGTTCTTGATGAACTGGGCCACAGCGTCATTGATGGTGGGTTCGGGGATCAGGCCGACAAAGGATTCTCCTCCAGGCACCAGGGACATGAGCTGAGGGGTCATTTTGGCCATTAATGGGGAAGTCATGCCGAACAACACCAGTACCACCAGTGCGATCAAAAATTTACGTGTGCGCCGTTGTTCAAGAAATTCTTTTGAGAGTGCGGTCATAAAATTCATTTTTGGCTCCCGGTCAACTGCATGAAGATATCCTCCAGTGACGGTTTGACCACTTCCAGTTTTTCAAACGAGACATTGTGCTTTAGTGCGTCCTGCATGACTTCCTGCTGGGCGGCATGTACATCTTTGACGGCCAGGTGAAAACGATAGCCTTCTGTGGTGACGCCGGTCACGTTGGATAGTTGTTCGAGACGCAGCTTCCACTCGGGCATCAACGCGGCAGTTCCGTTGCTGGTGGTCAGTTCCAGGGCAGGGATGGCGTACCGCTCCATCAGATCTTCTTTTTTGTCCTGGGTGATCAACCGGCCTTTATTGATGATGCCTACGGTGTCGCAAACGCGTTCCACGTCTGCGAGAATATGGCTGGACATGATCACGGTACATTCGCTGCTCAGGCTTTCGATCATCTCGAGCACTTCCTTGCGACCGGCAGGGTCCAGAGCGCTGACGGGCTCATCCAGGAGCAGCAGTGACGGGCGGTTCATGAGTGCCTGGGCGATACCGAGGCGCTGGCGCATGCCGCGTGAAAACCCGCCGATATGGCGCTTGGAGACCTCTTTGAGCCCGGATTGTTCGAGCAGCTGGTCGGTGCGCAGACGCCTATCTTTGGATTCCAGTTTGAAGATCTTGCCCACGTACTCAAGATATTCACGCGGACTCATCCAGGCGTAGAAGGCTGGTTCCTCGGGCAGGTAACCTAAACGGGTCTTTTGGTTTGAACCGGATTTGCTGATGTTCTGATCTCCGAAGAAGATGCTGCCTGAGTCGGCTTGCGCCAATCCAGCCAGGATGCGCAGGGTGGTGGTTTTACCTGCTCCATTTGGACCTAAAAATCCAAACACGGACCCGGATTCAACCGTGAGATTCAGTCCATCCAGCGCATTGATACTCCCGTATTTTTTGCGCAGGGCTTCGATCTTTACGGAGTTCATTCATCTCTCCCGAAGATAAAGTAAGCGATCGGCCCTAATAGGTTGAAAGCCACCACAACGATGATCCAGACCCATTTAGGGCCTTTGGTCTTCTCGCGGCGGATCACATCCACCAGGGCGGCGATCATCAGTCCCAGCTCAAGCAGGATCACGGGGATGATCAGGGGTAAGTATTTTTGAATAATTGCAACGTTGTTGATATCCATTTTCTTCTCCTGTGTTATATGGCAGGGCGGGGTTGGCGCCCTGCCTTGATTCGTTATTAATTGATCTTGTCCACGTTTTGTTCGGCAAGCGAGACCATGCCTGAAATTCCTCCCAGGTTCATGGTATCCACGGCGCTGGAGGGAACGATGACCAGGGCGCCCTTTTGTTTCAAACCTTCGAAGAGCATGTTCATGGCGCGCAGATGCAGCGCGGTTGGATTGTTGACGTAGGCTTTAGAAGCCTCTTCAAAACTGGATGCGATCTGCATTTCTGACTCGCCAAGGATGACACGAGCCTGACGTTCGCGTTCTGCCTGCGCCTGACGGGACATGGCGTCTTCAAGGTCCGCGGGAATGACCACGTCGCGAATCTCGACGGATTGAACGGTAATGCCCCAGGGAGTGGTGCGTTCATCAATGATCTTTTGTAGATCGGAGTCCATTTTATTTCGTCCCACCAGAATGTCCGCGAGGGTCATCTGACCGATCACTTCGCGCAAGGCGGTTTGTGAAGCCCAGGCAATGGCGGCGCGATAATTCTCCACTTCGAGGGCGGCTTTCTCGGCATCCCAAACCAGCCAGAAGAGCACGGCATCCACATTGACTGGAACCGTGTCGCGGGTGAGGGTTTTCTCGGCGGAGAAAGGGGTCACCATGACGCGCTGGTCAACCCAGGTGGTGATGGAATCCAGAATGGGAACGATCCAGAAAAGACCAGGGCCGCGCAGACCACGCATTTTACCCATGCGCAGCACAACGGCTTTTTCCCATTGGCGGGCGACCTGGATGGCAAAGAACAGGTAAAAACCCAGCACCATGACCGGCACAAAAAAGGCAAAAATCAAGCCGTCCTTCACGCCCAAAGAATCCAATAGTACGGCGCCGCCTGTGGCCAACAGAATGCAGACGATCAAGATGGTCATGGAGATTCCGTTGATGTGCTGTTCTGCCATGCTTTGTTGTTTGGTTTTTGAGAAATAGCGGAAGGGGCTTAAGTTCTCTGATCCGTTTTCATTTTGATTGCTTTGTTGATTATTACTTTGTGAATCGTAGTTTCTGTTCTTGTCTCTCATCTTATCCTCTTTTTATAGACTATCGTTATCGGGCTCTTTTTCCAGATTGCCGTCTTGCCAGGACTGAAAGAGCATTTGAAGGGTTTGTTGACTTTCTTCGGGCGAGAATCCTTGTTTGGCCAGGGACTTGAGAAATCGTTTAGATTGCAATTCAAGCGATTCCTTTTTAAGTTTTTTCACGGCTTCCGCTGAAGGTTGATCAAGCAGGTAGGTACCCCGGCCTTGTTGGGTCGAGATCAATCCGGCTTCATCAAGCATGCGGTAGGCCCTGGCGATGGTGTTGAAATTGACCCTTAATTCCGAGGCGAGTTGACGCACCGTGGGTAATTGGTCGCCGGGTTTCAATTCGCCGTTTGCCAGAAAAGCCTGCACCTGTTCCACGATTTGGACATAACTCGGTACTCCAGAGCGAAAATCCAGGTTAAAGTTTAGTGACTTCACATTCGATCCTCCTGATACAGTTCATTTCACCGACACAGGTTCCGATTTTGTATCATTGTTTGATTGTATCTTTGTATTATTGTATCATTGTATATTTTGTTGTCAAGAGGAGTTTTGTGCCAAAAATATCAAGAGTTTGGATACCCAAATTCCCCGAATAATGAGTTAAAATAAATCAACCCTAATTTATTGCGTACCTAAAGTTATTACAAAAAAGGAGAATACCCATGACCAAGTCTTATGATGATTTGATGGCTGCTTTCGCTGGAGAAAGCCAGGCCAACCGCAAGTACCTCGCTTTTGCCAAAAAGGCCGATGAAGAAGGTTATGAACAGGTGGCGCGCCTTTTCCGTGCGGCTGCTGCAGCCGAGACCGTCCACGCACTCACCCATTTCCGCACCGCTGGTGAAGTTAAGAGCACCGAAGAGAACCTCAAAGCCGCTGTTGCCGGTGAACATTACGAAAACTCAGAAATGTACCCCGCTTTCATGAAAGACGCTGAAGCTGAAGGCGATGCCAAAGCGCTGAAGAGTTTCACCTGGGCGAATGAAGCTGAAAAGATTCACGAAATGTTGTATCGTGAAGCCCTCGAAACCCTTGGCAAACCCGGCGAAACCTACGATTACTACATCTGTCCCGTTTGTGGTTTTACCCACGCCCGCTCCGCTCCTGAGAAATGCCCGGTTTGCGGCGCTCTTGGCAGTAAATTCGAGAAGATCAGTTAATTACCATATTGTGGTTGATTGATTCGTAAAAAAAATCGTATAATGATTAACAAAATATTCATCAACTATTCAGGGGAAACCCAAGGAGAGGCTTATGTGGTATTACACCGTTAATAATCAACAAGTCGGCCCTGTGGACGAAAAAGAGATCAAGAAGCTTATTGTTGCAGGAACCATCACTCATGCCACCATGGTTTGGACAACTGGCATGGCAACCTGGCTGCCTATTGCACAAACCGCATTGGGAACTTTAATGGGATCCGTTCCACCTCCTCCCATTGGCACAGTGCCCCCTGCCATTTTTGTGGAAAACCCCAAAGTTGTACAGCTTAAAAAACTGTTCACCTGGTTCTGGATCAGCCTGATCGGAATTCTTCTGGGTGGCATTGGTGCAATCTCTGCAGCCATTTTGTTCATCATCATTGTGTACAAATGCTGGCAATTGGTCCAACATGAAAAGGTTCGCGGAACCGCAGATCAAATGGTTTCTCGCTGCTTCATCCCCGGCTGGAACTTCTATTGGTACTTCCCTGCCTTGCGTGGATTGGCCAAAGAATTCAACGAGAAATTTGACCGCGAAGCCATCGCTGGCGAAAAGATCAATCTTGACCTGGTCACCTGGATGCTCATCTGTGCTTTCGGCAGCCCGATCACCTTCGGTGTTTCCTTGATCGCATTCATCGTGCTCTGGATCATGTACACCAACAAGATCAAGAACGCAGCCATCGCAGTCATTTTGTCTCAGAAATAACCTTTCAAGTCATGGTAAATGCAGCCCCGGTAAAAATTACCGGGGCTTTTTTTGCACATTTTATTAAACAATTACGTATATTTTAGTAACATTTGATCATGCATTTTTTTATGAAAGAGGTGGATTCATGTGGTATTACAGTTTTCAAAATCAGCAAGTCGGTCCCGTAGAAGAGGAAGCCATCAGCGGGTTGGTCGCCGAACAAAAGATCAATAGCGCCACCCTGGTCTGGACGCAAGGTATGTCCAACTGGCAGCCGATCGTTTCAACAACGCTTGCAAAATACCTACCGCAAGCGGCAATCGCTCCGGTGGCTGCAGTTGTTCAGCCAGTTTATGGGACACCTTATAAAACACCAGAGATGGAAATCAAGGAGATGAACGATCTTTTCCTGTGGTTTTGGATCTGCCTGGCAGCAAGCATCTTTACCTTCGGGTTGAGCGCCATTGCTTCCATGGTGTTGTTCTACATCATCCTCTACCGTAACTGGCAGCTGATCCAGGATGGCTACGCCCGTACCACTCCCGGCAAGGCCGTGGGCTTTTTGTTCATTCCCTTTTTCAATTTGTACTGGATTTTCGAAGCTTTTCCCGGGCTGGTTCGCGACACCAATGCTTATATCCAGCGGTACAACCTGCCAGTCAAAATGCAGGAAACCGGTTTGGCCTCCGCTTTTTGTATTCTTACCTTGTTATGCCTTGTGCCTTATTTGAATTTTGTTGTGGCGATCGCCCTCCTGGTCATCCAGATCATCATGGCCAAGAACTTCAGAGACTCCGCCGTTGCGCTTATCCAGAACAGAAAATAACCCCATCTTCTCAAATCCCCGCAGTTCAATAACGACTGCGGGGATTTTTTTTGTTATAAAAATAATTTTTGACCAAGAGTATGCGATTTATTCTTTTGCCGGTCCGCTCTTCCAGGTGTCAATCCAGGTTTTTGAAGAGCGATTCATTTCAATCGAGAAGTCGGCCACAAATTTACGGAAGTAATTGTTTCGTCCCAGAGTGATGGCAGCCTCTTCGCGTGAGAGATTGGGAAAATTGCGAGCCGCAGCCGATTCATTCATCGAGATGAACTGTTCTTTCGTAAGTCTTTGGTATTTATTTTGAAAGACGACAAATTCCTGATCGTAACGCGTGGTCAGGCGGTTCTCGTCTTTCGACACGAAGGGGCGGCCAAATACCAGCAGTGTAATGGGCAGGGTGAACCGGGGCAGATCAAACATCTCGCGGTGCTTTTCGGCGTTTTCAAGAATGTCGCCGATGTAGCAGGATCCAATCCCCAGCGATTCAGCTGCGATCACGGCAGTTTGGGCTGCGATCAGCGCATCGCAGCTTGCCAGAAGCAGATCCCCTTCTGCGGGCTGCCGGGGAGGGATCCCCTTTTCGTGGCAGACGGATTCGACATCACAAAAGGTGTAATAGTCAAAGAAGCGTTGATAATCCGCCACGAAGAGCAGCACCCAGGGCGCCGTGGCAATGAAAGGTTGATTATCACAGGTGACTGCCAATTGATCTTTAAGCGCCTGGTCTTCCACTTCAATAATGGAATAGAGCATCATGTTGCCTGCAGTGGGGGCGCGCAGCGTGGCGTGCAGAATGGTCTGTTTTTCTTCTGCAGTCAGGGGTGTTTGTGCATACTTGCGAATGGACCTGCGGTTTTCGATCACTTTTAATGTTTCGTTCAACATGGTGAAATCCCTCCGTCTCGTTCCGGCTAGTAAAATGACAAAAATATGTAAATGACTTTTTGATAATATCATAATTTGAATTACGCTTGCGGCCGCCTGAATACGATACAATAAAGATCATGTCGGAACAAAACGAAATTCAAATCAAGGATCTCATCCTCAGAGCTTTGGCGAAAAGACAGCCGATCATTACCCCGGGGCATGACTGTGCCGTGCGGTTGTTCAATGGTTTTTATGAAGGAAACCGCGATCTTGTCGCGGACCTCTACGGTACCACTTTGGTCCTCTTCAGCCACGCTGAAAACGAAGAAGACTCCATCGTCCTTTCTCAGGATGCACGCGATGTTTATCTGGAAGCCCTGCCGTGGATAAAATGCGTACTGGTCAAACATCATAACGCCCGCGAAAAGGATCTGCGCAACGGGGTGATTACCTTTGGCAGCAAGCCGGATGATGTGGTGGTTGAACACGGAATCAAATACGCTGTGGATCTAAAGCTAAACCAGGACGCCAGTTTTTACCTGGACACGCGTAATTTGCGCAAGTGGATCCTGAACCACGCCAGGGGGTTGGAAGTGCTCAATACTTTTGCCTACACCGGCAGCCTTGGGCTGGCCGCTCTCGCCGGGGGAGCTGCAAGTGTTTTTCAACTGGACCGCAACCGCAAATTCCTTGACCTTGCCAGACGGTCTGCCATGCTCAACCGGCTTGATCTGGGGAAAATGAAATTGGCTGCGGTAGACTTTTTTGTAGGCATTGGACAGCTCAAACGCAGCAATACGCTGTTTGATATGGTCATTCTTGATCCGCCCTTTTTCTCGGTGACCGAAAAAGGCATGGTGGACCAGGCCAAAGAGAGTCATCGTCTGGTTAACAAGGTTCGGCCGCTGCTGAGAGACGGCGGACGCATCGTGGCAATTAACAATTCGCTCTTTCTAGAGGGGATTGAACTGATTCGTTCGCTTGAGGAACTCGGGCAGGATGGTTATGTGTCCATTGAAGAGGTCATCCCTGTACCGGAAGATATTACTGGTTTCCCTGACACCATCCTGGGGAAACCCCCGATTGACCCCGCTCCCTTTAGTCATCCCACGAAGATCGTGGTGCTCAAGGTCAAGCGCAAGGAGTAATTTTTTCTAGAAATAATTGTACCCAGCCGGGAACAGCATCTGCTTCTTTGGACTTGTCAGGTTCCGGCAGGGTTGAAACCACCATGTGCCAGGTAAGTGCGCGGTTAATTCTTCCAATGACCATTGCCAACTCGAAGGCTTCTTGCAGGCCATCCCATTTAGCATAATCCAGCCATTCCTTTAAATAAAGGTCCGTAAGTTCACGAATTTCAGGTGAACTCTCTTCAAGCTCAAAGCGGTAGGCAATTGAGCGCAGGGTCACCACCAGGGTAAAAAATGGATGAGCGATAAAGGATTCTGCCCAATCAAAAAACTTGAATCCGTTTTGATCAATAAAAATATTACCATCATGAAGATCATCATGCTGCAGCGTCTCAGGAATTCCAAATTGCGACAGAATCTCGCACTTGGTTTTTAATTTGGGCAGGTAACCCAAAAAAGCTTCATAGTCAGCAGGGGATAGCCCATCAGGCTGCCCGATGCACAGGGCTTGCCGCTCTTCCGCCAATCGTTTTACCAGTCCAGGCAATACCGCGAGGCTGCGATCCTTCACCCCGAGGACCAACAATTCCTGTTGGTGCGGAATCATGGCTTGCTGAAAGCGGGCGTATGCCGGGAGTATTTTCTTCCAATAATTAAGGGTTGGGTTTTGCTCCAAGACCTGGCGAAGGGTCGTCCCGCCTTCAGGCATCAGCATCCACCCTTTATCGGGCTCGATCTCCAACACAGGTTGAATCATCCCGGGCTGCCAGTGAAAGAGCTGTTGGGTGAGAAGGGGTTCATGATTCAGAACAGGACAGAGCGCTTTGAAATAGAACGGTACCTGGTTGGTGAAAATTTTATAAACCACTGACCAGGGAGCAGAATGAATTAAGATCGGGCGGGAAATGGTTTTGATATTGTGTTGGTGGAGCTGCGTGGTTGCCCAATTTTCAATGCCGAGTAACCAGTTCTCTTGTTGCCAGGGTAAAAGGTCACTTTTCTGCATTCTTACCTGACCCAAATGAGAGAAGATCTTCTGCTTTTTTCATCAGCGGCTCCTGCAAATTGGTTGCACTATATCATCATTTATATTGTATTATATGAAATACACAATTATAGGTTCTTTATTTGGTTCAGATTTGAGGCTAAAGACTATGATAAACCAGCGCATTCCTGCGATTTTTATCGGTCACGGCAGCCCTTTGAACGCAATCGAAGAAAACGAATTCAACCGTACCTGGCACCACATCGGCCAAACGATCCCAAAACCCAAGGCAATATTATCCATTTCATCACACTGGCAGACCAAGAAAACAGCCATAACCGGTGATCATCATCCACAAACCATTCATGATTTCTGGGGTTTCCCGCAGGAATTGTTTGCCGTGGAATATCGCGCCCCAGGGTCACTGGATCTGGTGGAGCGGATCAAGGAGATTATTCCAGACGTGGATGTTGATTTAAAGTGGGGGCTGGATCATGGAACATGGTCGGTTTTGACTCCCATGTATCCGGCCGCGAATATTCCTGTCGTACAACTCAGCCTTGGTCAAACGCTCGATTTTCCTGCTCATTATGCCTTGGGCAAGGCTTTGCGTCCGCTGCGGGATGAAGGAATTTTAATTTTAGGCAGCGGCAATATTGTCCATAATCTTCGCGAAGCGGTCTTCCGCGATGCTGCGTTTGATTGGGCGGTGGAATATGATGAAATGGTGAAGCAATGGTTATTAAAACGTGATGACCAAATGATCATCACGTTAAATGGACATGGAAAATCGGCCATGCTTTCTGTGAACAGCGGGGAACACTATATGCCACTCTTATACGTTCTGGGTGCCAGCGAACCGGATGAGCCCCTGGAATTCTATTGTGAAAAAGTGACCCAGGGCTCCATTTCCATGCGCTGCCTGAAAATAGGATAACGAGGGCATCAAGCTTTTTCGACCATGCTCATCGTTTTTACCTGG
The DNA here is from genome assembly GCA_021825925.1 of Chloroflexota bacterium. Taxonomy (GTDB): domain Bacteria; phylum Chloroflexota; class Anaerolineae; order Anaerolineales; family Anaerolineaceae; genus UBA6107. The sequence continues at coordinate 210,342 of JAKAFP010000003.1, forward strand.
TTGCGGCCTTCTTCTTTAGCGGCATAAAGCGCCCAGTCAGCAGAACGGATTAATTCATCCATGGTTGTGCCATTCTCTGGGAAAGTAGCCACACCAACCGTTATGGTGGTGGAGACCTGTTGTTGATTTGCCACCACCGCCAGTTTCATGAAGTTTTGTCGAATTTCTTCCGCCTTTATCACCGCGTTTTCCTGAGACATCCCTGGAAAAACGAGCATGATCTCGTCACCGCCAAATCGAGCCGCAAGGTCTTCTTCGCGGATGGTGCTTAAAATATATTCACTGAAGGATTTAAGCAGTTTGTCACCGTATTGGTGTCCGAATTTGTCGTTGATTTTCTTAAAGTGGTCAATGTCAATCATGGCCAGACTGATCGGTTTTTTTTCTCGAAGAGCGCGTGAAAACTCTTTTTGTAAAATTTCATCAATGTGCCGGTTATACAAACCGGTCAGTGAATCGTGTAATGCTTGTTGTTCAAGTTTTTTCTGCAGTAGTTTATTCTTGGCTAATTGTTCTTTTAGCTGCAGGTTGGCATTTTGAAGATCGGCTTCTGCACGGTTGCGAGATGTGACATCCCGAACCACCAGTAATTTCCCCACCTCATCTTTTCGTTGATTAAAAAGGGAGGAGCTTTGAAATTCCAAAATAATCCCCGGGGAATCGGGCAGCGGAATTTCACGCCGAAGGGGCCGATTGGTGGAGTAAACGAGTTTTGGTAGTTCTGGGAAAAACTGATCAACAGGTTTACCGATGATTACTTTTGGATCCCAGCCCAATAGTTTTTGAGTGGAGCGGTTAATATCGGCAATCCTTCCGTTCATGTCCAACACGATAACGCCGTCTTGCAGTTGTTCAATTAATGCCGTTCGAGCTACTGGCAGCAAATCGAGCAATTGATAGCGGATCAAAGCCCAAGCAAGAAAAGCTCCTGTAAACGCCAGGCCGGTTGGGGTGATGTCCAGCCCTTTGATGGGCACCCACCCCAAAGCATAAACGGTGCCTGACACAACCGGGAACAAAATTCCGACCAAGAGAATGACGAGCTGTCTGCGAATTGGGGGAACAGCGAGTACAATCGCGCGAATTAAATAGATAAATCCGCTGACAAAGATAATGTAGAGATAAATGGTATGCAGCCAGAACCAAAAACCATGATGATAAACGAGAACATTGTTTTCAATGGATCCTTGCGAAAAACCAGACCATAACCAGCCTGTGTATGAATTGGTCCAGGCGACAATCAAGGTCAACACGGGGATGATCATGACCGAAACTGTCATGCGCATGGTGACTTTGCGTTGGCGGATATAGGTAAATAGAAAAAGTAACAAGTAGGGATTGGATTGAACAAAACCAATATAACTTATTTGAGACCACAGTATCTTGGTGGATTGATCTACCACGAAGCTTTCAACAATTGATGCAATCTGCCATTCGGTAACTGAAAAGCAAAAGGCAATAAAAAAGAACCCCCCCATCATTTTTCGGCGAGGCCAGCCCACCATCAAAACAATTAGGGATAGGATTGTTCCAATGATCAGTACAATCTGATGTGGATGAATATTAATCATGATCAATTCCAATATATGAATAATAAAGACAATAATGCGACTCTTAGGTATTATACAAATCCCTAAAAGTCGCGTCAATTAAATGGAACGAAAATTTTCAGAAAATGTTGATAAAAGTGTTGAAAAAGTTCACAACAGTTTATTTACCAGGCTGGTTACAAACTGATGGCGAGTCTCGGTGTCACAAATATTAATCCCAAGGCTGTCTTCGTTGAGCCTTGGTGCCAGAATTGCCATGAAGCAGGCGGAGGCAATCTGAGAACAGGCAAGCTTAAGTTGTTCAAGGGTTAAAGAGGTTCCTCGTTGATGCAAGTCGTTACAAAGATTTGTCATGAATACGGTGTAACGCTTCACAACCAAAGAATCATAATTACCTTCGGTAATAAGCTCGTAAAAATGGGCGCGAGTAATTCCTTGGTAGTTGCAGCCGCCTGCGATCAGGTCTTCAAAAACAGCAATGCAGCGTTCTTTGGCTGTGCTGCCGGGCAAGGCTTGAATGTCATCCCAGTCGAAGGCGTTATTCAGTGTGGTTTCCATCACCTTTTCGATCAGGTTTTCTTTGCTGCGAAAATAATAATTGATGGCGGCCAGGTTGACTCCGGCTTTTTCGGCGATTCGGCGATTGGTGGCGCCTTTCAAGCCAAATTCTTCAATACACTCTATGGCAGTTTCAATAATTTTAATTTCGATATTATCAGTCGTCATGGATAATTCCTTTTCAATCGAAATCTTTTCTTGAGAGGGTGATTCAAAATCGTTTGTTTTTTTGTTTCAATATTTACACCTATTATAATTCAATCTGTTGATTCAAACAAGCGATTGACAAAAACCCAACCATAGTGTAAAGTTAATCAACTGATTGAATCAAACGATAGGAGCTACTCATGAATAGTTATTTACTCATTACCGGTACCACCGGTGGACTTGGCAAGGCCTTTGTACTTGAAGCTGCAAGCAGGGGATATGATCTTCTGTTGACCGATAGAATTCCAGATGGAAGTACATTGGCAAACCGTCTGGCTGAAAGGTTCCACATTTCGGTGGAATATCGTCCTTGTGATCTGGCAGACGACAACGCCAGAGAAAAATTCCTTTCCGACTTAAAAGCGCAAGGGCGTATTTTCTGGGGATTGATCAACGTGGCTGGTCTGGATTACGAGGGCGCTTTTCTTGAAAAAAACCGCTCACAAATTAGCAAGATATTAAAAGTTAATGTCCTGGCCACTGTTGATATCACCCACGGGGTATTATCCATGCGCGATCCGGAGCAAAAATTTAGGTTGATCAATGTTTGCAGTCTGGCCGGTTTCTTTCCCATGCCGTTCAAAGCGACCTATGCTGCCAGCAAAGGATTCTTAATTGATTTTTCCCGTGCCATTCGAGAAGAAATTCGCTCTTTTGGCAGTGTGACTGCGTTGTGTCCTGCAGGTATGCCAACAAATGTTGAGGATATGCGCTCCATGTTTGCCCAGGGGTTTTGGGGCTTGATCACGAGCGTCAATCAAGACGTGGTTGCCAGAAGGACGTTGGACGCGGCATTAAAGGGCCGGGCGGTGGTTATTCCTGGCTTGCTTAACCAATTGATCCAGATGGCAAGTTCTTTTGTTCCGCTCTCACTCAAGGTGCGTTATGTGTCAAAACGGTGGAAAAAGGTCAGGGAAAAATTGGATGAAGCAAGTTGTTTTTCGGCAGCTGCACCATCCATTCAAAATGGCCCCGTCGCATAAAAAGAAAATGTTCATTTAGTTGTGGTGGTAAACTTACAACAAGTAAGATCATAGTTCATCTATTAATTTATTCAAATTTTTTACACATAACAGGCCAAGCCTCATGAAAAAAAACTCTCTAGATGGGTCCTTTTTGGATTTCTCTTCTCTTTTTCAAACAACCACTGAAAACGAGAACAAAGCGCGTTGGATCCTGCTGCTGACCCCGATACTGTTAACCATTTGGGTTTATTTTGGAAAACGATTTTACTTTGGCGATTATTTTACTTCTTCAGGCAGTTTGCCAGCTGATGCTGCCGCGGTAATCTTTGAATATCTTGTGTTTTTTCTACTCATGTTCTGCGTACCAGCATTGCTGATCAAGGTGATCTGGAAACAACCTTTGCGTGCCTATGGCTTGCAATGGGGTGATTGGCGAGCAGGGCTGAAGATCGTTGCCCTGGTTTTGCCGTTTATGCTTTTGGGCGCATATTTGGGAGCTTTGGACCCAGGCATGCAAGCAGAATATCCGTTGGCAAAAACCATGATGAAGAGCATGCCGCTCTTTATCAGCATCGAGTTGTTTTATCTGGTCTATTATTTAGCCTGGGAGTTTTTCTTCCGTGGGTTCATGCAAACAGGTATGCAAAAAGCCTATGGCCCTGTCATGGCCATCCTGATCCAAACGGTACCTTCGGCAATCGTTCACATTGGCAAGCCCTTTGCCGAATGTTTTTCGGCTATTTTGGCAGGGCTGGTGTTTGGTTATGCAGCATGGCGAACGCGATCCATATTCTATTCCATGTTGCTGCATGCGGTAGTGGGGATTGGTACAGATCTCATCATTACCTTGTTATTAAGATAAACGAGATGAAAAGGATTCATTCAAGATGACGCGTGCTCTGATCACCGGTTGTACCGGCTGCCTGGGTTCAAATTTGGCTGCAGCATTAATCCAAAGAGGGATTGAGGTTGTTGGGTTAAGTTATAAAAACGAATCTCAGATCGCACTCAAAGGGTTGGATGTCGAGATTGTTGAAGGGAATATCCTTGAATTTGAAGGCCTTAGGTCCGCCATGCACGGGGTGGATTGGGTATTTCATGTCGCAGGGATCGCAGATGATTGGAACTATTCTGCGGAACGGGTCTACGAAACAAACGTGATGGGGACCTTCAACGTCATGAGTGCAGCCCGAGTCGCAAATGTAAAACGGTTCGTATTAACTTCTTCAGCCGCCGTGACCGGGGTTCCTCCTCAACCTAATGGCGCGCCCATGAATGAAGGCAATAAATTCAACCTTGCCCCACGTGATTGGATCTATGGCTACAGCAAGGTGTTGGCAGAACAAATCCTTGCAGGGTTTGTTGCTCAAGGGATGCATGCCGTCTGCGTTGAACCAACCGCACTAATGGGTCCTGGAGATCATCATTTCATCACCGGAACATTAATTCAGAATGCAGTGAGAGGGGACTTGTTTCCTTTTCCCGAAGGTGGTTCCAACTTCATTGATGTTCGAGATGCTGCTCAAGGGCACATAGCCGCAGCAGAAAACAGTGAGCCTGGCGAACGGTACATTTTAGGTGCACATAATATGACGCATGTCGAATGTGCTTCGATCATTTGTAATGCAGTTGGCATGCCTTTTCGTTACTTAAGGTTGCCAAACTGGATCATTCCAGCTGCAGCTGAAGGGGTTGGAATCTTGCTCAAAATGGGGTTTCACTTACCGCTCGATCGGGGCCGGGTTTATCTGAGCCGCCGATATATGTATTACGACAATCAAAAAGCGGTCAAAGAATTGGGGCTAAAAATCAGGCCGTTTTCTGAAACAGTAGCGGATGCCTATCAATGGTATCGTGAGCAGGGACTGCTAACTCCGCCACGATCTTCTCAGAAAACGACCCCGGTTTACAAAACGGAGATGGAATGAAAATTCTGGTAACCGGGGCCAATGGTTTTGTCGGTTCCAGCTTGTGCCGCAGATTGGTATCTGCCGGTCATCAAGTGATGGGAATGGTACGTGCGACCAGCGATCTGACTTTGCTGCAGGGAGTTCCCGTTGAATTTGTCTCAGGAAGTCTTTCAGATCGAGAATCGTTAAAAGCCGCCACAGTTAACCAAGATCTCGTTTTTCATGTGGCAGCGGCCGTTACGGATTGGGGTTCTCTTGGCTATTTTCGCAAGATCAATGTTGATGGGACGCGAAATGTAATTGAGGCTGCAATTAGTAACCAGGTGCCTCGTTTTCTGTATGTCAGCTCTGTGGCCGTGGCCAGTTTCTCGGATCAAAAGAATATGGACGAGGATGCACCCCAATTACCGACGCCGTATCCCTATTGCCAGACGAAACGAGAGGCAGAAGCATTGGTCAACGACCTTCATCGCTCTGGCAAAATTCAAACGGTGATCGTAAGGCCAGGTGACATCTACGGGCCGAATGATCGAGTGGCTTTACTGCGTATGGGTGAAATGCTTCGCAAACGGCAATTGCCTTACGTGGCGGGCGGCAATAAACTGGGCGCTTTTACCTATATTGATAACCTTGTGGAAGGTATGATCCTCGCCAGCACAAACGATAAGGCTTATGGCCGCACCTACATTCTTACGGATGGGGTTGAAATGAGTTGGCGAACCTATTTTGAAAAACTGACGGACGCCCTGGGGTACCCACACCCCAGCCTGTCGGTCAATCCTAAAATCGGATATGCTGCGGCTTTCATGTTGGAGAATATGTATCGTTTGTTGAACATTCAACAACGTCCGCCTTTTTCACGCTACCTTATCAATCACCTTTCAACTGATTTTCATTTCAGCATCGAACGCGCCCGGGTTGAGTTGGGTTATCAACCGATCCAAGACATGGATGAAACGATTCGGCGCACAGCTGATTGGTATAAAGGCTATTTGGCAGCACGCGAGAATCAGTAACAATTCGGTTTTGAGCTTCCTTTTCATCCTGTATAATTGGAAATAGTCTATTATTAAAAATCCATATTTACAGGATGCGCCATGAAACCCCAAAGTAAAGTGCTGCGTTTTTCGATGTTTGCCCTGCTTTATTTCACCCAAGGCACGATTTTGGGATATTTTGCTTCAGTCAATGCCCTCTATTTGATGGGCAGCGGATTTGACATGGGCAAGGTAGGCATCTTTTCAACCATTGCGTTGATCCCCTTTGTGATCAAAATATTATTCGGCATGCTCAGCGACCGCTTCAACTTTTTTGGGTTGGGGCATCGCAAGCCTTATATCTTCATGGGGTTGGCGGTTCAAACCATCTGTTTGCTGATCGTGGCGCAGATCAACCCGACCAATCACTATTGGGGTTTCGTCTTGCTGGCATTCCTGCTGCAAATGGGAATGGCCTTTTACGATACCTGCACCGACGGCCTGGCGCTAGATATCACCCCCGAAAACGAACAGGGAACCCTGCAGGGATTCATGGTGGGTGGACGCTCCATTGGTGTGATCGCAGCGGCTTCGGCTGCCGGGTTCATCGCCCAATATCTCAATTGGCCTGCCGTGTTTTACTTCCTGGCCATCCTTACCCTGATCCCGATTCCGCTGCTATTTTTCATCAAAGATACCGGCCGGGGACAGGGATTGCGTTTCAACTGGTCGGCTTTTAAGGCTTTCAAAAATGCACAGGTGCTGGCCGCGGCGGGCGCTGGCCTGATCATCTTTTTGGTGATCGTTGGGGCCAACCAATTGATGAACCCGGCGCTAACGGAACGTTTTAACATAGATCTCAGTACTGCCGGACTGGTCACAACGGTATGGGGTCTTGGGTGTGTCGCCGGTGCGTTCATTGGCGGGATCGTTAAAGATAAACTTGGTGATAAGACAGCGTTGTGGGCTTCTGTCTTGACGGTTATCCCGGCCATGCTTTTGCTGGCTTTTGTTGGCGCCAAGCCATTGATTTGGGCTGTGGCTGTCTTTTTTGGTCTTTCCTACGGCATGTCCCAATCCATCTACTTTGCACTGGCCATGAAATACACGACCAGCCCTGCCATTGCGGCTTCGATGTTTGCCATCCTTATGTCGGTGACCAATATCGGTCAGGGCATCGGGCTGGGCGTCGGCGGCGGTTTGGCGAAAAATGTCGGCTTTCCGATCACTTTTGTGATCTTTGGTGCACTCATGCTACTGGTGTTGCCCTTCTTCCCGGTGTTGTTTAAAAAGAAGGCCCATGCGGCATAATTCCGAATATTATGCATTTTTCTAGTGGAAACAAGGGTTCTCAATTGGGAGCCCTTGTTTTTATGTGTTTTATGGTTCCGAATCTGCCTCTTGAATTCGTTCCGAGACTGTGCTATATTAATGCCGATTGGGAACACTGTAATTCCGATTCGGAACAAATAATTTTGAAGAGTCAATTCGACCAAACCGACCATCAGATCATCCGCATTTTGCATAAAGACGCCCGCACCTCGGCGTCTGAAATCGCGCGTGAATTGAACGCCAACGAACGCACCATTCGCAAACGGATTGACCGCCTGGTGCGGTTGGGTGCCGTTCGTTTGACGGCCATTATTGACCCCGAAGTCTTTGGCTACGTTACTGCGGTGGATATTTTCCTTGAAGTGGATGGGGATCAGGAAGAGCAAGTGATCAGCAAATTTATGACCACGCCTGAAATTTCCTACATCGCCCTTGGCCAGGGCACCAAGGACCTTTCCATCGAGTGCCGTTTCAGAAACAATGACGAGATGCACCAGTTCCTGCGAAAAAAACTCCCGGCCATTGAAGGGGTTCAGATCAGGGGGTACTCCCTTGTGCCGCGCATTATTCGTAACATTGATGAATGGATGCCCAAAGATGAAGATTTTAAGGCCACAGAAAACGAAGATGATATTTAAAGTTTAATCCGGTTAACCACCGGATTTTTGTTAACTAAAGCAAGTTCATAAATTAAGGAGACCAGAATGGAATTGAAGCACTTTATTGATACACAGGATTTTTCAAAACAGGAACTGTTGGATTTGATCGAATTGATCCGCATGATCAAAAAAGCCGACAAACAGGGCGCCACTCCCCGGCTGCTTGAAGGCGCCTCTCTTGCCATGCTCTTTGAAGAACCCTCCACCCGCACGCGTATTTCTTTTGAAGTCGGCATGGCCGAATTGGGCGGTCATGCCCTTTACCTGAAACCCGGTGAAATTCACCTCGGGGTGCGCGAATCATTGGGTGATACTGCCCAGGTGATCTCGCGTTACGTGGATGTGATCATGGCCCGTACCCTAAAGCACGAAACCATGGAAGGTCTGGCCAAATATGCCACTGTGCCATTGATCAACGGGTTGACCGATTACAACCATCCCACCCAGGTGGTTTGTGATGTGCTGACCATGATCGAACACGCCCCCGCTGGCAAAAAGCTTGAAGATTTCAACGTTACTTTCGTAGGCGACGCCACCAACGTGCTCAGCTCCCTGATGCTGATCTGCACCCGCCTTGGCATGAATTTCACCCATGCCGCCCCCAAGAAATACCAGGCTCCCAAACAGTGGATGGACTGGGCGCATGAAAACTGCAAAGTCTCCGGCGGTACGGTGCGCGTCACCGATGACCCGATCGAGGCGGTCAAGAACGCTGATTTCATTTACACCGATCTCTGGTGGTGGGTTGGACAGGAAGCTGAAATTCCCGAACGTCAGGCTGCCTTCATGCCCAGGTACCAGGTCAACAAAGACCTGATGAGCCACGCCCCCGCCCATTGCAAATTCATGCACTGTCTGCCTGCTTCACGCGGCGTGGAAGCCACGGATGAAGTGATGGATTCCGCCCAATCCGTGATCTTTGATCAGGCAGAAAACCGTCTTCATACTGAAAAGGGTCTGTTGGTCTGGCTGGTATATCCCCGCCTGCACCGCCCCAGCAGTGAATTAAAGGCCGTGCACAAAGGTCAAATCGAGAATTTTTTGGAAAGCAAATTTTAAATCCGTGATGAACGGATCAAACAGGAGAGTAAGATAATGGCTGTTTCAACGCAAGCTGCACCAGGCACTCCAAAAGGTTTCAAAAAAGTACTGCGTTCATTGGATATGACGCTTTTTACCGTCTGCGCTATTCTGGTCATGGATACCCTGGCCCCATCTGCGGCCATCGGTCCTTCATCAATCTCATGGTGGCTGATCACCCTGGTCTTGTTTTTCATTCCCTACGGGTTGATCACCGCTGAATTGGGCACCACTTATCCCGAGCAGGGCGGGTTGTATGTCTGGATCAAGAACGCCTTTGGTGAAAAATGGGCCGCCCGCACCACCTGGCTTTACTGGATCAATGTGGCTTTGTGGATGCCCTCCGTTTACATCCTCTTCGCGGGTATGTTCTCGCAGCTCTTCTTCCCCGAGATGGGATTGTGGATGCAAATCGGCATAGGCATTGTCATGACCTGGATCACCGTGTGGATCGGCACCATTACCCTCGAAACCGGCAAGTGGATCCCCAACATTGGCGCCATCTTCAAGGCCGTGATCATGATCGTGATCGGGGTGGGCGCCTTCTTCTATGCAAAAGCCAATGGTGTGGCCAATGATCTTTCCTTCAAAGCCATTCTGCCCGAGTGGGGCGCAGGTCTGGCCTTTTTGCCCGTGATCGTCTACAACTTCATGGGATTTGAACTGATGTCAGGTGCGTCAGGCGAAATGAAAAACCCCGGCAAAGATATCCCCCGCGCCATCATCACATCGGGAGCATTGATCGCCGTTTTTTACATTTTGGGTACCGTCGGTATTTTGATGGCCCTGCCACTCGATCAACTGGGATTGGTCTCGGGCATTGTGGATACCCTCAAGATCCTGTTGGGAGGAACCCCGCTCGGCAACGCCGTGGTGGTGGTTTTGGGTGTGGCCGCGCTGTATACCTTTTTGGCCAACATGGTCACCTGGACCATCGGCGCCAACCGCACTGCAGCTGAAGCTGCCAAAGAACATGAAATGCCTGATATTTTCGGTCGCGAACATCCCATCAAGAAGACCCCCGTGGGAGCCTTCGTGTTGACAGGCATCGTCTCCACCGTGGTCATCATCCTCTACGGATTCATGGCTGGAAATGCTGAAGATCTTTTCTGGACCCTCTTCGCGTTCAGCTCCATGATCTTCCTTATGCCTTATCTGGCGCTCTTCCCGGCCTTCCTCAAACTTCGCCACGACGATCCAAATGCCATTCGCCCCTACCGTGTACCTGGCGGCAAACCGGTGGCCATTACCTTGGCTGTGATCTGTGAACTCTTCATCATCCAGGCGGTGGTACTTTTCGTCTGGGTACCCGGTCAACCCATGGATTGGGCGTTCGCCGGACCCGTAATTATTGGCGTCTTGATTACCCTTGTGGTGGGAGAGATCATGATCTCGGTCAGCAAGAAGAAGAAATTAAAGTAGCATTTTATTTTCCCTCACCCCTGCACCCCTCTCCCAAGCCTGGGAGAGGGGACGGGGGTGAGGGGGTTTGTTTCTAGAAATAATTGATATAGAAAGAAGGCAAAACATGTCCTTTTTACTTGAAGGTACCCCCAAAAAAGACGGCTATCGCATGCCCGGTGAATTTGAAAAACACTCCGGTGCCTGGATGTTGTGGCCGGAACGACCCGACAACTGGCGATTAGGCGCCAAACCGGCACAAAAAGCATTTGTTGAGGTTGCCAAAGCCATCAGCCGGTTTGAACCTCTCACCATGGCAGTTTCACAGGCCCAATACAACAACGCCCGCAACCTGCTGCCTGGCAACATCCGGGTGGTGGAAATGTCGAATAATGATTCCTGGATCCGCGACTGTGGTCCAACCTTCGTTTCAAACGGCAAGGCCATCCGCGCCGTGGATTGGGATTTCAACGCCTGGGGTGGTCTGCTGGGCGGACTATATTTTCCGTGGGATTTGGACGATCTGGTGGCGCAAAAAGTGGCCGAGATCGAGCGGACAGACCGCTATAAAGCCCCATTCGTATTGGAAGGCGGCTCCATCCATGTGGACGGAGAGGGCACCTTATTAACCACCCGCGAGTGTCTGCTGAATGAGAACCGTAACCCCGATAAATCGCAGGAAGAGCTCGAAGCATTGTTGAGTGATTACCTGAATGTCTCCAAGTTCATTTGGCTTAACCGCGGTATTTACAATGATGAGACCAACGGCCATGTGGATAACATCTGCTGCTTCATCCGGCCGGGTGTGGTTGCGCTGGCCTGGACAGATGATAAATCCGATCCGCAGTACGAGATCTCGCAGGAAAACTATGAGATCCTTCAATCCGTCACCGACGCCAAAGGCCGAAAACTGGAGATCCACAAGATCCATCAGCCCAACCCGATCCTTATTACGCGCGAAGAGAGTGAGGGCGTGGACGCCATCCAGGGCACACTGCCGCGGCAGGAAGGCGACCGCCTGGCGGCCTCATATATCAATTTCTACTTCTGCAATGGAGGCGCTGTCGTGCCCCAGTTTAACGATTCCCACGACCAACTGGCGTTGGAGACGCTTCAGAAATTGATGCCAGACCGAAAAGTGGTTGGCGTTTATGCCCGCGAGATCCTGCTCGGTGGCGGCAACGTCCATTGTATTACCCAGCAGCAGCCGGCTGTTTGATCTGAATGAGTTTCAAAATACACCATGCCATGGGATCAAATCAGCGGCATGGTGTATTCATTTTATGAAGAATTTATAAAAACAAAACTAATTTGGGTTAATTAATCGCATTTTTATTAATTCCATCCACTAATTTTGCTATACATAAGGAGTCGTTTCATATCCAAGATTTTTAGCAAATCGAGGGCAAGATGTTGGGATTAAATAAGTTACGTATTGGCAGGCGACTGGTTATTCTTCTAGCGGTTGTGTTTGTTGGATTTATAGCCTTTGGGGTTATTGCATTAAACAGATTGAATGTGGTCAAAATTAATGGAGTAACCTACCAACAAATTGTCCAGGGTAAGGATCTAATTGCAGATATTTTGCCACCACCCGAATACATAATCGAGTCTTATTTGAATGTCTACCAAATGCTGGATGCCATCAATTCGAAGGCAAAAATGTCCACCCTTTATGAGTTGATAGATAAAAGTAAAACCCTTCGGCAGGATTATGAAACGAGACACCAATATTGGGTTGATACCTTGCCGGAAGGTTCAATTAAAGAAAAAATGGTGGTCACCTCCTATCAGGCGGCAATGGATTTTTATGAGGCACGCGATACTATTTTCATCCCGGCGTTATTGGGGGGCAACAAGGACCTGGTTCAACAGGTGATGCGCGAACAGTTGACTCCGCTGTATGAAGCGCACCTGAATACAATTGTTGAAATCGTGAATGAAGTCAATTTAGCCAACCAGAAAAACGAAAAACTGGCCCGGCAGATCGTCTCTCAGGCCACCTGGTGGTTAATTGGTATCGGGGTTGGCATATTGGGCTTTTGTTTGTTGTTGGGATTCTTGATCATCCAAAGCATTACCACGCCCCTAAAAATCTTCAGAAATGCGGCCATCAACCTCTCACAAGGTAAGATCAACCAGGATGTCAAAATAAACTCCAAGGATGAAATTGGTGATCTTGCTTTCGCATTTAAAGATACGGTCCAGTATTTACAATCCACTGCGGATATGGCGGATAAACTCGCACAAGGGGATCTGCGGATTGATGTCAAACCGCAGAGTGAAGAAGATGTGCTTGGAATCGCTTTTGTAAAAATGGTCGAAAATCTGAGAGAAACCATCGGGCAGGTTTCACAAAACGCCAACGATCTTGAAGCAGCCTCAAATGAATTATCTCAAACTGCAGTTCAGGCAGAACAAGCAACAACTTTGATCGTTGAGTCCATTCAAAAAGTCTCTGAAGGCACCACTACTCAGGTTGAAGCGATCGAAAAAACCTCATTGGCTGTCGGGCAGATGTCACAGGCCATTGAAGGCGTTGCCAAAGGTGCTCAAGAACAAAACACTTCCATCTTGAAAGTCACCTCCATCACAGATCAGATCAGTCAGGCCATTGAACAGGTGGCCCAAAACGCCGCCCTGGTTACGGCAGATTCTGAAGAAGCAGCCAATGCAGCCCGCAGGGGAACCTCCACGGTTGAACAAACCTTGAAAGGCATGCAAAGCATTAAGAACAAGGTTGGTATTTCGGCAGAAAAAGTCCAGGAAATGGGAAAGCGTTCTGAAGAAATTGGACGAATCGTTGAAACCATTGAAGACATTGCATCGCAAACGAATTTGCTGGCCCTTAATGCGGCTATTGAAGCCGCCAGAGCCGGGGAACATGGCAAAGGCTTTGCTGTCGTGGCTGATGAAGTAAGAAAGTTGGCTGAAAGATCGGCATTGGCCACCAAAGAGATCGGGAGCTTGATTGACGGAATTCTGAAAACGGTTGCTGAAGCGGTTCTGGCCATGGATGAAGGATCCAATGAAGTTGAATCCGGGGTCATTACGGCAAATCAGGCGGGAAGTGCGTTGGAAGATATTCTCAAAGCGGCCGTGGCGGTCAACAAGCAGGCCTCGTTGGCAGCCGAAGCCAGCGCCAGAATGAAAACAGCCTCTGAAGAATTGGTGTCTACGGTTGATAATGTTTCAGCCGTGGTTGAAGAAAACACAGCCTCCACTGAAGAGATGGCAGCCAATTCAGATGAAGTAGTCCTTTCAATCGAAAGCATTATCGGCATCAGTGCGGATAATAATACTTCGATCGAAAAGGTCAATGCCAATGCAGAAGAAATGAGCTCCCAGGTGGATGAAGTGACTGCATCCGCTGCCACCCTGGCCGAAATGGCTAAAAACCTGAAAGATACGATCAGTTTGTTTAAACTATAAAAATCGTTGTTTCTGGTTTAGATCCAACCTCTATCCTGATATTCCTTAAATCCTCTTGCCAGGGTATCTTCAATTTGCTCCAATAAAACAGAATCCAAATTCTTGAAGTTGAAGCATGATTTTCCGTGTAATTTTGAAAGCAGCTCTGGCTTTAAGTTTTTAATTGACTCTGGTTCTGCGTAGATTGGCATGTAGTGAAGGCTAACATACGATTTGTTGAGCATCACTGCCGCAAAATAAACTTCTGGAAATTTCCGACCCTGGATCAATGTTTCTTTCGTGGTCCAAAGATCAAAGTGATGGTCGTCATCCACCTTGGAGGCAAGCGGCGGCCGGTATTTTTGTAATATCATTTTAATTTGCTCGAAGATTCCATTCAGGTTTTCCATATCAACCTCCAGCCAATGTGTTGCAGCTTGTAAAAACAGTTGTTATTTTTTACGATTAAAAGACTCACAACAAATAAGCCAGTGAGTCTTTTATGGTAATCCAGTCGGTTTATTATTACAAACTATTTATTACAGGCTTGGTGCAAAAACACCTGAAAAGATCAACCAGGCAAGAGTAGTCTTGGCGGCCAGACTGAGCACGATGTAAACACGTTCACCATACAGATAGTCTTTCCATTTTCCAACTTTTTTGTATTGCAGGAACATATTGATGGCAAAAATGTTGAAGAACACGAACAGCGTGGGGATGATGGCGTATACAAAGGCGGGTGGTTTGGCGTCTCCACTGTTGACCGCGCCCATGAAGTACAGGAAGACCACGATCCAGGGGGCTATGCCGGCGATACAGCCAAAAATAAACGAGATCCAATTGACCCTTTTTGTCAGCTGATTGTGATATTCCATCATCAATCCGAACAAGTTCATCGAGGCATTGACGGTGAAGGCGAGGATGATGGCGCCGATATCGTTGAGGCCGACCAGCAATCCGATCAGGACGATCATCAGGGATGAACTGAGCGCATACTCATAGAAGCGGACCGGATTCATCCCCTGTTTGAGGACTTTGGCATACCATTTGAAGCCAAAGGTCGCCAGGCTAAAATGGGCCACGGCTGAAAGGAGCAGAAAGAGAGCAACGCCGATCCCAAGTGGAATATCAAATATCTTTTGCGGGTTGGCTACCAAACCGCCCAACTCACGGTTGAATGTAAGATAATTAGAATATACCGGATAGGTTTCTCCGGGGTTGTCAATCACGAAGGTGATGATGATCATGAATAAACCCTGCACAAAATGCAGCATTCCCATGATGAGGTTAAACCGTCGAAGTTTCTTGATCTTCACATCAACGGGGGACGGCAAGGATTCTGTTTCGCGTTCTTTTTCCATTTTTTCTCCTGAATCAGTACATCTAATAGGTTATACATTCATCATAAAGCTGGATTGATGGATTATCAATGATTTGTATAATGTATGTATAACATCAACCCCTTTGTACTGTTGGTCAACAAAGCAAAGGGGCTGAGTATCAAATAATGGTCTTAATTTTTATCGGTTATAGAGGGAGTTAAGCGTTATAGTTTCTTCTAATGTCAATTCGATATCTGCTGCAGCCAGGTTCTCTTTTTGGTGCTGCGCATCAAATGACATGGGGATGGTGATGACCCGTGGCTGGTTGGTCAGCCAGGCCAGCGCGATCTGGAAAGAGGTTGCGCCATAAACATGTGCAATGGATTTTATGATCTCGTTGACTTTGAGATTCCTGAACTTGACGGGGGTGTAGGCGGTCACCAAAATGTCATTTTCCTTGCAGTAGTCCACAACGCCATTTTTCACATACTTGTTTTCGGGCAGGCTGTAAGGCACCTGATTGGTGAGGAGAGAGGTCTCACAGAGTTCTTTTGATTTTTTCAAGTCTTTGAGGTTGAAGTTGCTCACCCCCACATTTTTTACCTTGCCTTCACGGACCAATTGGTTAAGTGCCTTGAAGGTGTCTTCAAGTTTGATCAGCTTGTTCGGCCAGTGGATCAGGTAAAGGTCCAGGTAATCCATCTTCAAACGGCGCAGACTGCCTTCGCAGGCTTTGAGCACGCCATCATACCTGAGATGATCCGGCCAGACTTTGGAGGTGATGAAAAGGGATTCTCTTGGAATGCCGGAAGCAGGGATGGCTTTGGCCAGCAGTTCTTCTGCGTGACCCTGGGCATAATATTCCGCAGTGTCAAAGTGGGTATAACCGAGCTCCAGGGCGGAACGCAGCGCCTGTAGGGATTTGTCATCCAGGGAAGGATCTGCCGAGCCTTCGCCGCCGATGCGCCAGGTGCCAAACCCGATCTTGGGGATCCGCAGGTTATTAATGGTCTCGAATTTCATCTTCCCTCCACGATTAAAAGATAATTCCTCGCTGGGTCAGTTCATCCGCCAATTGCTGTGCGGAGGTAAACTGGATGGTCTGAAAACCCAGGGTTTGGGCAGTGTGGATGTTGGCGGCAGAATCATCAATGAAAAGGCATTCTTCTGCCTGGCGTTGGATCTTGTTAAGGAGCGTGTGGAAGATCTCAGGCTCTGGCTTGACCTGCTTTACCGTGCCAGACAGAACGTAATCATCTAGATAATCCAAAAAGACCATGCGGTCCTTGACCAGATCGAATTTGGTTTCACTCCAGTTGCTTAATCCAAACAAAGTAAAGCCAGCTTCTTTCAATCTACGGGCTATCTCGACAGTATCCATCATCACTTCACCCATTGCGTCCATCCAATGGGAGTTGAAAAGCCGGATCATGGCTTCGTGCTGAGGGAACTCGGCAACTTTTTCTTCAACCCCTATTTCAAAGGAATAACCCTTATCGAATTTTGGATTCCAATTTTTGAAATCAATTTCTTCGAGAAATAATCTGATCTCTTCATCGCTGGACATCACTTTGTTATAAAGATAATACGGACTCCAATCCACCAACACGGCGCCGAAATCGAAGATGATGATGGGGAGTTTGGTCTGGCTAGTCATGGAACCTCTTAAGTGTAAAAGGTAAAAACAGGTTCAATTTTACCCGCAAAACGATCCATTCCCGGTTTCTCGAAGGAGCAATCAGACTCCCAGGGGGTTTCAAAAATAATATTAAAACGAGAAAACTATTAAGCCAGTGCAACGTATCGCAAGATCATGATGAAATGGCACAGGGCCGCCAGGCTGACAAAAACATGCCAGACCTCGTGAAAACCGAAGACGCCTGGCCAAAGATCCAGTTTTTTGGTGATGTAGATGACCGCGCCAATGGAGTAGGTCAAGCCACCAGCCAACATCCACCATAAAGCCGCGGCGGGCATGGTTTGAAGTAAAGGTTTTATGACCCAAATAGCCATCCACCCCATGATCAAGTAGATGCCGGCGGTCACCCAACGCGGGGTGTTGATCACGAACAATTTCACGATAACCCCCGCCAGGGCAATTCCCCAGATCAAAACCAGAAAGCCCCAGCGCAGCCAGCCGGTGAGAAAGTTGATACAGATCGGGGTGTAAGTGCCGGCGATCAATATATAGATGGCGGAATGGTCAAATTTGCGCAGCCTGAGCAGCACGGAGTCCGCTGGCTTCGCCAGGTGGTAGATGGCGCTGGCTGAAAATAAGGTCACCAGGCTGACACCGTAGATGACCATTGAAAGCTGCTTCAACCCCTGTCGTTGGGTGAGGATCAATAAAACGACCAGGCCGGCTAATGCCAGCAACGCTGAAATAAAGTGGATCAATCCGCTGACCGGATCGCGAAATTTTGAAGTCACAGGCTCTCCGAAAATATTTATTGGAGCAACTATAACGTCTAACTTGTTTGAGGGGATGTGTAGTAAGTCACAGCCAGAGATATAAAGAGGGCGAGGAGTTTTCCTCGCCCTTGATGGCACTTTTGATTAGAATCACCTATTTTGCAGACTCTTGTTTTTGAGATTCCACTTCCTGAAGGTAACTTTTTAGTTTTCGTTTGCGTTTCATTTCATTTTGCCCAGGGTTGGGACCGTGCCCTGGACCTTTAAACAAAATAGAGGTCAAGACCAGCAGTCCACTTGACTGCCAGAAGGTAAGGGTTTTCAGGCCGAAAATATCCGGCATTAACCAGTTCCACAGCAGCATGACAATCCAACCGCACAGGGCCAGAAATCCCAACCCAAGAATGCCAAAGCCGATTCCCATCAAAATCTTTTGTGCCAAGGTGCGTTCTTCCCACCAGCTGGGCATGTTGTGTTTCTTGTGTTCCATCGTTTGGGCGTTATCAAAATCAGACATTTTACTCCTCCTCCGGCTCTTCCGGATTGTGTTAATCTATGCAATTTACTATTCTTCTATCCATTGCCTTAAGGCGCGCGATAAATTGCGGATGGCATACCGTTTGCGGGCGGTCAGGGTGTCAATGCTTTCACCCGTGGCTTCAGCGATCTCTCTGAAGGTCATCTCACCAAAAACCTGTGCTTCGATGACCTTGCGTTGTTCCGCCGGCAGCCCGCGGATGGCGTCGTTGATGGCGTCAGCCAGACTTTCTCTGACAAAAACATCCTGCGGATCGAGCCCGACATCCGCGATGATCTCCTGTAAGATCTCTTCTGACACATCCACTTCGCCAGAACGATCCCGGGTTCGTTCATGGCGCCAGGCATCAATCAGCCGGCGGGTAAAAAGCGTATTGATCCAAGCCGGCAGGTTGGCGATGTTGGTCACCAGCTCCACTTTTTCAAGTGTTTCGGCATAAACGTCGTGGATCAGATCCTCGGCTTCTTCGATCGTTCGGCCTGCAGCCAACAAGCGAGAGACGAAACGAGGTTTTTCGCTGTTGTAAGCTTCCTCGATGCGCTTTCGTGATTTGATGGTTTCAGGTGCAAGTGTCGTATTCATGTTTTTCATAAGTATCGACGGACGATCAATGTTTTTGGTGTAGTAAATGAATATTTGTTTTTCCAGATATTTATTGTACTGCTAGGAAGAAGGTTGGTTTTATTTCAACAAAGATTAAGATACCAAGTTAAAGTTGCCAGAATAAAATAAATATTGTAAATTCATGTATAAATAAAATTCGTCATAAGGGGTTATTGAAATGGAAAAACATCCTTTGCTCAAGAAAATAATTATGGTAGATTACATGGCTTTTGTGGCTTTCATTTTCCCATTTGTTATCTGGGGTATGTATATCTTTTTAGTGTTTTTGGAGAAGGTACCAACTCCCACCATGTTTTCATTGCCAGCAATTTTTGGATTAATTACTCTTGGTGCGATCATTGTTCTTGTTTGGAGAATTCAGATAATTAGAAATGTGTTTTCTGATGGTGTTGAGGCAATGGCAACTCTTGACAAAGTGTTTTTCTACCGAGATCGAGGTAGATTGGATTATTACTATATTTTTATGGGTGAAAACTACCGCAGTTATAATGCTGTTCAAAAGTGCAAATATACTAAGGACCTTCAAATAGGTAGCCAGAAGGTGGTTATGGTGGATCGCAACAATCCCAAACGTGCTTTCATTTGTGATCTCTACTTGTAGGGTTGAAAGATGGAATTTGAATTCAAAGGGTTTTTGGAGAAGGAAACATTTGTTAAAGCGATATTACTCGCAGCTAAGGATGATCGAAAAAAAGATATTGTTTTTTTGAGTATCGGTCTTCTAATTATTGGGGGATTCATTGTTTACATTTTTTATCAACATGTTGGTTTACATAATATAACTGACTATTCATTTTTGAAACTCGTTTTGCCACTGGCGATTATTGAGTATTTCCTTTTATATCCATTTTTTTCACCTTATGTTCTGGCAAACAAAAGTTGGAAAGACCCTTCTTTGCAAAAGCAGTTGTCAGGTAGGGTTACGAACCAAGGGATAGAGTATTCTGGTTTATCTACTACCATTGAATGGAGCAGTGTAATAGAAAAACAGAGTTCAAACGAACTCCTGATATTATTAACCATCGATAAACTTATTGTTATACTTCCTAAGAATTATTTCTCAAGTGAGGAAGAATGGAAAAAGGTTATCCTTTTATCCAACTATAAAGTAAACAAAATTCATTAAACAGTAAGTTTGGGTTGTATAAAAAGAGGACGTAAAGCATGGATGTTGATTTCAAAGGGCTCTACACACGTTCAGATGTATTCAAGGCTGTATTCCTGGCCAACAAACCCACCCAAAAGCGCGGACTGATCCGCATCGGGATCGCTGTACTGGCGTTGATCATCTACATTGCCTATACCGTGCTGACCGCCATCCAGGCCAAGACGCCGATCCTGGACCCAAAGTTGTTCGGCAGCCATCTGATGTATCTGCTGCTGATCGCGCTTTTTCTTTATTACCCCAATATCACCTCCACCATCACCGCGCTCAAGATCTGGCGCGCACCCACCATGCACCATGAGTACAGGGGTACCATTTCCAGCGCCGGCATCCTCTACGCGGGCAAGAAAACGCTGATCACCTGGGAACAGATCGCTAAAAAGCAGATCACCAGCGAGATCATTGTGCTGCTAACCTCCAACGGCATCCTCAGCTTCCTTCCGCGCGGATTCTTCAAGTCCGAGGGGGATTGGCAGCGCGCAATCCAGTTAGTGGAGTTCAATTTGAATGAAGCAGGGAAATAATTGGTGGAAAAAAACCCCCAGGGACTGAATTTCAAACCGCGGAGGTAGCTGATCAGAAACCGGGGGTCTTGTAAGACCCCCGGTTTCTGATCAATTCTTTAAAACTCCACCACTGTCTCCACGGGGGTCTCAGGGTAGATCCTCAGCGGAGCAGGGGGCATGGGATTGTAGGCATAATCCAGCTGCACGACGCCGCACTTCAGGCCGGCAATGCGTTTGGCGCCCTGGTAGGTGCCGCGCACCAGTACGTCTTCCATGGAGAGCGCCATACCGAAGACCGCCACGCTTGTGTAAGCCGGGATGGCTGCCAGTTCGTCGCCGTAAGCGCCAAACGAGAAGATCAGATGTTCGCGGTCGAGCGACTGGGCCTGGATGAGGGGAATGACCACCGGGTAGCCATCCGCGCCGACATAACCCAGGAATTTAAGATTGTCAATTTTGTCGTAGAAGGCTTTGCTCCACTCATTGAGGACGATGGCTTTTTCGTGTTTGGGGGAGAGCGTTTTGGCAACCATGGTCTTGATCGCGGCGGGGATGATCCTGTTCATTAGCAGCGGACTCTTTCCGCTCTGTGCGACCAGGTTCATGTAGTGCACGGTATGCACGCCGAAATAGCAGTTATAACGGAAGAGCGGGGTGTTGTTGTAGAAGTCGTAATCCTTGCCCTCTTTGGCTGCATGGGTGTAATCCGCACATCCGCGCCACAGGTTCTTATCCAATCCCATGACCATGAACCCGGTCTTGGGGTTCTGCTTGATGTGCTGCTTGCTGATGCCTTCCATGAACTGCCCCCACACCATTTCGGTAGGTGAGCAGGCCATCAGCGTGGTGATCAGCGTCAGGTGGGGCAGCCCTTCGGGGGTGACGGTGCCCAGAATGCCGACCTTCATGGTGGCCGAAAGGTCTTGTATATCCTGCTCTGAAAACCGGTCGAATGCGTATTGTGGATTGCTCATGATCCCTCCGCTTAATTGTTTCTAGAATTAATTCTCAAATCTGGCGGCGCCCGTTACAAAAACTCGGTCCGGATTAAATCCGCTGTCTTTGGCCCAACGCTCAACCTGGGCCAGGTCATTTTTCGTCATCAGGGGCGTTTCTGCAAACGCCCAATCCATGTCCAAACGTGAATACTTGTCGCGGCACAGGTTGTTAAAGGCGCACAGCTCCCAGCGCTCGGCGGTGTCGCCGATCGTGTCGGCCAGATACCGCCCGATACCCTGGATGTTTTCGCGCGAGTCCGTGGCGCCGGGGATTAGCGGGGTGCGCACCCACAGACGCTTGCGACCGTTTGAGGCTTCGATCTCGTGTTTGAGCGCTTGCAGGTTGCTCAAAATACGGGAGTTGCTCACGCCCGTCCATTTTTGGTGGGCGGCGTCATCAATCAGCTTCAAGTCGAATAGAACAATATCCGCTTCGGCGGCCAACTGCAATAACGTCTCGGGTTGACACAGCCCGCAGGTATCCAATGCGACCGAGAGGCCAGCCTGCCTGAGCGATCTCATCAGTTCCAGGGTAAACGCGGGTTGCAGCGAGGGTTCGCCGCCCGAGAGGGTGACGCCGCCGCCGGATTTCTCGAAGTACGCCCGATCTTTCACCAACTCACTGACCAGATTTTCCACTGCAATGGACTCACCCAGCATTTCCATCGCGCCGCTGGGGCAGGCGTGAGCGCATTCTCCGCAGGCGTCGCACAGCATTCGATCCCGCTCGATACCGGTGTCCCCTTTGGTAAGGGCGTCTTTTGCACAGGCTTCGATGCAAGAATCGCAGCCGATGCAGCGGTTAGCGATCCACTGGATCTCGGGTTTAAGCAGCAAGCTTTCGGGGTTGTGGCACCAGGCGCAACGCAACGGACAGCCTTTATAAAAGACCGTGGTGCGGATGCCCGGCCCGTCTTCGGTCGACAGACGCTGCAGGTGCAAAATGGTGCCGGTGAGGGTGGCGATGGCTTCAGTCATTTGATCCATTAACACATCTGGTGGCTTTCACGGGCG
The DNA here is from genome assembly GCA_021825925.1 of Chloroflexota bacterium. Taxonomy (GTDB): domain Bacteria; phylum Chloroflexota; class Anaerolineae; order Anaerolineales; family Anaerolineaceae; genus UBA6107. The sequence goes on from JAKAFP010000003.1 coordinate 232,971, forward strand.
ATGATCTCGTCCTGAAGTTCCTTGCCAATGGTGGTGAAGTAGGCATTGTAGCCGGTGACGCGCACCAACAAATAGCGGTAGTCATCAGGATGCAGCTGAGCGTCGCGCAGCAGGTCCGCGTTGAGCATGTTGATCTGCAAAGCGCTGCCACCGTTCTCGATGTAGCCGCGCAGGAATGCTTTGAATTTGTCGCGATGTTCGGGGTCGCGCAAAATGGACGGGTTGAAGGTGATGGTATGGCTTCCGCCGTTGGGCAGCAGGTTGAAGTACTCCGCCCAGTCACCCTTTCCGTCCACGGCTTTGCCGCCCATGACCTTGCCCACCGAATTGACGTTGGCGGTGGGGCCTTTGATATCCGCGCCGTTTGAAGGGCAGATGGCATTGGAGAGGAATTTGCCCTTGGCGCGCCCGTCCGGGCTGGCGGCGAGGATGTCCGAGTAGGAGATCCAGTAGTTCCAGCTCAACATGCCTGGCCGAAATTGGCGGTTGGTGGAGAGGGTCTTATACTTCCAGGTTTCTTCCGTCCACAGGTCCATGACCTGTTTGGCCATGGCGTCGGCGGTTTCATCGTCCCGGCCGTATTTGGGGGTCTTATTGATGGCAATCGCCTGCAGTTTCTCGTACCCGACCCAATTGGCTTTAAGTGCCTTGACCAGCTCCTGCATGGTGCAGACCTGTTTGTCGAAAACCAGATGCTTGACCGCCAACAGTGAATCCACGGTGGTGGCGTAAGTTACGGCCTCAACGGTGACAAAATTGAGTTCCGGTCCACCCTGGTTGATGTCTTTGCCGCTGGCAGCGCAGCCTTTCACCAGGCAGGAGAGGTAAGGGGTTTGGAAGAAGCGGGCCCTGATCGCTTCGGACTTTTCGTAAGTTTCGACACTGAGTTTGATGATGTGACGGGTTTGTGCGGCGAAAGCCTGCCAGAACTGCTCCCAGGAGGTAAAAGTGGCTGGGTCGCCCGTATCCACGCCATCTAGCGTGAGTTTGGAAGGTAAACCGGTGAGCGGGTCCTTGACAGGGAGCATGTCGTAGCCGCCGGTAAGGGTCAATTCCACGGCTTTGAGGAGGTTGAGGTTATCGTCCACGGTGCCGGAGCGGTCGTTGCCCACCATGGTGTTCTCCAGGCAGCCGACCGGTGCGTATTCGTGCACGTTGGTGGAGTTGATCAGGTGCTGTACCCCGGCCTTGCGTGCTTCGAGCATCATGCCGGCCATGGACCTTTCGTCAAAATTAAGCAGGAAGGGTGCTCCCTGGCTGCTGGCGATCATCTCGACCACCTTATCCATCAGTGGTTCGGGGGTACCGCGGTGCAACCGCACGTTGGGTTTGGGTTCGAGGATGGGTGACATCTCGTCAATCACCTCGAGAATGGCGTAGGTCAGATCGTTGGACATGTCCAGCCCGGCGGCACCGACACCCGCCAGGGTCAGCAGCTGCCCGTAGCCGGCTGTGATGCCCTGGTTACCCCCGGTGCGGATCATGCCGTCGTAGGCCGTGTTGCAGTGCACCCACATGCACTTGAGAATTTCCTTGCCGAACTCGCGGTCCATTCTGGAACTCAGCGAGGCTTCCCACATGGGGTAGAGATATTGGTCAATGCGGCCAAATGAGACCCCCGGGCCGGGATAGTTTTCGTCCGCCATCACCAGCATGTGGGTCAACCAAAGCGATTGCACGGCTTCCCAGAAATTGCGTGCCGGTTCCCAGGGCACACGCGCCAGATTGTTGGCCATGGATTGCAGTTCCGCTTTACGCGTGAGGTCAGATTCTTGTTCAACCAGCGCCAGAAGTTTCTCGCGGTATTTTGCGGCCAGGTCGCGGGCCAGGGTGGAGGCGGTGATCATGGCACGGAGTTGCCCGCCTTTTGGCCCTTTTTTCTCTTCATCAGTCAGTTTGTCGTAAAATGCCTTGAGTTCGGCGTTAACTGCCACCCAGCCTTCCTGGATGATGCGGGCATAACCTGGGACGAGATGTCCGCTGGTGGCGCCGGCGTTGCCGTAGCCGTGATTGTGGAACCACAGCATGGCCTCTCGCGATCCGCCTTTGCCTTTGACCAGTTTGTCATATTCCTTGGTCTCTTTTTCGGTCAGGCAGTGCGAGGTCATCACACTGAACCGCGCCCCTGCCAACAGGTCACCGGGCAGAATTTCCTTGGGGAGGTAATTGACCATCACTTCCTTAAGAAACCAGGCGCGCCGTTCGGGCAGGCTCCAGGTCCAAAAATCCTTATGCAGGGCCACCGGTTTCGCGGTCTGCTTGAAGGATGAACGGAAGGTCGGGATGTAGAAATAGGTTTCGGGGACGATGTAGAAGGAAAGCTCGTTGTACTGAAAATCCCACGGAGTGCCTGTCGTCCAGGAGGTGTACTCGTTGTTCCAGCGGCGTTTGACGCCTTCGAAATAGTAATCCCTCAGCCAGCGCACCCGATCCGACAGGGACTTGGGTTCCTTGATGCTAAACTTTGGTTTTTCGACCGTCATGGTGGACATAATCGAGCCTCCTGAATCAATTTTTGATTAACTTCTCAGTAGTTTCTCTCCATGCTCCAACAGTGATTTCATGATTTCAACGGATTTTGCGGCGTCGCGGCTTTCAAGCGCAGCCAAAAGTTCCTCGTGATAGGCATGGACTTCATCCACCACAGTGGAACCGGCTGTTTTCTGATAAAAGGCCGTGGTGAAATGGGTGTAGACCGTTTTGAATGAATTTAGTATAAGGGGATAGGCCATGTTTTCAGAGGCGATGGAAACGAGCAGGTGGAATTCAAAATCAAGTTCGACGAGGGCGGAGATGCTGCCGCGGTCGGCGGCGAGTTCGTTTTGCACGATCTGGCGTAGTTCTGCCAGCTGGTCCACACTGGCGTGAGTGGCAGCCAGGCGGGCTGTCTCGGTTTCGACCAGGATGCGCATGGAGAGCAGGCTGGTGACGAATTGTGGATCGAGTTCGCCGTTGTGATAAGACAACAGCGAAGACAGGATCGCCATGGAGCCACTTTTGCGGAAGTCGTTGATCACCACGCCGCGGCGCGGATTGATGGTCACCAACCCCTTGCCAGCCAGATCCACCAGGGCTTCGTGCAGCACCGGGCGGCTAACTCCCAGACGCGCAGCCAGATCACGTTCTGCAGGCAGGCGCTCTGCGACTTTGAGCTCGCCCGAAAGGATCAATTCCTCCAGGCGCGTCACGCACGCGGATTTAAGACTGTTGACTTGCAAAGGTTCAATGGGCAGGGTCATAAGGTTGGGCTGGTAAAACCACCAGCCAATTTATAGTACAACAGAATATGATCACATTCAAGAGGGAATTTATTCTTATTGGTACGGGCGACCTGCAGGTCGCCCGTACAAAAAGGAAACCATTTGTTACAATTCATTCCATGAAAAACTATAAGATTATCGTCAGCGCCTGCCTGGCAGGCCTCAACTGCCGTTACGACGGCGCGGCCAAACCCTGCGAGAAGGTGATGGCTTTGGTGGCTGAAGGCCGGGCGGTGCCGGTCTGCCCCGAGCAGATGGGCGGATTGCCCACCCCGCGTCAGTCTTCAGAGCGGGTTGGCGAAAGAGTGCTGCGCAAAGACGGAGTGGACGTGACCGCCGAGTTCATACGCGGCGCGGAGGAATCGCTCAAGTTGACGAAAATGATCGACGCCACTGAAGCCATCCTAAAGTCAAAATCCCCTTCCTGTGGCAGCAACCTGATCTATGACGGCACCTTCAGCGGCACGCTCATCCCCGGCGACGGGATATTTACTGCCATGTGCAAAGCCAACGGCATCACGGTTAAAACCGAAGATGAATAAAAATGGTACGGGCGGTTCATGAACCGCCCGTACGGTGATAAAGCCCTAATTACTAATCCCTGCTTTTCTAATAATGCAGCGTTTTCGCGTCTGCCTTTACACGTTTCTTGAAGACGCTGTAGGTCCAGATCTGGTAGGCCAGCACGACTGGAACCATCACGACTGCAACGATGGTCATCACTTTGAGGGTGTAGGCTGAGGACGAGGCATTATAGATGGTCAGGCTGAATTCGGGGGAGGTGCTTGAGACCATCACGTTGGGGAAGAGGGCCACGAACAAACTAACCACGGTAAAAACGATGGTCAATCCGCTCAAGGTAAAAGCCCAGCCTTCTTTTTTCATGCCCATAAAGACTCTCGATAACACCAACGCGACAGCGGCCAACAAGGGGGCGATCATGCCCACGAAACCTTTGGCCAGAAATGCGTCAGTACTGAAAACGATCCAAACCAGGTAAATAGCTGCAGTACCAAGGGCTGAAATCCACAAGGCTTTAGCGGCTTTGTTGGCCCGTTCGTGCATTACATCCGTCAGCTTAAGGCTGAGGAAGTTTGCGCCGTGGACCAAAAAGACCACCACCACGGCCAGACCACCCACGATGCTGAGGGGATTCAAGAGGGTAAAGAAGGTTCCGGTGTAGAGCTGATTGCCGTCAATGGGTACGCCGCGCACGACGTTGGTGAATACCACGCCCAGTAAAAAGGCGGACAAAAAGCTGGCTACGCCGATCAAAACATCCCAGGTGTTGCGCCATTTGGGGCTGCCCAACTTGGAGCGAAACTCAAAGGCCACACCGCGGAAGATGAGCGCCAGCAGCAGCAAGAAAAAGCCCAGGTAGAATCCGCTGAACATGGTGGCATACCAGTTGGGGAAGGCTGCAAAAGTTGCGCCGCCGGCGGTGACCAGCCAGACTTCATTGCCATCCCAGTGCGGTCCGATGGTGTTAATGATGGCGCGGCGTTCCTCGTCCTTTTTGCCGATCAGGGGCAGCAGCATGCCCACGCCGAAGTCAAAACCTTCCAAAAAGAAATAGCCGATATATAAAACACCCACCAGAATAAACCAGAGAATATTGAGGTCCATTATTTACCTCCAGAAGTTTTTTCTGTTGCTAACACATCCAGGGGTTCTGAGTCTGTATCCCCTGCTGCCAGTCCTTTTTTCGCATTTCTGATCAAAAGATACAGATCAACGACCATTAAGGCACCGTAAACAACCACAAAACCAACCAGGCTGATCCAGATGCTTGAGACCGTCAAATTGGGGCTGACGGCGTCCTTGGTCAGGATCAAACCGGTGACCGTCCATGGCTGGCGGGCAGTTTCGGTGAGGATCCAGCCTGCAGTATTGGCCAGGTATGGGAAGAAAATGGCGATCGGCAGAAGTTTAAGCAGCCAGTTGGCTTTTTGCGGGTATTTCTTGGCAGTGTAGAACCATATCACCAGAGTAACCAGAGCCATCAAGAAGCCAAGTGCAACCATGATCCTGAAGGTCCAATAGGTTAATGCCACCAGGGGAACATAGTCACCCGAACCGTATTTTTCTACATACTGGGCTTGTAGATCGTTAATGCCTTCCACTTCGCCTTCAAACTTGAAGTAGTACAAAAAGCTGAGGGCTTTGGGGATGGTGACATTCCAGGTCACATTCTTGCCATCTGGTGTAAACCCTGCGATCAGCGAAAAATCAGCCGGGTCCTGAGTTTCAAAGTGGGCTTCTGATGCAGCGGCGGCCATGGGTTGAGCTGCTTTAAGTTCAATACCCTGAAAATGTCCGGTGCCGATCACTGCAACGGTGGCGAAGAAACCGATCACGGCGGCTAATTTCAGACTGGTTTTGAAGGATGCTTCATCTTTCTTGCGCAGCAAGTGATAAGCGCTGAATCCGAGGATGAAGAAACTGGCGGTGACCAACCCTGAAGTGATGGTGTGAACGAAGAAATAAAGGGCTCTTGGGTTTGTGACCAGGGCGCCGATATCCACCATTTCAGCTCGACCGTTATTAAGCACATATCCGACCGGGCTTTGCATAAAGCCGTTAGCAGCAAGGATAAAGAAGGCGCTGATGTTTGTGCCGAGAGCGACCAGCCACATCACGGTGGAATGTAGTTTTTTCGAAAGTCTATCCCAACCAAAGATCCAGACACCGATAAAGGTGGATTCAAGGAAGAAGGCGATCAAACCTTCCATGGCCAGTGGGGCGCCAAAGATATCGCCTACGAAGCGGGAGTATTCAGACCAGTTCATGCCGAACTGGAACTCCATCACCAAACCCGTCACGACACCCATGGCAAAGTTGATCAAGAAAAGCTTTCCCCAGAACTTGACCAGTCGCTTGTATTCTTCCTTGCCATTCTTCACATACATTGATTCGAGGATAGCCACGTAGAGGCCTAACCCCAAGGTGAGCGGAACAAAGAAGAAGTGGTAGATCGTGGTGAGGGCAAATTGCCAACGCGATAACGTCACTATATCCATAAATGAACTCCTTTACAAAAAATAATTATCTGACCGGCCAGAAACCGGGCAGGGTAAGCCGTATGATCACGTCGAGGATAATGCCTAGCACAAAGAGGTTGCTAAATAGGCGGTTGTGATAAAAAGCGAAACCGGAGAACCAGGTTGGCCAGTAGGTCCATTCTTTTGGGGGTTCAACGGGGCGTGGTTTGGCGTGTACTCCAACCGCAAAAAGTAATCGCTTGCCGGCGATTAGAACGATCAATAATGCAGGAGTGAAATAGTGGGGTACAAATATCAAATACAGGATGACCAGATAGATCAAAACCAACACGACCATGTTGACATAACGGGCTGCTTTTTCACCGATCACCACGGGCAAGGTGCCCACTTTTTTGACCCGGTCTTCAGCGGATTTATCAATGTGTTTGCCGATATTGATGCTGACGACACTTAGGCCGAATGGAACTGCGGCCAGAGCGGCTTGCCAAACGGAATTCACCATGCCGCCAGCCATGACCAGGTAAACCCCTGAAGCCATGATCGGTCCCCAGATCAAAAAGATGCTCAACTCGCCCAGGGCAATGTGTTTCAGCGGCCAGGTATAAAAGAGCAGCACCATTATGCCAAAGGCAAACAGGATAATTATTTCTACCGAAAAATGGGTGTAGATCATCGCAAAGACACCCGATAGAAAAGCGAGTGTGCCGCTGACGGCAAACCATTTGAGTTGGGTTTTCTTGTCCCAGAACTTTTGATAGAGTGGATGAACGCCATATTGAATGCGGAAATAATCCATGGCGTCAATGCCGCGAGAGAAATCAGTATAATCGTTCAACAAATTGTTCGTACCGTGAGCCAGAAATAATCCGAGCGTGATGATCAACCAAACCACCGGGTGAAGAAAACCATCCCGCCAGGCCAGGAGGCCGCCAATGGCACAGGTATACAGGGTCACCATGGTCACACCGGAACGGGTGGCGATCAGCCATTTGGATATCACGTCCAATGAACGCCATTCTTCAATGGAGTCCATTTTCACCAGCGAGCTGAACGCTCTTTTCCACATTGCGAAGTTAATTCGCATCATTCCCTCCCAATAATAAAAACAGTAATTAAAATAATTACTATCATTTTAATCTATTTTACTTTTAAAGCAAAAGGATTGGGAGTAAAACTTTGTACGCTAGTTGAAGAGTTTTCCGAGACCAAAACCGCCAAAAGAGAACATGAGTGAGCCGAAGAAGATGGTCACCGCGGTGGTCCAGATATAGCGATAGAGAGGAACATGATATACACCAGCCACCACACTGATGGCTTTGGCGCCGTAAAGTGGTATGACCCTGCCGCCAATCAAGAATAAGGGGGAATCAATGGGTAGTTTTCCAAGCCCAAAGGGCAGTTTTTCTTTCTTCTCGAGGAAATTGGCCGCGTTGCCAATTCGTTTTCCAATGTAGTATTCCACCACGGCCGCCATGGTATTGCCGATCCATGAGACGATCATGGCGGTCCACGGGCCAAACATGGCGCCGATCAACAGGGTAAGCGGTTCTGAGGGAATGAAAGTCACACCAAGTGCGGCATACACGAATACGCTGATGACCAGCCCCCAGACCCCGGCTTGACTGATGAAGGTTTTAATTTTTTCGAAATCAAAGGCGACAATGGCGCCGATGACGGCCATAAAAGCCAGAGAAGTGATGAGAGTGGTCAGTGTTTTCTTGCGCGACTCTTTTTTGTCGGGCAGGGATTCTTGATTTTCCATTGTTGTTGGAGCTCCAATGCGTTTTGGTTAGTCGGTGGTCAAAACGGTTTCTTCTGCCTGAATGGTACCATTCTTTTGCGCTGGAATTTTGATGCGCATGGTGGCAAAGAAGTTAATGATCGCTATCAACACACCCAATAAGAATACGTATTGAAAGCCAAAATGGTTCCAAATCACGCCTCCCAAAAGGGCGACGCTGATGGAAAAGACATGATCTATTGTGATCGAAGCGGAAAGCGCGGGTTGAATATCTGAATCTTGAAGCGCAATCTTTTTCATATAGGTTGAACGAGCCATGTTGACAGACATCAGCACCTGGTCAAGCAGGTAGCAGACACAGGCAAGGATGAAGGCTACATTTAATGGCAATATGGATTTGCCAAAACCGTATCCCAGGCAGACAAACGCCAGCAGTACCGCCTCGGTGGCCAGCACAACTTTTTCACCCAGTTTGTCAATTGCCCTCCCAAGAAGGGGTTGAAAGAGGATGCCGATCACGCCGCCAATAATGAGCAGGGTGGCGATGGTTTGCGTGGGTTTACCGTAGATGGTCACAATCACCCAGGGGGCAAAGGTCATAAAGATCTGTTTTCTGGAGCCATATAGAACTGATAGAACGTAAAAGAGAGTGTATTCCTTGCGCAGTTTCAAGAAGGTTTTGGTGTTGACTTTTTCAACTTTGGACGGCTTCATCAATGCCATCATGACCATGGCAACGGCGTAGCTTATTGAAGCCATAATGAAGGTGTATTCATAATTAAAATTCAGGTACTTAAAACCTAGAAAAACGAGGCTGCTGCCGAAGATGACCGCCAGGTTGCGGATCGCGTTCATCTGTCCCAGGCGCTGGCCGGTCTTTCCCTCTCGAGCCAGTTCCATCCCCACCGTGGAGGCGACGGGCAAAAAGAGGTGCTGTCCCATGCTGCAGATGAAGAGGAACATGACCATGACCGTATAGGTTTTTGAGGCAAACCCAACCAGAAAAATGCCGATGCTGCCCAGGAGCAGGGCAAAGGCACCCATTTTACGGCTGCCCAAAAACCAGAGCATTGCTGATACAAACACGACAATAAACCCAGGGATTTCACGCGGCAGTTCCAAAAAGGACCGTTGGAATCCGGTCAGCGAAAAACTGTCATTGAGAAAGTTATTTAATGTTGAATCAATCAGGCTGGCACCCATGCCCACGGCAAAGGTGGCAATGATGAAAAGGGTCAATTCTCGGGAAAGATGGGAATACTTGGTGCGAAAGATCTGAAGCATATGTTTTTCTGCGATTCTGTTAGTGATTTAGTGGGTTGATTTTAACATACGCAATCTTGACCCGGGTTAGTTCCAGTCAGCATACCGAGAATTTGGATAGATTTGTTTCAGGCAATTCATCAATATCGGTTTGAGTTGTTCCACCATGGCCATTTTACGGTGTTCCGGCTGATCTTTATAGCCCACGATGAGAAAGAAATAGATGCTTCTTAAAAACAATTTTGTATTTACTCGTGCACAGTTCCAGGCAGGATGAGTAAAAGCTTCCTTCCAATCCATGTGGCCTGATGACGAGACGAAACTCTCAAACCAGCTTCTAAAGAATTCCTCTGAAACCAGATCGCGCTGCAAAATGTTCATTACCACACCAGACAGGCGCTCTTCTTCGTTATGAACAAAAACCTGTTTCACCGGTGTCGTGACACGCACTTGAAGTGAATTCAGTATTTCTTCCAGATCCTGCTGCCCAAGGCAGGGATGGACGGCAAAATCACCCAGCAAATCGCCGGTATGGGCGGCGCAGTGAGCCCAGCCCTTGCCTTGAACGAATCCGCGCAAGTCTTTTTCTTCGACAAGCAGCTTGAGGGAGGTTTCCAGCCATGATCGGATCTGTTCTTCATTGAACAGGATGGATAAGCCTTTTTCTCGCCGGCTGATGTCCACTTCCAAGGTTGCAGCCAGGATCAAGGTTGAAAAAGCCCTTAAAAAGATGCTGTCCGACTCGACCTCTCCCAGTCCGGCGGTTAGGTTGGCGGACATTTGTTGAGCGATAATGAGCAGTTCGCTGTCATTGTATTGTGATTGTGCGATCCAGGTCCACAGCACATCCAGACTGTTTTCGCGCAGTTCGGAATCCGTCGAGCCTAAATTGGTCATCAACCCCGGCAAATAATCCATCGCCTTGCCTTCAGCCGGGACTTTAAACTCGGAAAGGATGATCTGGTCAAGCAAAGGTTGGTCCACCTGGACCGATGAACTTTGGGGCATCATTTTTTTTGGTCCAATTTGATCAAGTTCTTGATACCCTCGACGGCGACTTTGATCACGCTTTCGGCATCGAATTCTTGCATGTGTTTATCTTCTCCCGTTTCTTCAGCTAGCTCGGATTCATTGATCACCAGCATCACACCGCCAGCTCGTTTTCGATAGATGGACGCCAACACGAAAATCGCGGAGGATTCCATTTCGGAGCACAAAGCACCGCCAGCCACCCAGGCATTCCAACGTTCTTCAAGATGGGCGGCCATGGGCATGCGGGTGCGTTCCACCTCACCGTAGAACGAATCTTTGGATTGGGAAACGCCGCAGTGATGAGACCGTCCAAGTTCCCTGGCGGCGGTTTGCATGGCGGTGACCACATCTACGTTGGCTACAGCGGGAAATTCCACCGGCAGGTAATGCGAAGTGGTGCCTTCATCGCGGATGGACGCGGTGACCACCACGATATCGCCCATGTGCACATCGGCCTGCATTGAGCCGGAAGAGCCCACCCGGACGAAAGTATCAGCGCCGACATCCACCAGTTCTTCAACGGCGATGGCAGCCGAGGGGCAGCCGATGCCGGTGGAGACCACGGAAACTTTTTCACCTAAAAGCGTTCCCGTCCAGGTGACGTATTCGCGGTTTTGGGCTACAAAATGAGGGTTGTCAAAATATTGGGCGATCTTTTCGCATCGGCCGGGGTCACCGGGAAGCAGTACATAACGTCCAACATCGCCTTCCTTGATGTGTAAGTGAAAAGCCAAACCTTCTTCATTGCGCATGGTTTACCTCATATTAAGGAATTGGAGTTTGATTATAGCGTATCAACGGGAATCAGAGAAAGAAGAAAATTAATAAAACGCTTATAGAATACCGCTTGACAAATTGATGTCCGTCTATATATAATAATTTCATCATGAGTACAGTAAGTTTTGCCAAGGCACTGGCGGATGAAACCCGTCAACAAATAATGCGCATTTGTTGCTGCAAGTTGTTAAGTGTTAACGATATCGTCGAACAAACAGGCGTGACCCAACCCACTGTGTCTCATCATCTCAAGATCTTGCGTGAGGCAGGATTGGTGAAGGTGGAACGCCGCGGAAAGGAGATTTACTATTGTCTGAATCAAGAACGGCTGGCTTCTTCTTGCTGCCAGATCGCTGAAGCTTTTGCTCCTGACGTAGATGTCAAGATGATGTAAGTAAAATTTTTTAGACTAACATATCGAAATATATAAATATGTCTATTTGGTAATTGGAGGAAAAATGGCAAGTCAAACCATCAACAATGATGAAACAAAAGTCCGCAAGGCGGTTAGGGAACATTATGCCGGAGCGGCAAAAAGCGTCAGCAGTTGCTGTGGTGGAGGAACCCCCAAAGCCAGTTCCTGCGGATGCGGCACCTCGACCACGGCGGCAGAACCTTCCACTAAAGGGCTGTACAACGCCGAAGATTTCGACTCCCTGCCCGAGGATGTCACTAACATCTCGCTGGGGTGCGGTGACCCGGTGACCCTGGCCTCTCTTAAGCCCGGGCAAACTGTACTTGACCTTGGATCGGGCGGCGGGATTGATTGTTTTTTGGCGGGCAGAAAAGTTGGCTCGACTGGAAAAGTGATCGGGGTGGAAATGACCCCCGAAATGCTCGACAAGGCGCGCGCCAATAAAGCCAAGATGGGCGCTGATAACGTGGAATTCCGTCTGGGCGAGATTGAACACCTGCCGGTCTCTGATAATTCAGTGGATGTGGTCATTTCAAACTGCGTGATCAATCTGAGCCCAGATAAACCTCAGGTGCTGCGAGAGATCCTGCGCGTGCTCAAACCCGGCGGGCGCATGGCGGTCAGTGACATCGTCACCAGCGGGGATCTGCCCCGAGATATTAAAGCCAGCATGAGTTCCTGGGTGGGCTGCATTGCCGGCGCCATGGATGCTGATGAGATGGCTTCTCTGATGAAAGAAATCGGTTTCACCAATATCTCATTCAAGCCAAACTATTTCAGCAAAGAAATGGTGGCAGATACCGTCAAGCAGGCCGGGTATACCGGCGGCATGAGCAACGCAGAGCTGCGAAAGGCTGTCTTCAGCGCCAGTATATCCGCGGAAAAACCGGTGTAAATTTCTAAATGGATTAGGTATGGGTACGGGCGTATGGCCATACGCCCGTACAAAAATCAGTCTCTAACAACCACCTCGGATTCCGGCTCGAAGGGGATTAACCCGGCTTCGTCCAACAAGTGGCCGTGTGGCTCAAATTCTTCGAGAATGCTCTGCCAGCCGAACAACTGCGAATAAACCACGGTCAGATCAGAAGTTCCCAGCAATCTTATACCCTCGTCCAAAATTAAATTTTTCCATTTCAAAGTCAGCGCCATTGAACGGTTAAAGACCTGATAGATCACGGCTGCGTCATCATCTGCCGCGATGCGATTGATCGAAAGTTTACCGCAGCCGGTGCAGCGATGGATCAGCATCAATTCACCTAGCGCTTCACGGTTGTAACGTTTCGCTGTTTGCTTGAGGGTTAACCCCAGCGGCTGCATACGGCTCTTGCATTCGGCCTTGCGGTCGCCTGCTTTTAATTCATCCACATGTTTGGACCACAGACAGCGCGGGCAGTGATTACGGTTGTTCACACCGGAGGCTTCTCGGGAAGTCGTGACGGAATAACCGCACTGCGCACAGCTGAATCCTTTTTCGTTAACCTTGCCTTCACGGCGAGGTTCTTCGCGATCATGGTCTTCCCACTTGTGGGAAGTATGTTTAATTCTTTTTTCAAAAGCGGTGTCCAGAAACTCGTCATTGGTAAACCGCGTGTTATGTTTATGCTTCATAGGTACCCCAACAAAAACAACCCGCCTTGGATCATCCGTGGCGGGCTGTCTTTAATCAACAATTCTGATTAAATAAAGACTGAACTTTGGGGAACGTCTAACACATCAATGGGTGCAAAACGGTCATCGTACGTCTTAAAAACAAACCACGGAGCAAGTGAGCACCCGTGGCAGAAAAAGATTAAACCAAAGACTGGTTGAGCCTTTTCTTACGGGCGCACCCTTGCAATAAGTGTGGTTACAATGACCGAAGCGAAGTTAAACAAAAAACATCCTTTTATGGTTTATATACAACAAGCAGAATTATCGCACAACCTGCCAGGTTGTCAAGACATCTTGGTAAATGTTTCTAGAAATAATTATGCTTTAATTGTTTTTTGAGTGATACATGGCATGGTCTGCCACTTTCAACAACAATTCGGCCTCTTCTCCGTCGGCCGGGTAGATGCTGATACCGATGGCCGCAGTAACGCTGTGTTCTTCCTCATCCACCCACATGCGGATGATCTCGGTAAGTTTTGCCGCCACTTTTTCAGGTTCTTCGGGATTGGTGATGCCATCCAACAGCACGACAAATTCATCCCCGCCAATCCTTGCCACCGTATCAGAAGAGCGCACATTTCTTGTGAGAGCCTGCGCCACTTTTTTCAAGTACAGATCACCCATGGCATGACCTGCGATGTCGTTGATTTTTTTAAATCCATTCAAGTCAATAAAGAGCAGGGCGAACTGAGTATTGTTGCGTCTGGCATGAAAGATCGCCTGTTCAATTCGATCTGAGAGCATGAAGCGGTTGGCCAAGGAGGTGAGTGAATCGTGGGTCGCCAGCCATTGGAACCCAATTTCTGAATTCTTAAGTTCGTTGATCTCGCGGGTGATGCCCAGCAATCCCACTACTTCGCCTTGATCATTGAAAATTGGCAGTTTGGTGGTGGAAGTCCAATTGGTTTCACCGCGTGCACTGTAAACATGATTTTCGATCATGCCCAATTTTGGTTGACCGGTTTCCATCACCTGTTGATCATCCACCATGGTCTTGCTTCCAAAAGCCTCGCCAAACAACTCCTTGTCGGTTTTTCCGTAAATGTCGGTGATGCCATTTTCTGCAAAATAGTAAGCCATTTTGCTGCTGATGCGCCAAAGGCGGCATTCGCGATCTTTGATATAAACACTGTCACCGATGTTATCCAGAAGTGCTTTGAGTACCCATTCATCTTTGCAGAAATGTGAATAACCTTCCATGTCGTCTCTCCTGGGCAGAGGTTTAAATCAAATATGGATAATGATTACCATTATAGAGCCAAAAGAAAAAAAGTTTACCAAACATGCCTACGGCAATGAAAACCGGATGCTGTTAAGTGCATCCGGTTTGAACAAATCACATTCCGAATACTAAATCTAAATCCAGTGAAGGATGCCTGCGAAAACAACCATGGCGATCACGTCAATTCCCCAAACCACGGCGAGGAAACGTTTCTGGATCTTGGGCTGCCAGTCGTGGCAATAGAAAGCTGCCAAAAAGAAGGGGATGTAAGTGGTGATGAAAACAGGGATGGCACCCCACCAGTTGTATACCCAATGGAAAGCAGGGGTGGTGGCTAAAAAGATCTCAATGATCGAAAAACCAGCCGCGTTCATGATCGCAAAGAAAAGACGGTTATTGATGCCCAGGATCTTTTTCTTGGGGTCTTCGGGCAGGAATTTACTCAAGACCAGGCCGGCGATCGAAAACATCAGGCTCAACTCAATACCCACACCGATCAACAGTAAATAAGAGGTTCCGGTGGGGACGGTCCACAAAGCGTGGCCGCTGAAATGTTGGATCATGGCATTCAAAATTTCGTAAAACCAGTGCACGCCATAAAGGGCCAGGCCTGCGGCAATCCCTTTATAGTTTTTCTTGGTAAATTCATTGGCATACACGTACATCACCAGTGCAAAAAGCGGGATGACGTACCATTGAAAATATGCTGGGTTTCTGAGTAGATCCAATGCCTGTTGGGTGAGTTCGGGTTGGTTCAAGTTCTCCTCCTTGGAATATAAGTGTGTATTGCAATAATGACTTATGCTCTATTATAGGATCGCTTAAGCTTTTTGTCGCGAACTTTAAAGAAGCGTGTGGTTTTTACCTTGTGAGTATAATTAGCCTATGTCAAAAACGATTACCCAGTACGTATGTCAGCAGTGTGGAAGGACCTCCCCGCGCGCGTTGGGCAAGTGCCCGCAGTGCGGTGGATGGGATACGATGGTCGAAGAGGTGGTGGTTGAGGCTTCTACGCCCGCCAAAGCCCAGGTTAGAGGGCTGAACACCCGTTCACAGCCGCGCCGCATGGGCGATATTGAAGGGGATGATGAAATGCGCATCCCCCTGCCGATCGGCGAGTTCGCACGCGTCTTGGGGGGTGGTGTGGTGCCCGGCTCGATCGTGTTGGTGGGCGGAGATCCCGGCATTGGTAAATCCACACTGCTGTTGCAAATGGCATTGGAACTGGCGGACCACAAGAATCACAGGAAGGCACTCAAAGTGCTGTACGTCTCGGGAGAGGAATCCGAACGTCAGATCAAAATGCGAGCCGTGCGTCTGACCCGCATGAACGACGATAAACCCGAAAAGGAATTCAGTCAGGATCTATTGTTGTTGACTGAAACCAACCTGGATGTAGTGCTGGAACAAGTGCAGGCAATCAAACCTGACATTCTGATCGTGGATTCCATCCAGACCGTTTACCTGCCCGATCTCAATTCGTCGGCCGGTTCCGTCAGCCAGGTGCGCGAATGCGCCAACAAGCTGCGCGAACTGGCCAAAAGCAGCGATATGGCTGTCTTTTTGGTGGGCCATGTCACCAAGGAGGGCGTCATCGCCGGTCCGCGGGTGCTCGAACATATTGTGGATACCGTCCTCTACCTGGAGGGCGACCGTTTTCAATCTTACCGCCTGCTGCGCTCGGTCAAGAACCGGTTCGGCGCCACCGCCGAGGTTGGCGTTTTTGAAATGCGCGAACGCGGCATGATCGAAGTTGCCAATCCTTCAGAAGCCTTCCTGGCTGAACGCATGATCAACACGCCCGGTTCGGCCATTGCCGTGACCATGGAAGGCACCCGTCCGCTGCTGGTGGAAATGCAGGGATTGACCAGTCCAAGCAACCTGGGTAATCCGCGCCGTACCCCCAATGGGGTGGATTTCAACCGCCTGCTGCTAATCACGGCCGTGCTCACCCGCCGGTTGGGCATGCGCCTTTCTGAACAGGATGTGTTTGTGAACGTGATCGGCGGTTTGCAGGTGGGGGAGCCCGCCGCAGACCTGGCCATCGCCACGGCCATCGCCTCCTCGATGAAAGACATCCCTGTCAAGGCGGATACGGTGCTAATCGGCGAAGTGGGGCTTTCGGGGGAATTGCGTTGGGTAAGCCAGATGCCTGCCCGCTTGCGTGAAGCCCAAAAACTGGGATTTAAAACGGCCATCATTCCACGCCGCTTGCGCCAGGGCGAACCCCTGCCAGAAGGCATCCAACTCAAAGAAGCCCGCTCCCTGCGCGAAGCGCTGGGATGGGCATTGCTCGAAGAAAAATAATCCGTGGAGGAAAGCATGCAATTTTCATCTTTGAATTTAGGCATCATCTCGCTCATCCGGCGCAACCATGGATTGGAACACGCCACCATCAATTTGTTGTCCAAAAAATTCCCTGCAACTTCGTTTTCGGGCTATTCGGACCACAAAGGGTTCTGGATCGTGGGCGATGTTTCCACGGACGCTTTACTCGAAACCGCCCAGCAGGCGCTGATCCGCATGAAGGGCGGCGAACGCGGATTGGCGATCCACGCCAACTGC
This sequence comes from Chloroflexota bacterium, assembly GCA_021825925.1. Classification (GTDB taxonomy): domain Bacteria; phylum Chloroflexota; class Anaerolineae; order Anaerolineales; family Anaerolineaceae; genus UBA6107. The sequence goes on from JAKAFP010000003.1 coordinate 249,901, forward strand.
GGTACCAATTATGTCACCGCCGGGCTGCTGGCAGGGTCATTGACCTGGCTGGCGACCCTGGGCAGTGGTAATTCTTTCAAGAAAAAATTAGACCGCTGGCCGCTGATGGTCATGCTGGTCACCGGGGCGCTGATCGTGGCGCAGCCGCTCGGCCCCAAAGTGCAGGAGCACGTGACCACCTCGGGGGAACCGGGAAACTTGATGGTCAAGCAGATCGTGCGTTACGAGCGCAGCCTGCCCGGAAGGCCCACCCTGCATCGCATTCTCACCGGTGAAGTTACACCTGCCTTGGAGGAAACCGCTTGAGCAAGGCCAATATTCACCTTTTACGCGGCGACGACCTGTATTCTGTGGCGCTTGCGGTAAAAACCATCACCGCTTCACTGGGTGCAGATTACGACGCCTCAATGAATTTTTCCCGTCTGGATGGAAAATCAGCATCATTCGAAGATCTGCAGACCGCCCTGACCACACTGCCCTTTTTTGGCTCCAGCCGGCTGGTGATGGTGGATAACGCGCTCTCAAAAATTGATAAGAACAGCCAGGAGAAATTCCTGAAGCTGTTGGACGCCACGCCCGGTTCCACGCACGCCATCTTCCAGGTGGAAGACCACCGCAAGTGGCGCAAAGATGCCAACGGATCATGGATCCAGCTCTGGGAAACGCTTTCGCCGACCCACTGGCTGGTCAAGTGGATCGCGGCACACGAAAACGCCGAGATCGTAGACCTGGCGCTGCCAGATGAAAAGACCATGGATTCTTGGGTGGCAGGGGAAGCCAAACGCCTTGGCGGCAGCTTTGAACCTGAAGCGGCGCGCGAACTCGCCCGCCACACCGGCAACGACACCGGCATTGCCAGCCAGGAGATCTCCAAACTGCTAACCTTTGTGGATTTCAAACGCGCGGTCAATGTGAAAGACGTGATCGAATGCGTTTCAGTGGAAGGTTCCGCGGACGTTTTCGTGATGCTGGATGAACTGGTTGAAGGCAGGATCCCACAGGCACAGTCGCTCATGCGGCGGCTGCTCGAATCCACACCACCAGAGGCGATCCTGGGTGCGGTGATCCACCGCTTTCGGCAGCTCATTCAGGTGCGTGAGGCGCTGGATTCAAACGAGGACCTAAAAATATTGGTGGAACGCAAGGTGTTGTTTGGTAACCAGGTGGGTAAGTATTCCACCGCGGCGCGACGTTTCACCATGAGACAGTTGACCGGCATCTACGACCGCCTGCTGCAAATGGACGTGCAATCCAAAACCTCGTCGGTGGGACTGGATACCAACCTTGAAATGCTGGTGATGGAATTGAGTAATTAATTCGAGAAATAACCCCGGGTACTTCATTTTTCAGAAGAAATATATTATTATTCTTAAATAGCGAACACAATTTATCGGTAGTCATTCTGAGGATATTAATGTCATGCACAATTGTCTTTGATGCTGGTGTTGGGGTAGTTAAAGCAACATACATTGGCAATGAAGAGTTTGATTCACTTTCTTCATCCGTGGATGCAACCATTAAAGAATTGCTGGACAATAACTGCAGCAGACTGCTTTGTGATCTGTCCCAATCCACGATCCGCATGAGCGTATTTGAAATTGTGCGGATCGAAAAGATCATCAATGATGCTTTTCGAGCTCACAACATTTTGCCCATGAAAATCAAGAGAGCCATGGTGAGAAAGATAAACAAGGCCAATCTCGATAATTACCATTTCTTTGAAACCTCTTCGGTCAATAATCTTCACCGGGTCAAGGTTTTTTCTCAAAGTGATGAGGCGCTTGATTGGTTGCTGAAATAGAATGAAAATAATTTATTGCTTAGTCATCAAGAAGATAACCGAACAATAATTTCTAGAAATAATTATGGCTATATGGATAAAGGGAGAGGGAAAATGACTTTGCCAGAGTTTAAGACCCGTGAAGACCTGAATGACTATTTGCTGCGTCAAGAACAGCGCATCCAAAATTTGGAACAAGCCAACGCGGAATTGATCGGAGAAATCAAGAAGCGCTTCATTCATAAAGATGAACTGTCTGCGATCATCTCAGATAGTGTACCAAAAACAGGATTGTTTAGCCGCAGTTTTCTCAAGCGGGCATTTTCTGTATGGGGTCACTATTTTGTGGCGCAGTTGATCATTGCCATTATTTTGGGTGCTTTTTACTTTGTCATATTTGTCCTTATTTTGGGCAAGATCGCAACTCAATTCTGATGATGAATTGAGTTAGGTTGTGATTCGATGACTACAGATTTATCGGTATATTTATTTAGGGCGAGTCAGATCAAGCAGGGAAAAGGGTAATTATTTCGAGAAATAAAAAAAAGTAGGACGCGTCCACAGCGTACCAAATTTGAATATTGCAATTCTGGTTTTTTCACGATGTGATTTGAGGTCTGTATAGCTAATTTTCATTTACGCCCTGCAGAAGAATCAGACGCCTTGAGTATACGAGGGCTGATCCGCCGCGTGGGCATTAACCCCATGGATTTGAATTGGCGGCACTTCATTATCGCCGAAACTTCCGATGGCATATTTATTGGTTGTGCACAGCTAAAGCACCATAAAGATGGCTCTATTGAATTGGCCTCCCTCGCCGTGGAAGATGCGTTTCGCAGCCAGGGCGTTGCCCGGGCGCTCATTGAGCAGTTGTTATCCCAAAGTCCGCATCCGTTGTATTTGATGTGCCGCCAGGAACTTGGGATATTCTACGAGCGCTTTGGATTCAAGGTTATCGGGGCAGAGTCCATGCCGCCATATTTTCGGCGTATGCTGAAGGTGTTGAAGATCTTTGTCTTCCTCACCCGGCATGAAGGTCCGCTCATCATGCGGCTGGATGGATAGTGAGGGGAAATCATTTTAACCACGAAAAATAATAAATTGAATTTGTAGGGTGCGTCCCCTGGGATTTCCAGGGAGACGCACCAAAATAAAGTTTGATATACAATATTCGCATGCCGGAATATCGCCGCAATAGAATTGAAGGCGGAACTTACTTTTTCACGGTCGTAACCTACCAACGCCGCCCCATTTTGACTTCAACGACTGCAAGAAAACTATTGCATAAAGCCTGGGAGGATACAAAAGGACGGTTTCCATTTGAGACTATTGCTGTTTGTTTGCTCCCTGATCACCTCCATAGTATTTGGAAATTACCTGAAGGAGATTCAAATTATTCGATCAGGTGGAAAGAAATCAAGGGTCTTTTTACTAAAAGTTACTTGAAAGAAATTGGCCCAGGCGAGGAGCGGAATGCATCCAGAATAAAAAGAAAAGAAGCAACAATTTGGCAACGTCGTTTTTGGGAGCATACCATTGAGAATGGGGATGATCTGGTAACTCATTTCGATTACATTCATTTCAACCCAGTTAAGCATGGATTGGTAGAGCATGTGGTGGATTGGGAATGGTCAAGTTTTCACCGTTATGTTAAAGAGGGAATTTATCAAGATGATTGGGCAGGGGGGGATTATGGTCGAGTTCAGGGATTGAATTATGATTTTATTTGATGATTGGTGCGTCAGCGACGCACCCTACGAGAAATTTACTTATATTCTACTTTCCTTTACGAGCGTTTGGTCTTGTCTTGAACATTCTAAAAGAAATGGAATTTCACAGTCGAAGTGCAATAAAATGATTTTAATTAACTGTAAAAGGGTGATTCAATGAATGAAAACGATATTGAACATTTAAAAACAGCCATCTCCGTTGCCTGGATGGCCCGTGAACACGGCAACCATCCCTTCGGCGCCATTCTAGTGGACGCCAAAAATCAGGTGCTGCTGACTGCGGAAAACACTGTCTTGACCGAAAGGGATTCCACCGGCCATGCGGAATCGAATCTTGTGCGATTCGCCACGCAGCGTTTTTCGTCCGCGGCACTGGCGGGCTGCACTCTCTATACCAGCACCGAACCCTGCGCCATGTGCGCCGGTGCTATTTATTGGAGTGGTATCGGGCGGGTGGTGTATGCTCTGAGCGAAATTGACCTCTACGAGATCGTCGGTCCGTCGCCCGACCATCTCTATCTGCCCTGCCGTGAGGTCTTCGCGCACAGCCAGCGGAAGATCGAAGTCCTCGGCCCTGAACCCTCACTGGATACAGAAGCTCGCGCGGTTCACATGGATTTTTGGACAAAGATAGAAGAATAACAACAATGTCCAAGTATTAACAAAGGCCACCTTGACAAGGTTCGCGATCTTCCCTGGCACTTGCAGCCAGGGCAAGTGTGCGCCTCCGAGCCGCTTGCGGCGAGAGGGGTTACCTTTTAAAAGGTGGCCTTAGACAATAAAATCTAAAAAAGAGTAATTGGGGTGATAAGTATTTACTAAGGCAAAAAGACACTCATTGAGTGTCTTTTAAATGTTAACAGGAAAACCTTAAAGGGGATTGCCGCGCCGCAAGTGCGGCGGCTCGCAATGACAGTCCTTAATCGAATTTTAAAATACTTTCTCTGAGCTTGCCCCATTTAAGCGCATCGGCAATGCCCTGTTCAATGCTTAATTCTGCGTGCCAGCCGAGCAGACGTTTGGCGGTGTCGGCGTTGGTATATGACCCGGCCACATCCCCTGGGCGGGGACCTGTTTCCTTGGTGTTGATGGTCTGGCCGTAAACTTTCTCAAAAGCGGTCACCAGTTCGCGGACGGTGACGCCGCGGCCGGTGCCGAGGTTGATCACCAGATAATTGCTTACCGGGCTGCCGGCGCGTTCGAAGACCTGATCAAACTGGGTCACGGCGTTGACATGGGCGCGCGCCAGATCCCATACGTGGACGTAATCACGAATGCCCGTGCCGTCTCGGGTGGGGAAGTGAGTACCTGTGATCTCGAACACCGATTGTTTGCCCTGGGCGGTATCCACCAGTTTGCCTAAAACATGTGATGGGTTCTTGACGTGAATGCCGCTGCGCATTTGCGGGTCCGCGCCGATGGGGTTGAAATAACGCAGGGCGATGCCTTTCATCTTGTAGGCGGCGCAGAAATCCTTCAGGACCATTTCCATCATCAGTTTGGTGCGGGCGTAGGGGCTGCTGGCTTTCAGCGGGGCTTCTTCCGTCACCATGAAGCCGGGGACGATGTCGTAGAGCGATGCTGAAGAGCTGAACACCACCCGTCCGTGGTTGAGGCGTTGCAAGGTGTTAAAGAACTCAATGGATTTTGAGACATTGTGTTTGTAATAATCGTAGGGCATCGAAACGGATTCGGGCACCACGATCAAGGCTGCGCAGTGAATGGTGGCCTGGATGTCGGGATGGTCCTTGAAGACCTTTTCCACGGCGGCTGAATCGGCGATGTCAGATTTGTAAAAAATATGGTCCCTGGTGAATTCTTCCCGGCCTGTGACCAGTGAATCGAGGATGATGGGGGTGTGACCGGCATCCTTCAACGCGGAACAAATGGTGCTGCCAATGTATCCGGCTCCGCCGGTGATTAAATATTTCATGAGACTCCTTAGGTCTTGCGTTTACCGGTTCGGTATTGAGTAACGATGCAAGTATACCGATAAAAACCCATTCTTGAACAGGGTAATTATTTCTAGAAAAAACACCTTAAGGTGTGCGATTATTTGACAAAGATCGAAATCAAAGGGATCAATACACCGATCACGAGCAGAAATACCCCAGGAATTCTCGAGGGCATGCCGGCAGTGGTTTTAGGCGCCAGTACACAGTCTTGCGGGTCGGTCGGATTGTAATAGACAGGCACTTGCTTGCCTTCGGCAAATTGATCTTTGATGGTGCTGGCGGTCAAATAATTAAAGGCAGGGCTGCCGAATGCCACGCGTTCACCTTCATAGGGTTTCCCATCCACGCTGAACTGATACTTTGCCATCAGAATATAGGTGTTGTTCACATTACCCATGGCGTTGCGGGCAGGTTCCTCAAAAATTTTCGATTCAACGACCAACCCGGGGGCGGTTGGCCATTGGGTCGCTTCACGACTAAGGCGCCGGACGAGCAAGGCTTTACGAAGCATGATGAATCCAATGCTGTTGAAAACGATGAAAACAAGAATGGCAGCGTAAGTGGTCATTGTTTCTCCTTGGCCTTGAGTTCCCTTGAGTTTAACTGAGGTTTAGTGCTTTGGCAATATCCTTAATTAAATGAGCACCACGTTTATTGTAACAGCCAGGTTTTACTGCCATTTGAAACCAGGTGAGTGTCTGAATAGATATCCGCGCCAACAGCGTTTTCGAAGGGGGAGACACCGCGGTCGCGCCACACGATCACCTGTGGATTTAGGTTGCGCCAGACGCGAGGAGGGATGTAGCTGACATCTTCGGGACCGAGTACCAGGGCGGTCAATCCTTTAAGTGCCTCTGGTGAGGTGGTGTTGATCTCCGCGTAATCCACCCCGTTGGGGATCAACACACGCAGGCTGCCGTAATGGAGAAGGATGGCCGTGCCGTTGAGATCTTCAGCGATCAACGTCAGCCGGAGACCGGGTTCTATTTCAAGCGTTTGCGCGGGCAGAAGTTTTTCAACCTCGATCCCGTCAGGGATGGAAAGTGGTTTGCTGTCTTGTTCGGCTCGGTAGCTCGAAGGCGCCAGCAGCACCTCATTGACCTTGATCGCGTCGTTGAGCTCTGCCAGTGGACCTGAGATCTTGCGGGTTGTGACCAGCACGGAGTCCAGGTGAAAAGACCAGGGGGAGAGAGTCATTTCAAGACTGGAAGTAAATTCGTCCATGCTGCCACGCGGGTCCAGAGCGATGGTTTTTCCGGTAGGGGTCAGAAGATAAAGGGTGGCTTCATTTTCGCAGCGCACCAGGTGCAGGTGCAGCTTACCGTCTGGCTGGTTCGCAGCAATGGACCAGATCGAAAAACTCAAGCCGGTCAGAATCAGCATCACCCAGATGAAGCGACTGGATTGGAAAAACCGGGCCAGCTTATCACGCAGAAAAAAGAGCAGCACCACCAACCCAAAAAGGATAAAGATCCAAATTGTAAAAGCCGGGTGAATGGTCAAGACGCCTCCTTTTATCTTCGCCAGCAACGTCACCATGGCATTGGTATATTTCAAAAATGGCCAAGAAACCAACATTAGCACTTTGCCTGCCAGTGGATGGATCAGACCCGCCACCAGCGTAAGCGCACCTGAAACCATGACCGCAGGTTGAACCGGCAGCACCAGTGGATTGGCGAGCAGAGCACTCACCGAGAGCCGGCCAAAGTGAGCCGCAATGAATGGCAGCGTGGCAAATTGGGCTGCCAGTGTGAAGAGAAGATACTCGCTAAGGGGCTTGGTCCACTTGGCTGCCGCTTTCTCAGACACCTTTTTCTCGAGCAGTGAGCTCAGACCATCTTGCATGGGCTGGGCAAAAACCACCAGGCCAAAACTAGCGGCAAACGAGAGCTGAAAACTGGCGTCCTGAAGCATCAATGGCTGGATCAAACACATCACCCCGGCCGTAAAAACCAGGGCAGTCAAGCCTGCCTGCCGCCTGCCGATTAGATGTCCGCCCATGGCCAGTACAGCCATGATCAAAGCCCTGATCACGGATTCAGAAACATCCACCATGGAGGCGTAAAACACCAACAGGATGGCCGAGACCAGGGCTGCCCAGTAGGGGCCGACCAGCAGGGTGAAGGCCCACATAAAGAGCCCTGCCAGCACAGCCATATTGAAACCCGAGATGGCAATAATGTGAGCCACACCGGTGTCGCGGTAGGCCTGGGCCAGGTCGGGTGGAAGGTCGTTATCCACACCCAACAGGATGCCGGTCAACAGCCCTGATTCAGGTTGGGGATAGATCTCAAAGAGGATTTGGCGTGCCTTTTCTCGAAAAGCGACCAACCCCTTGCGCAGGGGATAACCATGGTCACTGCCCACCCTGGTGACACTAAGTGGATGGTAGATGACTGTGTAGATCCCCGACTTGGCCAGGTAATCGCGGTAAGAGAAATCGCTGCTTTCTGAAGGGGTAAGGGGTTTGGCGGTGAACTGCAGCAGATCCCCATACTGCCAATCAGCATCCGCGCTCATCTGCACCTGCGCCAACCCGCGAATCTTTCTAGCGGCATGAACCCAATCTTCACTGGCGGGATCCATGATCTCGATGGTTGTGATTTGATAGATGGTCGCTGAAGACCTGCGGTCCGGGGCAGCCGATACCCAGCCGGTGATGACATATTCACCTTTATCGTTGTACCAGGCCAGATCATTCTCGTTTACGGTTGGGTGTTCATTCCACCAGGCGCGCAATCCTCCAATGGAAAACAAGAATAACAGTACACCCAGCGCAAATGGCAGCTGATGGCGAATTTTGCTCCAGGCTTGAGATTTGGCTTGTATTGTTCGGTCAAAAAGCGATAAGAGTAAAAAGACCATACACAGGGTCAGCCAGACTGGAAAACTCAAATGAAACTTCTCTTCAGCCACGAGGCCAAGAATAAAAGCAAGAGAGAGCCATAAGAGAGGCATAGGCAGCCTGACGATTTATTTGAGTTTTATGGGGATGATCCAGGGCGTCACTTTGCGATAGTCAATGTAGGCTTGTCCAAATTCCCCTGCGAGTTTGCGTTCTTCAAAACGTGAGCCGATCAGCGTGTAAAGGGTTACACCGATGGTGAAGGCCAGGAGGTTCCAGGTCATAAGCGGAATTAACCACAAAAAGACAAGAGAAAAGAAATAAATGGGGTGACGGGTGTAGCGGTAGAACCCTCCCGTCATCAGGGTATTTGAGGATTTAGGGGATCCAGGCGTAAACAGAGCATCCGCTCCGATGAAAGAAAGCAACCCAGTTCCTTTGAGACTGAGCAGCATGCCCGCGAGCGCCAGTAGTTGAATAAAACCGGTCAGAAAGATCCAAGGTTGGGGGATGGTGTAAAGATGGCCGTCCGGCAGCAGCACGATCAAAGCCATGTAAAGGGGGGTGGTGATCAAAGATACGATCACGTATACCAAACGATAATACCTGCGGCCCAGGTCACCGAAACGTTGGGCGGCAAGTTGTTTGAGTTTTAATGAGGCAGTCAGGGAGTGAATAACTCCGTAAACAGCGCCGGCGATCAAGATCCACCAAAAACCGGATTGATTCATCTAAACCCCATATTCAGCTGAACAAACGAACACCATTAAATTATTTGGAATTTTCAGCCAAGATTTCTTTTAAGCGCGGATGATCCTTGTAAAAGCCGTGATAATGTTCGGGCAGCATGGCTGCGATCTGGCACATGATCTCGTCTGTGAGTTTCTGCAATTGTTCTTCACGGTTGTTACGGTCAAGTACCGGCGCCGGGATCAGTTTGCCGAATTGGGCAGTGATATGCGGCTTTTTAAAATGCTTCATTTTTTCAACAGCATCTTCAGTGCCAGAGATGGCCACTGGCAAAATTGGAACGCCTGCCCGTAAAGCCAGCAAGGCAGTTCCGGGTTTGCCCTCAAGAAGCTGAGCGTCTTTACTGCGCGTGCCTTCAGGGGCAATCCCGATGGCCATGCCCTGGTTAAGGGCGGTCATGGCGGTGCGGAATGCGCTGAAATCCGCGGTATCGCGGTCCAGCCAGATGCCCTGGGCGGTGACAATGAACCAGCGGATGAGCGGATATTTGAGATACTTGGTGGTGACCAGGGCGGTCATATCCGTGCGGTTGGGTGTCAGGAACAACACCGGAATGTCCATGCGGCTCATGTGATTGGTGGCAATTAACACCCCGCCGGTTAAAGGAATGTTTTCGGAACCGAGAAATTCAGTGACCGTTAATCTCTTTAAGAGCCAGATCAAAATTCTTCTTAATTCATTTGGTTTCATGCTTCTATTGTCCTTAATTTTGCGAGAAGGTCAATAGCCTTTATTTCGCAGGTTCTTCCACTTCTACAGCCGCTTTGGCTTTTGATTTTTCTTTTCGTCCTTTGAGCCATTCGATTCCGATCGGAACGACTGAAATGAGAATGATGGCTACGGCTACCAATGAGAAGTTGTTTTGAACGAATGGAATTTCGGCAAAAAAGTAACCTGAGAACAAACAGATTGCCGGCCAAACGATGCCGCCGATGATGTTGTATGAAATGAAATGTCCGTAGGTCATTTTTCCAATGCCAGCCACGAAGGGAGCAAAGGTGCGGATGATGGGAATGAAACGAGCCAGGAAGATGGTTTTGCCACCGTGTTTTTCATAAAAGGCATGGGTGCGGTCAAGGTATTCTTTTTTAAACAGACGGCTTTTGGTGGTAAAAACCTTGGGACCCAGATATCGTCCGATCCAGTAATTGGCGGTGTCGCCCAACACTGCGGCCACGACCATCAACAGGTAGAGCCATTTAATGTCCAATGCGCCAGTTGTTTTTGACAAAGCGCCTGCGGCAAACAACAAAGAATCGCCGGGCAGAAAGGGGGTTACTACCAGACCTGTTTCAATGAAGATGATGAAAAACAGGATGCCGTACGTCCAAAGACCAGTGGCATTAATAATTTCAGCTAAATGTACATCTATGTGCAGGATGAAGTCAATTACGAGTTTAATAATGTTCATTGATTACCCTTTACTTGAACTTGATTGATCGTACTATTTTACCCTATGCTTTCGAGCGGTAAGGGAGGAATTGCTGGAGGTTGTGAGGTGGACAAGCGGATCCTGCGATTCATGAAAAACAACATGAACAACATTCCTACAAACAAGGCGCCTAAAACCCAAGGAGCGCTGCCAGCAAAGGCTGCGAATGATGATTGGGCAAAAAGATCAAGATTGGTACCCAACCCAGAAACGAGAGCGAAGAAATTCCATAGACCATGTAAAGTCATGCTGATCAGGTATACCAGGCCAAGCCGGCTGTATTTTCCTGTTTTCCAGGCAGAGACCAATGCCCACCCGGTCATACCAGCTGTCAGGGTATGGAGCAAGCCAGTGCCGATTCTGGCCACCAGCAATCCCGTCCAGCTTTCTTGCGGTAATGAGGCCACAGCGCTAACGCTTTCCACCAGCGCGAAAGCTGCGCCAAGCACCAATCCGGCGCTAAAACCTTCGGCTTCAGACCATCCGCGTTTGATAAAAAACCAGAGTGCCAGCGGCTTGAGGAATTCTTCCACCAGTGGGGTCACAATCGAAAGGGAGAAAAATATGGCAACCAACACACCAGGGTCTTGAAGCAGAGGGGTGACTTTTTCGATCACAGAGGTCATGTTCTTCGGGTCAACCATCATCTGGGTTTGAAGTGTCATAAGAATGGGGGCAAATTCATTTTTATTTGCCAGCCAAACCCCGCCGAGGATCATCGCCAGCACAAATAGAATAATTTCAACCAGGAACACAATGGGCATACCGGCAAACATCTGGAAACTGATAAACCCCCAAAAACGCTGCCGGCTGCTCTTTGGCAGATTATTTTGACCGAATTCAATAAACCACCACAGCGGAACGGCTACCGTGATGAAGGAAAATAACACTTTCAGGAATGGCTCTGACAAGAGATTTGGGTTTGTGTGCACAAGATAAACCAGGGGAATGATCACCAAAAAAGCGATACTGGCGGCGATCACCATCGAGCGCGAATGGTTCCCTGGCATGGGCAGCCTGGCAAGCCGGCGGATGGATAAGACGACAGAGGGAATGGCTAGCAAAGAAAGGAAGATCCCAAGCCAGACGAGTACATAGACCGGCTGTGTGGATTGTACGCCCAAGGTCTGAAGGGAACTGCCTATTTTTAACAACAGCATTAATCCCAGAGCTGAAAAAACTGAGGTCACCAGACCGATGATGCTGATGATCAATTGTGCAACCGAAGGCAGGTGAGTTCTAACGGGTTGGTCTGTCAAAATTATTGTTCCTGAATAGTGACTGATTTGAGTACATCCGGCGCCAACAACACCTGGTCATAATACGGGTCGCGAGGGCGAAGGGATTGAAGCACATCCATGCCTTCAATGACCTTGCCAAAGATGGTGTATTTGCCATCAAATTCAGGTATCGAGGTATATGTGACGAAGAACTGCGAGCCATTCATGTTATTTTTTTGATCAACCGCCATGGCCAGCATGCCGGGTTGATTGAACCTTAGCTTGGGGGTGACTTCAATGGAGTATTCAAAACCTGGCCGACCGGCACCGGTTCCGGTTGGGTCGCCCGCCTGAACGAGGTAACCAGGTACAACCCGGTAAAAGGGCGTATTGTCATACCATTTTTCATTGGCTAAGAAGATGAAATTGTTGACCGCCATGGGCGCTTCTTGCGGATAGAGTTCAAAAACAATATCGCCTTTTTCTGTGGAAAATGTAGCGGTGTATTTTTTGTTGGGATCAATGGTTTGATCTGGACAGGCTTTATATGCGCGTTCCGGTAGTTTGTAATACAGAACCATGTTTGCCAGACTACTGAGGTCCACCCAGCCTTGTTGATAAAGTGTTTTGTTGAAGAATAAAGCTGGAGGGGTGGTCAGACTGGTTTCTGCGCTTTTTCTGGTGGCGTCGAACACCTTTTGAATGGTCGCGTCACTGGTCATATCAGCCATAAACTGGGTTTTATCCAACTCAAGTTCGTCTGCCTGATCCACCAGCCAGGTGGAAAATTCCTTTACTGACAGCGAGATCCATTCAGATTGGCGGCTGAAGAGAATATCGTGCATTTCCCAATACTTGTCCTGGAGGCCTGCGGCTTCTGCAGCCTGGGCGGCCAAAGCAGCTTTGTCGTGTTCGACGGTCAGCGGCAGATAACGGAAAACGATTTTCACATCCTCCGGAAAAAGGATCTGCAGTTGGTGTAAATTGATCGCCAGCGAGGCGCATATCTGGCACTGGTAATCTGTATATTCATAAATAATGATCTTGGCGTTATCAGAGCCAAGAACCCAGTCCGCTTTACCGGGATCTGGAATTTTCTGATACACTTCTTCGGGGATGACTGGCAAAATGGGTGCCGCACTGCAGGTGGCCGGTCCGCTTGGAGTGATGGCCAGGGTGGGCATGCTGGTGGGGGTGGAGGAAGCTCTTGTGGTGGGGACGGAAGTGGCCGTGGGAGCCAGTGTTCTGGTCGGGTTGCCAATGGTAGCGCGCGGAGTCTGGGTCGGGGTCACAAGACCGAAAAGATCCTGGCAGGCTGATAGTACGAGGATGCTCATGACCACTGTGATCAGGAAGGTAATTTTGAGGGCTGATTTCATCTTTTAATACTCTCCAGTTTCTTCAAGATCACTGCTCTAATATCTTGCTGGACTTTTTGCGGCTCATTGGAGGCGTTGATCACCTTCCATCGTTCCGGTTCAGCCAGTGCCATTTCCTTGTATCCAGCCCTGACGCGTTTATGAAACTCCACTTTTTGGGCATCCAGACGGTTCCACTCGCTGCCGCCTTTGATTTTTCGTTTCAAGCCTTCATCAACTTCCAGGTCCAACAAAAGGGTCAGATCGGGCTTCAGTCCGCCGGTGGCAAACTTTAAAATATCTTTGAGAATTTGAAGATCCAGCCCATGTCCGTAACCTTGATATGCCAGGGTGGAATCCCCGTAGCGGTCGCTGATCACCACCACCCCTTTTTCCAGGTTGGGGCGTATCACTTCGGTGACGATCTGGGCGCGGGCGGCGCAAAAAAGTAAAATTTCGGTATTGGGGTGCATCATGGTGTTATCCATGCGCATGATGACTTCACGGATCTGGTCGCCGATGAAGGTGCCGCCAGGTTCACGGGTGGTTAATACCTCAAACCCCTGCTCTCTGACGAAATCCGCCAGATCGCGAATTTGCATGGATTTTCCACTGCCTTCGGGGCCTTCAAGCGTTATGAACATGCGACCTTCTTATTCTCTGAAGATTCTGACCCTGCGGTTGGGGTCCTTGCCGTAGGAATGGGAAACCAGTTCTGCCTGGCGTGCCATCTCGTGTTGTATTCTGCGGACGTTGGAATTGGCCGGGGGCAGATCCACCCATTTTTGGCCATTGATCACTGCCTGGATGGCAGATTCAGTCTGGCGGGCAACGTCGTCGTAATTGGCAGCCACGCTGTCATTGGGCAGATTGAACACTTCTGCCAGTGATTGTTCGATCTGGTTGATGGTGTTGGCGCGCAGTACATAAATTGGAACACCGCGAGCTTCGGCGTCCATGATGGGCTGCTGGCGTGAACGGTAATAAGCACGCAGGGTAAGTACAATATCGGCATCATCAATGTCTCTGGCGATGGTGGCAGGCACGCCCAGCCTTGCCGCAGCTTGCTGCATACGGTTGCGGGCGACCCCATAAGGGTAAATCCGGACGATGCGATTGGGGTTGCGTTGAGAGATCACCCGTTGAGGGGGTTGATCGTAGGATTCAGGTTCAAAAGAGACTTCAGGCCTTTGCCGATTGGTGACGTATGGCTGAGGCTGATCTCCCTTTCTCATTTCACCGCTGCCCTGATAGGAACGCCGGGTACCTTGCACCATACCCTTGGTACCCGCTGCTTTGACCGGTTTTTCGATGTGAATTTCGTCTTTTCCATCCCGCCAGCGGATCTCTGGGGTCACCGGGTAACCGCGTACGATGGTGTCAACCACTTCTGCCACATCGGGGTGAATGGCCACACGATCGCGGTCTTGCAGCTCGACCAACACATCAAAGGTGGGGGGAGAGCGCCTTTCGAGCACGGTCTTTTGGGTTCCGCGGCGGCGGGCTTCTTCATCAGAAAGCGTCACCGATTCGATACCGCCGATCAGGTCAGAAAGGGTGGGGTTGAGCAACAAATTTTCCATGGTGCGCCCGTGGGCGGTGGCCACCAACTGCACACCGCGTTCAGCGATAGTGCGTGCTGCCATGGCTTCGAGTTCACGACCGATCTCATCAATGATGATCACTTCGGGGTTGTGATTTTCAACCGCCTCGATCATTACCTCGTGTTGAAGGGAGGGTGTGGCCACCTGCATGCGGCGGGCTTTACCCACTGCCGGGTGGGGCACATCTCCATCCCCGCCGATCTCGTTGGAGGTATCAACAATGATGACGCGTTTGGTTTCTGCCAATATACGCGCGGATTCACGAAGCATGGTGGTTTTACCGATGCCCGGTTTACCCAACAATAGAATGCTTTTGCCTGATTCGACCAGGTCCTGGATGATGTCAATGGTACCGTAGACAGCGCGTCCCACGCGGCAGGTCAGACCCACGATGACGTTATGCCGGTTGCGGATCGCAGAGATGCGGTGCAGGGTGCGTTCAAGGCCGGCGCGGTTATCGGCATCAAATTCGCCGATATGTTCGACCACAAAATCAATATCAGTGCGCTTGATTTCTTCTTCACTTAAGATAACTTCTCCGCTTACGAACCGTGCGATCGGTTGACGGCCAAGATCCAGAATAATTTCAAGCAAATTCTCGCTGTTATTGGCTTTTTTTACCGCTTCGACAATTCGAGCAGGTAAAACGGTCATTAAAATATGTAAATCGTCAGTAATCCTTTTTTGTGTCATGGTAACCCTATAGTTCTATTTTAACGTTAATCCTTGATTTAATCGTGTTTCCTGCCATCCAAAGCCTGCTTATTTATCTTGAATTTGCGAATTGCAAGAGAGAAGAACAAGTAAATTCCATATCCCAAAATAACCCCTGTTCCGTTGAGGATGACATCATTAATATCCACGGTGTGGTAAAGCGTACCAATCACCAGGATGACTGCCAATTGAGTACCTTCGAGTGTCAGGCCGGTCAGCAGCGCCCATAAAAGGAGTTTAAACCATTTGGGCTTGAGAAAATAACCCAACCCAAAACCAAAGGGGATGGTCAAAATGGCGTTCAGTCCAAAATCAACCAGCAGCCACTTTAAAGAGAAGGGATGGTGAGTAATGGATAGGAAGTATAGCGGCGAAAGATTGGTGCGGTTCAGGTTGTTTAGTGTTTCCGTCAATGATAGGTTGGCAGGCCAATTGGAGGGGATCGAAATTGGAAAAAAGATCACCCCGACAACTGCAATGATGTATAGACCAAACAAGATGATCCCGATTAATTTCTTCCATCCCTGTATTCGATGACGCAGGCACACCAGGGTCAAAATAACCAAACTTATGATCAGCGGGGTGGGAATGAATTGAAGGAAATAAATAAATACGTCCTTTCTTATTGGGCAGTAGTCTCGTCATCCATCGAAAGATGACTGACCATCGGTGTGGTAGGCTCAGCCTGACGGTTTTTCACCAGCTTGCCATTGGTGATGATTACCCCGTTGCGTTGCAGCACGGCCAGGTGTTTGACCAGCAGCGTGAAATGGTTGGAAGATTCCCCGCCTATTATTTCAAGGGTATTCAGCAGCCAAGCTTGATAGGATCGGACCTGCAAAAAGACAGGCTGGCCTATATCATCAAATTGGCTGATCAACGAAATGAGCAGTGAGTTAATATCCAGCACCGCCGGGTGGATCAATGGACGCAGGTACAATCCATTTGGACCGGTACTGCTTTCAACAAAAGCAACGATCTCGTCGTTTTCGCGATAAACCAACCGGCGGGTTCCTCCGTTGGAATAGGCTTCGGCGGCTTGAACAATGGGAGGAACCAGTGATTGATAAAGGGTACGCAATTGGGGGTCATCAGTTGGGACCGCGATTGACCATTCATGATCTGATGCCGGGGATGCGGTGATTTTCTTTGGCAGTTTCCATGCGGCTTCCCAGCCGTAAGGCGAAAAACCTGTTTTGCGCAAAGATTCAAAAACAGGCGAGGATTCGGACACTTCTGCGAGCACATTAAGTGCACCCATCTCACCGGCTTTGCCGTTCAAGTAATCCCAAAGTTCAAGTGTTTCATTGAAATTTTTTGAGTTTTCAATAACCAAAAAATTTAAGCGGGCGGAGCGTTCCCCTGAACTATGCAATATCTGGCTGATCAGGCAGGTGTCTGTGTCTGAAGATTCAACCACGGCTGTAAAACTCTCCGCTGAGGGTTTAAGACGGGAGGCCAACGAGGCAATACCAAGGGGGTTGCCATGGGTGAGGAAATATCTTTGATTGAGGCAGATCAATCCGTTGTGATGGCGAATTAATGATGGAAGATCATACCAGGCGAACGGGCGAACGGTTATTTTGCCAACTCCATAAAGTAGCGGTGGAAGCGGTTATCCCGGGTTAATTCCGGATGGAATGAGGTGGCTAACAGCTTTCCTTGTCTGGCCGCCACGATCCTGCCGTCTTCAAGCGTGGATATCACTTCAACACCTTTGCCAACCGATTCGATCAACGGTGCGCGAATAAACACTGCGTGGAAGGGAACGTCTTTTTTTTCATCCGGGTCCAAACCAGGTACTTTTAGATCCACTTCAAAGCTATCCACCTGGCGGCCGAAGGCGTTTCTTTCGATCACAATATCCATCAACGCCAACAAGGGCTGCGGACGGTGCGCGTCTTTGGCTAAAAAGATGGCTCCGGCGCAGGTACCCCAAATGGCTTGTTTCTGACCAAAAGATCTTAATGGTTCCATTAACCCATAAGCGGTTGCGAGTTTGCCGATGGTGGTTGATTCTCCACCTGGAATGATCAATCCGCTCAAACCATTAAGATGCTCAGGAAGTCTAACCTGAACCACTTCTGCTCCCAATGTTTCGAGCATCACCT
The DNA here is from genome assembly GCA_021825925.1 of Chloroflexota bacterium. GTDB lineage: Bacteria > Chloroflexota > Anaerolineae > Anaerolineales > Anaerolineaceae > UBA6107. The sequence goes on from JAKAFP010000003.1 coordinate 267,400, forward strand.
GGTGTTCTGCGAAATCACCTTGTAATGCCAGGACGCCAATTTTCATATAAGAACCTTACCAACCACGGGTAGCGATTTTCTCTGCGTCGGCCATGGATGAGATCTGGCGGCCAACCATGGCTTCACCCAGGTTGCGGCTTACATCTGCGAGGATCTTGGCGTCTTTGTAATGAGTAGTGGCTTTAACAATGGCGGTGGCGCGTTTGGAGGGATCACCGGATTTGAAAATACCGGAACCGACAAATACACCGTCCACACCCAGTTGCATCATCAATGCGGCGTCTGCAGGAGTGGCAATGCCACCAGCGGCAAAGTTCACCACGGGCAGACGGCCTAATTTTCGGGTTTCAACAACCAGTTCAAACGGCGCACCAATTTCTTTGGCAAAGGTCATTAATTCTTCTTCGGGCAGGTTTTGTAATCTGCGTATCTCGCCCAATACGGTGCGGGCATGTCGAACGGCTTCAACCACGTCACCAGTACCAGCTTCACCCTTGGTACGGATCATGGCAGCGCCTTCACCAATGCGGCGTAGGGCTTCACCCAGGTTGCGGCAGCCGCAGACAAAGGGAACTTTGAAATCGTGTTTGTAAATGTGATTGGCTTCATCGGCGGGGGTGAGCACTTCTGATTCGTCAATATAATCAACGCCAATGGATTCGAGAATTTGGGCTTCAACAAAATGGCCGATGCGGCATTTTGCCATCACTGGAATGCTGACCGCTTCAATGATCTTTTGGATCATGTCAGGGTCACTCATGCGTGCAACACCGCCATCCGCACGAATATCTGCAGGTACACGTTCAAGCGCCATAACAGCACAGGCGCCGGCATCTTCTGCAATTTTGGCATGATCGGCGTTGACAACATCCATGATCACGCCGCCTTTAAGCATCTGGGCTAAACCCTTTTTAACTTCAAATGAACCTGTTTTTTGTTCCATAATCCAGCCTCCTGAATGCAAACTCTTCATTATATAGAAGAGTAATTTTTCGTGTATCGTGATTCTACCACGGCCACCATGGGCAGGCAACCAACTTAAAAGAAAAGCCCCCTATTTTACCTCTGGGGGCGATGCAATCGAGGAAAAAGTATGGTTCTTATCCTCGTGTTGGGTAAGGCAATGTGATCACACCATTTGCTTCAAGGTTTCGCAGGCGAAGCTGTTCCGACATGATTCGGCTGTAAGGAATCCCTTTTTCAAGTTTTAACGCCACCTGATTGTAATTACGCCGGACCACTTCCCCCATGATCTCTACTTCTACACCATCCGGAAAACGAAGAAGAGCCATGATGGGTCCGTTTTTAACGAGGGCGGCATTCGAAATGGCAAAACGGATCCCGCCTTCACTAATATCCAACACAAGGCAGGAATGGTGATTCAAGATCATTTCAGGCAGGAATTTTAACGGACACCTGGTGGGATAAAAAATGCGCACATGCCGTCTTCTATTTTCAAATCCCTGGTTGGAGGTATTTGAATCAGTAGGCTCAACTTTTTGCCGATCGACAATTTGATCCATCACAGTTTTTCTCTTGGTCAGATGGCTAATAATAAAATGAGCACCTACCTGTTATCATTAAAAAGAATCGTGATATCCCTTTTGCAGTGAAGTATTCGGGAGGGACCAAACTGAATTTTTGACAGAATCTAGAAAAACAGTATTGAGCGGTTTTCAAAAATAACCACTTCGATCTGATTCCAATAAAAGGTTGAAATAATTAATTCCGGGAGAGTACCGATAAATTCCGATATTATGAACCAATTAGATTATAGCAATGTTAATTAAAATATTTTAATCCTGTCTTTTTTGTAAGGACGAAAAAATTACCGGATTGCGGCTGAATCAAATTTTTCGGCACACCAACTCACCTTTTCCGATGGGCAGGATCATAGCATCCACTCGTTCATCAGATAAAGCTCTCTCGAGTACGGGGCGAAGGGCGGCTTGATGGTTGATAGCGTTATCAGCGATAAGCAGACCATTCTTGACCAGTTTTGGAACCACTAAATCATAACAATCAGCATAAACTTCCTTTTCTGCATCCAAAAAACAAAAGGCTATCTGGTTGATTCCTTTAATGAGTTGACGAGCGTCACCTTGGACCAAAGTTACGGTATTTTCGACTTCAGCGATACAAAAAGTCTCTTTGGCCAGACTTACTTTATCCGGCAGCACTTCAAAAGTCATGATAGTTCGATGAGATGTTTCACAAGCCAATGCCAGCCACAAGGTGGAATAGCCGGCACTGGTGCCGATCTCAATCACATTACCGGTAGGTGCGCCTGCCAGCATCAATGCCAGAAAACGCCCGATCTCCGGTGGTATTTGACGCAACCGCTCTAAACGAGGGGTTCCATCTTGCCGGTCTTGCTGATCTATTTTTTCCAGATATTGCATCCGCTCAAGCATTGGTTTGTGAATGGAATGAAACATGGTCACCTCGCAAAAACGTCACGCAGAAATATGATATTAATCATATCTTGTTAATCTGGATAATATTTATATGATTTTTATGTAACCATTTGAAGAATTTTGTGATTATATATTCAGCGATTAATCATTGTATCTGACATTGTGAAAAGTTAAGTTTGACCACCTTACTTAAGGATTTGTAAACACAATCGCAAATACGACTATTTTGATTTAAATAGTTGAAAAATTTATCATCAAAGGGGACCGGAGAAGGGATTGGGTACCATGAAAATCTTGCAGAACGTCAAGGTTTTTCAGAAAGTCTTATTGTTAGGGGTGATCATTATCGTGGCGTTTACAGCGCTTTTGGCAGCTTATATCTATCCGATCTATAAAAACAGTGTGTTTACTCAAAAAGAAGAGCAGACCAAAAACATGGTCAACTCTGCATCGGCTGTAATCGAACATTACGTTGAACTTGCGAATAACGGAACCTTGACCACTGATGCAGCTCAATCCGCCGCCATGGATACTGTGAGATACATGCGCTATGACAACGGCAATTATTTTTGGATCAATGATGTCAATTTAAAACTGATCATGCATCCAAATGTCTCTGCTGAAGATAAACCTGAGTGGTATGTTGATAACGGCTTGAAGGATTATGTTGATCCAAAAGGAAAACATATTTTTGTGGAGTTTGTAAAAATTGCCACCGATCAGGGTGAAGGCCATACTGATTACGAGTGGCCAAAGTCTGGTAAAACAGGCGACCCTGCTGACCCAAAAATCGCTTACGTTAAATTGATCCCTGAATGGGGTTGGGTGGTTGGCACCGGTGTTTATGTGGATGATATTCAAAAACAGATCAACGCCACCTTGATCGGGGCAATGATCATGATCCTGGTAATTATTGGCCTCAGCATTCTAGTTGCTGTTTTATTGGCACGTTCAATTGCCAATCCCCTTGGTACAATCACGGCTGTGGCAGGCCGACTGGCAGAGGGCGATATTTCTGATACCGTAAACTTAAACCGTAAAGATGAAATTGGTTTGCTGGGCAGTGCGTTTGAAAAGATGATCGAATATCAACGGGCGGCTTCAGATGTGGCTGATCAACTTGCCGCGGGTGATCTAACCGCCACCATTCAACCAAAGGGTGAAAAGGATCGGTTAGGCAATTCATTTGTCAAAATGCTAGACAGCCTGCGCGATGCAGTCAGCCAGGTCGCTATAAATGCAGCTTCGCTCGATCAGGCTTCTGATGAACTTTCGCAGGCAGCGAGCCAGGCGTCACAAGCTACTGCACAAATTGCCAACACCATTCAACAAATTGCCACCGGGTCGGCTGATCAATCTGATGCGATCAGCAGAACGGCTTCTTCTGTGGACGAAATGGCTCAAGCGATCAGCGGAGTTGCCAAGGGAGCCCAGGAACAAAGCGCCTCTGTCTTCAAGGTATCTAATGCAACGGATCAGATTAATAAGGCCATCCTGCAAGTTGCCGGTAATGCAGCCGCGGTAACCACTGATTCGGATGTTGCAGCTGAAGCGGCTCGTAAAGGCGCTGTCACCATCGAACAGACGCTGGCGGGTATGCAGAGTATCAAACAAAAGGTCGGTATTTCTGCAGAAAAAGTTGAAGAGATGGGACGCCGTTCAGAAGAAATCGGCAAAATCGTTGAAACCATCGAAGACATATCTTCTCAAACCAATCTGCTGGCGTTGAACGCAGCCATTGAAGCTGCCCGTGCCGGTGAATACGGCAAAGGTTTTGCCGTTGTGGCAGATGAAGTTCGTAAACTGGCAGAACGTTCTTCACTGGCAACCAAGGAAATTTCCGATCTGATCGGACGCATCCTCGCCAGTGTTACGGATGCCGTCAAAGCCATGGAAGATGGCTCAAAGGAAGTTGAAAAAGGTGTCGAAAACGCCAACCACGCCGGCAGCGTTTTATCTGAGATCTTGAATGCGGCCGAAGCAGTTAATAAACAGGCTGTTTTGGCAGGTGAAGCCACCCAGCACATGAAATCTGTTTCTGAAGAATTGATCCAGGCAGTGGATTCAGTCTCTGCAGTGGTCGAAGAAAATACAGCGTCAACTGAACAAATGGCAGCCAATTCATCTGAATTACACTCTTCAATTGAGAGCATTGCCAGCATCAGTGAAGAGAACAGCGCCTCCGTTGAAGAAGTCAGCGCCGGTACTGAAGAGATGAGCGCCCAGGTGGAAGAAGTGACTGCTGCAGCTCAAACACTCTCAGAAATGTCCAAAGTGCTCAAATCGGTAGTGGATCGGTTCAAACTGAGCTAAAAAGAATTGCAACTCTCTAAAAGACATGCCCGAGTGGGCATGTCTTTTTTTATCTTAAACGCTTGCCTAATCTTGATCTCGATATTTTTGGACAGCTCTGGCTCTTTTCTTGCACCATAATTCTTCAGACGAGTTGAGTCGGTTATGGAGAAATGTTATGGGTTTAAAGTACTCATCCTTCGCTATACGCGGCATTGACGTCAGCCAGTTCAATGGAACCATTGACTGGACGAAGGTCAGCGCCAATTTTGCCGGAATAAGGGTCGGTTATGGTCGCACGATTGACACCAGGTTTCAGGAAAACTGGTTGAATTCCAAAGGCAAGGTTAACCGCATCCCCTACTGGTATATGGATTATTACTCCAACCACACCTCCGGGGCGACAGTAAACGGTATGGTTGACGCCGATTGGGGAAAAGAGCAAGCAGAAACCTGTTGGGCTAACCTGAAAAATGACCCTGATGGCAGCGTTTTTCTGGATATTGAGAACGGCAACCCTTCCTATTCACCCGCCATTTCAACTGTATCTGCAAGGGCCCAGGCGATTGCCAAAGGTTTTCTTGAGCGCATGGACGAGTTGAATAGTAAACGTAACGGGATCTACTGCTCACTGGGATTGTTAAATTGGTTTAGTTCCTGGTTCAAGGATCGTCCGCTTTGGGTGGCCTGGTATAACGAAAATCAAACTCAGCAAACCGTTTTAACGGCTGTGGCAACCACGGGATGGCTGGGGAAGTGCCTGATCTGGCAGTACGCATCCGATGGTGACATGGATGATGATGGCACAGGCGATGGTGTGGCCATGGGAATGCAGTATAAAACACTGGATTTAAATGGCTGGCTTGGGACGAGCGCGCAATATACCGAATTATTCGGCAAGGAGGTACAACAAGTGGCTTTATACAAGGTAAAGATCTTGATCTACAACTTAACTGTACGTACTGGTCCTGGAGTGCTTTATCCGCGATTGCGCAGAGCAGATTTCCCTGGCGAATACAGCATTTTTGAAGAGAAGAACGGCTTTGGCCGTATCAGCGAAGTGAAATCAGAGTGGATAAGTCTTTCAACGGATTATGTACAAAAGATCAACAATACCACCCCGCCAGCAGAATTATCAGATGCTGAAAAACTAGCCCGGTTGTGGGCAGCACATCCAGAATTGCATTAAAACAATTCGATCAGTTTGATTCAAACTGATAAATTCAACCTATAAAGAACACAGAATGTGCTTAAACCATTCTGTGTTTATTATTAATTCCTTAACCAATTCGTGGCAGAGGTAATGTTTGAAAAAACACGATAACTAATTCCCCGGTTATTACACACTGTTTCAAGGAAACTGAAGTGTTCTTTGTAGCTTTCGGGAGTCACCGCTGCCAATTTGACATTTAACGGCATCCCGGTGTTTTTTATCTCTTCAGGTCGGTTGAAAACTTCAATGGTTTTTCCTGAAACAAAATGAATATCTGTGTGGTCCAACAGACAGCGGATGGAGTGATGTTCTTTCATGGCCATCATGATGCGCTTCACCATTTCACTGGAGCTTTTCGCATCCGCGTCGCCATGGGTTTTTACAACCACTATTTGATCTTCCTCAATGTAAGAAATAATGAATTCCATTTTTACCTTTACATCTAAAGCAGGATGTTGTTTAGATTTAATATAACCAAACCTTTATTGGTAATCAATTATCAATTGTCATGTTGACCAAGGAAGGATGGGGTAACTTTTTAACCAGTTTAATTCTTTGGACGAATTGATTAAATGTGACAGCATTATTCTTTGAGGCAGCCAGGGCAAACGCAATTCCTGAAAAGACGATGCTCAAAGCAACGAACCATGGGTTCGCAATTGGGACCCAAGCCGCAGAGAGGTAAGGCATCACCACTGCAATCAAGGCCAACAGGCGAGGATACATGTTTGCTGATTTGATGGTCAATATCAACCACGGCAGCAAAGGTAATAGAGAATAAACCCAGGCAATGGGTAGGGTGGCAATGCTCAACCAGACCAGGCAACCCCAAGCGGCAGGTCCTTCGGTGCGCAAGGCGGCAAGCAATACACACAAGACAAGTATGATCATGGCTGTGATCCCCGGCCATCCGCCCAGGCGCCAGGCTACCACCACCAGGGCACCATTATCCGGGCGCAGGATCTGATCTATGGAATTTCCGATATTGCTCGCTGCATAAGCGGATAGGGCATCCGGACATAGCAGCAGGATAAGTGCCACTGCACCCAGCCAAACAGCAGCAAAACTGACAAGCGCTTTCCAGCGCCGCCGCCAGAGGGGTTGGATCATGGCTGCCGCAGCAAAATACTTGGGTAGCGAGGCTAGCCCTATAAAAAGTCCGCTCAATATCGGTTTATGTCTAAAACGATAAGCCAGCGCCAGTCCCAACATCCAGATCGGGGTGAATTGCCCGAGTGACCAGATGGCAGGCGGCCAGGCCAGCGATAGCACCGCAGCCAGCAGGCTCTTTTTCCAGTTCAGGCTGAAAGCGCGGGCAGTAATGACGATACAGGCGAACATACTTAACATCCAAAATGTTTGAGCCAAAGGGTAACCAAACAGTGTAAAGGGTACTACCAACAAAAAGGCTGATGGTGGATGTGTCGAGCGGTGGTCCGCTTGCCAGGTGATGCCCATCTTTTCAAATGCTGTGACCAGCACGGGATATAGTTTTTCGTTGTGATGGACCAATGCCCGTGCACCAATGTAATCTTGGGCGATGTCGTAGCGTAACGGATAGTTGATCATGTCGGGGATAATGTTTCGCGCATACACGACGCCTATTATGATGCTAAACGCAATTAAAATGATTACCCACACTATTTTCCGCTTCATTTTCCCTCTGTGCGGTGTCAAGAATACATGATACTAGATTATCTACATGGATTATATATCAATCTGCATCCAATCCAAACCCGCGGCGCAGCCCCAAACAAATTCTTTATTCCTTGGTTCCCGTTTCACGATTTTCCAGTCCATGAGCGACAATACCATTAGGGTTGATCTGTTTAACATGTTTAATCAAAAGACACCCTCGAGGGTGTCTTTTGAGTCACTGCACTAATTATTGCTCTTCAATCTCGATCGTGTTGATCTTGACGCCTTCATACTCCGGGTTGGACGGGTTTCGGGCAGGGATGGAGAATAACACATCCAAGCCTTTGGTGACCTGACCGAAAACACTGTGCTTGTTATCCAACCAGGGGGTGGCCACGTGGGTGATGAAGAATTGTGAGCCGTTGGTATTGGGGCCGGCGTTTGCCATTGAGAGCACACCGGGTCCGCTGTGGCGCAGGCTGGAATGGAATTCGTCGTTGAATTTATAACCTGGACCCCCCATACCGGTTCCGGTGGGGTCTCCACCCTGGGCCATGAAATCTTCGATCACGCGGTGAAAAATAGTGCCATCATAAAAACCCTCGCGGGCAAGAAAAACAAAGTTGTTGACGGTCTTGGGAACCTTGGCGGCGTATAAACTGCAGACGATATCCCCTTTATCAGTTTTGAAGGTGGCGGAATAATTCTTGTGTGAATCAATCACCATCTCGGGAGCTTTTGTGTATTGTTTAGCGGTCATTCGAACATCCTTTCCTGAACTCAATTGAAATTACATTGTATCATAATGGACAGGTTCACCGGTTGGATCGTTTTCCGCGCAGACTTTGAACGATCCAGGTCACTACAAAAAAGAAGGTGCAGATCAGCACCACGGCTGAACCGGAGGAGATGCTCAAATAGAATGAGACATACAATCCGATGATGCTTGAAAGTACCGCGAAAATGGCAGCCAGCAGCATCATCCGCGGCAGGCGTTTGGTCAATAAAAAGGCGGTTGCAGCAGGGGTCACCAACATGGCCACCATCAAGGCCACCCCCACGATCTGCATGGATACCGCCACCGTGATGGCGATCAAGATCAATAACAGGTTGTTGAGGAACTTGACCGGCAGGCGTAAGGTGGCTGCCAGAAGCGGATCAAAAGAAATGACCACCAGCTGCTTGTAAAACGCCCAAATGGCGATCAGCACCACAGCCCCGAAAATAAGGATCGTAACCAGGCTTTGGGTGGAAACACCCAAAACGTCGCCAAATAGAAAATGGCTGAGGTCAACAGCGTAGCTGCGGACGGTCGAGATCAAAGCAATGCCCAGCGCGAACATGCCTGCAAAAACAATGCCAATTGAGGTGTCTTCACGCAGTTGTGATTTCTTGCTGATCGCGCCGATGCCAAGGGCAGAGACAATCGCAGTACCCAACGCCCACCAGAAGAGAACTCCTTTTGCACCACCGGTAGCCAGGTAACCCACCGCCACCCCAGGCAGGATTGTGTGTGACAGGGCATCTCCAAAAAAAGCCATGCCGCGCAGCACGATAAAGGCGCCGATCACCGCGCACACCGTTCCCACCAAAATAGAAGCGATCAGCCCGCGCTGCATAAAGCCGTAAGTGAGGGGTTGAACAATCCACGACCAGACAGAAGCGATCATTCTTCACCGCCTTCACAGCAGGAGTGGTCCAGCGCCATCATGGATTTTCCGTCGTCCATCATGCGCAGGCGACCGCCGTAGGCGATCTTCAGGTTTTCGGCTGTCAAGACTTCGCTGGCTTCGCCAAAACGGATCAAGTGCCGGTTTAAGAGAAAGATGCGGTTAAAGTGCTGGGCAGCCTGATCTAGGTCGTGGGTGGCTGCCATGATGGTTACTTTATCCTGTTCGAGTTTTTCCATCAAGCGTAGTAAATCTTCCTGAGCGGGGTCGTCCAACCCGGTCAGGGGTTCATCCATCAACATCAATTCGGCCTCCTGGGCAAGGGCGCGGGCAATGAACATTCTCTGCTGCTGTCCGCCTGAAAGCTGGCTGATCTGACGAGATGCCAGGTCTTGCATGCCCACTTTTTCGAGGGCATGGCGGACCGCTGCCTGATGCTGCTTGCCGGGGATGGTGAAGGGTTTCAGCATGGCAGTTCTGCCCATCATGACCACATCAAATACATTCACCGGAAAATGCCAATCCACCACGCTGCGCTGCGGAATATACGCGATGCAGTCGTGTTTTCCGCTTTCGGAGCCGAAAACATTAACTTCGCCTGAGTCGGCACGTAAAATACCGGCGATGACTTTAAATAGAGTGCTTTTACCGGCACCATTCGGGCCGACCACGGCCACGCGTTCACCCGTATGCAGATGAAAGGTGATGTTTTCCAGTGCCAGGTGATCTCCAAATTTATAGTTCACGTGTGCGACATCGAGTATGGGTTGGTCCAAATCATGTTTTATGGAGGGTGTCATCGGTTCTCACTCATTAAATCTATTTCAATCCGTCCACAATGGTGGTGACCAATTTTTGCATAAACTGAATGTAAGTAGCGGTGTCACTGCCGGTGACTCCGAGGGATTCTGTGTTGATGGTGATCACCTTTGTTCCGGTATCACTGGCTACCTGGTCTGTCAGGTTGGGGTTGATCGTGGAACCAATGAAGATGGCTTTGACCCCCTGTTGTTTGATAAGATCTTCCAGTTTGGCGAGATCCTGGGCGGAGGGTGAAGCGCCGCTGCTCAGACTATCCACCACCAGACCCACAAGTTTGAAATCGTAGCGATGAATAAAGTAGCCCAGGTTTTCGTGGTCAGTGACCAGTTTGCGGTTTTCAATCGGGATCTTGGCAACCTCGGTTTGAATCCAGGAATCCAGGTCACCAAGTTGGGTGAGGTAGTTTGCGGCGTTCGCGGCGTATTCTTTCGCATTGGTCGGATCTTGTGACGAAAGAGCTGCTTCAATATTGTTCACCCAAACCTTGACCATGTTTGGGTCCATCCAGGTGTGCGGGTCGGCCGTGGAAAGGTTTTGCCCGGCAGCCTTACTACCCGAAAATGGCAGCACTTCGACACCATCAGATACTTTGACCACCTTGCCGGTGGCGTTGGCATCAATCACGGGTTGAAGCGCATGTTCCAATTCAAGTCCGTTGAGGAAGAGGATCTGGGCGTTGGCAATGGCTGCCACATCCTGAGGACGCGGCTCAAAGGTGTGCGGGTCTGCACCCACAGGGTAGAGCACCGTTAATTGAACATGGCTGCCGCCAATTTGGCTGACCACGTCTCCCACTATTGTGGTGGATGCCACAATGTTTAATCCGGTTTGAGGTGTTTTTGGAGCGGAACAGGCTGACAGTGAAAGGCTCAGCACTAATGGTATCAACAGAGAAAATATCTTTATCATATTATTATCACGAAACCGAAGGGTGAATTTTAACCGGTTGGCATTTTTGGCATAAACCTTGAAGCTGAAGCCAATGACTTTGAACTGAAAAACCACTTTCCCGGCTGATCCTTTCGATCAAAGTGCCCAGATCGTCACCTGAAAAATAGGCAGCCTTGCCGCAGCACGAACAGATCAACAAATGTTCATGACCTTGAGCTGCCCGCAGGTACATGTGGCATCCATCAGATTGGTGTACACGTTCCACCAACCCCATTTCACTCAAAATCTCCAGAGTGCGATAAACGGTGACCAATCCCATCTTGGGGTATTTTCCGCGTGCCTGGTCAAAAACGTCCACCGGGCTGAGGGCATGGTCAGAATTGACCATCAATTCCACGATCGCCCTGCGTGGACCGGTAATGCGGCCGCCTTTATCTTCCAGCAATTCCAACCAGCGCTCAATTTCTGCCATGGTATTCCTTATTGAAAATGTTTTTCAATTTCATTATATCGCCAAAAAGAAACCCGTCAAGAGTTCGACGGGTTTCAGAATAAGGGGGAGAATCCAATTATTAGCGGATGGAAATGCTGCCGGAACCCTGGCCCAAAACTTGAACCAGTATCTTGTATTGGGCGGTGTCGTAATTGGGGGTTTGCCAGGCGCCAATATCAAAACTGGAGCTGTCAGAAGCCTTCATCAAACCGTTGGGCAGATCAAAACTTCCAGAACCATCATCATTGACTTCAATGCGGACTGCTGCTTTGGCAGGGATGACCACACTGGTTGCGCCACTGCCGGTGTCGAGTGAAAGTGTGAGTGAAGCCTGTTCAGGAACACGTACGGTAACCGAACCGGATCCACTTGCAATATCAACAGAATAAGCTTCTTCAGATTGCGGCAGGGTGATGGTTGAGGCTCCGGAGCCCAGGTCAGTCTGCAAGGAGGTCAATTGAAGCCCGGAAAGGTTCATGGTGATCGAACCTGATCCGCCGTTCAGGATAATATCGGAGGGAACTTCAGGTGATAGACCGATATCCCATTTAAGGTTGTCAAATGAAAAATCCCAATTCAACCAGGATGAGTTATCGGAGTATTCCGACATCCAAACTGTGGTGTGGTCAGAGCCGTTGACATCAAAGCGCATGGTCCCGCGATAAGTCACGTCGGCGGATATTAGATCCGTTTTGTTATTATCAAGCGCCGAGATCGTAACGGGTGAAGAAGAAGTATCAAAAGTGTATTCCGCGGTTTTCACACCTTCGAGCGGGCTTGCAAAGGTTTCTGTTTTTGTATCAGTACCGGTGGTGATGCCGACCCTGGGGCCGAACATTAATAAGGCCACCACACCGGCTACCGCCAACAAACCCACGACTGCTCCCACCCACGGATAGCGGCGGCTGAAGAGCATATCCATGCCAAAAACGATCAGCAGCACAGGCCAGAATTTTAGGATCGAACCCAGGCTGACCGGTTGGATCATACCGAGGTTGCTGAGCAGCCAGACAATACCCACACCTACCAGCAAAATGGGCCAGAACAAAGAACGATATCGCGGATGATTATCCATGGTTACCTCTTTAAAGTGTTAATTATTTATTAGATATACGTTGCATCCGCGGATAGGTTGCATCCCGGCTGACGACCATCAATCATTCATTTCAAGGCGAAACCGGTAGTGGCAGTCTTCTTCGAACCACATCGGGAAGTTGGTCCCCCACAGGTTGTTCAACAGGCAGAAATGCATGCCTTCTCGCATATCGGGCTGGTGATTATTGAAATCCAGCGGAGATGGAACCCCTGGCGCCACCAGCGGTGAATCCAGCGGCAAAATATCCAATTTGCCGTCTGTGTGGCTCAATTCAACCCGGCTGCCTGCGGCGTGCAGGTGGCGGTTGCCATTTTCAGCCACCTGGAGCGGAGAGATCATTTTTCCCATTTTTTCGATCTTCCATTCGGCAGCATCCGGAAGGATGGGAGTAAAGCCCATCCAAAGGGCTTCAGGCATGCGGCAGGCTTGCTTGTTGAACCACTGCAGGTCTATGGAGAAAGAAGACCCCTCATGAGGAAATTGGTAGGTGAGAAAAACATCTTTGGGAGCGCCGTAATTCAGCACACAGTCGTGTTCAAAAGTCATGTGAAACAGGAACTCCGCCATGCCTGGTGTTTGCCGGAAATAACTGTCGCGGATGTAGGGCTTCCAGATGGCACTGAGCGGTTTTGCCAGTTCAAGACCTGGCTTACAGAAATCTTCTTTTGGCCAGTCGCCGTTTTGGGCAGGGTTAATGATGTACTGGCTGAAAAAACGGTCATAATCTGCTGCTGAAAAAGTTTGGTAGGTCAGTTCACCCATGAGATGGGCTTCATCCACCCAGCGGGTTTGGGTCTTTCGATCAACCAAAGAAACCAGACCCACCCGCAGCGGGTTGATTTGGATCTCAAACCGCCCGGTTTGCAGGTCTATTTTTTCATTGGAGGTTTTTTGCCATTTAGAAAGGTCAGGTTTGGTGGGGCGTATGCTTTCAAGCCGTTGGCGTGCTTCCTCCGCCAGGGGGGAATCTTCGAGCGCGTTGACCGCTTTTTGGATGATGCTGCGTTTTTCGACCCATGAAGATTCAAATTTCTTGAAGTTGGGCAGACCGCGTGCGACTTTGAATTTTTCCGCCGAATAATTCTCGTGATCCCCCAGGTAGGTTTTTTCATCCATGCCCCAGGTGTGTTCGGGAACGAGCAAAAGACGCCGATTGAAGTTGAAGAAGCGTTTGTCGCTGTAATTTACTTTCTTACTTGTGAGCCATTCGCAGCGCAGTCGCAGCAATTCTCTGAAACGGCTGACTTTGATCGGATCGCTGCCAACCCCATGGATCCAGGTGTCGCCGATCTCGGCCGTGACCACTGGCAGGCTGCTGCGCACCCCCTCCAACTTTTCGGCGAATTGATCAAGCGTCGAGGCAAACACGTTTGCGCCAGGAAACATGGCCCGTTTTTCGCGGTAAACATCCAGCACCTGATCCGGGGATTGCGGCCCAAGATTGTCACTGGTGTGTCCAAAAGCCAGAGAATCCTCCATGCCTTCGATCACAAAAGCACTACCATAGCCGCTTTCGTACATGACGATCAGTTCCGCACCGCTCTCGTCCTGCCAGCGGAAAAGCGGCGGTACACTGGGAACCGTGGAACCGGGATTTACCCCAATGTGCAAAAAGGTTATTCCTACTTCAGCCAGTAGTGGCACAATTCCGCGCGTATGGCCGGGGACGTCCGTCATTTTAGCGGCAATGGTTTTCTTGCCAAAGCGTTTATCGAGTGAATGAGAAAGCGAAAGTCCAAAACGAAAAAGCTCGGGGTCCATCAGTTCGGTATGCGTGGTGAATGGCAGGGCGTGCCAGGCTATCTCACCCAGTTCGATGGCAGCTTCCATTTCGGCGCGTTCCAGGTTATTGGCCTGTTCAAGATATTCATAGATCAACCAGGACCCGGTTGTCCAGATGAAGCGTTCGGGGCGATCAGAGTCACGCATTTGGCGGGCCACCCGCAGCGAGGCGGGGATATATTTCTTGAAATAATTATCCACGACCCGTGATGCGTAGTCGGTAAATCCAACATCCAGATGAGTCTTGAAGATCAGATGAATATTCTGGGTCATAAGGTTTACATTATTCCTTGGTCTTAATGATTTTTGGCAGGAGCAGAACAGACAGTAAGAAAAGACCACCGTAAAGGGCAAAGATCACCGGGTAGCCCAACCCCGGTTGAATGGCGTTGAAATAATCCGCGAGCGGACCGCCGATGCTGGACCCCACAATGCCTGCTCCGGCGCCTGCCAGGTTTGAAATACCCAGGTAACGGCCTGCATCCTTGGCCGGAACAAGATCTGTGCCGAGTGCCCAGTTGGCTGACATGAAGGTGCCGGTGCCGAGGCCCAAAAAGGCGCCCGCCACCATCACCATGGGAATGGTGCTTGAAAAGATCAGAAGCAGCGAACCGAGGGCGGCCAAAATGCCCGCCGCTGCCAGCAGCTTCTTGCGTCCCATTTTATCTGAAAGGTAACCGCCCAACAGGGATGTGATTAATAAGAACACAAAAATAACCGCTGTAAGATAAGTGGTCACGGTGGCAGGGTTGGGCACCTTGAGCACATCTTTGACAAAGAACATGGTGAAGTTGCGCGTGGACCCGATGGCGGCCAGGAACATCAAACGGGTCACTACCCACCAGATGAAGGATTTTTGATTGCGCGCTTCAGCACCAATGCCCACCTGGGCGCCAAAATAGACGCCGATGAAGATCGAGCCGGCCATGCCGAGCAGTCCCACCAGACCGACCACGACCACCCGCAGCCACAGACTGGTGGTATCTGCCGGAAGCCAGGCGGCGCTGCTTTTCACCAACCACAAGGCCAATTGCGTGACGCCCACGAAGAGGACGGTCAGCAGCAGCATGCGCAGCACCGGGCGGCCTTCAGGGCGGGGAGACTTTTCAGAAAGGGGAATTTCTTTGGTCGAAAGCACGGTCCACAGCATGGTGAGCAGATAGAATGCCATCAGGATGATGATGACCACCCAGAATTGCTTTTTATCCAGCAGGGGGGAAATGCCAAGCACCAGGGCAGCCGGGATCATTTCCAACACGGATTTGATGCCTGAGGCGCGTCCGCGTTGATTTTCCTGCACCACATCGGGGATCAATCCCTGCTGACCTGCCTGGCTGATGTTTGAAGAAACTTGCAGCAGGATGATGCCCAATAATAGGACAACCAGAGAAGCTGTCACTCCGAAGGTGGATTGGAAGAATGCGTTCAATGGTGATTGTTGGAAGAATAAGGAGGCTCCCACCACCAATAAAAACAGAATGTTAAGCAGCGCTCCCCAAAGAATGAAGGGGCGGCGCCTTCCGAGTTTTGCAGTGCTGCGATCGCTCCACATGCCCATCACTGGTTGAATAAACATGGCCACTGCCAACCCGGTCACGTAGACCAGGGCGGTATAGGTGTTCTTCTTCTCCGGAGGCATGAACATCAAGACCAGGGCAGGCAGCAGCAAAGGACTGATCACATTGGAGGCCATGCTCAACCCCAATTGATATCCGTTCAACCCCAGAAGTTCGTACCAGCGTTTGTCAGTTCTCATCTTCCATCCTCCGGAATAATTGTTTCTAGAAATAATTACGACAAAGCCTTGGGATAGACCCTGTGGATGTGATCAAGGGATTGTTTTGCCTGGGCAATGGTCAATTCAAATATGATCGGACCTGCATAATTGGCTGCTTCAAGGCGATTAAGCAGACGCGCCACATCCACGTCGCCAGTGCCGAGCGGGGAATGGTCTTTGCCGTAGCCGATCTTGCGTTCGGGTCCCTGCCAGGGGCCATCGTGCAGATGGATCTCACCCAGGCGGGGCAGCACCTTTTCCAGCACCTCAAAAAGTTCCACTGCACCTGAAAAGCCCACCATCACATGGCCGGTATCCAGGCAAAGTGAAAGATCCAACGCCTCTGCCATTTCGAAAGTCAGATCAAAGGGGAATTCAATGGTCTCAATGGCAAGCTTGCGGCTGTTGAGACCGGTTTCCGCCAGCAGTTCGCGGATGGTTTGCATGGCGTTCGCCTGAAATTGCTTGAGGATCATCATCTTGCCGAGATCCGGTAGGCGCATATTATAGAATTCGGAAGCCAGTGCGCCGGTGGCGTGCAATACATAGCTTTTGGGGTGCAGCGGCTGGGTCGCCTTGATCACGTCAATCAATGCGCTGGCCGACCCTGAGCGCACCGGCTGCAGCAGGGTGGAAGGTTCAACCGACCAAAGCGGCAGATGAACGGTATAGTCAAGGTCTTTTTCGATCTTTAATTGCGAAAGTTTTTCGATGGAGGGTCTTGAATAAGCCTGTTGGAAGAACAGCATCAGGTCCCCGCCCAGTTCGATCAGGTTGAAGCCCTGATCTGCGATGCCTCTCACCAATTCGGAATGGTCAAACGCGGTCAGCGCCGCCATGATCTCCTGGAGGGACCTGCCCTGGGGTATGAGAGCGTCCATCTGCATGGCCATAATTCCAAACTGCATGGTGACCTCCGTTTGAGGTGCAAGGGTGATTTTTGCGCTCATTCATCTTAGCGATTGCAGAAAAACTTGTCAAGCGATAAAACAAAAGACACCATTAGCCGCAGCCTGGTGGCAATGTCAGGAATAATGAATTTTAACTGCCAAGTGTGGTTTAAGACTTATTCATCAAGCTGAACTTCGATCACCCTGCCAGAACGAAGGCTGTCTTGAACGGCGATCAGGCGCTGATTGGATGATCCGCGAAAAGGCAGGTCATAACACAACAATGATTGTACGAAGGGACCATCCACCAGCACATCACAGGCTTTCAACAACTCAAGCCTGTCTTTATCGCCTTGCGCCATCAGATGTTCCCAGGTGAAACCGGTATAGGCCCAAACATCTTTTTCGTGGTTCCTGCAATCCCTAGCGATCGCTGAGGCGGCTTGAGGTTGGAAAAAAGGATCTCCGCCGCTGAGCGTGATGCCTTTGATCAAGGGGGAATAAGGAATTTGTTCGATCACCGTTTCGATTTCAAGCGCGTTCCCACCCTCAAAGGTCCATGTTTGTGGATTATGGCATCCGACACAGTGATGTTTGCAGCCTTGAAAGAAGATCGTGGTTCGAAAGCCGGGACCATCAGTAACGCTCTCATTGACGATCCCGGCGATTTGAACTTTCATTAATGCAGCCTCGATCCGGACTGTTGCACCTTATGCGGATGTCTGTCTGCCAATTCGGCTTTTTTCGCGTCATTAAAGCGGTCAACGGTTGAGAGATATCCGGTAATTCGCCTGATCTTGCGAATATCCGATGAGCCGCAAACCGGGCAGGTTTCTTCGATCACCCCGTGATGGGAGCAAGCCAGGCACTCGTCTATGGGGAAATTGATGCCCACATAACCCATGTCGCAAGAGGCCATGTGGTGCAGCAATGCTTCATAAGCTTCAAGGTTGTGGATGGGAGGCGCATCCATTTCAACATAGCTAATATGGCCTGCGTTGGTGAGCTGATGATAGGGTCCTTCAACCTGACATTTTTCAAAGGAAGAGAGATCAAATTTAACAGGAATGTGGAAACTGTTGGAGTAATACTCTTTGTCCGTCACCCCTTCAATTACTCCGTAGGCTTTACGGTCCATTGAAACAAATCGCCCTGACAATCCCTCAGCCGGTGTCGCCAAAAGGGTATAGTTCAAATCGTATTCATCGCTGAAACGATCCACCAGCTTGCGCATGTATGCGACGATCTCCAGACCGATCTTTCTTGCGCTCTCATCCTGTCCATGGTGTTTGCCGGTCAGGCTGGCCAGAGCCTCGGCCAAACCGATGAATCCGATGGAAAGGGTGCCATTCTTTATCACTTCGCCGATCTCATCTGAAGGATGCAGATTCTCTGAACCGATGTAAATACCCTGGCCCATCAAGAAGGGCATGTCACAAACACGCAGATGAGACTGAATCTGAAAGCGGTGGTGCAATTGGCGGGCTACCAGATCCATGGTGGATTCAAGTTCTTTGAAGAAAACATCCAAATTGTGGTTTGCCTTGATTGCAATGCGAGGCAGATTTATGGTGGAGAAAGAAAGATTGCCGCGGCCATCCGCAACGGAGGGGCCTTTTCTGTTGGCGATCACACGCGTTCGGCAGCCCATATAAGCCACTTCCGTGTCAAAAGATTGATTGAAGCTGGAATCCATGAAAGAGAAGGTGGGATTCATTCGATGGGCAGATACGCGCATGGCCAGTTTAAACAGATCATAGTTGGGGTCGCCCGGGTTGAAGTTGACACCCGCTTTGATCCTAAAAATGATATTGGGGAAAATGGGGGTTTCGCCGCGTCCCAGCCCCTTTTCGTAGGCTTTTAAGAGACCGGCAATTACCATGCGGCCTTCTGGCGTTGTGTCACAACCCAAATTGATCGAACTGAAAGGCACCTGCGCGCCAGCCCGGCTGTGCATGGAATTCAGGTTATAGACCAGGGCTTCCATGGCCTGGTAGACCTCAAATTCCGAGGCTCCAGACACAAACTTGGCCATATCACGATCGAAAAAGGCAAAGGACTGCCCGCCGTGCATATCATTCTGGGAACTCTGCAAGATGATCGCGGCCAGAGCGGTCGCAGAAGAGGGCCGTTTGGGAGGTCGAATAAATCCATGGCCGGTATTGAAACCATTGCTCAGTAGTTTTCCCAATGGAATTTGTACGCAGGTGAGCGTCTTGCCGTAGAAATCAAGGTCATGGATATGAATATCGCCGTTTCGATGGGCTTGAGACATTTCCTCAGGGATCAAGCGGGACAGGTAGTACTGCCGGCTGGCAGCAGAGGCAATTTGCAGCATCTTCGCGGAGGGAGAATTCCCGACGTTTGCGTTCTCACGATTCGTTTCAACAAGGATCTCTTCCACAACGTCCATCAGTTCTGAACGAGCCTCCCTGATGCGGGTACGCCGATCACGGTAGAGGATGTAAGCCTTGGCTGTTTTTGCATGACCGCGTTCGATCAGTACCTTCTCAACCGCGTCTTGCACTTCTTCAACTGTGGGGACGTTCTGTTTGGAGTATTCTTTCACATACCTGACGACCACAGCAGCCAATTCATCAGCTAGATCACGATCGTTACCGCCAACGGCTTTAACGGCTCCAAAGATGGCGTCTGCAATTTTGGTGGTGTCAAATTCAACGATGCGTCCATCCCGTTTGCGGATCCACATGGCGGGTTTGTTTGAATCGTTGCTTGAAGAACCTTCAATTTCCACAATCCGGACATTTTTCTGAGCACTACCATCCATGTTCATTATTTTCTCCATCATAAAATATTGAGGTTCTTCAGCTTGTCTGTAAAAAAAGCTCAATCCTTGTGGACTGAGCTGAGAAGTTGTGTATCAACATCATTCGAAAAACGAATGCTTCTTGCTCGAGAAGGATATGCATACAAAAGTCATCAAGTATGGGGGTCTGACTTCCTGGTTTTTACCAAGTTACAGTTGCGGCACAGTGCTGGATTTTCACCAGCTTCCACCAAATCGGTCCCCTAATCAGGTTTCTTGATGATCAATTTTTGAAAGAACAATACATCAATAACGCTATTATCCATGATTAGAAATCAAAGCACAAGAAAATTTAATTTAAAAAATCCGAATTTATAAGACCAATATCACCACCAGCAGGACCTCGGTAGCCAGGCTGATCAAGTTGGATCTCACCATGGATTTATCCAGCACCATGGAAACGCCGCGGATGGCTGCTATGGCAGCGTAAGTGATCCCAAGCGTTAAATAGACCTCGCGGGTTGGAAAGATCAAAGCTGCAATACCAAGCCCAACAAAGGTGCCACCCATGACGGCTCTAATTTCTGTGATCGCCCGCGGGCTGGAAGCTTCAAGCCCGGTAAACCCCTTGATCTTTTTGGGTTGTACGAGAGAGTACACCCCCGTTAGTAGTGTCACAACAACAGCAAAAATTTTAAGAATTTGGATGAAGTCCATGTTATTTTCCTTTCATTACTCTTATTTATTTCATTATAGGTTCAAACGGGAGGATTACAACTCGTTGTAGAGCGTTGCCCATAATATGGAATTTTATATATATTATTAATAAAAACCCCTTGTATTCTCTTTTTATTTGGAGTATTATTATCTTAAATATGATATTAATCACAAAGAGAGAGCAAACATCATGACTACACTATTTGAATTACCTTCTTTAAAATTCGCGTTCAATGCACTTGAACCTGCAATTGATGCTAAAACGATGGAAATCCATCATGACAAACACCATGCCACTTATGTCAACAACCTCAACAAGGCTTTTGAATCCGCTCCGGAGTATTATGCTCAGCCGCTTGAAAAAACCTTACGTGAGATCAACAAGGTTCCAGAAGCCATTCGTACTGCAGTGAGAAACAATGGCGGCGGTCATGCCAACCACACCCTTTTCTGGGAAGTCTTAACTCCTGGTGGAAAGAAAGGACCTTCGGGAGCTTTGTTATCAGAGCTTGAAAAAAGTTTCTTATCATTGGATGGCTTTATGGAGAAATTTACTTCAGCAGCCACCACCCGTTTTGGTTCTGGTTGGGCCTGGCTGGTGCTCGATAATGAAAAGAAGCTTCAGGTTTACTCCACTGCCAATCAGGACAGCCCATTAATGGATAATCACGTTCCTTTGCTGGCTCTGGATGTCTGGGAGCATGCCTACTATCTGAATTATCAGAATCGTCGTCCCGATTACATCAAAGCCTTTTGGTCTGTGGTGAACTGGAGTTTCGTGGAACAGGAATACGCCAAAACTAGGTAAGTCGTTGAGACTCCTTGCTGGTGGATTGGGGCAGCCTCACCTGAGATCCCGGCTGCTGTCCAAGGAGGGGGAAGCGGACAAGCCAATGCAACAAACAACAGGAAAGCTCGAACAGTCACAAGCAAGGCAACCTCAATTTTTACTCCCCCATCTGCAAAATGATGGGGGATTTTTTATCTGATTGTCAGCGACAAAAAAAGCCATCCGGTCAGGATGGCTTTCGTTTGTTGTCTCGGGAACAAATATCTAATCAGTTACGGTGATCGTTCCTTGCATCTTCGAGTGGTGGGGGATGCAGTAATAGGTATAGACGCCAGCCTTATCAAAGGTATAACTGAACGTACTCCCTTTTCCCAACTCGCCAGAATCAAACAGACCGGTGTCGCTGGTGACCGTATGATTGACGCTATCCATATTTGTCCAGGTCACGGTGGTTCCTGTTTTCACAGTCAAATTGTTGGGATCGAATGAAAAATTTTGAATGTTGATCGCAACGGCAGCAGCGGCTGGTTGACCACCGGCGGAGGCCTCTGTTGAGGCTGCGGTAGCCTGAACATCCATGGGGGCTGCCGTTGTGGGTGCAGGTGCCGTGGTACAAGCGGCTAAAGCCAAAGCGAATAATACAAACACTGAAACAATAGATCGTTGAACTTTCATTTTTCTCCTTGAGCATTTGCTCGAAAGCATATAAACGATATGCTAATACGCTTAATTATGACCAATATTATATGATTTGTATTAATTAAATATTAAAAATGGCGAATTGAAAGACAAGGCTATTGTTTTATGAACGAGCTTAATAGTCTGTTAACGCGAAACAGCCTGCATTTTTTCTAACATTTAGGTAAATAATGAGGATAAAAGTTAATAGGTAATCGGTAGGTAATAAGGTAAAATCTATACTGAGATATAGACAATATTTGTCTTATTAGATTTATAGTCTGCTAAACGGAGATTCTCTCAATGCTACTAGACTACCTTCCCCTGATCATTTTGATCGCCCTCTCAACTTTTGTTGGTTTTTTAGTTCTCTTTTTAGGCCGATATTTTGGGCCACACCGTCCGACTGCCAAAAAGGGACAGCCTTACGAATCAGGTATGATCCCCTACGGCCCCGGTACCCGGCAGATGTCGGTTAAATACTATCTGGTGGCAGTGCTCTTCATCCTGTTTGATGTTGAGGTGATCTTCTTTTTACCCTGGGCGGTTGCCTTCAAAAAACTGGGCCTGTTTGGCTTGATCGAAATGTTTGTTTTTGTAGCCATCTTGCTGGTTGGCTTCATCTATATATGGAAAAAGGGAGCCTTGGAATGGGATTAGAGCAAAAATTAGGAAATACCGGCGTGGTCACCACCACGCTTGAAAATGCAGTCAACTGGTCCCGCACCAACTCAATGTGGCCGATGCTCTTTGGGTTGGCCTGTTGTGCCATCGAGATGATGGCCGCCCAGGCAGCCAATTACGACATGAGCCGCTTTGGCATGGAATTGATGCGTGCCAGCCCACGGCAATCTGATCTGATGATCGTGGCCGGCCGTGTTTCTCAAAAAATGGCACCCGTGCTGCGCAACCTCTACGATCAAATGCCCGATCCCAAATGGGTGATCGCCATGGGTGATTGCGCTGCCTGCGGTGGTGTTTACAACAATTACGCCGTCCTGCAGGGGGTGGACGAGATCGTACCGGTTGATATTTACGTGGCGGGTTGTCCGCCGCGCCCCGAAGGGCTGATCAACGGGGTGGTTGCGCTTCACAACAAGATCAAGGGCGAGCAATTCGCCAAGTGGAAATAAGAGGCCAACCATGAACGAACTTCTTACTCCCGCTGTTTTTGCCATTCAATCCCGTTTTAATGCCCAAGTCTCCGAATTCCGTGGAGACGTCACCCTGCTAGTGCCGGCCGAAAATATCATCGCCGCCGCAACCGCTTTGCGTGACGAATTTGACTTTGATATGCTCTCGGCCGAAACCGCCGTGGATTATTGTCCGCAGACCACACCGCGGTTTCACATGGTCTACATTTTCTACTCCACCAAACTTCACCTATACATCACCTTCAGGGTTGCCTTGAACGGCGACGAACCCAAGATCCCCACCATGGAAACCGTCTTCCCCAACGCCAACTGGCGCGAACGTGAGATCTGGGACCTGATGGGCATCCGCTTTGAAGGCCATTCAGACCTGCGCCGTCTGCTTCTGCCCCCCAACTGGGTGGGCCATCCCCTGCGTAAGGACTATCCGCTTGGCTACGAAGAAGTGCAGCATACTTTCAACTTTGATGACATTGACCTGCGCAAGCCGAAAGGGGTGAGATAAATGAGAGAAATTCAAGAATTCACCCTGGATGAATTAAAACACCTTTTCAGTCCGAAGGCTTTATCAGGCGAGACCATGGTGCTCAACATGGGTCCGCAGCACCCCAGCACCCACGGGGTTTTGCGCCTCATCCTTGAACTGGATGGTGAGATCGTGCTCAACTGTGTGCCGGATATCGGCTATTTGCACACCGGCATTGAAAAGAACATGGAAGGCAAGACCTACCAGAAGGCTGAAGTGCTGACCGACCGCATGGATTACATGTACACCATGGGTAACAACCTGGTCTACTGCCTGGCGGTCGAAAAACTCACCGAACTCAAATCCCCGGCACGGGCCGATGCCATCCGGGTCATCTTACTGGAGCTCTCCCGTTTGCAATCTCACCTACTTTGGATCGGAACATCTGCATTGGATCTGGGCGCCATGAGCGTCTTCCTGTATGCCATGCGCGAACGTGAAATGATCCTGGACGTGTTTGAGTTGGTTTCAGGTCAGCGCATGATGACCACTTTCATCCGCCCCGGCGGATTGTGGCGGGATGTGCCGGCTGAATTTGAAGATGCGGTTAAAAAGATCGTCGAAGTCTTTCCGAAACGGATTGACTCTTATGAAGCCCTGCTGACCAAGAACCCCATTTTTATGGATCGCACCAAGGGCATTGGCAAAATTGACACCAAGACCGCCCTGGCCTGGGATGTGACCGGCCCCACCTTGAGAGCGACCGGTCTGGCCCATGACATTCGCAAAGCCAACCCCTACTGCGGTTATGAACAATACGATTTTGACATTCCCACCCAAACCACTGGCGACATCTACGGCCGTTACCAGGTGAGGGTCGAAGAAATGCGCCAATCCGTACGCATCGTGGAACAGGCGCTCAACAAACTGCCTTATGGTCCAGTCCGCGACAACAATCCCAAATACGTTCCACCTCCGCGCTCAGAGATCGGCGTGAGCATGGAAGCCCTGATCCACCACTTCAAATTATGGACGGAAGGTTTCACTCCGCCACTAGGATCTGTTTATTCCACCATTGAATCCCCGCGCGGTGAAATGGGACTCTTCCTTGAATCTGACGGCAGCCCCAAGCCCTACCGCGTGCACTACCGCACACCTTCCGTACCGCTACTGCAGATCATGCCCATCCTCTCCAAAGGATGCTTTGTGGCGGACCTGATCGGCATCATTGGCAGTATTGATATCGTCCTGGGAGATACAGACCGATGAACCAACTGCTTAAAAAATATCCAGAAGAAGTAAATCGGATCCTTTCCAGGTATCCTGTTGACCGCAAGCAGTCGGCGGTGATGCCGCTGCTGCATTTGGCGCAGGGCGAGGCGGGGTTTGTTTCACGCGCTGCCATGCAAGAGATCGCCGAGATCGCCGGGGTGAGCACCACTGAAGTGGCTTCCGTGGTGGGTTTTTATACCCTTTTCCATGACGCTCCCGAAGGCAAGATCAGGCTGCAGGTCTGCACGGATGTAGCCTGTGACTTGCGCGGCGCCACGGAATACCTGACTGGCTTGTGCGCCCAATTGGGGGTCAAGCCCGGCGAGACCTCTGAAGACAGTCTGATCACGATCGAAGAAGTGAAGTGTCTGGCTGCCTGTGACAAAGCGCCCCTCTTTCAAGCCCAGATCGGCGATGAGGTGGAATACCACGAGAACCAGACCCCAGCCCGCACGGTGGATTGGCTGCGTTCGATGTCCGCCGCCATCAACGGTACGCCGTTGAAGACCGTGACACCTGAAGAAGCCAAACCCGAAGAAGGAGGCAGCCATGAGTGAGATGATCCTGCTGCGCCACCGTGAGATAGCGGGTTTGAACCAGTTAAAGACCTACATCGCCAACGGCGGTTTTGAAACCTGGAAAAAAGTGGTCACCAGCCGCAAGCCTGAAGAAGTGCTCAACGACGTAAAAGCCTCCGGTTTGCGCGGACGCGGCGGCGCGGGTTTTCCGACCGGCGTGAAATGGTCGTTTCTGCCCAACAATATCTGGCCGCATTATGTGGTGGCCAACTCGGACGAATCCGAACCCGGCACCTTCAAGGACCGCGAACTGCTCGAGTTCAACCCTTATCAATTCATCGAAGGCTTGATGATCACGTCTTTTGCGGTTCAAGCCAACGACGCCTACATCTACTTCCGCGGCGAGTTCTCACAGATCGCCAAGAAATTCGATGAAAGACTGGCCGAGCTGACCGCCAAGGGCTATCTGGGTGATGCGCTTTTCGGCACCCAATATTCCCTGCGCATCCACACCCATTTGGGGGCAGGCGCTTACATCTGCGGTGAAGAAACCGCCCTGCTTGAATCCATCGAAGGCCGCATGGGGCAACCCCGGCTGCGCCCGCCTTTCCCGGCTGTGGCAGGTTTGTTTGACAAACCGACCGTCATCAATAACGTTGAGACGCTGGCCAACATCCCCTACATCATGGAAAAAGGGGTGGATACCTTCCGCAAGAACGGTACCGAAAAAAGCCCCGGTACCAAGATCTTCTCACTCTCCGGTCGGGTCAAGAAACCCGGTAATTACGAACTTCCGCTGGGCACGACCTTTAGAGAGTTGATCTTCAAATATGGTGAGGGCATCATTAACGACGCCAAGATCAAAGCCATCATGCCGGCTGGTGCTTCTTCAACCTTGATCCCTGCCACCGATGCAACACTCGATACCCCGATGGATTATGAGGCCACCTCTGCCATCGGCTCCCCGCTTGGGTCGGCCTCAGTGATGGTGCTGGACGAAACGGTCAACATCAGCCGGGTGATCAACAATACGGTGCATTTCTTCAAACACGAATCCTGCGGAAAATGCACCCCCTGCCGCGAAGGCACCTACTGGATGAGCCATATCAGCGACCGCATTGAATCCGGCAAGGGCAAAAAAGAGGATATTGACCTGCTGAAGTCAGTGGCAAGCCAAATGCAAAACAAGTGCTTCTGCGCCCTGGGCGAATTCTCGACCATGGCTGTGGTATCTGGCTTACAACATTTCCGAGCTGATTTCGAAGCTCGTCTGGAGAGTTAACCAGATGGAAAAAAGAGTAAATCTAACCATTGACGGACGAGCCGTCAGCGTACCGGCTGGAATGAATATTGTGGATGCCGCCAAGACCGTGGGCATCACCATTCCGGTCTTTTGCCATCACCCCAAACTGAAACCCGTAGGCATGTGCCGTGTCTGCCTGGTGGATGTCGGCCGTCCACAGATGGACCGTGCCACAGGCGCCCCCGTGTTGAATGAAGACGGCACTCCCAAGATCGCCTTCGGCCCCAAGCTTGAGACCGCTTGCTCCACACCGGTTTCTGAAGGCATGGTGGTGTGGAGTGCGACCGAAAAAGTCATGTCAGCCCGCAAGGAAGTGATCGAGTTCCTGCTCACCTCTCATCCGCTGGACTGCCCGGTTTGTGACAAGGGCGGTGAATGTCCACTGCAGAACCAGACCATGGAATTCGGTTCGGCTGATAGCCGCTTTTTACTGGACGAGAAAAGCCACGCCAAGAAGCACCATCCGCTGGGCGAACTGATTTCACTCGATCGCGAACGCTGCATCCAATGTGCACGTTGTGTGCGCTTTGAAGACCAGGTCGCCGGCGACCCCGTGATCGGTTTTTACAACCGCGGACGCAAGCTGGAAATTACCACTTATTCTGAACCCGGCTTTGATTCGATCTTCTCGGGCAACACCACCGATATATGCCCCGTGGGCGCATTGACCACCAACGATTTCCGCTTTGGTGCGCGTGCATGGGAATTGAAACACAAACCCTCCATCTGCAACCAGTGCGCCGTGGGCTGCAACATCACCTACGATGTGCGCCGCGAAGCCAAAAGCAATGGCAAGGTGGTGGTAAAACGTGTCATGCCCCGCCAGAATGAAGAAGTCAACGAGATCTGGATCTGTGACAAGGGCCGCTTTGCTTACGGTTATGCAGAAAGCAAGGAACGACTTTTAACCCCCATGGTACGCAAGAATGATGAACTCGTTGCCGTGAGTTGGGAAGAAGCCCTGCAGACAGCCTCTGAAAAACTGCAGGCCGCCGGAAAGAGCGTCTACTCGCTGGTCAGCGGACGACTCAGCCTTGAAGACCTCTTTTCAGTCAAGACCCTGACCACCCAGGTCAACGGCAAGATCAGCCTTTATGCCAACATGGGCGGCGGGGAGTGGGTCACCCGTGTCGGAATGACTCCCGGATCGGACCTTTCCAAACTTGAAAAAGGCTCCACCATTCTGGTGTTTGGCTCGGACCTGCACGAAGAAGCTCCCATCTGGTGGCTGCGAGTCAAACAGGCCGCGGAACGCGGCGTCACCCTGGTGAACGCTTCCGCGCGCAAGACTCGCCTGGATAAATATGCCACCTACAACCTCACTTATACCTACGGCGAAGAAGAAAAAGCCGTGCGCGAGTTGTTCGAATCCTCCTCAGCTGCAGGCAAGGCCGTCAGCACAGCTACCGACCTGGTGGTCTTCATGGGCAGCGACGGCATGGGCCAGGCCCAAACCTCAGCGCTGACTGGGTTGATCGCCGAAGGACTGGTCAAAACCTCCCATTTCGGCAAACCAAACAACGGGCTCATTCCGGTCTGGCCAAACGCCAACGACCAGGGCGCTTACGAACTTGGGATTGTCCCTGATGAAACACTGGCTGATGGCATCAGTGCTGCCATGGCGCTTTATATCGCCGGGGCGGACCCCGCTGCGGAAAATCCCTCCCTGCGGGATGCCATGCAAAAAGCCGGCTGCGTCATCGTTCAGGATCTCTTCTTGACCGAGACGGCCAAAATGGCGGATGTGGTGCTTCCTGCCCAGGCTATCATGGAACGTGATGGTGCGCTGGTATCAGGTGAACGCCGCACACAGAAGTTTGCGGCAGCAGTGCCCGCGCCCAAAAACACCAAAGCGGATTACGAGATCACCTCTGCGCTGCTCGAGAAATTGGGTGGAGAAAAACTTCCGGCAAGTGCAGAAGAAGTATTTACTGTGCTCGCCAAAAAAGAAGCAAACTTCCAGACTGTGTCGTATGGCGCCCTTGGTGCCACCCACGAACAGTGGCCGCTGGTCGGTCGAAACGAAGTTTATTATGGGGGCACTGGTTACGAGAACACCTTCGGCCTGGGCCTGACCCTTCCGTTGGTGACCGGCGAAAAAGGGATGCCGAGTAAAACACGCATGCCCGAAGCGCCAAAACCGCTGCGCAGCCAATTTACAGCCCTGCCCGTAACGGCTCTTTATGATCAGGGCCTGCCCGTCAAGGCTAGTCTCTTAAAGGACCGCATTGCCAATACCCTGATCCTGAGTGGTGAAGACGCTGAAACCCTCAAGACTGAAAATGGGGCAGTGGTTACCCTTAAACTGGGCAACGATGAGTATGAACAAAAAATAACGATCTCTGGCGACCTGCCCAAGGGCAAACTGCTGGTGACACGCAATGGCGGTGTTCCGGTCTGGCAGCCCGAGATCGTAGAGATCAAGGTCAACACCCCGACGACCGAGCGAGGATCACTATGACATTTGGTTTATTCCTGGAATGGTTTATCAAATCACTGGTGGTCATTTTGGCTATGACGATCGGCTTCGCCTATGTGACCTGGTTTGAACGCCGCGTTTTGGCCAAGTTCCAAGCGCGTATCGGTCCGAACCGCGCCGGCAAGGAAGGTCTCTTGCAGCCGGTGGCGGATGCCCTCAAATTGATCTTCAAGGAAGAACTGGTGCCTGCCAATGCGGATAAATTGATCTTCATCCTGGCACCGGTCATCACCATGATTCCCGCCTTGATCATCACCGGTGTGGTGCCCTGGGGACCTCCCATCACCCTCTTCGGAAAAACCTTCACCCTGTCTGTTTCAGATATCAATCTTGGGGTGCTCTTCATCCTCACCGTGACCTCGATCTCGATCTACGGCATCACCTTGGCGGGCTGGTCATCCAACAACAAATATGCCACCATGGGTGGTCTGCGCGCCACTGCCCAGATGATCAGCTACGAACTGGCACTGGGATTAGCCTTCATAGGGCCGATCCTGATCGCCGGATCCATGGGCATCAACGATATTGTCAGTGCACAGCAGCATGTCTGGTTCATTGTTTACCAGCCGCTGGGTGCCATCATCTACTTTATCGCGGCCATTGCCGAGATAAACCGTTCGCCGTTTGACATGCCCGAGGCCGAGCAGGAACTGACCGCCGGCTACCATGTGGAATATTCGGGCATGAAATTCGCTCTCTTCTTCATGGCGGAATACATTAAGATGATCGCCATTTGTATGATCGGCGCCTCGCTCTTTTTGGGTGGATACTGGGGTCCCGGTGTGGCAGCCTATCCCTGGCTTGGACCGCTTTACCTGTTCATCAAAGTGGTCATTTTGCTCTTCGTGCTGGTCTGGATCAGAGCCACCCTGCCGCGCTTCCGTTATGACCGCCTGATGGCCTTCGGCTGGAAAATCTTGTTTCCACTGGCGTTACTTAATGTGATGGTCACCGCCCTGGTGATCACCCTGGTTGGAGGTTGAGATGCTGCGTGGAATGTTTACCACCCTTAAAGCACTCTTTGAAAAGCCCGTCACCGTTCAATATCCCGAACAAAAACGGCCGGTGCGCCCGCGCTACCGCGGACGTCATGAACTTAAACGCTACGACAACGGTCTTGAGAAATGCATCGGCTGCGCCCTGTGCGCGGCAGCCTGCCCGGCGGATGCGATATTTGTGGAAGCCGCCGAAAACACGGATGACGAACGCTATTCTCCTGGTGAACGTTATGCCAGCACCTATGAGATCAACATGCTGCGCTGCATCTTCTGCGGTTTTTGTGAAGATGCCTGCCCCACCGAAGCGATCGTACTTGAACACGATTACGAACTGGCTTACAGCGACCGCGCTTCAGCCATCTTCACCAAGGATAAGTTGATCGTGAAAGTACCGATGGGCGGCAGCCCTACACCGCAAAAAACCGAACCCGGTTTGTATACCCGTTCGGTACCTGAAATGAAAGACCCCGTGGATTAGGGAGGCACGCATGACATTAAACCTGTTCATATTTCTTGCACTGGCGTTGATCGCCATCGCCGCAGCGGCGGGCTTGATCGTCAGCCGCAACACCGTATATTCGGCGTTGTTTCTGATCATCAACTTCCTGTCCGTGGCGGTGGTCTACCTGGTGATGGGCGCGCCTTTTATCGCCCTGGCCCAGATCACCGTTTACGCCGGCGCCATCATGGTGCTCTTCCTCTTCGTGATCATGCTTCTGGGGGCTGAAAAACCCAAGGAAGTTGAACAAATGAAGTGGCAGCGACCGCTGGCCATCGTGCTGGCAGGCGCTATTCTGATCGAAGGCGTCTATGCCCTGATCACCCGGGTGGCGGTTACCGTCACCACCAGCCCGGCCACGGTGGCTTTATCAGATCCCAAAACGCTGGGCATCAGTCTATACACCAAGTATTCACTTCCCTTCGAGATCACCTCTGTTATTTTGCTCGTGGCTGCCATTGGCGCGGTTGTACTGACCAAAAAAACCAAAAAAGAGGCAGGTAAATAAGATGATCCCTATCGTTTATCCTCTCTCATTGGCGGGCATCCTCTTCGTCATCGGCATTTTAGGGTTCCTGCTGCGCAAGAATTCCATCGTGATCTTCATGTGCCTGGAATTGATGTTTAACGCTGCCAACCTGGCCTTAATTACTTTTACCAACTATTACCAGTTGATTGACGGGCAGGCCTTCGTGGTCTTCGTAATGACCGTGGCGGCCGCCGAAGTGGCCGTGGGGTTGGCGCTGATCGTGGCCATCTTCCGCACCAAGCACACTATTGATACTGATCAAATGAACAGCCTGAAAGGTTGATGGAGCCGTCTATGGAATCTGGTCTGACTTTCAATCTTGTACCCTGGGTGGTTTTTCTGCCGCTGATCGGGCTGGGCATTAACCTGCTGTTTGGACGCAAGCTCGGCGAAGTATTCAGCGGCACGGTCGCCAGCCTGGCCACCGGCCTGGCATTTGTGGTTTCCATCCTTCTCACGGTGGCCCTGGCCGGTCACCCCGAGGGGGTCACCGTGCCCCTCGCGGACTGGATCACCATCGGCAGCCTGACCGTGCGCTGGGCTTTCAGAGTGGATACCCTCTCCGTGGTGATGATGCTGGTGGTCTCAGGTGTGGGCACTTTGATCCATATCTACTCCATCGGTTACATGCACAATGATGTGCGCCACAACGGGGACGAGGGCCGTTTCACCCGCTTCTTCGTCTACCTCAATCTGTTCATCGCCGCCATGATGATCCTCGTCAGCGCGGACAACTTCTTGATGACGTTCGTCGGCTGGGAAGGCGTGGGTTTGTGCTCATACCTGCTGATCGGTTTCTGGTTTGAAAAGGGCAAGAACGGCACCGGCAACGCCGAAGCCGCTAAGAAAGCCTTCATCACCAACCGCGTCGGCGATTTTGGTTTGCTGGTGGCCATGTTCCTGATCTTCGTCAACTTTGGCACCTTCCAGTTTGATGCGGTCTTCAGCCAGGCTGCTGCCGTGGCGGCCGCCAAACCGGGTGTGATGCTGGCGATCACCCTGTTCATGCTTCTTGGCGTGACCGGTAAATCTGCCCAGCTTCCGCTTTACGTTTGGCTGCCAGACGCCATGGCCGGCCCGACCCCGGTTTCTGCATTGATCCATGCAGCCACCATGGTTACCGCCGGTGTCTACCTGATGACCCGCAGCTCCGCTTTTTACGCACTTGTGCCCACCGCCCAATCTGTGGTGATGTGGGTGGGCGCTGCAACCGCCTTGTTCGCCGCCACCATTGCGGTCGGGCAGTACGACATCAAGAAAGTGCTCGCCTACTCTACCATCAGCCAATTGGGCTTTATGGTCGCGGCAGTTGGCATGGGTGCCACTGTGGCGGGTATGTTCCATTTGGTCACCCATGCCTTCTTCAAGGGTCTGCTCTTTTTGGCGGCCGGTTCGGTCATCCAGGGCGTGGAACGCGGAATGCACCACGGCGACCACAGCACGGACCCACAAGACATGCGACAGATGGGCGGCTTGCGCAGCAAAATGCCCGTGACTTTTTGGGTTTATTTGATCGGCGCATTGGCTCTCTCTGGCATCGCTCCGCTGGCCGGTTTCTTCTCCAAGGATGAAATTCTGGCCTCCGCCTGGCAGACACAGCCGGGCATCTTTGTGGTGTTGGCGCTGGCCGCCTTCATGACCGCCTTTTATATGGGCCGTCAGTTGGTGATGGTCTTCTTCGGCGATCCCCGCTCGGAAGCCGCAAAGGGCGCCAGTGAAAGCAAACTGGTGGTTACCCTACCGCTGATGATCTTGGCCGGACTTTCCATCTTGGGCGGTATGCTCAACTTCCCCGGGCTGCTTACGCTTGAAAAATGGCTGGGACACACCCTCGGCGAAGGCGAACCTGCTCAATTTGTGTGGGTCGTGGCGGGCATTTCATTGGTGTTGGCACTGCTTGGACTTGGTCTTGGCTGGATGATCTACTCGCGCACGAATGAGAAAACCTTTGTGGATCCTCTCAAAAAAGCACTCGGCCCCCTCTTTACCGGCATGGAAAACAAGTGGTGGGTGGATGAACTCTACGCCGCCGTGATCCTCAATCCGTACAAGGCTTTTGCCCAATTTATGGCTGAACCCGTGGATCTGGGTGTGATTGACCGTATCGGCGGTGGTTTGGCTGCCGGCACCCGCGCCATGGCTGAAGGCCTGCGCAAATTGGAAAATGGATACATTCGCTCTTACGGTCTGCTCATGCTGCTCGGTTTGGCTGCCATTTTGACCTGGTTATTCTTGCAATAAAGGACGGACGATAAACATGAGTCTAAATCCTCTCCTCTTGACCACGGCTTTTCCCCTTGCGGGTGTTGTGGTGATGCTGCTGCTCAAAGCGAAATGGAAAAACGCCATCCGCTGGACGGCTCTGCTGACTTCTCTGATTACCTTTGGTCTATCTTTATGGATGCTCAGCCAGTTCAAGGCTTCCAACCCAGAGCTGCAATTTGAGATCAACCAGGCCTGGTTTACCCTGGGCGGCAATCCGATCGGCTTTCACATCGGCGTGGACGGTATCAGCATCCTGATGGTGCTGCTGACCACCTTCCTCACCCCGCTGGCCATCCTTTCCACCTGGAAGGCCGTGGAGGAAAAGGTCAAGGGCTTTATGACCTTCTTCCTGCTGCTTGAAGTCGGCATGCTGGGCGTCTTTCTCTCATTGGATATGGTGCTCTTCTACATCTTTTGGGAGTTCACCCTTATCCCGATGTACTTCTTGATCGGCCTGTGGGGCGGTGAACGCCGCGTTTACGCAGCCGTCAAGTTCTTCCTCTACACCATGGCCGGTTCTGTGCTGATGTTGGCCGGCATTTTGTGGATCGGTCTGCAGTATGGCAGTTTTGACCTGACCCAACTGGTAGGCAGTGGAGCGATCCCTGCTTCTGCGCAGTTGTGGCTGTTTGGCGCTTTTGGGCTGGCTTTTGCCATCAAAGTGCCGATGTTCCCGCTGCACTCCTGGCTGCCCGATGCCCACACCGAAGCTCCCACTGCCGGTTCTGTGATTTTGGCCGGTGTACTCTTGAAAATGGGCGCCTACGGCTTCTTACGCTTCAATCTGCCGCTCTTCCCTGATGCGGCCGTCAAGCTGGCGCCGTGGATGGCCGCTCTGGCCGTCGTTGGCATCATTTACGGTGCGCTCGTGGCATACAGACAAAAAGACGTCAAGAAACTGGTGGCTTATTCTTCCATCAGCCACCTTGGATTTGTGGTGCTGGGCATCTTTGCCCTCAACCTGCAGGGGCTGCAGGGCGCCATTCTGCAAATGGTCAATCACGGCCTTTCCACCGGTGCGTTGTTCCTGGTGGTGGGTATGCTCTACGAACGCCGCCACACCCGTCTGCTCGAGAATTTCGGCGGTCTGTGGAAGGTGGTTCCGGTGATGGGCACCCTGGCGCTGATCACCATGCTTTCATCGGTGGGTCTGCCTGGTTTGAATGGTTTCGTGGGTGAATTCAGCATCCTCTTGGGCGCCTTCAGTTCTGAAGCCATTGGGTCCCCGTGGTTCGCCGGCGTGGCTGCCCTTGGGGTCATCCTGGCCGCGGTCTATCTCTTCTTCATGTTCCAGAAACTCTTCCTCGGACCCGTGACCCACGACGAGAACAAGACGCTCAAAGAGGTTTCGGTGCGCGAAATTTTGATCCTGGCGCCCATTTTGTTGATGGCATTCTGGATCGGTTTGTATCCGAAACCGTTCTTTATGTTGATGGCTCCTGCGGTTGAAAAACTGACCACCCTCGTCCAATCCGCTGCGCTGCTGGCGCATTAACGGAAGGTGAATCTATGACTTTGAACGATTTCTACTCCATTCTTCCGGCTGCGATCCTGATCGTTTGGGCGCTGGTGCTTCTGCTCGCAGATCTCTGGATTTCGAAACATACCCCCGTCGTCACCCCTGTTCTGGCTGTGTTGGGGTTGATCGCCTCGATTGCCGGTTCCGTGCTTTACACCGGCAATGTCTCCAGTGGATTTGGCGGCTTCATCCTCGTGGATGGCTTCAGCCGCTTTTTGGTGCCGCTCTTCGCGGTGACTGGCATCTTCGCCATCGGCCTGGCCTATGATTATCTTAAACGCATGGGCATTCAGCGCGGCGAGTATTATGCCCTGCTGCTCTTCAGTGTCAGCGGTATGATGCTGATGGCTTCCGCCGGCGACCTGGTGATCATCTTCTTGGCGCTCGAACTGCTCTCCATCCCGTTATACATCCTTTCGGGGTTTGCTTCACCCAAGGCGCATTCTGAAGAATCAGCTTTGAAATACTTTTTGCTCGGCACCTTTGCCTCGGCTTTCTTCCTGTTCGGCGCGGCGTTTTTATTTGGCGCCACCGCTACCACTAATTTGAACGGCATTATCGCCGCGGTGCAAGATGGCACCGCCAACAACACCTTCTTGATGATCGGCAGCGGGCTTCTGCTGGCGGGGTTCGCCTTCAAAGTAGCCGTGGTGCCTTTTCACAGTTGGACGCCCGATGTCTATCACGGTGCACCGGCCCCGGTTTCGGCTTTCATGTCGGTGGGCGCCAAGGCTGCCGGTTTTGCCGCTTTGATCCGCGTCTTCTCGCTGATCTTCCCCTCACTGGCCGAACAATACATGCCCGTGTTCTGGGGGTTGGCAGCACTTACCATGCTTGTGGGGAACGTGGTGGCCGTGGCCCAGACCAACCTGAAACGCATGCTGGCCTATTCAAGCATTGCGCATGCCGGCTATATTTTGATGGCGTTTGTGCCCTTCGGGGATGCAGCCATCCGCGCCAACTCGATCGCTTCAGCTTTGTTCTACTTGATGGTTTACGCCCTTGGATCCCTGGGGGCCTGGGCTGTGGTGATCGGCATGGAAAAGGAAGATAATACAGGTACAGAGATCAGCGATCTGGCTGGGCTCGGAAAACGCTCCCCGCTAACCGCAGCCGCCATGACCGTCTTCATGCTCTCGTTCACTGGTATTCCGCTCACCCTGGGCTTCTGGGGCAAGTTCTACCTCTTCCGTACCGCCATCGAAGGCGGGTTCGTCAGCCTGGCGGTCATTGGCCTGCTCACCTCGCTCGTCTCCGCGTTTTACTATCTGCGCGTGGTGGTCAAAATGTACTTCAACGAGGGCAGCTCCGACTTCCACTGGAACTTCTGGACCTCAGCAGTGGCCATCTTCAGCGCCCTGGCGATCGTGGTGCTCAGTTTCATCCCTGGCAGTTTGTTCGACCTGGCGGTCAAGGCGCTGCTTACAGGGTCGTAGACGGTATTTATTTCAAAACTACCCTGACAAGGGAGCAAAACCTTGTCAGGGTGGTCTTGTTTTTGACCTTGCGTCTCTGTCATTGCGAGCATTGCTAAACTCGGCTTCAATGGAAAAACCTTGGACAAAGTGTGAGATCAATTACTTATCAACATTGTCAATGCGAAGCGATCCCCCACCTGGTAGATAAAGATTTCGACCTTGATAAGATCGGTTGGCCTGACATCACCAAATCTAACTTCTGAAAGGCAGACCCCCGCGGTTTTGATGGTTAGTTGATTTCTCAAAAATCAAACCGCGGGGGTCAGAATCAGATAAAAAAACCAACCTTGAATAAATCATTTTCAAGGTTGGTTTTGATTTATTAGGTAAAGGCTAATCTTGCAGAGGCCGGTTGAGCATCAACCAGTACATGCCCAGGGTGTGCATGGCCTGGACGAATTTGGCGAAATCCACTGGTTTGACGATGTAGCTGTTCACGCCCAGCGAGTAAGTTTCAACAATATCGCGCTCCTCATTGGAGGAGGTCAGCACTACCACGGGGATGGACTTGGTGACCGGATTTCCCTTGAGTTTTCGCAGCACTTCCATGCCATCAATTTTGGGCAGCTTCAGATCCAGCAGGATCACTTTTGGTCCGGGGATTTTTTTACTTGGATCGTTATCGGTATTCCCAAAAAAGAATTCGAGCGCTTCTTCACCGTCACGCACTACATGAATATTGTTGGTCAAGTGACTCTTTTTTAAGGCATGCAGGGTTAATTCAACATCATTTGGGTTGTCTTCGACGAGTAAAATTTCAACCTTTTCATTTTCCATTGTTTGTTTCTCCCAAAGTAAAGTAAAAAGTTGTACCTTCCCCAACCTTCGATTCAGCCCAAATGTTGCCGCCGTGTTTCTTTACGATTCGATCTACGATTGCCAAGCCGACGCCTGTACCTTCATAATCTTCCGCACGGTGTAATCTTTGAAACACTCCAAATAGTTTATCATAAAACTTCATATCAAATCCAACGCCGTTGTCTTTCACGAAGAAATAGGAATGCGACAATCCATCTTCAATCACCTGTGTTTCAAATCCGATCTCAATGGCGGGGTCCTGTTGTTTGCTTGAAAACTTGATTGAATTGGAGATCAAATTGACAAATACCTGTCTGAGTAGGGTTGGATCTGCTTCACACTCGGGAAGTTCCGAAATCGTGACCTTAATCTTCCGTTCGTCAATTTCAGCTTGTAATGATGCGATCACGTCTTCAACAAGTGATCCTGCATCCACTGTGATCTTGTTGAGCGCCTGTCTGCCAAGACGTGAGAAGTTCAACAGATCATCCACCAAATTGCCCATCATGGTTGCATTTTTTCGAATGAGTTCAAAATAGTGAATGACTTCAGGGTCAAGGTTTTCTGAGTACTCTTCAATTATTATTTGTGAAAAACCATGAATGGATCGTAAAGGCGCCCTTAAGTCATGCGAAATGGAATAGGAGAAGGATTCCAATTCATGGTTGGCGTTTTCCAGTTCTGCAGTTCGATCTTTAACCCTGTTCTCCAGAACGAGGTTGAAGTTCTGAATTTCCAGCTCGAATTTTTTCCGTTCTGTGATATCCGAGACGACCACAGCAAAGAATCCAGGTTCAGGGCAAAAAGCGGTGACGTCATAATACTTGCCAATCACGGAGGTGTAATCTTCAAAATGGGTGGGATTACCAGTTATGGCCACTTCGCCAAATCTTTTTATCCATGAGGGTTCAATCCCGGGTAAAACAGAAACTACTGTTTTTCCAAGAATTCTTTCAGCGGTAAGGCCTGTCATTTTTTCATATGCAGCGTTGACTGAGAGGAATTGATAATCTATTGGAATCCCATTATCATCAAGTATGATTTTATGCAAAGCAAATCCCTGAATGATATTTTCAAACAAGCTTCTAAAGCTTTTTTCGCTCTTGCGAAGTGCTTCTTCGATTTCCTTTTGATCTTCAATAACACTCAACAATGCCTTGCGAGAATTATCTGAGATATTGAGAAGGGCTTTTAATTCCTGTTGGGTTTGAATGACAGCCAGGTCGGCTTTTTTTCGTTCGGTGATATTTCTGACCAGTTTCTGAATTCGGCCATCTGATAAGCGTTGTGTGGTAATTTCAACATCAATCAGGTTGCCTGATTTAGTTTTTATTTTTCTTTCAGTGATGACTTTCCGACCAGCTAAAATCTCCCTGGTTAACTTTTCAACATCCAATTTGGGATCGGTGTTTGCCAGGATTTCTTTAAATTTTACCTGTAATTCTTCATGCGTGTACCCGAGCATCAAGCATCCGCTCTCATTGACATCAACATAATTTCCATCAGGAGTGGCTATAAAAATGCCATCCACTGCTTGATTAAATAATTGACGGTAGTTTTCTTCACTTATTCGCAGATTATCAATTGCTTTCTTTCTATCTATCGCTTTCCATACCAACTCCATCAGAAGAGTGAGTTGATCAATATCTACATCAGTATATTCAGTTGCTTTATTTGCAACCCCGACCACAGCAACTATTTTATTATCCACTACCACCGGGATCTCGAGCAGTCGAAACAAAGTCGGGTGACCGATTGGATAACCTTTTTTCAACGGGTTATCAGCGTGAAAATCATTGATAATGATCGGCCTTTTTTGTCTGACGGGTTCTCCCCAGACGCCGGTTTTATCCAGTTCATAAATAGTTTGGGGAGCTGTGATATTACAAACTTCCAATGCTTTTTTCGACCATGAACTTAGTGTGAATAGTTTGGTGTCTTCAGAATAGTAAAAAATGAAACCAAGTTCACTTTCCATGAGTTTCACGGCTTCTTCCAATGCAAAAAGCATGAAGCCTTGATCATCTTCAGCCAAATTCTGCAGAATATCCACCATGCTTTTAAATTGACCACGGCTTTTTTGGATTTCTGTGATTGCAGTTTCACGCTTTATTCTGTTTTGCATGAGCAAACCAAGCAATAACGTTGCGCATGGATAGATAAGGATAATTGGTAGACTGATTTGTGTTAAAAGGGGAACTGCCACGGCAATGGGTTGAGTGAACATTAACAATAACATTACAATATGAACAACAATACCAAAAAGATACAACTGCCACCATTTAAGAGCGGCTAAATTCCTTTTGCGAAAATATCTCCATCCAATCCCAATAAGACTGGTGGCAATAATTACTGATACGCCGGTTATATATGCTCCTCCCTGTGAAACTCTGTAGATAGCGGCGATCACCATTGCGATCAATGTGGGGATTGTTCCAAAAAAGAGTCCTGAAAGACTTAACAGAATGGATCTTGTGTCAAAAATTAGACCTTTTCCATAGATCCAGGGTGTATTCATTAATACGATACTAATTCCCCCCAACAATGTGCCTAAAAGAAATTGTTTAAAGAATTTACGTTTGATCTTCCAATAATGGGTGGTGGTATCAAAAATCACTGCCATGGCCAACAAAACAGCAACGTTTTGAATTATTGCCAATAAGGATGAAGAACTAATCATGTTCATCCTCCAAAACGCTTTTATACTTTGGTTCTTCTCCTTGGGCAATTAATAAGTGGTTAATTTCTATTTTTAGATCACGAATTCGATTTTCACGCCCCAGGGTTGCCATATTCCATCGGCGTAATTCGTCCAACTGAGCTGATAATTGTTCCTCGGCTTTTTTGAGTTCAGAAATGTCCAGATTGAGAACAATAGCCCCTTCCATTTTTCCATCTTCATCCAATATTGGTGTGGAATAGTTTAGGATCGTCTTGGTCTTGCCGTCGTAGGCATCAATCTCAATCATCTCGTCGCGGATGGTTACCCCTTCACGGACCGTATGAACCGAAGCCCAGTCATCGGGCTGTATTTCTTCTCGCGATGGTAGCCTGCGACCGTGAAAAATATCAAATTCATCAACACTGGCAAGAATATCTTTACCCCAAATTTCTTTTACCATTTTATTGGATCGAATTAGTGTTCCATCTTTATCGGTGATCCACAAGCCGATGGGAAGCAGATCATAGATCCTCTGTAAAAGGTTTTCGTTTTTCCTTAATTCCCTTTCAGAAGCCTTCATTTCTGTCATATCCTGGGCTATGCCAAACACTTCAACAATTTGACCTTGACTGTCATGGATCAATTCACCCGCTTCGACTCTAATAAATTTTTCTTTGCCATCAGGTCTGGTTATTTTTGATTCAAACGAAAAAATCTGATCAGCCTTGATTGCTTCCTTTCTGATATT
The DNA here is from genome assembly GCA_021825925.1 of Chloroflexota bacterium. GTDB lineage: Bacteria > Chloroflexota > Anaerolineae > Anaerolineales > Anaerolineaceae > UBA6107. The sequence goes on from JAKAFP010000003.1 coordinate 308,018, forward strand.
GCTGATCCGTTCATAATCATCTGGATGAATGGCGTTTTGTTCAAATTGGGAAAAAGGCAAAGGCTCAGCTTGTTTTGGAAGGTCGAAAATGTTGAACAATTCATCTGAAAGCTCGATCTTGTCTGTTAATAGGTTCCAGCGCCAGGAACCAACGTGCGAAACAGATTGTGCTTTTTTTAATGCCAGTTCAGAAAAGCGCAGATTTTCTTCCGCTTGTTTCTTCTCAGTAATATCCCTGATCAGGCTTTGAAAAAAACCATGTCCATCAATGGACAAATATCTTGAACTCACATCCACACGAAACAACTGGCCGTTTTTTCTTTTGTGGATCGTTTCAAAAATGTTTGAATATCCATTTTTTACTTGATCCATATCGGTTGGAACAGTAAGTTTTGTTGATTCGTCACGTAAATCAGTGATGGATAGATTTAAAAATTCTTCCTCTGTATATCCATACATACTCACTGCCTGAGCGTTCGCTTCAAGAATCTTTCCGTTCTCTGCAACCAATAGGATGGCGTCATTTGCCAGATTAAATAAAGTTGAATATTTTTCCTCGAGATTCTTTCTCAGTTTTTCTGATACCGAAAGACCCTTGGTAATACTGGCAGATTGTCTTTGCCACAATACCGTTATACTGGCAATTCCGACAATAATTAATATGACGACAGTGATTATTGAAATGATGAACTGCTGCTTGATCGGAAGATAAATTTCTTCCAGATCCATTTTGGCAATCAATTTCCAGTCTGTACCGATTATAGGGACAATGGACGCCATGACAGGAACAGATCGGTAATCTGTTCCTTTGACTATCCCGGTAGTTCCGTTAACTGCCATAACAGCGGGAACCTGCACTTCACTTAAAGGGATCCTAAGTTTCAAAGCCGTTCCACTTTTAAACCTTAATTCATTGAGGTAAACCACATCATTTTTTTCTTTATGGACCAATAAGGTCTCGGCGGTCTTACTGGTGGTAGGGAGGGATTGAATCAAAGGATATAAGATGACATCTGGCGTAATGACATAAACAAGATATCCAAGAATGGGCTGATATTGGTTGCTTGATGTGAAAACCGGGACGATCATATCCATTTTCACGCTGCCGTCAGCCGCTTCGTATAAATTGGAGAGCTGAATTTGACGGGTAACATCAATAATTTTGATATCTTCATTAATCATTTTGCCTGGTTTGTCATGAGACTCACCGACATGTAAAATTTCAGTCCCATCATGATTGACCAATAGTACTGATGAATAGTTGGGATCCAAAAGCAAGGTGTGTAGGCGATCAGTACATCTCTTGATATTTTGATAATCGCCAGGATTTAAAACTAATTGAAAAATATCATTAGAAAATTCAATATCAGTTTGAATAGTCTGGCCATCTATAATTCTTTCAGAACGCCAATTATTAATTTGTTCGGCTTTCAAACTTGACAAGGTTTCTAATTGGTCGCTAACTTCTACCAGAGTCTTTTGAATTCGGGTGTTGGTAATGATTACTTCAAAGGTAATTATTGAACCTGTAAAAAAGACAATAATAATAAATAACAACCAGTTCCTTTTTATACTCATAAATAATTGCTTTACCATAATTCACCTATTCATGATGGCCATGGAAATTTCACCAGTATCAGTATACAATCTCAGATAAAGTTTTATCCGTAAGGAAAGGATAAAATGTTAATAACTAATTATGGATGAATTCTAATTTTGTAGATATTGATTTGAGCAACATTCTTAAACAAACAAGAGGAAAAAATGCCGAATGAACGCCTGGAGCTTGAATATCCCATTCCATTCCCATTAAAAGTGATTGGTCTGGATGAACCTGATTTCGAGGATTTTGTGATCGCGATCGTGCGTACACATGTCCCTGAATTATTGGAAGAAAATATTATCAGTAAACTCTCAAACGGTAACAAATATCGCTCAGTCTCTTTGAAGTTTATGGCCGAAAGTCGAGCTCAGATGGATGCCCTGTACGCTGAATTAAGCAGTCATAAACGAGTGCTGATGATCTTGTAGTGTTGACTTTATGACCAAGCATGAATTCGATGTATAAGCCTGTTTTATTCGGACTTTTTGTGTCATAATTGAATCATTAAGGACTATTTTATGACTGAAAACACTTCCATCCTCATTTTTGGCGCCTCAGGCGATCTTTCACACCGGAAACTAATACCGGCATTATTTAACCTTTATCTTAAAAAACGCATGCCTGAAAACTTTCGCATCTTTGGCGCTGCAACTCGTCCATGGAGCGATGAAGATTTGCGTCAGACCTGCCACACAAGCCTGCAGGAACAATCATCTCAACCTATTAACGAATCCGCCTGGCAGGCCTTTTCTCAAAAAATCACCTATCGGTCGGGAGACTTTTCTGATCCAGTAACTTATAATCGCTTCAACCAAGAACTATCCGCGATGGAAAAGGGTGATGCCAACCGTATGTATTATCTGGCCACACCTCCGGATTTCTTTTCTCTTATCGTCAATGGTCTGGCTTCAGAACGTATGCTTGAAGAAAAAGAAGGTTGGCGCAGGGTGGTGATCGAAAAGCCCTTTGGCGCAGACCTGCCAAGTGCACGCGCATTAAACGACACGTTGCATGAGGTGTTGAAAGAGAAGCAGGTGTTTCGCATTGATCATTATTTGGGAAAGGAAACGGTGCAAAACATTCTGGTGGCGCGGTTTGCCAACACCATTTTTGAGCCGGTTTGGAATCGCAATTATATAGAGAATGTTCAGATCACGGTTGCAGAGACGGTTGGCGTTGAGAGCCGCGGAAAATATTATGAAAAGGCCGGAGTTGTGCGAGACATGTTCCAGAACCACTTGCTGCAGCTCTTGACTCTTGTCGCAATGGAGCCCACCAGCTCATCCAATGCTGACGCGCTGCGGGATGAAAAAGTAAAGGTGATCAGTGCCATCAGGCCGATCGCTGAAAACGAAGTCGGCCTGCATACAGTGAGAGGCCAATATCTGGGTTATCGAAATGAACCCAATGTCGCATCAGACAGTCAGACGGCCACTTATGCCGCTGTTCGATTTTTCATTGACAACTGGCGTTGGCAGGGAGTACCTTTCTATCTGCGGTCAGGTAAAAAATTGAAAGAAAAGATCAGTGAGATCATCATTCAATTTAAGAGTCCGCCGCATATGATCTTTCCAAACCGGACGTGTCTTGAAGCCCCCTCGAATCTCTTCTCCATGTCGCTTCAACCTGATGAAGGCATACATATCCAATTTGAAGCCAAAGTGCCTGACACTCTATCCGAAACAAAATCCGTGCGTATGGATTATCACTACCGCGATGAATTTGGCCCTAGCGCGCTGCCTGAGGCGTATGAAAGGCTGTTGCTGGACGTGATCAATGGGGACGCCTCTTTGTTCACGCGAGCAGATCAGACAGAGCTTTCATGGGAGTTAATTGACCCAATCTTGAAAGGCTGGCAGGGGGCCGATGCACCACCCCTTAGTTTTTATGAGCCCGGGGAATGGGGACCGGTTGAGAGCAATCAGTTGCTGGCGGGAGCTGGACATCGCTGGATGCAGATCGGTGATGATACTTGCCATTAGTACTAAATAAATTGAATTCTGTCGCCGGTGTCCGGTTCTAGCGGGGTGTGTTTTTCCAAGTAAACTTCCACAATTTCTGGAAGAATGGTTGGCACTTCATATTCAATTTTGTCATCGTCAATCGGGAGATACCCAAGAATTTCTGAAAACTCCATATCGGATGCTGCAGTCATCACGTCTTCTTCTGGATTAAGAGTGCGTCCGTCCACCTGGATTTCCAATTGATCAGGGTTTTTTGAATCCACCAGCACGGTCATGCCTGCCACATGAGGCCACCCGAACGGAATCCCTCGCTGCGAGCGAGTGGTTTTTGCATAGTTTTCGGGTTTTATCGCCGCTTTCAAAAATTGTTGAATTTGCTTTACTTTTAACATGATGAAGGCCGGATTACCAGTAGATCGGTTTGCACTATAGAGATCCCGTTTGAGTATTTTTCCTTTTTTTAGACCATTTGTCCAATGGCCATTGATCACAATGGCTACTTTTGCATTTTTAACATATTCAAGAAGAGAGTCTGCCAACAGGTTGCCAGCAGCACATTGTTGATCTGAATTGCATTCCAGTGGTTGAAGAAGCTCGCCTATTTCTACAGACATTCTTTCGTTTACTTTTTCCTGTTCGATTTTCACTGCAACCTGGAATTCATCATCCATGGGAATTTGGTCGTTCACAGGGATTAATTCCCCTCGATATTCGATCACCTTGCCGGTAGACTCATCGAGAATGAGATCAATTCTGCCCAGCACTTCTCCATATTGTCCCGCTTCAGCAATGATCGTTCCATTCACTTGTAGAGGTGGCGTAATTTGTTTGTGGTCATGGGCACTCAGAATCAGATCTATTCCGTCAATTGTTTCAGCAAGCTGGATGTCATTTGTGGAATTGAGATGTGACAACACGATCACGGTTTTGGCACCCGCACTTCTTACTTCTTCGATCACACCAGGCATGATCAGCTGAGGATTCATTGGTTTAAGTTTGTAGGCTGAAGCATAAGCCGGGATGGGGTCGGTCATTCCAATAACACCAATTTTGAGATTGCCGACTTCCAGGATCTTGTATGGCAACAATCCTGCTAGCAGGTCTCCCTCCCGATTAAGAAGGTTTGCGCAGAGCAATGGTTTGCCAAATGATTTTGCCAGGTTTTCGATCGCCTCTGGGCCGTAACGTAAAGGAATTGAATTACCTAAAGCCGCTTGATCACATGTGGCGGCTTTTTGTATTGCGTGCAAGGATGAACCCTTGGTTAAGCAGCTTTCCAATTGAGTCGTATCTTCGGAATCGCCACAATCAAAATAAAAACAGGTGCCCCCTGATCGAGTAACCTCAGAGCGTACCTGTTTTATTAGTGTGACAATTCGAGAAAGCTGTTGAATCCTTCCATGCAAATCATTGGTATGCAGCAAAGTAAGTTGAATCAAACCAGCCCCCCGGGAATTCAATTATTTGGTGATCCCGCAGACGTTCAGGAATTCAGCCCTCAATGCGGGGTCATTGGCATATTCGCCTCTGAAAACTGTGGTGCGGGTGGCGGGTGAAATCTCTCTCACGCCGCGCATTTCAACACACATGTGCTTTGCTCGGATAAATACCGCCACACCATGGGGTTTCATTAAAGCTTCGAGGGTGTCAGCGATCTGATAGCCAATGCGTTCTTGTACTGCAAAACGCTTGGTATAAAGGCGCACCAAACGGGTCAGTTTGGAAATGCCCAAGATGCGTTCATCAGCCACATAACCCACGTAGGCTTCTCCGTAGAACGGAAAAACATGATGCTCGCAAAGAGAGTGAAAATGGATTGGACCTTCGATGACCTGGCTCAAACGGCAATCCGGTTCGCCGCGGCATTCTTTGGGGAATGCCTTGATCAGTTTGGGGTCTCCCTCATAGCCACTGGTGGATTCCAACATGGCCTCGAGAAAACGCCGCGGGGTTTCATGCGTGGACGGGGTGTTGACATCCATGCCAAGGGCGGTAAAAATTTCAGCCATGTATCCTTCAAATCGTTTCTGATCTTCGGGAGTGATCTTGCGTTGGTTTAGTTGCATGATTTCATCAATTGAAAAATCGTCAACAGAAATTTCTGTCATGTTCATCTCTTTTCTGTGAAAGTTGTTAATAACAATAATTTGATTATAGTCATATTTTGGAGATATTACAGGCCTGTGTAGTGTTTGTATATTGTTTTAGGCGAGATCGTTTTGTTGAAGCAAGCTGTCGTTTGAGAGGATCTCTCGTGAGCTACCATCTGCAGCCAGTTTACCGTGATGCAAAAGGATCACACGATCGGATAATTCGAGTGCCATTTGCATATCGTGGGTGGCGATGATCAAGGTTTGCGGGAGATTTTTTAGTAGGGCAATTAATTCTCTTCTGGATTTTGGATCCAAACCCGCGGTGGGTTCATCAAGGACCAGATAATCAGGCGACATGGAAAGGACTGTGGCGATGGAAGCTCTTTTCTTTTCTCCACCGCTCAGGTGGAAAGGATGCCTATCTTCAAACCCCGCCAAATGAACATCTTCCAGGGCGGTTTTTACTTTATCCGCCACTGTCTGTGCATCCAGACCCTGGTAGGTTGGACCAAACGCCACATCTTCTCCTATGGTTAATGAAAACAGTTGGTCATCCGGGTTCTGAAAAACCATGCCCACCAGTGAACGAATTTTTGCCAGGTTCTTCTTGTTGACTTCAAGGCCGTTCACACACACGCGTCCGGTTCCCTGCAATACCCCATTCAAATGAAGTAACAGTGTGGATTTACCAGCCCCGTTAGCTCCCACCAACGCCACTTTCTCTCCCGGGTTGATGCATAAGTTAATCCCTTCAAGTGCCGGCCGGCCATCCGGGTAGTTGTAATTAAGGTTGGTGATTTCGATCATGTTTTGGCCTTTACTTTGATTGATATGCCAGCATGAGAATTAGAATACAAAGAAGAGTTCCGGCGGCAAGTAAACCATACTCTCGTTTGGTAAGAGGTTTTGAACTTAGAACGAGCGGTTCACCTGAGTACCCTCGTGAAGCCATGGCCGCGTAAACCCGTTCGCTGCGTTCCAATGATCTCAATAACAGGTTGCCCACCATTTTTCCGGTCACCCCTGCCCGCCACACCAGCGATCCCTTGTTGGAATGACCGGCACTGCGGCTGTCTCGGGCTCTTGTCAAAGACCTGGCTTCATCCACCATGAGTGAAAGATATCGCCACATTAATGACAAAATAGCCACTAATAACTTGGGGAGACCTAGTTGGCGTAAAGCCGAAAGCAATTGGTCGAAGGGGGTGGTCGAAGATAATAAGATGGCTGTCATCAGTGACAGCCAGGATTTGATGGCTATACTGGCAAACTTGATCATTCCCGGTTGACTTATTGTGAATCGAAGGTGGTCGAGGATGACAACCTGCTGTCTGGGTTCTGGTCCGGTAAACAAAAGCGGAAAAGCCGCAATGACAAACGGCAAGCTGATGAGGGAACGTATTAAGAAGTTCTTTACATCAAGTCTTGAAAGGATTATTCCAACGGAAATTAATGTAAGATAAAGCAAATAAGTCAACCAGGCACCACTCGGGGTCAAGCTGATGGTCAAAATATACAAAAGCCCGTAAATAACTTTGACTCTTGCATTTTCATGATGAATTAAACTGTTTTGTGGTTGATATATGTCAATCAAAACGCACGCCCTGCTCTTGTATAGCTTTTTTCCGGGTCCTGGCAATGCCATATACTATGGTAAAAACCACCACAACACCGATGATAGCAGCCAGGATGGTCGCAGCCGCTTGATTTTTTAGCCATGGAAACACGTAATTAGGAATAAGGTTGAAAATAGAATCCCTGGCATTGGAAATGAACCCTTGTTGTTCAGCCACCCATTCCAATCCGTCTGGATGAGCGGACGCCAACGGCGAAAGAACGGCGAGAGTCAACGTGATCAACCCACCGCCAAACATGATTCCCAGTGCGGATCCAGTTCCAGATTCCGTTGATTTCAACAGATCCTTGCGGGCAGTGAAAATGAAACTAATAGCTCCCAGGGTGATCAAGGCTTCTCCCACACCGATCAACGCATGAATTGCCGCCATGGCCGGTACAGCAAGATTGGCCGGAGAAGTTCCGGATAGGGATAATTCGAGTGCACAAGCCAAAGAGGCTACAAAAATTGAAGCCCAGGCAGACAACACACTGCCAGAAAAAAGGCCAAGCCTGTCGTTTTTAACCATTTTTTTCACAATGTTGAAAATGGCATAAGAAACAAACACGCCAACCACGGCCATATTAAATAAATTAGCCCCAAGTGCGATCAACCCGCCGTCTTGAAAAAGGAGAGCCTGGATGGAAACCACGGAGGTCATTACCAGAATGGCCGCCCAGGGGCCAAGCAGGATGGTGGCCAATGCAGCCCCCAAAAGATGGCCTGAGGTTCCGCCCGTGATACTGAAATTTAACATTTGTCCAGCAAAAATGGCTGCTGCTAAAATGCCCATAAGAGGAATTTCGCGCTCACCCAGTTGATGGCTTGTTTTTCTCAGTGCAATTGAGATGACGACAATGCTGATGATCCATAAAAGGATCGAAACAGGAATGCTCAGGAAACCATCGGGAAGATGCATCAGCAATTTGGTGGGGACCATGGAATCCACTCCGGAATGAAAAGTGTTACAATCTGAACAGGACAAAATAATTATAATGCAAATCTTTGCAATTGCAATAATTTGAACAATATGAGAAATTCATCCGCAGACCAATTAATTTTAGAGACTCTCGGTGCACAGAAATCGCACCTCACTTCGCATCAGATATACGAGGGGGTGCATCTTCATCTCCCCGCGATCAATCCTTCCACGGTTTACAGAGCCCTCGACAGGCTGGTGAGTCTTGGAAAAGTGACAGTATCCGACATGGGGCTGGGAGCAGCTGTTTTTGAATTGGCTGGAGAAAAACCTCATCATCATCTGGTCTGCCAGGGCTGCGGATATATCTCCATGATCGCGGATGAACAGATCGCTCCATTGATTTCAGCACTGGAAAAAGACAATCATTTTGTGATCAAAACCAATCATTTGGTGTTGTTCGGTCTATGTGAAAAGTGCCAACAAACCCCCTAAAAACAATAGCCAAAAAAATTCACAGTATTTTAATTCCATTTCGCCTCCATAATCGTCATAATAAAAATGACTTGGAAATTAGCAGGTCGTTTTCTTCAAAGATTATTGGTATCTAAAGTTCCGGCACGGCCTCTTGACCAATTTGATGTCAACAGGTTGTTATATTATCAACGCTTATCGAAGGTCTCCCATCACAACATTTATTTGACACATTGAAAACACAAATTACAAAGCATCAATCATTGTCGTTAAAGCCAGGAGATTTATGCAAACTTTTAACCACTTAAAAATTACTATCAAGATCTTTGTCACATTTGCATTGGTCCTCCTCTTTCTATTTATCATCAGTGGACTTGCAATATCGGCAATTGCTCAAGCGGCTCCTGCTGATGGAACGGTCAGCCTGACCGCCCTCACGCGAAACAAATACATCCAACTGATCTTGTTGTTTGACCTGATGGCGGTTGTCATCGGTTCGATCCTGTCTTCCATGACAGCCAACAGCATCGGCAGACCCTTACGCCAAATTGGAAACAGCATGGCAAAATTGGCTTATGGTGACCAAAATCGGAACAGCACCACACGAATAACGGAAACGATTACAGGTAGAAAAGATGAGATTGGAGCCATTGGTCGCGCTTTTTGCGGAATCAGTGATTACATGATTGGGGCTGTTGATGTGGCCAATAAGATATCCACCGGCGATTTGACCACTGACGTGAAACCCTATTCTGATAAAGATGAACTGGGCATAGCATTTAAAGAAATGACACTTTATTTAAGCTCATCGGTAAACTCCATAGCAGAAAAAGCCGATGTGGTTAATACGTCTTCGGTCCAGCTTGCGAGTGCTGCGAATGAGGCAGGGTTGGCGACTTCTCAAATTGCCACCACCATCCAACAAGTGGCACAAGGCACTTCAGAACAAAGCACCTCCATCAACAAAACGGTGTTTTCTGTTGAGCAGATGACTCGCGCAATAGAAGGAATTGCCTCTGGTGCACAAGAACAAGCGAGTGCCACCAGCAAGGCGGCTGATATTACCAATCAACTTAACACCGCCATTGAACAGGTTTCAAGAAATGCCCAGACGGTGGTTGAACAAGCCACTATTGCAGCGTCTTCTGCTCGGTTAGGATCCAACAAAGTTCAAGAAACCTTGAAAGGGATGAGAGAAATTAAACAAAGCGTGGATTTCTCAGCCCAAAAGATCCAAATCATGGGCACACAATCCAACCAAATTAATGACATTGTTGTCACCATCGAAGATATTGCCTCTCAAACCAATTTACTGGCGTTAAATGCGGCAATTGAAGCTGCCCGTGCTGGAGAAGCAGGCAAAGGTTTTGCGGTGGTCGCCGATGAAGTACGGAAACTGGCTGAAAGAGCTTCTTCTGCCACAAAAGAAATCGGAACTTTGATCAAATCCATTCAAAAAGTTGTGGCCGAATCAGTCTCTGCAATGGATAATGAAGTAAAAGAAGTTGAAAAAGGTGTGTTGATTGCGAATGAAGCGGGTGCCACTTTAGAGGAGATCCTGAAAGCCACAGAAGAAGTAAATCGCCAGGCTGAAGAATCTGCAATCGCTGCACGATTGATGACCTCATCTGCCAACGATCTGGTTACAGCAGTGGATTCAGTCTCCGCCGTGGTCGAAGAGAACACTGCTTCAACGGAACAGATGTCAGCTGGATCATCAGAAGTCTCTCAAGCAATAGAAAACATTGCTTCCATAGCCCAAGAGAACTCGGCTTCAATTGAGGAAGTGTCGGCTTCCGCTTCAGAAATGGCTACCCATGTTGAAGATGTCAGTTTATCTGCTGCTTCTTTGGCGGAACTTGCAAACGATCTGCAAGGAATAGTGCGGCGATTTAAATTACATTAAAGGTGACAATTGTCCGATAATGTGTCACTACCAAATAATATAATTAAGACTTATTATCTAAGAATTATTTTTCTAACCGATGATTACTATTAGAGATTAGTAAAAGAGTGAGACACCTATGACACAAGAAGATGAGCTGTTCAATCTACTAGAAAAACAGAAAGCAGCTGCTTTTAATATCAAAGGAGCTGCTGGAGAGATCAATATGATCTCAATAAATGCGGCAATCGAATCAGCTCACGCCGCAGCGGGCATCCGAACAATGATGGAAAAAGTGTTGGACGGTATGATGACCACAGTCTGCCGCATGATCACCAGGCTGCTGGATTCAGGTAATTTTTCACTGGACCAAAAGTCCCTGGAAGAATTTGCCCACTGGGTGGGTATTGATGAAATATACATTACCAATTCTGATGCTGTGACCGTTGGATCAAACCTGGAGGCGGCATACGGCTGGCAGTTTCCTGAAGACCCCAAAGCTCAGGCTTTTGTTTTTCGAAAACTCATGGAATCCAAAGATGGCGTTGTAACCCAACCTATCAAACCTCGTGATCTGGATTCCCAAATGTTCAAATTTGTTGGTGTTTCACGCACTGATGAACCCGGTATCGTCCAAATTGGGTACAGGGCGGAAACCATTACAAAGTATCAGGTGGAAATTGGCGCTGTATTTGGTATTTTGGCCAGCGAGATCAAGAATTTGGGAGGTCGGGTGACCAATGCCTCCAAAGCCATGCAAGACATGACAGGTGAGCTTGAAAAAGAGCTCAAGGATCGGGATTAATAAAAAACGGTTCAGACTTGATCATCTGAACCGTTTTTATTTAAATCGATTTTATTGAGGCCAGGCTTTTTGATAATTAGCGAGTAACAGATCACACATCTGATCAAATTTAGGATCCACCACCTGCCGGGTTGGATCAGCTTTATGCCAGGCAATGATCTCTTCAGCACCTTGTGCAAATGGGACGGTGCAAACGAACTCGGGGACCACCTGTTTGATCTTGCTGTTGTCAAAAATGGCACTGTGAGCCTTATCGCCTAACAGGCTGGTGCCTATTCTCTCGTCGTAAGCTGCGATCAGTTCAGAGGGCACGTGCACCAGCTGGGGAGTCACCCCGGCTGCTTCACCCAACAGCAAATGGATCTGGTTCCAGGTGAGCCATTCATCCGAGGTGATGTGGAAGATCTCACCCCTGGCGTGCGAATTACCCAGCAGCCCCACAAACCCTTTGGCAAAATCAGTGTTGTGCGTTAACGTCCAGATTGAGGTGCCATCACCGTGGACGAGGACTGGTTTGCCCCTGAGCATGCGGTCTATGACGCCGTAGCCGCCCTCGATCGGTACACTGGAGCGGTCATAAGTGTGTGATGGGCGCACAATGGTAAAGGGGAATTTGCTCTTGCGGTATTCCGCCACCAATAGTTCTTCACAGGCGATCTTATTACGCGAATACTCCCAAAACGGATTCTCGAGCGGGGTGGATTCGCGAATAGGAAGGTTGGAGGCAGGTGTTTGATAAGCCGATGCAGAACTGATAAAAACAAACTGTCCTGTCTTGCCATTGAAAAGGTCAATGTCTTTTTGAACATCCTGTGGGGTATAGGCGATCCAATCCACCACCACATCAAAATCTTTGCCTGCCAACGCTGAACGCAAAGAAGCCGGGTCGTGGATATCCGTGGTAATGACCTTTGCTCCTTGAGCCGTGGGTCTCACGGATTTTCCACGGTTGAGCAGGGTCAGGTCAAGCCCTTTTTTGATTGCCCGTTCCGCGCAGGCTGTGCTGATGATGCCAGTGCCGCCGATAAATAATACTTTCATGGGTGTCTCCTTTTTGGGTCCATTTAGCCTGGTTAATTATAGGGTTATTACAAGACAAAACATGATTCATATCAGCTATACTTGTCTCATGCTTGAGATCAACCAAAACCTTAACCTCGAAGATGAAGAATTACATTTTGATTATATCCGTTCAGCCGGCCCAGGCGGACAAAATGTGAATAAAGTGGCGACCGCCTGCCAACTCCGTTTTGATGTGCGCCAATCGGAATCATTACCCGAATCGGTAAAAGCTCGTCTGGTCAAACTGGCCGGCAGCCGCATGACAGATGATGGCGTGCTGGTGCTGGAAGCCAAACGCTACCGTACCCAAGAGCAGAACCGGGCAGACGCCTTGCTGCGTTTGACCGACTTGATCCAAAAAGCCGCGATCGAACCCAAGGCCAGGCGCGCCACCCGACCCAGCCTAAGCGCCAAGGCGGAACGTGTGGACGCCAAGAAAAAACACGGCGAAACCAAACAGGCTCGCCGCATCCATCCATCCGATTTGGAATAGTATTAAGGTCTGACGTGATAATCGCCCTGCACCACCCATTTGAAGGTGGTCAGTTCACGCAGCCCCATCGGGCCGCGGGCGTGCATGCGTTGAGTCGAAATGGCGATCTCTGCGCCCAAGCCCATCTGGGAACCGTCGGTAAAGCGGGTTGAGGCATTCACATAAACTGCCGCGGAATCCACCATCTCTAAAAAGCGGGTGGCATTGGCCTGATCGTTGGTCAAAATACCATCCGAATGGGCGGTGGAATGCTGTGTAATATGTGCGATGGCTTCATCCAGATCATTTACAACTTTTAACCCAAGCACCAATGATAGCCACTCGGTGTCAAAATCTTGCGGTCCGGCGGGTTTGACGCTATCTTTGCCATTGAGTAGCCCGAAAGCCGCAACATCCGCACGGAAGGTGACGCCGTCTGCACTCAGTCGTTTGACCAGGCGGGGCAGCAGATCCGCGGCCACGCTGCGGTGTACCAGCGCGGTATCCAGTGCGTTGCACACGGATGGACGCTGGATCTTGGCGTTTCGAATGACTTCGATGGATTTATCCAGATCGGCGCTTTCATCCACAAACAAGTGGCAGATGCCGATGCCGCCGGTGATAACCGGAATACGGCTGTTTTGGCGGCAGAAGTCGTGTAATCCCGCCCCACCACGCGGGATGATCATATCCACGTACTCGTCCATTTGAAGCAGTTCCAGTACCAAACCGCGGTCGGTATCCGCAACGAGCTGGATGGCCTCGGCGGGAATCTCTGATCCCTGCAGGCCGCGTTGGATCGCATTGATAAAGGCGATGTTGGAACGCAGGGTTTCTTTGCCTCCGCGCATGATCACGCAGTTACCAGATTTTAAGGCCAACCCGGCCACATCCACAGTCACATTGGGGCGGGATTCGTAAATGACCCCCAGCACCCCCATGGGTACGCGTTGTTTGTGCATTTTCAGCCCATTGGGCATGAGCTGTTCATCGAAATGCTCCCCCACCGGGTCAGGTAGACTGATCACGCTGCGAAGGTCGGATACGATCGTCTGCGTGCGTTTTTCATTGAGCAGCAACCTGTCAAGCATGGCCTCGCTGAGACCAGCTTCACGCGCTTCGGCATGGTCCGCGGCATTCGCGGCCAGGATAATGGGGGTTTCTTTTTCGATCTGGTGGGCAATCTTTTCAAGTGCGGTGTTCTTTTTTTGAGTGCTCACATGGGCCAGAATACGCGAGGCGGCTTTGGCTTGCCGCCCAAGTGCCTGCATGGAAGTGGATATTTGAACTGTCATAAGAGCACCATGTGGTCGCGATGAATAACCTCATCGCCAAAAGTGAACCCCAAGGCGGATTCAATCTCAGTGGATTGTTTGCCGCAAATATATTGCAGATCAGCCGTGCCGTAGTTGGTCAAACCCACCGCCACCGGCTTCTTATCAGCATTAACTACCTTGACCGCGTCGCCGCGTTCAAAATTTCCGTTGATCTGGGTCACTCCGGCCGGTAAGAGTGAACCGCCGCGCGAAAGCGCCTGTACTGCGCCGGCATCAATCACGATCTCGCACTTGGTATGGCTGCCTGAGAGGATGCGCCGTTTGCGTCCCTCGAGTTTGTTGACCACCGGCAGCAGCCTGGTGCCAGATATTTCTCCACCTATCAGACGCTGCAATATGTTTTCGATGGAGCCACGCGCAATGATCACTGCGGTGCCACCATGGCGTGCCAGATCGGCAGCTTGAAGCTTTGTCATCATGCCGCCGATGCCCAATCCGCTTTCACTACCGCCGGCAGACTGCCAAAGTTCTTTTGAAAAGGGCTCGGGGCCAACTTCTGTGATCAATTTGGCGTTCTTATTCGAGCGTGGATCGGCGGTATACAGTCCATCCTGATCGGTAAGCAAGATCAACAGGTCCGCTTCGATCAGATTGGCCACCTGCGCAGAGAGATTATCGTTATCGCCGATGCGGATCTCTTCCGTGGCGATGGTGTCGTTTTCGTTCACGATCGGGATGATGCCCTGGTCCAGCAGTGCTTCGAGCGTGGCGCGTGCGTTGAGAAAACCATGGCGGTCTGCCAGGTCAGCGCGGGTGAGCAGCACCTGAGCCACGTGCATCTTGTAGATGCCGAAAAATTGCTCGTACATGGCCATCAAACGGGGTTGTCCAACGGCAGCGAGCATCTGTTTGGCGGGTACCCCCTTGGGCAGGGTTGGATAACCCAATTCTTCTCGCCCGGCGGCCATGGCGCCGGAGGAAACCAGTACCACCTGGTATTTTTGGGCGTGCAAGGCAGCACACTGGCGGGCCAGATCCACCATCTGGGCAGGGTTCAGTTTTTTGCTGCCCGCAGTGAGGGTGGATGTGCCGATTTTGATCACAATGCGCTGTTGGGATGTCATTTGTTTTGCCTCAATCTTAAATATTGAAGGATTGTAGCATAAAAAGAAAACGTTGATTTGCCAATTGGTTAAGCACTTTGGATTTGTGCCGGTTCAGCTGCCTGGTTCTTTTTGGGTTGCCTTACGATCAACAGCACCGCAGCGAGGATGAGCACTCCTCCGGCGATCATTAGCGGCTGTACTTTTTCGCCCAGAAGCATGGCAGCCAGAATCACTGTTACCACAGGTTCCAGCGTGGAAAGCAGGGAGGCATCCGTAGCGCCTACGATCTTCAATCCGCCGAGGAAGGTGGCCACCGGCAGCAGCGTGGCAATCACGGCTATACCGCTGATCGCCAGCCAGCCATTTTGGGTGGTTGGCCAGTGCGGTCCGCGAATAGCGGTCAGGAAGCCGAACACCAGTGCAGCAGAGGCAAAGATCACCGCCGAGGATTGGATAGCTGAAACTTTCTGCATTACGCCCGTGCCAACGAGAATGTAAACAGCATAGATCATTGCAGCAGAAATGGCCAACAGGATGCCGGGGAGCTGTCCGCCCTGCGGATTGGCAGTCAGGGCTGCGCCGATGGTGGCCAGAACCAAGGCAATCACAGTACGCGAGGTCAGTTTGACCTTCTGAAAGATCACGGTCAGGATAGTCACAAAGACCGGATACAGATAAAGCAGCAAAGCCACCAGCCCGATGGAGGCATAACTAATGGCGCTCATGAAGCAGAAAGACTGGCCCACATACCCCAAACCACCCATGCCCGCCAGTTGCAGCAGGGTGCGTCCGCGGGGCAGCGGCTCTTTGCGGATCGCCAGCCATGCAAACATAAGGATGGCTGCGATCGTGAAGCGCAGGAACAACATGGTGGTCACATCCAGACCGTCTGCATAGGCATACCGTCCGATGATGGCCAGGGTGCCAAATGAGGCAGCCGAGACAACGATGAGGAAAATTCCCAGGAAGCGATTCATGGGGAGTATTGTATCAAGAGAAAAGCGAAAAACGCTTTTTGTTTTTTAGCTGTTTTTGTTGACAATAGAGAGAGTTGATATATAATTAGTTAGACTAACTAATTAAAAAGGTGACTATGGAAGACATATTGCTGCAATTTATCAATACCCTCGAGATGCTGCTTAAAAAACAGCAATTGGAATTGGGCAATACGACCGGTTTTTCAAAATTGACAGTCAGTCAATTGCAGTATCTTGATGCCGTCAGTGTGTTGGAAAAACCGACAATCACTGAAATTGCTGAAGAAATCAAGTTTTCAAAAGCATCTGTGACGAATGGCGTTAACAAATTGGTAGAAATGGGTTACTTGGTTAAGACTCAATCCGACCAGGATAAGCGCGAAATCCATGTGTCGTTGTCTGAATTGGGAGAACAACTGGCACAAGCCAAACGGAACACACTGCAAAAATTTAGTGAATTAATCAACTCGGCACTTGACGAGCAAGAAGCCGTGCAATTTCGTAACTCATTAATGAAAATTATCAATAAGTTTGATCTGTAATAAAACCAACTTTTAGGAGTATTTGAATGCTGATCACCATTTTAGCCGCCGGATCAACCGGAGACACCATCCCTTATATTGCGCTTGGCAAAGAACTCATCAAAAACGGGGACCGCGTCCGTTTTGCCACCTTTAAGAATTTTGAAGGTTTGATAAAAAGTCACGGGTTCGAGTTTCACCCGATCCAGGGAGATGTCAGGGAGGTGGCTGCAGGTGCTGTCGGACAGCAAGCCATGCAGGCAGACAATCCGCTCAAGTTATTGTTGAGTTTTAATAAATTGAGGGATCTGGCTCAAGAGGTGCAAAAAGATCTTTTTGAGGCTTGTAAAGGTGCGGATCTGATCATCTATCATCCAGGCTGTGCGGTGGGTTATTTTGCAGCACAGGAATTTGGTATTCCCAGTGTGATGGCATCGCCTTTCCCGATGACCCCCACAAAAGCGTTCCCCTCATTGATATTCTATGACCTTCCAAGACTCGGACAAGGTTTTAACTTGACCTCTCATAAGATCTTTGAACAAATCATGTGGATGGCAGCAGCTTCTCCAGTAAAGAATCTTTTGAAAAGAGAATTTGGCACTACCCCAAGGAATTTTTCCAGCCCTTTTTCAAAACAAACTTCAAAACGTTATCCAACCATCGTTTCATGCAGCAACCATGTGTTTGCCCAGCCGGATGATTATCCAAAAAATGTAACCCACACGGGTTATTGGGTTTTAGAAGAGGAGACCTGGCAGCCTTCAATTGAGCTTGCCACTTTCTTAAACTCCGGGAAAGCCCCTGTTTATGTCGGTTTTGGTAGTCTTGGAAACAAGGACGCTGCCGAGCAAACCTCCAAGTTGGTGATGGAAGCAATCCTTAAAACCGGGCAGCGTGCTATTCTTGCGACCGGTTGGAGTGGTATTTCAAAATCTGATGTTGATTCGGATGATATTTTCTTTATAGACGCTGCGCCGCACGCCTGGCTTTTTCCACGGATGGCGGCGGTTGTTCATCACGGCGGAGCTGGAACCACCGCAGCTGGACTGCGGGCTGGCGTTCCAAGCGTGATCATCCCCTTTAGCAACGATCAATTTGCATGGGGAAGGCGTGTTTATGAATTAGGGGTTGGCCCAAACCCGATCCCGCGAAAAAAACTGTCAATTGATAATCTATCAAACGCCATTCAAAGTGCGTTGTCTCCGGAAGTAAAACAAAAGGCCGCAGAAATCGGCGAGAAAATTCGTGCCGAAAATGGGGTAGAAACCGCCGCCAAGATCATTCAAGGATGTGTCAATTAATCAGTAGTTTATAAAATAATAGGTCGTTTTTCCCCTTTAACTTAATTATTATTCATATAATTATGATTAAGTAACTGAGGCAGTATAAGTGCAGATTCAAAAACTGTCTTTACAAACGGAGGGAGAAATGAACGATACTTTAAAAACCATCCATGCATTGCGCACGATCCATGGCAATTTTTCTGCGGAAGACATCAGCCAGATCAATCTTGACCTGATCTGTGAAGCGATTTTGCATACTTCGAACGCTTCGGCCAGGCAAAGCTACTCGATCATTGTCTTAAGTGACCGCAGGCAGATGCAGGAACTCTTTGGATACCAGGGCAGCCGCGCACTGATCTTTTGTGTGGATTTCACCCGTCTGGCTGCCGGAGCCAGGCACCTCAAGCATGCTTTTGATAATGACGATATCATTGGCTTTATCACTGGCAGCATGGATACCATGCTCGCGGCTCAAACCGCGGTGATTGCCGCAAAGTCGCTGGGGATTGATTCGCTCATCACCAACGGCTTGCACCGCAACACGCTGGATGTGGTGTACAAAAGCCTGAACCTCCCCGAGACCTCGTGCTTTCCGCTGATCACGGTGGTGCTCGGATACCCCTCCGAGGAACCGGCCTACCAGAAGGGTCGTCTGGGAGCGGAATTCATTTTCCATGAAGGGGTTTATGACCATCCCACGCCCGAGATGCTGGACAAAATGGTGGCCGAATATGACGACCATGACAAGCACATCGGGCTGGTGGATAACTGGGAGAAAATGGGTTTTCAACATTACCTGGATTGGTTTTACACCAAGTGGTCAGAGGAACCCGTCAGCGAAAAGATCGCCACCGGCAAGGTGCTGGAATTTCAGGAAAGGCTCAAGAAGAGCGGATTCTGGTGGCCGACAGAATAATTAATGTTACTTCACTTGATAAAGAGTCACTTCTGAGTCAGTGAACACCGTTTCAAGATGATCGCCTGGCCTGAAATCGGGTGCCAGGCGTTTCTCATAAGGACCGTAGATCACCCACTTCACCCCACTGGCGGCCAGTTCCGCTTCAGGCAGGTTGGCCTGGTACCAATCGGCCACCTGCTTCATCTTTTCTGTGTAATGGATGGTCTCCATCTCGTGACCGGCATAAACATGCAGGCCGCTTTTTTGGGCGACCAGCTGACTGGTGTTCTCAGCCGCCAGCACGAAGTCAGCAGGTGCGGCGTTATCTGATAACCATTTAAAGGCCGGGTCAAGGCTCGCCGGGTAGAAGGCGGAATCGGGCAGAGTTTTCAACACCTGAATATTGCCGTAAACCAAATAGATGGATGAAATCGAAACCAGCATAACGACCGACATGACCACGGCTGGTTTTCTGCGCTGCACTTTATCACTCATCCACTCCATGAGTTTTTCAAGACCGTGGATGGCGAGGATGCCCAGGGGCTGGGTGACCGCCAGCAAAAAACGGCGCTGGATCAGGGTCGGCAGGTAAGCCAGGATGAAGGCGCTCACGAGCCATCCGACCAGGGCGATGGCGTCGGGCCTTCGTTCTTTGATGGCAGCCACTGCGCCGATCAGCACCATGGGCCAGAAGAGGCCAAAGCCCATCAGGTAATGCAGCGGCGAAGGCGAAAGGGTGATGTTTTGTGCCGTGTACTGGCTCCAGATCGGATCGTGGCTGAGGATGAGGAGGTTATAAACCAGCAGCGGGATCTGAACGAGCGCAGCCAGCCCCACGGCCAACGCCATGGATTTCAAGCGCGCGCGGTCCTTCAAAAAGGCCGTCAGTGATGCAAAGAAAATGGCTGCATCCACCACTACAAAGGCGATCGGGTTGACCCCCTGTGTCAACACGGCCACCACACTCACAAGCAAGAGATATTGCCACTTCTGTAACTCAATATATTTCAGAAAGCCAAGCAGCCCCAGCGCCATCAAGGCAATGGTGCATGAAAAATGTGGAAAAAGCGAAAGGCTGAAAAAGACATAGGCATCTATCAGCCAGAAATCAATGGGGGTAATCGGACCGAACTTCCAGACTGCCAGCAGCTGCAGCCACCCCAGGCCTGACCCAAAGACGATCAAAAAGAAAGCCGCCCACAGTAGTAATTTTTTCTTGAAATAATGGCGGCACACGCCGTAGATGGCAAAGAGGGCCAGGAAACCAAAGATCCAACGGAAAAAGCCGTAGGCGGTTTCGGGATCAAGCCCGAGCACCCTGCTGACATGCCCCATGGCCAGGTAAAACAGGCGGATGGAAACGGCGTTGTGCTTCTCGGTGGTGAAGCGCATCTGATAACGCCACTCGCCCTGCATGCCGGCCTGCATCATGGCGATATCCACGGCGTAATCCTGGTTGTCAAAATACTGCCCGCGGAACGAGACCTGATCGTTTTGCAGCGAACGCCCCATCCAGTTTGGCAGGGATGAGGCTGCCATTATGGCGGTCGAGATCAGCACAAGGACCAATAATTCAAGCAGGCGTTTTTTCATCACGGTTTTTGCTCGTAAAGATAAAGCAGAACATTTCCATAACTGGATTGCGAAATCAGGTTGTAATGCTCGTTTAAATACTTGAGGTGGGCGTGTGTCTCGTATCCGGCCTGAATATATTCACTCACGGATTCCTGGTAGATGACGAACCAGATCCTTTGGGCGCCGCTCACTGCGGACTCGATATCCGGTGCATCGTTGACGCCCAGGATCTTGCGTGTGGCTTTTGAGAGTGTATCGGTGGAACCGCCGGGTTCATCTCCGACAAAGTTCATGGGCATGGTAGGGTCATAATAGAAGAGCGGCAGGTAGGTCAGTTTGTTCGAATGTACCACCAGGTCTCCCGGCTGTATTTCAGCCATCAACACTGTTTCCACTTTTTTGAGGGGATCAAACCTGTAGCCATTGTTGGTGGCCAGTTGACTCAGCCCAAGACCAACACCAACCACCAGAATAACTGCCATAGACCATTGAATTGCTTTTGGCATGGAGGTTTTCAGAAGCACCCAGGCAAGCCAAACACAGAACAAGGCTCCAGAAGCCAGCAGGGCGCGGTCCACATAAACAGGGGTCCACTGTGAAACGAACCACAGCAAAAGCGGCGGCGCGAATGCCAGCCAGAGCAGCCACAATCCGATCTTGTAATCAGGCTGCTTTTGAATAACTGCTTTCACTGTTTGAATCGCCGCCAGAGTGATGCACACAAAAGCGATCAGCAGCGCCCATAAGAGCGATTTATCGGGCAGCGGCAGGTTGGTGGTGTAGCGCAGCAGCAAGTTGACCAGGGCTGACAGGGTAGGGCGTTCGACCCAATAATGATGTTGAATTTTGGCGAACTGGGCTGGCAAGTGGATCAACCAGGGAAAGTACAAGACTACCGCGCCCAGACCCGCGAAAAGCGTATTCCGGATGTGCTTGCCATTATGCGTAAACAGGCTGGTCAGCGCCAGTGGAATGAGATAAAAGGCAGCCAGGTTTTGTGTGTATTGCGCCAGTGCCGCAGAGAGAGCAAACAGCACCCACCACGGCCACTTGTGGGCGCGCAACGCCTTGATGAAGGCATAAGTCGCCAGGGTGAGAAAGAAGGTCAGCAGCGCATACATGCGGATCTCTGTGGCAAACTGGATCTGGAAGGGGAAGATGGCCACCAGCAGGCTTGCCAGCAGCGCAGTGGGGTCTCCGAGCAGTTCACGAGTCAGCAGAAAAATGTTGATCAGGATGCCGATCCCCAACAGCAGCGAGAGGATTCTGGCGGCCAGGATGGAGCGGCCAAAAAGGCGCATCCAGCCATCCAGCAAAAAGTAGTAGGTCGGGGGATGAATATCAGCGGTGACCGAGGGTTCATCCATGGTCAGGGTGCCGGCGAGGATGGCCTGCGGACCCTTTTCAGAGATCAGGATCGAGAAAGCCTCATCGTACCAGAAGCTGCGGTTAACCATGGCGCCAAATCTTAGTCCGATGGCCAGCAGGATGATTATTATTAGCAGAAGATATGTTCGTTTCTTGTTGGTAAACATTTATTCTTTCTGGTTCCGCAACCCGTTATGAGAAGAGCAATTAGGTTAACTAAATCGTTTACTCGATAAATCTATATTTAATAACTTTGGCCTCTCCCCAACCCCTCTCCATCCCGCGGATGGAGAGGGGCAGGGGGTGAGGCTCTAGTTACTTGTAATTGCTAATGAAAAGGCACGGCAGTTTTCCTCTTAATTATAGGTGCAAAAAGGATGCCTGAATAATTGGTGACTGTACATCTTTTACAGGCTTGCTATAATGCTTGATATGACAAAGTCAAATTTCTCTCAGGATGAGCTGTATCGTTATTCGCGCCACCTGATGGTACCCGAGATCGGCCTGGACGGTCAGGCCAAGCTGAAGGCGGCTTCCGTGCTGATCGTGGGGGCAGGCGGACTCGGTTCACCGGCGGCGCTGTTTTTGGCCGCAGCCGGGGTGGGGCGTATCGGCATTGTGGATGATGACGTGGTGGATAGCTCCAACCTGCAGCGCCAGGTGCTGCACGGCAGCAGTCAGATCGGCCGCCCCAAGGTGGAATCTGCGCGGGAACGCATGTTGGACGTGAATCCCTTCATCCAGGTGGAAGCCTACCTTGAATCGTTCGATGAGAAAACTGCGGAACGCATCGCAAGCGGCTATGACCTGCTGCTCGATTGCTCCGACAATTTTGCCACGCGCTACCTGATCAACGACCTGTGCGTGTTGACCCGCCGCCCGGAGGTTTACGGCGCCATCTATCGTTTTGAAGGCCAGGTGAGCGTCTTTGACGCCACACAAGGCGCCTGTTACCGTTGCCTCTTCCCCGAACCGCCGCCAGAAGGCGCGGCGCCGGCCTGCGGCGAGGCAGGCGTTTTTAGCATCACCCCCGGCATCATCGGCACCCTGCAGGCCGTGGAGGCACTTAAGCACATCCTTGGCATCGGCGATGTGCTGGTCAACAAACTGTTGATGGTGGATACATTGTTCATGAGCTTTAGAACCATCAATCTGAAGAAGAACGCGAGTTGCCCGCTGTGCGGAACGACTCCGCAGATCCATGCCCTGATTGATTACCCGGCCTTTTGCGCCGCGGAGCTGGGCGAACCGCTTACAACAGACCAGATGATCTCACCGCGTGAGCTGAAGCTGGCCCTGGAGGGTTCACAGCCCCCCCTGCTGTTGGATGTGCGTTCAGAGGTCGAACTGCAGGTCTCCAGGCTACCGGGCGCATTGCATATCCCTGCCGAACAGCTGGCGGAGCGCATGGGCGAACTGGACCGCTCATGTCCGCTCGTGGTCTTCTGCCGCAATGGCACCCGTTCAAGGCGGGCCGTCCATCTGCTCACTGAGGCCGGATTCCCAAAGGTGCAAAACCTGACCGGTGGCATCAATGCCTGGGCCAGGGAAGTGGACCGCACCCTTTTTGAATATTAATCCGCAAAAAAACTTGCCATCCGCAACTCTTGTTCCATCTGAGTGTTTGAAAATAACACGCAATTATCTTCGTTTTGCATTGAAAGGCATTTTGCCATGCAGCCTGTGATCAAGGAAGTCACGACCCTCAAAGAACTACGCACGTTCATCCGCTATCCCAAACAGCTTTACAAGGGCAACCCCTATTGGGTGCCCACGCTTTTCATGGACGATTACGAAACCCTGCGATGGGACAGAAACCCGGCTTTTGACCACTGCGAGGCCAAGTACTGGCTGGCGTATCAAGACGGTAAACTGGTCGGGCGCGTGGCGGGGATCGTCAACAAGCTCTACAAGGAGCATTGGGGCGTCAATTACGGCCGCTTCAACTGGATTGATTTCATTGACGACCCGGATGTCTCAAAGGCGTTGCTCGATACAGTGGAAGCCTGGGTCAAGACTTTTAATGTTGAAGCCATCCACGGACCGTTGGGATTCACCGACATGGACCGCGAGGCGATGCTGGTGGAGGGTTTTGACCAGTTGGGCACCATGGTGGGTTTTTACAACCATCCCTACTACCGCGAGCATCTCGAGCGGCTGGGCTACGTCAAGGCCATTGACTGGGTGGAGTACGAGATCACGGTCCCCAAGGAGCCGGTAGAGGCGATCACAAAGGTGGCGGAAGCCGCCAAGCAGCGCAGCAACCTGCACATTTTGAAGGTCAAAAAGAAGAAGGACATTCTCAAGTACGCGCCGCAGATGTTCGAGGTTTTCAACGAGGCCTACAAGCACTTATACGGCGTTGTGCCGCTGACCGAGCGCCAGGTGGCTCTGGCCATCAAGCAGTACTTCGGCATGATTGTGCCGGAATTTGCGCCTTTCGTGATCAACGACAAGGATGAACTGGTGGGCTTTGGCATCACCATGCCCTCCTTCTCGCGCGCCTTGCAGAAATCCGGCGGGGAGCTCTTCCCGTTCGGGTTCATCCATCTGTTGAAGGCGATGAAAAAGAATGACCGGGCGGACCTGTACCTGATCGGCGTGAAGGAAGAATACAAGGGTAAGGGTGTGAACGCCATCATGATGGACCACATACTCAGGACCTTCCAGGCCAGGGGCATCACCAAGGTGGAATCCAACCCTGAGCTGGAGACTAACTCGTTGGTGCAGACCCAGTGGAAGTACTTCGAGAAGCGCCAGCACAAACGCCGGCGGGTGTTCATAAAAGCGATGAACGCGGGTTAAAAATTTCCGCTTGACAGTATCTGAGCTTGAATTATAATAGTCCTCACGTTCCTCGTTAGCTCAATCGGCAGAGCGGGCGGCTGTTAACCGCTAGGTTCGAAGTTCGAGTCTTCGACGAGGAGCCTGTAAAAAAGATCGCCCTTATGGGCGATCTTTTTTTACAATATCACCCTGCTCCGAGTCGCCCCAGAGCGTTCTTTGCGAAGGGGCAAGAGGAGCCTAACACTGTTCCGAGTCGCCCCAGAGGTGGTTTTCTGAAGGGAGTCGACGACCCTCTTCGAAAAAACAGCTCGGGGGCAAGGGGTTCATTATTAGGTTCGGCGTTCCCCGTTCAGACTAATTCAAGTTGCTTCGCATACTGAATGGTGCATCCCGTTGGTCGGGATGCACCCTACGCCAATTACTGGTGCATCGCGGATGCACCCTACGAGACTTGCCCAGGCAGCAAGTGCCAGGGAGTGCAAGTGTGACAATTATTTTTTATTCGTATTCGTCTTAAAAAGAAAACGACGAAAACGACTCGGCAAAAAATCATGGATTTGTTTTGCATTTGTTTTTGTGCATGAATCGAAAAACCATGTTTCATCTGCGGATTTCAATCACAAAATACGCCCATTTTTGCCATGAAGGATTCGTTTTTGTTTCAAGAAAGAATCGAAAACAAATATAACAAATCGGTTGGTATGAAAGACAGTATTCGAATTGTTCCAGAAAAAAATATGCGGGAACGAATACCCTTCGCTTCGCTCGGGCACAGGTGGAACGAATCAAAAATCGGGATGGAAATTGAGAAGCGGTCATGGATATTCAGTTGGAAAAGAGCAATACCGATAGAGGGTTAATTAATAGAACTAAAATTCTATTTTGTCAAGAAGGGAAATCAATCCAGGTATATAATTAAAATGAAAATGAAAACTATTTATCAATTCTTGAATAAGAATTGGTACAAAATGCCAGGCAATTAAACGAAACAGACCTAAAGAAAATCATTGCCCAAATAAAGGCAATAAACAGTCTTTAGGTTTCGATAACGCCAATTATCACAAATTCAAATTATGAATCAAATTTTTCTAATTAGGAAAAAACAATGAGAAAAAAAATTGCATTATTCTTTATTAGTATATTATTTCTTACTTCCTGCTCCTCCATAATTAAAACTAAATCATTACCAACAAACACTCCTAATCCAACGTCGACGGTCACAGAAACCCTGATTCCAACAGCCACTGCAACCCCAACAGCCACTCCAATTGTCATTCCAGAGTTTATGAATGAGTTCATTAGTCTGGGTTATGACAAACAACCCTTGGATAGCCCATCTATTTATGTCGTTTTGGATGAAAATAGCACATATTACCCAACAGACAAATGGGGAGGAATTAAATATAAAAATTCAATAATCTATGGGTGGTCAAAGGTTTACTATATAAAAAATGGTTTATTACAAACAGCCTTTGTAATCCTAAATTTGTGCAACCCACATCCAACCATTAGCAAAAACTACTTTTGCTATTTTACAATTGGCGACAATATTTCTAATGCAAACGATCCCCCTTCAACCACAACCTGGACGAAAGCAATATTTAATGACATTAGAACAAGGAGTGTTGGAGATTTCCCCCTTGTCCGTCTTGAGTTTGTTTCAGAACATTTCGATGCACGAAATAATTTTTCCAACTTCCCCAATTATTCCTTTTGGGAAACAGTTTATCCTTCTTTCAATGGAAGTTTTTCAACTTTTGAAATTCCTAATATAGGGACTTTTTTACCCGCAACCTATATTGGTTATGATTTTTCTGAAGGAAAATGGATCAATCCTTAATATTGTGATTTACACTCTAATTGGAAATGAATAGATAGGTTGTGTTGACAAACCCAACCCACCCTACGCTTCTGATATTTAATTAAGGCTATATATTTTTGTCGTATATTGTAAATGAAGTAAAAATAACCTCACATAAGACTTGAATGTTATCTCGCTAGGTTCGAAGTCTCCCTGCGGGGGATAATAATTCGAGTCTTCGACGAGGAGGATGTGATGGTGGGTTCACTAACCCTACTCGGATGCATAGACGCATCCTCGGGGGCGCGAAGTCCGCGCCGAACCCACCCTACCAGAAACTTACGCTTTCGCTGGGCTCTTTGCAAGCATAATGGTGCTCGCCCCGATAAACCTGGGGCAGGCGGATGCACCTTACGAGGCATTCCTCGGGGGGTAAAGACCGCGAACCCGAATCCACCCCACCAGTTTCTTTTTACACGGGCGACCTGCAGGTCGCCCGTACAAGTTGCAGCACATTTTTGGTAGTTAACCTATTCTGCCAGGAAGGGTGCTTTACCCCGATGATCTTGGTGTATCGCCCCGATAAACCTGGGGCGGGCGAATGCACCTTACGAGGCATTCCTCGGGGGGTAAAGTCTGTGCCGAACCCACCCTACCAGTTTCTTTTAACACGGGCGACCTGCAGGTCGCCCGTACAATATGCAGCAATTTATGGTAACAAAGTGATTCTGCCAGGAAGGGTGCTTTGCACCGATGAGCCTGGTGCAACACCCCCATGTATCTGGTGCATCGCCCCGATAAACCTGGGGCAGGCGGATGTACCACTCTACGGGTAATAATGGTGGGTTCAGCCCACCGAAACCACGCTTTTATTCTTTGTTATCTTCCATCATCTGGACGAAGCACTTGACCACTTCTTCATCGAAATGGGTGCCGGCCTGGTCCACGAGGTGTTTGAGGGCGTTTTCCTTGTTCCAGGCTTTGCGGTAGGGGCGGTCAGAGACGAGGGCGTCCCAGGCATCCACGATGGCAAAGATGCGGGCAGAGAGGGGTATCTTGTCGCCTTTCAATCCGCGCGGGTAGCCGGTGCCGTCCCACCATTCGTGATGGCAGTAGGGGATATCCAGCACGTCTTTGAAATAGGGCAGCTCGGAGAGCATCTCGTAGGCGTAGGTGGGGTGTTTCTGCATGATGGACCATTCGTCCTCGGTCAGGCGGCCGGGTTTAAGCAGGATGGTGTCTGGCACGCCCATTTTGCCAATGTCGTGCAGCAGCGCGCCGCGGCGGATGTTGTCGAGGTTTTGTTCTTCAACGCCCATGCGTTTGGCCAGATCAAGGGTCATGTTGGCGATGCGCAGGGAATGGCCCTGGGTTTCTTTATCGCGCAGCTCAAGCGCATGCGCCCAGCCTTCGAGGGTGGCGTCGTAGGCGCGTTTGAGTTCGGTAGCCTGGACGCTGGTTTGCTCATACAGATCAGAGCGGTGGATGGCGCTGGCTACCAGTTCGCCAATAGTTTTCAGTAATTGGAGCTCGTTTTCACTCAACAAGCGGTTCGCGCCGATGATGATGGAGCCAATGGTCTCGCCCTTGGTGACGAGGGGAACCCCGGCCAGGGTGACCAGGTTGGTGATCAGATCCGGGAAGGCAAAATAGGCGTCACGGGCGGCATTGAAGTTGACGTAAGGTTTGCATGTGCTGACGATATATCCGCTCAGGCCTTCGTTGGCTTTCAGTTTGCTGTTATCAACGCTCTGCCAGCAGCCGATGGCGCGCAAAAGGTTGGGCAGGTCTTCACGTTCTTCCATGGTCGAGATGATGGCGCCATCAATGGTCAAAGCGTTCATGAGTTCCGCCAGGATGGTGGTGCGCACCTGTTCACGGGTCAGGTCGGTGCGCAGCGATTCGCTGATCTTGGCAACCACTTCCAGGTCGTGTTCCCTTTGTTTTCTAAAAGTGATGTCAATGGCGGTGCCAATGGTGGCTTTTTCACCCTGGTAGTCAATGAAGCCAGCGGTGATATCCAGCCATTTTGGTTCACCGCTGCGGGTGTTGAAGGTGGTTTCAAAGCGGATCATGCCTGATTCGGTGCGCAGCAGGTCGGCATATTTCTTTCGCATCTCGCCGCCGTCGCCGTGGTTGATAACGTTCCAGAGACTGGTGTTCAAGAGTTCAGGTTCGGTAAAACCGGTAATCTCGCACCACATAGGATTGACATACAGGAATTGATCATCCCGGTTGATGAAGATACCGGCGGCGGCCGTCTGGGCCAGGGCCTTGAATTTGGCTTCACTTTCGAGGATGGCGTTTTCTGTTTTCTTTCTTTCGGTTATATCCCTGACATAAGCGACTGCAAAGCGGGTACCCTCGATATCGGTGATCTTGGTGCTGATCTCCACAGGGAAGATGACGCCGTCTTTTTTGACGTTGGGAATGTTGCTGAAGTGACCGCCCTGTTCGATCTGCCAGGTTACGTAATCGGGCTTGTCGGCGGTAAATTCGCGGGTGGCCAGGTCCACCACATTCATGGTGAGTAGTTCTTCGCGGGAATAACCGTAGACCTCTTCGGCCACGGCGTTGCACTCGAGAATTTCGCCCGAGAGCGATTCGAGGAAGATACAGTCCGTGGAGGCCTGGATGAGCAGTTCATTGCGTTTGGTGCTGGTGCTCAAAGCTTGTTCGGCCCGCTTGCGTTCGATGGCAATGGCCACCTGGGCGGAGACGAAGGTGAGCATTTGTTCATCACGCCTTTTAAAGCGGATCTCATCCGAATAGGATTGGACGGCCATGACACCGATGGTGTGATTCTCGATGAGCAGGGGAATACCGATCCAATCCACGGAAGGGGTACCGATGTTGACGGCATCACCTCTATTTTCGATGCGGTTGAAGGATTCAGGGTTGGCCAGCAGGGGTTTGCCGGTATGGATGATGTGTTCGGTCAAGCCGTTGCCGCCCTTGCGCGGCGGAGGCGGCGGATCATACTGATCCACAAAATAAGGGAAACTGACCGTATCCGTGGCGTCGTCGTAAAGGGCGATGAAGAAATTCTCGGCTGGCATCAGGTCAAGCAGCACGGCGTGGATGGATTGGAATAAATCATCCAGGGTTTTGGAAATAATGGTGGATTGGGCGATCTTATAGATGATCGCCTGCGCTTTTTCGTTGTAATATTTTTCGGTGATGTCTTCACCGATGCTGGCGATGGCGGTGACGTTCCCGGCTTCGTCTTTGAGCAGCGTGTTGTTCCATGAGATCATGAGTTGTTCACCCGAGCGGGTGAGGATCATATTGTCATGGTGCTGTGGGATCTCGCCTTCCTGGGCCTGTTCAATTAGTTCTTCCATTAATTGACCGGAAATCTCGGTGGGTACAAAATGTTCGTACCAGTTCTTGCCCATGGCGTCTTCTTTTTGCCAACCAGTTTTTTCGAGGAAGTGGCTGTTGCAAAAGGTGATGTTGCCTCTGATATCGGTGATGATGGCGATCAGCTTGATGGATTCCATCAAGGTGCGTAAATGCTGTTCGGATTGAATGTTGGCCTGTTCGGCTTTTTTTTCACCGGTAATGTCTTCGCCAACGGATTGATATTCGATGAAATGGCCTTCGTCATTGCGGATGGGCTGGGTTTTCCAACGGTACCAGGAGACATCCGTGGGTTTGGTCATGACGGAGTATTCATTGATCTCGGGTGCCATATCCGGGGTGATGTAAGAAAATTGACGTTCAGCGATCTTCTTAAATTCGTCCGAAGGAACGTTGGTCAGTTTATCTCCAACCAACTCAGTGGAAGTTAACTGCAGGTAGGAACAAAAGGCCTGGTTGACGAAGGTGATGACCCCGTTGGGTTTGAAACGTACGATCATCTCGGGATTGTCTTCAACAATAGCCCGGTAGCGCGCCTCGCTGTTTTTGAGGGCCTGAAGGGTTTCTTCTCGATCACTGATATCGCGAATGATACCAATGTAGGCGACCGCGGTGCCGTCTTTATCACGAAGGGCTCTGACATTGGCTTCCGCCGGAATGATCTCGCCATTCATTTTTTGGATCTGATAATTGGTCTTGTAAATTTTGTTACCTGAAAACTTACCTGCCACAGCAGCTGCGACAGTCTGTCTGGTGGCCGGTGAAAGAAAATCCAGGACGTTCTTTCCAAGCAGGAAGTGGGAGCCTTCCACGCCCAGCAAAACAGCCAGCTGCTGGTTGGAAAAAATGATACTGCCTTCGGGGTCCACCAGAACCACACCATCGGGTGAGATTTCCACCAGGTTGCGATAATGAGTTTCGCTCTCGACCAGTGCATCTTCCACTTTTTGCTGTTCAGAAATGTCAATGATCCACCCTTCAAGGGCGATGACCTTGCCTGATTGGTTGAACACCCCCTTGCCTTGTTCCTGAACGGTGCGGGTCTCGCCGCTGGCGTGTTTGATCCTGTAGCTGATGCGGAATGGTCTGTTTTCACTGAGGGCGGTCTGGATATCCTTCCAGGTGCGCCAATAATCTTCAGGATGGATCAGTTTGGAGTAGGGAAAATCTTTTTTATTGATAAAGCTTTCAACCGGATAACCGGTAAGCTGGTAACAACCCTCACTCAAGAAATGCATGATCCGTTTTTCGTCATTTTCGCAGCGATAAACAACGCCGGGCATGATGCCCAGTAACGGTTCAAAGTCGGTGTTTTTTGAGGGTTCTTCTTCTACGGGAAGCGAGGTGGATTTTTCAAGAATTACCAGGTGCGCTTTAACGCCCATATATTCAAGATCAAGCAATGAAGAAACCTTGATCCAGTTATCTTTGGCCACCGGATCTTTGAGTTTTCGGATGCGGTTGATGGCGCCTTTTTGTTTTTCAAAAATGACGAATTCGTTTTTGAGAATGTGAAAATCACGCGCACAGGTCGCGTTTGAGTATAAGACTTCTTCGTTTTCAGATATTACCAGTATCGAAGATTGTAGAGACTCAGCCCAGAAAGCTACTTTGTCATCCAATTGATTGTTTGTTTTTTCATCGATGAGGCTGTCAGGCATATTATCCACATTATATCTTGTCTATCATCGTCACACGATTTCGTCCATTCTCTTTAGATTTATAAAGGGCTTTATCCACGGTCTTGATCATCATGCTGATGGAGGAAATTTGGGAATTTGCTCCGGTGACGCCGACGCTGATTGTAACAGTGATTTTACCTACTGACGTGTTAAAAGGCTGTTCCGCCACAGATTTACGTATACGCTCCGCAACCGTTTTGGCGTTTTCAGGTTTTTGTTCAGTCAACAGGATCAGAAACTCTTCGCCGCCGTATCTTGAAATGTAATCCGTTTCTCTGATCTTGGTGCGCGCCCGGGCGGCAATTTCCACCAGGATCTCATCACCGATGGGATGGCCGTATACGTCGTTAATGGCCTTAAAGCGGTCAATATCAAGCATGATCAACGACAGGGGTCTGGAATAGCGTTTGGCCGCGCCAAATTCGCGATTGGCCACCTCGTCAAATCCGCGGCGATTTAGTACATTGGTCAGTTCATCCGTGATGGCCAGGCGCTGAACTTCTTGCAGCAGGTTGGCATTTTCAATAGCGATGGCGACCTGCCCGCCGAAGATGCTGGCAGCCTGGCTGTCAATTTTTTGCAGGCTTTCACCCCATAAACTGAGAATGCCAATTGTTTTTTTCTCGATCACCAGCGGTACCAGAATACATTTCGTGTTCTTTGTGATAGCCAGGGCTTCAACAAGTTTTGAAATAGCCGGTTTGAAAATTGGCGGGGTTATTTGGATCAGTACTTCTTCTGGATGTTCCAGATACTCGGCTTGTTGTGAATCAACGATCTCTCGGAATAAGGGCAATGAGTCAATGGGCGTGATGATCTCGTTGATTTTATGTTTGCTCAAGTTCTTTACAAATGAGACCAGTTTGGTTTGCACAGAAGAATAGGTGAGCATCAGGTTGTCGGAGTCTCCAACCCTTAAAGCCACCATGCTATGGATCTTGATCAGCTCAAGCTCCATGCCGATGGTGTACATGACATTGTTGGTGTCCACGCCGCTTTTAATTGCCGTTGATACATGGCTTAACGATTCGATCAAAGCGTTGGCATGGGTCAACTGGCTGGATTGGATGCGTTCCTGTTCAAGCATGTGAATTTTGCTTATGGCAGTTGAGATCTGCATGGCGGCGTATTCACCGAGCGAACGAATATCCTCTGTGACCAGATCGGGGCTGGCATAACCAACAATAATGGCGCCAAATTTCATGCCTTCAGCGATCAGGGGGAGGCAAAAAAGTGATTTTTCACGATACAAACCATGAAATTTCTTGTCCATCAAGTGGGATTGATCAAGGTTTTCAACCAGAGCAGAATGCTGCGTCTCAAGGATCTCTTTGGTGAGGGTGCGATCGCCGGGATCTGATTTTCCGTAAACGTAATCTTCTTTAAATTCACCCGTGGCAGCCCACCCGGTGACGGTTTGGGTGCTCTCATCCCATTTTGAAATATAGACATTAGTGCCTTCCAAAAGGTCAATCAGTTTTTCGGGCAGCATATTAAAGATCTGGGTCAAAGTGGTCGCTTCCAATACCTGGTGGGTGAGATCGTTGATGGATCTTAGTTTCTTTCCAAGGCGGGTGGAGGCGTCAAACAACCTGGCGTTGCGGATGGCAAGCCCGGCCTGGCTGGCGAAGATCTGCATGGCATAAGTCTGGATCTTGTTGAAAAAGCCGGCAACATCACTGTCACAGTTCAAGAATCCGATCACCTGGTCATCTGAAATAATGGGCGAGGTAATGTGAGATTTAATCCACTCTGATTCAGCCAGCAAATGCCAATCCTGTTCGAGATGTGGATAGTAGGACAGGATGGGCTTTTTGGTCGCAATCATTTGGGCAAAATTGCTCAACTCGTTGACATCAAATTTCTTTGACATCATCATTTCTTTTGTACCCAACAACTCGTAACCTTTTGACCTGACGATTCTGGCGCTGTTACCTTCGATCAGCATGATATTGGCTGTTTTATAAGCAACAACTTTGGCAAGGTTTTCGAGGATCTTATCAAGCACTTCATCCAGGTGCAGACTGTTGTTGAGCGCCATGGAAACATCTGCCATGGCCGCAACTAAAACCTGGTGATCTTCTTCCAGGTCCAAGGGTGGTGTTTTTTTACGATCGCTCAAATTAATCATTGTTGGTTCGATTTTCTTCAATTCCAGACTCCAGTCACGACTAAATCGGCCCTCTGATAGCGTACAAATAATTTTGTTTATTTACATTAAATGAAATCGTTATCACTATTATACGGACGCCTGTAATATTCATGCAAGCAATTTTAAGAAGTAATATAAAAAGCACCATTTAAGGTATGACATTCTATCTATTTTTGTATAAACTTTGAAATAACTATTGATTTATTTTCGGATTTCATGCTAAAATAGGTCTTGTCAGATGCTCGGGTGCCCCCCTCACCCGGGCATTTGACTTTAAATCCCCTGGAATGGTTTAATCAGTTATCAAGTAGTCTTAGGCTCTGTGCGGAGGGTTTATGGAAAAGAAATATCGCGGTTTACGGATTATTGGGCTGCTGCTAAAAATCATCGGCGTTTTGGAATTGTTTGTGGGATTGTTTTGCGCCCTTGTGCTGCCATTGGTTTTGTCGGACTCAAATGTGTCTTTGTTAAATCTGGGCTTTAAGGATTATTTTGCGGGTACGGGATTATTGCTTGGGATCATCACCGGTGTGCTCATTTTTTTGGTAGGGTTGGTCTGCGGATTATTAACCTTCTCTTTGGGAGAGCTGTTTAACGTGGTAATTGCCATCGAAGAGAATACTCGCAAGACGACCTTGTTATTACAAAAATAGGATCAAGTGTTCAGAAATGGGGTCAGGACTTAAGGCTTAACCAGAAAACAGAGGAGAGTCTTTTTGACCTTCCTCTGTTTTTTTGGCTATAAATCTTTATTGTTCAGGTAAAAAGCCTCAACCAGAGGCACCTGGCGTTTGATCTCAGCAATGTAGGGGTAGCTGCCCGTAAGTGTTCCGTCTGCGGTCAGGGTTTCAAGTTTCAAGGCCGGTGTGGAGATCGTCTTGGCTTCAAAATTACTTGAAGCTCCTTTGATACTATGGGCAAGAAAATGGATCTTCTTGGCATCATTGTTTAAGAGCGCTTTTTCCATATCGCTGATAGAGACCTTAATGTGCTCCAGGAATTCACCCAGCAGTTCAAAGAAAGTTGGCAGATCATCGCCAAATCTGGGCAGCGCTTTTTCAAGGTCAAAGAGGTCAGAAGACTTTTGAAGGATGACATCCAGCGAATTTTGTGGTTGATCATCTGTGCCATCGAGGGCAACGCCGTCAGAGTAATGTTCGATGACCTTGAACAATTCATCCACGTTGAGCGGTTTGGAAAGATAATCGTTCATGCCAGCCTCAAGGCAGCGTTCTCGATCACCAGACATGGCATAGGCGGTCATCGCCACGATCGGCAGGTTCATAAATTCGGGTGAGAGTTCGCGAATGCGCCTGGTGGCTTCAAACCCATCCATTTCGGGCATTTGAACATCCATCAAGACCAATTTGTATTTTTTATTTTGCACGGCCGTAATGGCTTCTTTGCCGGTGGAGACCACGTCCACCGGATAGCCTGCTTTCTGCAGTAATCGGATGGCCAGTTTTTGGTTGGTGGGGTTATCTTCTGCCAGCAGGATGTGGGTCAATCCACGTTGTTGTTCTTTGAGCGAGTGGCGGGTGATCAGGGATGATTTACCCTTCCCGTCTTCGGGTTGGTTGCGTCGGCCCAGGATATTTAGCAAAGCCCCAAACAACTCTTTTTGGCGTACAGGCTTTAGCAGGTAGCCGTTGCACCCCATGGCTTCGAGGCGGGCGGCATCTCCGCGCTGGCCCATGGAGGTCAGGATGATCACGGTGGTGTCGTGAAGCGCTGGATCACTCTTGATCCGCGAAAGCACCTCTTCGCCGTCCATTTCAGGCATCTGCATATCCAACAGAACCAACTGGAAGGGCTTATTCAATTCGTTAAAGGATTTCAAAATGTTGATGGCTTCTTTACCGCTTGCGACGGCAAAAGCGTTGCAGCCAAAACCCTTGATCATTTTTTCAAGGATGGTGCGGTTGGTAAAATTGTCGTCCACGATAAGCACAGGTACGTTGATCAAATCCTGCGGCAGCGCCAAGAGAGGCGTACTTCCTTCTTTAACATTGCCAACGGTAACCGTAAACCAAAAGGTGCTGCCCTTGCCGGGTTCACTTTCAAGTCCGATATCGCCGCCCATCATCTTGGTGAGTTGGGCAGAAATGGTCAATCCAAGGCCGGTACCGCCGTACTTACGGGTGGAAGAGCTATCAGCCTGGACGAAACGTTCAAAGACGGCTTTTTGGCGATCCAACGGGATGCCAATGCCGGTGTCTGAAACCAAGAAACGCAGGGTGCTGTTCTTGTCGGTTTTGGACTGCACCATGACCCGAATCACCACTTCGCCCTCATGGGTGAATTTGATGGCGTTTCCGACCAGGTTGATCAGTACCTGGCGCAGGCGGCCGGCATCACCCAAGACGCGCGAGGGAACATCCTTGTCAATCAGGCAGGCTAATTCGATGCCTTTGTTCTCGGCGCGCGAAACCAGGGTATGGGCAACGCCTTCCACCGTGGAGCGCAGATCATATTCAATGGCATCAATAGTAAGCTGGCCGGCTTCGATCTTTGAAAAATCAAGCACGTCGTTCAAAATGCCCAACAATGCTTCTGCACTATCGCGGGCTGTGGAGACGTAATCCCTTTGTTCGGAATTGAGGGAGGTATCCAGCAACAATTCAAGCATGCCCATGATACCGTTCATCGGGGTTCTGATCTCATGGCTCATGTTTGCGAGGAACTCGCTTTTTGCCCGGTCAGCCTGTTCGGCGAGGCGTTTGGCTTCTACCAACTCGCTGACATTGTAATAAATGGCCAGAATGCCCTGTTTTTTTCCTTCCACGATCACTGGCACACCGGCAAATTCGACATCCACCTTTGTACCGTCTTTGCGCGTGCGGTTGGCCAAGCCTCTGACGGTACCGCCATCCAGCACAGTGCGGGTCAGATCGGCAGCTTCTTGAAGGGATTCCGGCGCTACGAGGGGATCCAATTTTTTACCGATCACTTCAGCGGCTGCATATCCAAACAGGACTTCAAAAGCGGGATTAATGGAACTGATATTTTCTTCCAAATCAAGAATCACAACGGCAACCGGATTGTATTGGAAGAGGGATTCAAAGAACTCTTTTTGTTTCAGGATCTCGTTCTCATCATGTTTTTGTCGGGTGATATCCTGAAAAATATAAAGCAGACTGTTGTCATTACCGGCCAGTGGCACTTGGTGGCGGGTTAATTTGAACCAATCTGAAAGCCCAATGATCTGCACTTCAGCACCGATCTGGTCGTCAATTTCAATAGAGGGAGTTTTTCCATCTTTGAAAAAACTTGAAATGGGTTGTCCAAGGATCTTGTGATAAGTGGTGTCCAGCTTGTCTATGGTTGAACGGTTGCAACGCAGGATAATGCCATCCGCATCGGTCAGAACCAACAGGTCAGGAATTCTATCAAAGGTGGCTTCCCATTCTTTCTTGGCTCTTAAAACGGCATTTTCAATTTTTGAAAATTCTGAGTCTGAGTTCGCGTTTGTGTTCATGGACATAAGACAACCCCTTAACAGGATGATCGCAGTAAAGTAAAAATCAACAATTTGTGTATATTATGAAATGAAATATAACAATAAGATTAATCAACTCATTTGTCAATCACGAAAAGCGATTAATTTACTGATTGTTTATAATTCTTTTTCGTTCCTGAACGAAAATTCGTCTTAGAATCGCCAAAGAGGATGCATAAGTGGAATCCACGCCTTCATACGACATGGTACCTGCGCCAAGGTTTTTGCCTTTGCTCAAGGGGGTGTCTGAAGCATAATGGAGAATGCCGATATCAAAGGAAACACCTTGCAGATTTACGATCTCATTTACCGGGTGTCTTTTCGGGCGGGACATTTCAAAAATTGCTGAAAGATAAGGGCCGGCTTCCATTTCTATGTCGGTATAACCTTCGCGGTACATTACATCCATTTGCCTGGCGTTCTGTAAAAATGTTCCCAAAACGGTCAGTGCTTTTTGATTATCCAATACATTGCCAAACACCAGATATGGCATCACATCCGCGGCTGAAAATACATTTTGGAACAAATAGGTGTTTTGAGAATGCTCATCCTGAACGACGTTGGGGATCATGACATCGCCGCGGACCCCATTGAGGGTGGCGGCTTTACCCATGATATAGACCCCCAAAATCTCAGAGATATGTTCAGCCAATTTGATCAGAATGTTATAGGCGCCCAGACCCAAGGGATAATCAATATTCAAGATCAACGCATTGCTCTGTTTGAGAAAATCGGTATTTTCGTTGCCATTAAACAGCCGGGGATCAAGTCGGGAGGGATCCAATTTGTTTAATTCGATCACCTGGGTTTCGACATCAAAGGAGTGTTCGGAGGGGATGCGCAAGATGCCGCATTTGATCTCATCCGCGTACTGGCGCGAAAGGAATTCCTTGCCTTCATCGGTTTGTTGGAATTTCTTAAGTGCGTAATATAGAAAATTCTCAAGCGAGGAAGGAGTTCCTTGTGTTTGCAGCTGCTTCCATTCTTCTTTTAAATTTTGATCGGTACAATTTTCAATGTATTTGATCAAAGGTTGTTTGTTGGCAATGGCAAACCCTGAAAGCAAATTGGGAATGCTGTGTGCATTGCTTGAAACAAAATAGACAGGTTGCTCCAATAATTTTGGTTGGGATTTTTCGATGTTGTCGTACCAGATGCGGGTTGCCCGCCAGTATTCACTTAAAGAGCCGCTTAGTAAGCGAACTTTGAAGTTGCAGCGCTGGCTGGCAATCTTTGTGAGGATGGAAAGGGTGTCTTTTCCCCAAATGGTGATCAACCGGGCGGCGTCGTCATTGGAAATATCAAACCATTCAGCCAGTATCATTGGATTTGGATTTTCGCCCAAGTGCGACAAGGATCGTGATCCACGCGTTAAAAGATTGTGGATCTTATTCCACTCGATCTGAAAAGCGGTCAAAACAGGAACGACATCTTCAATATCTGATTGGCTGGCAATGAAGACTGCGAGGGTGCCGTTTTTGTCGTAATAGGTCGGTCTTCTTCTCGCCTTGGTATAAACCTGTTTCCAGCGTTCAACATCCTGATATCCATGACGGGCAAAAACCAGGCTGCTTTGTCCAAGGACTATGGTATTGACTTCGGAGATGCATGACGGAAGCCTTAACGTTGCATAAATAAAAGCGGAGGCATCCAACCCTTCTTTACGCGCCTCGATATGTAATGAGGAGTTCATGCCTGCATGAACTTCTTCAAGGGAACGAATCTGCACATCTGTGGTTGATCGCAAAAGTGAGTAGATTGTTCGAATATAGAGATCAATTTCGTCTGAAGCTGATTTAGGGACTGTTCTTTCCATTTTTCCTCATATTTTATTGTAGCATAGGGCATCTCAACTGTATAAATTATTTTCTTTTCTCTTTATCAACTTGAAAAAAACTGCAAATAAAATAGAATTAAGATAGACTTAATAGTCATGAACTTATTATTGGTGTAAAAATTAAGGGGAGAGTCCTTAGATGGTTTTGATGGGTTAAATGCAAAAACAAAAAAGATCCCACTACTGGTTAGTCATCTTCTTATGCGCCATTTTGGTTGCATTATCATTCTGGTCGGTTCGAATTTTAATAACCAACATCAAAGGCGATATATCGGGATCAATCGCAAATGAGAATTCCTCTCCCATAGTTGATAACCAACTTGGTGTTACCAGGCAACAGATCCTGATGGTCGGTGGAGATGACTCCAATCCTCCTTTTTCATATCTGGAGGATGGTGAGGCGATGGGTCTTGATAATGACCTGATGCGTGAAGTGGCAAAAAACCTTGGGATGGCTGTGGTTTTTAGATTAACCCCATTGGCTGAAGCTCGCGAGTATCTGATTGATGGAAAAGTGGATGTGATCGGGGGAATGGCATTTGCAAACCGTCAGGATGATGACCTTCTTTTTGGCACCCCCCACGCAGTCGAATACTACGATCTTTTTGTAAGGAATGATTCTGGTATTTCATCTTTGTCATCCATGCGGGGAAAAGTTCTTGTCGTCATAAAGGGTGATGCAATCATAAACTACC
Source organism: Chloroflexota bacterium (assembly GCA_021825925.1). Taxonomy (GTDB): domain Bacteria; phylum Chloroflexota; class Anaerolineae; order Anaerolineales; family Anaerolineaceae; genus UBA6107. The sequence goes on from JAKAFP010000003.1 coordinate 347,731, forward strand.
TTGATCAACAAGGTTTTTCGGGGCAATATGTTGCGGCAGATACTCCGCTTGATGCATTAACCTGGCTAGCCTCTGGCAAGTATGACGGAGTGATCATTAATAAGATCCAAGGCTACTACCTGATCAAAAACTACCATTTTGGTAATCTCAAGGGTGTGGGTGAGGTGCTTAACCAATTGGATTACGGTTTTGCGGTCACCAAAGAGAACAGAAGTTTATGGTTAAAGATCAATCAATCCATGGCCATCTTGAATGCTTCAGGTATTTATGATGATCTAAATGACAAGTGGTTGTCAGCCTATCAGCAGGCAAGCTTCTTTGATAGAAACCAATACTTGATCTATGGTTTGGTCATCCTGTTTACTGCCATATTCATTGTGGTCGTTTGGGGATGGTCGTTGCGCAGACTGGTAAAACGAAGAACAGCCGAGTTAAAGGCAAGCGAAAAGAAATACAAACAATTGATCAGTAGTGCCACGGAAGGGGTGGTCATTCTTGTAGAACGAAAGATAGTGTTTTTAAATCAACACGCAGCCATGATTCTGGGCTTTGAAGAGACTTCACCAGAAGTTCCTTTGGAATTGTTTGATTTTGTCCATTCCCTGGACCATGAATTGGTGTTGATCAAATATCAGCAGATCATGGATGAAATCCCGACCAATGTTTTGATCACGTTTCGGATTAATACCATAAATCACCAAATACGATGGATAAAATCAAATGCCGTAAAAATCGAATGGGAAGGAAAACCTGCCATTCTTGTTTTCTTTTCTGATGTCACAGAAGAGCGGAAGTTGCAGGAATCCATAAAGACAAGTGAAGAGAGATATCGCCTGGTTTTTGCCCAATCGCCTGTTGGGTTATTCCATTACGACTCGGAATTACGGATCACCAATCTAAACCACCGTTTTGCAGAGATTTTAGGAGGGATGCTTGGAGACCTTGAAGGTTATGACCTTAATAACCTCAAAGAATCCAGAATTGTGGATGCCCTCAAGATCGTTAATCAAAACGAAAACGGTTTTTATGAAGGACGGATCACATCTGTTTTTTCAGGTGATCAAAAAAGTCAATACGTTAAAATGCACACGGCCCCACTTCACGATGAAAAATTTGAGATCATTGGTGGAATTGGCTTGATCGAAGATCTTACCGGGCAGATCGCCAACGAACACAAGATTCAAAACCTTGAAGACAGATTTACCAAGGCATTTTTTACTTCGCCTGATGCGATTAATGTCAACGAATTAAGGTCAGGTAAATTCATTGATATTAATCGAGGTTTCACCGAGCTTACCGGGTACACTCGCGAAGAAACCATTGGCAAGACCTCCATTGAGATCAACCTTTGGGTTAACAAGGAGGAACGTGAAAGACTGATAAAAGGTTTGCTTTCCACAGGTGAGTTTAAAAATCTCGAAGCAGAATTCAGATATAAAGATGGCAAGGTGCATACCTGCTTAATGTCCGCCACTATGATCGAGGTGGATGGTGTTCAGTGTATTCTTTCGATCACCCGGGATATTGATGATATTAAGAAATCAGAGCAATTGATCAGAGAGAGTGAGATTCGTTACCGTACAATTTTTGATTCAGTCTCAGTTTCGATTTGGGAAGAAAACCTTGTCAACTTGTATGACATGCTCGAAGAATTGCGAAAATCAGGAATAACTGATCTTTCAGATTACATGAACAAGCATCCTGAATTTGTAACCAATGCCATTAAATCCATTGAAGTGGTGGATGTAAATGAAGCCACTCTGAAGATGTATAAAGCGGATTCAAAGAAAAACCTGCTTAACACGCTTGAAAAAGTCTTTGATATGGAAGCGACAGTAATTTTTAGAGATGAACTCCTGGCGATATGGAATCATAGACCTTTCTTTAACGGGGATTCAGTCAATCTGGATCTGGAGGGCAACCGGATCTATGTTAACCTGATGTTCAAAATCCCTGAAGAACGCGAAGGGTTTAAGAAATTGCTGGTCAGTATCACCGACATTACTCAACGAAAACTTGCTGAAGAGGCGTTGCATGAAAGTGAATCAAGATATCGCCAACTGGTGGAACAGATCAATGTGGTGGTTTATCTAGATTATGCCGGTCTCCCCAGCAAGCCGAAGTATATCTCTCCTCAGATCGAGTCTTTACTGGGTTACACCCCTGAAGAATGGTTGAATGACCCTGAGACCTTAATCAATATTGTTCACCCTGATGATCGCAAATTGTTCCTTGAAGAGGATGTTCGAACGGACACATCCGGGGAACCTTTTGTGGTTGAATACAGAGCCTTTACCCGTGATGGTCGAATGATCTGGATTCACGATGAAGCCGTACTGGTAAATGACCCTGATGGACAACCTGAGGATTGGCACGGGGTCATGTACGACATTACCGACCGAAAAATGGCAGAAGATGCCCTGCGAGAGAGTGAAACCCGATATCGTTCAATCTTTAATTCTGTACCAGTGGCCATTAAAGAAGAAGATTTCTCAACTGTATACGCGATGATGGAAGAACTTCGCCAATCAGGTGTGGAAGATTTTGAAGAATTCATTACCAGGCACCCAGAATGGTTGAAAAAAGCGGTTGAAAGTGTAAAGATCGTAGAAGTCAACGAGGAAACCTTAAAGATCTACAAGGCTCAAAACAAAGAACAATTAATAAATTCACTCGATCACTATTTTTCACAAGATTCTTATACCAGTTTTCAAAAAGAATTACTCGCTTTTTGGAATCATCAAAGTTCGTATGACCACGAAACCATCAACAAAACACTTTTGGGTGATCCGATTGATGTCTGGGTATCCATATCCATCCCAGACAACCCTGAAAACTATAACAGAATTCTGGTTACCATCATGGATATCACGGAGCGTAAAAGGGCTGAGGAGCAGATCAGGGTTCAGATCCGATACCTGGCAGCCTTGCGTGCCGTGGACATGGCCATTTCTGCCAGCATGGACCTGCCGATCACCTTGCGTGTTTTGCTCAACCAGGTGCATCAGCAGCTCATGGCACCGGCTGTTTCAATACTGATACTGGATCAGCACACACAAACGTTGAGGTATGCGGCCGGGATCGGATTTAAGACCAATGCGATAGAGACAACCAACCTCCGGCTTGGACAAAGCTATGCCGGCCAGGCCGCTTTGGAACGCCGTATCGTGACTGTGGAAAACCTGGACGCAAAAGCCTCATGGCCACACACCAAGGATTTTGACCAGGAAGAGTTTACCCATTACATGGGAATTCCTTTAGTGTCAAAAGGTACTGTCAAAGGTGTTTTGGAGTTGTTCAGTCGCAAGCCCTTTGGGCAGGATTCGGCATGGATGGGGCTGCTTGAATCCATGGCAGGGCAGGCAGCGATTGCCATTGAAAACGCGACCCTGATGGATGAAGTGCAAAAAGTGAACATCAATTTGAGGTCTGCCTATGACGCAACCATCGAGGGATGGGCACGCTCAATTGATCTTCGTAATGGCGATTCTGAACAGCATGCCAAGCGCGTGGCAGAATTGACCATTGAACTGGCCCAGTCTGTGGGGGTTCAAGGTGAAGGTTTATTAACCATACGCCGTGGAGCGTTGCTGCACGATATCGGTAAACTCAGCGTGCCTGAAGAAATTCTATTAAAAGACGGACCACTGACTGAAGAGGAATGGGAGATCATGAAGACCCATCCAGCGGCCGCCAAGCGACTACTGACCTCGATAGATTTTCTGCAATCTGTCGTGGAAATCCCTTATTATCATCATGAGCACTGGGATGGTTCGGGTTATCCTGATGGGTTGGCTGGCAGTGACATTCCCTTAAGCGCCAGGGTGTTTGCGATCGTGGATTGTTGGGATTCTTTACGGTCAGACCGGCCATGGCGAAAAGCCTGGACGGATGGTAATGCCTGGGATTATATCGAGAAGAATTCCGGAGTATTATTTGATCCGCATATTGTCGAAAAATTCAGGCAGATCATCGGACACGGATTTTCAGCTTATTATTAAGATGTACTAATTCGTTGAACTTATCTGGTCAATCAGCGAAACCAGCGAGGTCAGATCTGGGATCGTGAAATCAGGCTGGATACTTTCGAGTACGTCGTTATTTTCTGGACGGTTCGCACGGCGGGTGATCCAGACAGATCGGATGCCCGAATTTTGAGCCCCCAATACGTCCGCCGGCAGTGTGTCGCCGACCATTATGGCAGATTCGGGTTTGGCGCCCAATTTTTTCAAGGTTTTGGCAAAGATCCGGGGATCAGGTTTGCGGATGCCTTCTTCGGCAGAAATGACCACCACTTCAAAATAACGGCGCAGGTCGTGATTGTCAATCAAGCGGTTGAGATCGGGGGTATTTGAAGCGTTGGAGATGATCGCCATGCGGTAGCCCATGTCTCGCAGAGTGGTCAGCGTCTCATGCGTATCAGGTTCCAACTTCCACCAGGCTTCAGTATAGAGATACATGGCCTTCACCGCTTCTTGCAGCACAGACTCTTCCAGGTAATCCATGGAAAAATGATGAAGGGTCTTGAGCAGGTTTTCTTCCACCGGCCTTTCGATCAGGTCCACTGCCCGATTGCGGTAGTATTGCGAGATGACCTCATAGAATTTATCGGCAAATGACTGACGGTTGATTCGACACCCGGACGCGATTAAAGAATCCGCCAGGGCCAGGTAAGACTCCCGCATGGCCTGATGAAAATCGCCCTCGAAATTGATTAATGTAAATCCGAGATCAAATAAGATAACCGATAACTTCTCTTTACTGTCCATTAACACAACAAAATCCCCTAAAGGTAAAAAATACGGCGATGTTATGCCACAATTGGTATAACCCAAAATTCTGCTAATAGTAGCGTTCTGGGTTGTACTGGTTCAAAACCGGTTCTCCATGCAGGTAGCGGGATAAATTTTCGGCGAACATTTCTCCGGCGCGTTCTTTGTAGCGTGGACTGAAACCCGAAACATGGGGGGTGATGATCAGATTTGGGGTTTTCCAAAGCGGTGATTCAGAAGGCAGGGGTTCCTGGGTAAAAACATCCAGGGCTGCACCGGCCAGCTTATGTTCGTTTAAGGCGTTGACAAGTGCCGTCTCATCCACAATGCCGCCGCGCGAAACATGCACCAAAAAAGCACCGGTTTTCATGGATGCTATTTCCGCTTCACCGATCAGCTCGCGTGTTTCAGGTGTGATGGGTAAAGCCACGACCACAAAATCGCACAGCTTGAGCATTTGTTTTAGGGCTTCAACGGGATACAGCCTGTGGAAGAAGTTGCCTTCAGGATCACCGTGGCCTTCAATGGAATAACCCGCGTCCATGGGTTTCATGGCGTCTTTCTTGACGGCCAGCACTTTCACATTGAAAGGCTGCAGCAAACGGGCAACTTCACGGTTGATGCTACCGTAACCCACCAGACCAACGGTTGAGTCTGAAAGTTCCACCGGGGTGAATTTATCCCAGCGGTCTTTGGGCCATTCTTTGCGCATCTGGTTGGCAAATAGTTCGGGTGCCCGATGGCTCAATCCGAGCAGCATCATCAAGATGTATTCGGCTTCCTGGATGGCTGACCCTCCGCTCATGGAGGAAAAGATCAGATCAGGTGTGTTAAGCAGGGGCGATTCCTGGATGAAGTCAATGCCGGCATAGTGAAACTGGATCCATTTGAGATTGGGAACCAACTCGGGCGGGGGCAATAACACGTCTGTGTAAAGCACCTCGATCTTGTTCCATAACTCGACGGGAATGTCTTCGATCTGTTGGGCAGGAATCATGGTGACCTTGACGCGCGGCGTCAGGCTTCTCAATTTCTGCATCACACCATCCGGAAAAGGTATGGTGCTCAAGACTTCAATATTCTTTGGCGCACTCATTTCAATTCTTTCTAGGAACCTTTAAGATAAATGCCTTCAGGATCCAGTTCTTCTCGCAGCAAGGTTAATTCGGATGATTTTACCGGCAAAGTCTCTCTTACGGTGCTGGCAATTTTTATATCCCAGCCGGTGTTGTCTTTGACCTGTTCCACGGTGCAGCCGGGATGGAGGGCGGTCAGCATCAATTCGCCGTTTTCGTCCGGTTCGAGCAGACCTAGGTTGGTGACGACCACCAGCGGGCCACCTCCGCGGACTCCGGTGGCTTCGCGCTGTTTTCTGCTGTTGAGGAAGCCAGCCGAGGTGATGTAATCCACCTTTTCAGGGAAGCGGCGTTTTTGGTGTGGGGTGATGATGTAGCAGCGGTTGGCCCAGCCACCCATTTCCTGCGATCCGCCGGAACCCGGAAGACGCACTTTGGGATGGGCATAGTCGCCGATGACGGTGGCGTTGATGTTGCCGTAGCGGTCAATCTGTGCGCCGCCGAGAAAGCCAACATCCACATTTCCCCGCTGCAGATAAAGGGTGAAGATGTCGTACATGCCACAGACGGAACTGGCGCCGCTCACCAGGGTCGGGTCACCGATCGAGAGGGGCAGTTTGGAGGGCCGGGCGCCGATGACGCCGGCTTCGTAGATCATCTGCAGGTTTGGGGCGTGGGTGCGCCGGGCCAAATTGCAGGCCAGATTAGGCAGGCCGACGCCCACGAAAACCACATCACCATCACGCAGCAGGCGGGCGGCATTGACACACATTAATTCAGAAGCAGTGTATTGCGGAGAAGTTGGTTGATCCATATTTCTCTCGTTTTTCTGGTCTCGATTAATAATCGCCGTAATTGACCGGCGCGGCAAATTTCGGTTTGACTGCCAGGCGTTTGTGGGTCTCTGCACCCAGCTTCTGCCAATATTCCTCGGCGTCTTTGACGCCGTAGACCCATTCATCCAGCCAGGCTTTGACGGCGGCGGGGTCTTCGCTGATCTTATCCCAATTGAGATAAAAGGCATTGTCGCGGTCAGAATAGCCCTGGGTGTAGGAGGGGTGCGAGCAGTGAGGTACCAGGCAGACAGCCTTGACGATCAACTCAGGGATAAGCGTGCGGTTGGGGTCCGAGCGGATGATCTCTTCATCCACGATCTCTTCGGCTGTGATGATCACATTCTTTGAGGCAAAGGCGACCTCTTTTTGCTCTCCGATGATGCCCCAAATGTGGGCGTTGCCATTCGCGTCCGCACGCTGCACATGGATGATGCCCACGTCAGGGGTAAGAGGCGGCACGGTGACCACTTCACGGCCGGTGTAGGGGTCTTTGACCCGGCGGTAATTCGGATTGTTCTTTTCAAGATCCGGGGCGGCAGTCTGATTCATGGGGGCAAAGGGCAGGCCGGCGGCTCCGGCTTGCAGGCGGGCGATCATGCCGAAGTGGGAGTACTCCTCCCATTCCAGTTTGCCAGATTCAAGCTGCTCGCGGACGATACGCAGGGAACCGACACCGGGGTTACCGATATAGGAGAAGATCAGTTTCTTGGCGCAGCCTGCGGCCACCATCTGATCGTAGATCAGATCGGGGGTGGCGCGCGCCAGGGTCAGGTCGCGCCGACCCTGGCGAATGATCTCGTGACCTGCAGCAAAGGGGATGAGGTGTGTAAAACCGGCGCAGTAAACGGTATCGCCGTCATGCACATAATTGGAAATGGCTTCTTTCAGCGTACAGAGTTTTGACATGGAAAACTCCCGGCTTTAATGAGGTTAATTTTTCTTGACACGCGTTTGGATCTGTTCGCGCGTGTAAAGTTGAATGTAATGGACGCCGCCGGCATTCTTGCCGGAGGAACCTGAACCCTTCCATCCGCCAAAAGGCTGGAAGCCAGGCCAGGCACCAGTGGTGGCACCCTGGGCACGGTTGGCGTACGCCACACCGCATTCGATGTTATCAAAGAACCAGTCCGCTTCGGCGTCGGTGCCGTAGAATCCGCCAGTCAGACCGTAATCCACATCGTTGGCGATGGCCATGGCCTGGTCGAGACTATCCACTTTACCGATGGTGGTGATGGGCACGAACATTTCCTGCTTCCACAGTTTGTGGTCGAAGGGCAGTTCGGCGAGGGTGTTGGCGCAGAAGAAGCCTTTGGAGTATTCGCCTTCGGTCAGCACTTTGGCACCGGTGAGGATCCTGCCCGAGGCTTTGATATCGGCAATGAAATCCTGATAATCTTTGTAAGAACTCTTGTTGACCACCGGTCCGTTGTTGACGGTGCGCAGGGTGGGGTCGCCAAGCACGAGTTTTTCGGTCTTTTCAACCAGGAGGGTTACAAGTTGGTCATAAACCGGGGCTTCGATCAAGACGCGTGAGGCCGCGGAGCATTTTTGTCCCTGCAGGCCAAAGGCCGAGCGGATGATGCCGGTGGAGGCTGTTTCAAGATCGGCATGGCGTGAGACGATGACGGGGTTCTTGCCGCCCAGCTCGAGGATGGTGGGGCGCACCCAGCGGCCTGATCCGAAGTCGTTGTGGATCTTCATGCCTACGGGGAATGAGCCGGTAAAAGTGATGCCGGCCACGTCGGGGCTGTCAATCAGCGCCTGGCCGATGGTGGCGCCGCCGCCGCTGACGAAATTAACCACGCCGGCGGGGGCACCTGCATCACGCAGACATTCGGTGATCAAACGCGCCGTCCAGGGGGTGTCGGTGGCGGGTTTAAGCACAATGGTGTTGCCGGTAACCAGCGCGGCGCCGGCAGGGCCGCCGGTGAGGGCGGCGGGGAAGTTAAAGGGGCTGATGACCAGCCATACGCCGTAAGGACGCATGACGGAGGTGTTGGTGCTGGTAAAGCCGACCATGGGATCGTTGCCCATCTGGGTGGTTAGGCCGTTGGTGGCTTCCATGCGGTCGCAGGAGTAGCGCAGAAGATCCGCGGTTTCGGCAACGTCGCCGAGGGCTTCCATGCGGTTCTTGCCGACTTCGAGTGAAACGACCGCGCCCATCTCAAAAGTGCGTTCATCCATGATGGCGGCGGCTTTGCGGACGATGGCGACGCGTTCCTGCCAGGGTCGTCGGCTCCAGGCGGGGAAGGCGCGTTTGGCGGCTGCGGTGGCGGCCAGTGCGTCTGCAGCATCGCCTTTTTGGAAAATGCCCAACACTTCATCCGTGTTGGCGGGGTTTCGGTCTTCAAATTTTTCCTTGGCAAAGACATCTTTGCCATCAATGAACATGGCGTGTTCTTTTCCGAGAGACGCTTTCACCTTTTGCAGGGCAGCATCGAAACGCGTGTGCAGTTCTTCAGGTGGGTTGAACATGGTTGCGTAGGTCAACTTGAACTGATTTTCTGACGACATATGTGCGAATCCTCCGGGGTAGGTTTTGATTAACGCCTGATGTAAAGGCTCACATTCAAGTATAGCGCATCCGATGGGGGGCGTCAAAGATGCAAGAAACGCGGAGAATCGAGAATGGAGAATAGAGAATCGTCAAACCGTGAATCGTGAACCGTGAACTGTGAACCGAGAACCGAGAACCGAGAACTGTGAACCGTGAATCGAGAATCGAGATTCGTAAAACCAACTTCTCATGGGCGATTCGTTTTTGTTTCAGAAACCTTTCTTGTAAGTTGGTAGTGTGTGTCACAGCTACACCAAATAAGTTTTGGTATAGAATAATCCCATATCGGAAGTGCATATAAAAAGGTTCATTATTGGTGCATCTCCCCGATAAAGCCAGGGGACGCACCCTACAAAAACTGTATCGAGGATCAACTTATGTTCAGACCCATGAGACGGAAAAATCAGGTGTTACCCGAAGACGAAACGATCGAGATTTTGCGCTCCTGCACCTCGGGGGTTTTGGCGGTTGCGGGGGATGAGGACTATCCGTATGCCGTGCCGTTGAGCTACGTCTACGAAAATGGAAAGCTGTATTTCCACTGCGCGGCGGAGGGGCACAAGATTGACGGGATCAATCGAAACAACAAGGTTTCGTTTTGTGTGATCCAAGCGGACGATGTGGTCCAAAAGACCTTCACCACGCATTACAAGAGTGTCATCGTGTTCGGCAAGGCGAGGATACTTAATGATGAGAACGACAAAAGACATGCACTGGAATGCCTAGTGAAGAAGTATTCCCCTGACTTTATCCCCGAGGGGCAGGTCGAGATCGAGCACGATCTGAAGATCGTGTGTCTAGTGGAGATTGCCATCGAACACATGACTGGCAAAGCGGCAATTGAATTGTTTGAAAAGTAATTTTCTTAATGGCTGAACTGTGAAAAGAGGTAACATGCTCAATCGGGAGATCAGTATTCCCAAGGCGCTGCATGAACTGCACGGCGAAAAAGCCAGGTTATCGAGTTTACTTCTGGTTTATATCACTGCGTTGGTGGTGGGTGGAATTGCACTCTGGCAGATCATCCCCCTGGGGCTGCCGGTCTGGAAAGCCGCTCTGGCTGTGGTGGTGTTTTTGGATGTGGGCGGCGGGGTGGCAGCGAACCTAACTTCTTCAACCAACCAGTATTATCAAAAGAAAGCCGCGCTGCGGCCCATTTTTTTAGCGCTGCATGTGGTTCATCCGCTGGTGTTGATGCTGGTTCTTCCACAAAATGCGGGGTTTTTACTCTTTGTGATGGTGTATACACTCGCGTCCGCGTTTGGTGTCAATCTGATCAAAGAGAGGGAGTTGCAGCAGACCGTTGCAGGCGTGCTGGTTGCGGTAGGGGTAATTTTGGCAGTATTGTTTCCGGTTACTTTTTCATTCCTTTATGCATTAGCCCCATTGTTTATGGTGAAGTTGATATTGGGGTTTGCGGTCAAAAGGCCGGATTTTACGATTGAATAAAATGCAAAATCAAAAGGATGGTGCAATGACGATGCGCCCTGCAACTTGATATTATTTCAAGAATAATCACTATAATGATTAATAGTTTTTGCCGGGTTGGGTAGATGACTGGGAGGCAAGTTATGGCACATGATGTGTTTATCAGTTATTCCACCAAAGACAAGGTGATTGCTGACGCGGTTTGCGCCAAACTTGAGGAAAACAAGATCAGAGTATGGATTGCCCCAAGGGATGTTCCGCCGGGGTCCAATTTTGCCAGGGCGATCATCTCTGCCGTTAATGTGTGTAAAGTATTTGTCCTTATCTGGTCCGAAAATACATCTGAACACATCCTCACCGAAGTTAATCAGGCTTTTGACAGATCCATCACCATCATCCCGTTCCGAATTCAAAATATTCAGCCCACAGAAGATCTGCAATATTATATTGGGCGCACACATTGGTTGGATGCCATTGACCCACCTTTGGAATCGCATATCAAAGACCTGATTGATACGGTCAATGCCAATTTGGGACGTGATAAACACTTCATCGAGGCGAAACCGCCTGAGCTACCACAAACGGAAATAATCCCTGCGCGGGAGAAGACCGAAGAAAAGCCAGCCAAGGGTGAGGTACCGCTGCCTCCGCCAATACAATATCCGCAGAAGGAATTCACACCTGCAGATAAAAAGAGGATGGGTATTGGGAAACTCTTATTGATCGCGGTCGGTATCGTTGTGATGATACTTGCCTTCGTCCTTCTTGTTTCAAAAATAATAAGCCCTTCTCTGGCTGCGAACTCAACACCCAGTGTCACGCCTACAGTAACGGCCGTCCCCACGCCGGCCACAACCCCCATACCACCGGAAAACTTCCTGCTTATCAAGGATTTTGAAGATGGTTATATCGGGGATTGGGATAACCGCAGCTCGACACCTCTGGAGGTATTAACTGAAAACGGCAATCATTTTGTGCATTTTACTGCCACTGGAGACCTGGGCTACCCTGGGATGTGGTATATCGGAGTTGGAGAGGATTGGAAGGACTATGCCTTTGAGAGCCGAATCAGATTTTATGGGCAGGGGGTAGCTTACTGTTTTTATGAGAACAATGGCAGTTTCTATCAAGGTGGATTGAACTATCCAAGTGGCACATGGCTCAGCGATTTTATTCCCAATTTGACGGTTCCCTACCAAACCTTTGCAACAGGTGACTCCACCATTGAAAGCAATAGATGGTATCTGGTACGCATCGAAGTTCTTGGAGACCAGATAGCAATGTATATTGATAATCGTCAGGTTTTAACCGCTCAACGCAGTTCCATCCCATATGGTGGGATCGGGTTTATTACGAATACGGAAAACAAAGGGCAGTTTGATGTGGATGACATCAGGGTGTGGAAACTGAAATAGAGCCTTACTGGTTAGTTTCGATTCGTGATTAGCCACTTGATTGTAGTAAACCATTTTATTGTACAAATTCCCTCTTGACTTGGAGTGAACTCCAGGTGCTACAATCTCATTTAAATCAATAATCCGGGCTTTATCTGACTGGAGGGTCAATGCATCAAACCGATTCTGAACAGGAGATCATCGCACTTTCCAAACAAAAATGGGATTGGATGTCTGCTTGCGAGACTGACAAGCTGGAGGCGCTTTTTCACGAGAAGGCCGTTTTTGTGCACATGGGCGCCACCATGACTAAGGAACAGGAATTGGAGGTCATCAAGACTGGACGCATCCACTACAAGGGGGTGGATATTCAAGAGGTCTCGGTGCGTTTTGTGAGCGATACAACGGCCATCCTATTAAATAAGATCCAATTGATCGCGGTGGTCGGCGGTAACGAGGTCACCAATCCGTTCGTAGTGACAGAAGTGTATATCAAGCAAAGCGAAGCCTGGGTATTGGCTTCGCTCTCGTTCACAAGATTGCTCACCCAACCTTAATTATTTATCGGTATTAGTAAAAAGGAGAAAACAATGGAAACAGTCAAATTAAACAACGGAGTTGAAATCCCCATTCTGGGGTTTGGTGTTTTTCAAATTGCTGATCCGGCAGAATGTGAACGATCCGTGGTGGATGCCATTCAAACCGGGTACACCCATATTGACACGGCCGCCTCGTACATGAACGAGGAAGCGGTAGGCAGAGGCATCAAACAAAGTGGGGTGGCGCGTGAAAAATTATTCATCACCACCAAACTTTGGATCCAGAGCAACGGATACGAAGGGACGAAAAAAGCCTTCGAAAATTCACTGAAGCGTTTGGATATGGATTATGTTGACCTGTATCTCATCCACCAGCCGTATGGGGATGTGTACGGCGAATGGCGGGCGATGGAAGAGTTGTATCAACAGGGCAAGATAAAAGCTATCGGGGTTTCGAATTTTCAGCCTGACCGTATCATGGATCTGATGATCCACAACAAGATCAAACCCGCGGTCAACCAGATCGAGGTCAATCCATTCCAGCAGCAGATCGAGACGCAAAAGTTCATGCTGGATCAGACAGTGCAAGTTGAGGCATGGGCGCCGTTCGCCGAGGGCAGGAATAATATTTTCCAGAATGAGGTTCTGGTTTCAATTGCTGAAAAGCACCATAAAAGCGCGGCCCAGGTCATTTTGCGCTGGGTCATCCAAAGAGGGATCATCGCGCTGGCGAAATCCACCCGCAAAGAGCGCATGCTTGAGAATATCAGTGTGTTTGATTTCGAACTCAGTGCAGAAGAAATGGCGGCCATTGCCACCCTGGATACCAAGACCAGCAGTTTCTTCGATCACCGCAACCCGGATATGGTCAAATGGTTGGGTGAGAGAAAATTGGACGTTTAGTTTGGACCATTTGATTTAAAAAGATATATAAATCGTCAAAAATAGTTAAAAACAGGGCGACCCGCGGGTCGCCCTTACCATGGACAGTTAGATTCATTTGTTAATTCAAAATCATCGCAGCAATTGGATCAGGTTACTGTAATCATCCGTCCATAAGCGGATGTCGTGGCGAAAACCCGTCAGGCTGTCCATCTGGTTTTCGAGAGCGGGGTTCTGAAGTAACTCACCATTGCGAGTCAGCAGCACCCAGATGGATTGGGCGGAGGCAGGGTCCGTCTTATCTGCGGGGGTCTGGATGACGGCCATTTCGAGGTGATAAATCTTGGCCAGCTGCCAGAAGACCGGACGCAAGTCCAGGCGGCTGTTGGAAATGTGGGCGGCGATTAGTCCATCTGGTGCGAGGGTTTGCAGGTAGACCTCAAAGGCTTCACGGGTGACCAGATGCACCGGGATGGAATCGCTGCTGAAAGTATCAAGCACCAGCAGATCAAAGTTGTGCTGCATGCCTGATGCGAGTTCGTTTTCAAGCGAAAGGCGGGCGTCACCGGGGACAACGGTGACCGCTGCCGGGCTGTCTTTGAGAAATGAGAAATAGCCGTTCAAGCCGTTGGCCAGGTCAATCATGACCGGGTTGATCTCGTAGAAACGGTAATCGTCTCCAGGCTGGCTGTAGGCGGCCAGGGTGCCGGCGCCCAGACCCAATACACCCACCTGCATCCCCTTGCCGTAATGCGGATCGTTCAAAATAGCCAGGCCGACGCCGCTGTCTTTACTGTAGTAACTGGTGGGGGTATTTCTCAGCACCGGATCAATAAACTGAAATCCGTGCATGGTGGTGCCATGCACCAGGACGTTCGCGGGCTGTTGACTGGCGCCGATCTCGTTTTGATGCACTTTGACCACACCATAGAAATTCCGTTTGACAAATAGATTACCCCCAGACGAAGAAATGATGAAATAAATACATAACATAACAATCACGTCTGCCATTGCCCCGACCAACAGCCCCACCCTGGATTGGGATTGTTCTTTCTTGTGCGGCCAGGCCAGCGATAGTAATATCCACACGAAAGCCAACCCAATGTACAGCTCCCAATAACCCTTGAAGAGAACTGGCGCGACCAGGTTCACAAAGAGTCCGCCGAGTGCGCCGCCGATGGAGCCCATCAGATAAAAACGGGTGAGGCGCGCAGATTGTGGACGTAACGCGTACAGCTCGCCGTTGCAGATCATGACCGCCACGAACAGGAAGAAGTTAAAGATGACAATTTGTAAGATGAAATGGATGAGCGGATTGAAGATGACGAGGATGCATCCAATGGTCGCGATGAGCAGCAGGGCGGTGAAAACCTTGCGGTTGTACCATCCCTTCTCTGAAAAGGTAAGCACAAAAGTCAGCAGGTAGAGCGCCAGCGGAATGACCCATAAAAAGGGGATGGCGGCCACTTCCTGGGTGATCTGGCTGGTGACAGCCAGCAGCAAGATCGAGGCACATGCGCTGAATAGGATCCATAAGGTTTGGGTGCTTTTCTTGAGACGGGTTGTCTCTTGTTCGATCGGTTTTTCTAAGTCGTTGGCTATGGATGACTTGTTACGCAAAGCCTGAAGTGCATTGAAAGCTGCGAGCAGCACAAAGAACAGATAGCAGCCAGCCCAGATCCACCCCTGCCAGCGGCTGGAGAAGAGCGGTTCGAAGACAAAAGGAAAGGCCACCAATCCCAGCAGGGAGCCGGTATTGGAAAGCGCATACAGCCAATAGGGCGAACGGCCAGGGAATTTGCGGCTGAACCAGGCCTGAGTGAGCGGACTGTTGGTGGATAAGACAAAAAAAGGCAGGCCGACGCTGATGGTCAGGAGGAAGAAGAGGTGGGCGATCGGGTGCGCGCTCTCAACGGGTTTGAGGCTGCCGGCGGGGGTAATGGGCGAAGGCCAGAGCACCCATAGGGCGGCGATCAAAGCCACGGACACGGCCAGCAGGGCCAGGTGCACCAGGCTCTGCTTTTTCGTGCTGCGCAGCCTTACCAGCCAGTTGGCGTAGGCATATCCGCCAGTTAGCAAAATCTGAAAGAAGAGCATGGCGGCCGTCCACAGCGAGGAGGCGCCGCCGAACCAGGGCAGCAGGGCTTTTGAGATCAGCGGCTGGATCTGGAAGAGCAGGAAGGCTGAAAGAAAAATGCTAAGCGCGTAAGTGATCAATAGGTAATCCCCATAAAGGTTAATGGTATTCCCTTATTATAGGGTAATGAGAAATATTGGTCGAATGATGATCTATGAGGATCATCTTTTTTCTTATTTTTTGCTGTTCTAGATGGTATACAAATTCCTCATTTGGATATGGGACCAGAGACCTAATGGCTGAGCAATGCAAAAAGGCGATAAAGACAATATAGAACCAAAAGACCGATAAGGATTAGCACCGCAAAGGGGAGTGAAAGATTTATCAAAAGGCCAAATTCTGCAATTACCAAACCCACCAAGATCGTCACCCCCAATAATCTGATTCGATGGAGCTGAAAATCTTTGATCAGTTGAAATTGAGGAGTTTGCTGTGGATTTTTTTGAAGGTCTGAGAGATCCCAACTGCCAAGTGCGGTGACGGCGCCTGCAATCATGAGGTATGACGGCAATCCTATAATGGCTCCAGCGACTGCAAGACTAAGCTGAATTCCAAAAACCAAATAATTGATCCAATGCAAACAGAATTTCTCTCTCACCCACAACAATAATAAAGACAGCAGAATGAGAGTAAATCCCCACCAAAGGTGCTTTGTTGAATAGCCTATGGTTAAAGAAACCACAGTCAAAAACTGGCTGACCAGCATCGAAAATACTTTTAAATCCTTCATCCAAGTTTCCTGCGGGTTTGGCCATTCATGGAATGTAGCGTTTTTTCTAGGGGATTCTCCACATCCCAAATAATGATTTTGACCCCCATTTGACGTAATTTCCAAAAAAGCAGGGTTCTTTCCATTTTGGTTGCACGAATGGCATACGGACTTATGGATCCCTTTGAATGCTGATGAACGATGAATTGAACCGGATCAGGGCTGACCACCAGAACCTGATAGCCTTCAGAGCGGAAACGTTGAATTGTTTCCAAATCGTTAGGCGACAGAGGACTGACCAAAATGATCATCGAATGACTGGGGAATAATCTGACAGGCAGATATCTTAGAATGTCTGCCGAGATTTTTTCTGCAGGTTGACAAAGCGCAAGTTTATCAAGGATTTTTACCAACTGCTTTTTACCATATCCGGGGAATACTCGCACGATTTGAGCTCCCAGTGAGAGCAGTGAAACTCTGTTTCCGATACTGAGGAAGTATTTGGCGAGCGTGGCTGTTGCTTGAACTGAATACTCAAACAATTTATGGTTACCAGAAATTAAATTGGTCATTGAACGGGCGTCCAGAAGTAAACCGATATCCGCCATCTCCTCTCTCTCATACTCCTTGGAAAAAAAGTGATGCGGATTTCTGGCAGTACGTCGCCAGTCCACCAAACGAAGAGAATCCCCTGGACGATACTCGCGCACCCCCCAAAAATCAATTCCACTACCTGGCAACCGGGATAGGTTTGGGCCAGGAGTGTGAATGGTGTTATGCAGTTTCAACTTAAACTTTTTTATGTTGCCGCATTCCGGCAAAACCAAAGTGGTTATTGCGTTCGGTATGCGGAGGGTTTGCTGGATAAGTCCAAAAGGATCACTGGCTGCAATTTTCATTTCCTGCCAGGAGTATTGTCCTCGCGGGGCTTGAAAAGTGTATCGGAGCTCTATTTTACTGTTGGCTGAAAGAGAAAAATCCTGGTCAACCGTTCCATCTATAACCTGCATTTTTGGCAGGATATCTTCAATTACTCGAATCCTTGGAACTGACTCCCCATGGTTTTCGAGAAACGCATCCACGGTGATTGGCCTATTGGGGGAATTGCGGATTGAGTTGATCTCTCTGACACAATTGATCTTTAATTCATCTGGTGATAAATAAACAGCAACGCCCATATAAATTAGAAATGGGATCGTCATCAGAAATATGGTTTTATTTTGACTGACGAGTCCAATCAAAAATATAACCACAATCAAGGTAGAGACAAACAATGCCTTTTTATTCATTTCAATTCTTGAGTACTGGAACAGGGGTGGATCGTAATATTTCTTCTATGAGAGACGTATCTGCTTTTTTTGTGCTCCACAGGTTGGGGTCAAGAATAATCCCATGGCTTAAAGCGGGTTGGGCAAATGTTTTTATATCATCCGGGAGTACAAACTCACGTCCATTTATGGCTGCCCATGCACGCGAGAGCTTAAGTAATGCCAGTGATCCCCGAGGGCTGACGCCCAATTCAACCTGCTTGTGTTGGCGGGTTTTGGCGATCAACTGAACGATGTATTGTTGAAGATCCGGTTCAATAAATACATTTTCCACACCCAATCTCATTCCCTGGAATATTTCGGGTGTGATGACTGCGCTTAAAGGGACGGGATCCTGTTTACGGTCGCTACGCCGCGCCAGCATTTCTTGCTCTTCAACCATCGTAGGATAGCCGACCGACAAACGGATTATAAATCGGTCCAATTGAGCTTCTGGTAATGGAAAAGTGCCTTCATATTCAATCGGATTCTGAGTTGCGATCACAATGAACGGGTCAGGCAATTGATGGCTTTCACCTTCCAGTGAAACACGGCATTCCTGCATTGCCTCCAGTAAAGCTGATTGGGTTTTTGGAGAAGCGCGGTTGATCTCGTCTGCCAATAGAATATTCGTAAACAGGGGACCTTTTCGTAGTACGAATTGGTTTTCGCGGTTGTTGAAGATATATCCCCCGGTAATGTCACCAGGAAGCAGATCGGGCGTAAATTGAATTCTTTTAAAGTCCAGGCCAAGAGCGATCGAAAAGCTGTTGGCGATCAGTGTTTTTGCCAGACCTGGAAAATCCTCAAGCAAAATATGTCCTCCTGAAGAAAGGAAAGCCGCCATCATTTTCATGAGAATATCCTGTTTACCGATCACGGCTTTTCCGACTTCATTGGTTATTTTTTGACAATATTCTGCAATTTCTTCAACTTTCATGGCTTTTGTTTGATGATTGGTCATTATTGATCTCCATTTTTGTTTCCATTTGCGCCAAAGAATTATTAAGGGATTGCTCAAATTCAGCGTTTTTGTTCAAACGAGATAAGAATTGTTTTATGTTGTTTGTTTTTTCTCGGGGAAATTGCATTTTTTCAACGGGTTGGATGTTTCGGATTGGATCTAATTCATTGGTTTGGGGCTCATTCATGCACAATGAAATTGCACTTGAAAGTTCTTCAAGCTTTCTTTCAAGCACAATTCGATCGGTTTTATTTTTCCTGGCAGAACGAATAAGATTTTCCCAAAAAAAGACACGGTTTTCAGACTGGGAAAAATCCAAATAGGCAGATCTGTGTTCGTCTCCACTTTTGTTTGAAATTAACCAAAACACCAATATGGCAGCAAGGAGAATAAGCAAACCCCAGAATACTTTTTGATCAATCGCCTGGAGTAACCTGATAAGGGGCCAGAAGATGCGGGTTATGGGTTCAATAAAATTCGCTGAGAAAAAAGTTCTAAAAACCACAATTAATATAGTAATGACCAGGAAAAACAAGTAACTGATGATTAACCGCCAGTATTTTCTCATGGATGGAAATACTCTTTTAATTCAGATAAACACGCAATTGCGTTTTTCTCGTCTTGTTCGCTTGTTTTAATTTTTCCGTACCTTACTTTTTCAAACAAAGTGGTTAGCTGGTGAATTGGTGCAAGGGGAATGCCGGTGGAGTTTAACATGGACTCAAACTCTCTGGGGGTTAAGTAAGATTCTCTTTCGATCCCTTGATTTTCAATGATTATTGAACTCATGCGCATGTAACAATTAATAATAACATTCTCCAAATTATCGCCAACCGTCAGGGCCTTTAAGGCTGTTTCAATTTCATCAGCAATGGGGTTACTCCCCGTTTTTTCCATCCTCCTTTTCCCCAAGGCCCAGACAATAACAGCAGCTAAGATTAATAAAAGCGCAATAGTTATGATTGTGGATAGATTTTGTGGCGGATCGCCCAATGGCGCATAAGCATAAGTGTTTATTGGATTTTGCGCAGTTTCAAATGCATATTCTGAAGTGGATAATTGGGGTGATGAGGGTAATTTATTCAGCAATAATAACAAGATGATTGGAATCGCGAGATAAAAAACAAGTTTCATGATCTTCTTGATCCCCTGCATTCTTATCAGACTGCTAACGAGGACCAAAAAAAGAATGGTGGAGATTAAGAGCAAAACAGGCAGTATTAATGTGGGCAAGGTAATGCCGGTAGGTTGTGGATCTGTCTTTTGGGATTGGTTGACTTCTGTGGGGGCTGCTGCGTTCATTGGAATAGCCTGCCCCGGTTGAAGATGCAGTTCAGTGGAACCAAATGCGAATACGGTCAACCCCATCAAAGCAACAATTAAATATAGAAGTGCATATTTCTTGTTTCTATTATTGCGTATGCTAGTTTCAGGTTTTACTTGAAGCGGCATATTGAAGTCTCTTCTTTGAGATAAGGTTTGCTGGTTCAAATTCGATTGAAGAATTGAGGTATTCACATTACCGTGAGGTTCGTAAATGGTGGTCAATTAATCAAATGAAGGCATTTGTTCTTGATTTGCATCAGGCAAAGGAATAAATACTATAACTTATTCTATTGTACTATTTCAATAATTGTAAAAAACATAAAACGAACCTTGGGGTTTTGAATTATTTCACTTAATTTTCCACAAGGTGTCAAAGTGAAGGCGATGCCTAATTTACCATCGCTGATTTTCAGTTGAGGAATATTGTTATTCAGAAGTAGACATTAAAGACGGAAAATCATGACAAGGGGGTAGATCAGAGAGCGATTCTGTAAATCTCAATTATTACTCTGGAAAGCGATGAAAAAGGTTAGAGCTCTGACGAAAGACAGCTCAATTTGTCAGCCAGGTCACAAAAATTCTGTGTCAACCAGATGCGGCCAGACTTGAGCGGATATTCACCATGCAGCAGGTCTTTCCAGCGGGCGGGGATGCCGGAAAGTCCGTACATGGCGCCGGCAATGGCGCCGGTGACCGAACCGGTGGTATCTGCATCGCTGCCCAAATTGACGGCCTGCACGAGAGCCTCTTCAAAAGATTGGGTGGTGAGAGTGGCCCATAATGCACTTTCGATGGTGTGCAGCGCCCAGCCGGTGTTTTTCAGGTCCTCGCGCGAGCGCATGGGGGCCAGGCTGACCGCCAGCGAAAACTCTTCGGTGAGGGTAACCTGGGCGGTGCATTCCACAATGGCCGCGCGCAGGGCTGCCCCCGGCGGGGTGGAGGATTCGCGCAGGATCAGTTTTCGCAGGATCAGGTTCAACAAAATGGCCGCATTCACGGCATCCGGGTTTTTGTGGGTGACTTCAGATTGCAACCGGGTTTCAGCCACCAAGAGCGCAAGGTTTTGATACCGGGCAATGGCCAGCGGCCAGCAGCGCATGAGCGCGCCGTTGGGGGCGCTGTCGGGGTTTTCATCGCACACCTTTTGGGCGGCTTCCTGCCAGGGGGTTCCGGCAATGATCAGCCTGAGCACCTTTGCCGTGCTTATGCCGACATCCGCGGGGTGGCTCTGATACCAGCCGGTAAATCGTCCAACCAGGTCCTGTCCGTCAAGGGGGTTGGCGTGCTGCAGGCTTTCGGCCAGCGCGAGCGCCATCTCGGTGTCATCCGTGAAGCTGCCGGCGGGCAGCGCACCCGGGATCATTTCGGTAAGCATGTCATAGATCGAACTGGGCGGCTGGAATTCCAGCGGCATACCCAGGGCGTCGCCCACGGCAGCGCCAACCGCAATGCCCTGCAGACGATCAGACAAGTCTTTCATAGCACTCCTTGACCCTGGCGCGCGCGGCGTCAACACCGGCCTTTTCGCGGATGAGATGGGCATTTAAATTAGCGGCTTTGATACGCAGTTCTGTGTTGTTCAGGGCTTGCAAAATGGCGTTTGCCAGGGAAGCAGGGTCAGCGGGGTCTACCAGCAGACCGTTCTCGCCGCTGGTGATCCATTCGCGGATGGACTGTATGTCTCCACAGACTGGTAAACAACCCAGCGCCATGGCTTCGAGCAGCGAATTGGGGCTGCCGTCGTGGGTGCTGTTAGAGACCATCACCTGCGAGCGGGCATATTCGCGCCACAATTCAGGTTGGGAAACGTAAGGCAAGAAACGGATGTTGTCGTGGATGCCTAGCTGATCCACCCAATTGTGGGCTTCAGGTTGGCCTTCCATGGAGGCACAGACGAACTGCACCTCCGGCATTTTGGCCAGCACCAGTGGAATGGCTTTGAAAAAGGTATCGGTGCGGACGTAGGAGCGCAATCCGCGTGGGTTGATGACCTGGGGCGGCGCGGCGCGTTTAATGCCTAGTGTGATGTGTGCCAGCTCATCCACATCGGTGCCGCCGTTGCCGGGCACGACCAGGCTGGGTTTCTGTGGATTGTACCCCCAGTCCAACGCACGGGTAACGTCGCATCGAGTGTCTGACATGAGTGCATCCGCGCGGCGCAGGGCCTTGCGGGTCATGCTTTGCATGCGGCCGGTGGAGGAGGCGTGCAGGGTGAAATCGTTGCCCCAGGTGGAAAGGACAAGCGGAATACCGGGTTGTGTGGCGCTGGCCAGCATGCCTTCAAATGGAATGCGGAAAGCGTGTACGAGGTCGGGTTTTTCGATCTCCAATATGTTCAGGTATTCGCCGACGTGTTTGGAAAGGGTCCACGGACCGAGCAGATGGCGTACCCTTTGGGCCAGCGGACGAAAACGGCTGATCAATTGTTTGGCGAGATTGGCAGAACCCGTCCCCGCCTGGCTGCCACCCTGCGAGGCGAAGGCCAGCGGAAGAGTGTAGAGCTTATATAAGCCTGCAATGGGTTCGCAGGGATAGGACGATATCAAGACCAGCTCATAATTGAGCGGTTTGAGCATGGCGATCCAGCGCCGGGTGATCGGGGAGCGTCCGTCGGCAATCAGCAGCAGTTTCATAAGACTGATTTTATCGCTTTCGCAAAAGAATCCACCATGGCTTCAAGGTTGACTTCCTCACTGACGATGCGGTAAGAAGCCAGACCCATGGCGCGTAATTTGGCGACATCGGAGAGCGCGGAGGTCAAGGCCGCGGTCAGGGTTTCAAGGGTGGCGGCAGGCAGCACCACACCGTTTTCAGGGCGGACGAGTTCAGCCTGGGTGCCGTCGGCCTGGCCTACGATCACAGGCAGGGCGTGTGCCATGGCCTGCTGTACAGCCAATCCGCCGGTACCGGGCAGAACGAAAAGGTCGGCCTGGTTGAAGTAAGGGTCGAGTTCCGCGCCGTGTTTGGCGCCCACGAAGGTCGCAGATGGGAAAATGCTTTTGGCCAAGTCTTCAAGCCGGACGCGGTCGGGACCATCACCGACGATGGTCAAGCTGGGGGTCAGTTTTTGAGGTAGGGCGGTGCAGGCTTGCAGCAGCAGATCCAGATTCTTGCGTTCCTGCAGGCGGCCGACAAAGAGCAAACGAGGTTTTCCACCCTGATAAGAATTTGGCCGGTCAGGGGCGGTTTGGGTGGGACGGTGTGATACCGCGTTGGCGGCCACAAAGACTCTTTGCTGGGCAATCCCGCAAGCGGTATATTGATCCGCGCCGGTCTTGGAATAGGCGACCACGGCATCGAGTGATTTTAAGAAATTCCCGCGTAAAACAGATTCCGCTTTGCCGGCGGTCGGTGCGCCGAGGCCCCAACCAATAACCGGCAGACCGCGGCTATGCATCCACTGAACAGCAGCGGGGGTGGAGAGGTAGCGCGGGTTGGCTTCAACGATCAACACGTTAGGCTGCCAGCGTTCGAGCCAATTAATTATGCCGCGCTGGTATAAAGCATAAGTTTTACCGCGTGAAATGTGCAGGTTGTGGGCGGGTTGAAAATCCCCGTTTTGCAAGCCGTGTGCGGTGTGGATGGCTTCTTCAGGGCGGGGTTCGCCTGCAAACAGGCTGAAACCCTGCAGGCAGGATTGGGCAAGCAGGTTGAAAAATGGCGCGCGGTATTCCGGAAAAACGCGCTGCTGCAAACCGAGGCGGACTGAGATGACGGTCATGCGGCCACCACCCGAACCTGTGACCCGTTGGGTTCCTTCGACACTTCGATGCGGGCCGAAAAAGCGTCTTTAAGTTCTTCGAGGTGGGTGATGACGATGATCTTTGAGAATTCGTCCCGCACATAATTGATGGCTTCGATCAGACGCTGGCGTCCCTCGGCGTCCTGGCTGCCGAAGCCTTCGTCAATCACCAAAGTGGAAAGACGTGCACCGGCGCGGTGGGCGAGCATGCGGCTCAAGGCCAGGCGCAGGGCGAAATTGATCCTGAAGGCTTCACCGCCGGAAAAGAGTTCGTAAGCGCGTTCCTCCGCGGAGGAGCTGATCATGATGTCGAGAGTCTCCTTGCGGTCTTCACGTTTGCTGTCGCGGTATTCGCGCTGGGTGGCAAAGGTCAGACGCATCATGCCTGAGGAGAGGCGATCAAGTACCTCGTTGGCGTGTTCCTCGATCTCGGGCAGGGATTGTTCAATTAACAAAGCTGGGATGCCGTCTTTGCCGAAAGCCTTTTCAAGCATCTTCAACTGGGCGATCTGCTTCAAGATTTCCTGTTTTTCTTCCTCTTTGACTGCCTGCTGCTTTTTGACGTCGTCCAACACGTCCACGCGGTTGCGGGCGTAGCCCACCCGAGTGAGCAGGGAGTTTACCTGCTCCTGCAGGTCGCGGTACTTGCGTTCGAGGTCCGACAGGTCCGGGGAGGACGAGAGACTCTCGTTCAACTTCTGGCTGGCGGATCGGTATTCAATCTCGAGGGTCTCGAGGTGTTTTTCAGCGGCATCCACGGATCCTTCGAGGGTTTCGATCTCGCGTTCAAGCGGCACCAGAGCGGCGCGAGCCTGCTCGAGCGACAACAATTGCTGCTGAAATTCGCGGCCGGCTACTTCCACGGCGCGTGCCTGGGCGTGAGCTTCGGCATCATAACCAAGTTTTTTGAGTTCACTGTCAATTTCAGCCAGTTTGGAGCGGGCTTCGGCGGCATAATCTTCGTTTTTCAAACTTGTGCGCAGCGTTTCGATACGGTTGAGGCCGTCGGCCTGCCATTTCTCGATCTCGGCCTGGTCGCGGGCAAGTTCCTCGGATTTCAAATCGAGCAGGCGCTGTTGGAGTTTCAGATCTGCATCCACACGCTGCAGGGAGGCCAGCGCGGTTTCTTTTTCTTTATACTGGGCATCCACCCCTTCAAAGAACTTGAGGTTCTTGCGGTAGATCTCCGCTTTTTGGGTGCCACGGGCGGTCAGATCGTCAATGATGTGCTGCTTTTCGGCTTCCTGGAGCGGTTTTTCGCAGGTGGGGCAGTTGGCGCCGTGGATCTCCTGCAGTTCCTTGCGATGGGCGGCGAGTTCGTCCATTTCAACTTTGAGGACGGCGTTCTCGGCCTTGGCGCGGGCTTTTTCGGCCTGCAGTTCCTGCATGTCCTTTTCAAGTACCGTCCGCATTTGCAGCTGAGCTTCATCCGCTGCAACGGCCTGGCGGGCTTCTTCGACCTGTTTTTGCAGTTCAGGCAGACGGCTTTGCAGACTGGCAATTTCGGTTTCCTTGCTGCTGAGTGCGTTAAACTCGGCCTGCAGGCTGGCGCGTTCTCCCTCGATATTCAAGAGGGGCGCCTGACGTTTGGATTCGTATTGGTGGAAATTGACGGCCTGGGCATCCAACTCAGCAAGCTTTTTCTGTTGTTCAAGCCAGGCGGCGTGCCCGGCCCGGATTTGCGCCTCATTGGCGATCTGCATGCGGAACGCTTTTTGTTCTTCTTGGCGTTCGCGCAGGGCGTCCAGCTTTTGATCCAGTTCGGCTTGCAGGCGTTTGATCTCGGCGGACTGCTTTTCGAGCAAGGCCTTGTCGTTCTCGAGGCGGTCAGCGATCAGGCGCTGCTGGTCGAGGATCTGTTTGCTGGCCTGGGCCAGTGCGTTTTGGGTTTCGTGCTCCTGCTGCAGCGTTTTGAGGGCAGCCTTGCGTTCCTCCGCTTCGTTCAGCTCGGAGGCATATTCCGCGAGGATGCCTTCGACATTGGCCAGCTCGAGTTCATGGGCGCGGCGGCGTTTAAGGGCTTCGTCTTTGTACTCTTCCCAGATTTCGAGGCCGAGGATGCTGGCGAGGATGCGTTTACGGTCGGCCGGACGCTGTTGGGCGAACTGGTCGGCCTTGCCCTGCAAAAAGAAGGAAGCGTTGATGAAGGTCTCGTAATCCAGGCGCAGGGTCAGGCGGATGCGTTCCTCGGTGGCCCGCAAAGTGGCTTCGGTGAGCGGACGCCAACTGTCATCCTCGGCGCGGATAAAGAAATCCAGTGCGGCGGTCTTGTCTTTTTGTTTGCTGCGCTGCACACGGTAGCGTGAATTTTCGTAATCAAAATCGAGGATGACTTCGGCGGGTTTGTTTTCTTTTTGGGTGCGGTGGTTGATGACGGCGTCGTCGCGGCGGCGGGCTTCACCAAACAGCACCCAGGTGATGGCATCCAGCAGGGAGGATTTGCCGGCGCCGTTCGAGCCGGAGATGCAGGCCATGTCGAAACCGGCGAAGTCGAGATCCACTGGATCGTGATAAGAGAGAAAGCCCTTGATCTGCAGGCGGACAGGGATCATGCTTTTTCCACCTTGTGAGACTTGGGGGTGTCGTATTTGCTGAGAAGCACTTTATCCACACGGCGGTCGTCCATATCCACCACTTCAAATCTGTAGTTTAGCAGGTGGAAATGCTGTCCCGCCACAGGGATGGAGCCGATCTGGTTCATGATAAAACCACCGACGGTCTGGTAACCGACTTTGTCTTCTTCGGGCAATTCGTCCACGTCGAGCAGTTCCTTGAGTTCGTCAATCGGCAGCAGGCCATCAAGCAGGTAGCTGCCGTCTTCGCGGATGATGATCTCGGATTCCGAGCTTTCATCCGCGCTGGGAATCTCACCGACGATGGATTCGAGAATATCGAACAAGGTTGCCATGCCCTGCAGACCGCCGTATTCATCCACGATCATGACCTCATGCACACCAGCCTCACGCACCATTTCGAGCATACGCATGGCGGGGGTGTTCTCGGGCACCCACAGCGGTTTTGTAACCAGATCCAGCAGATTGAAGGGGGTGTTGGTGACGAATTTTTCGAGCACATCCTTGGCGTTCAAAATGCCGACTACGTTATCCAGGGAGGATTGGGCGACCGGAAAACGTGAATGGCTGCTGGCCATGATCTGTTTGAGCAGTTGTTCGGGGGTGTCGTTGGCGTCCAGCCATTCGATCTCGGTGCGCGGGGTCATGATGGCGTTGATCGAACGGTCGTTCAAGCGGAAGACGCCCTCGACCATATCCTGTTCAACGGCGTCAAAAACGCCCACCTGGGTGCCCTGTTCGATGAGACCCTTGATCTCGTCCTCGGTAATGGGAGGATCCTTGGAGGGAGACATGCCCAGCAGTTTGAGCCCCAAATCCGTGGAGGCCGCCAGCAGATGCACGATGGGCGCCATGGCTTTGGAGAGGAATCTCATAAAACCTGAAACGCGCGAGGCGATCTGTTCGGGGTTGTTCATGGCCATGCGTTTGGGGATCAATTCGCCGATGACAAGGGAGAAATAAGTGGTGAGTATGACGACCACGAAAATGGCAATGCCAGAGGCGTAAGGCACCAGCCAGGGGACTTTGGCCAGCCAGATCGCGAAGCGATCTGCCAGGGTGGCGCCGCCGAGTGCGCCGGTGAAGATGCCCACCAGGGTGATGCCGATCTGGGTGGAAGAAAGCAAACTGCTGGAAGATTTAAGGAGTTCAAGCGCGGTTTTGGCGCCCTTGTCGCCGTCATCCGCGCGTTGTTCAAGGCGCACCTTGCGGGCGGAGATGAGGGCCAGTTCTGACATGGCGAAAAAGCCGTTGATCAGGATCAGCAGAAAGATGAAAATTATCTCGAGGGCTACGGAGTTCATTCCATTTCTCCCGACTGTACGTCAACTTCGGCCATGCCCGAGACTTGCTGAATGATCGAGGCGGCCAGGGTTTGCAACGGCTCGGTATTTCCAGGCTCAAGTTTGGTCATTCCCCAATACCTTTTTAATAAATCCAAAGGGTTGAGATTTGTCACAGATTCATCAACGGAGAATCGAGTTCGAGCTTCCTCTTGAGGAAGACGAACCAAGTGAAATTCAAAAGCAGTTTCACATTTTTCACGTATGATGGTTTCATCAAGAAAAGGTTCCATTTCACGGGGGTACTCGACGACTAGACGTACTAATGAACCTTTCAGTAATTGATCACTAGGAAGCCTTCCTAGTATCGTTTCCATCATATTGTCGTTTTTTGAAATTTTTACTCGTAAAGGTATAAATTGTCGACCAATTAATCTTCGTTTTTCAATAGTAGTATTGCCTTTTTCAATTTTTGCGATAACAAAATACTTTTTATCTTTTGCTTCACCAAAATCTATTCTTTCAATAGAACCAGAATAAACCACTGGAGGATGATGAAATTCATTTAGATTTTGAAAAGTATGCAAATGCCCAAGCGCAACATAATCTAATCTTTCATCTTTTACTACACGTGGCGGAATTTTAAAGTCATTTCCGAGCATAACTGACCGTTCAGATCCAAATTGTGCACCTTGAATTGAACCATGACCAATGAAAATTGTAGGGATATTTTTATCAATTTCATTCAACCAACTATCAACAACAAATGAAATATTATTATTAAATCGGTCGTCAATTTGTTCATTTTCTTTTAATGGTAGGTCCAACGATGCATAAAGACTAGTGCGAAAAACCCACGGCAGTCCGATAACTTGTACAGGTAGGTTCCACAGGTCAGCAGGTTTGAGGAACTCGGGTTTGTTGATCACGCGTACGAAGGGAACGGCCAGGGTGTCAAATTCCTGCAGGGTGTGGGCGCGTCCACTGGCCGGGCTGACGTCGTGGTTGCCGGTGAGCAGAAGGGTGGGAATTTTGGCTTCGGAAAGCCGCATGATACGCTTGCCCCATTCGCGTTGATAGGTGGGGGAAGGCAGACGGTCTTTGTAGGCGTCCCCGGCGAAGATCACCAGATCCACTTTTTCCGAGATGGCGGTGTCAATGATGTGGTCAAGGGATTTAAGAAAATCCAGGACGCGCAACGGCAGCCCTGAAACGGCGTCATGCTTTCCGTGGCTGGCGATATCAATATGCGCGTCGGCAAAATGCAATACTTTAATCATCGGTTGCCCCGACCGTCCGTGAGATGTCTATGGCGTGACACCCAACTGCACCAATTGTTCATAACTGGGTGCGAACCCGGGATGAACTCTCAGCGCGTTTTCAAAATCTGCGATGGCGGCGTCTTGCTGACCCAGCTGCAGTTCGGCCATGGCGCGCCAGTGGTAACTTTCTTCAAGGATGTGTTCGACTTCGGCATCCAGGGTGGTGGTAGCCAGGCTGACCACGTCTTGATAACGGGCAGTGTAGTAATAGGCATAATAGGGGCCGGTCTGATACCAAAGCATACGGTAGGGCCGGTGCGCTTCGTCAATGGTTGGATAGAGCGCAAAGGCTTTATCGTATGCAGCGGCTGCGCCGGTGTAATCTGCGAGCTTGACCAGGCTGGTGCCGGCGTTGTACCAGGCAAAATACTGATCACGGGCAGCGGTGAGAGAGGCGGCTTCGGCAGCAGCGCGGTCCGCGGCGATGCGGTAGGAGTTGGTTTCATCCGCCAGGGGACCGAGTGCATTCAGCACGTCGTTTTCCATATCAGGCGGGTAGATCACGATAAAGACATCGTTGAAAGCGCGCCAATTGCTGGTCATCTCGTCGTAGGTTACTTTAAAGCCCCTGGCTGAAGGCCTTTCGGCTGGTTTGAGCAGTGCCAGCAGATAAGAATCCTGGGTGGTGAATTCCTGTTTGGCATCATCGTAACCGATCACCAGGTTGTAGTGGCCCATCCAGCCTTCGGCGGCCAGATTGGCAGGTTCAAACCCTTTTTCGACCAGCACCGGAAAGCCGGCGTTGAGCAGGGCCTTGATGGTGTAGAGGTCACCGCCCATGCGCATGATGGCGCGAAAGTCAGTTTGCTCGTTGACGTAATCCAGCATTTCGTAGGGCATGACGTTCTTGTCACGCGGATTGGGTTTGAGAATGGCGGCGGTGTCTTCCTGATTGCCGCCGGTCCACTGCCAGTAGGATAGCGCCATCGAAAGAGTAGCCGGACCGCAGTTGTTCCACATTTGGGCTTCAGTGCGAACCCCGGCCAGGTAAACGCTTGGTGGCAGCGGCATCTGGGTTGGCGTGGGGGCAAGGGTAGGTTCCGGGGTGGGGGTGTTGATGGCCACAGTGGGGGAAACCATGGCGTTCATGGTGGCTTGAACTGCAGTGGCCATTTCATCCGGCGTGGACTGAACCGGGTTGAAAATCACATCCTGCGGCGGATTGATCTTGTAATAGAGGGTGGTGTAGAGTTGGCGGGCATAATAACTGACCCGCGACCAGACCGGCGGCAGGGCGAGGATGATGCCGCCAAGGACCAGCAAGGCTAATAATCCTAAAAAGAGTTTCTTTTTGTTTTTTCGCATAAGGGGATTATAACATTTTTACCTTATGACCTTTTTCGAAGGTTACCAATCAGGTTCCCTTGACCAGAATCCTCCGCGATCAATCAGTACCTGCAGAGAAGATCCGTCAGGATGTACAACGCACACCGCTTCTGTTGTCTCAGGTGTGATACATCCGACAGCCAACCATTGACCATCAGAGGACCAGGAAAGGTCAATCGTCAAACCGATTTCAGTGCTCCCACCTTGGTTGGTGATTTTCTGTACGTTTGAACCGTCCAGGTTCATGATATAGATCTCGTTATACGCACTCCGATTCGACAGAAAAGCGATCTGTTGGCCATCCGGAGACCAGGTGGGGTGAGTATCTTGCATTTTATCGTTGGTTAACCTGACAAGACCTGTACCGTCATCATTAACCCTGTATATTTCCCAGTTGCCATCTCTCCGGGAAGAAAAAACGATCTGGTTTCCAACCGGCGACCATTCAGGATCGTTATCGTTTTCAGGATTTTCGGTCAGCGGTAGAATGGATGAACCGTCTGAATTCATTGTATAGATTTCGCGGTTTCCTTCTTTTTCATGCATAAAAGCAATGCGTGTGCCATCTGGAGACCAGGAGGGTTCGCGGTCCTGAGCCGGATCATCAGTAATTTCCACAGGGTTGGACCCGTCAGCGTTGATCACAAAAATTTCCTGGCGATTGGTTTGAGATATGTCGCTGGAAAAGGCGATTTGACAATAATTTGGCGACCACGAAGGATTGCCGTCCCAAAAGGAATTGTTTGTTATTTGCACAACGTTTGACCCGTCCGCTGAGGCCGAAAAGATCTCAAAACTTTTATCGTCCCCTTGAACGGTTTGCGAAGCAAACAACAGCTTGCCGATATTTTGCGGGCAGGTGGAATTTTCGTCGGGTAGGGTTTCTGCAGCCTGGGACGGAACGATTTTTGAGGGTTCCACGGGTTCGAGTGTTTGAGTGTTTTTATCTTTATTGAACAAGGTACCGATAAACGGGATGGAACAACTTGTTGTAACCAAGAGGGCTGTGATGAGTAAAACCAATCGGATCGTGCGCATGGTCTTCCTCCTCTTTAAAATCCTAACATCTAATGGTGGATACCAATCAAATCTCCTGAACCTTAATCAATACACATGCCATCCGTCTTGGGGTCGCTGAAGGCACCCAACGGCTCGGAAAGAGTGAAGGAACCATCCTGCTGAACTGTGACGGTGACCATTGAGACAATGTGCGGACCGCATCCGCACAGGTAATCGTCGTAGAGGTTGACGGTAAACTGTTTTCCGTCAAAGGTGGAGTGGCTTTCGATCAGCGGCCGGGTATAGCGTTTGTAAAATGGATGAGCATTCAGGTCGTTGAGCGGGGTGAGCCCGGTGACGGCCACGGCATAGCTCAAGGCTTCATCCTCGGATTCGATGGGGGCATAGAGTGCCTTGAGCCCTTCGGCAGAGTCAATAAGCCGCATTTCTCCATCCACTTCAACCAGGTAACGCACGTAATAAGTGCCCATGCAGCCCTTGGTGAAAACCGACGGAATCACCGGGTCTTCAGCGAATCCCATGTTGCCGGCCTGGGCCATGGGAAGTTTGGGGTCAAGGCCGCCGTAAGCATTATCCAGTGGGTAGATCCAATCCACCGGGAACTCGATCGCCTTGAGATCATCAGGCAGGCAATCAGGCGTATTAAAACAACCCAGTTCTGTAAAACGGGTGTTGTCGAACGTAAATTCAGGCGCAGGGTATTCTTCGACGCTTTTAAATGGATTGATCTGTGAAAGCCGACAGGATGCCAGGAGCAGCACGGTAAAACTGATCAAAGCCAGGGCGCGTTTCATTTTTACCTCCGTAACACTTGAATTTCCATTTTTAAACCATTCTCTCGCAAAGAACGCAATCCCTCTCGCAAATTCAGCTCGGGGACGCAACAACCGCGAGCTCGCAAAGAAAATCATTTATCAGAAAACCGAATTGTCAGTCGTAGAAACATCCGAACCTCCCGCAGTAAGCCTAATTGCTCGCCGGCAACGGATGCTGCTCAAAAAATTGCCACATGAGCGCTGTGGCGTCAATCTGTTGGGTGGTGTAGCCCCAGGTGGGCGTGGCTGCCGGGGTGTCACCAGGCCAGGTGTGCCCTCCGCCGTGGATGGTGTAGAGCACCACGTCCGCATTTTGGGCGCAGTGTGTATATTTCGTGATGCTGATCTCACCTTCTTGAGGGGTGGATTCGGTCTCAGTACAGTTGTTGCTCGAAGCCCAGTTTTCGGCAAACAGGGGCAGCGAAGGATAATTGAAACCGAATGCCATGCCGCCGTCGTAGGGAATGGTGGGATCATCTGAGCCGTGAAATGCGATCAGGGGGACCGGTCTGGAGGGGGTGCAGAGGTCTGCCGGAAAGGAATATGCACCGGCAACACTGCCAACGGCAGCCAGACGATCAGCCAGGTGACAGGCCAAAACGATGGTCATTCCGCCACCGTTGGACATGCCATTCACATAGATCCGGGTAGGATCAATTTTGTATTTATTTTCGAGCTGTGAAATGATGTCGGAAATAAATTGGACGTCCATCATGGCGCTTTCAGTGGAATAAGTGCTTCCAGTGGTGCGCCAGTAGGTTGGGCTGCCGTGAGCCAACGGGTAAACCGCAATAAAGCCTTCACCATTGGCAAGATCGTTCCAACGGGTGGAGTAGATCATGTCTGAGGGTTTGGAAGAGTACCCGTGCAGACTGATGACCAGCGGTGCGGGCATTGAAGGATTAACACTTTTGGGAACATAAAGATCGTAGGAACGGTTTTCACCAGAAGAAGTCAGTTGAACCGTTGTGGTTTCGGCGGTCCACGCCTTGATCTTAATGAACAGGAACACGCCCAGTGCGATGACAAGGAGAATCGCCAGATCGCGGATGTATTCCTGTGTGAGTGTTAGTTTTCGCCCCATTTGGTTTCCTTTTGTAATACTTTGCAATTCATCCTTTTATTTATTCAAAGGATGCTGCTCAAAAAACTGCCACATGACCCGGGTGGCATCAATGGCCTGCGAGGTCTTGCCGACGATCCAGGCGGGGATGGGATTGCCGCCCGGCCAGGAATGTCCGCCGCCGGCGATGGTGTAAAAGGTGACATCCGCGTTCTGGCTGCAATCCGTCCAGGCGGTGCCGCTGATCTCACCGTCTTGTGGAATTGGGGTCTCGGTCTGGCATTGGTTGCGCTCTGCCCAATCCTTTACCCACACCTGGATAGAAGGAAAGGGGATTTCGAACGAGTGCGAGGGTCCGCCGAGGTAGGGTACGATGGGGTCGGCATCGCCATGGAAGGCGATCAGGGGCACAGGGCGGGCGGGTGAACAAAGATCGGACGGGTAGGTGTAAGCCCCGGCCACGCTGCCGATGGCTGCGATGCGGTCTGACAATTTGCAGGCGAGCAGATAGCTCATGCCGCCGCCATTGGAAAGTCCGTTGGCGTAAATGCGCGCCGGATCAATGTTGTATTGTGTTTCAAGCCGGTCCATCAGGTCAGAGATGAACTGTACATCCAGGGCGGGGTCGCCGGGGGAGGAGGTGAGACCTGTGGTGCGCCAGCGTTTAGGAAAATCAGTGCCCGAGGGATAAACGACGATAAAACCTTTTTCGTCTGCCAGCTCGTTCCAGCGGCTGATGTGAGCCTGGTGGGCAGGCCATTCTGCGAATCCGTGGATGCTGATGACCAGGGGAGTGGGTTTTGAGGGGTCGTAAGTCGGTGGAACGTAGAGCAGGTATTGGCGTTTTTCTCCTGAAGAGATGAGACTGCCATTGGTTTTGTTGGCCACCATAAAGGCAACCCCAACAAAGATGACGAACAGCAATGCTGCGCCAAAAAGACTTGCTAGAACAATAAGGATGGTTCTCAATATATTACTCAACAGAAATCCACTTTTTTCGTTCGAGAATTTTGGTGTAGTTCGTGGTTAAAAATCTTAAAACTATTATACGAAAACTGCGCCCTTATGGGGGGCGCAGTTCAAAATTGGTCAGGTAAGGTTACTCGGATTTTTTCTTGGCTTCGTTTTTCTCTTTCCTTTTTTCCTTCTGAGTCATCTTGGGTTTCTTTTTTTGTTCCTTTTTGCCTTTATCGGCCTTGCCACCATTTTCTCCCATTGTCTCATCTCCTTTGTTCATTTACAGGATTCGGCGTTGCCTCAAGTATAGCACTTTCAACCCAAATCGCGATTATTTTTGTGAAATTAAACACAAAACGCATACGGATCTGTATGCGTTTTGTGCAAGGGGAAAGAATCAGAAACGGTTAACAGGGTTGCGTTACAGCGACACAATCCTGGGTTCTGCCACTAAAGAGCGGTTGATAGTCTTTCTCAAACCTATAATTCCAGGTGAAGATGGTTTTGTATTCGATCCGGCAGGGGCCGGGCGCCATGGAATCTTCCATGGCAACCGAGATGCGGTGGGTCTTGCGCTGTTCGGTCTCAAATTCCAGTCTTCGTTCCCAAAGGACAACATTGTTGATCATATTTTCGTACATGGTAATTCTCCTCTGTCGTGCAACCGGCGGAATGCCGGACTATGAATGGGGTAATGGATTACCTTTTTGGGTTTACTGTTTCGAGTTTTCGTTCCAACAAAATGACATAAGTGATGAGCTGGGTACTAAACATGGTATTGCTCCTTTCTGTTTCCGTGAACCATTTGATCCGGGATACGATCACCTTTTCAGGTTTTGAGCTTCGAGCTTTCTTTCCAACAAAATGACATAACTGATCAATTCAGTGCTGAACATGGGGCGCTCCTTTCTTTGCAACCGGTTGCGACCGGTGCCTAAAAAAAAGATGATGACGGTTACCTTTTCAGGTTTTCAGCTTCGAGCTGTCTTTCCAACACGACGACGTAGGTGATCAATTGAGTACTGAACATGGTTTCTCCTTTAAGTTGCAACCGGTTGCAGCCCGGTCTAAAAAAAACGATCAACGGCTGTCTTAAGCCGACTTTCTCACAACGAGTTCCACAGGGACGGTGACATGGGTGACCACGCCGGTCTTGATGGATTGCACCAGGTTTTGGGCCAACAGTTTACCCGACATCTGGATGTTCTGCCTGACGGTGGTGAGGGGCAGGTTATTAAAGGTGGCGATGGCCAGGTCATCATAGCCCACCACGGCTACATCTTCGGGCACACGTCTGCCGCTGCTCTGGATCACATCAATGGCACCAATGGCCATGACGTCGCCGCACACAAACACGGCATCCAGGTCAGGTGTTTTTTCAAGCAATTGTTTCATACCGGCCACACCTGAATCGAGCAGATAGTCTCCGTTGACCATCAGATCGGGATCTATCTTGCGCCCGGCGTTTTGCAATGCGGTCTCATAGCCTTTCATGCGTAATTGACCTTCGAGATCGTACTCAGGTCCGCCAAGAATGGCAATTTTCTTTCTGCCGATGCGAATCAAGTGCTCGGTGGCCAACATGCCGCCGCTCAAATTGTCACCGGTAACCGTGCAGCAATTGACGTCGGGGTCAGGCACACCCCAAATAATGCACGGCGCGCCCATTTCAGCGAGCAGTTTTGCATAATTATGGCCGCGTCCGGTTTTCATCATGATGAAGCCGTCCACCCGTCCGCTGTCAAAGTACTGGTGCGCCCAACTGGTGTCGCGCGGTTTCATGTGGATGAGCAGCAGATCGTAGCTCAGTTCATCCAGCCCGGAACCGATGGCGCTCATGATCTCGAGACCAAACATGTCTTCGACGGTAAAGCCGCATTGGTGGCTGTGGGTGACGAAGCCCACGGTGCAGCTCTGGCGCCGACTGAGGTTGCGGGCGGGCAGGTTCATGCAAAAATTATGCTCTTCCGCGATGGCCTTGATACGGTCCCGCGTTTCAGGGTTGATCAGGGAACTGTCATTTAAAGCCCGGCTGACCGTGGACTTCGAGACGTTGGCCAGCTTGGCGATATCTTCAATGGTTTTTACTGTTTTAGTTCCCATTTTTCATCCTGTGTATTGCAACCGGTTGCATTATAGCATTAATCAAATGGGCTTGTCAAGGGGTCTAAAACCAGTGTTTGTTAGAAATAAATTAATCTTTTCCATCAGATACGTTCAGCCACCAGGATGGTCTGATTGCCGCCCACCTTGTTTCTGACACGTCCGCGGGCATCTGTGAAATAGGTTTTCTCAAGGGTCTTGGCGTCCTGGCAATCTGAAAGGCGGTAGCCGGACTCGGACAGCAAGAGGTTGACCACCTTCTCGTTCAACCCGAATTTCAACTGCTCAACGCCGCTTTCGAGCCAGTCGGTCATGCCTGTTTCGCCGTATTCGAGGATCAGTCGGCTGCCAGAACCAGTCAACCCCAGGATGGAGGCCATGGTTTCGCGCACCAGTTCAGGTTTGAGATACTGCACCGCGCCTTCGAGCAGCAGCAGCGTTTTGGCGCCCTTGATGAAACCAGCTCTTTCCAACTTGGCAGTGACCGATTCCATCTCGAAATTGATGGGGATGAAGGTGACATTATCGGGCACGATAATGCCCCGTTTGACATATTGGATGGTTTTCATGAGCTGGGTTGTGCCTGAATCCAACTCAAAAACCCTGGCTTTGGCGAGTTCCTTGTGAAAACGAACTGCGCGCGAATCAAACCCTGCGCCGAGGATGACAACCTGGCTGAATGTATCAGCACCGGCTTTTTCAAACAAGTTGTCAATGTATTTGGTGCGGGCGATCACCCATTCATAGACGCCCCTGGGGCCGAGCAGAGCTCTGAGCAGTTTGTCGGCGTAGGGTATTTTGAGCAGGGTTTGCACCTGTTTGGGCAGGAGCATGGGGGCGACCCAGTCTTCACTTTTTAAAAAGGGATTGGACTCGTAAAAGGAAATGGCACGGCAGCCGCAGGTAATGTCTGCCGTTCTGGAGGCTCTGGTTTCTATCCGGTGTGTTGGCATAGTTATTACCCTTCTAATAATCTTCTTTCACAACTCTGTATACGAGCTTGTCGTTGTAAAGTTTCAAAGGTGTTACCGCATCTTTAACAGCGCCATGTTGTATGGCGTTGATCTGTTGTTCGATCCTCATGTCACGATCTATGGATGATGACTATTGTGTTTTGTACCAATCCAAAAGCGAATCCGGTACCAGGCGGAGGGTACCATCCAGGCAGTCTGACCGCTTGACCCACATAGCCTGCCAGTGACTGCCGTCCGCTTCGATCAATTCGAAGTTTTTTCTCTCATAAAAACGCTTATCCACAAATTTGCATGGATAGAAATAATCAATTTCGTGACCGGCTTCACCATCGCAGGTGAAGAGGTTTTCGAGGATCAGGGGAGTGCCAGTGATTTCGATTTCGGTATTCAATTCCTCACGTACTTCACGCTGAACCGTATTGATGGCCAACTCTCCAAACTCAACCGAACCGCCAACCGGACGATAGTAATCGTCTTTTTTCACTTTGTCTGTCATTTTGACCACAAACAGCGAATCGCCATCTACGATCCAGGCCAGGGACTTCACGCGAATACGGGGTTGTTTTTCCATGGGTGTCATTTTAACCTAAAAGGCGCATCTCATTTGAGATGCGCCTTGACTTGGTCTTTTAGGTTATTTCTGTTCGGTGAATTCGCCGTCAATCACATCTCCGTCCGGTTTGGGGGCTTCACCCGCATCCGGAGCGGTGCCGCCCGGAGCCTGTTGGGTCTGGGCATTGGCGGTCATGACCTTGCTGTATTCCGCCTGAAGATCCTCGGTCAGGCTCTTGATGCGGCTGACATCTTCACCCTTCAAGGCATCTCGCAGTGCCTGGGCTTTGGCTTCAACGCTGGCTTTTTGGTCCGTGGGGAGCTTGTCGCCGGCTTCCTTGACGGCCTTTTCGACCTGGTAGGCGGCGTTGTCGCCGATGTTGCGGGCTTCGGCCAGTTCCTTGCGTTTGAGGTCTTCGGCTTCATGGGCTTTGGCTTCTGAGACCATGCGTTCAATATCGTTCTTGGCCAGGTTGGTTGAGGCGGTGATGGTCACCTTTTGTTCGCGGCCGGTGGCTTTATCCTGTGCGGTGACGTTGAGGATGCCGTTGGCGTCAATGTCAAAAGTAACTTCGATTTGAGGAATGCCGCGCGGGGCGTTGGGGATGCCCTCGAGGCGGAAGCGTCCGAGGGACATGTTATCCGAAGCCATCGGGCGTTCACCCTGCAGCACATGGATATCCACGGCGGTCTGATTATCATCCGCGGTTGAGAAGATCTGCGATTTGCGGATGGGGATGGTGGTGTTGCGTTCGATGACCGGGGTCATGACGGCGCCCATGGTTTCGACACCCAGAGAGAGCGGGGTGACGTCCAGCAGCAGAATGTCTTTGACTTCACCGCCGAGCACACCGCCCTGGATGGCCGCACCGATGGAAACGACCTCGTCAGGATTGACACCCTTGTTGGGCTCCTTGTTGATCAGTTTACGCACCATTTCAACGACTTGAGGCATGCGGGTGGAACCGCCGACCAGCACCAGTTCATCAATATCGGTGGGTTTCAAACCGGCGTCCTTGAGGGCGCTTTCGAAAGGCTTGTTGCAGCGGGCCAACAGGTGAGCGGTCATCTGCTCAAATTTGGAGCGGCTGAGTTTGAGCATCAAGTGCTTGGGGCCGTTGGCATCCGCGGTGACGTAGGGCAGGTTGATCTCAGTTTCCATCACTGTGGAAAGTTCGATCTTGGCTTTTTCAGCTGCTTCACGCAGACGCTGCAAGGCTTGGCGGTCTTTGCGCAGGTCAATGGCCTGGTCGCGTTGGAACTCATCCGCGGCCCAGTTGACGATCACTTCGTCCCAGTCATCGCCGCCCAGGTGGGTGTCGCCGCTGGTGGATTTGACTTCGAAGACGCCTTCGCCTACTTCCAGTACGGAGACGTCAAAGGTGCCGCCGCCCAGGTCGAAGACGAGGATTTTTTCGTTCTTCTTTTTGTCGAGTCCATAGGCCAGCGCGGACGCGGTGGGTTCGTTGATGATGCGCAGCACTTCAAGACCGGCGATCTTGCCGGCATCCTTGGTGGCCTGACGCTGGCTGTCGTTAAAGTAAGCCGGGACGGTGATGACAGCCTGGGTGACTTTTTCTCCCAGGAAGGACTCGGCATCCGCTTTTAACTTGGCGAGGATCATGGCCGAAATTTCCTGCGGGGAGTAGTCTTTGCCGGTGGCCGGGATGCGTACCTGTGCGTCTTTGGACGGGCCGGAGATGACTTCGTAAGGCACCATCTTGCGTTCGGTGCCAACTTCATCAAAGTGACGTCCCATAAAGCGTTTAATGGACGAAACGGTATTCTCGGGGTTGATGACGGCCTGGCGCTTGGCGGTTTGTCCCACCAGGCGTTCGCCGTTCTTGGTGAAGCCTACAACGGATGGGCACAGGCGGCTGCCTTCTGCGGTGGTGATGACCACCGGGTCACCGCCCTGCATCACGGAGACAACAGAGTTGGTGGTACCAAGATCAATTCCAATAATTTTAGACATAGTAAAACCTCCAAGATTTCAAAGGGATTTGTTGCATTAAAGTAGTAATACTATATCCCCTGAGTATTAAAAGAATGTAAACAAAGCATTTGATTTTCGTTGGAGGAAAACCTTTTTAACCACGAAAGACACAAAATCACTAAAAAGAAAGGAAATAAACCAAAACCTCTTTACCACGAACCACACGAAATACACAAAAAATGAAATCAATAAACTAATGTAAAAAAACATTTTGTTTTGAATACTTGAAATATTCAGAATAAAAAAAATTATTTAAAGGACGATTCTTTCTACAGTTGCACGTGGATAATGACCAAAATTAACAAGGAGTCCAAGATGCAGCTTTGTAACTTTTAAATAATTATGAAGTTGTGCTTTGTGTTCTTCAACAGTTTCCTTAACCGCTTTGAGTTCAAGAATAATCTTTTCATAACAAACAAAATCAGGCCGATAAACTTGATTGAGGATAATGCCTTTATATGCGATTGTCATTTCAGATTGTGCCTTAAAGGGGATATTTCTTAATGAAAACTCTTTTGCAAGTGCTTCCTGGTAGACTGCTTCTACAAAACCACAACCCAATTCGCGATATACCTCAAAAATCGCTCCTTGGATCAAAAAACTCTCTTCCTTAAGCAGGAGTCTGTTTTCTGCCTCGGAATTCATAATTCCCTCCTAGATAATGATTTTGTTTCTTGCCTTTCTTTTAGTGTATTTAGTGTGTTTCGTGGTTAATAAGGATTTTTTGATTTTCTTTTTTATTTCATTTATGTCTTTTGTGGTTAATTAGAATTACTTGGGCCAGATGAGCCACATGATCAGGGCGGTGGCGAGGCCAGTGAGCACGCCGCCGACGACTTCAATGGGGGTGTGGCCGAGCATTTCCTTGAGTTTTTTCTGTTCTTCGGTGGGGGTCTTGGTGATGATGAACCAGTCATCCAGCATTCTGTTGAGGGCTTCGGCGTGATAGCCGGCTTCGCGCCTCACACCTGCGGCGTCGTAGACCACGATCATGGTGATGGCCACGGCGATGGCAAAAGCCGGGGCGTCAAATCCGCTGAAGAGGCCGATGGCCAGGGTGGTGCCCGACAGGGTGGCTGCGTGTGAACTGGGCATGCCACCGGTGCCGAAAGCCAGTTTGACGTTGAATTTGCGGTGCATCAAGAAAAACACAGGGATCTTTAAAATGGACGAGACAATCCAGGCAACGATACAGGTGATCAGTTCGGGATAATTGACAAGGAAAGACATGGACTAATCCTCTTTGTCGAGTGTGGATTTTGAGGCGTTGAGTTCCTTGATGCGCAGTTCGGCGTTATCCAACAGGGAGGTGCAGTACTGTGAGAGTACCTGTCCACGCTCGAAAAGCCTCATGGTTTCGTCGAGGGGCAGTTGCTGGTTTTCCATCGCTTCCACAATGGATTCGAGCTCACTGAACGCCTGTTCATAGGTTAACTCTAATGGGGTTTTATCCGTTTTCGCCATGGGTACCACCTCCTTGAATTGCGATCACCTGGGTTTGAATCGTGCCATCCGAAACTTTAATTGAAACTTGATCTGTTTGTTCGACCTGCTGAACGCTGTTGACCACTTTGCCCGCGGAATCGCTGACGATGGCGTAACCGCGTTGCAGCACGGCAAATGGATTGAGCGAAGCCAGCCGGGTTTGCAGGCTTTTCACCTGGCTGTGCTGCATGCGTAGTTCGTGATTTATTGCCTGTTCTGTGCGGCTTGAAAGCTCATCCAGGCGCTGGCGGTCGTTGCGCACCAACCAAAGCGGAGAGAGGCTGTCGAGGCGGTGATTGAGGTCCATCAGATCCACGGCGGCCTGAGAAGTGGCGGCCTGCAAGGCGTAACCAAGTCTCGTGGATAACGAAGACAGCCCTTCAAACAGTTCGGCCCGGTCGGGGGTGCATAATTCCGCGGCGGCGGTGGGGGTGGGGGCACGCAGGTCCGCGGCAAAGTCCGAAAGGGTGAAATCCGTCTCATGGCCGACGCCGGTGACCACGGGGGCGCGAGAGGCGGCTACGGCTCTGACCACGCGTTCATCGTTGAAGGCCCACAGGTCTTCGAGCGACCCGCCACCACGGGCCATGAGGATCACGTCAATATCGCCGAGGTCGTTGAGGCGTTTGAGTGAAGCCACCAGGGCTGGCGGGGCTTCATCCCCCTGGACGGGGGTGGGCGCCAGCACCACTTCGGCCAACGGATAGCGGCGGCGCAAGGTGTTGAGCATATCCTGCAGGGCAGCACCGGTGGGGGAGGTAACGATGCCGATACGTTGGGGCATTTCAGGCAGCGCACGTTTACGGGAAGTTTCAAACAGACCTTCCCCTTCAAGGCGGGCTTTGAGGCGCATAAATTCCTGGTAGAGGGCGCCCTCGCCAGACATACGTACCGCGTCTACATATAACTGGTACTGGCCGTCGCGCTCGTAAACGCTGATGGCGCCGTGGGCTTCAATGGCCATGCCGCTCTGCAGAATCAGCGGCAGGCGGGCGGCGTTCATCTTCCAGATCACGCATTTGAGGGCGGAGGTCGGGTCTTTGAGGGTGAAATAAATGTGGCCGGAGGACGGCCGCGACAGGTTGGAGATCTCCCCGCGGATCCAGACGTCACGCAGGATTTCGTCACTGTCCATCAGTTCGCGCAGGTAGCGCGAAATGTCGCTGACGGTCAGGGAAGTGATCTGAAAAAGGGAGGGCTGCCGCATATCAAATAATATAACATACCCTCCCCTTTTTGTTGTTAATCACACCTTTTTTATATCGGCTTAAGGAGTACCCAAAGCTGTTGCGGTTTGCGTGCCGGCTGCGTTGGCTGTTGCCACAGAATCAGGTGTGGGTGTAACCGTTGGAGCAGAGGCTGTTTGAGCATAAGAGGTCGCTGCAGCATAAGCCGTGTTGAGGGCATTTGCTGT
Source organism: Chloroflexota bacterium (assembly GCA_021825925.1). Classification (GTDB taxonomy): domain Bacteria; phylum Chloroflexota; class Anaerolineae; order Anaerolineales; family Anaerolineaceae; genus UBA6107. The sequence goes on from JAKAFP010000003.1 coordinate 390,283, forward strand.
GGAGGTCAGGTTCGCAGTCGGCGTGATTGTGCCGGTGGTGGTGGCGGTCAATGAGGTGGATACGTTGATCACGACTGTAAAAGTGGTTCCAAAGGTTTTACCAGCCCCGTTTTGCAGCGTCCAGGTGCCGGTGTAGGTGCCTTTGGTTAATGGGGCAACAAGGGTCACTGAGACATTATCTGCGTGGGTGGAGGTGATGGCAGGGATGGCGGTGGATACGCCCCCCATGGCGGTACCGCTGACGAATACGACCTTATAAGAAGTGGTCCAGTTGCAGGTGCCGACGTTCTTGATGGACCAGGTCTTGGTGAAGGTTTGACCAGGGGTCATGACGGTGTTGTCAGGGATGGTCACATCAGCCAGGAACAACGAGTTGTCACAAACTGCCTGGGTGATCTTGAGGGTAGGCGAAGGAGCCATGGTGTTGGTAACCATTGGGGTGATCGTGGCCGTGGGCGATGGCGTCATGGAGGGCTGCGGAGTGACCGTGGGCATGGAGACCGCCAGGGTTTGAACCACGGAGGTATAGAGCGCGTTAACAGTGGCTTGCGTGTCAGGCGTAGGTGTGTTTGGTACGCAGGCACTCAAAGCCAGTACGCAGCAAACAACAAGAATGACTATTCGTTTTTTTAACATAGGAGTGATCCTTTTTATTTCAATTTTGAAATTTTTTTGATTTTTAAAATTGGCAAGTGCTGCCATCCCCAATGATAAACCCGATTATACATACTTAACCGAAGAACCTGTCAAGAGCGGACTTAAAATTGGTATGAGCAAACTACGTCAGAAATTTCACCTGTTTTCATCTTAGCCCTCTCCCCTGCGCCCCTCTCCCAGGCTTGGGAGAGGGGAAAGGCCGCACGCGAAGCGTGGGCCGGGGGTGAGGGAAAAATGCTTGATAACTCTAGTTTTTGTAGATATCTACGGGAAAACCTTTCTTTTTTGCTAGAAACAAATATATTACTTTACCAAAAGCATGTAGAATTAAGGCATTAATGGATAAGGATTGAGCAATGGAAAACCTTTGGTCCCCCTGGCGGATGAAGTACGTGACTGACAATGAAAAACCTGGCGAGTGCATCTTTTGCAGCTACCCGAAGATGGCAGACGGCGTCGAAAACCTGATCGTGCACCGTGGAAGTACCGCGTTTGTGATCCTCAATCGCTACCCCTACACCAGCGGGCACGCCATGGTGGTGCCCTATCAGCACGTGGCTTCGATCGAAGAATTGACACCAGCGGTGCGCGCGGAAGTCATGGAAATGGTTAACGAGACGCTGGGCGTGCTGCGCAAGGTCTACCAGCCGGAGGGGTTCAACGTGGGCATCAACATGGGGTCCGCGGCGGGGGCGGGGATCGCGGAACACGCGCATGTGCACATCGTGCCGCGTTGGGGAGGCGACACCAACTTCATGTCCACCACGGGCGAGACACGCGTCATCCCCGAGGACCTGCGGGTGACGTATAAGCGAGTTGCAGGGGCGTGGGGATAGTAATTATTTAGCTAGATCCATATGTAAAAAATAAAAAATTGATTGGGGAGGAATTATGTTTTCCATTTTCAAGAGAAAGTCTGGAGTTTTTCCAGTTGAATCGAAATGGGTGTTATATCAAGGGCAAAATGATGGTAAGCCTTTGTTTGTCCGGCGAAATGACTCTGCCAAGCAACTCATGGTAAATTCAAATTATGATACGATAATTGGAATAGCTGTCCCTTTTTTTAATCCAACGGATGAAGGATTTGCCAAAGAAGAAGAACTGTCAATTTTTGGTCATATTGAAGATGAGTTATTTGCTCAATTTGAAAAAGACATGGCAGCAATTGTTGTTCTTATAATCACAACCGGTGGAATGCGTGAATTCATTTCTTATGCTCAAACGCCAATGCTAATTGAAGAACGAATAAATGAGATTAAACAGAAATTTCCAGAATATGATTTCCAGGTTTATATTGAAGAAGATAAAAAATGGAACCTGTATCAACAGTTTAAATAAATTGCCATAGTCGGAGAAAAACCTTTGACAGTCTACACTTAACTATTTCATGCCCTCGCCGATTGGGAAATCAGCAAAGCCGTAACAAGAATGGCACTTTGTTATTAATTCATTTGGGAACATCTTGAAAATCAAGATGTTCCTTTTTTAAATCATTGATTGATTTTTTTTGTAAATCATGTACACTATTATTTTCCATTATAGATTTAAGGAACATGAAACGCGATGGAATTGCAGACTTCGAAGCAAAACAAAAATGTGACGCCTGTTATTATCGTTACTGCCCTCCTGCTGCCCATCCTCTTTTTTGCCGCCATCAAGGCCTTTAACTTGAGTGGTTTGCCGCTGTATTTTGCCCAATTGGGACTTTACACCCTTTTCTTTGTGCTGGCTTTTTGGGGGATGAAGCAGAGCCAGATCAGGCTGACCTTCAGCGGAAGCAAGGTACTCATGGCGCTCGCAGTTACACTGGCTAGCTGGCTGTTGTATGCTGTGATCATAAGCACCACGGGCATCATCCGCCTGCCAGAAGAGATGGCTGTACTGCGCTCGATCGAAGCGTGGAAGGTGTGGGCGCAGATCCTCAGCACCTGGGTGTTCGTGGGCATCGGCGAGGAAGTGCTCTTCAGGGGTTATTTCTTGAATAAATTACTGGCTTTATATCAGTTTAAGGCCGTTAAAAATGTCACCCTGGTGGCTGTGGCTGTATCAAGCGCTTTTTTCTCTGTGTGGCATTTGCCGGTGAGGCTCTTTTCATTGATCAATGGCGAAATGGGCATTGGCTTGATCTTGCTCAGCCTGGTCATGCTCTTTTTGTTGGGGGCAGGTTTTGCATGGCTGTACCTGCGGAGCGGCAGCATCCTTCTCGTGGGGCTTGTCCACGGGTTGAATGACTACCCTCTGATCGGCAAAGACAGCCAACTTTCATTCATCATCCTGATCGCAGCGATCGGCTTGGTGGAGTTTTTCCGACTGGTAGAACATAGAAGAACCGCAACCTTTCATCATAGCTAGATTATCGTCAGTATTACCCTGCAGGAAAAATTCCATCTTCAGCAAGGATAAGAATGATAACCAAAAAACCGGTTGTTTTGATCTTTATGGTTGTGGCTGTCTTGTTGGTTCTTCCCCTGACCATCCTCAAACTGAGCGCCATTTTTCACCGGCGAGGGAGTTTGCCTGCTGGTATAACAAGAGAAATATTCATGCCGTTGCCCGAACCAGGGAAAGACCTTGACTTTATCCAGGCTCATGCCGAGATCAGAATTCCGCCGAGCGCGAGTGAGATCCATGCCTGCATCGGCTGTATCAATCCGTTGGATACTCGTGTGCGTTTCAACCTGCCGCCGCCTGATTTTCCGCTGTTCATAAGAAGCACTTACTGCGACCGGCCGTTTAGTACGATCAATCCACGGGATTTGCGTTGTGAAGAACACGACCCGGATTGGTGGCGCCCAGGGGAGGCAAGCGAGTTGGAGGAGTGCACTGGCGGCAACGCTTATATTAGTCAGCAGATCCTCCTGGATAATTCCGATCAACGCTCCATGGTCATTTACGTGCTAACATTGATGGAGGCGTTCGAAACACCTGAACAATAAGTTATTAACTGAAATAATGTTGTTTGCCGAATCAGGATTAACCCTATGAAAATCGCTAATTTTGCCACGGAACATTTCTTTGCCAAATACGAGTTCAACACGCCCTACCAATTGTGCAATTCAGATTGCGAGACGCTGTCGGTGGAGGAACTGCTCAAGATGGCAAATGTACCCCTTGCGGACTTTGGCAAGCTTTCGCTGGGCTATACCGAGTCCCTTGGCAATCTTCCGCTGCGAGAGAGCATCGCGGCCGGGTACAAGTACATCTCAGCCGAGGAAGTGATCTTTTTAGGTTCGCCTATCGAAGGTATTTACCTGGCTGCGCGGGCGATCCTTGAAGCCGGGGATGAGGTGATCGCGCTCAGCCCGGCTTATGATGCACTGGTGAATATGTTCGAGCACGTCGTCGGAGCAGAGCGGGTGCGCAAGTGGTGTTTTAAACCCAGCAATGGTCAATGGGAACTGGATTTTGACGAGTTGGAAACCCTGATCAACGACAAGACAAGGCTGATCGTGGTGAACTTTCCGCATAACCCTACCGGGTTTCTGCCCACCAAAGCCCAACTGGATCAATTAATAAACAGTGTATATTTACATAATTTGTTTTTGTTTTGTGATGAAATGTACTTTGACCTGGCCCATGAAGGAACGCCTAATATTCCTTCTGCGGCAGAGTTGAATCCGCGGACGGTGGTGCTTTCGGGGCTTTCAAAGACTTACGGCTTGCCGGGCTTGCGGAGCGGCTGGCTGATCGTGCAGGATAAAGCCTTGCGCGACGAGATCATCAACTGGAAGTTTTACACCAGCATCTGTCCGCCGGCCCCCACGGAATTTCTGACTGCCGCGGCGCTCAAGGTCAAGAACCAACTGAGAGACCGCAGCCTGGCGCAGATCGAGGCCAACCTCAAACTGGCGGATGACTTTTTCGCACGCTGGCCAGAGCTGTTCACCTGGCGGCGTCCGCTGGCCGGGTCCACGGCGCTGGTGGAGATGCATGTACCCTCCGTGGAGGTGTTTGCCGAAAAAATGGCGCGCGACGCGGGCGTGCTCATCCAACCCGCGACCACCCTGGGCTGGGATGACCAACATTTCAGATTGGGACTGGGAAGAGCCGCATTCGGGGTGTCGCTGCAGAAGTTTGAGGAGTACTTGCAAAAATAAGCTTTTTTGCGCACCAGTTTTTTTGTGAAATTATTGTGAGGTAAAATTCTTTTCATCCAAAAAAACTGTTGAAGGGCGGGGAATCTTGCGCTATAAGCTATTTAAAATCATTGCCACACTCTTTTGTGAACTGACAGGAATTGCCTGCCTCTTTGTGGCATTTTTCGCCTTCCAATTGGGGTTAGACAACAACATCACACTTGGGACGATGAGGAAAATCCTGGCCAGTTTTGGTGGATTTTTGGTGGTCTTGCCCTTGCTGGTCGTTTTATTTAATCAGATAATCTTGCGTACTCCATTTTTTGAGGCTTTGAGAGAAAAAAGTAATGCAAAAACCAGGGGTGTAAAACCGTCTGTTTCCAAAAAGCTTCAGAGCACTAAAGTCTCGGGGATTAGATCGTTTTTCAATTCGAAACCCGTGTTTTGGAGTTTCATGGGGGTAATGATCGTGGTTTTGGTTTCGGTCTGGTATATGACCAACGGAACCATGACCCGCTTCAATTACTACTCAAATTATTATGATTTGCAAGCAGATGGATTTCTGGCTGGAAAAACATCCCTGCTGGTTGAGCCAGCCAAAGAACTTTCGATATTAGCTGACCCGTATGATTGGAAATCAAGGACGGGCATCCATATTATTTGGGATGCTTCTTATTACCAGGGCAAGTATTTTATTTACTGGGGACCAGTGCCGGCGGTGCTTGCGGCTCTGGTGAAGTTGATCAAACCTGGGATGGTAGAAGACCAATATTTGTTGTTGTTTTTTGTCTGCGGTCTGAGTGCGGTTTTTGCAAGTCTGCTCCACTATGTGCGGAAAAGATACTTCACCAATGTTCCCGCCTGGACGTTATTGTTTTTCACAGCATTAATGGGGCTTTCTACGCCGCTGTTATTTTTGGTCAGCCGGCCAAATGTGTATGAAACGGCCATTGCGTCCTGCCAGTTCTTCCTCTTTCTTGGCCTCTATGGTGTGGTGAGAGGATTGACGTCTTCGTCCAACCAGTGGAAGTGGTTGGCGTTGGCCGGTATTGCGCTTGGGGCAGCGGTGGGCTCGAGAATGAGCGTTGTGTTTACCATTTTCTTTATCGTTGGCGTGATCCTATCGGTTCTACTTCGCAAGATTTCAAAGGAAAGTATCAAGGCAGCTACCGCGTTATTGGTCCCTCTGGCGCTGATTGCGTGTGGAATATTCTGGTTCAATTATGTCCGTTTTGGCAGTCCGTTCGAGTCGGGCATGCGTTTTCAATTGACAGGCGAGGCTTTGCCCACGGATTTTTCACAATTATTTGCTTTGAGATATATCATCCCGAATACTTACTTGTCTCTGCTGCAGCCTTTTCAATTTACGCCCCATCAATTCCCGTTTATTAATGCGACCACAGATAATAGCTGGACAAGATTCATCAGGATGCCAGCTAATTATTATTTTGCAGAACAAGTTACCGGTATTCTCTATACAATTCCATTCTTGTGGTTTCTGGTTCTTCCATTCTTCCGCGTTTTGCAAAAGGGATGGCATTGGGTCAAAGATACTCCTTCGCCTTCGGGAGACTCAGATATCAAGCGGATTCCTAACTGGATGTGGGTATTGATCGCCGGATCCTGTCTGGTGATCTTTGCGACCAACATGATGTATATCTTAACCACCATGCGTTATCTGGCGGATTTTTCACCGTTATTCTTGTTGTTAACTTCAATATTCGTGATGAAAGAAATTGACCACGCCCGGTATTCACCGTCAATTCGAGTAATTCTGCTGATCGGTATCATTATTCTTGGGCTGTTGACCATTGTGATTTCGTTTTTTATCAATTTCACGGTTGGTGATCGGCGTATGCTCAATGAAAATCCGGCTTTATACGCCAGGCTTGAAGAGTTTTTTAATCGATAGATTGGTCTAGTTTAAACATATTCTCGCAAGTTCGCCAAGTAAAGGTACGCAAAGAGCATAAAGAAAATCTTATTAGAAAATCTTAAGACCATTAGCAATTCTGGTGATCCCATCTTTAATCAGTGGAACATTAAAATTTATGAGTAACCCTAAACGAAGATCAGATATCTTTAGATAGGTTAACAATTGCTTCTTATGAATGTCCATTACTTTTTCTATTGATTTGAGTTCAACAATAACGGATTTCTCGATCAATAAATCAGCCCGATAACCAACATCTACTTTAATGCCATCGTATTGGGCAGGCATGGGTCTTTCTGACTCTACAAATAATCCCCTCTTCGTCAATTCATGAAAAAGAAACGCCTGATATGCAGATTCCAAAAGGCCAGGTCCAACTGTTGAATGAATTTTAAATGCAGCATCCACCACAATCTTGGCAATCTCATTTTCATTCATTTTTCCTCCCTATATTGTTTTCTTTGAGGTCTTTGCTCCACTTCCTTTGCGAACTTCGCGAGAAAAATCTGTTATCTTAACAACTCTTCCAATATTTGTTTCGCCTTGGCTGCGTCGGCTTTGCCGCGCATCTTTTTCATGACGCCGCCCACAAACCACCCGATGAGGGTAACCTTGCCGCCCTTGTAAGCTGCCACTTCGTTGGGGCTTTCGGTTAGCACTTCCTGGCACACGGCGCGGATGGCGGAATCGTCACTCACCAATCCCAGGCCTTCGTCAGCCACGATCATTTCAGGGGATTTGCCGCTTTGCTGCACTTTTTGCAGCAGGCTCTTGCCGGTGTTGATGTTGATGGTGCCGGCATCCACCAGCTTTAGGATGGAGGCCAGTGCGGCGGGGGTCAACGACATCTCGGCAGGGTTGAGCTCCTGGTCATTGATCATGCGCAGCACTTCGTTCATCAGCCAGTTGGAGACTTTTTTCGGATCCCCGGCGTAGGCTTTGACGGTGGCTTCATAATAATCGGAGAGTTTGCGCTCCGAGGTGAGGATCTCTGCATCGTACTCTGGCAGGCCGTACTGTTCGATGAAGCGCGCACGGCGTTCCAGTGGCAGTTCGGGGAAGTTGGCCAGGATGGCATGCTTCCACTCGTCCTCAAGACGAATGGGCAGCAGATCGGGTTCTCTGAAGTAGCGATAATCGGCTTCGGTCTCTTTGGAGCGCATCTTCTTGAGGGTGTTGGTGTCCTCGTCCCATTCGAGCGTCCAAGCTTCGATGCGGTTACCGGCTTCAGTCTCGCGGATCTGGCGTTCGACTTCTTTGAGGATGGACTCACGCACGGCGTCAATGGAGTTGACGTTCTTGATCTCGGTCTTGGAGTTGAGAATGGTCTCGCCCTTCTTGCGGATGGAGACGTTGGCGTCACAGCGCAGGTGGCCCTTTTCCATATCGGCTTCGGAGATGCCGATCCAGCGCAGAAGCTGGCGCAAGCGGGTAAGGTATTGGGCGGCTTCGTCCGCGGTGCGCAGGTCGGGGGCGGTCACCATCTCGACCAGCGGCACGCCGCAGCGGTTAAAGTCAATCAGGCGACGATTGCCCGCGGTCTTGGTCTTGCCGGCATCTTCTTCGATGTGCATCTTCCAGATACCTACGCGGCGGATGTAAGCCTGTTTATCCAGCGAGGCATTGGCTGGAACCGGCAGATCGAGGTATCCGCCCTTGCCAATGGATTGATCAAATTGGGAGATCTGATATCCCTTGGGCAGGTCGGGGTAGAAATAATTCTTGCGGTCGAAGTATGAGATCGGACGAATCTCGGAGTGCATGGCGTTGGCCAACAGGGTGGCCTTTTCTACCACAGCTTTGTTGAGCACTGGCAGCACACCCGGCAAGCCGCAGCACACCGGGCAGATATTGGTGTTGGGCTCGTCGTACCAGGAATCCGCTTTGCAGGAGCAAAACACCTTGGTGGTGGTATTCAATTGAATGTGTGTTTCAAGTCCGATCACTGCTTCGTATTCTGTCATTTTGCCTCTGAAAAAGAAAGATATCAAAGATAGAAAATTATTGTCGTGCAAAATCCACGGTAAAGTAACCTTCGTGCTGGCTGTTGGGATCGCACCAGTAGCCGACACCCATCTGTGTATAGGTAGAGCTGAGCATCTGGTCGCGATGGCTTGGGCTGTTCAGCCAGGAGGAGATCGCGGAATCCGCGGTGTTGTAAGAACCGGGTCCTGCATAGAGGATCTCGCCAACTGCAGTGTAAGAGCCTGATGAGTTGATACGGCTCCAGATGTCGCCGTGGCCAAAAAAGCTGTTCTCTGCCATGGACTTGCTGTAACTGCGGGCGATGCCCGCCAGGGTGGATGAGTTCGACAATGATCCCAGCCCGGCGCTGGAGCGCTGGCTGTTGATCATGCTGAACACGGAAGATTCCATGGAACTGTTCGCACCGTTGCATCCGTCTCCGCCGCCTCCTTCGCTGACAGGTCCACCTTCACCTCCGCCACCTTCAGAAGATGTGGGGGTCTTGGTGGGTTTTGGGGGAGCTTTTGTTAAAGTTCTGGTCGGCCGGGGTGTGCTGGTTTGGGTGGCCGTGGAGGTCGGTGTTTCTGTAGCGGTTGCCGTTGCGGTATTGGTGACGGTTGAGGTTTGTGTGGGCGTCACCGTTGGTGTCAAAGTAGCGGTGGCAGTTGCTGTGTTGGTCGAGGTAGCGGTACTGGTAAGGGTGGGTGTTTCAGACGCCATCATCCTGCTGATCGTGTTTGTAAATGCACAAGCAGAACTAAACCCAACCATTAAAATCAATATAAGAACCGCTAATAATCGCTTCATCAACAAATAAACTGTTTACTCCAAGAGGGATTACCTCAATACCTGTGGTTTGATCTGACGCCATTCAGCCGATTCTGTGGCATGTTCATAGGCACGACCGATGCGGAACAACTTGTCTTCGCAGAAATCAGCACCCAGGAGTTGGATACCGATAGGCAGTCCGCTTTCGTCCAACCCGGCGGGGAGGGAAATACCCGGCACACCTGCATGATTGGAGGAAACGGTCAACTGATCGGCGTACTGCATCAAGACGGAATTACCGTAAACGGCTTCCATGGCGAAGGCGGTGGTGGGGGTGGTGGGGGTTAACAGCGCATCGAGCCGGTATTTGCCGTTGGGGTCATAAGCCGCTTCAAAATCGCGGCGGATAAGGGTGCGCACACGCAGGGCGCGCTTGTAATACTCCTCGCTGTACTGGGCGGCGCTCACATACATGCCCATCAAGATGCGCAGTTTGGGTTGCAAGCCGAAGCCTTCATTGCGCGATTGCCGGTACATTTGGGTGAGATCCGCGGTTGGAGCCTTCGTGCGCAGTCCGTATTTGACACCGTCGAAACGGTGCAGATTTGAGGCAGTTTCGACGCGGCTGATGACAAAATAGGCCGGGATGCCGAAACGGGTATTTGGCATGGGCACATCCTCAATAATTTCGGCTCCCAGGGCGGCCAGTTTTTCAGCAGCCTGGCGCACGGATTTTTCAATTTCCGCTGGCAGTGATTGGATCAGCAGCTCCCCGGTTTGAGGGTCAGGGTAAGTAATGCGGAAATAATCGGGCGATAGGCCAATGCGCATGCCTTTGACACCGTTTTCAATGGTCGAAAGATAGTCGGGGGCAGGGGTGGGCGCCGAAGTGGCGTCGTGTTCATCTGCACCGCTGATGACCTGCAGCATGGCGGCTGCGTCACTGACCGTGCGCGCCACCGGGCCTGGGCAATCCAGCGAGGAGGCGAAGGCGATCAAGCCGTAACGGCTGACGCGGCCATAGGTGGGTTTGACGCCCACCACACCGCAGAAAGCGGCGGGCTGGCGGATCGAACCGGCGGTATCCGTGCCAAGTGAAAGCGGCACTTCACCGGCTGCCACTGAGGCGGCGCTGCCACCCGAAGAACCACCCGGCACCCGGGAGGTATCCCATGGATTGCGCGGACTGGGTTGAAAGGCGGAGGATTCGTTTGAAGAGCCGTGTGTAAATTCATCCAAGTTCACTTTGCCGATCATCAGCGCGCCTGCGTTATCCATTCGGGACACGGCGGTGGCGGTGTAAGGCGCGTTGAAGTTTGCCAGGATGCGCGAGGCAGCCGTGGAGGGTGTACCGCTGACGCAGAAGATGTCTTTCACTGAGAAGGGCACCCCCGCCAGCGGACCGGGGTCTTCGCCTCTGGCGATCTGCTGGTCAATTTTTTGTGCGTGTTCCAAGGCTCGGTCATCGGTGAGGGTGATGAAAGCGTGAACTTTTTGCTTGTCTTCTTCGGTGAGGGGGCCGGCATCCAGGGTGCCGCTGCGGCCATCCACACTACCGATGCGTTCCAAGGCGGACTCAAGGATTTCTACGGCAGAAGTTTTCTTTTTACGCAGCAGCTGAGTTAATTCAAGAGCAGAAAGATCGCAGAGTTCCATGGGCGCCTACTTCAAGGTGGTGTGGGGAATGTCGGGTACGATAATGTAACCGTCATCCACTTGTGGAGATTGAGCCAGGATGGACCTGGGATCTGGGAAGGGCTTGTGAATGTCTTCGCGGGGTAGTGCACTGGAAGCTTTTTCATATGGCACCCCGTGCAGGTTGATGGGCACATTTTCGTCCAGGGGGATGGCCTTGAGCTCATCAATGACCTTTAATTGGTTGTTGAGCTGGGTGCGCAGATAATCTGCCTGGTCGGAGGTCAGCTCAAGGGCTGCCAGTCCCACCAGATGGTTGAATACATCCACAGAGATTGAATCGCTCATAGTCACTCTCATCAATAAAATGGTTTACTGTGTGGATTGTATCACGTCACGTCAATGCAAATGAGCTGGTTTTTTCCGTCGTTTTGGTTCACTCCATCAAGCACCTCGATAAAGAAATAACCTGCACATGCTATAATTTTGAGAGCGGGTAATATCCATGGATAAACCAGACCCTGAACTTCCCCTCCCAAGTGATCATGGCAGCCCTGCTGTACCGGCTGAACATCAAATCAACCTTGAAGCAAGATCAAGACTGAAAACGACCGTCAATATCACACTAGAAGCCGGAGCCTCCCTGGACCTGGTGGTAAGGCAGGTTGACGCGGATGGCACCCCTGTATCTCTCCAACGAAAAAGTTTCACCAATCCCATTGAACCACATGAAGCATCTGAACCTGAACGGGAACAGCCCCAGCCCGCAGCCCGGGAACAGGTCGAAAAACGACTCCCGTTGAACAAACCTGACTGGCAGGTATGGCTGATCTCGTTGACCCTGGTGGTCTACCTGGCAACCCGCTTCATTGGCCTGGATTCCTATCCCATTTATTTCTTTACCGATGAGGCAGTGCAGACCGTGCTCGCCGCGGATATGGTGCGGGACGGGTTCCATAACTATCAAGGCGAATTGCTGCCCACCTACCTGGTGAATGGAGGGCAGTACAACTTGGGCACTTCCGTTTACGCCCAGGTGCTGCCCTGGCTGATGTTTGGCAAATCCATTTGGGTGACGCGAGGAACTTCCGTGTTGATCACACTGCTGGCGGCGCTGGCGGTTGGATTGATGCTCAAGAATAACTTGAAATCCAATTATGCCTTCGCAGGGATATTGATCCTGTGCATCACACCAGCCTGGTTCCTGCATTCGCGCACGGCGTTTGAAGTGGCCGAGGCCGTCTCTTATTACGCGGCTTTTCTTTACTGCTATCTACAATACAGGCAGGGAAAGCCAAAATACCTTTTTGCCGCGGTGGGTTTTGGGGCACTTGCATTTTACAGCTATAGCCCCGCCCAGATGGTGATGGCGGTGACTGCGGTGCTTCTTTTGTTCACTGATCTGCGTTGGCATCTCAAAAACGGGAAAACCGTTTTGATCGCGTTGGGGATCACCCTGCTGCTGGCAATCCCCTATGTTCGTTTCATCATTTTGCATCCAGAAGAGAACCTGCGCCACCTGCAAATTTTGGATTCCTACTGGGTCCAGGGCATTCCCTTCAGTGAAAAGTTGGGCATTTATTTTAAGGAATATCTCAAGATGCTCAATCCGTTTTATTGGTTCATACCCAATCAAATGGATATAGAGCGTCACGTCATGAAGGGTTATGGTCACCTGCTGCGCTGGACCCTGCCGTTCTTTGTTCTCGGTTTTGGGGTTGCGCTGCGCAAGCTGGCCAAACCAGAATACCGCATCTACCTACTTGCCATACTGGCGGCACCGGCCGGTGCGGCCATGGCGGGGATCGCTGTGACCCGCTCCCTATTTATGGTCATCCCGGCAGTCATGGTGACCGCCATCGGGTTGGATCAACTGCTGCAGTGGATCGAAAAACTAAAGGTCAGCAGGGTTGTGCCCGTTGCGATCATTTTTGTTGGTTTAACCACCTTCAGTGGTTTTATGACGTGGGACGCATTGGTCAACGGTCCGTTTTGGTTTTCCAATTACGGGTTGGGTGGGCAGCAATACGGCGCCAGACAGATCTTCGGCGAGATTGAGCAAATGCTCAAAGAGAATCCGAAGCAGGAAATTTTCCTCTCCCCTTCGTGGGCAAATGGCACGGATGTGCTGGCACGTTTCTTCTTTGACGACCCGCTGCCTTTTGCCATGGGCAGTATTGACAGTTATCTGTACGAAAAACGCGATATTGCTCCCGATAAGATTTTCATCCTGATCCCTGAAGATATGGATAAGGCGGTGGCAAGCAACAAATTCACCACCATCAAACCTTTTAAAACCCTCGATTATCCGAACGGTGAGCCGGGCTTCTTTTTTACCCATTTAAAATACACTGACAACGTAGACCTTATTTTTCAGGAAGAAGCCTTGCAGCGGAAAATACTTCTTGAAACCGAGATCATTGATCCGCAGGGGCGGGCGCTTAAGGTCAGTTATCCGCATCTGGATATAGGTGAGATTATCAACGCTTTTGACGGGGACGGCAACAGTCTCATCCGCACACTTGAAACCAACCCCATGTTGTTGAAGATCGAACCGGTTAAAGCATTCTTGCTGAACCAGGTCACCATTCGCATCGGAGGAACAGCATCTGCTGTTACAATTCGTTTTACTCCGGCAGACGGATCTGCCGTTCAGGAATTGGTCAAGGAATTACCGGAATCCAATGAAATTCGCGATGTCGTTTTTACCCTTGAAAATCCGGTAGACGTGAGCAAAATTGAGATTGATCTCCTGAACGTCAACGACGACGACCGTGCACACGTTCATTTGTGGGAAGTGAGTTTTAATTGAAATCCAAACGGCCTTTTTTGGTGTATGTGTTAACCATCCTTTTCTTGCTGGCGGGTGTTACTTCATTGATCGGAACAACAGGCGTCTTTGATGCCTGGAACTGGCTCTTGTCTTTTACTTCGCTCAAGTCGCTCGTGTTACAGGTTTTTTTGGGGATTTTGATCACTCTGGCCTGGTTTTCTGCCGCAGTGATTCTGTGGATGAGACTGCAGTGGGCAATTTTGTACTGCAGCTGCGTGGTGATCCTCACAACCGTCTGGGGTTGGATCGAGCGATTGTTCCTGACCTCAAACCCCCAGCCATTCAATCGGCATGCACTGGCGTTGACCATCACATGTATTTTCTTGCTCTTTATTTTTAGCGCGCTTTATCTTGTCGCGCCATCCATGAAGCCATTTCCATCCTTGCAAAACGACCGCGGCAGCACTTCCATTCAACCCACAGGTGATAAAAATGAATAATACACCGCTCGAAGTTGAAATCAAGTTCTACCTGACCGACATGCCCTCATTTGAGAAAAGGGTGCGCAGCATAGGCGCCTCCCTGATCCGCCCACGGACACGTGAAGTGAATTACCGTTTTGACACACCGGATATGGCGCTCGCGCGCGAGCATAAGGTGCTGCGGCTGCGGCAGGATAATTCTATCTTGTTGACCTACAAGGGACCGGCAGAAGTCAAGGACAATGTCAGCGTGCGCCCGGAAGTGGAACTTGAAGTGAATGATTTTTCGGCGGCTACCAACCTGCTTGAATCGCTGGGATTCCGTATGAGTCTGAAGTATGAGAAGTGGCGTACCATCTATCAGTGGGGTGATATTGAAATTGCCCTGGATGAAATGCCTTACGGAAATTTCACCGAACTTGAATGCGCTGACACCGCTTTGATCCGCAAGACGGCCAGTTTGCTTGCCCTGGATTGGTCCACAGGCATCACCGACAGCTACCTGCTGCTCTTTGACCACATGAAAAGCAGCAAAAAACTCGAGATCAACGATCTTACTTTTGAAGCACTCAGGAACATGGCCGTCACGCCCAAAGAGCTGGGGGTTAAGCCCTCTGATCTGCCAAAGTTTCTGTAAGGTTAAGGGCACGATAAAATCTCTGATGTGGCTTGTCTGACAGGGCCAATCATGATAAAATTTCAGTTCGATAAGGCTAATATGGAAGGGTGGCCGAGCGGTTTAAGGCGCCTGTCTTGAAAACAGGTTTGGTGAAAGCCAACGTGGGTTCGAATCCCTCCCCTTCCGCCAGACCTGTCGCATAAACAATTGAATACCCGGGGAGGTGCCGGAGTGGCCGAACGGGATCGCCTGCTAAGTGATTGTCGGGCTTTAAACTCGACCGAGAGTTCGAATCTCTCCCTCCCCGCCAGAAATAAACCACATAAATGAAACCCGTTATGTGGTTTATGTTTTAATGGTTTTCATGAACTAAATTCACCGACTGATAACTTGGAGGGTGATCAAAATGAAATTTGTATTTTTAATTGGGGATACCGCTGTTGGCAAAATGACCGTTGGTCAAGAACTGATGAAAATTACCGGACTACGGTTATTTCATAATCATATGACCATTGAACCCGTGCTCGAGCTATTCGGCGAGTTCAATGGAAAAGCAATCTCCCGTCTCAGAGACGTCATCTTTGAGGAATTTGCAGCGACAGATCACTACGGGATGATATTTACCTATATCTGGGCATTCGATCTAAAATCCGATTGGGATTGGGTTGAACACGTAAAAGAAATATTCGCCCCATATCAAACTGAGTTTTATTATGTCGAACTTGTGGCGCCGCAAGAGGTAAGACTTCAGAGGAACGCCACTGAAAATCGTTTGTCTCAAAAAAACTCAAAGCGGGACGTGGAGATATCAAACCAAAGATTAATTGATACCGACCTTAAATACCGATGCGTAAGCAACGAGGGTGAGATCCCCTTCGACAATTATTTGAGGATTGATAATTCAAATCTCAGTGCTGAAGCTGCTGCGCAACACATTAAGCAATACTTCAATTTATGAATCATCAACATGATCAGGTGAAGATCGTTTCACTCTAAAAAATGTTCCTTTTAAACCTTCACTTATTTAGAGCAAAAAGGTTTGCAAAAAACAGCCTTCTAATTCGAAAAATAACAATGGAGGACTCTTTGATTGAAGAGTGCCCGGTAACGACCGAGCTGCAAGCTGTTTAAGGTATAATCTATCCAGAATAACGGAGGTTGCATGGAAATTACGTGGTACGGACATTCTTGCTTCAGATTGACAGAGCGCGGGCTGGCGACGGTAGTGACAGACCCCTATGATCATAAAACCGTGGGGTATGAGCCGCTGAAACTCAAAGCGGATATCGTCACCATCAGTCACAACACCCCCGGGCACAATAATCTTTCTGCGGTAAAGGGTGATCCCCATTTGCTGGACGGACCCGGCGAGTTCGAAATTGGCAACGTCTTCATTACAGGCATCTATTCAAACGGACACACCAAAAAGACCGCCAATGAACCACGGAATACCCTCTTCCTATTTGACTACAACGGGATCAACGTTTTACACCTGGGGGATCTGAACCGGGTTCCCACACAGACCGAAGTGGAAGATTTTGGTCCGATCCATATCGCCCTGGTGCCGGTGGGTGCAGGCGGAAGCCTGAACGCCATCAAGGCCATTGAAGTGATCAGCCTGCTCGAACCCAGCATCGTCATCCCGATGCACTATGCCACTGAGGCTTCCATCAAGACTGCCACCCCCATGGAACCCCTGGCGAAGTTCCTGAAAGAAATGGGGCTCGGACACGTGGAAAGCGTTCCCTCTTTGAAAGTTCAAAATGTCAGTTCATTGCCTGATGAAACCAAGGTGGTGGTGCTGGATTATCAAAAGAACAACGGTGCATAATGACAGAGACTCAGCAGGTTAAGCTCTTAATGACCTGGGATATCATTCCCGAACACGAACAGGAATACTTTGAGTTCGTGATTCGGGATTTCATCCCTGGGGTGCAGAGGCTTGGCTGCGAGTTGTCTGATGCGTGGGCCACGGTCTACGGAGACCAACCCCAGATCCTGGTCGGGGCGGTCATTCCCAGCCTGAATCGGGCCAGACAGTTGATCAGCTCACAAGGCTGGACGGACCTGAACCTGAAATTGCTGGAATACGTCCATAATTACGAACAAAAGATCATCCCCGCCAAAACCGGTTTCCAACTTTAAATCCTCCATGAACGCTGAATTCGGCCGGCTGCTTTTATCCTGGTATGCCATCCATGCCCGCCAGATGCCGTGGCGCGGCAAAACGGACCCCTATGCCATCTGGGTTTCGGAGATCATGCTGCAGCAAACCCAGGTTAACACCGTCATGCCCTATTACGATCGTTGGATGCGACTCTTCCCTGGCGTACAGGCGCTGGCTGCCGCCGATGAGCAGGATGTGCTGAATGCCTGGGAAGGGTTGGGATATTATTCCCGCGCGCGTAACATGCTTAAAGCGGCACGACTGGTGTGTGAAAAGTACCAGGGTCAATTCCCCGCGACTGCGGAGGAGTTGTGCAAGCTGCCGGGGATAGGAAGGTACACCGCTGCGGCCATCAGCTCCATTGCTTTTGGGGCAGACGAGGCCGTACTGGATGGTAATGTTAAGAGAGTACTGGCGCGTGTTTTTGCGTTTTTGGAAGCCGTGAACACCCCCGAAGGTGAGAAGAAGCTATGGCTGTTGGCCGCGGAGCTTCTGCCCAAGGGTGAGGCTTCTGCCTATAATCAGGCGGTCATGGATTTGGGAGCGACCATCTGCACACCCAAGTCACCTGACTGCGCGAAATGCCCCGTCAATTCCATTTGTGAAAGCTTCAAACAAGATCGTCAGGATCAATTTCCGGTGATGCGTGAAAAACAGCCGGTACCGCACATTGATGTGGTAGCAGCCATCCTCCGCCAAAACGGTTTGGTGTTGATCGCCAGACGCCCTTCAAAAGGGCTGTTGGGTGGGCTGTGGGAATTCCCCGGCGGCAAACTCGAAGAGGGTGAAAGCCATGCCGAAGCGCTGACAAGGGAGATCCGCGAAGAACTGGGTGTCGAAGTCGAGGCGATCAAAAAGTTCGGGGTTTACCGGCATGCCTACACTCATTTCAAAGTGACGCTTCAAGCCTGGTTCGCCGATCTCAAAGGGCAACAGCCCACTGCGCTTGAGGCCAGCGAGATCCGCTGGGTCAAGATCGAAGAACTGGGAGACTATCCCATGGGAAAGATTGACCGCTCCATTTCGAATGATCTACTTAAAAATTAACTAAGCAAAGGCAGACCCCCGCGTTTTACAAACTGCGGGGGTCTATGTTAGACGTAAATAAACAGCGTTTAGTTCTTGACGATGTTGACGAACACCATCGGGCGGCGGTGGGTTTCGCTGTAAAGGTAGTTGCCAACGGCCTGTTCCACGTCTTTTTGGATGTTGCCATTGGCTTTGGCTGCAGTGTCAAAGACCTTCGCGCGCAAACCGTTGAAGATGTCGCCGGCGTCATCCAGTGTGATGAATCCGCGGCTGATGATCTCGGGCATTCTCATGGGTTTGCCGGTCAGCTTATCCATGACAATGTTGACCACCATCACGCCTTCCTGGGCGAGGATCTCACGATCCTTCATGACGTCCTTGCTGACGTCGCCCACACCTGAACCGTCCACGTAAACATACGAAACGGGGATGCGTTCGCCTTTACGCATTTTGCCTTCAACAAATTCGACACTCTGTCCATTGAGGATGACCGAGATGTTATCTTCTGGAATACCTACCTGGTGAGCCAGCTTGGCGTGCTGTTTCAACTGGCGCAGTTCACCGTGGATGGGAATGAAATAATCCGGCTGGGTGAGGTGCATCATCAGTTTCATTTCTTCCTGGCTGGCATGGCCTGAAACATGAACTGCTGCGATGCTGTCGTAGATCACATTGGCGCCGCGTTCAAGCAGGCGATTGATGGTGTGAGAAACACTTTCCTCGTTGCCGGGGATGGGATGGGCGGAAAGCACGATGGTGTCGCCTTCCTTGACGTCAAAGGTGCGATGGTTGCCCATTGAAAGACGCCCAAGGATGGAGGTGGGTTCCCCTTGGGAACCGGTGACCATGATGACCACATTCTTGTCGGGTAGTTTCAACGCTTCATCAAGGCTGATGATCAGGTCGTCTTTGGGTTTCAGGTAATTGAGCTTGGTGGCGATCTTGGCGTTATCCACCATGCTGGTGCCGGCGAAGGCCATTTTACGTCCGTAGCGTGCAGCGGCATTGGCCACCTGCTGCATACGAGAGATCAGAGAGGCAAAACTGGCAATGACAATGCGGCCTTTGGCTTCACGGAACACCTTGTCAAAGCCGTCGTCAATTACCCGTTCAGAGGGCGTCCAGCCTGGACGTTCTGCGTTGGTGGAGTCGGCCAGCAAAGCCATGACGCCGCGGCGTTGAAATTCGGCCAATTTGGCGTAATCGGTCGGCCAGCTATCCACGGGGGTGTGGTCGAACTTGTAGTCGCCGGTGTGGACGATCAGGCCGGCGGGGGTGTCAATGCCCAGGCCGACAGCATCCGGGATGGAATGACAGACATGGAAGAAATCCACTTTGAAAGGACCGATCTTGCGTGTGTCTCCGGCGTGGATGGTTTCCATCTTGACTTTGGAAGCCAGACCGTTCTTGGCCAGTTTGACTTCCAGCAATCCACGGGTAAGGGGGGTGGCATAAATGGGGGCTTGAATTTCTTCAAGCACGTGGTGAATGGCGCCGGTGTGGTCTTCATGTCCGTGGGTGATGATGATGCCGCGCACCTTGTTGCGGCGTGCACGTAGATACGTGATATCAGGGATGATGTAATCAATGCCCAGCATATCGTTTTCAGGGAACATCAAACCGGTATCCACCAATAAAATATGACCCTCGTACTCATAGACCATCATATTGGCGCCGACTTCTCCGAGTCCGCCCAATGGAATGATCTTGAGCACACCAGGTTGGTTGCTCTGTGTATTATTTTTTTGTTTCATTTTTTACTAAAAACCTTTCTTGTTCCCCATTACGAAGAACTTCATTACAATAAAATAAACTGCCTTTGGCAGCATTAAGTGCGAGATTTTAGAAAAATCCCCGGCAATACATAGGCCAGGGATCGTTGAATATTCAATGTTTTGTAACACTGCCCCTATTTGAAGGGGAAAATCCATCTACTGCTGTCCAAACTGATTGTCTCATCAAAATAATTCACATATCCTGTGATCCAATAAGTATTATCAGACAATTATACTCTATTTTTTGGGGAATTAAATAAAGGAAATTGATAATAATTCAAAAGTCAAGCGACTGCACTAAAAAATACTTCGTTGCCCATTCAGCTGTTCACGTATCTGCACGATCTGGCGGCGCAGCATCTCGTCCTTTTCGATGAGGTCGGCTACTTTTTCGCAGGCATAGATGACGGTGGTATGGTCGCGTCCACCGAGCACCTGTCCGATCTGGGGAAGTGAAACGTTGGCTTCCTGGCGCAGCAGGTACATGACCACCTGCCGGGGCAGGGCGGCCTCGCGGGTGCGGTCGCGTCCGAGCAGTTTTTCGGTGCTGATGCCAAACACTGAAGCCACCACGTCTACAACGCGGGAAGGTTCAAAGGTGTTGCGCTGCGGGATCAAGTCGGTGAGGGCCACGTTGACCAGGTCTTCGGTCAAAGGCTTGCCGCGTAATTCTGCATAGGCCACGACACGGGTGAGAGCACCTTCGAGCTCACGGATGTTGGAGGTGAACTGCTTCGCGATCTGTTCCAGGATGATCTGGGGAACCTGATGGCGGGATTTGTGCGCTTTTTCGCTGAGGATGGCAATGCGCGTCTCGAGGTCCGGCGATTGAATATCCGCGGTGAGACCCCATTCAAAGCGGGAGCGCAGGCGTTCTTCAAGCGTCCCCATGGCCTTTGGCGGGCGGTCCGAGGAGATCACGATCTGTTTATCCTGACCGTGCAAAGTATTAAAGGTGTGGAAGAATTCTTCCTGGGTGGATTCCTTGCCGGCGATGAATTGGATGTCGTCTATCAGCAGGATGTCAATGCGGCGATAGCGTTCGCGGAAAGCTGGCGTGTTATGGGTGCGGATGGCGTTGATCAGGTCGTTGGTGAATTCTTCTGATGAAACGTAAAGCACCTGTTTGCCGGTGGTGCGGGCATGGTTGCCAATGGCGTGCAGCAAATGAGTCTTTCCAAGCCCGACACCGCCGTAAAGGAACAGCGGGTTGTAAGCCTGGGCAGGATTCTCAGCAACGGCCAGGCAGGCAGCGTGCGCCAGACGGTTGGAGGAACCCACGACATAATTATCAAAGTTATATTTTGAGTTAAGTGAGCAGGATACAACCGGTTGTGAAATTGACACCACCGGAGTTTGTTGAGGGACTTCCTTGGTTTTTTCTTCGGTAACCTGAGGCTGGTAATCTTTGTGCCAGACGATGAACTTGATCTCCTGTGGACCTTCCATCAAGCCGGTCAGGATTCTTACGATGGTTGAAGTCAAACGGGATTCGAGCCAGTCACGGGCATAGGCATTGGGCACACCAATGGTAAATGCGTTGTCTTCATAAGACACCAATTCGGTGCTGCGCACCCAGGTGTCAAACGAAGCTTTCGACATTTCCATTTGCAGTTGGCCAACGGCCGCTTGCCATGCTTGCTGCGAATTCATTTAATAAGACCTCGTACAAGGATTAATTTGTAGAGCGGATATGGCAGTGCCTAGCCACCGGTAAAAAGGAGGTTGAAAAGGTGTTGCTGGTAATAAGTTTTAATGGCGTTTGAAGTTCAATCCCGATTAACTTCAAGAAATCATTAACGACAATTCTAGCAGAAACAAACTTGGCAGACAAGACGATTACCCTACGCTGGGTTAAAAAAAGTTCATTATTTAAGGAATGAAAAACTTAAATAATCCAGTGAAAATCAGAAATATGAAAGAAACATTCCGATTATTTTTGACACCAGAAGCGCGTGAAACAAATTTTCGATTACGGTATATATGGTGTTTTAATGGCTAATTGTGGCATAACTACCAAATATTGGTTGGGTTTTCAAAAAAAATGTCCCGCGCTCCAAGAAAGAAAAAAGCCAACTCTCACACGAGATTTGGCTTTCGGATTTCTTAATATTTTTAATCTTTACTGCAACTATTTTTCCAAAAATCAAATTGTTATTTTTGAAGGGTAGAAATTATTTGGGCAGCAGCCTTGCGTGCAATTTCCACTGCGAAATTGGTACCCCTATCCCACGGATAAACCTGCGACATGCTGGCAAAAAAGATGCCGGGCAATGGGGTCTGGATGTCTGGGATGTTTTTGGAATGGTTGAGCAGTGGTACCGGCTGGGCATAATTGGATCGGGTCAGCCAGGTGCGGTTTACCCACTCGGGCTTGAAATCCGGGTTGACCTTGGTAAAGCTGGGTAGAAAACGTTCAAGCAGTTCTTCTTTTGTCAATTTGAAATACTCGTGATCGGTTTCAAGGTAATCGCCGCAGTAGATCAAATGTTCGCCGCCGTATTTTTCCTTGGGCAAAAAGTTGGTGTGTTCCACCAAGGCCAGGAAGGGGAAACCGGCAGATTTGGGCAGGTTGTACCAATAGTACCCTTCACGGGACAGTTGATGTTTGAGCGAGATCAATAAGACCACGGCGCCAATGCTTTTCAGTTCCAGCAATCCCTTCAAGTAATCCTGGGGCAGTTGAGGCGTCATGGCAGCCATTTGACCGGGTGAAAGGGTTACAAGTATGCGGTCAAAAGTTTCTTCACCACTTTTGAGGGCGACCTTGACCGACTGATCTTTTTCAGAGGAGATCTTGTCAACAGCAGTGTTGTAGCGGATCTCGACGCCCATCTTTTGCAGAATGGCAGCAAAGTCATCCGCAAAAGCCTGGAAACCGCCTTCATACGTAACCAGTTTGGTGCTGCGGGTGTGCAGGCGTGCCCACATCCAGGCCATGTTGACCTTTTCAGCGTAGTTCTCGCCGAACTTGCCCACGACCATGGGTTCCCACATTTCGGAATATACCTTATCGCCTGCCCATTTGCGCATCCACTGCGCCACAGTGGTCTGCTCCATGGGCTTCCAGTTTTTGGTCAGGCGCAGGTAGACTCCCACCAATCCAAAACGGATCTTGTTGATGCCATATCCCAGGCCGGGATAGAGCAGGGCGCTGATGATGGAGTCAAAGGGATAAAATTTGCCCTTGGTATACATGACGGTCTTGGGGTTGCGTACCATCACTTTGGCGTCCAGCCCGAGTTCGTGGATCAAACCGAACATGTGCTTATCTGAGGTGAACCAGTGGTGATAGAACTTTTCCACGGTCCAATCCCAGCCGGATTCCTTGTAGCCTGCGGCCAGACCGCCGGGGGTTGCTGCGTTCTCAAAGATGGTCACCTGGTGGCCGGCTTTAACCAGGTCATAAGCGGCAGACAAGCCGCCAAAACCGGCACCCACGATCGCGATTTTCTTCTTATCCATATTCCTCCAGCCCAGACCGGGCGGTCTTGGGAGTGATGTTATTCCGCTTGAGGTTCGGTGGTTTCTGTTTCCTTGCGCATGGAGTCGTTCCACTTGATGCCCTCGCGGGTCATAAAGTAGGCCCCCAGCAGGGTGATGGGCAGCCACAAAGCCACATGCAGCACGATGGCGTAACCCAAGGCTTCGCCGCCTGGAACGTTGTATGCCACAAGCACCGCTTTGGTCACTGCTTCCCAGGTGCCAATGTAACCCGGTGCCGCAGGGATGATGGTAACCAGGTTTGCAATACCGTTGAGCAGCATCAAGGCAAAGAAGCTGACGGTGAATTTGAAGGCATGCATGACGAACCAATATTTCACGGTTTCAAGCAGCCAGATGATGACGGAAGTGACGAAAACCATCAAGACGTTGGCAGGGGAGCGCAGTGAAGCCAATCCGTCTAGAAATTTGAGGGTAATACCGGTGGTCTTTTCCCTGATCTTTTGAGGCAACAGGTGGTTAATGAGCCAGATGCAGAGGATCTCAGTCCGTTTTGGGAACATGGCTGCCAGTAAAAAGATGACCAGTGCTCCTAAAAAGATGCCCATGCCGATAAAAGCAAGTTGTTGAATGTTGCCGGCAAAACCGGAATCAAATTTGGCAACCTTGGCCAGCTCGGGCAGGTTGACGAACACAAAAGCCAGCATTACCACGGCATCAAAGACACGTTCCACAATGATCGTGGCGAGTGAGGCTGAAATGGGAACGCCTTCTTTGCGTTTGAGCACCACGGCACGCAATACTTCTCCTGCACGGGCGGGGTAGATATTGTTACCCATGTAGCCAATGCAGGTGACAGGAAACATGACGCTGGTTTTGATTTTTTTGATGGGTTTAAGAAGGTAATGCCAGCGCCAGGCTCTTGCCCAGACGCCGATAAAATAAACTGCAATACCCGGGAAGATCCACCAATAGTTGGCAGATTTTATTGCGCTCCAGAAATCTCCCAGGTTTAACCCGCGAAGGGCAAAATATAAGAAAACTGCACTGATTGCGATCCCCAGCCAAAACTGCCATTTTTTCATAGTTGAAATTCTACCATGAGAGCCGCTTTCACTTGCAACCTGTTAGCGGTTTTATATATAATCGTATTGCATGTTTGGAGGTCCAAATGGCAGAAGAACCCAGGCTTTACGATCTGATCTATGCTGTGATCCGGCAGATCCCGGCGGGAAAAGTGGCCAGCTACGGCCAAATTTCGCGCATCGTCGGACGCTGTTCCGCGCAAATGATCGGTTTTGCCCTGGCCGCGCTGGGCAAGCAGCCTAACGCTGAGGATGTGCCCTGGCAACGGGTGGTCAACGCCAAGGGGCACATCAGTCCGCACGGCTACGGGTTTGGCACCAACATGCAGCGGGTTTTATTGGAAGAAGAAGGGATAGTGTTCAACCTTGAAGGGGAAATTGATTTTGATAGATTCGGCTGGGATGGGATTTCAGCCGGGAACCGGAAGCAGGAGTAGGTATGCTTGGCGCCATTGCGGGAGATATTATCGGTTCGGTATACGAGTGGCACAATATCAAGACCACGGATTTTGAGCTGTTTTCAACTGGCTGCCGCTACACCGATGACACCGTACTGACAGTTGCCCTGGCCGATGCCATCCTTAACGGCACGGATTATACTAAAAAGATGAAAGAATACTTCCAACGCTATCCCAATGCCGGGTACGGCGGGCGGTTCGCAGACTGGGTAATGTCGCATCCGAGCTTTCCGTACAATTCGTGGGGCAACGGTGCCGCCATGCGCATCAGCCCGGTGGGTTATGCTTACAGCACGCTTGAAGAGACCCTCTCCAAAGCTGAGTTTTATACTGAAGTGACACACAACCATCCCGAAGGGATCAAAGGTGGCTGCGCCACGGCTGCGGCTGTGTTTTTGGCGCGTAAGAGAAGCTCCAAAGCCGAGATCAAGGCTTACATCAGTTCCACTTTTGGCTATGATCTTGAGCGTACCTTGGATGAGATCAGGCCGACCTATCATTTTGATGTCTCCTGCCAGGGGACCGTGCCACAGGCGATCATCGCATTTTTGGAATCGGTGGATTTTGAAGATGCCATCCGCAAAGCGATCTCGCTGGGGGGTGACAGTGATACGCTGGCCTGCATCACCGGCGGCGTTGCCCAGGCTTTTTACGGTGGAGTGCCTGAATTAATATCCGAGAAGGTGTATTCCATTTTGGATGAGCCGTTGGGACGGGTGACTGGGCTGTTTATGCAAAAGTATAGTTAGATTTCACATTCTGAATTCTGAACAATAAAATTGGGATGTTTTTTTCTTGAGTTAATAGAGGTCACCTTGACAAGGTTTTTACCAACCTTGTCAAGGTGACCTAATCGAATTAATTAATAGAGATTGGTTTAATATAAATCCCCGAACTTTTTTCCAAAGTTTGGGAACAATTAAAATGCAACCCTGACAAGGTTTAAAACCTTGTCAGGGTTTGATCGATTTACTTTTGAGTAGGTTAATCCATAAAACCAAATGGCCCACAGTAGATATCTTCGCCATCTTTGACGTAGTACCATCCGCGGTCATCGTCGCCTAGTAATTTGTATTTGGCAATCGCCGACTTGTTGGCTTGCAGCAGATTCCAGGCCTGGTTGGTGCTGATGTTGAACATCTGCCAGGGAAGGGTTGCCGGGTCATCCATCAAGGCGGTGCGGCAGGCCAGTGCGTAACCCAAATCGCTTTTGACTGCCTTGGGGGTGGCGGCATCATTGAATTTTTCGATGATGGTCGGCACGGCATCTGAAGATAGCTCAACCAGGTAAGGCACATCCAGTTCTTCGCCGGATATGGCTCTGGCCACATTTTTGTTGGTAATAAAACCGTTGACATTCATTACTGCCAGGGTGGCGCCAAACCCAAGGGTCATTACCAGCAAGACCAGGGCGAAATGTCCGCGGCGGCGGAAGAGTTCGAGAAAAACGGTGACCACGATCAGCGCAGCCAGCCAGTAGATGAACACATGGGTGTAAGTGCGCAGTTGAGAGAAGCCATAGGCATCTTCATAAAGCAGCAGACGCTGCATGGAGGAAGCCAGAATCACCAGCACATTAGCCATCAGCAGGATGGTGAGGGCTGAAAAGCCGATCTGTGAACTCTTGCTTTCGCGTTTTGAAACAGTATGCAGCACCAGGTACAATCCCAGACTGAGCACGGCCACAGCCACCAGTTCACCGAATCCGCGGCGCGCGTAATCGGAGTAGGTGAAGCCGGTTTCGTTGATATTGGCTGTTCCACCAAAAAGGTAGCGCATTTGAATGAAGACGAAAGCCATGAAGAGCAGGTCCACGGCTGCCAGGATCACGGCGGTTTCCGTCCATCCCAGGAAGGGTTTCATCCAGGCTTGATTGGGGTCAGGGCGTTCTTCCGTTTTATTTGGGAGGACTGCGTGCAGGTAGATGCCCACCAAAATGCCGCCAATTGCCAGGATGTAGAAGGCTCTGAAAAGATACTCGGGCAATTTTTCAAGATTGAAGACTTTGGTCAACCAATCGCCAAACACGGGATCCGCCTTGGTCAGCAGCAGCGCCAAAATGGCGACAATGGGCAGGGCGATCAGCAATCCGCGCAAGACGGCCCACACTTTTTTACCACCAGATTTTTTCTGAGTTTCATCAAGGGGTGGAGGAGTTGGGTTTTTTGCTCCCAGGAGGATGGCGCGTGAAAGACCTCCACCAATGGCGGAAAACAAAGCTTTGAAGTAATCCACCATTTTATAGAAAGGCCAGTTGCCGTTCAGGAAAGTGGCGGATAACAGCAGCAATCCACCCAGGGTCAGCATGACACTGAAAAACCTGGTGAAGGGTTCGCTGCGCCAGGCTGGAACAAAGGCAAAGCCCAGGGTCAACAGGGTAATGATGATGCTGGCGGCGGCAGGTTTCTTGCCCTCCCGCCAGGCCAACAAATAGCCGATGATGATCAGGGCTGCAATCCAGATCAAAAACGATATTCCAAGATTCTTTTTCCAAAAAAGAAAATCAAAGAAGCAGGCTGCTGCGAATGCGGCAAGCCAAAACCAGTTCTTATGTTTAGGCATTTTTCCTCTACTATTTCATCACCAATGCCAGCACCATGGTCAGAACCAGGATTATCCCCACCACTGCCATAAAGATTTGCTGGCGGCGCATTTTTTTCTGCACGGAAGACACCCGCGGTTTAATCTCCCGGCTGCTTGCTTTTGCATTTTTACTTGCCATAACTTGCCTCACGTGATGTGTAGAGTGTATTTTTGAGAACCTATCAAAAGCTATCAACGGCCTGACATAAGCTATCAGCGTTGGATTTGCGTATTCTTAACTATGTTTTTTCTATACATATCTTACAACCTTGAAAAATAGGACGATATTTTTTTGTTCACCCTCTCCCCTGCACCCCTCTCCCAAGCCTGGGAGAGGGGACGGGGGTGAGGGCATAATATCAACGGCCTGACATAAGCTATCAGCGTTGTAACGCCACAATCATAATACAAATACTCCCGGCCGCGCCGGGAGTATTGAGGAGTATAAATTGTTTTGGATCAAGATTTTTCTTTGGTGGGAGCGGCTGCGGGTTTGGCGGGTTCAGTGGGCTTGGCGGCAGGTGCTTCGGTACTACTGGTGGCACTTGTTGTGCTGGTTGAATCTGCCTTGGTTTCGCCAGCTTTTTCTTCTTTTTTATCAGAAGCCCAACTGTTTTGGCCTGATGGGGAGCGGTGATCGGTAGCGTAAAAGCCAGAACCCTTGAAGACGATGCCAACCGGCGTGTAAACCTTTTGCAGGGTGTTCTTTCCGCATTCGGGGCACTTGGTCAGGGGATCATCTGTAAATTTTTGGGTCTGGTCAAACTGGACACCGCAATTTCCGCACCGATAGGTATATACCGGCATACTAACACCTCTGTTTCATCGAGCAATAATCTTGCCCATTATAGTCTGATTAAAGAGCATGGTCAAGCACAGGTCAGGCAACTCTAATAAAAAATTAATCACCGTTATATTCAAAACACTTGAAAATGCTACGGCAAAGCCGTATACTTTAATTATGGAGTTTATTGAATCCATCGCCTTTACCAAATATGTATCAGATTATCTTTCTGACGATGAGTATGCGGGTTTTCAAAGTTATTTACTCAAAAATCCCGATTCTGGAAAAATAATCCAAGGTTCCGGAGGAATCAGAAAAGTCCGTTTGGCAGCGACCGGTAAAGGAAAAAGTGGTGGGGTTCGGATAATTTATTATTACAAAAAAGCCAATTATGAAATTTGGCTTTTAACAATTTATTCAAAAAGAACTGTGTCCACCATTCCAGCCCATATTCTAAGACAAATAGCAAAGGAAATTGAAAATGACTAAACGTGATATTGGTAAAGAAATACTGGATGGTATTCAAGATATAAAGGATTTTAAAGCAGGAAAAAAGAATCTAGTTGTTCGAGAATTAAAGGAACCCGAAGCCCCACAGGTCATTCGTGGAAAGCTAAAACTGTCGCAATCCGCGTTTGCTGGTTTAATGGGCGTCAGTCTACGGACGGTTCAAGATTGGGAGCAAGGAAGGCGCAAGCCAAGTGGCCCAGCCTTGGCGTTACTACGTATTGCAGAGCAAAAACCTGATGTATTTTTGCAATTAAGGTAACCGCAGTTTATCCCAATAAGTGACTTATTAACACGCGCAAGCCGATGCCGATCAGCACCAGGCCGCCGATGAGTTCCATGCGTTTGCCGAACTTGCAGCCCAACTTGCCGCCGATGAAGAGACCGAGCACCGAAAGCAGCAGGGAGGTGGCACCGATCACCAGGCTTGATACCAAAATCGAACCATCCACCAGAGCCAAGCTCAAACCCACTGCCAGGGCGTCAATGCTGGTGGCAACCGAAAGCATGACCAGCGTCTTTCCGCGCGACGGATTGCAGGGATCCTCTTCTTCATTTTTGGATAGACTCTCACGGATCATTCGTGCTCCCACGAAAGCCAAAAGTCCAAAAGCGATCCAGTGGTCGAAATTCGAGATCAGGTGGGCAATGGTGCTGCCTCCCAGCCAGCCTAAAAAGGTCATCATGCCCTGGAACAGGCCAAAATGGAAGGAGATGCGGAAGTAGGTGCGGAAATCTTTAGGGGTGGGCGAGCAGCCGATTCCAAGCGAAACGGCGAAACAATCCATGGCCAGGCCAAGCGCAATCAACAAAATGGTGATGATATCCAAAGTCGAGGTCTCCTGTAAGTAAACCCGATGATTATATCGTGAGTTTTTGGGTTTTAAGTCTTTTTGTCTTGCCAGCATTCATGCGATTTCGTATAATTCAAACAAATGTTCGATAACTGAAAGGCTGGCATGCCGGTTAATTTCCTGAATCTGAAATCCCAAATCCAAGAGCTGGCAGAAACAGCAGTTTCGCGCCGATCCGATCTTTTACAGAAACGGACGGATTGCTTTGCACTTCTCGTGAAATATGCGCAGGATCTGGTCCTCTTACAGAAATCAGTCGAAGAAGCGGCTGCGCAAAACAAAGGCTTGCGCTGTGCAGTACCGGTGAACGAATCACTGACCCTGCACAATTCTGTGGTTCTGCCGGCTCCGGCTTGTTCCATCCTGGGGGCGGATGGATCGCAGATCAACCCTGACCCGCATGGCTCGGCACTCTACGGGCTGGTCAACGTGGGTGTATTTACCATCAAACCTGGCTGCGGACTGGCTCCCGAGATCAAAACCTATTCCAAATTACTCTTTGATGAAGACCTGCATCCCTCAGGCGGACTTGCTTCAGAAGATCTGATCGCCCTGATGCGCGATGTGTGGGAACGAAAGATCCTGGCTGAGCTGGCACAAAATGAATCCGCGCCGCTGGTTACCCTCACGGATGGTCCGCTCGAGCTTTATCACGAACCGCGCCAGGAAAAAGAATTTGAGCATTACTTCAAGCAATATCTTTCCGCATTGGATGACCTGGCGCTCAATCAGGTGATCACGGCTGGTTATGTGGACCGTCCGCGCGCCGACCTGGTGGTCAAGCTGCTGGAACTGGTAGCCCCCGAGCACGATTCCAGCGGTAGACCCTTTGCGGGGGTCACGGATTTGCAGTTGTTTGAAACAATACTCAACCCCGGAGAACGCTCGGCGGTATTCAAATTACAATCCAGTTCAGCGGATGCCTTCTCCAACAAAAAGGCACTGCATTTCTTTTATATTAACGTAGGCAGCGAAGGCCAACCGGCTTTGGCGCGGGTCGAAGTACCGCTGTGGGTGGTTGAAGATTCTCAAGCCATGACCACGCTGCAGGCGGTACTGGTGGAGCAATCCCGCCTGGCAGGGACGCGACCGTACCCCTATCCGCTGATCCGCGCCCACGAGATCGCCGTGGTCAAGATGGATGATCACGACCAGATCAGCCAGATGATCGAAAGCGAATTGTTGAACCGCGGACTGCCGCCTTCATTTAATTCCAACAAACAATCACACAAACAGCACCAGGCAAGAGGAAGGATGTGAGATGAGCTCAATCGCGATCGGACGTTTACTCAGGGCCAATACTTCAGGCTGCGTGATCGGCTGCCAGGTTTCTCCGCTTGAAGCGCCTGTCTTTGGGCAGATGGTGCGCATTCCGCTTGAAGATGGAAGCCAGATCTATGGATTGGTGCATGAGATCCACATTGATGATGATGGGCTGGTGCGCCAATTGGTTTCGGCCACCAATCTCTCTGAAGAAGTGATCGAAGATAACCGCAAGAACCGCAATATGCCAGTTGAAATGAGCGTGGTCTTCATCGGTTGGCAGCAGGGCATCACCATTTCACAAACTCGTCCGCCCAGGCCGCCGCTCTCGCTTGACAAGATCTTCCCCTGCGAGCTGGACGAAGTTGCGACCTTTTGCGCCAGCGGCAGGTTCGGCTACTTCCGCGCATTGCTGCGCAATATCGAGCTGCCTGCCGCAGATCTGCTGACCGCGCATCTCAGGCAGGTGCTGCAAACCAGCGCCGCCGGACAGATCGAAAGCGCTTTACGTGAAGTAATCGCGCTGCTCAAGGATGATTACCCGCAGTTGATGGATGTACTCAGTGCGGTTTCTGAAGTCACGGTGTAAGGGAAGGTGAACGATGAGCGATATGAGTAAATTGATCAACAATAAATCCAGCGATCAGCCCATTGGATACGTGGTGGGCGGTGGTCTTAAAGCCAACCTCTTTGTGCGTCTCACCGTCCCCTCGGACCAGGTTCAGGAGGGTGGATTTGTCGTGCTCGAAAGTGGAAACTGGCAGTTTTACGGGCTGGTGACCGATCTGCAACTCGGCGCTTCCGATCTGCGCTATGCCGAGAAACCGGCTGATAACAGACTCTCGCCAACGATCACTCGTCTGCTCAATGAACAGACCCTGTATACCAACCTTGAAGTGCTGCCCGCACTTATGCTCGAACGAGGTCCCGAGCTGGATTCACCCGATTACGAAGCCTGGGCAAAGGCACATCAGAACGAGAACCTGCCCCGTCCACTGCCGATCAAGACCGTGCCTGCGCACCATGCGCTGGCGCGGTTGGCCTCCGCCGGGGACGTGGCCGAGATCTTCGGTGAACCCGGTCATAAGGGATTCTTCGAGATCGGCAAGACCCGAGAACAGAACCATCCCGTGTGCATCAACCTGGACAAG
The DNA here is from genome assembly GCA_021825925.1 of Chloroflexota bacterium. Classification (GTDB taxonomy): domain Bacteria; phylum Chloroflexota; class Anaerolineae; order Anaerolineales; family Anaerolineaceae; genus UBA6107. Next base: position 422,291 of record JAKAFP010000003.1, read on the forward strand.
TTCGTGCAGCGCAGCGCAGGCATCTTTGGTGCCACCGGCTCGGGTAAGTCATTCCTGACCCGCATCATCCTGGCGGGATTGATCGAACACAACGCTGCCTCTGTGCTGGTTTTTGATATGCACAATGAGTACGGGTTTGACGACATCGCCTCGGATACCGGTCAGCCGGTGGTGGGCTTGCGCAGCAAGTTCGCTTCACGCGTGCGCGTGGTTGGGTTGGGGCGCAAGAGCACCATCCGTGGCAAGACGCCCGACCTGACGCTTGAGATCAACGAATCCGACATTCAACCCGCGGATATTGAACTACTGGCGCGCGAACTTAACCTGCGCGACACCACCTCCACCACGTTGGACGCACTGATCCATTCGTTTGGAGCGGCCAAATGGTTCAGCGAATTCAAAAAGATGGTGGTGGGCGCCATGGAAACAGACGACGATGGCAAGAAGGTGCCCGCCCCTGACAGCGTGGCTTTTTGGGCCAACCAGGTGGGGGTCAACGTGGCCGCCGCGGAAGGCCTGCGCAGCAAGTTGGGACGTGTCTTTACTCGTCCTTATATTGTTGAAGAAACTGCCGGCGTTGATCCACTTAAGAACGTGATCGAAGCGTTGCAAGCCGGACAGCATGTGATCTTGTCGTTTGGTGACTATGAATCCGACCTGGATTACCTGTTGGTCTCAAACCTGCTGACACGCAAGATCCGCGACGCGTGGGAGGAAAGAACCAATGACTTCCGCAGTCACGGCAAGGCTGAGCCGCGTCCGCTGGTGATCGCGGTGGAAGAAGCCCACAAACTGCTCAACCGTGAGATGGCTTCGCAAACCTCGTTCAGCACCATTGCGCGCGAGATGCGCAAGTATTACGTCACCCTGCTGATCATTGACCAGCGGCCATCGCAGATCTACGACGAAGTCATGTCCCAACTGGGCACGCGCGTCTCCGGCTGGCTCGGAGATGAGAGCGACGTGGCCGCGGTGCTCTCCGGTTTGGCTGGGAGGGATGCCCTGCGTGGAATGCTGGCTCGCCTGCAGCCCAAAGAGGAAGTTGTTCTGTTGGGCTGGGGTGTGCCGATGCCCATCCTGGTGCGTTCACGGCGCTATGACCAAAAATTCTGGGATGAACTGTTGCCTCGATTGGGCGGCAAGAGTGTAGATCAGAACCTGAAAGATTTAGGTTTTTAAGAACAAAACCACGAAAGGACGAAAAGCACGAAAAATTCTTTAATAAATTCAAAAACCATAATATTTTCATAGGGAGGAAAATATGAGCAACTATATGCACATTGAGATCAATAAGATCCTCTTTAAAGAGGAGAGTTATGCCATTCAAGGCGCTGTTTTTGAAGTGTATAAAGAAATTGGAAGTGGATTTCTGGAACCCATTTATCAGGAATGCCTCTTAAGAGAACTTAATTTTAGAAAAATCCCTTTTCTGGCACAACCTGAAATGCGACTTAGTTATAAAGGCATTCTGCTTGATCAAGTCTATCGCCCTGATTTCCTGTGTTACGACTCAATCATGCTTGAGTTAAAGGCAACCAAGGTTCTCACTGATGATTTTCGGGCGCAATTATTTAATTACCTGAAGATTTCAAAATTGAGACTTGGTTTGTTGATTAATTTTGGCCACAATCCGCGCGTTGAAATCGAAAGGATCGTTCTTTAATAAAGAATTTTTTCGTGTATTTCGTCCTTTCGAGGTTTAAAATGATTTTGCATTGTTGCTATAATGTGAGTATGAATAAAAAACGTACTCTCTCCATTCTACTATTTACGCTACTTGCGTTGTCTTTCATCCCTGTTACATCAAAACCTGTCGCCGCCCAGTCGGACAGTCCCGTGGTGATTTCCATGAACTTCAACGGACCGCTTACCCCCGTCTGGCGGACGTATTTGCAGCGCGGGATTGACCAGGCGGTCAACCTCGATGCGGAACTGATCGTGGTCGAGCTCAACACTCCCGGCGGTTCGATCGAACTGATGAACAACCTGGTCCAGCAGATCCTGGCCAGCCCGGTGCCAGTGGCTGTATATGTATCTCCGCAAGGGGCTATGGCTGCTTCGGCAGGGACGCTGCTCGTCCTTGCCGGGGATTATGCCGCCATGAGCCCGGATTCGGTGATCGGCGCGGCCAGCCCGGTGGGTTCGCAGGGCGAAAACATAGCCACCACTGAAGAAGCCAAAGTGAAGGAGATCCTCAAAGCCAGCGTACGTGCCATGGCAGAACGCCGCGGCGCGGACGCCGTGACCCTAGCTGAATCCGCGATCCAGGATGCCAAGGCGGCCAGCGCCAAAGAGGCGCTCACCGTTCATCTGGTGGACTTCATTGCCAAGGACGTAACTGACCTTCTCACCCAGATCAACGGACAAACACTGACCTTGGACGGCAGCAAAGTGGTAGTGCATACCACCAATGCCAGGGTGGTGGAGGTCAAAGCCTCTTTTATTGAAAATTTGGTGGGCACGTTGGTGAACCCCAATATCGTCTTTGTGCTTTTAGCGTTGGGGGTTCAGGCCATTTTGATCGAACTGTCGCATCCCGGCGGTTGGGTGGCGGGTTTCATCGGGGCCATCCTGCTGGCACTGGCGGGTTACGGCCTTGGCATTTTGCCGGTAAACTGGTTTGGACTGGTTTTGATCGGTATCTCGTTTATCTTATTTATTTTGGATATCAAGGCGCCCACCCACGGTGCATTAACCATTGCGGGCGTCGCGACCTTTATTACCGGGGCACTGGTACTCTTCAATTCTGCCAAAGTGCCCATTTTCGGACGTGTCTCCGTGCCTCTGGTGGTGGGCATGGGATTGTTCATCGGCGCCAGCTTCTTCGCCATAGTCATGATCGCCGTCCGTGCGATGAGAGCGCCGGTCATCACCGGGCAATCCGCACTGGTGGGGCGCAACGGATTGGCTGTGACCGAGGTCAATCCGACCGGCATCGTACAGGTGGCGGGTGAACGCTGGTCCGCAAAACTGGCGGAGGGTGAAGATCCGATCCAGGTGGATGAGCGGGTGGAGGTGGTCAAGACTGAGGGGGTCAAGGTGGTGGTTAAGAAGAGTTAGTTTCCCTGGCTTATTGTATTGGTGCGCAATGAGATCAGCCACTTCATGGCCAACTCTTCTTCGTAAAATAGTTTAAGTATCTGGGCGTTGTTTGAGGTGACGCTATCCAAAAAATCAAAGTCTTTTTGACCTGGCTTAATCAGGATGGCTCGGCGCATTTTTTTGGCATCAATCCCCATTTTTGCGAACTCTTCAGCTATTTTGCGCGGGGTTTCATAGATCTTGGTTGTGGACATGGTGACGTTAGAGCGGCGAAAATCAATAAAGATCAGGTTTGTTCCGCTTTGGAGAATATGTTTTCCGATTTCGGGAATCATGGTTTCAACCAGGTTCCAGTCGAAATTGCAGTGTACCCTGGATTCAACAATTTGAGTCTTTTCATTAAACGTTACTTTAAAGTTCATCCGCCCCTCGCTAACACTAATAATTAATACAATTGTATACAAAATAATTTAAATGTTACATAAAAATCACGTTATTCTCAATTCGAGTCTCTTATTATAAGAAGTTAAAAACTTGATTTGAACTCCCGCTACTGCTATAATGTGGATAAAAATAGTCTAAATATAAAAGTAGAGGTATAAGATGAGCATTTTTTCAATTAATTGGTTGGCGGTTTTGGTCGGAGTGATCCTCAGTATGTTGAGCGGATCGTTGTGGTACAACCCCAAGACCTTCTTCCCGCCGTGGTGGAAGGGTATCGGAAAGGGGGATGAGACACCGGGCGGCGGCAAGAATATGGGTTTGGTCTGGGGCTTGACCATTCTTACCTCTGTTTTTCAAGTGGTCGGGCTGGCGGTGATCCTCAATGTGGTGGCGAAAGCCTTTGGCGGCGTGAATATTGGAACAGGCGCCCTGACCGGTGCGCTGGTCTGGCTTTTCATCATTGCGCCTACCAACCTGACCAACAAGCTTTTTGCAGGTTTCCCGTTCAAAGTATGGTTCATCGAAGCAGGCAATCATCTGTTGAATTTTGTACTTTTTGGAGCCCTGCTTGGAGTGTGGCGATAACAGGAATGTAATGATGACCTATCGTCCAGAAAAAACACAATAATTTACTGTAATAAAATGGTTCAACTCCTCAAACGACGGTCATATTTATGGCCGTCGTTTGACTGTTAATTGGATAAAAACCCTGACTCGATGGTTATAGTGCGCTTTTGAACTTAAGAATACATTAATCCGCTGCTGTAATAATATCTGTAAAGTAAAAAAACAGATATAATTTCGTAACATTTTTCAGGAACAAGACTATATTGACTGACAATACTACTATCGTGCTCCCGGCATGGTGGATTAAGACAAAGAAAGCTGCATATTGACAAAATGGATAACTGTATTTTGGTAATAGATGACAATTCAAACGACCTTGCTCTTATTGTAAAAGCTTTTGAGAACAATGCCTTTAGAACCAATATTTTGTGTATGGATAATGGAGATGAAGCATTGGCTTATTTAATGGGTGACGGTGTATTTGCAGACCGAAAACAAAATCCCTATCCTTCCATGTTGATCACCGACATCAATATGCCTGGCGTGGATGGGTTTGAGATTCTGGAATATCTTCAAAGTAATCCGGCTAAAGAAATCATTCCCACGATCGTGCTCTCGTCTTCTGAGGATCCTGATGATATTCGGGTTGCATATAAATTGGGCGCCTTTTCATACCTTGTCAAACCGTTCAGGTTTGATGACCTTTGTACGCAAATCGGGTCTTTGATCAATTACTGGCGGATCAATAAGGCGCCGTTAAGAGAAGAATCCGGTAAACAAGTACAAACGGATTCCAAAGGGAAGCTCGGAGAACGATTTTCCAGACTTAGTTAAGTTAATTACCAGAGCGGATTGATCTTTGATCAATCCGCTCTGATTTGTGGGCAGGAGGATCCGCCCAACAATCCTTACAGCTTACCGAACGCGACTCCTTTATAGACCCAACCGCAGGCCAACGTCATATCTTGAATCGGCTTTTTCAACTCATTACTGTTGAATTTGTATTTGTAAACCTGCCCCGGCGCCAGGGTTTCGGTGAATCCAAAAGCCTGACCAAACTCCACCGAGGTGGATTGACCCTTGAAAGAGCTGACTGCCAGACTGAGGTTGGGAACCCCGGCCGACCACTCCACGCTGTATTCACGGTCCATGGCGCGCAATTCATGTGATGCTTCATCCATCTTCATGTAAATGCGAAAGACTTTGTTAAGCCCGGCTTTGCCAAATATTTCGTACCATTGGGCATCCACGATCTTCCACTCAGCGATCAGGTCCACTTTTTCAGCGGCGCCGTCTATGATCTGCCACGGGGCAGTTGGACGGTTTAACCCCAGCAGACGTTCGCGCAAACCGGGGGCAGGCAGCGCGGGGGTGCCAGCTGCGGGTCTTTTTGTTCCAGTCAAGAAGTCAAATCCTGCCATATTAATCTCCATTTCAACAAATAATTTTATGATTTTATATTAGCACGAAAAAGAGCATTATTGTGGCATTTGTAAAACGTTAATAAAAAGATCATCCCTGTCTTTTTTGGCGGGGATGATCTTTATTTCATGAACAATTCTTGTAGAAACTGATTATTCCAGTTTAAACTGTGCCACGATCTGGTCAAGCGCTTTGGCCATATTGGAAAGTGAAACCGCCGCTTCGGTCACTTCAGCGATCTGAGCGCTCATTTCTTCGGTGCTTCCGCTGACCTCTTCAACCTCTGCGTTGTTTTGCTGGGTGGAACTGGAAATGTGTTCAATGGATTGCGCTACTTCATTTGAGGTGGCGGCCATTTCTTCGGTGGCAGCAGTGTTCTGTTCCACGATCTGCGAAACAGCATCCACGGCGGTGACCAGTTCTTGAGAAGCCTGTTCCATACGGGCGGTGGCTTCTGAAGCCAGGGCAGCTTGTTTGTTTACGGCTTCGGTGGCGGCAAGAATGTCAGTTAGCGCCTTGCCTGCCTGGTTGGCGTTTTCAACCCCCTGCTTGACTTCGGTTGAACTTTCTTCCATGGCCTGGACGGCTTCAGCAACCGTGTTTTGAATGCCTTTGATGAGAGAGGCGATTTCTTTGGTTGCAAGAGAAGAACGTTCTGCCAATTTACGGACTTCATCTGCTACGACGGCGAAACCCTTGCCCTGTTCTCCGGCACGAGCCGCTTCAATGGCTGCGTTGAGTGCCAGAAGGTTGGTCTGAGAGGCAATGTCTTCAATGGTTTCAACGATGGCGCCAATTTCTTGTGACCGTTTTCCCATTTCTTCGATCTTTAGCGAGGCAGCGCCAACCTTGGTTTTGATGGTTTGCATCCCTGACAAAGTCACTTCAACAGTCTGGGATCCCTTTTTGGCTGCTTCAGCCGCAGAAGCCGAATCGGTTGAAACGGCATTGGCGTTCTGTGCAACCTGACGGATGGCAGTGCTGATCTGGTCGGTGATCTCGGTTGCTTTTGAAACCGACATGCTTTGTTCCTGGGCGCCCCTGGCCACCCCCTCGATCGCGTTTGCCATTTGATCCACTGAATTAGAGGTTCTGGCAACAACGGAAGATTGCTCTTGCGAACTGGCTGCCATTTGCTGCATGGATGAAGTGATCTGATCAGTGGCAGCCCTTGCTTGAAGGGATGCGTCAGAAAGTTCCGATGCGGATTGGTTCAATTCTGCTGCGTTGGTGGCAACATTAGAAACGGTCTGTCTTAAACTAAGGACCATTTTCTTGAAGGCATTGCCCAGATCGTCATTGGCTGATTTTGGTTCAACCTCCACACTGAGATTGCCGGCAGATATTTCTTCTGCAAGATCGGCCATGTCATTCAAAGAGCCAATTAATTGATTGAAAGAGTCAGACATCTGTCCGACTTCATCCTGGTATCGGGTGATGGAGCGTTGTGAGAGATCTCCTTCGCGAGCGATCTTTTCGGCCACGTTCACAATTTCAAGCAGCGGATTGGTGATGAAACGGGACAGCCAGGTTGAGGCAACGGCTGCCATGATGATTGCAAATTGAGATCCCAACAGGTACCAGGTGGAAAAAATTTTGATGGTCATGAATCCGGCGGTGGTCTTGCTTTCAAGAACACTTGAGATGATTACGCCGAGGATATTGAGCAGGTAAACTGACATGGCGGTGATGGCCAACACCAGCTTGGCAGTAACTGGGTATTTTGAAAATCTTGCAAACAATAAAGCGGTCAATCCGATGGAAATAACGCATAAAAGAAGTACCTGTGCGTCGCCCAGATTAATGGCGTAATGAACGGTTTTTGGAAAATAATCAGTAAGAGAAATAAAAGCGCCGCCGATAAAGGCCACAAAGATTCCTCTGCCCATCCACTCTGCAGGCATTAATTGAATGACGATCAGTGAAAGCAGCAAACTGACGATCAGTCCCAATAACCAGCCAATATTGATCGGGTTAACCAGACACATCGTTAAGAGGGCAATAACAGCCACAACGATGGTGGTCAATGTGGCAGGGATTGGCTTTCTTTTCTTCATGTAAGCTTCACCAAAAATCAGGATAATCAATGCAGCTGAAAAGCGAATGACCATGCTGATGTATTCACCGAGACTGGTTTTAGTGGAAAAGGATGTTACCAGGTCAAGAATGCTGCTGGCGAATAAAGCAATATACGTTAAGCGAATTAACCAGGTGCCGATTTTCCACTGACGAGACGATGAAATGGCATCAACGTGAGCCGTTGACACCGTTTTTGGTGTATTCATATTGACCTGCCTTAACAATAAGAATTTGATGCGTTTCTAATTGATACAACAGTTCTCGTTGAATTAGTATAAATACCACATAAAATATATAAATATGATTATTAATTAATCAGATTAGCATGTGATTTGATTATTTATTGGTCTCGCGTTAATTTAAAACTTACCACGATTTGGTCCAGCGCTTTGGCCATTTTGGATAATGAAGCGGCGGCATCTGTCACTTCCGCAATTTGGGCGCTCATTTCTTCTGTGCTGGCGCTTACTTGTTCAACTTCAGCGCTGTTCTCTTCACTGGCACTGGCTATATGCTCAATGGCTTGTGAAACCTCGGAGGAGGTGGCAGCCATCTCCTCCGTGGAGGCTGTGTTCTGTTCCACGATTTGAGAGACCGCATCTACGGCAATGACCAATTGTTGAGAGGCTTGTTCCATGCGGGCTGTCGCTTCCGAGGCGAGCGCTGCTTGTTTATTTACCGCTGTGGTGGCACTTAAAATATCATCGAGGGCTTTGCCTGCCTGGTTGGCCTTGGTCACACCTTCTTCCACTTCTCTTGAACTTTCATCCATGGCCTGAACCGCATCCGTAACAGTGGATTGAATTCCTGCGATCAAAGAGGCAATTTCTTTTGTCGCTAATGATGAACGTTCGGCTAATTTTCGCACCTCATCGGCGACTACGGCAAAACCCTTGCCGTGTTCACCGGCTCGGGCGGCCTCGATGGCTGCGTTCAGAGCCAGAAGATTGGTTTGAGAAGCGATCTCTTCGATCGTTTCCACAATGGCGCCAATTTCAAGTGACCGTTTGCCCATTTCTTCGATTTTTCCTGACGCGGCGTCCACTTTGTTTTTAATGGTCTGCATGCCCGAAAGGGTACCTTCGACAATTCGGGAACCATTTTTTGCGGCTTCGGCGGCTGAGGCGGAATCAATTGCCACCGCACTGGCATTTTGAGCCACCTGACGAATGGCAGTGTTGATCTGATCGGTGATCTCCGTGGCTTTGGCAACCGATTGGCTCTGCTCTTGAGAACCGTGAGCGACTTCTTCAATGGCTTTGGCCATCTGTTCGACGGCGTTCGTAGTGGCGGCCACTGCGGTTGTTTGGTTTTGTGAACTTGAAGCCATCTGCTGCATGGATGAGGTGATTTGATCTGTGGCAGCCCTGGCCTGCAATGATGCTTCTGATAGTTCTGTGGCTGATTGGCTTAATTCCGTGGCATTCGAAGCTACACTTGATACCGTAACCCGCAAACTGGACACCATTTTTTTAAAGGCATTGCCAAGATCGTCACGGTCAGATTTTGGCTTTACTTCCATGGTTAAGTCGCCGTTGGAGATCTCTTCAGCGATATCGGCCATTTCATTAAGTGATCCGATCAGCTGATTGAACGAATCTGACATCAAACCTACTTCATCTTGATACCTGGTGATGGAGCGTTGTGAGAGATCGCCTTCATGCGAAATCTTATCCGCCACATCCACGATCTCAAGCAGTGGTTTGGTGATGAATCGCGCCAGCCCTATGGCTGCAATAGCTGAAAAGATGACAAAGAGTTGGGATCCCAACAAAAACCAGGAAGATATGGCACTAATGGTTTCCGGGAGAATATTTTGCGTATTAAGCAAAACACTTGAAACAATGATTCCCAGGATGTTAACCCCATAAACGACCAATGACGCAATGGCCAGCACCAATTTAGCGGTCACAGGATACTTTGAATACCTGGCGAAAAGCAGAATACTTAAGCCAATAGCCATGGCGGTCAGCAATAAAGCCTGTGGATCATTCACGTTGATCTGATACTTAACAGTTTTCGGCAATACGTCGGTTAAAGCAACCAATGCTCCACCTACAAAGGAAATGAAAATGCCTTTTCCCATCCAGGAGGGGGGCATCAATTGAATAACGAGCAAGGAGAGCAGAAGACTGATGATGATCCCCAACAACCAGGCGATTGCCAGCGGACTGACAATGCACATAAAAAACAAGGCGATCTCAGAAACAATGATGGTGATCAAAACGGCGGGAATGGGTTTGTTCTTCCTGAGTGAAGACTCGCAAAAGAGGGTGATAATCGCCACGGCTGCCAACCTAATAAATAGACTTGTCCAATCCACCCAATCAAATTTGTCGGTAAATCCTAAAATGATATCAATAACGCAGCTTAGTGAAAGGGCGATATAGGTCACACGAATCAACCAGACCCCGATAAGCCATTGCCTGGTTTTTTGGGGTTTTAATAAATTCGTTTCGCCAAAATTTGTTGAGGCAGCCATAAACACCTTCCTCGAAGGGAGAAATTTTTACAGGATAGATGATAGATTTATTTCTTCCGAAAATAAATAAATACCAATCAAAAAGAGCATAAAACGCACATAAATAAACAGCAAAAGGATCAGATGAGAAACCCTTTTGCTGTTGGTCTGGTTAACGTTTTATTGATCTATTGACTATTAAAGGTAACGTTTTTTACACCAAATCTCGTTGGTTCTTGTTCTTCTTTGATAATTTCATTCCCATATACAAAGCTAACATGGCGACGATAATGAACGTTTCAAATATCACAAACACCAACGGAGTTTGTTTTTCCAAAATCAACCCGGCTAGCCAGGGCAGGGTCAAGCCACCAATACTGCCAAATGTAGAAACCAATCCCACCGCTTTCCCCTGGTCATGGATAAATGTATCCGAAGTAAAGGCGATGGTGGAGGGGTAAACAGTACCAAAACAGAAACCGATGAACATAATGATTCCAATTGCGGCAGCGGTTGTACCAGTAAACACGACCAGCCCGACTCCACCGAAGAAAGCCCCGATAGCGGCCAGCCCTAATAACTGAAGGGAACTAAATTTCCGGCTTAGCACCAGACCGGCCAACCTGCCCAGGGTGATAAACCCCCAATAAGCAGAGGTCACGAGGGCGCCCTGCTGGATGGGCAGACGAGCTGACATCTCCATGAAGGTCGTGGACCAACTTCCAAGGCCAAACTCGACGCCAACATAGGTTAATAACATCCCGCCGGTTAACCATAAGAGCGGAGAGCGATAGACACTTGCAGTCAAGGTTTTGTTTTCTGCCAGGTGCGGGGAGGTTGATATCGGTTTATTGGTATACAGGATAATGAACAACACGGCGAGAGTGGCAAATAACACGGCTGCGAACCATAAGACAACTTTGCCGGATATGTCATTTGAAATGGCAAGACTGGTGATCGCCGGACCGGAAAAAGCACCAAATCCATAAAAAAAGTGAAGCAGATTCATGATCCCTGTGTTGTTCTCGGGGAAAGCATCCGCCACTACCAGGTTGCCGCTTACTTCCATTCCACCCTGACCCAGGCCGGTAAAGAAGAAAAAGAAGAACATCAGGGGTAACGAATGCGCGTTACAAAGCCCGATGAGGCCTGCGGATAGAAAGAAAAGCGAAATCACCATCACGATTTTTTTACCAACCCGGTCGGTCAATGGGCCGGCGACAAACATCGAAATGAGAGCCCCCATAAACAGAAAGGTTAATACGCCGCCAATGGCTCCCAGGGTGGAATGGGTCTGGGCGGATAATTCCTTTACGATCGGGCCAATGGACCCATTGAACAAGCCAAAAACCAGGAACACCAGACAGGTCATTGCAACGATGAACTTCGGAGACACTTTTTTCATGGGACCATCCTAATTTATTGGGATACAAATAAGTGGATTATTTGATGAAATAGAGCAATGCCACAACCAATCCGATGCCCACCACCATCCAACGCAGCACAGAAGCATTGACTTTGCTTGCCAGCTTGCCGCCGGCAGCACCACCGGCCAGGGCGCTGATCATCATGACCAGTGCTACACCCCACAGAACCTGACCTGAAAAGAGAAACACAGCTGCTGCGGCGACGTTGGCAGAAAGGGCAATGGCCTGTTTAAGTGCGTTCAACCTTGTCAGTGAATCGTTGTAAAAAAGGCCAAGCACAGCCAGCACGATCACGCTTAGCCCTGCCCCAAAATATCCCCCATAGGCGGCGGCCAGCCCAACCGGTAAAACGGCAAATATTTTTTCTTGCTTATTGACCTCACCCTCAGTGGATTTGCGCTTCAGCCACTTTTTGAGCGGTTCTCCCACTGCAAGCAACAAGCTGGCGAGCAGGATCAGCCAAGGGACCAACCCCTTGAACAACCGTTCACCGGTGTGCAAGAGTAAGAAAGCTCCCCCCAATCCTCCCAGCAGCCCTGCAGGCACCAACACCCACAAGCGTTTTATCTGTTTCTTGAGCAGATCACGCTGGGCATAGGTGGCGCCAAAGTAGCCTGGGCAGAGTGCCACCGTGTTGGTGACATTGGCAACCACAGCCGGCAGGCCAAAAGCAGTCAACAGCGGAAAGGTGATTAAAGTGCCGCCGCCAGCCATGGCGTTCACCATCCCGGCTGCAAAAGCGCCCAACCCTGCCAATGCGTATTGAAGAAGTGTCATGTGGTTGTCACCCAATTTGTTTCTGGCTTGTTATTTAAAAGCCGTGACCTATTATGCCACGGCTTTTTGATGAATCCTGTAGAGAATTATCCGTTCAGGTTTTTCTTGTAATTAGAGAGAATTTCCTCAATGCGATTCATGACATCCGGTGTCAATTTTTCAACTACTTCCATGGCTTTCATATTCTCGTGCATCTGTTCCACACGGCTGGCGCCGGTGATAACGGTGCTGACATTCGGGTTCTTCAAGCACCAGGCGATGGCCATCTTGGATAAGGAAACACCGATATCGTCTGCCAATTTTCCAAGCTGCTTTACTTTTTCAAGGGCTTCCTGGTCGGTAAATTTTTCACGCAGCCATTCATAACCTGAAAGGGCGCCACGGGAATCAGCCGGAATGCCGTTGTTATACTTGCCTGTTAATAAGCCAGCACCTAAAGGGCTGAAGATTGTGGAACCATAACCATAATCTGCAAACAGGCGGGCATATTCTTTTTCCATGCGATCGCGCCACAAAAGATTGTACTGAGGTTGTTCCATCACTGGCTTATGCAGGTGATGGCGTTCGGCGATCTCGATGGCAGAAACGATCTCTGATGCGGACCATTCAGAGGTGCCCCAATAAAGCGCCTTGCCCCACTCGATCAGGTTGTGCATCGCCCAGACAGTTTCCTCTATTGGAGTAGTAGGATCTGGTCGGTGGCAAAAAATCAGGTCAATGTAATCCAAGTCAAAGCGTTTTAATGAACCGTTCATGGCTTCGATCAAGCGTTTGCGGTTGAGGGTGTCTTTTTCATTGATCCCATCATGGAGACCCCAGAAGAATTTAGTTGAGACGAGATAACTTCCGCGCCGCCAGCCCAACTTTTTAAGAGCAGCTCCCATCACTTCTTCGGATTTGCCCCCTGCGTACACTTCAGCGTTGTCAAAGAAATTGACACCGGCTTGATATGCAATGGACATGGATTCCACAGCGGCATCAACGCCAACCTGGGTGTGAAAGGTGACCCATGAACCGTAAGAAAGGGCGCTGACGCGCAGCCCGGTTTTTCCCAAATGACGATATTCCATTAATCCGCTCCTTTTAAGACTTAATTAGTCTTATTTTATCATCTTCCGATTTGGAAAGCCAAAACAGGTTGGGGTTTATTTAACTTCTGCTCTTTTCAATATTTTCTTGATGCGCGTTGCTTGTGGAGCGGTCATGTGCGGCATTCTTTCCATTAGAATGCCGAGAAATTCCTTGCGGTTGGTGTCGTTTACACATTGCTCTACGCACTCGGCATGTCTGGGCACGTCGGAGAGTCTGCAGGTGCGCAAGAAGTTCATTAAAAACGGATTCAGTTCGGTCAGAAAAGATGGGGTTGCAGCTGCCACCTGCGACAGGGTTTTAATACCTGAATCCTGGGTGATGATTGACCCTTGAGAGATGGTTTTGCAGAGCAATTCGCGCTTTTCAAACAGATCCGAAGCAGACAAGGGGGCAATGGTCGAAAGCGCGATCATGGCGCCCCACACCAGGCGATTTTGTTTGCTCGACAGAAGTTTTAGAAATTCTGCAGTATAGGAGGCGATCAGTTCAGGTGAGATGTAACCCGTTTCATAAAGCACCTTAAGGCAGTCGCTGCGCACATTGGGGTTTTTATCCCACAAGTGCTCGGCCATTTCTTTAACACCCTCTGTGTTATGGGTGGATGCCAGTTCTTTGGCCAGTTGCTGATTAGGAATTTCATCGCGGATTCCCTGATAGAATGCGATTTTCATCAAGACGGACATGGTTCCCTCCCGATTGCATTAATCTTTTAATGCATATTGTACAGCAGCATGTGCATGGATTAAGGTGGTGTCAAAAAGTGGAAGACTGCAGTCAGATTGTTTAACGAGCAGACCGATTTCAGTGCAACCCAAGATGATGCCTTCAGCACCTTGGTCAGCCAGGTTGAGGATTATTTTCTGGTAGGCATCTCTTGAAGCGGGCAGGATCTTGCCCACGACCAGTTCATCGTAAATGACTTTATGTACGATATCCTGATCCGAGGCAATGGGAGTGTAGACTTTCAAACCGAATTTGTCGGCAAGCCGACGCTTGTAGAAATCTCCCTGCATGGTAAAGCGAGTGCCCAGCAACCCAACGGTGTGGATGCCTTTTTCCAGAACAGCGGCCGCGGCTGCATCTGCAATGTGTATTAGTGGAATATGTACGGCACCTTGTACTTCATCCGCCATTTTGTGCATGGTGTTGGTGCAGATCAATAAAAAGTTGGCTCCTGCGGCTTCAACCTGGCGGGCCGCGGAAGTCATCATTTGAGTGGCTTCGTCCCAGCGGCCTGACTTTTGAAGTGTTTCAACTTCGGCAAAATCCACCGAGACCATCACGCTTTTGGCAGAATGGACTCCGCCTAGCGCCTGGTGAACCCCTTCGTTGATCAATTTGTAGTATTCAGCAGAGGATTCCCAACTCATGCCGCCGATCAGGCCAATGGTTTTCATTTTTACCCCTGTCTATTGATTTTTAGTTTGCCGCTTCAAATGTTAAATGAGAGTTAAGCACCAGGTCAACGATCTGGCTCATTTCTGTAAAAGTATGTTCAGGAGAATGTGAGGCCATGGCATCCATGTTTGAAAAACCCCATGAAACGGCTCCAAATGGAATATTGACCTTCTTGGCGGCTTCAACATCCCTGATCTCGTCGCCTATGGCCAGCATTTCTGAGCGGTGCAATCCACTCTTACGGACGATCCGTCTCAAGGCCGCCGGTTTGCCAAAAATTGAAACTTTGTCTTCGAAAAGGTGAAAAAAGCTGTAGAGATCGTCACCTAATACCCGGCGCACCGTCTCACAAGTGTTGGTGGTCACCAGCGCCATGCGGATATCGTTGTCTTTAAGGTCCTGCAGCATTTTGCCGACACCTTCAAAACAATGGATGCTATCGCCATTGGTTTTCATGCGTGAACGGGTGAATCTTAGAATGGCGGGGAGCTTCCAGATCGAGACGTTGTGCATTTTCATGATCTTACGCGGACCATAGTTTTTCAACTCGTCCAACCTGGAATGATCAACGGGTTTAGCGTTGAATTTTTCAGCCAGTTCATCCAAAATGGCTACCACCCAAGGATATGAATTCGCCAGCGTGCCGTCAAAATCAAAAATCAGTAATTTATAAGCCACAATAATGCTTTCCTGTTGAGAGCGAGATATTGTAATTTTACCCAATAAATACTGATTTTCGGGCTTTATTGCATCACAGTTCTGCAAAGTTTATATACCGAATCTAAACCAAATCCGGTCTTGTTGCCTGTATCCTACGAGCATCAATAACATTATAGAGATGCAGGTTAATAAGAAAATGAAAAATCAAAAATCAAATTGGTATCTTGATGTTGTCATCCTTCTGGGATTTCTGGTCTCCTTTTTTCTCAACCTTACTGGTTTGGCCGTGCACCAATGGCTGGGTGTTGCGGTTTTTCTAGGTATCATGTTCCATCTGGTCAACCATTGGGACTGGGTAAAAAGTGTCTTCTCCAATTTTTTTGGCAAGGCTTCAGGCCGGGCAAGGCTCTATGCCCTGATTGACGGACTTTTGCTTTACGGGTTTGTCATGATCATTGAAACCGGGTTGGTCATTTCAACATGGTTCAACCTTAACCTCTCCAATTATGAGGTTTGGCTGGAAATCCACATTTATTCGTCCATAGCCACGCTTTTATTGGCAGTTCTTAAAGTCGGGCTGCATTGGCGCTGGATCGTTAAAACTGCAGCAAAGATCTTTACACCGGCACCAAAGCTCAACCCTCAGGTTTTGAACCCCGTTCCTCAGGCTTCAACCGTCAGCCGCAGAGATTTCTTGGTCACCATGGGTCTGGTTGGATTGGGATCCGCCATTGCGATCAGCAATGTTCTTCCATCGCTCAAGAAAGTGGATGCAAGTTCCACAGTCGCTCAGAACACTGAAAACACCGCGACAACGGCTGCCACCCAGGCTGAACCGACCGCCACTTCGACTCAGGCGCAGGCTGTAACCTCGGTTCCAACTGATGCGTCAACCGCCATCCCCACTGCCACGGCACAACCTACTGCACTCCCAACAGCCACCAGTGCACCTGTGGCAAGCAACAGCCTGGTTTGTTACGCTTCTTGTCCGAAAGGGCGGCACTGTTCCTTCCCCGGGCAATGCGGACGGTATACCGATTCAAACAGTAATGGATTATGTGATTTGGGAGAATGCAGCTAAAAAACAAATCTCGACAAATATACTCTTATTCTTCATAATTTCTTCACAACTCTTCAATAAACTAAAAATACATCTTCTCCTCCTTTGAATAACACGAATCCCCAAGCGGCACTTGGGGATTCGCCAATTTAACGAAGTTTCCATCAAAGCGGGAATATAATCAAGATCAATAACTGTATGGAAAGGTTGTTATATGCGCGGTCATATGATGAAATCCCTGGCGGAGGGGCCTGATGAAATTCCACACGTTTCGTGGGCTTTAATGAAGCGTGTGTTTAAGTATGCAAAACCCTACCTCTGGACTCTAGTGGGGATGCTTACTTTGATCCTGGTTGGCACTGGACTGACTTTGCTAACCCCCATGGTGGTAAGACAACTCATTGACACGACCATCCCGGCAGGGGATATCAAAGGACTGATCTGGCTGGCTGGCGCACTTTTCGTGATTCCGGTGTTGAACAGCGTGTTAAGTGTCATTCAAAGGCGATTAAGTGCAGCCGTAGGTGAGGGGGTGATCTACGACTTGCGCATGACACTCTATTCCGGGCTGCAGCGGATGTCACTGCGTTTCTTTACCAATACCAAAGTCGGCGAATTGATGAGTCGTTTGAACAACGATGTGGTGGGGGCGCAGAATGCCATCAGTAGCACTTTTGTCAACATCTTAACCAACGTCATCCAGATGGTGGCCACCCTGATGGTTATGTTCTCCTTTGAATGGCGCCTTACCCTGATCAGCATTATGATCGCACCACTATTTATTTTGGCGGTTCGCAAATTGAGCAACCGCATGCGTGATATCGTCAGAGCTCAA
The DNA here is from genome assembly GCA_021825925.1 of Chloroflexota bacterium. Taxonomy (GTDB): domain Bacteria; phylum Chloroflexota; class Anaerolineae; order Anaerolineales; family Anaerolineaceae; genus UBA6107. The sequence continues at coordinate 439,555 of JAKAFP010000003.1, forward strand.
ATGGAAGCCAACGCACAAATGAATGCCATGATGCATGAGACCCTTAATATCAGCGGGGCTTTGCTGGTTAAGCTTTTTGGCCGGCGAATGTTGGAAGTGGATCGTTTTGGGGTAAGAGCCAAACAAGTTAAAAATCAGGGTGTTGAACGCGCTTATTTGGGTTCGATTTTTATGGCCATCATCGGGTTATTAAGCGCAGTCGGGACCGCCCTGGTCTATGGTTTTGGTGGATATTTTGTGATCAAAGGTTTCTTCACCGTGGGTACGATTGTGGCATTTGGATCTTATCTGGGCAGCCTTTATGGTGCCTTGTTCAGTCTGGCAAATGCCCCATTGGATTTTGCCTCTTCGGTGGTCAGTTTTGAACGGGTCTTTGAAGTAATTGACATGCCGCTTGATATTGAAGAAAAAGCGGATGCGGGCATCCCTCAGGAAGTCAAAGGAAGGATTGATTTTGAGGACGTCACCTTTACCTATCAAGCCGGGGACGAACACTTATTAAGCGATGTGCGTCGTTACGGCAGCACGGAATCCATTACTGCGTCACTGTCTGGAACCAGCCCGGTCTCAAATGCAGATGACGGTCATCACAGCCAGGCACGTGGCAATGCGCTTGAGCATGTCAGTTTTTGCATCGAACCGGGCAGCCTGGTGGCGCTGGTTGGACCCAGCGGAGCGGGCAAAACTACGCTGACCTACCTCATCCCGCGCTTGTACGATCCCACCTCGGGCAGCATCCGTCTCGACGGGGTGGATCTGCGTGATCTAAAGTTGGATGCGCTTGCTGACCAGATCGGCATGGTCACCCAGGAGACTTACCTGTTTCACGATACCATCCGCACCAACCTGCTTTATTCCAAACTGGATGCCAGCCAGGATGAAATTGAGGCTGCCTGCAAGACGGCGAATATCCATGATTTCATTGCGGATCTACCGGATGGCTATAACACCGTGGTGGGTGAACGAGGGTATCGGCTCAGCGGCGGCGAAAAACAGCGTATTGCACTTGCGCGTGTGATCTTAAAAGATCCGCGCATCCTTGTTTTGGATGAAGCCACCAGCAGTCTCGACAGCGAGTCCGAAGCGCTCATTCAGGAAGCACTTAATCGTGTGATGGCCGAGCGGACCAGTATTGTTATCGCACATCGGCTGAGCACCATCCTGGCCGCGGATCAGATATTGGTGATTGACCGCGGACAGGTTCTTGAGAAGGGAACTCATAAAGATTTATTGGCAAAAAATGGGTTGTACGCGCAGCTGTATAAAACCCAATTCCGCAAACACGGCACTGATTTGGAATACCCCCTATAGATTTGATGCTTGTCAACAGTATTGGCATAACAAAAAACCTCCGCGGCGTCTACCGCGGAGGTTTGATAATCTTGTAAAGTAAAGGTTTACGGCTGAACTTTGATTTCTTTGTCCAAACATGTACCCGCAAGACCTTTTTCAGAGCATAACTTGACCCGGATAAAAAAGGTTCCGCCGGCAGGGTTGTAATCAAAGTGACCAGGATCGTAGGGGCTGACAAAAGTGTGTTCACCTTTTGTTAGATCGTTCTGAACATTATCCACGTGGCAGTTGTACCAGCCTTCAAACTTATCACTCGAGTAACTGGCGGATTTTTTTGTTTTCGCATCCACGATATAGATTTTGATGGATTGCCAAACCAGTTTGTCAGTATTGGTTACTCTGATATTAAAAGAATAATCTCCACCTGGGCATTCCTGAATGCCTGAATAGACGACACTGAAATTCATGCCGGTGTCGCCAGTGGGGGTGGGCAGCGGTTTAATGATTTTCAGATCAATACGGTTGCCTTGAAGGGTGGCGCCTTCGCTGAAGACCCAGCAATAAGTTCCAGGGGTGAAGGGGTTTTCAATATAAGTGTAGTTGACATCATTTTCGAGCTTTCCAACAGCGTTCAATTGCTGCCCGGCCGGGATGGATGCCACGGATGGGTAATTGGTGGCAGGTCCGGTTCGGCAGATGGTGTTTTTTGCCAAAGCAATGACCACCTTGCCGCCGGCAACAGAAATGGCATCTGTGGGAGCGGGTATATTCTCGTTGGATGCAGTAGGTTCCACGGCGATGGTGGCGGTGGCAGTCGGTTCGAGGGTGGCAGTCGGGGCAGCGGTGGCTGTGGATTCAACGGTGGCAGGCACTTCTGTAACCGCAGTGGTGGCAACTAAAGCCGGTGTGGCGGTGGCTTGTACAGTGGGTTGCGCTGTGGGCTGAGCGGTGCAGGCTGCCAGGGCAATCACTGTCACGAGGGTGAGACCCCATAAAATCGTCTTTTGTTTTTTCATCATTAACCTCCCAAGCAGGCATTTTTTATGCCCTTGACTAGTTTATTTCCAATCTTATCATGGAGTTTGGGATTTAAAAAGGAAGCGACGAGCAATGGATTGTCATCCTTATTGCAAATAAAAAAAACATGCAGCCTGATAAGGCTGCATGCGTTAGTAGAAGGGCGGACCGTTTATCTACGGCGTGAAAGAGATGGGTTTTGAAACACAGTAGCCCTGGGCGTTGTCTTGAGTGCAAAGTTTCACTGTCAGATTGATCTGATGTCCGGTGGGGTCGTAGTTGAATTCACCCGGGTTTAAATTCATTGCATATGAATCGTCGCCAGCCGGGATCATATCCTGAGGATTTACGGTTGAACAGCCGGAATACTGATCAAACACATTTGAAGTGTGGTTGATGGCAAAACCATTGGCTGAATCAGTACCGGTGATGGAGATGTATTGCCACGGCGTGGACCCCAGGTTTTGGATGTATAGTTTAAAGGCATATACAGGAGCGCATGCGGTTATGCTGCTGTAAGTAACTGAGAAGTTGGGTGCAGGGGTGCGGGTCGGTGTTGTTGTGGGTTGCAATGTGGCGACTTTAAGATCGGCGACGTTTCCGCTGGGCGTGAGTCCCTTGCCGAAGATCCAACAGGTGCTGTTTTCTTCATAAGGATTTTTGACATAATAGGAAGTGTTATCAAGGTCGCGCGCGATCACTTCGACCAGTTGGCCTGATTTAATGATGGCGATTGATTTAAATTCAGCCACAGGAGCGCCCTGACGGCAGTACGTATCTTTTGAGACTACCAAAGACACGACATCCGATGTGGGGGCCAAGGTTTGGGTGGCGGTTGCGGTGGGGGTGAATGATTCCAACGGAGGTTGGGGAGTCAGGGTGATGGTGGGTGCTCCAGCGGTCAGGGTCTGGGCAACAATGGTTCCAGCGGCTTGTTCGACGGCAGCGACATTGTTTGCAGATGGGGTTGCCTCGTTGTTGGTGGAAGCCCCTGATGTAGGCAGATTGCATGCAGTCAAAGTGAGCACAACTGCAAAAACCAGTATTATGGAAAAAATCCGTTTGGATTTCATTTTTACTCCTGGTTACTAGAGAATTTACGGGGTGAAGGCAATGGGTTTGGATAAACAGGTTCCCAAACCGTTATTCTCTGAACACAATTTTACTGTGATGTTTATAAGGTGGCCGGTGGGATCGTAATTAAAGAACCCAGGTATGTTTAAAACGTAGGATTCTTCTCCAGGAGTAAGATCCTCTTGAGTAACCCCTGAAACACATCCGGACCATTCTTTAAAGATATTACTGGAATGATTAATCGCAAAGCCTGTTACAGTATCACTTCCGGTAATTGACTCATATTGCCAAATGGTTCCGCCATTATTTTTAATAAATAATTTAAAGGCAAAATTCGGCGCACAACTTTCCAGGCCGGAATAAGACACATTGAAATTGATCGCCGGAGTAGGAGTGAAAGTGGGCGTCGGGGTGGGATGCATGGTGGCAACGGTTAGCCCGGCGGCATTGCCGGTGACCGTCGCATATTTGCCATATAACCAGCAGGTTGCATTGGGTTCGTATGGATTCTTAACATAGTAAGAATCGTTTTCAGGATTGCGGGCGATCACTTCCACTTTTTGTCCGATTTTCACTGTGGCCAGAATCTTAAAGGAGGAGTATGGTCCGCCAAAACGGCAGTAGGTATCCTGCGAAACGGTAAGGAATACTCCTTCAGGCGTAGGAGTCAGGGTGATGGTGGGAGACAAGGTTGGTGTGAAGGTAGCTTCTGGGGGCGCTTGTATGGTATTGGTACTGGTGCTTACCTGAGCGGCGCTCGAATTTCCGGCTCCAAGTGTTTGGGCAACCATGGTTTGGGCGGCCTGTTCGATGGCCACCCTGGCAGCGACTGTCCCCGCAATATCGGGTGTGGTTTCCGCTGAGTTACCGGCCATGGGTAAGTTGCATGCAGATAAAGTAAGGATGATGGTGATTACCAAAACTGTTAAGAATATACGTTTTATCGTCATCTTTGTCTCCTCATCTTCCAAATGAACCGGTAATTAATTATGGCGTAAAGTTAATGACCTTGGGATTGCATCCACCTGAATCGGTTTGGCAAACTTGAACCACGGCAGTCATCGAGTGGCCGGTGGGGTCATACGAAAATTTTCCTCCTGGATAGGCTGCCACATTACTGGCCTCGCCAGGAGCCAGATCGTCTTCGGAAACCCCGGCACTACATCCAGAGTAATCTACAAAACTAGAATTGCTGAAAGAAGAAGTTGTGTTATTGGTGTTATCCGTAATATTGATCAGCACCGCTTGCCAGGTTTTTGAACCGTTGTTTTTTATAAAAAAGCGTAAATAATAATCCGCGCCGCAGTTTTGCAGACCGACATACGAAGCGGTGAAATCAGGGCCAACAGTGGGGGTGCGTGTTGGGGTGGGCAGCGGTTGCGGGGTGTAAACTGGCAGACTGGCTACATTTCCACTGACTGTGGCAAATTCACCCCAAACCCAGCAGTAGGTAAAAGTGTGTTTGGGTTCAACCACATAATAAGCTTCGTTATTGGGATCCACCGCGAGCACGTCAATCGTCTGACCAGCGGTCATTAAGGTCACAAAGGGTGACTTTGCATAAATACCATTACGGCAATAAGTATCTTTGGACAAGGTCAAGGTGACCTTTTCGGGAGTGGCGGTGAACTCGCTGGTGGGTGTGGGTTGAAGGGTCGGGGTTTCTGTGGGGTGCTGTTGTTCATAAGCCAATTGGGTGATGGCTGATTGCGTCTGTAACGCAGCCATGGTTTGCTCAACGGCTACGTTGACCGCAATGGTTGAAGCCAGGTCTGGGGTGGGTGCTGCCGTTGTTGTACAACCACTTACCAGGATGAACAGCAGGACCATGGCCATGCTGATAATTCTCTTATTCGTTTTCATCAAATCCTCCTGTTAATGTATATAGTAAAGTGTCATACTCTAAAAAGCAAGTATTTTTGTCAAGCGTAAGGCGGGTGGGGCTTAAGTTCCCGAAGATCAATTTTCTTTATGATTTCATTTTTGGGGCTGATGAGATAGTCAGATCCATTACGGTGCAAGAGCGGAATACGTTTATGTGTGGCGAGGTAATGCTCTCTCACTTCTTCAGAAAGCGCAGCGTAACTGTCAAAATCATCCATCCAATACGAAAATATCACGTCGAATGTTTTGATGAATTCCTGACGATATTCGAGGGTGACCTGTTCCATGTGACTGAGGATCCAGCATTTGGATTCAAATTCCCAGTCGTGAGCCAGGCCTATAAAGCGAAAATCGCTGGTGATGTAAGGAAAGAATGGGAACTGCCGACAGCTTGTGGCGCGGAATTCGCGTTCACAGTGGGCAGGCCCTTTACAAGCAAGCAACAACAAATGTTCGGGGGTTTCTTCCATCAGGTCGTCGGGATTCATGGGCTCATCGCTGCATTCATCACCACGCCAGAGATGCCAGAGTGCGGTGCGCGTTTTCAAATAATCCCATTCGGGTTTGTAGGCGACCGGTACGGCGTGGCAAATATCGCAGCAAAAGGGTTTCCCCGAAGGGTTGAAGGGGGCGCACATTTTTCCACAGTCCAGGGGGGTGGTGGAGGCATTGAAACCCGCCAGAAGGCTGTGGAAATCAATTTGAGGGGTTGTGTTGTCCATACCTCCATTTTATCGCTGTATTGGCACTTTTGATGAGGAGTATTGACATTTAGTATACCGAACGGTATACTAGCGGCATGGATAACCGAGAAGTCATTCTTGAACAAGCGCTGGCTCTTTTCTCAGAGAGAGGTTACGATGCCGTTGGCGTGCAGGAAATCTGCGAGGCGGCAGGCATCACCAAGCCCACGCTTTACCATTATTTCGGCAGCAAGCGTGGACTGCTTGAAGCGATTCTTGAACGATCCTTTAACGAGTTGAAAACCAGGCTTGCCGCAGCAGCCTATTATCTTGGTGACCTGCCCTTAACCCTGCAATCCATTGCCGAAACCCATTTTTCTTTCGCGGGTGAATTTCAAACTTTTTACCGACTGCAGCTTGCGTTGTGGTTCGCACCCCAAGAAAGTGAAGGGTTCAAGGCGGTGGTCATTCAAAATCGGTTTCAATACGAGATGATCGAAAAAGTCTTTCTTGACGCTGTGCCTCAACACGGAAACATGCGCGGCCGGCATCAAGCCTATGCTTTGACCTTTTTAGGAATGCTCAATACCTACATTGGGTTGGGTCTCAATGGTTTCGCGACCCTGGATGTGGAGCTTGCCCAGCAGGCTGTGAGGCAGTTCCAGTATGGAATTTATTCGTAATTGATTTTTTGGGTAGGTCCATGACCCGCGCCTACAAGGGACAAAAATGAACTGGATAGATCAAACTGTTTTTTACCATATTTACCCGCTCGGACTTTGCGGCGCGCAGTTCCACAATGATTTCAACCTATCACCGGTGGATCGCCTGGATGGGCTGCATCCATGGCTGGAACACATGGCTGGCATGGGGATCAACGGTCTCTATATCGGCCCGTTGTTCGAATCGGTCTGGCATGGGTACGATACGGTGGATTATTACAATATTGACCGCAGGCTGGGCACGAACCAGACCTTCGCACGTTTTTCGGCGCGGGCACACGAATTGGGTATCAAGGTGATTCTGGACGCGGTCTTCAACCATGTCGGGCGCGGATTTTGGGCGTTTCGGGATGTGCTTGAAAAACGACAGGCTTCGCGATTCTGCGGCTGGTTTTCGGGCCTAAAATTTGAGGGCGATAACTCGTTTCATGATGGGCTGACTTATGAGTGTTGGGCCGGACACGAATCATTGGTAAAGCTGGATCTCTCCAATCAAGAGGTGCGCGGCCATTTGTTTGGTGCGGTCAAACAGTGGATCGAAGAGTATCAAATAGACGGCTTACGTCTGGATGCTGCAGATGTGATGGATAAGGAATTCTTATCCGCCTTGGCGGGTTATTCGAAAAGCCTGAAGCCTGATTTCTGGCTGATGGGCGAGGTGGTGCACGGCGATTACACCCAATGGGTGCGTCCCGGCCGGCTGGACTCGGTGACCAATTACATTGCCTATAAGGGGTTGTATTCCAGCTTCAACGATCATAATATGTTCGAGATCGCCTATACCTTGCAACAGCAATTTGGAACGGATGGCAAACTGCTGGGGTTGGGCCTTTACTCTTTTGTGGATAATCACGATGTCAGCCGTGTGGCGAGCATTTTACACAACCCTGCGGCCTTGCTGCCTTTGTATATATTGATGTTCAGCATACCAGGAGTGCCTTCCATTTATTACGGCAGCGAATTCGGCATCCGCGGACGCAAGGAGGATAAAGATGCCGCTCTGCGTCCGGCGCTTGATCTGCACGACCTGCAGGCGCGTGCTGAGCGGGTGGACCTCTACGACGTGATGAAAAAGATGATCAAGATCCGCAGGCAACACCCTGGATTCTTGACCGGCGCTTATCGCCAACTTTTGTTATCCAACGAGCAATTTGTTTTCAGCAGGGATTTGGAAGACGGGGTGGCGATCACGGCAGTCAACGCTGCGGATCACGCTGTGGTCGTGGATATTCCATTGAGCAACAGCCAGACGCGTTTTATGGACCTGATGGATGAAGCGGTGGTTTATCAAGCCAGTGAAGGCCATCTTCGCCTGGAGCTTCCGGCTTACTCGGCCAAATGGATGTTAGGTTGATTATTTCCTAAAATCGGGAATCTGTTTTAAGATTTCCGATTCTAGGCCCATGTCGTTCAGAGCAAGATCCCGAAGTCTGAAAAAGACTTCGGGATCTCCAATAAGGCAGACCCCCGCGGTGTATACACCGCGGGGGTCTTGAAAAAGCAGATTCATTTTTCTATTTTCTATGCACTTTCAGTAACGCCGATGGCGTGTTCTTCATCTGTTGCTTGAAAGCGTTTCTGTTTGCCAAGTACTGCATGTAACCCGAAGAAAGCAAACGCAGCGACTGCGCACAAGATACCGCCGATATACCACAGCAGATTGGGATCCAGATTATCCAAAATCACACCGGCCAGGTAAGGAGCAACCACGCCCGGGATGGACCAGGTCATGCCAAAGACACCCATGTATCTTCCGCGCATGTCTTCAGGGGCGAACCCAGCCACCAACACCTGGCTGGTGGGGACAACCAGCATCTCACCCATGGTGACCACGATGATGGCCGCCACGAACATCCAGTAGGCATTGACAAACCCGAACATACTGAAACCGATCATGTAAAAGAGGGTTCCCACTGCCATGATCACAAAAGGAGCCTTGTTCTTGATATAGCGGGTGACGCTGAATTGGAACAGGATCACCACGACCGCACTGGCGGTCAACAAAAAGCCGTAACCGCTTGGATCAATGTTGTGCACATCGCGTAGGTATACCGAAAGCGAATTATACATTTGCTGATAGACCAATCCCATCAAGATCAATGCCACCAAAAAGGCCATAAAGGCTTTGTTGGTAACCACTTTGCCGTATCCCAAAAAGGTTTTGATCAGGCTTTCCTGCTTGTGTTCCTCGTGGGTTTCAGGTTTCGTTTCAGAGATGAACAGGAAGAAAAGTAAAGCCACCACACAACTGATAATCGCGTCAATGATAAAGAGTGCCAAAAATGATTTTGCAGCAACAAAGCCGCCTATGGTCGGTCCAATGATCCAGGCCATGTTACCCACCACGCGCAAAATGCCAAAACCTTCCTGGCGTTTCTGCTCAGGGAGGATATCCGCGATCATGGCGCCATGAGCCGGACCTGCCATATCAGAGAGCAAGCCGATCACGACCGCCAGAGGGATGAGCACAGAAAAATCTTTAACCAGGCCAAGGGTCAGTGTGCTGAGGGCGCTGAAAACCAAACCGAAGATGATCAGGTTGCGGCGGCCAAATTTATCAGTCAGCGCACCGCCTATCATTTGTCCAAATAATCCGGAGAGGGCAAAAATGCCCAACACGATTCCGGCTTCGGTCATGCCTACGTTGAATTTTTGGGTGATATAGAGTGAGAAGAATGGGAACAACATTGTTCCGCCAACGTGATCAATAAAAGAAACACCGACCACGATCCAGAATTTGCGCGGAAATTCCCGGACAATTTTAGAAAAGTTCATGTTTAACATAATGAATTACCTTTATTCGGCAACAAAATCAAAGCTGACCACCTCAAGTGGCAGACACGATGGATTTCAAAAAAGATGAAATCAGACGGCGTTAATAATACGCTGGGATTTTAGTGAAGTTGCATCATGGGAGAAGAAAATACCCCTTTCGGCATAAGGGAAAAACACACACCGACCTGTCGGTCATAAATACGCATTGGCTGCTGGCTGCTGAAGCATTCGAATTTTACTACATTTATTAAAATCCATATAATTAAACAAGTAATCATCACCATTTCGGAGGTCAAATCATGGCTGTGCATCAAACTGACGCAATTTCTGATAAAAAGCGCAAGGTTGTTTTTGCCATTCTGGGATTAACCCTGCTTTTGGCCGGTTCCGTTTACAGCGCGGATTGGATGAATTATTTCAACAAGACATCCAGTCTTTACCCGGCCATCGCCAAACCCTGCATCACGCTGCTTGCCTTCGTGCTGGTCTTGATTGCCGGGGCCAACAAACTTGAACGCCGTGATTGGACCCTGCTGTTGGCGGCTTTCTGTTGCATGCTTCCGACCGACATTCTCATGAGTTTGGTGGTGGTAAGCCCCACGCTTGGGGTGGGCGGCTGGGTTTTCATGGTCGGTGGTGTGCTTTCGATCATTGCCCACGTCTTCCTGATCATCCGTGTTGGCCGCGGATTGCACTATCTGAAAAAATTCAAACTTAAAGACCTGTGGCTGCCCCTGGTGATCTATGGCATCGCCGCGGTCATCGTGGTGCTTTTGTGGCCTGACCTTGTGCGGGTCGGACACGCCGTGATCGGTCCTGTTTATACCGCTTTCTTCTGCACCACTATGTGGTTCTCATGGGAAACCGTGAAGCGCAAACTGTATCCGGCGCTCAACGCCTGGTTTGTCGCCCTGGCTGCTACCTGCTGGTTTGCCACTGAAATTCTGGGTGAGATCTACAACCTTGGGCTTGGCACAATCTCCAATATCACCTTCGGGCTGGTATGGGTATTCTACGGTACGAATGTGGTATTGTGGGCGTTGAGTGGGTACCGCTGGCATACTGACAAGAAGGTTCGCTAGCAACAAAAAACGACGAAATCACAATCTCCAATGGAAAGAAAACAATTTAAACTAACCTTGACAAGGTCGCGAACTAAGCGCCCCCGAGCCTGAGTTTGGCGAGAGGGGTTCCCTTGTCAAGGTTGCTTTACTACGTACTTATAAGTGTTTGTTTCTGTGGTTGCAATATTTCCGCTTTTTGCGGGAATATTGACATATATGACCTTATCTATTAAGATTTTTCCTTATTTGTTACTCAATTATTGAATAGGTTGTATAGCGCAAGTATTTTCTTGTTTTTCAATGAAAGCTCAGGTGTTGGATGCTTAGTTTATGGGTTGCTTTTATTACCGGTTTGACCACAGGCGGATTGAGCTGCATGGCTGTGCAGGGGGGATTGTTGGCAAGTTCACTGGCCAGCCAGATCGAAAAGGAAGTCGGCGTACCAGGCAAAAAATCCAAACAAAAACGCTCGCCGCACATCGCCCTACCCATTACACTATTCCTGGTTGCCAAGCTGATCGCCTATACCTTGTTGGGCGCACTGCTCGGTGCCCTTGGATCTGTGCTGCAGATGACCCCCACCATGCGCGCCATCCTTCAGTTCCTGATCGCCATCTTCATGATCGGCAACGCCCTGCGTATGCTCAATGTTCACCCGATCTTTCGCTATTTTTCCTTTGAACCCCCGGCTGCGGTGACGCGCTTTATCCGAAAAAAATCCAAGAATCAGGCTTCATTTTTCACTCCCATTTTCCTGGGGGTGTTGACCATACTTATCCCCTGCGGCATCACCCAGAGTATGATGGCAGGTGCGATTGCCACTGGTAAACCCCTCCTGGGCGCCGCATTGATGTTTGCTTTTGTCCTTGGTACTTCACCGGTTTTCTTTATATTGTCATATTTCGCCACCAAGCTGGGCTCCCTGCTTGAAAAACAGCTGGTGCGCGTGGTGGCGGTGGTTCTGCTAGTTCTAGGCTTGCTTTCGATTGATACCGGGCTGAACCTGCTGGGATCACCCTATTCGATCACCAAACTGCTGCAGACCAACACCCAACCTCAGGTTGCGGAAGTTGTTCCAGGCGATGCGACATCAGCAAATGTGATCACCCTGAATGTGGTCAACAGCGGATATCAGCCAAGTGTTTTGCAAGCCCCTGCCAATACCGAATTGACTTTGAATCTGGTTACGAAGCGAACCACTTCATGTTCGCGGGCATTTTTAATCCCGGAGTTGAACATCAGTGAACTGCTCAAAGAAACCGGCACCCAGTCGGTGACCATTCCGCCACAGCCGGCCGGCAAGAAAATTGCTTTCACCTGCTCGATGGGCATGTATACCGGTGAGATCGTCTTTAATTGATCAAGGAAACCATGAAAACATTACATCTTGAAATAAAAGATATGCACTGCTCCAACTGCGCCATGAAACTTCAGGGGCTTGAAGACGACCTGCCAGGGGTCGAGACAGTGGACGCCAGCTATCACAGCCAGAAGATGAAGGTGGACTACGATGAAACCGTTGTCACCCCCGATGGAATCATGGAAGCAGTGCGAAAATTGGGATATACACCTGAGTTAATTCAATAACGATTTTCAAAATCAAAATCACCTTGAAAAAGTTAATAAAAGACTTTTCAAGGTGATTTTATTTACAACATTATTGGGTAGCCTTTTTCTACATCTTTCTCGAATCATAAGCCCAGTGCAGCAGTGCCTGGCGTTGTTTTCTGCGACAGTTTAAATTCCCCTTGGGACAGTTCTTTTTGATCTGGGCGATATGGCGGGTCATGGCTTTCCAGCGTTTGATCTGGCGTGCGTCATCCTCTCCGCGGCGGCCCATGTAATAGCGGCAGTACCACTGGAACCAACCGCGTGGATCATCGGGATGGATCCAGCCTTTCTCGCGCCAATAGCTTAAGGGTTTCGAGGCGTTAATGCCGAAAAAATTCAAGTCCGGGTCGTGGCGGTCAGGGTTGAGGCGGGCATGTTCAAACCATTCTGCAGGGAACTCCTCCGTGCAGTCGGTCATGTACTTGCCACCAAAAACCCCCAGTTCCAGTAGTTCACCGGGGGTCAGTTCAGGCTTAAAATCAGGGTCAAAGTTCTGGCCAACCGGCTCGGAGAGCCAGTACACATAACCATGTTGCATGCGGTCGTTGACCGTAACCTTGCGAGGTTCCATGTCTTTTACGGTGTGGTGGTCGCCTCGACCGTGGCAGTGGCTTCAACCGTAACAGTGGCTGCGGGGGTGTCTGTGGGTGGCAGCACCACCGGGGTGACGGCTTGTTGGGGCACGTTGGGCAGGCCATCCACCAGATAACGCCAGGCGGTATCCACATCATTTGCAGCGACCACCGGATAAGCAGGCAGCTTTTCGATGGCCATATCCAGACGCTCAATGACGATCTTCAATGCATTCACCTGGTCGGTGGGGAGTTTTTCAAGCAGGGTGTAAAGCAAGTTGCGCGCGCTGACCAGGTCGTCTTTGGCGAGGCCGAAGTTGCTTTCTGAGAGATACAGCCGGCTGCGAGACACCAGTTCAATGCCCCGGGTTAACGTAAGTTGGTTGGTCAGTTCGGCCAACACTTCAGTTTTATGAATAGTAAAGTTGTTATCCAGCAGTTTCTGCATATTTTCAAGTTGTGCCAGCGAGGCATCGAGAGCGGTCAGGCTTTGATCCACGCTGTCGGCGCGCGCCTCAAGGGTGGCGGCGCGGGCTTGTAATGTGGCGATCTCGCCATCCAGGCGGGCGATCTCGGCTTTCTGCTGGTCGGCCAGGTCGGTGATGCTGGTGGCATTATTTTCGACAGGTTTGATGTATCGGTCATACACAAACGGGATGCCCCATTTGATCACGGCAAAAACGGCTCCGGCTAGCAGGATGAGCACCACGATCCAGGTGATCACACGGCGGAGGGTGTTTTTGCGGGTGAGCTTTTCCACTTCGTTGCCGACGGCTTCTGCAATTTCTTCCGAGGAAGCCGCTTCAGCCTCTTTAAGTTTTTCGGCATTTTCGGCTTCTGCTTTCTTGCTGAAATCTTCCATCAAGGTGGCGAGACGTTTTTCAGTCAAGCCTTTGACATTGGAGAAATCTTCAAGCGTGGCAAACGGACGGGTCGCAGCAACCTTTTCGGCCAGTGCGGGGGTCAATCCGGGCAAAGTCTTGAGTTCTTGGGGGTCGGCGCCATTTATATATTCGAGAAATTCCATCTTGAGTCCTGTCCTTAAAGAGAAAAATTAGCTCTATTTTAAACACAAATAATCAACAACAATCTAAATGCAATTATCATGCCTAAAAGCTGTTTCTATTATACAAGGTCATACTCCTCTTTTAATAAAAACAGACTCTGATGAATCCACCAGAGTCTGTTTATGGGATGTAAAAGATTATTCTTCAGTGATGACCACGGAGCTGATCTTATCCCCTTCAAAGGTGGGGTTGGTTTCTGGATCACGGCGGGTGATGTTATAGACCACGCCCATGCCGTCGGTGACCTGTCCGAAGATGGTATAACCGCCATCAAGATAATTGGCCGGGCCAAAGGTGATGAAGAACTGGCTGCCGTTGGTGGCAGTCTTCGGTCCTGAATTTGCCATGGCCACCACACCTTCTTTGTCAAAGGTGTAGCCACTGTCTTCGTACTCGAATTCATAGCCCGGATTGCCCATGCCGGTTCCGGTGGGGTCGCCGCCTTGAGCCATGAAATTCTCAAGCACGCGGTGGAAGGTGGTACCGTCATAATATCCCTGGCGGGCAAGGAAAACGAAGCTGTTGACGGTTATCGGGGCTTTGTCGGCAAAAAGCTCAACGGTAAAGGTGCCGCCTTTTTCAAGGGTGAAGGTGGCGGTATATTTTTTGCTGGTGTCAATCAACATGGGAGGCGCAGACGAGTATTGTTTTTCACCCACTAAATGAGGGGTGGCAATGGGTTCAACGCTTTCGGGCTGCGCTGAGGCTTCAGCCTGCAGTTCATTTTTTGTATTCTGGGTCATGAATATGATCAAGGCAACAGCCAGCACTGCCAGCATGATGATGACAATCGGGTAAAGCACATTTTTCAGGTTCTTTTTCTTTTCAACTTGTTTTTTCGCCATGGATTCCTCTTCTGGTGATAAATTTATTATCTGTAGATTATAGAGCCAGTGTGAAGAAAGGTAAATGCCATTGTATGCAGAATTATGGAGATTGCACTGGCTGCCGGATTCTTCTATACTAAAATCTCAATTATTTGTCTTGAGGAGTTGAAATGAGCGACTTAACCATGGGAATAATTATCGTAATCGCAACCGTCTTGTTTGTTGCATTAATTTTCATATTGGTTGCTGCTCAAAAAAGAAAACGGATATCGGCGCTCCGCGGCCTTGCCAGTTTGAATGGTTGGAGCTTTGAAACGGTCGAAGATAATAACGCATCAGGCTGGCGGTTGCGCAAGGGGGAGTGGATCCTTGAAGCGTTGAATCAATCCACTAAAAGTTCATCTGAAAATTCGACCACGGTGAACAGCACAACACGTTGGTTCAGTGATGCCATGCGTATGCCGGACGGAATTGTGCTCATCGGTCCGCACCAACCTGAGATCAATTTTGGCGGGCTTGGTGAGGTGGTGAAGATGGTGGCTTTACGTTTGATGGTTGGCAGCGAGTTTGACAGTGCTATTGGCATAGAACGGGTGGAACTTGGCAGCCTGGAGTTGATGGCGAAATATATGGTATGGACGAATCGTGAAGAAAGGGCTAAAAAGTTTCTGGATGAAACGCTGGAGAACGCCCTGCGCGCATGGCCGCTTAAAATGCCACCCCTGGTAAAATTCTCGCCGGCAGGGCTTGAGATCAAGATCCAGGGACAGCGCCTGTTTAAGGAACAGGATATTTATGCCCTGATCAAACTGGGCAGCACTGCTTTGGATTCCGCTTTTTCGACGGTGAAAGATTAGCTGTTTTGTTTTTCCTGGAATTTCTCGAGTGGTGTTTTGCCGTCTGCGCCTTTGATCGTGAGGCTGGTGGGGTCAAATTGGGCGGAGGCAGTGATCAGTGCGGTCACTTCATCCCAGGGGACGTCTGTAAATGCCCCCAATAGCGCTTGTTTCTTGTAAAGATTGCTGCCGTGTAAAAGGTGGGCGGGGTCAGGCAGGAACGCGCCGTGGATGAATTCCAGACTGAGGTAATCTTGGTTGAAGATGATCTGACAGATGCCAGCCTTGACGGGTCCGCCGCGGTTGGCATCATAATAGACAATTCCATTGCGGTCCAGCCGCTCGACAGCCTCGGGGCACAGCCTTTCAACGATATCATGGATCTCCATGACGCTATCCAGCATGTCTTCAGGCAGGTGTTTGAGGTGTGCTTCGAGCGTGGCCAGGGGGATCATTTTTCATTCAGCTTCAGCAAGGCGGGCAGCGAGGCTCCCCAGGCACGAATATCCGGCCAGTTGCGTTTTTCACCGGGTTTGGCTCCCACCACCAGCATGACGAACAATGCTTCAAACCATTTCAGACGGTACATATCCATGCGTCCGCCGAAGAAACCCACCGCGGCTAGGCTTTTAGGAGCAGCGCTCAAAACTGGATGCAGGTAGTGCTTAATGGTGGTGAAGCTTTCTTTAAACCCGATACGGCCAGGATTTTTTGGAGCCGTGAGCAATTTTTGATCGAGATGAAGGTCTATCGAGGGTAGGTCAGGTGTTGGGCCTTCTGTCAGGCTCATGCCCATTAAGAATAAGGCAAGTGGCTTTTCCGCCAGTTCGGATTGATGTGTTTTGAGGTATTTCAACGCGTCGCGGTGCCAACCCACGATCATGGGGGCGCCGAGAACGACGGCATCAAATTCGCTGATATTCTTTACTTCAGTAAGTTCCAGGACCTGAGCTTCAACACCCGTCTTGGTGATCTCTTCAGCAATGGCATCAGCAACATCGCGGGTGGTGCCTGAATGGGTGATGTAGGCGACTAATATTTTTTTCATATATTCCTCTAAAAAATTATGCCAGAGAACGATGCAATAATTCCTTCTCTGTCGCTTTGATGTCTTTCATCAATTGGGTTGCTTCGGCTTTCATGTCAGCAGAAGGACCCGAGGTCATGGGAATGAATTTGATCAGGTCGTTGGCCTGCCGCAGTAGATCTTTGACCTGCGCGGCGTATGAAAAATCCATATAACCTGTATCTTCAGGGACTTGAATGCCGCGTGCTTTTTCGATCAACTTCCTGGCTTTATCAATGCGTTCTTCGGTCGGTATGACTTTGCTCATTTTTCCTCACGGGAGAGTATACGCAGCCTCTTTTTAAAGGTTGCTTATCGGATAAGTTCATCGCGAACGATCTCGAGAACGCGTGTTTCGCGTCTCACCCAGCGTTCGACTTTCTTGCCGGAATTCAAAAGCGCCCGGTTATGCTCAATGGCGGCGTCAATTTCCACCCATTGAGGTACAAATTCCAGTCTTGCTTCGTAATTATCCAACTGCTGCGAGCCAAGGGCAGGGTCTATCTCGCAAAGATAATAGTAAGAGGTCATGCAGAAGGAGGCGAAATCTTTCTCGGCTGGAAAGTCATATTCGTTCACCTTGCCAAAGGGCTGTGGTATGCCGATGACGCGTCCGCCGCTTTCTTCAGCCACTTCACGGATCAAAGCGGATTCCTGGTCTTCCTCTTCTTCCACGCCGCCGCCGGGGAATTTGTAGTCGCCATTGACTTTGGAATGTACCAGCAGCAGGTCTCGTCCACGCAGGATGATGGCCCTTACCGCTTCGCGGCAGAGGGTTTTACCTTCATGGGGCACATGGGGATGACGGTCAATATCAGCCAGGGTTCGCATTATTGTTTACCAGTAATAAGTATATAGGATTTGAGTATCGTTGTTGATCTTCATTATTATATCCGCCTGGATCATATTGTAATGAGGATGATGGCCGCCAGACAGATCACGACCCCTATCCATTGTTTAATTGAAATGCGCTCCTTGAGGACCAACCCGGTGAGGATGACCGTGGCGGCGGGGTAAAGTGACGAAAGCACCACGGCTGTATCCAGACGGGTGAAATGCTTGGCCAGCATGAAGAAGATGTTTCCGCCTGCATCCAGGACGCCAGCCAACAAACCGATTCCGTTACCGTTTAAAGAGGGGAAGGCCGTTCTGTTAAGTCTGAGCATGACAATGGCGGCAATCATGACCATCGAACGGGAGACGATCAATGGGGTGAATACCTTGGCCGAATCCACTTGCGACATGCAGATCATGAAACCCGCGAACCCGATGCCGCCGATCACGGCCAATATAAAGCCCTTGCGGTGTTCACCCGTTTTCTCGGTGGAGGTTTGCGAGACCACCCAGATGCCAGCAAAGGCCAGTACAAAGCCGATCAATCGCAGCGGATCAGGCAGCCCCTGGGTGAGAAAACCAAAAGCCACCGGCAGCCCTGCTCCGATCACCGCGGAAGTGGGTGCCACCACTGCAGATTCGCCGATCGAGAGCCCCTTGTACAGGCAGGCCAGCCCCACCGCGCCTGTCAGCCCCGCCGCAGCGGCCCAAAAAATGCCGTTCCAGGTTGGAAAGCTTTCACGGAAAATCAGTGCAGCGATCACCAACACACCCAAACCCGAGAGCGCTGAAAGCGCAAGCACCTGGTATTGGTCGCTGCGCCGGGTGGCCATGCCTCCGGTGAAATCCGCACTGCCCCAGACCAGGGCAGACACGAAGGCCATTGTGATACCTAAAAGGTTTGTGGCGGGCAGCATTTGACTATGATTGCCTTTCTATTCTTTATCTTATCTTGCAATGTCGTCAACCTGATTGGATGTTTATAGTCTTTTAACCACGAAATAAACCAAATACTCTAAAAGGAACCAAAAAGCTAAAGTATGACTCTTTTGTTCTTTTGCACTTCTTTTTTGTGTGGTTCGTGTATTTCGTGGTAAAGATTTATTCTAGATACTGGTAAAGCATGGTCTTGACTTCCAACCTGAAGAGTTCGCCGGCATCTTTGATGTAAGGAGGAAATCGGTTACCGATCTCATTGAGGATCATCCCATGCAGACGGCTCCACATGATGAACGCCAGGTAAAGCACGTACTCGTTTTCCACCCCGAACTTTCCCTTCCATTCGTTGAGCAGGCCGCTCAAACCGGGAGGCAGCACCAGTTTTTCTTCCTTCTTCAATCGGCCGCCGGCATCCGCCTTGTTGAGAATCGCGATCAGGGCTTCGAGCGTGAAAGAGACTTTGACCACGGGAGAATCGGCCAGGAGCAGGTAACGCTGCGGATTCTCAATAGCCCAGCGCCGGTAAGCCTGGCAGACCACCCTGAGCTGCACATCGGCGTCGTCTTCAAGGTGCGGCGCGTGGGCGTCGGTGAGGTAACGGCCAAGCTCGGCATCCGCGTCTGCGGCCAGGGCGGCCAGCAGTTCTTCGCGGCTTGGAAAGTAGTTGTAAATGGCTGGAGCAGTGATATTGAGGGCGCGGGCGATGGCGCGTAAGGCCACGGCTTGGATGCCTTGTTCGTTGATCAACTTCCACGCTTCAGCTTTGACGGCTGCACCCAGATCGTAGGGTTCAGTACGGATGGGTCTTCCCATGGACTCCTCCTCAAAGATACTTTGTAAATATACACTGTATAATTATGCCTGTCAAATCATTGTGTCAAGTGACTAACCCGCCTTTGGGGTAACTAAGATACAATGAAAGTGCAACAGCATTCAAGAAAGGCTCCCCCATGAACGTACTCATATTTAATTGCGGAAGTTCCTCGCAAAGTGCGAGGCTGTATCAGATTAATAACAATTACGCTGAACCGTTGGTAATTGCCAACTTTAAAGCCACCGCCGTGGACACCCCCTCCAGCGCTGAACCGAAGCTCACGTGGCAGGTCAATGAAAAGAACGGTGTCAATAAAGCCTCCAGCATCACCCATAAACAGGTGGCCAAAAAAGTCATTCAGATCCTTCAGGAAAACAACATCAAAGTGGACGCCGTCGGCCACCGCTTTGTGCATGGCGGGGACCTCTTCACCAAGACCACCTTGATTGATGCCAGCACACTGGCTAACCTGCGTGCCTGCTTTCCACTTGCGCCCATCCACAACCCCAACGCTTACGGCGTGATCGAGATGTGTCATGCCTACCTGTCGGATGCGCTCCAGTATGCTGTATTCGACACCGCATTCCACGCCGGCATGGCGGCAGAAGCCCGCACCTACGCGCTGCCGCTCGAGCTGGCTAAGAAGAACGGATATCACAAGTACGGTTTTCACGGCCTTTCGTGTCAATACATTTCGGCCAAAGCTGCAGAACTGCTCGAAAAACCGCTTGACCAGGTCAAACTGATCATCTGCCACCTGGGCACCGGAGGCTCCTCCGTCACGGCATACTCAGAAGGCCGCACGCTTGACACCTCGATGGGTTACTCTCCGCTGGCCGGGCTAATCATGTCCACCCGCTGCGGGGATATTGATCCCGGCATTTTGATTGACATGATGCGCAAAGGATTTTCCGCGGACGAGATCGAGAAAACCCTCAACATCAAATCCGGGCTGATCGGGCTTTCGGGTTACTCCTCCAACTTATCCGAGGTGATCGAAAAGGCTGAATCCGGTGATAAGACTTGCCTGGCGGCCTATGAAGCCTATGTGCTGCGTCTCAGGCATTACCTGGGCGCGTTCAGCTGGTTGCTCAACGGCGCGGATGCCATTGTCTTCACCGACGAGATCGGCGTCAGCTCGTGGCGCCTGCGCGAGGCGGTCTGCACCGACGCCGAAAGTTTGGGCGTCATCCTCGACCGCTCGGCCAACCGCACAGCAAAAACCGCTGCCGAACCCGGCGCAGTAACATGGATCCACGATGACGAATCCGCGGTCAAGCTGCTGGTCATGCCCACCGATGAAGAGCGCGTGATTTTGGATGAAGTGCTGAAACAAAAATAATCGCTGCGGGCTTATGAAAAAAATCATCATGGGGGCGGTTCTTGAACCGCCCGATCTCGTTTCATGCCCCCCCTACGCGGTTTAAAAAATAATTTAAAATTATTTTGTCGTGATTGTTGAAAAAGGGGTATTTATGGATAATCCGATATCTAAAAAGATAATACAACCACGTCGGTTAAATTCTCTCAGGCATCCAGAAGCAGATTATTCAGGATTTGGTGCATATTTCATCACTCTTTGTACTCGAAATCGACAACACCTTTTTGGAGAAATTGTTAATGAACAAATGCATTGCAATGAAATTGGTGTGATTATCTGGCAAGTGTGGAAAAGTCTTCCAGCGCGTTATCCTATGATATCCGTTAGTTCAGCAATTGTAATGCCGGATCATTTTCATGGCATTATTGAGATTGTAGGGGACGTTCATGAACGTCCCCTACAATCTCATCCCCAACCTCGACGGATTATGACCATTCCGCTCGTGGTGGGTTACTTCAAAATGAACACGGCTAAACAAATTAACTATAATCGCAAGACAACGGGAACGCATGTGTGGCAACGAAATTATTATGACAAAATCATTGGATCAGATGAAGATTATGGTGCTATTTCCGAATATATCCTTACAAATCCATCCAGGTGGGGATTGGATAAGGATTGAGAATATATTGGTACCACAAGGGAAGATCACATATATTTGATAATAGGCATTGGAAATAATACGAATCTCGTAGGGGAGGTTCATGAACCTCCCCTACGAGATTCTATGTTGTCTGACGAGCGCACCAATGTAAAAACGTCCGACTTGGGTCATTGCTTTACCACACTCCCGAAATCAACCTGTACTTCACCTTCTGCGCATACTCCTTGTAGCCTGGTAATTCAACCATCAATGTGCGGTCTTCCAACGCGGTGCGGAGGACAAAGATCGCGGCGCAGCCTGCCCCCGCGAGGACGGCCCACCACGACCCCAGCAGGGCGGACATGGCGAACTCGAACACGATCATGCTTGCATAAGAGGGGTGGCGCACGAAGCGATAAGGTCCGCCGGCGGCGACGCTGTGTCCGCGGTCGGTCTGGATGCGCACGACCTGCGAGAAGAAGCTGTTCGAGGCCATCGCCCAGGCAAAAAGTGCGTAACCCAGCAGACAGCCTGCGATCCCGACGATCTGCAGCCAGAGTGGAAAGCTGTGCGTCCAGCCGTAGCGCAGGTCCAGCCCGGCGAGGATGTAGCGTGCAAACTGGGTCAGGCGCAAGAGGCTGACCAGGACTCGGTCCCAACGCTTGGCGCTCCTGGGGGGATGCATGCGTTCGGCCATCAGATCGGGTTGGAAGCGCAGCAGGGCGAACCCCACAACCGTCTGGTTCACGATCATGACTGCCGTGAAGGTCCAGGCAGGCCACCAATCCATGCGCCCGGCGCAGAGCAAGACCACTGCGGCCACTACGGCCACGCTCAGATATTCTATAATGAAATACGTTGCGATCATATTTGGTTCATTATTATTCCTAGGGTACGTGCGTATGGCCATACGCACGTACAAAACCTTAATAGATCTTCCTTTTCAAGCGTGCTTCCTCGATCAGCGCCAGCATGCCGCCGAGATTGACCTCCCAACTGGAGCCTTCCTGCTTTTCGATGGCAGCCAGAACCAGTTCCGCATATTTCTCGGGCTGCTTCACACGCAATTCAACCGCCTGCAGCAGCACCTCGCTGAGCGCGGTGGTCATTTCTTTAAACAGCTTATTGTTGGGGGAGGGACTTTCGCTGAGCAGGGCTGCCAGATCTTTGACCCGCCCGGCAGTGGTCTTGCCGCCTTCGCGGAAGAGCACTCCGGCTGGCGCTTCATTGGCAGGGTGCCACAGGGCGTTCATTTTCTCCGCTTCGCCTTTGGGTTGATAACCACAGATCTGT
This sequence comes from Chloroflexota bacterium, assembly GCA_021825925.1. Classification (GTDB taxonomy): domain Bacteria; phylum Chloroflexota; class Anaerolineae; order Anaerolineales; family Anaerolineaceae; genus UBA6107. The sequence goes on from JAKAFP010000003.1 coordinate 461,890, forward strand.
TCGGCCAACCCGTCCACTGCACGCGCGATGGGGATGACCGTGCCCTCGAAGGCGCCGCCATGCGGTTCATATAATGAGGGCATGCAGTTGTAATCCGCGGCGTGCATCATTTCGCTGAAAAAGGGCAGGCGTCCATCCAGACAGGCTACATTATCGGGGAACTCCCTGGCCAGCGCCTGCATGCGTTCAAGTCGAGCCGGGCTGCCGCTGTCACCGTGGACGGTGGTGAACACCACGAAGAGCGGCAGGTTCTTGTCTTTACGTAAAAGCTGGCGGGTGCTTTCAACCATCACGTCGTGCAGTTTCTGCGCCACGCGGCGGCCCATGCTGATCACGATCACTTTGTTACCGCATTTGCTGCTGATCTCGGCAGGCAGCAGTAAGCGCGCCTCAGCTTGGGCTTTAAAAAGCTCCTGGCGGGCAGCTTCAGGTTCTTCGATCAGGTGTTGATTGAGCGCCAACAAAGAGCTATCCATTTTTGTAAACGCGGCATTGTTGATGCCCACCACCCTGTCCATCAGGGCTTGGAGGTGAGGCGCCATCACTTTGCTTTGAATGGCTTCGTTGCGCATGCCATAGGCAAATCCGCGGTTGACGGTGGTGACCACGTCGGCCAATTCCAGGCCGATCTCAAGCGCGGTCTTGATACCGTCGTCTTTGCGTTCCGTGCCAAAGATCGAAAAAACTTTGCCGAAGGGTTTGGTCTCGTTCACCAGACACTCATCAAAGGTGTTATGCAGGGTTAGCGATACATGGTGGCGACCACGCGCCAGTACCATGGCCGGAACGGTTTCCCAATCGGCGGCCCAAACGAACTGCTGCGGCGAGGCGGCCACTTTGAGCAGTTCATCCACGGCCAGGCCGAACCAGAGTGTGTCTTCGCGCAAGCTGGGCAGCGGAACATCATAAGGTGTTTCGATGCCTTCAAAACGACCGTCAATGGCAAGGAACAGGATCGGGGCGAATTCATCCGTAGAAACCAATACCCGGCAGGGGCGTCCGTTCACCTTGAAGGTCCAATCTGTGAGTCTTACCTTGCCACTCGCAAGGGGATCGTCTTGAGGTTTATCGCGTTTGAGCTTGGGGCACCAGGGGGCGATCATGATGCCGCGTTTGAAATTACGGCGTTCCTGTTTGGTGACCGCGGTGATCCCCGTGCAGGGAGTGAATTCGGTTTCATAACGCAGCATGAAGAACTGCGCGCTGCCGATTTTTTTCATCAGCTTTTCTTCTGGTAAATTTTTCATGTCACCGGCTCCTTATACCTCAAACCCGACTTATATGCTTTTCTCAGTCAGGTTGCCAATCCCATTTCCAGCCACTCGATCTTGCACATTGCATATCAATACATAGAATTATAGACCACACCCAGAAAGGAGAGAGGGTGAGAATCCAGAGCCAACTTAAATGATTCGTCCACAAAGTGTAAATAGGCAGAAGCAGCGGAAGCATGGCTAAAAAGTAATAAATGGGGCCGATCCCGCGTACACCAGGGGTGAGCCCATAACTACTCTTATGCGAATGCCATCGTCTTTCCCAGTTCAGGCCAGGCAATTTTGGCTCCAAATAGGTCAGAATGTAACCACCGAAACGGTGGATGGATTGCTGCAGCGATATATTCATGATCTGACTCGGAATCAGGATTCCAAAAAGCGCAATTCCGCCCCCGATAGAGAATGCCAACTGCATTTGTGGGGTGCAAGTCTCATTTCCAAGGACGGCATTGGCGATGATGGATAATAAGACGCCAAAGGCCCCCACGGTCATGGAGGTGGTCTTAAGCCTCCGCTCTTTTGCAGTCATAATCTCTTCACGAAGAGCCTTGTACTCGTCAATCATATAATTCATGTTTTCATCTCCTTAAATTATTCAATTGGATGTCAAAAATTCCAAGAACTGACAAACCGATAATTTTGGAAAGGAAAAACGACTAATTGGTTTTTTATTTTTTTTTTTACAGTAATGAACCCCATGTTCAGAAAACCATTTCCCACTACAAAAATCATTATACAGGCCGATGCTGTTGTTTTCATCCACCAGATTAGACCGATTTCGCTATAATCAATTCAAATCAAATTTAGGATAGAGCAATGTCACGCGTCTTGAAAACCATTTCACACGATATCTCCCGCGGCTTCTTGATCGGTTTTGTAGCCTTGTTAATCGTCATCCCAGGAGCGATCCTCTTTTTGGTGCTGCTTTATGAGAACAACCATCAGACCATCAGCGATGCTTTTTTGATCGTAGCCGGTGTAGTGTGGATGGGCGTTTTTCTTGGCGGTATGCTGCTTTTCATTACCACCACCAACCGCCGCCGTAAAAAATGGCTGGATTCCGTTTTCAATCCATTGGGGCTCACCGGCCGGCGGACGATGGTCAACTGGTGGCAGTACACAGGCAGCGTCAATGGACGTGAAATGCTTGCTCGCTTCTATAGAGGGCCAACGCTCGATCTGATTGTCAATACACCACTGCAAACCCGATTCGTGGTTGCCACCCCCAACGAACTTACAAACGCTCTCTCCAATGGATCTCAAAAACCGCCAATGAGGGTCTCAACTGTCGAGCTGCAAGGCATGACCATCAGCGCGCTGGATGAAGACTGGTTCATCCGGTTGTGTGATTCCAGCGAATTCGCCGGCTGTCTGGCGCGCCTGCTGCAAGCCGGGGAGTCATGGGCTTTGCTCAAGCAGGTGATCCTGGCACCGGGTCAGATCCAGTTGACCCTTTACCGCAATAAAAACCTGTTCAAGTATGACTTCACGGCTGACGAAGTGAAAACCTGGCTGGATGATCTTTTGCTGCTATTGCAAATTGCCGAATCCGCACCAGCGCCGATGGTCACGGCTGAACTTTCGAATCTTGAAAAAGCGGCCCGCTCGGGCAAGCTTACCCGGCGGGCGGTATGGATCGTAATCGCTTTCTTTTTGGTGATCGGCGCCTGTTTTGGCTTGACGCTCTGGTTTCTGGTGAAATACGCAGGATAAATTTCTTAGAATTAAAGAGAATTAATGATTTTTTCTCTGCGTGCTCCGCGACTCCGCGAGAGAAAAAATTATCAACCCTTATTCCATGATCCAATTTCGATGATATTGCCTTCAGGGTCGGCGACCATGGAGGAGCGCATACCCCAGGGTTCGTCACGCGGCGCATAAAGACTTCTGGCGCCGGCGGCCACCACGCGCTCGTATTCCCGATCCGCATCCGCGGAGGTGGGGAAATCCAGTGCGAGCTCGAAGGTGCCATTCAAGGCGGGCGGAAAGGTGGGGGTTTCTTCAAACAGATTCGCGAGTTCTTTTCGGCGGTACATTGAGAATCTGACGCCCTCGTTCTTGAACTCTGCGTATGGGCTTTGTCCATCCCAATCGGTCTCAAAACCCAATAAATCGCGATAAAAAGGAACCATCACTTGCATGTTCCCAACGAAAATTCCGAGCATGTCTATTCTGGCGGTCATCTTTACCTCCTGTTTAATCGTGATATCTCATCTCTCCGGCTTCAATACGCACAGGTAGATGATTCTCTTTTGGTGGCAGCGGACAGGTTGCCCAGGGTGTATAAGCGCAAGGCCAATTGAGCGTAGTGTTGAAATCCAGGGTGATGGTTTTGTTCAGCGGTTTGGGCAGGGTCAACAACCTGCCACCAGGATAGGTCAGGTCCTTACGGGTTTCATCCACGAAGCTGATCAGCCCTTCGTCTTCGGCATCTTCAACTTGCAGAACCAGATCCTTTCCATCCAGGTTGAAGTGCACTTCTCCAAGCATGCTGCTTTCATGCTGCGACCCGATCACATCTGTGACCGTGAAGGTCCTGGGCGGATCATAGGGGACGAAGCTGGCTTCAACGCTGAATGCGGGGTTGAACGAAAAATACTTGAATCCGTTAAACTCCTTGAGGGCGGGTGATTCGACATCCCAGGCGCGCAGCATGGCCTTGCCGCCGCGGCGGATGACCATGAGGTGTATGCGGCCGGCTTCGATCAGATCAGGATCGCCATCTGCATCTGCCTTCAACACACGCAGTTCTGCGGTTTGCCGGTTGAGCAGCACGCCCTCCGCTGCTTCAATCAGGCTGACCTGGTCGTTTTCGAGGCGCAGGCATCCGCTGTGTGAATGGGGAAAACCGGGCAGCACGATCTTGTTGGAATCCGCGCTGCCGAAGGGGTTATCACCTTCTTCGAGCCAAAAAAGACCGGCCAATGCCAGCCAGTGACGGGGGTTGGATCTGACGCGTTCATCTCGTTCTTTGCGAAATTGTAAAAGGATTTCAAGGGGTGTGTTTTCGGTCATTTGAACTCAAAAATGTTAATAATTTATATAATCGCCGCCAAAAAGCCTTGCCAAACGGGCTTGAAATATTACACAAGAGTATACTCAATATTTGGGTTTATTCACAAAAAGGAGAAAAAATGCCCTTAACTTTCTTATATATCGCTTTAGCTGCCATCGTGATTCTATTCCTGCTCTCGGGAATTCGCTTCATCCCGAACAACAGGGTCGGCATCGTTGAAAAACGATTCGGCGGACGGTCGGTGAAGGGACGCTTCATCGCGCTGCATGGCGAGGCTGGTTATCAACCAGACCTGCTGCGTGGTGGCCTGCATTACCTGATCCCCATCCAGTATTCGGTGCACATTGCGCCGCTGGTTACCATCTCACAGGGCAAGATCGGATACATCTTTGCCCGTGATGGTGAACCGCTTTCGGCCATGCAGGTTTTAGCCACCAATGTCACTGCCAATGATTTTCAAGATGTGGCTGCCTTCTTGAACAACGGCGGTCAGCGCGGTCCGCAGCGCCAGATCTTGCGTGAAGGAACTTATGCCATCAACCTGGCACAGTTCGTGGTCATCACCGAGGAGCAGGTCTATTACATGCCGCTCAGCCGTGAAGATCAAAATGTCATTCAAAGCATGCGAGCAGTAATCGCAGAACGAAAGGGTTTCACCCCGGTCGTGATCAAAGATTCTGACGATCAGTTGGGCGTGGTCACCGTACATGATGGCCCTTCACTGGCTTCAGGCGACATCATTGCCCCCGTGGTGGGTGCGGATGTCAATAATCCGCTGACCTATCACAACAACTTCCAAATGCCTGACCGCTTCATCGCGGCCAATGGTCTGCGCGGACGCCAGCTCCAGGTTTTGGTTGAAGGCACCTACTATCTCAACCGTTTGTTTGCGACCGTTGAAATGATCCCAAAGACTGTGATCGAAGTTGGTTTTGTGGGTGTGGTCGTTTCTTACACCGGAACGGTTGGTGAGGATCTCTCCGGCACCGATTACCGCCATGGCGAACTGGTCGGCACTGGCAACCGCGGTGTGTGGAGTGAACCTCTGCTGCCCGGTAAATACGCCTTCAATACGTATGCCGGCAAGGTGGTTCCTGTCCCAACCACCAACATCATCCTCAAATGGATCAAGAGTGAGATCGGTTCACATCATTTTGATGAAAATCTGTCTGAAGTCTCATTGATCACCAAGGATGCTTTTGAACCCTCCCTGCCGCTTTCGGTGGTCATCCATATTGACTACCAAAAAGCGCCGCTGGTGGTGCAGCGCTTTGGTGACGTCAAGAAGCTGGTTGAACAGACGCTTGACCCGATGGTTTCGGCTTACTTCAAGAACATCGGCCAGACCCGCACCCTCATTCAGTTAATCCAGGAACGTAACGAGATCCAGAACATTTCCAGCAAGGAAATGAAGGACAAGTTCGAACACTACAACCTTGAATTGGAAGAGGTACTGATCGGCACCCCAACCACCACTGGCGAAGACAAGCAGATCGAGATCATCTTGAACCAGCTGCGCTCACGCCAGATCGCAGTTGAGCAGATCGAGACCTACCAGAAGCAGCAAACCGCTGCTGTCAAGGAACGTGAATTGCGTGAAGCGCAGGCACGCACTGAGCAGCAGCGCAACATCACGGAATCCGAGTTGAGCATCACCGTGCAGTCGAACCAGGGTAAGGCTGAATACCAGCGTGCCCTGCAGCAGGCCGCCCAGATCAAAACCTTGGCCCAGGCGGATGCCGAACGTATCGCCCGCACCGGTATTGCCCAGGCCATTGCCACTGAAGAACAGGTCGCCGCTTACGGCGGACCGCAGTTCCAGGTGACCCAGCAGGTAATGAACCGTTTCGCAGAAGCTGTGCAGCAATCCCGTGTGGATGTGGTGCCAAGAGTGGTCATCAGCGGCAATAATGCCGAGGGCGGCTCATCCAACGGCAGTGTGATGGAGGGTCTGTTAACCCTGCTGCTTTCAGACAAGCTAAACCTGGCGGTCACCGGCGAAACAACCAAGGAACGCAGTAAAGACGCTGAAGCCTTGCGCAACGATATTCGCAAAAGCATGAAGGCCTTCGATGCGACTCCTGGCGGAGACACTCCCGCGGCTGAAAAACCGGTAGAGAAACCAAACGAAAAACCGGCTGACAAAGCATAGTGCAAGAAAAAGACTCCCGCAGTTTTTATTGAACTGCGGGAGTCTATATATATCGGTTAACAAACCCCGGGGAGACTGCAATTAGCTCCTAAGACTGAAGGACAGCTATTCAGCACAAAGTTGTTGAGATTGACTCCAATAACAGACATACCCTTCAGGGGTGATGAAACTCAAATTCACGTTCCCAAGATTATTTACCTGGCTGATCGCCAGGTTTTCTTTTAAGGCAGTAAAGACAATATCTGAAATCCTGGCGAGTAGCTCTTGATCCGCCAGATTATCCACCTTGATCTCCACCTTTACATCCAGGGCCATGGCGGAATAGGTATTTCCGCAGCTGTTGACTTCGCCATAGCTAGAGCTGTTTATCGTTGCAGAAACCCCTTTGGCTGTTAATTGTTCTGAAACCGTTTTGTCAAATTCTGTTGAGCCGCTGCCGTAAGCCCAGGTCCAAAAACAATTCTCGGAAGCCGGAGTTTCAGTCGGTGTTGGAGTGAACTCGGTGGGATTAATGAGAGAAACCAGCTTGCATCCCGTCAATGTCAGCAGAATGAGTAAAGAAAGAACAATCCGCTTTATTAACACATGCACAGGCTGGTTCATGGGATCTTCCTTAATCTGCAGGTTGTGATTCTGCAACCTGCGTCAGGTTCAATTGTTTGGTGCGGTTCATGGAAACAAGATAAACCGTCAATAAGGCAACGAGCAGAACGAACATAAAGACGGGGATGGTCTCAATCGAGATACGGCGGGCAAAAACTCCCATCAAAGTGGGCAATAAGGCGCCACCCAAACCGGCTGACATCATCTGAAAACCGATGGTGTTGGCGGCAAATTTCGGGCTTACACGTCCGCTGGTGCCAGACATCAGCGCCGGGAAGATCGGAGCGATGGCAAAGCCAATGGCCACGACGCCGATCAAGCTGATGATGGGGGCGGGGTTCCACCATAGTAAAACAGCCCCGATGATGGCGCCGACGGTACCGATCAGGATGGTCTTATTAACGCCCAGGCGTTTGGCATAGAGACCGGCCAGGATGCGACCGATCGTGAACAGACCGTAAAAACTGCCCGCCCAGAACCCGGCCGTCTTGGTGGCAATACCGCGTCCCTCAGTTAAAAATGTATAAGCCCAGGCCCCCAATCCCATCTCTGCGCCAACATACAACACGAAGAGCAGCATGCTTAACCAGACTTCAGGCTGCCGCAAGGTTTCTTTATAAGAAGTCTTGTATTCGGTGATCTTCTTTTCTTCTTTTGAATCGTTCTGTTTGGTTTTTGGTCCCCACATCTTCATGGTGATGAAGAAAGTGATGGCCAGCAGGATCTGAAAAATCGCCACCACGCGGTAGCCGAAGTGCCAGGTGTTTAATGAAGCCAATCCGAGGGTCATGACAATTGGACCGAGGGTTACGCCGATGCCGTAGCTGGCATGCAGCCACTGCATCAGCCCTTCAGAAAAGTTGGCAGCGACATAAGTGTTCAAACCGGCATCAATAGCTCCGGCGCCCAAACCGCCGAACAAACCGAGGATAACCATGATCCACCAGGCAGGGACTATGGTGTAGCTGAGCAGCGTCAAGCCGGTCAACCCGCAGGAGGCAGCGAGCAGACCACCCACACCCATTTTTCGGAGGAGATAACCGGATGCGAAACTGGCGCTAAGATAACCGGCGGTTCCAGCGAAAAAGAAGAAACCAAGTGCATCGAGGGGGACTTGAAACCCGGCGCGCATGGACGGCCAACCGACGCCCAGCAGACCGTCGGGCATGCCAAGGGCAATGAAGGCGATATAAGCCAAAAGGATCAGGCCGATTTTGATCGAAGGTTTTTTTGCAGTGGTCATAATGTATTCCTTGACTTCAGAAGATTTGACCATTATAGCACAAACTGCAACCGGTTGCATAAATCATTATTGAGTTAATTGGTTAAGGGCTACTGAGAATTTAGAAAAAAAGACGCTTACAGGTTTGTGTAAGCGTCCTTCTCGAGAATTAGTTGACAACTTTAATCGTGTTTGCCTTTGACCAGTTCCATGATTTCAGATTTGGTCGAATAGATCTGCACCAGTTTACCGTCACGCATTTGCAGCACCCTGTCCACATATTCGCACATACGCAAGTCGTGGGTCACCATGATGCCGGCGCGGTTTTGTTCGTGGATCAATCCAGCGAAAGTCTCCACCACCTGGTACGCGCGTTCGGTATCCAGGCTGGCGGTGGGTTCGTCAGCCAGCACCAGGCTGGGATTATGGATCATGGCACGGGCAATGGCCACGCGCTGCTGCTGTCCGCCAGACATTTGACCGGGCAGGTTGTGCAGCCGTTCGGCCAGGCCAAGCCGGGCAAGCAATTCACGCGAACGGATCTTGCCGGTCTTGTCGAGCCTGCCGTTGAGACGCAGCATCAGTTCCACGTTTTCAACTGCGCTGAGGTAGGGCACCAGGTTGTTAGCCTGAAAGGTGAAACCGATCTTGTTGCGGCGCATCGCGACACGATCCACCTCGTTCATGGCGGCCAGGTCCTGGCCGTCGAGGATCACCTTGCCGGAGGTCGGTTTAAGCAGCGCTGCCAGGATGGAAAGCATGGTGGTCTTACCTGATCCACTGGGGCCGACCAGGGCGACGAATTCGCCCGGTTTGACCTGCAGTGATACCTCATCCACGGCATTGATGACGCCAGATTCACTCTGGTAGGTTTTGGTGACATTTTCTGTTTCAAGAGCGTATGTGTTCATAATAGATTCCAACTCTAGGAGAGCCCAAGTGCTTTTAGGGGTTCAATCCTGACTGCGTAACGGGTGGAGACAAGCCCACTTAAGGGACCGATCAACAGTAAAGCGATGACGGCAATGGCGGTGGTGGTGCCATTGAAGACGATTGGCACGGTTGGAGGGAAGGAGAGTGAAAACAGGAAGGTGAGAAATCCGCCTATGGCTACTCCAACCATGGTAACCACCACAATTTGAAGTATTGAGGCCATGGCAACGATCGGGTTGGCCGTGCCGATGGCCTTGAGCACGCCGATTTGGGCCACTTTCTGTAAGATTTGGATCTGGAAAAAGCCGCCGATCACCAACACACCAATGAAGAGTGTGAATCCGCCTTGCAGATTGAGAGTGCTTTGCTGGGCTGAATAACCGGGCAGCGCCTGAATAGCCTGTTTGAGAGTCGCTGTTTCAACATTGTTGACTTGCGACATAATGTTTGCGCTGACCTGATCAATCGCATTGGGATCATTCAGTTTGACCAGAATGACATTGGCTACCGGGTTTGAATTGTTGATTTCAGCTTCGGACTTGGGTTTGATCCGGTCCCATGTATAAAAGGGTACAAAAACCGAGGGCTGCAGGGAATACTGCTGGCCATCCGAGATGCCCACGATGCGCAGCGTGTAAAACTCATCCTTGGTCCCCTGGGTAACACGCAGGGTTAGATCATCACCCACTTGCAACTTGCTGCGCAGGGCGGTGCTTCTGTCAATGATGACTTCGTTGGCCAGATCGGTGCCGAGCTGACGACCTTGCACAACGGGCGGTTCACCGGTGTGGCCGGGTTGGATGCCAAGCAGGGCAACCTTGAGAGGTTCAGCATCTGCGGGCAGGATGATGGTCGCATTGGCTGTGCCAAGCATGCCCACATCAGCCACACCCTCCACGCGTCGGATGGCGGCCAAACGGTCCTTGCTGAGCCGGCTGGCAGCGATCAGGTAGTCCGACTTGGATTGATAGGTGATCAACTGCGCATCCAGCTTGGAAATATATTCGCGGTTGCCATTGCCCAGACCTTCACCCAGTGCGGCAATAAAGAGCACCAAGAGTGTGATGAGGGCGATCACCAGGCTCACCAGCAGAAAGCGGCTGCGGTTGCGCCATATTTCTTTGAGCGCCAAAAAGCCCGAAATTTCAATAATTTGTTTCATTGGGTTTTCCCGGCCCTTTCTACTTGAGGAACTCAACAGCACCAGTCATACCCCAGCGCATCAGAGGATCGGTTTGAGTCAGCAGGATGGTTACGGTGTAGGTGACGTCGCCGCGTTTTTCTTCAAACAATGAGTTGATGTAGGTGACTTCACCCTGCAGGGTTTTTTCAGGGAGAGCATCCAAAGTGACGTTTGCTTTTTGACCGGTGGTGATCGAGGTCACTTCGGTTTCGGTAAGGTTGTCGGTCTTGACCACCCAATTTGAATAGTCTGCAATGATCACGGCGGTTTCGCCTGCGGCCACTTTTTGTCCCGGCTGCAGGGTAAGGTCCACGACGGTGCCGGCAATGTTGGCAGTCAGGGTCAGTGCATCAATCTGGTTCTGTGCATTCACTACCGCGGAGTTGGCTGAATCCAGCCTGGCTTTGGCCATATCCAATTCGTTGGAATTAGCCCCGTTTTGAAGCTTTTCAAGCTGACGTTGGGCATCTTCATACTTGGCTTTGGCAACGGCCACTTCCGCGCTGGAGATGGAGAGATCCTGCGCGTTGGGTGGATTGATGTAGTTGTTCAGGTTGAGTTTCGCCTGTTCAAGATTCAGCCTGGCATTTGAGAGTGTACTGAGCGCCGCGGCTTTGAGGGGATCGGAATCAGGCGTTTCAGAATAATCGTTGTATTTCTCTTCTGCTGTTTTCACTTTATCTTCTGCCAGGGTTACGGCGGCGCGGGCGGCATTGATCACATCCTGATTGGTCTGGCGGGCCTGTCCCTGGATCACCTGGTTGGCGCTGACCTTGTCATATTCCTTCTTGGTGTTGGCCACGGCCAATTGAGCTTGTGCGAGGGTGAGATCCTTCGAGCTTAGCAATTGGTCATAAGCCTGTTGGGCGGCGAGAGCTTCTGCCTGGGCATTTTCAAGTGCGAGTTTGGCAGCAGGTGAATCCTTCAGGCGCGCCAGCACCTGACCGGCTTTGACCACATCGCCATTATTTACCAATACTTCTTCTATTTGACCAGAGACAGAAAAGGAGTGAGCCAGTGAATTGATCGGCTGTAAACTGCCTTCTGCGATCAAGGTTAGATTTTGTGCACTCACTGGAGTGGGTGTTGAATCTTGATTTGTTTTTGCCGAACAAGCGGTTAGAAACAAGGATGCTGCAACAATAAGTAAAACGATTACGGGTAATTTTTTCATGTCAGTTCTCCAAACTCAGTTAATTATTTGACGCCGCGACCGATGGGTTCTTCAAAAGATTTGTGCCAATCGGTGGAAAGGACCCCATTCAAGAACAGCTCCAATGAGGGGTGATCGGCGATGTTGTCGTAGTAATAAGGAAGCAAGATCTTGCCGTTGGTGCCAACAATGAACGTACCCGACATCAGCATGGCATCCTGGCCTTCTGGCGGGGTTTCGACTTTATAGCCTTTTTTCTGGGATGCTCTGACAGCGGCCAATACCTTGAGGTTAAGGAATGTCTGACGTAGGGTGCCACGTTCCAGACCATAGGCTGCATAAGCTTTCTTTTCGGGATCGGCCAGGCAGAGCAGACCGGGGGCGAATTCATTGGCAAAGAGTGCAGTGGACTCGGGCGTTCCCTGGGTGATGACCACGATGGAAAGGCCGGCAGCGGATATGCGGTCGTGTGCCGCCACCAATTCGGCCAGCATTTCTTTGCATTGGGTGCAGCCAAAATGGCGGGTAAAGGCGATCACCAGGGGTTGTTTTACCCAAAGGCTTGAAAGCTGTACCTCCTGTTTGTGAATGTCTTGCAGTTTCAGGTCAGGAGCAGAGGCATTAAAATTGAGATGTTTTGTGTTCTTCATGTTTCTCCCAAATTAAATCTTATTTATCGTAATTAAATAGTAACAGATTACAATCATTTACGCATTAGATGTATAAGGTTGGTAAGATGTTTTGACTACTCGCGGCGAACGTAGGCGATGATCTTAACCCGGTCCTCACCGACTTCAAATTCAAAACCGCATTGTTTAACGGTTTTTACGATTTCAGCCAGGGTCGCGGATTCAGTTGTGCCTCTGGGTGATAATTCACACCACTCGATGGTTTTGTATTCCCCCAGACGAAAGTGATAGGTCCAATCAGCGTCCCAGCCAGTGGGAGGGTAGAGATACCCGTTGGTGGCCATGGTCCGCCAGTAGGGTGCCTTTATCCCCAAAGCAGACATGGCTTTTTGGAGTTCGTTCCATTTGGTGTTGTTGGCAAGACCAATGAGTAGAGACATTATTCCTTTGCATTTCGCATTGATTTATTTGTTCGATTGTTGTTAAATCATTATATTCAGATTGTGAGATTGATTACTTTTTTATAGCTGGAGTCAGGAGGGGTTAATGTTTAAAAAGAGTCGGATATTGGTTTTATGTGGTTTGATGGTTTTATTGATGGCGTGTAACTGCAACCTCCTCAATCTTATTAAAGGGGCAGTTACTGGTTCCGGAGAGGACAGTGCGAATGGTGGAGGCACTTCACCTTTTTCATTAGGAAGCAACGACAACCAAACACAAAATGGAAAGAAGTTTGATGGTGAATTAAAGATTATTGACCAGGTCTTTGCCGTAAAAAAAGATGTGCTTAGTTTTGCCATTTTGGTTGAAAACACCAGTTCGAAACTCACTGTAAGCGAATTTACTCAAACCGGAAATGTTAAAGATTCTGCCGGGGCAGATGTCCCACTGTTAAATCTTGATAACGGGAATACGAAATCTTTGGATGTCATCACCAGTATCTTCCCGAATCAAAAAGGATTAATTTGTATGAACTATGAGATTCCAGAGGGAACCTCGGTTGGGGATGTGTCTTTTTCATTTGCCGATATCAAAGCTGTTGACGTTGGTTTGGAAAACCCCATAAAGGCGGATGGTATTGGTTTGGGCAGCGATGACGAAGAAGTTTATTTCGATGACAATGGTGTTATCACCGCAACTGTCACCAATTCTTCCAGTTTGGATGTTGTTTTCCCTCAATTTCAGGCGGGTGTTTACGATGCTGCTGGAGACCTGATCGGCTGCGGGTCACAATTCGACTCGGTAATGTTCCTTAAAGCAGGTTTTTCGCTGCCAATTGAGTTTCCTGTATGGACCAATGGCCAGTCTTCATCTGCGGTCGAGGTATACGCCACCCCACGTTTTAACCAAGGAAAAATTTACACCGATGCAGAACCCATCCAAATTTCAGACGTTGGCTTCATTCAGGAGGGTATCTATGTGTACCCTGTTTACAAATTAACCAACACCCTTACCGACAAAGCCATCACGCGTTTCCTGGTAAATCAAATTGCTTATGATCAAAATAATCAGGTGCTATTGGTCTCATCCTTTGGCACGGATGGAATTCCACCCCAAATGTCGGTCGGCCCTTATCATGATCAGATGGGCCAGGTGGGAGAATCTGTAGTATCGAGGCTTGAAGTGCAGGTGCATACAACTGAAGTAAAAGAGCCGAAGACACCCATTACTGCTGATTCGGTGGTTTTCAGCCCTGGGGTTTTCGTGCCCGGTGACTATAAGATCACCACCACAGCCACGAATAACACGGACGCGGCATTAAGTGGGGCAGTTCAGGCTGCCTGTATTGACGCATCAGGAAAAGTCACAGGTTTGGCACAATCCTTTTTTGACCTGCCCCCCAAGTCTGATACTCCCCTTGAACTTTCGGGTGGGTATGTAGGGTTCTATGAAACAGGCCCGAACTGCAGCCCTGAAGATAAGATTGAATTCAACTTGTTGAAAATATACGAATGGTAACCTGTTAAAGCACAAAAAAAGAGCGAGGAGAATTTCCTCGCTCTTTTTTTTACTAAAGGGTGTCTATGGATTGTCCTGCGTTTTTCATCAGCCAGACATAGCCATCTTCCAGGCCGGGTTGGACGGGCTGCGCGTCGGGGTAATCCGCGGCGCTTTCGCCAACCATGCGATATTGGGTGCCTTCGGCCAGATGCAGCATCGAGACGATGGTCAGCCCGTGATCGGGTTTTTCCATAGCGGAGGAGGTCAAGGTCCAGACATGACCTGCGGCTGCCTGGGTTAACTCAGCCGGGCTGCCGCGGAAGATGACCTGACCGCGGGCGATGACAGCCAGGTCGCGGCAAGTCTGCCCGATGTCTTCAACGATGTGGGTTGATAAAAGCACTGTTCGGTTGGCTGCCAGGTTCACCAGCAGATTGCGAAAGCGGATGCGCTCTTCGGGGTCAAGACCGGCGGTGGGTTCATCCACGATCAGCAGCTTGGGGTCGTTGACCAACGCCTGAGCAATGCCCACCCGGCGTTTCATACCCCCGGAAAACCCCTTGATCTTGCGGTTGGCGTTGTCGCTCAACCCCACCATATTCAACACTGTTTCAACACGCTCACGGCGTTCGGCGGGGTTTTCCAGCCCCTTCAAGATGGCCATGTAATCCACGAATTGGGCGGCGGTCAGCTCCGGGTACATTCCCAGCTCCTGCGGCAGGTAGCCGAGCATTTTCTTAACATCCATCTTGCCGGCTTCGGTGTTGACGTCAAATCCGCCGACATTGACCGATCCGCTGGTGGCGTTGACGATGCCAGCCAGGATGCGCATGAGGGTGGTCTTGCCTGCCCCGTTCGGTCCAAGCAGGCCAAACATACCCTGGCCGATGACCAGATTGAGTCCGTTGAGTGCCTGTACGGTTTTGGCGCCGGCGCCATAGGTTTTTGAGAGTGCATCAATTTTGATCATGAGATATCCTTTTCTATATGTAGCGTTCCTGGCGGCGAAGCAGCGCCATTGAAGAGAGTAAAAGTGCAAGTGAAAGCACAAAGAGAGAGATATGGTTGGCCATGAGGTCGGGATGGTTCGCCATCAAAGCGCCCATGAAGACCAGGAAGTATTTACCAAAGTTTTCAGCAAACCATCCGCGCGCGATCAGTTCCACCAGCCAGACCATGCCCACCATCAATGCGCCGATGGTCGAATTGGCAGCCAGCAGCGAGCAGGTGCAGCCGAGCATCATCAGCGACAGGGTGGGGATGATCCAGGCCAGTTGCACGTGCCAGATGCTGTGAAATTCGGTAAAATTTCCGCCCAGCAGAACGAAAATCAGTTGAAAGAGCAGGGCGAGAACTGCCTGCGAGACGAAGATGAGTCCCAGGCGCTCGAGCAGGGTTCGGGCTGCTGAGATCGGCGTGGCAAAGCGCAATTCCAGGGCGGGATCTTCAAGGACGGCATAAGCTCCGAGGATGCCGCTCAAGAGGGGCAGCGCAGCTCCCAGATAGATTTTGGAAAGGTTCATAAACTGGGGGGTATTCATCATGATGAGACTCATCACAACGAATAATCCAAAGAAAGCCAGGGGAAGATAAAACTGGTCCAGTTTGTAAGTCAAGAGTGCGTAACGCAGCGAAAAGCGTTTCATTTTATTATCCTAAGCGCGACGGGTTTGTCGGCGCAGTATCAGAGTGGTGACCACCAATACTGCAACTATGATGGAAAACAGGATGACCAGGTTCCAGACCGCCTGAGCGGTGGTGATCACAGGTTGGTTGAATTTGGAAAAGAACTCAGGGTAGCCGTGGAAAAAACCATATTGAGCATATTTTCCAGAAGGAACCAGCAGGGTTCCACTGATGGTAGGGAATACATCCGGGCTCAGGTAATTGCCCCAGAACCAATAGCCCACAAAGAGCACCTGGTAAACCCGCACCGGCATGAAAAGCGGACAGGCGATCGAAAAAGCCACCACAAAGGCAAAGGCAGTGCCACCCATGACGAGAAAAACCACCGGCATGATGGCAAGAAAGAGCGGTGAAACACCCCTGGCCACGTAGTAACCGGCATAAGCCATGACATAGATAAACATGGGGGTGATCACAGCAGCCCAAACACCGATGTATTTTGCCAGTAGATAAAGAAATTGTCCGATGGGTGAACTGCGCTGCAGCTCACGCACACCCAAACGATAATCCCGCTGCAGACGGTCCGCAGCCAGGATGCCGCCCAGCAAAACCATGAACATGTTGGTATAGAACACGATCATGGCGGCATGCTGCCACATTTCGGTCACTGTGGCGGGCAGCCCTTCGCCCACTTCTGATGGGGCAAAAACTGTGATGGAATAGAAAACGTAAAGTACGGCGTATGCGATCCACATGCCCGGCCGTTTGACGGCCATTTTGAATTCGTGGCGCATGACGCCAAAAAATTGAGACATAGTTCCTCCAGGGCAAAAAGCCCTTAACTGTAATTTAAAGACCAGCAACGCGGTTTAAGAATCAACCTCAAGAACGCTGCACCTTGCGGCGCAAGATAAACCTGGTGGCGACCAACACCAACACGACAATACCGAAAAGCAGCAGCAAATTGAGAACCGCTTCCAGGCGCGCCTGGGATAAAGGGATGATATTTGTGACCATGGATGACATTCCGCCAAAAAAGCCGAACAAAACATATTTTCCGCTTGGAACCAGCAATGTTCCGCTGATGGTTGGAAAGGCACTCGGGTTGAGGTAGTTCCCCCAAAACCAATATCCAATAAAAAGCACCTGATAGACACGCACCGGTATGAACATTGGACAGGCCAGCGAAAAAGCGACGACAAAGGCATAGGCAGGGAGAGCAATGGCGGCAAATGCCACCAGGATAATTCCTGCAAAAAGGATGGGGGCTCCGACAACGACCACGATCAAGGCCAGGACCAGGATATAGATAAACATGGGGGTAATAACCGCTGACAGAACAGCGAAGTATTTTGCCAGGATATAGGTGGATAACTTTAGCGGCGAGCTTTGCTGCAGTTCACGCACTCCAAGGCGAAAGTCGCGTGTCATGCGGTCGGCCGACAAAATTCCGCCGAGCAGCACCATACCCATGTTGAGGATGAACATGGTTTCACCTGCCGTATTCAACATTTCAGATATCGTAATGTTGGAGATACTTTTGGATGAGTCAAACTGGATCACGGAAAAGCCGTAAAAAATGTAAAGCAGGCCATAAGCAACCCACATGCCCGGCCGTTTGACGGCCATTTTGAATTCGTGGCGCAAGACGCCAAAAAATTGAGACATGGTTCCTCCAAAGACCCGAAGGTCTCACTTTAGTCATTGAATGGATGAAGAAAGGTGCATTACAGGACGGTTGGCTGACCACAAGGCGGCCAATGCTAACAAGAAAGCCAGTCCAACCAGGAGCAGCGGTTCATGCCAGAAGTTTTTGTAAGCTGACAGGAAATTGCTCCAAACGGGTGAAGGCATCCAGATGCTGATGGTTTTAAAGGAGATGTATTGAGCCAGCCACAGGCCGTAAGTCACGCCAATGGCGACGCCGGTTCCGCACCAGACGGAAAGCAGCAGTGCCAACGAAGAGAGAAAGGCCAGTGGCCCGACCCAGCCGAGAATGATGGAGCCCAGCATATCAGGTTTGACAAAGAGCAGCAGCCCAAGTGAAGCGATCAGACCCAACAACAGGTTGTAGCAAGACATGATGCTCATGCGCGCCAACAGGATCTTCCAGGGGGAAGTGGCGGTGGAGCGGGTCAGTTCATTGGCCGGATCGTGATCAGGACCGTAAAGCATGGCCAGGGTGGAGGCTGCCATCATGGGAGAAAGCAGGTAGACCACCATATCCCTTTTAGCAACCACGGCCACCAACACGCCGATCAACATCACCATGGCGGAGACAGGCCACAGTTCGGATTGGATCAGGTAGGCCTGGGCTTTGACAAGCTGCCAGGATTGACGCAACGCAGCGGCCAGGGGATTGGGCGTGTGGATTTTGCTTAGCGCCTGCGCCGGGATACCAACAGGGAGGGCGATGGTTGCGTTGGAGGTTTCGATCTCATTGGAAACAGCCCGCCACATGGCCAGCTCGGATTGACACTCCAGACAGTCCCTCAAATGCTCATCCATTTCGCGTTTCTGCAGGGGAGTGCACCCACCGGCAGCGTAGAAAGGCAGCAGTTCTTCAAACTCAGTATGTTCTTTCATCGCCATTCCTCCGCGTTTTGTCTGATCAAGATGCCCTTGAGATGCTGCCTGGCATAAGCCAACCTGCTTTTTACCGTCCCGAGCGGAACCTGGCAAACCCGTGAGATTTCTTCAAGGCTTAACCCCTGGTAAAAAACCAGTTCAAGCACCGCACGGTGGTCGGGGTCGAGCGATTCCAGCCCCTGACGCACCCATTCACCTTGCAGATTGCGCTGGGTTTGTTTTTCGGGAGGGAGTGTGTTGGAGGGCAGGGATTCTTCCATTTCATCCGAGATGGGGATGGAGCTGTGCCGGATGGCGTTCATGGCCGTGTGATGGACGATGCCCAACAGCCAGGCGATGAAGAGTCCTTCACCGCGATAGCGGCCGGCGGTGCGCCAAACCACGACCAGCACATCCTGCACCACGTCTTCGGCTTTGGCCTGGTCATTGGTGAGGCGCAGGGCGTACGCAAAGAGCCGCTTCCCATATTCCGCATACAACTCGTGAAGCGCGGTTTCGTCCCCGGCGGCCAGCCTTTTAGCCAGGGTTTCTTCGTTGCAGGGTTCAGCCATTGCGATGGTCCATTTCCTTTGTTGTGTCAGTGTGTTGGTTATCATGGTCTGCCTCAACCTGTGTCATCAAGTATGTAGCAGAGCATGTGAAAAGGTTCAAAAGAGCTGTGAATAGTGATTCGTGAATCGTGAATCGTAACTAGTAATGAGTGATTAGAGTTTAGGTTTTTAGTAAAAACAATGACTATAAGAAGATTTCAGGGTTTATGTTTATCATCTGACAAAGGCGGAGGAAGGGTTTGATCCTTTTCGCGCGATCGGGCTCGTGGAATTCAAAGACGATCTTCTGTCTGGGATCAAAATCAGTGTCAGTCAGGCGGTAAAGATGCAACGCCATGGCAGCGCAATGGACGCGGATGCTTTCATTGCCGTTCAGGCAGCACCAGAGCACGCTGTGTTTAATCGCCTCGGAGGGATAATCCCTGGCAAGGGCAAGAGCTAGCGACATGCCTTCTCCGATTTTGGTGAGCGGCAGGGTGGAAGTCACCACCTGGTCCACCTGATCGAGGATGTTCATTTCTTTCAGGTAGCGCACGGCAAAAAGCCGGCAGTCATAGTTGGGGCTGTCGAGGGAGTCTTTCAAAGCCTGGAGGGTGGCGGGGGTGCGCAGGGCGGCCAGAGCTTCTGTGTCGCGCCAATCGGCATCCTTGCGGGAGATGTGCAAGTTTTCTATGTAACGTAATTCTGCAGGGGAAAATTCCTTGAGAGCGTCGAGGTCGTAGCCGATGCCATCATGCCATGCGATGTAGCCAATTCTCATGCTTTGCAGGTAACGCTCCATGGCAGGGCTGGAGGGTTCAGGAGGGCGAGTTGCGTTATCAATCCACATGGTTGGACCGCTCTATTGCAACAACCCCATCGTTAAAAAGGAAAAGATGACAATGTCGCTGAGCAGGTGGATCCACCACGACCAGAAGAGGCCGCGGGTTTCGAGCATGGCCTTGCTCAAGATCCAACCCATGAAGATGGAAGCCAGTGCACCCGGAATGCCGCTGGGAACGCCGAAGTAATGCGAGATGCCAAAAAAGTAAGCAGCCATCCAAAGGGCGTTCAGGCTGCCGGTGACAGGCCCAAGTGTGGCCAGCATGGGCGCGCGGAAGATCATTTCCTCATTGAAGGCGTTCAGGGCGGCATAGAAAATGATGGAAGGCAGGATGGGCAGCATTTTCACGAACAGGCTGGCTGAGGGTTTCATTCCCAGATAGAGCACCACGCCCAACCCGGCGGCGATGCACAACGACCAGAGTAGGCCAAACTTTGTCCACGGTTCGGATTTGGGGAACCCCAACACTTGTACCGGGGTGATCGGCGCTTTGAGGTTCCCACGCGCCAAAAAGAAATCCTTGCGTTTGTATCCCAGGGCAAACAGGATCAAGATCATGCCCACGGCCACCACCAGCTTGCCGGTTTGTTCAGCCTGCATGCGCTTATCGAAGACGCTGGCTCCGAACAGGTTCTGTAAAAAGGGCAGATTGAAATTGAAATGCGGACGCAGTTCCAACAAGGCAAACAAGGCGATCATGACCGTGAAAAAGTTCAACAGCGGCCTGAAGGGTTTGAAACGCAGGGCGGCAAAACCCATACCGGCCAGAATCCCCAACTTGGCAAAAACCATCCAGGCCGGCACAGAGCCTGTGATCTCTGAAAAAAGGATGTCAGGCAGGGCACTGACCAGGGCTGTCACGATCCATGCAAGGATGATGAGGCTGCGGTCACTTTTTGTTCGGGTTGAGGCGACAGTGGGCATGAAATTATCCTGTTCTTGATAGGTTGTGGTCTACCAGACCCAAAAATGGTAACTGGCAAGGGTTGGTTTTAGCGGTTTGATTTCAGCCCAGATCCCGGTTTGGCGGTCTGCAAAGTTGAGCACTTTCGCCCTTTTATTTGAAATGGCTGGAAGCCCCTCAGAAAATAAGTATGCCGTTTCTATATTATCAGCGGGCAGGGCGTTCAATAACTTCCGTAAATTATCCGTCATTTCGTAGCGATAATAGAAATTGATCTCGGCGGTGCTCCAGTCGCTCCCTTTCTCTGCATCAATAAGACGTCCAAAATACACCTGGAACAAATTAGGATCAATTTGTGATTTTTTTCCATCATTGATGGTGGCGAGGCTGAAGCTGAAACCAAACTCCTCGTTTTCGCTGCCTTCAGGAACCAAGGGTAAAAGGTCCTTAAAATAGCCCCATGCCTGACTGCACTCCAAGATCGGCTGGAGCGGATCCGGTTGAATGGCGTGGTTGAAGGATTTTTTGAGATCGCCAATATTCATTACAGTCTATTTTAACCGAGGGTGAATTTCTCGAGAATCCAATAGAGCCATTGGGCGGGCAGGATCGAACGGAGGAAATTCACCAGCTGGGCATCTGAACCGACGGGGTAGCGCAGCCGGCGGGTGCCATCCGTGGCGGCGCGGAAGATGGCCTTTGCCACCACCACAGGCTCAGATCCTGAGGCCATGCCGCCCTCGCCCAGTGATTTTTGGGCGCGCTGCAAAATATCGGCGTAGGGGTCGTTCTCGACCACTTTTTCACTGCGATCCAGCGAACGGTCGTAAAAGTCGGTTTTAATCACACCGGGCTCGATGGTTTTCACACGGATGTTGTGGGATTTTATTTCATATTGAAGCGCTTCAGAATAGCCTTCGACCGCCCATTTGGTGCTGTTGTAGATGGAGTAAAGCGGAAATCCGAGACGTCCGCCCATGGAGGTAACGTTGATGATCAGGCCTTCCTGTTGAGCTCGGAAGAGCGGCAGCATGGCGCGGGTCATTTCCATCAGGCCAAATACATTGGTTTCAAATTGCTTTTTTATCTGCTCAGGGGTGGAGGCCT
The DNA here is from genome assembly GCA_021825925.1 of Chloroflexota bacterium. Classification (GTDB taxonomy): domain Bacteria; phylum Chloroflexota; class Anaerolineae; order Anaerolineales; family Anaerolineaceae; genus UBA6107. The sequence goes on from JAKAFP010000003.1 coordinate 483,596, forward strand.
CAAAGGGACCGTAGACCGCGTAACCGGCGTTGTTCACCAGCACGTCAATTTTTTGATATTTGTCCACTGCGTATTTTATTGCGGCCCGGATGGATGTGGTATCGGTCACATCCAAGTGAACCAGATCGGGCAGACCCTTTTCGTGCAGCAGGGTCTGGCGTTTTTCAGGGCTGCGCATGCTGGCGATCACGTTCCAGCCCTGCTCGAAGAAATACAGGGCGGTGTGTAACCCAATACCGCTGGATGCGCCGGTAATAAAGACGGTCTTTTTCATTTCCACCTCTTTTCGTTTGAAAAAACAGATCCGATCGTTATGCGCGTTTAAGCCTAAGTTTATTGAACAACCACACGCCGATCCCAAAATAGAGTGCGGAAAGGATCAGCAGCATGCACAATTCGTAAGCGACATCCTTCAAGCCTGCGCCCAGGGTGAGGACCTTGTTCAGGGCGACAATGGCATGGGTGGGGGGCAGAAAATCAAACATGCCGATGGTGCGACCGGCTACGGTAAATATGGGCATGGGCGGGATGGGAAAAACCGCGCCGGTAAAGAACATCAAAAAGATGAGCGGAAAGTTGGAATAAATGAAGGCCTCGCTGACCGTGCGTGCCAGGCAGGCGATCATCAGACCGATGCCCACGATGGAAAAACTGGTGACTGCCCCAATTAAAATGGCCACCCACAAAGATCCCTGGCTGCTGAATCCCAACAAGCTGGCGGTGAGAAAGGTAAACAACACACAGACGACACCGATCAACACCTGAGTCAGACTGATGCCACCGAGCAGGTCAAAAGCGGTCATTTTGGTCATTTGCAGGCGGCGCAGGGTGCCGTTTTCGACTTCGCGGGTGATGGTCATGGCAACCTGGAAGATGAGCATGACCACGGCCAGGATGAGCAGTGCCGGCACATACATTTCAAATTCGGTACGGGCGCCTGACCCGCCGAGTGGAATTTCGTTGAGTACGACCGGCGAGGTTTGACCGATCATTTCCTTGACATACTCATCCACGGCGGAAACCGCCATGATCGAAACCAGCGGGTAATACGGATTTGTCAGGTCGCCAATGACAGTCAATTTGACCGGTTCGACCTTCCGCCCGGATTCGGCGGAAAGCAGAGTGGAGGAAAAATTATCCGGAAATACCAACAATGCAGTCGCTTCACGGTTGCGCAATTTGGTTTCTGCCGCGGATTGATCTTCGATCAAAGTTACTTTGAGGATCGGCTGATCATTGGCGTATCTGAGCTGCTGGATTTTTTCGATCACGGCAGCACTGACAGAGGTGGCGGCCTGCTCGTCGTGATTGATGACCAATACACGGTAGGTGGTCGAACCGCCGCCGGTGATCATCCAGTAGAGCAAGACAAAAACAGGCGCAATGCTGATTGAAAGGATCAGCAACCAATAACTGCGCAGCTGTTCACGCATGCTTTTAAGAAAAACACGGATCAGTCTCATTCGCGCAACCTCCGGCCGGTGAGGGTGATGAACACGTCTTCGAGTGAATTCTGCCTCAAGCGTAGGTCTCCAGGGTGCAGACCGTTGACCTGCAGGATCTCGAGAATGCGGGGGAGTAGTTCAACTATTCCGCGGCTGCGAAGGGTCAGCTCATCGCCGTTGATGGTGATATCAGTGCAGATCGGTTTCAGAAGGGTAAGATAGCGGTCTGCCATGGCCAGCTCGATCATGGTGAACTCAAGCACATCACCGGTTCCGACCTGAGCTTTGAGCTCGTCAGGGGTGCCAAGGGCCAGCAATTGGCCGTGGTCAATGATGGCAATACGGTCCGCCACACGATCGGCTTCGTCCATGTTATGGGTGGTGAGGATGACGGTTTTCTTGCGCGCCAGCGATTTGATGAATTCGCGTACCAGGACCCGGCTTTGGGGGTCCAGACCGGCTTCTGGTTCATCCAAAACGAGGATCTTAGGTTCGTGCACCAGGGCCATGATCAGGTTGAGTCGGCGCTGCATGCCGCCTGAAAGGGTCTTGGCGAGTTGGTTGCGTTTTTCAGTTAATTGCATGACTTCCAGCAGATGTTCGCCGCGGGAGCGGGCGATCCTGGCGGGGATATTGTACATCTCGCCGATGAACACAAGCTGTTCGATGCAGGTCAGCGAACTCCACAGGATGATGGATTGAGGGCAGACCCCCACGCGCTGCTGGATATCCGAGCGATGATCCAGTACGCTGCCGTTGATGAGGACCTCGCCGCTGTTGGGCTTGAGCAGACCGCAGAGCATATTAATGGAAGTAGTCTTGCCGGCGCCATTGGGGCCAAGAAAACCAAACACTTCTCCGGCGTAGACCTCGAGATTAAGATCCGAGACAGCAGTGAGGGTTCCGTATTTCTTGGTCAGGTGGCATGTTTGCAGTGCAATTTCAGGCATGATGGAGTTCCTTGGAAGATAAAATAAAATCATGAAGGATGGGAATGATGGGAGGGCTTATCTTTTCGGGGAGTTGATCGAGTTTAAAAAAACCAAAGTCGCTATGTTCAGAAAGGTTGAGCTCAATACTCGGATGTTCAATCGTTGACTTGTAAACTGTAGAAAACATATAGACTTCATCTCCGTTTGGATAGATGTAGTGCAATGCTTCACCAGAGTAAACGCCAACCAACTCCATTGTTTCAACTACGACCCCCGTTTCTTCAAGCGTTTCGCGTTTAACACATTCTTCAAAGGTTTCTCCTAATTCGATAGACCCACCTGGAACTCCCCAACAAAGATTGTCGGTACGCTTCATCATCAATAATTCATTCTCTTGGTTTAATAGAAGCATGGTGGCTCCCACCATAATCAATGGCCGGTGACCGACAAGTTTGCGTAGATCCATTATGTAATCCATAAAACCACCGGAAGAAATTACATTGCTTTGGTTATGGAAGTAAAAACTTCAAATGGGAAAGGTTTACCGTGGCCTGGATAGATGGTTTTGGCATCCAAGCCTTGCAGTTTTTTTAGGCTGGCTTTCAAAGCCGATTCATCTTCAAAGAGGTCCGCGGTTTTGGGAGTCCTGCGGTTAGAAAGGGTATCTCCAACGATCAGGTCGCCTGCGGGAGTCAAAATGGAAATGGATCCGCTGGTATGGCCGGGGGTGTGGAGGATGGTGGCATCCAGATCGAATTCTTTCAAACTTTGTCCGTCTTCGAGATAAAGGTTGGGTTCAAAGCAGCCTGAGGTGTCTTTCATTCTTGAAGACATCCAGGTCATGAGTTTGCCGGCAAATGTGTTGGCGCTGCGGTGCCTGGGGGCGCCGGTGGTGACCATATCAAGGTCACCCTGATGCATGGCGACGCTGATGCCGTACTTTTGCTGCAGCTTTTTGCAGTTGCCAGCGTGATCCATGTCTCCGTGGGTGAGGATGACCAGTTTCAACCGTTCAGGCAGCGCGCCGCGGGATAATAATTCACTTTCCAGTTTGGTCCACACATCGCCGATGCCGGTATCCACCAGGATGAAGCCATCACCAGCCTGAAGCAGGTAGGCGTTTACAAAACGCATGTCAAATCTTAAAATGGGCTGTCTCATTTGTTTACGCTTTCTGTGGTGTTTATTTTCCCACCGGTATATACGTCTGAATAAATGAATTGTAGCAAACAATCGTCCAATCTTGACAATTACATCCAAGCCCCTATAATTAGCAAGCTAACTAATTTAAGGCTAACGATGACTGATAAAAGCAAACTTGGATACCGATTGTTTCTGGTCAGCCGGGCGCATCACAACCAGGCTTTTCGTGATTTCGGCGAGATCGGCCTGTTCCGCGGACAGCCCCCCGTGTTGTTTGAATTGGGGAAACATGAAGGCCGCACCCAGTCCGAATTGGCCGAGAAACTGGAGCTGACCCCGGCGACCCTGACGAACCTGTTGACACGCATGCAGCATGCCGGGTTGATCGAGCGCCGCACGGATGCAACTGACTGCCGCTGTTCGCGCATCTTTTTAACGGAGGCCGGCAGAATTAAATTATCTCAAGCAGTCCAACAGACACAAAAAATGGATGAAGTCGCGTTCGCCGGTTTTAGCGCTGAAGAGCAAGACCAATTGAACCAATATCTCGAGCGCATCCACCAAAATTTGACGAAAGAATAATCCAACTCATTGGAGTAGAGACCCATGGAATCAACATCAAAGCATCAAAGCCGTTGGCTGGTACTGGCAGTCATGTGCATATCCCTTTTTATTATTTCGATTGACGCCACCGTGCTGAACCTGGCGCTGCCATCCATTGCGGCCGATTTCAAGGCGACCACGGCCGAACTGCAGTGGGTGATGGATGCCTATACCCTGATCTTTGCCTCCCTGTTGATCACCACGGGTGCGCTTGGCGATCGTTATGGGCGCAAACGCCTTTTGATCATTGGCCTGGCTCTGTTTGGAATCGGTTCGCTAGGAGCGGCTTTATCGGTTTCCACGATCATGCTGATTGCCTTCCGCGCCCTGTTGGGGCTGGCTGGCGCAATGATCATGCCGTCCACGCTCTCCATTTTGATTGATGTTTACCGCGAAGGCAAACAACGGGCCAAAGCGATCGCCATCTGGTCAAGCATCTTTTCCATCGGGGCGGGCATCGGTCCGATCATCGGAGGTCTGCTCATTTCCGCCTTCCATTGGTCTTCGGTGTTTTATCTCAATCTCCCGGTGGTGGTCATCGGCATCCTTGGGTGTGTACTGTATGTGCCTGAATCAAAAGACGTTCGCACTCCCAAACCAGATTTCCCGGGTGTGACTTTCTCATTCGTTGGTGTGGTCTCGCTGGTGTATGCCATGATCCTGGTGGGCGAAAGGGGCTGGTCCGCACCGATGGTGTGGATCTCGGCTGCCATTGCGGTGGTCTTTATCACCGGCTTTATCCTGTGGGAAAAACACTCTCCCAACCCGATGCTGCCGCTGGAGTTCTTTAAAAACAAGAATTTCACCGGCGCCAACGTGTCCTTGACCATCAGCGCGTTTGCCATGATGGGCTGCATGTATCTGTACAGCCAGTATTTTCAATCCATTGAAGGGTTCACACCGATCAAAGCCGCACTTTGTATGCTGCCCATGACGCCGTTTGTGTTCAGCTCCACCATGCTGTCGGTAAGGGTGAACCGTAAATTGGGCACCAAGATCACCATGAGCATTGGGTTGATCCTCTCAGGGCTTTCGGCCTTTGTATTCTCACAGACGGCCGGGCTGCACATCAGTTACTGGATCGTTTTGCTGGTATTGTTCCTTAACGGCTGCGGCATTGGTTTCACCATGAGCCCGGCGACTTCCTCGATCATGAATTCGCTGCCTCCCAACCGGGCGGGCATCGGTTCAGCCATGAATGACACCACCCGCCAGTTGGGCGGTGCGCTGGGGGTGGCTATTTTAGGCGCATTGATGAACAGCATTTATCGCGCGGATGTGAGTGTACTGGCGGGGCAATCCGATCTGACGGGGGGGGTGATGGCGACCATCAGCGGTAGTGTGCAAAGCGCCATGGTGGCTGCCCAGGGGCTGGCGCCGGAATTGGCGGACCTGGTGGTAAAAACCTCCCGTCAGGCATTTGTCAACGGGATGAAGGAAGCGTTCTTGATGGCCAGCATCGCCATGGTTTTCTCAGCGGCAATGGCCATGATCATATTACCGAATAAAGAAAAACAGGCTGTCCTTCCAGCCATTGCCGTGGAAGAGTGATCAGAAGTCTCTATTTGCCGGCTGCTGTGGAGCGGGATAACTGCATAGAAGGGTGTCGAGATATTCCACGCCGCGAAAATGCGGGCAGATGGAGATATTCTTGATCGCGCACCTGTGAGTGTCGGTGGCATCGGCCTCGTTCCAAGGGCAGGCGTCCTGCTGCCAGGCGATATCAGCAGCAGGGGTGGCCAGGTCAATATCCATGTTCGCACCCTTGAGCTTGAGAATGTTCATTTCCATCGGTGAGGTCTCCTCACCGATATTTATACCCCGGCGTAGGCTTTTTGCAATCCCTCAATATCGAGCTTTTTCATTTTTAACATGGCCTGGTAGACGCGGTCGGATTTTTCCTTGTCAGGACTGCTCATGAGCTGCATGAGTGCATCGGGCACGATCTGCCATGAGACGCCGAATTTGTCTTTCAACCAGCCGCACTGCGATTCCTCTCCGCCGTCAGCGATCAATCCAAACCAAAGTTTATCCACTTCGGCCTGGTCCTGGCAGTGGACCACGAAAGATACGGCTTCAGTAAATTTGAAGATGGGACCGCCGTTGAGGGCGGTGAACTCCTGGCCGTCGAGCTCAAAACTGACGGTCATGACGGCGCCAGCCTGGCCGGGTGAATTCTCGGGGTAGCGGGCGACATGATTAAATTTTGAATTTTTAAATAGGGAAGTATAAAGATTGGCGGCTTGTTCGGCCTGAGTGTCAAACCACAACATGGGTGAGATCTTTTGCATTTTTATCCTTTATGAAAATACCAATATTGGATAAATATTATCATATTAGCCGTTAAAAATTCAACCCCAACTTATTGTCTGTCAGTCTTGAATGAAAGCAGTAAAGTATTTCTCAAAATGAAGAAAAAGCCCCATGGGACCCTTCTTGATGATTTCATTAAGTTGTGAAATTAGATTTTCATTATTATTCTTTTTAATGGAAGATTCTTGCAGCGTGTCTGTGGTGAAGCCCCCGGCGATAACCACCCACTCTTGTTGTAAAAGCGAACGATAATCTTCTGCGGAAGGCAGCACTTTGGCAGCGAGTTCATCTTCAAAGTGGGGAAGAACCTGTGTGAAAGGGACAATTTTGCAGAAATTCAATTCTTCAGTGATATATTTCCGGGCACGTGAGGATGACATGAAATTGATATTGGAAATTCCCCGTTTGGAATGCATCTTTTCATTAACAAGGAACCCTAGCGAAATGAGATGCCAGTGTTTGTGGCGATACACGATCACCGGTTGGTTCTTCTTTTTGCCTGTCAGAGCTACTGATTCATGTTTGAGTTGATAAACAACTTGATCAATTTCGTTTGTTGTTTTGACTAAGGTCATAAGCGTCTCCACCGTATTAGTGAATAATTCTATTATAAAGGTGGGATTGTGTTTGAAGTTGATTTGTTGGGTAAAAAAAAGCACCCTGCCTAATCGGAGGGTGCTCGTCAGCCCATTGGAAAATCTTAGACAGCTTGCGGCAAATTGATGCGGCGGCCAATTTCCATTTTCAAGTTCTGGTCCACGTGAGCAGCTTCGTGGGAAAGGATGTTGCGTTGAACAGTACCTGAGAGGTTGTTCATCAAACTATCAGCCATTGCATCCACGTCATGAGCGTGTTCGACAGCCAATTTCTCCAACATGACACCATTCAAAATTACCGACACGAGCCGGTTAATTCGCATTAATGGGCTTTAGCCTGTTGAGAGAGCGAAGCGAACGAAACAAGCAACCACCCGCTATGCGGGTGGTGACCCGAGGTTAAACCACAAATCACCAGTCTAGCTAGAATAGTGATTGTTCAAGCCACTAACATAGCAAGGGAAAGGTGATTTGTGATGGTAAAAGCAACGAATAGTTTAGCGCATACAAAGTGGATGTGCAA